>NZ_LNSG01000027.1 GCF_001468395.1 Sphingopyxis sp. H073 | reverse complement strand
TTATCTCGGCCAGATAGGCCGAGGCATAGACCGAAAGGCTGGCGACCAGCGTCAGAAACTCCGTGGAGAGCGACAATCCGCCGACGGTTCCGAAGCGCCCCGCCCGCGGCAGATCGATCCCGCCCCACAGCAAGAGCGGCACCAGGGAGATGCCGGCGAAGGCCAGCGCAGTGCGCGTGCGAACGGCTCCTCGCCGCACGGCACCCAGCAGGATCGCACAGGCGACGATCGCGATGAGAAAGACCGGCCGTCCCGGATCGGCCAAGGAGAGCGCGGGGAGGTGCAATCCCCGATTATCGAGGTCGAACGGTCCGACGGCGCCCGGGCCGGGTCCGGGCAGACCGAACAGCAGCGCGGCGTACCAGACGAACATCTGGAGCAGCAGCGGAATATTGCGAACCAGCTCGATATAAAGGCCGGAGAGCCTCGCAAGCAGCCAGTTGGACGACAGGCGCGCCATGCAGACCGCGAGGCCGAGCAAGGTCGAGAAGATGATGCCGAGCGCCGATATCAGGAGCGTGTTGAGAAGACCCACCGCCAGCGCCGCGGCATAGGAATCGCCCGGCGCGTAAGCAATCAGCGTTTCGCCAATCGCGAAACCCGCCCGGTCGAACAGGAAACCGAACCCCGTCCGGATGTTTCGGTCCGCGAGATTGTCCGCCAATGTCGCAAACA
>NZ_LNSG01000026.1 GCF_001468395.1 Sphingopyxis sp. H073 | reverse complement strand
CTAGGGTCAGGACCCATTGATTTGAGCAGGCCGCTGTGATTCAGGCTCACTGTGAGGAGCCTGACTGATGAGTGATTTGTATTGGCTGACTGACGAGCAGATGGCGCGTCTTCAGCCGTATTTTCCGAAGAGCCATGGCCGGGAGCGCGTCGATGACCGGCGGGTTTTGAGCGGCATCATCTTCGTCAATCGTAATGGGCTGAGGTGGCGGGATGCGCCGAGAGAATATGGCCCGGCAAAGACGCTCTACAATCGCTGGAAGCGGTGGAGCGACAAGGGCATCTTCATCCGCATGATGGAGGGCTTGGCGACACCTCAGGCTCCCGAACGCAAGACGATCATGATCGACGCGACCTATCTCAAAGCGCACCGCACGGCGTCGAGCCTTGGGGTAAAAAAGGGGGTCCGGGACGCCTGATCGGCCGCACGAAAGGCGGTATGAACACCAAGCTTCATGCCGTGACCGATGCAAATGGCCGCCCGATCAGCTTCTTCATGACCGCCGGGCAGGTCAGCGATTACACGGGCGCGGCCGCTTTGCTCGACAGTCTGCCCAAAGCGCAATGGATGCTCGCCGACCGGGGCTATGATGCCGACTGGTTCCGCGACGCCTTGCAGGAAAAGGGGATCACGCCCTGCATCCCGGGCCGGAAAATACGGAACAAGACCGTAAAATACGACAAGCGGCGCTACAAACGCCGCAATCGAATCGAGATCATGTTCGGTCGTCTCAAGGACTGGCGGCGCGTCGCCACGCGCTACGATCGGTGCCCGAAGGCCTTCTTCTCCGCCGTAGCCCTCGCCGCTACAGTCATCTTCTGGCTCTGATCAATGA
>NZ_LNSG01000025.1 GCF_001468395.1 Sphingopyxis sp. H073 | reverse complement strand
TGACGTGACCCCCAGCTTTCCCCCAGCTGGTATTAGAGCCGGGCGGTTGTTTTGCGCATCAGCGCGGTTGAAGCAATGGGCTGCGTAGCGGAGCCCGTAGGGCGTAGCGAAGCAGGCCATTGCTTATCCAGTTCGGCGGCGAACGCCGCCGGGGCCCTGTAGCCAAGGGACGAGTGTGGCCTCTCCCGGTTGTAATCCTCGACCCAAGCAGCGATCTCGACCCGTGCATGGGCAAGGCTCATGAACAGCGTCTCGTTGAGAAGTTCATCACGCATGCGGCCGTTAAAGCTTTCGACATATCCGTTCTGCATCGGCTTGCCCGGAGCGATGTAATGCCACTCGACGCCGCTCTGGCCGCACCATGCGAGCACGGCATTGCCGGTGAGCTCGGTGCCATTATCGCTGACGATCATCCCCGGCTTGCCGCGCTGTGCGATCAGCTGGGTCAGCTCGCGCACGACACGGTGCCCTGAGATCGAGGTGTCCGGCACCGCCGCCAGGCACTCCCTGGTCACGTCATCGACCACGTTGAGGACCCGGAACCGCCTACCAGAAGCCATCTGGTCATGAACGAAGTCCAGGCTCCAGCGCTGGTTCGGTAGGGCCAGCACCGGAGCCGGCGCTCTGGTGCCGACAGCACGCTTGCGGCTGCGTCGCCGCCTCACCGCCAGACCTTCCTCCTTGTAGAGCCGCTGGGTCTTCTTCCGGTTGATCATCACGCCCTCCCGGCGCAGCAGGATATGCAGACGGCGATAGCCGAACCGGCGCCGCTGGTTGGCCAGATCGCGCAGCCTCTCACGTAGGCCGGCATCATCGTCCCTGATGGAACGATAGCGCACACTCTTGCGATCGGCATCGATGACACGGCACGCCCGCCGCTCGCTCATCCCATGAGTTGCCTGGAGATGAGCGGCAGCTTCTCGCTTCGCGGCGGGCGTCACCACTTTTTTGAAAGAAGATCCTTCAGCGCCACGTTGTCCAGCATCGTGTCGGCCAGCAGCCGCTTGAGCTTCGCGTTCTCGCTCTCAAGCTCCCGCAGTCGCCGGGCCTCGGATACCTCCAGCCCGCCATACTTGGCCTTCCAGTTGTAGATCGTCGCTTCAGACACCCCGTGCCGCCGGGCCAGATCAGCGGTCTTCGCACCCGCCTCCGCTTCCTTCAGCACGCCAATGATCTGTTCCTCGGTAAACCTCTTGCGCTTCATCGTCTGTCCTTCCTTCAGGCCAGACTCTAATCGCTCGTGGAGGAAAATCAGGGGGTCACGTCA
>NZ_LNSG01000024.1 GCF_001468395.1 Sphingopyxis sp. H073 | reverse complement strand
TTGTCCCCCGTCAGCACCTATGGCACAGATTTGAGGTTGTGAATTAAGGAGGATTGGGGCTTCGTCGTAGTGACGAAGGAACGAAGATGAAGCCCCAATCCTCCTTGAAAAAATCGCCGACGAAGGCCCCTGCTGAGCGGGTGGTGAAGGATATCCGGCGTGCCACCCGCCGCCATTTCTCGGCCGAGGACAAGATCCGCATCGTGCTCGACGGTCTGCGCGGCGAGGACAGCATTGCCGAGCTGTGCCGCAAGGAAGGCATCGCGCAAAGCCTGTATTACGTGTGGTCGAAAGAGTTCATGGAAGCTGGCAAGCGCCGCCTGGCCGGTGACACCGGCCGTGCCGCAACCACCGGCGAGGTCCAGGATCTGCGCCGTGAGGCCCGCGCTCTGAAGGAATGCGTCGCTGACCTGACGCTCGAAAACCGCCTGCTCAAAAAAAGCATGATCGCGGATGGGGAGGGCGACGAATGAGGTATCCCGCATCCGAAAAGCTCGAGATCATCAGGATCGTCGAGCAGTCGCACCTGCCCGCCAAGCGCACGCTGGACCAGCTCGGCGTGGCCCGCCGGACCTTCTACCGTTGGTATGATCGCTACCATGAGGGCGGACCTGAGGCGCTGGAGGATCGGCCACCTGCGCCAAGCCGGGTGTGGAATCGGATCGGCGATGACATCCAGCAGCAGATCATCGAAATGGCACTGGATTACAGCGAACTGAGCCCCCGCGAACTGGCGGTGCGCTTCACTGACGAGAAGCGCTACTTCGTGTCGGAAGCCACAGTTTACCGCCTGCTCAAGGCCCACGATCTGATCACCAGCCCGGCCTATGTCGTGATCAAGGCTGCCGATCAGTTCCACACCAAGACCACCCGGCCGAACGAGATGTGGCAAACCGACTTCACCTACTTCAAGATCATTGGCTGGGGGTGGATGTATCTGTCGACCGTGCTCGACGACTTCTCGCGCTACATTATCGCCTGGAAGCTGTGCACCAACATGCGGGCCGAGGACGTCACCGACACGCTGGACCTAGCGCTCGCGGCCTCGGGCTGCGATCATGCTGCAGTGCTGCACAAGCCCAGGCTACTCAGCGACAACGGTCCCAGTTACATCGCGGGCGAACTCGCAGAATACATCGAGGCCAGGAAGATGAGCCACGTGCGCGGCGCCCCGATGCATCCGCAAACCCAGGGCAAGATCGAGCGCTGGCACCAGACCCTGAAAAACCGCATCCTGCTGGAAAACTACTTCCTGCCCGGCGACCTCGAGGCCCAGATCGAAGCCTTCGTTGAGCACTATAACCACCAGCGCTACCACGAGAGCCTGAACAACGTGACCCCCGCCGACGCCTACTTCGGCAGAGCGCCAACCATCATCAAACAACGCGAAAGGATCAAGCAACAGACCATCGAATATCGGCGCTTGCAACACCGCAAACTCGCCGCCTAATATCAACCCCCAGACGAGGCCCGCACTCCACTAATCTACGCCGCGAGTTGTGCCGAATGTTCTGACGACGGACA
>NZ_LNSG01000023.1 GCF_001468395.1 Sphingopyxis sp. H073 | reverse complement strand
GCCCTAAAGCCCCTCGCCCCCCAGTGCGCTTTGACCAGTCGCCGCGCGAGCGCGCTCACCTGGATGCGGATGTCGGGCACCGCGACGACGTCCCACAAATCGCCGCGCGTCATCAGCCCGATCGCGAATATGTCCGTCCGTCCCCCTCCCCTTGCGTGCATCCCCAATCAAACTTACGTCGAAGGCGACGCGTGGGGCGACAGACACTCATAGCGCATGGAGAGAGCGCCGCATGACGGATAGTATGAGCGACCAGCCCCTCGTTGCGATCGATCCCGCCTGGCCCAGAGTCTCGCTCGCCGACGCGACCGCCGCGCTCACCGCGCCCGGCAGCAAGTTCGAAATGGATATGGCGACGATCCGCGGCATCCCGACGCGCGTCTGGAAGCACGCGCCCGCCGACCTCGGCGTGCTGCTCGACCTCTCGCGCACCCACGGCGATCGCCTCGCGACGATCCTCGACGACGAGCGCGTGAGCTTCGAGGCGCAGTATCGTGCCACCGCCGCGCTCGCGCAGGCCTTCGTCGACCGCGGCGTCGGCAAGGGCGACCGCATCGCCTTCGCGACGCGCAACCTGCCCGAATGGCCGGTGATCTTCTTCGCGATCGTCTCGATCGGCGCGATCGCGGTGCCGCTCAACGCCTGGTGGACCGGCGACGAGCTGACCTACGGCATCAAGGATTCGGGCGCGCGCATCGTGATCGTCGATGCCGAGCGCTACGACCGCCTCGCCGCGCACCGCGCCGACCTGCCCGATGTCGGCGAGTGGATCGTCGCCCGCGCGCCTGCCGCGATCGAGGGCGCCACCGCGCTCGAAACCCTCATCGGCCGCCCCGCCGACTGGGCCGCGCTTGCCCTCCGCGAGCGCCCGCAGGTCGATCTCGCCGCCGACGACCCCGCGACGATCTTCTACACCAGCGGCACCACCGGCCATCCGAAGGGTGCGCTCGGCACGCACCGCAACCTTACCACCAACATCCTGTCGAGCGGCTTCGCGGCGGCGCGCAATTACGTCCGCCGCGGCGAGGCGATCCCCGACCCCGCGCCGCGCACGATCCTGACCGTGATCCCGCTGTTCCACGTCACCGCCTGCTCGGCGACCCTGATGGGCAGCATGGCGGCGGGCAACACGATGATCTTCATGCGCAAGTGGGACGCGGTGCAGGCGATGCAGATCATCGAGCGCGAGCGCGTCAACGTCACCGGCGGCGTCCCGACGATCGCGTGGCAACTCCTCGAGCATCCCGACCGCGCCAGCTACGACCTCTCCTCGCTGGAGGCGATTTCCTACGGCGGCGCCCCCTCGGCCCCCGAGCTGGTGAAGCGCATCTACGAGGAGTTCGGCGCGCTCCCCGGCAACGGCTGGGGGATGACCGAGACGATGGCGACGGTCACCTCGCACTCGGCCGAGGATTATCTGGGTCGCCCGACCAGCGCCGGCCCGCCGGTCCCCGTCGCCGACCTCGAGATCCGCGCCGACGACGGCGTCACCCCGCTCCCCACCGGCACGGTCGGCGAGCTCTGGGCGCGCGGCCCGATGATCGTCACCGGCTACTGGAACAAGCCGCAGGCGAGCGCCGAAACCTTCGTCGGCGGCTGGGTCCGCACCGGCGACCTCGCGCGCCTCGACGCCGAGGGCTTTGTCTACATCGTCGACCGCGCGAAGGACATGGTGCTGCGCGGCGGCGAGAATATCTATTCGTCGGAGGTCGAGAACCGCCTCTACGAGCATCCCGCGGTCATGGACGCCGCGGTGATCGGCCTGCCCCACCGCACGCTGGGCGAGGAGCCCGCCGCGGTCGTCCACCTCGCCCCCGGCACCAGCGCGAGCGAGGCCGAGCTACAGGCGTGGGTGCGCGAGCGGCTCGCCGCGTTCAAGGTGCCGGTCGCGATCCGCTTCACCGAAGGCACGCTGCCGCGCAACGCGAACGGCAAGATATTGAAGAAGGACCTGAAGGCGCTCTTCGACGACCGCCCCGCCGCCGGCCAGGCCGCCGCTGGCTGACCGCGCGCCGGGCGCGGGCGGGGCGCATAACAAGCACTTAACATTCACCCCTTCGGTACGATAACCCGAAAGGGGTAACGCTCGCCCCGAAACCCCCGCGAGTCCTTGGCCTGCTCGCGCCCGCGAGTCTCGATCTGGAACAAATTTCCCTTTTCATCGAATCATTTAGTCAACAGTGGACCTAATTTTTGTTACGTTCCCCTGTCCGCACGAGTCGCACGCGGCATCAAAAGGGAGGAACACACATGCGTTTTATCTACGCACTTGCGGCCTCTGCCGCGATTACCATGGCTACTCCGGCTTCGGCCGCAACGGTTTTCACTGACGGTTTCGAAGGCGATGATCCGGATCTGACCGTGACCACGCTCGACAATTGGACGGTGACGCAAGGCGTCTCTGTCGACGTTGTCGGGTCGCCCAACGCCTTCACGATCGGTATCACGCCGCCCGCGTCGGGCAATGTGATCGACCTCGACGGCACCCCGGGTCCGGCGACGATCACCTCGAATGCCAGCCTGAACTTGGGGTTCAACGCGGGCGACCTCGTCACCTTCAGCTTCGACGTCGGCGGCGCGCAGCGCAACTCGGTCGCCGATAATTTCCAGGCGATCCTGTTCCTCGATCCGTCGAAGGTCAGCGGCCTGACGGGCACCGGCCTGACGAGCACCGGGTTCGGCTCGACCGCCAACTCGATCTTCTCCTCGGTGTCGATCCCGGGCAGCACCGCCTTCACCACCTCGTCGATCAGCTTCATCGCGACCGGCGCGGGCACGATCAGGATGGCGTTCGGAACGACCAGCGCCGACAATATCGGTCCGCTGCTCGACAATGTCCGCCTCGACGTCTCGGCGGTTCCCGAACCGGCGACCTGGGCGATGATGCTCCTCGGCCTCGGCTTCGTCGGCGGCGCGATGCGCGCGCGGCGCCGCAAACAGAATGTCGCCGTCCGCTACGCCTGACGGTAGCAACCCTGTCCACTGAGACGCCGCCGGCCGCAAGGCTGGCGGCGTTTTCACATGCGCGGGGGCAGAAGCGGCCGCGGCGCCGCCGACTCACACAAAAAACCCCGCCCGCGCGGGCGAGCTACAGGCTGTCGGCCGCGGCCCGGCACGACGCCAGCCGCTCGCGCACCGCCTCGTCCGCCGCCGGCTGGCCGCAGCGGCTGCAGGCGCCGCTTTCGGCTTCCTCGGCGGCCACCGACGCGCGCATCGCGGTCAGCTTGGTGAGCAGCTTGTCGATCGCGCTGCCGGGGTGGAAATATTTGATCCCGGCGCCGTCGAAGCGCCAGCCCTCCATATGCTCCTCGGCGCTGATCGTCGCGTCGCCGTCATAGCGTTTGTGGAGCGGCCGTACCGCGCCGCCACCCCCGCCCTCCCCGTCGCCCAGATCGCCGCGTTTCAGCAGCAGCCCCAGCATCGAATCCGACGGCATGATCCGCAGCTCGACCTCCTTGCCGTCCCGGATGATCACCATCTCGCGTCCCACGACGGCGCGTTCATAGGCGATCGCCCGCAGCCCCCGCCCCGCGCGCGCCAGTGCGGTCGAACAGGCGCGGTCGAATTCGTCAAAGCGCGCGCGGGCCTGATTGACCGACTTGCGGCTGATCCCCGCCACGCGCGCCGCATCGGTAACGCACCCCGTCTGCGACAACGCCGCCAGAAACGTCCGCGTCCGCGCCACCGTCCACCCATCCTCGCGAATGCGCAGCCCCGGCATCAGGGGATTGGCCCGCCTAAGCCCCTCCCCCTTGTGGGGAGGGGTTGGAGTGGGGGTAGCGCCCTGACGCAACGCCGCCGCCTTTCCGCCCCTTGAAACCCCCGATTCCC
>NZ_LNSG01000022.1 GCF_001468395.1 Sphingopyxis sp. H073 | reverse complement strand
GCAACACCGCAAACTCGCCGCCTAATATCAACCCCCAGACGAGGCCCGCACTCCACTAATCTACGCCGCGAGTTGTGCCGAATGTTCTGACGACGGACAGCGCCCTCCCCCATTCACGCCAGGGCTGCCCTCAAGCGTTCGCGAGGTTTCCATGCCGAGTTCACCCCCGTGAAGGTAGCGCACCTTAAAGGTGGAGCCGAGACCGCCGCGGAACCGTCCCGGCCCTCCCGAGCCGCTGCGAATCTCAAATGCTTCATAAACGATCGGAAAAAATAGCTCTGCGGTTTCTGCAGTCATGTTCATGCAGTTACCAAGCGGGTCCATTGTCACGTTCATACCATCACGATAGGGGGTACCACCCCAGCCGCCGGCAGGAAGGTCAGAAAAGACGTCAGCTTTGCCGGCATCGTCAAGGCAGCTCGAAACAAACCAGTTGCACTCGGCGTAGGTCGAGCCGGTAACCTGCTGCGGGATCGCCTTGGCGAGCGCTTGCCAAATAGCGCTGGTAATTTTGGAGGACGACAATGTCGTGCATCCGATTGTCGGCGCTGGCCACTCCGCGTGAAGCCAGGTCCCCTTGGGAATATGAACTTCGATCGGATTGAACATTCCCTGGTTCTGCGGCGCGTCCTTCGCTAGAAAAAACTGTAGCGAATAAAGCGCAGCTGACATGGTGTTCGCATAGGGCGAATTGATGGCGCCCTCGGTCGCTGGATCACTACCCGTGAAGTCGACCTTGATGGTGTCTTCCCGGACCTGGAGCTTAACCTTGATCTTCACCCGCTTATCGCTGATGCCATCGGTATCAGCGTAATCCTCGCCCTCGTATTCGCCGTCGGGGATATTGCTGATCGCTGCGCGGACCATCCGCTCAGTATATTTCTGAACCTGTTCCATAGCTTTGACGGTCGTCTCAACACCATAGCGAGCGCAGGCCCGTTGCAATTCCTGCTCAGCGCTGCGCAAGCAACCGAAGTGCGCTTGCAGATCGCCCTGAACGAAGTGAGGCGTGCGTGTGTTGTTGAGGATGATATCGAGAAGATCCTGATTGATCTTATACTCACTGTATATTTTAAGCGGCGGCAGGCGCAGCCCCTCGGCCGCAATGTGTGTACCGAATGCCTGCCCACCAGCTGCACCGCCACCAAGGTCCATCCAGTGTCCGCGGCTCACTGCAAAACCGATCAAATCTTTTCCAAAATAGATCGGCATAATGAACGAGATATCATTGATATGCGTACCGCCCTGATATGGGTCGTTGACGACAAGCACATCGCCCGGTGACAATGTTTCCACGGGATATTTCCGCACGGCCGCCTCGGCGCTGAATTTCATTGCAGCGAGGTGGACCGGACAGTTGGCTGCCTGAGCAAGCAACTGAAGATTGCGGTCGTATATCGCGTTTGAGAAGTCCAACATGTCGGACAGGATGGGAGAGAATGACGAACGCTGCAGCGTCGTTGCCATCCTGTCGCATGTATAGTCAAATACGCTACGGAGCACCTCAAAGGTGATCGGATCAATTTGCGGGTCAGTAGATACCTTATTCATATCGTTTTCCCTAGATATCGAGTGTGATTACCAAGGCGCCCTGATGATTCACCTGTGCGCTAGACCAAGTCGGAAGCACGGCGCATGCATGGTCATAATCCACGATTGCCGGCCCAGATATCTCGGCGCCGACAGGCAAAGCCTCGCCGTTATAGACGTTGCAGGTCACCCATTCGCCATCAATGAACACCTCGCGCACGCCGGTCTGGGCGGACCCATCAACGGGCAGCGTCGGCTTAATTTCAGGAACTGCATCAAGCTTACCGATAGCCGCCAAGCTGAGCGACACAAAGGCGGGTTCAAAGTCATCCGAACTGACACCGAACTCGGCCTCGTGGACCTTGTGGAAGGTGTTGGCGATTTCAGCAATGCCGTCTGCGGATAGCACGCCAGCAGGTATCGGAGTCTCGACTTCGTAAGACTGCCCAACATAACGCATCTGCGCCGTGCGGATCAGTTCTATCTGGCTGTCATCTTCCACGCCCTGCTCGCGCAGAAGACTCCGTCCTTTAGCCTCAAGCGTAGAATAAATCTCATTCACCTTCGCCAAATCCGCTGTGGATATAGGTGCATAGTAGAACGCTTCGACATCCTGGCGAAAGTCCATGACCGTAGCCCCGCACGCCGACGCAACACCGGCGTTAGGTGGGAGTAGGACCTTGGGAATATTCATCGACTTAGCAACAAAGCAGGCGTGAAGCGCGCCCGCTCCGCCAAAGGCCACGTAGATGAAATCGCGCGGATCACGGCCCCTGGAAATCAGCACTTTCTTGACCGCCTGCGCCATATATTCACAACCGATACGGATCATGCCTTCGGCCGTTTCAAGCAGCGGCAAGTTAATCTTCTCAGACACCGAAGCGACGGCACGCTCCGCAGCTGCGAGATCAAGTTGCATCTTTCCGCTAAGCGTAGGCTCAAGGCGACCTAGGACCAGATTAGCGTCAGTGATCGTCGGTTGGGTTCCACCCCGACCATAGCAAGCCGGCCCCGGCAAGGAACCAGCACTTTTCGGACCCACGCGCAAAGACCCGCCCGGATCAACCCAACCGATCGACCCACCGCCCGCACCAACGCTGTGAATATCGAGCATCGGAACGATTACGGGAACCTCCCACTGCAGCTCGTGCGAGCGCGTGACTAACCCTTTGCCTTCCTCAACAATCGATACGTCAAAGCTGGTTCCACCGACATCCGTATGCAGAATGCGGTCAAATCCGCTCGATTTTGCAAGATAGGCCGCATAGGCGACACCACCAGCAGGGCCGGACTCAAGCTGCTCTTCAGGATGCTGTCGGGCGAGTGCCATCGTCATGATGCCCCCGCTGCTCTTTAGAATTAATGTGGTTCCATGAAAATCGTGCTGAGCAAGACGCGCTTCCAGATTATCGAAATACTCGGACATAACTGGCATCAGCGCAGTGCGGATTGCAGTGGTCATGAAACGACCATGTTCACGAAAAACTGGGCGCGTTTCAGAAGAAAGAATAATATGAGCATCCGGGCAATGCTCCCTGATGATCTCGGCCATGCGCTCTTCATGAAGGCTGCTGGCGTATGAGTTAATGAAACCGATGCCGATCGATTTAATGCCCTTCCCTTTCAGGTCAGCGGCAATTTCACGAGCGCGAGCTTCATCAAGCGGCCGTTCGACGACACCTTCACGATTAATGCGTTCATTGACCGGGTATCGGAACCGCCTGCGGATAACCGGAGCGGGTTTATATTGGTAGGGATCATAGAGATGTTCGCGATGCTGACGGCCTATCTCGATAGTGTCACGGAAACCTTCAGTGGTTACAAAGGCCGCGTCAGGAAAACTCCTCTCAATCAGGGCGTTGGTGGCGGTGGTTGTGCCATGAATTAGATGACTGACTTCAGCGATCTCAATCCCAGCATCTGCAATAGCATCGATAACTCCAATAGAGCGATCAGGACGAGTTGTAAGAACTTTCCCCGTCCTTTGCTCGCCACTCTCGTCATCCCATGCGAAAAGGTCGGTGAAAGTACCGCCTACGTCAACTCCCACTCGCCACATAACTTTATAAATCCCCTTCCGATTTCGTGATCGACAAAACGGCTCGCATTCACGAATCGCATTGCCTAGAACCAAATTCATCATATTTGTGAAACCGTGTCCAGCACTATCATTATTATGAATCTACCTTTTGCATCCGGCACTCGCCTCGCAATCCGTTAAATCGGCGATCAAAGCTGAGTCATTAGGCTGTAGTGACAATTTAAGGGATTCCCATTTGCGCTGAGTTCTGATTCAACACTGGCTTTTGGAGGTTGGTGTGGAAGGCGAGGTTCTCAGGGACGATCAGTGGGAGCGGCTGCGGGAGTTTGTTCCCGGTGGTCGCAAGGGCAAGCGCGGTCCACGCAGCGACGGACGGCGTTTTCTGGACGCCTTGCTGTGGCTGGCGCGTTCGGGGGGGCGTTGGCGCGATTTGCCTGAGGACCGGTTTGGCCCCTATCAAACGGCGAAGCGGCGCTATTACCGCTGGGTCGAACAGGGTGTGATCGACCGGATATTCGAAGCAGTTTCCGATGATCCCGACATTGAATGGCTGGCAATCGACGCCACCGTGATCCGCGCTCAGGCCCAGGCGGCAGGGGCCAGAGTAAAAAGGGGGGCGTTCAAGCCCAGGCTCTTGGCCGCTCCCGAGGCGGGTTCGGCACCAAGATCCATGCCGTAGTTGATGCGCTCGGCCTGCCGGTGCGCTTTGTGCTTGGCCCCGGTCAGCAGAACGATATGGCTCCCGCCTGCGACCTGATCCGAGGGCTGAAGGCCGAGAAAGTGCTGGCAGACCGGGCCTACGACGCCAACAGCCTGTGCGATCTGATCGTCGAACAAGGCGGTGAACCAGTCATTCCACCCCGCCGCCACCGCAAGATACAGCGCAGTTACGACCGCATCGCCTACAAGCAGCGATGGGGTGTCGAGGGCTTCTTCGCCAAACTCAAGCAATGGAGGCGCATCGCTACCCGTTACGATAAACTCGCCGCCAACTTCCTCGGCTTCATCAAACTCGCCAGCATCATGCTATGGCTCAAGTGATTAAAATGTCACTACAGCCTAGTTATTTTCTGAAAAATAGCGTAAAAAATAGCCCTGATACACTCCAGCCCCGCTCGAAGTGCGGCGCTGATCGAGCATGACTAGTCAGATTTGGCGATAACTTTTTTTCATAATAATGAAATTATGCTTATATGGGTCGGGATGAATGACAGGCAAACTGATATCAAAAGTGCCATATGGAGGCGCTAAAGCCATTTTCTGTGGGATACTTTGTCGACGTAGCGCGGGAGAATGCCGCCGATGTTATTGTATGGATTGAGTGAAAAGGAGTAGATTCACCAAAACGCTGCTACCAACAGCGCGAACGAATAATAGCTATAAACAAAATCTGTGACTAAATTCTATGTGAGGCGGAAGTCAAAAATACTTCTTCCCTAAGCAGATTTTAGGTTGTTCATTTTTGAGAATACGCTGGCTCGGAGCAGCCAAACAAACACATGACGCATGATCCTAACGCTCAATAAGCACAGCTATTTAGCAGTATTAAGTAAATTTCGGGCACATCGTGCAACATGGCAAAGCATCGCGACTGTCAATTCACGGCTTTCGCGGGCGCGGGCCGCCAGGGCAGAATAGCTTTCTAGCTCTTTTCGATGCGCCACAGCCCAGTCATGGACGGCCTGCTCAGCACAAACAGAACTCGACGCACGGATAAAATCGAGCCGAGCAGATTTCAGGTCGTTCAATACCCCGGCAGTTGTGGCCCTCTCCCAAAAGCCATTGGAATGAAAAGCGGCGGCAACTTCCTGAAGCCATTTCAGATCGAGAATGTCACCCAATGCAACATATGCCTTTGCAAGGCTAATAACATCGCTACCACTGCTATGCGCAATCTCCGCAAGTCCAATCACGCCATCGAAACGAGAAATTTGCTCAACACAAACTGATTTAGCTGAATCTACTTTTAGGTCGGAGAGGGTGGCAGGTTTGCTATTTAAGAGCAGAATAATGGAGCCGGCGAGTCTATTTACCACCTGAACGGGAGCAGTGTGGTTGCGCATCATACCCAGCACATCCACGACCTGCGGCCTCAACGCACTGGCAGCGCCCACCAATAAGGAAATCCGCTCTTGCTCTTGCATTTGCGTCGTTTCTATCGCGCGCCAAACGGGCGCCATATTAAAGAGATGCTCTACAATCAAAAAGGCAATTGCAACCTCTGAAAGACTGACCTCATCCTCATCGGCAATTTCAAAGGGATGAATGAAACCTAATCGATTTATCACCCGGTTAGCAATGCGCGTGGCGAGGATTTCGCGGCGGAGACGATGTCGCAAAATGTCGTCGCGATACGCATCGCGCATGCTTGGAGGAAATGCTTCGAGCAACTCTCCTTCCAAAAGGGGATCTCCCATTAATGGCGAGGATTCCAGTGCACTCTGGACCGCGAGCTTAGCGCTGGATAGAAGTACGGCCAATTCTGCTCGGGTCAGCCCCCGACCATTTGCAGCGCGAGATTGCAAAAGTTCCGCATTGGGTAGCCCTTCAGTTGCGCGATCAAGGTGCCCTTCCTTTTCGAGTATCTCCGCCAGCCACAAGTATGCGGAAGTGCCCTTGGTGCCTAAGCTCTGAGCTAGTGAGAGGCCGAGCGCCTGCATTCGGTTGTCTTCAAGGACCAATTCCGCCACTTCGTCTGTCATGGACGCAAGTAGCGCCACACGCTCCGGTTCGTCCAACCGCCCGCCCCGCTTAGCGGCACTCAGGGCAATTTTGATGTTGACCTCCTTGTCGGAGCAATCCACCCCAGCCGAATTGTCAATAAAGTCAGTATTACACGCGACACCCGCCAAACTGGCCTCAATCCGGCCTGCTTGTGTGCAGCCCAGATTCGCCCCCTCTGCGATCACCCCAACCCGCAAATCCGTCGCATCAATCCGCACAATATCATTGGTAGGATCGCCCACTTGGCGATTGGACTCGTTCTTAGCCTTGATATACGTCCCTATTCCGCCAAACCACAGCAAGTCAGCAGGAGCCAAGAGGATCGCACGGATTAACATATCCGGCTCCAATTCCCGCTCTTCCAGCCGCAGCAGCGACCGCACTTCCGGTGGCAGCGCGATGCTCTTCTGCTCACGCGAGAACACCCCACCGCCAGATGAAATCAAATCCTGGTTATAATCCGCCCACGTGGAATTAGTCTGAGCAAACAGCCGCGCTCGCTCGTGCCAAGCCGCAGATGCGTTCGGCGCTGGATCAAGGAAGATATGACGATGATCAAATGCTGCGATCAGGCGAATTGCCTGTGAAAGCAGCATTCCATTGCCGAACACGTCGCCCGACATATCCCCTACTCCTACCACGTTAATAGGGTCAGATTGCACATCGATCCCACGCTCGGCAAAGTGCCGCTGGACTGAAATCCAGGCGCCCCGCGCGGTTATGCCCATCGCCTTGTGGTCGTACCCCTTTGTTCCACCGCTCGCGAAGGCATCCTCAAGCCAGTATCCTTGCTCGTGTGCAATCGCATTGGCTGAATCGGAGAAACTAGCAGTTCCCTTATCTGCAGCTACAACAAGATAGGAATCCTCGTGATCGCGGATTACTACATCGCGAGGAGGCACAACCTGCCCGTCCACAATATTGTCCGTGACCGAAAGTAGGGCCCGCACAAACGATTGGTAAGCCGCATGCCCTTCGGCGGCCCATCCACTACGGTTGCGCAATGGGTCGGGCAGCTTTTTAGGATAGAATCCGCCCTTTGCACCAGTGGGAACGATGATGGCGTTCTTGACGCGTTGCGCTTTCATCAAGCTCAACACTTCGGTACGAAAATCGTCTCGGCGGTCAGACCAGCGCAGCCCGCCACGAGCAATCGGCCCTGCGCGCAAATGAATTCCTTCAACCTGGCCAGAATATACAAAAATTTCACGCCACGGGATGGGCTTGGTCAGCCCCGGAATCAACGCAGAGTCAAACTTGAAAGCAAGCGCAAGCGTCGGCACCGGGACGAAGGCGTTCGTGCGGAGAATAGCCAGCACGCTATCTTTCAACGCGCGGATAAGCCGATCATGGTTGATCGAGGACACACCCGCAATGCCTCCCATGATCACCGCCAAAGCTTCCCGCTCACCGGCTGCGCGATCCACAAAATCTGGTTCGTGCCGAGCCCGGAAAAGTTCGATCAGGCCACGAGTCACACTTGGTGCTTGGACTAACGCTTCTACCGCAGTGGATACGGAATAGGCGATACCCGTCTGACGCAGATAACGATAAAGTGCGCGTAACCAATTCGTTTCGTCCGCGTCGAGTCCGATATGGGAGATAAGGAGGTTGAATGAATCGTCTTCGCGCTCTCCATTCAAAACTGCTTCAAGCGATTGCTCGATGGTTTGAGCGTGCGCGAATGTCTGGTCGATGGCTATCTGATCATCTGACTGACCAAAACCCAATAAAAAATCATGAATGTGGCCAATGCTACCCTTTGCTCCCTGCAGGCCGTGGGGATAGCAGTCCGCTACTCGAAACCCGAAGTTTTCCAACACCGACACCACGTCGGATAAAATCAACGTATCCACGCGCTGATAAAGTCTCAATCGAAGGCGATCTTTGCGGTCGTCCGACCGGCGATGCAATCGCACCGACTTCAGATCCGTTCGATCACCGGAAACAATCTCAAGGCGGACCAACGCTGAAATATCGGCCGCAGCTTCGTCCGGACCATGAGCCTGGCGAAACGAGGGAGGGAATGCTCCCGCATAATGAGCCACAAGGACTTCCAGATTTAATCCACAAAGTGCTTCCGAAGGAAATTTTCTTAGGCTTGCTGTGACCCCACTAACCCAGAGGTTGTCGCGGTCATCACCCCTCTCTCCTGGCATGATTTTGTCATTTATATTGGCCACACTCAGCCTCCCTGCTGCGCACTGATGCGGCAGTCCACTTGCCGCCCGCTTTATCGGGACGAGCACTTATTGTTTCGACTATTGCACCGTCAGGCCGGGCTAATCGCCTGGCAAACGAGTTTCAGCTGAAGATAGTCATCCATGCCGTGATGAGAGCCTTCGCGCCCCATGCCGGATTCCTTTACTCCGCCAAAGGGCGCAACCTCTGTGCTGATAAGCCCGGTATTCAGCCCCACC
Organism: Sphingopyxis sp. H073; assembly: GCF_001468395.1. GTDB lineage: Bacteria > Pseudomonadota > Alphaproteobacteria > Sphingomonadales > Sphingomonadaceae > Sphingopyxis. Next base: position 6,513 of record NZ_LNSG01000022.1, on the reverse strand, counting down.
ATACCGTATTGCAGCATCTCGGGCACCCGCCAAGCGCGGTCGATGTCGCGGGTAAACACATATGCAGCCAACCCTGCATCCGTGTCGTTGGCCATGGCGATGGCCTCTGCTTCGGTTTCAAACCGCACCAGCCCCGCCACCGGGGCGAACGTCTCTTCGCGGCAAAGCAGAGCATCAGGAGACACATCGACAATGACCGTGGGAGCGAAGAAGTTACCGTCATCGCTCAGCGCCTCGCCGCCGATCAACACGCGCCCGCCGCCTGCTGTCGCATCGGCCACATGCGTTCGCGCTTTCTCCACCGCCCGCTTGTCGATCAGCGGTCCCTGATCGGTCGGGCCAAGCAGCCCGGGACCGACGACGAGTTTTCCTACTTTTTCCGCTAATTTCTTCGAGAAATCATCATAGATGCCGGATTGCACCAGCAGACGGTTGGCGCAGACGCAGGTCTGGCCGGCGTTGCGAAACTTGGACGCTATTGCTCCCTCGACAGCGGCGTCCAGATCAGCATCGTCAAAGACGATCAGGGGCGCGTTCCCGCCCAACTCCAGGCTGACACGCTTTACAGTACCCATGCACCGCGCGGCGAGCATCTTTCCAACCGCAGTCGATCCGGTGAATGTGAACTTGCGTATCCGTTTGTCGCCCGTCAGCACATCTCCTATCGGGGCAGCATCGCCGGTCACCACACTGAAAAGCCCGTTTGGCAAGCCGGCTTCCTGCGCGAGGACTGCCAATGCCAGAGCCGAGAGGGGGGTGAGTTCGGACGGTTTCAGGATCATCGCGCAGCCTGCAGCAAATGCAGGAGCAGCTTTGCGGGTAATCATCGCCAGCGGGAAATTCCACGGCGTCACCGCTGCGACTACGCCCACCGGCTCCTTGCGCACAAGCAATCGTCGATCGATGGCGTGAGGTGTAAGCAATTCGCCCGTGACCCGGCGAGCTTCGCCAGCAAACCACTCAAGGAAACTTGCTGCATAAGCGACCTCCCCACGCGCCTCGGCGAGGGGCTTGCCCTGCTCTGCAGTCATCAGCCGAGCCAAGTCTTCGGCATTGGCATGTATCAGTTCGGCCCACCGGGTGAGCACTAAACCACGCGCTTTACCTGTTTCCTTCGCCCAAGAGGCTTGTGCTATAACGGCAGCATCGACTGCGCGGGTCGTTTCCCCAGCCCCCATATTGGGGACATGGCCAATGATCGTGCCATCGGCCGGATTGGCCACCGCGATCCGGGCCGGGCTATCGAGCCAGATGCCTCCGATCAGGGCATGATCGCGGAGTAAATCGGGGCGCGCAAGCCCCAATCGAGTGCCTGCCGATATATCAACAGTCATTGCTCAGCCTTCCACCCGCACCAGCGCTTGGGTCAGAATATCCAACCCTTCATCAAGAATCGCATCACTGGCCGTCAGCGGCACCAGTATGCGCAGCCCGGCACCATGGGTACCACAGGTCAATACCACCAAACCCTTGTCGAGCGCGCGGATTGTTACCCGCTTGGCCTCGGCAGCATCCGGATTGCCCGTCCCGTCAACAATGTCAAAACCTACCATTGCGCCAGGACCACGCAGATTGGCAATACCAACCGTGTCATTGCGAAGAGCTGCTGCGGAGATCGCAGCCCGTATTTTGGTACCCACTGACTGTGCACGATCAAGGAGGTTCTCCTCCTCGATCACGTCCAGCACTGCCAGCGCCGCTGCACAGGCCACCGGAGATCCGGCATAAGTACCACCGAGTCCGCCCGGGTTAATCACGTCCATGAGGTCAGCCCGACCGATAACCCCTGAGAGCGGAAAACCGCCGGCAAGGGATTTCGCAACAGCAATAAGATCAGGCTTCATCGACTGATGTTCGATTCCGAACATCTTGCCCGTACGCGCAAAACCGGCTTGCACTTCGTCAGCTATCAGCAAAATACCATATTCGTCACGCATCTTCGCAAGCGCCTCGAACAGTGCAGGGTCGGGCGTGTGGAAGCCGCCCTCGCCCTGCACAGGCTCGATAATGAATGCGGCAATTCGTTCAGGTTCGACATCTGCGGCAAAAAGAAAATCCAGCGCGCGGAGCGACTCCGCCACTCTGACGCCGTTGCTCTGCGAAGGTAGCGGCACATGGTAAATTTCTGAGGGAAACGGGCCTAAGCCCTTCTTATATGGATTGACCTTGCCAGTCATCGCGCCGGATAGAGCCGTGCGTCCGTGGAAGCCGCCAGCGAAAGCAATAATTCCGGGCCGACCGGTCGCAGCTCGTGCAATTTTTACCGCATTTTCAGTAGCCTCAGCGCCGGTGGTGAAGAAGATTGTCTTCGCGGGACCATCGATTGGCGCGATATCGTTCAGCTTTTCGGCAAGCGCGATATAGGGTTCATATGCTATCACCTGAAAAGCCGTATGGGTGTAAAGTTCCAGTTGCTCCTGGACCGCCGCAATAACCTTAGGATGGCGATGACCGACGTTGAGTACGGCAATACCACCAGCAAAATCAATATAGCGCTTGCCCTCCACGTCCCAGATTTCCGAATTTTCGGCGCGAGCAGCATAAATGGAAGTGGCATTAGCAACGCCACGCGGCACAGCAGCAATACGCCTATCTAGAAGTGCGTCGTTTGACATAAGTTCCCTAATTCCAATATGTGTGATTAACAGAAAATAATTGCTGCTGAATGGGATGAACAGGCGACTTGCAATGCGCCGACGGTAACCCTAGGTTACCACCAATGATTGAGCGACATCTCCCCCCCTTTGCCGCATTGCGCGCTTTCGAAGCAGTTGGCCGCCTTGGCGGCATTCGTCGGGCAGCGGAAGCTATGGGCGTGAGCCATGCCATAGTCAGCCGCCACCTTTCCTCGTTGGAGGAATTATTCGGGGTTCAGCTGTTCAACCGAAAAACAGGTCATTTAACGGAGATCGGGCTAGGCTATCACCAGCGCATAAGTGCAGCCATCGCCGAAATCAGTGCGGCGAGTGCAGCTCTCGCGGGAGTACGCTCTGGAGGTCTCACCATCTGGAGTTCCGCTGGCTTTTCGGTCCAGTGGCTGGCTCGTCATCTCTCTGCCTTTGGTCAAGCGAGAAATCGTCCCATTGTTGATCTCCGAGCCTCCGACCGTGAACCTAACTTCGCCGCAGGGGAGGCAGATGGGGACGTTCGCTATCAGTACGACTGGTCTCCATCACCGCCGCACGACGTGAGAGCGGAAGAACTTGCTCGGCCTGCTGTATTCCCGGTGGTATCGCCTAGATTTGCTCGGACCATTGCTGCTCCAGCAGAGGTTATCCAGTTACCACTAATTCAAGAAAGTTCCGAACGCGAATGGCGCCAATGGTTGATGGCGCAAAATTTCGAAGTGGGCGATTTAGGCGCACCTATAGCTCGTTATGGGCAGGCACATCTGTGCCTTGCAGCAGCTCGCGCCGGGCAAGGTGTAGCCCTAGCGAATTGGATGCTCGCCGCAGAAGACTTGAATGAAGGGCGACTCATCCGGCTTGAACCAACTTCTCAACCCTTTTCTATCGCATCTCTTGGTGCTTATGAATTCCGGTGCCTTCGTATTCGCTGGAGAGATCCTCTCTTGTCTCGTTTTCGGGATTGGTTACACCGCTCGATCGGAAAAGAGCTGAACGACCGAAGAGCAACCCCTCAAACAGCGTGAAATTGGGGCCTGTATTTCTGTCGAATTATAACAGCCAATGAGCCTGCGGAAGCAGAAGCTAAACGATAACCGAAATTGTGATGCATACCTATAGTTTTATAATTATATTTGGTACAATAATATATATTGTAGACATTCTACAATCATAGAATTATTTTCCATTCAGATTATACAACTGATTATTTTATTTATAAATTTATTGCATCAAATCATCACTATTTTGTAATTTGACTTGACTATATAGGAGATAAAAAATGCATGTACGCCTGAGCACAATCGACGACATTGAAAAACTCACTCTTCTTTTTGATAGATACCGATCATTTTACGGGAAGCCTTCTAATAAAGAACTAGCGAAATCTTTTTTAATAGAACGCTTTCAACATATGGAGTCCATTATTTTCGTTGCCGATTCAGAGGGAGATTTTATAGGTTTTACACAGCTTTATCCCAGTTTTTCGTCTGTCCGGGCCTCTCGCAGCTTCATCCTCAATGACTTGTTCGTTACCCCAGAAGCGCGAGGCAAAGGTGCTGGAAAAGCATTAATCACTGCAGCAGCAAATTATGGAAGAGCAATGGGGGCAGTTCGCCTTAGCCTCTCCACGGCGCGAGACAACCATGTCGCCCAATCGCTATATGAAAATGCGGGCTGGTCCCGCGATGACATATTCCTCTCCTACAACTTGGATCTGTTGTAAATTTATTACCATTTAGATTTCTCAAAATTGCATTTTACTTTGCACATCACGTTTTGCCAGGCGCACATTACCAATGTTGCCGCTTTCGTCTGGTAACCCTAGGTTACCATTAGCACCCTCTAAGTTTCCTTTTCACCGTAGCTTTTGGGGGTTATCTATCGCATCAACCCTATAAATAAAATTGGCGAGATTACAATCACGAACGGATTAACTAATCTAATTCAATTGCGAGTTTACAAAAATTTTTGGATAAAAAAATTTAATATAAATCATTTAGGGGAGTTTGTATTTCATGATTCACGCCAATCTGCCTGACTGCCTTATTAAAACCCCTCCAAATTTAACGTTAGAAACGGTTTATTCAGTTAAACATTGGAATGACAATCTTTTTAGCTTTAAGATAACGCGACCGGCGTCATTTCGATTCAGATCCGGGGAGTTCGTCATGATTGGCATAGCTTCCGAGGGCGCACCACTCCTAAGGCCCTATTCCATAGCAAGTCCATCCTATTCTGATGAGCTTGAATTCTTGTCGATCTATGTTCCTAATGGACCTTTGACATCGCGGCTTAGGGCAATTGCTCCAGGAGATAAAATCTTTTTAGGCAAGAAGGCTACCGGTACGTTAGTAACTGATGCGCTTCTGGAAGGTGAAAGATTATTCCTCCTATCTTCTGGGACGGGTTTGGCACCATTCTTAAGTATCGCTCGTGATCCTGATATATATTCAAGATTTAATCAAATAATACTTATTCATTGCGTACGGCAAATAAAGGATTTAGCATTTCGTCAAAATCTTGAAAGCAGTTTCGCAGATGATTATTTGGTTCGCGATCAAGCGCTTTTACAATTATTGTATATACCTACAGTTACTAGAGAAAAATTTAAAACAAATGGAAGGATTACTGATTTATTAAATAATAAATCTATTTTCTTCACCATCAATGGGTTAAATAAACTTAACTATATGACTGATAGAGTCATGATATGTGGAGGAAAACAAATGATAATAGATATTTCATCAACACTGACCCGGGATGGATTTACAGAAGGATCCAACTCAAGACCTGGGCACTTCGTTATCGAAAAAGCATTCATCGATTGAACTTAATGGATTATGGTATTGGCAATAAAAGGTTCAAACTCATGAAACTTAATAAAAAAAATGAGTTCAAATCTCAAGATGTTATTGCAAAATTAGAAAGTGATGAAAATATTTTTAGAGAGCAATTTATCAGAATACCTGATAACATTGTATTAATAATGAAAAAATTGAGAGAAGAAAATACTAGTATTTCTATAATGATACTATTTGGCATTGGAGATAACACTTGGAGAAGAATAAGAATGGGTGAGCCGATCAGAAAATCTGTCGCATCTAGACTGTTATTGAAAATTGAATCTGTTATCGAGTGAATATTAATTTTATTAAAATTATAAATAATTTATTTTTAATATATATTATGCGAGTTAAAATCCATGACGGTGGGAGTGTTAACCACAGTAAAAGTATGTGATCTTTCACTACTTGCACATATCGGCATAAACCGAGATGAAATTGATCATCGTCAACCGATTATTGTTTCGGTTTTCCTCATTTTTCGTTCTGACATCATTTTAGATATCGATTCTACGGTCGATTATCGAAAGGTTGTTACTATAGCTGAAAGACTGGCTGAGAACCACATCCCGCTCATTGAAACCTTCGCATATCGACTCGCTTCAAAATGTATAGAATTTCCGATTGTAAATGAAGTAAGTGTCAAAATAGAAAAGCCTTTTGCCTTGCCCCGTGGCAAGGCAGGTGTCGAAATTCATTTCAAACGCGCGGATTATAAATAATTTTATATTACACAGTTCAATTATCTGAATGACTGACCTATCGGAGGCCGGTAGTGCCGCCCAAGCGATTCGTGCCAGCTTGTTGGCTAGCGCAACCAACGCGGCATTGTGATTGACACCTCGATCGATCATTACCTTAAGCGCGGGTCGCTTTGTGATAAAGACGGCAAAGCAGCTCTGCCACCATGAATGAGCAAGGTCCGTAAATATGTGTTGCCGCGCTTGTCCCCCGTCAGCACCTATGGCACAGATTTGAGGTTGTGAATTAAGGAGGATTGGGGCTTCGTCGTAGTGACGAAGGAACGAAGATGAAGCCCCAAT
>NZ_LNSG01000021.1 GCF_001468395.1 Sphingopyxis sp. H073 | reverse complement strand
CCAAGAGCGCGCTTCCGACGATCGTTGCACTGACCGCGCCAACGAGTTGCGCGGCAATGAACATCGGCACATCGTGCGGCGCTATCCCCGCGAAGGTGTCGGAGAGGCTGCGCGCCACGGTGATCGCCGGATTTGCAAAACTGGTCGATGACGTGAACCAATAGGCGGCGGTGATATACAGCCCGACCGACGCAGCCACGGCCTGCGGCTTGTATTTCACCGTCCCGAGGATCGTCATCACAAGGCCGAAAGTGGCGACGAACTCGCCCACCCACTGCCCCAATCCGGTTCTCGTTTTTACCGAAAGCTGGAGCGTCGGCAGGTCGAACATCAGATGCGCGACCCACGCGCCCAGGACGCCGAATGCAAGCTGGGCGGCGACATACGCGCCGGCATCGAACCAACTCAGTTCGCGCCGCAGCATAAAGACGAGCGTCACCGCCGGGTTGAAATGCGCGCCCGAGATCGGACCGAGCATCGTAATCAGCACGAACAGCATCGCTCCGGTCGCAATCGTGTTGGCGAGCAAGGCGACGCCGTCATTCCCGCCCGACAGCGCCTGCGCCATGATCCCCGACCCGATGACGCAGGCGAACAGGAAGAACGCGCCAACGCCCTCAGCCGCGATACGCCGCCCGAGCGGCGCGACCTCAGCCAAGCGCCGCCTCCTCGTCGGCAGTCTTGCCGATGGCTCGCAGCCGTTCCGCGAGGCTCAATTCGTCGAGGCTCGCGAGGGGCAGGGCGAGCAACAAATCGATGCGCCGTTTAAGAGCGAGATAGGCCTGCCAGAAGGCTTCGCGCTGCCCGTCGCCTTCGACGGCAGCCGGGTCTTCGATGCCCCAATGCGCCGTCACCGGCTTGCCCGGCCATATCGGGCACATCTCACCGGCGGCATTGTCGCAGACGGTGAAGATGAAATCGAGCGGCGGCGCATCGGAAGCAGCGAACTCGTCCCAGCTCTTCGATCGATAACCCTCCGTCGAATATCCAAGTTCGCCAAGCAGCGCCAATGCGGCCGGATGCACCTCGCCCTTCGGAAAGCTGCCCGCCGAAAAGGCCCGGAAGCGCCCCTCGCCTTCGCGGTTCAATATGGCTTCGGACAGGATCGAACGCGCCGAATTGCCGGTGCAGAGGAAGAGGACGTTGAACGGCCGGGTCATGCCGCACCGACCGACTGGGGAACGCAGCAGGTCGAACCTGCGTCATGGCTGGCCAGTTGGTCGAGGGCAGGGCTCTCGCCATAGGTCGTCGCATCGCCATCGGTGAAGAAGGCTTCCCAGACGATGCCGTCGGGGTCGGCGATCCAGCTCTTCTCCGACTTGGCATAGCAGCATGTGGTCCGCCCCTCTTCGAGAACCGGCCCGTCGGCAGCCTTCAAGCGGCCATAAACCTCGCCGAGCTCTTCGATGCTTTCAGCCTGAATGCCGAGATGTTCGATCCCCTTCCGCGCATGATTGCCCGCCGAGATCGCGAAATTGACCCGCGGGTCGTCGAGCATCCATTTGGCATAATCCTCTTTAACGACGGACGGCTCGGCACCGAACATCGTCGAATAGAAGCCGATCGAGGCGTCGAGATTTTCGAAGCCGACATGGACATGCAGGCGCTTCATGCGCTTTTCCTTTCCTGTGCGGGGGTTTCACACGCCGCGCCCGCGCCGCAATCGGCGGCACCGGCACAGCAATTTTCCATGAGGTACGCGACCAGCGCATTCATCGCCGGATAATTGGCGCGATAGATTATCGAACGATGCTGCCGCTCTTGCAGCACGAGCCCGGCTTCCCGAAGCTGGGCAAGATGGAAGGATAGCGAGCTGTTCGGAACGCCCAGTTTCTCCGCGATTACACCCGCGGCAAGCCCGCCCTCGCCCGCTTGCACCAGCAAACGGAACAGCGCGAGACGATGGTCCTGTGCAAGAGCGCCCAAGGCGGTGACGGCAGCATCGGCTTTCATCTGCGAATCCTCATTTCGAATAACATCGAAATGTCAGATCGCGATCAGGCCGTCAATGTCATTTTGATAAATATAGAAATGAGGATTCCGGCTTTCCCGGTCAAAGGCGTGACAGCCCGGAATTGAGGCGTTTTCATCCTCAAACCAAATCATCCAACCGAACCCCCAGCGCATCGGCCAGCTTGCGCACCGTCTCCACCGTCCTTGCGAATGCCCAGCCCCGGCATCAGGGGATTCTCCCGACTCCCCTCCCGCTTGCGGGAGGGGGTGATCGGAGACCCGTGGCTCCGATCACGAGACTTGTGGGCTCGCCCGCTAGTCGCAGTGGGGAGGGGCCCACCGTCACGACCCTCAAAAACCCCCGATTTCCCCCGCGAACCCCGCGCCACCTTACGTCCCATAGCTCCATCTCCCGAATCACCTGGAATGAATCGGAAAAAGTTTGAACCTATTTGGATAATGTAGGAAAGAAGCTGATAGTCCTATTTCGTTATCCTCGAACGAGACGAGTGGCTCCTTCGACTTGATCCGGGATCCACAGGGGCGCCGAAGTCGTCGACCCCCGATCAATCCCGTCCTGAGCTCGTCGAAGGGTCCGGGGTGACGAGGCAGGAAATTGACCCTTCCTCCACTTCTTGATATGACATTGTCATAGGAGAGTCACCATGGCATCTCGCGCCGAAAAGCCCGTCACCGTCACCCTCGGCCCGCTCACCGCCGCCGCGCAGGATCGCGTCAAGTCGGGCCGCTACGCCTCGGTCAGCGAGGTGGTGCGCGCCGGCCTCCGCGCCCTCGACCGCGAGGAAGCGCTGCTCGACGAACTGCTCAAGGCTCGCGTCGCCGAAGCCCTCGCCGATACCCGCCCCCTCCAGCCCGCCGAAGACGTCCGCTCCGGTCTCGCCGCCCGCCACGCCAGACGGACGGGCAAGCCCGCTTGACCAAAAAGCTCCACGTCGTTTGGCGCCAGACCGCAACCGACGACCTCTACCGCCTCTACGACTGGATCGCCGAGAGCGCCGATCCCGACACGGCGTTCGCCTACACCAGCGCGATCGAAGCCCACGCCGCAGACCTCGCCACCTTCCCGAACCGCGGCACCCCGCGCGACGACATCGCGCCGGGCGTCCGCACGCTGAATTTCCGGGGGCGGACCATTATCGCCTATCGGGTGAGCGTGACCGTCGAGGTGCTACGGATATTCCATGCTGGGCAGGAGTTGGGATTGGTGGAGTGACCGGAGCCGATCGAGCTTGGGAGCGGTTGCAGCCGTCACCATACCTCCCATTATCGTCCTTACGACGAAGGCGGGGGTGATTTGCGCTGGGACACGATTGCCAGAAGTGCTGCTTTCGCCATTCTCAAGTCGTCTTCTGGTAGTAGAATTCCTAGCGTGCGCATTGACGCATCACCAACCTTCTTATCTTCGCGTTCCTGAGGAGTTCTCAGCCAATCAATCATCAAATAGCGCAGCTCATCCAGTTCATAGACAAGGAGCGTAATGTCCTCGACGAGTTCAGAAAGGTAACGAAGCTTATCGGGTTGGTCCGCAATCCTGCTGCGCCTATGGATGCCAATCGCATGAATTCCTGCAGCGCCCCAATCTTCAAACGCCGTGTGGACGGTTGCATTGCGATGCCCGGCGAGATCATTCGTTTTCGCATTTAACCGCCCAATCTCCCTGAGCATTCTGCGACGAACATGATGTTGCGGGTTTCGCCGCCTTAGCTCCGATACCTCAAATTTCAGAGCGATGGGCGCAACGGTCATTATCAACTGGCGCTGTAATGCTCCGGTCTGAAACATGCTAAAAACCGCGTCCACTTTTGCCCGCTCAGTACGGTCCATGAGGCCGGTAAAAATAAGATACCAAAGTGTCTCCACTTGATTCCACGCCGTCGTAGCTTCGCCGACCAATTCATAAATTCGTCTGATCAGAGGTGGCGGCAAGTCTGACATGGATACTCCCAAAAACTAAGCCCACTCGAAATGGAGATTATGGTGGCGATTACGGTGACGGTTGACTCAAATTCCAAGCTGCGGACACCGAAAGCTCAACCTCAAACCAAATCATCCAACCGAACCCCCAGCGCATCGGCCAGCTTGCGCACCGTCTCGACCGACCCCTTGCCGCGCCCGGCCTCGATGTCGGCGATCTGCACCCGGTTGACCCCCGACACCGCGCCCAGCGTCACCTGCGACAATCCGCGCAATTCGCGCCAGACGCGCAGCGGGCTTTCACCGGCGATCAGCCGCTTGGCATAGTCGGCTGGCACCAGCTCATCCTCGCCCGCCGCCAGCGCCGCCTTGGCGCCGTCGTAGGCGCTGAGGTCGGCCAGATCGTCGGCCGCATCGCGGAGGCGGTCATATTCTTCGCGGGGGGATCGTCACCATCAACCGACGATCTCGACCGGCACCCCAATGCCTTCATTGGCCACCAAGCGCCGGTCGAAGGTCACGAATCCCTCGACACCCTTCGCCGCGACCAGATGGAGATGGTCGGCAAAATCGCCGCCCTTCGCAAAAGCCGCGACGGCGCTCCGCACCGCGCCGTCATCGTGCAGCACGACGCCCGGCACATTGAAAAGGTCCAGCAGCGAAGCGGCAAGATGCGCCCGTTCCAACCCGTAACGCGATTGCAGCAGCCACCCGAGTTCAAGCAGCACCGTCAATGGCACGAAAACCCCCGCCTTCACCAGATCGCGCGCGATAGGCGACTGCACCGGATCGTCGTCGAGCATGAAGCGGGCAAGGATATTGGTATCGGCCGCCTTCAAGTCGGCGGATCCCAGCTCTTGTCCTCGCGAAACATCCGGTCGATCGCCGAATGGGCGTCCTCATCGCTGATCCGCGGCCCCTTGTAATTCACGGTCTTGCGCATTTTGGCCATCGCCTCTTCGAAGCTCAGCGCGGGTTTCGCCTTGGGCTTGGCGCGCAGCATCACGCCGGCGGGGCCATCGACGACCTCGAGTATCGTGCCGACGTCCCAATGCAGCCGGTCGCGAACATCCTTCGGGATGACGACCTGCCCCTTGGCCGATACTCTGGTTTCCTTGGTCATACCGGTAAGATAGCATCAGAGGCGGCCGCAAACAAGCCGACCTCTCTACTATCGTCATCCCGGACTTGATCCGGGATCCACTCTACCGCCGTCGCATGGACCCCGGATCAAGTCCGGGGTGACGAAGCGTGGGAACACGGCGAATTTCCTTCGCGCCTTCGCGCCTTCGCGTGAACCAAATCTTCCGGCGCACCCCTTGCATTTCCTTGGGCCCGGCGTAAGGCGGCGCCAACATAAACCGCGCGTGCGACTCCCGTTGGCCCCGCTCTCCCGCTCCGCCACCGGACAGTCATTCCCCGCCGCGCCAACATGGGGACTGATATCCTATGACGACCACGGGCAACGACACGCTGGGCACCCGTTCGACGCTGAGCGTCGGCGGCAAGACTTACGCTTATTATTCGCTCGACAAGGCCGCGGCGAAGCTCGGCGACGTGTCGCGCCTGCCTTTCTCGATGAAGGTGCTGCTCGAAAACCTGCTGCGGTTCGAGGATGGCGGCTTCACCGTGTCGACCGACGATGTGCAGGCGCTCGTCGACTGGCAGAAGGATCCGCATTCGAACCGCGAAATCCAGTATCGCCCGGCGCGCGTGCTGCTGCAGGATTTCACCGGCGTGCCGTGCGTCGTCGACCTCGCCGCGATGCGCGATGCGATCGCGAAGCTCGGCGGCGACACGTCGAAGATCAACCCGCTCGTCCCCGTCCACCTCGTCATCGACCACTCGGTCATGGTCGACGAATTCGGCACGCCGAAGGCGTTCGAGCAGAATGTCGAGATCGAATATTATCGCAACGGCGAGCGCTACGACTTCCTGAAATGGGGGTCGAAGTCGCTGTCGAACTTCAAGGCGGTGCCCCCGGGCACCGGCATCTGCCACCAGGTCAACCTCGAACATATCGCGCAGGCGGTGTGGTCGAGCGAAGACGCCGACGGCACCGCCGTCGCCTATCCCGACACCTGCGTCGGCACCGACAGCCACACGACGATGATCAACGGCCTCGGCGTGCTCGGCTGGGGCGTCGGCGGGATCGAGGCGGAAGCGGCCATGCTCGGCCAGCCGGTGTCGATGCTGATCCCCGAAGTCGTCGGCTTCAAATTCACCGGCCAGCTCAAGGAAGGCGTCACCGCGACCGACCTCGTGCTCACCGCGACGCAGATGCTGCGCGCCAAGGGCGTCGTCGGCCGCTTCGTCGAATATTTCGGCCCCGGCCTCGCTTCGCTGAGCCTTGCCGACCGCGCGACGCTCGCCAACATGGCGCCCGAATATGGCGCGACCTGCGGCTTCTTCGGCATCGACGACAAGACGATCGATTACATGCGCCTTACCGGCCGCTCGGAAGAAAATATCGCGCTGGTCGAGGCTTATGCCAAAGCGCAGGGGCTGTGGATCGTCGATGGCGCCGCGGACCCCGTGTTCACCGACACGCTCGAACTCGACCTCGCCACCGTCGTGCCGTCGCTCGCGGGGCCGAAGCGTCCGCAGGACCGCGTCTCGCTTCCCGAGGTCGACGACGTGTTCAACGCCGACATGGTCAACACCTATAAAAAGGCGCAGACGCGCGTGCCGGTCGAGGGCAAGGATTTCGACATCGGCGACGGCGACGTCACCATCGCCGCGATCACCAGCTGCACCAACACCTCGAACCCCGGCGTGCTCGTCGCCGCGGGGCTGGTCGCGAAGAAAGCCGACGCGCTGGGCCTCAAGCCCAAGCCGTGGGTCAAGACCTCGCTCGCGCCCGGTAGCCAGGTCGTCACCGACTATCTGGAAAAGGCCGGGCTGCAGAAGCATCTCGACAATATCGGCTTCAACCTCGTCGGCTATGGCTGCACGACGTGCATCGGCAATTCGGGGCCTTTGGCGGAGCCGATTTCGAAGGCGATCAACGAAAACGGCCTCGTCGCCGCCGCCGTGATCTCGGGCAACCGCAACTTCGAAGGCCGCGTGTCGCCCGACGTGCGCGCGAACTTCCTCGCCTCGCCGCCGCTCGTCGTCGCCTATGCGCTCAAGGGCACGGTGATCGAGGATTTCACCACCACCCCGATCGGGCAGGACCAGTCGGGGGGCGACGTGTTCCTCAAGGACATCTGGCCGTCCAACCAGGAAGTCGCCGATGTGGTCGCGGGCGCGGTCAGCCGCGACATGTTCGAGGCGCGCTACGCGCATGTGTACCAGGGCGACGCGCACTGGCAGAAGATCGAGGTCGAGGGGTCGGACACCTATCAGTGGCGCGCCGGCTCGACCTATGTCGCGAACCCGCCCTATTTCGAGGGCATGACGATGACCCCGGCGCCGGTCAGCGACATCGTGAACGCAAAGCCGCTCGCGATCCTCGGCGACAGCATCACCACCGACCACATCAGCCCCGCGGGCAGCATCAAGGCGGACAGCCCGGCCGGAAAATGGCTTATGGAACATCAGGTTAGCAAGGCCGACTTCAACAGCTACGGCGCCCGCCGCGGCCACCACGACGTCATGATGCGCGGCACCTTCGCCAACATCCGCATCAAAAACGAAATGGTCCCCGGCATCGAGGGCGGCATGTCGCGCTATGGCCAGGAAGTCATGCCGATCTACGACGCTGCGATGCGCCACAAGGCCGACGGCACGCCGCTGGTCGTGATTGCGGGCAAGGAATATGGCACCGGATCGTCGCGCGACTGGGCGGCGAAGGGCACGAACCTGCTCGGCGTCCGCGCGGTGATCGTCGAGAGCTTCGAGCGCATCCACCGCTCGAACCTCGTCGGCATGGGCGTGCTGCCGCTGCAGTTCCTCGACGGCCAGAGCCGCGAGACGCTGGGCCTGACCGGCGACGACCAGTTCACGATCACCGGCGTCGCGGAGCTGAAGCCGCGCCAGACGGTCACCGTCAACGTCACCCGCCCCGACGGCTCGACCTTCGCTTTCGACACGCTCTGCCGTATCGATACGGCGAACGAGGTCGAATATTATATGAACGGCGGCATCCTGCATTACGTGCTGCGCAAGCTCGCGTCCTGATGTAGACGAGGGCGATGAGCGGCTTGCTTCTCTTCGCCCTCGGCTTCCTTTGCGGCGCGGGCATGGTCCTCGCGCTGCGGCGCGGCGGCGGGCGCGATCTGACCGGCCCGCCGCGCACGCTCTCGCAGCCCAATGCGGCAAAGACCGTCGTGACGGTACGAACCGAAACGATCGACGACGAGGAAATCCGCGAACTCGTCCGCCAGAACCGCAAGATCGAAGCGATCAAGCGGCTTCGCGACCTGACGACCTTGGGCTCAAGGAAGCCAAGGATGCGGTCGACGCGTTCGAACGCACAATGCGCTAAGCGCATCCTCTATCCAAAGGACGGATTATGAACGCGCTTCATATCGCGATCGAGGTCATCGGCTGGGCGGCCGCGGTGCTGATCCTCACTGCCTATGTGCTGCTCTCGCTCGGCAAGCTCGAAGCCCGCGGCTATATCTATCAATGGATGAATGTCTTCGGCGCCGCGGGTTTCGTGATCAATTCAGGCTATAATGGCGCGATTCCGTCGGCGGTGCTCAACATCGTCTGGGCCGGGATCGGCCTCTTCACGATCAGCATCGTCTGGCGCGCGCGCCACGCGCCGCTCGCTCACTGAGGCTTGGCGGCTTCCGCATTCCATACTGCAACCTGCGCGCACGTACCGGCGAGCATCGTATCAAGCGCCGCGCCGTCACACACCTGCCCGCGCATGATCCCCGCAGCGACCGCCTGATCGACCGTTAATGCCGCGGGATATGGCCCAAGGTTCTGATCCCTGGCGCCTTCGCCCGCCGCGGCGCATGGAGAAACAGGTCAGGCTTCAGCCTGTTGTCGGCGATCTTGACGAAATCGACCTTGCCGCGCTGCTTCGGCCGCGTCAGCGCCGCATCAACATCGGCCTCGCTACCGACCTCGACCTCGTCCTTCCACACCGGCGCGATCCCCTCGATCTTCGCACCCCAAGCGAGCAAGCGCAGATCGTCGTGATTCCTGCAGCGACAGCAATTCCCGTAACTAGCGAGGGATGGTGGGCGCTGACGGGCTCGAACCGCCGACCCTCTCGGTGTAAACGAGATGCTCTACCAACTGAGCTAAGCGCCCCCCGGCCGTCCTGCTGCGCGGGATGCGCGCCACTGCCACAAGCCGCCGCCGGTGGCAAGCCGCGACTATTCCTCCAGCGCCTCGAAATAGCGTTCGAGTGCTTCGAATGTCGCCTCGGCGAGCGCGATGAAGATGCGGCGGCCGTCGTGTGGATCGGCTTCGCGGATGAAGAGTCCGCCATCGGTCATCGTCTTGATCCAGCGCAGCGCGGTGGTTGCAGGGACCGCCGAAGCGATGCAAAGGCTCGATACCGATACCGGCCGCCGCTCGAGCCGCGCCGCATAGAGGTCGAGCAGCATGTCCCAAGCGGGGTCGGCGAACAGGTCCGCCGGGAAAAACTGCTCGCGGACTCGACGCTGCCGCAGCAGACGCCGCACCATTTTCGCGCGCTGGCGCTCGGCCGTGCGTTCCTCGGGTACAAAACTCCGCGGCGTTGTCGCGAAATCGCGCACCGGCGCGCGCACCTGATCCGGATAGTCGGTGAAATCCTGCCCGCGCGAGGCGAAGCCGGCCGGCGTACCGGGAAGGCCGCTCCGTTCGCCGGCGATGTGGCCGAGTAACCGCGAAATACGCGCGACCTCTTCCTGCAGCCGGTCGATCCTTTCCATCGCGGGGTCGCGCGCGACTTCATGCACGACCAGATGCCGTTCGGATCGCGCCGCCGCCAGGGCCACGCGACGATCGGTCGCATCTGCATCGACAAGCCATTCCACACGAATCGTGTCGGGGATCGCCGCCGCAACGCGGTCGAGCGCCGCGAGCGATGTTTCGCAAATCAAGGCGCACCCTTTGTCGGCAACCGCCCGGCAGAGCTCCGCGAATATCCCGTTATCGATGGCTTCAGGTGCCGCCACCCAGACCATGTCAAGGACAAGCATATCGCGGACATGCGCCGCCGCATCACATGCAGGGAGCGTCGCAACTATTCGAACGTCCTCGATCAGATCGAACCCCGACGAAGACGCCGAAAGCCCGACCGCAAGCAACGTCGACGGCGCGCTCGCTGGCAAAAGATCTTGCACCCTATTTGCCGCGTCTTCGCCCCATTGAAACCGGACCGCATGTTCCATGTTGATGCCCCTGCCCTTTGATCCGCCATGACGTCTTTATGCCGTCACTCCGACCATATTCACCTTTTGTTCGTTCCCATTCGCCGCCATTTCGGACCCAAAGCATGCCGTCGATTCGGACGGCAGAGATAAGACGGATGGAAGACACTCCACTTTGGACATGGTTTGTTCTTATCGTCAACGGCTAATTGATCCTTGCGTTCGCGCGGCGGAGGCATCCGTCAACGCCGCCGATGCACTCGTCGCTCGGCCCGATACGTTGAAGATGGCGCCTGCATGGACTTGCGGTACGTCTGCCGACCGGCGCATCGCAAACGAACAGGCGAGGGGTTCGGCGACCACACCCGACGCACAGCAACACCCCCGCTTTCCGCGGCGCGCTTTTCCGGCTAGGGCGAAGCGCATGAACAGCCTGTTTTCTGTCATGATCGGTGGCGCAATCGGATCGGGCGCGCGTTACGTCGTCGGCCAGACGATGCTCGCTAGGCTCGGTCCCGATTTCCCGTGGTGGACGCTCAGCATCAACATTTTCGGGAGCTTTCTGATGGGCTTGCTGGTCGGCTGGCTGGCACGCGATGCCAGCGGCGGCGAAGCGACGCGGCTGTTTGTCGGCGTCGGCATCCTTGGCGGCTTCACGACCTTTTCCTCCTTCAGCATGGAATTTTGGCTGCTGTTCGAACGCGGCCAAGCCGGGCAGGCGGCCGCCTATGTGCTCGCCTCGGTCGTCGGCGGAATCCTCGCCTGCGGCCTCGGGCTGCTACTGCTCCGGGAGCTTCCGGCATGACGCAGGACCGCGGCATTCAGGACAGCGCCACCGTTGCCGAAGAGGATGGCGGCATCCGCCTCGACCGCTGGTTCAAGCGCCACCGGCCGGGAACTCCGCACGCGCTCATCGCGCGCTGGGCGCGGTCGGGAGAGCTCACGATCGATGGCCGCAAGGCCGACGTTTCGGATCGCATCCAAGCCGGGCAGCGGATCGCAATGCCCGTCCCGCCCGCAGCACCCTCGGGTCCGAAGCCGCGCAAGGAAAAGCCGCTTTCGCCCGCCGAGGTCGCGCTCGCCGAGGCGATGGTGATCCACCGCGACAAGAGCGCGCTGGTCCTCGACAAGCCGCCAGGTCTTGCGACGCAGGGCGGCACCAAGACCGACGCGCATGTCGATGGCCTGCTCGGCGCCCTGCAGGGCGAGGCACCGGTTCGGCCAAAGCTCGTCCACCGGCTCGACAAGGACACATCGGGCGCGCTGCTCGTCGCGCGCACGCCGCGCGCGGCGGCCTGGTTCGCCAAGGCCTTTTCGAACCGCAGCGCCCGCAAGACCTATTGGGCGATTGTTGTCGGCGTTCCCGACATCGCGCAGGGCGAGATCGACCTGCCGCTTGCCAAACAGCCCGGATCGGGCGGCGAGAAGATGCACGTCGACGAAAAGGGGCTGGGATCGAAGACCCGCTACCGCGTCATCGAACGCGCCGGGAACAGCGCCGCCTGGGTCGAGCTGCAGCCGCTTACCGGCCGCACGCACCAGCTTCGCGTCCATATGGCAGCGATCGGCCATCCGATCGTCGGCGACGGCAAATATGGCGGCAAGGGCGCGTTTCTGACCGGCACGATCAGCCGGAAGCTGCACCTCCACAGCCGCCGCCTGCGCATCGACCATCCCGACGGGGGTAGCATCGACGTCAGCGCCGACGTTCCCGAGCATTTCGCGGCCAGCCTCGATGCCCTTGGCTTCGACTTGCTGCTCGGCGAGGCGGGCATCGACGATGCCCCCAAGGGCCCGCCCCCCAAAGCTGCAGCCAAGGCGGCCGCCAAGGCGCATAGCAAACAGATCCGCAAGGCGCGCCGCGGCGAACGGCGCGGGCGTACAGCGACAAGCAAGCCGACCGACCAGGTTGGAAAACCGAAAACCAAAGCAAAAAGCAAACCCAGCAGCCCTTCCGGACGCGGCGGCACGCCCAGCCCTCGCAAATCTCCTTCCAAAAGGCCACGCTGATGCACCCCAATTCCGCTTTTCGTCCGGATCATGACGACCTTGCCGCGATGTTCGTGCGCGAGATCGGCTTCGCCGCAATCTTTGCCGGCACGCCCGACGGCCCGCGCGTCGCGCACGCCCCGGTCGTGCTGAGCGAGGATGGGACAACGATCCGTTTCCACCTGTCACGCGGCAACGCGCTGACAAAGCATCTCGATGGCTCGCCAATGCTCGCCGTCATCCAGGGACCCGACGCCTATGTCAGCGCGAACTGGTACACCGACATCGAGAAGTCGGTTCCTACATGGAACTATGTGGCTATCGAGATGGAGGGCGTCGCTCAAAAGCTCGACGACGCAGGTCTGGTGGCCCAAATAGATGCATTATCGGCGATCCACGAGGCGCGCGTCGGCGAGAATCCGCCTTGGACCCGCGACAAGATGGATCAGAATTATTTCGGCAAGCTGACGGGTGCCATTATCGGATTCGAAATGCGCGTCGTGGCGTGGCGAACGACGCTGAAGCTGTCTCAAAACAAACCTGCTGACGAGCGTGAACGACTCGCCGCCGGAATCGAAGCCACAGGCAATCGAGCGGTAGCGCATCTGATGCGCGAGCTCGGCAGAAGCAGGGAGGGGGCATGAACCCTTCGGACGAATCCTTTGCCAAGAAGCGCTTCTTCGCCATCGCCTCGATGCGGCTGATGGGCGCGATCTTCATCATCGCAGGCTTCATCCTGATCCGCGGCGCCTTCGAGCTTGCGGGGCAGCCGACCGACCGCTGGATCGGCGTCGCGGTGGTGCTGGTCGGCGTATTCGATTTCGCGATCATGCCCAAGATCCTCGCGCGCCGCTGGCGGTCGCCCAAAACCCCGTGAAGCGCTTCTGGAAGCAGGCCGAGGCTGTCCGCGAAGACGGCGGCTGGGGCATCGCGCTCGATGGGCGCCCCGTCCGTACGCCCAAGCGCGCGCCGCTGGTCGTCGAAAGGCGGGCGCTCGCCGAAGCGATTGCGGGCGAATGGAATGCGGTCGGAGAGAACATCGATCCCGCGCGCATGCCGCTGACGGGAATCGCCAATGCGGCGATCGACATTGCCGGCGCCGATCCCGCTGCGTTCGCCGAGCCGATCGCGGCCTATGCGACAAGCGAGCTTTTCTGCTACCGCGAGGACCGCGACCCGGCGCTGCAATCCGAACAGATTGCCGTCTGGAACCCTCTGCTAGCCTGGGCCGAGCGACGTTACGGCATCGAATTCGCCTTGGCGCAGGGCGTGCTGCCGATTGACCAACCGGACGCGACTATCGCGGCGCTGCGCGACGCCGTGCTGTCACACGATCCGTTCCGGCTCGCGCCGCTCACGCTGCTGGTGACGATCGGCGGCTCGCTCGTCGCGGGCCTCGCGCTGATCGAAAATGCCTACACCGCCGCGGAGCTGTGGGACGCCGTCAGCCTCGACGAGCTCTACCAGGAACGTCGCTGGGGCGCCGACAGCGAGGCGCAAAAGACGCGCGCGCGGCGCGAGGCCGAATGGCACAACGCCGCACGCTTCCTGAGCCTGCTCTAGTCGGCGAAATTCGGCTTCCGCTTCTGCATATGGGCCATCACCGCCTCCATCTGGTTGGGGGTGCGGATGACCTTCACCTGCTCGTCGCTCTCGGCCTGCAGGATCTCGGCGTCGCTCGCGTGGGCGAGCATGTTGCAGAGCCGCTTCGCGCCGCGGATCGCGTGCGGGTTCTTGTTCGCGATCACCTGCGCGAGCTCCATCGCCTTGGCGAGCGGCTCGTCCGACACATGCGTCGCGAAGCCGAGGATCTTGGCTTCCGACCCGGTGAATTCGCGGTTGGTATAGATCATCTCGCGCAGCACATCGTCGGCGACCTGCGTCCGCCACAGCGCCATGCCCGCGACGTCGGGGACCAGACCCCAGCGCATTTCCATGATCGCGATGCGCGTGTCGGGATGGACGATGCGGATGTCGGCGGCAGCCATGATCTGGCTGCCCGCGCCGAAGGCGACGCCATGCACTGCGGCGATCACCGGCACCGGGATTTCGCGCCAGCCCCACGCGGCATATTGGGCGTTGTTGGCAATGCCGCGCGTGCGGTCGGACAAGGTGCCGCCCGCGCTGCTCGCACCGGGGTCGCGATCGTTGCTGAGGCTGGAAAGGTCGAGCCCGGCGCAGAAGGCACGCCCCTCGCCCGACAGGACAACGACACGCAGGCCTTGCCGGGCCTTCAGGTCGTCGACCGCCTCGGCGAGCGCCGACCACATCGCGGGGTCGAGCGCGTTCATCTTGTCGGCGCGGATCAGCCGGACGTCGGCAATGCCGTCCTCCAGCATCGTGATCGAGATACGGTCCTTCATCGGGGAGTCCTCTGCGTCTGACGTTTCAGGGCCGCTTCGACGAGCGGCAGTTGGTCGTTGCCGAAATACATGTCGGTGCCGTCGACGAAGATCGTCGGCGATCCGTAGCCGCCACGCCCGACGACCTCTTCGGTGTTGGCGCGGAGCCGCGCCTTTACCTCGTCGGAGCTCGCGGCGGCGCGGATCGCTGCGCCATCGAGTCCCTCGGCCGTCGCGACGGCTTCCAGAACGTCGGGATCGTCAAGATTCTCCTGACGGTCGAAATAGCTGGCGAAGGCGGCGCGCGCGAAACGCACGAGGGCGGCCTGGTCCGCTTCGAGCGCGGTCGCGAAGCGCATCGCCTGCACGCTCTTCGCCGGATGATATTGCGAGGGGAAGTTCATCGGCACGCCGGCGAGCTGCGCCCAATCCTTCAGTACCTTCCAGCTGTGCTGCAAACGCCGGTTATCGCTCTGCTCGCGCGCCGCATAGACGGCGGGATTCACGGCGTTGAACACGCCCCCTACCAAGATCGGGCGATAAACCGCCGCCGCGCCGACCCGCTCCAGCACGCCGGGCAGGTTGTGGAACGCAAGGCAGGTCCACGGGCTCGACAGATCGAAGAAGAACTCGACGCGCGCGCTCATCGTTCAGGCTCCTGCCTTCGCCTTCTCCCAATATTGGTCGCGTAGCAGCCGTTTGTAGAGCTTGCCCGTGTCGTGGCGCGGCAGGGCTTCGAGGAAGTCGATCCGCCGCGGCACCTTCACGCCCGACAATTTCTCGCGCGCATAGGCGGTGAGTTCGTCGCGGAAAGCGTCGGTCGCGTCGGCCATGTCGGCGGGCTGGATCACCGCGATCACCTCCTCGCCCATTTCCTCGTGCGGGCCGCCGACGACCGCGACGTCGGCGACCTTCGGGTGGGTGACGAGGTGGTTTTCGATTTCCTGCGGATAGATATTCACGCCGCCCGAGATGATCATGAAGCTCTTGCGGTCGGTGAGGTAGAGGAACCCATCTTCATCAACTTTGCCCACATCGCCCAGCGTCGACCAGCCTTTCGAATTGCGGCTCGATGCAGTCTTCTCCGGATCATCATGATATTCAAAGATATTTTCGCTTTCGAAGAAGACCGCGCCTTCTTCGCCCACCGGCAGCTCGGTCTCGTTATCCTCGCCGACGATATGGAGCGTGCCCATGATCGGGCGGCCGACGGTGCCCCTGTGCGCGAGCCAGTCCTGGCTGGTCGCGAAGGTCATGCCATTGCCCTCCGAGCCCGCATAATATTCGAGCAGCACCGGCCCCCACCAGTCGATCATCGCCTGCTTGACCGGCACCGGGCACGGCGCGGCGGCGTGGATCGCGCCCTTCATCGAGGTCACGTCATATTGCGCGCGAACCGCTGCCGGCAGCTTCAGCATCCGGACGAAGTGGGTCGGCACGAACTGCGCGCAGTTGCAGCGGTAATGCTGGATCGCCGCGAGTGCGCCCTCGGGATCGAACTTCTTCATCAGGACGACGGTGCCGCCGAGGCGGTGGATCGTCATCGACCAGCGCAGCGGCGCGGCGTGATAGAGCGGCGCGGGCGAGAGATAGACGCTGTCGGCGTTGATCCCGAAAGCGGCGCTTGCGAGCATGACGAGGCTGTTCGCGGCGTCGATCGCCGGATCCTCCGGCAGCGGGACGCGCACGCCCTTCGGCCGCCCGGTGGTGCCCGACGAATAGAGCATATCGACCCCGGCGCGCTCGTCGGCGATGCGCTCCGCCGGCATTTTTTCCAGTTCGTCCTCGATCTTCGCCCAGCCCGCAATGTCGCCGCCCATCGAATAGCGGGTGATCTGCGTCGTCAACCGCTGCGCCGCCGCCGCGAGGCTCGCCGAAACGACGAGCATCTTCGCGCCCGAGTTTTCGAGGATATAATCGGTCTCGTCCTGCGTCAGCCGCGACGAGATGCAGACGTAGCGCAGCCCGGCGCGCTGCGCGCCCCAAGTCAGACCGTAATAATGCGGGGTGTTCTCGAGCATGAGGGCGACGACGTCCTCGTGCCCCAGCCCATGCGCGCGAAACAGCTGCGCGGCGCGGTTCGAGGCGGCGTCGAGTTCAGCATAGCTTACCGTCTCCCCCGTTTCGGCGACGATGATCGCCGGCTTGTCGGGATGGGTCGCGGCATAGGTCGAGGGGTGCATCGGGCGCTCTCTCCAAAGGGCTTATTGCTTTGTTTATGTCGAAGACCCGTAGCAAACTGAAACTTTCGGTCAAGCAAGCTGGGACGGACGGGACCGTGGTCGTCAAAAAGCGTCAAATCCCCGCCGACGATCGGTCAAATCGCCCCGTCGGGGCGCGATTTCAGCGCGTAGCCGAGCCCCTTCACCGTCTGCAACATCGGCCAGTCGAACCCGCGATCGACCTTCGCCCTGAGTCGCGAAATATGGACCTCGACCCGGTTCGTTCCGGGGTCGAAATCGATCCGCCACACCGCTTTCAGAAGCGCCGCACGCGACAGCGGCCGGTCGGGGACCCGCGCCAGATTGGCAAGCAGGTCGAATTCGCGCAGCGGCATGCGAATCAGCCGTCCAGCGCGTTCGACGCGCCGGTCGATCAGGTCGATGCGGAGTTCGCCTTCGCCTAGCTGCCCCGCCGCGATGCGGCTGCGCCGGAGCAGGCTGGTCGCGCGCGCAAGCAGTTCGGGCAGATTGTCGGTCCATCCGATCGCATCGTCGGCGCCAGCGTGCAGCGCAGCCATCCGATCGGCGAGCGAATCGCGATCCGAAAAGACGAGCAGCGGGCGGCGTCCCGCGATCGTCCGCGCAAGCCGGACGAATTCGGCGGGCTCCTGCCAGCTCAAAAAGGGATTGATCGCGAGCAGGTCGAAACAAGTGTCAAGCCAGGGCCGTAGCCCGCCGGTCGGCGCGGGAAGCGAAGCGGCGCAACAACCGGCCGCCGTTACGGCATCGCAGAGCGCGGCGGCGCGCGACGGATGATAGACGGCGACCAGCGGCCGCCGCCCCTCTTCCCCCGACC
>NZ_LNSG01000020.1 GCF_001468395.1 Sphingopyxis sp. H073 | reverse complement strand
CCTCGCCGCCGACCCTGGCGCAGCGGCACGATCCGCGACAGCGACTATCCGCGCGAAGCCAGCCGCGCCAGGGTCGGCGGCGAGGTCGAGGTTCGCTTCACCATAGAAGCGACCGGACGAGTGACGGGATGCCGCGTCAGCCGATCGAGCGGCGATGCGTCGCTCGATGCGACGACCTGTCGGCTGATCGAAGAGCGCTTTCGTTTCAAGCCCGCGACCAACGCTGCGGGCGAAGCGATCCGCAGTCCCTATGGCTGGCGGCAGACCTGGTGGCTCGAGCGACGTAACTGAAGCCCCTTGACGACTGCCTCAGCGCCCACAGAAATTGCGACAATATCGCGAACCATTATCAATAGCGATTGACACTGCGAACGACTCTCAATAGCGGCGTGGACGACCAAACCAAAACAAGGGGGTTATCCGTGAAAACTTCGTCCGCCTCGTTCCTCGCTCTCTCCTGCGTGGGCAGCCTGATCAGTGCTCCCGCGCTCGCTACCGAGGCCGATGCCGCGCAGGACGCACCCGGCGGCCGCACCGACATCGTCGTCACCGGCAGGCTCGCGACCGAAGTCGAATCGCCCAAGTCGACGGCGCCGCTCGTCGATACGCCGCAAACCATCACCGTCGTGACGCAGGAGGCGCTGCGCCAGCAGAATCTGCTCACGCTGCGCGATGCGCTCGCCACGATCCCCGGCATCACCTTCGGCGCCGGCGAGGGCGGTGGCGGCTATGGCGACTCGATCAACCTGCGCGGCTATTCGGCGAACAACGACCTGACCGTCGACGGTGTCCGCGACAGCGCCCAGTACAGCCGCACCGACCCCTTCAACCTGCAGCAGATCGAAGTCTATAACGGCGCCAACTCGGTCTTCAACGGATCGGGCAGCGTCGGCGGCACGATCAATCTCGTCAGCAAGATCCCGTTCTCGCGCAGCGCGACGACCGTGCAGGCCGCGGTCGGCACCGACAATTATTACCGTGCGTCGGTCGACAGCAACTGGCGCCTGAACGACCTGATCGCCGTCCGCCTGAACGCCATGTATCACGAGAATGACGTTCCGGGCCGCGACGTCGAATCCTATCAACGCTGGGGGGTCGCGCCGTCGATCACGATCGGTGTCGACAGCGACACCAGCCTGACGCTCGCCTATATCCACCAGGACGACGACAACACGCCGATTTATGGCGTGCCCTTCTTCCTCAGCGGCGTGAACGACGGGCCGCTGCCGGGCGTCGACGACAGCGACTATTTCGGCATCGTCAATCTCGACGCACAGAAAACGAAGGTGAATCGCCTGACCGCGACCTTCCGCCATGCGTTCAGCGAGAATGTGTCGATCCGCAACCTTACCCGCTGGCAGCGTGTCCACCAGTATAGCCAGACGAGCGCACCGCAGGGCGTCTTCTGTCTCGCAAACGGCCTGCAGCCCGTGGGCTCGGGCCCGACGTCGACAATCGGAATCGCTTGCCCCGCAGGCCGGAACACGCCCGGCACCTATTATCCCAGCGGTCCGCGCGGCCTCGTCCGCGATCAGGTCAACGACCTGCTCCACAACCAGACCGACCTCACCGTCGTAACCGGAGAAACGGGAGGCACGCGTAACACACTGGTAATCGGCGCCTCCATCTCACGCGAAGACTATGAAATCACGACCGCATCGCTGGCGCGAAACCCCGATGGTTCAGCGGTGACGCTGCCGCCGATCAATCTCTTCAATCCCGACACCACATACACCGGCCCGATCAACTTCACGGTTACGGCACGGTCGAAGGGCCGCAGCAACAACAAGGCGATCTACGCTTTCGATACGCTCGAACTCGGCACCATGTTCGAATTGAACGCGGGCCTGCGCTACGAGAGCAATCGCGCAGAGTTCCGGAACATTCCGCTGCTCGTCGTCCCGCCGGGCACGACCGCGCTAACGCCGGCGCAGCGCGAACCGCAGATCAGCGACGAAAATCTCTTCTCCTATCGCTTCGGCGCCGTGTTCCACCCGATCGAGAACGTCAGCTTCTATGGCGCCTATGGCAACGCCAGGACGCCGTCCTCGGCTACGGTGCGTCTCGGCTGCGGCGTGATCCCCGCGACGGGCGCCGCCGATCCCTGCGCTGTCGCCCCGGAAAAGGCGCGCACTTATGAAATCGGTGCCAAAGCCGAGTTGGCGAACAAGAAGCTTCTGCTGACCGCCGCTCTGTTCCGCAACGAACGCACCAACTTCCGCACGCCTTCGAACGACCCGTCGCTGCCGAACTCGCTTCAGGTTCTTGACGGCGAATCGCGCGTCGACGGAGTTGCTATTGGCGTGACCGGCAATCTCACTCCCGAATGGGCGATCTTTGCCAACTACACTTACCTCGACAGCAAGGTAAAGCAGAGCGTCTCCGACTTCTGCCTCACCTCGCCGGGCGCGACAGGCTGCAGCAACAGCGTTGCGATCCCCGACCCGCAGGCCGGCGATCGCCTGATCCAGACCCCGAAACATTCGGGCAGCCTGTTCACCACCTACGCCTTCCCGTTCGGCCTCCAGATCGGTTACGGCCTGACCTATCAGGGCAGGTTTGCAACCAACCAGCGCAACCTGCTCCAGCGTACGCAGTTCATGGTCGACGACTATCTCATCCATCGTGCGTTTGTGTCGTATGACTTCAACAACGGCTTGGTCGCGCAGCTCAATGTGACCAACCTGACGAACGAGGATTATTACACCGGCGTCCGCAACAATGTGAACGCGACGACCGGCGTCGTCACCGGCGGCTGGGCCACCCCCGGCGATGCACGCTCGGCGGTGTTCAGCCTCTTCTACACCTTCTGATCGCAAACGGGCGGGCACGGCGCATTGCCGTTCCCGCCCTTTTCTGCCTAGAAGCGGCGCCATGATCCGCATCATTCCCGACGTACTCGACGCCGACGGCGTCGCCCGGCTCCGCGCCATCCTCGACGCCGCCGACTGGATCGACGGCAACGAAACCTCCGGCCCGCAGGCGGCGCTCGCCAAACGCAACCAGCAACTCCCCGAATTGGGCGAAGCCGCGGCCGAGGCAGGACGCCTGGTCCTCGATGCGCTCGGCCGCACGCCAATGTTCATCGCGGCAGCGCTTCCGCTCAAAATCTACCCGCCCTATTTCAACCGCTACGCGGGCGGCGAGACGTTCGGCGATCATATCGACAATGCGATCCGGATGCGGCGCGGCAGCGATTTCCGGATGCGCGCCGACCTCTCGGCGACGCTCTTCCTCGCCGATCCCGGCAGTTACGAAGGCGGCGGCCTCGTCATCGAAGGCATGACCGCGCCGCCGGGGCTCAAGCTTCCCGCCGGGCATATGGTCCTTTACCCGGCGAGCACCGTCCACCGCGTCGAGCCGGTAACCGCCGGCGCGCGCGTCGCCAGCTTCATGTGGATCCAGTCGATGGTGCGCGACCAGGGGCAGCGCGACCTCCTGTTCGACCTCGACATGGGGGTACAGGGCGCGGCGATGACGCTGGGCCAGGGCGACGCGACCGTCGTGCGGCTGACCGGCGTCTATCACAATCTGCTGCGGCGCTGGGCTGACAGCTAACCCAGCATGTCGCGCCACGCGCGCGACGTGAATTCGCGGTCGCCGACGAGTATCGCCGCCGCCAACCCGCGCGCGTCCGCCAACGCGACCCCCTGCTCCGGACCGAGCACCGTAAGCGCGGTCGCCCAGCCATCCGCCATCATGCAGCTGCGATGGAGCACGGTCACCGACGAGACACCATTGACGATCGGCCGGCCCGAGCGCGGGTCGAAGCTGTGCGAATAATGCCGGTCGCCGACAGTAAAGCCGCGCCGGTAGCTGCCCGACGTCGCGACCGACAAATCGTGCAGCGCGATGCGCCATGGCTGCGCCGACGACGTCGGCGGCGTTTCGGTATCGACCCACCAGGGCTGACCGTCGGGCCGGATTCCTTCGCCCCTGAGCTCGCCGCCGGCTTCCAGCAGGAAATGCCGCACGCCGTTACCAAGCAGCCACTCGGCCGCCAGATCGACGCCATAGCCCTTGGCGATCCCCGAAAGGTCGAGGAACGCCCCCTCGCCGCGACGCAATCGCGACGCGCCGGCGTCCCATTCGATGCTGCGGTCCGCTTCGTCACCATCGGCGGGCACCGCGTTCACCGGCCCCGTGCTGCCGAAGCCCCAGCGCTCGGTCAGATCGCCCAAGCACGGGTCGAACGCCCCGCCGCTAACCGCCGCAATCTCGAGCGCCGCCGAGACGACATGCGCGAGTTCGGCGGGCACGCGGCGCCATTCGCCCGCAGGCGCGCGGTTGAAGCGCGACAGATCCGATTCCGGCTCCCACTGGCTCATCTGCGCGACGACAAGGTCGAACGCCGCCTGCACGCCCGCCATCGTTCCTGCCGGCGGCGAAACGGCGTGCAGCGACCAGCTTGTCCCCATGGTCTCGCCGGCGAAGGAGGTGATCGCCGCGCATGCATCGCGCCCCGCGAAAGCCGCAGGCGTCAACGCGCGCGGAATCAGGATGCGGTCGGTCAGGGCGCCAGGACTTCCAGCGTCGTCACGTAGCTTGCCCGGCGCGCGATCGGCGGCGGCGCGCCTTCTTCGCCGCCCGCTTGCGGCGTCGTGACGTTGAGCCAGTACATGCCGGGTTCGGCCCAGCTGATCTCGACCTTGCCGTCGGCGCCGGTCTTGAGGTGCATTTCGCCCAGCTGGTCGCGATAGCGGATGCCGCCGGGGATCACCGTCACCGGCAGATCGGCCGCGGGCTTGCCGTCGAGCAGGAACTGGAAGGTCGCCGCCTCGCCCGCGATCAGGTCGTTGGGATGCGTCACCGGAACGAGCTCGATGCCTTTGCCGGTCGGCTTGAACAGCGTCGTCGTCGGCTCGCCCACCGTCACGAAAATCTCGTTGCGGTTGTTCGCCTCGGCGGTCTTCACGTTGGTCGCGCCCGCGGGAACCCGCTCGGCGAGATTCGCGGTCGTCGTGCCGCGCGGCAGGCGCTCGGTCTTGCCGTTGAGGTCATAGCTGCCCATCAGCATGTCGGCGACCGACGCAATGCGATAGGTGCCTTTCTGCGTCAGATGGACGTCGAAGGTGCTGCGATAGCGGCCCGTCGCCTTGTTCTCGATCGTGACCTCGGTGCCATCGGGCGCCCACGCCTTGACCGCATCGAGCCGCAGCGGCTGGTGCTCGAAATAGAAGAGGTCGTTCGAAACCGCGGCGTCGACCGCCACCCACACATCGTCGCCCGACAGCACCGTCGACGACGGCATCATCCACTGGCGATGCGCGCTCGCGGGAACCGCCGCCATTGCCGCGATCGCGACCGTCGCGACCAAACCCAGGATCTGCTTTTTCATGTCCCTGCCCTTTCGAAAATTCAGCGGAAGGCAACCGTGACGGCGCCAAGTTCGGTCTTGCCCGCAGCGCGCCCGCCCACGCCCGCCTTGGCCGGCCAGGTAAAGGGGATGCGGAGCAGTTCGCGCCCGCCGACTTCGCGGGCCGCCTCGATAACGAGCGTATAGTCGCCCACCGCGGTCGCGCCGAGCTGCGCCCGGCTGAACGAGATTTTCTGGGCCCCGGGCGCGCGCGTCGCGCCGGTGACGCCGTTTGCGGGGAAGGTCATCGTGCGGCCCGAGGCGCGCCACCATTGCCGCACGTCGCGCAGCCATTTGGTGCCCTCGTTGCCCTTCATGTCATAGTCGTACCAGACCGCGACCGTCTTTGCGGGCGCCCCTGCCTTCTCAACCCAGATCGCCACATAAGGCCGGTGATATTCGGCGACCTTCAGCTGCGGGATCGTGATCGTGACGTCCATCGTCGCGGGCGCCGCGGCGGCCATGACGGGTGCGGTGAGCGCCGCGCCCAGCGTTCCGCCGATCAGGATCGTTCGCGATGACGACTGCATGAAGTTTCTCCCTAATGGATGAAGATGATGGCGATGGCCGCGGGCAGTACGAGCCCCGCGCCGACGAGCGGCCAGGTGCTCTTGCGCTTCGCCGAATGTAGCCACAGCAGGAACAGACCGGTGATCGCGAAGACCAGGCAGGCAAAGGCGAAGATATCGATGAACAGGCTCCACTCGCCGCCCGAATTGCGGCCCTTGTGGAGGTCGTTGAGGTACGAGATCCAGCCGCGATCGGTCACCTCGCTGGTCACCGTGCCGGTCGCGCGGTCGATCGCGACCCAGGCGTCGCCCCCCGGACGCGGTGCCGGCAGATAGACCTCGTCCGCCGACCATTCGGCCTCGCCCGACGCCTTGACCGGGAAGTTGTCCTCGACCCAAGTCGCAACCGGTGCCGGAAGCCTGCCCTTCCCTCCCGCTGGATCGTCGCCAAGCTCGCCGAGCACGGCGGGCGGCATCTGCGCCGTTTTCTCGACGACCTTGGGCGTTCCCTCGATATCGGCGGCGTGATTAAGCGTGAAGCCGGTGATCGCGAACAGCACGAGCCCGATCAGGCTGATCGCCGAGCTCATCCAGTGCCACATGTGCAACTGTTTCAACCAGAAGGTCTTGCGGCTCTTCTTGGCGGCCGGTCGCTGGGTCTGGGGTGCGTGCATCTTGAACGGCTCTACCTGAAACGATGCCCGCCATTATCGCGAACGATTCGCAATTACAATTGAAAAGGTCGGCCCGACAAGACATTGTGCGCAGCGACCCGGCGGGGCCGAACGCCAGAACCGCGACCCGAGCCCGGTCGGTGAGATCGATGGCTTTCAAGGAAGTGGCGGAGACGGAGGGATTAGAAGTCTCCTTATAAAAAGTTGTTTTTAAACCATATTTTTTCCTTCTCGGCTGGCACCCCTAAGACTGACCCTAAAGTGGTTAGAAGACGACCCGGGCTGCAACGTAAGCGTGGCCTGAAGGCCGCAGCTAGGCGGCTTGGGCGATCTGCTGCTGATCGTGCTGCCAGTTCCATGGCATGAGCTCATCCCATCGGGACGCGGGCCAGCCTGAGGCGATCTTCTCGATGACGTCGGCGATATAGGCCTGCGGCTCGACCCCGTTGAGCTTCGCCGTCTCGATGACGGAGTAGATGGCGGCGGCGCGTTCGCCGCCGGCCTTCGATCCGGCGAAAAGCCAGTTCTTGCGCCCGATCGCGATGGCGCGGATGGCGCGCTCGGCGATATTGTTGTCGATCTCCGCGATGCCCTCATCGATGTAGCGGGTCAGCGCGTCCCAGCGCTTGCGACCATAGGCGAGCGCCTTCGCCATCGCCGACTTGGGCGACAGGCGGCTCAGGGCGTCGTCGATCGCGCCGCGAAGCGCGTCGATCTGCGGCCTGGCTTGCTCTTGCCGGTGTCGGCGCCGGACATCGGGCGGCTGACCGCGGACAACCTCGCGGACGATGATCCTTCCGAAGCGGAAGAATGGGCCGAAGCGCCACCATCCTGCAATGCCGTTTACGGAGGTCCCGGCATTCATGCAGAAGCTGAGCCAGCGGTCGGCCCTCGCGGCGCGAGCACTCGAACTGACGATACTCACCGCCTCCCGGACTAGCGAGACCTTGGGGGCCCGTTGGTCTGAAGTCGATCTGGACGCCAAGCTGTGGGTCATTCCCCCTGACCGGATGAAGGCTGGTAAGGAGCACCGCGTGCCCCTCTCGTCACCCGCGGTGGCCGTCCTCCAGTCTCTCGAGCGATTAAATGATTTCGTGTTCCCTGGCTTCAAGGCGGACAAGCCGCTCTCCAACATGACGATGGAGATGCTGCTGAGGCGCATGGAGGTTGATCAGTTTACGGTCCATGGCTTCCGTTCGAGCTTCCGCGACTGGTGCGGCGATGAGGCGCCGCAATTTCCGCGCGAGGTCGCCGAGCAGGCACTTGCTCATGCGGTCGGCAATGAGGTGGAGCGAGCATATCGCCGGGGCGACGCCCTGGAGCAGCGCCGCGAGCTTATGGCCGCGTGGGCAGACTATGTGCGCCCGACGCCGGCTGACCCTAACGCCGACCCTAAGATTGACCCTAAAAGCTGACGCGGATTTGTGCGCGCCACCTCGAACCCCGTCGAACAGCAGAACGGCTAAACCCCACCTTTTCTGGGAGTTTCTAGCCGGGGCCGGATTAGAGCGAATAAGGAAGTGGCGGAGACGGAGGGATTCGAACCCTCGGTACCGGATTTACCAGTACGACGGTTTAGCAAACCGTTGGTTTCAGCCACTCACCCACGTCTCCGCGCGGGCTCTCCCTAGGGATAGGCGAGATTCGTGTCAACGCAGGAAACGCGGAACGCGCGAAGAGCATCGGTTTGTGTCGCAACATAGGGTGTTACAGTCTGTGCATCCTATGTTCCCGAGAAACATCGGGCCGAAACGAGGGCGCAACCTCATTCCGGCCCTGACCGATACGATCAATGGAGGATCGCATGGCTGAGACTCTAGATGCGCCTGAGGCTTGCGAACTGCAAGCGTGGCCAGAGATAGAATACGACAGCGGATACAGGCCATAGCTCTGCGTGCTGTTTCCGACGATATTGTTGCCGCAAGTGCGAACAGAGGCCGTGCCAGCGGCATAGACCCCGAACCCACCGCCAAACAGCTTGGCCCCGTTGACCTCGCCGGTCGCTCCGGTCTGGAACTGGATGCAGGCGTTCGTTGTCCCGCGAATATAGGTGCCGCCGTTGATGCGGACATTCGTCCCATCGACCAGAATGCCCTGCGTCGAAGCCCCGTTGATGATGGCGTCAATGGTAAGCCCATCGACCTTGCCAGTGCTGGTTTTTCGCACGTTGACCGCAGGGCCGGTGCCCTTGCCTCCGGTGACCACAACAAGCGTCACGTCAACGCTGGTGTCGAGAAGATCGCCGGTCCCGAAGCACCCGATCTGCACCCCGCCAGTGACCGAACTGTTCCAGTCGATTGCCGTACAGCCCTTGATGAAATTGCCGCGCTTCGTGAAGTTGGTCGCGTTCGTGATCGCAAAGGCGGCGTTGCAGTTTTTCGCCGTCCCGCCGATAATGCCGCTGTTGTTGCCATTCTCGATGACCATACCGGTATCGGTGCAGCTTTCGGCCGTGCAGTTGGCAATCGTGCAGTTGTCGCCGGAGACGTAGAAACCGTCTGCCGCATTCGTTCCCGACGTGCCGCCGCAATCGACTGCCGTGCAGTTTTTCGCGTGGCAGCGCGTGCCGCCGCCGAACGAAAGGCCAATGCCGGGCGAACTGGAATAGCCAAGGGCGTTTTTGCCGACGCATTCGATATATTCGCAGTCAGTCGAGAGCGAGATATACGCACCGACATAGCGGACATTCTGCCCAGACGTTCGGTTGGCCTGGTTGGCGTCGATCGTCAGGCCACGGATTTTGACGTTGCTGATCCCAGTGCCGTACAGGACATATTCAAACGAGGTGGACGCCTTGGCTTTCAGCACCGCGCCGTAGCCGACAATCGTCAAATCGTTGCGCGCGATATCGACCGTGTCGCTTACGATATAGACCCCGGCAGGAAACGTCAGTGTGCCGTTGACCGGAGCCGCTGCAATCGCCGCTTCGATAGCCGCAAGGTCGTCGGTGCTACCGTCACCCTTGGCGTTGTACGGGGGGTCTGTGACGAAAACCGCTTTCTTGAGTTTCGAGCCAACAGTGCCAACCGTATATGTCTCTTCTGCATCATAGCCGACGGAGCCAGCGCCGGTTGTTTCGGCAAGATCGTCCAGCACCGCGCCGCTGTCATACATCGGGACACCGGCCTCGGACGTGACGAAGGTGTCGTTCGCATCGTAGAACTTGATGTCGTAGATGCCATTGGCGACGTACCAGCGGAACATGCCGTTATCGTCGCTCAATGCCGCGTTGGAGACACCTGAAACCGTCGAAATGGGCGTGCCGTTGTTGTCGGCGAAAATGTCCACCTCGGTGCCCGTGTTGTCATAGAGGCGTGCGAAGTAGCCCGGCAGCGAGTCCCCGCTCCGGTTGGTGAACGCATTCACATATTTGTACATTGTGCCTACCCGAAGTTTGCGAGGAGAACGGGGACATCGACAGTGACTTGCGTGCCAAGGCTGTCGGTGACGGTGCAGCGGGCCGTGCCCGAGGTGGACTGGCCGTAATCGAGGGTCGCGCGGAAGGTGGTCTTGGCCATCGTCGCGGAACTGGCGGTGAAAGCCCCGCTGAGGACCGTCCATGCGTATGTGAAGGGAGCCAGCCCCCCAGAGGGAACAGCCGTCACCGCGTAGGAGATGCAGAGTTCGAGGTTCTGGACGCGCTCGGTGGTGATCGTGCCCGAGGGTGAGGCTGAAACGCTCATCGGCAGAACAAAGGCCTGCACGACCTTCCACGCGCTCCCGTTCCACGCCTCGATACGGGTGACCCGCTTCTGGACCCCGTTGATGGTTATCTCGGCGCGGGCCGCGTCCTTTTCGACGCCTCCGACAACGGCCTTAAGCGGCATAATAGACCGTCAGCGAGCCGTTGGGGGGCGAAGTCGGCGCCGGGGAACCGTCAACCAGCGAATAGATGCGCGGCGCCGTGAAGGAGCTGTCGTTGGCGCAGTAATAACCCCCGTACCCCGAGCGGGTGATGTTGCCGGTGAACGCCGCCCCTGCCACCGTTACAGGTGTGCCAAAGGCAATCACCATGTCGTAAAGCTGGCGGCCGTTCGCGAACGCCTCGCGAAGCTGGTTGTTGACCGATGCCATCGACGTGGAGTTCTCTGCGCACGACAGTCCCGCGATGGTCGTGTTTGCGCTGGCCGTGGCAGAATAATCGCTGAAAGCTGGCATAGCTTTGCGGTCCTTTTGGTGTTATTGGTGAGGGATGAGCGATATGGCCTACATGGCCTTGGTTATCGGCGCGGCCGCCATGATCAGGGCAACATTCTCCGCCCTATTGGAGGGACGATCCTCCGGCACTCCCGAGGCTGGCGCCGAAGAGACCGCCGACTTTCCTGGCCCTCTTGACGTAGACGTCCCGCGCCGCTGATTTCTGCGTGAGCGCCTTGATCATGGCGGCGGTGGTCGCCGGATCGGTGTTGAACAGGATAGGGGCGAGCTGATCGGCGCGATTCTTGCTGCCGCGCAGCCGCACGTTGTCCACGATCTTGGTCAATGCCTTTTGGGCGATGCCCTGCCCGCCAGAGCCCGTGCCATAAGAGATCAGGGCGTCGGCAGCCATTCCCGGAAGCCCGCTATCGAAAGCCTCGTCGGCCGCCGCGCGCATTGCGGTAGGCGAGCCGCCAAGGGTGTCATAGGCGGTCTGCGCCATGCGCTGCTCTGCGTCGTAAGCCGCGCGCATGTTGGCCGCCGGACCCTCGCCAAACACCGTGGCTGCCCTCTGCTGGGCCAAGGAAGAGCCATAGATGTTCTGGTACGGGTTCGACGAGTAACGCACCTTGTCCACCGCATCGGACATGGCAACTCGCTGTCCGAGCCTGAACTGATCCTGCTGTCCCGGCGTCATGCGGCCCATCGTCACCTGAATGTCGCGGGGGTTAGCGGTCGAGAGGGCGCGCCCCTGCTGCAACGCGGCGCGTTCGCCCGCAGGGCCAGCGTAGGCGGCACGGGCTTCCGCATAGTTGGGGTACAGGCGGTCAACCTCGCTGACGAAACGCTGGCGCAACCCCTCTACGGCACGGCCCTGATCGTTTAGGTCGAGTTGGCCGGTTATCGGGTTGCGATAGCCGCCAACGACATCATCAAGACCGCGCTTCAAGAGGTCGAGTGTTTCCGGCGAAGGGTCGGAGCGCAACACAACGTTGCCCTGCGCGTCCAAGTCGAACCCTAGCGCATTGGGATCACGGCCCTCGTTAGCCGCAATCGAGCGCGCATTCGCGAGAGCCTGCTGGCCCGCCGGGGTCTGTATCATCGCTTGCAGTTCATCGGATGTTCGCGCTGGTTGCGACCGGAACGCATCATAAAGCGGCGCCGAGCGCGAACGGGCCTGCTGGAGAAGGCTTTCGCTGATCTCGTTCGGGTTGGCGACGGGGCCGAAGTTGCGAACGATTTGCTCCTGCGCGCGATCAGCCTGCCCGAGAGCGCGGCTACCGAACGCATCGCGAGCCATCGCGTAGGCATCGGGGGACTAGCAATGATGGTGGTGAAGCCGACGCCCAGCTCCCTGCTCCATTCCGAAGCCGTCATCGTGCGGCCATTCAAGGTAATAGGTCTTGCAATCGAGGAGTTCTGAGCCTGCTCCTCTGGTGTTGCCCACCGAACATTTCCGGGCTCGTATCCTAAGGAATTATCTATCCTATCGACCGAGTGAGTCTTTGATGGCCTCGGGCCTAAGTGATCGTAAAACTCCTCAAAGTTTTCGACCCAAGGTTGATGCATCGTAATGCCAGCCTTGCCGTACCGCTCATATTCTTTTCGTTTCGGATTAAAACATCGTTGCTTGATACCCGCCCAAATCCGATACTCGGGCGTCTTGGAAAGGCCGTGCGCATGGCTGGTTGCCTGATACTTTGCTCTCATGTACCCTTATTATAAGAGCGCAACTATCTTTTCAACCCTTTGGTCCCGTTCCTACCGTAGTACGGGACGTTCCAGCCATCACCTTCGGTGTGTACATGGCCCTTGTGGATGAACGCCTTGCGGACGCCCGGAAGCTTGCGCGCCTCGGCAAGAAGCGCAGGCAGATCGGGCCCGTCATAATCGACAGCAGAGCCGGAAAGGTGAGCGCTGTTCGGAACTCCGCCGACAATCCGGTTGCCTTCCGGCGTCCGGCGACCGCTCGTCATCACCCCACCGTTGATGCGGGATGGCGGGACAAACCCAGTGGGCGCGGGCTTAGCGAAAGTTGCCAGCCGGGGCGACCGACTGACCTCCTGCCTTGCGAGGGTCGGCAACCACCGCGCCAATGGCGGGCCTGTTTCCGCCACCGCCAACGACTGCGTTGTCAAACGTGCCGTCTGAGCGGACATTGTTGGGCACCGGAACCTGAATGAGACGCTGCGAGCCGTCAGGATCGGTGACGACTTGCTGAACGTACTTCTGTGTTGGGTCTCGGAAGGCTAGCTTGGGCTGTCCGTCTGCGCCGATAGCCCAGCGGTTCCCGGCATTGTCGTCGAAATAGGTTGGCGGGCGGTTCTTGGCCTCATATTCCTGCTTCGCCACCCAATCCGCCAAACCCTGCTGACGCTGCATCTCCGCTTGCTGCGCGGCCTGACGCTGCTGCATCGCCGGGGCGTAGATCGGCTGCATTCCGCTGTATTGCAGGAGGAAGTCGCCGATGTTCCCAGCAATGGCCCGCCCGACGCCGCCCTCTCCGAAGAACGACTGTTTGGGCGCCATCGGCTGCGGCGCAGCGGTCATGGCCGGTTGCTGCGGGATGCTCGCGGAAGCACCAAACAGGCCGCCACGCCGACGCGGGCCAAGCAGGCCCTGCGGGGCTCCCCAAGGCTGCTCGGGGTTCTGGCCGGGGCCGGTCCAAGGCATGATCGTCATTTTCCCACCTCTACGTGCTTCCAAGTGTGCCCGAGACGGGCAAAAGCGATGGTCTGCACCGCGGTTCCGAAACGGGTTGCGAATTCACTGTCTTTGGATCGGTCATTGACGGCTCGAATTTCCCGCACTGCCGCCTCCGTCAAAAGGGAGCACTTGTGCTGGTCGCCTTTTGGGATAGTCCCGTGCGACACTTTATCGGCCAGATTCTCCTGGGGCGTTGCCCATCGCACATTGCTCGCTTTGTTGTTAAGATGCTTCCCATCGCTGTGGGCGACTTGGTGTTTCTGCGATGGCGGCTCGCCGTGGAACGCTCTGCACACCAATCGGTGGACATAATGCGCCTCTCGGCGGCCATTACTTTTAAGGTGTACTTGCAGGTACCCCATGTGACTGCCCATGCACGGCTGCTGCGAAATCAGTTTAGAGGGCCAGTGGCGCGGCGATCTATGACCCCAGCGGGTTAACACATCGATGGTCTTTGGCTCGCTACGTACATTTCCTAGACTACTAACTGAATACAACCCCTCCCATCCGGGAATGGGCTTCCAAATCTCGACAGAATCACTATTGCTGGCGTCAGCCATATCGAACGCTCCATGTTCGTTGTTGGTCAGGCTCGGCGCGGTGTTAGCGCACCCGCTGAGCCGCTGATTTTCTAGCAGATTCATGCTCCGTTCTCAAGTGCGGAAGCCGCCCGAAGCCCAACCAGACAGTGCGCTTCCGGCGAGCCCGCCGAGCAGGCCGCCGACGCTTCCTTTTTGGGTTGTTTTTGTGTTCTGGTAGGAGCCCAGGAGTCCCCCGATTGTGCTGCCATAATCCTGAGCCGCAAGAAGCGGCGCGGTCTGTGCCCGATAGGCGGCAAGCGCCTGATCGAGGTAAGCCCCGTCTGCCGATGCAAGATTGCCGACGCTTGCAGCCGCGTTGTCCATGCGATCCGACTGGCGGTTATAGTCATCGTACCGAAGGCCGGTTGCGTTCTTTGCCAGCTCGCGCGAGATGATCCCCGCATAGTCCGAACCGCCGGTCAGGCCTCGCGTGCCCAGCGAAGCCGAGAGGCCGTTGCGAACGTCGTTTCCGGTGTTATCGATGATCCCTTGCAGATAAGGATTGCCGGAATCGAGGTATTTCCCGCCAAGCACGTCGTTGTAATGCGTGCGCGCCAAGGCATTCGTCGGATCGCTGCGATACTTGTCCAGAATCGACGGGATGAGCCCACCGAACTGATCCGCGCCAGCCTGCAAGCTGCCCTTGTTCGCATTGTACGCGCTTGTGACGTCGTTAGCGGCACCTGTGATTTGCTGTTCGAAAACAGGCTTATTTGTGGACTTGGTCTTACTTTTCATGGCAACGGTAACTCCAAATCATCGCCCACGCGCGTCCAGTGCGGCAAAATCCTCTGCCAGCCCTTTCGCCCTTCAATTCTCAGCCTGTTGCAGCCGATGGCCCGTGCGAACTCGCTCACCCGCGCCTCTGCATCACCGCACCAATTGCGGACCCCTCGCCCCACGCCGAGCCATATCAAGAGAGCATCGTCGGCCGTGCGCGCGAGCAGCAGGAAGCCGCCATCGACCGGCCAACCCACCGCCTTGCCCGTGACCGTCTCCTCGATAACCTCTGCTGCCGTGTGGCCGCCCCGCTCCGCGCATTTCACTATTTCGGGCCACCAAGGGCTTTCCCAAGGGTTCACGCCGCGAAGTCCTGCCACATGCGGCTAGACTTGTTGAACTCGGCGGGGTCAATCGGCCCCCTCGCCCTCCCCGCTCGCAAAGAGTATGTGATCGAAAGGGACGCGCCGGGGGCGTTGGCAGTGCCTCCCGATGGTGACCCGCCAGAAAAGGAGTAGACGACCACTCGGGCCAGCCCTGCCGCGTTCGCCGCACCTGTCGCAGCCCCACTCGACACCGACAGGTTATAAGAAAGGCTCGCCCCGGAAGCATTGCCAGCGACGCCCCCGCCAGACGCAGCACCCCCGCTGAACGACAACGAATAGGATAGCGAAGCGCCGGAAACGCTTGCCGCGCCCGTTGCGGCGCCTCCGCTGGCCGAAAGGCTGTAGGAAACAGCCGCGCCCGATGCACTCCCAGCCCCGGTTGCGGCCCCTCCTGAAATCGAAAAACTGTAGCTTAGTGCTGCACCTGATGCGTTACCGGGAGTTCCACCCGCTACCTGCCCGTCATCCCCCAGCGGTGCGCCGCCGAGCGGGTAGAGCCCAAGCATCCTACATGCTCGCGGCTAGGCGAAAGAGATCGTCCGCTTGTTCGTCCGTCATGCCAAGGCCAGCCGCCGCAGCCTGCAAGGTCGCGTTCCCTCGCTCGATTGCCAGCGCATATTCCCACTCTTCGGCGGCTTCTTCGTCCAGAGTCGCAACATAGGCGTCCACGGTAGCCTTGAGCCCGAGGTGACGTAGCGCCTTGCGCATCTGGATAGGGGTGACGCTGGCGGGGACGGGCGGCTTCGCGTCGGGATGCTCGGCACGGAATGCCGCCGCGACCGTCTCCTGATCCTCGCCCTCTTTCAGTTCGCGCCGCGTGCCATCGTCCGCGATGAGTGTCGTCCCTTCGGGGGTAAATTCGAGCCTCATGTCAGGTCACCTTGAAAGTCAGGCAAGGCGCGTCCGAACCCAAATAGGACGGCTCCCCGCCAATCGGTGAATACATCTCGCTCGCGGTGTCGGTGAACGTCGGAGCGGGCCCGGTGAACGTTGCATTGGCCACCATCCCGACCCCGAAACTGCCGTTTCGGAGCAAGGCACCGGCTGCGATGGCCATCATCACGGCGTTTGTAGTCCCGTTGCACCGTCCGAAGCGGTAGGTGCCGTTGTTGGCCCAGAAACACGCCAGATACATGTCAGCTTCCAGAATGAGGCTGAGACCGGTAATGTCGATGTCGGTGCTTGCGGTTTCCGTGGTCAGGGCACCACTGTCGTAAACCGGTGCGCCGAGCGGGTGGCCATTTGGCCCCATGCGATAAATGAGGATGCGCGTCTTGTGGCCAGTGGTCGCGCCCGTCGCCATGTAGAAGTGCAGGCTCTTGATCGAAACCCGGCGCAGGATCGGCCAGGGGACGATCTGCATCCGGTCAGCGACAGGATCATCGGCAGCGTTCGTCTGGATCCAGCCGGACGGGCCGTACATCATCCCCGACCGATAGGCGGTCTTCAATCCCGGTAACTGGTCGAAATCACGGGTGTTGGGCGACACAAACACCTTCGCCGAGCCCGACAGGTTCAGCAGCGAGCCGGTCGTGGACTTGATGAGGTTGCGCGTCAGAGTGTTGGCGGACGAGTTCCAGACGCCCCAGCTTATTTCCGAATTGCCGCCGTCCTCGATCACATAGGAATAGGTCGCCCCATCGACGCCGTCAGCGCCGGAGACGGTGAAGAACCCCGTGTCGGCCGTGCCAAGCGTGATCGTGCCTGTGCCGGTCGTCGATGTCGCGACCTTTACGCGGTTGAGGAGGCCGGCCATTAGTTCTGCTTCGTGATCGTCGATGAGGCGACAGTGAACGTTGCGCCGGTTGAAGTGATATCAGAGCCGAAGTCGTTATACGCGACCAGCTCGTCCGCCGAGGAAGCCCCGCCCCGGCGCTTGTAATAGACGCAGCCGCGCGCCGTGATCGTCGAGGACGGCCAGCTAACCGAGCCGAAGGTAATGACAACCCGATCGTTTGTCGTATCGACCGCTGCGACGCTGACAGACGAGGCCGCGCCGCCTGCGGTATAACCAGTCCCGGTGACTTCGTTCGTCACATCGTCGCGGCGATCATGGGTGTCCTTGTTCGGCGTGTAGGACGACGTGACAAGCATCGCGTAAAAAGTGTCGGTGTCGTAGTCGATGGCACCCGTCGCTTCATCGCGAAGAGCGCTGTTGTAGATCAGGGATGCCATCAGGCGTCCTCCTCTATGCCGTTGATGTTAAAAGAAACGTCGCCTGTGTCTCCGAAGCCTCGGATCACATCCCCACCGTTCACCGTGAAGCGCAGGGTGGAACGGGTCTCACCGCTATCGATAGCCTTGTCGTAAAGCAGATATTGCGACGGGTCTCGGCCTGCATTTCCTTGTTGTAATCGAGGATCGGCGAAACATCCTGCTCATAGCGGATGAAGGTTTCCCCGGTCTCTTCGTCGGTGCTGATCCACTCCGTCATGCCCGATATGGGATCATGATCGAGTAGCAGCTCGTCAGGCATGAGCGAGACGCTCCGCCGAGACGTAATTCTTCGCCTCTTCCACCGTCAACTCATCGCCGATGCTGATCGTCTGATCGCGGACCAGCACGGTCCCGCTGGCAAGCGGCAGGCGGTCGCACGTCACGACATAATCGCCCGCAGGCTTTTTGGCAGGCGCTTTTGCCATTGTCTTTCTCCCGAAAGAAAGGGGCGCCCCGAAAGACGCCCCTCTATGGTCAGGTAAGGTCGGCGACCACGCCGGAACCCGCCTCGTTCAAACACTTTAACGCGACTTCTGTAAAAAGCGCGTCACGGTCGGCAAGGCCGGTGGCCGCCAGCGGCTTCTTCTTCATCGGATCGAGGACCGCGATTTCCCACATCGCCGGATCGACGATAAGGGCGTCACGGGTCGAGCAGAAGCGATCCGGCACAAGCTGGACCTCGCCGGTGTCCGACACGTAAACGTCGGCGCCCGCGATGATCTTGAGCTTCTTGTCGCCAGTTTCGCGGCGGCTCTGCGCAAGACCGGCGAAGGCCGCCGCAATCTGCTTCTGGGTCAGCGACATGATGGCCATCGACGGCTCACCGCCGTTGTTCCATGCCGACGCGATCACGGTTTTCAGCAGCGTTTCGGTGAACGCGCGCTGCGTGCCGTTGGTGGCAGCCGCGACGATGCCCGCCGAGAACCCACCGCTTGCACCCGACGCACCGCGCGAGACGTTGGTCGTGAGCCACGCGAGCGCACCCGCCGTCTGACCTGCAACCGACGCCGTAGCGGCAACCGAGGCCTTGTTCTGGGTGAAACGCGCTTCCATGTCGCGCTTCAATTCCTTACCAGCCTTGGCAAGCTGCAACGCATGTTCATTCTTGCGGCCAGCCTGCTTGACGGCCTGAACGGTCGTCGAGGTGCCAACCACCTTCTTGAAAATCTGCGTGTGCGTGCCGACACGGGTCGTGTTCGGGCGATTTTCGTTCGCCAGATCGTCGCCCTGAATCGTATAGTTGTCGGCATTCGCCGCAACGAGCGTGTCGGTCTGCCATTCGACATAGGTTGCATCGGCAGGGCCGCGCGAGATCGCCGAAACGAACGGCGTGTCCGTCGGCGAGATGTTGTAGATGATGTCCGAAAGGTCTTCGCGGTTACCCACGCGGCCGACGGACTGGATCGTATTGCTGGGAACAGCCATTTCGATTGGTCCTTATAAAATGTTGGCGAGTGCGGCGGCTGCGTCCTGGAGGCTTCCAGTTTCTTTCAGGCGCCGTGCTGATTGTTCGGCTGCGCTCGCTTCTGCGGAGCGCTGGGCGTGGGCGGCTTTCGTGGTGGCCTCTTGGACCTGCGCGTTGCGGCGGGTTTCGCTGGCGGCCCATGCCTGCTGGGCTTCCAAGGGAAGCTGCGCAAAGACTGCCTTTTCCTCCGCGTTCAGGCTGACGGGCGCATCGATGGCCGTTTCCGGTTCGCCTGCCTCGTCATCCTGATCCTCGTCCGCAGCATCGGGCTCATCGCCCTCCCCCGCGTCGTCGGATTCCTCCTCGCCGTTTTCCTCGTCGAGATAATTTTCAAGAGCCGCGAGCGCGTCGTCCTCCGAAGAGACGGGCGCGTCAACGGCTTCCGGGGTTTCCACCGGATGGGCCATGACAACAATCCTCTATGTTAATGCGCCGAAGC
This sequence comes from Sphingopyxis sp. H073, assembly GCF_001468395.1. Taxonomy (GTDB): domain Bacteria; phylum Pseudomonadota; class Alphaproteobacteria; order Sphingomonadales; family Sphingomonadaceae; genus Sphingopyxis. Next base: position 3,709 of record NZ_LNSG01000020.1, on the reverse strand, counting down.
GCGGCTCACCAAAAGCGCCCGACCTTCTCGATACGGGCGAGGTGTTCTTTCTGCTGTCCGGCGATGTCGCCCGACGCGATGATGTTCTGTGCGTGCCGGTCCAGTTCTTCGACCAGCTTGGAGGCGATGGAGAGCTTTTGCAGGCCTGCCGTGTCCTTGACACCTAATTCGGCTGCGCGCTCGAAATAGGCGCGCCGGAGAATGGTCAGGCAATCGCGTAGCCCACCCTCTTCCTCGTAGAAGGCCCGCCAGCGATCCGCGCGGTGCTTGGCGTCCATCATGCCGCCAAGCTCCCACCGGGACGATTCTTGCTGATCTCAACCTGCGCGGCTGCATCGGTGCGCGCTTTCTCACGCGCCATCTGCGCCTCGAACATCATGCGGGCTTCCGCCTGCTCCTGCTCGAACCGGAACTTGCGCTCGGCAAGCTGTGCCTCAAACTCGGCCTCGTCGCGGGCCAGCTCCATCTTTTGCTCGGCCTCCTCGCGCTGTAGCTGCAATTTAAGCTCTGCCGCCCGCTGGTCCCCGGCGATCTTTGCTTGCTGGGCTTCCGCCTGCATCTGCGCCTTCACAATCTCGGGGTCCGGCTGCTCTTCCTGCGGCGGCGCGTTGCGCGGATCGACGAAATATTCGTCAGGCTGGCCGATGTTCATGTCCTTCACGATCCCGGCGGCGCCGTTGAACAGCGTCTCCTTGTCGGTCAGGCCGATATCGTAACCCTCGCGCTGGATGCCGAGCAACTGCATCCGCATAGCGATGCGCTGGTCCTTGCGGTTCGTCCCCAAGCCGGTGCGAATGACCATGTCTGGCTCGTCGGGCCATTGGCTGGGATCAACTTGCGCAAACGTGCCCCCGATCTTGACCTCGAACGGCTCGCCCGCGTCTTTGATCAGGCGATACTTGCGCCAGAACATGCGCGAGACGCATTCAGCGAAGTTGCGGGCGATGAACTCTTCATACTGCTGGCCCTGGCCGAGGCCGACCCCGTTTACGAACTCGCCTGCGCTGATTGGGAGGCGGCTGCGATGAGCGCCGAAACTCTCCGCGCGCAGGCAGAGGCGAAGCGAATGCGATTTGATGCCTGGCGAACTGCGAACGCGACCAAGCGCGCGCAGATGAGCCTTCGATAGTAATTCTCAACAGGAGACGGCGGACAGCCCAATAAGCGCGCCGGGATATTAGATGAACAAGTTACTCAATGCGCTCGGCCTTGGCCCAGACGACCGTATCGAGCGGCTGACCAATGAACGCAACGCTGCCCTTGCTGAGCGCGACGTTGAGCGCGAGCGTTTCAAGAAGGCCATCACCGACCTCGCTGCGGCGAGGGAGGAGATTGCGCACCTCGATGAATGTGAGAAGCGCCTCGATGCTGACCGCAACCACTGGCGCGCCGAAGCTAACTCACTCCGCCCCGACGCCGAAGCCATGCGCCGCAAGAGGGAGAGGGATAGGAATCGCAAAGCGGAGAAGAAGGAGGGCGGGAAGTGAGCCGCACCCACAAACCCGGCACAGTCGAACTAACCGGCACCGGCAAGCTCTTCTACACGAACAGCAAGGGCGAGAAGGAGCCGTTCGACCGTGCGCGCTTCCGCAACGAGCGTCCTTGGGCGCGCCGCAGCGGTCACGCCGACATGCGGGAGATGGTGCTGTGATCGCCCGCGTCAAACAGGCAAAGAGAATGCGCGAACGCTGGGGAGGTGGACGTGGATAGTCTCATCGAACGGATCGAGGCGGCTACGGGGCCGGATCGGGAGTTGGATCTAGACATTGCGCGATTGCAGGGCGTCGTCGTCCTCAAGCGCAATCATGAGGACACCGCCAACTATGAGACGACGCATTGGCGTTACACGGCATCCATCGACGCTGCGATGACGCTGGTGCCGGAAGGCTTCTGCTGGACCGTCGCCGTATACTGGTGCGAGGGCGAGGATAAGCCTCCATATTTTGCCGACTGTGCAGACCTACCAGCCATGCAGGCGGGCGATTTTCAGGTGCCCATCCACGAGGCTTGGGCCGCCACCCCCGCCCTCGCACTCGTCGCCGCCGCCCTCAAAGCTCGCACCACCCATTCCACAGGAGAAGCGTGATGGGCTGCAAGCACTGTCGCGGCGGCTTCTTCGACGGTCGGTTCGGCCAAGACGTCGAGTGCGTCAATGGTGTCCTGATCGACATCGACGAGGCACACGAAGGCCCGAGCGATACGGTTTACCCGGTCGCGCCCTGCCATCCGATGTGGGAGCGGCAACGCACCGATCCCGACGCCGAGACGTGGGTCAACGATACCTGCGAACGGCTCGCCGCATGGAGGTCGCAAGGCCCCACCACCCAGCAGGACACTCCCCATGGTAAATGAACAACATAATCAGGGCGCTCCGGCTTCGCCGTCGGGCCGTCGTGAACCGGACCCGCAAGCGGTTCCGGCCCTTCGGGCTTCCGTCCCTAGCGCGGAGCGTACGATGTTTCTCGATTGCAACGGCGTCGAGATTTGCACCGGCCATGTGGTGCGCGCCCCAATCACCGGGAACCGCGAGCTTCACGGCGCTTGGGCTGACTACACCGTGGAGAAGGCGCCGGGCGGCTATAAGCTGTCGTATCTCCGCAGTGAAAAGGGCGACATTCTGCCGGTCGGCTACACCGGCGGTTATATGGCTGACACGCTGCCCGATGATGACGAATTCGACATCAAGGCGCTGGTCTTTACCAAAATGCCGCTTCGCGTGTCTGGTTGGGAGATCGTGGGATAATGCGTTACGAGACAAAGACTGTCCGCGTCGGCGAAAACATGGGCCCGGTCGATTGGGATCACCCGATGGCGAAGGACGTGCCGCCGATCTGGCGCGAAGCAGAGCGGTCGCCAGCCGACTTCACGTTCGGCGTCTACGAGCGCTCAATTCTCGCCATCTGTATGTATGATGGCTGGCCCTACTGGAGGCCAACGCCAGCGATCCATTTCATCGGTCCGCTCGGGCCTGATTGGACGCACTTCAACGGGTACGGCGTACGGCCGGATTCCATCAAGCGCCGCCCTGCGCAAGGGACTAGCGGCTCTGCTCAAGACGCGCAGCGGCTTGACCCGCAGGGCGCAGGCCCGGTCCGTCAGGATGCGCCCCAATCCCCCCAAGGAGACGACCAGTGACCCCCACACAGACCGGCGATAAGCCGATGGTGACGCTACCTGAAACCGCGCCCGGCCACTGGGACACTCCCGAAGGCCGCGAGAAGGCTATCGAGTATCTTTCGAAAACGCGCGAGCAGCTTTGTATGGGCGACCGCTCCGATTTGGCGCTCGCCAACGCGCAATATCTCGAAGATATCAGCGTCGGAACCGTCACGTTCCAATCCGCGATCGGGATGCAAACCGCCGCGAAAGAGCGCATTCGCTGGCTGTCCGTGCAACTCGCCGCCGCCAATGCCGAACTCGCCGCCCACCGCGCTCAAGAGACACTATCCCCCGAACAGCCCCTCGATACCATCCAGCGACTCGGGCAGGAATTTGACGGCGAACAGCCCCGCTTGGGGAGGGAGGCGGTCAGAGACGCAATCCACGATGCGATCGTCTCGGCGTATCGGCAGGGCGCGCTCGATGTTCACAACGAATGGATCAAGCTCGACCTAGGAGCCCGTCCACGATTTAGCATATTTGGGCTGGACTGCGGCGATGAGTTTTGATTCAGTCGGGGGATGAGCAAGCGCTTTCTTCCCTGGGATGT
>NZ_LNSG01000019.1 GCF_001468395.1 Sphingopyxis sp. H073 | reverse complement strand
AATGATCTGTTCCTCGGTAAACCTCTTGCGCTTCATCGTCTGTCCTTCCTTCAGGCCAGACTCTAATCGCTCGTGGAGGAAAATCAGGGGGTCACGTCAGCAGCTATCCCCGCTTGTGATGATCAATCGTAGCTTCCCGCTGAGTGGCGGGCTGGGCCCGGCTTTGGCATCCGACACGTTCGCAGATCCGACGAGATCCCGATGGGCGACTTTTATCCGTGATTCGTCAGATACTGACCAAGAGCGCGAAGGGGTGTCGATTATTCCCGGAAATCTTCGACATCGTGAATCTCGCCTGAGCGAACGACCGTGCGCTGGAACCGCCGCCGACATCCGGCGGCCCCCCAGCACCGCACGGAGCTTCGATCATGGCCGAAAGCACAACCGTCCAAGTCCCTCCCCGCTATTTGCGCACGCCCGAGGCAGCACGTTTCCTCGGTCTGTCCGGCCGCACCCTCGAAAAGCACCGCACCTACGGCACCGGCCCGGCCTTCAAGAAGCTCGGCGGCCGCGTCGTCTACGCGATCGCCGACCTACAGGCCTGGGCCAACCGCGGCACCAAGAACTCGACCGCTGACAGCGACGCGATCCTGCCGGCGAAGCGTCACGAACCGACCGGCGCGGCAGGCAGCCACGCGCCACAGCGCTGAGCAGCCAGCGGATGTCGGCGCGCCATCACAGAAGTGAACGCGAGCAGCTCGATCTCTTCCGGGCGCTGCCTGGCGATCTCGCGCCGCGCGACGCGCAGGACCTGATGGCGTACCCGTTCTTTGCGCTCGGCAAGTCGAAGCGGCTGGCGCCGATCAACTTCAAGGCCGGCTCCATCGTCATCCGCGTCGAGGCCGTCCCCGAGCACGGCATGGCCACCATCTGGGACGCCGACGTGCTGATCTGGGCGGCCTCGCAGATCGTTGAGGCGCGCGACCACGGTCTTCGGCCGTCGCGTCTGATGGCGACCACACCCTACGAGATTCTGCAGTTCATCGGCCGCGGCGTCAGCCTGCGGGACTATGACCGGCTCAAGGCCGCGCTCGACCGTCTCCAGTCGACAACAGTGGCGACGTCGATCCGCCAGCCGACCGAACGGCGACTGCACCGCTTCTCCTGGATCAACGAGTGGAAAGAGCGCGCTGACGCACGCGGACGTCCGCTTGGGCTCGAACTGATCGTGCCGGACTGGTTCTACGCCGCCGTCCTTGACGACGCGCTCGTGCTCACGATCGACCGCGACTATTTCGGCCTGACGGGCGGACTGGAGCGCTGGCTTTACCGCCTCGTGCGCAAGCACGGCGGCAAACAGGAGTTCGGCTGGAGCTTCGATTTCCCGCATCTGCACGCCAAGTCCGGTTCGCTCTCGCCGCTCAAGCACTTCGCCTACGACCTGCGCGACATCGTCCGCCGCCAGCCGCTGCCGGGCTACCGCCTGACCATCGAGCAGTGCCTCGGCGCGCCCGAAATCCTCTCCTTCAAACCCATCGACCCGCACGCGCTCGGCATCTCTCGCCAGCGCCGCCGCTCGACCATGCACCCTGGGGATAAGCTGTGAATCGTCTCGTGCTATCAGGGACCGGACTCATCGTGCCATCGAGGACCCGATCCTCGTGCTATCGGGGACCGGAATCGTCGAATCCGCTCGCTGAATCAGCAACTTGCGAGCCTCGTAACTTCTCTAACCTAGATTCCTTCGGAATCTTTCTAACGCAAACCGCTTTTTGCGCAGTTGTGGACGAGTCCCCGATCACCGGGAGACCGTCATGATCGTCGCGCTCCTCAACCAGAAGGGCGGCGTGGGAAAGACGACGCTGGCGCTCCATCTTGCCGGTGAATGGGCACAGCGAGGGCAGCGCGTCACGGTCATCGACGCCGACCCGCAAGGCTCTGCGCTCGACTGGTCGCAGCAGCGGACGCGCGAGAACCTGCCGCGGCTCTTCGGCGTCGTCGGCCTGGCGCGCGACACTCTGCATCGGGAAGCGCCCGAGCTGGCGCGTGATGTCGACCACGTCATCATAGACGGTCCGCCGCGCGTCGCCGGGCTGATGCGCTCGGCGCTGCTCGCCGCCGACCTAGTGCTGATCCCGGTGCAGCCGTCGCCGTTCGACGGATGGGCGAGCGCCGAAATGCTCTCGCTCCTCAGCGAGGCCCGCATCTACCGGCCGCAGCTCGCCGCGCGCTTCGTGCTGAACCGCTGCGCTGCGCGCACCGTCATCGCCCGTGAGACGGCCGAAACGCTTGCCGACCATGATCCGCCGCTGCTCGCATCGACGATCGGCCAGCGGGTCGCCTTCGCCGACACCGCACAGACTGGACGGCTCGTCAGTGAGCTGGACGCCGACAGCCCGGCCGCGCGTGAGATCGCCGCACTCGCCACCGAGATCGCGAGGATCGCGCCGTGACCGTGTCCTCTCCGAAGCGCGGCTTCGCCAGCCGACCGGGCGATCCGGAAAGCTGGATCAAGTCAGCCGACACGCCCGCCGCCCGCGTCACCGACGCCAACGCGTTCACGGCCAGGCTCACCATCGACGTGACCACCGAACAGCGGGCGCGGATCAAGATCGCCGCCTTCCAGCGCGGCGTCACCGTGGCCGACATGCTGCGCGAGCTGCTCGCGCGCGAATTTCCAGCCACCGAAGGAGACGCGACATGACCGGCCCCGGCGCCACCCATGCGCGCGGCGAACCGAGACCGACCACGCCGCCGCCAAACATCCTCACCGAAGTCGAACTCACCTGGATCGAAAAGCGCGTCGAGAACTGGATCAGGTTCGGCCGCGAGGCCGGCGAGCAGATCCTCGACCGTCGGCGGCGCGTGCTGCGCTTCGCGCCGGATAGCGTGTTCGCCTTCGTGCGCTGGGCCGCCAACGACTTCGGCACCGTCGCGTCCACTCTCGACGTGCTGCGCGCCACGCTGCCGGTGGAGCCGCGCCAGACCGTTCCCTTCGTCCGTCCCGGCGCCGATGTGCTGCTGAAGGTCGAAGGCTGGCCGAAGGTCGAGCGCGTGCTGCAGATGATCGACGCCATCGAGGCGATCGGCGTCGATCCCGCCGAGGTCTCGATGGATCACTGGCGCCACATCCACAACCGCATGGCCGCCGGCCATCAGCCGCGCACCTACACGCACGACCATCACCGGGCGTTCCTCCTGCGTCGGAGGGTCGGGTCATGAGCCGCTTCGGCTACGTTATGGTCACCTATTTCATGACCATGGGGATCGCGATCGCTTCGTTCGTCGAGTTCCCCAAGACCTTCATCTGGAACGCCTCGGCGAGCACACCGATCGGGCTCTATCGCATCGACCACCCGCGTCACCTCGCGGTGACCGATCTGGTCGCCGTCCGCGCGCCCGAGGCATTCGCCGACTTCATGGTGGAGCGCGGGTATATCGGCCGCGGCGTCCCGCTGATGAAGCGCGTCGCGGGCCTTCCGGGACAAGAAGTCTGCCGCCGCGATCACGCCATCACGGTCGATGGCGCGCCGATGGGCGACGCGCTCGACCGCGATCATCTCGGCCGTCCGCTGCCCGACTGGCAGGGCTGCCGCCGCATCGCCGGGGGCGAACTCTTCCTGATGAACTGGGCCGTCCGCGACAGCCTGGACGGGCGCTATTTCGGGCCAATGCCCGTCGGCGCCGTCATCGGCCGGGCGCTCCCGGTCTGGACCGATGAAGACGGCGACGGCCGCTACGTCTGGGGCGCGCCGACCCACTGAGTTTCCGCGTCCACCCCAAACCAAAGGAGACCACCATGACCCAGATCGGACAATTCACACGCACCCGGAGCGGTTATGCCGGGCGCATCCTCGCGCTCGGCATCGACGTCGAAGCCGTCTTCGTTCCCGCCGAACCCTCGGACGCCGAGAACGCGCCGGACTTCCGAATCCTGCTCGGCAGCGAGGAAGGCGTCGAGGTCGGCGCCGGCTGGAAACACGTCGGCGAACGTGCCGGCGACTACGTCTCCGCGCAGTTCGACAGCCCGCTTTTCCCCCGGCCGTTGCGCGCCAACCTCTTCCGTTCGAACGACGAAGGTTCCGCCTGGGGCCTGCACTGGACGCGCCCGACCAAGCCGCAGAGGGAGGACTGATCGGTGCGCGCTCCGCAGCAGCAGCGGGGGCAGCACCAGGGCGGCGCGCGGCGAACCCGCGCCGCTCACCGGCTGCTCCTCCTTCTCCTTTCCGGCCTGTCCCTGGCCGCCGGGCTGACGTCGCACGGCTTCGCGCAGTCGGTGCCGCTATCGCAGCCCGAGGCAGGCGGCCCGTTCGCTGCCTTCGTCGCGGAGGCCTCGCAGCGTTTCGGCATTCCGGTCGCCTGGATTCGCGCCGTCATGCGGGTCGAAAGCGCCAACGAAGTGCGTGCCATCTCGCCCAAGGGCGCGATGGGGCTGATGCAGATCATGCCCGATACCTGGGCAGAGCTGCGCACCCGGTATCGCCTCGGCACGGACGCCTTCGACCCGCGCGACAACATTCTCGCGGGCACGGCGTATCTGCGCGAACTCTACGACAAATACGGCTCGCCGGGCTTCCTCTCGGCCTACAACGCCGGGCCAGGACGCTACGAGGAATTCCTCGCCGGCGGTCGCGCATTGCCTGCGGAAACGCGCGCCTACGCCGCCCAGCTCGCCCCCCTTGCAGGCGGCGAACCAACGGCGGCCACCGTCACTGTTGCCGTCGCCGATCCACTGGCCTGGACGCGCGCACCGCTCTTCATCGGTGCGGCCGAACGCGTCTCGGCGGCGGCTCCAGCGCAGTCCGAACAACAACCGCGCGACACCGACACCGCAGTCCGGCCGCGTGACGCTGCGGCAGAGGCAGCACCGGCCGGCGGCCTCTTCGTCTCCCGGCGAGACCCTGCAGGTCCCCGATGAGCCGGTTTGCACTCCATCGCACAACGGCGAACCACGGCGCATCTTGGAGGGTGTCGGGAGGGGAAGCCGCAAGCACAACCGCACGATGGCAGGATAAAAGGGCGCGATGTGCGCCTTGGTTCGGTTGTGCTTTTTCAAGGACTTATGCCGCGATTTCGCGAGGTGCGCCTGATCGGCGCAGCCTGCGCTCCGGCGCTTTCATCAACAAAATCATCGGCTTCGCGCGATGTGCGGGGCCTCAGCCGTGACCGACGAGAACGAATTCCGCATCCGGCCCGGCCGCATCCGTTCAACCAGCGCCCAGCGGGTGCGGCCCTTCATCGCCCAGGCGCTGGCGGCGGCGCAGCGGGCTGGCGGCAGCGTATCCCGGCAAGGGAAGATCGGGCCCGGCGCGCGCTCCCGATTCGGGCGCGGCCAACGCGCCTCGATCCAGGCGAACCGTTTGATCACGGCGCGCTCGCGCGGCGCGGTGATCAAGGCGCGTGTGCTCCGCCATGGCGGCCGCAACGCGCCGCTCGCCACCCATCTCAATTATCTCCAGCGCGACGGCGTCACCCGTGACGGGGAGAAGGCCCAAATGTTCGGTCCCGGCGGCGACGATGTCGACGCCAAGGCGTTCGCCGAGCGCGCCGAGGGCGACCGCCATCACTTCCGCTTCATCGTCTCGCCGGACGACGCCGTGGAGATGTCCGACCTCAGAGGCTTCGCGCGCGAGCTGGTCGGGCAGATGGAGAAGGATCTCGGCACCAAGCTCGAATGGGCGGCGGTCGATCACTGGAACACCGAGCATCCCCATGTCCACCTGATCGTGCGCGGCGTGCGCGACGACGGTTCGGACCTGGTCATCTCGCGCGACTACATAAAAGAGGGCATGCGCGACCGGGCGCGCGACCTCATCACCCACGAGTTGGGGCCGCGCACCGATCAGGAGATCCGGCGCACCCTCGAACGTCAGATCGACGCCGATCGTTGGACCAATCTCGATCGCCAGTTCGCCCGCGATGCCTATCGCACCGGCGTCATCGATCTCGCACCGCATGCCGATCGCCGGCCAGACGAATTCCGCGCGCTCAAAGTCGGGCGGCTGCGCAAGCTCGAAGGGCTCGGCCTCGCCGATGAAATCGGCCCCGGCCAGTGGACGATCTCCGAGAAGGCCGAGGCGACGCTGCGCGAGCTGGGCGAGCGCGGCGACATCATCAAGCGCATCCATCATGGCCTGACCGAGCGCGGCATCGCACGCGGCACCGCGAGCTACGTGCTCGCGTCGGAAAGCCTCAACGATCCCGTCATCGGCCGCCTGGTCGCGCGCGGGCTCGACGACGAGCTGAAGGGCACGGCGTTCGCCGTTGTCGACGGCATCGACGGCCGCACCCATCATATCAAGCTGCCCGACCTCGACGCGGCCGGCGACAGCGCGCCGGGCTCGATCGTCGAGCTGCGCAAGTTCGACGATGCGCAGGGCCGTCGTCGCGTCGCGATCGCCGTGCGCTCCGATATCGACATCGAGCGGCAGGTCACCGCGACCGGTGCGACCTGGCTCGACCGGCAGGCCATCGCCCGCGAGCCCGTGGCGCTCGGCGGCGGCTTCGGCGCCGAGGTGCGCGACGCCATGGATCGCCGCGCCGAGCATCTCGTCGGTCAGGGCCTCGCCGAGCGCCAGAAGCGCGGCGTCAGCTTCCAGCCCGGACTGATCGACACGCTGCGCCGGCGCGAGCTGGAGGCAGTTGCCGCCCGCATCACCGCCGAGACCGGTCGACCCCAGGTCAAGTCGGAGGCCGGCGAGTACGTCACCGGCACCTATCAGCGGCGCCTCACGCTCGCGACCGGCCGCTTCGCCATGATCGACGATGGCCTGGGCTTCAGCCTTGTGCCTTGGACACCATCGATTGAAAAGCAGCTCGGCCGTCACGTCTCGGGCGTCGCCCGCGGCGACGGCGGCGTCGACTGGAGCTTCGGCCGGCAGCGGGGAATCGGCCTCTAGGGAATTGACGTCGCTCGCCGATGAAAGTCATGCGAGCCGTTATTGACTGATCAGTGCATAACGGTTAAACCGCGTTCATGGCCAGACCGCGAGAGTTCAATCGGGAAGTCGCCCTGAAGGAAGCCATGAAGGCCTTCTGGGCGAAGGGCTATGCCGCCACGTCGACGGAAGACCTCATCCAAGCAATGGGAATTGGGCGGCAGAGTCTTTACCACGCCTTCGGCGACAAGCGACGGCTCTATGTGGAAGCGCTCGAGACCTATCAGCGAGAGACGACGAGCGGCCACCTGAAGCGGCTGAACGGCGCCATTTCACCACTAGCCGGCGTCCGCGATCTGCTCATCGGACTCATCGACGAGGACGACAGGCTCAGGACGATGGGCTGCATGGGTGTCAATTCGGTCGGCGAATTCGGGGCATCCGATCCCGAACTTCGCGAACTAAGGACCAAAGTCGGGATGGCCATCAACAAGCGGCTTGCCGAGCGACTCAGCGAAGGTCAGGCGAATGGAGAGATCGACCCCACCTTCACCCCCGGGGAAGCAGCGAATTTCATTCAGTTGACCATGGCGGGAATTCAGCTTGCCGCGCGTGGCGGCGGTGGCTTGGAGGAACTACGCCGCATGGCCGACTTCGCCACCGACCGCCTGCGATCTCACTAGGGGATCGGCATGGTCTGCGTAGAACCACACCTAGTTATGCACTGATCGATCAAGAAAGGACTCTTCATGAGCAATGGATCAAGGACGGAACGCCGGACAGCGCTGGTGTTCGGCGGATCGCGTGGCATCGGCGCCGCCGCGGCATCGCGACTGGCCGCAGACGGATTCGCGGTGGCTCTGACCTATGTGTCGCGCCCGGACAAGGCGGCAGAGGTCGTCTCCGCCATCGAGGCGGCGGGAGGGACGGCGCTCTCGATAAGGGCTGACAGTGCCGATCCAACGGCGATCCGAGCTGCCACGGCGCAAACCGCGGAGGCTCTTGGACAGATCGACGTCGTCGTCGTCAATGCCGGGATCATTCGGATAGCAACGGTGGACGCCTTCACTTTGGAGGATCTCGACCTGATGCTGGCCGTCAATGTTCGGGGCGTTTTCCTCGCCATCCAAGCTGCCGCCAGCCACATGCGCGACGGAGGTCGTATCATTACGATCGGCAGCAACACTGCAGTCCGCACAGGCACACCGGGCGCCAGCGTTTATGCCATGACCAAGGCGGCTGTCGCATCGATGGCAAAGGGCGTTGCCCTCGATCTCGCTCCGCGTGGAATCACCGTCAACAACATCCAGCCTGGTCCGACCGAGACGGACATGACGGCGGGGATGATTCCACAATTGCGAGAGATGATTCCCCTTCGCCGGGTTGGACAGCCGGCGGAGATTGCGGGCCTCATATCGTACCTTGCGAGCGATCAGGCTGGTTATATGACGGGCGCCAGCCTGACTATCGATGGCGGGTTCGTGCTGTGAACGTTGATCGCACGTATTGGCGGTCGAAGACCGGTAATTTCTCGCTACCTTGCGCTACAGTACGACATGATGACGACACGTATTGAATAGCGCCGCAGCTCTTCACCAATTTGCGAAAATGCAATTGGTGAGCGTCGATGTCTGCTACGAAAATACTCTGGGGTCAGATCCTCACCGTCTTCGCGATCGTCCTGCTGACGACCTGGGCCGCCACACAATGGACGGCCTGGAAGCTCGGCTTCCAACCGCAGCTCGGCCCGGCCTGGTTCATGCTCGGCGACTGGCCGGTCTACTATCCCTGGTCCTTCTTCCCGTGGTGGTATTTCTATGATGCGTATGCGCCCCCGATCTTCGTCGAGGGCGCCTATATCGCCGCCTCCGGAGGGTTCATCTCGATCGCGGTTGCGATCGGCATGTCGGTCTGGCGGGCGCGTGAGGCGAAGAACGCCGAGACCTTCGGCTCGGCTCGCTGGGCCCGCGCCGACGAGGTGCGCGGCGCCGGTCTGCTCGGCGAGGATGGCGTGGTGCTCGGCAAGTTCGACCACGCCTATCTGAGGCATGACGGGCCCGAGCATGTGCTGTGCTTCGCCCCGACCAGATCGGGCAAGGGCGTCGGCCTGGTCGTGCCCTCGCTGCTGACCTGGCCGGGCTCGGCCATCGTCCACGACATCAAGGGCGAGAACTGGACGCTCACCGCCGGCTTCCGCGCCCGCCACGGTCGGGTGCTGCTCTTTGATCCGACCAACGCGAAATCGGCCGCCTACAATCCGCTGCTCGAGGTGCGCCGCGGCGAATGGGAAGTGCGCGACGTCCAGAACATCGCCGACATTTTGGTCGATCCGGAAGGCTCGCTCGAAAAGCGAAACCACTGGGAGAAGACCAGCCATGCGCTGCTGGTCGGCGCCATCCTGCACGTCCTCTATGCCGAGGAGGACAAGACGCTCGCCGGCGTCGCCGCCTTTCTCTCCGATCCGAAGCGGCCGATCGAGTCGACGCTGGCGGCGATGATGAAGACGGCCCATCTCGGCGAAGCCGGTCCGCACCCGGTCATCGCGTCGGCGGCCCGCGAGCTGCTGAACAAATCAGACAATGAGCGGTCGGGCGTGCTGTCGACCGCCATGTCGTTTCTCGGGCTGTACCGGGACCCCGTGGTGGCGGAGGTGACGCGCCGCTGCGACTGGCGCATCGCAGACATCGTCGGCGCCAAGCATCCGACCAGCCTCTACCTCGTCGTGCCGCCATCCGACATCGCCAGGACGAAGCCACTCATCCGCCTGATCCTGAACCAGATCGGCCGGCGCCTGACCGAGGACTTGCACGCTAAGGGCAACCGGCATCGGCTGCTCCTCATGCTCGACGAATTCCCGGCGCTCGGGCGACTGGACTTCTTTGAATCCGCGCTGGCCTTCATGGCCGGCTACGGCCTGAAGGCATTCCTGATCGCGCAGTCGCTCAACCAGATCGAAAAGGCATATGGGCCGAACAATTCGATCCTCGACAACTGCCATGTGCGCGTCAGCTTCGCCACCAACGACGAGCGGACCGCGAAAAGGGTCAGCGATGCGCTCGGCACGGCGACCGAAATGCGGGCCATGCGCAACTATGCCGGCCATCGGCTGTCGCCCTGGCTCGGCCACTTGATGGTGTCGCGCTCGGAAACGGCGCGACCGCTCCTGACCCCCGGCGAGGTGATGCAGCTCCCGCCGGCCGACGAGATCGTCATGGTCGCGGGCACGCCGCCGATCCGCGCGAAGAAGGCCCGCTATTTCGAGGACCGACGCTTCAAGGAGCGGATCGTCGCGCCACCGACGCTCGCCAAGTCGAACCGACCCAGCTCCGACGATTGGACCAGGCTGCCGGTTCCGGCCCGCCCAGTCGCCGCGCTCGCCGGGGCCGACGCGGCGGCCGACGCTGGCGACGAAGATCCGACCGGCTCCGAGCGACGCCATCAGCCCGAGCTGAACCGCGCAGCGCCCGTCGAGAAGAAGGCGCCGATCGACAATGAATTCGAGGTGGGGCTCGATGACGACGCCGACGAGGATGCCGCTCGGATCAGCCGCGCCAACCAGGTGATGCAGGGCGTCGCGCGTCAGGTCTCGCTCGACCCGAACGACGGCATGGAGCTGTGAGACGCCCATGGCCGATCCGTCGAAGAAACAGCGCCTGTCGGTCTATCTCGAACCCGAGGTGATGAAGGCGCTCGTCGCCCATGCCGCACGCCGCGATCAATCGCGCTCTTTGGTCGCCGAGGCAGCGATCGCGTCCTTCCTGTCGCCGGACGCGGCCGAGCGGCAGGAAGCGGCGACCACCAAACGCCTCGACCAGCTCGACCGCCGCATGACCCGCATGGAGCGCGACATGGGGATTTCGGTCGAGATGCTGGCGGTGTTCGTGCGCTTCTGGCTGACCTCGAACCCGCCGCTGCCCGAACCGGCCCAGGCCGCCGCCCGGGCACAGGCTGGAGAACGCTACGACGCCTTCGTCGCTGCGCTCGGCCGCCGACTCGCCAAGGGGCCAAAGCTCCGTCAGGAGATTTCGGAGGACATCGAGCCCGCGCGCGACGCGCAATAAGCAGCGATTGCGGCAACTCAAGTAATCGGCAGTTCCTCCGTTTCCCTGTCTCTGCACGCTACACTGCTACTACGCCCTGACACCTGTTGCCGAGGGCCGATTTCCGGTTCTCTTACTCATCCCCGATCCAGGGGCGGCCTGACGCGGTCCCGCAAAGAACGGGGACAACGTGGCCGATTCGCACCAGAAATCTGAAGCGATACTTCGAGGCGCCCGCATGCTGCGGACGGCCCTTGGCCCCGCCATCGCCGGATTCCTGAGCGACGCCAGCGTCGTCGAGGTGATGCTCAACCCCGACGGCCGCCTCTGGATCGACCGGCTTTCGGAGGGGCTGTCGGACACCGGCGAGACGCTGTCGCCGGAGGACGGCGAGCGGATCGTGCGCCTGGTCGCGCACCATGTCGGCGCCGAGGTTCATATCGGCAATCCGCGTGTCTCGGCCGAGCTGCCGGAAACGGGGGAGCGGTTCGAGGGCCTGCTGCCGCCCGTCGTGGCGGCCCCGGCCTTCGCCATCCGCAAGCCGGCGGTCGCCGTCTTCACGCTGCAGGATTACGTCGCCGCCGGCATCATGTCCCCCGTGCAGGCCGAGATCCTGCGTCAGGCCGTCGCCGACCGCCGCAATATCCTGGTCGCCGGGGGCACCTCGACCGGAAAGACCACGCTCACCAACGCGCTGCTCGCCGAGGTCGCCAAGACCTCGGATCGCGTCGTCCTGATCGAGGACACCCGCGAGCTGCAATGCGCCGCGCCGAACCTCGTCGCCATGCGGACCAAGGACGGCGTCGCGACGCTGTCCGACCTCGTGCGCTCCTCGCTGCGCCTGCGGCCTGACCGCATCCCGATCGGCGAGGTACGCGGCGCCGAGGCTCTCGACCTGCTCAAGGCCTGGGGCACCGGCCATCCGGGTGGTGTCGGGACGATTCACGCCGGCACCGCGCTCGGCGCGCTGCGGCGCCTCGAACAGCTCATCCAGGAAGCTGTCGTCACCGTCCCGCGCGCGCTGATCGCCGAGACGATCGACCTCGTCGCCGTCCTCTCCGGACGCGGCTCGAACCGACGTCTCGCCGAACTCGGCCGCGTCGAGGGGCTCGGACCCAGCGGCGACTACCGCGTCACCCCCGCAACCCAGCCCCCCGAAGGAGACCCCTCATGATCCGTCACGTCCTGCGCATTCAGCGCCACATCCGCACGTTCGCGGCCGTCGCGTTCGTCAGCCTCGCGCTGGCGCCCGCCGCCCACGCGTCCGGCTCCTCGATGCCGTGGGAGGCCCCACTGCAATCGATCCTCGAATCCATCGAGGGACCGGTCGCCAAGATCCTCGCCGTCATCGTCATCATCGTCACCGGCCTGACGCTGGCCTTCGGCGATACGTCCGGCGGTTTCCGGCGCCTGATCCAGATCGTCTTCGGTCTGTCGATCGCCTTCGCGGCCAGTTCGTTCTTCCTCAGCTTCTTCAGCTTCGGCGGCGGAGCGCTCGTCTGATGGCCGGACCGATCGAGAGCGGCGGCGACGTGCCTGGCTTCACCGTTCCGGTTCACCGCGCCTTGACCGAGCACATCCTGCTCGGCGGCGCACCCCGGAGCATCGCCATCCTCAATGGCACGCTCGCCGCAGCCCTCGGTCTCGGCCTGCGCCTCTGGCTGGTCGGCCTTGCGGTCTGGGCCGTCGGCCACTTTGCCGCTGTGTGGGCGGCCAAGCGCGACCCGCAGTTCGTCGACGTCGGACGTCGGCACCTGCGCATCCCCGGCCATCTCGGAGTCTGAGGCCCGCCATGATGAACCTCGCCGAATATCGCCGCACCTCGACCCGCCTTGCGGATTTCCTGCCCTGGGCGGCGCTTGTCGCCCCCGGCGTCGTCCTCAACAAGGACGGTTCGTTCCAGCGCTCGGCGCGCTTCCGTGGTCCCGACCTCGATTCCGCCGTGCAGGCCGAGCTGGTCGCCGTCGCCGGCCGCCTCAACAGCGCCTTCCGCCGCCTCGGCAGCGGATGGGCAATCTTCGTCGAGGCACAGCGCCATGCCGTCGGCGCCTATCCCGCGAGCCGGTTTCCGGATGCCGCATCCGCTCTGGTCGATGCCGAGCGCAAGGCGGATTTCGAGGAGGACGCGGCCCACTACGAGTCCAGCTATTTCATCACCTTCGCCTACCTGCCGCCGGCCGAGGACGCCGCGCGCGCCGAAAGCTGGCTCTACGAGGGCAAGGCCGATCGCGGCGTCGACCCGTGGGAGGCGCTGCGCGGCTTCGTCGACCGCACCGACCGCATCCTGCAGCTCGTCGAAGCCTTCATGCCGGAATGCGCCTGGCTCGATGACGTCGAGACGCTGACCTACCTGCACTCGACCGTATCGACCAAGCGCCACCGCGTTCGCGTGCCCGAGACGCCGATGTATCTCGATGCCCTGGTCGCCGATCAGCCGCTGACCGGCGGGCTCGAACCGCGGCTCGGCGAAGCGCATCTGCGTATCCTGACCATCGTCGGGTTCCCGACCGTCACGACGCCAGGGCTCCTGGACGAGTTGAACCGCCTCGCATTCCCATACCGTTGGTCGACCCGGGCGATCCTGCTCGACAAGACCGACGCCACCAGGCTCGTCACGAAAATCCGACGGCAGTGGTTCTCGAAGCGCAAGTCGATCGCCGCGATCCTCAAGGAGGTGATGACCAACGAGGCCTCGACGCTCGTCGACACCGACGCCGCCAACAAGGCCGCCGACGCCGACCTGGCGCTGCAAGAGCTGGGCGCGGATTTCGCAGGCCAGGCCCATGTCACCGCCACGATCGCCGTCTGGGACAACGATCCCCGCATCGCGGCGGAAAAACTCAGGCTCGTCGAGAAGGTCATCCAAGGCCGCGACTTCACCGCGATGCCCGAAGGCATCAACGCCGCCGACGCCTGGCTCGGCTCGCTGCCCGGCCACGTCTACGCCAACGTCCGCCAACCTCCCATCAGCACATTGAACCTTGCCCACATGATCCCGCTATCAGCGGTGTGGGCGGGTCCGGAACGGGATGACCATCTCGGTGCGCCCCCCTTGCTGTTTGGCAAGACCGAGGGAAGCACCCCGTTCCGGTTTTCCATCCATGTCGGCGACGTCGGCCACACGCTGGTCGTCGGCCCGACCGGCGCCGGCAAGTCGGTGCTGCTCGCGCTCATGGCGCTGCAGTTCCGCCGCTACCGCCAAGCACAGGTCTTTGCCTTCGACTTCGGCGGTTCGATCCGCGCCGCCGCCATCGCTATGGGCGGCGACTGGCACGATCTTGGCGGCGGGCTTACCGAAGGCTCGGCCGACAGCGTCTCGCTCCAGCCGCTCGCCCGCATCGACGAGACCCCGGAACGGGCATGGGCTGCCGATTGGATCATCGCAATCCTAGCACGAGAAAGCGTCGCGATCACACCGGACGTCAAGGAGCTGATCTGGACGGCGCTCACGTCGCTCGCCTCGGCGCCGGTCGCCGAGCGCACGATCACCGGGCTGGCGGTGCTGCTCCAGTCGAACGACCTGAAGCAGGCGCTCAGACCCTATTGCGTCGGCGGGCCTTATGGCCGGTTGCTCGACGCCGAGAGCGAACATCTCGGCAGCGCCACGGTGCAAGCGTTCGAGACCGAAGGCCTCATCGGGACCGATGCGGCCCCGGCGGTCCTCGCTTATCTCTTCCATCGCATCGAGGACCGGCTGAACGGCGAGCCGACGCTCATCATCGTCGACGAAGGCTGGCTCGCGCTCGACGATGAGGGCTTCGCCGGCCAGCTCCGCGAGTGGCTGAAAACGCTCAGAAAGAAGAACGCCAGCGTCGTTTTCGCCACGCAGTCGCTTTCCGACATCGACGGCTCGGCGATCGCGCCAGCCATCATCGAAAGCTGCCAGACCCGGCTGCTACTGCCGAACGAGCGCGCGATCGAACCGCAGATCACGGCGATATATCAGCGCTTCGGGCTCAATTCGCGCCAGATCGAGATCCTCGCGCGGGCGATGCCCAAGCGCGACTACTACTGCCAGTCCCGCCGAGGCAATCGCCTGTTCGAGCTGGGCCTGTCCGACGTCGCGCTGGCGCTCTGCGCCGCCTCGTCGAAGACCGACCAGGCCGCCATAGACCGCATCGTCACCGAGCATGGCCGCAAGGGATTCCTCGCCGCCTGGCTGCGGCTGCGCGGCGCGACATGGGCGGTCGACCTCATTCCCGACCTCACCAACCTGGAGAGCCTGCCATGAAACTGCGCATTCCCCGCGCGGCGATCACCGCCGCCGTCCTCGCCATCCCTTTGTCTGCGTCGCCGGTGCTAGTCGCGCCGGCCTCGGCGCAATGGATCGTCTACGACCCGACGAACTACGTTCAAAACGTCCTGACGGCGGCGCGTTCGCTGGAGCAGATCAACAACCAGATCACCTCGCTCCAGAACCAGGCCACCTCGCTGATCAACCAGGCCCGCAACCTCGCGAGCCTGCCGTTCTCCTCGCTGCAACAGCTCCAGCAATCGGTCCAGCGCACCCAACAGCTTCTGCAGCAGGCGCAGCGGATCGCCTACGATGTCCAGAACATCGATCAGGCGTTCCGCACCAATTACGGGGCCGGAAGCGCCTCGATGAGCGCGTCCAATCAGCAGCTCATCGCCCAGGCGAAAGAGCGCTGGAACAACACCGTTTCCGGCCTTCAGGACGCCATGCGCGTCCAGGCCGGCGTGGTCGGCAACATCGACACCAACCGCACCCAGATGTCGGCGCTGGTCGGCCAGAGCCAGGGCGCCACCGGCGCGCTGCAGGCCACCCAGGCGGGCAACCAGCTTCTCGCACTCCAGGCCCAGCAGCTCGCGGACCTGACCGCCGTCGTCTCGGCGAACGGCCGTTCCCAGGCGCTCGCCGAAGCCGAGCGGTCGGCGGCCGCCGAACAGGGCCGCGAGCAGCGCCGCCGTTTCCTGACGCCGGGCTCGGGCTACCAGCCCGGCAACGCGCAGATGTTCCAGAACGGCAACTGAGGGCGCGACGATGGACGGAAAGATCCTCGCGCGCATCGGCGCCATCTTCTTCGTGACCTTCGCCGTCACCGCCACCGCCATCGAACTCGCCCGCAAGGACGAGCCGCCGATCTACCGCAGCATCGCGGTGCCCGCGGAAGCGGCGGCCGATCCGCTGAAGGCAAAGCTGCGCCGCTGCCAGCGGCTCGGCGAGGCCGGCACCAGCGACAGCGAGTGCCTGCAGACCTGGGCGGAGAACCGCGACCGCTTCCTCACGCCGTCGCAGCCGGCGCCGCAGGCGCCCGGTCCGCAGGACATCCCGCAGAATCCGCCGGTCACGCGCGAGCCCATCGTCAAGGAGCCCGTGCCGGCCGTCGACTCCCACACGAACGAGGCGCGCTGAGATCATGGGCGGCACCGGCGTCATCGACCACTTCCTGGAAGTTTTCACCCGCTACATCGACGGCGGCTTCGGGCTTCTCTCCGGCGAAGTTGCGTTCATCGCCACGACGTTGATCGTGATCGACGTCACGCTCGCCGCGCTGTTCTGGAGCTGGGGCGCCGACGAAGACATCATGGCGCGCCTGGTGAAGAAGACGCTGTTCGTCGGCGTCTTTGCCTACCTCATCGGCAATTGGAACAACCTGGCCCGCATCATCTTCGAGAGCTTTGCTGGCCTCGGCCTGAAAGCCTCCGGCACCGGTTTCACCGTCGCCGACATGATGCGGCCCGGCCGCGTCGCCCAGACCGGCCTCGATGCCGGCCGGCCACTGCTCGATTCCATATCCGATCTCATGGGTTACTGGAGTTTCTTCGAGAACTTCATCCAGATCGCGGTGATGCTGCTCGCCTGGGCGCTGGTGCTGTTGGCCTTCTTCATTTTGGCCATCCAGCTCTTCGTGACGTTGATCGAATTCAAGCTCACCACGCTGGCGGGCTTCGTGCTCATCCCGTTCGGGCTGTTCGGCAAGAGCGCCTTCATGGCCGAGCGTGTGCTTGGCAACGTCATCTCCTCAGGTATCAAGGTGCTCGTCCTCGGCGTCATCATCGGCATCGGGTCGAGCCTGTTTTCCGAATTCACCGCCGGCTTCGGCGGGGCAACACCCACCATCGATCAGGCCATGGCCATCGTGCTCGCGGCGCTGACGCTGCTCGGTCTTGGCATCTTCGGTCCGGGCATCGCCAACGGTCTCGTCTCTGGCGGACCCCAGCTCGGCGCGGGCGCCGCCATCGGAACCGGCCTAGCCGCGGGCGGCATGGTCGCCGCAGGCGCCGCCACGGTTGGAGCGGTGGCGTCCGGAGGAGCCGCGCTGGCAGGAGGCGCGGCCGCCGCCGCTCGCGGGGGCGCCGCCCTCGCGGGCGGCGCTTCCACCGCCTACAGCCTGGGCGCCGCAGGGCAGTCGGGCGCCTCAGGTGTGGCCAGTGGCCTGGGCGGCGTCGCCCGGGCCGCCGGTTCCGCTGCAACATCGCCGCTCCGCCGCGCCGCTGAACGCTCGACCGAAAGCATGCGCTCCAGTTTCTCGGAGGGCGCCAAGTCCGCCTTCGAGGCGACCGGCGGCTCCTCGACCATGGGCACCATCGGCGGCGGCTCAGACGAGGCCGCGCCCGCCGCCGGCAATTCAAACACGCCGCCCGCCTGGGCCCAGCGCATGAAACGCTCCCAGCAGATGAGCCACGCCGTTTCCACCACCGTCCATGCCGTCCGCAGCGGCGACAGCCATGGCGGCGGCTCTTCCATCAACCTCTCTGAAAGCGACCGCTGATGTTCCGAAGACCCTCTACGCATTACGGAAAGGCTCCCGAGCCCGAGACCCCTTATCAGCGCGCCGCCCAGGTTTGGGACGACCGTATCGGCTCGGCCCGCGTCCAGGCGAGGAACTGGCGCTATATGGCCTTCGGATCGCTGTTCCTCAGCGCCGGCTTCGCCGCTGCGCTGGTCTGGCAGTCAGCTCGGGGAACCGTCGTGCCATGGGTGGTGCAGACAGACCGGCTCGGCCAGGCGCAAGCGATTGCGCCTGCGACCGCCGACTACCAGCCGACCGATCCGCAGATCGCCTTCCACCTGGCGCGCTTCATCGAGCAGGTCCGCTCGATCCCAGCCGACGCGATCATCGTCCGCCAGAACTGGCTACGCGCCTACGACTTCACGACAGATCGCGGCGCGGCCGCACTCAACGATTACGCGCGCTCGAACGATCCCTTCACCAAGGTCGGCCGCCAGCAGATCGCCGTCGATGTCTCGAGCGTCATCCGTGCGTCGCCGGACTCGTTCCGCGTCGCTTGGACGGAGCGCCGGTATGAGAACGGCCAGCTCGCCGACACCACGCGCTGGACCGCGATCCTCACGATCGTCGTCCAGATTCCCCGCAATGCCGACCGGCTGCGGGCCAATCCCTTGGGGATCTACGTCAACGCAATCTCATGGTCACGGGAGCTGGGGCAATGACAAAGCCGTATTTCCGTAAAGCCGGAAGGCCGGCTTTGCGCATTCAGACATTTGCGGCTTTGCTGCTGTCGGCGACGGCGCTCGCCGGCTGCGCCACCGCGACGCCGCCGCCGGAAATCAGCTACGACGACGCTCCGGCCGCCGTGCAGACCGTCGATCCTCCCGCGCCGGTCCGGGTCGTCGAGCTGCCGCGACCGCTGCCGCTGCCCGGTCAGATGAAGCCGGTCGAGGAATCGCGCCGCGCTCCGGAGCCGGCCGATCCCACCGCGCGCGTCAACCAGGCCAACGCCGCCGCCCGTATTCAGCCGGTGCGCGACGGCTTCATCAACTCGATGCAGGTCTATCCCTTCACGCAAGGGGCGCTCTATCAGGTCTACACCGCCGTCGGGCAGATCACCGACATTGCGCTCCAACCCGGCGAGCAGCTCGTCGGCTCAGGGCCGGTCGCGGCCGGCGATACGGTCCGCTGGATTATCGGCGACACGCAGAGCGGCGCCGGCGCGACGCTGCAGGTCCATATCCTCGTCAAGCCGACGCGCGCGGATCTGATGACCAACCTGGTCATCAACACCAATCTACGCACCTACCATATGGAGCTGCGCTCGACCGAGCGGACCTATATGGCCTCGGTCTCGTGGCAGTATCCGCAGGACCAGCTCATCGCGCTCCGCAGGCAGAATGCCGAGGCGCAGGCCACCCAGCCGGTGGCCACCGGCGTCGATCTCGCACGGCTGAACTTCCGCTACGAGGTGACCGGCGACCGTGCTGCATGGCGGCCGCTGCGGGCCTATGACGACGGCCGGCAAGTCTTCATCGAATTCCCACGCGGCGTCGGCCAGGGCGAGATGCCGCCGCTGTTCGTCGTCGGCCCGGAGGGCAAGACGTCGGAGCTGGTCAACTATCGCGTCCGCACCAACTACATGATCGTCGACCGGCTGTTCGCCGCCGCCGAGCTGCGGTTCGGCTCCGGCGACAATCAGAAGCGTGTCCGGATCACCCGCACCGACGGGAGGCCGGCGTCGTGAGCGAAGACCGGAACGAGGGAGAGGATGCGGCCGCGCCGCTGACCGGATCGGCGCCCGAAGCGGCAGCGCCGATGCGGCTGCGCGCGGATGCGCCGCGCGTGACGCGGCTGTCGCGCAAGGTGCTCGCCGGGCTCGGCCTGGTCGCCAGCCTCGGGATCGGCGGTGCGCTGGTCTATGCGCTCCAGACTCGCAACGGCGGCCGGGCGCCGGAGGAGCTTTATTCAACCGACAACCGCAACACGGCGGATGGCCTCCAGGGCCTGCCGCGCGACTATAGCAGCGTGCCGCAGCTCGGCCCGCCGCTGCCGGGCGACCTCGGCCGGCCGATCGTCAGCGCCCAGAACCGCGGCCAGCCCGTGCCCAATCCCGGCGTCGCCGCTCCGCAGCCCGGCCTCAGCGCCGAGGAGCAGCGCCGGCTCCAGGAGATCGAGACCGCCCGCACCAGCCGTCTGTTCGCGGCGGCGGAGGCGCGCAATGCCGCGCCGGTCACGGCGAACACGCCGAACCAGGCGCCACCGGACCTCGCCAGCCTCGGGCTCGCGCCGCCGCCGGCAACGCCGAGCGCCCAAGATCGGCAGCAGGCCTTTCTCAACGCGCCGGTCGACCGACGCACTGTTGCGGCCGACCGCATCGCCGCGCCGGCCTCTCCGAATATCCTTCAAGCCGGCGCCGTCATCTCGGCCGCTCTCATCACCGGCGTTCGATCGGACCTTCCGGGCCAGATCACCGCCCAGGTCACCGAGAACATTTATGACAGCCCGACAGGCCGGATCCTCCTGATCCCGCAGGGCACGCGCGTGATCGGCCAGTATGACAACAACGTCCAGTTCGGGCAGAGCCGCGTCCTGCTCGTGTGGAATCGGCTGATCTTTCCGAACGGCCGCAGCATCGTGCTGGAGCGCCAGCCCGGCGCCGACGCCGAGGGCTATGCCGGCCTGCAGGACGGCGTCGACTATCACTGGTGGGATCTCGCCAAGGCCGCCGGTCTCTCGACGCTCCTGAGCGTCGGCGCCGAACTGGCCACCAATGATGACGACCGGCTGATCCAGGCGATCCGCAACGGCGGCCAAGACACGATCAACGACGCAGGCCAGCAGATCATCCGGCGGCAGCTCAACATCGCCCCGACGCTCACCATCCGACCCGGATTCCCGGTCCGGGTGATCGTAACCCGTGATCTTATTCTCGAGCCCTACGGAGGCTGATGTGACCAAGTTGAAACTCGGCATGATAGCCGACGACAAGCCCGTGAAGGTGACGGCGGAATTACCGGCGACGGTCTATCGGGATCTTGTCGCTTACGCTGAGGTTCACGGCCGCGAGACCGGCCAGCCGGTCGCCGATCCAACACGTCTGATTGCGCCTATGATCGAACGCTTCATCGCGACCGATCGCGGCTTCGCCAAGGCACGTCGCGCGCGGCACGTTACTTCCTCTTGATCGTCGGCAGGGCCCAAGGGAGCCCCGGCGAACGATCATTCGGGTTCCTTATAGCCATATTCGGGAATGCCTTGCTCGCTTCCGTAGTAGCGATAGGGAAGAAACTTGCCCGACATTCCGATCTTCACTCGATCACCTTTTGGATTCGGCTCACGCTCGAACGTGATGTCGAAATCGATTGCGGACATAATGCCGTCGCCGAACTCGTCCTCGATGAGTGCCTTCCACGCGGGGCCGTTGACCATCACCATTTCATAGAAGCGATATATCAGGGGGTCCGTCGGCGGCATGGGCATGCCTCGATATGGCACCTCGTTCAGCATACGCTCTTCTGCCTCCGACAGGCCGAACAGCGCCGCAGCCTTCTTCGCGAGCGGTTTGATCAGCTTCATCTGCCCGAGCAAAGCGCCGATGATCAGCACCTCGGACACACCACCGATCTCTCCGGTGATGTGTTTCCACGACCAGCCTCGCTCGCGCTTGATGTCCAATATCTTTTCGGTCAGTTCCTCACGCCTCATCGATCCGTTCTCCTTCTTTGATGATCGCTAACGGGATGCGGTCCCGGCAATGCCGGGACCACAGGGACATGTGCGCAGGTGCGGGCGTCTCAGCCCTTCAGTTGTGAGACGGTTTCCGCGGTCGTCCAAAGGCCGTGCGCGAGGAACCGGAAATTCACCAGGGCGGCGAGGTAGCCGTCGCCCTCCGGAACGCGAGGGCCGGCTGTCGCATCGCGAACGACCACCACTTCGAAGCCCTGTTCGATCAGTTCCCGCAAATGCGCTTCAATGCACAGATTGGCGGCCATGCCGGCCAGGATGACTTGTGACACACCTTGTTTGCGCAGTTGGAGAATGAGGTCGTTCGTCTCGGGGCCGTAGACCTTGTGCGGCGAGGCAATGATGGTTTTGCCGTCGTGGATGTACTTTTTGTAGTCTTCGAGGAAATCCGCGCCCGATCCCTCGAATTCCTCCACGGTAAACTGGCCTTTGCGACCAAACATGTTGATCGCATGCATGGTCTTTTCCAGTGGACCGCCAAACTGCCAATGATGGTCACATGGATAGTAGAAGTGGGGCGAGATGGCGACGGTGATATCCGCTGCCTTCGCGGCTTCGAACAGTTGGCCGATGTGCGACACGGTGTTGTTCTCGACAACGCTCTCGCCGAAGAACGGCCAGCTCACACCGCTGGGATGTAAGAAGTCGTTCTGCGGATCGATCACCACGAGGGCAGCTCGCTTCAGGTCGAGCTGAAACGTGCTTTTTGGAAGCACCGGATTTTCGGGATCTGCGTAGAGTTCAGTCATGATCTTCTCCTTTCAGAAGAGGAAGGCGCCATCTGCTGGCGACGTATTAAAGTGACTGGTCGTCTATTAATACGACACGATTTTCACGCGAGGAGCCGAGGCAGGGCAACAGTGCCAAATCGCCTCAGAGCTCTTCCGCTTTGCTCGACCTTGGCCACCATCACCGCGCCCTCGAAGGCCTCGATGAGCGTCGCCGCAAGGTCCTGGGGTTCGCGCGCGAGGGGAAGCTCTCCCGCTTCGCTCGCGGCCGACAGGCACTTTGCAAGGGCGGCTGTCCAAGTCCTCAGGAGAGCTTTCAGCTTTGATCGTGCAATCGAGCTCTGCGCCGCAAGCTCAAGCGCGAGATTGCCGATCAGACAGCCAAACGTGAATTTCTGTCGCTCATGATACTCAATCAACTCCGAAAAGTGTCTCTCGACGCGCTTTAACGGGCTAACGAAATCGTCTTCCAGGATGGACACGTAATTGGATTCGATTGCGCGCCAGTATTCATCGAGTATCGCTGCCGCGAACGCATCCTTGCTTTCGAAGTAATTGTAAAACGATCCCTTCGGAACTCCGGCAGCGGCAGTAATATCCTGCACGCCACAGCCGTTGAAGCCAAGGCGATGGATGATTTCTGCGCCTTTTTCGATGAGGCGCGAACGAACTTCTGGATTCGGTGGACGTGGCATGACGTTAATAAATGACCAGTCATCTCGTTATGTCAACCGTTGAATGGCCTCTAGGACCGTTGAGGACCGCCGCTGGTGCGTTTTTGCGATCGATGCGCTAAGGTCCAGCAGACGCTTAAGCGCGGGATTGACGTTGTTTGTCGACCAAACAACGCTTGAGTTGAACACCTCGCCCCCTTCGGCAAGCGGAACGAAGATGACCGCGGGATAGGAGGCGCCCTGAGTGGAGGTCGCAGCCAAGGTCACGCCGAATCCCATGCCCACCATGTTGAGGAGGTTCTCGCGGCCAACCCGCTGCACCGAGATCCGCGGATGAAAACCCAAACCGGAAAGCTGCCGCACGATGATCGCCTCGACCTCAGGCCCGTGAACGTCCGCTGCGACAAGGAATGTCTCGTCGCGGAGATCCTCCCAATTGACGCCGACGCGTGCCGCCATGGAATGGTGCTTTGAAACTGCGACGTATAGAGGTTCACCCCAGAGATGCATCGCCTGGCAACCGGGAAGACGCGGCTCGCCGGGAATGAATGCCGCGTCGAGCCGACCGCTTAGCACGCCGGCGGCAGTCGCCTGCGCCGTCGCCTCTTCGATCTTTATATCGATGTTCGGAAACCGGAAATGGAACGCCTCGAGCACGTCGGCCAAGAAACCGCTGGCGAGCGAGGCCATCAGCCCGATTTTCAACTCCCCAATCTGGCCTCGTTTCTCCATGCTTAGGCTGCTGACAGCTTGGCGAATGTGTTCAGCGCCAAATGCAGCCTCCCGTATGAAGCGCTCGCCGGCTGGCGTCGGCCGCACTCCGCTCCTGCTGCGTTCGAAGAGCGGCACGCCCACCCTGCGTTCGAGCAACTGAATTCGACGGCTGACCGTCGACTGCGAGAGATTCATCGCATCGGCCGCACGGCGGAAACTTCCGTGTTCCGCAACCAGAATCGCGTAGCGGAGAAAGCGGAGGTCAAGAGCCAAGTCAGGCATGTCCCCCTCCGCCTGCCCGCCGATGCAGTGGCCGGCCGACGCTCAGCCGCGACCTGCGCAACAGGGAATGACTGCGCATTTCCGCCGCCGCGAACCGCGGGACGGCGCCAATTATGCGGCTACGATGCTCGTGGAGAAGCGACACTCGCATAGAGAAAACACTACTCAGAAAGATCAGGCCCGAACATCGCCCGCATCTGTGCCAAATAATGTTCCTCCGAGGTCATCCATCGCAATTGTGCGAACAACGCGGTATCGGGGCCCGCCGGAAAGCGCAGCCGATCGCCCTCCTCCGTCGCAGCAGCGAAAACAGCCTCGGAGACTTCGCTCACACTCGTGAACGCGGTTGGATAGTCTTGCAACTTGGCGAAATAGCGTTGCGCAAAGGCGTCGTATGGCGGTGGTGTCAGTCCCTCAATGCGATTGGCGCTGTTCGTTCTGAAATTGGTCGTTGGTGCAAGGCCTGGTTCTACGATCCGCGCCCGGATGCCAACCAGGCCCAATTCATACGAAAGCGCCTCAGTGAACCCTTCAACAGCACACTTGCTGGCCGTATACACGGCAACGAACGGCATCGGGGCGATCGCCGTGCTGGAGGTCACATTGATTATCACACCACCCGCATGCTGGCGCATATGCGGGATTGCCGCTCGGCAGACCGCCATCACCCCGAAAGTGTTTGTTTCAAACATCTCCCGAATTACGGTGTCAGGCGTAAACTCGAACGCGGAAAGCAAGCCGATGCCCGCGTTGTTGACCAGCACATCAATCCGTCCAAAGGCGGCGACGGCATCGGCGAGAGCCTTAGAAATGCTTTCAGCGCTGGTCACATCCAGCGGCAGGACTTTCAGCCGGTCCCCGGGCTTGTCGAACACGCTTTCGTCAGGCGCCCGCATTGTCGCAACGACGTTCCAACCTTGATCGAGAAAGAGCTGTGCGGTCGCCTTCCCATAGCCTGAGGAAGTTCCGGTAATTGTCCGTCGTCAGAACATTCGGCACAACTCGCGGCGTAGATTAGTGGAGTGCGGGCCTCGTCTGGGGGTTGATATTAGGCGGCGAGTTTGCGGTGTTGC
>NZ_LNSG01000018.1 GCF_001468395.1 Sphingopyxis sp. H073 | reverse complement strand
CGTGCCGAGCCCCGAGATTTCGGCGAGCGTCTGCCCCGCGGCAAGCGTCACGCCCGCACGCGCGCCCAGCGTCTGGACTACGCCGCCGATCGGCGCGCGGACGGTCATCCGGCCGCCGGTGCGTCCGGTCCGGTCGACTTCGACAATCACGCCTTCGGGCATGCCCATCAACCGCAGCCGCTGCCGCGCCGCCGCAGTGAGGTCGGGACGTCCGAGTTTCTTGACGCTCAGATATTCGGTCTGCGCGCCGCCCCATTCGGGCAATTGCAGGTCGGCGATCGGCGTGCCGGCGCCGATGACGTCGCCGGGCGCGAGGCGATAGACGCGCTCGACGAATCCGCCCGAGCGCGCCTGGACGATCGTGACGTCGCGCTGGTTGAAATCGATGCTGCCGTTGACGTCGAAGGTCGCCGCGAGGCTGCCCATTTCGGCCACGACCACCCTTATGCCGAGGCTCTGCCGCGCGGCAGGATCGACCGACACGCCCGGTGCCGCGCCGCTGCCCTCGTCGGCATATTTGGGCTCGAGCTGCATGTCCATGAAGGGCGACTTGCCGGGCTTGTCGAATTTCTGGTTCGGGAACATCGGATCATAATAATAGAGGATCTTGCGCCCGCCGCTGCCTGCCGCTTCGCTTGGCGCATCGCTCTGACCGCTCTGTCCCAGCCAGTAACCGCTGCCGCCCGCGATCAGCACCGCGGCCAATATTCCGGCGCGCCAACGCGCCGCTGATGTTGCATCGGTCATCGACCTGCCTCCCCATAAATAGTGTTGATCCGGATCGCGTCGCGCGCGACCTCGGCTTCGCGAGCGAGCGCATCGACTTCGGCCTCGGCGAGCGCGAGTGTCGACAGGAGTGCGGTCCCGAGATCGAGCTTTCCGGCGGCGTAGCTGGCGAGATCGAGCTCGGCGCGCTTCTTCGCGAGCGGCACGAGCCGCGTGCGCGCATTGGCGAGTTGTTCATGATGCATGCGGTGATCGGCGAGATCGGCGTCGAGCCCCGCCGCGATGTCGCGCTTGGCGGCCTCACGGTCGAGCCGGGCGCGCGTCGCCTCGCTGGCGCGCGCGGCGATCTTGGGATCCTGCCGCCTTTTCGAGAAGAAGGGCAGATCTACGGTGACGCCAACCGTGACGAGGTCGCCAAAATTGGGCTCGCGCCGAGTCGGGGCGCTTGTCTGCGCGGGCGAGACCGGTCTCGGCATCGGCGGCGAGGGCGCGGGCATCGAGCGCGCGCAGCCTTGGCAGGGCGTCGATTCCGGAGCGCAATCCTTGCTCGTCGATCATTTGCGGCGGCAAGTCTCCCAGCGTGTCGGCGGCTGCGTCGCCGGTAAAGCGCGCGAGCTGCGCGCGGGCGCGGGCAATCTCGGCGGCGAGTGCGCTGCGGCGATCATTGATCGCGGCGCGAAGCTGATCGGGTTCAAGCGCCTGTGCCGGGCGCGCAGCGCCGCTGGCCAGCCGCGCGGTCACCGTCGCTTGAAGGTCTTCAAGACCAGAATCGAGCAGGTCGAGTTCCTTGAGACGCTTCTTGGCGTAGTAAAGGTCGACCCAGGCAAGCGCGGTCGCGAGCCTGATATCCTGCGCGGTGACCGCCTCGTCGGCGCGGGCGATTCCGATGTCGGCCTGCGCACGCGTTGCGCGCGCGCGGCGCTTGGCGGGGTTCGGGAACTCCTGGCTGACGCCGACGACCTGCATCGTGAAGTCGTCGCGATTGAACCGGCCCGCGTCGGGCCCGGTCACCGGGAAATCCTGCAGGACGATATTGAGTTTCGGGTCGGGCAGCCGGTCGGCGGCGATCGCCGCCGATTGGGCAGCATCGATGCCGGCTTCGCGACCCTGCAATTCGGGCGCCTCTGATGCCGCGCGGTCGAGCGCCGTATCGAGCGTCATCGGCTCGGCATGTAGCGCCGCGGGCGTCGGGATAAGCAAAACTGCCGCAAGATATATGCGCATATGTCCCCCTCTTTCGAGTCAGGCGGAAATGTCCCCCGGCACGTCGGCCGGGGGACGGAAGCCGTCAGCCCTTGGAGGGCGACATGCGATGTCCGGGCATGTCGTGCATGCAGCCCGCTGCGTCGGTCTTCATCATGGTGCAGTCGCAGGCCGCCATATTCATTGATGCGTCTTTGACCCACACGCGAACGCGCGGGTTGATATTGGACTTGTTCGGTCCCGGCACCTGGCGGGTCTGCCATTCATAATGACCGCCGCTCGCGTCCTGCGCGGACACGGGAGCGGCAAGGGTTGCGGCCGCGAGCGCGGCAACGACAAAAATCGTCTTCATGGTGAAATTCCTCGGTTGAAAAGCTGGGAGACACGCGCCGGGGAGACCGGCGCGCATCGCGCGTTTCAGCCGCGGAATAGAGGCGGTTCGGGCTCGGGACCGACGATTCGGCCCGTCAAGCGAACGGCAGGCCGCGCGTCTACCGGCGCCGGCCGATAGGCGGCCGCCTCCAGCGAGGCGGCGGGCGCCGCGACCGCCAGCGGCAGCGCGCAGCCCATCTTGGCGATGCAATCGAGGGTCAGGCCCTTGCAGGGTGCGCTATCTTGGGACTTGTCGATTCCCATCATCTCGGCGCATTCGTCGCTCATCGCCGCGGTAGTCGTGGTTGCGGCTGCCGGGATCGCCGGCGCGGAGGCGAACGCGGCTTCCTGTGCCAGGAGGCCGAGGACGGCTCCGACAAGAAGCAGGAAGGTGAGCCAGCGTTTCACGGTAAAAGCATGATCCTTGTCAAACTTGGCGTCAATTCGAAACTGGAGGAAGATCCCGCCGACCTGTTCGCCGGCGGTCCCCTCACGGTTACACCGGGCCCGGTTAATTATGGCCCATCGTCATGGCAGCGGGCGCGAGCAGCATCCACAGCGCCATGGCGATCATCATCAGATTCTCGGTCAGCGATATGAAGCCCAGCGGCACATTGCTGTCGCCGCCGACGCAGGCGCATTTAAGTTCGCGCTTGTCGATATAGACCGCCTTGAAGACAGAGACGGCGCCGATGCTCCCTATGAAGAGCGCGACCGGGATCGAAATCCAGCTCAGCGCGCCGGAAATCATCAGGATGCCCGCGAGCGCCTCGGCGAACGGATAGATGGTGGCGTAGGGCACCCACCGCTTGGCGAGCAGGTCATAGTTCAGGAACATGCTCGAGAAGCTCTCGATGTCGCGGAGCTTGAGGAAGGCAAGCAACGCCATGCTGAACCCGATAAACCATTCGGCGGCACGGATTGTGAAGGGCGTGCCCGACACCGCTTGGCTGGCGGCCAGCGCCATCAGCGCGGTGATAGAGAAGAGCGCGATGACGGGCTTATAGGTAAGCGCCTTAGGATCGCGGACTTTCAGACCGAGATGGCGCCTCAGATCGTCAAGACCGCCGATCCGCTCGCCTTCGATGAAGGTCTGCGGCGTCGTCGCGACGCCATGTTTCGCCTTGAATGCGTCGGTTTCCTCGCGGGTCGTCAGCCAGACATCCTCGACGTCATAGCCGCGGCTGCGCAACAGATGCAGCGCCTTCAGGCCATAGGGGCAGATATGCTGCTCCATCACCATGCGATAGATGGTCGCCCGCGGCTTGCCCGAAACCGCCGCACCAGTGTGCGCTGGCGCGCTTTCGTTCGCGCGCTGAACCTGCATATTCATCGATTCGCCTTTCTTGATTCCCGATCGCTTCCCGCTATATAGGCTCCGTACCATAGTACGGAGTCAAGGCCTTGCGTGACATGACCATCGGCCAGCTTGCCCGGCAGGGCGGCGTCAATGTCGAGACGATCCGCTATTACCAACGCCGCGGCCTGTTGCCCGTTCCGCCTCAGTCGGCCAGCGCCCCGTCGGAAGGCCGAGTCCGGCGTTACGACGAGGCGGTTCTGCGCCGTCTGCGCTTCATCAAATCGGCACAGGCAGCGGGATTTACGCTCACCGAGATCGCCGAACTGCTCGAACTCGACGCGTCGAGCGATCGCGCGCGAGCGCGCGAACTGGCCGACGCGCGCATCGCGGCGATCGAAAAGACGATCGCCGAACTCGATGTGGCGCGGCGCGCGCTCATGGGCCTGTCGCGCCAATGCGCTGCCGCCGACACGCTCCACTGCCCGATCATAGCGGCGTTCGAGCAGATCTAGCCCGACTGGTCTTGGGGGCGGATGGTGCTGACGGCCCGTCTCACCTCCCTCAAACTGGTGTCAATCGGTCGCAAATGGTTCCAGCATCCCGGCTACAAGCGATGGGATGGTAACTCCGGCTGCGACATCGAGCTGAAGGCTAGCGCGGATCGCAGCCGCAGTGTCTCGCCGCTGCCGCGTCCGGAGTTGCGACGGCCGTCCGAAGTGCCTGGGTCAGGCGCCATCGAATCTCCGCGGCTAGGACCGGCATCAGAGCGAACAAATAGGCTTCCACGGGGAAGACCTGACCATAGGGTCAAGCGAGCGATTGCGTCACGTGCACGGCGCCGACCAAGGCTCCGACGAGGGGCAGAAGCGAAAAGCGCCGCTTCTGGATGAAGGTAGGAGCCTTTGGGCGTTCCGGATCAACTTCATCCTGGCGATCTGAACAAATCGGGGAGCCCAATTCCGATGGTTTTACGTCGCCCGAACCATTTTTGAGGGATGAGTCGTTCTGGTGCGTAATCAATGTCAGTAGGGGATGTTGGGTGCTTGAACCCGGAAGCCGTAAGCAGCGGTTTCCGGGCATGCATGTTTTTGTCCTCGACTTCCCCGAAACTCATTTGGGCTGCGCGAAAGGGCAGTTCTTCGAAACAGGGGAAGCATAATGAACAAATTATACTGTTATTCGTCGACGAAGCGCGCAATGCAGCGAAGCTCGATGGCGGCGATTGCGGTGGCGGTCGCGTTTCCCGCGCAGGCTCAGGAAGCCCAGTCGGACGGCCTCGCCGAGATCATCGTAACGGCGGAGAAGCGCGAGGAAAATCTGCAGTCCGTTCCCGTCTCGGTGACAGCGATGACCGGCGAGGCGCTTACGGCAACGGGCATATCAAACGTCGAAGACCTCCAATTTTTTGTGCCGGGCGTGTCGATCACCAACGATTCCATGGCGATCATCAATATTCGTGGAATTGGCACCTCGGCGTTCGGCGTTGCGACCGACCCCAGCACGACAGTCCATTATGACGGCGTCTACATCTCGCGCCCGACCACAAGCTATCAGGATTTGTTCGACGTCGAACGCATCGAGGTGCTGCGCGGACCGCAAGGCGTTCTCTTCGGTCGCAACTCCGCCGGCGGCACACTCAACATCATTTCCAAAATGCCTACGGAGGATTTGACTGGCGCGCTGGGACTCACCGTCGGAAATTACGAGAAGCGCTCGCTGAGCGGCACGATTTCTGGACCGCTTGGAGCGGGCGTCCGAGGCCGCCTCACCTTGCTTGCCAACCAGCGCGACGGCATCTACCGCGACGTCGTCTCGGGACGGCGATACCAAAACGAAGATAATCTCGCTGGACGACTGACGCTTGCGATTGACGCGAGCGACCGTCTTGAGATCGTGTTGCGGGCGGATGCCAGCCGTGATCGCGAGACCGGCGCGCGGTCTGTTCGGCCCTTTTATCCGCAAGGCTTCGTCGATGCGGGGGCGACGATCCCGGCCAATGACAAAGAGGCCGCACTCGACCGCCTGCCGCGTTACGATGTCGATGCCTGGGGCGTGTCCTCGACCATGAACTGGGACGGCGGCCCGGTCACGCTCCGCTCGATTACGGCGCTGCGCAAGAGCAAGGTCGTCCAGGCGCTCGACGTTGACTCGACTGACCTCTTCCTCCGCGATATCGAATTTTACGAACGTTCCCGCAGTTTCACGCAAGAGTTCCAACTTCTCAACAACGATGCGGACAAGCTGCGCTGGATCGTCGGAGCATTCTATCTGAATGAAAAGGGCAACGACGAAATACGGATCATCGAACCGGGTCGTCGGCTCGCGATCCCGGAAAACAATACGACGAATGCATTCGCGCTCTTCGGACAAGCAAGCTACGAACTCATCGACCGCCTGCGATTGACCGGAGGGCTTCGATACTCATACGAAAAAAAGGATTTCGGATATCGTGTCCTGCTGAACGGAAATCAGGTCGATGCCGGTCAGCCCAAATCATCCTGGACCGCCTGGACTCCGAAAATTGGGATCGATTACGACCTTGCCGATGACGTCATGGCTTATGCGTCGGCAACCCGCGGGTTCAAATCGGGTGGATTCCAGCTGGGAGACGGGCGGCCTTTCCTCCCGGAGTATGTCTGGAGCTACGAAGTCGGCTTGAAGTCGACGCTCCTCGATCGCCGGCTTCGAGCTAATTTTTCGGCCTTCTATTATGATTACACCAATCTTCAGGTGGTCGAGTATAATAATGGCGTTGCCAGTACCACCAACGCCGGCAAGGCGACGATCAAGGGCGTTGAAGCGGAACTGATGGCACGGCCGTTCGATCGCCTGACGCTTACATCCACGATCGCTTATCTCGATGCGCGCTACGATGTCTATTTTGACGACGTCGGCGCAAGCCTCAAGGGCAAGCGGCTGCCGAACGCGCCGAAGTGGAACATCACTCTCGGCGGAGAATATAAGGCCTCCCTGGGCGGCGGAATGCTGACATTACGGACCGATATCTCCTGGCGCGACAGCATCTTTTTCAAGCCCAGCAACAATCCGCTTTTTTCCGGAAACGCCACGACCCTTATAAATGGGCGTGTCGCATGGCAGCCGGCGAGCGAAGCGTGGGAAATTGCGCTTTATGGCCGAAATCTCACCAACGAGCGCTATGTGAGCTATAGTACGATCGGGACGGACGCGACGGGTGTCTCGAACCCTACTCTTCCGCTCTACATCTACGGCGAGCCGCGCCAGTACGGATTGCAGCTGCGCTACTTTTTCTGAGGTTCCTCGTCCTGCGAGGTCCCCCGGCGACTCCCCTACGGTCGTCGGTCCCCCTGGGCGCTTGCGCCCGGGGGGAATACTTCCTCTGAACGCAGGACATGATATGTCCCTGTTCTCACCGGCGCCGTTACTTGAACGGCCCTGCTGATGGCACGATGAGCCGGACAGTAAGATGGCACGAACAGATACGGGCTAGTCCCATCCTGAACGTCGGTAGCGCGCGCGATTTCGATGCCCGGCTTTCCCTGTGACGCCGCGAGGATGCAAAGACCAACTGCTTTCGGAGGCCTACGCGTCGTCGGCTGCCTCACGGCAATGGATGGGAGATCGCCTTGATCGCCTTCAGGCCCGTACCGAAGCGGGCAATGGCGACCCTGTTCTGTTCGAGCTCGGCGTAGGGCAGGTAGGAAATGTCGAGATCACCGATCCGGCTGAAAGCCGGGCGTCGGAGCTGAGCGCGGACATCGGCTTCTCGCGCATCGGGTGCAACCAGGAAAAGTGGCGTCGACAAATGAAGATTCTCGCTGCTCAGCGCGAGATCAAGCATGCGGACAATTCCGGAATAAATGGATGTCGAATGCTCGACTTCGAATGCCGCCGCGACCGTAGCCGTCGATTGCTCGAGCCATAAGATGTCGATCAGTCTTATGGCATCGCTTCCTTGAGCGGTTGCGATGGCATGCGGCAAGCTATCGAGGCATCGAGACCCGAGCGGTACACCCTCATGAAGGCGCCCCCGGTCATTTGCCGCTACCCAGACGTCATATCCAAGTGCAAGGCCGAGGTCCCGAAGCCAGGATTGGACTTCGCTATGCGTCCGGTCGCTCTCTTTCTGATTTGCAAGCCCCTTATCGAACTTGTCGGACTGTGAGCGCGTTTCATTCAGCAAGGCCATCCAATCGCGAGCATTTTCGCTCGAACCGCTGAGCGGTGGGGCTGGAAACCGTCCCGATCCGATATCGAACAGCAGCCCTCCTATCGCGCCCAAATCGTTGGAGAGAAGATCCCGGTAGCAATCGTTGAGATCCAGAATGCCCGCGCGCATCGCGAGAAAATGCTCCCAGCTGCCAAGCTTCACATTCGCACCCGTCAGCGCGTTGTAGCCCTTTACGATTGCCGTATTGAACGGAGGCACAAGGGTGGGATGCAGAAAATAGAGAATGTTGGCTACCGCAGGACCCAACCCCTTGATCTTCTGTCTGTCGATTGCGAGGATCCCGGCGACGACCTCCTCGGCGGTATCGCAACAGGAGCAATGGTGAAGAAGTCTGCCAAAAGCTCGTTGATTGTCGGCGTTCTCGTAGATGTCCGGGATTCGGAGTTTGGGCTTCCACAAGAAAGCATGATCCGCACCTTTGAAAATCTGTCGTTGCTCGGCGATTGAATGAACAATGATCTCCAATGACGAGCCCCGATATGCCGCTCCGAAGGTGCCGGCCTCAATTTCGGCGACGACCTGCGAGATTCCTCTTCTGATCGACCGAAAATTCTTCAGTCGTTCCTCCCACAGGAACCAGCTTTGATAGGTCGAGCCGGAATCGCCGCGCCAGCGCTCGATCAGTTCGCGAACAAGATCGCGCTTCATGTTTATAGCCCCCGCTTGATCCATTCCGAATTGCTGTTTTCCACCTGCGGCTTGCCGGCCAAGACAGTTCGCTCGATCCGGCCCTTAGCGAAAGGCGAAACCTTCCGTCCCACCGGCAAGGTGGGCGGGAATGGAAGGTCGAAACGAGCCCGTTCACGCCCGGCGCTGCATAATTGTCGACGACCTCAGTGCCCTGCGTGTTCGCCCGCTCCGCTTGGTTTCTGACTCGCGCCTTCCGCCTCTGTCATGCCCTTCATCATCGCGTCATGGTCCATTGGCGCATTCTGCGTAATAGCCTGATATTGTGCCGGCGACAGGCCAGGGAGTTTTCGGACAAACGCGACCATATCCCAGATGAGACGATCATCATGCGTTTTCCCCCAGGCCGGCATGGCGGTCATCTTGATGCCATGCTTGATGATCCAGAATTGCTCCGCAGCCGAACGTTCCGAACCTTTGAACAAGACGGGCGCTTGCGGATACAGCCCTTGACTCATTTCGGTCTTTTCCATCCCGGGCGCGAGATGGCAGCCGCTGCACATCTCGGTATAGAGACCTGCGCCCGACGCGATCCGCGCCGGAGCCGCCAAATCTGCCGGCACCGCGATCGATCCGGATCGCGCTGCGATGGACTTCTCCCTGAATGTTTCGATGACGCTGTAAGTCAGCCGGTTATGGGGGGCATCGGCCGCTATATTATATAGGCCGAGATAGACGGTGATCGCACCCGCGCCCGCTATCAGGGCAACCGCCAGCAGCGTGAACGTCACGCTCGGCATATGCTTTCGGAAATCGAAAGTTCGAAATCGCTCCATTATCTATCTCCCGCATAACAGGCCTTGAGCTTTGCAGCCGAACGCAATGCGGCGGCTGTGCAACAGATGATACGCACCCCAACAGCTTTGCCCTTGTCACAGACGAGGCAGGCGTTTCCGTACTTGCCGCGACGAGCCATTTCAGGGTGCCCACACCCGCTCGGGCTCATGCGTCCTGCTAGGTGTGGGTTCGGAGAGATCGTGAGGACTAGCCCCTTTTTTGCCCGCTCAGATGCCACCCGCCGGCCGCACCTTCGGCTTGCGTGAGGAGCTGTGGAGATTGAAGATCTGCCACTTTCCGTTGTCCTGTTTGAGGACACTCGTAGCGACGCCATCCCGTTCGATGGTCTCGCCGCTCGCGAGCACAATCGAGAAGCTGTAGGTCTCGGTTGCGATCGCGATATTTCCTTCGCCGCGAACCGAAATCTTGTAATTGCGGAAGGTGAAGGATTTGAATTCCTTGAGTTCGGGACCCATGTGATGGTCGCGATAGTGGGCGAAGTTCCCTTCAACGCCGCCGGACTCGAATATCTGGGCGTCTGGCGAAAAGAGGGCCTCGACGCCGGTCAGGTCCAGTTTCTCCATCGCCGATTTATACTGCGCGAGCGCTGCCGCCGCGCCCTGATAATCCGCAGGCTCGGTCGCCTGAGCCGGGACGGCCACCAGCATGGCCAATGCGATTGCTGTAATCGTCAGTCGTCTCATATCATTTCCCCTTGTTGTGCCGACACTTCACGAGTGCCTCCGGTGGTTTCGATCAGATTCTGGCAAAGCGCAGCCGCAAAGAATTGGCGATGACGCTGACGGACGAGAGTGCCATTGCAGCGGCGGCAATGACCGGCGAGAGCAATAGTCCGAAAATCGGATAGAGCACGCCCGCAGCGACGGGAATCCCGGCGACATTATAGGCGAAAGCGAAGAAGAGATTCTGACGGATGTTCGCCATCGTCGCATGGCTGAGATGCCGCGCCCGCACGATGCCCAGAAGGTCGCCGCGCAGTAGCGTCACACCCGCGCTTTCGATGGCGACATCGGTTCCCGAACCCATCGCGATGCCGACGTCGGCGGCGGCGAGCGCGGGGGCGTCGTTTACCCCGTCGCCGGCCATGGCGACGATCCGGCCCTCTTCGCGCAGCCGCTGCACGACCGCACTCTTCTGGTCGGGGAGGACATCGGCCTCGACGTCGTCGATGCCGAGGCGCCGCGCGATCGCCTCGGCGGTGACGCGATTGTCGCCGGTTAGCATGATGACCTTGATTCCGGCTTCGCGCAGCGCCGCGAGTGCGTCGCCCGTCGTCTCCTTGACCGGATCGGCGATGGCGATGACGCCGGCCGCCTTGCCGCTGACCGCGATGTAGATCGCCGTTGCACCGTCTGTACGAAGCCGGTCAGCCGCCTCGGCGAGTGCGCCCAGATCGACGTCATATTCTTCGAGAAAGTTCGCATTGCCGAGGACGATCGCCTTGTCGTCGACGACCCCGACGATGCCCTTGCCGACCGGCTGGTCGACTCCCGATGGCTCGACGAGCGCGAGGGCGCGGTCTTCCGCCGCTTTGACGATTGCGGCGGCCAATGGATGTTCGCTGCTGCGCTCAAGGCTCGCGGCAATCCGGAGGAGGTCGTTTTCCTCGAACCCTTCGGCGACTTCGATGGCGACGACCGAGGGTCTGCCTTCTGTCAGCGTCCCGGTCTTATCGACGACGAGCGTGTCGACCTTCTCCATCCGCTCAAGCGCCTCGGCATTTTTGATCAGCACGCCAACTTCGGCGCCGCGCCCCACGCCGACCATGATGGACATTGGCGTCGCGAGGCCGAGCGCGCAGGGACAGGCGATGATGAGCACCGAGACGGCGGCGATAAGGCCATAGGCCATGGCGGGCACGGGGCCCAGAAGCGACCAGACAACGAAAGCGGCAATGGCGACGACGATGACGCCGGGCACGAACCAGCCCGAAACGGCATCGGCGAGACGCTGGATCGGCGCGCGGCTGCGCTGCGCATCGGCGACCATCTGTACGATTCGCGCGAGCATCGTGTCGCGCCCGACCTTCTCGCTGCGCATGAGCAGGCCGCCCGTTTGATTGATCGTTCCGCCGACCAGCGCCGCCCCGGCCGCCTTGGTCACCGGCATCGATTCGCCCGTGACCATCGATTCGTCGACCGTGCCGCGGCCTTCTACGACGATGCCATCGACGGGGACTTTTTCGCCCGGACGGATGCGTAGCATGTCACCGACCGCGACGTCCTCGAGCGCGACCTCCTCGTCGCTTCCATCGCTGCGGACGCGCCGGGCGAGCTTCGGTGTGAGGTCAAGGAGCGCGCGGATCGCGCCGCTCGTCGTTTCGCGGGCCCTGAGTTCGAGCACCTGCCCGAGTAGCACCAGCACCGTGATGACCGCCGCCGCCTCGAAATAGACCGCGACCGAGCCATCATCGGCGCGGAACGCAGCCGGAAAGATTTGGGGGACGATCGCCGCGATCATGCTGTAGCCCCACGCGACCCCGGTCCCCATCGCGATGAGGGTGAACATGTTGAGGCTTTTGTTGCGGATTGAGAGCCACGCGCGCTCGAAGAAGGGCCAGCCCGCCCATAGAACGACGGGAGTCGCGAGCAACATCTGGGTCCAGTTGTTCGTCTGGCGACCGACAAATTGATGAAGGCCTGTCAGATGGCCGCCCATTTCGAGCGCAACCACCGGGAGTGCGAGAAGGAGCCCGATCCAGAAGCGCCGCCGCATATCGCGATATTCTTCGCTGGGGCCGCCCGATGCTGTCGGCATGACGGGCTCGAGTGCCATGCCGCAGATCGGGCAGCTTCCGGGGCCGGCGCGCTGGATCTCGGGATGCATCGGGCAGGTCCAGATGGCGCCTTCGGGTGCATCGGCTGCGGCCGGCTCGCGTTTTGCGGCATAAAGATCGGGATCGGCCTCGAATTTGGCGAGGCAGCCTGCGCTGCAGAAATAGTGATGCTTGCCGCTATGCGTCGCGATATGAGGTGTGGTGGCCGGATCGACCATCATGCCGCAGACCGGATCAGTCGTGCTCCCGCTGCCTTTTTCTGCGCCCTGATGATCGTGCATCGCCGCCGCTCCCCGATGAATGCCCGCCTCTTGGCGGGCCAGTACAAACGCCACTGGTCGAATTCACCGTTGGCATCTTACTTGGCGGTTCCGGAACGGAAACCGCTTCTATCGATACGCAACAAGAGCGGTTATCCCTTGGATTTTCTTTGCCCCGTGCCGTCAGGTCCCGGGCTTTCGGGCCTCGATGATCCCGATCGCACCGGTTGGCGTGCGGAACGTCTCAAGCTCGCGAACATCGCAAAAGCCTGCCTCTCTCATCAGCACCGGGAGCAATCCATCGGCGTTGGGCTGGGTGTCCTGGACGCCGTCGAGCTGCTGGATCGTGAGGCGGAACAACAACCGCATGAGGCGGCTGCGCTGTTCCCCATAGTCGGCAACATAGAGTTTGCCGCCCGGCGCGAGCACCTGCCGGGCCTCGCGTAGCAGACGTGCCTTTTCCTCAAGCCCGACCTGATGAAGGACGAGGCAGATCGCAATCTTGGCAGGCGGGGGCCAGTCATCGATCGCCGAAGCCGCGAAAAAGCCAACTCGAAACTCCGGCGGTGGAACAATCTGCGCGGTCTTCGTTCGGGCAATTCGCGTCGCTGCCTCGTCGGGGTCGAAACCAAGATAGCGGACGTCCCGGCTATGGCGAGCGATCGCCAGCGCAAGATTTCCCGTACCCGAGCCGATATCGAGAATGACGTCACCCTCGCCGAGCGCCATATGGCGAACGAGACGGTCGCGCCACACGCGCTCGCGCGTTGTCACCGCGACGCCGAAATCATAAAAGGGCGTCAGGAAGTGATATCCTGCCGCTGGCGTGTAGGATCTTGCTACGGGTTTCGGGTCGGGCATGGCCGTCTCCTTTCGACGCTTTGGCTTGCCGCCGGATTGCGGCCGCAATCGCCGGTCTCGACGAGACGCTTAAGGGCAAACAGGCGCGGCAGTCTTGAATGTTTCGCCGGGGCGACGCGGTGCGAGGCGCATCCGGCTCAGGGCACGATTTCGAACGCGAAGGCACTAAGGCCGGCCGAAGGCGTCACGCCTAGCCATTGAGCGCAGCGGCGCGTGAAGTGCGATTGATCGGCGAAGCCTCCCGCCGCCGCGGCGTCGGCAAGACCTCCGCCGCCGACCAGCGTCCGCACGGCGCGTTGAAGCTGGAGCCATTGCAGCAATTTGGCCGGAGGCACGCCGAAGTCGCGGCTGACGATTTCGCGGAGGCGCGAGGGCGAAAGGCAGGCGACGTCGGCCAAGGCGCGCGCGGTCGACAAATCGTCAGGGGCCGCGAGCACTTCGGACAGGCGGGCATCCACCGGACGCGCCTGCGAGCGGTCGAGATAGTCGGACGCCCAGCGCTTCGCGTCCGCGCCGCTTGCGATGTCACCTAGTCCGGCTGTCTCTATCGGCGTCAACAGGACAGGCGCCGATCCGGCGGACAGCCGGGTGCCGGCACGAAAAAGCGGGTCGAGATAAAATGACCGCACGAGGGCGCCCGGCGGCCCGAGGCGGTGCCGGACATGCGACGCTATCGCAATGGCGTGTCCGGCGGGAACTATCAGGTCGGCATCACCGGAAATTTCGAGGTCGCGTTCGATGGCGAGGCTGATCTGGTGCGCCACATGGTTATGGGGACGGCTGCTCCCGATGCGCGCGTCAATGAGCGCCCAGCCGGTCCCGAGCATGATCGAACCCGACCAAGAGGCGGTGCTTGGGGTCAAACCGGATCGGCGGTGACGAAGGGTTCGAGCGTACCGAACCAGGCAACCAGCGCGAGTATGGCGAGCGCGGCCGACGCTTCGATGATGAGGCTTCTGCGCATGGCTGCAATCGCGAGGTCGGGGTCGGCGTCGACATTGTCGGTATCGGTCCCCGGGACGGCGGCCGCGAGCGCCGGGGTCAGCCGCCAGCGGTTCGCCGCCGCGAGCGCCAGCATCAGTCCGAACAGCGCAAGCTTGGCGAGAAGCAATTGTCCATAGGGCGAGCCGAGGGAACGGCCGAGATTCTCGGCGCCGACGATCATCTGGCTGTTGACGAGGCCGGTGGCGGCGATGACGAGGACGCAGATCGTACCGACGCGCGAGAATTGATCGAGGCTCCGCGCCGCAATTTGGAGTCCGCCCGGCCATTCGCGGACACGACGTGGTGAGATCAGGATCAGGAAGGCGCCGATCGCGCCGATCCAGACCGCCGCTGCAATCAGGTGCAAGATGTCGCTGATCCGGTGCACGGTGCCTGCGGCGCCTTCGGTCGCGCCGGCGTGGCCGGACCAGACCAGACTCGCGACGGCCACCGAGCCCGCGGCCGCGAGTACGGCGGCCGAAGTTGTCGGCCAGCGGACCATCCAGATCGCGACTCCCAGCGCGAGCAGCAGCGCTGCGCTCCGGTAGACCCAGGCTGTGCCGACCTCGGTCTCGCGAACAAGGTCCCAAAAAGGCTGGAGTTCCAGGGAGAGGAGCCCCACACCCTGCATCGAAGCCGCGAGCACGCCCATCCCCAAGATGGAGAGAAGCAGTCCGGCGGCGCAGAGCCATCGCTCTGCGCGCCAGATCGAGGCCATCATCGACTGCGGCGCAAGGCGTTCGCTCCGTGTCAGCGCAAAAAGCGGGAACGCAGCAAGGCCGGCGATGAGCATCAGGTCCGCATAAAGTGCGAACCTGATGCCGATCAGAACGGGGTCCCCCACCGTCTTTTACTTTACGGTGAAGCTGAATTCGCTGCCCATGCGGTGGGTATCAGCGCCCGCCGCCGACCATGTGACCTTGTAGGTTCCGGCTGTCAGCGGCCGCTTGAGCATCAGCATCGCCGACTTGCCCTCTTTGCCCATCATCGACGAGTAAGGCACCTTCATCGGGGCATGATTGGCCATGCCGGGCATGCCGGTCATGACCAGCTCGGTCTTGAGGGTCGAGGCGACGATCTTTTCGTTGAACTGAAGATTGACCGACGTGACCTTCGAAACGGTCGAATTGGCGGCGGGCGTCGAGCTGACGAGCTTGGTGTGCGCGCTTGCCGTGGCCGGCATGAGAAGCAGAGCGAAAGCCGCCGCTGCAGAGGGGAGAAGAGACTTGAACATGAACACCTCCAAATGCGTGTCTGTCCTGCTAATACGCAGGATATCGGCATGGCCCTCAAATATTCCGGAATAATATTCTGGTGTGAGGGGTGAGGCGCTTCGGCGCGTATGTACAATGA
The DNA here is from genome assembly GCF_001468395.1 of Sphingopyxis sp. H073. Classification (GTDB taxonomy): domain Bacteria; phylum Pseudomonadota; class Alphaproteobacteria; order Sphingomonadales; family Sphingomonadaceae; genus Sphingopyxis. The sequence continues at coordinate 10,816 of NZ_LNSG01000018.1, read as the reverse complement.
TGGAAAGGTTTGAAGAGACGATCGATGGATAAGGAGCTTCGCATTTTGAACAGGATCGATCTGCCCGCAGCGCTCGATGCGCTCGATGATCGCATCATGGGCGCATTGGCGATCCGCCGGCGCGAAGCGGTAGCGATGCGCCGCCTGATGGCGCTCGCGGCCTTTGTCTCGCTCGGCGGCGGTGTCTTTGCGGGGAGTGCGATTTCCCAGCCGGCGGTCGCGGCAAGCCCCCTGACCCCATTCGGCCCGCCTAGCGCATTGGTGCCTTCCACCTTGCTGGATGTACAGTAGCGATGCCGTCGCGCCGTCTTCTTCTCTTGGGGCTCATTGCCTTCGCCGCGGCGATTGCCGGCGTGTTCATCGGCCGTCTGGTAGCCGATGCGCCCAAAGCCAGCGAAACCGAACTTCATGCGCTTCTCCACGGCCAACTCGACCTGACCCCGGAGCAGGAAAAGAAACTCGAGCGGATCGAAGCCGACTTCGCCGGTCGCCGCCAGGCGCTCGAACTCGAGATGCGCGCCGCCAATGTCCGGCTCGCGCAGGCGATCGAAGCCGAGCATGGCTATGGACCGCGCGTCACCGAGGCGATCGACGAGACGCATGAGGTGATGGGGACATTGCAGAAGGAAACGCTCCAGCATCTCTTCGCGATGCGCGGGGTTCTCAACCCCGATCAAGCGGAAATGTTCGACAAAAGCGTGGTCAAGGCGCTGACCGCCGATGCGCGGTGAGCGCCGACCTATCGCAATGTAGCGACCAGGATCTGGCGGCCTTTGCGCGCGCGCACCGCGAAGACGCCTATCGCGAGTTGCTGCGCCGTTACAAAACGGGCGTCTACCGGCTCATCGTAAAGCAGATCGGCGATGCCGACGAGGCGATGGATTTGACGCAGGAGACGTTCGTCTCCGGCTTTTCGGCGCTCGATCGCTATGATGGCGAACGCCCCTTCCGCACATGGATCGCCCGTATCGCGCTCAACAAATGTCGCGACTGGGCACGACGGCGAAAGGTGCGCGCCTTTTTCTCCCGCGCGCTCCCGCTCGAAAATGCGCATCACGTAGCAAGCGATGGTCCTGGGCCCGATTCCGCGGCGACCGACAGGCGAGAGCTCGCCAGGGTTCGCGGGGCGATCGATCAGCTGCCGCAGAATTTGCGCGAAGTGTTGCTCCTCCGCGGTGTCGACGAGGTCAGCCAGGCCGAAACAGCGGTCATTTTGCGGGTCAGCGAGAAAACAGTCGAAACGCGCCTCTATCGAGCGCGGACCAGGCTCCGGGAATTGCTCGCGGGAACATCTGCGAGCGCCGAGGGTTGAGGGTTCGACCGCTCGTTCAGGCGGCATCTCCTCATCGTCCGGCATTTTTATTGAGGGGCAGGCGTGCCGCCTGCGTATAGCTTTAGGAACAGTCAGTAACGGTCGGAAAGAATATGCAGATGGAAAGGCGTCGGTTCGTCAGTGGAGCTTTGGGTGGAGGGGCTGCTGCGGCGATGGCCGCATGGTTCCCGGCCTGGGCCCAGCCGGTGTCGTCCGGCATCACCGCGCCGCTTCCGACCGTATCCGGCAATGACATAACGCTGCGCATCGCGCGCCAGACGATGCGCATCGACGGCAAGGTCAGTCGCGCGATCGGGATCAACGGCACCGTGCCCGCGCCGCTCGTCCGGCTGAAGGAGGGACAAAACGCGCGCCTCACCGTCGTCAACGATCTCGACGAGGACAGCTCGATTCACTGGCACGGCCTGATCCTGCCGTTCCAGATGGACGGCGTGCCCGGCGTCAGCTTCCCCGGGATCAAGCCGCGCTCGAAGTTTGTCTATGAATTCCCGGTCGTTCAATCGGGGACCTATTGGTATCACAGCCATTCGGGGCTTCAGGAACAGCTCGGCCATTATGGCCCGATCGTCATCGATCCCGCGGGCGCCGACCCGATCGGCTACGACCGCGAGCATGTCGTCGTCCTGTCCGACCACAGTCAATTGTCGCCCGAGGCGATCTTCCGCAAGCTCAAGGTCAATCCCGGCCATTTCAACATGCAGCGCCAGACGCTGGCGGGCCTGCTTGCCGGCAAGGATCAACCGCTCAAGGAGCGGATCGATTGGGGCAAGATGCGGATGGACCCGACCGACGTCGCCGACGTCAATGGTTCGACCTACACCTTCCTCGTCAACGGCCATGGTCCGCGCGACAACTGGACCGCGCTCTTCAGCCCCGGCGAGCGGGTACGCCTGCGCATCGTCAATGCGTCGGCGATGACGATCTTCAACGTCCGTATCCCGGGCCTCAGGATGACCGTCGTCCAGGCTGATGGGCTCAATGTCGTGCCGACCGAAATCGACGAGTTCCAGATCGCGGTCGCCGAAACCTATGACGTCATCGTGACCCCGGTCGAGGACCGTGCTTATACGCTCGTTGCCGAGGCCAATGACCGCTCGGGCATGGGACGCGCGACGCTCGCACCGCGCGCTGGCATGGTCGCCGAGGTGCCGCCGCTCCGCGAACGGCCGCTCGCGACCATGAAGGACATGGGCATGGGCGACATGTCGGGCGGCGCGATGGCGGGTATGGACCATTCGGGCGGCGATATGGGCGCCATGCCCATGCCGGCGAGCGACCCTTCTTGTCCTCCCGAACATGCCAAGATGGGCCATTGTACGCCAGCGGGGGAAAGCGGCGCGATGGCGGGCATGGATCATGGATCTGGCGGAGGCATGCAGCACAGCATGCGCGACTTCAGTGTCGCGCCGCAGGTCAAGCGCGATCCCAGCGTTCAGACGATCTCGCCGATGCCGATGGATCGCATGGGCGAGCCGGGGCAGGGACTGGAGAATGTCGGGCACAAGGTGCTGACCTACCATGACCTTGTCGCGCTCGAGCGCAACCCCGATACCCGCGCCGCCTCGCGCTCGCTCGACATCCATCTGACCGGCAATATGGAACGCTTCATGTGGTCGTTCGACGGCATCAAGATGTCCGACTATCACGAGCCCATCCCCTTCATCGAGGGAGAGCGCGTGCGGATCAACCTCATCAACGATTCGATGATGAGCCACCCCATCCACCTCCACGGCCATTTTTTCGAACTGGTGACGGGCAAGGGCGACCGGTCGCCGCGCAAGCATACGGTGCTTGTCCAGCCGGGCGGCATCGCGAGCTTCGATTTCACCGCCGACGCGCTCGGCGACTGGGCGTTCCATTGCCACCTTCTCTATCACATGCACGCGGGGATGATGCGCGTCGTCAGCGTCCGTCCGAAGGGAGACGGCGAATGACCCGGGTCGCGCTTCTCCTCGCGGGTATCGCCCCGCTGGCCTTTGCTGTGCCCGCCGCGGCGCAGTCGATGGATCATTCGATGCATGGTGCGGCGCCCGCGCCGACACCCGCTCCCTCGCCAACGCCAGCACCCGTAGCGCAGTCCGCGCCCGAAGCGCCCGCCGAAGGGTCGATGGAGCAGATGGACCATGGGAACATGCAGGGCATGGACATGGAACCCGAGGCTTCAAGCTGCCCGCCCGAACATGCGGCGATGGGTCATTGTACGCCTGAGGCGGAAGCTCCAGGCAAGGGCGCTTCGGACATGGGTGCGATGGATCATGGCGCACCGCAGCCGTCCGATCCCGATTGCCCGCCCGAACATGCCAAAATGGGCCATTGCACCCCGAAGGGCGGATCTGCGGACGCGATGGCGGGAATGGAAGGCATGGCGACCACGAGCAGCGCTAGCGGCACCGATTTGCCGCCGGGCGATGCTACCGCGCCTGCGCCTCCCGGCGACTGGTATGCCGATCGCATTTATCCCCAAGCCGAAATGGAGCATTCGCGCCACGACATGATGAAAGAGAATGGTGCGCAGACCATCGCTTTCATCAGCTTCAACCTTGCCGAATATCAGGCGCGCAAGGGCCGCGACGGGTTCCGCTGGGACGGTGAGGCTTGGTACGGCGGCGACATTAACCGGCTGACGATCAAGAGCGAAGGCGAGGGCGTGTTCGGCGAAGGCATCGAGAGCGCCGAGGTACAGGCGCTCTACAGCCGGGCGATCGGACCCTATTTCAACGCGCAGGCGGGTATCAGGCAGGATCTTGGGCCCGGCCCCGACCGCACCTATGCGACGATCGGCTTCGAGGGGCTCGCCCCCTATTGGTTCGAAGTCGAGGGCGCGCTGTTTCTTTCGAACAAGGGTGATCTGCTCGCCCGGCTCGAAGGCTATTACGACCAGCGCATCACCCAGAAACTGATCCTCCAGCCGATGGCGGAGGTCAATTTTGCGCTCCAGGATGTCCCCGAGACCGGCGTTGGTTCGGGGCTTTCGGATTTCGAGCTCGGGCTTCGCCTGCGTTACGAGGTCGTGAAGGAATTCGCGCCTTATGTCGGCGTCGAATGGGCGCGCAAGGTCGGCGATACCGCGCGTTTTGCCCGCGCCGCGGGCGAGGATGCGAGCGGCGTCAGCTTCGTGATGGGGGTGCGGGCCTGGTTCTAGAAGTTTCGCGAGGTGGCGACACGTCGAGGAGAAATGCCGTGAAACCAGCCTATCGCAGCCTCGCGCTGCAGACGATCGTCAGCGGCGTCATCATGTATCTGGTGATGTTCGTCATGATCGACCGCCTCTCGAGCTTCTACAATAATCTCAACATGCTCTACATGACGCTGATGATGGTCTCGCCGATGGTCGTGCTGATGATCGTCGCAATGCCGGGCATGTTCCCGTCGAAACGTCTCAATACGTTCCTGCTGCTGGGATCGGCAGTTGCCTTCTTCGGGAGCTTCGGGCTCATCCGGACACAGACGACGATCGGCGACACGGCCTTCTTGCGTTCGATGATCCCGCATCACTCGGGCGCGATCCTCATGTGTGAACAGGCTTCTCTCAAAGATGCCGAGATACGCGAACTCTGCCGCGGCATCATCGCGGGGCAGGCGGCCGAAATCGAACAGATGAAATCCATTCTCGCGAGGAAATGACATGAAAAATCTGATGACGCGCCGTCATCTTTTCGGCCTGATTGCGGTCGGATCGGGGATGGCGCTTGCGGCATGCAATTCTGCCTCGGGCCCGGCGGCGACCAGCGATAAGAATGGCGCGGCGCCCGCGCCGGGCGCCGAGACGTCCAGCCCCAAGCGAATGCTCGTTTATCGCGATCCCGAATGCGGCTGCTGCGAAGCTTGGGCGGATATCGCACGCAAGGCCGGTTATGATGTGACTGTCGAGAACCGCGCTGACATGGCCGCCGTAAAGACGCGATATGGTGTGCCTGGCCAGCTGGCGTCGTGCCACACGGCCGTGATCGGCGGCTATGCGATCGAGGGTCATGTGCCGATGCGGCATGTTGCGAGACTCCTCCACGACAAGCCACGCGACATTCGCGGAATCGCCGTGCCCGGCATGCCGCGCGGTTCTCCGGGAATGGAAATGCCGGACGGAAGCGCGGACGCATTCGAAGTGATGGCATTCGGCAGCGACGGCAAGGTTTCTGAATTCCGCGCATGACCTGCCGACACGAAGAGGAGACAGATATGACGAGATTCATTCCCCTAGCGAGCGCCGCCGCGCTGATATTTGCTCTGGCAGGATGCGGCACTGAGCCCGCGCAGCAGAGCGACGTCACACCGGAACAGAGTGAGGTCACTGCCGGTGAGCCGCCCGCAATGGTCGAGACCATGCCCGTAGCGGACGAGCCGCCCGCCGCGTCTGCCCCGGCGGCGCCGACCGAAGAAGCGATGCCTCCGGAGAAATCCCGCCCCAAGCAAGAACCCGCCGCGAAGGCCGCTGTGCCGCCGCGGGCAAAGGCCGCGCCGGAAGCGCCGAAACCTGTCGAACCCGAACCCGATCCTCATGCCGGGCACGATATGGACAAAAAATAAGGAGCATGTGCCGACGCGGCATGTCGCCCGGGCGGTCGAGGACAAGCTGCGCGAAGTGTCCGGCATCGCCGCGCCCGGCATGCCGCGCGGTCGGGCGCTGCTCGATGCCGCAGCGAGAGATATAACCATATGGAATAACCATCTCGTTTATAGCGATGAGTGGTGATTATTTCTGGTCATGCCAAGGCCGCGAAGATAGCTCGGTGGCGAAGCCGAGAGCTTTCGCAAATGGGAGGGGACCATGAGAAAATTGCTTCGCACGAGTGGCTCGATTATCGCCGTCCTGGCAGGCATGTCGGCCGCCGCCGCCTTCGCGCAGGATAACGCCAAAGAGGCGCCGGGGCCAGGCGCGTCGCAGGGCGAAATCGTCGTGACGGGTACGCGGCGGAACGATCTCAAGGCGGCCGATTCCGCTCAGCCGATCGACATCATCACCGGTGCCGAACTGCTCGAAAAGGGCACGGCCGACATGAATGATCTCCTGCGCACCGAGGTCCCGTCGCTCAATGTCCAGCGCCTCGTCAGCAACGACGGCGCCGTTTTTACCCGGCCTTTCTCGCTGCGCGGCCTGCCGCCGGACCAGACGCTGGTGCTCGTGAATGGCAAGCGGCGCCATCGCGGCGCGACGGTCCAGTTCACCAATGTTCCCTATATCCGGGGATCGCAGGGACCCGATCTTTCGGCGATCCCGTCGATCGCGATCGGCCAGCTCGAGGTTCTGCGTGACGGCGCGTCGGCGCTCTATGGATCGGATGCGATCGCCGGCGTCCTCAATTTCGGTCTGCGCCGCGACCGCGAAGGCGGATTGCTGATCGCCCGCTATGGCCAATTCTATAAGGGCGACGGCGAGGATTTCCTCGTCCAGGGCAATGTCGGGCTTCCCTTCACCGACGCCGGTTTCGTCAACATCAGCGGCGAATATGTGAACGCCAGCACGACGTCGCGCGGCATTCAGCGTCCCGACGCGCAGGCGCTCATCGATGCCGGCGTTCAGGATGTCCCGGTCCCGGCGCAGCGCTGGGGAAATCCCGAATCCGAGGCGGCGCGCATCTTCGTCAATGCCGGCATCGAACTGTCGGACGAGATGGAATTCTACACCTTCGGCAATTACAGCTGGAGCCGGGGCACGACGGCCTTCTTCTATCGTCATCCCGACACCAGCTTCATTTCCACCTCGATTCCGCTCACCAACACGCCCGGGGGACAGCGGTTCAGCTTCCGCCAGCTGTTTCCCGGCGGCTTTACCCCAGAGTTCGGCGCGACGGTGACCGATGCCGCGCTCGCGGCCGGCCTCAAGGGCGAATTCTCCTCGGGTCTGACCTATGACCTCAGCGCCTCCTACGGCCAGAACCATGCCTCCTACCGGATCGACAATACCGTCAATCCGTCGCTTGGCCTCGCTTCGCCGACATCCTTCAAGCCGGGGCAGCTCGAACAGCGCGAACTCGCCTTCAATCTGGATCTCACCTATCCCATCGCGATCGGCACATCCGACCCGCTGACGCTTGCTGGCGGCCTCGAGTATCGGCGCGAGACCTACGAGATCACGGCCGGCGACATGGCATCATGGCAGGTCGGACCCTTCGCGTCGGTCATCGATCCCGACACCGGAAACCGCGTCGGGCTGCCGGTCGGTTCGAACGGCTTCCCGGGTTTCAGTCCCATCCAGGCCGGTGAATTCGCGCGCAGCAACTGGGCTGCCTATACGTCGCTCGAGGGCAATATCACCGACGCGCTCCAGTTCGGTCTCGCGGGCCGCTATGAGAATTATGCGGACTTCGGCTCGAAGTTTACCTGGAAGGTCAACGGGCGATATGATTTTTCGGATGTCTTCGCGGTGCGCGGTTCGGTCAACACGGGTTTCCGCGCGCCGACTCCGGGTCAGTCAAACGCATCGCAGGTCCAGACCAACATCGACTCGGTGACCGGAGCGCCGCTGACCGCAGGCATTATCGCGCCCAACAATCCGGTGGCGCAATTCTTCGGCGCGACGCCGCTCAAGCCGGAGAATTCGTTCAACTTGGCCGGCGGCATCGTGGTGAAGCCCTCCAATCGGATCACCCTCACCGTCGACTATTTCAACATCAAGGTCGAAGACCGGATCGCCGTTTCGGGCAATTTCAACCTCACCCCGGCACAGCGGGCGCAGCTCGCTGCGCTCGGCATTCCGGGCGGAGACTCCTTCCAGCAGGTGAGCTTCTTCACCAACTCGTTCGACAGCCGTACCCAGGGCGTCGACGCCGTGCTGACGGTCGGTTTCGACCTCGGCGAGGGCAAGGCCACGCTGGGCCTGAACGGCAATTATACCAAGACCGACGTCATCAAGGCCTCGCCGGTGATCACGGCGGACCGCGAGCGGCTGCTCGAACTCGAGGGCTTCGTCCCGAAGTGGAAGGGCAATGCGTCCTTCACCTATGCGGGCGAACGCTTCGGCTTCGTCGCGCGGGCGAACTATTATGGCAAATGGACCGACTATGGCGCGGCGCCGGCGGCCGATCAGACGGGCGGCGCCGAGCTGCTAGTCGATCTCGAGCTTTCCTACCGGGTCAGCGACATGTTGAAGTTGGCGGTTGGAGGCGAGAATATCTTCGACAATTACCCCGACCTCGAGGCGCGGCAATCACAGATCAATAACGGGATTCAATATCTCCGCTTCGCCCCGACCGGATTCAATGGCGGGTTCTGGTACGTTCGCGCGACCGCGTCCTTCTGATCGAGGCGGGCGCAAGGCTGTGTTGTACCCACTGCCATCAACTGGCGCCCGGCGCGAACATATCATCGCGATGCGATTCGAGCATCGCGATGAAAGCTGCCGCAACCTGGGACATCGGCCTCAGTTTTGGCGTGAAGATCATATATTCGAAATGAACGTCAGGCTTGAAATCACGGACCGTCAGGCCGCGCTCGGCATAGTCCGCAGCGGTCACAGGGTTGAGGATCGAGCAGCCGACGCCTTGCATGACCAGCGCGCAGATGGTCATCGCATATTGGGTCTCGATGACGATCTCCCGATTGACGCCCGCATCCTCGAACACCCGGTCGATGCGGTGACGGACGCCATCCTCGAGCGCGAGCGAGATGAAGGGCTCGCCTTCGAGATCGGCCGGGCGGATGACGTCCTTCCCGGCGAGCCGGTGACCGGCCGGAAGAACGCAGGCTCCGGGACAGCGCAGGAAGCGCTCCATCCTGATGCCGGGCAATTCGCGCGCCGGCGTCGCGAGCCCGATGTCGAACTGCTGGTTGGCCATCCACTGGCGCACGGTCGAGGAACTCCGGGTCTGCAACTGGACGGTGACGCCGGGATGGGTCTTGCGAAAGGCGGCGATCACGCGTGGCAGGAAACTGACCGCGAGCGCCGGAAGCGCGGCGATCCGGAGCGTGCCAGTCGCCATGTTGCGGATGTCTTCGGCAACGCGCTTCAACGCCGCAATCCCGGAAAAGCTCCGCTCGACTTCATAGTAGAAAGCGTCGGCTTCAGGGGTCACCGTGAGGGCGCTGCCGCGCGAGCGCAGGAAGAGCTGGAAGCCCAATTGGTGCTCGAGCTCGGCCAGCATCTTGCTCACCGCGGGCTGCGACAGGTTGAGCGACTGCGCGGCCTGCGTGACCGATCCCGAGAGCATCACGGCCCTGAAGGCTTCGAGGTGGCGCAAGTTCATCGGATATCGCTCCCTATAGCTATTTCTTATGGCCCTAGCATTGGAAGCCTCGTTTATGAATAGGTCGCGCGCGCCGCGCCGCTGGCTCCCCGCCTTGTTCGCCGCTGGCGCACTCCTCCTTGGCGGCTGCGACGGGGAGCCGGCCGGCACCGACGGACAGGAGCTTGCCGCGGCCAAGGGATCGACGCTCGCGCGGATCCGGGCGCGTGGAACGGTCAATTGCGCGATACACACGGGCCAGCTCGGCATGTCCTATCTCGACAGAAGCGGGCGTTGGCAGGGCTTCTTCGTCGATTATTGCCGCGCGCTTGCCGCCGCCGTCCTGGGCGATGCCAGCAAGGTGCGGTTCATGCCGGTCGCCTCGAACAAGCGCTTCACGATCGTGCAGACCGGGGAAGCCGATGTCCTGTCGCGGACGACCACTTGGACGCTGACGCGCGACACCGATCTCGGGGTGAATTTCGTCGGCACCATGTATTATGACGGGCAGAGTTTTCTCGTGCCAAGGCGATCGGGCGTGCGGCTGCCGGCGGATCTCGACGGCGCATCGATCTGCATCACCAAGGGGACGACCTCCGAGCTCAACACTGCCGAATATTTCGAGCGCAAGGGGCTACGCTTCCAGTCAGTGGTGTTCGAGAATCCCGAGGAAGCGAAGCTCGCCTTCTTTGCCGGGCGGTGCGATGCGATGACCACCGATGCCTTCACCCTCACGGTGATCCGCCTCGCCGATGCCGCGCATCCCGACGATTATGTAGTGTTGCCCGAGCGGCTCACCAAGGAACCTGTCGGTCCCGTTGTGCGCAGTGACGACGAGCAATGGGGCGAGATCAACAAATGGGTGCTCAACGCGCTCTTCGCCGCCGAGGAAATGGGGGTCACCCGCGAAAATGCCGCGCGCATGCGTGTGAGTTCGCGCGATCCCGAGGTCCGCAAGATGCTCGGCGGTCTGCCGGGATTCGGCAAATCGCTCGGCCTCGACGATGACTGGGCCTATCGGGCGATCCGCGCGACGGGCAATTACGGCGAAATCTTCGACCGGCACATTACGCCGCTCGGCGTCGAACGCGGGCAGAACAAGCTCTATCGGGACGGCGGGCTGATCTACCCGTTGCCGATGCGATGACCCCCGTGCAGAGGCGGCTTGCAATTGCCGCGCTGCCCTGGCTGCTTCTCGCGGGCGGGCTCGCGCTCGCATATGGCTTGTTTGCGACATTGGCGGACAATCTCGCGGACCGAAACATCCGGACGGGGTTCGGTTTCCTGTTCGACCGGGCGGGTTTCGCGATTGGCGAAACGCTGA
>NZ_LNSG01000017.1 GCF_001468395.1 Sphingopyxis sp. H073 | reverse complement strand
TTGCCGCCGCCCCCGCCGCCCGCGCCCGAGAAATCGTGGGAGGATCGTGCCCTCACCGCCGGCGCGTGGCGCTATGACGCGGGGAGCCGCACCGCGAGCTTCGTCCAGAGCGGCAACCCCGGCCCGCTGCTCTCGCTTGCCTGCAGCGGCGGCAGCGTCCGCCTGACCTCGGGCCTCGACGGCGATGTCGCGCTGCGCACCAGCGCCGGCACCGACCAGATCCGCTTCGACGGCGGCAGCGCGAGCGTCCCGAGCGGCGACGCCCGGCTCGACCGCATCGCCTTCAGCCGCGGCCGCTTCGCGCTCGAAGGGACGACCGGCGCGCTGACGCTCCCCGTCCAGTCCGAAATCGGCCGCGCGATCGAGGATTGCCGGGGCTAAAGGGCGGCCTCTGCTTTGGCGGAGGATGTCCGTGATGCCTTCGTTCGCCCTCGCGGCCCGGATTTTTCAAAGTTCAGGAAAGTTCAGCCCATTGCATGGTCCGTTGCGACCGGGCGGATTTCCGAACGCCATTCACCCGCCTCGCCGCGTCGATCCCCAAAGTGAGAGTGTCGGGTGAAGGCTGACACGGCGGGATATGTAGGAAAGGCTTATTGGAAGGCGATGGCGGCTTTGGGGTGGTTTCCAGATCTTCGTCATCCCGGACTTGATCCGGGATCCATTGCAGCGCCGAAGTCGTGGACCCCGGATCAAGTCCGGGGTGACGATGAAGGATAGGTCGCCTTCCGGTCGGGAAGCACCCATCCCCCTAAACCTAAAATATCCGCTTTCCAGCGGTATCGCGCCATGCCGGCTGCATCGCCCGGAGCTTTGGAGGCGGCACCTCCCCCGGATGGTGGGCTATCGCACCACGCTTCAGAGTGGCAAACGCAACGGTTCCGGCCGTCTCGCTCCTGTCGCCTCAAGCCCCCAAACGGACCGTCCCGCCCCTGATCCAGCCCCAGCGGCACGGGCCCTGATATTCGCGGGCATTCTGCACCGACTTGCCGACGCCGCACATATCCTCGTCGGTCCCCGGCGCGGCGAAGACGATGCCGAACCAGGCGTCGTCGTCGGTTGCCTCGCACACCGAGACCTTCGCGCCGCCCGCGACCTTTGCCTTGACCGCACGCGTTTCGCCCGGCGCCCAATAGACGTCGGTGCCGCCGTCCTTGACGCGGCTGATGCTCGAACAGGCGGGCAGGCTCGGCCCTTCGGTGCCGATCATCACCGCGCGCGTCGCCAGCGGTTCGCCCGCCACCGCCGGGGCATTGTCGGCGGGGGGCGCAGGCTGGCCGCAGGCGGCGAGCGAGAGGGCGAGAAGCATCGGGAGACTCTGTTTCATGGACCCGAAACTAGCCGCCGCGCCGCGGCTGTGCAACGGCCCTTCGGAATCGCCCGAGAGGCGCATTTTCGCTTGGGTTTTACCTCCCCCGACCCTATATAATCGATATGACAGAGCCCAGCGAGAACAGCGCGCCCGAAAGCGCCTCGAAACAGCCCAACACCAACGCCTATGGCGCCGATTCGATCAAGGTCCTGAAGGGCCTCGACGCGGTGCGCAAGCGCCCCGGCATGTATATCGGCGACACCGACGACGGGTCGGGCCTGCACCATATGGTGTTCGAGGTCAGCGACAATGCGATCGACGAAGCGCTCGCGGGCCACTGCGACCTCGTCCTCATCACCTTGAACAGCGACGGATCGGTCAGCGTCGAGGATAATGGCCGCGGCATTCCCACGGGCATCCACGCCGAGGAAGGCATTTCGGCGGCGGAAGTCATCATGACCCAGCTCCATGCGGGCGGGAAGTTCGAGAATACCAGCGACGACAATGCCTATAAGGTTTCGGGCGGCCTGCACGGCGTCGGCGTCTCGGTCGTCAACGCGCTCAGCGAATGGCTCGAACTCACGATCTGGCGCGACGGCGAAGAGCATTGGATGCGCTTCGAGCATGGCGACGCGGTCGCCCCGCTCAAGGTCAACGGCCCCGCCCCGGCGGGCAAGAAGGGTACGCGCGTCACCTTCATGGCCTCGACCGAGACCTTCAAGAATGTCACCGAGTTCGACTTCGAGAAGCTCGAGCATCGCTACCGCGAGCTCGCCTTCCTGAATTCGGGCGTGCGGATCAAGATCGTCGACGCGCGGCACGCCGAGCATGTCGCGCACGATCTTTTCTATGAGGGCGGCATCGCCGCGTTCGTCAAATATCTCGACCGCAACAAGACCGCGCTGCTGCCCGATCCGATCGCGATCAGCAGCGAACGCGACGGCATCGGCATCGACGTCGCGCTCGAGTGGAACGACAGCTATTACGAAAATGTCCTCTGCTTCACGAACAACATCCCGCAGCGCGACGGCGGCGCGCACCTCGCGGCCTTTCGCGCCGCGCTGACGCGCACGCTCAACGGCTATGGCGAAAAGTCGGGGATGCTGAAGAAGGAAAAGGTCAGCCTGACCGGCGAGGATATGCGCGAAGGCCTGACCGCGATCGTCTCGGTCAAGCTGCCCGACCCGAAGTTCAGCAGCCAGACCAAGGACAAGCTGGTCAGCAGCGAAGTCCGCCAGCCGCTCGAAAGCCTGATGGCCGACCGGATGACCGAATGGCTGGAGGAAAATCCGGCCTATGCCAAGGCGGTGATCCAGAAAGTCATCGACGCTGCCGCCGCGCGCGAGGCCGCGAAGAAGGCGCGCGAGCTGACGCGGCGCAAGGGCGCGATGGATATCGCGAGCCTGCCCGGCAAGCTCGCCGACTGCCAGGAACGCGACCCCAGCAAGTGCGAACTGTTCCTGGTCGAGGGCGATTCGGCAGGCGGATCGGCGAAGCAGGGCCGCGACCGGCATGTGCAGGCGATCCTGCCCTTGAAGGGCAAGATCCTGAACGTCGAGCGCGCGCGCTTCGACCGCATCATCTCTTCGAAGGAAGTCGGGACGCTGATCCAGGCGCTCGGCACCGGCATCCGCGACGAATTCAACATCGAGAAACTGCGCTATCACAAGATCGTGATCATGACCGACGCCGACGTCGACGGCGCGCATATCCGCACCTTGCTGCTCACCTTCTTCTATCGCCAGATGCCCGAGATTATCGAAAACGGCCATCTCTACATCGCGCAGCCGCCGCTCTACAAAGTCGCGAAGGGGCGGAGCGAAGTCTACCTCAAGGACGACACCGCGCTCGAAAATTATCTCGTCGATGCCGGCATCGACGCGCTGCTGCTCGAAACCCCGGGCGGGGCGCGGTCCGGCAACGACCTGCGCGAGTTGATCGAGCATGGCCGGCGGCTGCGCGCGCTGATGCGCTATGTGCCGCGCAGCCTGAACCACGGGCTGGTCGAGGCGCTCGCCTTTGCCGGCGCGCTCGACCCGAACCTCGACACCGCGGGGCGCCACAGCGCCGCCGCGACGTCGGCGACGTGGCTCAATGCCGCCGAGCGCGCGCTGACGGGGGGCGGCGAAGCGGTCTGGACCGTCGAGGCGGTCGAGGGCGGAGGCTACACGCTCGAGCGCCGCTGGCGGGGGGTAAGCGATCTCCATGCGGTCGATGCGGCGTTCCTGCAAAGCCAGGAGGCCCGCCGCCTGCACAAGCTGGCGAGCGAGCAGGCCGAAACCTATGCCCGCCCCGGCCGCCTCGTGAAGGCGAGCGGCGCGGCGGCGGTCGAGGTCGAGGCGACCGAGGGCGACGAGGAGGATGTCCCCGCAGCTTCGCCCGCCAAGTCAAACCCGGTGACGCGCCCGTCCGAACTGCTCGACGCGATCTTCGCGCACAGCCGCAAGGGGCTGTCGATCAGCCGCTACAAGGGGCTGGGCGAGATGAACGCCGAACAGCTTTGGGAAACGACGCTCGACCCGGCGCACCGCTCGCTTTTGCGCGTCAGAACCGAGCAGGCCGACGTCGCCGACGGCATTTTCGAGCAGCTGATGGGCGACGAGGTCGAGCCGCGGCGCGACTTCATTCAAACCAATGCCTTGAGCGTCGCCAACCTCGACGTCTGATCGCGGATTCGGCCCAGCGCGGCGCGGACGGCTTGCGCGAGCCGATCCGCGCTGGCTAGGGACGCGTACCCAACAGGGGAGGCTGAATATGCGGCGCTTGATGGCGATAGCCCTGCCGTTGCTGCTGGCGGTGCCGGCGGTCGCGCAAGGGCAGGACGGCAGCGACGACACCGAAATCGGCAGCGGATTGGCGAGCTATTATGGCGACGAACTCGCTGGCAACCGCACCGCAAGCGGCGAGCGTTTCGACCCCGCCGGCTTCACGGCCGCGCACCGCACGCTCGCGTTCGGCAGCAAGGTGCGCGTCACCAACCTCGCCAACGGCAAGAGCGTCGTCGTGCGCGTCAACGATCGCGGCCCGTGGGGCGGCGGACGGGTGATCGACATCAGCCACGCCGCGGCGAAGGAAATCGGAATGCACCGCAGCGGCACCGCGCGCGTGAGCATGACGCTGGTCGACGGCGCCGACTAGGCCCGCCCGGCGTCAGCCGACGCTCGAATCGAACACCGACCAGCCCGCCGCATAGGCAAAATGTTCGAGCGCGATCGCGCCGACGAGCGACGTCCCGGCTTCGTTGAGGCCGGGCGACCACACCGCGATCGATCCCTGCCCCGGCGCGATGCAGAGGATGCCGCCGCCGACCCCGCTCTTGCCGGGCAGACCGACGCGGAAGGCGAATTCGCCCGAATTGTCATAGTGACCGCAGAGCATCATGATCGCATTGATCCGCCGTGCGCGGTGCGGCTCGATGATCTGCTCGCCGGTCAGCGGATCGCGGCCCTCCAGCGCGAGGAAAAGCCCCGCCTTCGCAAGCTGGCGGCAGGTCATCGCGATCGCGCACTGGCGGAAATAGACCCCGACCGCATCTTCGACCGGATGGCGCAGATTGTCGAACGCCCGCATGAAATAGCCGAGGCTGCGGTTGCGCGCGCCCGTCTGCGATTCGGAGGACGCGACCTCCAGGTCGATCGCGATGCTGGCGTCGCCGGCGCGGGCGCGCAGAAAGGCGAGGATCTCCTCGACCGTCGCATCGCCGTCGCGGCCGTCGATCAGCCGGTCGGTCGTCGCGATCGCGCCGGCGTTGATCAGCGGATTGCGCGGGATGCCGGCTTCGCTTTCGAGCTGGACTATCGAGTTGAACGCGCTGCCCGACGGTTCGCGCCCGACGCTGTCCCACAAGCTGCTTCCGACGCGGCGAAGCGCGAGCGCGAGCGTGAAGACCTTTGACACCGACTGGATCGAGAAGGGAATATCGGCATCGCCCGCGGTGTGAACCGTGCCGTCGGGAAGCGCGAGCGCGAAGCCGAAGCGGTCCGGATCGACCTTGGCGAGCGCCGGGATATAGTCGGCAACCTTGCCCTGCCCGCGGTGCGGCAGGGCGACGTTATAGGCTTCGGCGACGCAGCGGGCGAGATCGGTCATGCGCTTTTCCTAGCAACTTCATTCGCGATTGCATGTATTTTCATTTTTCAGCAAATATTGTACATAAGTGAAATCAATTCACGACTCGGGAGACGAGACATGGCCGACCATCCGCGATCGAAGGGGCTTTCGAGCGCCGTCTGTTACAAGGACAGCAAGGCGGCGTTCCGCTGGCTGGAGGAGGCGTTCGGGTTCGAGCCCGTTTTCGTGCTGCTCGACGAGCAGGGCAATCTCGCGCACAGCGAGATGGAATATGGCGCGTCGACGATCATGGTCGGCAATGAATGGTCCGACGATCATCGCAGCCCTGCGAACCTCGGCGGCAAGAACACGCAGACGGTGCATGTCCAGCTGGGCGCGGGCGACGATATCGACGCGCATTGCGCGCGCGCCCGCTCCGCCGGTGCCGACATCATCGCGCCGCCCGAAACGCAATTCTACGGCGACCGCACCTACCGCGCGAAGGATCCGGAGGGGCATATCTGGACCTTCGGCGTCACCGTCGAGGAAAAGACCTCGGACGAATGGGACGCCGAGGGCGGCTTCACGACGAAGACGCGGCTAGACGATTGAGCGCCGCGCTCGACCGGATGCTGGAGGCGCTCGCCGACCCGAAGCGGCGGCGCGCGATCGAACTGCTCGGCCAGCGGCCGCGGAGCGCGGGCGAACTGGCGAGCGAGCTGGGGCTCGCGCCGCCCGCCATGAGCCGCCATCTGCGCGCGATGAAGGAAGGCGGGCTCGTCGAGGACGGGCATCCCGACTTCGACGCGCGCGTGCGCATCTATTCGTTGAAAGACGGCGCGACCGACGAGCTCAAGCGCTGGCTCGCCGAGACCGAGGCGTTGTGGATGCACCAGCTTGGCGCGTTCAAGCGTCACGTCGAGGACGGGAAATGAGCGCCGCCGTCATCGTCGCGCTGCGTGTCGGGGCCTCGCCGCGGGCGGCCTTCGACGCGTTCACCGACGGAATCGGCCGCTGGTGGACGAGCCATCCGCTATTCCCGCTGTCGTCAAAGGGCGACGGGACGCTTCGTTTCGACCCTTCGGGGCCCGGCGGACGGCTGGTGACGCGCTTCGACGATGGCGAAGAGTGGGAGATCGGCCGGGTGCGACACTGGCTCCCCGGCGAGCGGCTCGTCTTCGGTTGGCGGATCCCGAGCTTCGCACCCGACCAGGCGACCGAGGTCGAGGTGCGCTTCGAGGCGGTCGGCGCCGACACGCGGGTGACGGTCGAACATCGCGGCTGGGATGCGATCCCGCAAAAGCATGTCGCGCGGCACGGGTTCGAGCTGATGCTGTTCCAGCGGCGCCTCGGCGAGCATTGGCGCGGATTGCTGAAAGGCATGAGCCAGAAGCTCTAGCACGATGTCGGCTTTGGGAGGGAAGCGGACGTTATGGTCCTCCCCATCGACTTGCGATGGGGAGGTGGCGGCCCGAAGGGCTGACGGAGGGGCCAAGCGCGCAGCGCTCGCTAACACTCACTGCCCCTCCACCACCGCTTCGCGGCGGTCCCCCTCCCCATCGCAAGTCGATGGGGAGGAGCTTATGGCAGCAATCGGTCGAAACCGGTCATCGAAGCCAGATCGGGCGCAAATGTCCGCTTTGGACCGTTGCAGCCTTCCCGTGCGAAGCGGTGCGATAACTCAGTTCAGCGTGACGAAGCGCGCCATGTCGTCGCGCGTCAGATAGTGGACATCGTCGAACGGGGTGCTGTTGGTGAGCGCGTAAAAGGCGCGCGCCTTGGCATCGTCCATGCCCATTTCGCGGTAATAGCTCAGATATTCGGCATGGACGGGATCGTTCGCGGGATAGTCGTTCGCCTCGCGGCCGGTGTCGTCGGCCCAGCTGTGGACGCCGAATTCGGCGTCGGGCGCGGCGCGGCGGGTGGCGCCGGCGAGCCAGAGTTCCACCGCGCCCGAGCGGACCGATCCGCCGCTGGGGACGATGGTTTCCAGCCCCGCGCGACGGACGGCGCGCGCGAGGATCAGGTTCGCTTCCTCGTCGAGGCTGCCGGGGCAGTCGATCATTTCGAGGCGCTTGAGGTGCGGGTAGGCGGCGAGCATCGCGGCGAACTGGCGCGGGGTCGCCGAGGTGACATCGCCCGCCATCCGGACGGTGGCGTCGTCGACCACCGCGAACGGGCCGAACTTCGCCCTGGCGTGGCCGAGCGCCCTGAGCGTGCCCGAAGGGGCGTAGCGGCGCGTGGCGCCAATGTCGGTGTCGGTATCGGCATCGTCGGCGGTCGCTTCGTCGTCGAAGGGCGCGGCCTGTTCGTCGATAGTGTCGTCGTCGAAGCCGGTATCGGCGGCCTCATAAGTCCAGGTCACCGTCGTCGTGACGACGATTTGCTGCGCCTGCGCCGGGGCGAAGGCGAGGATCGCCGCCAGCGCGGCGACGATCAGGGTGCGGCAGAGAGCGGCCGGTGAAACCATGGCGCTGCTTTCGCGCGCGCGCGGCTTCCAAATGGCAAAGCAACAGAGTCAGCGCGGTGTTAACCGCATTGCGGGACGGATGGCGTCCTCCAGATTCCGCTCGTGTCGAGCGAAGTCGAGACACCGGGCAGCATGGCGCCATTCCGATAGGCCTCTCGGCTTCGCTCGATGCGAACGGGAGGTGATGGTTATTCCGCCTCGCAGAGCGCCTTCAATTGCTCGGCGACCGCGCCCCAGCCGGAGGTGAATCCCATCTCCTCATGCTGTTTCCGCGCCTCGTCGGTCCAGTGGCGCGCCCAGCCGGTGAAGCGCGTGCCGCTGCCTTCGGGCGCGATCTCCCAGCCGCCGATCATGAAGGGCGTCGCGGGCGCCATTCGCCCGTCGGGTCCGATCATCACCGCGTCGGTCGACACGAAGCGGACACCGGGGACGACCTCAAGGAAGATGCCGTCGCTCGGATGCGCTTCGCCGTTTGGGCCGTGCATCGTCATCGCGGAGCGCCCGCCGGAGCGCCAGTCCTGCTCGATGATCTCGGTCGTCCACGGCTTCGGGCACCACCATTCGGTGATCCGGTTCGTCATCACATCCCACACTTTTTCGGGTGCGGCATCGATATAGATGTCGACGGACAATTCGCGGGGTTCGGTCATCATGGTCTCCTGCGAGGAAGATTCAGTCGCGGTCGGGGGCACCGAGCGGGAAATAATGGCGATAGGGACGGGCGCCATCGACCGCGCGCGCGACCGAGGGATGCGCGAGCAGGCGGGCGCGATAGGCGCGCAGATTCTCGTACGTCTCGGGAATCTGGTGGACCCAGTCGGCATAGAAGAGCGACGGCGCCGCCGCGCAATCGGCGAGCGTGAAGCCATAGGGGGTCGCCCAGCCGCCGCCCGCGAGCTCCTTGTCGAGCCAGGCGTAGATGGTGTCGAGCTTTGCCTTCGCGCCGTCGACGATCGACTGGACATGCCCGCCCGGACCGCGGATCGCATCGTTCACCACTTCCTGCATCTGGCCCATCACATGATTGTCGAAGATGCGGTCGAACAGCCGGACCTTCAGCGCGGCGTCGAAATCCCCGGGGATCAGCCGCGGTTCGGGGACGAGATGGTCGAGATATTCGATGATGATCGACGCCTCGAACCAGGGCTGGCCGTCGTGGACGATCAGCGGGAATTTGCCGATCGGCCAATGCGCGCGCAGTTCCGGCCCGTGCTCGGGAAATTCGGGATCGACGTTGCGATATTCGAAATCGATGCCCTTTTCATAGAGCGCGATCTGCGCCTTCCAGCTGTAGGACGAGAAGGGATGGCCATAGAAAATCAGCATCGGCGGGCGTCCTTGCGGGTCAGCCATGCGAGCGGCAGACCGATGAAGAAGATATGCGGAAAGAGCGCGACCGCGCCCTTGACGAGGTCGGCCGGCGGGAAAGGTGCGCCGAAGCGGAGCGGCAGGACGATCGCGTTCATAACCAGATAAAGGCCGAACCCGTAAAGAGTTCCGGTCAGCCACCACGGCTGGCGCAGCGCGGGCATGCGGCGCGCCGCGAAGAACCAGACGGCAACCATCGCGAGCATGATCGCAAAATGCGTCGCAAGTCCCGCGAGCGCGCCGCCGAGGCCCCAGTCGCCGGCGCCGTCGCCGAATGGGCCCTTGGCGACGCCGCGGAGCATCTGGCCGGGATTGCTCCCCGCGAGCACGCTCCACACCGCCGCATAGGCGATATCGAGCGTGCCGCAGAGCAGCCAGGCGAAGAGGAGCGGGCTACGCCGCCCCAACCGCTTCGCCCCGGATCGCGGCCTCGATCGCGGCGACGTCGATCTTCTTCATCGTCATCATCGCCTCGAACGCGCGCTTGGCGGCGGCCTGATCGCCGCTCGTCATCACGTCGGTCAGCGCGCGCGGGATGATCTGCCACGAAATGCCCCATTTGTCCTTGCACCAGCCGCACATGCTTTCCTGTCCGCCGTTGCCGACGATCGCGTTCCACAGGCGGTCGGTCTCTTCCTGCGTGTCGGTGTGGACCTGGAAGGAAAAGGCCTCGCTATGCTTGAAGGTCGAGCCGCCGTTGAGGCCGATGCACGGATAGCCGAGCACGGTGAAGTCGACGGTCAGCACATCGCCTTCCTTGCCGCTGGGGTTGTCGCCGGGGGCGCGGTGGATGCCGCCGACCTTGCTGTCGGGAAAGGCCGCCGCATAGAAGTTCGCGGCTTCCTCGGCATCCTTGTCGTACCAGAGGCAGAGCGTTGCTTTGTTCGACATCATTTCTCTCCCTTGATCGGGCCGCCGATCGACCAGAGATGGCCGAACGGATCCTTCACCTGGGCGTAACGGTCCCCCCAGAAAGCGTCGTGCGGTTCGAGCGTCGACGACGCGCCCGCGTCGATCGCGCGCCGGTACCAGGCGTCGGTGTCGTCGACGTGGAGATGCAGCGTTACGCCCGTCGGCGGGCTCATCGCATGGCCGCTATATTCGGGAAAATCGTCGTGCATCATCAGCGATGCGCCGTTGATCGTCAGATGCGCGTGCAT
Organism: Sphingopyxis sp. H073; assembly: GCF_001468395.1. Taxonomy (GTDB): domain Bacteria; phylum Pseudomonadota; class Alphaproteobacteria; order Sphingomonadales; family Sphingomonadaceae; genus Sphingopyxis. The sequence goes on along the minus strand of NZ_LNSG01000017.1, from coordinate 19,671 downwards.
CAGCCGCACGCCATCCTCGGCGGGCATCCGCATATTCTCGGTCGCGCCGAACGCCTTGATATAAAAGTCGATCGCCTCGCTGCCGCGCTTGTCGGGGATCGCGATATGCGGTGTGAGGCCGGTGGTCGGGCCCTGATTGGGATTTGCCATTGCTGCTCTCCTCTATTTGCGCGGACCGACAAGGCCGAAGGCGGCGCCCTGCGGGTCGATGGCGTTCATCGCATATTCGCCGCCGGGGATTTCCATCGGCCCGTTGGTGACGGTGCCGCCGTTCGCGGTCACTGCCGCTTGCGCGCGGTCGATATCGTCGACGCCGATGTAAAAGCTCCATATCGATGCGGGCATGCCGGGCATCAGCGGCATCACCGCGCCGATCCCGACGTCGCCGCGCTGAAGGAAGCGATACGCGCCCATCTCGCCCATATCCATCGCGCCTTCCTGCCCCCAGCCGAAGTGGCGGGCGTAAAAGGCGATCGCGCCGTCAGGATCGCTGGTTGCGAGCTCGTTCCAGCGGATGTGCTGCGCCTCGGTCACCGAAAAGACGTCGCTCTCCATGCCTTCCATGCCCTCGGGAGGCTTGGGGGCCATGACATAGAAGGGCGCGCCCTGCGGATCGGTGACCATTGCGATGCGGCCGACCGGAATGTCCGACGGCGGCATCTGCACGCTGCCGCCGTCGGCCTTGATCGCGTCGACCGCGGCGTCGACGTCGGCGACGTGCAGATAGCCGATCCACAAGGGCCGCGCGCCGCCCGCGATCATGTCGGCATTCAGCGCGAGCACGCCGCCCGCGTTGCCGCCGTCGCTGCGGCCGATCATGCGGTAATCGATATCGCCGGCGGCGGGGTCACGCTCGGACGCGATCGTCCAGCCGACGACCGCGCCATAGAAGCGCGCCGCGCCCGCCGGGTCGGGGGTCATCAGTTCGTACCAGATGAAGTTCGATGCTTGCGTCATGATCGGGTTCCCTTTTTCCAAATGCGGCATCTTCTTGACCCTCCCTAGGGCGAAGCCGTGGGAGGGGGGTGCGGGGTTGGATTGCCCCCGGCAATCCAAGTCCAGTCCGGGGGGCTGGACGACCCAGCACTCCGCGGAGCGGATGGTGGAGGGGCTTGCGGCGCTTGCGCCAATGCCCCTCCGTCAGCCCTGCGGGCTGCCACCTCCCCATCGCTTCGCGACAGGGAGGACTTGCTTCAGGCCATCACGATCGGCTCGAAACCGCCGTAGATCATGCGCTTGCCGTCGAAGGTCTGGTCGTTCGGATCATGCTGCATCCGTTCGTCCTTCATGAATTTTTCCCATCCCTTGGTGCGCGTTTCCTTGTCGGGCCACTCGACCCAGCTGAAGACGACGGTTTCGCCGTCCTGCTTGTGCGCGGCGCGGTTGAAGTCGGTGACCTTGCCGTCGGACACATCGTCGCCCCACGCCTCGACCACGCGCGTCGCGCCATAGTCGCGGAACACCTGCGACGCCTTGTCAGCCATCGCGCGATAGGCATCCTTGTTGCCGTCGGGGACGGGCAAGACATACCCGTCGGCATAGCCGGTGGTGCCGGCAGCATGGTCGTCGACGATCGAGTCGAAGCCGCCGATGATCATCCGCTTGCCGTCGAACGGCATCTCGCCGCCCATCGCCGCCATGCGCGGATCGTTCATCATCTTTGTCGTCGCGGCGTCGCGCGTCGCCTTGTCGGGATATTCGAACCAGCTGAAGACGACGGTCTCGTCGGGTTTGGCCTGCACGGCGCTCTTGAAGTCGTTGAGCTTGCCGTCGGGGACGTCGTCGCCCCAGCATTCGACCATGCGCGCGACGCCGAATTCCTTGAACAGCGGCGCGGCGTCGGCGGCGTGCTTGCGATAGGCTTCCTTGTTGGCGGTCGGCACCGCGAGCACAAATCCTTCTACATAGGTCATCTTGTCTCTCCTTAGGGGGGTGGGAGTTTTCAGGCGGCGGGTGGACCCGCTTCTTCGCTGAAGGCGTCGAGCTGCGCGGCGAGCGCGCGCTGGAAGGCGGGGCGCGCGAGGCAGCGATCGAGATAGGCTGCGACGCGCGGCTGCTCGGCGACCAGCCCGGCCTCGACCGCCTCGCGCAGCACGGTCGCCATCGCGATGTCGGCGACGGTGAATTCGCCGACGAGATAGGGCTTGTCGCCGATCGCGTCGTTCAGACGGCCGAGCCGGCCCTGAATGAACTCGATCAGGGACGGCCTACGAAGCTTCGCCCACTCCTCGTCCTTCGCGAACAGGTCGACATTGCCGAGTTCGAACAGCATCGGCTCAACGCTGTTATAGGCGGCGAACAGCCAGGCGAGGGTGTTGGCGCGCTGCTGCGGATCGCGGGGCATCAGCCGCGCGTCCTTCTCCGCAAGATGGAGCAGGATCGCGCCGCTTTCGAACAGACGGATGCCGCCGTCGTTAAGCACGGGCACCTGCCCCCACGGCTGGAAGAGGAAATGGTCGGCGGGGCGGTTGATCGCGCTGATCAGATGCTCGGCATAGTCGAGCCCGATTTCCTCGCACGCCCAGCGCGGGCGGAGGTCGCGGACGAAGCCGCGCGCGAAGTCGGGCACCCAGTCGAACGCGGTGACTTCAAGGCTGCTGTCGGGGTTCACCGGCATGGCTAGTTCCTCTTCCCTTTGATATAGGCGACGATCGACATCGCGTGGCCATGGCCGAGGTCGAAATCCTGCTTCAGCCAGTCGGTGACCGCGGTCGCCTTGACGCCGGGGGCGAGGCCGTTTGCATCGGCCAGCCCCTTTTCGGTGGCGATGGCTTTCAGATCTTCGGCCGATTTGCCGCTCTTCGCCTCCACATTGTCGAGATAGGCCTGGAAGCTCATGTGCCCGCTCCCGTCAGCCGGCGACTTCGGGGACGGGCGCTTCGCCGTTCGCGACGGCGGGGTCCATCCAGAAGGGGCCCCAGACATGGCCGTCGGGGTCGAGGATGTCGCGGCCGTACATAAAGCCATGGTCCTGCACCGGGTTGATGTCGGCGGTGCCGCCGGCGGCTGCGGCGGCCTCGGCCATCGCATCGACCGCTTCGCGGCTGCCGAGCGCGAGCGCGAGCGACACCTCGCTCGACCCCGCCGGCGCGATCGGCCGGTCGGTGAAGCCCTTCCATTTCTCGTGCGTCAGGATCATCACGAAGATCGTGTCCGACCAGACCATTGCGGCGGCGGTGTCGTCGCTGAAGCGCGGCTCGTTGGTGAAGCCGAGCGCTTCATAGAAGGCCTTCGACCTTGCCAGATCGGCGACGGGTAGGTTCACGAAGATCATCTTCGGGGTATCGGACATGCTCTCTCTCCTCACTTCGGTCCGAACAGCATCCGGACATAACGCTTCAGATGGGTGACGGTCCCGCGCGCAATCGCCGGGTCGTTCGTGGTTTTCGCCAGGACGAAGGCGCCCTGCAGCACCGACTGGAAATGCTGGGCGAGGCCGATCGCGGTGACGTCGTCGGGCACGCCATATTTGTCCATCGCGGCCTGGATGTCGGGGGCGAGCGCCTCGCAATAGGCGTTGATGCTCGCCTCGCACGCGGCGCGGATGCGGTCGCTCGTCGCATAGGCCTCCTGCACCATCGTGCCGACGAAGCAGGTATAGTCCTCGGTCGGGCCGTCGAGCATCGCCAGGCGGAAATCGATATGACCGAGCAGGCGGTCGAGCGGATCGTCGAGCCGGTTGTGCGGCGCAAGTTCGAACATCGGCCGCGCGCGCTCGGTCCAGCCCTCGGCCGCGGCGACGCCCAGCGCTTCCTTCGATTCGAAGTGATGGAAGAAGGCGCCCTTGGTGACGCCCGCGACCGCGCAAATCTCGTCGACGCTGGTCGCGGCATAGCCCTGCCGCCGCACCGTCGCGTGCGCGGCAGCGATCAGCGCGGCGCGCGCGCTGCCCCGCGGGGCGCGGGTCTTGCTGGCGGCGGGGGTGCGAGTCGTGGTCATGCGAACTGACATACCGACCAGTTGGTATGTTGTCAAACGCCGATCGGCGAATTGCGCCAAGGCGGCGCTAAATTGACTCGACCTTCCCGCGACTTGGCCTAAGAAGGCACGGGAACAAAGGGGGATCATGGTCGCAATCGTCTCAACCGTCGCCTACCTCGGCATCGATGCGCGCGGGGTCGAGGTGCAGTGCCAGATCACGCCCGGCATGCCGCGCTTCGTCGTCGTCGGCCTGCCCGACAAGGCGGTTGGCGAGAGCCGCGAGCGCGTGCGCGCGGCGATCGCCGCGATCGGCCTGTCGCTGCCGCCGAAGGTGATCACGGTGAACCTGTCGCCCGCCGACCTGCCGAAGGAAGGCTCGCACTACGACCTGCCGATCGCGCTCGCGCTCTTGGGCGCGATGGGGGTGATCGATGCCGAGACGCTGGCGGGCTATATGATCGTCGGCGAGCTCGGGCTCGACGGGCGGGTGGCGGCGTCGCCCGGCGTGCTGCTCGCCGCGATTCACGCGGGCAGCGTCGAGCGCGGACTGATCTGCCCGGCGGCGCAGGGGCCCGAAGCGGCGTGGGCCGGAAGCGTCGAGGTGTTGGGGGCGCCCGACCTCCTGTCGCTGCTCGCGCATTTCAAGGGGCAGGCGATCCTGTCGCCTCCGGTGCCCGGCGAGGTCGAGGCCCCGGTGCGCGCCGCGGACCTTGCCCAGGTCAAGGGGCAAGAGACGGCGAAGCGCGCGCTCGAGATCGCGGCAGCGGGCGCGCATAATCTGCTATTCAGCGGCCCGCCCGGATCGGGCAAGTCGCTGATGGCCGCGTGCATGCCGGGCATCCTGCCCGAGCTGACCCCCGCCGAAGCGCTCGAAGTGTCGATGATCGCGTCGGTCGCGGGCAGCCTCGAGGGCGGGCGGCTCGTGCGCGCGCGCCCGTTCCGCGCGCCGCACCATTCGGCCTCGATGCCCGCGCTCGTCGGCGGTGGGCTTCGCGTGCGGCCGGGCGAGGTCAGCCTCGCGCATCTTGGCGTGCTGTTCCTCGACGAGCTGCCCGAATTCCAGCGCGGCGTCCTCGACAGCCTGCGCCAGCCGCTCGAAACCGGCGAGGTCAGCGTGGCGCGCGCCAATGCGCATGTGACCTTCCCGGCGCGCGTCAATGCTGCAATGCACGTAGACTAAAAATGGAAGCCAAAACGGCGGGAATGGGCCTTTTTCTTAGCCTACGGTTGCTCGTCGCGGGGCTCGCTGATCCCAAATTTGGTTACTTTGAAGATATGGTCGCTGATCGCGTAACCACCAATATGCACTTGGCGAGCATGGCTGAGCCGTAGCTCATGAACGATATCGCGCACTTGATCGGGTTCTAAATTGAGATCTACATCGACATACGCCTCGTAGAATTGTCCGCCGCCGATAATGCCGCGTTCCATCTGTAATCTGGATAGATCGCTAGACAGTTTGATGTGGAAGCGCAGCTTCGTTCCTGTCACCTGATCGCCGCCCCGCCAATAGTCATTGGCGATGCCAGAGATGGTAGCTTCGTGACCACCCTCAATTTGCCCTGACGCATAGTAGCTGGCGCTCAAGCCATAGCCGTGATCCTGCCACTCGTTAATCCTCAGCATCGTAAGGGAGATTTCAGGTTTCCCACTGGTATCGAAGATCGGTGGTGTATTCTTGAACATCCTGTCCACCTTAATCTGGTGAGGGGCCTTCCTCTAGTATTTCGTAATCGTTCACGTCGATATGAACGACAGTGCGCCCTTCGCTGTCGTCGTATTCAGGAGGCCATTCATCTGACACGACAAACGAAATCAACGACCCCGCATGAAGCCCTTTTTTGTATTGCTCCGTTCTGATCGTGATCTTGTCGCCAACAGAAGGCGCGCGATCAGCCTCCGTCGAAAAAAGGACTGACCCGCTCAGTGAGTAACGCAATTCCATCCTGTCATCCTTTCAGAACGCATCGTGTGTAATCGATTTTTCGCCATCATCTCAAGCCGCCCGTGCGCCAGTTCAGATAATCAGCGACGTTCTTTGATGAACTCGTAGTCCACAGGCAAAGCGTGTTCGCATTTGGCATAGCTGGGGAAAATGCCCCTAGCTGCGTTCTCCGCAATCATATGTCCACGTAGCAGCGCACGGCTGGTAAGGATTTTGAGCGAGCTTTTGTAATCGACCTCCTTGTGCTTTGGAGGCGGATTCTGTGGGTCCAGCATCCCGCTATAGGTTCTGCTGAGCTTGGCCCGTAGGCCGATCTTCCACAGCGGTTCGTCAACGTGAGTGGCTTTGATCGACAAGCAACGCAGATATTTCCGTGCGCCTGTGACGATGCGCCTGTCAGATTCCACCTTGTATTTTGGCACAACCGGCGAGGTGTCACGGTCTGTGGGCTGAACCTGATCGAGCAAATCGGCAATCTGCTTCAATATGCGCGCCTTGGGCATTCCAAGCGGTATAGCAGCCATGAGAGTGCTTCGCTCCCCTTGGGCTACCCAAGTTGAGGCAGCAAAGTCCTCGACGCTGACAGACGCTGGATCAGCCCCATAGCGCATAACTCCCAAGCTGGTGACGCTAGGCGCTTTCCCGCCGTGGCTAAAGGCTCTGAACGCAAAACGCTCCACCCATTCTTCTAGGTCAAGCGTCACGTCGCCTAGGTCATCATAAACTGCCCGCACGGTATCAAAATCGGCCGGCAAAGTCTCACGGCCTGAAAGCAGGCCCACGCTCTCCAATCGAGCAAGCTCGTAGCTAGGGCTGACACGCAAGGCATCATAGAAGAACCTTGTCCGACCAATTCCAGCCAGATTAAGGCGTCGCCCCTGACGCTCAACGACGCTGTTGCGGGTCCATCGTTTGGCCATGCAGGTTAACTCGTTTCTTAGAATATCATCGAGTTACTCACCTATCAAGGCAACCCTGACGTATCAATAGCTCATCGACGCAGCAACAGCGCAACGTCGTTTGAGTGAGCACGACGGGCGATAGGCCACTCAATTTCACCATCGCTCAGGAGACTAAAACATGTCTAATACAACTACCCCTAACGCACTTCGCGTTGGTTTGGACCTCAAGCGCGTGTTTGCGCCTAAGCCCAAAAAAGCTACGTTCACAAAATATGATCGTCTGCTCTATGAAATCGAGCAGCGTCGTGAACGCGGCGAAGTCAATCACCTCAAAGCAATGTGCGCTATGCGGTGGCTGGCAGTAGCAAACAGCGGCGACACTGGAATTGGTGCGCTTAGCCCGCAGCAAATCCAACTCATCGCTGATGATTGCTACACCAATGACAACGAGGAATCCCTCGTGCGTGACATGGACGCATATTTTCAGTCGCTCACCAAAATCGACGAAAATACACCTGTGCCTAGCACCAGTCGTTTCGCTCACGTCTTTGCTGCCTAACAACAGCTAATCCAAAAACCAGCACTAATCCCACTTGCTCAGCCCTGCGCTTTGCAAGGGGGTGACGTGCGCTCAATTGAAAAGGAAAATAAGTTGAAAAATCGAAATCGTATCAAATTAAAAAAGGCATTTCAGGCCAACAAGCGAGCGAACAAGGTGGGGGCCATATATGGCATTGAGCTACCCGATAAATCGCTACACATCGAAGATCATATGATCGAATGCGAAGATGGTCTGTGGGTCGTCTTTTGGCCGCAGCTTTGTCATGACGCATTTGTCCAAAAGTATGACGAGCTATCAACTCGTTATGGGCGTGAACTGGACTACGCTATGCGTGGCTCATTTGGCTCAGAAGAAATGCGGGATGGGTTCGCAATCCCGTTTCAGATGTGGGCCGCTCAGCACCCCTAAGGCGTTAATGGGTATCTGACGCACACAAAGCACATAGCAAGACAGCCCACCAAAACTGATGGGCTGTCCAGTGCTTTACAAAACCCCTTACGGGGCGTGATATTTATGCCTTGGGTTTACGGCCACGCTTCTTAGGCGCTTCCTCCTTGGGAGTGCGGAAAGCGACGGCCTTGATTGCATCGTCCAGCTCGCCAGCTTGAACGGCCTTTTTCACCGCAGCATAGAACGCCTTGATCTTGTCAGCGGGAATGATGCCTTCTTTGGCAATGCCGTCCTTGGTGGCAATCTCGATAGGGCGGCTACCATAGCGCACCGACACCTTGGCCTCATTGTCCTTGATGTCATACCATGTGATCTTGCGCTTACCCTCAGGCGCAGCGCCATCAAGATAGCCAAGCTGCTTGTCGATGCCTTTGATAACGGGCGTGCGAATGTCCTTTTCCTTGGCAGCCTTAGCGGGCTTCTTGTGATACTCAGCCTCGGCCTTGGGAATGAAAAAATCAGTAAGCGACATAACCATGCTCCTTCGTGTGTGATGGGTGATACCAAAAAATCGAGAAGTCAACCAAACAGTGCGTTCGCCATCATGCGATCAGTGACACCGATATAATTCTGGGTGGTCGCAATCGAGCTATGTCCTAGCACTTTCGATACGACAGCTATGTTAATGCCACGATCAACCATGTTGGTGGCAAGTGTGCGCCGCCCTGAGTAGCACGACCCTTCCGCAATCCCCGCGAGATCATACAAGCGCGTCATCGCCTCTGAAATACCTCTAGGCGAGAACGCATTGCCTGAATGATTGAGGAACACTCGACCTTCACGCGAACCGATATGCTCACGCAATGCGACAAGGATTTCCTCATTGATGGGAATTGAACGCCCGCTCTTGCGCTTGGAATGACCAATCGGAATGCGGAGTTCGTTGGGACGAAACCAACTGCTATCAAGCCCTGCCAACTCCATCGGACGCAATCCGAGTTTGACAGAGAGTAAAAGCATCAAGCGATACATCTTAGGACGGTTCATATCTTCCGCATGACGGAAGACAGTGGCAAACTGGTCATCGCTTAGGATCGGCGCTTTCATCGAACAAACCTCCTTTCAGTTCGTTCGACCTACATATCTGTCTCCATAATACGAGCCAGAAAAGGCAATTACGGTCTGATTTTTATAAATACAGATATGAAGAAGAATAAGCAGTGGACACCAGAGAGAAGGGCTGAACAGGCAAGGATAATCGGTGATAGAAACCGAGGCGTCCCTAAGTCCGACATTACGAAAGAACGAATGCGTCAGGCCAAGTTAGGCAAGCCGCAATCGCCTAAGCATGTCAGAAAGCGCATTGCTGCAATGGTGAAAACAAAACTCAAAGGGAGATTGGGAGCATGAACCATATTATGAAGTTAAAGAAAGGCGTCACCGTCAAGCGTAATCGCGGCGGCGGGTCCGTGACGATGACAGAAAACAGAGCAATTATCAGATGCCGTTAAGGCAAAATACGAGTGGTGCTGGGAAAGCAGTTCAACCTATTCGAGCGCTTCCGCTATGGCTTTGCGCGTTGGGATAGGCCGTCCACTTGGTTCAGAGCGTCAAGAAAAATCACGATCAACAAGGGGGCGAAATGATACTGATGGAAGGAAAGGAGACTGAATGCGGCTTAAAGGTCGAGAGTCGCTTTTCCGTGGCGCCCGGACCAGAACCTCACGAGATCACTTTATCAAACTCGGTCTATGAATTTATACGGACCTGTGAAACTCACGGCATAAAGGTCGTTGGCAGAGTCAGCGACGGCAGCCTCGGTCTGACTAACAGCACCACCTTATACTTCGCCAACGAAAGCGACCTAACAGCCGCGAGGTTGCTCCTATGATGAACGGACGAGGCACCAAATGGCAGATACGCCATGAGACAAATGAACAAGCCAGCGCGTTCATAAGGGAATGTGACTCCAACGGAATTTCGATGGTTGGGTTCGAGCATGATGATGACGGCGACGGCATCACCGTCCATTTTGAGACGGAAGCTGACCTAATCGCCGCTCAGATTATGATCGCGGAGGAGAACGATAACGAGTGAACGAAAAGCACCTGAGAAGGAAAGTCCTCGACAAAGAAGGCAATCCAGTCATCAATCAATTTGGCCACGCGATCACCCCTGAACTGACAAAAAATGAAATCACATATGTCGAACAGGAGTTAGCGAAAGGACGATCGGTAAGAGGCCTAGCGATAGAGCTTGAAACGACTGAGACACGTATAAAGCAGATACGAGACAACAAAGACAGCCACACAAGGATGATGGACTATCAGAAATCGGTCCTCATTCCAGCTAAACTCGACACGCTGATTGAGTTCGTATTGAAGCAATCCGAACAGATTGACGAGCTATCGAAATCGCTCAGCAAATTGGTCACGGAACAGGGACGAGTCAGGAAGGCACTCTACCTGAAACAGATAGGCGAAGCTAAGCTCAGAACCGATAATCGGAACCTGAAAAACGAGCGCGATGAACTACGGAAACTGCTTCATAAGAAGACTGGTATCGACGTAGGACCATATAAGCGCGATGACTAGCTGTTGGACGGCAACAGTTTAACACGGCAGAATGTGACGATGATGGGGATAGCTTGAAGGGCGGGCTTGGTCGCCTTTTTTCGCTGAGCGTGTCAACCCGGAAAAGGCATACTTTCTGAGGTTATTGCCTTCTCTTTCTGACCTTTCCAACATGAAAAACAGCGACTATCACCAGCCTTTGAAGACGGTCAGAGGGGGTTTTCGATGGATTGGCTAGCCGTAACGCATTGGGTCGGATTGCAGCGAGGCGCGCGTCTGAATGTAATTCCATCACCGTGGATCGACGAGCAGCCACCATATCAGCCGGCCGTGGGCGATAAGTTCGATATCGACTTTATCAATCGTCATCGCCTATCTGGCACAGTCATCACAGCAGCTAAGGACCAGATAGAGGCATCATTCGTCGATGGTAGCACTTATACCATTATACGAACCCCAGCAGACATTGTTGCTGCCCAGCCATCGATCAGGGAATCAAATATCCCGCACGATGATTGGATAGTCGCCTAATAGTTTCTGAACCACCGCTCGGCCCATCAGTGGGTGTCCTATGGTATCAGGACGGCTATGGTTTTATCCACCGCTCAGCACCTGCCTAGGAAGGCAGACCTCCACACATAATGCCTACATGATTGATATGTCGAATCGACCAGAAACAGACATTTTTATTTTTATTTTGTCTGATTGTTCGATTGACACGATTGTTGGCATGGTCCTGAGCATCACCCAGCTTATCCGCTGAATGGCAGACCTCCATATCAAATGCCTATATCCATATGTGTCAAAGTCGAGCCAGAATGCCAAAATATATCGGATTGACAAATTGGTCCATTCTATAGACCACTTTGTATCATCATATGAAAGACCCGTAAGAATCATTAAAAATACGATCCTTCACACTATCATGGCATATTGTTCTGATTTAGATTGACATATTGGTGGTTACAAAGGTCTGTTGATTGGCTGGGCCGCTTGCGTAACTGGTCATGACACACGCCGCCTGAAAACCGTTTTCTGAAAGTCAATCAGATGCCCGTCATTCTGACCAATCACCGTCTCTAAACGGGTCGTAATAATAGTCCCTGCCATGTTTACCCACCGCGTTCAGCATCTTGGTCGTTCCGCGCCATATGGACACTGCTGCAACCGTAGAGACTGTCACCGTGATAATCGTCTCGGTGTCAGGCATTGGACGGAGGATCATCATCAATATGAGCAGCCCGCAGAATGCCATACCTAAGACGCTCAGCAACTGGATGAGCAGCAACATGAAATGGCCAAAATGGTAGATGCGCGCCTTAGCCGCCTTCCACTCAGCCTTGGTCATTTGCTTGTCACTCATATCAGTCCTCAGTAGCGTTCTTGGCGTTCTTCAAATCAGCTATTAGCGACAGCATGGTCTCAGCCATCACGATGGCGTTGAATGAGTTATGCTCAGTCGAGTAGGCAACGAAGCCGTGGATTGCAGCGTGGCGGTTTGGCACAGGATCATTCTTGCACCGCTCTATGTCGCCCTCATTATCGACGTGTTCGTAGAGGTGAGACACAATCCGGCTATACAGGCTGATCGCATACGCGGCCATCGTTGACGGAGATGATGTAGGGCTGATTGGGATGGTAATACTCGGTCCCCCAGCGTCGGTCTGTGGCCAGCCATCCGTCTTTGACTAGCTTGCGCTCTAGGACGACGAGAGGATGGCTTTGGTCTTTCGCACAGGCGTATTTGTCGCCTTCTTTGCCACAGTCATAGTCGAAATCGACTGGCCAGAATTGTGCGGCCACATTGTCGTATTTCAGGTCAGAGATTGCCCGCTTCTCGTCACCAATCTCCCATTTCAGCCACACGTTCGCGCTTCTGGCTTGCGCTCCCATGATTGTGACGCCGCCTTTGGTTGAGCAGGTTACGCCCATGTCATTAGGTTCGTCGCATTCGGTAAAGCCCGATTGCTTCGCGTCTGCGGGCGATCCAGCGAGGATCATGCCGTCCAGCTTGAACGGTGCTGGTGGTTCAGGTGGCGGGGTAGCTTCGCCACAACCTGCAAGCGTCAATATCGCCAGTGCGGCAAGCCTCTTCTTCATAATCCCCCCTTTTACTGTCGCCAGCGGTAGCATTCGGGTGAACTACAAGTCTAGGGCAGCTACGTTGTCACTTCGGTAGGCGCTTGGCTCGCTCTGAGATAACCGTCTCAACGGCTTTATCCTGCATTTGGGCTTCCACTTTCTCCAACACTGTGTCCGCTGCCGAATCTGGCAGTTTCTTGGCTCTGAGAGAATAGGAGAGCGCACGCCGCAGGTTCGCCCGCTCGCTGGAGCAGGAAGTGACCGCTGCCTTCCCAACTGTCGCTGCTTCGTCCTTCAAGCGTGACCAATCCACCGCCTTCTTTCTGATACAATCAGACCACATCATTGTGAGCAATCTGGACCGCTTCTCCGCAAATTCAGGATCGGACAGAGACTTCTCAACGTGCTTGATGTATGTCTCGCGCAAGGTCGCCAGCCAATCATCGGCCAATTCCGCGCCCTTCTCTGTCGAGATATATGTGTCAGGCGTTACGACTGCTTTGGCGTATTCGGCTTTAAGATGGGCGCACGACGCAATGGCAGCATCCACCACTAATTCGGGCGTTGCATCGGCAAGATGGTTTTTCATTTCTGCCTTGAATGCGGCGTCCATACACGAGATAGCGCGGTCGGTTATCTGCTCCGAATTGGATAGCGCGGTATCAAGGGAAGTGCCGGTTTCGGCCTGTCCCGCCATCAAGAGCATAGCAGTCAATAAGAACACTGTTTCCCCCTTAGCGGCAAATCTGCCACGCTACCTTCAATTCCTCAGTCTCGAACTCGGCTGCAATATAGCCGAACGATATAGAGGTGCCTGACCGTTTATCAGTGCCAGGCACAATGTCATCACCCTGTTTGCTGTAGAGCAGGATCGTCTTGTCAGGGGCATATAGCACCGTTCTGACGGCTTCATTGTCATGCAACGCCCAGACGGGTTGAGTGAGATCGAGTTGCGCTACGACTATCCAATTCGGCCCCAAGGCCTTTTCCAACCTCTCCCCAAACTCGCGTTCCCTGCGATGATAGAGAGGTGTCATTTTCTTAGGAAAAGGCTCAGGCGCATCAACCGCCGTCAGCACCAAGTCTGCCGTCACCATATTGGACCAACGGTGTATTGCGCCTTGCAGTTTCATCTTTGCCCTGAGCTTCATCAAGGGCGCGATCGCTGCCGCCATTTCGTCCAGAGTAGGAATGTATGTCATCACGCGGCCCTACCGCGATTGCCATTAAAATCGACTAAATAGTTCAAAGGACTGGTGATTGGACTCCTATAGGGGCGTTTGACTCGCGGCGCTAACATCGGTCCACCTGCGCGGAATAGCTTGGCCCCCTCCTAGTCGTAGGGCATTATTGGGCTACTCGCGTCAACGCTGCTCAATCATCGAGTCATGGGGGCTACAGTTCAGTTAAGGTGGGCAAAGGGTTATTGAGAAAGCGGGTGTAAAAGCCCGCTTTTTCTGTCTGACGGGCGATCATCCGTGCATCGTTATAAATACAGGATGAAGAAACAAACTCCCTACCAGCAGCCCACAGAAAAGCAGGTCAAGGACCATTGGCAAGCACAGAAGCCTAGTGTTTTCCGCAAGCCACATTCCCGCGATAAAGGGCTGACAATCGTAAACTCGCCAGACGAGTTATCTGGGTTGTTAAATGCTGAGATAGAGCAAGGCCCACAGCGCACATTCAGGATGAAAACTCCTCCCAATATATCTTTCACTGACCCCACATTGCATATCCAGAATTTGATACGAATGAGCCGCGAAATGACAGCGGATGAGTTCAAGCAGCAATGCAATTCGCCGATGGAATTGGCCCTGTATGAATATCTCTACAGCGCCATCAATCCAAACTCAAAGGCAATGGGACTGCTCAAATTGCAGGAGTTGCTATTTCGCGCTCAGCAGGAAGCAAACAAGCAAATCAATGTGGAGGCTGCTCGCGAGGAACGTAAGGAAGAGAGATTGAGGAAGATGATGCGTCGCATGAAGCAGATTGCACCACCTGAAAATAATCCATCCGAAGGAGATGAATGAGAGGACTATCACTTAACGAAAAATACGATCTAATTGACGACATAAAAGGGCATATCAGAAGCCTTGGTTTCGACGTTTATCAGGACTGGCTTGAGCAGCAAGACGACGAGTTTCGCGAAGATATATTTGACCTACTAGCTGACCCGATTTTCGCCTTAGAAGAACATCAACGGATGCCAGATGGCGATTGGCGCATTTGGCAACTCAAGATGGGCCGCGGTGCTGGCAAGACCCATGCTGCATCATCTAATTGCCATGTCTTTGCGCGTGATTGGTTTCCCGGCGGACAGGGTATCTTAGTCGGGGCAACCGTCAAAGACGTTCGAGATACCATGATAGAGGGCGATAGCGGTCTGCTCGCAACTGCCCCTGACGATTTCATCCCCCATTACAACAAACACGAAAACATCGTGCGCTGGCCTAATGGGTCAACCGCCATAATCAGAACTGCTGACAATCCAGAAGATATTCGAGGTCCATCCTTGCTCTGGGGTTGGGCAGACGAGTTAGTCAAATGGCGCTCAGAAGCCAGCTTTGACAACCTCATGCGCTGCATCCGTAATTACCACGAACGCGGCACCCGCCTGATACTCACCACTACGCCTAAGCGCACGAAGCAATGGCTGCGCGAGATCCCGAACCGACCAGACGCCGGCATTGTCATCACGTCAACGGCCACCACGCTCGATAACCGGCATTTGGACCCAGCGTATCTAACCGCCATGTCCAAGGACTTGACCAGCGCCAGAGCGCGTGAGGAAGTCTTAGGGGAGGACTTAGAGGTCGATGGCGATCTTTGGAACAGCGATAACCTAGCTCAGAGGCGCGTCGAAGCCACGCTAGCCCCTGAGGTATATGCAGGGACGTGCCAAACCCGTTTCCTCTCCATCGACCCTTCACAGGGCAAAAGGGACGAGACTGGCATCTTGCTTTGCGGTGAGAAGCGCGTGGGGCGCCAGAACAATGTCAGCGTCATTATGGACTGCTCCACACAGGACAACATCGAGGTCTGGACCAATCAGGTTGTCAGCCTCGCACAGACATACCTCAAGAACGGATCGCGGGATTATATCTTGCTGGAAACCAACGGCCACGTTGGGACGGCCGATCTTATCAAGATGAAGCTGGCGAACGCAGGGCTACGCTTGCGCGTCATTGAGGTGACTGTTGGCAACAAGAGCAAGTGGCAGCGCGCGCAAGAGGCGTTCGTTCACTACGAGCTGGGGCGCGTTGCCATCTATGGCTACCACCAAGAGCTAGAGCGCCAGCTAAAGGAATGGGAGCCAGAGTTGGCCAAATCGCCTGATAGGGGTGACGCATTCACACAGGCGGTAAATCACGTCTGCAAGGCCAAGGCTGCGCGCCTAAGTCCGTTCATGGCAACAGGCCGTCTGTTCTGATCGCTTTCAATAAATAGCAGGAGTTTCGTATCGAGGATTAAAAATGGGGTTATTGGATAGGTTTTACAAAAAATCGGCGGATTATAGCAAAGACGAACAGCACAATCGCAATCGCTCATGGATGCTCTCTGGCGCAGGATTAGTCACAGAGGAATCATGGACTAACACCGCCAATTATGCGCTCCGTGCGAAAAAGCTCTACCTAGATTGCCCTGTATCACGTCGCTGCATCGACATACGCGCAAACAAGATACGATCCGTTCAAGTTCAGGTAGAAAAGGGAAATGATTATACCCGTCGATTGATCGAACGTCCCAATTTCGTTGACCGCACATTCAACCAAATGCTGTCCGTTGTCGAAACGGAATTAGACCTAGGTGGCGATGGTTGGCTTTTCCTAAACACCACTCCCGGTCAGTCACCGACATTAGAGGTTCTGAGACAGGACTTCATCGACAACGATCCAGTCAATAATTTCATCGCATACAACCCAGCAAAGGCATTGCGCGGTGGTGGTGAGCCAGAGCTTGTCTTTCATACCAACCCTGAAATCCCATCAATGGTGGATGCCGTGTATAAGCGCGGGCCAGACGGGCGCTTGCATGAGATACAAGGCTCCCTGCTCCATATTCAGCATCACAATCCATTCAGTTCATCGTCAGGCAGCGGAAGCGGTGACGCGATAATCCGTTCTGTCGATTTGTGGCTGCTTATCGACGGGATGCTCAACAAGAGGTTCAAATCAGGCGGTCGCAATCAGGGGTTCCTTTCCCTGCCCAACAACATCGAGGAATTGACCGACGAGCAATTCGCTGAGCTAGAATCCCGATTGAAGAAAATCAGCGAGCTAAACGAAATCCAATATGTAGCTGACGGCACCCAATTCCTTAGCGCCCAGATGACATTGAAGGAGATGGATTTAGTCCAAATCCGCAATCAGCTTGAACGCGCAATATGCTCAGCCTTTGGTGTTCCTGCCGTCATGGTCAACATGGAAGGCGAAGCGTCATATGCCAACCAACGTGGCGTTGACCGCATATTCTACACGGGCGAATTGAAGCCAAGAGTTGACTGGATATTAGGTCATATCCAAGCCTTCTTGCGAGATAACACAGCCGACAAAAGATGTGTCCTCTCCATCGACGAGAGCGAAATTGAGTATCTAAAGACCGACAAGATGGAGTTAGCCAAAGCTGCTTCATCAATGAAAATCGCAACCGTGAACGAGTTGCGCGCAATGATTGGCATGGAACCAATCAAAGGCGGTGATGAGCTTCCTACAGCGAAGCCAGAACCAGCGGAATCAGCCGCACCTATCGACCCAGCAACTGACGTCCCATCTGACGAACCCCGTCAGGTGTCCCACAACGCGGACACATCACGCAGAAATGGCCAGCGATAAATAAATAAAACAAAAAGGCAGCATCGCGAACATATGACAAAACCATTTTTGACGAAGAGTTTTAAGGCACAGCTTATCGACGACAATTATGTTGAGGGATTTGCCTCCACATATGGAAATATCGACTCCTACGGCGACATTGTTGAACGCGGAGCATTCACCAAGACCCTTCAAGAGAGCAAGCACAAGGTCAAATTCCTTTGGCAGCACGATATGAAGCAGCCAATTGGCGTCATCGAGGAATTGCGTGACGAACCACAGGGCTTGTATTTCAAAGCCCGATTTTCAAACAGCACCGCAGGGCAAGATGCCCGCATTCAGCTTCAAGAGGGTGTCGTTGACAGCTTCTCCATAGGCTTCCGTTTGATGAAATCCTTAGCTGATAGAGCGCCAAATGGCCGACCAATCAACCGCCTTCAAGAGATAGCATTGGCTGAAATTAGCGCGGTCACCATTCCTGCAAATGACCAAGCCAAATTGATCGCCGTCAAGAGCGCATTATCCACCGATTTTCCAGAATGCGATGAGGAAGAAATCGAAGTGTTGTTCAAGGAGTATCAGGCATTTTTAGACATGAAGGCTGCTCAGGAAAGCGACGAAGAAGATGAAGAAACTGACGACAGCACAGATGGCGACACTGTTGATGATACTACTGAACCAGCCACAGACGAAACCACAGATGAAGCCGACGAAAAAGCTGATCCTGTTGAAGAGGATGAGGAAGAGGTAGCAGAGGATGAAGGCGCGGAATCTGACGACGAGGAAGATGCGTTCAACAAGGAATTGGACGCAAAATGGCTCGATTACAAGATCAGAAAGCGTCTTAAATCACGCGCATAATCACGCATCCTACTAAATAGATTTATAAGTTCAACCAGCACTCATTTTGAGCCGCTGTCTCACCGTTTGGAACCGGCATTTTGGTCATTCCCTCGGCAAATAGTCGAGGAATATAATGACTAAAGAAACCAACTCAATTGACCAATTATTCGACGAACTCGATACCAAAGCTGACGCTTCCGCTATCGACGAAGTGAAATCACGTCTCGAAGCATTGGAAGATGCAAACGCAAAGCGTTCAAGCATCAAAACCGACGACACCAAGGTCGATGAAAAGGCTGACAAGCTCGCAGCTTCAAACCTCATCATCAAAGGTGCAGCAAATTACAACTTGAGCCTTAAGGCAACTGAAGCATCAATCACCGTTGATGCAGAAGGTGGCTATGCGCTCCCAAAGATATTCAACCCAGAAGTCACTGATTATATCAGAAAGACCTCGCCACTTTTTGCTTTGGCAAAGGTCATCAACAGCGGTTCAAAATACAGCACCCTCGTTAAAATCGACGGTTCAGACGCACGAACCCGCACTGAAAAAGGCGCATTAGAAGCTGGCACAGTCGATACCTATGCAGAAATCGTCATGGGTCAATTCGACGTTTATGACAGCCAAAAATGGACTGCATGGGCAGAAGAAGGTGACGCAGTTATCGACTTAGCTGGCGAAGTTGTCCGCTCAGTTGGTGAAAATATGGGTGAGAAAATGGCGAGCGAATTGATGCTCGGCACAACCACCAACACCTTGAATGGCGTTTCAGACGTCACCTCAATCAACACCGGCTTATTGACCCTTACACAAGCAGCAGGAAACGCAGACCGCTTTACCAATTCAATCGGTAAATTGGGCGTCTTTAGCGCAGAAATTGCAGACGATGGCACCGACGATTGGTTCGGCATTTTTGCTGACTATTTCTCTACCCTACACAGCAAATTCAAAGGCAGCACATCACACGGCGTTATCATCTCAAGCGAGCTTGAATTGAAACTCCGCAAGTCACAAGATGCTAACAAGAATTTCCAATGGGCAGGCGCACAAGGCGTAGCTGGCGCACAACCTGGCACTATCTGGGGTGTCCCATATTATGTGGACGATTTCTTACCAACAATCGCAACCGCTGCTGGCAAACCAGTCGCACTTGTTGGTGACTTCTCCAAGTATATTGTGAACCAATATAGCCCAGTGAAAATGATCCGCGATGAAGTGACCGCACCGGGCTTCATCAAGTATCACTCACGTCAACGTATCGGTGGTGTTTTGACAGACTTCCAAGCTGTTCGCGGTTTGGTTCTCACTGTCGCATCAGGCGATTAATAATCAGAACATCAGGGAGGGGTCGGCCTAAGGTCGGCCCCTTTCTGCTGCCTCCAATAAATACATAAAAAGTGAGGTCATCCACCATATGGTAGCAGAGATAAAAACATCAGGCACGGACGCAAATTCGTGGCTCACATTAAACGACGCAAATGTCATCCTAGCTGAAACTGTCCACCCGCGTATCGCAATAGGGTTCCAGCTTACGACAGGTGACGTGACCCCCAGCTTTCCCCCAGCTGGTATTAGAGCCGGGCGGTTGTTTTGCGCATCAGCGCGGTTGAAGCAATGGGCTGCGTAGCGGAGCCCGTA
>NZ_LNSG01000016.1 GCF_001468395.1 Sphingopyxis sp. H073 | reverse complement strand
GGGAACGACCCCCGCCCCGCCCGCGGCGGCGCTGTTCGGGCTGCCGCAACTCGTTGTCGATACATCGGTCGACGCCGCGCTTCCCGACCAGCCGGCCGTCAAGGTTCCGACGGCAGCGACGGCCGAGGCGGCCTCCACCGCCGATGCCGCTGCAGCGGCCGCCAGCCTGCTGATCGCCGTCGCCACGCCGGTCAAGGCGGCGACCCTCGCGAACGACAAGGCCGCGCCGACCGCGCAGGACGAAACCGACGGGTCCGTCGATGGCGCAGCAGGGACCGCCACGCCCGCTCCGGCCCTTCCTCCGATCGCTGTGACCGTCGAAACGCCGGCCGTCGCCACCGTGATCGCCGCCTCGATGCCGACGGCGGACAAGCCGATCGCAGAAAAGGTTTCGAAGCCCGCCGCGCCTGCCGCAGCCTCGCGCCCGGCGGACCCGGTGCTGCCGGCGGCTGCAGGCGAGCCCGCCGAGACCGCACCGACCCAGCTCACGACCGCCATCACCGTCGACCCCAAGGCCGCCAAGCCGGTGATCGATGCCGGCGCCTCGATGACCGTGCTCTTCACCCAGCCCGACCTGCAGGGGGCCGCGCCGCTGACCGAGGCCGCGAAGGCCGCGCCGGTCGCCGAGCGCGTGCTCGACACCGCCAGCGACGACCAATGGATCGCGCAGCTCGCCGCCGACATCGCAGCGACCAAATCCGACAAGGGCGAACTCAGCTTCCGCCTGATGCCGCGCCATCTCGGCCGCCTCGATGTGTCGATGCTGGCGGGCGACGAGGGCGTCACGCTGCGCCTCGACACGCAGCATGAAGCGACCGCGACGATCGTCCAGACCGCACAGCCGCGCCTCATCGAGGATCTGCGCCAGCAGGGCGTGCGCGTCGCCGAAGCGCAGGTGACGCACACCCCGGCCGAAGCCGGGCGCCAGCAGATGCAGCAGCACCAGGGTCAGGGCCGCGGCCCCGCCCCTGATGCGAGCCACCTCATCGAAACCGCCGCCGAGCGGCACGACAGCGAAACCGACGAACGCACCGCGGGCCACCGCGGCCGCTTTGCCTGACCAGGAAGGACCTGACCATGAGCAAGGAAAAAGCCCCTGAGGGCGCCGAACCCAAAAAGGGCGGCAAGATGAAAAAACTGCTGATGCTTGGCATCGGCGGCACCGCGCTGATCAGTGCGGGCGCGGGCGCCGGCATCTATCTGGGCGGCGGCCTTGGCGGCCATGAAGCGAAGCCCGAGGATCATTATCCGAAGCTTGTCGTGCGCACCAAGGGCGAGGAAGCCGCCGCTGCCGAAGGCGAAGAGGGCAAGGAGCCCGCGCCGAAGGTCGGCACCGTTTCGGTGCCGAACGACCGCTTCAAGGTCGATCCGCGCAAATATGAGATCACCTATTACCCGATGACCGATGCCTTCACGACCAACCTCGCCGACGGCTCGGGCTTCCTGCAGGTCGGGATCAGCCTGTCGACCTTCTACGACGGCAAGGTGATCAGCAACATCAAGCGCCAGCAGGTGCCGATCCGTTCGGCGGTACTGATGGTGCTCGCCGAACAGGATCCTGCCCTGCTCTCGACCTCGCAGGGCAAGCAGCAGCTCCAGCGCCAGCTGACCAATGCGATCAACGACGTCCTTCGCGACAAGGAAGGCTTTGGCGGCATCGACAATGTCTATTTCACGAGCCTGGTGATCCAGTGAGCCTCGAACCGAAACCCGTCGACACCTCGGCGAAGCTGGCGGCCGACGCGAAGGCGTCGCTGCTGCTGCGCAAGGCGGAGGACAGCTATGCCTTCCCGGTGCTCGACAGCGTCGGCAACCAGTTCGCGCGTAGCTTGCGCGATCTTGTCCGTGCGCTGGGCGCGCCGACGGTCAATGTCGAACGCGCGCCCGCGGTGCAGATGCGGTTCGCCGACTGGTGTCAGGAAGTTTCGCCGGGCCTGTTCTGGCGCTATCACGCCCCGCCCCTCAAAGGTCCGGTGCTGCTCGCCGCGACGCGCCCGCTCGTCCTCCAGCTCGTCGATATCTTCTATGGCGGCAAGGGGCAGCTCGGCAGCGAACGCGAAGAACTGACCGACGCCGAAGAGCGTTTCGCCGCGCGCCTCGGCCGCGACATGGGGATGCAGCTCGCCGCGGCGTGGAAGGCCGGGATCGAACCCGAACTCGACTGCGTCACCAGCGATCCTGCAAAGCTTGCGGCGGTCCGCGCCGACGACGAGCTGCTCGTCCAGCGCTTCACGCTCCGCGGCGGGGTTTTCGAGGGCCGCACCATTCTCTGCGCCTATCCGCAGGCCGCGCTGCGCGGAATCGCCGGTGCCGACCCTCTGCCCGAGATGCGCGATGCGCCCGCGATCGACCCCGAATGGACCGCGACTCTCAACAAGGCTCTCAAGACCGTGCGTCTTCCGGTCCGTTCGGTGCTCGCGCGCCCCGAGATTCCGCTCGTAAAATTATTGTCGCTCGAGGTCGGCGATATCATTCCGTTAACCATTCCGCGCAATGTTCCGGTAACCGTCGCCGGTCGCAGTTTCGCGTCCGGCAGCATCGGGGAAGCCAATGGGAATGCTGCCATCATGATTGAGACTATCGAAAAGGGATCGGACCATGACTGACATGAGCGAAGCCCCCGGCCGCACCGACCGTCGCGACAGCCGGACGATCGCCGGCGCGCCCAATTTCGACCTGCTCGCGGGCGTCTCGCTGCGCGTCTCGGTCGAGGTCGGATCGACCTCGATGACGCTTGCCGAACTGCTCGCGCTTTCCGACGGCAGCGTCGTCGAACTCGACCGCGCCGCGAACGAACTCCTCGACATCTATGCCAACGGCACGCTGATCGCGAAGGGCGAAATCGTCAGCGTCGACGGTCGATACGGCATTCAGGTCGCCGAACTCGTCGCGCCCGACCGCGGCATCGCGGGCTTCGAGCGGAGAGGCTGATGTTCGAGTATATTCTTCGGCTGCTCATCCTGCTGCCACTCGTCGGCGGCATGGCGTGGGGCAGCCTGTGGCTCTGGAAACGCGTCCAGATGGGCGTGCCGTTGACGCCCGGCGGCGCCAAGCAGGCGCGGCCGGTCGAAATGATCGGCGTGCTGCCGCTCGGCCCCGGCACCAAGCTCGCAGTCGTCGAATTCGCCGGACAGCAGATTCTACTCGCGGTCTCGCGCGGCAATGTCACCCGCCTCGCCGACAACAGCCAGGGCGACTTCCATGTCGGCTAAGACGCCCGTCAAGGGATTGACGCCGCGTGCCCGCTGGCTGCGCCGTGCCGCGATTGCGGGCGGCATCGCGTTGCTCGCGACGGCCGCGCCTGCGCTCGCGCAGGAAGCCGAGGCGAGCGGGCTGACTCGCGCGGTCAACGAAATCGGCGGCAACGGCCGCCCGCTGTCGCTGTCGCTGCAAATCCTCGTCCTGATGAGCCTGCTGACGGTGCTGCCGTCGCTGCTCCTGATGATGACCAGCTTCACGCGCATCATCATCGTGTTGTCGATCCTGCGCCACGCGCTCGGGCTCCAGCAGACGCCGCCGAACCAGGTACTGGTCGGCCTCAGCCTTTTCCTCTCGCTGTTCGTGATGCAGCCGGTGATCAGCGAAGTGAACCGCGTCGCGATCGAGCCCTATGGCCAGGAACAGATCGATATCGGCACCGCCGTCACCCGCTCGGGCGACGCGCTGCACGGTTTCATGATGACGCAGACGCGCAAGTCCGACCTGATGATGTTCGCGAAGATCGCCAAGGCGCCGACCTATGCGAGCCCGAAGGACGTGCCCTTCTCGATCCTGCTGCCCGCCTTCGTCACCAGCGAGCTCAAGACCGCCTTCCAGATCGGCTTCCTGATCTTCCTGCCCTTTCTCGTGATCGACCTGATCGTCGCTTCGGCGCTGATGTCGCTGGGCATGATGATGCTGTCGCCGACGGTCATTTCTATGCCCTTCAAGCTGTTGCTCTTCGTCCTCGTCGACGGCTGGGCGCTGACGATGGGTTCGCTTGCCTCCTCCTTCGGGACATAGCCGGTGGAAGCCGATTATTTCGTCGGACTTGCGCAGCAATCCCTTTGGGTACTCGCGCTCGCCTCGGCGCCGATCCTGATCCCGATCCTCGTCGTCGGCGTGCTGCTCGGTATGGTGCAGGCGGCCACCTCGATCAACGAACAGACGTTGAGCTTCGTGCCCAAGCTGATCGTCACCGCGATCTGCCTCGCGATCTTCGGCAGCAGCATCCTCGTGCTGCTCACCGATTTCACCCGCGACTTGTTCGCGGAGATCCCGAATCTGGTCCGCTAGGGCCGCCCGATGGTCCCGGCCGAAATCCCGAACGTCGAAGCGATGCTCCAGCTCTGGATGCTGGGGATGATCCGCCCCGGTGCGGCGTTCATCGCGGCGCCGGTGTTCGGCGCCGCCAATGTGCCGGTGCAGCTTCGCCTCGTCATCGCGCTCGCGGTCGGGGTTCCCGCCGTTGCCGCGTCGGGAATGACGCTGCCGCCCGACGGTATCGTCTCGGTTCCGGGTTTCCTGATGATCGTCGGCGAGGTCGTGATCGGCCTCGCGATCGGTTTCGTGCTCCAGATGGGGCTCGCCGCCGCGCTGCTGGCGGGCGAAACGATCAGCAACACGATGGGCCTCGGCTTCGCATCGATGGTCGATCCGCTGAGCGGCACGTCGAGCAGCGTCGTCGGGCAATTTCTCTCGATGCTCGCGACCGCGCTCTTCCTCGCTGCCGACGGGCATCTGCTGCTGATCCAGATCATCGTCGACAGCTATAATGCGCTGCCCCCCGGCAACGCCTTTCCGTCCTTCTCCGCGATTGGCGGGTTGCTGCGCTTTGCGAGCCTGATGTTCGCCGCGGGCCTCACGATCGCGTTGCCGGTCGGCTTCGTGCTCGTGCTCGTCCAGATGATCATGGGCGTGATCGGACGATCGGCACCCGCGATGAACCTGTTCGCGGTAGGCCTGCCCGCGACTTTGCTCGCCGGCGTCATCCTGCTCGGGATCGCGACCCCGGCGATGGCCGAGGCGATCGCCCGTTTCCTGTCGGACGCGCTCGACATGGCGCGCGTCCTCGCGGCGGGGCGCTGAGCCATGGCGGGAACGACCGAACGCGACCAGAAGACCGAACAGCCAACCGCCAAGAAACTCGCCGATTCGGCGCGCGAAGGCGATGTGCTGATGTCGAAGGAGCTGGCGACCGCGCTGATGATGCTCGCGGGCGCCGGATGGCTGTTCGCCGCGGGCGGCTGGCTCGTCCAGTCGGCGGGCGAGCTGTTGAAGCGCGGGCTGACGCTGGGCGCCGACGATGTCGCGCATTTCGCGCCCGGCGAGGCGCTGATGCGCAACGGCGTCGAGATCCTGTTGCCGCTTTCGAGCCTCTTCGCGCTTGCGCTCGTCGCGAGTGTCGCCGCCCCGGCGATGCTCGGTTCGCTCGGTTGGCGGGGCAAGGCGATCGCCTTCAAGGGCAACCGGATGAACCCGCTTTCGGGAATCAAGCGCATCTTCGGTCCGCAAGGCCTGATCGAACTGGTCAAATCGCTCGCCAAGGTGCTGCTGCTCGGCACGATCGGCTATTGGCTCGTCGCGAACAGCCTGCCCGCGATCATGTCGATGGCGCAGGCCGACCTCAACGGCGCGATCGGGCTGGCGGGCAAGTCGGTCGGCCATGCGATGCTCGCAATGGCGGGCGGCCTCGTCGTCATCGCGCTGATCGACGTCCCCGCGCAATGGTATCAGCGCAACCGCCGCCTGATGATGAGCAAGCAGGAGGTGAAGCAGGAGATGCGCGAATCCGACGGCGCTCCCGAGCTCAAGCAGGCGCAGCGCCAGCGGCAGCACGAAATCCTGAGCGGGTCGGCGCGCAAGGCGGTGGCCGAAGCGACCGTCGTCCTGACCAACCCGACCCATTTCTCGGTCGCGCTTCGCTACCGCCCCGGCCAGGATGCCGCGCCGGTGGTGGTCGCGCGCGGCCGCGGCGACGTCGCGCTGTCGATCCGCGAACTGGCGCGCGGCGCCCATGTGCCAATCCTCGAATATCCGGCGCTGACCCGCGCGATCTACTTCACCGCGCGCGCCGGGCGGGCGATCCCCGAGGAATTGTTCGTTGCGGTCGCGACCGTCCTCGCCTTCGTCTTCCAGCTCGAACGCGCGGTCGCCGAGGGGCTCTCGAAGCCATCGGTCGACGTGCCGCCGTCGCACCGCTTCGACCTCGAAGGCCGCCGACAAAATTGATCCTTCGGCGCTTAAGACACCGGAATCCCGGCCGTTAAGAAGCTCGAAGGATATTCGTCATGGTTACATCGATCGCCTCTTCGCTCGGCGCCGGGTCGGGAATTGACATCGCAAAGCTGGTCAGCGACCTGTCGTCGGCATCGCGCGAGCCGAAGGTCGCGCGTCTAGGCGGCCTGATCACCGCCAACACGGCGCGGATCAGCGCGGTATCGCAGGCGCGGTCGGATCTTGTCGGCTTTGCCGATTCGCTTGAACAGATGATTTCCGACGGGTCGCTGCGGAGCAAGCCGACAGTGTCGGACGAGAGCGTCCTCTCCGCGACCGCTCGCGCGGGCCTGCAGGCCGACAAATTCGCCGCAACGATTGTCGTCAACAGCCTTGCCCGCGCCCAGAGCAGCTATTCGGGCGTCGTCGCCGACAAGACGGCAGCGATCGGCACCGGCACGATGACCCTGACCGTCAACGGGGTTGCAAAGACGATCACCGTCGGCGCGACGAACGACAGCCTCGAGGGGCTCGCCACCGCGATCAACGCCAGCGGCGCCGGCGTGACCGCGTCGATCATCTCCGACCAGGGCGGCAGCCGCCTGATCCTGAAAGGCGCGACGGGCGCCGCCAACGCCTTCACGCTCACCGCCGACGGCGGCGCCGATCCGGGGCTTGGCGCCTTTGCGACCAATGGCGGCCTCTCGGTCGGCCAGACCGCCGCGAACGCCGAATTCACGCTCGACGGCGTCGCTTTCAGCCGCGCGTCGAACACGATCGACGACGTCGTGCCAGGCATATCGTTGACGCTCAAGAAAGCCGCTCCCGGTCAACCGGTCGACCTTGGGGCGAGCCGCCCGCTCGATCTGATCAAGCAGACCGTTGGCGACTTCGTCGACGTCTATAACCAGCTCAAGAAAAGCCTGCAGGCGGCGTCGAAACTATCGGGGGCAACGACGGGCTTGCGCGAGCTCGAACGCGAGCTCAATACGCTCGTCACCAAGGTGCTCACCAGCCATGGCAGCATCAACCAGCTCTCCGACATCGGCGTCTCGACCACGAAAGACGGGACGCTGACGCTCGACAAGGTCAAGCTCGACGCGGTGCTGGCGTCGGACGCCGGCGCGGTCGAGGGGTTGTTCAATCCCCTTCGCGACGGCACGCACAATCCGGTCAGCGACCCGGGCATCGCGGGCGCGCTCGACGCAATCCGCGACAAGGCGGTGGCGACCGACGGCGCGATCGGCCGGCTCGAGAAATCGCTGGCCGACAAGGGCACCTCGCTGTCGAAGGAACTCGAAAAGGTCGAGACGCGCGAAGCGGCGTACAAGGCACGGCTCGAGAAGCAATATTCGCAGCTCGACGTCAAGCTGAACGCCTTCAAGGCGACGCAGGCCTATCTCGAGCAGCAGATCAAGCTGTGGTCCAATTCCAATAACGATTGATGGTACCGATGACGACCGCCACCGCCTCGACCGTCCGCGCGACGGGACTCTATCGCCGCCTGCAGAACGAAAGCCGGGCAAATGCGGCGGACCCGATCGAACTCGTGACCATGCTCTATGACGAGCTGGAGACGGCGGTGGGCGTACTCGCGGCGATGGTGCGCCAGGGGCAGCGCGTGTCGGCGACCGAGCCCGCGCACCGCGCCCGCGCGATCCTGATCGGCCTCGACGTCGGGCTCGATCACGAGAATGGCGGCGACGTCGCCGAGGCACTCGCCCGCGTCTATCGCAGTATGCGGCGGAAGCTCGACAATGCCGTCGCCGCGAACGATGCCGAAGAGCTCGACGAGCTGCTCAAGGGCATCGTCACCGTCAGCTCGGCCTGGCGTCAGCTGCGCCAGTAATGTCTCTCGACCCTGAAAAGGGTTCGGCACCGGCCGCTTCCCTGCTGCCGCCAAAGGTGGGGACAGGCGTCAGAGGGAGGAGTGCGGCCGGTGCCGAATTCAGCGGCGCCGAAACTGGTGGGGTAGTTATCAGGCGGCCTGCTGCTGAACTCCATATTTGCGCATCTTCTCGATCAGCGTCGTGCGCTTGAGGGTCAGGAGGCGTGCGGCCTCCGAGATGATGCCGTCGGCGAGGTCGAGCGCATTGTGTATCTGTTCGAGCTCGATGCTTTCGATTTCGCGCTTAAGATCGATCGGGCGGCCCGGAGCCGGCGTCTTGGCATAGGGCACCGGCGCGGGCTGACCGTCGTCTATCGCGGCAGCAGCGATCGGAGCGGCCAGACGCGGCGCGAAAGCCGCGGTCGGGTTCAACAGGATGGCGACATCGTCGGCGCCGAGCGTTTCGCCGCCATAGAGCACGCTGGCGCGCTCGACGAAGTTCCTGAGTTCGCGGACATTGCCCGGCCAGCGATGCTGCATCAGCACTGCGAGCGCGGCGTCATCATAGCGGCATTTGGTTTCGCCGGGCATGTTGCGCTGGAAATGGCGGATCAGCGCCGGGATATCCTCAACCCGCGCCGCGAGGCTCGGAACCTGCAGGACAACGACGCCGAGGCGGAAGAAAAGATCCTCCCGGAAGCGGCCGTCTGCAATCGCAGTGCCCATATCCTGGTGGGTCGCCGAAATGACGCGGACGTCGACCTTCTTCATGTCGCTGCTGCCGACGCGGACGATCGTCCGGTCTTCGAGCACGCGGAGAAGTTTGACCTGCATGTCGAAGCGCATGTCGCCGATTTCGTCGAGGAAGAGCGTACCGCCCTCGCTGGCTTCGAAATGCCCGATGCGGCGAGCGTGAGCGCCGGTGAAGCTGCCCTTTTCATGCCCGAACAGCTCGGATTCGATGAGGTCGGCGGGAATGGCGCCGCAGTTGATCGCCGAGAAGGCCCTGCCCGAACGGACGCCTTCATCGTGGATCGCGCGGGCGACCAGTTCCTTGCCCGAGCCCGAGGGGCCGCAGAGCATGACCGATGCATTGGAGCGGGCGACCCGCCGGATCATTTCGCGAAGCTGGACCACCGCCGGGCTGTGCCCGATGATCAGCGCCTCAAGCGCCGAGCGATCCTCCCCATTCTGTCCAACAGTCTGCCCCACGGTCATTTTCGTCTCCACCGCGCCCCCCATTCGGCGCCCTCTTGATGGAGACAGAAATTGAGGAAAATGGTAAACGAATGATTATCCAAATTAACACAAGCCATTGAAAACAAAGCATTATTACCATATTGGCAGCAATGTTGGCTCAATTTGGATGTTTACGAATTTCAATGCTGCCAGATTGGCTCTATTTCTCGTCCCCGACCCGCCAGCCGAGGGTGATCGAGATGCGACGGTTGCGCGGATCGAGCCGGTCGACAGGGTTATAGGGCTCGCGATCGGCGACGCCTTCGATGCGTGCGTAGCGGCTGCCGTCAACCCCCCGATACTCCAGGAAGTTGCGAACCACCTCGGCGCGGTCGACCGACAGGCGCCAGTTGTTCATCCCCGTTTTCGCCGACCAGGGCGCGGCATCGGTATGGCCGCGGATCATCACCCGGTTCGGGGTCTCGGCAATCGGCTTGGCGATCTCGCTGAACAGCTTCGCGCCGGCGGGCGTCAACTGGCTGGTGCCCATTGCGAACATCGAGAAGTCGGCATCGTCGACGACGTCGATACGCATCCCCTCGGTCGTCACAGTGAAACGCAGGTTGCGCGCAAGACGCTTGAGCTCGCCCTTTTTCTGGACGCGCTCCATCATCGATTTCGCGACCTGCGCGAATTTTTCCTTTTCGCGCTCGCGCCCCGCCGCTTCCTTCGGACCGCCGACCGCGTCCTTGGGGATGGTCAGCGAGCGCGTCCCCGTCTGGCCCGCGCGATGCGGATAGCGGTCGGCCGAGACGATCGAATCGCCGCCGAACAGGCTTGCGCCGCCGGCGCTCTCCTGCTTGGTCTTGACGATCGTCGGCGCGAAATAGTCGGCGAGCGCCTTGCGCTGCTTCTCGGTCGTCGCGCCGAGCA
Source organism: Sphingopyxis sp. H073 (assembly GCF_001468395.1). Taxonomy (GTDB): domain Bacteria; phylum Pseudomonadota; class Alphaproteobacteria; order Sphingomonadales; family Sphingomonadaceae; genus Sphingopyxis. The sequence goes on along the minus strand of NZ_LNSG01000016.1, from coordinate 51,835 downwards.
GCCACATCAGCAGGAAGAAGGCCATCATCGCGGTCACGAAGTCGGCATAGGCGACCTTCCACGCGCCGCCGTGATGGCCGCCATGGCTTTCCTCGATCACCTTCTTGACGATGATCGGCCGGACGAGGTTGGGACGCGCAGCCACTACCGCCCTCGCATTCCGTCGAAGACTTCGGCAAAGCTCGGCTGGTTATGGTGATCGACACCCGAGCGCGCCGCCTCGATCACCAGCGGCTGCGGATGGCCGTGGAGCGACGCGATGATGAGCTGCTTCACCGTGTGGTAGATGGCGGCGTCGCTTTCGATCACCGCCTTGGCGCGGTTCGCGAACGGGCCGACAAGACCATAGGCCAAGAGCACGCCGAGGAAGGTGCCGACGAGCGCCGATCCGATCATGCCGCCGAGGATCGCCGGCGGCTTGTCGATCGAACCCATCGTCTTCACAACGCCAAGCACCGCCGCGACGATGCCGAGCGCGGGCAGCGCGTCGGCGAGGCCCTGCAGCCCTTCGGCGGGCTTCAGCGCATGGTGGCGATGGCTCTTCAGCGCATTGTCCATGACATCCTCGACCGCGTGCGGATCGAGCGTACCCGACGACACGACGACGAGGCGCAGCGTGTCGCAGATCAGATGGACGAGCGTGTCGTCCTTCAAAAGCTTGGGATACTGCTGGAAGAGCGGCGAAGCCTTGGGGTCCTCGATATGCGGCTCGACCGCGACCGGACCCTCGGTCCGCATCATCTTCATCAACGTCGAGACGAGCAGGATGACGTCGAGGTAATCCTGTTTCTTGTATTTCGGCCCCTTGAACACGGCGGCAAGGCCGCCGCCGAGCGCCTTCAGCTCGGCACCCGAATTGCCGATGATCAGCGATCCGACCGCGGCACCGCCGATGATGAGCATTTCGTGCGGAAGCGCGTGCATGACGGGGCCGAGATTGCCACCCGTCATCGCGAAGCCCCCGAAGACCAGCAGGATCAGTACGACGATGCCGACGACGGGAAACATGCGCGCTCAACTCCGTTCGGGCTGGCAGCCCGGAAAATTCAGGGGACGTCTATTAAGCTTAACGGCAGCCGGCCGGAGAAATTGAGACCGCTCAGTTCAAAAGATCGAACATTGTCTGCCGGTTGATCTTGGCGAAGGCGGCCTGCGCGGCGCTGAGCGTCAGATCCTGGGCGTTGAGCAGCGCGATCGCGCTCTCGAGATCGGTGTCCTCGACCGACTTGCGTTCGTCCGCGATCTCGATCCCCCGCGCCGCAAGCCCTTCGCCGATCCGTTCGAGCCGCCCGGCGGCGAGGCCGATGATGGCATTCTGGTTGGCGACATGATCGATTGCGGCGGTCAGCGTGTCGAGACCGGCGGTCATCGCGGGCTTGTTCCCGGCGCCGACCGCGGTCGCGATATCGCGAAGGCTGGTCGACAGGCTGTTGCCGCCCATGACAAAGACATCGGCTGCCGACGGCACCGCCGCGAAGCTGACGTCCGAATCGAACCGGATGACGCGCGCGTTCCCGGAGGCGAATAGCGGTTCGCCGTTCGAATCGCGCGTTGCCGCCAGCCCGTCGATTTCGTCGGCGATCGCGTTCAGCTCGGCGGCGATCGTCGCGCGGTCGGCGGGCGCCAGCGTGTCGGTCGAGGCCGAAAGCGTCAACTCGCGCGCACGCGTCAAAAGGCCGCTGACCGACTGGAGCACGCCGTCGGCCTGCGCGGTCTGCGCTTCGGCCGATTTGATGTTCGCCGCCCAGCTCGCCATGCTCGCCTGCGTCGTGCCGATCGTCTGGATGCGCCGCGCGGCGACGGGGTCGTCGGACATGCGCTGGAGCCGCTTGCCGGTCGAGATCTGGATCTGCGTCCGTTCGAGCGCCTCGGCGAGCTTGCCCTGGCGGGCGATCTCGCGGGTCATCTTGTTGCCAACGGCGTTAATCATCTTGTCCGCCCCCTTAAATCGAGCTCAGCAGCGTCTGCATCGTCTCGCGCGCGACCTGGATCGTGCGTGCCGCGGCCGAATAGGCCTGTTGGAAACGGATCAGCTCCGACGCTTCCTTGTCGAGGTCGACCTGGCTGACATTGTCGCGTGCTGCGGCGGCCGCGTCGGCGCGCGTCGCGGCCGCCGCATCCTGCGCGCGCGCCGAAGCGGTCGCCTGCGCCTGCGTCGCCATATGCCCCGACCAGACCGTCTCGGGTCCGGTCGCGCCGCGCATCGTGCCGAACGCCAGCATATTGCCGTTGGTGCTCGTCGCATTCGCTGCGGCAACCTGTTCCGGCGTAAGCGTCGTTGCAGTGAGCGTCGCAGCGCTGGTGCCGGTGAAAAGCGGCTGCCCGCCCGCGCCGTTCGCGTCGATGCCGGCCTGGTGCGCCGCGTTGAGCTGGCTCGCGAACTGCGCCGCCATCGTGTCGAGCCCGGCGCGCTGATCGGCGACATGGTCGGCCGCCTGCGCGAACCCGGCAAGCTCGCCGGTGGCGGTCGCGAAGGGAGACCCGCCGACCGAATAGGAAAGGCGCCCGTCCGCCGCCGTCGTGACCGCGATCGGGGTGACCACACCGCCGCCGACGAGCAGGTCGCCGCTGCCGGCGACGCGCAGCGTCACCGCGCCGTGCGTGTCGAACGTCGCGCTGACCCCCGCCTGCGATGACAGCTGGTCGAGCAGCCGGTCGCGCTCGTCGAGCAGCGCCGCCTCGTTGGTCGAGCCCGGCCGCGCCTTGCGCAGCCCGACGTTGATCTGCTCGAGCGCGGTCAGATTGGCATTGAACTTGTCGACACCGGCTGCTGCCGCGCCCGAAACGCCGTCGGAAAGACCCGACAGCTGGCCGGCCGCCGTGCGGAAACCCGATGCGACGTCGTCGACCGCCTGCAGGAACTGGCTGCGCAGCGTCTTGTTCGACGGATCGGCGGTCAGCAGGTCGGCTGTCGTGTAAAGCTTGTTGAGCGCGGTCTTGATGCCGTTGGTGTCGTCGCTCAGTGCCCCCTCGACGCGGTTCATCCAATCGAGCTTGGTCGCTGCTCGCTCCGAATCGCCGCCCGAGATGCGTGCATCCTCGATCAGCCACTGGTCGACCGAGCGCACCACGCCCTTGATATTGACCCCGCCCGGGGTGACCGACCCGCTGTAGAGCACCATGTTGCTGCCCGCAGGCACCTCGCCGAGCTCGAGCCGCCGCCGCGCATAGCCCGGCGTCTGGGCGTTGGCGATATTGTCGCCGACCATCGAGAGCGCCTTCGAATAGGCGCGCAGCCCCGTATAGCCGATGCTGAGAAGGTCGCTCATTGGACGCCTCCGCCAAGCGACGTCGGCCCGCCGCCCAGACCTCGGAACTGGCGCTCGACCATGTCGGCGATGCCGAACTGGCGCAGTGCCGCCATCGAATCGGCAGTCTTGGCGTCGGCCATCTCGCGGAAATTGTCGGTCGCGCTCGACCCGAAAATGTCGTCGGCAAGCTTCGCCTGCCGCATCGACGCCATCAGCTGGCGCAGGATCACGGCCTCGAAAGCCTCGGCCGCCTTGCGCAGCCCGCCGTCGCCGCCGCCCGCCGCAGCGGGCGTGGGCGTCGGCGCACGGGTGGAGGAAATGGGCGTCGTCATATGATCACCAGTTCCGCAGTCAGCGCGCCGGCCTGGCTCAGCGCTTCGAGGATGGCGACAAGGTCGCCGGGAGGGACGCCCATGCGGTTGATCGCATCGACGAGCTGCGAAAGCGAAGCCGTGGGCTTGATCATCATCACCGGGCGATACTCCTGGTCGACACCGATCTCGCTCGACGGCTCGATCGCGGTCTGGCCGCGGCTGAACGGCGCGGGCTGCACCACCGTCGGCGATTCCTTGATCGAGACGGTCAGCTTGCCCTGCGTCACCGCCGCGGTCCCCACGCGAACCGCGCCGTTAATAACGACCGTCCCGGTGCGGGCATTAACAATGACTTTCGCGGGCGGTTCGGCGCGGATTACGTCGAGATTCTCGATTCGGGACATCAGGCGCATCCGCTCGTCGCCGCCACCCGAGGCGCGGATCGCGATGCTGGCGCCGTCGATCATGACGGCCGAGCCCGGCAGCGCCTGATTGATCGCGTCGGTGACGCGCTTTGCATTGGTCGCGTCGAACTGGTGGAGGTTGAAGGTCAGCTGGTCGGTCGCGGTGAACCCTGTATCAACCGCGCGTTCGACCGTCGCGCCGCCGGCGATGCGGCCGCTCGACGGCACATTGACCGTCAGCTTCGATCCGTCGGCGGCATCGACGCCGAGCCCGCCGATGACGAGATTGCCCTGCGCCATCGCGTAAATCTGGCCGTCGGCGCCATAGAGCGGCGCGAGCACCAGCGTGCCGCCGCGCAGGCTTTTCGCCTTGCCGATCGCCGACACGGTGATGTCGAGGCGCTGGCCGGGTTTCGAGAAAGCGGGCAGCTCGGCGGTGATCATCACCGCCGCGGCATTCTTGAGCGCCGGGTTGACCCCGGCGGGCAGCGTCAGGCCGAAGCGCGAGACCGCGCCCTTCATCCCCAGCGTCGAATAGTCGAGGCTGTCGTCGCCCGTCCCCGCGAGGCCGACGACGATGCCGTAACCGGTGAGCTGGTTCGCGCGCAGGCCCTGGAACTGGCCCATATCCTTGATCCGTTCGGCCTGCGCCGACGCGGAAAAGCCAAGGCTCGCCAGAAGCAGCAGGAAGAAGGTGAGGAGGGTCGGACGCCTGGTCACTGGATTATCCTCTTTCAGAACGGGCTGATGATCGAGAAGAAGCGCTGCAGCCAGCCTTGCTTGCTGGCGCGCGCGATCTCGCCCTTGCCCACGTAACGGATGTTGGCATTGGCGACGCGCGTCGACAGGACGCGGTTGTCGGGACTGATGTCGATCGCCCGGACGATGCCCGAAATCTGCACGCGTTCGTCGCCGCGGTTGAGCGTCAGCAACTTCTCGCCCTTCACCAGCATCGTGCCGTTCGGATAGACGGCGGCGACGGTCACGCTGACCTCGCCCGACAGCGCGTTCGACTGCGACGCGTCGCCCTTGCCCTTGAACTGCTGTGTGCCGCTCGCGCCGACATCGCTCGGGTCGAACAGCGAGAACGGTCCGGTCGCCGGCGGCGTCAGGCCGATGCTGCCGTCGCGCTGGGTGTTGGCGGCGTTGCTTTTCGTCGCGGCGGTGCGCTCGACGAGCTGGATCGTGATGATGTCACCGACCTGCCCGGCGCGCCCGCCCGAGGTGAGCGGGGTGTAACCGCTCTGGAAGATCGCGCCATTGGACGGCGGCGCGGGCGGCGGCGCGGGCATCGACACCGAAAAGGCGTCGGGCGCGACCTTGTCCTTCGCGGCCGCCGGAGCCGCCACAAGCGCCAAGGCGATCAGGCCGAGTTTAGAGAGTCTGCGCGGCATTTTTCATCATCTCGTCGGTGGCCGAGATCATCTTCGAATTGACCTCGTAGGCGCGCTGCGTCTCGATCATGTCGACGAGTTCCTCGACGACATTGACGTTCGATCCTTCGAGCATCCCGCCGCGCAGCGAGCCGCGGCCTTCCTCGCCGGCGCCGCCGACGAGCGGCGCGCCCGAGGCCTGCGTCTCGACGAGCAGGTTGTTGCCGATCGCCTGCAGCCCCGCGGGGTTGGAGAAGCGCGCGATCTCGATGCGGCCGAGCTCGGTCGCGCCTTCCTGTCCCGGCACGCTCGCCGACACGGTGCCGTCGGCGCCGATGGTGATGCTCGACGCATCCTCGGGGATCTGGATCTGCGGCTGGAGCGGCTTGCCGTCCGAGGTCACGATCGTGCCGTCGGGCGAGCGGCCGAAATTGCCGGCGCGGGTGTAGCCGATGCGCCCGTCGGGCATCTGCACCTGAAAATAGCCGGCACCGTCGATCGCAACGTCGAGGCCGTTGCCCGTCGTCGCGAACGTGCCCTGCGTATCGATGCGCGCGGTGCCGCTGAGCGCGACACCGGTGCCGAGGTTGAGGCCGGTCGCATAGCGGTTTTCCGCGGTCGACGGCGCACCCGGCTGCGTCATCATCTGATAGCTCAGCGTCTCGAAGCTCGCGCGGTCGCGCTTGAAGCCCGTCGTGTTGACGTTGGCGAGGTTGTTCGCGATCACCTGCATCCGGAAGCCCTGGGCATCCAGACCGGTCCGCGCGACGTGAAGGGCTCCGAAGCTCATCTCTATTCTCCTTAACGGGGCAGCTGCATCAGATTGGCCGTCGCGCTGTCCATGTCGCGCGCGTCGGTGATCATCTTGAGCTGCGTATCCCAGCTCCGGCTCGCCTCGATCATCTCGACGAGCGCAGTGGTGGCGGCGACGTTCGACCCTTCGATCGAGCGGGTGACGAGCCGTGCCTCGGGGTCGTCGGGAAGAATCCCGCCTCCCTTCACGCGGAACAGCCCGTCGATCCCCTTGACGACATCCGAACCCGCCGGGGTCGCGAGCCGCAGCCGGTCGACCTCCTGCGGATTCTGCGGGTCGCCCCCGTTCGGCACGACCCAGATCCGGCCCTCGGCATCGATGCTGATCGAGTCGGCGGGCGGGATCGTGATCGGCCCCTGCGCGCCCTGTACCGGGCTGCCGTCGCCGGTGGTCAAAAGGCCGCTCGGCGATAGCTGCAGGTCGCCGCGGCGGGTATAGGCTTCCTCGCCATTTTTCGCCTGAACGACGAGCAACGCATCGCCCTGTACCGCGACATCGAGATCGCGGCCGGTCTGGGTGATCGTGCCCGCAGCCATGTCGGCGCCGAGCACCTCTTCCGAAGCGACGGCGCGCGTATCGAACCCTTCGCCGTTCAGCCAGAGCGACTGGGCTTCGGCCATGTCGGCCCGGAACCCCGGCGTCTGGGCGTTGGCGAGATTGTTCGCGATCGCCGTCTGCCGGGCCATGCTGCCCCGCATCGCGGTCAGGCTGGTGTAGATGAGGCGGTCCATCTGGATACTCCCGGCAGGCGGTCAGTCGCGCGTCTTACGTGCGCATGTTGATGACGGTCTGGGTCAGCGTCGAAGCGCCCTCGATCGCCTTGGCGTTCGCCTGGAAGTTGCGCTGCGCGGCGATCAGCATCACCAGCTCCTCGGTAATGTCGACGTTCGAGCGTTCGAGCGTGCCCGACCGGATCGTGCCCATCGGGCCGTTGGTCGCAGCATCGATCGTCGGTGGTCCGCTTTCGCCGGTGGACTGCCAATGCGCGTCACCGATGGGGCGCAGACCCTCCATCGCGGGAAAAGTCGCCATCGCGACCTTGCCGAGCACCTGGTCTTCGCCGTTCGCAAAGGTCGCCGTGACGAGGCCGTCGAGGTCGACCGAGACGTTGATCAGCGAGGCCGTCGGATCGCTCGGTGCACCATCGGGCAGAACGAAGTCATAAGCGCCGGCGAGCGTGCGGTCGGTGACGTTGCCCGCAGCATCGACGGGAAGCAACTGGAGTTTCTGGCCGGTCGAATCGATGACGGTGCCATCGGGCAGCGGCGAGAAAGCGCCGTTCCGCGTATAGGTGACCTGGTTGCGCGGCGGCTCGCCCTTCACGATGAACAGCCCCTCGCCGACGATCGCGAGGTCGAGCGTCTTTTCGCTCGTCTCGTACGACCCCTGCGTGAACTGCTGGGTGATCCCGATCAGGCGCTGGCCCTGGCCCGCGACGGTTTTCGACGACTGCGTCGGCGACGAGGCGAAGATGTCGCCGAATTGCGCCTTGCTGCGCTTGAAGCCGATCGAGTTGGCGTTGGCGATATTGTTCGAGATGACCGACATGTCGGTCTGGGCGCCCTTGAGGCCCGAAAGCGAAGTATAGAACGACATGGACTTATCCTTCCTGCGAAATGATTAGGTGGTCGGGGTGGCCGGCGGCGTCGCCGGGGGTGTCTGGGCGGCCTTGATGTCCTTGAGCAGCGCGGTCTGTGCCGCGAGCTGTTCGGAAATGCTCTTCAGCACCGTGTTGGTCTCGCTGACCCCGGCGAGGCTGGAGAATTGCGCCATCTGCGCCACCATCTCCTGGTTATCGACCGGGTTGAACGGGTCCTGCTGCGACAGCTGCGCCGTCATCAGGCGCAGGAAGTCGCTCTGGTCGAGTTGCTGCCCCTTGAGCTGGGTCGGCGTGTACGACTGATACTGGTTCTGGATGGAATCGACGGCCATGATTATTGTCCCAACCGCAGCGTTTCGTTGATCAGGCCCTTTGCGGTTTCGAGGACCTGGACATTGTTCTGATACTGGCGCGCCGTCTCGACCATCTCGACCAGCTCGGCGGCGCTATCGACCGCCGCCTCCCACACATTGCCGTCCTTGTCGGCGAGCGGGTTCGACGGATCATGGCGCTTCGAGGGCGCCATCTTGCCCGTCGTGACCTGGTCGACCTGCACGGTCGCGCGGCCCTGCGCGTCCATCACGGTGCGGAACACGGGCTTCAGCGAGCGGAAGGCTTCCTTCTCGCTGCCCGCGACCGTCCCCGCGTTGGCGAGGTTCGACGCAGTGGTGTTGAGGCGAACGAGCTGCGCCGACATGGCGCGCCCGCTAATGTCGAAGACCGAGAAATTGCTCATCGTCATTCGCCCTTGATCGCGCGCGTCAGCGTGTTGACGCGGCCCTGGAGGAAAGAGAGGCTCGAGCGATAGGCGAGCGCATTCTCGGCGAAGGCGGTCTGTTCGGTCGCCATCTCGACGGTGTTGCCGTCGAGCGAGGGCTGGACGGGCACGCGATAGGCGATCGCGCCTTCGATCGCGCCGTCGGTCGAGGCGCCCTGGCTTGCAAGGTCGAGCGCCTTCGAAAAGTCGAGATCGCGCGCCTTGTAGTTGGGCGTGGCGGCATTGGCGATGTTCGACGCGAGCATCATCATGCGCTGGCTGCGCAGCTGGAGCGCCGTCGCGTGCAGGCCAAAGAGCTTCTCGGTTGCCATCATCATCTTCCCTTGCTTGCCGCAGTGGACGGGCTGGCCGGCCGGCGCGGGCACGCGGAATAACACCAAGGCATGATGCAATCGCCGTGCCAAAATATATTTATCTTTGTTTTTCAAATATATGTGCCGGTCGCTCGATCATCCGCCGCGGCCCCGGACGGCAGCTCGTCAAAAGATTGACGTGGCGCCGTGCCACCACACGGAATTCCGCGGGAAACCCCGACTGGCACGCATCCTGCACTTCGATTCCGTGGAATTTTGGACCAACAAGGATTGTCTCCATGACCCGCATGATCGTCGCCTGCCTTGCCGCAAGCCTGACCGCACTTCCCGCTGCCCATGCACAGCAGGCGATGCAGGACTGGCAGCCCATCGACGCGATCGCGCAGACCGTCGCCAATGCGATGGGCCGCGCCGCGGTGCCGATCGATCGCCGCATCAAGCTGGCGCGCTGCCCCGAACAGCCGGCCATCACCGCGCTGGACGCGCAGACGCTCGCCGTCCGCTGTGCACCGCTCGGATGGCGCCTGCGCGTCCCGCTCACCGGTCCGGCGGGCGCGGCGCCCATGCAAGCAGGCTTTGCCGCCCCCGCGGCGACGGCACCCGTCGTCCGTCGCGGCGACAATGTCCGCGTGACGATCGAAAGCGAGACTTTCACGGTCAGCTATTCGGCCATCGCGACGCAGGACGGCCGCCTTGGCGAGACGATCGCGCTCCGCGGCAATGACGCGAAAAACATGCTGAGCGCGGTCGTCACGGGCCCCGGCCGCGCGCGGATGACCGACTGACACGCTTCGCACGACCAAGCCCCACTGGCCCGGCGGCGTCGGCATTCCGACACGCCGGGTTTCTTTTTTCATTTTTTCGGTAACCACCCCTTAATCTCCGGACGCGCCGTCCGTTAAAGCCTTGTGAGACGCATCCGCCGTTCGTTCGGGCGGGGCAGATGGAGGCAGCTATGTCGAGTGACGGCAAGATCGGACAGGTGGGCGGCGTCAGCCGCACGGCCCCCGTGCGCAAGATCGCAGACAGCACGCTTGCGGCTGGCGCGGCGCCGCTTCGCACGGCCGCGCCCGACGCGCTGGCGGGCGCGAGCCTGATCCGCATCGCGAGCGACCTCGCATCGATGCCGCCGCCGGTGGACAGCGCACGCGTCGCCTCGCTGCGCACCGCCATCAACCAGGGCGGCTACCGCGTCGACGCGGCAACGATCGCGCTCGCGATGCTGAACTATGCACAAGGGCGCACCGAATAATGCCGATCGAGGATGTCCAGGCCAAGCTCGACCTGCTGGTCGGCGCGCTCGACGGGCAGGACGCCGGCGCGATCATCGCCGCGACCGAGGAACTGGCGACGGCGGTGATCCTGTTTCGCGGCGCCGCGATCCCGGCGGGCAGCGAAGCCGAGGCGCGGACGCTGATCACCCGGACGCTGGCGCAGCTCGAAGCCGCCGCGATGCGGATCAACCTGCTCAAGGACTGGACGCGTCAGAGGATTGACATGAACCATGCGATCCGCGGCACCCGGCCTCGAGGGCTCGCCTTAACCTACTGACAAACCGTATTTTCCGGCCAGCTTCCGGAAAATGGCACGATGATTGCTTTTGGTTCCCTGAAAGAGCGGAACCCAAGGCATGAACCTGATCAACCCTTCTGCGACACCTGCTCCTGTTTCCGGGGCGCCCGGCGCCGTTCCCGTACTGGATGCCGTGCAGAATGCATCGGCGCGAACCGGGGTCGATTTCGACTATCTGGTCGATGTCGCGCGGGTTGAAAGCCGTTTCAACCCGACCGCCAAGGCACCGACCTCGTCGGCGCGCGGGCTGTACCAGTTCACCAGGCAGACCTGGCTCGCGACTTTGCATCGCCACGGCGCCGACCATGGGCTCGGCTGGGCCGCGAATGCGATCGGTAAGGATGCATCGGGGCGGTTCAGCATTGCCGACCCGATGCTGCGCGACCAGATCCTCGGTCTGCGCGACGACCCTGTTGCCGCGTCGAACATGGCGGCGGCACTGACCTCCGACAATCAGGACTATATCGAAAGCCGCACCGGGCGCGCCGCCGAGCCGGTCGACCTTTATCTTGCGCATTTTCTGGGGAGCGCGGGCGCCGCCCGCTTCCTCGGCGCGTGGAGCGACAATCCCGACCAGCCCGGCGCGACGATGTTGCCCGACGCCGCAGCAGCCAACCGCCCGGTCTTCTACAACGCCGACGGCAGTATGCGCAGCCTCGGTGAAATCCGCGAATTCTTCCGCGCCAAGCTCGAAGCCGATGGCGGCGCCGGCATGATACCGGGCCCGCCCGCTCCGACGTCCGGCTGGCGCATGCAGATGGCGAGCGCCAGCGGCGCCAATGGCGGCGGGCGCCCGCCGCTCCCGATGATGGATATCCAGCCCATGCCGAAGAAATTGTCGATGGACTTCGCCGCGAGCGCGTATCGCCGCCTCGCCTCGCTGGGGGGGGGCGCCTGATGGGCGACCTGAAACTCGGCAACTGGCCCCGCATCGCGGGCGCCGCGGCCTTGCCCGCGGCGATGTTGATTCTCGTCGCGCTGATGGTGATTCCGGTATCGCCGATCCTGCTCGATATCAGCTTCGTCGCCAACATCATGCTCAGCCTCGCGATCCTGATGGTGGCGATGCAGGCGTCGAAACCGCTCGATTTCTCGTCCTTTCCGACCGTGCTGCTGCTCGCGACGCTGTTCCGCCTGTCGCTGAACGTCGCCTCGACGCGCGTGGTGCTCGTTCACGGACACCAGGGTACGGCATCGGCGGGGCATGTCATCGAGGCGTTCGGCCAAGTGCTGATCGGCGGCGACTATGTCGTCGGGTTGTTCGTCTTTTTCGTGCTGATGATCATCAACCTGGTCGTCATTACCAAGGGTGCGGGCCGTGTCTCCGAAGTGTCGGCACGCTTCACCCTCGACGCCTTGCCCGGCAAGCAGATGGCGATCGACGCCGATCTCAACGCCGGTCTGCTCACCCCCGACGAAGCGAAGGCGCGCCGGCAGGAAGTGGCGACCGAAGCCGACTTCTACGGCTCGATGGACGGCGCCTCGAAATTCGTGAAGGGCGACGCCGTTGCCGGCTTGCTGATCCTGTTCGTCAATATCGTCGGCGGGTTGATCCTCGGCATTTTCAGCCACGGCCTCTCCTTCTCCGAGGCCGGCAGCACCTATGTCACGCTCGCGATCGGCGATGCACTCGTCGCGCAGATTCCCGCGCTGCTCCTCTCGATCGCCGCCGCCGCGATCGTCACCCGCGTTTCGTCGCCGCACGATCTGTCGGGCCAGATCGGCAGCCAGTTCGCTTCGCCGCATGTGTGGTTCGCGGTGAGCGGCGTGCTTTTCGTGCTCGGCCTCGTCCCCGCGATGCCGCAGTTGCTGATCCTTCCCGCCTCGGCCATCGCCGGCACGATCGGCTGGCAGCTGCGCAAGGCCGCACAGGTCGCCGAAGCCGCCCCGCCGTCCGCCGCGCCCGCGCCCGACCCGCACCATATCGAATGGGCGGACGTCAGCGACGTCGGGCCGTGCCAGCTCGAAATCGGCTATGCGCTCGTTGCGCTCGTCGACGAGCGCAAGGGCGCGCCGCTGATGACCCGCATCACCGGCATCCGCCGCCAGCTGTCGAAGGAGCTGGGTTTCGTGATCCCGCCGGTGAAGGTCACCGACGACCTGTCGCTGCCGGGCAACGCCTATCGCATCGCGGTTGCCGGGGTGATCGTCGGCGAGGACGAGGTCTATCCCAATGAGATGCTCGCGCTTGACGCCGGCGACCTCGTCACCACGGTACCCGGCCGACCGTGCAAGGATCCCACCTTCGGGCTCGACGCGCTGTGGATTCCCAAGGCGTCGCAGAATGACGCGATCGCCGCGGGCTATACCGTCGTCGATCCGTCGACGGTCGTCGCGACGCACCTCAACAACAGCATTGTCGCCTCGGCGTCCGAGCTGTTCGGGCTCGACGATGCGCAGGCGTTGATCGACAATCTGAAGACGCATTATCCGCAGCTCGCGCAGAGCCTGAGCCCGCAGGGCTATGCGCTGCCGCGCGTCGCCGCGCTGTGCAAGGCGCTGCTCGTCGAGCGCATCCCGCTGCGCGACTTCCGCAAGATAGCCGAGGCGATGGTGGCGATCGCCGGCCAGCAACTGGGCGATGCCGACCTGATCGAGGCGGTGCGCCAGCGCATCGGCGCGCTGATCGTCCAGACGATCGTGCCCAGCCGGATGCCGCTGCCCGTGGTGACCTTCGCCCCCGAGATCGAGGTGCTGCTGAATCAGGCGGTGCGCGCGAATCCGGGTGCCGAATGGCCGTTCGAGCATGGCATGGCGATGAAGATCATCGAACAGATCGGCGACGCGGTCGAACCGCTGCTGCTTTCGACACGCAGTTTTGCGCTCGTCGCCTCGCCGCTCTGCCGTTCGGCGCTGTCACGGCTGGTACGCGCGACCTTCCCCGACGTCGCGGTCATTTCATACCTCGAAATCCCGGCAAACAAGGCGACCGAGATCGTCGCGACGATCGGCGCCGAAGTCCCGCGCCTGAACGCTCCCGATGCCCAGATGAAGGACGAGCCCCATGAAAACTGAGCCCGCCGATCAATTTGCGGCGGCCAAGGCCCGCGCTCCGCGCCTCGGCGGTTATGGCGAGAGCGCCGAGACGCTGATCGAGGAATATGCGCCGCTGGTGCGCAAGATCGCCTGGCAGGTGCATTCGCGCGTGTCGCGCACAAGTGACCTTGAGGATCTGATCCAGGTCGGGCTGATGGCCTTGATCGAGGCGAGCCGGACCTATGAGGAGCGCGGCTTCGCCTTCACCACCTATGCCACTACGCGCATTCGCGGCGCGATGATCGACCAGCAGCGGCGCGAGGCCGATGTCGGGCGTTCGGCGATGGCGGCGGCGCGGCGATTGCAGCAGACGCGCGCCACGCTCGAACAGAAGCTGATGCGCGCGCCAACGGCGGCGGAGATGGCCGAGGCGTTCGGTCTCTCGGCCGAGGACTATTTCGCACTGGAAAAGAGCGCGACGCATGGCCGCTCGACGTCGCTCGACGAGCTCGTCGACGAGGGGAGCTTCCTCTTTGCCGACGACCGGCCGGGCGCCGGCGAAGCGATCGAGCAGGACGGTCTGCTCAGGGCATTGCAATTATGCGTCGGCCGGCTTGGCGAGCGCGAACAGCTCATCCTGCAGCTCTATTTCTTCGAAGAGCTGAATCTGCAGGAGATCGGGCTGACGCTCGACGTCAGCGCGGCACGCGTCTGCCAGATCAAACGCGATGCGATGGCGAAGATCGAACGGATGATGCGCGACATGACCGAATGAGGCCGGCGGCGGGAGGGGTGTGCCGCCAACCTCACCCCGGCAATCACGCGGCGCGGGTGTACCCGTTGCGCATCGCCGTACCGAATTTCTCGAAATAGCTCGCCATCTTCTCGGTGCCTGCCTCGGTCAGGCGGACGAGCGATCGACGACGATCGCGCTCGTCGATCGACCGTTTGACGAGACCCTGCGCTTCGAGCGCCGCGATCATCCGCAGCCCCGACGACAGGGGAACGCCCGCGCCGGTCGCGAGGTCGCTGGCGCTGAGCGTGCGGCCGTTCGCGTTGGCGAGCATGAGGTCGAGCATCATGTCCCACGTCGGCCCGGACATTTGCGCGGTGCCGAAGTGCGTCCGGCGCATTCGCCGGACCTGGATGCTGAGCGCGAGCTGGTCGACCAGCCGCGGCTGCGCCTCGGCTGTCGGCAGGACGAAGCCTGAAACCGCCGCTTGCGCCTGCTCGTCGCCACCCTTCGCCAGCATGTCGTGAATCTGGTCGATGCGCGAGCGTATTTCCGCAATTTCCTGATTCGAGAATTGCTGCATGTATCAAGACCCCTCGGGCACTAAATTCGAGCCCTGGTATCCTCTCTCCGTCTGGTCGAACCCGATGCGTACAGAATGACAAAAAGGATCGGGTAAGAGATATACATTGAAAGCAGCGCGTAGGGACGCGCCAATATCTCCGAAAACATCAGCTTCTGGACGTGACCGAAAATGGCGATCAACTGCCATCCGGTTATCCAATAGGGCCAGAAACGCTGCGTTTTCAATGCGATGACCCAGAAGCTCGCCAAGGCGACGACGTCTATCGCGAAGATACTATATTCAATATGCGACCAGTTCGGTTTCGGTGCCAGAACGGTGGTGCAGACCGAGGCGAGCAATGCGGTGTACGCTGCCCAGCGTTCCAGGGGGCCGCCGCGCCACATCGCGACGGCCACGGTGAGCAGCAGAACCCCATAATAAATCGCCACGGTCCACATGTGGTTTGGTCCACCCAGTTGCTTAGGAAGCCTTCGCCAGCGGGAAGTGCGCGATCTCGGCCATGCCGCGATCTTCACCTGCCTCGACGAGCGACGCTTCGGGCGGCTTGACGCCGGCACCGAACATGCGCGTGCCAAGGCCTACCTGCTTCTGCGTCGCGGTGAGCGCGATGTGCGCGTCGGTCAGCAGCTGGCGAACCTCGCCCGCGGCGGCCAGCGCATTGGCAACCTTAGCCATCGCTTCCTGGCCGACGATGGCCGACATGTTGATATCGCGCCGCGCGGTCGGCAGCGTCGCCGCGAGTTGGGCGATGCGGATCATCGTTTCGTCGATGGCGTCTTCGGCCTGGTGGAGTTCGGAGGCGATCTTCTTCGCCGCGGAAAGTCGTTCGTTCAGCATGTCTTCGGTCCTTGAAAGCGAATGCCGACGGTTTCCCCCCCGCAGCATTCAGGTCAAAACACGACCAAGACCAACAAGGATCGAATAGAGAGCGGAAAATGCCAATATGGTCGCGAAGGCGATCAGGATCGGCCAGATAATCCTTTCCATCAACCCGTGCCGGTTGGCCGGCTGGGACGCGGTAGGAAATGGCGAACCGATGTCGAAAAGCCGCCGGATCGAACTGCGCCCCGCACCGGCTTCATCGGCGGGGACGGCATCGCCTAGGTCGAACAATTGATATGTCAAAGGCTGATATGGCGTAACCTGGTCGAATACACCGTTACGAGCCAGGATCGTCGCGGCCTCTATTCTGTTGGAAACATTAAGTTTTTTTAGGGCGCGCCGCACGCGCTCGTCGACCGTATGCGGCGAAACATCCATAATGCGAGCGATTTCCTTGGAATTTTTGTGCTCGAAAACATGCCGCAACGTTTCAATTTGCGCGGCCGAAAGGAGGCTGATGTAATTGTCTGGATCACCCTGCACGCCTTGGCAATAGAGCATCAGGGGTCGAAATCAAGTTACGCGGAAGCATGATTCGCGTATCATGTTACCCTAAAGTCATCCGGCGAACAGTTTCGCAAACGGGCATACCGTGAACGCAAATTCTGGCTTTGATCAGCCCAAGCAATGGTTCGCTGCGCATACCGGACGGGACTGCTAGAGCATCGCGCATGCCGAACCTCTCCTGTCGCGCCCTTTTCGAGATCCCCGACGATGTCGCCTATTTCAACACCGCGTATAATGCGCCGCTGCTCCGCGCTTCGCGCGACGCGCTCGTATGCGGGGCAGGCGCGAAGTTGCGGCCTTGGGAGCGCGCCCCCGGGGATTTCTTCGCCGATGCCGAAACCCTGCGCGACGTCTCCGCGGCGCTCTTCGGCACCGCCGCTGAGAACTTCGCCATCGTGCCCGCCGCAAGCTATGGCATCAGTACCGCCGCGCGCATTCTCGAGCCGCGGTTGCAAGCGGGCGACCATATCCTGGTGGCCGCGCAGGAATTCCCATCGAATATATTCCCCTGGCAGCGGATCGCCGCCGAGCGCGGCGCGGCCATCCGGACCGCCGGGCGTCCGGCCGATGGCGACTGGACGCGGGCGGTGCTCGCCGCACTCGATCCGTCGGTCCGTATCGCCGCACTCTCGGCGTGTCACTGGACCGACGGCGCCACCTTCGACCTTGTCGCGATCGGCGCGGCATGCCGCGCGAACGGTACGGTCCTCGTTCTAGACGTCACCCAGTCGCTCGGCGCGGCGCCGCTCGACCTCGCTGCCGTACGGCCCGACTTCATGGTTGCGGCAGGCTATAAATGGCTGCTTTGCCCCTACGACTTTTCGCTGCTCTACGTCGATCCGCGTTGGCACGGCGAACGTCCGCTCGAGGAAAGCTGGCTGGCGCGAAGCAATGCGCAGGATTTCACGCGCCTCGCCGATTATTGCGCCGAGTATCGCGCCGGCGCGCGGCGGTACGACGTCGGCGAGACCTGTGTGACGACCGTGTTGCCGGGCGCGATCGCGGCGCTTCGTCAGATCGAACAATGGGGGATTGCGGGTATCGAGGCGCGATTGGGCGCGATCACCGACCGGATCGCGGCCGCCGTCGCGCCGCTCGGCTACGAAATATTGGCCCCGCACTTCCGCAGCCGGCACATCCTTGGCTTGTCGGTTGCCGGAGACCCGCAGGACCTGATCGGGCTTCTGCGTGCGCGCAACATCCATGTCAGCCAGCGCGGGGACGCGATCCGCATCGCGCCGCACCTGCATGTGACGGACTCCGACGTCGATCGTCTGATCGAGGCGCTCGCCGGCGATTAGTCGCGCACAAGGCCGGGACGCGCGGCAAAAGCGCGGACCGATGCCGGCGCGGACGAAGATGTCGCCCGAAATCGCGCGGGCTCTTGCATGCCGCACGGGAAGGTTTTGGGGCTATTCCTTGGCCGTGCCGGACGAGAAGGCGGACCAGAATCAACGCAAACGGGATCAACCCCGCATGATGCAACGCCCGATAATGCCGTGCGCTTTCCTATCCAGTCACCCCGCCCGACGCCAGCTTAGCCGAAGTCCGCGCCGAGAATGCGGCCGCATCAATCACGGCACGCTCGTGAAACCCTTCGCCGATCAGATGGGCTTCATCGTAACAACAAACCCGGAAGCGAAGCTTGCGCCGTTCGAGGGCTTCGAGCACCACCTCGGCGGTCACACGCATGCCAACCGGCGTCGCCGCGGCGTGACTGATATCGACATGCGTGCCCACCGTCGCCTCGCCCTCGCCCAGATAGGGCGCCAGCGCCTCGATGCATGTCGCCTCGATAAAGGCGATCATATAGGCGGTCGCAAAGACCGGCGGCATGTTCGCCATGACGCCAAGCGGCAGCGGGATTTGCGGCACCGTCAGCATAGCATCGACCATGATCGTCGACCGGAATGACAAACCGATGGGTGGGGGTCTCATCTTCGTCTCCTTCTACACCGGATCGGCTGTATGCCCTCCGATCATCGCTGCCGCTCGGCGACGAACATCCTCTTCAAAAGCGCACGCCTTACGCAGCGCCGTGTCGAGGTGAACCCCGGTGATCGCCGATGTCGCCGCGAGGATGCCGTCGGTCGTCCGGACCATCGAATGCTCGAATCGCAGCACCTTTTCGCGCACCTCGACGAGGCGCGAGGTGATGGTGACCGTGTCACCCGCAACCAGCTCTCGCAGATATCGCGTCGTCTGTTCGACCGCCGCCATCCCGCGTCCGTTCGCGGCTAGATAGGCCTGCGTTAGGCCCAGTTCGGCAAAGAGGTTCCACGTCGCTTCGTCGAATTTTCCGGTGTACCACATGACGTTCATGTGGCCCATCTGATCGCAGTGCCATGGATAGACGACGCCGCGGTAGCTCAGCACTTGCGGGGATTCGTCGGTCATTCGGGTCTTGTCCTCATTCACAAAAGGTGGCGAAATCCTCGATCGGGGCGCGGCCCAGATCGAGGTTGTTTTCGGGCGCGGCTTCGTCGGCCCAGCCGAGCGACATGCCGCACACCAGCATCTCGCCTTCGGGGATGCCGAGTTCGGCGCGGATCACGCGGTGGAATTGACACCAGCTCTGCTGCGCGCAGGTGTCAAGGCCGCGCACCTTGGCGGCGAGCATGACGTTCTGCAGGAAGCAGCCATAGTCGAGGAAACTGCCGAGTTCGAGTGCGCGGTCCATCGTGAAGATGATCCCGACCGGCGCATCGAAGAAGAGGAACTGGCGCGCCATCGCGCGCATCCGGCCGTTCATGTCGTCGTGCGCGATGCCGAGTGCGGCGCCGAAGGCCGCCCCGAACGCCATGCGACGCGCAAGGATCGCCTCGGGAAACTCGGTGGGGTAATATCTATACTCTTCTTCCTGCGGCTGCGGGCCGCTGGCGAGCAAAGCGTCCACCGTCGCAGCGCACAACCGGTCGCGCGCGGTGCCGGTGACGACCCACGCCCGCCACGGCTGGATGTTCGTCCCGCTCGGCGCATAGCGTGCCACGTCGAGGATATCGCGAACCATAGCCGCTGGCACCGGGTCTTTGCGGAAGCGGCGGGCGGCATGGCGTGCTCTGATCGTCGCATCGACCATGTCGGTGGCGCCTTCGACGGAGTGCGGTTTCAATTCGGCGGCGGCAAGCATCGGAAAATGTCTCCTGAGCGCATAATGTATAGTGGACGCTATACATTGATTCGTATTAAATGTAAAGTGATTGCTATACTTCCGGGGTTCGACGTGACCGAAACGATGAAAAGGGGTGATGCGAAGCGCGCGGCGCTGATCGAGGCAGCGGCGGCGCTGCTGATCGAAAAGGGGCTCGCCGGAATGACGACACGCGAGATCGCCGAGCGCGCGAAGAGTACGGAGCGCACGCTGTTCAAACAGTTCGGCAGCAAGGAAGGGCTGCTCACCGAAGTGCTCGACCGCGTCGCGATCGAACAACTCGACCAGTCGCTGTTCGTGCAGCTCGAGACCGACCCGCCGCGTACGTGGGACGCCTTCGAGCGATGGAACCGGGCGGTGATCGTCGAGCGCGCGAAGGCACAGGGTACGGGATCGGACGCCGGCCGCATGTTTCTGGTCGAAATCCTTCAAAATCCGACCTTCAAGGCGCGCTACAGCCCGGTGTGGTTGTCGCGGCTGTGGCGACCGCTTGTCGCTTGTCTCGACACGTTGAAGGCGGGCGGAGCGATTGCACCCGATGCCGACACCGCCTTTCTCGCGCGATCGTTCCTCAGCCTCCATCTCGGCTATCTGGTCACGCGGCTAAACATCGCCCCGGGGTCCCATTGGGACAGCGAACGCGACGCGGCGCAGCTGGCTGCGCTGTTCCGCGCCGCTGCCGAACGCCGCTAGCCGGGCCACCGCGCGGTCAAGCAGCAACCGCCGCTGCGATCCGCGCTTCGCGAAGCGCGCTCCGCCGCACCTTGCCGGCATCGTCGCGTAGTTCCTCGGCGGTGAATTCAATCGAGCGCGGCATCTTGTAGCGCACCAGCCGGTCGCCGAGGAATGCGAGCAGCGCGTCCGCATTCGGCGTCCGACCCGCGGCGGGGTCGGGACGCACGATCGCATGGACGCGCGCGCCCATATCATCGTCGGGCAGACCGATTACGACCGCGCATTCGACGCCCGGATATTCCATCAACGCATTTTCGATCTCGGCCGGGTAGATGTTCGCGCCGCCCGAAACGATCATGTCGGTGCGCCGGTCGGCGAGATAGAGATAGCCTTCTTCGTCGAGCCAGCCATGATCGCCGATCGATTCATAGCCTCCCGCCGCCTGCTTCGCCGCGGCGCCGAGATAGTGATAGGTTGAGCCCAGACCACCCGGCGGGAGCAGGAATATTTCGCCGATCTCGCCCTGCGGCACCGGCTGCCCGTCCTCACCGAGAATGCAAATCTCGCACTCGACGGCGCGGCCCACCGAGCCCCGATGCGCCAGCCATTCCTCGCCGCTGATCACCGTCGCTCCCTGGCGTTCGGTGCCGCCATAATATTCCCAGATCTTCTCGGCCCCGATCCAGTCGATCCATTCCTGCTTAAGCCACGGCGGCATCGGTGCCGCCATATGCCACACCCGTTCGAGCGACGAGAGATCGGCGCCCGCGCGAATTTCGTCGGGAAGCTTCGCGATGCGGTTCATCATTGTCGGGACGAACACGACCCACGCGACCTTGTGCGATTCGATCAATGCAAGCGCCTGCGCCGCGTCGAATTTGGTCATGCCAACCAGGCTGTTCCCGCGGCCCAGCGCGATGTGCGAGAATGCAAAGGGGGCATTGTGATGGCACGGGCCGGGGTTCAGCACGACCTTGCCCTCGGGCAGTCCCATCGTCGCCGCGACCGACAGGTCAACGACGCCGGGCTGATGATCGACAATGATCTTTGGCCGACCCGTCGATCCGCCCGAAGGCATCGCCTTCCAATGTTTCGGGACGCGCGTCGGAAACGGAAGGTCGCAGCCGCCGTCGAGACCGAAGGATACGGGCATGGCCTCGATCGCCACGGCGAGTGCCGCATCGGCCGCGATGATCATCCGCGGCCGCGCAAGCGCGACGATCGCCTTGATCTCGGCCAGCGGCAGCTTCGAAGAGACGACGCAGGGCGTCGCGCCGCATTTCCAGATCGCGAAGGTCAGCTCGTACAGCGCATTGCCGTTCGGCAGCGACAGCATGACGATATCGTCGTCGCGGACTCCTTGCGCGGCAAGCGCCCAGGCGCGGCGGTTCGCGCGCCGTTCGAGCTCGGCCCATGTCATGACCTCGCCATTATGTTCGAGCGCCCAGCGATCGGGGCCGAACTGGCGCGCATAGTGGCCGGGAACATCGCCGATCGGAAGCAGGTCGCCCACGTCAGCGCCCCAGGCTCTGATAGGCCGCCTCGATGATGCGGCTACCGCGGACCGATTCGCCCGGGCCTTCGACGAAGCGGTTCATCACGAAGGCGACCGACATGCGTTCGTCGAAATCGACAAGGCAGGATGAGCCGCCCTGGCCGCCCCAATAGGCGACGCGGTGCCCCGGACGATTCTGGCGCAGCGGCGATTCGAGCGCGAAGCCCATGCCCCATTTGACCGGCAATCCAAGGAGCAAATCGATGCCGTCGGCCTGCACTTCGAGCGCCCGCAAGCGCCCGGCATCGGACAACAGCGTGACGCCGTTGGCGCTGCCGCAGGCGAGCGCCGAATGGACCGTCGCGACCGACCGCGCGTTCCCCTGCCCGTTCGCAGCGCCGATTTCGGCGCGTCGCCAGTCGCTGGTCGTCGAGAGTCTGGGGCTGAGGACGGGATTGAGTCCGACACGCTCGGCGATCGGATTGCCCGATGGCAATTGCTTCGGCGTCGCCTGGACGAAGCTGGCGATGCGATGATCCTCGCTGGCATCGATCCCGATATGATAGTCCGCACCGAGCGGCCCCGCGACATGGTCCGCGAAATAGCGGCCGAGCGTCTTGCCGGTGATACGTTCGATCACCCCGCTGATGAGATGCCCCTGCGTGATCCCGTGATAGCCCGACGCAGTGCCGGCCTCCCACCACGGAGCCTGCGCGGCGAGCAGCGCCTTGCTCTTTTCGAGGTCGTAGACATCGGCCCAGCTGACATCTTCGGTCCATCCGGCGAGGCCCGACGTATGGCCGAGCAGCCAGCGAACGGGGATTTCAGCTTTTCCTTCGGCCGCGAACTCGGGCCAATATTTAGCAACCGGCGCGTCGAGATCGAGGTCGCCGCTGTCGGCCAGGACGAGCGCCGCCATCGCGGTCATCGTCTTCGTCGTCGAATGGGTGGTGATGATCGTGTCGCGATCCCAGGGGCGGTCGAAGTCGGCGTCGAAATAGCCGCCCCAGATGTCGACGACCGGTTCGCCATCGACAAAGACCGCGACCGACGCCCCCACATCCTCGCCCATCGCGAAGCTGAACTCGAGCGCTTGCCTCACCGGTTCGAAGCGCGTGTCGCAATGCCCCTTGATCTTCGCATTTTCGAGATGCGGATAGCTTTCAGGCGCCGTCGATATCGACGGATTCCACTTGGCAGTCACGTGTCGTCTCCCATTGCGCCGCACATCCGGGCCGACGCTATATTTGGAAAGCTGGCTCGCCGGCGCCGCCGCCGCCACGCCAATCACCCGACGCTTTTTGCCAAAGCGGTCAGCCTTCGATGTCGCGGACGAGCGCGGGGCGCCCCGCCCAGAAGGCGATCGCCGCGAGCGGCCCACCGATCGCCGACCAGGCGAGCGCGAGGCGCAAGCCTTCGCTGCCGCCGATCGCGTCGCTGAGGATGCCGACGCTGAGCGGCCCAACCCCGAGCGCGACGAAATTGACGATCAGAAACAGCACCGCCGAGGTCGTCGCCCGCATCCGCACGGGCACGATGCTCTGCGCTCCGGCCAGAACCGGCGCCATCGCAAAGCTCGAAATGACGATACCGAGCGAGAGGAAGCCGAGCGCGGTGAGCGGCGCGGCGATCATCGCTGCGGCGACGAAGCAAGGGGTGCTCGCAAGCGAAGCCAGCGCGGGGACGCCGAGGTAGGCAGCAGGGTCGCGCGCGCGCAGCCGATCGGTGATCATTCCGCCGACGATGACCCCCAACGCGCCGGCTGCTCCGAACGCGAGGGCGAGCATGGCGCCGACGACGCTCGTCGCGCCGAGGCCGGGACTTAAGCGCGCAGCCAGCGCCTCGAGTTCGGGCGTGTGGTTGCGGATCAGCAGCGAGCCGAAAAAGGCACCGAAAGCGAGCGTCGTCGTCGAAACGAAGGACGAACCCGTGACGAACATCCAGAAGCTGAACTTGTGCGCGAGCACGCCGAGCGCCTCGCGCGCCGACGGCACCGCATCGTCGGCGCCGATCGCGGGCCGCGGATCGCGCAGCGTGAACAGCATCAGGAGCGCGAGGACAATACCGGGGAAACCGGCGAGCACAAACGCCCAGCGCCAGCCGAAAGCGTCGGCCGCAATCCCGCCGCACGCAAGCCCGATCAGCGCCCCGAGCGGCTGGCCCGAACCGACGAGCGCGAGCGCTCGGGCACGCTTTTCGGGCGGCGTGATGTCGGTGACGAGCGCATGCGACGCGGGACCGCTTCCCGCCTCGCCGACCCCGACCAGGACGCGCGCGACGAACAACTGGACAAAGCTCTGCGCCGCACCGCAGACCATCGTGAACAGACTCCACAGCGCCATGCAGCCGCCGAGCAGCAGCGGCCGCCGCATCCGTTCGGCGAACCGCGCGAGCGGCAGCGCCATCGTCGCGTAGAAGAGCGCGAAGGCGAGCCCGGTCATCAGCCCGATCTGCGTATCCGATAAACTGAGATCGCGGCGGATCGGTTCGACGAGAACATTCAGAATCTGGCGGTCGACCGCGCTGAGCGTGCTCGCGCCGAGCAACAGCGCGAGCGCGTAGCGATGGCCGCCTGCCTGTGCCGGAACCATCGTGGCAACCTTTTCCATGGGGAGATCGGGTGTGGTCATCGCGCGCTCCCCGCACGCAAGGCTTCATAAACGAAGCGCGAGAATGGCGCAAAATAGGGTGCGGGCGAGTTGATGGTCTGGGTGAAGAAGACCGCCGCGAGCTCGAGTTCGGGATCGACCCAGAAGCGCGTTCCCGCCGAGCCGCCAAAGCTGAAGCTTCCCTGCCCGCCTGCGTCCCTCGCAAGCTCGGGTTCGCGCACGACGACAACGCCCATCCCCATGTCGAGGCCGACGCCCCGCTCGTCGAGCGGCATTTTCATCATGGCATGTCTGCCGAGCCGGTCGATGACGCGCCCGCGGCGGAGTTCGGCGACGCTTTCGGGCTTCAATACGCGCGCCTCGCCGAGTGCGCCCTTTCGGGCGAGCATCATCGCAAAGCGCAATACGTCGTCGACCGTCCCGGCGAGCCCCGCGCCGCCGAGGTCGGCGCTCGGCTGCCGCGTCACGTCGAGGGGGTGAAAAGTCGGACCACCCGGCCGCGGAAAGCGCATCGTCGTGCATTCTTCGAGCCCGCCGGTGTAGGGCTGCGCAGCGTAGAGCTTGACCAGCCGGTGCTGCTCGTCGTGCGGCACGAAAAAGCCGGTGTCTGTGGCGCCGATCGGATCGAAGAGATGCGTCTTCAGAAAATCGGCATAGCGCATCCCGCTGACGATCTCGACGATCCGGCCGAGGACCGCGAGACCCTCGCTGTAGTTCCACGCCGTGCCGGGTTCCGCGATCAGGGGCAATGACGCCAGCTTGTCGACATACTCCGCGAGCGTCGGCTGCTGCGCCTCGCGCGTCCCCTCCTGCAGGCCGTTGGCGAGATAGAGATCGGGCACGGGCCCCGCGAAGAAGCCCGAGGTCAGCCCCGACATATGCGTGACGAGGTGGTCGATCGTGATCGCCGTCCTGGCCGGAACCAGCCCGGTCTCGGTCCAGACCTTCATGTTCGCGAAGGCGGGAATATAGTCGGCGACCGGATCGTCGACACGGATCAGCCCCGCCTCGACGAGAATCATCGCCGCGACCCCCGAATAGGCCTTGGTCAGCGACAGCAGCCGGTAGATGCTGTCGGCCTCTATCGGCCGGCCGGTCTCGCGATCGGCCCAGCCCATATGTCCGCGGGCGAAGACCTGACCCTTGCGCGCCAGCGCATAGGCCATGTTGGGCATCAACCCGCCCCCGACCATTTCGCCATAGAAACGATCGATACGGCCGAGCGCGTCGGGACAGAAGCCCGCCGAGCGCGCGTTGCTTGTCGGCAATTGCACGGCGGGCTCCAGCAAGGTCGCCATTTTAGAAGGTCGCGCCGAAGCGAACGCCCCAGGTGCGTGGCGGCAGATAGGTGCCACGCGGCAGGAAGAGCGCGAAGGAGGGGTTCGTCTCCTTGTCCGCGGCGACGTCGTTATTCTCCAGATTGTCGACATAGCCGGTGACCGAGAAGCGCTTGGACCGGTCGGTCCACACGATGCGCGCACCGCTCCGCCAATAGGAGCCGATGACATAGGGCTGGTCGTTGAACGGCCGCGTGAACTGCTTGCCGACCCAGGAGGTGTTGAAGCGCGCCGTCAGCGTGCCGACCGACCCCAGATCGAAGCTCTGTTCGAGCCCACCGCTCAATTTCCATTCGGGCGAACGGGTGAGGCGGTTCCCCGCAACATTGATCGGACAGGCGGTCGCCGGCGGCACGGGCGTGCAGGCAAAGGGCGTTCCCGTCGCCAGCGGATTGGTTTCGTCGACCGACGAGAAATCCTTATATTTGGCGCTGAGGTAGGTGAGCGCGAATTCGAAGCGGGTCCGGTCCACCGGCTCGGCGTTGAATTCGACCTCTACCCCTTTCGATACCGCAGAGGCGGCGTTTTCGAGGAAGCTCACCCCGACCGGCGGGCGGCGATATTCCTGCTTGTTCTTGTAATCGTATCGGAAGGCCGAAAGATTGAAGGTGACGCGCCGGTCGAACCACTGGCTCTTCAGGCCGATCTCGGCTGCGTCGACGGTTTCGGGGTCGTAATCGTTGCCGTTCGAGCCGCCCGCCTGGTAGCCGCCCGCCTTGTAGCCGGTCGAGTAACTGCCATAGAGCATCAGGTCGCTCGTCGGATACCAGTTGACGCCGAGCTTGTAGTTGAACTGGTCCCAATGCTTTTTGTACGGCCCCGAATGGATCGGTCCGCCCGTCGCAGGGTCGAACAGCCCCAGGCCCGGCGCAAACGTATCTTCCTCGAGCCGCTTCTTGTCGTATGTGTAGCGCGCACCCGCAACGACCTGCAGCTTGTCGGCGACATAATAGTCGGCCTGACCGTAGGCGGCGTAGGAAGAGCTGTCGAAGACGTTGGGCCCGAAGGTCAGGATCTGCCCGTTCGGGATGATCAGCCCCAGATAGTTGAACAGGACGGGCAACGTATATTGCGAATTTTCGCGATAATAGAAGAGCCCGCCGACCCACGACAGCGGCCCATTGCCGTTGGAGGCCAGCTGCAGCTCCTGCGTAAGCGTCTCGAAATCGAGCGTGATGTCCTGTTCGGCAATGTTCAGCGGCGACAGGTCGAGATCGAAGTCCAGGTTCTTGAGGCTGTTGTTGCTGTACCCGGTGATCGACTTCAGCGTCGCGAAGCCGAGATCCCAGCTGGTATCCGCGAAAAATCCATAAGTCACATCTTCCTTCGTGGGATCGATGTTGAAGGCAACGACCTGGCCATCGGCTATCGAAGGGTTCACCGTGGTCGCCGCCGCCGGGTAGAGTGCGTAGATGAGTGGCGACCAAGTGTAGGGCGCCTGCGGGCTGAGCGTCGCCGACGTGCTGTCGTCATGATAATAGAAGCCGCTGACATTGATCTGGAGCCGCTCGGACAGGTCGAAGGACAATGCGCCGCGAATGCTCGTATAGTCGCTGTCGTTGAGGTCGCGGCCGGTGACGATGTTCGTGATATAGCCGTCGCGCTTTTCGTTCGACAATGCGAGCCGGAAGCGCAGCCGATCGGAGATCGGACCGCCGACGGCCGCCTGGAACAGCCGCTTGTCATAATTGCCGAGCGTCAGCGACACGCTGCCCTCGAACACGCCGCTCGGCTTCTTGGTGATGATGTTCACCGCCCCGCCGACGGCATTGCGCCCATAGAGCGTGCCCTGCGGCCCGCGCAGCACCTCGATCCGTTCGATGTCGAACAGGTCGCGGGTCAGGAAGCTGCCCGCCTGGAGATAGTGGCCGTCCATGTTGAGCGAGACGCCGGGATCGCCGCCGATCACCGGATTTTCCGCTCCCACGCCGCGCAGGATGAGGCGCGAGTTGTTGAGCGTATTCGCCGACATCGTCAAACCGGGGGTCGAATATTGAAGATCCTCGATGGTGCGAATGCCGCGCATCTCGAGCTGCTTTTCGTCGAGCGCGGTGATCGCGATTGGTACGTCCTGCAGCGACTGCGCGCGCTTCTGCGCGGTCACGACGATTTCAGTGTCGCGGCTGTCGGCGGCATCGGCGGTGTCAGCCGCTTCGGCGGCCGCCGCCTGCGGAACAAGCGCCGCGACGGTCGCGAGCAACAGGAATTTCTTGTGCGAAAAGGCACGCATATCACCACTCCCCAAAGTTTATCGGTTTCGCGGGATGGTGCGGCGAGCAAGGCCTGGCGACAACGCCAACTATCCGACCTTTTGCGCCGAATACATGGCGCAAATGCGTCGATTCCGAGGGCATGGCGACCCACCGGGGAAAGCCGGCACAGCTATCGGAAAAGGATCGCGCCGGCCGGGCGCCAAGGCGTTGCCGGTCAGGCCGCGACGGGTGTTTCACGACATGTCGCGCGAAACTCGCGCGGCGCCTTGCCCATGTGGCGCAGAAACACGCGGCGAAAGACGTCGGCCGACGAAAAGCCGAAGCGATGCGCGATGCGTTCGATCCGCCCGTCGCCCGCTTCGAGCGCCTGCCGCGCCGCCTCGACGCGCATACGCTCGACCGTCTTGGCAGGGGAGCTGCCGACGACTTCGGTATAGCGGCGCACGAAATTGCGCGTGCTCATGCCGACATGCGCCGCAAGCTGTTCGAGGCGGAGATCGGCGCCGAGATTGTCGGCGATCCACTGGTGCAGCCCGTCGAAGATATCCTCCTCGACCGATTGCGCGCGAAGCAATGTGCTGATCTGCGGCTGGTCGGCGCCGCGCCGGTTGACGACGACGAGCTGGCGCGCGATCCGCATCGCCACGCCGCGCCCAAGATCCTCTTCGACCATCGCGAGCCCGACATCGACTGCCGAGCTGCTGCCCGCCGCCGTCCAGAACCGGCCGTCGCGGACGAAGGTGGTGCCATGCTCGACCCGCGTTTCGGGATAATCGGCCTCGAGCGTCGCCGCGACGTCCCAACGCGTCACCGCGCGCCGACCCTCGAGCAGACGCGCCGCGGCGAGCAGAAACACCCCGCCGCCTGTCGCGCAGACGCGCCGCGCGGCGAGGGAATGGCGCCGCATCCACGCCAGCGTTCCGTCCTGCACGCTCCAAGGGACGATCCCTGCGCCGCCGGGAATGATCAGCGTATCGATCGGGTCTGCGGGATCGGGCTCGCCGAGTTTCTCGGTGACGACATGGCCGCCCGAAATCATCCGTACCGTTCCGGCGGAGGGCGCGACGATCGAGAGCCGGTACGGCCATTCGTCGCCGAAAATGAGGTCGGCGGGCTTCCCGCGCCCGAGGATTTCGCTGGCGCGTGCAAAAGGTTCGCTGATCCCGAATATGTCTAGCGCGTTCGCGCCGTCATAGGCGAGAATCGCGATCCGCCGGGCGCGGACGGGTTCGCAGGCGGCGAGCCCCGCGTCAGGTTGCCTTTTCCTGCGGTCTTGCATGGATGTGTTCATCGCTTGCGGCCTGTTTGCTTGCACCTTACTCCCGCAGCAATTAATATCACAAAATATCCTTTATGCAATGAAACGAAAATAAATAGGCAAGCGATTGGCTGAACAGGTAAATTCTCCCGCGATGGCGAAGGACGGAAGCGCGCCCAAGCGCAAACGCGGCGCGCCGCGCAAGGCGACTCGCGGGCAGGTGCTCGACATCGCGACGCGGCTGATCAACCGCCGCGGTGTCGTCGCGACGCTGCTCGCCGACGTCGCGCGCGAGATCGGGGTGACGCGCATGGCGATGTACCAGCATGTCGCCGACCGCGAGGATCTGGTCTTCCAATGCTATGTGCAAAGCTGCGACCGGCTCGACGACGAGGTTGCGCAGGCGGCAAGCACCGCGGGCGGCGCGATCGAACAGATACGCGTGATGCTCCGGCGTCTGCTCGGCCCCGAAGCCCCCGCGCTGTGCGCGATCGTCGAGCCGGGCCTGCTGCCGGAGGATAAAAGGCGTGAGGTCGAACGGCGGTTCGACGCGGTGATCGCGCGCATCGTCGCCCTGCTCGACGCCGGGCATCGCGACGGGATCGTGCGCGCCTGCGATTTCGAGATCGTCGCGCGTGCACTGATCAACACGCTCTTCTGGGCGCCGCTTGCCATGCTGTGGAACCGGCGGCGGCTCGAGATCACCGGTCCGTCGATGCTGCAATCGGCCGAGTGCCTGTTTTTCGACGGCTGGGCGAGCGATCGCAGCGCGGCGGTCGAATACCGGCCGCTCGATATCGAGACGTTGACCAGCCCGGTCGCCGATGCGTTCGATCGTGCCGCCGTAGGCGACGCGAAGCGCGAGCGGATTCTGGCCGCGGCATCGCGCCTCTTCAACAGCAAGGGAATCGATTCGACGACGCTTGAGGACATCGCGGCCGCCATCGGGGCGACCCCACGCACCCTCTATCACAATGTCGGCGACAAGGAGACTTTGGTCGCCGAATGCTATTTCAGGATGATGCGGATGGGCATCCATCTGCAATCGGCGGCGTTCGATCAGCCGGGGCCGAAATTGCCCGGCTACATCGCCTTCCAGAAAGCCTGGGCGCTGACGCAGATGCGCGCGGACCTGTCGCCGCTGATGCCACTTGCCGGTTTCGAAATGCTTAGCGCGCAGCATCAGGCGCGTTTCTATGGCTACGCCGACGAGCTCACGGTGCTGACGCTGGCGCACGTCCAGCAGGGCGTCGTCGATGGGAGTATGCGGCCGATCGGCACCTTCGCGACGGCACTGCAAGCGGGCGTCCTCGGCTGGCTTGCGCGGGCGAGTTATACAGATGCTGCCCAGCAGGAACATGTCGCGCGCGAAATCGCGATGCTGCTCGCGGTCGGGATCAGGGCGATCGAACGCGAGCCGGCCAACGCGGTGCATTTCTGACCGGCATGTTCCGCTGGTCCGCGCGCGGCGCGCCGCCTATAGGCTGGACCCTATAATGAGCGCGCAGGACAGCAAAGCCGGCCCCGTCGGCGCATCGACCACCGACCGCGGCGTCCGCCGGATCGGTCTTGCCGAGCGCGGCGATTCGGACCTGACGCGCGCGCTCGCGATCGAGGCGCCGGTGTCGGTCGAGGTCTCCGGCATCGGCTACGCGGTGATGATGGCGACCCCCGCCGATCTCGAGGACTATGCGCTCGGCTTCGCGCTCGCCGAGGGGCTGGTCGAGACGCCCGCGCAGCTCACCAAGATCGGCGTCCACCCGATCGAGGGCGGCTGGGCGCTACGCCTCTGGCTCGCCCCCGATCGCGCGCATCTGGCGCTCGAACGCGCGCGCCGCCGGGTCAGCGAAAGCAGTTGCGGCCTGTGCGGGATCGAGAATATCGAGGCGGTGCTGCGCCCGCTGCCGAGCGTCATCGCACACATCGACGTCGACCGGTCCGCGATCGCGCGGGCGCTCGCCGCGCTCGCCGATCACCAGCCGCTAGGCCGCGCGACCGGCGCGGTTCATGCCGCCGCCTTCTGTACGCCGGCGGGCGAGATTCTCTGCGCGCGCGAGGATGTCGGGCGGCACAATGCACTCGACAAACTGGTCGGCGCCCTCGCGCGCGCGGCGATCGATCCGGCGGGCGGCTTCATCCTGCTCTCGGCGCGGTGCAGCTATGAGCTGGTCGAAAAGACCGTGCGCGCGGGCTGTCCGATGCTCGTCACCATCTCGGCGCCGACCAGCCTCGCCGCCGAACGCGCCGCCGCCGCCGGACTGACGCTCGTCGCGCTCGCGCGCGCGGATTCGGCATTGTTGATCAGCGGCGGACCGATAGCTTAGGGGCCACCGAGCGCGTTCACGGTGAACGCCAATATCCCCATGTTGAACACGAACGCCGCCATGCAATGGCCGAGCGCGACGCGGCGCATATGCGCGCCCGATATGGTGACATCGGAGGTCTGAAAGGTCATGCCCAAGGTGAAGCTGAAATAGAGGAAGTCCCAGTAACCGGGTTCCTTGACCCCCGGCACCTCCAGCCCGCCGCGATCGCGACCGCCCTCCTGCAGATAATAGAGATGCGCATAATGGAGCGTGAATACCATGTTCGCGAACAGCCATGCGAGCAGGAGGGTCGCGACGATCAGCACGATATCGCCGCGATCGAGTTTTTCGGGGCTCGCGATCAGCGTCCCGACGGCGAACAGGACGACGAGCGACAGCAGCACCGAGATCGCGAGCAGGCCGGCGCGGTTCGCGTCATTGTCGACGGCGCGACCTCGCATTTGCTCGGCATCGGAACGCAGCAGCGTCAGCGACGCGGCGAGGAAGACGAGCGCCCCCGCGTCAAACCCCATGAGCAGGGCCGTCCGGCTCCCATCGCCAAGTGCCGCCAGCGCGCCGGCGACGCCCGCAAAAACCGCGGCGAAGAGAAGGAAGCGGACCGGCGCGATGTGCCGGCCGACGGCGAGCTTCGCGCGACGCGACATCGGTGGCGTCAGCCCGCCGCCGCGACGATGCGCACGGGGATCGACTTCGCGGCGGGACAGCCGCTGACGCGATCGTAATGATCGAGCGGCAACAGCGGATTGAGCTCCGGATAATAGCCCGCGAGCGATCCGCGCGGCATCGGATAGTCGACCAGCGTCAGATCGCCCACGCGCCGGTCGATCCCGTCGGCGGCGATCGTCTCCAGCGCCACCTTCGCCCCCGCCGCCAGCCCGCGCGCTTCGCGGTCCTCGGCGTTGACGAACAGCACCATCCGGTCGTTGTACACGCCGCGATAGCGATCGTTATAGCTGTAGATCGTCGTATTGAACTGGTCGTGCGAACGGATCGTCGAGAGCCGCAGCATCGCGGGATCGTCGACCGGCGGATCGACAAGAAGGCCTGGCAGGATCTGGAAATTCGCCTTGCCGTTCGGCGTGAGCCACACCAGCCGGCGCGGCGCAACGTCGAGATGAAAGCCCATCGGCGCCTTGATCCGTTCCGAAAAATCCGAATAGAGCGCCGGATAGACCTCGGCAATCTTGTCGCGGATGCGGTCGTAATCGTCGATATAGCCCGCCCAGTCGACGCGGCTTGCGGGTAGCGCCGCCATCGCGATGCGGCACACGATCTCGACCTCGGGCTTCAGGTCGTCACTCGCGCGGTCGAGCACCCCGCGCGAGGCGGTGACGTTCGACATCGAATCCTCGATCGTCACGAACTGTTCGCCCGCCGCGGTCTCGATCCGCTCCGACCGCGCGACGACGGGCAGGATCAGCGCGTCCTTGCCGTGCACGAGATGCCCGCGGTTGAGCTTCGTCGCGATCCCGACGGTCAGGTCGAGCGAGCACATCGCGTCGTAGGCGCGTGTCGTGTCGGGAATCGCGCGGACGAAATTGCCGCCGAGCCCGATGAAGACCTTCGCGGTGCCCGCGAGCATAGCCTCGACCGACTCGATCGTATGATGCCCGTTCTCGCGCGGAGGGTCGAAGCCGAAGACGCGCTGGACCTGGTCGAGATAGGCCTGTGTCGGCTTCTCGTCAATCCCGACGGTACGATCGCCCTGCACGTTGGAATGGCCGCGGATCGGCGAAATG
This sequence comes from Sphingopyxis sp. H073, assembly GCF_001468395.1. Classification (GTDB taxonomy): domain Bacteria; phylum Pseudomonadota; class Alphaproteobacteria; order Sphingomonadales; family Sphingomonadaceae; genus Sphingopyxis. Next base: position 18,927 of record NZ_LNSG01000016.1, on the reverse strand, counting down.
CCCGCACCCGGCCGCCCATAATTGCCCTTGAGCAGCAGGATATTCGCGACCTGCTGGACCAGCTGCGACCCGAACTGGTGCTGCGTCAGCCCCATGCCATAGCAGATGATCGTCGCCTTCGACCGGATATAGATCTCGGCGCAGCGGCGGATCTGCTCCTCCGATATGCCCGATACCGCGACGATTTCGGCCCAGTCCTGCGCCAGTATGTCGTCACGCAGCGCTTCGACGCCCACCGTATGCTCGGCAATGAAGGCGCGGTCGAGGACCGCCTCGCCCGCGGCCTCGCGTTCGAACATGACGCGCATCATGCCCTTGAGGAAAGCAAGGTCGCCGCCGATCCGGATATGGACGAATTCGCTGGCGATCGGCGCCGATCCGAAGGTCGCCATCTGCACGACGTCCTGCGGCTCGGTATAGCGCATCAGCGCGCGCTCGGGCATCGGGTTGACTGCGACGATCGGGCAGCCGCGCTTGTGCGCGTGAAACAGCTGCGTCATCATCCGCGGCGCGTTGGTGCCGGGGTTCTGCCCCATGACGAAGATCGCCTCGGCATGGTCGAAATCGTCGAGGATCACCGTACCCTTGCCGACGCCGATCGCGGGGGGAAGCCCGCGACTGGTCGGTTCGTGGCACATGTTCGAGCAATCGGGAAAATTGTTCGTGCCATATTCGCGCACGAAAATCGAATAGAGGAACGCCGCCTCGTTCGGGGTCCGGCCCGAGGTATAGAATTCGGCCTGATGCGGACTTTCGAGCGCGCGCAGGTGCGATCCGATCAGCGCGAAGGCATCGTCCCAGCTCACCGGCACATAATGGTCGCTTGCCGCGTCGTAGCGCATCGGTTCGGTCAGCCGGCCCTGCATCTCGAGCCAATAGTCCGACTGCTCCATCAGCTCGGATACGCTGTGCTGCGCAAAGAAATCGCGTGTCACACGGAACTTCGTCGCCTCGTGCGCCAACGCCTTCGCCCCATTCTCGCAGAATTCGAGCTTCTTGGTGCAGGTCGCATCGGGAAAGGCGCAGCTCGGGCATTTGAAGCCGCCGGGCTGGTTCATCGACAGCAGCGCGCGCGATCCCTTGGTGACGACGCTCTGTTCGAGGAGCACCTTCGCGGTCGCCGCGGCGGCGCCCCAGCCGCCGGCGGGGGCGTTATAGGTCTGGTAGCGGGCTTTGCCGTCGGCCATCACGTCATCTCCCGAACCTGGATATCGCGCCGGAGTAAAGCACAGCGCCGCGCGCAAGGCCATGCAAACCATGGTAGGATCGGGGAAAATGGATGCGCGGGCGCCACCGTAAAAGCGGCCAGCCCCCGGGGGCGGAGGCTGGCCAGATACAGGCGGGCCGGGGTCAGCGGGTGCCGGGTGAGACCCCGGCCAGCCTGCGGTTCGGGTCGCCGAAGGAGCTCAATCGCCTTCGACCCCTTGGCTTCTAGTCCCGCGCGGCCGTCCCCCGGATGGCCGGCACATGACAATATCGTAATCCGCGCGTCAGCTTGCGGAGGCGGGCGGCCGCCTATGAGGGGCGCATGACACGAACGACCGGAAACAGGCGATGGGGACGCGCAGGGCTGCTCATGCTCCTGCTCGCGCTGCTCGTCGCCGGCCTCTATTACCTCCATCTCGGCTATTATCGCCACACGATCTTCCACGACCTGCCCGCGGCCGGAGCCGGGCCCGAACGCCCCGCGCTCGTCATGCTGTCGGGCGACATGGGCGACCGCGTCGGGATGACCCCGAAGGTCGCCGCGCGGCTCCATGCGCGCGGCTATGCGATCGTTACCGTCAACAGCCTGTCCTTTTTCGCGCCCGGCCGCACCGCCGCCGAGACGAGCGCGCTGATCGCGGGCGCGATGCGCCGCGCGATGGCGCTCGGCCGGACCGGTCATGTGGTGCTGATCGGCCAGTCGTTCGGCGCCGACATGCTCCACGCCGGGCTCGCGGAGCTGCGCGCCGCCGCGCGCGCGCCGATCCGCGCGGTCGTGCTTGTCGTTCCAGGGCGCGACATCGTGTTTCGCGCCTCGCCGGTCGAACTCGCGGGACTCGAAACCCCCGACGCGCTCGCGCTGCCGACCGCGTCGCGCCTGACCTGGGTGCCGGTCACCTGCATTCATGGTTCCACGGAGGCGAACAGCCTCTGCCCCGAACTCACCCTGCCCAACGTCCGGCGCGTCACGCTGCCCGGCGGGCACCGGCTGGATTTCGACGATGCGGCGCTGACCGCAGCGATCCTGCCGGCAGTAACCCAAGCCAGGGACAATCGGTCATGAAGATGCTTGCACTGGCGCTGATGCTTGCCGCCTCGACGGGGATCGCGGCGGCCGCGATACCGCAGCCCGCCGCGAACCCGATCGGGCTGTGGCAGAACCCCAAGGGGACATTGCTTGTCCGGACGCGCTTTTGCGGACAATTGCTCTGCGGCAATATCGTCTGGGCGAGCCCGAAGGCGATGGCCGACGCACGCGACGCCGGCGTAAATGCGCTGATCGGAACCGAGCTGCTCAGCGACTATCGCAAGAGCGGCGCCGCACGCTGGACCGGGCAGGTCTATGTCCCCGACCAGGGCCGCCGTTTCTATTCGACGATCGAGCAGAAGAGCCCCAACGATATCCGCATCTCGGGCTGCATCCTCGGCGGCCTGCTCTGCAAGCGCCAGGACTGGACGCGGCAATGAGCCGGTTTCTCGCCCGCATCCGCACGCACAAGCGGTCGCTTTCGATCCTCGCAGCGCTGCTCGTCGCTGCGCTCGGCTTCGCCGCGCTCTTCGGCCTGCTCCATTCGGTGCGCCCGCGTGCAATCCGCCAAGCCTTCGACGCGCTGTCGGCGGCGCAGATCGAGGGGGCACTGGCGCTCTCCGCGACAAGCTATCTTCTCCTCACCCTCTACGACAGTTTCGCGCTGCATGTGCTCGGCAAGAAGCTTCCGTGGCGCACGGCGGCGCTCGCCAGCTTCACCAGTTACACGCTCAGCCACAATCTCGGCCTCGCGCTGCTCACCGGCGGGTCGGCGCGCTACCGCGTCTATCGTGCCGCCGGACTCAGCGGCGGCGAGATCGGCAGCGTCATCGCGCTCGCCAGCCTCGCCTTCTGGAACGGCGTGATCCTGCTTGCCGGCCTCGCCGCGGCGACGAGCACGCAGATCCTGCCCTTCTTCGACTTCGGCCTGTCGCTTCACTGGCTGCACCTCGCCGGGATCGCGACAGTGACGATCTGCCTGATCCCGCTCCTGCTCCGCCATTTCGGGTTGCGCGCGATCGAGATCGGCGGCTGGCGCACGCCGATACCCGGTCCGGCGATGAGCGCGGCGATGACGCTTGTCGCCGCGCTCGATCTCGCCGCTGCCAGCGCCGCGCTGTTCATCCTGCTCCCGGCGCCCGATCCGGCCGCCTGGCCGCTCTTCTTCCTCGGCTATGCGCTCGCGATCATCGCCGCGCTGATCAGCCATGTGCCGGGCGGGCTCGGCGTGTTCGAGGCGGTGGTGATTGCGATGGTGCCCGGCGACAAGGCAGAGCTGCTCGCGGCGCTGCTCGCCTACCGCGTCATCTATTATCTGCTGCCGCTGCTCCTCGCCGCGCTGCTCCTCGCCTGGCACGAAAGCCGCGCGTGGCACGGACCGGCGAAGCAACTCGCCGCTGCGGGGCAGTCGCTGCTGCGCGAGCTGGCGCCGCCGCTGCTCGCCGCGCTCGTCTTCGCCGGTGGTCTGATCCTGCTCCTCTCGGGATCGACCCCGGCGGAGGCGGCGCGGATGCACGACCTCAAGCATTTCCTTCCGCTGCCGTTCGTCGAGGCCTCGCACCTTGCCGCGAGCCTTGCGGGCACGCTCCTCCTCTTCCTCGCGCCCGGGCTGCTCCGCCGCCTCGACGGCGCCTTCATCGCGACGCGCGCCTTGCTCGCCGCCGCGATACTCTTCTCGCTCGCCAAGGGGGGCGATTATGAGGAGGCGCTGATCCTCACCGGCATCGTCGCCGCGCTCCAGTGGAGCCGCGCCGCCTTCTACCGCCGCACCGCGCTGATCGACGCGCCATTGTCGACCGGTTGGATCGCCGCCGCGCTGACCGCGATCCTCGCCTCGGCCTTCGCGGGCTTCTTCGCCTACAAGCATGTCGCCTATTCGGGCAGCCTCTGGTGGCAGTTCAGCCTGAACGGCGACGCGCCGCGTTTCCTGCGCGCACAGTTCGGCATCGCGGTGCTGCTCGCGGGCCTCGCGCTCTGGCGCCTCTTTGCGCCGTCGGCGCGCGCCTCCCGGTCGAGCGCAATCGGTTTCGAGCAGCTCGAACCGGCGCTCGCGCTCGCCGACCGCACCGACGCCTTCCTTGCGCTGACCGGCGACAAGCGCTTCCTCCTCGCCGACGAGGGCGACGCCTTCCTGATGTACCGGACCCTCGGCGCCAACTGGATCGTGATGGGCGATCCCGTCGGCAACGAGGATCGCTGGTCGGACCTGCTTTGGAAACTGCGCGAAAAAGCCGACGCCGCGCAGGGTCGCATCCTGCTCTACCAGATCGGGGCGCGCACCCTGCCGCACGCGATCGACCTCGGCCTCTCGATCGTGAAATATGGCGAAGAGGCGGAGGTCGACCTCGCCGCCTTCACGCTTGCCGGGCCGCAAGCGAAGTCGCTCCGCCACGCCGAACGCCGCACCGCACAGGAAGGCGCCGAATTCGCGGTCATCGCGGCCGCCGATGTCCCCGCGCACATCGCGGAGCTCCGGGCCGTATCCAACGACTGGTTGCGCGCGAAGAAACAACGCGAAAAGGCCTTCAGCCTTGGCAGCTTCGACCCAGCCTATATCGCGCGCTTCCCCTGCGCGGTGGTCCGGATCGACGGACGCATCGTCGCTTTCGCCAACATCCTCGCGACCGCGAACGGCGCCGAAATGTCGGTCGACCTGATGCGCCACGTCGCGGCGCTGCCCTACGGCGTGATGGATTTCCTGTTCATCCGGCTGATGCAATATGCCCGCGACCGCGGCTTTCGTCGCTTCACGCTCGGCATCGCGCCGCTCGCCGGGGTCGACGGACGGCGGCTCGCCCCGACCTGGGCGCGCGGCGCGGCCTTTCTCTTCCGCCATGGCGAGATGCTTTATGGTTTCGAAGGGCTGCGCAGCTACAAGGCGAAATTCGCGACCCACTGGGAACCGCGCTATATCGCGGGGCCGCGCGGCATGGCCTTCGCGCAGGGCATGGCGGCCGTCCACCGCATCGTCAGCCGCCCTCCTGCGACGAAGAAGGCTGCTGCGCCCGTCGCGGCGCCGGCGTGAGCGATGGACGCGATGCCTCCGCGCCCCATGCCTCCCGCCAGCGCGTTGCTGCTGATGCTCGCGGGCGTCGTCGCACTCGCGGCGCACCTCGCCGCGTCGCCCTTTGCGTCTCCCGGCAACCAGATCCCCGGCCTGACCTTTGAGGCCGAACGCACCGCACCGCACGCGCCGCTCGCGCTCGTCGTCACCAGCGTGCAGGACGGCAGCGCCGCGGCGAAGGCCGATATCGCGGCGGGCGATGTCATCGTCGGTATCGACGGCAAGCCGATCGCTTCGGTCTCCGCAGTCACGCGCACCATCAGGGACGATGCGGACAAGGGCGTCGACCTCCATATTCGCCATGCAGGCGAGAGCCGCTATAAGCATCTGCCGCCCACCCGCGTGAAGGAACCGAATGTCCCAGAAAATACTCGTCGTCGAGGATGACCGGACAACCGCGGACTTCATCGTCAAGAGCCTGACCGGCGAGGGGTTCGTCGTCGACCATGCCGCCGACGGCCGCGACGGCCTGTTCCACGCGACCGACGGCAGCTATGATGCGATCGTCCTCGACCGGATGCTGCCGGGGATGGACGGGATGGCGGTGCTCGCGGCGCTGCGCGCGGCGAAGGTCGCGACGCCGGTGATCATCCTCTCGAACCTCGGCGCGGTCGATGCACGCGTCGAGGGGCTGACCTCGGGCGCCAACGACTATCTCGCCAAGCCCTTCGCCTTTTCGGAACTGCTCGCGCGGCTGAAGCTGTTGATCGCCAAACCGTCGGGCGGAACGCAGGTCGAAACCATCCTCGCGTGCGAGGATCTGGAGATGAACCTGCTCAATCGCCGCGTCACGCGGGCGGGCAGGCGGATCGAGCTCCAGCCGCGCGAGTTTCGCCTGCTCGAATATCTGCTCCGGCACAAGGAACAGGTCGTCACGCGCACGATGATGCTGGAAGGCGTGTGGGAATATCATTTCGATCCCGGCACCAATGTCGTCGACGTCCATGTCAGCCGCCTGCGCCGCAAGGTCGACGACGGCTTCGACAAGCCGCTCGTCCACACTATCCGCGGCGCGGGCTATATGCTCGGCAAGGCGGGCTAGGCGCCAATGCGGCGGGGGTTCTTCCAGTCGACGACGGTCCGGCTCGCGCTCGCGTTGCTGCTCGCGCAGGTCGCGGCGCTCGCGCTGGGGCTGACGGTCATTCATCGCTTCACCGCCGCGACGATCCTTGCCGACGCCCGCACCGCGGCCGAGGTCGCGCGCGACGATTTCGCCGAGGAATATCGGCAGGAGGGTGAGGCCGGCCTCGTCCGGGCGATCCGCGACCGGCTCGCGGCGCGCGACGACCGCAATTTCGTCGTGTTGCTCAAGGGACCGGGCGGCGCGCCGATCGTCGGCAATCTCAAGCAATGGCCCGCGACGCTGGGCGACAACGAACGCTGGCGGCGCATCAGCCTGTTCCGCGAGGGCGGCACGGCTGCCGAGGAGATGGGACTGGTCACGCGGCGCCTGGACACCGGCCATGTCCTTCTAACCGGGGAAGTGCTCGAGGCGCAGGCACAGCTCGCCCGGGCAAGTCAGGCGGCTTTTCTCTATGCGCTTGCCGCCGGAATCCTGATCGCGACCGTCGTCGCCGCGCTCGCGGCGTGGATATTGTCGCGGCGGGTCGACGCGTTCGCGCGCGCCGCCTCGGCCATAGCGTCGGGCAAGCTCGACGCGCGCGTCGAGCGCGACGAAACCGGCGACGCCTTCGATCGGCTCGGCACTTCGATCAACGCGATGCTCGACCGGATCGAGGCACTGGTCGGCGAGCTGCGCATGGTCACCGATTCGATGGCGCACGACCTCCGCTCGCCCGTCTCGCGGATGAAAGCGACGCTCGAACAGGCGCTCGGCCGCACGCGCGACCCGAACGCGACCGCCGCGCTCGCCGGCGCGATCGACGAGGCCGACAGCCTGCACCGCCTGCTCGACACCGCGCTCGAGATCAGCCGCGCCGAGGCCGGGATCGGCCGCGACCAGTTCGCCCGCTTCGCGCTCGCGCCGCTGCTCGACGATCTCGCCGAAGTCTATGGCCCGCTCGCCGAGGACGAAGGCTTCGCGATCAGCGTCGACGCGCCCGCCGAGCTCGAACTGATCGCGCACCGCGAAATGCTGCTCCGGGCGCTGTCGAACCTGATCGACAATGCGCTGAAATATGCCGATGGCGGATCGGCGATCCGGCTGTCTGCGGTACGGGACGGAACCGACGTCGAGATAAGGGTCGCCGACGACGGCCCCGGCATCGCCGAGGAGCAGATCGGCGAGGCGGCCAAACGCTTCGTCCGCCTCGACCCCGCGCGCGGCGGCTCGGGCGCCGGGCTCGGGCTCTCGCTCGTCGAGACGATCGCCCACATGCACGACGGTCGGATGACGATCGCGCGGGCCGACCCGTACGGCACCATCGTCACGCTGCGGCTGCCCGTCGTCGCCTGATCGCGTCATATCGGCGCCGAAGCCGAGCGGATCGCGCTGGGCTTCGGCGGCTGGGCGCGCCAGCCTTGGCGCGTGAACCAGAGCGGGGGCCATATCCATCTGATCCTGCCCGAGGCGGTCGAGCGCGCGGCGTGTTTCCGCACGCTTGCCGAGCCCGGCGGCCGGATCGTGCGCAGCTTCGCGAGCGCCGACGCCTGGCTGGAAGCGGGCGCCGATGCCGACTGCGCGATCCTGCTCTTTCATTGGCAGCAACCAGGGCGCGTCAGTGGCGAGACATTGCTCGCGCAGCTCGCCGGACGCGCCGATGTCACGATCTTCGTCGCCGCGAGCCGCCTCGGCATCGCCGACGCCCGCGCGATCCTGCGCGGCGGCGCGCATGATTTGCTCCCCGCCCCGCTCGACCCGCGCCTCGTCCGCTGCACGATCGACGAGGCGATCGCAAGCTGGCAGGCGCGGCGCGACGCGCTCGCGATGCACCGCGACGCTGAACTGCGGCTAGCCGCGCTGACGCCGCGCGAGCGCGACATATTGGAGGCGATCGCTGCGGGGATGGGCAACAAGGCGATCGCCCGCCGCCTCGACCTCAGCCCGCGCACGGTCGAGGTTCACCGCGCGAACATCATGCGCCGCGCCGGGGCGGGAAGCGTCGCCGAGCTGCTCCGCCTCGCCTTCACCGCCGAGCTGGCGCGCGGGAACCCTCTCCATTTCGGTGCATGAATCCCGATCGGCACCGCCGGATCGCCGCACAGGTGCCTATAAGGAGGATGAACGGACGGCCGCCGCTGAGTTGGTCCCCATCGGCACCGCCGTTCTCCCTCGTGGCCGAACCCCACCAGGCCACGGATCCCAAGCGGGCCGGCGGAGAAAGTTCCATCTCCGCCGGCCCAATTTCTGTGGGGCGACCCCAATTTCTATCGACTGACAACGTTCTATCGACTGACCAACGTGCGCTGCTCAGGCCGTCCCATCGAGAGCAGGATCGGGTCGGACGCCTGCCGCGCCACGAAATCGGCCTTGCCGGCCATTCCCTGCCATTCGATGCCGATCAGCGACTGCGCGATCGCACCGCCCAGCGTGTCGCCGGGGCCGGGCAGGATGATCACGTCGGGCGCGAACTCCTTGACTGCGACCTGCACCGACAGCGCAAAATCATAAGGCGCCAGAATCTGGTGGCCGAAGGTATAATCCCAGATCGCGCCCGGCTCGCTGGAGAAGCGCCGCCAGATATGCCCGCGCCCGTCGACCATCGGGATTGCAGGACCGCCGAACAGCGACGGAGGCAATTCGGCCTTCGCCTTGTCCGAGCTGCCGAACATCAACGGCGTGTGGAAAGGGCCGTGGCCCGCGAGGCGCAGCGGTTCGCGGCCGGGCGTTTGCGGCGCTTCGGCGAGCAGCGCGGCAAGACCTTCCTCATTCCCCGCAAGGACGAGCATCCCGGCGAGGTCGATCGACAAGGCGAGATCGTGACCGGGGCGCGCAGCGATATTCGCGACGAGATCGAGTAACTGGTCACGGAGGCCGGGGACGGGCCGCCAATCCTCGTCGACCACCTGAAGCAATATCTGCCCGCCGGGACCGTGAGTCTGGCTGTTGAGGCCCATCGCGTTCGAAATGCGAAAGCCATCCTCGATCGACACCGCCCCGCCGAGCGCGAGCGCGCTGTACCAGCCCATCGAATTGCCCGCGACCGCGACGATGTCGAATTTGTCGCGATCGATGCTCTGATAATCGAGCGCAGTGGCGGCATAGATCAGCGGCGCCGCGACATCGCCGCGCATATGCGTCGCGACGCTGAAGCGCTCGGCGCCGTCGAGCTCGGTGACGGTCGGCTGGCCGCGTTCGGCGCGCTGCGCGTCGAAATTCGCGATGAGGTCGGCGAAACGTGCGCGGTGGAGCCGCGCAATGCTGCCGAGCTCGCCCTTGCCATAGGTGCCGCGGCCGGGCGCGACGACGAGCGCGGTCTTCTTCGCGCTCATGCGAGCAGCTCCTTCGCGGCGGCGTAGATCGAATCGCGGCTCGGCAGGGTCAGCGTTGCGGCCTTGCCGAGCGGGATGAAGCTGTCGTCGGCGGCGATGCGCTTGAGCGTCTTGCCCGGCGTGCGCTCGACGAAGGTCGCCATCAGCGCCTCGCTCTGCGAGCCGGTGATGCGGCATTCGTCGACGATCAGGATGCGCTTCGCATCGCCCACCGCGGCGGCGAGCTTGTCGTCGTCGACCGGGCCGAGCCAGCGCAGGTCGATGACGCGCGCCTTCACCCCATCGGCGGCGAGCAGCTTTTCGGCCTGCCGCGAGAGATAATAGCCGTTGCCATAGGTCACGATCGCAAGGTCGGTGCCGTCGCCATGGATGCCGACGTCGCCGAGGCGGATTGGCGCGCCTTCGCCCGGCGCTTCATAGATGCTGGTCCACAGGCCGTCGCCTTCCTCGTGGAGGTCGCGGGTCATATAGAGCGCGATGGGTTCGACGAAGACGACGACGCGCTGCTCCTCGCGCGCCAGCCGCACGCATTCGCGCAGCATATGCACAGCATCGCGCCCGTTCGACGGCACGGCCAGGATCACACCCGGAATGTCGCGGAAGACCGCGAGGCTGTTGTCGTTGTGGAAATGGCCGCCGAAGCCCTTCTGATACCCGAGCCCCGCGATGCGGATCACCATCGGGTTGGTGTACTGGCCGTTCGAGAAGAAGCTCAAGGTCGCCGCTTCGCCGCGAATCTGGTCCTCGGCATTGTGGACATAGGCGAGGAACTGGATCTCGGGCATCGGGACGAAGCCGTTGTGCGCCATGCCGATCGCGAGGCCGAGGATCGCCTGTTCGTCGAGCAGGGTGTTGACCACGCGCGCCGAGCCGAAGCGCTGGTGAAGCTTCGCGGTGACGTTATAGACCCCGCCCTTCGGCCCGACATCCTCGCCCGCGACGACGATCTCCTCATGCGCGAGCATCAAGTCGGCGAGCGCCCACGACAGCAACCGCGCCATGTGCATCGGCTTGTCCATCTGCCCCGCATCGCTGCCGAACATCGCCTTGCGGTCCTCGGCCGACGGCGTGTTCGGCCGCGGAACTTCGCGCGTCGGCGGGATCAGACTTTCCATGACATGCGCCGGGGTCGTGATCTTCGGCCGCCGGATCGCGGCCTCGGCTTGCCGCGCCAGCGTCGCGCCGATCTCCTCATAGGTTTCGGCAATCTCGGCCGCGGTCATCCAGCCCTGCTGCACCATCAGGGCCGCGCCGGCGAGCAGCGGATCACGCGCCTCATCGGCCTCGATCAGCGCTTTCGGCAGATAGGCGCCCTGCACGTCCGACCCAGCATGGCCGTAGAGCCGCACCGTCGCCATGTGCAGGAACACGGGCCTTCGCGTCCGGCGCGCATAATCCGCCGCCGCCTTCGCCCCGGCATAAGCCGAAGCAAGGTCGGTGCCGTCGCACTGGATATAATGCAGCCCCGCGCGGTGGCGGAACTGCGCCTCGATCCAGCCCGTCGGCGTGCGCGTCGAAATGCCGATCCCATTGTCCTCGCACAGGAAGATCAGCGGCATCGGGGTGCCCTGGAATGCCGCCCAGCCCGCGGTGTTGAACGCGCCCTGCGCGGTCGAATGGTTTGCCGAGGCGTCCCCGAAGCTGGTCAGGACCACCGCATCGTCGGGAAGCGGCAGGCCCTTGCGCCCGAGCCGCCGCGCAATGCCGATCGAGAAGGCCGCGCCGACGGCTTTCGGCAGGTGCGACGCGATCGTCGAGGTTTGCGGGGGGATGTTGAGCGGCTTCGACCCGATCACCTTGTGGCGCCCTCCCGAAATCGGATCCTCCGACGAGGCTGCGAAGCTGAGCAGCATGTCCCATGTCGCGCTCTCGCCGGGCAACTGACGCGCCCGGTGGAGCTGGAAAGCGTTCGAGCGATAGTGGAGGAACGCCATGTCGGTGACGCGCAGCGCAGCGGCGACAGCGGCATTGCCCTCGTGCCCCGACGAGCCGATCGTGTAGAAGCCCTCGCCGCGCGCCTGCAGATGGCGCGACAGCCGGTCCATCTGGCGGCTGGTGAGCTGCGACAGGAAGATATCGGTCGCCTCCGCCCGCGACAGGCCCGCCGCAGCCGGATCGGGCGCATCGGCGCGGCCGGGCAAGCGGCCTTCTGTCAGCGCGCCGAGGAATTTTTCATGCACTGCCTGCGCCGCGTCCACCGACTTCCTCCATTAGCTGGGCCATATGGTTGCACGCGCAACTACCGGCCGCCTACCGGCGCGCTAGAACGGGGCAGTTTGGCGCGCAAGCATCTCTTGCCTTGCTGCGCCGCCTCGCGCTACCACCTTGATCGATGACGCATCGGGGCGGGGCTCTCTTCTCAACATGATGTCGCTGTGGATCGCCCAGGCGTCTGCAGCGACGGCCGCATCCGATGAGGGATGGCTTGTCGACCCCGAACTCGTCGACCCGGCCTATGGCCAGACGATGGCCGGGGGCGAGATCCAGACGGGTTTCCCGCCGCCACCCCCTCCGCAGCCCCAACAACCGCAATGGGATCTCGGCTGGCTGCGCGATTTCTTCGAATGGAGCGCCCCGGCGCTGAAGCCCTTGATGTGGATCGGCGCCGCGGCGCTGCTCCTCCTCATTCTCTATCATTTCGTCCCCGCCTTCGCCGACTGGGTCGACAATCTGCGCTTCGGGCGCAAGCGCGGCGGTATCGAGGAAGAGGCGCTGGGCGAGGCCGAAGCCGGCGCCGCGCGCGCGCGGCTCGCCGACGCCGACGCGCTTGCCGCCGCGGGCCGCTTCGCCGAGGCGGTGCACCTGCTGCTCTATCGCAGCGTCGACGACATCAGCGACCGCCGCCCCGGACTCGTCCGCCCGGCGATGACGTCGCGCGAGCTTGCCGGCGCGCACGACCTGCCATCGGTCGCGCGCCATGCCTTCAGCCGGATCGCGCGCGCGGTCGAGATCAGCCTGTTCGGCGGCCGCGCGATCGACGAGGGCGCGTGGACAGAGTGCCGCAGCGCCTATGCCGAGCTGACCGTGCCGCAGAACTGGGCGCGGGCATGAGCGGCACGCGCGCGAATGACTCGGGCTTCAACCCGCTGTTGATGGCGGCGATGGTGGTGGTCGGCGTGGTCGCGTTCATCGCGCTCTGGGCGCTGGTCGCGCTCGGCCCGCAATTGTCGAGCGGCAACGACGGCGGCGGCCATTCGCTGTCGAAGGCGGCGCCCGGCTTTGCGGGGATCGTCGACCTGCTCGAACGGTCGGGCGCGCATGTCGAGCTGCGGCGTCATATCGGCCCCGGCGCCGCGTCGGCCGACGAGCCGCTGCTGATCCTCACCCCGACGCACCAGACCACGCCGGCCGAGATCGAGGAATTGCTCAATCAGTGCGGACGCCGCGCGCTCGTCGTCCTGCCGAAATGGCAGACGATGACGATCCCGGGGCAAGCGAAGAAGCCCGGCTGGGTCGGCCAGGGCTTTCCGGTCACCCCGGACACGGCGCTGCTTCCCGAAAGCCAGTTCGGAAAGGTCCGCATTCGGGCGCCGCAAGCGCGCGCGCAAACCGTCCCCGCGAACGTCGCCGGTCGGCCCTTTGCAGCCTATCTCCCCGACAATGCGCAAACGGTCGACGGCGACGGAATCATTCCGCTGATCGCCGGCGCGAACGGCGGCGCGGTGCTGGCAATGGCGAAGGAGCGTGATTTCTACATTCTCGCCGATCCCGACCTCATCGACAATTTCGCCTTCGCATCGCGCGACAAGGCGCGCGCGGCAGCAATGCTGGTCGATGCGGTCGGTGAGGACGCCGACACCGACAGCGTTGCCTTCGACCTGACGCTCAACGGCTTCGGCGGCGGGCGCTCGCTGCTGCGCTTCGCCTTCGTCCCGCCCTTCATCGGCATCACGCTCTGCCTGATCGCGGCCGGATTGCTCGCGCTGTGGCAGGCGTGGGTACGCTTCGGCCCGGCACTGAAACGCGCGCGCGCGATCCCGATCTCGAAGGAAGCGCTGATCGCGAACAGCGCCGACCTCGTGCGGCAAGCGCGGCGCGAACTCGACGGCGCCGACGCCTATGTCGCGAGCCAGCGCCTCGCGATCGCGCACCGCCTGCACGCGCCGGCGGGGCTCGATAGCGAGGCCACCGACGCGTGGATCGACCGGCGACTGAAGCGCGGCGGCGACCTGTTCTCGGCGATCGCGCGGCGCCTGCCGTTCGCGCGCAACCGGCATGAATTTTTGGAGGGCGCGCAGGCGCTGCACGACATCAGGAAGGAACTACTCCGTGACGGCTGAAATCGAGAGCGTGAGGGCGCTGGGCGCCGCGATCGAGGGCGAGGTCGCCAAGGTCGTGTTCGGGCAGGGCCCGCTGACCCGCATGGTGACGATCGCCTTGCTCGCCGGCGGGCATGTGCTGCTCGAAGGCCCCCCGGGCACCGCGAAGACGCTGCTCGCACAGGCGTTCGCGCGGGCGGTGGGGCTCGACTTCGGGCGCATCCAGTTCACCCCCGACCTGATGCCGGGCGACATTCTCGGTTCGAACCTCTTCAACTTCCAAACGTCGAGCTTCACGCTGACCAAGGGGCCGATCTTCACCGAGCTGCTGCTCGCCGACGAGATCAACCGCACCCCGCCGAAGACGCAGGCCGCGCTGCTCGAGGCGATGCAGGAACGGCGCGTGACGATCAACGGCGAACCGCACGCGATGAGCCCGCGCTTCACCGTCCTCGCGACGCAAAACCCGATCGAGCAGCAGGGCGTCTATCCGCTGCCCGAGGCGCAGCTCGACCGTTTCCTGTTCAAGCTCGTCGTCGATTATCCCGACGCCGCCGAGGAACGCCGCATCGTCGCCGACCATGGCGGGCGCTTCAAAAGCCCCGCGGTCGCCGATTTCGGCGTGACCAAAATTACCGACGCCGCCGCGATCGGCGCCGCGATCGACGCGATCGCGACGGTGCGCCTCGCCGAAGAGGTCGTCGACTATATCGTCCGCCTGATCCGCGCGACGCGCGCCAGCGCCGACCTCGAATGCGGCGCAAGCCCGCGCGCCGCGACGATGCTTGCGCGCGCGTCGAGCGCCGCCGCCGCGCTTGAGGGCCGCGACTATGTGATCCCCGACGATGTCCAGCGCCTCGCCGCGGGCGTGCTTCGCCATCGTGTCATCCTGTCCGCCGCGGCCGAGATCGAGGGCCGCAACGTCGAGCAGGTGATCGCCGACATCGTCGAGCGCGAGGACGTGCCGCGTTGATCTATCCGACCCGCCGCGCGATCTATCTGCTGCTGCTCGGCGCTCCGCTGGCGCTGGCGCTCGGGCTCGTGCGGCCGGAGCTGTGGGTGATCGCGCCCGCTTGGATAGGCCTCCTTCTCTTCGGCCTGCTCGTCGACGCGATGCTCGGCGCGAACCCGCGCCGCCTCGCGCTCGATGCCACGATGCCGCACCAGGTCGGCGTCGGCGATCCGTTCGACCTGCGCCTCGTCGCGAAGGCCCCCACCGTCCCGCGCCGCGCCGAGATTGCGCTCGCGCTCGACGAGCGGCTCGCCCCCGGCGGGCGTCTTGCGGGCGAGATGCGCCGCGCGAGCGACGCCGAGGCGCTCGTCCGCACGCTGCCGCTTGCAGCGTCGCGGCGCGGACAGGCGCTCGTCGAGGCGCTGTGGGTCCGCTGGGCCGGGCCGCTCGGTCTCGTCTGGAAACAGCGCCGCTTCGCGCTCGATCGGGCGATTTCAGTCGTCCCCAGCCTGCGATCGGTGACCGAAGAAGGCAGCCGCCTGTTCCAGCGCAACAGCTGGTTCGGCCTCCGCCAGCAGCAGCTTCGCGGCGAAGGCAGCGAATATGAATCGCTCGCCGAATATCAGCCGGGGATGGACCGCCGCGCGATCGACTGGAACGCCTCGGCGCGCCACATCAAGCTGCTCGCCAAGGAATATCGCGTCGAGCGCGACAACCGCGTCGTCCTTGCGATCGATGCCGGGCGCACGATGGCCGAGCCCGTGGGCGGGATGCCGCGCGTCGACCGCGCCGTCTCGGCGGCGCTGCTGATGGCCTATGCGGGGCTCAAGCTCGGCGACCGCATCAGCTTCTTCTCCTTCGCCGCGAAGCCGCAGGCGCTGACCCCGGCCTATATGCATATCCACGACTTCCCGGCGCTGCAGCGCGCGGCGAGCCTCATCGACTATGCGCCGGTCGAGAGCAATTTCACCCTTGCGCTGTCGACGCTGTCGGCCGAGCTCAACCGCCGCTCGCTGATCATCCTGTTCACCGAATTCACCGACGCGACGAGCGCCGACCTGATGATCCGCGCCGCGGGCCGGCTGGTCAGGAAGCACCGGCTGCTGTTCGTCGTGATCCGCGACGACGAGGTCGAGGAGGTCGAGCGCCGCCGCCCCGAAAGCGCATCGGACGTCACGCGCGCCAATGTCGCCGCGGCGATGCTCCGCGACCGCCAGCTCGTCATCGCGCGGCTCCAGCGTTTGGGGGCGGACGTGATCGAGGTGCCCGCCGACGCGATGGGCGCCGCGGTGGTCGAGGCCTATCTGGGCATCAAGCGGGCCGGCAGCCTGTGAGCGCGGCCGAGCTTCCCTCTTTCTCCACCGGCCGCTTCCGTGCCGAGCGCGAGGCCGACTGGATCGCCTTCGACCTGCTGCTCACCAAGCTCGAAAAGCGCGGCGCCAAGGCGCTGACCAGCGAGGAATTGCTCCGGCTTCCGATCCTCTATCGCGCGACGCTGTCATCGCTCTCGATCGCGCGCGCGACGAGCCTCGACAAGGCGTTGCTCGACCATCTCGAGGCGCTGTCGATCCGCGGCTATTTCCTCGTCTACGGCGTCCGCGAAACGCGCTGGAGCCGGATCCGCCGCTTTGTCCTTTACGACTGGCCTGCCGCGGTGCGCGCGGTGTGGAAGGAAACGCTGATCATTTCGCTGGTGATCATCCTCGGCGCGCTGACCAGTTGGTCGCTCGTCGCGCACAATCCCGAATGGTATTATAATTTCGTCGACGAAAGCATGTCGGGCGGCCGCGACCCGCGCGCCACGGTCGAGTTCCTGCGATCGACGCTCGGCCACGGTAAGGACGGGGGCGGAGAGGAAAGCGGGCTCCACGTCTTCGCGACCTTCCTCTTCACCCATAACAGCCGCGTGTCGATCATGTCCTTCGCGCTCGGCTTCGCCTTCGGCGTGCCAACGATGATGCTCGAATATTATCAGGGCATCGGCCTCGGCGCGATGCTCGCGGTCTTTTCGTCGAAGGGTCTCGGGTTCGATTTCGGCGGCTGGCTGTTCATCCACGGCACCACCGAGCTGTTCGCCGCTGCGCTGTCGGGCGCGGCGGGGTTGCGCATCGGCGCCGCGGTCGTCTTTCCGGGGGCGCGGTCGCGGCTGGAGGCCGCGGCGCAAGCGGGCAAGACCGCGGGCAAAGTGATGGTCGGCGTGATCCTGATGCTGCTTGTCGCGGGGCTTCTCGAAGGCTTCGGCCGCCAGCTGATCACCGACACCATGCTGCGCTATGGCATCGGGACGGTGATGCTGCTCTTCTGGCTCGGCTATTATTACGTCCCGCGGCGCGGAGACGTCGCATGACCGCGGCGACTAACGCGCGGATGCGCGCGGCGAGTGCGAAGAAGGTCCGCGAATTCGTGACGCCCGAAGGCGTCGACCTGCAACTCAGGATCGCCAGTTCGGGCTTGCGGCTCGGCGCGCTGATCGTCGACCTGATCGTCATTTCGGCCGTCCTGCTGCTCTTTTCGATCTTCATGGCGTGGGTCGGCTTTTCGGCGAGCGGCGACATCGCGGTGATGATCTGGATGCTCGGCGCCTTCGTACTCCGCACCTTCTGGTTCATCGGTTTCGAACTTGGATCGCGCGCCGCGACGCCGGGCAAGCGGCTGATGGGTATCCGTGTCGTCGCGCGCGATGGCGGTCGGCTCACCGCCGACGCCGTGGTCGCGCGCAACCTGATCCGCGAGCTTGAACTGTTCCTGCCGCTGATGATGCTCGGCGTCGGCACGGCGGAGGATATGGTGTCGGGCTGGACCGTCCTTGCCGGGGTGACCTGGTCGCTGACGCTCAGCCTGTTCCTGCTGTTCAATCGCGACCGGATGCGGATGGGCGACCTGATCGCGGGCACCTGGGTCGTGATGGCGCAGCGCGCGAAGCTCGACAGCGACATCACGGCGACCGCCGAAGCGGGGGCGATGCGGTTCAGCGACGCCGAGCTGTCGGTTTACGGCATCTTCGAACTGCAGGAGCTCGAACGCATCCTGCGCGGGCGCGACCCGCGCGCGATGCGCGAGGTCGCGGACACGATCCGCGCCAAGATCGGCCGACCTGTGGCCGAAGAGGATGACGTGTTCCTGCTTTCCTACTACCGGCAGCTGAAGGCCCGGCTCGAACGCGGGCTGCTGTTCGGAAAGAGACGAGAGGATAAATATGCCAGCGAATGAGGCTGTATCGGTCACCGAGGCGCTCCACCGGCGCCGCTCGGTGCGCGCCTTTTCGGACAAACCCGTCGACCACGCCGTCCTCGAGGCGATCTTTGCCGCGGCGCAGCGCGCGCCGTCGGGCGGCAATCTCCAGCCCTGGCAGGCGGTGGTGCTCACCGGCGCGCCCTGGCAGCGGGTGAAGGATGCGGTCGCGGCGCGGATCGCGCTGGGGCGCGAGGGCTACCAGCCCGAATATGACATCTATCCGAAAGGCCTGACCGATCCGTGGGAAAGCCGCCGTTTCGGCGTCGGCGAGGCGCTCTACGCCTCGCTCGGCATCCCGCGCGAGGACAAGGAGGGGCGGCTCGCTCAATTCATGGACAATTACCGGGGCTTCGGCGCACCGGTGATGCTTTTCCTCCATTGCTCGCGCATCATGGGGCCGCCGCAATGGTCGGACATGGGGATGTGGCTGCAATCGGTGATGCTGCTGCTCGTCGAACATGGCCTTGCCAGCTGCCCGCAGGAATGCTGGGCGATGTATGGGCAGGCGGTCCGCGAGACGCTGGACCTCGGCGAGGACCAGATATTGTTCACCGGCCTTGCGATCGGCCATGCGAACGAGGATGCGGCGGTGAACCAATGGCCCGTCCCGCGCGTCGGGCTGGATGAAGTGATTGATTGGCGAGGGTTTCGAGAATGAAGATCAGGCGGGCATGGACAGGCTTCGGCATCGCGGCGGCGACGCTGTTGGTCGCGGGCTGCGCCGCCGTGCCGAAGGCCGAGGCCCCGCCGCCCGCGACCAACAGCGTCGCCGCCGCGATGCCGAAGCCTGTCC
>NZ_LNSG01000015.1 GCF_001468395.1 Sphingopyxis sp. H073 | reverse complement strand
ACATCCCAGGGAAGAAAGCGCTTGCTCATCCCCCGACTGAATCAAAACTCATCGCCGCAGTCCAGCCCAAATATGCTAAATCGTGGACGGGCTCCTAGGGACTCTTCAACCCAGCGCCAGCCCTCCGAAACATCCAATGACGCGCCGTTCCGCGCGGCTTTACGGGTCTCAATGACGATCAGTCTCGCTGGACGGTCATCAAAAGGGTTCTCATCCTCAGACTTCACCCATCGCTGAAATTGGCTTTCCCAGTCCACACAGCCCCTCTTTCGAGCACCTTATTCCATCGGACCTCAATGTCCGCAACCGGTCGAAAGCCGCCATAGGTGCCCGTCGCCGCAACCCTCACGGTATCGCGTAGGTCACATTCGCCTGACCGACAGGCTTGTCGGCGTCGTCGGTCCAGATCCTGACGTCCATCACCGCCAGCCGCTTGCCGAGGCGGAGCATGTGCGCATCGGCGAAAAGCGGTCCCGGGCGGCAGGGCCGCAGAAACTGGTAGTTGAGCGCGCTCGTCACCGCCATCGCGACGGGCCCGATGTGCGCGAGGACGAGCGCATAGGCCGCCATGTCGGCGAACCCCATCTGTGTCGGGCCGGAAATCAGCCCGCCCGGGCGGAGCGCCTGTTCGTTCGGGTCGATCCGTCCGCGGAGATGGCCGGGCTCGGCCAAGACGACATGGCCGCGTGAGCCGGGCTTCGAATGCGGGAAGGCATCCGCCAGGAAGGCGTTGAGCGCGTCAGCGTCCATGCGGATTGCGCCAGAAGATACGGGCGCCAAGACCGGTGCCGCCTCCCCCGCCATGCCGGTCAGCGCGTCAGCTTCTTGTAGGTCGTCGCGTGCGGACGCGTCGCCTCGTCGCCGAGGCGGCGGATCTTGTCCTCCTCATACGCTTCGAAGTTGCCTTCGAACCATTCGACATGGCTGTTGCCCTCGAACGCCAGGATGTGCGTCGCGAGGCGATCGAGGAAGAAGCGGTCGTGGCTGATCACCACCGCGCAGCCCGCGAAATTCTCCAGCGCCTCCTCGAGCGCCGCGAGCGTTTCGGTGTCGAGGTCGTTGGTCGGTTCGTCGAGCAGGAGGACGTTGCCCCCCTCCTTGAGCATCTTGGCGAGATGGACGCGATTGCGTTCGCCGCCCGACAGCTGGCCGACCTTTTTCTGCTGGTCGACGCCCTTGAAGTTGAACGCCCCGACATAGGCACGCGTCTGCATCTCGTGCTTGCCGATGTTCATCAGTTCGTGGCCGCCCGAAATTTCCTCCCAGACATTCTTGTTCGGGTCGAGCGCGTCGCGGCTCTGGTCGACATAGCCTAGACGCACGGTGTCGCCGATTGTGACGCTGCCGCTGTCGGGGGTTTCCTGCCCGGTGATCAGCTTGAACAGGGTCGACTTGCCCGCGCCGTTGGGCCCGATGACGCCGACGATGCCGCCCGGCGGCAAGGTGAAGGACAGATCCTCGAACAGCAGCTTGTCGCCATAGGCCTTCGAGATGCCGGCGACCTCGATCACCTTGCCGCCAAGGCGTTCGGGAATCTGGATGACGATCTGCGCCTTGCCGGGAGTACGCTTTTCCTGCGCTTCGACGAGCTGGTCGAAGCTCTTGATACGCGCCTTCGACTTGGCTTGGCGCGCCTTCGGGGATTGCCGGATCCATTCGAGCTCGTCGCGGATCGCCTTCTGGCGGCCCTGGTCCTCGCGCGCTTCCTGTTCGAGGCGCTTGCCCTTCTTGTCGAGGTAGGTCGAATAATTGCCTTCGTAGACAAAGTAACGGCCGCGATCGAGTTCGAGGATCCAGTTCACCACATTGTCGAGGAAATAACGGTCGTGGGTGACGAGGATGACGTTGCCCGGATAGTCGACGAGGTGCTTTTCGAGCCAGGCGACGCTTTCGGCGTCCAAATGGTTCGTCGGTTCGTCGAGCAGCAGGATCGACGGCTTCTCGAGCAGCAGGCGGGTCAGCGCGATCCGGCGCTTCTCACCGCCCGAGAGGTTCTCGACGCTCCAGTCGCCCGGCGGGCAGCGAAGCGCTTCCATCGCGATTTCGAGCTGGTTGTCGAGCGTCCAGCCGTCGACCGCGTCGATCTTTTCCTGCAGCGTGCCCATCTCTTCCATAAGCGCGTCAAAATCGGCGTCGGCGGGCGGATCGGCCATCAGCGCGCTGATCTCGTTGAAGCGGTCCATCATGTCGGCGACGGGGCGGACGCCGTCCATGACATTTTCCTTGACCGTCTTCGTCGGGTCGAGCTGCGGCTCCTGCGCCAGATAGCCGACGGTAATCCCCTCGCCCGGCCATGCTTCGCCGGTGAAATCCTTGTCGATGCCGGCCATGATCTTCATCAGCGTCGATTTACCCGTGCCGTTCGGGCCGACGATACCGATCTTGGCATCGGGATAGAATTGCAGGCTCAGGTTGTTGAGCGTCGGCTTCTGCGCGCCGGGATAGGTCTTGGTCAGACCCTTCATCACGAAACTATATTGGGCGGCCATGGATATGCTCCGGTAGAGGCTGGGCCGCGGTCGTGCGGCCGGGAGAGTTGGGCGCCGGTTAGCGAATGGGCGCGCGGTTGGCAATCGACGCTTGCGCGCGCGAAGCCGCCCGCCGGCGGCGGGGCCAACGTCGGCGCACTGCTCGCGGCAGGCGTTCCTGCGGTCGACCTGGCCCGGGATGGCACGCGTTGTTTCGACATCCACCAAGCGCCCGACGACACGCCCGATATGGTCGATTCCGCTGAATTGTGGCAGAACGTCGTGGTCTGGGCCGCGACTCCGGCGATTCTCGCCACCAGCGAGGACAGCGAGTTGCCATGATTGTTTCGGTCAAATGACAGAATTCCGCCCGCCCCGACCATCTCAATTATTTTTGTTGACGATTCACGCGGAACGGCTAAATCCCGCCGCTCGCGGGACGGGAAAGTTTCCCCAGCGCGGAAAGGCATTTTAGGGAGCCCACACATCATGAAGAAGTTTGCTGCTATCGCCGTTGCTGCCAGCATGTTCGCCCTCGCCGCTTGCGGTGAAAAGGCTGCTGAAGAAGCCACCACCGAAGCTCCGGCTGCTGAAGCTGTTGCTGAAGAAGGCGCTGACGCTGCTGCTGCTGGCGCCGACGCTGCCGCTGCTGGTGCTGACGCTGCCGCTGCTGGCGCCGACGCTGCTGCTGCTCCGGCTGCTGACGCCGCTGCTGCTCCGGCCGCTGACGCCAAGGCTGCTCCGGCTGCTGACGCCGCTGCTGCTCCGGCTGAAGAAAAGAAGTAAGTCACAGCCCCTCGGGGCAATGACCGAAACGAAAAGAGGCGGTCTTCCTTCGGGAAGGCCGCCTTTTTCTTTGCCCGTCACCTGCGGGTGGACTTCGCACGCGCGCCTGTCTAAGGCCGCGAGGCCGGTCGGGGAGTAGCGCAGCCCGGTAGCGCGCCTGCTTTGGGAGCAGGATGTCGCAGGTTCGAATCCTGTCTCCCCGACCAATCCCCCTATCCCGTCGACGTCGCGATCAGACGCGCGTAGAAATCGATCATCCGCTTGAAGCTGTCGATCGCCATATGCTCGTTGGTCCCATGGATCATCGCCGATTCCTTCAGCGAGAAATGCATCGGCATGAAGCGATAGACGTCCTCCGACACCGGCTCCATGCTCCGGCTGTCGGTCCCCGCAACGACCAGCGTCGGCGTGAGCACCGCATCGGGCGCGTCGGCGCGGGCGGCCGCAGCGATCCATTTCCAGCCCTGCGAGCTCGTCGACGACACGCGCGAGGGTTCGCGCGGCGGCTTGACCCAGGCGAGGTCGACCTTGATGTCGCCCACCGCTTCCTTCGCGCGCGCCATCACATCGGCCGAGCTGTTCCACGGCGCGATGCGATAGTTGATCAGCGCGTTCGCCGATTGCGGCAGGACATTCTCCTTGGGACTGCCTTCCAGCATCGTCGGCGCGATTGTCGTGTGAAAGGCCGCGGCGGTCGTGGGTGCAGCGCCGAGCCGGTTCTTGAGGCTGCGCCCGAACAGCCACTGGTTCGCGACCGCCATCTTTGTCGCGCCGCCCTTTTTCGCGGCGAGCGCCTCGATCATCGACGCCCCGGGGCCGCGGAATTCGAGCGGGAACGGTTTGCCCGCGATCGCCAGCACCGCTTTCGCGAGCGTCGTCACGCCGGTTTCGGCGGGCGGCATCGAACTGTGCCCGCCGGGCGCGGGGGCAGTGACCTTCAGCGTGCCATAGCCCTTCTCCGCGATGCCGATCATGATCGCGGGCCCGTCGATGACAGGCGTGTCGGTCAGGACAATGCTCCCCTCGTCGAGGGTATAGATCGCCTTCACACCCTCGGCCTTCAGCTTCGCGGCGGCGGCCAGCGCGCCAGAGCCGCCCGCCTCCTCGTCATGGCCGGATACCAGATAGATGCCGCGCTTCGGCTTGAACCCGCTTTTCGCCAGCGCGTCGAGCGCTTCGAACAGACCGACAAGCGAGCCCTTGTCGTCGACCGTGCCGCGACCCCACACCGCCCCGTCGGCGATCGTCCCCGCGAAGGGCGGATATTTCCAGTCGCCTTCGGTGCCGGGCGTCACCGGCACGACATCCTGGTGCGCCATCAGGATCACCGGCGCGAGCGAAGCATCGCTGCCCGGCCAATGATAGATGAGCGTCCGGTTCGGCAGGATCGTGCGCTGCATCGCGCCGTGCCCGGCGGGATAGGTGGACGCGAGCCACGCATGAAGCCGGTCCCATTCGGCGACTTCGTTGGCGGTCGGATCCTGGTTCGATATAGTGCGAATCTGTGCGGCTTCGCTCAAATGGCGAACCGCCGCGTCCAGATCATAGGCGGGCGCCGCCGCAAGCTTCACGTCGCGGCCGTCGGCGACATTCGCCGGCGCGAAGGTCGACGTGCGCACGCCGACAACGGCGGCCCCCACGACAAGGATCGATAGGCCGCCGATCAAGGCAATCCGAAGCTTTCCCATTCCCCTCTCCTTTTCGGCGGGCAATGGACAGCGATCGGTTTCGATTTGCAAGGGGAATGGTGGGCCCGGCAGGACTCGAACCCGCAACCTAGCCGTTATGAGCGGCCAGCTCTAACCATTGAGCTACAGGCCCCCGTTCCGGGGATGTGCGGGCGATAGCGGAGCGCAGCGGGCGTTGGCAAGCCGGTTGCGCTCATGCCGGCCTCTTCGCGGTCGCTAGCATCAGCAGGCCCGCCGTATCGGTTGGAACGACGCCGCGGCGCGCCAGATGGTCGAGCACCGCGTCCCACCAGCGATAGAAACGGTCGAGATCGGCCGCCGTCCGCACATAAGGGGTATTACCGGGACGCAGCGACGGCGAGTGGAACGAGAAGTTGAGGACGGGAACCCCCTGATCGAGTGCGATGTCGATCGCCCGGCACGCGCGATCGGCGGGAATGCCTTCGGGCGTCAGTGCGATGCGCTCGACAAGCCCGAGACGGGCCAGCACCGATCCGGCATAGCGGCCGTTCCGCGCGATCGGGTGATAAAGTCCCTCGCCCTTCGGTCCCATGAGCCCGCCAAAAACTGTCGTCACCGGAACCTCGAGCACTGGCCCGTGACGCGTCGCCACCCACCAGGGTCGAAGCGGGGCGCCGCGATAATCGGGCCCATGCCCTTTGCGATAATCGAAACCCGGCCTTACCGACGTGTCGCAGACGAAGCCGAGTTCGGCGAGCATCTCGGCGGTATCGCGGCCGAGGCCGTAACGCCCGGCGCGATAGACTTGCGGTGCGGCGCCGAAGCGGGTGCGAATGGCGTCGCGCAGCGCCGCCATCTTCGCCCGCTGGAGCGAAGGAGGAAGATTGCCGGTATAGCTGTTGCGCTCGCTCACCTCTTCTTCATGCGGCGGCGTGACCCAGGGATGAAGCTGGGCCCCGACGTCGCAGCGGCCGGCAGCGCGCGCCGGCGCAAGGATCTCGACGGCGCGATCGTCCTGCACGACGGGCCAGTCGACAAGATAGATCGGAACGACCGCGGAGCGCTCGAAATAGCCTTGGCATTCGGCAAGCGACGGGACCGAATCGAGCCGGTAGCCGCTCCGCGCGAAGGGCGCCGACCAGTCGAAATCCTCTTCGGTGTCGATCGTGACCCAGAAACGCGGGCGTCCGTCATGGCCGAGACCAATCTGCTCGGCCGTCTCCGGATATGTCTGAAAGCTGCCCGCGGGCTGCACTTTCGTTCCCCTTTGCCCCCGGGGGCTATTCGCCCTGCTGAACACCGAGTTCGGTATCGACTCTCGGGTTGGCCGAGGGCAAATGCAAGGTCAAGGCGTTATGTCCGATGTCGAGCCGACCGCCGACGCTGCGGGCGAGACTGTCAACAAGCCGCAGCGAGAAGCCGAGGCTCAGGATCGCAGCCCCCGGCGCCTCCCCTTCGGGGCTGAAGCCCGGATCCAGCAGTTCGGCCGCCGTGGCGAAGCGGATCGCCAGCGGACGAACGATGCGCAATTGCAGCATGTCGTCCGCGCCCGGCTCGGTCACCAGCTGACCGACGAGGATGGTTCCGGGCTCCGAAATGTCGACGAGCGCGGTCAGCATCCGCCCGATCATCCGCCGCGAATTGGCGTCGCCGCCCTGCGCGAGAAAGGGGCCGCCGACGCGCGAGATACTGAGGTCGACGCGCTGGTCGGCAAGAAGCGCCGCGAGATCCTCCTCGACGCGCGTCATCACCAGGCCCAGGTCGGCAACCTCCTCCGGCGCCAGCGGAGCGGGCCTGGGGTCGATCGCGCGCGCGGCGGTGTCCAGATCCTCGATAATCGCCTGGATCGACGTCGCGTCGGTGACAATCGCCTCCGCCATCTTGCGATAGGAGTTGCTGACCGGACCGAACATCTGACCGGATATGATCTGCGAAAAGCCGGAGATCGCGTTGAGCGGGCTGCGCAGTTCGTGGATCAGCTGACGGATCGAGTCGCCTGAATTCTGGCTGGCTGCCGGACGGCCGTAGGGCATCTCGTTGCGCTGCGGGCGCCGCGCGCTGCCGCGATACCCGCGAAACTGCCCCGTCGCCGGGTCGAACCAAGGCATCGCCGAGAAGCGCCACTCGCCCGCCTCCGACGCCGCGCCTTCAAGGATCATGCGCGCGTTCACGATTTCGGCGCGCTGGCGGAACGCTCCCGCTGCCGCGCCGTCGGCGCCGGGCTCGCCCCCGAACGCGGCATCGGCGATCGACAAGCCGATTGCGGCGCCGCGCGTAATGCCGTCGACCCAGCGAATCAGACCGTCGGGCCCGGTCTCGAACAGGAATCCGGTGCGTGCCGGACGCGGCGGCGGCTGCGTGCGGGTCGACTGGAACTTGTCGATGCGGCGGACGAGCTCGCTGATCTGGCTGGGAGCCCCCTCGATGGCCGGAACCGGCTCGGCGGCGGCCGCCTCGGGCTCCCGCACGGCGACGGCAACGGCCGTGGGCTGCGGCAGCGCGACCGATCCGGCCCCCAGACTCTCAAGCGCGCGACGAACCGTCTGGGGAAGATCCTTGCGCCCTGCAAGGACCGAGCGAGCAGTCGCAGCGGTCGCAGGAAGCACCGCGAGCCAGTCTCCCTCCGACAGGCGCGCGCGGCTCAGCATCGTCGCCGAAACCGCCGGCACGTCATTGGCATAAAAGGCAACCAGCGGCGCAAAACGGCCATGATGCGCGATCGCCTCGGCGCAATCGCGGCGAATCTTTTCGGGGACTTGCGGCCGCAGCAGAGCAAGGGCATGGAAAGCGCGGCGCACATCTTCGCCGGCTAGCTGATTGCCGCGCTGGGCAAGGATATCGCTGAGCTGACGCCACGCAGCGATGCTCGCACGGCCGTCTTTCGGGGCTTGGCGCAAGATGGTCGCGATCATCGAGTCAGCAGTCACGCGGGCCGGCCCCACACCCAGTTTGTTGGTTAGCGTATGTTTACCGGCTAGCGTGAATCCGCTGGTCATGAAAGTGCCATCGTCGACCACGTCACATTGTGGGACAATTGCAATCGGCTGAAATAATATTATGGTCGCTGCACTTTTGGAAAGCGGATGTTTCAAATATGGCCAGTCAGAAATTTGATCAGATCGACCTCCAGATCCTCGGGGAGCTGCAGAAAAACGGGCGGATGACCAATGTCGAACTGGCGCAAATGGTGGGACTCACAGCGCCGCCGTGCCTGCGCCGCGTCCGCGCGCTGGAAGAATCGGGTGTCATCCGCTCTTATCATGCCGATCTCGACGCCGCGAAGCTCGGCTATGGCATCACCGTCTTCGCGATGGTCAGCCTGCGCAGCCAGGCAGAATCCGACCTCAAGGCATTCGAGGACTATGTCGGAAAGCTTCCCGAAGTTCGCGAATGCTACATGCTGAACGGCGAAATAGATTTTCTGCTCAAGGTCGTCGCGCGCGACCTGCAGAGCTTCCAGTCCTTCCTGACCGCGCACCTGACGTCGGCGCCCAACGTGACGAGCGTAAAGACCTCGCTGACGATTCGCACCGCGAAACAGCTCGCCGGAATCCCCGTCGAAACCTGAGGGCGGCCGACACGCCAAAAAAAGGGCGCCACCCCCGATGGAATGGCGCCCTTTTTGTACCGTATCGCCGGTTGATCAGGTGGCGGGGGCTGCCGCCACGGCGGCCGGAGCCGTTTTGGTCTGGACATAGACCGTCCACAGCTTGGCGAGCCGCGCACGATTGCCCTGCACCTTCGCCAGGGTGGCGAGGGCAGCGTCATTCTGCCCCGAAAGCGCCTGCGCCACGCCCAGACGATATTGCGCGATGGGATCGCTTGCGGCGATCGCCTCATAAAGCGGGATGGCCTTGGCGATTTCACCGATGCCGACCAAGGCATCCGCGGTTGCGCGCGCCGCCTTGGGGTTCGTCACCGGCTTGCTGGCGTCCGCGAGGAGCCCGGGACGGTCGGCCTTGGCCCGGTCGGTCTGTGAGCTCAGGATCTGCGAAAAGCGCTCATCCCGGTCGGTGAAAACCTTGTTCGCGATGCCCTGTTGAACCAGCGACACCACCTCGCCCGGATAGCCGGCTTCGGTCGCCATTGCCGCATATTCCAGATATTCGCCGCGATCGGTCATCGCGCCCGACGCTCGCATCAGGCGAAGGATGTCGAGGTTGAGTTCCTTGTCGGGACCCGCCTGCTGGAGCAGGATGTACAATGTGTTGCGCCAGACCGCGGGCTGCGGATAGTCACGGACGCGGAGCGTCAGAATGTCGAGCAGTTCGTCGGTGCGCTTCGCGGCTTGGAGCGACTTCGCCGGACGCACATACAATTCTTCCGATGGCACCCGGCCCGCCGCGCGCTCGGCATCGATCGTCGCCTTGGCGAGCGCGATCCCCTGATCGACGCGTCCCGAGTTCAGATAGCTGTCCATCAGCAGCAGCGGCAGCGCGGAATCGGTCGATCCCGCCGCCTTCGCCGCCTCGAACCGCGTCGCGGCCTTGACATAGTCCTTCTTCACATAGGCGAAACGGCCCGAATAGAAATTATAGTTGCCAAGGTCGGCCGCCGGAACGAGGCCCGAATCGAGCGCGGCCTCCAGGCCCTGACTCTGGGTCGCCTCATCCTTGGTCAGGATGCCGAGCTGCAGCGTGTAGAAACCCATCAGATATTTGTCATCGTTCGAGGTCGCCGTCGCCTGCCCCTCGGCCAGCGCCGCCTGCAAAGCGGCGGCATCCTTGGCCTTGGTCGCGTCGCCCATCTTCTTCACAGCGGGCATGAATGCCTTGCTCGGCGAAACCTTCGGCCCCTGCGCGGCCTCTTCCTTCTTCGGCTTTTCCTTCGCCACGGCGGGGGTGGCCGTCGCCATCAGCGCGCAGCCCAAAACGGCGGCCACAGCGGTCGCGGTCGTCGGGCGGAAACGGGTGAACATCGATATCTCTCCTCTGAAACGGCCGCCTTGCCAGAAGCATGCGGGGGTCAGCCGCGGTTCACAACGCGGCTAGACCCGTAGCGTTGCCAAGGCAAGACGGCCGGGATCGATATTTCCAATGGCAGGGGGCGGCTGAACGGGGATTGAACCCGCGACAGCGCTCAGGCGAAGCTGTCGATCGCCGCGTTGATGTCGCGCAGGATCGCTGGATCGCCGGGCACGCCCTCGATCGCCGCTTCGGCGAGCTGGATCAGCGGAATCACCCCGAAGGTCGCGGCCAGGCTTTTCATCCGCTCGGCGGCGACGCGCCAGTTGGCGTCGCACCGCGCGCGCCGCATCAGATCCGCCAGTTCGCGCGTGTTCGCGGCAAAGCTCTCCCGCAGCTCTCGGGCTACCGCGGGATCGTCTCCGACCGCCGCATGAAGATACCGATCCAGGGGCCCACTATCGAACGACATTCCACAACCATGCCGGATTGTGGTTAAGTTTCCGTTCCATGAACGCGATTTGATGCTAATATGGCCGGATGACGGGGGAAAAGAAGATCGTCGGACTGTGGCGGGATTCCGCCGCAAATCCGGATGCCGAAGCGCAGAACGAGGCGGCCGCCGCGGCGGCCGAGACCGCGCCTGCAGTCGAAACCGCCCTTCCCGAGGAGCGCGACTGGCTCGATATGTCAGCCATCACCCATGCCGCCCAGGACTATGACGAAACCGATGCGGCAGGCTCGTCGTGGAAGGACCGGATCGTTCCCGCGCTGCTGATTATGGTGGCCATCGGCTGGGTCGCCTTCGCGGCTGCGGCCGGAACCGACCGCTTCACCCGCGCGCCCGCCTTCGCCGCATGGCCGGTGCTGCTCGCGACAATCGCGATGCCGCTCACCCTGATCGCCGTGCTCTGGATGGCCCTCTTGCGATCGAGCCGGTCCGAACAGGCGCGTTTCGCGCGGGTTGCCGACGCGCTCCGCGACGAGAATATGGCGCTCAATGCCTCGATGCGGGCCCTCGCGGAAAATCTTGCCGATGCGCAGCGCCAGCTCGGCGAACAGGCACGCACGGTGCAGCAGCTCGGCGTCGATACCGTTCTGCGCCTCAACGAAAGCAGCGACAAGCTCGCGACGAACGCGTCGGTCATCGCCAACGCGCACGACCAGCTCGCGCGCTCGGGCGATGTGGCGATGCAGCGGATGGACGGCCTGCTCGCCGGCCTGCCGCGGATCGACGACGTCGCACAGCGGCTTGCGGTCAATTTCCGCGAGGCGGGCCTTGTTGCGCACCAGCAGGGCGCGAACCTCGAGGCCAAGCTCGCCGCGCTTGCCGAGGAAGCCGGCAAAACCGCGCAGATCGGCGAAGCCTCGGCTACCAGCCTGAGCGAAGCCATCGGCGTGTTGCGGCAACAGGCCAGCGACGCCGAGATGAGCCTGATCGCGGTCGCGTCGCAGGTGACCGACGCGCATGGCGTCGCGCTGGCGCAGATGACGCAGGCCTCGGCAACCGCGCGCGACGACCTCAAGGCGACGATCGCTGCGGTGACGGGGCAGATGGACGGCAGCTGGCGCCATTTCCGCGATAGTGTCGCTTCTGCCGCCGAGTTGCTCGACGCGCGCCTTGCCGCCGCACGCGAAGCCGGCGACACGCTCGGAGCCCAACTCGCCGCACATGGCGAAACGAGCGACGCGCTCGCCCGGCAGATCAGCTCGCATGTGGCGACGGTCGGCGAACAACTCGCGGCGCTCGACACCAGCGTTACGTCCAGCACCGGCGTCATCGGCCGCGCGATCGACGACACCAAGGGCCAGCTCGCCGCCTTCATGGCCGAAGCGGAAAAGAGCAACGGATCGGCGCACCAACTGATCACGCAGGCGGAGTCGCTGCTGCTTGCGCTCGACGCGGTAACGCGCGAGCTCGACGAGACGCTGCCGCACGCGATCGACCGCCTGAATTCGCACGGCAAGGCGACGCAGACCGCGCTGTCGCAAATGAAGCCGATGCTCGAAGCCTCCGAGCTCGTCGCGCAATCGACGCTGTCGCACGTGAACGCCGTCAAATCGACGCTGCAGTCGAACGAAGAGCAGATGGCGGCGCACGCCGACAGCCAGCAGGCGCTCGCCGATCGCATCAAGGCGTCGCTCGCCGACGCCGACACCGCGCTCGCCCGACTGCGCAGCGGCGCTGACGAATTTGCCGAACAGGGCGGCGCACGAATGATCGCGACGCTCGGCGAAGTCCGCGCGACCGCCGACAGCGCGGCCGAGGAAGCGCGCCAGACGCTCGAAAAGCTCGTCTCGGGTGCCCGCGACGCAATGAAGGCGACGGCAAGCGAAGCGATCGACGCCTCGTTCAAGACCGAAATCATGACGCAGCTCACCGCGATCGAGGAAGCCTCACGCCGCGCGGTCGAAGCCGCCAACGCTGCGACCGACCGGCTGATGCGCCAGCTGATCACGATCATGGACACGAGCGCCAGCGTCGAGGCGCGCGCGATCGAGGCCGAACAGGCGATCGCTGCCTCCGACCGCGATTCGATGGCGAAGCAGGTCGGCGTGCTGACCGAAGCGCTCAAATCGACCGCGATCGACATGACCAAGATACTGTCGAGCGAGGTCAGCGACATGGCGTGGGACGCTTATCTCAAGGGCGACCGCGGCGTCTTCGCGCGGCGCGCGGTCAAGCTGATCGAAAATGGCGAGGCGAAGGAAATCCTGCGCCTCTACCAGAATGACGACGGCTTCCACGCCGCGGTGAACCAGTTCATTCACGATTTCGAGGCGATGCTGCGCCTGCTGATGGGCGCGCGCGACGGGTCGGCGATCAGCGTCACCCTGCTCTCGTCGGATATCGGCAAGCTCTATGTGGCGCTGGCGCAGGCGATCGACCGCCTGCGGGGCTGATTGCGCTGAAGCAGCCGGGTTGGCCCGGCAGCCTTCGACCGGTTGGGAACATTCGTTCCTCCCTGTGGCGCAGCCATGGGGAGGTGGCAGCGCGAAGCGCTGACGGAGGGGCAATGCCGCCACCGTCGCGGCCCCTCCACCACCGCCTTCGGCGGCGGTCCCCCTCCCCATCGCTGCGCGACAGGGAGGATTATACGTCCGCTCCCCACTCCAAAGCCGCCAAATCAGGTTACCGCTCAGGCCCGCCCGCTCAGCACATCGGGGTCGGCCCAGCCGTTCACATAAGCGATGTAATAAAGCACGAAGCCGATCGTCGCGACGATCGTCATCTGCAGCAGGATGCGTCCCGGACGCACGGTGGCCGGCGCGCCCCGATCCTGCCCCCGCACCAGCGGCGTCGCATCATCCTCGGCACGGCGGCCATGGAAGGGCAGCACGAAAAAGGCGCTGAAAGCCCAGAAAAGCGTGTAGATTGCCAGGATAGACGTCCATTTCATGACTCAGACATCCACGATCAGCACGTCGGTGATCGGCTTCTTGCCGGTCCAGTCGGTCGCGACCCGCCGCACGCCGAGGCGGATCGCCTCTTTCAGCGCCTCGCGGTCGCGCGCCGGCCCCTTCGCCGCCTGCTCGGCCGCTTCGTTCATTTCCTCAAGGAAGCTTTCGCGGTCATCCTCGACCGGCACGCCGCGATACTGGATCGCGCTACCCTCGAACTTGCCGTCCGACAGCACGACGGCGACCGAAATCTGGCCGTAAAGGGCGAGCTTGCGCCGTTCGTTGATCGTCTCGCCATCGGCGGGCAAGATCACGTCGCCGTCGAGGATCAGGCGGCCCGAACGCACGCGTTCGACGATCCGCGCCGGCCCCGGCGCGAGGCGGACAAGGTCGCCATTCTCCTGCACCAGCATGTCGGGCACGCCCCGTTCGAGCGCAAAGCGCGCCTGTTCGTGCATATGGCGGATCTCACCATGCACCGGCACCAGGAGCTTCGGCCGCAACCAGCCATAGAGCGCGGCGAGTTCGGGCTGCCCCGGATGGCCGCTGACATGGATATGCGCCTGCTTCTCGGTGACGGTCAGCACGTCCTTCGCGGCAAGCTGGTTCATGATCCGTCCGATCGCAACCTCGTTGCCGGGGATCTGCTTCGACGAAAAGACGACCGTGTCGCCCGCCTCCAGCTTGATCTGGTGGATGTCGGCCGCCATGCGCGCCAGCGCGGCGCGCGGCTCGCCCTGCCCGCCGGTCGCGATCACCATCACCTTGTTGCGCGGCAGGCGCATCGCCTCGTCGAAATCGACCGTCGGCGGGAAATCCTTGAGGTAACCGACCGTCCGCGCGACACCGAGAATGCGGTCGAGCGAGCGTCCTGCGACGCACAAAGTCCGCCCCGTCGCCTTGGCAACCGCGCCAAGGGTCGCGAGCCGCGCCGCGTTCGACGCGAAGGTCGTGACGACCACCCTGCCCTTTGCCGCGCCGACCGCGGCCATCAGCCCGTCGCGCACGCTGCCCTCGCTGCCCGATGCCTGTGCATTGAAGGCATTGGTCGAATCGCAGACGAGCACGTCGACCCCCTCGTCGCCGATCGCGGTCAGCGCCGCCGCACTTGCCGGCGTTCCGAGGATCGGGTCGTCGTCGAGCTTCCAGTCGCCGGTGTGGAAGACGCGCCCATAGGGCGTGTCGATCACCGCCGCGCTCATCTCGAGGATCGAATGCGCCAGCGGCACCAGCCGGATACCGAAGGGGCCGATGCGAAAGCTTTCGTCGATATCGACGACCCTGATCTCGACCTCTTTCTCCAGCCCCTCTTCGGCGAGCTTGTTCGCGATCAGCCCGGCGGTGAAGCGATTGGCATAGAGTGGCACGCCGAGGTCGGCGGCAAGATAGGGGATGGCGCCGATATGGTCCTCATGCCCGTGCGTCAGCACGATGCCAAGCAGGTCGTCCTTGCGGTCCTCGATGAATTCGAGGTCGGGCATCACGATCTCGATCCCCGGATAATCCTGGCTGCCGAAGGTCACGCCGAGGTCGAGCATGATCCATTTGCCGTCGCAGCCATAGAGATTGGCGTTCATGCCGATCTCGCCCGATCCGCCCAATGCGAGGAAAAGCAGCTCCTTGCCCGGAGTCGTCATAATGTCGGCTTTCGTTGATGATAGAGATGCATCAGCCCGTTCAGCGTCAGATCGGGTTCGATGCGGTCGAACAGGTGCGCCTGTTCCTGGAACAGCGTTGCAAGGCCGCCCGTGGCGATCACCGTCAGCGGCTTGCCGATCTCAACCTTCATCCGCGCGATCAGCCCCTCCATCATCGAGACATAGCCCCAATAGACGCCGATCAGCATCTGGCTTTCGGTCGTGCGGCCGATGACGCTGGCGGTCGCCGGCGCCTCGATCGCGATGCGCGGCAGCTTGGCGGCCGCGGCAACGAGCGCTTCGAGCGACAGGTTGACGCCGGGCGCGATGATCCCGCCGAGATAGGCGCCCTCAGGGCCGATATGGTCGAGCGTCGTCGCGGTGCCGAAACTGATGACGAGCTTGTCCTTGCCCGGCTCGACCGCCTGCGCGGAAATCGCGTTGACCGCGCGATCGGCGCCCACCGATTGCGGCTCGTCGACCCTGAGCGCGATGCCCCAGCTCACCGGATCGCGCCCCGCGACGAGCGCGTCGACGCCGAAATATTTGACCGCGAGCAGTTGCAGGTTGTGGAGCGCCCGGGGCACCACGGTCGAGATGATCACGGCGCCAACCTCGGCGCGGTCATGCCCCTCGATCCGCATAAGCTGGTCGAGCCAGACCATATACTCGTCGGCCGTGCGCCGGTCGTCGGTCGCGATGCGCCAGCGCGCGAGCAGTTCGGTTCCCCGGAACAGGGCGAATTTGGCGTTGGTGTTGCCGACATCGATCGCGAGCAGAATTTGCATGGACACCTAATTCCCCTCCACGGGCCGCTGCAATTCGACGTCGCCCGCGTGAACCAGCATGGTCCCCCCGCCCGCAACGCGCAAGCGCAGCGCGCCATCGGGCGCGAGACCGTCGAATAGGCCGTCGATCCCCTGTTCGGAAACATGCAGCGGCGTGCCGACCGGATGCCCCATCGGCAGCCAGGCGTTGACGATGCTGCCGACGCCTTCCTGCCGCCACGTCCACAAAGCGTCCGTCATCGCGATCGCCAGCGCCTCGGCGAAGCGGTCGCGGTCGAGGAGCGCACCCTTGCCGGCGAGCGATGCAGTGGCGCGATCGGGGATTTCGGGAGCGGAGACCAGATTGACCCCGATACCCATGACGACGCTGTTGCCCGTCCGCTCCATCAATATGCCGGCGCATTTCGCGCCGTCGATCAGCAGATCGTTCGGCCATTTGAGGGTTGCGGTGACAGCAGGTGCCAGCGCTGCGACGGCTTTCGCCAGCGCGACCCCGGCAACCAGCGCTAGGGTCGCGGGAGACGGGTCGCCCGCGGCCAGGTGAACGACCGTCGATCCCATGAAATTGCCGTGGCCATCGCCCCACGCCCGGCCCAGACGGCCCCGCCCGGCGTTCTGGCGGTCGGCGACGAGCCAATGCCCCTCGCCGACATGCTCGCCGCTGGCCAGTCGCGCCAGCAGGTCGGCGTTGGTCGAACCTGTCTCCGCGATCCGCTCGATCGGCGGGATCAGAACAGCACCGCCGCCGCGGTCGCCGACAGCGCGGCCAGGACGCCGATGAAGAGATAGCCGATGACCGAGAGCCACAGCGCACTCGCGGTGATCACCGCATCCTCGACCACCGTGCCCGTTCCGCGCGGGAATTCGGTGTCCGATTTTTCGTCGAAATACATCGTCTTGATGATGGCGATATAATAAAAGGCGCCGATCACCGAAGCGACGATACCGGCCACCGCCAGCGGCACCAGGTTGGCGTTCACCGCGGCCTCGAAGACCAGATACTTCGGCCAGAAGCCAAAGAGCGGCGGGATGCCGGCAAGGCTGAACAGGAACACCGCCATCGCCGCGGCGAGGCCGGGGCGACGCTGCGAATAACCTGCGAGCGCCGGGATGCTTTCGATCTGGTTGCCGCGGTCGTCGCGCAGTTGCAGCACGATCAGGAAGCTTCCGATTGTCGTCACCATATAGACGAGCAAATAGGTCAGCACGCCCTCGACCCCCTGCTGC
Organism: Sphingopyxis sp. H073; assembly: GCF_001468395.1. GTDB lineage: Bacteria > Pseudomonadota > Alphaproteobacteria > Sphingomonadales > Sphingomonadaceae > Sphingopyxis. The sequence goes on along the minus strand of NZ_LNSG01000015.1, from coordinate 48,138 downwards.
GTTCCCGCGGCAAGGCCGATCAGCATATAGCCAACGTTGTTGATCGACGAGTAAGCGAGCAGGCGCTTGATATTCTTCTGCCCGATCGCGCCCACCGCACCGAGGATAATCGACGCGAGCGCGAGGAAGATGATGATCTGCTGCCATGCGCCCACCGCCGGCCCAACCGCGCCGATCACGACACGCGTCATCAGCGCCATCGCCGCGACCTTGGGCGCGGTGGCGAAGAAGGCCGTCACCGGGGTCGGCGCGCCTTCATAAACGTCGGGAGTCCACATGTGGAACGGCACGGCGCTGATCTTGAACGCCAGGCCGGCGATCACGAACACGATGCCGAAGATGATGCCGATGTTCAGCTCACCGCCCAGCGCCGCGGCGATCGTGGCAAAATCGGTTGAACCGGTGAAGCCATAGAGCAGCGAGATGCCATAGAGCAGGATTCCGCTCGCAAGCGCGCCGAGGACGAAATATTTGAGCCCCGCTTCGCTCGACCGTTCGTCGCTGCGCATGAAGCTCGCGAGCACATAGGAGGCCAGGCTGTTGAGCTCGAGCCCGACATAAAGCGTCATCAGGTCGCGCGACGACGCCATGATCCCCATGCCGAGCGCCGCGAACAGGATCAGCACGGGATATTCGGCGCGCATCGCATCCTTGAAGAACCGCGGCGCGATGACGACGCAGATGAAGCTCGCGGCATAGATCAGCAGCTTGGCGAAACCGCCGAAGCTGTCGACCGACAGCGTGCCCGAAAAGACCGTGGTGTCGGTCCCGAACAGCGCCAGCACCGCTGCGGCGGCCGCCGCCAGCGTCACCATCGCGGCGAGCTGATAGAGCCCGACCTGGCGATCACCCGCATAGGTTCCGAGCATCAGCGTGACCAGCCCGCCGATCGTCAGGATCAGTTCGGGCCAGATGAGCGCGAGATCGGCGGTCATTGGGCGCCTCCCGCATGATGCGCTTCGCCCGATGCTTCTCCGTGGCCTGCAGCGGCCGGCTTGGGCTTGCCCGCGGCAAGATGCGCGTCGCCGGCAGGCTTGGCGGGCGCGAGGCGCGCGACCACGGTCGTCACGTCACCGCGCATCGGCGCGAGGAAACTTTCGGGATAGACACCCATCCACAGCGCCACGGCGGCAAGCGGCGCAAGGATCGCCCATTCGCGAGGGTTGAGGTCGGGCATCGCCTTCACATCGTCCTTGGTGAGTTCGCCGAACACGATGCGGCGATAGAGATAGAGCATATAGGCGGCGCCGAGGATGATGCCGGTGGTGCAGACGAACGCGACCGTGCTCGACGCCTCATAGATACCGGCAAGGCTCAGGAACTCGCCGACGAACCCGCTGGTGCCCGGCAGGCCGATCGACGCCATGGTGAACAGCATGAAGAACAGCGCATAGGCCGGCATGTTCACGGCAAGCCCGCCGTAACGGTCGATCTCGCGCGTATGGAGCCGGTCGTAGATCACGCCGACGCAGAAGAAGAGCGCGGCCGAGACGACGCCATGGCTGAGCATGATGATCAGCGCGCCCTCGATCCCCTGCTGGTTCAGCGCATAGAGGCCTGCGGTGACGATCGCCATGTGCGCGACCGACGAATAGGCGATCAGCTTTTTCATGTCGCTCTGCACCAGTGCGACGAGGCTGGTGTAAACCACCGCGACCATCGACAGCGCGAAGACGACCCACATGAACTGCGCCGAGGCTTCGGGGAACATCGGCATCATGAAGCGGATGAAACCATAGGCGCCGAGCTTGAGCAGCACGCCGGCCAGGATCATCGAACCCGCGGTCGGTGCCTGCACATGCGCGTCGGGAAGCCAGGTGTGGACGGGCCACATCGGCATCTTGACCGCAAGGCTGGCGAAGAAGCCGAGCCATAGCCAGGTCTGCATCTCCGGCGGGAAGTTGTAATTGAGCAAGGTCGGGATGTCGGTCGTGCCCGCTTCGCGGATCATCGCGATCATCGCGATCAGCATCAGCACCGAACCAAGCAGCGTGTAGAGGAAGAATTTGAACGCCGCATAGATGCGGTTCGCCCCGCCCCAGATACCGATGATGAAATACATCGGGATCAGGCCCGCCTCGAAGAAGACGTAGAAGAGCAGCAGATCCTGCGCCATGAAGACGCCGATCATGACGACCTCCATGATCAGGAACATCGCCATGTAGAGCCCGACGCGCTTGGTGATCGATTCCCAGCTCGCAAGGATGCAGAGCGGCATCAGGAAGACGCTGAGCATGATCAGCATCAATGCCATGCCGTCGATGCCAAGCGCATAGTTGAAGCGGCCGAACAAGGGCGCGGACTCGACGAACTGCCACTGCGCGCCGCCGATATCGAAATTCGCCCACAGCATGACGCCGAGCGCGAAGTCGATCAGCGTCGCGACCAGCGCGATCAGGCGTGCATTGCGGTCGCCGGCAAAGAGGCACGCGATGGCGGCGACCGTCGGGATCGCCAGCATCAACGAAAGGATGGGAACACCGCTCACAGGAACCTCACCATCGCCCAGCTGGCGAGGCCGACAAGACCGAGCAGCATCACGAACGCATATCCATAAACATAACCCGATTGCAGCCGGACCGCGAGACGGGTCCCCCCAGCGACGAGCGCCGCGGCGCCATCGGGACCGAAGCGGTCGATGGTGCCCTCATCACCCTTCTTCCAGAAGAAGCGGCCGATCCAGAAGGCGGGCTTCACGAAGAGGATGGTGTAGAGCTCGTCGAAATACCATTTGTTGTACAGGAACTGGTGCAGCAGCCGGAACTGCGCCACGAACTTCGCCGGCAGGCTGGTGTTCCGGATATAGCTGTTCCACGCGAGGAACAGCCCGATCGCCATCACCGTGAACGGCATCCACTTCACCCACAGCGGCACTTCGTGTGCGGCGTGCATCAGATGTTCGTCGAACGCGAGGCTGCCCTTCCAGAACGCCATGCCCTCTTCGGGATAGATGAACTGGTGGTGGAAAACGATACCCGCGAACACCGCACCGATCGACAGCACGATCAGCGGAATGAGCATGCTCAGCGGGCTTTCATGCGGATGGTAGCCCGCCGTGCCGTCACCAGGCGCCTCGTGATGATGCGCGTGAGCATGATCGTGACCCGCGTCCTCATCCGAGGGATGATCGTGGTGATCGCCATGCACTGCATGCTGGATGTGCTCGCTCTGCTCCCAGCGCGGCTTGCCGAAGAAGGTCAGGAAGACGAGGCGCCACGAATAGAAGCTCGTGAGCAGCGCGGCGAAGATCCCGACCCAGAACGCGACCTGACCGCCGCCGCCCGACGCGAACGCCGCCTCGAGGATGCCATCCTTCGAATAGAAGCCGGCGAAGCCCGCGACGCCCGCGATCCCGACACCGGTGATCGCCAGCGTGCCCATCAGCATCGCCCAATAGGTGATCGGGATGTGCTTCCGAAGGCCGCCGTAGTAGCGCATGTCCTGCTCATGGTGCATCGAATGGATGACCGAGCCCGCGCCAAGGAACAGCAGCGCCTTGAAGAAGGCGTGCGTGAACAGGTGGAACATCGCCGCGCCATAGGCCCCGACGCCCGCGGCGAAGAACATGTAACCGAGCTGCGAACAGGTCGAATAGGCGATGACGCGCTTGATGTCCCACTGCGTCGTGCCGACCGTCGCGGCGAAGAAGCAGGTCGCTGCGCCCACGAACGTGACGACACCCAACGCGACCGGTGCGGTCTCGAACATCGGCGACAGGCGGCACACCATGAACACGCCCGCGGTGACCATCGTCGCGGCGTGGATCAGCGCCGACACCGGGGTCGGACCCTCCATCGCGTCGGGAAGCCATGTGTGCAGGCCAAGCTGCGCCGACTTGCCCATCGCGCCGATGAACAGCAGCAGGCAGAGGATCGTCATCGTGTCGAGACGCATCCCCATGAAGGTGATCGTGCTGCCCGCCATGCCCGGCGCAGCGGCCAGAATTTCGGGGATCGAGACCGTGCCGAACACAAGGAAGGTGCCGAAGATGCCGAGCATGAAGCCCAAATCGCCGACGCGGTTGACGACGAACGCCTTGATCGCGGCGGCATTGGCGCTCGGCTTCTTGTACCAGAAACCGATGAGCAGATAGGATGCGAGACCGACGCCTTCCCAGCCGAAGAACATCTGGACGAGGTTGTTCGCGGTCACGAGCATCAGCATCGCGAAGGTGAAGAGCGAGAGATAGGCGAAGAAGCGCGGCTGGTCCGGATCTTCCTCCATATAGCCCCAGCTATAGAGGTGGACGAGCGCCGACACCGTCGTGATCACGACGAGCATCACCGCAGTCAGCGTGTCGACCCGCAACTCCCAATTGAACTGGAGCGCGCCCGACGAGACCCAGTGCAGCACCGGCGTCACGCCGGCCTCGCCCGTCCCCATGACGAACGAGAGGAAGATCGGCCAGCTCAGGGCGCAGCTGGTGAACAGCGCGCCGGTCGTGACCAGCTTCGATGCGAACGGACCGATGGCGCGCTGGCCCAGCCCTGCAACAAGCGCCGCCAAGAGCGGCAGGAAAACGATCGCCTGGATCACCGGCTTACCCCTTCATCCGGTTGGCATCGTCGACGGCAATCGTGCCGCGGCCGCGGAAATAGATGACAAGGATTGCAAGACCGATCGCGGCTTCGCCCGCGGCGACGGTCAGCACGAACATCGAGAAGACCTGCCCGACGAGGTCGTTCAGCGCGGCGCTGAACGCGACGAGATTGATGTTCACCGCGAGCAGGATGAGTTCGATCGCCATCAGGATGACGATGATATTCTTGCGATTGATGAAGATGCCGAGCACGCCGAGCGTGAACAGCACCGCCGAAACGGCGAGATAATGGCCGACCGAAATCACAATTCCATCCCCTGCCCGACGCCCGGATCGACCAGGCGCGTCGCGTCCTCGGGACGGCGGCGGTTCTGGGCCGAGATATTCTGGATGCGCACCCCGCCGCGCTGGCGATGCGTCAGCACGATCGCGCCGATCATCGCGACGAGCAGCACGATCCCCGCCGCCTCGAACAGGAAGATGTAGCGCGTGTAGAGCAGCTCGCCGATCTGCTGGATGTTGCTGGTATCGGTCGCGGCGGGCGCCGCGCGCGCCGCAAGATCGACCCCGCCGGCCTGCCAGGCGCCCACCGCGAATACCAGCTCTGCGGCAAGGACGATCGCGACCAGCGCGCCAAGCGGCAGATAGCGCACGAAACCGCTGCGCAGTTCGGCGAAATCGATGTCGAGCATCATCACGACGAAGAGGAACAGCACCGCGACCGCGCCGACATAGACGATGACGAGCAGCATCGCGATGAATTCGGCGCCGGTCAGCAGCATCAGCCCCGCCGCGTTAAAGAAGGCGAGGATCAGCCACATCACACTGTGGACGGGGTTGCGGGCCAGAATGACCATCGTCGCCGAAGCGATGACGATCGAAGCAAAGAGCCAAAAGGCGATGACCTGAATCACGCTGCGCTCCTCCCCAGCATGGGGAGGGGGACCATGCGAAGCATGGTGGAGGGGCACAGGCCCGCATCCACGGCGTTCGACATCATGTGCCCCTCCACCACCCTTCGGGTGGTCCCCCTCCCCGTTCCGGGGAGGATCGTCTTGGCTGAATCAATCATGCGCGCGCCCTTATCGATAGGGCGCGTCGGCGGCAAGATTCGCCGCGATCGCGCGTTCCCATTTGTCGCCATTGGCGAGCAGCTTGGCCTTGTCATAGAGCAGCTCCTCGCGCGTTTCGGTCGCGAATTCGAAGTTCGGCCCCTCGACGATCGCATCGACCGGGCAAGCTTCCTGACAGAAGCCGCAATAGATGCACTTGGTCATGTCGATGTCGTAGCGCGTCGTCCGGCGCGAGCCATCCTCGCGCGGCTCGGCCTCGATCGTGATCGCCTGCGCCGGGCACACCGCCTCGCACAGCTTGCACGCGATGCAGCGCTCCTCGCCGTTCGGATAGCGGCGCAGCGCATGTTCACCGCGGAAACGCGGGCTCAGCGGGTTCTTCTCGAACGGATAGTTGATCGTCGCCTTGGGCTTGAAGAAATATTTCAGTGTCAGCCAATGGGCTTTGACGAATTCCCACAAGGTGAAGCTTTTGAGGAGGTGGACGACAGTGGTCATGACGACTGCTCCAAGCATTCTCCCGACAACATCACATATTCGTCGCTCTCAACATGCTGGCCAGTCGCATAGCTCTTTTTGACATTTTGGATATTGAACGACATTTTTTGTTCCAAACCGCGATATTTCATGGAGATTATCGGCTTCGACAGTTCGCGCGGCAAATTTCGAGCTTCCAAAATAACCATCAGATTAAGACGACTTTTCTGGTCCTTGGACAATTTCGAGAAATGCTTAACATGCAGAAATGTCTGTTTCTTGGATTCCAACAACGATGCGCTCGTGGCTGGGCTAACGGTAACGTCCCCGGAAGATGACTTAATCCTCACCAAGACACTGAACGCATCAGCTTCGACTGACGACAGTGTAAATTCCGTGCCTCCCTCGGCGGCATTCATCGCGGTTGGCACGCAAGAATAGTCACGCTGTGTCGGCGCGGTAGCAACCGCATTTGCCAATAATAGCCCAACGAGCATCATGCCCCATACCTCGTCAGCATCAGATAGCCGGAGATCAGGAAGACCCAGAAGAGCGAGATCGGCAGGAAAATCTTCCAGCCCAGCCGCATCAGCTGGTCATAGCGGTAGCGCGGCACGGTCGCCTTGACCCAGCTGAAGACGAAGAAGAAGAACAGGATCTTCGCGAACAGCCAGATGATGCCGGGCACGGCATAGAGCGGCGCCCAGTCGACGGGAGGCAGCCAGCCGCCCCAGAACAGGATCGCGTTGAGCGCGCACATCAGCAGCACGTTGGCATATTCGCCGAGCCAGAACAGCGCGAAGCTCATCGACGAATATTCGGTCTGATAGCCCGCGACGAGTTCGCTCTCGGCCTCGGTCAGGTCGAACGGCGCGCGCGCGGTTTCGGCGAGCGCCGAAATGAGGAACATCACCGCGAGCGGGAACAGCAGCAGGTTGAAGCCGAAGGCGTTGACGAAGCCGAGCCCATGGCCCTGCTGCGCCTTGACGATATCGTTCATGTTGAAGCTGTCGGCAAACAGCACGACGCCGATCAGGATGAAGCCGATCGAGACTTCATAGCTGATCATCTGCGCGGAAGCGCGCATTGCCGAGAAGAAAGGATATTTCGAGTTCGACGACCAGCCCGACAGGATCACGCCGTACACGCCGAGCGACGAAATCGCGAGGATGTAGAGCAGCCCGACGTTGATGTCGGCGAGGATCGCGCCCGAGTTGAACGGGATCACCGCCCACGCCATCAGCGCCACCGTGAAGGTGATGATCGGCGCGATCAGGAACAGCCCGCGGTTCGCGCTCGACGGAATGATCGTTTCCTGCAGGAACACTTTCAGACCGTCGGCGAAGCTCTGGAGCAGGCCGAAGGGGCCGACGACGTTCGGGCCGCGACGCAACGCGATCGCCGCCCAGATCTTGCGGTCGGCATAGATGATCATCGCGACCGCGAGCATCAGCGGCAGCGCGATGAGCAGGATGCCGCAAATCGTCGCAAGTGCCCATGCCGCTTCGGCCGACATTCCCATATCGACCCAGCCCTTGAACGGGACATAGAGCATCATGCGCTGAAAATATTCGGTCACAGCGACGCCCCCTTTTCGTCACCCCGGACTTGATCCGGGGTCCATGGATGCCGGATCAAGTCCGGCATGACGATGATATGCAAGACCAGGCTCATTTCCGCGTTCCGTCCTGGTTACGCCAGCCATTGTGCGGACCGGGCACATCCGACTTGCTGCGCGGATTAAAGCCGCGCCACACCGCATAGCCCATGCCGACGAAGATCGCGCCGGCGACGATAGGTACGTGGATCATTGGACTGCCTCCGTTGCAGGCCGCACGCGCGCCCAGATCGCGAGAAAAATCTGCGTCCCGACGCCGGTTCCAAAAAGATAGATCGCCTCGCGCAAGGCATCGATCAGTACCCGCAAGGACGCGATGCGCATCGGCCCCTGCTCACCATAAGCCATCGTGTAATTTTTGATCTCGTACACACCCAACGCGAAATAGGCGAAGAACATCAGAACGGCGGCCGCATAGAAATAGCGGGGCGACCTCTGAATCCACTCGGGCAGAGCGCCGCTCATTCCGCCGCCTCCGCAAAGTCCGCGCCATGGACCAGCTCTTCCGAGCAGCGCTGCATCGTCGGCGACGCGCGGCAAATGGCGTTGGTGAGATAGAAATCCTTGATCGGCGACGGGATCGGTCCCTTGGCAGGCTTGGCGTCGAGCTTGGGCATGGACCAGCCGTAACCGGCAAGGCCTTCGGTCCCGAGCGCGGGCACCGCGGCGATCATCGCCCCACGGCACTGGTCGAAGCTGTCGAAGCCGACCGACACGCCGAGCGCATCGGCGAGCGCGCGGAAAATGCTCCAGTCCTCGCGCGCGTCGCCGGGCGCGAACACCGCCTTCTCGCTGCGCTGGACGCGGCCCTCGGTATTGACCGTGGTGAAGTCCTTTTCGGTCCACGCCGCAGCCGGCAGGATGACGTCGGCCGCATGCGCGCCCTTGTCGCCATGATGGCCGACATAGACCTTCAGCGTCTTGTCGAAGGCGGTGAAATCGACCTCGTCGGCGCCGAGGAAGAAGGCGAGCTTCGGCTTCGCCGCCACGATGCCCTTGATGCCGCCCGGTTGCGCATAGCCGAGCATCAGCCCGCCCATGCGGCTCGCCGCCATATGGACGACGCTGAAACCGTTCCAGCCGTCCTTGACCGCGTTCACCGACTTGGCAAGCGCCAGCGTCGCGCCATGGACGCCGGGAACGGCAAGGCCGCCGCCGCCAAGGATAATCAGCGGCCGTTCCGCGCCCTTGAGCGCATCGAGCGCCGCGGCGGGCAGCTTGGCGACGAGCGAGGCGTCGTCGCCGAGCCAATTGACCTTGTAGGTCTGGTCCTTCTCGGGACCGATCGCGAAAACCTTCGCGCCCTTCTTCCACGCCGCCTTGCGGATGCGCGTGTTGATCAGCGGCGCTTCCCAGCGCAGGTTCGTGCCGATCAGCAGGATGACGTCGGCATTCTCGGCCTCGGCGATGGTGGTGTTGAAATTGACCGCCGACAGGCTCGACACATCATAGTCGAGGCCGGTCTGGCGGCCTTCGAGCAGCGTCGAGCCCAGCGCATTCACCAGGGCCTTCGCCGCGAACATCGTTTCGCAATCGACGAGGTCGCCCGCGATCGCGGCGACCGACTTGCCGGCCTTCGCGGCCTTGATCGCGTCGAACGCTTCGGCCCACGTCGCTTCGACCAGCTGGCCGCCCTTGCGTAGATAGGGCCGGTCGAGGCGGCGGCGCACGAGGCCGTCGACATGGTGGCGCGTCTTGTCGCTCGCCCATTCCTCGTTCACGTCGTCGTTGACGCGCGGCAGCACCCGCAGCACCTGACGGCCGCGGCTGTCGATGCGGACGTTGGTGCCGACCGCGTCCATCATGTCGATGCCCAGCGTCTTGGTCAGCTCCCATGGGCGCGCTTCGAAGGCATAGGGCTTCGAGGTCAGCGCGCCGACCGGGCACAGATCGACGATATTGCCCGACAGCTCGCTCGCGACCGCATGTTCGAGGTACGAGGTGATCTGCATATTCTCGCCGCGATAGATCGCGCCGATATCCTCGACGCCCGCGACTTCCTCCGCAAAGCGGACGCAGCGCGTGCACTGGATGCAGCGGGTCATCACCGTCTTGACGATCGGACCCATATATTTCTCGGTGACCGCGCGCTTGTTCTCGTCATAGCGCGTCGCGCCGCGGCCATAGGCGACCGACTGGTCCTGCAGGTCGCACTCGCCGCCCTGGTCGCAGATCGGGCAGTCGAGCGGGTGGTTGATGAGCAGAAACTCCATCACCCCTTCGCGCGCCTTCTTCACCATCGGGCTGTCGGTCTTGATGATCTGGCCCTCGGCGGTCGGCAGCGCGCACGATGCCTGCGGCTTCGGCGGGCCGGGCGCGACCTCGACGAGGCACATGCGGCAGTTGCCGGCGATCGACAGGCGCTCGTGGTAGCAGAAGCGCGGAATTTCCTTCCCCGCCATCTCGCACGCCTGCAAGACGGTCGCGCCCTGCGGAACGTCGATTTCTACGCCATCTACGGTTACTTTAGGCATCTGTTTTCCTCACTCCTCAACCGGAGCGCAATGATCTTCGCCGGACGCATCTTTTGCGCAAATTACAGCAGAGGCATCCGTTTCTTTGTCGGGCTGAATTTCGGAGGGGCGCGTAGCTACCAGACGCTTCTTCAACTGCTTCAGATCGATATTCATCGAACCCTGGCAAGGCATAACCGCTCTCATGAACAGAGCAGCCTCTTTCGTCTTATCCTGATTGTCGATGTAACGCGCAGTAGAAGTCGGCGCTTCTTGCCACATGCACTCGACGAGCGCGTCCATCTTGCCCTTTGCGTTTGCTGGCGCGGCGATTGCCATGCCGCCAACGGCTAGTCCGATGACAAGAAGGCTACGGCCAATCATTCCGCCGCCTCCAGCGCGCCACCATTCTCGCGGATCCGGCGTTCGATTTCGGGGCGGAAATGGCGGATCAAGCCCTGGATCGGCCACGCGGCGGCATCGCCGAGCGCACAGATGGTGTGGCCTTCGACCTGCTTGGTGACGTCGTAGAGCGTGTCGATTTCGCTGATGTCGGCGTCGCCGGTGCGCAGGCGCTCCATCACGCGCCACATCCATCCGGTGCCTTCGCGGCACGGCGTGCACTGGCCGCAGCTTTCATGCTTGTAGAAATAGCTGATTCGGCTGATCGCCTGGACGACGTCGGTCGACTTGTCCATCACGATCGCTGCGGCGGTGCCGAGGCCCGAGCCGAGCGCCTTCAGCCCGTCGAAGTCCATCGGCGCGTCCATGATCTCCGCCGCAGGGACAAGCGGAACCGACGAGCCGCCGGGGATCACCGCGAGCAGATTGTCCCAGCCGCCGCGAATGCCGCCGCAATGCTTTTCGATGAGCTCGCGGAAGGTGATTCCCATCTCTTCCTCGACGACGCACGGGCGCTCGACATGGCCCGAAATCTGGAAGAGCTTGGTCCCCTTGTTATTCTCGCGCCCGAAGCTGGAGAACCAGACCGCGCCGCGGCGCAGGATCGTCGGGACGACCGCGATGCTCTCGACATTGTTGACCGTCGTCGGGCAGCCGTAGAGGCCCGCACCCGCCGGGAACGGGGGTTTCAGGCGCGGCTGGCCCTTCTTGCCCTCGAGGCTTTCGATCATCGCGGTTTCTTCGCCGCAGATGTACGCGCCGGCGCCGCGGTGGACGAAGACGTCGAAGTCGTAGCCCGATTTCGCGGCGTTCTTGCCGAGCAGGCCGGCGTCATACGCCTCCTGCACCGCCGCGAAGAGCGTCTCGGCCTCGCGGATGAATTCGCCGCGGATGTAGATGTACGCGGCGCGCGCACGCATCGCATAGCCCGCGATCAGCGCGCCTTCGATCAGCTTGTGCGGATCGTGGCGGATAATCTCGCGGTCCTTGCACGAACCGGGTTCGGATTCGTCGGCGTTGATGACGAGGAAGCTCGGGCGGTCGGCGCGCGGTTCCTTCGGCATGAACGACCATTTGAGCCCGGTCGGGAAGCCCGCGCCGCCGCGGCCGCGCAGGCCCGATGCCTTGATCTCCTCGATGATCGCGTCCTGGCCGCGACTCATCAGGTCTTTGGTCTTGTCCCAATCGCCGCGCGCCTGCGCCGATTTCAGGTTCCACGGCTGAAAGCCGTAGAGATTGGTGAAGATACGATCCTTGTCCGCGAGGCTCATCGGGCCGCTCCCAATTCGTCACCCCGGACCTGATCCGGGGTCCACGACTTCAGCGCTGCGATGGATGCCGGATCAAGTCCGGCATGACGAAGGAATGCGGCGTTTGTCATCATCACCATTCCTTCCGATAGTCATGGTTGGCCTTGACCATTTCCTTCAGCGTCGTCGGGCCGCCCTCGGGCTCGCTCGTGTGGCGCTTGGGGTTCTGGGGGCCGGTCTTCGGCTGCTTGCCCGCGGCAAGATCGTCGAGGATGCGGACCATCGAGTCATAATCGAGGTCTTCGTAATTATCGTCGTTGATCTGGACCATCGGCGCGTTGGCGCAGGTGCCCATGCACTCGACCTCGGTCAGCGTGAACAGCCCATCAGGCGTGGTCTTGCCCTTGGTCATCCCGCGATTCTTGCACGCGGCCATCACGTCGTCCGATCCGCGCAGCAGGCACGGCGTCGTGCCGCAAACCTGCACATGATAGCGGCCGACCGGCGCCAGATTGTACATGGTGTAGAAGGTCGCGACTTCATAGGCGCGCATGAACGGCATATCGAGCTCGGCAGCGACGAACTCGATCACCGGCACGGGCAGCCAACCCTGCGTCTCGGTCTCGGCGCCGACCTGCCGCTGCGCGAGGTCGAGCAACGGCATCACCGCCGAACGCTGGCGCCCCGTGGGATAGCGCGCGATGATCGCCTTCGCCTTCTCGGCATTTTCCTTCGTCCACGCAAAAGCGCCCCAGCGCGCGCGGGTTTCGGCTTCGTCGGGGATTTGGGGTGCGTCAGCCATGAGCGATGTGCCGCTTGTGAGAGATAAAGAGAACGAGTTGTGTCACGACGCAACCCAGCGCCGACAGCCCCATTGCCGCTCCGGCATAAATGCCGATCGCCAAAGCCAGTTCGCCCGGAATCAATGCGCTGACCCCGACAGCAAGCGTTAACAGGTAACTCAGCACGCTGATCGCGAGCGCGATGCGGAAGGCCGCAACTATCCTCACCGGTCGCACTCCCCAAACACGACGTCGATCGCGCCGATGATCGCGGTGGTGTCGGCGAGCATGTGGCCCTTACACATCATGTCCATCGCCTGCAGGTGCGAGAACGCCGTCGGGCGGATCTTGCAGCGGTACGGCTTGTTGGTGCCGTCGCTGACCAGATAGACGCCGAATTCGCCCTTGGGGCTTTCGGTCGCCACATAAACCTCGCCCGCGGGGACGTGGAAACCCTCTGTATAGAGCTTGAAGTGATGGATCAGCGATTCCATCGACTGCTTCATCTCGCCGCGCTTCGGCGGCACGACCTTGCGGTCGAGGCTGGCGATGGGGCCCGAAGGCATCGCGTTGATGCACTGCAGGATGATCCGCTGCGACTGATAGACTTCCTGCACGCGGACCATGAAGCGGTCGTAGCAGTCGCCGCGCGTGCCGACGGGAATGTCGAAGTCCATCTTCGCATAGGCGTCGTAGGGCTGCGACTTACGCAGATCCCACGGAATGCCGCTGCCGCGGATCATCGGGCCCGAGAAGCCCCACGCCAGCGCGTCTTCCTTCGCTACGGTCGCGATATCGACATTGCGCTGCTTGAAGATGCGATTGTCGATGACGAGGCTCATCGCGTCGCCGAACAGCTTCGGCAGCCGCGTCTCGCACCACTGGCCGATGTCGTAGAGCAACTTTTCGGGGACATCCTGATGGACGCCGCCCGGGCGGAAATAGGCGCTGTGCATGCGCGCACCCGACGCGCGCTCGAAGAAGTTCAGGCAATCCTCGCGCAGCTCGAAGATCCACAGGTTCGGGGTCATCGCGCCGACGTCCATGACGTGCGACCCGATGTTGAGCATGTGGTTGCAGATGCGCGTCAGCTCGGCGAACATCGTGCGGAGGTACTGCGCGCGGTCGGGCACCTCGAGGTCGAGCAATTTCTCGATCGCGAGCACATAGCTATGTTCCATGCCGAGCGGCGAGCAATAGTCGAGCCGGTCGAAATAGGGCAGCGCCTGCAGATAGGTCTTGTACTCGATCAGCTTCTCGGTGCCGCGGTGCAGCAGCCCGACGTGCGGATCGACGCGCTCGATGATCTCGCCGTCGAGTTCCATCACCATGCGCAGCACGCCATGCGCCGCGGGGTGCTGCGGGCCGAAGTTGATCGTGTAGTTGGTGACGGCCTGGTCGCCCGCGGTATCGGCGGTGTCGACCGGATAGCCTTCGAACATGTCGCTGCCGTGGTGCTTGACCTGAGGAGAGTCGGTCATGCGTCACCTCCTGTCTTGGGCTTGCGCGGCGCGCGCGGCTTCGCGGGCGCCTTGGGCTTGGCAGGCGCCTTTTCGGCCTTCTTTGTGGCCGGAGTCTTCGCTTTGGCGGCCGTGGTCGCCTTGGCGCCGTCGCGGCTCGCCTTCGCGGCCTTGATATTCGCCTTCGCGCCCGCGCCGGTCTGTTCGGGCTTCTCGGTGGTCTTCGGGGTCGGCGCCGGCGCCTTCTTCTCGGCCTTGTCGTCGGCGACCTTGACCTGCTGCGCGGTCATCGGCGACGGCGCACCCTTGCCCGGCGCTTCGCCGGTGCCACCGGCCTTTTCGTCGCCCGGCAGCACATAGTCGGCGCCTTCCCAGGGGCTGAGAAAGTCGAAGTTGCGGAAGTCCTGCGCCAGCTTCACCGGTTCATAGACGACGCGCTTGTCCTCTTCCGAATAACGCAGCTCGATATAGCCGGTCAGCGGGAAGTCCTTGCGCTGCGGATGCCCCTGAAAGCCATAGTCGGTCAGGATGCGGCGGAGGTCGGGATTGCCCGCGAACAGCACGCCGTACATGTCGAAAACTTCGCGCTCGAGCCAACCGGCGACGGGCCAGACGGGCACGATACTCGGTACCGGCGTCGTTTCGTCGGTCGACACGCGGACGCGCAGGCGGTGGTTCTTCGTCACGCTGAGCAGGTGATAGACGACCTCGAAGCGCTCGGCGCGTTCGGGATAGTCGACCCCGGCGATTTCCATCAGCTGCTGATAGTCGAGTTCATCGCGCAGCATGACCATCACACCGGCGACCGCTTCGCGGCGCACGGTTATGCTGTCCTCGCCCACGGCAAAGACATGCTCGATCAGGTCGTCGCCGAGCAGCTTTTGCAGTGCGGGGCCAACGCCCTCGCGGGCCGCGATCAGGGGAGCGGGACTGGCCATCAGCGTTCGATCGTCCCGG
The DNA here is from genome assembly GCF_001468395.1 of Sphingopyxis sp. H073. Classification (GTDB taxonomy): domain Bacteria; phylum Pseudomonadota; class Alphaproteobacteria; order Sphingomonadales; family Sphingomonadaceae; genus Sphingopyxis. Next base: position 33,126 of record NZ_LNSG01000015.1, on the reverse strand, counting down.
TGCGGCGGATCTTCCGCTGCAACTGCATCACGCCATAGAGCAACGCTTCGGCGGTCGGCGGGCAGCCGGGGACATAGATGTCGACGGGCACGATGCGATCGCAGCCGCGCACCACCGAATAGCTGTAATGGTAATAGCCGCCGCCGTTGGCGCAGCTGCCCATCGAAATGACATATTTGGGGTTCGACATCTGGTCGTACACGCGGCGCAGCGCCGGGGCCATCTTGTTGCAGAGCGTCCCCGCGACGATCATCACGTCGGACTGGCGCGGGCTGGCGCGCGGCGCGACGCCGAAGCGTTCCATGTCATAGCGCGGCATGTTGACGTGGATCATCTCGACCGCGCAGCATGCGAGGCCGAAGGTCATCCACCACAGCGAGCCGGTACGCGCCCAATTGAACAGATCCTCGGTCGTGGTGACGAGGAAGCCCTTGTCGCCAACCTCGCTGTTGAGATCGTCGAAGAAGCTCTGATCCGGGTTGGTTCCCGGAGCGACAGGGCTGGCGACCGGCATCTGGCCGGGCATGATGATGCTGGAGCTGCTCATTCCCAATCCAACGCGCCTTTTTTCCACGCGTACACAAGGCCGATCGCGAGTTCGGCAAGGAAGATCATCATCGTGGCCCAACCGGCCCAGCCGATTTCCTTGAGGCTGACCGCCCAGGGAAAGAGGAAGGCGGCTTCGAGGTCGAAGATGATGAAGAGGATGGCGACGAGATAGAAGCGCACATCGAACTGGCTGCGGGCATCCTCGAACGCGGGGAAGCCGCATTCATATTCGGTGAGCTTCGCCGGATCGGGCTTGTGCGCGCCGGTCAGGCGCGCGACGCCCATCGGCAGGAAGACGAAGGCCGAGGAAAGGCCAACGGCTATGACCAGAAAGATCAGGATCGGCAGATATTGCGTCAGATCGACCATGGGAGCTCGCAGTCTGTTTTAAGGCGTTTACCACCCCTTTGTTGGGCGCGCTTTAGGCCAGCAAGCCGCGCCTCGCAAGCGCTGCGGCGAGGAAATTCGTTGCCGTTGTGACCAAAAGCACAAACGGCGCTGGAACGCGCCCCTATCCTCATGATACGCGGACGGCAGGGGTCGATATTTCGGGCCTTTGGCGCCCGTTTCGAAACTGGGGAGCTTTTATGGGACCAATTTTTCATCGCGCCATCGTCGCAGCGGCCGCCGCACTGGCACTGTCGGCGGCGCCAGCCCATGCCGAACTGGTGAATGCGAAGAATCCCGCGACGATCAAGGCGATCCTCGAGTCGCAGGGCTGGCCGGCGACGCTTGTCACCAAGGACGGCGACGATCCCTATATCGAGAGCAACCGGAACGGCCTGAAATTCCTCGTCCTGTTCATGAACTGCGAGGACAACCGGAACTGCAAGACCCTGCAATATTATATGGGTTTCAGCGACGCGAAGGATGTGTCGCTCGACCGACTCAACCAATGGAACCGGACCAAGCGCTTCGCACGCGCCTATCGCGATGACGAAGGCGACCCGGTGCTCGAAATGGACGTCGATGTCGATTTTGCCGGGATCCCGCGCGAAAATCTGGGCGAGACGCTCAACACCTGGTCATCGCTGATGGACAGTTTCCGCGAGTATGTTTTCGAAAAGTGATGGCCACGTAGGTCGGCCCCGCCCCTCCTTCGTCACCCCGGACTTGATCCGGGGTCCATGGCTTCGACGCCGAGATGGATGCCGGATCAAGTCCGGCATGACGATGGAAGAGCTACGGCCCGTCAGGCGTTGCGCAGCGCGCCCGCGACCAGCTTCTGAAGCTTGGAATGCACCGCGCCGCTGCCCGCGATGAATTCGCTGCGCTCGATCGCGCGGTCGCCGCCGCGGAAATCGCTGACGAAGCCGCCCGCCTCGCGCACCAGCAACATGCCGGCGGCGACATCCCAGATGTTGAGCTGGCTTTCCCAGAAACCGTCGAAACGGCCCGCCGCAACCCAGGCTAGATCGAGGCTGGCGGCGCCGAAGCGGCGGATGCCGGCGACTTCGGGCGCGACCGCGCCGAAAATGCGGCTCCACTGCGCCATGTCGCCATGGCCCATGAAGGGGATGCCCGTCGCAATGAGGCATTCGTTGAGGTGGCGACGCGAGGCGACGCGGAGGCGCCGGTCGTGCAGCCACGCGCCGCGGCCACGCTCGGCCCAATAGCTTTCGTCGGTGACCGGCTGATAGATCAGCGCCGCGGTCACGTCGCCCCAGCCGCCGCCGAGCTTCGGCTCCTGCACCGCGATCGAGATTGCGAATTGCGGGATCGCGTGGAGAAAGTTCGACGTGCCGTCGAGCGGGTCGATGATGAAGCGCGGTTTGCCCGGCTCGCCCTCGATCTCGCCGGCCTCTTCCATCAGGAAGCCCCAGCCGGGACGCGCGTGGGTCAGCTCGTCATAGAGCGTGCGCTCGGCCGCCTGATCCGCCTTCGACACGAAGTCGGCGGGCCCCTTTTGCGAGACCTGCAGATGCTCGATCTCGCCGAAGTCGCGGCGCAGCTTCGTGCCGGCCTTGCGCGCGGCGCGTTCCATGACGGTGATGATGCCGGAAATGGCCATAGTCGTAACTCCCCCCTCCCGCTTGCGGGAGGGGTCGGGGGAGGGAATGTTTCCTACCGGAAAGAGCCCGTCCCTCGACAGGCCCTCCCCTAACCCCTCCCGCAAGCGGGAGGGGAACTCAATTAGTCGGCGCGGCGAACATATTCGCGGTCATAGACATTGACCACAATGCGCGTGCCGCTGGTGATGTGCGGCGGCACCATGACGCGCACACCATTGTCGAGGATCGCGGGCTTGTACGACGACGACGCCGTCTGGCCCTTCACCACCGCATCGGCCTCGACGATCGTGGCTTCGATCTGCTCGGGCAGCTCGACCGAAATGGGGCGCTCTTCCCAGAGTTCAAGCACGACTTCCATGCCGTCCTGCAGGAATTCGTGCGCCTCGCCCACGACGTCCTTCGAAATGGTAATCTGCTCGTATGTATCCTTGTCCATGAAGACGAGATCGTCGCCCTCGGCGTAGAGATACTGGAAATCCTTGGTGTCGAGGCGGACCTTCTCGACCGTGTCAGCGCTGCGGAAACGGTTGTTGAGCTTGCGCCCGTCGATCAGATTCTTGGCTTCGACCTGCATATAGGCGCCGCCCTTGCCCGGCTGGGTGTGCTGGATCTTGGTGACCTTCCAGATGCCACCTTCAAATTCGATAATATTGCCGGGACGGATTTCAACGCCGGTGATTTTCATCGCGCACACTCGCTAGTTCAAGGATGGAAAGAGCCGCCGGCGCATCGCATGTGCCGGTCACAGGAGCGCGCCCTTAGCCGGACAAGCAGCCGAGGGCAAGCGGTGCCTATTCGGCAGGTGCCGCTTCGACGCGCTTCTTCGTGCGCGAATAGGCGAACCAGCCCAGCGCCGCGAGCAGGCCGAGGCCGATGAACTGCGATGCCGTTCCAAACCCGTCACCGACGATCGCGAGCCGGTCGGCATCGCCCACCGCCGCCACCGTGCCTGCGAAAACCAGACCGTAGAGGCTGTCGCCCACCACAAGGCCCGTCGCGAGCAGCACGCCCATGCGCCGCGCGAATTCGGGCCGTGCGGTACGGTCGGCGCCGCGGTTCCAGACGTGACCGATGACGGTGCCGATGATCGTCGGCAGCGTCACCGACATCGGCAGATACATGCCCATCGCGACCGAGAGCGGCGGGCAGCGGGTCTTGTTCGTGTGCCCGCGGATTTCATCGAAAATGATGGCCACCACGCCGATACCCGCGCCGAGTCCGATCAGATCCCAACGGAGCGTCCCGCCGAGCACGCCCCGCGCGATCGACGAGATCAGCGAAGCCTGCGGCGCGGCGAGCGCGTTCGGCCCGGCTCCCGGTGCGCCCGCGAAACCGAAGGCGGTGTTGAGCAGATCCAGCACCGGCGGAATGATGAAGGAGCCCGCGACGACGCCGATGACAAGCGCGACCTGCTGCTTCCAGGGCGTCGAACCCACGAGCTGGCCGGTCTTCAGATCCTGAAGATTGTCATTCGCGACAATCCCGATGCCGAAGACGAATGCGGTGACGAACAGCGCGAAGGCGATCAGCGGCGCGCGGTCGGCGGCCGCCACCTGCCCTCCGAAGATCGCGGCGACGAGCACCGAGGCGACGAGGATCGACAGGATACCGATCCCTGAAACCGGACTGTTCGACGTGCCGACGAGGCCCGCCATATAGCCGGTGACGATCGCGGTCGCGACGCCGATCACGAGAATGAACAGGATCGCGAGCGTCAGCGCCGCACCGATCTCTCCCGCCAGCGGCCCGCCCTGAACGAAGTTCCAGATCAGCACCCCGATCGGAATCATCAGGAGCAGGCTGGTCCCAAGGACGATCGAACCGGGAAGGTCGCGCTCGGTCAGTTCGAGCGCCTGCCCGCTCTTGCGCGCCTCCGCCGCTCGAGCGATCCCGCGCAGCCCCTGTGCGATCGAACCCGCGATCCGGACGAGCGCCCATATTGCGGCAACTGCTATCGCGCCCGCGCCGACGAACCGCACTTCCTGACTGAACACAGTGCCGACCACATCATCGACCGGACCGGCTTTGCCAGCGCTCAGCCAGGGCAGCAGGATGAACCAGGAGATGCTCGCGCCGATCGCCATCGCGATCCCGGTCGCGAGACCGATCAGATGACCGACCCCGACCAGCCCGAGCGACATCGTGCCGGCCACCCCGCTCACGCCCGCACCGAGTTTGAAATTCTTCGCAACCTCGCCCGCCGCGACCTTGAGCGCGGTCATTACGCCGTAGAAAGCGGCGACCAGCGCACCAAGGACGATCGTCGACAGGCCAAGCTGGTTTTCGCGCGTGCCTTCGTCGCCCGCCATGCCGACACGCAGGATTTCGGCACCCGCGACGCCTTCGGGATAGGGCAAGTCCGAATTGATCACGAGCGCCCGGCGCAGCGGCACCGACAGCATCACGCCGAGCACACCGCCCGCTGCGCAGGTCAGCATCGTCGTCCAGTAAGGGAAATTCGTCCACCAGCCGACGATGACGAGTCCCGGCAGGATGAAAATCATCGTCGCGACCGCGCCGGCAGCGCTGCCGATCGTCTGGACGATGTTGTTCTCGACCATGTTCGACCCGCCGAGCGTCCGCAGCACCGCCATCGAGATGACGGCAGCGGGAATCGCGGTCGAGAAGGTCAGGCCGACCCTGAGCCCGAAATAGACGTTGGCGGCGGTGAACAGGAAAGTCAGCAATCCGCCCAATAGGATCGCCCGGACCGTCAGTTCGCGCATTGCCGTGCCATCGCGGCTCATAATCGTCCTTCCGCCTCTTCAATTCCGCCGTGTTGGGGTGACTTGGCGCCCCGCACAAGCAAAAAACCGACGAGACGAGGATGATTTGACGTATCGATCCAATCCCTTTCCGTCGCCCCGGAGCAAAAGGCGGCCCATGATGAACGTGGATATCCCTGACCAGCCGTCCGGTCTCCGGGCAGCCAAGCCACCGAAGCGTTCCGCTCCCTGTGCCGGGCTGTTCGGTTGGCGCAAGGAGGGCGCGCCGCCGCGGGAAGCCAAGCCGGAAAAATCGCCGGGCCGCGACTATCCGGTCGGCTGACCCTTAAGGATCGCGGCAAAAGCCTTCACCGCGGCGGCAGGCCCCTCGGGATGGTTCCAGACCGCGCCCGACATCGCGAGAAAATCCGCGCCCGCATCGACCAGCAGCTTCGCATTGTCAGGCGTGATCCCGCCGATCGCGACGCACGGCAATTCGAACAATCCCTGCCACCAGGTCAGGATCTCGGGGTCGGCGCGGTGCTCGACCTCTTTGGTCGTCGTCGGAAAGAAGGCGCCGAACGCAACATAGTCGGCGCCCGCCTCTCCCGCTTCCATCGCGAGGTGACGGCTCGCGTGACAAGTCACGCCGATCTGTGCCCCGGGGCCGAGCAGGCTCCGTGCCTCTTTCGGATCGCCGTCGCCCTGTCCCAGATGTACGCCGTCAGCCTTGAGACGTTTTGCGAGCGCCATATCGTCGTTGACGATGAAGGCGACATCCTTTGCCGCGCAGATCGCCTGCAACGGCGCTGCAAGCCGCGCCGCCTCATGCTGGTCGAGACCCTTGACGCGAAACTGGAACGCCGCAACGGGGGCGGCGGACAGCGCGGCATCGAGCCGGTCGGGAAAGTCGCCGCCGACGTCGAGCGGCGAGATCAGGTAAAGCTGGCAAGTCGTGGTCATGGCGGGTTCATAGCGACGGCGCCAGACGTGGGCAAATGCAGAACTTGACCCGCATTGCCGCCCCGGCCCTCGCCGCCCTTCTCACGCTTTCGGCCTGCGCCACGGCGGGCCGCGATGCGCCGCTTGCCGACGGCAGCGACGTCGCGCTCGGCCAGCGCGCCTATGTCGACGGCCCGCTGGTTCAGCCGGTCGCGGTGCTGGAGGACAGCCGCTGCCCGATGAACGCGCGCTGCGTCTGGGCGGGCCGCGTGAAGGTGCAGATGGTGTGGATTCGCGGCAATGGCGACAAGCAGCCGTTCGAGGCGACGCTGGGCGAACCTGTCCAGCTTGCCGATGGCCAATTCACTCTCGAATCGGTCCGGCCCGAAAAGCGCACCGACGCAACGATCAAACCCGGCGACTATCGATTCAGCTTCCGCTTCGCCGGCGGCCTTTAGAGCACCCGCGCCAGCACGAAACCATCCCACCCCTTCGATCCGACCGTCTGCACGGCGGTCGCGTCGAGGCGCGAATCGCCGTGCAGCATCTCGAACAAGGCGCGCGTGCCGTCGATCCGCGGATCGCCGCTGTTCGCGTCGAGTACCCCGCCCTCGCGCACGACATTGTCGACGACGATCGTGGTACCGCTGCGGCCGAGCCGGATCGCCTCGGCCACATAATGAGCGTTGCCCTGCTTGTCGGCGTCGATGAATATGAAATCGAACGGCTCGCCCGGCACCATCGCGGCCAGACTATCCTTCGCCGGACCGACGCGGATATCGACCCGGTCGGCCAGCCCGGCGCGTTCGACATTTTCGGCGGCGACGCGCGCGTGCGCGCGGTCTATCTCCAACGTCACCAGCAGGCCGCCCTCGGGCAGCGCCCGCGCCAGCCAGATCGTCGAATAGCCGCCAAGCGTTCCGACTTCGAGAATGCGGCTTGCGCCCGCCATCTGCGCGAGCAGGAACAGCATCTTCCCCTGCGGCGCCGACACGTCGATCGGCGGCAGGCCCTGCTTCTCATTGTTGGCGAGGGTGGTGGCAAGCGCATCGTCGGCGCCCAGCAGTTTGCCGACAATATATTCGTCGACGGCTTGCCATCCCTCTCCCTTCACATCAGGCCACCGAGGCCGCGTGAATTTCGTCGATCGCGCCGCCCAGCGACGCATTGAATTCCTCGTCGCTCATCTGGTGGCGCAGGTCCTCCAACAGCGCGCGGCTGAAGCTCGCGATGATGCCGGGGTTCTTGGCCAGTTCGACGCAAGCCTCGGGCCGCGCAAAACCGCCCGACAGCGCGACGACGCGCAGCACCTTGGGATGATCGACCAGGGGCTGGAACAGCCCCGCCTCGGTCGGCAGCGACAGCTTCAGCATCACCGGCGCGCCGGTCCATGCGTTGAGCGCGGCCAGCGTTTCCTCGAGCAACAGGCGGTCAGCGGCGCCGCGCTCGGCGCTCTTGATGTTCACCTCGGGCTCGATGATCGGAACCAGCCCATGCGCCGCGATTCGCGCCGCCTCGGCGAACTGCTGCGCGACGATCGCCTTGATCCCGGCGGGGTTGGCAAGATTTATGACGCTGCGCATCTTGGTGCCGAAAACGCCTTTGGCGACCGCGCGTTCGCACAGCGCATCGAGCCCCGGATTGGGCTTCATCAGCTGGACGCCATCGGCTTCGTCCTCAAGCCCCTTGTCGACCTTCAGGAATGGCACGACGCCGCGTTCCCACAATAGCGCCGGAACCGGCTTGCCGCCCGCTTCGCCGTCCATCGTGCGCTCGAACAGGATCGCACCGATCACCTTCTTGCCGTTGAAGCAGGGCGCGGTCACGATGCGGCTGCGCATGTCGTGGATCAGGCCGAACATCTCCTCGTCGTTCGAATAGGCATCTTCCTCTATGCCATAGCCCTTGAGCGCCTTGGGCGTCGAACCGCCGCTCTGGTCGAGCGCGGCGATAAATCCCTGCCCCGACTTGATCTGTTCCAGCATCTCGGCATTGGCGGTCGTCATAAACTCTCCGTGACTTTGCATAGGTATGCGGTGGCGCGCATAGCTTCCCCGCTTCGGGGATGCAAATGCGAGAAAACAACTAGATTTTGAGCGCGTTGACGCCCGGCAGCGGTTTGCCTTCCATCCATTCGAGGAAAGCACCGCCCGCGGTCGAGACGAAAGAGAAATCATCAGCGACGCCGGCATGGTTCAGCGCCGCAACGGTATCACCGCCGCCCGCGACCGAAATCAGCGAGCCTTCGCGGGTCAGCGCGGCTGCCGTCTTGGCGAGCGCGACGGTCGCGGTGTCGAACGGCGGCGTCTCGAACGCGCCGAGCGGGCCGTTCCAGACGAGCGTGCGGCAGTTCTTGAGCACGTCCGCCAGCGCTTCGACCGCGGCGGGGCCGACGTCGAGGATAATCTCGTCGGCCGCGACTTCATGGACGTTGACGGTACGCGTCGGCGGATTGGGCGCGAATTCCTTCGACACCACGACATCATACGGAAGATGGATCGTGCAACCCGCGGCATCGGCGCTGTCGAAGATCGCGTTGGCGGTATCGACAAGGTCATGCTCGCACAGCGACTTGCCGACATCGACCCCGCGCGCGGCCAGAAAGGTGTTCGCCATCCCGCCGCCGATGATCAGATGGTCGACCTTGCCGACAAGGTTGCGCAGCACATCGATCTTGCTCGACACTTTCGCGCCGCCGACGACCGCCGCGACCGGATGCGCCGGATTGCCGAGCGCGGCGTCGAGTGCCTTCAGTTCGGCCTCCATCGCGCGGCCGGCGTAGGCGGGCAGCCGGTGCGCAATGCCCTCGGTCGAGCCATGCGCGCGGTGCGCCGCCGAAAAGGCGTCGTTGACGTAAAGGTCGCCAATTTCGGCGAGCGCATCAGCAAAGGCCGGATCATTCGTCTCTTCGCCGGGATAGAAGCGGGTATTTTCGAGCACCGCGACGTCGCCCGGCGCGAGGACTGCAACGCCCGCCTTCGCGCCCTCGCCGACTGCTTCGGGGATGAACATCACCGAATGGCCGAGCACATCCTCGACCCCGCCCATGACGAGGCTCAAGGATTGCGTCGGGTTCTTCGCGCCCTTGGGTCGCCCGAAATGGGCGAGGAGCAGGACGATTGCGCCCTTGTCCGAAAGCTCGCGGATCGTGGGCATCGCCGCCTGAATCCGCGTCGCGTCGCTGACCGCGCCATCGATCATCGGGACATTGAGGTCGACGCGCACGAGCACGCGCTTGCCGGTGACGTCGCCGATATCGTCGAGGGTCTTGAAGTTCGCCACTTTTCCTCGCTCCAATCCTGAAATGTTCCCCCGCGAAAGCGGGGGTCCATCACCTGCGCTCTCGTTGCCCACTGCGGTTCGCGCGATTTCGATATGGTCGGAGATGGGCCCCCGCTTTCGCGGGGGAACATCAAAATATCGACTTACAGAAACTTGGCGATCACGCCCGCGGTATCGACCATGCGGTTCGAGAAGCCCCATTCATTGTCGTACCAGCTCAGCACGCGCACCAGCTTGCCGTCGATGACCGCGGTTTCAAGGCTGTCGATGGTCGAGCTTGCGGCATTATGGTTGAAGTCGATCGAAACCAGCGGCTCGTCGGTATAGCCGAGCACGCCCTTCAGCGGGCCTTCGGCAGCGGCTTTCAGCACCGCGTTTACCTCTTCCTTCGTCGTGTCGCGCGACGGCGTGAAGGTCAGGTCGACGACCGACACATTCGGGGTCGGCACGCGGATCGACGAACCGTCGAGCTTGCCCTTGAGTTCGGGCAGCACCAGGCCGACGGCCACGGCCGCACCGGTCGAGGTCGGGATCATCGACATCGCGGCGGCGCGGGCGCGGCGCGGGTCGCTGTGGATCTGGTCGAGGATCTTCTGGTCGTTGGTATAGGCGTGGATCGTCGTCATCAGGCCGCGCTCGATCCCGATTGCCTCGTGCAGAACCTTGGCGAAGGGCGCGAGGCAATTGGTGGTGCAGGAGGCGTTCGAGATGATCCGGTGCTCGGCGGTGATCTTGTCGTCGTTGACGCCATAGACGACGGTCAGGTCGACTTCCTTGGCGGGGGCCGAGATCAGCACGCGCTTCGCACCAGCGTCGAGATGCTTTTGTCCGCCGGCCTTGTCGGTGAAGAAGCCGGTGCATTCCATCACGATGTCGATGCCGTTCGCGGCGTGCGGCAGCGCGGCCGGATCGCGCTCGGCGGTCACCTGGATACGCTTGCCGTTGATGATCAGGTCGTTGCCGTCGACTTCGACGCTGCCGTTGAACGGACCATGCACCGAGTCATGGCGAAGCAGGCGGGCATTCGCCTTGGCATCGCCCAGGTCGTTGATCGACACGAGTTCGAGGTCGTGGTCGGTCCGCTCCAGAATGGCGCGCGCTACATTGCGGCCGATGCGTCCGAAACCGTTGATTGCGACTTTCACTGCCATGTCGAGGAGTCCTTTCTGCGTGTGGGGGCTTGGGTCTTACGCGCCGAGCCGTGCCAGGATCTGGGGTGCGATAGCATCGGCGGTAAGGCCGAAATGCCTGAATAGGTCTTCGATCGGCGCCGAGGCCCCGAAGCTGTCGATGCCGAAGCGGAGGCCGTGACGACCGGTGTAGCGCTCCCAGCCGAAGGTCGTACCCGCCTCGATCGAGACGATCAGCGTATCGTCGGGCAGGATGTCGGCCTGATAGGCGGCGGCCTGTTCGTCGAACAGCTCGGTCGAGACCATCGACACGACGTCGGCGCCCTGCCCGGCGGCTTCCAGCTTGTCGGCGACTTCCATCGCGAGCGACACCTCAGAGCCCGTCGCGACCAGCACGACCTTGCGCGCAGCCGATGCGCCGCGGAGGCGGTAACCGCCTTTAGCGCAAAGATTTTCCGTGACGTCATGACGCAGCGGCGGGAGATTCTGACGGGTCAGCGCGAGCAGCGAGGGCCGCGCGGTCTGCGCGATCGCCAGCGCCCAGCATTCGGCCGTTTCCACCGCGTCGGCGGGGCGCATCACGAGCAGGTTCGGCATCGCGCGCAGCGACTGGAGATGTTCGATCGGCTGGTGCGTCGGGCCATCCTCGCCGAGGCCGATGCTGTCGTGCGTCATCACATAGACGACGCGCTGGCGCTGGAGCGCCGACAGGCGGATCGCCGCGCGGCAATAGTCCGCAAACACCAGGAACGTACCGCCATAAGGCACGATGCCGCCGTGGAGCGCCATGCCGTTCATCGCCGCAGCCATGCCGAACTCGCGAATACCGTAATAGATATAGCGGCCCGAATAATCATTTTTCGTCAGCGGCTTGGTCGACGACGTCTTGGTATTGTTCGAGCCGGTCAGGTCAGCGCTGCCGCCAACCAGCGACGCGATATCGGCCGTCAGCGCGGTCAGCGCGTTCTCCGACGCCTTGCGGGTCGCGACCTTCGGCGGCTCGGCGATCAGCCCGTCGAGATAGGCTTTGAACGCATCGCCCGGCGCTATCTTGCCGCTCAGGCGATCCTCGAATTCCGTTTTCTTTTGGTCGCTTGCGAGGCGATCATTCCATTCGGCATGAAGTTTCTTGCCCTTCTCGCCAAAGCCCGCCCACGCCGCCGCGACATCGGCCGGAATGACGAACGGCTCGGCCGTCCAGCCCAGCGTCGCGCGAGCAGCGGCAACCTCATCGGCGCCCAGCGGCGAACCGTGCGTCGCCGAGGTGCCCTGCTTGTTCGGAGCCCCGAAGCCGATCAGCGTCTTGCACGCGATGAGCGACGGGCGGTTGTCAGCCAGCGCACCGTCGATGGCGCGGCGGATATCGGCCGGATCATGCCCGTCGCAGCTCTCGACATGCCAGCCGGTGGCGGCATAGCGCGCCTTCACATCCTCGCTCGTCGACAGGTCGGTCGCGCCATCGATCGTGATCTTGTTGTCATCCCACAGCACGATCAGCCGTCCGAGCTGCAAATGCCCAGCTAAACCAATGGCTTCGTGGTTGATGCCTTCCATCAGGCAGCCGTCGCCCGCGATCACCCATGTGCGATGATCGACAAGATCGTCGCCATAGATCGCGTTCAAATGCCGCTCGGCGATCGCCATGCCGACCGCGGTCGCCAGCCCCTGGCCCAGCGGCCCCGTCGTCGTCTCGACGCCCGCGAGCTCGAAATTCTCGGGGTGCCCCGCACACGGACTGCTCAGCTGGCGGAAATTGCGGATCTCATCGATCGTCGGGTGCGCATAGCCCGCGAGATGAAGCGTCGCGTAAGCGAGCATCGAACCATGGCCCGCCGAGAGGACGAATCGATCGCGGTCGGCCCATTTCGGATCGGTCGGGTCGAACTTCAGATAGTCCGAATAGAGGACCGTCGCGACATCGGCCATGCCCATCGGCATCCCCGGATGACCGCTGTTCGCGGCCTGTACGGCATCCATCGCAAGCGCCCGGATGGCGTTGGCGAGCTGGCGTTCGGGCAGTGTCATGGGTCCCCCGGGACAGGAAGTGAAGATGACGGGATTCGGTGGGGACAGCCCTTTGCGGCGGGAGGGGCAGGAGTCAACCGCCCGCGGCATAAAATAGCGCGCATTTCGGTACGGAGAGGCGATTGCACCCCTCCGCCGGCGCTGCTAACCCTTGGACATGGAACTCGATCTCGACGAATCCAGCCTCGCCATCGGCCGCATCGAACGGGCGCTCAGCCGGATCGAAAAGGCGCTGACCGAACGCGCGAACCGTCCCGCCCCCGAACCCGCAGCGAATGACCAATCGGCGCTGAAGGCCGAGGTCGTTGCCGTGATCGGCGAACTCGACCGGCTGATATCGGAGGCGAAGCATGGGTGACGTAAAGCTCAACATCGCCGGGCGCATCTATGACGTTCACTGTGAGGACGGCCAGGAGCAGCAGCTTATAGGGCTTGCCGCCATCGTCGACGAAAAGGTGCGCGCCATGCCCGGCGGCACCGAAACGCGCCAATTGCTCTTCGCGTCGCTGATGCTGGCCGACGAGGCGATCGAGGCGAAGGGCAAGGCCGACAAGGCCGAACCTCAATCCGACTCGCTCCGCGCCGCTGTCGCGCTCGCCGAAAGCCGCGAAGCGCAGGCGCGCGACGAACTCAAATCGGCCCTCAGCGAGCTCAACGCACTCAAAAAAGCCAATGCTGACGCCGTCATCACCCCGACGCGCAACGACCGCGCGCTGCTGCAGATCGCCGATCGTATCGAGGCGCTGGCCGAAAAGGTCGAGCAAATCCCTTGAGCCGAGGCGCCGCGCACCCTACATAGGAGGCGGCGGGAACTGCCCGGCACGAGCCGTTGCGAAAATCCCTGAGGCGATACATCATCCAAGGGAGCTGTCCCTGCCCGGACCCTGGTCCGACGTACATGGCCCCCACCTGACGTTACTGGCGTCAGAGGATCTTCCGGCAACCGACCCATGGTGGTCCCGCCACCCACCCGCCAAGCGCGGCAGAAAGACCGGATCAGGGCGATGACAGACCGATCCGATAGTCTTTCAAATAAAAAGAACGCATTGCGGGACAAGCTTCGCTTTCGTTGTAAACATTTCGCGGCGAATCTCGACCCTTTGGCGCGGTTTGCGGCATTCAGGAGCTTGCCAGCCCCACTCGCGGATTTGACGGCGGCCGCCCGGTGCATCGCCGCCTATATCGCGTGGCGCGACGAGCCGGACATTCTCCCGATGTTAACAGGCGTCCAGATGCTCGCCTTGCCCCATCACGCAGGGCGCGTCGACACGATGAGCTTTCGCCACTGGCGGCCGGGCGACGCGCTGGAGCGCGGGCCGTGGGGCACCGAACAACCCGAGGAAACCGGCGAATCCGTCGTCCCTGACCTCATCTTCTGCCCCCTTCTCGGTTTTGATCGCGCCGGAGGGCGGCTCGGACAAGGGGGCGGGCACTATGATCGCTATTTCGCCGCCCACCCCGGCATCCCGCGCATCGGAATCGCATGGTCGGTGCAGGAAGTTGACACTGTTCCGACCGAGCCGACCGACGCGCGGCTCGACGCCATATTGACCGAACAGGAATTCATCGTGACCGGAGACCGCCTGTGACCCCGCCCCTTCCCGACCCGCAGCCAAGCTGGCGCAAGCCCGCGGGCATGTTTCTGATCCTGCTGCTGATCGCGATCTGGGCGACGGGTGTCGTCGCGCTGTCGCCCTGGGTCGGCGAATGGCCGATGCTCGTCCAGGCGGTCTTTTATCTTGTCGCAGGCATCATCTGGGTGCTGCCCTTGAAGCCGCTGCTGCGCTGGATGGAGCTCGGACGGTGGCGCGGCTGAGAAGCCGCGCCAGTCCATAAATTCCGATCGGGGAATGTCCCAAGCTGCGGTGGCCATTTCGCCCCGAAGGGCAGGAAATGGCGCGAGTGACGGGGCTCGAACCCGCGACCTCCGGCGTGACAGGCCGGCACTCTAACCAACTGAGCTACACCCGCGTGTGCTTGGGAGAGGCGCCAATATGCGCCGCGCTCCGGCCTGTCAACCGTCGCCATCCTCCTTTTTTCGATTTAGCCGATCGCGTACCTCTTCGGCGGTAGTCAGCGTGCCATGTTCGAACAGGAAACCCGCCAGATCGGGCGTTCCTGTCGATGCGAGGATGGTCTGCAGAATCAGCAGAAGCGGCACCGCGAGCAGCGCCCCCGGTGTTCCCCACACCCATCCCCAGAAGCTCAAGGACACGAGAATCAGCAGCGGATTGATCGTCAGCCGCTTGCCGAGCACCAGCGGCGTGACGAGATTCGCCTCGACCAGATGGACGCCGATGAAGAGCAGGGCCGGCAACAGCGCGAATCCGACGGCATCGAAGGTCATCAGACCGCCGAGCCCGAGCAACGCGGCCGCAACGATCGGTCCCAGATAGGGCACGAAATTGCAGATGCTGACGATCCCGCCCCACATGAAGGGCGACGGCATGCCGAGAGCCCAGAGCAGCAGCGAGACGACAAGCCCCAGGATCGCGTTGATCATCGTGATCGTCGCCAGATAGTCCGCGGTCGCATCGACGACATTCTGGATCACGCGCGCGGTCTGCATCGCGCCGTCGAAACTGCCGCGGCGGCGGATCGTCGCGCGCCGTAATCGCGTCCACCCGGACAGAAAGAAAAAGATCACGAGCACAGCGAAGAAGAGCTGGATCGCCGCCGACGGCGCCGCGGAGATGAAATAATCGACGACCGACGACGGCGCGGTCGCCGCTACCGCCTGCGCGGTCGCCTCGGTCCCCGTCGCGACCGAGGTCAGCGTCCGGTCGACGAACTTCTGCAGGCTCGAATAGAAATCGATGAGCGGCGCCAGATTGCTCTGGATGCGCGGGATCGATTCGGGAATGCGGGCGAACCAGCCGGTCGCAGGCAGGACGATGATCGCCAGCGCCGCATTCACCAGCGCCACGAATCCCGCGAGCGCCAGAAATGCAGCGAGCGCCGACGGCAACCCCCGCCGCTCGAGCCATTCGAGCAGCGGAACGAGCGCAATCGAGACCACGATGGCGGCGGTGAGCGGCAGGAAGAATTCGGCTCCAGCCTTCAGCGCAAAGGGAAAACCCAGGCAGAAGCTGGCACCAAGGATCAGCGCAAGCGCGGCGAGCAGCCGGTCGCGCCGGAAATCGTCGACCTCGATCTGGCGCAGGGTACTCGCGCGCGCAGCATCCGCTTTCGTCCTCCCCCTGTCTTCAGCCACGCCTCGAGCCTCCCGGTTAACCGCTTCTTCTTACGCGAGCTTCGGCCGCCGCGCCACCCGGCCGTATTTGCCGCGAAATGCGCATGCCGTCTGTCCCCATTTGAAGCAGATTGCTGATTTCTACCGGAATTTTAACCAGAAATTACCCTTTTTCGCCGATGCCAAACATCAAGGACCAGCATTTGGAGTCAAAGATCATGGTGAAAGCGCCTGTGGGGGGCGCGAGGCATCATACGCTTCTACTTCCCTCTTCAACCCTTGCGCTCGCCGTGGCGCTGATGACGCCCGTGTCGGCGGAAGCAGCCGGCACGCTCGCGGGCACGACCATCAGCAACACCGCAAGCGCCAGCTTCGACAATGGCTCGGGGAACCAGACGATCAATTCGAACACCGTCGACATGCGCGTCGACGAGGTGCTCGACGTCGTGGTCGCCGACCAGGCAACCGACGTCCCGACGACCCCCGGCGCGACGAACCAGGTTCTGACCTACCGCGTCACGAACACCGGTAACGGCCCCGAAGCCTTTGCGCTCGGCACGACCGCGAATGTCGGCGGCGACGACTACGATCCGGTTGTCACCCAGATCTACATCGATGCCAACAACAACGGCACCTATGATGCCGGGACCGACACCCTCTATGTCGCGGGATCGGAAAGCGCGCTGCAGCCCGACGCGACGATGACCGTCTTTGTCCTCGCGACGACCCCGGGCAGCGTCACCGACGGAAATCGCGGCATCGTTACGCTCGTCGCGGCGGCGAAGACGGGAACCGGCGCCCCCGGCACACCCTTTGCCGGCCAGGGCGAAGGCGGCGGCGATGCGATTGTCGGCTCTACCGGCGCAGACGGTCAGGACAATGGCAATTTCCTCGTTTCCGCCGCGACCGTGTCGCTCGTCAAATCGGCGACGATCGTCGATCCCTTCGGCGGCAGCGAACCGGTTCCCGGCGCGATCATCACCTACACGATCACCGCCACCATCGCCGGGTCGGGGTCGGTGAGCGGGCTGGCGATCAACGATAATATTCCCGCCGACACTGCCTATGTCGCCGGATCGATCACGCTCGGCGGCAGTCCGCTGACCGACGCCGCAGACGCCGACGCGGGCGACTATAACGGCACCCGCATTCACGTCGGCCTCGGCACCGTTGCCGGCGGCCAGACCCGTACCGTCACCTTCCGCACGAGGATCAACTGATGCGAAAGCTCCTTATCCTGTTGCTCGCGACACTTGCGCCGGCACCGGCGTTCGCCGCCAACCAGGTCGCGCTCGACAACAACGTGTTCGTCGAACGCGTCTCGACCGACGCCAGCGGCAAGCAGCGCGTATTGCTCGAAGAACCGAAGGTCGTCGTTCCCGGCGACCGGCTGGTGTTCGTGCTCAACTATCGCAACGCGGGCGGCGAGCCTGCCGACAAGTTCGTCATCACCAATCCGATGCCGTCGGCGGTGCGCTTCGCGGGCGCGGCCGACGCCAGCCCGATCGTCTCGGTCGACGGCGGCAAGGCATGGGGTGCGCTCGATACGCTCTCGGTCATCCAGCCCGACGGCACCCGCCGTCCGGCGCAGCCCGCCGATGTCACGCACATCCGCTGGGCGTTCCAGAAACCCATTCCGGCGGGGGGCACCGGAAAGCTCATGTTTCGGGGGGTAGTCAAATAATCCTTTGAAGTAAGCCGCTTAACGGTTGCCGGCGGTGGGGAATTGGCGACCAGCAAAGCCTGGGGATTCAGCTATGACCAGCAAGCTGACTTACTGGGGCTCCATCGGTCTGGCAGTGGCGTTCGCCGCTGCTGCCAGCCCGGCCTATGCGGCCGGGACCACCGCGGGAACCTCGATCACGAATACCGCAACCGTCAACTATCAGGTGGGCGGCGTCGCCCAAGGCGCGCAGACCGCTTCGGATACGTTCACGGTTGACCGCAAGATCAACCTGACCGTCGCCGAGGTGGGGACCGTCACGACCAATGTCGTACCGGGACAGACCAACGCGGTCACAACCTTCCAGCTCACCAATAACTCGAACGAGGTGCTCGACTTCGCGCTCGTCGCGTCGCAGATCACCGGCGGCACCGCCTCGCACGGCGGCACCGACACATTCGACGCCACGAACGTCCGCATCTATCGCGACAGCACCAGCGGCACCGTCGGCAGCTGGGACGCGGCCGACACGCTCGTTACCTATGTCGACGAACTCGCCGCCGATGCGTCGGCAACCTTGTTCGTCGTCGCCGACATTCCGACGGGCCTCGCCAACAATGCTGTCGCCGGGGTCACGCTCCGCGCCACAGCGCGCGAGGGCGGCACCGCGAGCACGCAGGGCGCTGCGATCACCGAGACGGCGGGTGCGAATACATCGGGCAAGGACACGGTGTTCGCCGACACCGCCGGTGTCACCGGCGACGCCGCGCGCGACGGCTCGCACAGCGATAACGACGACTATACGGTGCAGACGGCGACACTGGCGGTGACCAAAACCAGCCGCGTCATTTCGGATCCGTTCAACAACACGACGAATCCGAAGCTGATCCCAGGCGCCGTCGTCGAATATTGCATCGCGGTCGCGAACAGCGGCAGCGCGGCGGCGACTTCGGTCGCGATCACCGACCCGGTCCCGGGCCAGCTGACGTTCAACGCAGGCACCATCCTGCTGAACGGCACGGTCACGGGCAGCACCTGCAACGCCGACGGCACTGCCGGCGGCAGCTACGCGGCGCCGAACGTGTCGGGCACCATCGCAACGATCGCGGCGGGCGCCACGCGCACGCTCGTCTTCCGCGCGACGGTCAACTGATCCTGCGGGGCAGCGGAAGGCGTCCGACGTGCTTCCGCTGCCCGCCTCTGGGCCAGCGATGCAGTTTCACCGGAAATGTTTGTCGTTCGTGACCGCCGCGGTCGCGGCAGCGCTGCTGCCCGCGGCGCCGGCGGCCCATGCGCAGGTCATTTCCAATACCGCCACGGCCGACTGGACCGACAATGGCCGCGCGGGTCAAACGCTGTCGAACCGCGTCGACGTGACCGTCCGGTCACGCCCGCCCGAACAGCCGGTGATCCAGACCTATCGCCTGCTCGAAAACGGCGGCAACAAATCGGCGCCGCTGCGTCCCACGCAATGCGGGGGCTCGATCATCGCCGCAAGCGCCAGTACCGGCAATCTCATCCAGCTCGCCGGTGTCTATGCCAGCGTGCCGACCAACCCGGCGTCACTCCAGAGCAGCAACGCGTTTCGCGCCGGTGAAGTGCTGGTCGTCGGCCTCACCCTTGCCTCGGCCAATACCGATCCGAACGCGGTCGATACCCTGCCGGTCGTCCTTGATCTTGCCAACGGCGATCGCGAACAGATCACGCTTACCGAGACCGCATCGAACAGCGGCGAATTCACCGGCTTCATCAACACGATCGGCGTGCCGCCCGCCGTCGTCCAGGGCGATTGCCGCCTGTCGGTCAATCCAGGATCGCCGCTCCAGCTTCGCGTCACCGATCAGGCGAACGCCAGCCTGGTTGCCACCGCGACGGTCGATTTCCTCGTCGACCCCTTCGGCATCGTGTTCGACAGCGGCGACGGATCGGCGGTCGCGGGCAGCCGCGTCACGCTGATCGACGCCGCGACCGGCCAGCCCGCGCAGGTGTTCGGCGACGACGGCGTATCCGCTTACCCATCGACCGTCGTTACGGGTCAGACCGTCACCGATGCCAGCGGCAGGCTCTACAGCTATCCGCCGGGCGACTATCGCTTTCCGTTCGTCGCGCCCGGCTCCTATCGCCTGATCGTCGAGCCCCCCGCGCCCTACACCGCACCGTCGACGTCAAGCCCCGCGGACCTCGCGCCGCTGCGCCGTCCCGACGACGGCCTGCCCTTCACCATCACCGATGCGAGCTACAGCCGCACATTCACGCTCGACAGCCCCGCGCCTGTTCGCGTCGACCTTCCCGTCGACCAGCCCGGCCTGCCGCTGATCCTGCGCAAGACGACCTCGACGCAGTCCGCCGCGCCGGGCGACGTCGTCCAATATCGTATCGAAGTCACGAACCGCGATGCGCGCCGCTCGACCGGCGCTGTCACCGTCAGCGACGCTCTGCCCGCCGGGATGCGTCTGCGCCCCGATACCGTGCGCGCGAACGGTCAACGGATAGACGCCGTCGCGACCGCCAACGGCCGCGATTTCACCGTCAGCCTGCCCCCGCTCGCGCCCGGCGCGACTGCCCTGCTGACCTATGTCGCCGAAGTGACGGTCTCCGCCCAGCCCGGCAACGCGCTCAACCGCGCAAGCGCCGTCGACAACCGCCGCACCGAAAGCAACATCGCCGAAGCGACCATCGCGATCAAACGCGACCAGCTCGGCGACCGCATGACGATCATCGGCCGTATCACCGATGGCGGCTGCAGCGTGAACCCCGGCAAGGCACCGGGCATCGCGGGCGTCCGCGTGATGCTGCAGGACGGCAGTTACACCGTCACCGACGAGGATGGCCGCTACCATTTCGAGGGTGTCCGCCCCGGACTCCATGTGGTCCAGATCGATCCATCGACCCTGCCGCTCGACCGCGAGGCCATCGATTGCGCGCGTTCGACCGCAAGCGCGGGCAGCACGATCTCGCGCTTCGTCGAGGGGCGCGGGGGCTCGCTGGAGCGCGCCGACTTCCGCGTCATTGCGGTCGCCCCGCGAGCAGCGCCGAAAACCGCGGCCTTCGAAGCCCCCAAGCCGATCGGCGACCCGGAAGCCGCGGGCGCGAACCGCAATTGGCTTGCGGGTCAGGCGCCGGGCATCGGCTGGCTCTTCCCCGAAGCCGGCCATAATCCGCGCACCAAGGCGATCCGCGCGGCGATCAAGCACGCACCGGGCCAGAAGGTGACGCTGACGATCAACGGCAAACCCGTCGATCCGCTCACGTTCGAAGGCACGAGCAAGTCAGCCGACGGGCTGGTCGCGGTCAGCCTGTGGCGCGCCGTCGAGATCCGCGAAGGCGAGAACAGACTAGTCGCGCAGGTGACGGACGAGAATGGCGCGGTGCTCGAAACCCTCGAACGCAGCATCCATTATTCGATCACCGCGATGCACGCGACGCTGATCCGCGAAAAGTCGGTACTGATCGCCGACGGCGTGACGCGTCCGGTGATCGCGGTGCGCCTGACCGACCGCGACGGCAAACCGGTCCGTTCGGGCCTGACCGGCGATTTCAGCGTCCCTGCCCCCTATTATCCCGCCGTCGAGGCCGATGCACAGCAGGCGCGGCAACTCGCCGGCCTCGAACGCGCGCAGCCGGTCTGGCGCATCGATGGCGACGACGGCATCGCCTATATCGAGCTCGAACCGACGACCGCGTCGGGCACACTGACGATGGATTTCAATTTCCGCGACGACAAGGTGACGCGCAAGCAGACGATCGAAACCTGGCTCGATCCCGGCAATCGTCCGTGGACCGTCGTCGGCTTCGCTGCCGGCACGATCGGTTACAACACGCTCGACGACCGCATGGAGCCCGTCGCCGAGACGCTCGACGATCTCAATGCCGACGCCCGCCTCGCGCTCTATGCGAAGGGCCGCGTGCAGGGTAAATGGCTGATGACGCTGTCGTACGACAGCGACAAGGACAAGGACGACGCACGCTTCGGCGGGGTGATCGATCCGCGCGCCTATTACACCATCTACGCCGATCGCAACGAGACACGCTATGACGCCGCATCGGTGCGCAAACTCTATCTGCGCCTCGAACGCCCGCAATTCTATGCGATGTTCGGCGATATCGAGACCGGCATTTCCGAACCGCAGCTCGCCCGCTACCAGCGCGCGCTGAATGGCGGCAAGGCCGAGTATCGCGGCCGCAACCTCGCCGCCACCGCGTTCATTGCCGACACGCCATACCGCTTCCGCCGCGACGAAATCCAGGGCAATGGCCTGACCGGCCCCTACCAGCTCGGTGCGCGCGACATCCTGCCGAACAGCGAACGCATCGTCATCGAAACGCGCGACCGCCTGCACAGCGAGCGGATCGTCGAGAGCGTCACGCTGACGCGCCACGTCGATTATGACATCGACTATCTCGCGGGCACGATCCGCTTCCGCTCGCCGGTGCTCAGCCGTTCGTCGAACCTCGATCCGCAGTTCATCGTCGCCGAATATGAGGTCGACGGTGTCGGCGAGCGCGTCCTGAATGCAGGCGGGCGGGTCAGCTACCAGTCGAGCGACGAAAAGCTGCGCGTTGGCGCGACCTTCATCCATGACGAGGACAATAGCGCCAAGACGAACCTCGGCGGCGTCGACGCCCGCTATCGTCCGAACGTCGATACCGAAGTACGCGCTGAATATGCGGTGAGCGACGCAAAGGCGAAGAATGGCAGCAGCACCGCTGCGGTCGGCACTGCCAAGGCGTGGCTGATCGAGGCCGAGCATCACAGCCGCAACGCCGACTTCCTGGCCTACGTCCGCGAACGCGAAGCGGGCTTCGGCACGGGCCAGCTTAACAGCGGCGAGGATGGCACACGCAAGTTCGGCTTCGACGCGCGCGTGAAGGCAACGCGCAATCTGTCGGTGACCGGCAGCGCCTGGCAGGAAGACTATCTCGACGTCGATGCGCGCCGCCGCGCCGCACGCGCGCTTGTCGAATATGACAACGGCACGACGCTGATCCGGGCCGGCCTGACGCACGCCGACGACCACCTGTCGGACGGCTCGCGCAACACCTCGAACATCGTCCAGCTCGGCGCGACGCAGCGGCTATTCGACAAGAAGCTCGAACTCGACGCCCAGACCGAATTCGCCCTCGGAGGCAAGGACGCGAGCGTCGATTTTCCGACCCGCCACCGCATCGGTGCGCGCTATGCGGTGACGCGCGACGTGAACCTCGTCGGCAGCTATGAAATCGCCGATGGCGACACAGTGCGCGCCCGCACCGCCCGCATCGGCTTCGATCTTGCTCCGTGGGCTGGCGCACGACTTCTCGCGACTGCGAACCAGCAGGAAATCGGCGAATATGGGCCGCGCAGCTTCGCCGCCTATGGCCTGTCGCAGTCATTGAAGCTCGACGAGCATTGGTCGGTCGACCTGTCGCTCGACGGCAACCGCACGATCGGCGGCATTCGCGCCAGCGACGTGCTCAATGTCGACCAGCCGGTCGCATCGGGCGGCTTCCTGGGCGACAACGGCACGCTGACCGAGGATTTCACCGCGATCAGCGCGGGGGCGACGTATCGCTCGCAGCGCTGGACGATCACCGGCCGCGCCGAATATCGCGATGGCGAGCTGGCCAACCGCTATGGCCTGACGCTCGGCGGCCTCCGCCAGCTCGGCGAGGGCCAGGCACTCGGCGCGCTCTTCACCTATGCGAAGGCCAGCGGCAGCGGCTCGACCCCGACGACCGAAGTCATCACCTTCGAGGCAAGCTGGGCGCACCGCCCCGCCGACTCGCAAATTTCGTGGCTCAACAAGAGCGAGTTCCGCTCGGACAAGGTTCGCGATGCCATTGCGGGTCAGGCCGGGCCGATCGGCGGCGCCGTGCTGACGATCGACGGCGACGCGACGAGCCGCCGCCTGCTCAACAGCCTGTCGATCAACTGGACCCCGCTCGGCAACCGCGGGACCGGCAGCGGCAACAATTGGTACGAACGCGCCGAAATCGGCCTGTTCTGGGGCACGCGCTACAATTTCGACCGCTTCGGCGCCGACGATGTCGAGGGTTGGTCGAACCTGCTCGGCGCCGACGTCCGTTTCAACCTGACCGAGAGTGTCGATGTCGGCGCCTCGGGCACCGCGCGCATCGGCACCGGCGGCGACACCCTCGCGTGGGCGGGCGGTCCGACGGTCACGCTGGCGCCGATGAAAAACGCCAACATAACCTTCGGCTATAATTTCGCCGGCTTCCACGACCGAGACTTCGAAGACGCGCGCTTCTCGCGGTCGGGGGCCTATGTCACCTTCAAGCTGAAGTTCGACCAGACGAGCTTTGCGGGGCTCGGCCTCTAATCGGCGAACAGCAAAACCGGCGTCTCGATCAGCTTCTTGAGCGCCTGCACATAGCTTGCGGCGTCCCAGCCATCGACGACGCGGTGGTCGCAACTGATCGACAGGTTCATCAGTTTGGCGCGGCGGATGTCGTCGCCGTCAAACACGGGGCGTTCGACGATCTTGTTCGGGCCGATGATCGCCACTTCGGGGCGGTTGATCACCGGCGTCGTCGCGATGCCACCGAGCGGGCCGAGCGACGTAACCGTTAACGTGCCACCGGTCAGTTCCTCGACCTTCGCCTTTCCGGTGCGCGCAGCTTCTGCCAAGCGGCTGATTTCGCTCGCGAGTTGCCAGACATTCTTGTCCTGCGCGTCGCGGATCACGGGAACCATCAGCCCGGCATCGGTCTGCGTCGCCATGCCGAGATGCACCGCGCCGTAACGCGTCACCACGCCGCCTTCGTCGTCGTAGCGCGCATTGATCATCGGAAACTGAGGGATCGTGCGGCAGATCGCGACGATCAGGAAGGGCAGCATCGTGAGCTTCGGGCGATTGCCGCGATTGGCGTTGAGGTCGGCGCGCATATCCTCGAGCGCGGTGACATCCATTTCCTCGACATAGGTGAAGTGCGGGATCGTGCGCTTCGAAGCCGCCATATTCTCGGCGATCTTGCGGCGCATCCCGATGACCCTGACCGGCTCGTCGGCGCGGGCGCGCGAGGCGCCCGGCGCATGATAGCCCTGCCCGCCACTGTAACGCAGAAAGGCGTCGAGGTCGGCGTGGCGGATACGGTCGCCCTCGGCATGAACCTGGCCGAGATCGACCCCGAGATCGCGCGCGCGCGCGCGGACGGCCGGAGATGCAAGAACAGCGCGACTATGAGCCGCCGGAGTTTCAGGAGCCGGAACTGGCTCGGGCGCCGTAGCGGGCGCGGGTGCTGGAGCAGGCGCAACCTCGACAACCGTAACCTCCTCGGTTCCCGGTGTTTCCGCGACGATTTCTTCCTCGACCGGCGTATCTGCCGGCGGCGCGTCGTCAACACCCTCGCCTTCGGTCTCGATCACCGCGAGCGTCGAGCCGATCGACACCATGTCGCCGACTTCGCCCGCGAGTTCGACGACGATCCCCGAAACCGGCGATTCCATCTCGACGGTCGCCTTGTCGGTCATCATGTCGGCGAGCTGCGAATCTTCCTCGATGCGGTCACCGACCCGCACGTGCCAGGCGACGATTTCGGCCTCGGCGATGCCTTCGCCGATGTCGGGCAGACGGAACGAAAAACGAGCCATGGCGATCAGTCCTTCAGAATCTTGTCGAGCGCGGTCGCGATGCGCACCGGTCCGGGGAAATAGGCCCATTCAAGGCTGTGCGGGTACGGCGTGTCGAAGCCGGTGACGCGTTCGACCGGCGCCTCGAGATGATAGAAGCAGCGCTCCTGCACCAAGGCGGCGAGCTCGGCGCCGAAGCCCGAGGTTCGGGTCGCTTCGTGGATGATGAGGCAGCGTCCGGTCTTCTTTACCGAGGCCTCGATCGCGTCGATGTCGAGGGGCAGCAGCGTGCGCAGGTCGAGGATTTCGGCGTCGATGCCGCGTTCCTCGACCACCGTCTTCGCGACATGAACCATCGTGCCGTAAGCGAGGACGGTCACCGCCTCGCCCGCACGCACCGTCGCCGCCTTGCCGAGGTCGATGCGATAATAGCCTTCGGGCACCGCGCTCGCCTCATGCCTCGACCAGGGCTCGACCGGCCGGTCGTAGTAGCCGCTGAACGGGCCGTTGTAGATGCGCTTGGGTTCGAGAAACACGACCGGGTCATTATCCTCGATCGCCGCGATCAACAGGCCCTTTGCGTCATAGGGATTCGAAGGAATGACGGTTTTCACGCCGCAAATGTGGGTCATGATGCTCTCGGGCGACTGGCTGTGCGTCTGACCGCCAAAAATCCCCCCGCCGAAGGGAGTGCGCACCGTCATCGGGCAGATGAAGTCGTTCGCCGACCGATAGCGCAGCCGCGCCGCCTCGCTGACGAGCTGGTCGAGGCCGGGATAGATATAGTCAGCGAACTGGATTTCGGGGACCGGACGCAGGCCGTAGGCGCCCATCCCGACCGCGACGCCGATGATGCCGCATTCGTTGATCGGTGTGTCGAACACCCGCGTCTTGCCATGCTTTTTCTGCAGGCCCGCGGTCGCGCGGAAGACGCCGCCGAAATAGCCGACATCCTCGCCCATCACCACGGTGTTGGGGTCGCGTTCGAGCATGATATCCATGGCGCTGTTGATCGCCTCGATCATGTTCATGGTCTTGGTATCGGCGCTCATCATTCGGGCTTCCAGTTCGGGCCGAACTTGGCCTCTTGCTCGGCGAGCATCTGATCGCATTGTTCCTTGAGGTGCCAAGGCATGTCCTCGAACACGTCCTCGAACATCGTTTCGAACGGCTGGTGCATTCCGTGACCAAGAACACCGAGCTTTTCCGATTGTTTCTGGGTCGTCTTTACCAGATCTTCGAGCTCTCTGGCCTGCGCCTGATGGCGTTCATCGTCCCATTCGCCCAGCACTTCCAGATGCTGCTTCAGCCGCGCGATCGGATCGCCAAACGGCCACGCGGTCGCCTCGTCGGCGGCGCGGTAGGCACTCGGATCGTCGGACGTGCTGTGCCCTTCGCTACGATAGGTGAAATGCTCGATCAAAGTCGGGCCGTTGTTGGTGCGCGCGCGATCGGCCGCCCACTGCGTCGCGGCATAGACCGCAAGCGGATCGTTGCCGTCGACGCGCAGGCCCGCGATACCATAGCCCACCGCGCGCGCCGCGAAGGTCGTCCGCTCGCCGCCGGCGAAGCCGGAAAAGCTCGAAATCGCCCATTGGTTGTTCACGACATTGAAGATGACCGGCGCATTATAGACGGTCGCGAAGGTCAGCGCCGAATGGAAGTCCCCCTCGGCCGACGAGCCCTCGCCGCACCACACGGTCGCGATCCGCGTATCGCCCTTCGACGCCGACGCCATCGCCCAGCCGACCGCCTGCGGATATTGCGTCGCCAGATTGCCCGACACGCTGAAAAAGCCATGCTCGGGCGCCGAATACATGATCGGCAACTGGCGACCGAGCAGATGGTCGCCGCGGTTCGAATAGATCTGGTTCATCATCTGGATCAGCGGATAATCGCGCGTGATCAAAATGCCCTGCTGGCGATAGCTCGGGAAGCACATGTCCGACCGGTCGATCGCCATCGTCGAAGCGACCGACGTCGCCTCTTCGCCGGTGCATTTCATGTAGAAGCTCGTCTTGCCCTGCCGCTGCGCACGGAACATCCGCTCGTCGAAGGCGCGGGTCAGCATCATGTAGCGCAGCATCGCACGCAAGCGCTCGGCCGAAAGCTTGGGATCCCACAGCCCCTTCGCAACCCCGTCGAAGTCGAGCACGCGGACCAAGCCGTAGCACATATCGCGCATCGCATCGGGCTTCGTATCTTCACTCGGGCGCGGCGTTGCATCGACCGCCGGAACGGCGATATCGCCGAAGTCGGGCGTGTCGCCGGGGCGATAGCGCGGTTCGGGAATATGGAGCGAGAGCGGCGGCAGATTGCTCGCCGGTCGGCTGTCCGACTCAGGCATATCTTCTTCCCTTCGGCCGCGAATCGCGCGCCTAGTTATATTTCAGTGTGGCGACATATTATTACGGTCGCCATACGAATGCAACGGCAGCGATCAGACCGCGACAGGGGCGGAAATATGCGCTTGCGGTGCATAGGCGTCGACCGCGAAATCCTCGAACCTGTAGTCGAAAATGCTCGAGGGCCGACGAAGGATGCGCAGCTTGGGTGCCCCCTGTGGAACGCGTCGCAGCTGCTGTTCGACCAGCTCGGCATGATTGAGATAGAGATGAACGTCGCCGCCGGTCCAGACGACCTCGTGCGCGGTGAGATCGCATTGCTGCGCGATCATCCGCGTCAGCAGCGCGGCCTCGAAGATGTTGAAGGCAAATCCCAGCCCCAGATCGCACGAGCGCTGGAACAGCAGGCACGACAATCCCCCGTCGCTGCGGACGTGGAATTGATAGGTCATGTGGCACGGTGGCAAGGCCATGCGGTCGAGGTCGGCGACGTTCCAGCCGCTAAAGATGTGCCGCCGCGACCCCGGATTGGTGCGCAGCGAGTCGATCAGCGTCGCAATCTGGTTGTAGCCCTGGCCCGCGCGGCGGAAGAGCCCGTCGCCCACCGGTTCGTAGCGCGGCCAATTCACCCATTGATGGCCGTAAACGGGGCCGAGATCGCCCCATTGCGCCGCGAAATCTTCGTCGGCGACGATCCGTGCCTCGAAATCCTCGGCACTGATCTCGTCGCCGGTCGCGCGGCGATATTTGTCGAGCGGCCAGTCGGTCCAGATCCGGACCCCCTGCGCCACCAGCGAGCGGATATTCGTGTCGCCGGTCAGGAACCACAGCATCTCGCGCAGCGCGGTTTTCCAATAGACGCGCTTCGTGGTCAGGAGCGGGATCGCATCGTCCGCCAGCGAGAATCGCATCGTCTCGCCGAACAGCGACCGCGTGCCAACCCCCGTGCGGTCGACGCGCTCGTCGCCCTCGACCCAGATGCGGCGCATCAGGTCGAGATATTGCAGTTCATAATGGATGGATTCGGGCAAGACTCGCTCCTCGCTTTCACCGTCTTTGCTAGGCCGCCCCGCGCCGCGCGACAAGGGGCGCGGCCTCGCGGACGGACCTATTGTCCGATACGGCCCAATCCCGTCTTTCGCAGCTTCGTTATCGGCCGCATGAGCAGCCCGGTGACCCTGATCGAGCCCATCGGCAAGCTGCCCCGATCGACGATCGCGGCCGGCTTCATACCGCGCGAGGCGGAGGACGAGATCGCGCGCCTGCTGTACCGCCCGACGATCCCCGCCGATCGCGAAATCATGATCCTCGCAGGCTTCGACGCCTATGCCCGGCTTGCCAGCTTCCAGCGCATTGCGGGCGAGGCAACCGACCGATGCGTCATCACGCCGCAATGCTGGCACCGGCTGCTCGGCGGCCGTGTCGTGGCGGTGCAGATGGCGCACAACCACCCGTCGGGAATAGCGCGGCCGAGCCCCGCCGACCTGCAATGCACGCGCGAAGCCGCGCAGTTCCTGCGGCTTGTCGGCATCGACCTCACCGATCATCTGATTTTCGTCGAAAGCGGACATTTCAGCTTCCGCAATGCCCTGCTGATCTAGACCGAACAATCGTGACCGCCATGCCGATTGGCGCTTGATGTTCGCAAAATGCGCGTCTAGAGGACCGCCCTGCCCTCGCGCCGGACTACCGGCGCCGGATCGGTCGGGGAGTAGCTCAGCCTGGTAGAGCACTGTCTTCGGGAGGCAGGGGCCGGAGGTTCGAATCCTCTCTCCCCGACCAGTATCTTTTGTAATCAACAGACCTTGTAACGCGCGGCGACTATCCCTAGATTGTCCCCACGCCGTCGTGGTTTTCCCCCTTTCCATTTCGGCGAGTGCCCCGTCGTTCGACGCGGGCGCGTCCTCCCTGGACCCTGGCCACCTCGTACTTCGGTACGAGGTGGTTTTTTATTCGGCAGCGAGCGGCACCTCGTCTTCGCCGGGCGCAAAGCCCGCCAGCCGGTCGATCAGCCCACCGAACCATTCGGACATCCGGGCAACCGCCTCATGATCGGGGGATCGGTCCGAGCGAAGATAGAGACTGCGGTCGATCTCGATCTGCACCGCGTGGATCGACCGGTCCGGCCGGCCGTGCGCCGACACGATATGCCCCCCGGCATAGGGCTGGTTTCGCGTCACCGCGACGCCCAGTCTCTCGGCCTGCTCGACGACAGCGTCCGTAATCCGGTCATCGGCGGTTCGTCCGAAACGGTCGCCGATGACGATCCGCGCGCCGTGACCCGACTGACCGGCGGGAATCGCCGGCATACTGTGCAGGTCGATGAGAACGGCATGGCCGAACCTGGCGCGCGCGCGCACCAATTCGCGCGACAGCGCCAGATGATAGGGGCGGTGAAAGGATTCGAGCCGCCAGTTCAATCCATGCCGGTCGATCGGGAATCGCCAGAGGGGACCGCAATCGGCAAGTCGCGTCGGGATGACGCCCAGCCCGGCGCGTTCCTTCCGTCCAGGTGCGGAAAATTGCGCGCGCAGCGGTAACGCGACATCTCCGGGCGCCATTTGACCTTCGCCGCGATTGCAATCGGCGACCGCACGCGCCCATACCGCCTGGACCACCGTCGCCCCGCGATCGGCGGCTTGCCCCGCGATCAGGTCGCACCAACTGTCTTCGAGCCGTTCTAGCTGCTCCCGCCCGACACGCGCGGCGGCCAGTATCTCGGGCGGATAGATGCGCCCGGCGTGGGGAATCGACACGATAACGGGGCCGCCCGACGCGGGCCGATTGACAGCGATGGCGCTGGACGGAATGCCGAAAAGGGTCATTGCGGGAAGCGTGGCAAAAAAGGAGAAGCAAATCCAGCCGCGCCGCAATTTGTTAAATGTCTCCCGCTATAGGACAGTTTCACCACGGACGGCGCCGGGAACGGGCGCCATGAAGGACCAGGGAGCGTATTTCGGGCCATGATTCGCATTTTGCTCGCGGAAGATGATGATGTGATGCGCGAGTATCTGGCGCGCGCGCTGACCAGCGCCGGCTATCATGTGACCGCCGTCGATCGCGGGACCGAGGCCGTGCCCTATGTCGAATCGGGCACCTTCGACCTGCTGCTGTCGGACATCGTGATGCCCGAGATGGACGGCATCGAGCTGGCGCAGCACGCAGCCAAAGTCGCGCCGCAAACGCAGGTGATGTTCATCACCGGTTTTGCCGCCGTGTCGCTCCGCGCCGAGGAAAATGTGCCGCAGGCGAAGCTGCTGTCGAAGCCCTTCCACCTCAAGGATCTGGTGCGCGAGGTCGACAGCCTGTTCGGGCGCGCCGACCAGTCGCACCAACAATAACGACGCAACTTCGCGCGAAGGGGTTGCAAAGCCCGGCGGAGGAGATTAGGGGGCGCGTCACCCCAAGGGATGGGCGTGTAGCTCAGTGGTAGAGCACTGTGTTGACATCGCAGGGGTCGCAAGTTCAATCCTTGCCACGCCCACCATTAAAAACGCCGCCGACCCAATGGGTTGGCGGCGTTTTTGCGTTCAGGCCATGCCCTTCGCCAGATCGCCGCGCGAGGCGTCGCCGATCTGGCTGCCGCCGTCGCAGTCGAGGATCGTGCCGGTGAAATAGCCCGCGGCCGGCGAACACAGGAACACCGCCGATTCGGCGACCTCGGCGATCGTTCCCCAGCGCTTCATCGCGATGCGGTCATAATGCGCCTGACGCGTCCCGGCGTCGGGCGCGAGGCGTTTCATTCCTTCGGTATCGGCGATCGGTCCCGGCGAAATACCGTTCACGCGCACGTCGGGGCCCCATTCGAGCGCCAGGACGCGAATCAGCTGGTTGATCCCCGCCTTCGCGGCGCAGGCATGGGCCTGCAGCGCCGAAGCGTTGACCGCTTGCCCCGCCGTGATCGCGATCAGCGATGCTCCGGGTCGTTTCAGCAGGTCATGGCATCCCCGGAACACGTTGAAGGTGCCATTGAGATCGATGTCCACCACCGTGCGGAAAGCGTTCGCCGACATGCCGAGCACCGGCGCCAGGAAATTGCCCGCTGCGCCAGAGATCACGATATCCATCGACCCGAGTCTGTCGGCGACGGTCTCCATCACGCCGCGGATCGCGGCATAGTCGCGCACATCGCCCGACAGGCCGATTGCCCCCGGTCCGATCTCCTCTGCGGCGCGGCGCGCCTTGTCGGGGTCGCGCCCCGCGACTGCGACCTTGGCGCCAAGCTCGGCGAAGCGCTTCGCAATGCCCAGGTTGATGCCGCTCGTGCCGCCGGCAACGAAGGCCGTCTTGCCCGCAAGCAGATTGTCCCGAAATGTCGTCATGCGCCTGCCGCTCCCTTCCCGATGATCGCGACCGGGCTTGACGGATGCCATTCAGTCGCCTTTTGAAACCCGATCAGACAGCAAGGACGACAAGATGGCAAGCGGCCCGACCTCGAACAGCATCATTTCACAGCGGCTGAAGCTCCATTATGTCGATTGGGGCAATCGCGACGCGCCGCCGCTCCTGCTTGTCCACGGCGGCCGCGACCATTGCCGAAGCTGGGACTGGGTCGCCGAGAAGCTCGCCGATCGCTATCATGTCATCGCGCCGGACCTGCGCGGCCATGGCGACAGCGCTTGGGCGCCCGACGGCAATTACGAGATGGGCGCCTTCGTCTATGACCTCGCGCAGCTCATCCACCAGCTCGATCTCGCGCCGGTGACGATCGTATCGCACTCGATGGGCGGCAATGTCTCGTTGCGTTATACCGGCCTCTATCCCGATAACGTCCGCAAGCTCGTCGCAATCGAAGGACTCGGCCCCTCGCCCAAGGTTCTGGCCGAGCGTGCCGAGACGCCCTTCGCCGAACGTTTTCGCGGCTGGATCGACAAAAAGCGCCAGGCGGCGGGCCGCACGCCGCGCCGCTATGCGACGCTCGACGACGCGCTGGCGCGGATGATCGCCGAGAACAGCTATCTGACCCCCGATCAGGCGCGCCACCTGACGATCCATGGCATCAACCGCAACGAGGACGGCAGCTGGAGCTGGAAGTTCGACAATTATCTGAACGTCTGGCCGGTGGTCGACCTTCCGCAAAGCGACATCGAATCGCTCTGGTCAGCGATCAGCTGCCCGACGCTTCTTCTTTATGGCGCCGACAGCTGGGCTTCCAACCCCGAAAAAGACGGACGCATCGCGCATTTCAATACCGCTAGAGTGATCGAATTCGAGAATGCCGGTCACTGGCTGCATCACGACCAGTTCGACCGGTTCATGTCCACGCTAGAGGATTTCCTCTAAACGGCATGGCGAAGGCGGACGAAGGGCGTTCGCCGCGGATGTTGTCATGGCCTATACGGGGCAGATAACCGGACGTCAGCGGCTTATCGCTGGCAGCGCCGCGCTGCTCGCGGCATTCGCGATCGGCGCCGGGCTTGTCGGCGGGCTCGACCTCCATGTCGTTCGCGCCGCCAGCGAGGCGATCAGCGCCATCGCCATCCCCGCGCCGAAACCTCCGCAAGACGTCATCGTGCCCACCAAGACGCAGCACGAGAAGGCAAGCGCCAAGGCATCGGCCGCCAACAGATTTGCAAGAGCAGCCCCCGTCGCCGCCCCCGAACCCAGGCTGCCGCCACCCGAACCGCCTCCGGTCAGCGCCGCCCCCCGGCCAGGCACGGGCAGCGATGCGTCGGCCGGGGCTACCCCCGTCCCCGGCCCCGGATCGGGC
>NZ_LNSG01000014.1 GCF_001468395.1 Sphingopyxis sp. H073 | reverse complement strand
TTAGGGGGGGGGGGGCGGCGGCAATGTCCGTAAACGACCGATTGCGGACGTGCACCGTCTCTGCAATGCTGTGTCATGGGGGAGTTTCTATGACTGTTTCTATACCAATTATGCCGGGGCCTGCCGAGGAAGAATTGCGCCTGCTAGCTGACCGGATCGGGCATTCGCTTCCGGCAAGCTACCTCGATTTTGTGCTGCTACACGACGGCGCCGAGCCCGAGGCAAACAGTATAAAAACGTCGAATAATGAAATTGGGATTTCACGATTCATCCCTGTGTGTGAGGCATCCAATCTTGGCGCAGGGATCGATGGGTTTCCTACCCGCGTAATACCATTCGCTGAGGACGATTGTGGAAACTACTTCTACGTCGCGCCGCTGACTGGTTCCGTCCATTTCTGGGATCATGAATTAGAAGGACCAGATGAGCAGGTGGCAGAGAGCGCAATGGCCTTCGCGGAAAAGCTGACACCATTTGACGTGTCGGCTGTGAAGCTCGCTCCGGGGCAAGTCAAAAGCGCTTGGATCGATCCGTCGTTCACGCCCGAGTTCTGACGTCCGCTCCCCACCCCATTTCGGTCGGTCAGACGCCGACGCCTTTACATGACCGCTATCGACCGGAAGGCGACATTTCCAGCATCGTCATCCTGAACTTGTTTCAGGATCCATGGTCCGTCGCCTCCTTCACCGCAGCGGCCGATGAAAGGTCAGCCCATGGATGCTGAAACAAGTTCAGCATGACGAGAATTGAAAGGCTGGAAACCACCCCAAAGCGGACATGCGCGATCGTCGGCGCGCGCGTGCCGAACTGCTTTATCCTTGCAACACGCCGCAGGCTCCCCACATCGCCCCTATGGCGAAACGGAGCCTCTACCAGCGCTTGCGGCGTAATGCGCAGGTTCGCCTCGCGCTCTTCCTGCTCGGCGTGCTGCTGATCGTCGCCGCGCCGGTCGTCGGCGTGCTTCCCGGCCCCGGCTTCATCATCCTCTTCCCCGTCGGCCTGATGCTCTGCCTCCAGAACAGCGCGTGGGCGAAGCGGCGCTATGTCCGCTTCAAGCGCAGCCACCCGCGCTACGGCGAGCGCGCCGACCGGATCATGCGCCGCGTCAGCGCCGCGCGGCGGCGGGCACGGGCCGCCCTGGAGTCGCTTGATGGCGATTGACTTTGCACCGAATCCCGCTTATCGGCGCGTCCAACAGTGGCCGCCCACGTCTGGCGGCCCTTTTCTGTTACGGCATTTGACAAGATCTAGGGAAAACCGCGATGAAGCGCACCTATCAACCGAGCCGCCTCGTGCGCAAGCGCCGTCACGGCTTCCGCGCCCGCAAGGCCACCGTCGGCGGCCGCAAGGTTCTGGCCGCTCGCCGCGCCCGCGGCCGCAAGAAGCTGTCGGCCTAAGCGCCGGCGCTTCTGCGCCAGCCCGTCTGGTGCGAACGCTATCGAAACGCAGCGAATTTCTGGCCGCCAACCGCGGCCTTCGCTTCCCCATGCCCGGCTTTGTCCTGCTCGTCCGCCCGCGCGGCGATGGCGACGATGAGCCGGGCGTCGGCTTTACGGTCAGCAAGAAGGTCGGCAACGCCGTCACTCGCAACCGGATGAAGCGGCGCTTCCGCGAACTTGCGCGCGCCGCGCTTCGCGAATCGGGCATCGCGGGCGCCGACCATGTGCTGATCGGGCGCCCCGGCGGCAACGACATCGCCTTTGCCGAACTCGGCGAGCATCTCGATTCGGCGCTGAGGCGCGCGGCGAAGAAGCTGGCGGCGAAGGCGTTATGAGCGTTGCCCTTCTCCCTTATCGTCACCCCGGACTTGATCCGGGGTCCATAACCACCGCGGTCGCATGGGCCCCGGATCAAGTCCGGGGTGTCGAACAAAGGGCAATCGCGAATGAAGTTCGGCAGTTTTCCGGTCTTTGTTCATGATCGCAAAGCTGCTCATCCTGATCGCCCGCGGCTGGCAACTCGGCCCGTCGCGCATCCTGCCGCCGACCTGCCGCTACGCCCCGTCGTGCAGCGAATATGCGATCGTCGCGCTCAAACGCCATGGTGCGATCAAGGGTGGCTGGCTCGCGACAAAGCGGCTATTGCGCTGCCATCCCTGGGGCGGTCACGGCTACGACCCCGTGCCTTGAGCGCGGCCTATCCCGATATTTTGAGACGAAGAGAGACCGAAGAGCGTGGACGACAAGCGTAACTGGATCACGGCAATCTTGCTGTCGGCGGCCATCCTGCTGGGCTGGAACTTCGTCGCGCAGAAATTCTTCCCGACTCCGACGAAGCCCGACGTGACCAAGACCGTCGCGGGTTCGCCGACCGCGGCGACCGCCACGCCGGGCACGCCCGCCACGCCGCCGGCAACGGGCGCGACCCCCGCCGCGCCCGCCGTGCAGGCGATCGTCCCCGTCGAAGCCGCCGTCGCCTCGGCCAACCGCGTGCCGATCGAGACCCCGGCGCTCGCGGGCTCGATCAACCTCGCCGGCGCGCGCATCGACGATGTGACGCTCACCAAATATCGCCAGACGATCAAGAAGAACGCGCCGCCGGTGCGCCTCTTCGCGCCGGGCAACACCAAGGCCGCCTATTTCGCGAGCGTCGGCTGGGCCGCGCAGGGCATCGAGGTTCCGGGCCCCGCGACGGTCTGGTCCGCGTCGGGCGCCAAGCTGACCC
Source organism: Sphingopyxis sp. H073 (assembly GCF_001468395.1). Classification (GTDB taxonomy): domain Bacteria; phylum Pseudomonadota; class Alphaproteobacteria; order Sphingomonadales; family Sphingomonadaceae; genus Sphingopyxis. Next base: position 78,184 of record NZ_LNSG01000014.1, on the reverse strand, counting down.
CGACGACGCCGGTGACGCTGAGCTGGTCGAACACGACCGGCCAGACGTTCCGCATCGAATATAGCATCGACGCCAACTATCTGATCACCGCGAAACAGACGATCGCCAATAGCGGCGCGGCACCGGTCAGCGCAAGCAGCTTCGCGCTGATCGACCGGCTCGGCAAGCCGACCGATCCGCACGAACAGGACAGCTGGACGATCCATGTCGGGCCGACCGGCTATCTCGACGGCAAATCGGTGTTCGACGTCAATTACAAGGATCTCGACGAGGGCACGGCGGCGAAATATGATTCGGCCGGCTGGCTCGGTTTCACCGACAAATATTGGCTCGCGGCGGTCGTCCCGGCCAAGGGCGAACGCGTCAGCGCGTCGATCACCTCGCCCGCAGCCAACAATTACCAGACGCTGTTCGCCCGCAATTTCGCCGAGGTCGCACCCGGCAAGCAGATCACGACGACGACGCGCATCTTCGCGGGCGCGAAAGAGGTCTATACCCTCCAGCGCTATGAGAAGGACCAGGGCATTACCCGCCTGTCGAACGCGATCGACTGGGGCTGGTTCGAATTTTTCGCGGTGCCGATCTTCAAGCTGCTCGACTGGCTGTTCCGCATGGTCGGCAATTTCGGCGTCGCGATCATGCTGCTGACGCTGATCATCCGCGGCCTGATGTTCCCGATCGCGCAGCGCCAGTTCCATTCGATGGCGCAGATGCGCCTCGTCCAGCCGAAGATGAAGGCGCTGCAGGAACGCTACAAGGACGACAAGCCGCGCCAGCAGCAGGAGCTGATGAAGCTCTACAAGGACGAGAAGATCAATCCGCTCGCGGGCTGTCTGCCGATCGTCATCCAGATTCCGATCTTCTATGCGCTCTACAAGGTGCTGATGCTGACGATCGAAATGCGGCACCAGCCCTTCGCGCTGTGGATCAAGGATCTGTCGGCGCCCGATCCGGCGCATTTCCTGAACCTGTTCGGCCTGCTCGACTTCACGCCGCCGTCGCTGCTGGCGCTCGGGCCGCTTGCGCTGATCCTCGGCATCACGATGTTCCTGCAATTCCGCCTCAACCCGCAGGCGACCGATCCGGTGCAGCAGCAGGTGTTCAAGATCATGCCGTGGATGTTCATGTTCATCATGGCGCCCTTCGCCGCGGGCCTGCTGCTCTACTGGATCACGAACAACTGCCTGTCGATCGCGCAGCAGCAGTTCATGTATCGCAAGTTCCCGGCGCTGAAGGCGGCGCCGGCGAAATAGAACCGCCCCATTGGCGTGTGCGTCCCCGCGAAGGCGGGGACCCATCTCCGGTGGTTTCGGACTTAAACAACAGGAGATGGGCCCCTGCCTGCGCAGGGGCACAGGCCTTATGACCGACGAAATCGATCCCGACCGAGCCGAACGCGCCCGCAAGCTGTTTGCGGGGCCGATCGCCTTCCTGAAATCGGCGCCCGCGCTCCAGCATCTGCCGGCGCCGACCGTCCCCGAGATCGCGTTCGCGGGCCGCTCGAACGTCGGCAAGTCGTCGCTGCTCAACGCGCTGACGAACCGCAACGGGCTGGCCCGCACCTCGGTCACGCCGGGGCGGACGCAGGAGCTCAATTATTTTGACGTCGGCGAACCGCTGGTGTTCCGGCTCGTCGACATGCCGGGCTATGGCTTTGCCAAGGCGCCGAAGGATGTCGTCAGGAAATGGCGCTTTCTCGTGAACGATTATCTGCGCGGCCGGCAGGTGCTGAAGCGCACCCTGGTGCTGATCGACAGCCGCCACGGGATCAAGGACGTCGACCGCGAGGTGCTCGAAATGCTCGATATCGCCGCGGTCAGTTACCGCCTCGTGCTCACCAAGACCGACAAGATCAAGGCGAGCGACCTTGCCGCGGTCCACGCCGCGACCGAGGCCGAGGCGCGCAAGCATCCTGCCGCGCACCCCGAGGTGATCGCGACGAGCAGCGAAAAGGGCATGGGGATCGCCGAGCTGCGTACCGCGGTGCTGGAGGCGGTCGAGAGCTAATCTCTCCCCTCCCGCTTGCGGGAGGGGACGGGGGAGGGCATGTCACGGGAATTGGGCTGAAACAGGCCCTCCCCTAGCCCCTCCCGCAAGCGGGAGGGGAATCCGGAGGCGACATGAAACTGTTCATCGGCAACAAGGCCTATTCGAGCTGGAGCCTGCGCGGCTGGCTCGCGGTCAAGCATAGCGGCCTGCCCTTCGAGGAGGTGACCGTCCCGCTCTATGACGAGGATTGGTCGAAACGCCGCGAGGGCGACGAATTCGCGCCGTCGGGCGGCAAGGTGCCGATCCTGTGGGACGGCGACGACATCGTCGTCTGGGACAGCCTGGCGATCATCGACTATCTCAACGAAAAGACCGGCGGTACGCGCGGCTATTGGCCCGACGATATGGCCGCGCGTGGGATGGCCCGCTCGATGGCGGCCGAGATGCATTCGAGCTTCGCGGCGCTGCGCCGCAATCACAGCATGAATATCCGCCGCATCTACCCCGCGGCCGACCTGCTGCCCGAGGTGCAGGCCGACGTCATCCGCATCCTGCAGATCTGGGCCGAAGCGCGCGCGCGCTTCGGCGGCGAGGGGGATTATCTGTTCGGCGAATGGTCGGCGGCCGACATCATGTTCGCCCCCGTCGTCACGCGCTTCCTCACTTACTCGATCCCGCTCCCGCGCTTCGCCATCCCTTATTGCCAGGCGGTGATCAGCCACCCCTGCATGCAGGAATGGATCGGCGGCGCGCAGGCCGAGGACTGGGTCATCGAACAGTTCGAGATGGCCGGGCCCGACTGAGGCCATCGCCGCGTTGCGGGCGATGGCCGCCCATTATCTCACCGCCCGCAGGCGGGAGGGGAAACACGGGCTCGCTTCAAATGGTAGGTCCCCATCCGATCGGGACGATGCGATCAGAAGCTCAGCTCGTCGTAGATTTTCGACAGGTCGTGGTCCCACGGCCCCTCGTAGCGGTCGAGCAGGTCGTGGGCGGGCGATTTGCCCGTCGCCGCGATGCGGCGCAGCGGTTCGAGGAAGCCGACCTCGTTGTCGCCCATCGAATTGACCTGTCCGCGCGCCGCGAGCCCCGCTGCGGCGATGTCGAGCACGCGGTGCGCGAGCTGGCCGACGGAGCCGCCGCCGGGCGCGGGGGCGTCGAGGCCTTCGCTGGGGACGGCATCGCGCAGCGCCTGCTGCTCCTCGATGCTCCAGCCCTTGACGAGATCCCAGGCGGCGTCGAGGGCGCCCTGGTCGTAGAGGAGTCCGACCCACAGCGCGGGGAGCGCGCAGATGCGGTTCCACGGGCCGCCGTCGGCGCCGCGCATTTCGAGGAAGCTCTTGAGCCGCACCTCGGGGAAGGCGGTCGAGAGATGGTCGGTCCAGTCGGAAAGCCGCGGCAGTTCGCCGGGAAGAGCCGACAGCTCGCCTTTCAGGAAATCGCGGAAGCTGAGGCCCGCAGCATCGATATATCGGCCGTCGCGGAAGACGAAATACATCGGCACGTCGAGCATATAGTCGACATAGCGGTCGTAGCCGAAGCCGTCCTCGAACACGAAGGGCAACATGCCGGTGCGCGCGGGGTCGGTGTCGGTCCAGATATGGCTGCGATACGACATATAGCCATTGGGCTTTCCCTCGGTGAAGGGCGAGCTGGCGAAGAGCGCGGTGGCGAGCGGCTGGAGCGCGAGCGAGACGCGGAATTTCTGCACCATGTCGGCCTCGGACGAATAGTCGAGGTTGGTCTGGATGGTGCAGGTGCGCAGCATCATGTCGAGCCCCATGCTGCCGACGCGCGGCATATGCTCCAGCATGATCTTGTAGCGGCCCTTGGGCATGATCGGCAGCTCGGCGCGCGTCTTGTCGGGCCACATGCCGAGCCCCAGAAAACCGAGCCCGAGTTCGGCGCCGACTTCCTTTACCTGCTTGAGGTGCCGCCCGGTCTCGGCGCAGGTCTGGTGGAGATTTTCGAGCGGGGCGCCGGAAAGCTCCAACTGCCCCGCGGGTTCGAGGCTGACGGTGCCGTCGCTGCCGGCAAGCGCGATGACATTCCCGCCCTCGATCACCGGCTCCCAACCGAAGCGCGTAAGCGCCATCAAGAGGTCGCGGATGCCGCCGGGCTCGTCATAGGAGGGGGCGCGGTGGTCGGCGGTGCGATAGACGAATTTTTCGTGCTCGGTACCGATCCGCCAGCGATCGCTCGGCTTCTCGCCCCTGGCCATGGGCGCCGCGAGCTGGTCGCGGCTTTCGATGATCGGATCGTGGCTGTCGGAAGCGGTGCGCGTGCTCATTTCGCGCCATCTAGACTATTCGGTATAGAATGCAATCGGGGTCATGAGGGGCGCCGACGGTGTCAGTTCACCGTGACGTCGAACGTTACCGCCATCGCTGCCGCGGGGGCCAGGGTCGCGGTGCTGGCGGACACGGTGGTTCCCGCGATCGCCGCGCCGAAGGGGTCGCTTTCGTCCGCTCCCGCCGCATCGTCGTCCTCGGCCGTGGTCGCGCCCGCGCAGCTCGTCCCGCTGCGCAGCGACCCCGGAACGAAGGTGGTGGTGGCAGGCAGGGGATCGGAAACGAGGATGCCCGTCGTGGTCGCGCTGCCGCCGTTGGTGACGAGCAGGCAATAGCGCATCGTCGCGCCGGGGACCGCTTTGGGGTTGGTGGTGCCGTTCAGCGGATCGCTGACAACGCTGCTCGTCTTGGCGATCAGCAGATTGCCGACCGGGCGGCAGAAGAGGAAGTCGTGGATCGCCATCCCCTGCTGCCCCGGATTGGCCGGAGCAAGGCCGTGGCTGCCATAGTCGATCGTGATGCTGTCCACCGGCGCCGCGAAGGTCACGGTCACGGTGCCGTCGGCGCTGGCGTCGGCCGACAGGACATCGCCATAGGCGGTGCTCCCGATGACATAGTTGGCGGTGCCGTTCGTCAGCACCGGCGTGACGTTCGTGCCGTTGAAGCTGCCCGTCACGGTGACGCGGTCGGCGAACTGCCCCGCTGCATAGTCGACGTCGAACAGCCGGAACTGCGCGCCCGGGACCGCGGTGGGCAGGGTGATCGTCGAGGTGACCGAGCCCGCCTGGCTGGTGAAATCGACCAGCTCGAAGATCGAATATTGCGCCGGAGACAGCGCGCCGGTGACGATATTCTGCCGGGTCGGCGACTGGCCGCCATAGGTCGCGTTGCTGAGGAAGGCGCCGCCGCTGATCGCGATGTTGAAGCCGGTCGTGCCGATCGCGGTCAGCGCATAGCTGCCGCTGGTCGTCCCCGCGCTCCACGTCACGGTGTCCCAGTCGAGCGTCGTCGTCCCGGCCGGGCAGACGAGCGTCGGCGGGGTTCCCGCGGTCCGCGTTCCGGCGACGGTGAAGCTCGCCGCGGCATAGTCGTCCTCGCCCGAAGCGCCGTTGCCGGGGGTCGAATCATAATCATAGGCCGAGGAGGCGCTGACCTCTGCGACGTTGGTGATCGTCGCGCCCGCGGTTGCCGATACGGTGCCGCTGATCGTCAGCGTGCGCGTCGTGCCCGGCGGGATGCTGCCGACGGTCCAGACCCCGGTGGTGCTGTTGTAACTGCCGAACCCCGACGCCCCGGTGAAGGTGACGCCCGGGGGGAGCATGTCCTGCACCGTCACGCCCGTCGCGGTGAGCGCCGAGGCGGCGGCATTGGTCACGCTGAGCGTATAGCTGATGCTGGCGCCCGACGAAGGGTTCGCGTTGCTCACCGATTTCGCGAGCGACAGGTCGGCATAGGGTGACAGCGGTACGCTGGTCAGGGTCAGGTCGGCGCGCGTGAAACTGCCGCTGTCGCCGTTCAGCGAGTCGCAGATCTGCAATTGCCACGTTCCGGCGGTTCCCTGTCCGTTGAAGTCGGCGAGCGCGCCCTCGGGGCGGAAGGTCCGCTGGTACGGCGGCGCCGCCGACGTGTTGTCGTTCGCCGTGTGGGTCGAGATGCTCGCCGCCGCGCTGTCGTCGAACAGCACGTTCAGATTGTCGGCGCCGGTGCCGACATTGGTGATGAGATTGACGACGGTTCCCGCAGGCGAGGTCAGCGTGACGCGAAGGTCGCCGCGATAGCTGTGGCCGAGCTGGACGCCGATATTGACGTCGGTAACCTGCGTGTTTGCCGCGACGGTGAAGGTGCGCACCATCGGCCCGGTACAGGGGGTGGCGGTTTCGCTGATCGTGCCGGCCGCCGTGTTGCTGTAGGTCGCGCTGGTCTGCGCCGCAGCGGGTGCAACGACGAGAGCCAGCGCCAGCCAGGCAAGCATGGTCGCCGCCCGCCTCAGCAGTGCCCGCCGGCCCCCACGCCAGCGACTTCGGCTCTGGTCCCGCCGTTGCATGAGCAGGCTTTGCGGCCGATATCCCTAATTTGAAGTTAATAACTGCCAGACTGGCAGCAATAATGTCCAGTTTTGGTACAGTTAGGCCCAATCGCCGTTTGCCGCCATCCAAACCCCGATTGCCGCGATCGCCGCGGTCTCGGCGCGCAGGATGCGCGGGCCGAGCGCGATGCGCCGGACCGCGGGGTGTGCGAGCAGCAGATGGCGCTCGGCGGTGGTGAAACCGCCCTCGGGCCCGGTCAGGATCGCGGCGGGGGGCGGCGCCGGGGCGACGGCGAGCGATTCGCCGCCCGCTTCGTCGGCGAAGAGCAGCGACCGCCCGGCGGGCCATGTTTTCAGGATCTGCGGCAGTTTCACCGGCTCGGCGAGTTCGGGAAGCGCGGTGCGCCCGCATTGCTCGCACGCCTCGACGATCTGCGCCTCGAGCCGCTCCTGCTTGACCCGTTCGACGATCGTCCGGTCGGTGATTACCGGTTGCAGCCGCGCGATGCCGAGTTCGGTCGCCTTTTCGATGATCCAGTCGAGCCGCGCCTTCTTGACCGGCGCGAAGCAGAGCCAGAGATCGGGCACCGCCTCGCGCGGGCGCATCAGCGCCTCGATGGCGATGTCGAGCGAGCGCTTGCCCGCGTCGGCGATGCGCCCGAGCCATTCGCCGCTGCGATTGTCGAACAGCAACAGCGGGTCGCCCACCCTCAGCCGCATGACGTTCAGCAGATAGTGCGCAGCCGCGCCGTCGATGTGCGGCGCGGCGTCGGGGCCGAGCGGCTGGTCGATATAGAGGCGGGGCGTGCTGGCGGGCGGCCAGGCGGGTGTCGCGGGCATGGCGCCGCGATAGCAGAGCGCGCGGCGCGGCGCATCTGCCGCGTTGGCGCCGTGCCCGGATCGCCGACCTGTCCCGATACGGGCCAGAATTCCCGCCGATATGCGCGCATGTCGAGGGGGCCGATTAGCGATTTGGTAAGCAGTTTCCCCCTAGGTGCGAGGATACCAGTCGCGCATCTGGGTGGGTGGTGCGTCTGGACCAAGAGGGGTTTAGACCATGCGAGGGACCATTTTGAACGGCCTCAGGGCCGGCGCCTCGAAACTTCTGCGCGACCAGCGCGGCAACGCCATGATGCTGACGGCGGCTGCGATCATCCCGGTGATCGGCATCGTCGGTTCCGCGGTCGACATCGGCCGCGCCTATATGGCGCAGCTTCGCCTGCAGCAGGCGTGCGACGCCGGCGTGCTCGCCGGCCGCCGCGCGATGGCCGGCGGCAGCTATGGCGACCCGCAGAAGGCCGAAGCGAACAAGATGTTCAACTTCAACTACCCGACTGCGATGTACGGCAGTACGGGCATATCCTTCTCGTCGGTGCCGGTCGGGACGTCGTCGGTCGGCGGCACCGCGGCGGCGACGCTGCCGACGCTGGTGATGACGATGTTCGGCAAGGAGAATTTCGCGCTATCGGTCAATTGTGAGGCGAAACTCGAAATCTCGAGCACCGACGTGATGCTCGTGCTCGACGTCACCGGGTCGATGGACGATCAGATCGCCGACAGCGACGCCGGCGGCGGCGCGACGATCGCGAAGATCGCGGCGCTGCGCAACGCGGCCAACCTTTTCATGACGACGATCACCTCGGCCGAACGCGGCGATGGTCGCCTGCGGATCGGTGTCGTGCCCTACAGCGGCACAGTCAACGTCGGGGCGATCCTGCAGTCGAGCTGGATCGCCGACACCGTCACCGTGCCGTCGCGGCAGCCGAATACCGCCGCGCTGTGGACGACGACGGGTAACACGAGCAACAACAGCAGTACGAATCCGTCGAGCTGGTCGGGTTGGTCGGCCACGCAAACGATCAACAATACGACGAATGCCAACTGTACGAAAGGCAGCGAGACGATCACCGGCACCGCGTCGACGACCGTCAACGGCCCGAACACCTCGGGCGACACGCGCACGACGACGACGACGACGACGACGCCCTACACCGACTATCAGTACCGGAATCAGTCGTTCAACAGTTCGACCAAGGTCTGCACGCGCCAATACCGCTCGCGCACCTACTCGAGCAGCACCGTCCAGACGAAGACCGAGAAATATACCTACACCTATCTCGACCGCACCTTCGACGTGTCGTCGGGGAAGAACATGTCCACGTCGCTTTCGTTCAACACCGGGACGGCCGGGGCGAGCCAGTCCGCGCCGTGGACCGGCTGCGTGATGGAGCGCGCCACGAACGCATTTGCGTCGAACGCCGCGCCGCCTGCGAACACCTATGACATGGATATCGACCTGGTGCCGACGGCGAACGACGACACCAAGTGGCGGATGTTCATTCCCTATTTCGTCTATTCGCGTTCGTCGCCGACCAATGTGAACTCGACCACCAACAGCACCAATTTCGGCAAGCAGTCGGAGAATTTCGGCGACACGGGTGCCTGTCCGGTGCCGGTCATGAAGCTGACCAACATGGACGATGCGGGCAAGACCGCGTTCACCACCAAGATCAACGGCCTGAAAGCCCAGGGTTATACCTATCACGACAGCGGCATGGCGTGGGGCGCCCGGCTGATCTCGCCCGACGGTCTGTTCGCTGCCGAGAATGGCAATTACATGGGCCGCCCGGTCGGACGCCACATCATCTTCATGACCGATGGCGAGATGAACACGCCGCGCACCAATTATTCGCATCAGGGCCTCGAGCAAGTGATGCAGCGCATCGGTGCGACCGATAACTCCGATGCGATCGCGCGCCACACCAACCGCCTCAGCTATCTGTGCGCGGCTGCGAAGCAGAAGGGCATCGTCGTCTGGATCATCGGCTTTGGCGTCGACCTCGACGACGCCAAGAATGCGAAGCTTGTCGCCTGTGCATCGTCGGGCAAGGCCTATGAAGCGGGCAGCAGCGCGCAGCTCGCCAGCATCTTCTCGCAGATCGCGCAGCAGATTTCGCGCCTGAGGCTGTCGCAATGACGCGCCGGTCCAGCCTGCTCCGCCGGCTTCGCGACAGCGAGCGCGGCGCGGCGCTCGTCGAGTTCGCCTTCACCGGGCCGCTCTTCATCCTGCTGCTGATGGGCATCTTCGACTATAGCTGGCAGATGTACGCAAAGCAGGTGTTGCAAGGCGCCGTCGCAAAAGCGGCGCGCGATTCGACGCTTGAAACGGGCGGCGCCAGCCAGACGGCGCTCGACGATGCGGTGGAGACGGCGGTGGTGAAAGTATTCCCCCACGCCGAAGTGACCTTTGCCCGCCGGGCCTACGACAATTTCAGCGAGGTCGGGAATCCCGAACCGTTCAACGACGACAATGGCGACGGTGCACACCAGAACACCGAATGCTTCGAGGATGTGAACGGGAACGGCGTCTGGGACAGCGACCGCGCGCGCGGCGGCAACGGCGGCGCCGACGACGTCATCCTCTACACCGTCGAGATGAAATTCGATCGCGTCCTGCCCGTATGGCGGATGCTGGGTCAGCCACAGGAAACCACGTTGAGGGAGACAACGGTGCTACGCAACCAGCCCTTCGCCGTCGGGTCCGATGCCAGCCCGGTGCGCTGTCCATGAGCGCGCGGCGGACCATCGCGCGCGCGATCATGCGGCGGCTGCGCCGCGATCGCCGCGGCGCCGTGCTCGTCGAAATGGCGTTCACCGTGCCGTTGCTCGTCCTGCTCGGCTTCGGGGGGATCGAGATCGCCAACCTCGTGCTCGTGCATACGCGGGTCAGCCAGATCGCGCTCGGCGCCGCGGACAATGCGTCGCGCATCGCGACGGGCGACTCCTTGTCGCAACCGATCATTCGCGAGATCGACATCAACGAAGTCTTTTCGGGTGTCGAGAAACAGGCACGCAACATGGATTTCGAACGCCGCGGCCGCGTCATCCTGTCGAGCCTCGAACGCAACACCGACGGCGGGCAGTGGATTCACTGGCAGCGCTGCTACGGCGACCTTGGGGTTCAGTCGAGCTTCGGCGCCGCCGGCGACGGCGCGACGGGCAACGCCTTTCCGGGCATGGGGCCGACGGGCAAGGAAGTCACCGCCGCCGCGGGGACCGCGGTGATGTTCGTCGAAGTCTATTACGACTACCAGCCCTTGCTCTATGGCAAATGGCTGGGATCGCAGCGCATCCACACGACGGCCGCGTTCAACGTCCGCGAAGCGCGCGACCTGAGGGAAGGGTTCAACCCGACCCCGACCGGCACGGTCGCCAGCTGCACCTGATCGCGGCCGGGTCCATCCAATCAATCATTTATCCGGCTCGCGCCGCCTGCTAGGGCGCGAGCCGATGACCGCCGCGCCACCCGACAGCCAGTTCCAGGGTTTCGTCGCCCTCCTGCCGGCCGGCGCGCGGCCCTACGCGTTGCTCGCGCGCTTCGACCGGCCGATCGGCTGGTGGCTGCTCTATTGGCCGTGCGCCTTCGGCCTCGCGCTCGCGGGCGGCGCGCTCCATCACTGGCCCTTGTTCCTCTGGCTGCTGCTCGGCGCGATCGCGATGCGCGGTGCCGGCTGCGTCTATAACGACATCGTCGATCGCGATCTCGACGCAAAGGTCGCGCGCACCGCGTCGCGGCCCGTCGCGAGCGGGGCGGTCTCGGTGCGCAACGCGCTGCTGTGGACGATCCTGCTGTCGCTGGTCGGCCTGCTCGTGCTCGTCCAGTTGCCGCGCGGGGCGCAGATCGTCGCGCTGGGGAGCCTCGCGCTCGTCGCCGCCTATCCGTTCATGAAGCGGATCACCTGGTGGCCGCAGGCTTGGCTCGGGCTGGTTTTCAGCTGGGGCGCGCTCGTCGGCTGGATCGCGGTCGGCGGCGGCGCCAATAATGCAGACGGGGGGCTCGGGCTGCCGCTTCTCTATGCCGGCTGCATCGCGTGGGTGATCGGTTATGACACCATCTATGCGCTGCAGGATATCGAGGACGATGCGCTGGTCGGCGTGAAGTCGAGCGCGCGCGCGATGGGCGCCCATGTGAAGGGCGGCGTCGGTTTCTGCTACGCGGCGGCGCTCGCCTGCTGGGCGGGCGCGCTGTGGAGCGTGCGGCCCGATCCGCTGGTGTTCGTCGCGCTCGTCCCCGCGGCATTGCACCTGACGGGACAGGTGGTGACGCTGAACCCGGCCGATGGCGCCGACGCGCTCGCCAAGTTCCGCAGCAATCGCTTTGCCGGACTTCTGGTGTTCGCGGCGATGCTGGTGGTCGGCAGCGCGCCCTGATCATTCGGCCGCGAGCAGTTCCTCGGCGCCGCCAAGATCGACCGAGACGAGGCGGCTGACGCCCTTCTCGATCATCGTCACCCCGAACAATCGGTGCATCCGCGCCATGGTGACCGCATTGTGGGTGACGATCAGGTAGCGCGTGTTCGTCTCGCGCGTCATGCGGTCGAGCAGGTCGCAGAAACGCTCGATATTCGCGTCGTCGAGCGGGGCATCGACTTCGTCGAGGACGCAGATCGGCGCGGGGTTGGTGAGGAACAGGCCGAAGATCAGCGCGACCGCAGTCAGCGCCTGCTCGCCGCCCGACAGCAAAGTCAGCGTGCCGAGCCGTTTGCCCGGCGGCTGCGCCATGATTTCGAGCCCGGCCTCGAGCGGATCGTCCGAATCGACGAGTTCGAGATGCGCCTGGCCGCCGTTGAACAGCGTCGTGAAGAGCCGCTGGAAATGCTCGTTCACCGTCTCGAACGCCGCGAGCAGGCGGACGCGGCCCTCGCGGTTCAAATTGCCGATCGAGCCGCGCAGACGGTTCACCGCCTGCGTCAGTTCCTCGATCTCGGCGGCGTTGCGTGTCCGCTCGGTATCGAGTTCGGCGAGCTCGTCGGCGGCGACGAGATTGACCGGGCCGAGCCGCTCGCGCTCGGCGATCAGCCGGTCGTGCTGCGCCGATTCGTGCATCGCGTCGCCGACGCTGTCTTCCTCGAATCCGGCCTTCCTGGGCAGCAGCGGTGGCGGGCATTCGAAACGCTCGCCCGACAGGCGGCCCATCTCGACGCGGCGCAGTTCGGCATTTTCGGAGCGCGCGACCGCGCCCGCGCGGGTTTCGCGCGCGGCGGCGACGCGCTCGCGGATCGCGGTGAGCGCGGTTTCGGCTTCGCGGAGCGCGGCTTCCGCCTCGCGCTCGCGCGATTCGGCGGCGCTCACCTGTTCGCGAAGGGTGGCTTGTTGCGTCTCGGCCGCGCTGCGCTCGGCGGCGAGCTTTTCGGGGACGTCGGCGAGTTTCGCGGCTTCGGCGGCGAGGGCTTCGGCGCGTTTGTCCATTTCGGTAACGCGGCGCGCCGCCTCGCCGGCGCGCGCTTTCCAGCTCTTGATCTCGGCGCTGACCACCGCCTGCCGTTCGCTCAAGGCCGCGAGGGTGCGTTCGTGTGCCGCCAGCGCGTCGCGGGCTTCGCCGGCGTCGGTGCGCGCGCGCTCGGTCGCGGCTTCCTCGGCATCGAGCGCGGCGCGCGCGATGCTGTCGTCCGGCAATGCGGCCAGCGCGGCTTCCTGCGCCGCGAGCGCGTCGGCGGCTTCCTTCGCGGCCGCGGCGACCTCGGCAAGCCGGCGATCGAACATCGCGGTCGCGTCGCGGTGGCGGTCGAGCGCGGCCTGTGCCTGGTCGGCGGCGCGCAGCGCGGCGCGGCGAGCCTCGTCGGCCTGCGCGAGCCCCTTGCGGGCTGCCGCGGCGGCTTCGGCGAGTTCGCCCGCCCTGGCGGCCGCGGTATCGCGGCGATCCTTCAGTTCCTGCACGCCGAGTTCGACTTGCGGACGCTGCGCGGCGAGCGCGTCGAGGCGGTTCTGGCGTTGCAGCCGCTCGGTCGCCGTCGCGCCGTCGCCGCGGGTGACGAAGCCGTCCCAGCGGCGCATCATGCCGCCCGTCGTGACGAGGCGCTGGCCGACCGCGAGCGTCTGGCCGCCGTCGCTTTCGGCAACCGCGACCTGGGCAAGGCGGCGGGCGAGTGCCGCGGGCGCGGTTACGAAATCGGCGAGTGATTGCGTTCCCGCGGGAAGCGCCGGATCGTTCTTGCCCTTGTCGGCGCCGCCCCAACTCCGCGCCGCGTCCTTTGCGGTGCCCGCATCGAGATCGTCGCCCAGCGCGGCGGCGAGCGCGGCTTCATAGCCCGGCGTCACGCGAAGCTGGTCGAGGATGCGGTCGTCGTCGCTCTTCGCGGCGGCGAGCGCGCGTTCGAGCGTCGCCGCCTCTCCGTCCAGCGCGGCGAGCGCGGCGCGGGCTTCGGCGAGACCGGCTTCGATGGTGGCGAGATCGGCGGCGGTCGCTTCGCGGTCGGCTTCGGCGTTCTGCAAGGCGGCTTCGGCCTCGGCGATCGCAGCTTCGGCCGCTTCGGCCGCCCTGGCGCTTTCGGCCTCGGTCGCGGCGAGCGCGGCGCTGTCGCCGAGCGCGGCGATTTCGGCATCGACGCGCGCCTTGTCCTGCGCCACGCGGCGGACGGCGGCTTCGGCGGTGTCGCGCGCCGAGACGGCGATGCGGCGGTCGGCGGCTTCGCTCGCGGCCTTGGCGCGCGCCTGCGCCAACGCGACTTCGGCATCGCGGAGGCGCGTCTGCGCCGCTTGGTTGGCCTCGACGAGCGCGGCCTTGTTTGCGTCGTGCGCGGCGATGTCGCGCTCCAGCGTTTTGCTCTCGGCGTCGAGGCCGGTGAGCGCGGCGTGCGCTTCGCGCGCGAATTCGCCTTCGCGTGTCCGGTCGTCGGCGAGCCGCGCCTGTTGCGCCGCCAGATCTTCCAGACGCTGCCGCGCCGCGCGTTCCTCGCCCTGCAGGCGAACGAGCGTCGCGGTCGCCTCGGCGAGCGCATCGCGCCGCGCCTGCGCCTCGGCGCGCGCGGCGCCGACGCGCGTCGCGACCTCGACCTGCGCCGCCGAGACGGTCTCAAGCTCGGCCTGCGCGGTTTTTACCGCGGCTTCGGCGGCGTCGGCGTCGCGGCGCGCCTGATCGGCGGCGGCGGCGGCGTCGCGCCAGCGTGCATAGATCAGCCGTCCTTCGGCGACGCGGATATCCTCGGACAGTTTCTTGTATTTTTCGGCGGCGCGCGCCTGACGCCGGAGCGCGTTCGCGCGCACCTCCATATCGGCGACGATTTCGGAGAGGCGGCCGAGATTGGTTTCGGTCGCGCGCAATTTCTGCTCGGCGTCCTTGCGGCGAACGTGCAGGCCCGCGATGCCCGCCGCTTCTTCGAGCATTGCACGGCGGTCGGTCGGCTTGGCGGCGATGACATTGGCGATCTTGCCCTGGCTGACGAGCGCCGGGCTGTGCGCGCCGGTCGCGGCGTCGGCGAAGATCAGCGCGACGTCCTTTGCGCGCACGTCGCGGCCGTTGGCGCGATAGGCGCTGCCCGCGCCACGCTCGATACGGCGGATAATTTCGATCTCGTGGCCCTCGCTCGCGTCCGAAAGCCCCGCGACGACGCCGCCCTTGGTATCGCAATGGATCGCGACCTCGGCGAAATCGCGGGGCGGGCGCCGCGTGGTGCCCGCGAAGATCACATCCTCCATCCCGCCGCCGCGCATCGACTTCGGCGAGGATTCGCCCATCACCCAGCGGATCGCCTCGAGCAGGTTCGACTTGCCGCAGCCATTGGGGCCGACGACCCCGGTGAGGCCGGGTTCGATGCGCAGTTCGGTGGGTTCGACGAAGCTTTTGAAACCGGTCAGGCGCAGCCGCTTTATCTGCACGGAAAGCTCCCGTGCAGGTCGTCGAATCGCGGCTGTTGCAACCTTTGCGTCACAATTCCCCCTCGCACCGTCATGACGCGCCGGAGGGGGAGTCGCAAGGGGTTAGAAAGGCTCCTCCCCGCGGGCTCGCCGCAGGGAGGATCGCCGGCGTTCAGCGTGCGCCCATCGTGCGCAGGCGGTCGCGCAGCAGGCCCCAGGTCGCGATACCCTCGGCGACCTGGCCGTTGATGACGAAGGTCGGGGTGCCCTGGATCGTATATTTCTCGACCGCGGCATTGGTGCCCTGTTCGAGCTTCGAGATATTGTCGATATTGCCGAGGCACGCGTTGATCTGTTCGGCGGTGACGCCGCGCGACTGGAAGAAGGCGTCGAGCTTCCATGCCTTGGCGAGCGCCGGGAAGCGCTGCGCCGGGGGCAGCTTCATCGCCGCTTCGCCGCCCGCGGCATTCGCCTGCGCGCCCGCGAAGAGGTCGGCCTGCGAGGCGAAGACATTTTCCTGCAGCGGGAAATAGCGGTCGACCGGGCCGCAGCGGATGACCGCGGCCGCCATCGCGTCGAGCGGATCGCGGATGAAGTTGCGCACCTCGAGGCTCACCCGGCCGGTGTCGATGAAGTCGCGCTTGATCTCCTCGTGGCTTTCCTTCGAGAATTCGGCGCAGTGCGAGCAGGTCAGCGAGGCGAATTCGATGATCTTGATCGGCGCGTCGGGGTTGCCCATCAGATAGCCGCCGTCGGCGGTCTGGCTGACCGTCGCCGACCAGCTCTTGCCCGCGGGCGCCGCGACCTTGGCAATGACATCCTGTTCCTTGGCGGGGTCGGTCTTGCTTTCGCCGCAACCCGCGAGCGCGAGCGCGCCGAGCGAGGACAGGAGGAGGATACGCAGCAGGGCCTTCGTCATGGTCGGTTTCTCTCCGGACAGGGGATATGGTGGCTTCTTAGGAGCCCTTCAGGGCGGCGTCGAGTTTCGTTTTGAGCGCGGTCCACTGGACCACGGCGGCGTTGCGGCCGTTGATGAAAAAGGTCGGGGTGCCCGCGACGCGATCGGCGTTCTGGCCGATGTTGGTCATCCCCGCGATCTCCGCCTGCGCGACCTCGCTGTCGAGGCATGTGCCGATCTGCGCCGTAGTATAGCCGCGCTTCTGCATGATCGCGGTGAGCCCGGTGTCGGCGGCGATCCTGCGCGCGCGGTCGCCGAGGCTGCCCTGATACCAGCTTTTCCTCTGCGCTTCGGTCGCCTTGGCGACCTTGCCGAGCCAGACCGGCTGCGCCGCGAAGATCGCGTCGTGATTTCCGGCGAAGGCAGCCGGCGCGCCGCAGCGCGCGAGCAGCGCGGCGGTCATGTCGACGGGGTCGCGGACGAGGTTGCGATATTCGAACAGCACCAGTCCCTTGTCGATATAGAGGGTGCGCAGCGGGACGGTGCCGGCCTTGGCGAATTCGGCGCAATGGCTGCACGTATAGCTGAAATATTCGACGAGCCGGACCTTCGCGTTCGGGTTGCCGACGATATAGGCGCCGATCGGGCTGGTTTCGACCTTCGCCGACCAGCGGACGGGCTGCGCGGGCGTGGCGGCGGCGAACAGCGCGAGCGCGGCGGTGGCGGCAACTGCGACGGCGATGTGGCGGACGGGCGGGAGAAGTCGGGACATGCGTGGCCTTCAACTGATCCGGGGGAGCTTCGGCGCCGACGCCAGCCCCGCCGCCATGCGTTCGAGCACGGTACGCAGTTCCGGGTCGCCGATATCGCGAAGGCTATCCCCCAATTCTTCGGGTACGGGTTTGAGCATTGCGGGCGGCTGAACGGGGGCGGCGGGGGTCACCTGACCGTGCGTCATCCGCACCGTGGCGATCGCGGCATAGCCGAAGAAGCGGTTCACCGCGGCGATGATGTCGGGCGACACATGCTGGAGCATCGGGGCGTGCGCGCCGCTGATCGTCAGGTGCAGCGTGCCGCCCGCCTTCTGCCCGGCGGGGAAGCGGATCATCGCGGGCTGGGTGACGTCGGCGAGCCGGTCGCCGACGATCTCGCGCCAGCGGCTGACCACCGACGACTGGATGAAGCCGAATTTGCGGAAGGCGGTGCGGCCGATTTCGGGGACGAGGTCGGCGATCGAGCGCGCCTCGCCGCCGCGCGGGCGCTCATAGGGCTTGGCGTCGGGCTTTTTTGCCGCCTTCTTCTTCGGCTTTTCGCCTTTGGGAGTGTCCGCTTTCGCCATCGCCGCCGCCATGCCATAGGCGGGGGGTGAGCGTCCAGACTTCAGGCAGCATCGACAGTTTCGCCGCGCGTTTGCTCGGCTGGTACGACCGGTCGGCGCGCGCGCTGCCGTGGCGCATTCCGCCGGGGAGCGATGCGGTGCCCGATCCGTACCGCGTGTGGATGGCCGAGATCATGCTGCAACAGACGACGGTCGCGGCGGTCGCCGGCTATTTCGAGCGCTTTGTCGCGCGCTGGCCGACGGTCGCCGATCTGGCGGCGGCCGACGACGCCGACGTGATGGCGGCCTGGGCGGGGCTCGGCTATTACGCCCGCGCCCGCAACCTGCTCGCCTGCGCGCGCGCCGTCGCCCGCGACCATGACGGGCATTTTCCCGATAGCGAAACGGGGCTGCGCGCGCTGCCGGGGGTCGGGGATTATACGGCCGCGGCAGTCGCCGCGATCGCCTTCGGGCGCCCGGCGGTGGTGATCGACGCCAATATCGAACGCGTGATCGCCCGGCACCGGCTCATTGAAACCCCGCTTCCCGCTGCCAAGCGCGCGATTCGCGCCGAGCTGGCGCCGCTGCTTCCCGGCGACCGGCCCGGCGACTTCGCGCAGGCGCTGATGGACCTCGGCGCGACGATCTGCACGCCGCGCGCGCCCGCGTGCGGCATCTGCCCGGTCATGGTCGACTGCCGCGCGCGGGGCCGCGCCGATATCGAGCGCTTGCCGGTCAAGCCCGCGAAAAAGGCGAAGCCGCAGCGCTATGGCGTCGCGCACTGGATCGAGCGCGACGATGCCATCTGGCTCGTCCGCCGTCCCGACAAGGGGATGCTCGGCGGAATGCGCGCGCTGCCCGGCGGTGCCTGGACCGACGTGCCGCCCGCCGAGTCCGGTATCGTCCAGGTCGATCATGGTTTCACCCATTTCGACCTTCGCCTGACGCTCGTTGCCCGCGAAAGCGAGGATGCCGCAGGGGAAGGCGAGTGGTGGCCGCTTTCGGCGCTTGACGCGGCCGGATTGCCGACGCTCTATCGCAAACTGACCGACAAGATGCGGGAGAGAATTTCATGACCATGATGGTTTCGCGCCGGGCGCTGCTGGGCGGTTTCGCGCTGGGCGGCGCAGGGCTGATGCTGCCGGGCGCGGCGCTGGCGTGGAAAGCCGACGGCGGTGCGGCCTATCCGGCGACCGCGGCCTTTATCGAGGGCTTCGTCGACCGGCGCGAACTCGCCGGGACGCTCGCCGCGATCGGCAAGGGGCAGGGCGCGCTCGACGTCTTCGGCGCGGGCACGCAGGCGATGGATTCGGCGCGGGCGGTCGACGGCGACACGATCTGGCGCCTCTATTCGATGACCAAGCCGGTCACCGGCATCGCGGCGATGATCCTGATCGAGGACGGCAAGCTCAAGCTCGACCAGCCGATCGCCGACATCCTGCCCGCCTTTGCGAAGATGAAGGTTCAGAACACCCCCGACGGCTCGCTGACCGACGTGCGCGATGCGAAGACGCTGATCACGGTGCGCCACCTGCTGACGCATACCGCGGGCCTCGGTTACGGGATCGTCCAGAAGGGACCGCTGCGCGACGCCTATAACGAGCAGGGGATTCTGGGCGGGCAGGTCAGCCGCCTGCCGATTCCGGGCTTGCCGGCGTCGAAGCCCGCGCCGAGCCTTGCCGAATTCGCCGACCGGCTCGCCAAGCTGCCGCTTGTACACGAACCCGGCACGCAGTGGAGCTATTCGGTCGGGCTCGACCTGCTCGGCCGCGTCATCGAGGTCGTATCGGGGCAGCCGTTCGACCTGTTCCTGAAGACGCGCCTGTTCGATCCGCTGGGGATGAAGAGCACGGGGTTTCAGGTCGCGGCGGCCGACGTCGGCCGGCTTTCGACCAACTATGCCCCCTTTGGTGGCGCCTTGCTGCCGATCGATCCCGCGACGAGCTCGATCTATCTCGACAAGCCGCCGATCCCTTATGGCGGCGGCGGGCTCGTTTCGACCGCGCGCGACTATGACCGCTTCCTCGCGATGCTGCTCGGCGAAGGCGAGACGGACGGCGTGCGGATCCTGAAGCCCGAGACCGCCAGGCTCGCGATGTCGAACCTGTTGCCCGCGGGCGCCTCGACAAAGAACAGCTTCGTCGAGGGCGAAGGGTTCGGCGCGGGCGGGCGCGTGTCGCTGCCGACCTCGCCGACGGGCGAGGGCGTTTTCGGCTGGGGCGGCGCGGCGGGAACGATCGGCTTCGTCGATCGCAAGCGCGGCTGCCGCGTCGGTGGCTATGCGCAATATATGCCCGCCGAGGCGCTGCCCTTCCAGCGCGACTTCGGGAAGAATTTCTACAAGGATGTGATGGCCTGATGCCGCTGCCGCTTGGTTTCACCGGAGCGCGGCTCGACCGCGCCGATCGCCTGCGTACCGATGCGGAAGCGTTTGCGGCGGCAACGCAGGATCCGCGCGCGACCTGTCTCGCGATGGACGGGATCGATCCGGTCCCCGGCGAGCGGGGCGGGTTGATCTGGGAACCGTTGGACCCCGCCGACGAGCGCGCGCTGCTGTTGCTCGGGATCGACGATGCCGGGGCGCCGCGCTTCGTCCACGCGCCCGCGCCCGGCACGCGCATCGACGCGCGCTCGCGGACGGTGATGCGGCTGATCCCCTTGCTGTCGCCCGAGGAGGCGGCGCTTTACGGCGGCGCCCGCAGCCTGGTCGACTGGCACGCGCGGCACGGTTTCTGCGCGGTGTGCGCGGCGCCGACCGGGATTTTTCGGGGCGGCTGGGGGCGGAAGTGCGACAATTGCGGTTCGGAGCATTTCCCGCGCGTCGATCCCGTGGTGATCATGCTCGCCGAATATCAGGACCGCGTGCTCGTCGGGCGTCAGCCGGGCTTTCCGCCGGGCTTCTTCTCGGCGCTCGCGGGGTTCGTCGAGCCTGGCGAATCACTCGAAGAGGCGGTGGCGCGCGAATTGTTCGAGGAGGCGGGGATCCAGGTGTCGGACGTGGTGTATGTGGCGAGCCAGCCCTGGCCCTTCCCCTCGTCGCTGATGATCGGCTGCCGCGCGGTCGCGCATGATACGGCGCTGACGATCGATACGACCGAGCTCGAGGCGGCGATGTGGGTCGACCGCGCCGAGGTGCGGGCCGCGCTCTCCGGCGAGATGGGGGCGAGCTTCATGGCGCCGCCGCCGCTGGCGATCGCGCGTTATTTGCTGGAGGATTGGGCGGGGTAGCTTCCTCCCTGTGGCGAAGCCATGGGGAGGTGGCAGCGCGAAGCGCTGACGGAGGGGCGACAACGCAGCGCTTCCGCCCCTCCACCATCCTTCGGATGGTCCCCCTCCCCACCGCTTTGCGGCAGGGAGGAGCATAAGTATCAGAATTTCTTGCCGGTGATCCGGCTGATTTCCTTGGCGACCATCGCCTCGACCATCGTCGGAAGGTTGGCGTCGAGCCATTCCTTCAGCATCGGACGAAGTGCCTCGATCACCACGTCTTCCATCGTGCGGCCGCCGGTCGCGGCGGCCGGGATCGCGGCGGTGACCGCGGGCGCGACCGCGGCGGTCAGCGCTTCGAGCGACTGGCGCGTGGCATCGGCGCTGGCGGCCGAGAGCAGCTCTTCCTCGGTCGGGATCACGGGCGGTGCATCGGCCATCGCATCATCTGGCGCTTCCCCTTCGTGAAGGTCGAGAACATCCTCGTTCGCGGCGGCGACGCGCTGGGCGCGGGCACCGGGAGCCTCGTCGCGCGCGATGACGCGCCGAATCGACGACAGGATGTCTTCCATCGATGGTTCCCGCGACAGATCGCCCATTACTGCCCCCATTTGCCCATTCCGGGCCCCACGATATCAGGGTCGCCCTACCAGGCGGTTAACCATCATCTTACCGGCCGGGGGCGGCCTTTGCCAAGCCTTATTGTTTCGGGCCCATTTCGACATAGGCGGGGACGCCGGCGTCGGGGGCCGGAACCGTCCTGGTGTCGGTTGCCTGCTGCTGCGGCTTCGGATCGTCGGCCCAGTCCCAGAGCTGGCCCTTCACGCGGCGATAATTGACCTCGGGGTCATAGAGCGCGCCGCCTTCGATCCCGAGGTCGCGCGCTTCGGCCTTGCCCATCGCGGCGAGGACCGAGAAAGCGGCGACGTAGCTGTTGCGCCGTGCCGAGACGAGCTGGACCTGCGTGTTCAGATATTCCTGTTCGGCATTCAGAATGTCGAGGATCGAGCGGGTGCCGACGCTGTTTTCGGCGCGGACGCCCTCGAGCGACAGGCCGTTGGCGCCGACCGCCTGTTCGGTCGCGGCGATGATCCGCTCGTTCGCCTGCCACGCGGCATAGGCGCCGCGCGTCTGGGCGATCACGTCGCGTTCGACCGCGACATAATTCTCGATCGCCTGGCTGGTCTGCGCCTGCGCCTGGCGCACGCGCGCCGAGGCGCGGCCGCCCTGGAAGATCGGCAGGGTCATCGACACGCCGGCGATCGTACTCGTCGTCGTATTGTCCGACGTCGTGTTGCCGGCGGGGATCGAGTTGAGGTTATTGTTGTAGCCGCCGCTGACCGTCGCCGAAACCTTCGGCGCGCGGGTCGCCCGCGCGGCGCCGATGTCGGCGCGCGCGGCGCTGAGGCGCTGGTTCGCGGCGTCGATGTCGGGATTGTTGGTGAGCGCGATCGCCACCGCTTCCTCGGCCGTCGTCGGCAGGTTCGGCAGCACCGGCGGCGCCTGCAGGTCGGTCGGCGCGTCGCCGACCAGGCGGATATAGGATTCGCGGCTGCGGATCAGGTTCGATTCGGCGGTGCGCAGGTCGCCCTCGGCAAGCGCGAGGCGGGCCTGCGACTGCGCGACGTCGGTGCGCGTCAGGTCGCCGATCTCGAACCGGTCGCTCGTCGCCTGCAAATTGGTCCTGAGGACCGAGACATTCTTCTGGTTCAATTGGACGATCGCGATGTCGCGGATGACGTCCATATAGGCGCCGACGACCTGCGAGAAGATGCTCGCCTCGGTCGCGCGGAGGTCGGCCTGCCCCGCCTCGACGCGATATTTGGCGGCCTTCACCGCGTTGCGCACCGCGCCGCCCTGATAGAGCGGGACCGACAGCTGCGCGCCGGTCGAAACCGAGCGGCCGGGGGTGAAGAAGCTGTTGCCGGGGACGACCAGATTTTCCTGATAGTCGACGCTGGCGCCGACCGAGGGCAGCCCGGCCGCCTTCTGGATCGGCACATTCTCGTCGTTCGCGCGCTGCCCCGCGCGGGCGCCGGTCAAGGTCGGGTTGTTTTCATAGGCCTTGGCGAGCGCGCCCTGCAGCGTTTCGGCGTGCGCGGGCGATGCGGCGACCAGCGCGCCGAAGGCGAGACCGGCAAGCCAGCGGGCGCGGCGACCGGTTGCGATAGTCATCTTGTCATGCATCGTCTTGTTCAGCCTGAAACGGGGGAGGGGGCGGGCAACGCTCAGAACCGGAAGCCCTTGGGCGCGGCAAATCCGGGCAGCGGCGCGACGTCCATGTCGGCGAAGGCGCGCAGCGCGACGGTGCCACCCGCCTTCACGCCCTGGACGAGCCGCGAGACGCTGCCATCGCGGCGCGCGGCGACGATCCGCCCGCCCTCGGCGAGCTGTGCGACGAGCGCGTCGGGCAGCGTTTCGACCGCGCCCTCGATGATGATGCGATCGAAGGGGGCGGCTTTCGGCGCGCCGGCGGCCAGCGGCCCTTGGGTCCAGGCGATCGCCGGATCGCCCGCCGCGGCGCGCGCGGCCTCGATCAGGTCGGCGCGTTCCTCGACGGCATGAACCTCGGCGCCCAGCTTCGCGAGCAGCGCGGCGGTATAGCCCGTCGCGGCGCCGACCAGCAGCACGCGCATTCCGGGCCGCACCGCCGCCTCGACGAGCAGGCGGCCGGTGACGAGCGGCGGATTGAGCGCGCGGCCGTCGCCGAGCGCGATCGCGCGGTCCATATAGGCGACGCCGGAAAGCGCGGCGGGCACGAACGCCTCGCGCGGCACCGCGGCCATCGCGGCGACGACGTCGGGGTCGATGACGTCGTTGGTGCGCAGCTGGCTGTCGATCATCGCGGCGCGCATCGCGGCCGCACCCGTCTCGCTCAATTTCGTTGCCATCCGTCTCTATCCGATTCCCTGGGCCCAAGCCTGTATCGCGCGGTTCTAGCCCAAGCATGGCTGTATTGCAATAGTAATACAGCCATAAGACCCCGCCGCGCCGCGCATAGCGGGCAAAGGGGATGGAGCCAAGTGCGCATCGATGCGCGTGCCGGATGATGCAGATTGCGAAACGAACGGATTGCCACTGCGAAACAAAGCGGCTAGGGGCGCTGTCTCCACGCAATTCTGCGCCTGAGGCCCGATGGCGGAGTGGTGACGCAGCGGACTGCAAATCCGTATACGCCGGTTCGATTCCGGCTCGGGCCTCCATCCATAGTCGATAAGCCGCGACGCGGGCGTCGATCTCCCGCGATCGGCGCTATTGCGCGCCGCCCGGTCACGTTGACGTGGCTCCGCCTTCGCATGCGATACCGGGCGCGGACGGCCACCGATTCCGGGGATGCAGGGCGCGCTCCCTGAATCCAAAGTTCAGGAAAGTTCAGCCCAATGGCGATCGCTTGCCGGGCCGCTGCGGAAGGATGGCGCGCCGTAAAGGGAAGGATGCTGCTTTCCGGGCCGCTTGAAGCATGGCGGGATAATGTAGGAAAGCCTCATCTTGCGGTGGGGCCGCAGCGAAGCCGCCCGGCGCGGCACCAAGGTTTCAGGGGCGCGCGGGCAGCCACTCGGGCGGCACATGGTGCCGGTCGTATAGCGCGATGAGCTTGACATGGAGGAGGTCGGGGCCGCGCGAAGGATCGCCCAAGCGGCAGCGCGGCGATCTGCGCCTGAACCTCCGGCGGCGGCTTGGCCGTGATGGTGAGGGGGTTCCGGGCGCGCATGGGTGAGGGTGTGGCATGGTGTCGGTACCGAACGGCACGTTCTCCATTTCGCCTTGAATCCGTGGGTTTGGTAAACACCACCGCTACCGACAGTCCGACAAAAAGAACTATGGCAACAACAGTTTTACGCTAAGCTAGCGAGCATTAAGACGCAGGTCTGGGGGAATGCCAATGCAACTAAAATTTGTAGGCGAACATATATCAATCCGCCAATTTGATTCTGTGGAATTGCCTGAATTTACGATCCTAACCGGCAGAAATGGGTCAGGTAAAACCCATCTTCTTCAAGCAATCGACAGCGGAAATTGTCAAATAGACAATTTCAGATCAGACGAAATCCAGTATTTCAACTTCCAATCATTCTTCGTTTCTAGTAACCAAGGGCAAGTTCCTAATCAGATACAGCAACTTTCAAATCAGGGATTTACAGAGTTTCATCAAAATTGGCTTCCGCCGATAAAAACCTTGTTTGCATCTTTATCCTCTCCATGGAAACCAACGTTTTCTTATCCGGACGTCGCAAGTTTTTACAACTCCGTGGAAGATTTTTGGAATTTTAAGCCGCGTGGAAAAGCCATCCAATCCCATGTAAATGAATATCGAGAAAAATTAACGCTGTGGCTTACTGATACGGTCGGCCTTCCCAAAGGTTCGCAGCACCCAGCCATATGGTCGCTAATCCAAAAAAGTTCAAAACCGCCCCACGTCATCGATCAAGAAACATTCTATGAGGTGTTTTCTCCGGTTCAAAATTCTGGAAGTATACTTGGTTTTTCTTTGAGTACAATATTTTCCAAATTTATAATTGATGAATTTAACTGGTGCCACAACCAATTCGAAGCCGGGAGAAGCGCGTCAAAGGCCAAGAGCAGAGCGATTTTCCGCAAAAAGTTTCAACCTCCTTGGGTTCCAATAAACAAACTTCTCGATGAAATGGGAAAGATGTCAGCTTCGCGAGAAGCGTTTAGATTTGAAATTACCACTCCCGATGAGGAGCATATAAAAATTCAAAGCATCCAAGGATACTCTTTTGTCGCAAATCTAAGAAATAAAATATCTGGAGATATATGTAATTTTGATAACCTTTCGTCAGGGGAAAAAGTTTTATTGGCTCTCGTCATAAGTATTTACTACTCTAATGAGTCATTTATGCTGCCGAAAGTTTTACTTTTAGGTGAGGTTGATGCATCTCTTCACCCATCGATGATAAGGGTCCTCCTAGACGCCATAGGCCGCGCCTTCGTTTCTAAAGGGACAAAGGTGATTATGGCAACCCATTCTCCAACGACTGTAGCCTTGGCTCCGGAGGGTGCGCTTCATTCAGTTCAGGCAGGAAATAGGCAGAAAAAGATTGTCAAAATTTCGAAAAATGAAGGTTTATCAATTTTAACAGAAGGATTTGCTACATTTGACGAAGGATTAGAGGCCCTTAGTTTCTCAGGGGATAGGGTCATTATATTTACGGAAGGTAGCAACAGAAAAATACTAAATAGATATTTTAATATTTCTGGATTGGATAATATAAAGTTTATCGATAGATTGGACGACAAATCTTCCAAAGAGCAGCTCGTTCACTATTACAAATTGATATCTGCAATCGGACTTAACAGAAAAATACTGTTCATATGGGATTGTGACGCAGAGAGGCAGGTGGCAAATCTTGAGGAAACCGAGGGGCTTTTCAAATACGTTATCCCGCGAAATTTGAATAATAAAATAGCATCTGCGGGAATAGAAAACGCTTTCGATGAGGATTTACTATCTCCTCATTGTAAGCGGATTATAGACCCAGACGGCTCAGAATCGTTGAGGTTCGACAACGCCGAGAAGAAGAGATTCACTGAGAAGATGGCAAAATCGGAGGATTTGGCGTCCTTCCATAGATTTGCCGGTTTAGGCGATAAGGTGCGTCAGATTTTGAGCCTATAAAGTGGGCTTGTTCGGAGTTCTTAGTCATGCTCCCGGCCACCCGCTCCCATATACAGCTCGCGCCCCGTATCCTCATAGACCTGGCTCATTTCCGCCATGCCCTTCTCGGCTTCCTCCGCTGCGATAAAGCCGGCGCTGTCCTGATTTTGCAGCTTTGCGAACTCGCGCACCTCCTGGCTGATCTTCATCGAGCAGAATTTGGGGCCGCACATGCTGCAGAAATGGGCGGTCTTGGCGCCTTCCGCCGGGAGCGTCTGGTCGTGGTACTGCTCGGCGGTGTCGGGGTCGAGGCTCAGGTTGAACTGGTCGCGCCAGCGGAACTCGAAGCGCGCTTTCGATAGCGCGTCGTCGCGGACCTTGGCGGCGGGGTGGCCCTTGGCGAGGTCGGCGGCGTGGGCGGCGAGCTTGTAGGTGACGACGCCGACCTTCACATCGTCGCGGTCGGGCAGGCCGAGATGCTCCTTCGGCGTGACGTAGCAGAGCATCGCGGTGCCGTACCAGCCGATCATCGCGGCGCCGATGCCGCTGGTGATATGGTCGTAGCCCGGCGCGATGTCGGTGGTGAGCGGCCCCAAGGTGTAGAAGGGCGCCTCGCCGCACGCCTCGAGCTGCTTGTCCATATTCTCCTTGATCTTGTGCATCGGGACATGGCCCGGCCCCTCGATCATCACCTGCACATCCTGCTCCCACGCGCGCTTGGTGAGTTCGCCCAGCGTGTAGAGCTCGGCGAACTGCGCCTCGTCGTTCGCGTCGGCGATGCTGCCAGGGCGGAGGCCGTCGCCGAGGCTGTAGGCGATGTCATAGGCCTTCATGATCTCGGTAATCTCGTCGAAGCGTTCGTAGAGGAAGCTTTCCCTGTGATGCGCGAGGCACCATTTCGCCATGATGCTGCCGCCGCGGCTGACGATGCCGGTGACTCGCTTCGCCGCCAAGGGAACGTAAGGCAGGCGGACGCCGGCGTGGATGGTGAAATAATCGACGCCCTGTTCGGCCTGTTCGATCAGCGTGTCGCGGAAAATCTCCCACGTCAGTTCCTCGGCGATGCCGCCGACTTTCTCGAGCGCCTGATAGATGGGGACGGTGCCGATCGGGACGGGCGAGTTGCGGATAATCCATTCGCGCGTGTCGTGGATGTTGCGCCCGGTCGAGAGGTCCATGACGGTGTCGGCGCCCCAGCGGATCGACCAGACCATCTTGTCGACCTCCGAAGCGACGTCGCTGGCGACCGCGCTGTTGCCGATATTGGCGTTGATCTTGACGAGGAAGTTGCGGCCGATCGCCATCGGCTCGCTTTCGGGGTGGTTGATGTTCGACGGGATGATCGCGCGGCCGCGCGCGACCTCTTCGCGGACGAACTCGGGGGTGACGTAATCGGGAATGCTGGCGCCCCAGTCCTGCCCGTCGCGGACATATTCGGCGAGCCGCTCGCGGCCGAGATTTTCGCGGGTCGCGACATATTCCATCTCGGGCGTGATGATGCCGCGGCGGGCGTAGTGCATCTGGCTGACGTTCGCGCCGGGCTTGGCGCGCAGGACGGTCTTGCGGACATTGGGGAAGGCGGGGACGCCGCCCGAACGGTCGGGGCCGAGCTGGCCGTTATCCTCGGGCCGGACCTCGCGCTGGGTCACCTCCTGAACGTCGCCGCGGGCGCGGATCCAGCTGGCGCGGAGTTCGGGCAGGCCGGCGGCGATGTCGATCTTCGCATTGGGGTCGGTGTAGGGGCCGCTGGTGTCATAGACGCGGACGCTGGGCTCGCCGCTGTGCGGGTCGAGGTCGATCTCGCGCATCGCGACGCGGATGCCGCTGCCGGTGGGCGAGGCGACATGGACCTTGCGGCTGCCACGAATGGGTCCGGTCGTCACCCCGATGGGTTCGGCTTGCGCTTTGTCGAGGCGGGAATCGATGTCGGCCATGTGCAGTCGCTCCAGTTAGCCGGAGCGAAAGACGGTTTTCACGCCCCGTTTCGCTTTGGGGTGAAGCCGACCCTCCCTCCGCCGGTATTACCCGGATCAGGTTCAACGGGTCGCGGTCTATTCCGCTCTCAACCGGCCATCACAGACGCGGCTCCCCGGGGATGGGCGATGCTTAGCCGGGCGGCGGCGCGCTGTCCATCGAAAGACAGCGCGCCGCAGCGGAAAGTCAGGCGGCCTAGGCCAGAAACGGACCGCGCGCGCGGTGGCGAGCGGCCGTCGCGGGTACGCCCGCAAGCGCCCGGAACTCGCGCGCCATATGCGCCTGGTCGGCGAAGCCGCGCGCGGCGGCATGATCGGCGAGGTTCGGCTCGCCGGGCAGCGTCTCGAACGCACTCTGGAAGCGGATGACACGGAGCCAGACGCGGGGCGGCAGGCCGACGTGGCGGGCAAACCAGCGCTGCAGCGTGCGGGGATTCATCGTGGTCCTTTTGGCCATATCGGCCACGCTCGACGCGGCGATCAGCGCGGCACCGATGGCGCCGAGACCGGGCGCGGCGGCGAGCCGCGTCTCGATGGCGGCGAAGTCGGCGCTGAAAGGTGCCCAGCGCCCGTAGAGCGCGGAAAGCGGCGCGTCGTCAAGGAGCCCCCACGCCCATGGCCAGAGGCGCAGCGCCTCGAACGCGGCATCGCCGCTGACCTCGAACGGCTGCGGGCGGTCGACGAGGCCGACGACGAAGCATGACGGCTGGTCGCCGCCCCAACGCGACCGCCCGCGGATACGGCGGATGACCTCGACGCAGCCGTCGGGGGTCGCTTGCTGCGGCAGCCATGCGCCGGGGTCGCCCTCGGCCGCGAGCGTCCAGCGCAGCTTGATCAGACCCGCGAGATGCGGCGGCGGAGCGAACTCGCGATAGTCCATGTGCGGATTAGACGATGATTGTCGCATCGGTTCAAGACGCCCCGTGCGCCGCGTGGCAAAAGGGGCGAACAAGGGAGGCGCGTATGAAGCGGATGATGGTGGCGCTGTCGGCGCTGTTGCTGGCCGCGGCGGCGCCCGCCGCGACGGTCGACGATCTCGGCTGGATGGCGGGATCGTGGATCGAGGAGGGCAGCGAGGATAGCGGGGGGCGCTGGACCGAGGAATATTGGACGGTGCCGCGCGGCGGGGTGATGCTGGGCGCGAGCCGGTCGGGGCGCGACGGGAGCTTGCGCGAATTCGAGTTTCTGCGGCTGCAGGCAGGCGCCGACGGGGCCGTCAGCTATCTGGCGCAGCCCGGCGGCGGGGCGCCGGTGGCGTTCCGGCTGGCCGCGCGCGATGGAACGAGCGCGACCTTCGAGAATGCGGCGCATGACTATCCGCAGCGCATCACCTATGCGCGCGAGGGCGACACGCTGACCGCGACGATATCGCTGCTCGACGGGTCGGAGGCGCGGCGCTGGGTCTATACGCGGCGCTAGGGCGATCCTCCCTGTCGCGGAGCGATGGGGAGGTGGCAGCGGCGCAGCCGCCGACGGAAGGGCTATGGCGCAGCCCCTCCACCACTCGCTTCGCGAGCGGTCCCCCTCCCCACGACTGCGCCGCAGGGAGGATTATCACGCGGTCCGCCGCGCGAGATAGACGCCGGCGACCATCAGCGCGATCCCGGCGACGCGCTTGACGTCGATCGCCGAGCGCATCGCGCCGAACAGGCCGAAATGGTCGATCGTCGCGGCGCTGATGAGCTGGCCGACAAGGACGAAGAAGATCGCGTTGCCGACCCCGAACCTGGGCGCGATGAAGGTCACCGCGATCACATAGAAGGCCACGAACAAGCCGCCGAAGTAGAACTGGAACGGAATGTCGGAGGTGAAGCGGATCTGCCCGATCGAACCGGTCGCGAGCGCGCCCGCGGTCGCGATCAGGAAGGCGAGCCCGAACAGGATCATCGACGCCGCCATCGGGGCGCCGAGCCGGACCCCGAGGCCGCCGTTGAGCGCGGCGAGGATCGGGATGCCGATGCCGGTGAGCAACATGATGATCGCGAATCCGGTCGCGTTGCCGCTCGTCATCGTGCCGGTCCCCCCGAAGCCTGTTTCGCCCGATAGTCGAGGACGGGAAGGCCGCCGATTCCCCAATTGTCGGTATCGACCTCGTCGATCACCACGACCGTCGTCGCCGGATTCTTGCCGAGGACGCGCTGCAGCAGCTCGGTGACGCCGCCGATCAGCTCGGCCTTTTGCGCGGCCGTCGCGCCCTCGCGGGTGATCTGGATGTTGACATAGGGCATGGCCGGGATCCTTTCGCGGACGGAGATGTCAGAGGCCGAGCTCTTCGAGCCCGGGGTGGTCGTCGGGGCGGCGGCCGCTTTCGCCGCGATCCCAGTGGAACAGCCGGTCGGATTCGGCAATGGCGAGGTCGTTGATGCTCGCGATGCGGCGCTGCATCTCGCCATTGTCGGCGAAGTCCCAATTCTCGTTCCCGTAGGAGCGCCACCATTGGCCCGCCTCGTCGTGCCATTCATAGGCGAAGCGCACCGCGATGCGGTTGCCGGTGAAGGCCCATAGCCCCTTGATCAGCCGGTAATCCTGCTCGCGCTGCCATTTGCCGGCGAGGAAGTCGACGATGGCTTCGCGGCCGGTGACGAAGGTCGAGCGGTTCCGCCAGACGCTGTCTTCGGTATAAGCGAGCGCGACGCGCGCGGGGTTACGGCTGTTCCAGCCGTCCTCGGCAAGGCGGACTTTCAGCGTCGCGCTGTCATGGTCGAATGGCGGGAGCGGGGGGCGGGGCATCGGCATATCCTTTCAGGCGAAGGGGGTCGCGAATTCGATCCGGATACCACCGGGCATCGCGCAGATGAAATGGTGCGTCGTCGCACCCTCGCGGATCGGTTCGGGGTCGAATTCGATCACCGTGCCCGGATGGTTCTGGACGCGCGCGAAGACGGTGCGCAGCGCGTCGAGGTCGGCGACGCGGAGCGCGAGATGGTGGAGGCCGATGTTCGCGCGGCGGTCGAAGGCGGTCGCGCCCGCCGGATCGGCGACCTGCCACAAGGTGAGCAGCGTCGTGCCGTCGGTGACGAAGATCGCGGGATAGTCGGGGCGCTCGGCGGCGACGCCGAAGCCGAGCGCCTCGACGAAGAAGTCGCGCGCTTCGGCGACGTCGCGGACGGCGAGGCCGATATGGTGGGCGCCCTGCGTACAAGCGGTCGTCATTGGTCATCCCTTTCTGCTCGGAGCGCGGCGATTTCGGCGCGCAGCTGGTTGAGTTCGGCGGCCATCGGCTTGATCGCCGCCGAAATTTCGGCCTCGGTGAAGCGCGGCGTGATATGCTGCGAGCAGTTCCACTCCCAGCCGATCACGTCGATGAAGAAGGCGCGCTCGGGCACCGCGCGATACCCCTCGGGCATCAACGCGGTGACCGCCGTGGGATCGTCGGCGAGCTCGACACTGTGTGCGTGACCGACGATCTTCAGCCGCTCGCGGTTCGGATAGTCCATCAGGAACAACGAGACGCGGTCGTTCGCGGCGAGGTTCGCGGTGCTGATATATTGCTTGTTGCCGCGATAATCGGCGAAACCGATGCGGTTGCCGCCGACATGCTTGAGGAAACCGGCGGGGCCGCCGCGATGCTGCATATAGGGCCAGCCGTCGGGGGTGACGCTGGCCATGTAGAAGCTGTCGCGGAGCGCGATATAGTCAATCTCCTTCGCGGTAAGCACGTCGATCTCGCCGACCGGGCGCGTGTCGAGCTTTGCATAGGAGATGCGCGACCCATGCTGTTCCTGCAGCGCCTTCGCCGCGTCGCTGAAAACGATATGCCGGTAATTCTGCGCCATCTGCCGTCCTTCCAAGAGTGCGAACGGAAGCTGGAGGGGGCACGCTTCCGTTCGCCGCATCGATTTAGGCCGTTGCGTAGATTGTGATAATCAGGGAAGATCGAACAAGTTAATTCCGGTAAATGGAATAATCATGGACCGACTGCTGACGCTGGAAATGTTCGTCGCGGTGGCGGGCGAGGGGGGCTTTGCCGCGGCGGCGCGCAAGATCGGCAGCTCGCCGCCCGCGGTGACGCGCGGGATCGCGGCGCTCGAGGCGCGGCTCGGCACCGCATTGTTCCACCGGTCGACGCGCGCGGTGTCGCTGACCGACGCGGGCAGCGCCTTTCTGGGCGAGGCGCGGCGGCTGCTCGGCGAACTCGCCGATGCCGAGCGCGCGGCGCGCGGGGTCGAGGCGGTGCCGAGCGGGCAGCTTTACCTCACCGCGCCGGTGATGTTCGGGCGGCTGCATGTGCTGCCAGTCGTCGATGCGCTGCTGATCGAACATGCGGCGCTCGGCGCGCGCATGATGCTGATCGACCGCAACGTCCGCATCGTCGAGGAAGGAATCGACGTTGCGGTGCGGATCGGGCCGCTCGCCGATTCGGGGCTGAAGGCGGTGCGGATCGGCCGGGTGCGCCAGATGCTGGTCGCGAGCCCCGCCTATCTGGCGCGGCGCGGGGCGCCGGGGGTGGTGACGGAACTTGCGGGGCACGAGCTGATCGGGATGGAGGGGCCGCGCACGACGAACGAATGGCAGCTCGCGAGCGGCCGCTGGCGCTTCGAACGGCGGCCGCGCTTCGTCGTCAACACCGTCGACGCCGCGCTGGCGGCGGCCGAGGCGGGGGTCGGGATTGCGAACCTGCTGAGTTACCAGGTCGCGGCGGCGGTCGATGCGGGGCGGCTGGTTTCGCTGCTGCCCGATGAGCAGCCCGAAGCGCTGCCGGTCCACCTGCTGTTCGAACCGTCGCGCGCGGCGCTGCCGTCGGTGCGGCTGTTCATCGCCGCGATGAAGGCGCGGATGCGGATGACGGGGCTGGTTTGAGGGGGTGTATCGCTTTTGGGGCGGGGAGCGGTCGTGCCAAGCTCGTCATGCTGAACTTGTTTCAGCATCCATGGCCTTAGCTCTCGGCAAGCGCAGCACCAAGGAAACGGCGAGCCATGGACCCTGAAACAAGTTCAGGGTGACGAAGCTACTTATGTCGGCTTTCGCCCACTACCCGTCAGAACTGATAAGCGATCCCGCCGCCCGCGAGCCACTGGTTGCGGCTGCCGGCGATGCTGACGATCGGTGAATCGGCGATGCGGCCGAGCATCCGGCCATATTGCGCGCCGCCGATCAGGACGAAGCCCTTGCGGAGATCGCCCGACAGCGCATAGGCGCTCGCGAGGCCGAGCGTATATTTGCCCGCTCCGCCCTTCGCGCCCGCGCGGTTATAGACGGGAAGCCCGCTCGCGGCGCTGCCCGCGGGATCGATGTCGAAATAATAGCGGCCGAAGCCCTTGCCGTAGAAATTGATCGACGCCGACACGCCGACATAGAGCTGCTTGGATAGCGGGGTGCCGTAGTCGATCGTCGGCGAGAAGGCCCAGCTGCCGTGGCGGCCCGACACGTCCTTGAGCGCGACGACGCGGAAGGCGATCTGGTCGTAACGGCTGGTGATCACGCCGGTGTGGCTGATCCCCGCCATCGCGCCGACCTCGACCGCCAGCTTCTTTTCGCCGAGCGCCTCGACCTGCGGATCCTTGATGCGGCCGGTGCGGTCGCTGCGCAGGCTGACGATCGGGCCGAACTTGATGTCGGTCTTTGCCCCGCGCCGCTGGCGCAGCAGGTCGACTTGGAGGTTGGTGCCGCGCGTCGAGAAGGAAAAACCGCTGACGCGGCCGCGGATGTAGAAAGCGGGGAGCAGGGTGCGATCGTCCGAGCCATTGTAGCTCGGCGTCGTCATCACCCCCGCGGCGACCGCGAAATAGTCGCGCGCCCATTTGCGGCTTTCGTCATCGTCGTCGATGTCGTCGCCGCGGGTCGGGAGGAGAATATTGTCGTCGATATCGCCGCGCTGCAGATAGCCGGCGGACGGCGGTTCGGGGACTTCGCCGCTGCCGGGGATTCCGCTGCCGGCGGGTTCGACGATATCATAGGGAAGCGAGGTTTCCTCGGCCATCGCGGCGGGCGCGGCGAAGGCGCAGGCGAAAGCAAGGATCGGTGCGGACCGGGAGAGGCGAAAGAGCGAAATCCAAGCGGGCATGGCTGTCCTGTTATCTTGCCCCTCTGTGAAGGGGTGTAGGCGAATGTCACATCAATGCAACGTCTTCGTCTTGCGAGAGGTTGCTTTCCCCTGCATCGTGGCATTCATGCACCAATATCCTTTCATATCGTTGATTGGCCCGCGGGCACGGTCCGGTTCAGCATGACCCGCGCATGGCGCTTTGTCGGCTATGCCCTGATGGCGGTCGCGGTGCTGCTTGCCGCCGCGATGCGGCGCGGCGCGATTGCGGCGATCGGCCCGTTTCCGGTCGCGGCGGTCGCGCTGCTGGTCGGGACGGTCGGGGTGATGCTGGTGTTCACCGACCTGATGGTGCGCGGGCTTTACGCGCAGGTCGATGCGGCGAAGGCGCGCGAAGAGGAAGGTGGCACGGCGAGCGGCGATTAGGCCCCTTTTCGTTCGACAGTTTCTGCGGTTACCATTATGACGGCGCGATGACCGACCGTCCGCATACGCCGCTGCTCGACACGGTGGATGTCCCCGCCGACCTCCGCAAGCTGAAGCCCGAAGACCTCCGCCAGTTCGCCGACGAGCTGCGCGCCGAGACGATTTCGGCCGTCGGCAGCACCGGCGGGCATCTGGGATCGGGGCTGGGCGTCGTCGAATTGACCGTCGCGCTCCACTATGTGTTCGACACGCCGCGCGACAAGATCGTGTGGGACGTCGGGCACCAATGCTATCCGCACAAGATCATTACCGGCCGCCGCGACCGCATCCGCACGCTGCGGCAGGGCGGCGGGCTTTCGGGCTTCACCAAGCGCAGCGAGAGCGAATATGACCCGTTCGGGGCGGCGCACTCGTCGACCTCGATCAGTGCCGCACTCGGCTTTGCGATCGCGAACAAGCTGAAGGACGAGCCCGGCCGCGCGATCGCGGTGATCGGCGACGGGTCGATGTCGGCGGGCATGGCCTATGAGGCGATGAACAACGCGAAGCAGGCGGGCAACCGGCTGATCGTCATCCTGAACGACAATGACATGTCGATCGCGCCGCCGGTCGGAGGGCTCTCGGCCTATCTCGCCAAGCTCGTCTCGTCGCGGCCGTTCGTCGAGCTGCGCGAGATCGCGCGGCGCTTTGCGCGCAAGCTGCCCGAGCCGCTGCACAAGGCGGCGAAGAAGACCGACGAGTTCGCGCGCGGCATGGCGATGGGCGGGACGCTGTTCGAGGAATTGGGCTTTTACTATGTCGGGCCGATCGACGGGCATAATCTCGATCATCTGATCCCGGTGCTGGAGAATGTACGCGACAGCGACCATGGTCCGGTGCTGATCCACGCGGTGACGATGAAGGGCAAGGGCTATGCCCCCGCCGAGGCCGCCGCCGACAAATATCACGGCGTCCAGAAGTTCGACGTGATCACCGGCGAACAGGCGAAGGCGCCGCCGGGGCCGCCGTCGTACCAGAATGTGTTCGGCGAGACGCTGGCGAAGCTGGCCGACAGCGACCCGCGCATCGTCGCGATCACCGCGGCGATGCCGTCGGGGACCGGCGTCGACAAATTCGCCAAGGCCCACCCCGACCGCAGCTTCGACGTCGGCATCGCCGAGCAGCATGCCGTGACCTTTGCCGCGGGACTCGCGGCGCAGGGGATGCGACCGTTCGCCGCGATCTATTCGACCTTCCTTCAGCGCGCTTACGATCAAGTCGTCCACGACGTGGCGATCCAGAACCTGCCGGTGCGCTTTGCGATCGACCGCGCCGGGCTCGTCGGGGCGGACGGATCGACCCACGCGGGGTCGTTCGACGTCACCTATCTCGCGACCCTGCCGAACATGGTGGTGATGGCGGCCGCCGACGAGGCCGAGCTGGTCCATATGACCTATACCGCGGCCGAATATGACGCCGGCCCGATCGCCTTCCGCTATCCGCGCGGTAACGGCACCGGCGTGCCATTGCCCGAGGTTCCCGAGAAGCTGGCGATCGGCAAGGGCCGCGTCGTGCGGGCCGGCAAGACCGTTGCGATCTTTTCGCTCGGCACGCGGCTCGCCGAGGCGCTGAAAGCGGCCGACACGCTGGAGGCGCGCGGGCTTTCGACGAGCGTGATCGACCTGCGGTTCGCGAAGCCGCTCGACGAGGAGCTGATCCGCAGGACGCTCGCCGCCCATGAGGTGTGCGTGACAATCGAGGAAGGCAGCATCGGCGGGCTCGGCGCGCATGTGCTGACCTTGGCGAGCGACGAAGGGCTGATCGACGCGGGGCTCAAGCTGCGCACGATGCGGCTGCCCGACATCTTCCAGGACCAGGATTCG
This sequence comes from Sphingopyxis sp. H073, assembly GCF_001468395.1. Classification (GTDB taxonomy): domain Bacteria; phylum Pseudomonadota; class Alphaproteobacteria; order Sphingomonadales; family Sphingomonadaceae; genus Sphingopyxis. Next base: position 41,957 of record NZ_LNSG01000014.1, on the reverse strand, counting down.
CCGCAGGCGCAATATGATGCCGCGGGGCTCAACGCGCCGCAGATCGTCGACTGCGTGCTGAAGGCGCTGCGCCACAACAGCGCCGGCGTCGAGGAAGCGGGCGCGCGGGCGTGAACCGGTAGCCGCACGCGAACGGGGGCGGCATGAACTTCTTCAACCTCATCCAGTCGCTCGACGACCTCCTGTACGAGGTGATGTCGTGGCTGGTCTTCTATCCGGTCACGCTGTGGCGCACGCTGGTCCGTCCCCTGCAAATGATGGACTATTCGGACGTCGAGCAGGGCGACGCGGCCGACGAGCAATATACCGATACGCTGTCACCGCCGCTGTTCCTGCTCTTGTCGCTGATCCTCGTCCACGCGGCCGAGATCGCGCTGGTCGGCGATGATGCCATGATCGCCAGCAAGGTCGGGCTGGCGGCGTTCGTCAGCAACAACACCGACCTGATCATCCTGCGTATCGTCAGTTTCAGCCTGTTTCCGGTGATGCTGGCGACGCGGATGGTGCGGGCGCAGAAGCTGCAGGTGGATCGCGACACGTTGCGCGCGCCCTTCTACAGCCAATGCTATGTCGCCGCGGTGCTGGCGATGTTGCTCGGCGGCGGGGTGATCCTGATCAAGCTGGCGCACGACTGGTCGGTGCTGGCGGGCGGGGCGCTCGCGCTGTTCGGGCTGCTCTGGTTCGGCTTTTTGCAGACCGCCTGGTTCAACCAGCATCTGAAATGCGGGCGGCTCAAGGCCTTTGGCCATGCCTCGCGCGCAATGGTCGAGAGCCTGGTTGCGATGACATTGCTGTCGAGCCTGTTCGCCTGATTGACCCGCCGGGTCAAAGTGTATTATCAATACAACACACTTTGACCCGGCGGGAGTTTGACATGGGCGGATGGAAATGGGGCGGGATGGCCGCCGCGATGCTGGCGATGGCGGGCACGGGGGCGCAGGCTGCGGAACCCGGCGCGTGCGCGCTGGTGCAATCGGCCGCCGCCGACGCGCTGTTCAGCATTCCCTTCCGTACCGTCGACGGCCGCATCTATATCGAGGCGCGCGTCGACGGGCAGGGACCCTTCGTCTTTGCGGTCGACACCGGGGCGAGCGGGATGGCGCGCGCCGATGCCCGGCTGGTTGCGCGGCTGGGCCTGCCTGTCCACGGCAGCGGCGAGACGTCGGACGGGGTCGCCTCGGCGCGCGTCGACACGGTGCATCTGGCGTCGCTCGATCTGGCTGGGCTCGTCCGCCGCGACCTCGAGGTGATTACCCGCGATTATGCGTCGCGCCTGTCGGCCGAGGCGGGGTTCGACGGCATCATCGGGCGCGACTTCTTCGGCGATGGCCTGCTGATCATCGACTATCCGTCGCGCTTGTTGCGCTTCACGCGCAAGGCCGGGCTGGCGCGGGGTGCGCCGGGCGTCCTCGCCTATGAACGCGCCTTCCGGGTGCCCGCGACGATCGGCGGCGTTGCGGCCGAGGCCAATCTGGATACCGGCGCCAATGTCGCCTTCGTCCTGCCGAAGGCGCTGTTCGACCGCGTCGGCGGCGGCCCGGTCGCGGCGGCAGGTGAAGGGCGCCTGACGAACTCGACCGTCGACACGCGACGCGCGACGGTCGCCGGCCCGTTCCGGATCGGCGGTGCCGAGCTGTCGAACGTCGAGGTGCGCGTGTCGGAAAACTACCCCGAACTGCTGGCTGGCGCCCATGCGCTGCAGCATTTTGCGCTGCTGATCGACCAGCGGACGAAGGCGGTTGCGCTATGCCCGCCGGAGGCGGACTAGGGTCACGACCCTAGCTGCGACTTACGCGCCCGGGATCGCCGCCTGCGCGTCGCGGCCGTCGCCTTCGGGGGCGAAGATGATGTCGCGGGTGACGAGGCCCTTGTCGACGACCTGCGTGTCGGGGCTGCCGACGTTGCTGCGCACGCCGGGGTCGCCGCGCTGGCCGTCGGCGCTGCCGATGATCTGGTTTTCGGTCGCGCTGCGCTGCGCGGGGCCGCCGAAGAGCGCCTTCAGCGTCTGTTCGGCGGTCGATTCATTGCCGGGGCGCGCGGCGCCCGGCGCCGGCGGGGTCAGCGAGAAATCGGGCGGCACGACGAGCGGCGCCTGACGCGACACCGCGAATTCGTCGGGACGGTCGCGGCTGAACAGATTGTTCGACCCGCAGGCCGAAAGTGTCGTCGCGAGAATCGAGGCGGCGAGAATGGCGGTGGTCCGGTTCACTTTACAAAATACTCCCAATTCGCCCCGTTACTCTTTGGCGGCCAGATCGCCTGCGCTCTCGGCCGCCGGAGGGGCCTTTTCGCCCAAGAGCAGCGCGCGCGCAACCAGCAAAAGCACGCCGATGCTGATGCAGGCATCGGCGACGTTGAAGATCATGAAGGGGCGGAAATTCCCGAAATGCAGGTCGGCATAGTCGACGACATAGCCGAGGCGGATGCGGTCGACGATATTGCCGAGCGCGCCGCCGAGGATCAGCGCGAGCGCGATGACGTCGCCCTTCGCTTTCTCGCGCGTCATCCAGAAGGCGACCGCGGCGGCGACGATCCCGGTCACCGCGACGAGCGTCCAGCGCGTCGTCGGCGACTGGTCGGAGAACATCGACAGCGAGATGCCGTAATTCTGCGCCCAGGTCAGGTTGAAGAAGGGCAGCAGCTCGATCTGGCCATAGGGCTTGGTTTCGAGCGACAGCGGCACGGTGACGATCCATTTCGCGGCCTGATCGAGGACGAAGGCGATCGCCGCGATGACGAGACCGAAACGCAGATGGGGGGAACGCATGCTCATCGGGCGTCCAATACCGTCTCGCAGCGATTGCACAAGGCGCCGTCCTCGGTCACTTCGGGGAGGTGGCGCCAGCAGCGGCCGCATTTGTGGTTTTGGGTTGGCGTGATCGTGATCCCGTCATGCCCCGGTACAAGATGCACGGCGCCCGAAATGAAAGTTTCAGCCAGATAGCTGGGATCGAGATCGCGCAGGATCGTTTCGAGGTCGCTCATCGTGACTTCTGCTTCGAGGCTGGAGCGCACAATCTTCTCACGACGCAAAGGTTCGATCGCTTCGGTCACCTTGCTACGCAGTTCGCGCAGTTCGGTATTCCGTAGAACGAGTTCCTTGTTGTGCTCGAACGACGGCAGCACCGGCCATTCGAGGAGGTGGACCGAACCTGCTTCGGGATAGCGCGTGCCCCAGACTTCCTCGGCGGTGAACACCAGCACCGGGGTCGCGTAGCGGACGAGCGCGTGGAACAGGATGTCGAGCACGCTGCGGTAGGCGCGCCGCGTGTCGGTGCCGAGCGGGGCGGCGGGGCCGAGGTCGCAGTAGAGGACGTCCTTGCGGATGTCGAAATAGAAGGCCGACAGATCCTCGTTGCAGAAATCGGCGAGCAAGCGCGTGTAGGTGTTGAAGTCGAAATCATCGACCGCGCGGGCCAGCTTCGCATCGAGGTCGGCGAGCAGCGACAGCATATAGCGTTCGAGTTCGGGCATCGCCGCGACGTCGGTGATGCGCTCCTCCTCGCTGAAGCCGTCGAGCGCACCTAGCAGGTAGCGGAAGGTATTCCTGAGCTTGCGATACTGGTCGGCGACGCCCTTCAGGATCTCGTCGCCGATGCGGTGATCCTCGGTGAAGTCGACCGACAGCGCCCACAGGCGGATGATGTCGGCGCCGTTGGTCTCCATCACCTTGACGGGATCGGTGGTGTTGCCGAGCGACTTCGACTGTTTGAAGCCCTTGCTGTCCATCGTGAAGCCGTGCGTGAGCACGGCCTTGTACGGCGCTTGGCCCCGCGTCCCGCAGCTTTCGAGCAAGGACGACTGGAACCAGCCGCGATGCTGGTCGCTGCCTTCGAGATAGAGGTCGGCGCTGTGCGTGCCGCCGTCGTGGCGGACGAGCGCGGGCCAGCGGCCGCTTTCGAGGACGAAGGCGTGGGTGCAGCCCGAATCGAACCAGACGTCGAGGATGTCGGTGATGCGCTCGTAATCGGCGGCGTCATATTGATCGCCGAGATATTCCTGCGCGCGCGCGTCGTTCCATGCGTCGACGCCGCCCGCCTTCACCGCCGCGACGATGCGGTCGTTGACGATCGGGTCATTGAGATACTGGCCGGTCTTGCGATCGACGAAGAGCGTGATCGGCACGCCCCACGCGCGCTGGCGGCTCAGCACCCAGTCGGGGCGGTCCTTGACCATGCTGCCGATGCGGTTGCGGCCCTTTTCGGGGACGAAGCGCGTGCGCTCGATCGCGTGCATCGCGGCCTGGCGCAGCGTCGGCGCGTCGCAGAGATCCTCCTCATGCGGGTTGATCGCGCCGCCCTCATTCTCCCAGCGCTTTTCGCGCGGGGTCTTGGGCTCGATGTGGGTCATCACCTTGTCCATCGGCACGAACCATTGCGGCGTGCAGCGATAGATGACCTTCGCCTTCGAGCGCCAGCTGTGCGGATAGCTGTGCTTGTAGTCGGCGCTGGCCGCGAGCAGCGCGCCCGCGTCGCGCAAGTCCGAGCAGATCGGGCCGTCGGGGGCGTTGAACTTGGGGTTGATCACCGAGCCCTGACCGCCGAGCCAGCCCCAGTCGGCGCGGTACTTGCCGTCGCCCTCGACCGCGAAAACGGGGTCGATGCCGTTCGCCTTGCAGAGGTCGAAATCATCCTCGCCATGGTCGGGCGACATATGGACGAGGCCGGTGCCGCTGTCGGTGGTGACGAAATCGCCCGCGAGGAAGGGGCGCGGGCGCGCGAAGAAGCCGCCGAGCGCGTGCATCGGGTGGCGGGCGATGGTGCCGGCGAGGTCGGAGCCTTTGAAGCAAAACTCTTCCGACCGCGTGAATTTGTCCGCGTGGCTCCCGTACGGATCTTCGATCTCTACCGTCGGGGCTGAGGGGTCGGCTGGCGTTACAGTCGCACCGGTCGACATGTCGGGTGCTTGCGCGCCGATGCGGGCGCAAAAGGCTGGCACCAATTCACGCGCAACGACAAAACTTCCATCGCCGCTCGGCAGATTTGTGCAGTTGAGAAGGACGTACTCAACGTCCGGACCATAGGCCAAAGCCTGGTTGACCGGGATCGTCCACGGCGTCGTCGTCCAGATTACCGCATGCGCGCCGACCAGTTCGGCGATCGGGCTCTCGACGATCTCGAACGCCACATCGATCTGGGTCGAGACGATATCCTCATATTCGATCTCGGCCTCGGCGAGCGCGGTCTTTTCGACCGGCGACCACATCACCGGCTTGGCGCCGCGATAGAGCATGTCGTTCGCGGCGAATTTGAGCAGCTCGCGCACGATGGTGGCCTCGGCCTCATAATCCATCGTGAGGTACGGATGGTCCCAGTCGCCGCCGATGCCGAGGCGCTTCAACTGCTCGCGCTGGGTGTCGACCCAGTGCTGCGCATAGGCGCGGCATTCGGCGCGGAATTCCTCGACCGGAACCTCGTCCTTGTTGAGCTTTTTCTTGCGATATTGCTCCTCGACCTTCCACTCGATCGGCAGGCCGTGGCAGTCCCAGCCGGGCACATAAGGCGCGTCCTTGCCCTTCAGCGTCTGGGTGCGGACGACCATGTCCTTCAGGATATGGTTGAGCGCATGGCCGATGTGCATGTCGCCATTGGCATAGGGCGGGCCGTCGTGGAGAATGAACTGATCGCGGCCTTTGCGGCTCTCGCGGATCTGCCCTTCCAGATTGCCCTCGATCCATTTCGCCAGAATCTGCGGCTCCTTCTGCGGCAGGCCGGCCTTCATCGGGAAGTCGGTCTTGGGCAGGAAGACGGTGTCGCGGTAGTCGCGGGCTTCGGGAGCGGAGGTGCTGTCGGTCATGGTGCGGCCGCTTAGCGCAGATTCGCGTGCGCGCAAAGGGAATGGGGGCGGGACCCAAGCCCATCCACCATTCGTCATTCCGGACCCGATCCCGAATCCATGCCCGCCGCGCCGCATGGACCCCGGATCAGGTCCGGGGTGACGATGAACTAGATGTCGGCCAGCAACGCCTTCGCCGCATCGCAGTCCGCCGCGATCTGCGCCATCAGTGCGTCCATCCCGTCATATTTCGCCTCGGGGCGGATGAAGGCGTGGAAGGCGACGTCGATTTCCTGTCCGTAGAGATCTTCGGCGAAATCGAAGAAATGCGGTTCGAGCAATTCCTTCGGGGGATCGAAGCTGGGGCGGATGCCGAGGTTCGCGGCGCCCTTCAGCACGCGGCCGTCGGGAAGGCGGCCGGTGACGGCGTAGATGCCGTAGCGCGGGCGAAGATAATTGCCCATTTCGAGGTTCGCGGTCGGGAAGCCGAGCAGGCGGCCGTTCTTGTCGCCGTGCTGGACGACATTGCGCACGGTGAAGGGGCGGGTGAGGAGGCGCGTCGCGGTGGCGCAGTCGCCCGACCGGAGCGCGTCGCGGATGCGGCTCGACGAGACGACGTCGTTGGTGTCGTCGACGGGGGCGACCATCTCGGTGAAGAAGCCGAGGCGGCGCGCATGGTCGGCGAGCGTCACGACATCGCCGCCGCGGCCCCTGCCGAAGGTGAAATCGGCGCCGGTGACGACGCCGGCGGCGCCGTAGCGACCCAGCAGGAGCTCGGTGATGAAATCCTCGGCGGTGGTCGCCGCGAGCGTCGCGTCGAAGGGGAGGACGAGCATCGCATCGGCGCCCGCCGCGCCGAACAGTTCGAGCCGCTGTGCGAGCGTGGTCAGGCGGAAGGGCGGAACGTCGGGTTTGAAAAAGCGCACCGGATGCGGGTCGAAAGTCGCGACGATCGCGGGGCGGCCCTCGTCCTTTGCATGGCGCACCGCGCGGCCGACGACGGCCTGATGCCCGGCATGGAAACCGTCGAAATTGCCGAGCGCGATGACGCCGCCGCGCAAAGCGCCCTCGATACGGTCATGGCCGTCGAGGCGGATCACGACGCCGCCTTCATCGGGACGATACCAGCGCGCAGGACGCGGATCGCATTGCCGCCCATCGCGGCGCGGATCTCGTCGTCGGTGAAGCCCGCGTCGATCAGCGCCTGCGTCACCTGCACCAGTTTCGACGTGTCGAAGCGGACGGTGGTGCCGCCGTCATAGTCGCTGCCGAGCGCCACATACTGGATGCCGACGAGGTCGCGGACATGCTTCATCGCCTTTGCGATGCTGGCGGGCGAGGTGTCGCAGATCGCGGCGTCCCAATAGCCGATGCCGACAAGGCCGCCGGTCGCTGCGACGCCCCTGATCTGTTCGTCATCGAGGTTGCGGTTGACCTTGCACGTCGCCTGTACGCCGCCGTGGCTCGAGACGACCGGGCGGCGTGCGATCTTGAGAATGTCGGCGACGCAGGCGCGGCTGCAATGCGCGATATCGACGATCATGCCGAGCTCTTCCATCCGCGGCACGACCTTGCGGCCAAGCGGAGTCAGCCTGTATTTCCTGATGCCGTGCATCGAGCCCGCGACGTCATTGTCGAAGAAATGCGCAAGCCCCGCCATGCGGAAGCCGGCCGCGTGCAGCCGGTCGAGGTTGCGGATATCGCCTTCGAGATCCTGCAGCCCCTCGATGCTGAGCATCGCGCCCACCGGACGCGCCTTGGCGGCGCGTGCGGCGAGCAGCGCGTCGATGTCGGCGGGCGCGGCGACGGCGATGAGCTTGCCATCGGCCTTCGCGACCGCGCGGTGCAGCTTTTCGGCATGCCAGAGCGAGCGTTCGAGCAGCGAGGTCCAGGTGCGCGGCGGCTGGAGCTGGGCGATGGTGAGCGCGGTGATATTGTCGGTGTCGCCGCCGTTCGCGTCGTAATTCTGGCCCTTCGGCGTCTTGGTGACGCTCGAAAACACCTGCAGCGCGACATTGCCGTCTTCGAGCCGCGGCAGGTCGACATGGCCGCGGCCGGCGCGGGTCAGCAGGCTGCGCTGCCAGAGCAATGTGTCGCTGTGCAGGTCGACGATGGTCAGCGTCTTGTGCAGCGCCCTTGCATGGTCGGAGACCGCGGCGAGCGGCTTGCCGTCGATCTTGTTGAGGCTGCGCTCGGTCATGCCGGGCGCGAGGCCGAAAAAGGCCCCCGCGGCGACGATCAGCACGATCGCGAGGCCGAGGAGCCAACGCTTCATCCGCGCTTCCGGGCGAGGGTGACGAAAGCGAAGGCCGGGCGGCCGTCGGCGGCGGGATGGTCCTCGCGCGCGATTTCCCGCCACTCGGCCGGGTCGGGCGCCGCGATCGACGCGTCGCCGGCGGGCGAGAGCGCGACTTCGGTGAGTTCGATGCGGTCGGCGAGCGGCAGGAAGAGCTGGTAGATTTCGGCGCCGCCGATCACCATTACATGCGGCGCATTGGCGAGCTTCAGCGCCTCTTCGACGGTCGCGACGGGCTCGGCGCCCTCCTCCTGCCAGTCGCGATCGCGGGTGAGGACGATGTGGCGGCGGCCCTCGAGGATCGCGGGCAGGCTGTCGAAGGTCTTGCGCCCCATGATCATCGGGCGCCCCATGGTGAGTTGCTTGAAGCGGCGGAGGTCGGCGGGCAGGTGCCAGGGCATCTTGCCGTCGGCGCCGATGACGCCGTTGGCGGCGCGCGCGAGGATCAGCGTTATTTCGGGGCGGTTCATGCGGGAGGTGCTCCGGGCGCTGCACCCGCCCATGTGGCGTGGCCGAGTTTGCGGCCATCGCGGACTTCGGTCTTGCTGTAATGGTGGACGTGGCAATTCTCGTCGGCGAGCAGCGCGGGGATCGCGGCGATGTCGGCGCCGATGAGGTTGCGCATGACGACGGGAAGCTGGCGCGTTGCGGTGCTGCCGAGCGGCAGGCCGGCGATCGCGCGGATATGATTGTCGAACTGGCTCGCGACCGCGCCCTCGATCGTCCAGTGGCCGCTGTTGTGAACGCGCGGCGCCATTTCGTTGAATACCGGCCCGGCGTCGGTCGCGAAGAACTCGCCGGTGAGGACGCCGACATAGTCGAGCGCGGCGGCGATCTCGGCCATCATCGCGCGCGCTTCGCCCTGTTGGGCTGCGACGATCGGCGGCGCTGGCAGGCTCGCGGTCGCGAGGATGCCGCCTTCGTGAACATTGACGGTCGAATCCCAATAGCGGACTTCGCCGTCGAGGCCGCGGACGAGAATCACCGAAAATTCATGCTCGAACGCGACGAAGCCTTCGAGGATCGCGGCGTGGCGGCCGATCGTCTCCCATGCCGTGTCGGCGTCGGCCGCCGTCCCGAGCCGCGCCTGCCCCTTGCCGTCATAGCCCATGCGCACCGTCTTGAGGATCGCGGGTGCGCCGATCTCGCCAAGCGCCGCATCGAGCGTGGCGCGGTCGGGGACCGATGCGAAAGGCGCGGTGCGGCCGCCGAGCCCGGCGACGAAAGTCTTCTCGGCCAACCGATCCTGCGCGATCTCGAGCGCCTTCGCGCCCGGATGCACCGCGACATGGCCCGAAAGGAAGCGGACGGTGTCGACGGGGACATTCTCGAACTCGAAGGTGACGATGTCGCAGGCGGCAGCGAAAGCGGCGAGGCGCGGCTCGTCGTCCCATGCCGCCTGACTGTGGTGCGCGGTGACTTCGGCGGCGACACTTTCGGCGTCGGGGGCGTAGATATGCACCTTGTAGCCGAGCTGCGCCGCGGCGACCGCGAGCATGCGTCCGAGCTGTCCGCCGCCCAAGATGCCGATCGTCGAACCGGGTGGCAGCAAGGGCTCAGCCCTCGCGCACGGGCGTCGGGGCGACGCTGTCGGTCTGCTTTACGCGCCAGTCTTCAAGTTTTTGTGCCAGTTCGGAGCATTCGTTGGCGAGCAGCGATACCGCGAACAGGCCTGCGTTGGTCGCGCCCGCCTTGCCGATTGCAAAGGTCGCGACGGGGATGCCGCCGGGCATCTGGACGATCGAATAGAGGCTGTCGACGCCGCTCAAGGCGGCCGACTGGACGGGCACGCCGAGCACCGGGACGCGCGTCATCGAGGCGACCATGCCGGGCAGGTGCGCGGCGCCGCCGGCGCCCGCGATGATCGCCTTCAAACCGCGCGCGGATGCGCTTTTGGCATAGTCGACGAGGCGGTCGGGGGTGCGGTGCGCCGAGACGATCCGCACCTCGTGCGCGATGCCGAATTCCTCCAGCATCTGAACCGCGTGCGCCATCGTCGGCCAGTCCGACTGGCTCCCCATGATCACCCCTATCTGCGGCGTCCCGTCGCTCACAAGAGCCCTCCGAATCCCGATCCTGCTATCCCCCTAGAGTCTGTCCGCCGCGCTGGCAACGCCATCCAAATGCCATGCGCGGCGTTTACCGATTGGTATCCACTCGGCGGCTAGGGTCTCCGTCGCATATCGTGTCGGCATCGTGCCGGCGGACCAGAGGGTATGCGTCGGGGATAGGGAATGGATATCGCAGGGGGGGCACGGATAGCGGTCGACCGGACCGGCTTCGCATCCGTTGACTCCATCGAGGACCAGCTGCGCGAATTGCGCAGGGAACGCGACGCGTTGCGCCGGGAGAACCGCATCCTGAAGATTGCGGTCGCCGAGCTCGAACGCGTGTCGGAGCGCGACACGCTGACCCCGCTGTTCAACCGGCGCTATTTCCTGACCGCGATCCACCAGCGCCTCGCGCGCTTCGAACGCCACGCCGAAAGCGCGGCGGTGGTGTTCATCGACGTCAACCAGCTCAAATATATCAACGACAGTTTCGGCCATGCGGCAGGCGACTTTGCACTGCTCCAGATCGCGACGCGGCTCGATGAATCGATCCGCGCGACCGACGTCGCGGCGCGTATCGGCGGCGACGAATTCGGCCTGATCCTCGACCAGTCGACCGAAGAGGGCGCGCGCGTGCAGGTCAACCGCCTGCGCCATGTGCTGAGCGCCGAGCCTGCAATCTATGACGGGCACGTGATCCAGCTGTCGGCCTGTTTCGGGGTCGCGATGCTGGAGGCGGGGGCGACCGAGTCCGAGATTCTCGCCGCCGCCGATCGCGACATGTACCGCAGCAAACAGTCGCAGGACGCCGATTCTCCGGTACGCCACCGCTAGGGTCAGGACCCATTAATTCCGCCATTTCGGCGTCCCTGCGGGATTTGACCGATTTTGCCTGTGGCTTCGTCGAAAAGTCTGGAAATATCGACATATTCCTGCGCCTTTTCTCCTCACCCCAGGCAAAATCGCTTCAAACCTCGATCGCGGAATCAATGGGTCCTGACCCTAACTACCGATTAACCATTGGGGCGCATGCTGTTCCTTGGGGAACCAGGGGGGCGGACGATGGCTATCCAGACCGACCATTATCAGGAAATCCAGGACCGTATCGGCGGACAGATCGGCGCGCTTGCCGAGGCGCTGCCGCATTGCGCGCTCGCGCAGATCGTGCAGGGGGTCGATGATATTCGCTGCCTCGCGCGCGATAATGGCTTTGCTGCCGTCGAGATGCTGGCGAGCCGGCTGGAATCGGCGGTCGCGGGCGGCGGCTATCGCGCCGCGATCCTGACCTATCTCGACGCAATGAGCGACGCGGTGCTGGCGCCGCGCGGGCCGCTGCCCGTCGCTGCGCAGGAAGCGTGGCTCGCGTCGGTGGCGATGCGGCTCGGGCATTGACGCGCCGCGCCTGACGGCGCAGGCGGTTTGTCATGGATGCGATCATGCTCGCCCTCGTCGCCGTGGCGCTCGCCAATGCCGACGGGCGGACGGGACTCCTGCTTTCGGACCTGCTCGCCGCGCGGAACGACCGGCGGCGCGTCGTCGCCATCGCTTTTGGCGCGTTCATCGCCAATGCGCTGGTCGCCGCGATCGCGGGCGCGGCGCTGAACCGGATGGTCGGGCAGGGGATCGTTTCGCTGCTGATCGCCTTTGCAACGCTGAGCGCGGCGGCCGCGCTGCTGTGGCGCGGGCGGCTCGGCCCGCCGGCGGACGAGATGTCCGATGCGGCGCCCGCGGTGCTCGCGGTGCGGATGCTGACGCTGCAATTCGGCAATCGCAGCCATTTCCTGATCGGCGCGCTCGCGGCGACGAGCGGCGCGGGGCTTTGGGCAGCCGCGGGCGGGCTGGTCGGGTGGATATTGGCGTTGCTCCCTTTCCTCGCCTTCGGACCGGCGCTCGCGGCGCAGCGGCCGGTACAAGTCCTGCGCTATGCCGGCGCGGCGATCCTGGTCCTGTGGGGCGTTCGCGCAGGAATGGCCGCTTTCGGCTTATAGCAGAGCCTCATTTATGACCGTTGGTTTCATCGGTTTATTCGATGAAAGCCACCAAAAGGTTCAATGGGAAAATGCCTGTTCGCGGCCCTACATCATAGGGGCCAACGAAAGGATCATCCCATGCCCGACAATCACAATCAGCCCGCCGTCGCCGATGCGCTCAACGCGCTGCTCGCCGACAGCTTCGCGCTCTATCTCAAGACCAAAAATTATCACTGGCACGTCCAGGGGCCGCACTTCCGCGAACTGCACCTGTTGTTCGACGAACAGGCGACGCAGATCCTTGGCACCACCGACCTGATCGCCGAACGCGTTCGCAAGAATGGCGCGGCGACGCTGCGCTCGATCGGCGACGTGTCGCGCCGCCAGTCGATCAAGGACGACGATGCCACGTCGGTGACCGCCGATGCGATGGTCAGGACGCTGGCCGAGGACAACCGGACGCTGCTTGCCCAGCTCAAGGACGTGAAGGCGGCGGCCGAGGCCGAGGGCGATATCGCGACGAGCGGACTGGTCGATGCCTGGGCCGACGAGACGCAGCAGCGGATCTGGTTCCTCGAGGCCACGGCGGGCTATTGAGGTCGGCGATGGTCGTTCGCGATCGGGTGGAGGCGGCCCGCTTCACATGACAATTCGCGACCCCGGATCGGTCTAGGCCACCTCCCAATAAGGCGGGTCGCCGAACGCGTCTTTCAGATGATCGCGCAGTGCGCGCAGCTTTGCCGACGGGTCGCGGCCCTGCGAATGCGCCATGTAGATCCATTCCTCGTCGGGGGGGATGGCGAGCGGGATGGCGACGAGCGTGCCTGCCTTGATCGCCGGGCCCGCGATGAAGGCGGGGAGCATCGCGATGCCGAGGCCCGCCGCCACCGCGTCGCGGATCATGTCGCCGTTGTTGACGCCGAGCGCCTGTCTGGCCTGGATCGCAATCGGGCCGTCGGCGGTGCGAAAGTGCCAGTCGGCGACGCCGCGATTGGTGTAGAAGATGCCGCGGTGGTCGCCGAGATCTTCGAGGCTCTGCGGCATGCCATGCTCCGCCAGATAGGCCGCGGACGCGGTGAGGATACGGCGGCTTTTGGCGAGTTTCCAGACGATGAGGCGCGTGTCGTCGATCACCCCCTGGCGGATGATCGCGTCATGGCCGCTCGACGCGACGTCGATGCGGCGGTCGTCGAGGTCGAGCGTGAGCTGGATTTCGGGATGGGCTTTGAGGAACGGATAGAGCGCGGGGCCGAGGTGCATATGGCCGAAGGTGACCGGCGCGGCGATGCGCAGCGGGCCCGCGAGCGTGCCGCGGCGTTCGGCGATGGCGGCGGCCGCTTCGGTGACGTCGCGCACGATGCGCTGCGCGCGCGGCAGGAAGGCGGCGCCGTCCTCGGTCAGGCTGAGCTTGCGGGTGGTGCGATGGAGCAACGCGCTGCCAAGCGAGCGTTCGAGTTCGGCGAGGCGTTCGCTCACCACCGATTTCGACAGGCGAAGCTGGCGCGCGGCGCCGCTGATCGAGCCATGCTCGACCGTTGCGACGAAGGCGGCGATTCCCTCGATGCGGATCATGGTCGAGATATGGGCCCCGGCTTTCGCCGGGGATCACCTTTTCGCCGCGGAAGGCGCATTTCATCCATTGTTCGGTAATTCCGAATTATAGAACCAAGAACTGCTGTCTATTCCGAACGACGCGCAAAGTCCACTTACTCCGCATCGACCACGGGCATCGGGCCCGCCGCCGAACAGGAGAAAAGTCATGAACCGTTTGCAGAACAAGGTCGCGATCGTCACCGGCGCCAGCTCGGGGATCGGCCGCGAGACCGCGAAACTTTTTGCCGCCGAGGGCGCCAGCGTCGTCGTCGGCGCGCGCCGTCAGGCCGAACTCGACAGCCTCGTCGCCGAAATCACCGCCGCGGGCGGCAAGGCCGTCGCGGTCGCCGGCGACGTCCGCAGCGAAGCTTTCCACGCGGCGCTGGTCGCTGCGGCCGTGAAGAATTTCGGCCGACTCGACATCGGCTTCAACAATGCCGGCGTCTTCGGCGAAGCCGGCCCGAGCACCGAGGTATCGGAAGCGGGCTTCAACGACGCGCTGCAGGTCAACCTCACCGGCTCCTTCCTCGCCGCGAAGCACCAGATCGCCGAAATGGTCAAGCATGGCGGCGGGTCGGTGATCTTCACCTCGACCTTCGTCGGCTACAGCTTTTCCTTCCCCGGCAGCGCGGCCTATTCGGCGAGCAAGGCCGGGCTGATCGGGCTGACGCAGGCGCTGGCAGCCGAATATGGCCCGCAGAATGTCCGCGTCAATTCGGTGCTCCCCGGCGGGGTCGCGACCGACATGTTCGAGGCGGTCAACGACAGCCCCGAAAAGCAGGATTTCGTGACCAACCTGCACGCCGTGAAGCGTGTCGGCCAGCCGAACGAGATCGCGAAGGCCGTGCTCTTCCTTGCCTCCGACGATGCGAGCTTCGTCACCGGCACCGCATCGCTGGTCGACGGCGGGGCATCGATCACGCGCAGCTGATCGATCGCCCGGCGAGCCGAGAGGGCGGGGCCTGCGGGCCCCGCCCTTTTGTCTTTGGGATCGGACGGGTTTGGGACTTCCCCCGCCCCGCGACTTTGCCTATCGCGACCCGGCAATGTCCGCCGCCGCTCTCCTCCCGCTGCTCAAATCCACCTTCGGTTTCGACGCCTTCCGTGGGCGTCAGGCCGAGGTCGTTGATCGCGTGATGGCGGGCGAGCGGACGCTGGCGGTGATGCCGACGGGTGCGGGCAAGTCGCTGACCTATCAGCTTCCCGCAGTCGCGCTCGACGGCTGCGTCGTCGTCGTGTCGCCGCTGATCGCGCTGATGCACGACCAGCTGCGCGGCGCGCGCGCGGCGGGGATTCGCGCGGCGAGCCTGACGAGCGTCGATGCCGATTTCGCTGACACGCGGCAGGCGTATCGCGACGGCGCGCTCGACCTCCTCTATATCGCGCCCGAGCGCGCGACGGGCGACGGGTTCCGGTCGTTGATGGAGGCGCGCGCGCCCGCGCTGTTCGCGATCGACGAGGCGCATTGCGTTTCGGAGTGGGGGCATGACTTCCGGCCCGATTACCGCTTGCTCCGGCCGCTGCTCGACGCCTTTCCCGACGTGCCGCGGCTCGCGCTGACCGCGACCGCCGACAAGCACACGCGCGAAGATATTCTCGTCCAGCTCGGCATTCCCGGCGACGGGCTGGTGCTCGCGGGGTTCGACCGGCGGAATATCCGCTACCGCGTGACGCCGCGCATCAGCGCCGCGAAGCAGCTCACCGATTTCATCGCCGCCAATCCGGGGCCGGGGATCATCTATTGCCCGACGCGCGACGGGGCCGAGAGAATGGCGGCGAAGCTCGCCGCCGCGACGGGACGCAGCGTGGCGGCCTATCATGCCGGGCTCGACCCCGAAACGCGGGCGCGGGTGCAGCATGATTTCGTCGCGTCGGAGGACGGCATCGTCACCGCGACGGTCGCCTTCGGGATGGGCATCGACAAGCCCGATGTGCGCTTCGTCGCGCATGCCGGGCTGCCGAAATCGATCGAAAGCTACTATCAGGAAACGGGCCGCGCGGGCCGCGACGGCGACCCCGCCGAGGCGCTGATGCTGTGGGGCGCCGAGGATTTCGCACGTGCGCGGATGCGGCTGTCCGAACTGCCCGACGCCCGGATCGCGGGCGAACGCGCGAGGCTCAACGCGCTCGCCGCGCTGGTCGAGACGGTCGAGTGCCGCCGTGCGCTGCTGCTGCGGCATTTCGGCGAGAATCCGCCCGAACGCTGCGGCAATTGCGATACCTGCCTCGACCCGCCGAGCCAGGTTGATGCGACGGTGCTGGCGCAGAAATTGCTGAGCGCGGTCTATCGCACCGGGCAAAGCTATGGCGCGGGGCATGTCGAGGCGGTGCTGACGGGCCGCGCCGACGAGCGCGTTGCGAGCCGGGGGCACGACAAGCTCTCGGTCTTCGGGATCGTCTCGGGCGAGGAGGCACGGCTGATCAAGCCGCTGGTCCGCACGCTTGTCGCGCGCGAGGCGCTCGAGACGACCGAGCATGGCGGGCTGATGTTCGGTCCCGCCGGGCGCGCGGTGATGAAGGGCGAGGTGCCGGTGCTGATCGCCGAGCCACCCGCACGGCGCCTCACTCGGACCTCGCGCGGCGAGCGCGCGGCGGCGAACCCTGTCGGCGATCCGCTGTTCGACGCGCTTCGCGCGACGCGGCGCGAGCTGGCGATCGAGGCAGGGGTGCCGCCCTATGTGATCTTCCACGACGCGGTGCTGCGCGCGATGGCGAGCGAGCGGCCCGCGACACGGAGCGCACTTGGCGGCATTCCGGGGGTCGGCGCGAAGAAGCTCGAAGCGTGGGGCGACGCTTTCCTGTCGGTGATCCGCCAGTTTTGAGCTAGCAGGGCGCGCATGGGGGCGCTCGACCTTATCGACCCGATGATTCGCGGCGGCGCGACGGTGCTGTTCCTGTTGTGGATCGCGATCCTGTGGCGCGACCATCGCGCGGTGCCGGCGGCGCGGGTGGCGATCGCGATGAACGGGACCATCATCGCCTACCTGCTGGCGCGTGTCCTGCATCCCGGCGGCGCGACGCTTTTCCCCTATGTGATCGCCGATGCGCTGTCGGTGATGGTGCCCGCGCTGTTCTGGCTCTTCGCGCGGCTGTGGTTCGACGACCGGCGGCGGATCGGCTGGCAAAGCTGGGCGCTCGTCTCGGCGTTCGGTGCGCTGCCGCTGATCCAGGTCGTGCTGATCGCCGCGACGGGCGATTTCAGCCCGGCGATCTGGATCCTCGTGCGCATCGGCATGTTCGCCTTTGCGATCGCGGGGATGTGGATTGCGTGGCGTGGGCGCGCGAACGACCTAATCGAGGCGCGGCGCAGCTTCCGCCTCGGTGTCGTCGGCGCGATCGGCGGCTTCGTGATCTGGGTCAGCTTCCTCGAGATGTTTCACTATCGCGATATGAGCCACGATATGGCGCGGACGTTGACGCTTGCCGCGATCCTCGTCGTGACCTTCATCGTTTCGATCGGCCTCTATCGCTTCCGCTCGGCCGAGCTGTTCGCGGTGCCCGACGCCGCGCCGACTCCGGCCGCGCGGCCCGCCGAGCCTTCGGCGCTCGCGCAGCGGCTTCGCGTCGTGATGGCCGAGGAGCGCGCCTATCGCGCCGAAGGGTTCAGCATCGCAGCGCTCGCGGCGCGGCTCGGCGAGCCCGAATATCGCGTGCGGCGCGCGATCAACGGCGAGATGGGGCATCGCAACTTCACGGCCTTTCTCAACGGCTTTCGCCTCGACGAAGTGCGCTCGGCGCTCGCCGATCCGGCGCAGCGCGAGGTGCCGATCCTGACGATCGCGCTCGATGCGGGCTTTGGTTCGCTCGGCCCGTTCAACCGCGCCTTTCGCGACGCCGAGGGGATGACGCCGAGCGAGTATCGCGCCGCCCGCCTCGCCGATTCCGGAATCGGCTAGTCGATTTTCGACTGTGCGCGGCTGGCGCAGCGCAGAACTGCTTCATGCCGGTCATCCACCGAAAAGGACGACGCCATGATCGCATCCATTCCTCCCCTCGCCATATTGCTCGAAAAGGGCCCGGCGATGTTCGCCTTCGACTTCGGCCGCTATCTCGTCGCCGCGAGCGTCACCAGCGCGGTCGTCTGGGGGCTGCGCCGGTCGAGCATCGCCGCGCGCAAGATCCAGGCGCGCGAGGCGAGTGCCGCCGACAAGCGCCGCGAATTCCTGCAATCGCTGCAGACGGTCGGCGTATATCTGTTCGTCGCGCTGTTCATCGTCTGGGGCGTCGATGCAGGGGTGCTGCACCGTTTCGAGGGGAGTTACGGCATCTGGGGCGACATGGCGCTGCTCGCGGCGATCGTCGTCGCGCACGACGCCTATTTCTACTGGGTCCACCGCGCGATGCACCATCCCAGACTGTTTAAACGTTTCCACCGCGCGCACCATCGCTCGATCACCCCGACGCCCTGGGCCGCCTACAGCTTCGCCATCCCCGAGGCGTTCGTGATGATCCTGTTCGTGCCGATCTGGCTCTTTTTCGTAGCGACGCCGGTGTGGGTCATGTTCCTGTGGATCAACTTCCAGATCGTCCGCAACGCGATGGGTCATGCCGGTTTCGAGCTGCACCCGCGCTGGTGGCTGTCGACGCCGGCGACGCGCTGGATCAACACGACGACGCACCACGACCTGCATCACAGCGGCGGCTTCAACACCAATTACGGCCTCTATTTCACCTGGTGGGACAAATGGATGGGGACCGAGCATCCCAAATATGCCGAGCGGTTCCATGAGGTCGTCTCGCGCCCGGCGGAGCACGCTGCGGATCGGGCGGAGGCGACCGCCTGACAGGGTTGCTTTCCGGCTTGTCAGCAAGCGGGCGGCGGGAGTAGATCGCAGCGATGAGCGATTTCAGACCCCTGTCCGCCGGCTTCAGTGTCGCCCCGCAAATCTCGATCGAGGATGTTGCCGAGGCCAAGGCGCAGGGCTTTGCGATGATCGTCAACAACCGTCCCGACGGCGAGGAGCCTTCGGCGCCGCAAGGGGGCGATATCGCCCACGCCGCTGCGGCCGAGGGTATCGCCTATGCCGCGATCCCGGTCGGCCATTCGGGGTTCAGCCATGCGCAGATCGATGCGCTGGACAAGCTGCTGGCCGACGCGACGGGCCCGATCCTGGCCTATTGCCGGTCGGGCACGCGCTCGACGCATCTGTGGGCCCTGACGCAGGCGCGCGGCGGCGCGGAAGTCGGCGCGATCGTCGATGCGGCTGCTAAGGCGGGCTATGACCTCGCCGGGCTGCGGCCGATGCTGGACGCGCTGGCAGGCGAGAAGTGACGGCGACCGACCTGATCCAGACCGGCGCGTCGCTGGTCGCGGTGCTGTTTATCGCCTGGCTGGTCGGGCGGATGGGGCTGGGCGCCGACCCGCGGATCGAGGATGCGGCGCATGCGATCCGTCTCGCCGAGGAGGCCGAGGCGGGGTTTCGCGGCACCGAGGTCGCGCGCGACCGCGCGGGTTTCGCGGCGATCGTGCGCAACGCCGAAGGGCGGATGATGCTGGTGCGCGCGCACGGCAATCATTTCGCGGCGCGCCCGGTCGACGCGGCGACGGTCGGGCGGCTCGACAAGGATTTCCTGACGCTGACGATGCCGGAGAAGACCTTCGGCGCCGTGACGCTGCAATTGGGCAAGGACGCGGGGATGTGGGCGAGCCGGATGCGCGAGTTGAGGCATGGATAAGCTGCCCGATCCCGTCACCTACGCGATCCCGGCCTTTATCCTGCTGCTGATCGCCGAGATGGTCGTCGCGCTGCGCCGCGACCGCAGCCGGTACGAGGCGCGCGACACGCTGACCTCGCTGCTGCTCGGCACCGGGAGCCAGGTCGCGAGCGCGCTCGTCGGCGGGATGGTCATCGCGATGGCGGTGTGGCTGCACCAGTACCGCCTGTTCGACATCGGGATCGACTTCAAGACATGGTGGTGGGCGTGGATCCTCTGCTTCTTCCTCGACGATCTCGCTTATTATGTCTTCCATCGCAGCGCGCACCGCGTGCGCTGGTTCTGGGCGAGCCACGTCATCCATCACAGCTCGCAGCATTATAATCTCTCGACCGCGCTGCGGCAGACCTGGACGGGCTTCATCAGCCTGGGCTTCCTGTTCCGCCTGCCGCTGTTCCTGATCGGCTTTCCGCCCGCGATGGTCTTCTTCTGCGCGGGGCTGAACCTCATCTACCAGTTCTGGATCCATACCGAGGCGATCGGCCGGATGCCCAAATGGTTCGAGGCGGTGATGAACACGCCGTCGCACCATCGCGTCCATCATGGCGTCAACCCGCGCTATCTCGATGCCAATTATGCGGGGGTCTTCATCATCTGGGACAGGATGTTCGGCAGCTTCGTCGCCGAGCGTGACGACGAGCCGGTGCGCTATGGCATCGTCAAGCAGCTCGGCAGCTTCAACATCGTCTGGGCGGCGGTGCATGAATGGGTCGGGATCGCGAAGGATGTCTGGCGCGCGCCGTGGCGGCACAAGCTCTCCTATATGTGGCGCGAGCCCGGCTGGAGCCACGATGGCAGCCGCGCGACGAGCGCGATGATCAAGGAACGCTGGGTCGCGGGGCGGGCGAGCGAGGAGCCGGCAGAGTGAGATGTCGTTTGCTATGAACGGCGTCGCACGTTGGAAACACTGGGATATGGTCGCGCTGGTCGCAGGAGCCGTCCCGCTGATTCTTATCCTCCTAGGCGCCTATGCCGGTGTCGACGTTACCGTTGGTTTTTCCGGCTACCTGATCATCGGCGCTGTGTTGCTCTATTTGATGGGCGCGGCTCTTGCATGGCGACAGGGTGATGGCCGGCTCATCGCCGGCGGCTGCGCGATGCTGATGATCCCGGCAGTGCTCAGCATTCCGCTGATCATCCTCGCCATTGCCTGCCTTAACGGCAACTGTCTCTGACGGCTGCTGCATCTCGCAGCTTGCTTCGCTCGCTAATGACATTCATGTAAGCATCCGGGTGACCGCTGCAGGCGGCACGAGGGAGAGTCGATAGCATGGATCAGTTCGACATCATCGTCATCGGCGGCGGCAGCGCGGGGAGTGCGGCGGCGGGGCGGCTCGCCGAGGATGGCACCCGCACGGTCTGTCTGGTCGAGGCGGGCGGGCGCAACGACACGGTGCGGGTCAAGACGCCGGGCTTCATGCCCTTCATCCCCGACGCGTCGAACTATCGGTATGAGACGGTGCCGCAGAAGGGGCTGAACGGACGCACCGGATACCAGCCGCGCGGGCGCGGGCTCGGCGGGTCGAGCGCGATCAACGCGATGGTCTATATCCGCGGCCATGCCTTCGATTACGACCAGTGGGCGTCGCTCGGCGCGACGGGGTGGAGCTATGCCGACGTGCTCCCTTATTTCAAGCGCGCCGAGGGAAATGAGCGCGGCGCCGACGACTTCCACGGCGCCGATGGACCGCTCAACGTCATGGACCAGCGCTGGCCCAATGTGACGAGCAAGCGCTTCGTCGAGAGCGCGGCGGCGCTGCAACTGCCGCGAACGGCCGATTTCAACGGCGCCAACCAAGAGGGGTTCGGCCTCTATCAGGTGACGCAGAGGGCGGGCGAGCGCTGGTCGGCAGCGCGCGCCTATGTCGAACCGCTGCGCGAGCGGGCCAATTTCGCGGTGCGCACCGGGGCGCTGGTCGAGAAGATCGTCGTCGAGGACGGCCGCGCGACCGGCGTGGTGATCCGGCGCGGATCGAAACGCGAGACGCTGCGCGCGCGCGGCGGGGTGATCCTGTCGGCGGGGGCGTTCAACAGCCCGCAGATATTGATGCTCTCGGGGATCGGGCCCGCGGCGCACCTCAGGGACAAGGGGATCGACATCGTCGCCGACCGTCCGGCGGTGGGCGCCGACCTGCAGGACCATATCGACTATGTGTCGAGCTGGGAAACGCGCTCGACCGATCCGCTCGGCGACAGCCTAGCCGGCACATGGCGGATGGTGAAGGCGATCTTCGAACATCGCACCCGGCGCACCGGGATCATGACGACCTGCTTCGCCGAGGCGGGCGGCTTCTGGAAATCGCGGCCCGACCTGCCCGCGCCCGACATTCAGTATCATTTCGTCCCCGCGATGCTCGAGGATCACGGGCGGACGAAGGTGAAGGGGCACGGCTTTTCGGTCCATGCCTGCGTGCTGCGTCCCGAGAGCCGCGGGTCGGTGACGCTCGCGTCGGCCGATGCGGCGGCGGCGCCGGTGATCGATCCGGGTTTCCTGACCGACGAGCGCGACCTCGCGACGTTGCGGGCGGGCGTACGGATGATGCACCGCATCGTCGCCGCGCCGCCGCTTTCGGACTATTCCGGCGTCGACCGGCATCCGGTCGACATCGACGACGATGCCGCGCTCGACGCGCTGATCCGCAGCCGCGCCGACACCGTCTATCACCCCGTGGGGACGTGCCGGATGGGGAGCGATGCCGATGCGGTGGTCGATCCGACGCTGAAGCTGGGTGGCATCCACGCCCTGTGGGTCGCCGATGCGAGCATCATGCCGCGGCTGGTGTCGGGCAACACCAATGCCCCGAGCATCATGATCGGCGAACGCGCGGCCGATTTCGTGAAGGCGGCGCTGGCTTGAGTGAACCCCGGCTTTCGCCGGTGTTCACGCAGCACAGGCAGCGGCGAGCAGCGCGCCGCTCTTCGTCAGATCGTAGCGGCTTGCCGGCGGGCGCAGGTCGAGGATCTCGCGCGTCACCAGCCCATGCTTGCCGAGCGCGGTCAGCCCCTGCGACAGCGCGCGGGGGGTCGCGGGCGCGAGGAGGCGCGCGAGCGCATTGAAGCGGTCGTGTCCTGCGCCGATCCCGGCGACGAGCGGCAGGCCCCAGCGCGTCGCGGCGCCCGGCGGCAGGCCGATCGCACCCTGCGCCTCGGCAATCGTTGCGGCGCGCGCGGCGGCGGCCTGACCCTGTTCGGTCAGGATATATTCGGGGCGGAGCGGATGGCCGTGACCGGGGTTGCGCTGCACCCAGCCGATCGCCGCTGCGGCGTCGAGGGTGCGCGTCAGGCTGTCGCGCGACAGACCGAGCCGCTGGATCAGCTCGACGAAGCGGGCGCCCTTGTGCGCCGCGAGGTCGGCGAGCAACGGGACAAGCCAGCGATGGCTGCCGAGCTGGGCGAGCAGAGGGTCGGGCTTGCTTGACCGCATTTGCAACTAACTATACAAACCGGACTATAGAGGCAAGCGATATGGCCGAGGCGATTCTCCGGTCGGCGCGCGGCTTCGGCAAGGGAGGGAATGACATGGCGCTTCAGATCGGATCCGAGCTCACCTGTTCGATGGGCGTCACGAGCATCGACGCGTCGATCCTATGGTACGAGCGCGTCCTGCAGTGCAAGCTGCTCTACCGCGCCGACGCGATTGGCTGGTGCGAACTGGCGACGCCGATGACCGGGGTGAACATCGGGCTCAGCCAGGTCGAAGCCGTGACGCAGGGCGGCGGCGCGACGAACGTGTTCGAGGTCGCGGATATCGAGGCGGCAAAGGCGCATCTCGATGGCGAAGGCGTCCGGCAGGACGGTGACATCCAGCATATTCCGGGCCTCGTGAAGCTGCTCACCTTCTACGACCCCGATGGCAATGCCTTCATGTTCTCGCAGTCGGAAATGGCGACGTGATGTCGCTCTGGTGGGCCGCCGCGCTCATCGCCCCCGCCGTACCCGCTGAAGCGCCGTCGCTTGCCGCGTGGCACGGCCACTGGACGGGGGAAGGGCAGGCGTTCGGAAAGCCCGCGACGGCAACGCTCGACATTGCGCCGGACGGAGGCGGGGCGACGCGCCTTGCCTATCGCTTGAGCATCGGTGGAACGCCGGCCGTCCAATATTCGGCCGATGCAAATTATGCGTTCGACGCGAAGGGCCGCGTGCGCGGAAAATGGGCCGACAGCTATGGTCGGACCCGGCCCGTCGCGGGCGGAATTTCGGGTGCAGCATGGTGGACGCAATGGGGCAGCGCCGATGTCGAGATCGGGCGCTCCACCTATGTTCTCGAAGAGGGCGGAATACTGACCGTCGCGATTCGATTCTGCAGGAAGACGGGAGCTGGCGGCTGTTCGCCATGCTGCGCTATCGCCGCACAAATGGCTGAAAATAGGGAGTTTGGAGCGCAGCAATTTGCTGCGCACAAAAAAAGAGGGCCGGAACTTTCGTCCCGGCCCAGCCTTTCAGGCTCTCCCCTCCTGAAACTGTTGACGCAATGAATGCCATATTAATGTCATGTTGGGAAGGCTAAAATTGCGGCACCCGCGCCTAAAAATTGTGCAGTCTTTTGTGCAGTTTCGGGAGCGGATGTCTGCGAAGAGAAGCCCGCTCCCTTTACCGTTCAGAAGGTCTTGCGCGCGGTGATCCCGAAGGTCCGCGGCTGGCCGACCGAATAGCCGAGCCGCGCACGCCCGCCGCGCTCGCGATCGAACGAGAGCAGCGCATTCTCGTCGAACACATTGTTGATGTACGCGATCAGCGACAGGCCATTGTCGAAGTCGACCCCGGCGCTGAGGTTGACGAGTTGATAGTCGGGTAGTTCGAGATCGACCGTCGTCGATGCATTCGCCGGCGCGCCGCCGAAGGGCAGCCCGTGGACGAAGGTGCGCGGGTTGTTTTCCTGGTCCGCCGGCTGCGTGTAGCGCGTCCCGACATGCTGGAACGACGCCGCGACATAGGCCTTCGCCGTGTCGGAGACCGGGAATTCATAGCTGCCCGAGGCCGACAACTGGAACTTCGGTACCGACGGCAGGCGGTTGCCGTCGCGAATGCCCGTCGCGGTCGTCAGTGCGCCGGGCAGGGTGGTGTCGAATTCGGCCTCGATGATGCTGCCCGACAGGTTGAAATCGAGCCCTTCGGTCGGGTTCAGCCCCAGTTCGAATTCGAGGCCCATCGAATGCGCCTTCGGCACGTTGAACACGATGCGCGACGAGCAACTGCCGGCGTCGAGCGTGACCTGCAGATTCTTGATGTCGTTGTAGAAGCCCGCGGCGTTGAAAGTGAAGCCGCGGCCGCCCGATTTCACGCCGAGTTCGTAGTTCCACAGGCTTTCGTCGTCATAGCTCTGGAAGCCGCCGAACAGCGCCGCGTCGGCGGGCGAGCAGAGCGGCAGGTTGAGCGGATCGTTGACGCCGCCGAGGCGGAAGCCTTTCGACGCCTGCGCGTTGACCGTCACATTGTCGGCCACGTCGTACGACAGCAGGAAGCGCGGGGTGAAGCCGTCCGACTTGGTGCTGTCGGTGCGGCGGTCGCCGTTGGCGAACAGGCCGCCCGAGGTGAAGCTGCGCGTTTCCTTGAAGTCGTAATAGCGGCCGCCCGCCGTCGCGGTCAGCGCTTCGGTGATGTCGTAGCTGACCTCGCCGAAGATCGCGAACTGCTTGATATCATAGGGCAGGTCGGCGTTGTACGGCGAATTGGCCGGGAAGCCGTTCGCGACCGCCGCCGAGGTGCCGGCGCCGAGCGTCGCGTCGGTGAAGGCATCGTAACCCGGGGTGGGCAGGCGCTGCATATAGACGCGGTCGATCTTCGAATAGAAGCCGCCGACCACCCACTGGAACGGGCTGTCATTGTCCGACGCCAGCCGGACTTCCTGCGTCCAGGTTTCGAGGTCGGTGGTATCGACGAGGTTCGACGGCAGCAGCACCGCGGCATCGGGGAAGCCGAGGTCGACCGACACCGATCCGGTCAGCGCGCTCGCGTCGCGGCTGACGAGGATGTCGCGGTTGATGTAGCTCGTCACCGAGGTCAGCTTCGCGCCGCCGAGGCCAACGTCGATCTTGAGGTCGGCAAGAAAGGTTTCGTCCTCGAACGCCTCGCGCAGCAACAGATATTGCTCGCGCTCGTCAAAGGTCACCTGCGGCCGGGTGGTCGTGAACTGATTGGCATAGAGATTGTAGATCTCCTGCCGGTTGAAGCCGTCGGCCTTGACCTTCTGATAGACGATGCGCGGGGTGATCGAGAAATTGTCGCTGGGCTCGAAGGTCAGCGCGAGACGGCCGCCATAGCGTTCGCCGCTGTTAATATCGTCACCGCCCGCCGGGCCGATCGCGTTGATGAAGCCGCCGTAGCGCGTGTAATAGCCGACCGCGCGGAGCGCCGCCTTGTCGCCGAGCGGCAGGTTGATCGCGCCCTTCAGGTGGCCGCCGATATCGTCGCCGTCGACGAGGTTGATATTGCCCTCGACCGCGCCCTCGACCGTGCCGAGCTTCGGCTGGTTGGTGATGTAGCGGATCGTACCGCCCACCGAACCCGAACCGAAGAGCGTGCCCTGCGGACCGCGCAGCGTTTCGACGCGATTCAGGTCGAACAGGTCGAGGTCGGGGGTGAAGAGCGAGAGCGAGATCACGCTTTCGTCGAGATAGACGCCGACCTGCTCCTTGACGCCCGGCTGGTCGCGCACGACCTGCCCCGCCGAGACGCCGCGGACCGAAACCTGGCTCTGCCCCGGGCCGAGGTTCTGGACCGACAGACCCGCGACATTGCGCGAGAGATCCTCGAGCGTGACCGCGCCCGATTTCTGGATATCCTCGGCGGTCTGCGCGTTGATCGAGAAGGGAATGTCCTGAATGCTCGTGTCGCGCTTGGTCGCGGTCACGATGATGTCATTGCCATAGGTTTCGGTGGGTGTCTCTTGCGCCGCCGCATTGGTGGTGATGGCGAGCGCGAGCGTCGAAAGCCCCGCCAGCAGGGTCGTGCGAACCATGATGTCCTCCCAGTTGCTTTCCGCGGGGCTATGTTGCCCCGGCGTGTAACGATGCTGCGCTTTTGCGGAGAGCAAGGCAATGGGGGACGAATCGGGCCCGAAAAAATGGCTTGGCGCTGTTGCATCGCGGCCACGGTCAGAAAAGGCCGCGCAAGAAAGAGGCCGGCCAATGAATGGCCGACCACAATCGAAAAAAATGGCCGGGAACAAGTCCCGGCCAGTGGTTCGCAGGAGGAACCCGGGTAGGATCCCGCCGCCGATTGAAAGAGGAGAGAGAGCGGCGGCGGGTATCCTGTCTCGTTACATATTGTAGGCGCGCTCCCCGTGTTCGGCGAGGTCGAGCCCTTCCTGCTCGACGTCCTTCGACGGGCGCAGGCCGATGGTATATTTGAGCGCGAGGAACAGCACGACGCTGACCGTGCCGGTCCACAGCACGGTGGTGCCGACGGCCCAGATCTGCGTCATCACCTGACCCGCGAGATCGAACTCGCCGGCCTTGGCGACGGGCGCGGTATAGTCGATCCAGCCCTGGCCGCCCCAGGCGGGGTTGGCGACGAAGCCGGTGCCGATCGCGCCGACGATGCCGCCGATCGCGTGGATGCCGAACACGTCGAGCGAGTCGTCATATTTGAGTTTCTTCTTCACCGTGGTGACAAAGAAGAAGCAGACCAGCGAGGCGACGGCGCCGAGGATGATCGCGGTGCCCGGGTGGGCAAAGCCCGCCGCCGGGGTGATCGCGACCAGACCGGCGACGACACCCGAAACCGCACCCAGCAGCGACGGCTTCTTGTGCACGATCTGCTCGATGACCGCCCAGGCAACGCCCGCCGCCGCTGTGGCGACGAAGGTGTTGATGAAAGCCAGCGCGCCGAAGGCATTGGCTTCGAGACCCGAGCCGGCGTTGAAGCCGAACCAGCCGATCCACAGCAACGAGGCACCGATCATCGTCATGACCAGATTGTGCGGGGGCATCGGCTCGGTGTTGTAACCGATGCGCGGACCGATCACGAGGCAGCCGACCAGACCGGCGATACCGGCATTGATGTGGACGACGGTGCCGCCGGCGAAGTCGAGCGCGCCCCAGCCCCACAGCAGGCCGTAATCGGTCGGCGCGGCGTGGAGGAAGTCCGGTCCGGCCCAGTACCAGACCATGTGCGCGATCGGGAAATAGGCGAAGGTCATCCACAGCACCGTGAAGATGATCAGCGGCGTGAACTTCACGCGCTCCGCGAACGCCCCGACGATCAGCGCCGGCGTGATGCAGGCGAAGGTCATCTGGAAGATCACGAAGACATATTCGGGGAGATAGACCCCGTTCGAGAAGGTGGCGGCGAAGGTGTTGACGTCGACGCCGGCAAGGAAGGCCTTGTCGAGCCCGCCGAACAGCGCCGGGAAGGGCGAGCCGGTCGAGGTGAAGGCCATCGAATAGCCCCAGCTGAACCAGACCAGCGCGGCGACGCAGACGATCGTCAGCACCTGCATCAGTACCGAAAGCATGTTCTTGGCGCGCACAAGGCCGCCGTAGAAGAGCGCGAGCGCAGGCACCGACATCAGCAGTACGAGCGCCGAGGCGACGAGCATCCACGCCACGTCGCCCTTGTTCACCATCTCGGCCGTCGGCACGAACGGGGCGGGCGCTGCCGCTTCGGCGGCCGGCGCGGCAGGCGCCGCGACCGCCGTCGCCGCTTCCTGCGCCCATACGGGCAGCGCGGCGAACAGCGCGAGGCCCGCGGCCCCCGCGCTCGCCGCAATCTTGTTTGCGAACGTCATATTTTCCCCCTTCGTCATTAGAGAGCCGCCTCGCCGGTCTCGCCGGTGCGGATGCGCACGGCCTGACCCACGTCGAGGACGAAGATCTTGCCGTCGCCGATCGACCCGGTCCCGGCGCTTTGCTGCAGCGTTTCGACGACCCGCGGTGCGAGCGCGTCGTCGCAGACGAGCTCGATCTTCACCTTCGGGACCATGTTGGTTGCATATTCGGCACCGCGGTAGATTTCGGTCTGCCCCTTTTGCCGGCCAAAACCCTTGACCTCGGTGACGGTCATGCCGGCGATGCCGAGCCCGGTCAGTGCTTCGCGCACCTCGTCGAGCTTGAACGGTTTGATGATAGCCAGGATCAGCTTCATGATGCCCCCTTTTGCTTATGGCTCATGTTGCGGTGCAACAGCCGTGCCAGATTGCGCGGGGTGCGCAAAAGTTAACATTTTGTGACGGTTTTGGAGTCCGCGAGAGACGTAATCGTTCGCGGATTGGGCAAGCGAGGCAGGGCTTTGCCTAAATTTTAGGCATTATCGGGCCTTGAAGCGCGCCCAGATCGGCAAATGGTCCGACGCGCGCGCGGCAAGCGCGCTGCGATGCACGCCCGCATCGACGGGCTCGAGCTCGGGCGAGGCGAAGATGCGGTCGAGCTTCGCCACGGGCCTGCGGCTGTGGAAGCTGTGGCCGGTGTCGACCAGGTGATGCTGCGCCCCGAAGTCCGCGAGGCAGCCGCCGCGGTTCCGCCATTCGTTGCAGTCGCCCATCAGGATCGTCGGCAAGGGTTCGCCTGCGCCCACATGGTCGAGGATCGCACGCGCCTGTTGTCGGCGGCGGAGCCCCGAAATGTCGAGGTGCATGCCGACGACGCGCAACCGCTGCCCGCCGATCCGCAAGGTCGCGGCGACCGCGCCGCGCGGTTCGAGCGTCGGCAGGTGGAGGGCGTGGCTCTCCTCGACTTCGACGCCTTTGCGGACGAGCAGCGCGTTGCCGTGCCAGCCGATGCTGTGCGGCCGGTCGGTCAGTTCGACGGCTTCATAGTCGCTATGTTCGGCGAGCATATGCGGCGGGATCGCGCTCGCGCGCGTCCCGAACCGGCGATCGGCTTCCTGCAGCGCGACGATATCGGCGTCGAGTTCGCCGAGCACCGACAGCACGCGGCCGGGGTCGCGGCGGCGATCGAGCCCTATGCCTTTGCGCATATTGTAGGAGGCGACCTTGATCATGACCTGCTTTTCAAGCGCTCAGGCGGCGCTTCCGTTCCCGACCGCCTCGAATTCGGTCATCAACGCGCGCGCATCCGCCAGATCCTCGTCGAGTACCATCACGCGCACCGGGATCAGCAGTCCGACGCTCTCGGCGATGTTCATCCCTGCGTCGAAGCAGACGGCGTGGACGCCCGCGCTTTCGAGCCGGCCGCGCAGCAATTCGGCCTCGGCGCCGCTCGGCAGGCGGACGAGTTCGACGAGCGCCATCAGGCTTCGCCTGCGAAATAGCGGTCGGTCGCGCGCGTCGGCAGGCCGTCGATGCTCTTCGTGCGCTCCCGGAATTTCTCGACCCACAAGTCGGGGTCGGCCTGGCGGTGATATTTCTGCAGCGTCTCGCGCTCCTGGCTCAATTCCATCATCGGCACGCCCCAGCCGCAGCTGGTCTGGACGCTTTCGACGTCGATGACGAAAATCTGGCGTGTGCCCGGCAGCAGGGTGAAATTCGCGGCCAGCGCATCCCACTCGGCATCCTGTGGCAACACCGCGCGGCCGTGGCCATAGAGGCGCAGGATCAGCGCGCTGCGGTCGAAGGCGCAGAACATGATCGTGATGCGCCCGTCGGCGGCGAGGTGCGCGTGGGTCTCGTTGCCCGATCCGCCGAGGTCGAGATAGGCGACCTGGCGGTCGGACAATACGCGGAAGCTGTCCGCATAGCCTTTGGGCGACAGGTTGATCCGCCCTTCGCTCGCAGCGGTCGCGGTGAAATAGACCGGCTGCCTCTCGATGAAGGCGATATGCTTGTCGGTCAGCGTATCGGTGAAGTCTGCCATGGCTGCTCTCCGTATCCCTCCGGCCCTATCACCAATCCTTGCCCTCTTCTATCGCCGCTTCCTCGCCGGGCCGCGTCGCGCGGCCGAGCGCCGCGTTGCGGTGCGGAAAGCGGCCGAAGCGGTCGATGATGTCGAAATGCTTGCGGGCATAGGTACCGAACATCGGGTCGGCGAGCTGGCTCATCAGCCGCAGCGATTCGCGCTGGTCGGCGATATCCTCGCTGTGCTCGAAGGGGAGATAGACGAACGGCCGCCGGATCTCGGGCAAGCTCCGGTCCCAGCCGCGCGCGACGATCCCGCGTGCGATCGCGCGGGCGAGATCGTCGGTCGCGAAGGCGTCGGCGTGGTTGCGATAGATGTTGCGCGGCACCTGATCGAACAGGATCACCGCGGCGAGCGCGGTGTCGGGATCGGTCAGGAAATGGTCGGCGGGCAGCGCGCGGAGCGCATCGTGCCAGTCGCCTGCGAGGTCGCGGACCGCTTCGTCGAACGCTGCGCCGCCGCCGTACCAGTCGTCGATGCCGTGGTCGTCGAACCAGAAAACAAGCAGCCGCGCCGCCCAGTCGGCGGGCGGCGACGGGACGCCCTGCGTTTCGTCGGCCATGCTGCGCTTACTGGCCCGACGCGGTCTTGACCTTGCGATAGGGGACGAACTTGCCGAGCGACACGAAGCCGGTCCAGAAATGGCTCGAGCGATCGTGGAGCTGGACGGTGTCGATGCTGCAAAGCTGGCTACCCGTCGTCTTGGTCACCAGCACATCGTCGTCGTCGAGCGATTCGGCGCCCTTCGGCCGGTTGACCCAATAGGTTCCGCCGATCTTGTAAACGATCGCGGTCTTGTCGATCACCTGGCTGCTCGTGACGCTCGACAGCGTGATGCAATTTTGCGGTTCGCCCGCGACGCGGTCCTTGAGCAGCTTGGCGAGCTGGTCTTCGGGGGCGAGACTTTCGCGCGCGGAGGCTGCTGCGGGAGCGGCTGCGAGAACAGCGGCGGAAAGGATCGTAAGGATTATGGGGCGCATGATGCGACTCCTGTCTGAATAACCCTACCCGCGCGCCTTATATACCAAGTCCGATGAACCGGGAATGACCGGCGATCAGGGCCCTGACCCTGACCGCGCGGCCCGGCCGGTCAGCAGGTCGGCAGCGGGATGCCGAGCGGTCCCTTGCACTTCTTTTTCTTCTCGGGCTCGGCGGGTGTGCCCCCGCCGGAGCTGCCCATGCCGCCGAAGTCGGCGCCGATCAGCAGCATCGTATGCGAGCGGAAGCGCACCTTCGCGGTCCAGTCGATATTCCACACCGCGTTGCCCGCGGGCTTCGGCGGATAGGAGAAATTCGCTTCGGGACCGAAGGCGTTGAGGTTGCCGAGCATCATCTCGCCCGACGCCTTCTTGACCTCGGCCGGGATCTGGCAGCTCGTCTGCGTCGGCGGCATCACGATCTTCTTGGTGATGAGGTTCGCCACGACCGAGGGCGGCAGCCAGTCCCACAGGCCGCCGCCGAACTGCTGCGACGCGCTGCTCGTCCACCAGACGATGTCGCCGCCCTTGTCCTGCCGGTCCATGCCGCCGATCGTCCAGGCGACATAGCCGGTCGCGTTCGGCACCTGATTCCAGCGGATCATCACCGACTGGTCGCCCTGGATCGCGGTCGAGGCGCTGAGCCCCTGCATATAGTCCTGTGCGAGGGTGAAATTGATGTCGGAGCCGATGTTGCTCGCGACGCGGTGCGCGCCGAGCAGCGACGATCCCGATCCGGGCTGCTTGCCACCCTTGCTGTTCGGCCAGTCGACGTAGGATTTGCTGTTCGCCTGGCTGACCTCGCGGATCACCGGCACCGCGCTCGAAAAGAGGTTCGGAGGAACCTGTCCGGCGGCGACCTTGGCGAAGTCGATCACGACGGGCTGGCCGGGACCGGCCTTCGCTCCGCAGCCCCAGTAGAGGAGCAGGCGGCCCTTAGGCCGTTCGAATTCGGTCGGATATGTCCCTTCCTTGCGTTCGGGCGCGACCAGCGGCACCGATTTGCCGAGCTTCGCCTGCGGCTGGAAGAAATGGTCGCCCTTCGGCGGCGGCGCGGTCGGCGCCTGGCCCGAGCCGAGGCGGAGCAGCAGCTGGTAGGCGACGCGGTTGTTGGGATCGCCGCCGAAAGCCATGCTCATCGCGCCGCCGAGGCCGCCGCGCCCGCCCGCCATCGCGGCAAAGCCCGACATCGTCGCGACGTCCATCTCATAGCGTTCCTTGGGGCCGGTCGACTTTTGCGCCGAGCCGGGAACGGCGGCGAGCATCGCGGCGATGGTGGCGACAGAAACGAAACGCAGGCTCGAACGCATGAAATCCTCCCTGTTGCGGGGAGGCTGCCCCCGCGGATGATGCGGCCCGATTCTTCTTGTGTTTGAAGGGGGTATAAGCAGGGAAACGCGCCGCGCCAAGTGAGGGCGGTCACAGGCGCACACCACAGTCGTCACCCCGGACTTGATCCGGGGTCGATGGCGGCGATGGCGTCATGGATGCCGGGTCGAGCCCGGCATGACGATATTGGGTTACGCCGTCCCGCCGACAGTCAGCCCGCTGACCAGCAGGGTCGGCTGGCCGACGCCGGCGGGGACGCTCTGGCCGCCCTTGCCGCAGATGCCGATGCCTTCGTCGATCGCCATGTCGTTGCCGATGCCCATGACCTTGGTGAGCACGCTCGGCCCGTCACCGATCAGCGTCGCGCCCTTGATCGAGTCGCCGATTTTGCCGTTCTCGATCTTGTACGCCTCGGTGCAGCTGAAGACGAATTTGCCCGAGACGATGTCGACCTGCCCGCCGCCGAAGCTCTTGGCGAAGATGCCGTTCTTGACGCGGCTCAGGAGCTCGGCGGGATCGTCGTTGCCCCCGCGCATGAAGGTGTTGGTCATGCGGGGCATCGGCGCGTGCGCGAAGCTTTCGCGGCGGCCGTTGCCGGTGGGTTCGACCCCCATCAGGCGCGCGTTGAGCCGGTCCTGCATATAGCCCTTGAGGATGCCGTCCTCGATCAGGATCGTCTCGCCGGTCGGCGTGCCCTCGTCGTCGATGCTGAGCGAGCCGCGGCGGCCGCCGCCGACCGGGCTTTCCATCGCGCCGTCGTCGACCACCGTAACGCCGGATGCGGCGACGCGCTCGCCGATGCGGCCCGAAAAGGCGCTGGTGCCCTTGCGGTTGAAATCGCCCTCGAGCCCGTGGCCGACCGCTTCGTGCAGCAGCACGCCCGGCCAGCCGGGGCCGAGCAATACGGTGAACTCGCCGGCGGGCGCATCGACCGCGCGCAGATTGACGAGTGCCTGGTTCAGCGCCTCGTCGATCGCGCGGTTCCACTGCGCCTCTTCGAACAGATGATCGTACATATAGCGGCCGCCGAGGCCGAAATAGCCGCTCTCGCGGCGGCCGTTCTCTTCGACCACGATCGAGACGTTGAGGCGGACGAGCGGGCGGATGTCGGTTGCGAGGAAACCGTCGGCGCGGACGATCTCGACCACCGACCAGCTGCCCGCGAGCGCGACCGAGACCTGCACGACGCGCGGATCGCGCGCGCGCGCGGCGGCGTCGACCTTCTGGCACAGCTCGACCTTCTTCGCGAAGGGGATGAGGTCGAGCGGGTTCGCCTCGTCATAGAGGTGGCGGTTGGTGCGCGGCGGCGGGCCGGCGGGGGCCTGCGTAGCGGGATCGAGCAGCGCGAGCGTTTCGGCGGCGCGGCGGATCGCGCCCGCGCTGACGTCGCTCGCGTGCGCAAACCCCGTCATCTCGCCCGACACGGCGCGGAGGCCAAAGCCTGCGTCGGTCGAATAGTCCGCCGTCTTGAGCCGCCCGTCGTCGAAGCCGAAGCTCTCGGTCGCGCGATACTGGAGGTAGAGCTCGCCGTCGTCGGCCTTGGCGAGCGCTTCACGCGCGAGCTTCTGCGCCAGATCGGGGTCGAGTGCATCGGTGCGATAGAGGAAGCGGCGGGGATCGGTGGGGCTAGTCATGCGCCCGATATAGGGGCGCCTGTCCCGCGGCGCCAGCGCTCAGAGATAATTGACGGTGAGCTGGAATGTCCCGCTGTAATCGCCCGCGGGCTGGTTCGCCGGGACGGTGAGCGTGCCGCCGACATAATAGGTCTGCACCCCGCTCGGCAGCAGCGTCGCCGACGAGCCGAGGATCGATATTCCGCCGCCGCTCGTCGTGATCGCGCGGACGAGGGTCGCGGTCATCGACCCGCCGCCGCCGGCGCGGGTCAGGGTGACATTGTTGTCGCCGGTCACGATGATCAGGAAAATGCCGCCGGTACCCTGAAACACCGCGCGTTGCGCGGGGGTGCCGACCGCGGTCACTCCGCCCGTCGTGCTGCGCACGTTGGTGGCGGGATTGATCGTCGCTGTGCCCGCGGTCGGGCCGCTCACGAGCGTGCCGAAATCGAGATCGTCCGATTTGACGAGCGTGTTGGGCCGCACGACGACGACCGCCGCCGTGCCCGTCTGGTCGGCCGCGAGGGCCCGGGCGGATGCGAGTGCGGTCGCCGCGACAACGGAAATGATGGCGAGGCGGCGGAGCGCCGCTCGCGAATGGCTGGTCCCGAGAATCCCCACGATTCTGCTCCTGTCTGGAACAGAGCCATAGCGTCGGCGCGTGAATCGAAGATGCGCGGGGATGGTGAATCCGCGCTTAAGCTTAGGGTCAGGACCCATTGATTCCGCGATCGAGGTTTGAAGCGATTTTGCCTGGGGCGAGGAGAAAAGGCGCAGGAATATGTCGATATTTCCAGACTTTTCGACGAAGCCATGGGTAAAAATCGGTCAAATCCCGCAGGGACGCCGAAATGGCTTCGATCTCGGGCCCGCGCGGCCTTGCGGGTAGCGATGCTACCCGCTGCACCCGCCCGAACCCGATATCTTCGCCATTTCGACGCCTCGATCGCGGAATTAATGGGTCCTGACCCTAGCCGTGGTCGGCGACCCCGCCGGTCGCGCTCAACTCTTGTCGGCGATACCGCCGACGAGAATGAACCGCCGGTCGCAATAGCCGCAGTCGGCAAAGCCCTGGTCGGGGTCGATCTCCAGCCACACGCGCGGATGGCCGAGCGCGGCATTGGCAAGGCCGTCGCCCGTGCCGTCGCAGGCGATGCGGGTCTTGGGCGTGCGGATCGTCTCGGGCTGGGGTGCGGGCTGGGTCATCGTCGCGCCTTTAGCAAGCGCGATGCCCGCCCGCAATCGCCTGTCAGAGGTAATTCAGCGTGATCGTGAAGGTGCCGCTGTAGTCGCCGGGCGTCTGGTTCGCCCCGACCTCGAGCGTCGCGCCGACCGGGAAATTATAGTTGCCGAGCGCGCTCGCGATCGTGAAGCGCGTCGGCGTCGTCGACAGGATCGCGGTCGGGGTCGATCCGATCTCGAAATCGCGCACGCGCATCCGCGGACCCGGCCCGGTGATCCAGATCGTGTTCGACCCGAGCGAGATATTGACCTGACGGTTCGGGGTGCCGAGCCCGGCAAAGCGTGCGGGTTCGCCGCCGTTTCCGGCGAGCGTCGCGCCGCCGGTGCGGGTGCGCGTCCCGTCGGGCGCGAGCCGCACGGTCCCCGCGGTTCCCGACGCGATGATATCGCCGAAATCGAGGTCGTTGACCCGGAAGAAGGAGAGCGGTCGGAGTATGATGACGTCGGCCTGCGCCTGCGTGCTGCTCTGCGCGAACGCCGGTGTTGCGGCGAACGGGAGCGCAATGGCGGCCGAAAGGGCGATGGGCCCGCGCTGCTTGCGCAGCGGGCGAAAGATGTGGCTGGTCCTCACATCATCCCCGATAGCGACGAGGTTCCAATTTAGCGTTAACGCGGCGATCGGCTCGAATTCGCCGCCGCGAGAGGGCTTTCGCGCTGCAAGGCGCGCGGCTATGGAGGCGGCCATGAGTGAAGCCGCCATCCGCATCGACGCCGTTTCCAAGACCTATGCCGGGGGCAAGCAGGCGCTCGACAATGTCAGTTTCGACGTACCGCGCGGGCAGATCTTCGGACTGCTCGGGCCGAATGGCGCGGGCAAGTCGACCTTGATCAACATCCTCGCGGGACTCGTCAACAAGACGAGCGGCCATGCGAGCATCTGGGGTTTCGACATCGACGCCGATCCCCGCAACGCCAAATATTCGATCGGCATCGTGCCGCAGGAGATCGTCTTCGATCCCTTTTTCACGCCGTTCGAGACGCTGGAAAATCAGGCAGGCCTTTACGGCGTTCCGAAGGACAAGCGGATTTCGGATGCGCTGCTGGCCGCGGTGCATCTGTCGGACAAGCGCGATGCCTATGCGCGCACGCTGTCGGGCGGTATGAAGCGCCGCCTGCTCGTCGCCAAGGCGATGGTGCATTCGCCCCCGATCATCGTGCTCGACGAGCCCACCGCGGGCGTCGACATCGAACTGCGCCAGCAGCTTTGGGAGTATGTGCAGAGCCTCAACGACCGCGGCGTCACGGTGGTGCTGACGACGCATTATCTGGAAGAGGCCGAGGAGCTTTGCGACCGGATCGCGATCATCAACCATGGCAGGCTGATCGCGAACAAACCGACGCGCGAACTGGTCGACATGGCGCGCGAGAAGATCGTCGTCGTGACGCTCGACGCCGATGTCACCGTACTGCCGTCGCATCCGGCGTTCGAGAAGGTCGAGCGCGAGGGCGAGCGCGGCCTTGCGATCAGCTACAACAAGGACCGCATGAACGCGGGCGAGGTGCTCGCCGCGGTCAATGCGATGGGCCACGGTATCGTCGACGTCTCGACGCGCGAGGCCGATCTCGAGGACGTCTTCCTCAACCTGACCCGCGCGGCGAATGGCTAGCCTCTCTTTCCGTTTGCATCGAGCGAAGTCGAGATGCCCATCGGCGGGACTCAAGGTCGCGAGGTGTCTCGACTTCGCTCGACACGAACGGAAATCCAATGGCTGAAAATCTCTCCCACGACGTCATCATCGTCGGCTCGGGCGCCGCGGGGCTGACCGCCGCGATCGCGCTGGCCGACCATTGCCGCGTGCTGGTGCTCGCGAAGGGCGAGCTCACCGGCGGCTCGACCGCCTGG
This sequence comes from Sphingopyxis sp. H073, assembly GCF_001468395.1. Classification (GTDB taxonomy): domain Bacteria; phylum Pseudomonadota; class Alphaproteobacteria; order Sphingomonadales; family Sphingomonadaceae; genus Sphingopyxis. The sequence continues at coordinate 4,760 of NZ_LNSG01000014.1, read as the reverse complement.
GCGCAGGGCGGCATTGCCGCGGTGCTCGACGCGGGCGACACGTTCGAGAATCATATCGAGGACACGATGGTCGCGGGGGCGGGACTCAACCGGCGCGAGACGGTCGAGTTCGTCGTCGAGAATGCGCCGCACGCGATTCTGCGGCTGATCGAGATGGGCGTCCCCTTCAACAAGGAAGCCGAGGCGCTGCATCTGACGCGCGAGGGCGGTCATTCGCACCGCCGCATCGTCCATGTCGACGATGCGACCGGCTGGGCGGTACAGGCGGCATTATTGAAGACTGCCGAGGCGCATCCCAACATCACCTTGCTGCCGGGACAGGCGTGCATCGACCTGATCACCGGCCGGCACGAGGAACGCTATTCAGGCTCGGGCCGCGTCTGGGGCGTCTATGCGCTCGACGAGAAGAGCGGGAAGGTCCACGCGCACGTCGGCCGTGCGACGATCCTCGCGAGCGGCGGCGCGGGGCGCGTCTATCAATTCTCGACGGCGCCGCGCGGCGCGACCGGTGACGGCATCGCGATGGCATGGCGCGCGGGCTGCCGCGTCTCGAACATGGAGATGATGCAGTTCCACCCGACCTGCCTCTATAATCTGGAGGTCAAGAATTTCCTGATCACCGAGGCGGTGCGCGGCGAGGGCGGCATCCTGAAGCACCCCGTCACCGGCCACCGCTATATGCCCGACTATGACGAGCGCGCCGAACTCGCGCCGCGCGATATCGTCGCGCGCGCGAACGACGATCAGATCAAGCGCTTCGGCCTCGACTATGTCCATCTCGACATCAGCCACAAGGACCCCGATTTCGTCGCGGGCCATTTCCCGAACATATACGAAAAGCTGCTGACGCTCGGCATCGACATGACGAAGCAGCCGATCCCGGTGGTGCCCGCGCAGCATTATACCTGCGGCGGCATATTGATCGACCTCGACGGGCGCACCGACCTGCCGGGGCTATACGCGGCGGGCGAGTGCACCGAAAGCGGGCTTCATGGCGCCAATCGTCTGGCGTCGAACAGCCTGCTCGAATGTTTCGTGTTCGGCGAGGCGGCGGCGAAGCATATCATCCATTGCTGGGACCAGCTCGACGTACCGCCCGCGATCCGCCCGTGGGACGCGAGCCGGGTGACCGACTCCGACGAGGAGGTCGTGATCAAGCAGAACTGGACCGAAATCCGCCGCTTCATGTGGAATTATGTCGGCATCGTCCGCACGACCAAGCGCCTCGAACGCGCGCAGCACCGGATCAAGATGATGACCGGCGAGGTCGAGGATTATTACGGCCACTTCCGCGTCACGACCGACCTGATCGAGCTGCGCAACCTCCTGCAATGCGCCGACCTGATCGTGAAAAGCGCGCTCCACCGCAAGGAAAGCCGCGGGCTGCACTACACGCTCGACTATCCGAAGCTGCTCGCCGAGGCGCGCGATACGGTACTGGTGCCTTAACCGCCGATACCGAGCAGCCGTCCGACGAGAATCAGCACGATTGCGCCGATCACGGAGGCGAGGCAGCCCGCGCGGTGGAAGTCGGCGCGGCCGCGCGAGGTGACGAAGCCCGCGAGGAGCGATCCGCCGACGCCGAGCAGGATCGTCGCGATCCAGCCCATCTGCACCGCGCCGGGATAAAAGAAGCGCGCGAGGGCGCCGATGATCAGGCCCGAGACGATCGCGCCGATGATGTTGATCATGCGTTGAATCCTTTGTTCAAGAACCGTTCGGCGAGCGCCGCGTGCAGCGCCGCGCCGCGCGCCATCACCTTTTCGTCGAGCACCATATGGTTGCTGTGGAGCCCGCAGCATTGGCGCCAGTCGCTCCCCGCCTCGCTCGCGCCGAGCCAGAACATCGCGCCGGGGGCTTTTTCGAGGACGTAGGAGAAATCCTCGGCGCCCATCACCGGATTGTCCATCGTCAGCCAGGCTTCCTCGCCGAAGGTCTGCTCGACGACCGCTTGGCCGAACGCGACCGCGCGTGCATCGCAGATGGTGACGGGGAAGCCCTCGTCGATCTGGACTTCGGCGGTGCAGCCATGCGCTTCGGCGATCGCTGGGGCGAGGCGCTTCAATTCGCGCGCAACCATCGCGCGGCGTTCGGGCGACAGCGTGCGGATCGTGCCGAGCATCTCGGCGGTTTCGGGGATGATATTGTTCGTCGTCCCCGCCGCGATCTTGGCGATCGTCACGACCGCGGGATCGAAGACCGAGATGCGGCGCGTCACCATCGTCTGGATCGCGGTGACGATCGCGCAGGCGACGGGGATCGGATCGACCGCATCGTGCGGCATCGACGCATGGCCGCCCGCACCCTTGACGGTGATCGACAGCACGTCCGACGAGGCGAGCAGCGGGCCCGCGCGCCCGGCGAAAATGCCGTGCGGCGCATTGGGCATGATGTGGAGCGCGAAGGCCGCGTCGGGAAGCGGGTCTATGATCCCGTCCTCGAGCATGAAGCGCGCGCCGTGATGCCCCTCCTCGCCGGGCTGGAACATGAACATCACGGAGCCGGGCAGCCGGTCGCGCGCCGCACAGAGCAGCTTCGCCGCGCCGACGAGCATTGCGACATGCGTATCATGCCCGCACGCATGCATCGCGCCGCTGATCTCTGACGTGAAATCCAGCCCCGTTTCCTCGACCAGCGGCAACGCATCCATATCGCCGCGCAGCAGCACCGTGCGCCCGTTCGCGGGACCGCGCAGGATCGCGACCAGCCCGGTCGTCGATGGCCCCTCGCGAAATTCGAGCGGCAGCCCGGCGAGCGCATCCTTGATCTTCGCAAGCGTCTTCGGGTTCTGCAGCCCGAGTTCGGGCTCGCGATGAATCGCGCGGCGGAGGTCGACGAGGTCGCCGAGCAAAGTTTCGGCGTCCCCCACAAAAGGACTAGAAGCGTTCATTCGGCAGCCATTGGCATATCGTCCTGTAAGTCTAAAGTCTCGCCATTCACGATACGTGTATAGACGTCGAACTTTTCGTCTTTGGACATGCTGCTCGGCAAAAATCGCAGTGCTGATGCGGCTACATACTCAGGGTTCAAATCGCAGCTTATCCAGCGACGGGCCTCAGTTTCAGCCGCGCGACCCGTAGTGTTTGAACCACCGAATATATCCACGACCAAGTCATTCTCGTCCGTCAGCATTTTTATGAAGAATTCTGGAATTTTGGCAGGAAAACGTGCCGGGTGAACCCGCGCCCCAATCAATTTACAGTCCTTCGTATAGTTACCGTTGCTTTCGGAGTTTGCAATATTGAGGAGATTGCTCGGAATAGCACCCCCATTGTCCGTAGCGAAGCCCTTTGAGATGCCGTGGCCGCTCGGCCTCTGCGCAGCCGAATAATATCGATCAGGGTTGTCGAGAAGTTTTTTCATTCGATCGCTATATGGAACCAGAACCTTGCTTATGTCTGCCTTTGGCCATTCAGTTTTACTAAACCACCAAATTGTATTTACTGAGTCTTTAACTCGAATTTTTCTTTTATTCACCCATTCTATGGGGCTCGGAAGCTTCGATGGATTGTTCCAGAAAAATTCTTGAGCCAAATGAAAACCAAGCTCGTCGCAGAACTTTATGAGCACGCGGAAATTATATAAGCTACGCGAAGGGGCGCCTTTTTGGTAAGCGCCACCAAGATCGAGCACAAAGCTACCGCTCGGTTTCAGTTTCTTAAAAACAAGCTGGGCGAACTCTGTTAGCCAGTCGATGTAGCTTGCCTGATCTTTATTTCCGTACTCCTTCTCGCGCTGTAACGCGAAGGGGGGTGACGTAATGACAAGATCGATGCTTTCATTCTGCATCTGCCGAAGCAAATCTAGTGAGTCTCCTGAAAAAGCTTCACCAAATTCAGTTCGATAGGCACTTTGCATCGAAAATCATCCTAACTGCTACTCAAATGCTGTAGACATAGAGGCATCAAGCGCCGTCTCTGTGACCATGCACAAATCGGGTGGAAACACAAGGAACATTCTGGCAACGAACTTGCGTCGGCTGCGCTCATCGATGGGTATGAGTCAAGAGGCGTTAGCGGATTTGGCTCACTTGCATCGGACTTTCGTCGGTTCGGTCGAAAGGCAAGAGCGGAACATCTCTCTGGACAATATTGAGCGCTTGGCTGTGGCTTTGGGCGTCAGCGTTAGTGAACTGCTAAGGCAAGAAGAATGCTGAAACCACATAAAGACAAGGCGCGGCTCGATCGCTTGTTCCCGGCGTTACGGGAGTATCAGGCTCTCGCCTCCGCGCATGGGATTTCAGACATTTTCCAGGACAACGGCGGGAAGCTTCTTCAGCTATTGATCGAGCTGGATTTGACGATTGTTGCAGGTCGAGCGGGAAGTGACGCGATAGACAGGTCGGGAAGGGAGTTTGAGATCAAGACGATGAACCTGTCGTTGACCCGCAGCTTCTCGACGCACCATCATCTTAACGATGCAATTTTGAGGCACTTCAGGTCAGTCGATTGGCTGTTCGCCTTCTATCGTGGAATCGAGTTGTCTGCGGTCTATCGCATGTCTCCTCCTCAGCTTGAGGGACTTTTTGCCAAGTGGGAGGCAACTTGGTTGGAGCGAGGAAAGAGGGACCTGAATAATCCCAAAATACCAGCCCGCTTCGTTTGCGAGAATGGCCAGTTGATTTACGGCTTCCCTCCCCAGCAAGGCTTGACGCACACCGCCTAGGGTCAGGACCCATTGATTTGAGCAGGCCGCTGTGATTCAGGCTCACTGTGAGGAGCCTGACTGATGAGTGATTTGTATTGGCTGACTGACGAGCA
>NZ_LNSG01000013.1 GCF_001468395.1 Sphingopyxis sp. H073 | reverse complement strand
GATGCGGGGCGGCGGGCGCGGTGTCGGTTCGCGGCGCGGCGGCCGTGCGAAGACAGTCGGGGCCATAGGCGCGCAGCAGGAACATGAGGAGCCGGTCGCTCTGGCGCAGGCGGCGGCCGACGCGGTTGCCCTCGCGGTCGAACACCGGCTCCTCGCTGCCGATCAATGCGCGTTCGAACGCGGCGTCGATCAATTTCTTCGACGCGGCCTCGATCGCGGCGCACCAGGCGCGGTCGAACGCCTCGGCGCCGGGCGAGCGGCGCAGGCGATAGGCGGAGGATTCGGACATGCCGACGGCGCGCGCGGCATTGGCGACCGACCCGCCGTCGGCCAGCGCCTCGATAAAGGCGCGCTGCTTGCCAGGCGACCAGCCGTCCTTGCGGCGCTTTTTCAGCACCGGTACCCAGTCATAGGCGGCGGGGTCGTGGCCGTGCGCGTCGAGCGCGGGGGTGGCGGGATCGGGCGAGGGGATGGGGGCGATGTGGCTCATCCGCCAGTTTGGAGCATGGCGGGGGAATGTAGGAAAGGGGGGTTTGGGGGTGAGCGTACGAAATAGGATTTGGGCGTGGGTGTCTGGCTAATTTGGGATTGTTATACCTGTCATCGTAATTCCGGATCTGCGGAGGCGGCGCGCGGGATGCGTGGGTTGCGATGAATAGAGGGCCGCGTAACGAAATGGGAAGATTGCGGGTACAGTGAAGGCCAAAAGTGTCGGGTAGTTGCCAAGCGGGCTTGATTGGCTAACAAAGCCAGAATGACTGACGACTACGATTCTCTGCTTGAGAAAACCCCATTGCTTTCCGCCAAAGATGACGATCTCGGCAATATTCTGCCCCGAGCGTTTCTGGATCGCTTTAATGTTCTTAGCTATCGGAATGCAGCTCGTATTTTGTCGAGCGCTGCTCAGTCGGACTTGTCCGAGTTAGTCGATAGCTTAATGGCATTCTCTATCTCGACGCCTGAAATGGTGAAGGGAGGTGGAAACAAGTCCGAAATCGCAAAGAACATGGATTCATTGTTGAATCCAAAGGGCTGGCATGAAACTCGTATCAGAGCGGACATGCTGATTGAAAAGATCGTGACGCGACCAAATCCTGATCACGGAAAAAGAGGTCAGAAGAAGACCGTTATTTCTTCAGAAAGATTCAAAATCTTAAAGGTTATCGATGGGCATAAAATTGATTTTGTAAAGAATAGGGTCGCATTTGATCTTGAATGGAATAGCAAGGATCAGACTTTTGATCGTGATCTTTATGCTATGCGAGCCTTTTATGAAGCCGGCATCATTGATGCCGGAGTGTTGCTTACTCGAGATGCGTCGCTGGCGCCGATGTTTAGAGAAATCGGCGATAGAGTTAATATCAAAGATTTTAAGAGCAAATATGGCGCAAGCACCACTTGGATGGGTAAGCTTACGTATCGACTGGACGCTGCGCGTAATGGAGGTTGTCCGATACTAGCAATCGGTATTACGCCGAAGGTTGTTTCGGACTTTGAAAACTGGAAGAATGATCATCCGATCATCCGCGATACAGGTGATCTGGGAAATTTGTCTGAACCCACTGAGGATGAGGAGGATCTATAATTATTCAGCCGCGATCTCTGCTGAGCTATTATAATTATAAGTGTCCCAAGTCGGCTTGTAATTATCGTCGGCCTGATTGCCCCAAACGGTCCATCCTTGCCGTTTCCCTCGACTGAACATTTCCAGTCGGGGCCCCCAACTGCAATCCTCTATGAGCTTATATTGCTCATCGGGCTTTCGGCTATGTTCACGCTTCCGCGTCTGCAGCATGTTGACCTGGCTGCGGCCCGGATCGAGAGTGCGGGCATTCTTCCCGCGTACACCGAACAGCAACAATTCTGTGACGTTCCGGAAGTAGAATCCCACACCGCGTCCGTCGGAGCCACCATCCTTACGGACCTTATGCCATACGATGTTTGAGATGTAGCGATAGCCCCACGCTTCCATCACCCTCAAGCCTTCTGGCAAAAGAGCGTTCGGCACCCAAAGATATAGATGCGAGGGTTCATCCGCGATATCAGATACCGGCAACGCGCAAATCTCCTCGAGCGTCATGGTCCCGTAGCGGTTAAGACGTTTATGCTCTGGAGCTACCTTTCCAGTACGATTCTGGAATTGCCATGGGGGATCGGCGAGAATCGTTCCAAATTTCTTGCCTCGCGCGGTTGCGAGTAGATTGATGGCTGCGTCGCTGAGCGGGGCGTCAGATGAGAACATAATGAGATCTTGGCCTAGCTTGCTGAGAGCGTCAAGCAGTTACGTTGCTGCCATCACTGAATTGAACTTAGTTGTCTCTCAAACCGAAAACCCGCCCGCATTCCGCCGGTTAGACCCCGCCGCCAGCACCTTCTTGCCCGTCGGGGTCAGCGCCCACTTCGGGCCCTGCTTCACGACGAGGCCCAGCGCGACGAGTTCGTCGCGGATGGGGTCGGTCGGGAGTTGCGGGCGGCGGTTCGAGAGGCCTTCCAGCGTCGCGCGCTGGGGCTGGCTGAGGGTCAGGAGTTTGAGTTTTTTCTTGTCGGTCATTTTGGGGGCCTTTGCCTCTGCTTATCGCGGGCCGCGTAAGCTGTCCGGCCCGCCCCGCTGCGACTAGCGGCCCTTCGACAGGCTCAGGACCGCAAGCCTTGCTGCCCCTCCCACAAGGGGAGGGGTTTGGAACATTATTCGGCGGCGATGCCCGCCTTGGCGAACATATCCTCGCCCTCGTCGCTCGCTTCGATCGCCGCGGCGCCGTCGTCGTTGGCTTTCGCCTTCTTGCGGTTGTCGAAGCTGGTCCAGACCTGGTTCCAGTCGCCGCGCGTCGCGGCCTTCGAATATTCGGTGGCGCGGGTTTCGAAGAAGTTGGCGTGCTCGACGCCGTTCAAGAGCGGGGCGAGCCAGGGGAGCGGGTGCTCGTCGATCATGTAGATCGGCTGGAAGCCGAGCTGCCCCAGGCGCCAGTCGGCGATGTAGCGGATGTAGCGCTTGATCTCCTTCGGCGTCATGCCGGGGACGGGGCCCTGTTCGAAGGCGAGGTCGATGAACGCATCCTCGAGCCGCACCGTCTTCTGGCAGCAGTCGATGATGTCTTCCTTCACCGCCTTGGTCAGGCAGTCGCGTTCCTTGACGAAGGCGTGGAACAGGCGCGTGATCCCCTCGCAGTGGAGGCTTTCGTCGCGCACCGACCAGCTGACGATCTGGCCCATGCCCTTCATCTTGTTGAAGCGCGGGAAGTTCATCAGCATCGCGAAGCTGGCGAAGAGCTGAAGCCCTTCGGTAAAGCCGCCGAACATCGCGAGGGTGCGCGCGATATCCTCGTCGCTGTCCACCCCGAAGGTGCCGAGATAGTCGTGCTTCGCGCGCATCTCGTCATATTCGAGGAACATGCCATATTCGCTCTCGGGCATGCCGATCGTGTCGAGCAGGTGGCTGTACGCCGCGATATGGACCGTCTCCATGTTGCTGAACGCGGTCAGCATCATCTTGATCTCGGTCGGCTTGAACACGCGGCCATATTTGTCGTGGTAGCAATCCTGCACCTCGACGTCGGCCTGGGTGAAGAAGCGGAAGATCTGCGTCAGCAGGTTGCGCTCGTGATCCGAAATCTTCTGCGCCCAGTCGCGGCAATCCTCGCCCAGCGGCACTTCCTCGGGCATCCAGTGGATCTGCTGCTGGCGTTTCCAGAAATCATAGGCCCAGGGATATTCGAAGGGCTTGTAGGTCTTGCGGGCTTCCAGCAATGGCATCGGCGTACTCCAGTCGAAACTCGGTCCAGATTCCCTCTCCCCTTGTGGGAGAGGGAGGGGCCCAAGGCGTCAGCCTTGGGAGGGTGAGGGGGTGAGTGCGGTTTCAACCAGCATCAGCACGCCCTCGATATTCGTCATCACATCGTCATTCCAGAAGCGGATCACCCTGTATCCTTCACCCTCGATGAAGCGTGTCCGCGCTTCGTCGTAGGCGACCGCTTCGCCATGCTGCCCTCCGTCGACCTCGATCACCAGCCGCGCGGCGTGCGATGCGAAATCGGCGAAGAAGGGCCCGAGAGCTTGCTGGCGGCGGAACTTTGCGTGAGGAAAAGCCTCTCGCAAGGCGCGCCACATGCGCTTCTCGGCATCGGTGGCTTCGCGGCGGAGCGTGCGCGCTCTTTCGGTCGTCCACCGGGGGAGGTCGGCCTTGCGGCCTCTTCCCCTCACCCTCCCATCGCCGCTCACGCGGCGACGGGCCCCTCCCTCTCCCACAAGGGGAGAGGGGTTTTATGCTTTACTGGCAGGCCAGGCATTCATCGTAATCGGTGCTTTCGGCGCTGAGTTCATATTTCGGCGCTTCGGCGGTGTTGTCGGCCTCGACCCCGCCCGCGAAGCCGGCGCGCTGCACCGATTTCGAGCGGAGATAGTAGAGCGATTTGATGCCGAGTTCCCACGCGCGGTAGTGGAGCATGAGCAGATCCCATTTCTCGACGTCGGCCGGGATGAACAGGTTCAGCGAGGCGGCCTGATCGATGTACGGCGTGCGGTCGGCGGCGAGTTCGAGCAGCCAGCGCTGGTCGATCTCGAAGCTGGTCTTGTAGCAGTCCTTCTCGTCCTGCGTCAGGAAGTCGAGGTGCTGGACGCTGCCGCCCTTTTCGAGGATCGAATTCCAGATCGCGTCGCTGTTCTTCGCCTTGTCGACGAGGAGAGCTTCGAGGTGCGGGTTGCGGATCGAGAAGCTGCCCGAGAGCGTCTTGTGCGTGTAGATGTTCGCGGGGATCGGCTCGATGCACGCGCTGGTGCCGCCGCAGATGATGCTGATCGACGCGGTGGGCGCGATCGCCATCTTGCAGCTGAAGCGCTCCATCACCCCCTGATCGGCGGCGTCGGGGCAGGGGCCGCGCTCCTTGGCGAGCAGCATCGACGCCTGATCGACCTGCGCGCGGATATGCTTGAAGATGCGCAGGTTCGACGACTTCGCCATCGCGCCCTCGAACGGCAGGCCGCGCGCCTGCAGGAAGCTGTGGAAGCCCATGACGCCGAGGCCGACCGAGCGTTCGCGGCTGGCGCTATATTTGGCGCGCGCCATTTCGGGCGGGGCGCGGTCGATATAGTCCTGGAGGACGTTATCGAGCATGCGCATGACATCCTCGATGAACAGCTTGTCGCCGTTCCACTCGTCCCAGGTTTCGAGGTTCAAGGACGAGAGGCAGCAGACCGCGGTGCGATCGTTGCCGAGATGGTCGCGCCCCGTCGGCAGCGTGATTTCCGAGCAGAGGTTCGAGGTCGACACCTTGAGCCCGAGGTCGCGATGATGCTTCGGCATCATGCGGTTCACCTGGTCGATGAAGATGATGTAGGGCTCGCCGGTCGCGAGGCGCGTTTCGACGAGCTTCTGGAACAGCGAGCGCGCGTCGACGGTGCCGCGGACGCTCTGGTCCTTGGGGCTGCGGAGGTCGAATTCCTTGCCGTCGCGCACCGCTTCCATGAACTCGTCGGTGATGAGGACGCCGTGGTGGAGGTTCAGCGCCTTGCGGTTGAAGTCGCCCGAGGGTTTGCGAACCTCGAGAAACTCCTCGATCTCGGGGTGCGAGATGTCGAGATAGCAGGCGGCCGAACCGCGGCGGAGCGAGCCCTGCGAAATCGCGAGGGTGAGGCTGTCCATCACGCGGACGAAGGGGATGATGCCGCTGGTCTTGCCGTTGAGGCCGACGGGTTCGCCGATACCGCGCACCGCGCCCCAATAGGTGCCGATGCCGCCGCCGCGGCTGGCGAGCCAGACATTCTCGTTCCAGGTGCCGACGATGCCCTCGAGGCTGTCGTCGACCGAATTGAGGTAGCAGCTGATCGGCAGGCCGCGGCCGGTGCCGCCGTTCGACAGCACGGGGGTGGCGGGCATGAACCACAGCTTCGAGATATAGTCGTAGAGGCGCTGGGCGTGCTCCTGGTCGTCGGCATAGGCCGAGGCGACGCGCGCGAAGAGGTCCTGATAGGATTCGCCGGGGAGGAGGTAGCGGTCCTCGAGCGTCTCCTTGCCGAAGTCGGTGAGCAGCGAATCGCGGCTGCGGTCGACGGCGACGTCGAATCGGCGCGCGTGCACCGCGGGCTCGCCCGAATCGTTAAGCTTCGCAGGCGTTTCCGCCTTGCCTTCCGCCTTCGATTCGGTGGCCGCCGGGGCGTCCGTCTTCGTCAGTTCCATCGTTGCCACGTCGTTCGTCTCCACCCGCTCTGTTTCGCGAAAATCCATCTAGATCGCCCCCATTTCCCGACGCGCGCGCAGCGCGTTTGTTCCCGTCCTGTTCGACTCGGGGCGAAGCCCCAGTCTTAGCATCTCCAGCGACCGTCGGGGCACTTATTTTCGGGCGCAGAAGGGGTTTTCCCGTGTCCATATGGGATGGACGACGGAAATCCGCCACTTCCGGCCAAATACTATTTGTTGGGGTGCCCCCGTGGTCTACCCACCATCCATAGTGCCACGTCGGCGCGTCGATGCAAGACGCTAAATGACAGCTTCGCGACTCAACTCGTCGATATTTTGATTCGCTTCGTCGACGGGATCGCACACTTCACAGCGCGATCGCCCGCGTTTCCGCGGGGTTTGGCGCGCTGTGGCAAAAGAGGCACGGCGGCCCGAAAAAATTCGGGGGGTGACCACAACATCTGGTGGGCATTCAGCGGGCATAGAAAAAGGGCCCCGGAAACATCCGGGACCCTTTTGATCTCTATCCTGGCTTACGCGTCGCCGCCGCCGTTACCGGTGCCGCCGCCGCCCAGGAACTTCCAGAACCAACCCATGTCAGATCTCCTGTTGGCACTGCCCACGAAGAACAGTTAACGCAGCATATACCTTAATCGATATGGTAAAGCGAGTCTTAACCTTAACAATTACGGCCATTTTGGCGGCTAGGCGGTGCGGCTTTGCGGGGTGGCGGCGAGGCTGTTGACCAGCTCGGAAAATAGTTGCGGCTTTCCAAGCAGATATCCCTGACCGATATCGCACCCCAATTGTTCGAGCAGGGCCAAAGTCGGTGCATCTTCAATGCCTTCGGCCACCGCGACGGCGCCCAGGCGATGCGCAAGTTCGATCGTCGATTTGACGACCTCGAGGTTGCGCTGCGAATCGCGCATCGTCATCACGAATCGCTTGTCGATCTTGATCTCGTCGGCTTCGATCTCGGTCAGATATTCGAGGTTCGACTGGCCGGTGCCATAATCGTCGATCGACAGGCGGATGCCGGCACGGCGGAACTGCGCGAGCGTCTGGCGCGCCTCGCGGCTGTTTTCGATCTGCGCGGTTTCGGTGACCTCGATCGTGAGCAGTTCGGGCGGCAGATGATGCGCGTTGAGCATGACGCGGATCGTGCCGACAAGGTCGCGATGGTCGAGCAAGGTCGCCGACAGGTTCACCGACATATGCGCCGATATGCCCCGCTCGCGCAGCTGCGCCGCCGAGCGGATCGCCTGATCCATCACGAACAGGGTGAGGCGATAGATGTCCTGGCTCTTTTCGGCCTGGACGATGAACTCGTCGGGCGGGATCGGCCCGCGCGTCGGGTGCGTCCAGCGCACCAGCGCCTCGATCCCGACGAGCCGCTTCGACGCGATCTCATATTGCGGCTGGAAGGCGACCCAGATGTCGCCGCCGGTGAGCGCATCCTCGAGCTGCGAGTGGAAGGAGAGCTGCCAGCCGGCATCCTCCTTTTCGCGCGGCGTATATTTGGTCCACAGCGAGCGCGTGCGAATCGACTGTTCGGCGGCGACGAGCGCGGCGGCGAGGCGCTGCGCGTTCGACCCCTCGAACTCGTCGTTGACCCCGAAAGCTATCGCGACGTCGACGCGGAGCTCGCCGATCGTCAGCGGCGCGTTGAACAACGCGGCGAGCCCCGCGAGCTGCCCCTCGATCTGGCTGTGCTGATAATAAGGGACGAGCCACGCGAAAGTGCCGTCGAGGTCGTGGTGCAGCACGGTGCCCTGCGAGGCGAGTTGCAGGCGGCGGGTGACCTGTTCGACGAGCTGGCCGATGCCGTCGCCCGGGATGAAGGCGGCGAGATCCTCGAAATTGACGACCTTCGCGGCGACGACGGTCGCGCTGCCGAAGGGCGTTTGCGAGCGCAGCGCCTCGAAATTGGGAAGTCCCGACACCGGATTTTCGCGCTGTGCCGAGTCGCGGCGACGGGTGCGCGACACATTGGCGCTGAGCGTTGCGATCAGGAAGCAGGCGGCGCCGATCTGGGTCGACACGAGCGAAAGGCTGAGCGCCACCTTGGCGGCGATCAGGGCGAGCGTCATCGCGAAGGCGATGCGAACGAACCAGCGGCCGTGGCGAAAAGCCAGCGACGCCATCATCGCCACGAACGTCAGCGCAAGCCCGGGCAGGAAGCCGAGATCGATGGGAGTGCCACGCTTCAACGCTTCACCGGCGATCAGGTGAATATAGGCGCCCGCCATGGTGTCATGGCCGGGCAGGAAATGCTGGTCGAACGCCGCCGAATTTGTCGGCGCGAAAATGACGTCTTTACCGCGAAGTTCCTTGGCGCCCACGCGGCCCGTGAGCAGGTCGACCGCACTATATTCCTTTATGGTCGAAGTGTCGTAGGAATAATCGAGCTGAAACACCGACGGCTTGTCGAGCGGACGGTTGGCAAGCAGCGCGGCGAAGCTGGGCAGGACGCGGCCGTCGACCGACACCGCAAGCGGCACCCGCCAGACTTGCCAAAATTCATACTCCCAACAGATACAGGCGCGTTTTGCCCGATCCCCCATCGAGGCGGGAGGCCAATAGTCGACCTTGACCTCGGTGCCTTGTATTTTGGCCGCGGGAACCGCGAGGATGATCCGGTCCCCCATCTGATGCACGGCCGCGGCGACCTTTAGCAGATCGGGGTCGGTCAGCCGACGCCGATAGGAAAAGTCAACGAATAGGCGCTTTGCGCCGGCAGCGTTGATAGCGCGGATGATTTTTGCGTGATTGGCAACGGTGAGCTCCTGATTCTGGAGCGATTGCAGCGTCTTGTCATCGACGCCGACGACGACGGTTTCGCCCGATACCGGGCGCCACGCGACGCGGCCGATCGACGCCTCGATGACGCGGTCGACGGGCTCGCCGACCGACGACAGGCCGACGACGACGCTGAGCAGCAGCGACAGGCCGATCGTGCGCCAGCTGATAATCAGACTCTTTACCGGAATGGGCACGCACGTCTCCAGCAATTGCCGGAACGTCCTAGCCGCCGATGGTTAGCATCGCGTTAATTATGAATCTTTCCGCGCCCTCCGGCAGGTCGCCGGAGGGCGCGGAAATCCTGATGTTTCAGGCGATCGCGGGAACGGGCGCGAGCGCTGCGTCGCCGGCGAGCGCGGACGCCGCGAGGCCGGTCGCCGCGGGCACGATCTGCTGGAGGTAGAAGCGCGTCGAGACGAGCTTCGCCTGGAGGAAGGCGGCGTCGCCTTTGCCCGATGCCAGCGCGGCCTCTGCCACCTTGTGCTGCGTCGCCATCAGCCAGCCGCAGGTCGCGGTCGACAGCATGGTGAGATAGGGATAGCTGCCCGCGAGCCGGTCGGCGATGCTCGCGGTTTCGAGCCAGCCGGTAACGTGGCGGCACGCCTCGGCGAGTTGCGCCAATTCGGGGAAATCGGCGGCGCCGCGCGCGATATCGTCGATCAGCGAGCGTATGCCGTCGCCGCCCGCCATGCCGAGCTTGCGCCCGACGAGGTCGGCGGCCTGGATGCCGTTGGTGCCCTCGTAGATCGGGGCGATGCGCGCATCGCGATAATGCTGCGCGGCGCCGGTTTCCTCGATGAAGCCCATGCCCCCGTGAACCTGCACGCCGATGCTCGCGACCTCGCAGCCGATGTCGGTCGCGTGCGCCTTGGCGAGCGGGATGAGCACCTCGGCGCGCAGCGCGGCGGCTTCGTCGCCGAGCTTGCCGAAATCGGTTTGCGCCGACGCGTAATAGATCAGCGCGCGCGCGGCCTCGGTCTGCGCGCGCATCCGCCAGAGCATCCGCTTGACGTCGGGGTGGTGCTCGATCGTCACCGGGGTACGGTCCGCCGCGCCGGCGAGCGACGACTGGACGCGCTCGGCGGCGTAGCGCTGCGCCTGTTGCAACGCGCGCTCGGCGATCTGGACGCCCTGGCAGCCGACCATCAGCCGCGCGTTGTTCATCATCACGAACATCGCTTTCATGCCGCCCATCTCGCCGCCGACGATCTCGCCGAGGCAATCCTCGCCGTCGCCATAGACCATCACCGCGGTCGGTGAGCCGTGGATGCCGAGCTTGTGCTCGATCGAGGCGCAGTGGACGCCGTTGCTGATCGTCGGATTGCCGTCCGCGTCGAGGCGATATTTGGGGACGAGGAAAAGCGAGATGCCGCGCGTCCCCTCGGGCGCGCCGGGGGTGCGCGCGAGGACGAGGTGGACGATATTGTCGGTGAGGTCATGCTCGCCGAAGGTGATGAAGATCTTTTGCCCCTTGATCCGGTACAGGCCGGCATGCTCGCCCTCGGTGACCTTCTCGGCGGTCGAGCGGAGCGCGCCGACGTCGCTGCCCGCGGCGGGCTCGGTCAGGTTCATCGTGCCGTTCCATTCGCCGGTGACGAGCTTGGGCAGCCAGGTCTGGCGCTGCGCCTCGGTGCCATAGGCCATCAGCGCGTGGATCGCGCCGGGGGTCAGGATGCTGCAGAGGGTGAAGCCCATATTGGCGGTGCCGAGCGCCTCGATCACCACGGTCGCGAGGGTGAAGGGCAGGTCCTGCCCGCCATAGTCGCCGGGGCCGTCGATGCTGCCCCAGCCCGCCTCGACGAACTGCTTGTAGGCGTCCTTGAAACCCGGGGGCATCGTGACCTTGCCGTCCTGCCATTTCGGGTTGTGCGTATCGCCGACGCGGTTGAGCGGCGCGTAGACGTCGGCGGCGAACTCGCCGATGCCGGTGACGATCGCCTCGACCATGTCGGGGGTCGCGGCGGCATATTTGTCGTGGGCGGCCATCGCGTCGATGCGCGCGATATGGTCGAGGACGAACATCTGTTCGGTGACGGGCGGCGTATAAGTCATGCGGTGCCGACTTTCCTGATGAATATCGTTGCGCGGGCGCTATAGCGCGGCATGGCCGACGATCAAACGCCGATGACCACCCTTATCTGTCCCTTCGGCCCAGAGGCAATCGCGCGCGCCGGGGGGCTGATCGGGGAGGGGATGCCCGTCGCGGTGCCGACCGAGACCGTCTATGGCCTTGCCGCCGACGCGCGCAACGCAGAGGCGGTCGCGCGCATCTATGCCGCGAAGGGACGGCCCGATTTCAACCCGCTGATCGTCCATGCCCCGAGCCTTGCGGTCGCCGCGACGCTGGGGGTGTTCGGAGATGTGGAGCGCAAGCTGGCCGAGGCCTTCTGGCCGGGGCCGCTGACGCTCGTCGTGCCGCGCACGCACGACTGCCCGGTCGCGCGTATCGCGACGGCGGGGCTCGACACGATGGCGATCCGGGTGCCCGCGCACCGCGCGATGCGCGCGCTTCTCGAGGCGACGGGGGCGCCGCTCGCGGCGCCGAGCGCCAACGCGAGCGGGGGTGTCAGCCCTACGAAAGCCGCGCATGTCCTGACGAGCCTTGGCGGGCGGATCGCGCTGGTGATCGATGACGGGCCGACGAGCGCGGGCGTGGAGTCGACGATCGCGCGGGTGAAGGATGGGGCGATCGAGATCCTGCGGCCGGGGCCGGTGACGGCGGCAATGCTCGGCGAGGCGAGCGGCGTGCCGGTGACGGGCGCGACGGGATCGAAGATCGTCGCGCCGGGGATGCTCGCGAGTCACTATGCGCCGGGGAAGCCGGTGCGGCTGGGCGCGGAGGATTTCGCGGCGGGCGAGTACGCGATCGGGTTCGGCGATCTTTCGGGCGATTATAATCTGAGCGCGGCGGGCGATCTGACCGAGGCGGCGGCGCGATTGTTCGATGCGCTTCATGCGGGGGCGGCGAGCGCGAAGACGCGGATCGCGGTGGCGGCGATTCCGGGCGAGGGGCTGGGCGCGGCGATCAACGACCGGCTGGCGCGCGCGGCGGTCTAAGTCCCCCTCCCGCTTGCGCGAGGGGCTAGGGGAGGGCCTGTTTCGCCAACGCCCGACATCGACATGCCCTCCCCCGACCGCTGCCATAAATGGGAGGGGAGATCAGGCGGCGGCGGGCTCGACGGGATCGCCGTGCGGGGTCTTGCGCGCGACGATCAGGCAGGCCACGACGATCAGCAGCGCGCCGGCGATCGTCGGCCAGGTGACGGGCTCGTTGTAGAAGATCCAGCCGAACAGCATCGCCCAGAGGAAGCCCGTATATTCGGTGGTCGCCAGAATCTGCGCTTCGGCGCGGGCATAGCCCCAGCTCAACAGCAGCAGCGAGACCGTCGCGAGAATCGCGGCGCCGGTGATCGCGGGCGCGTGGTCGATGCCGGGGACGACCGCGAACCACGGCGCGCCGAAGGCGAGGAAGAGCGTCACGAAGAAATTCTGGAAGAAGGCGATCTCCATCGGCTCGGCCATCTTCGCCTGCCGCCGCGCGAGGATGAGATTATAGGCGTAGAAGATAGCCGAGAGGAACACCGCGCCGACCGCGAGCAGCGCTTCTTCGCTATAGGAGCCTTGCCCCAGCTTGCCCGCGACGATGATGACGACGCCGGTGAGCCCCAGCATCGACGCGGCGATCGAACGCGGGCCGATCGTCTCGCCGAGGAAGATCGCGGCCATGTAGAGCGTCATCAGCGGCGCGACGAAGGCGAGCGCGATCGCCTCCGCCATCGGCAGACGGGCGAGCGCCCAGAAGAAGGTGATCGCCATCCCCGCGACGAACAGCGCGCGCCACGCATGGATGCGCATCGTCGTCCGGTCGGGGAGCGCAGGACGCATCGCGAGATAGGCAAGGCCGCTGAGCAGGGTGCCGGCGCCGGTCCGCCACAGCACGGCGTTGTAGGCGCCGATATCGATCGACAGCCGCTTCATCAGCACGTCCATCGCCGAAAAGGTCGCGATGCCCGCGCAGGCGACGAGGAAGGGCAGGACGGGGGAAGCCGAATCGGGACGCATGGTAGGCCTTTACGAGGCGATTGGATTTGAATGAAGCAGGCCTTGCTCCCGCCTGCGCGGGAACATGTGAGTTTCTATACGCGCGCTGTCCCTAGTCTATCCCGTCGGTCCGCCGGATGAAGTCGCCGACGTCGCGGTGCATCTCGGCCAGCAGCGGCACATTGACATAGATCATGTGGCCGGCGGGATAATATTGATAGGCGATGTTCGCCTGCAGTTCCTTCGGGACCGGCAGATGCTGCAGTTCGAACCGGCCCGCATAATAGGGCGTCGACACGTCGAAATAGCCGCCGGTCACGAGCAGCTTCATCTTCGGATTCTGCTTCATCGCGACGGCGAGGTCGGGAAGGACGTTGGGCAGCGCGATCAGCGCGCGGCCGGCGCCGGGCGGCTGGTGCCTGTAGTCCCAGCTTTCATAGACATCGAGCGCGCCCTCATAATGCTGGCCCGCGCCATAGCCGAGCGTGCCGCGCGCATAGTCGTTGAACGCCGCGGTATAGGCGGCGCCGATCGCCGCGCCCTGCGGGTCGTTCGAGGCGACCTTCGAGAGCGGGTCGAGCGTGATGCCGGTGAAGCGCGTGTCGAGCGTGCCGGTGGTCAGCCCCTTGTCGGCGAGCAGTTCCTTTTGCAGCGCGCCATATTCGATGCGGAGATTGGTCCTGAGCAGATAAGCGACCGGCAGGCCGGTGTAGGCGTGGAGCCGCGCCGCGATTGCCTCGCGCTCTCCGTCGGGGAGGCTGTTCCCCTTCATCAGCGCGAGAGCATAGTCGGTCGTCGCGAACGTCTCGACCTCGCGGAGGAAGGGCTGGAGTTCGCGTCCCGCGCCCGCGCGCTTGTGATACCAGGCGGTCGCGGCATAGGTCGGGAGCGCGACGACATAAGGCAGATCGACGCCCGGATTGACCTGCGGATCGTCGGGCAGGAGATCCCAGTTCAATATGTCGGAGAGCAGGATCACGCCGTTGAGATCGATGTCCTGTTTCTGCAGCGCCAAGGTCATCCCGGCGGCGCGCATCGTGCCGTAGCTTTCGCCGAAGATATATTTGGGCGATTTCCAGCGGCCATATTTCGACAGGAAGTCGCGGACGAAGACGGTGAAGGCGTGGATGTCCTGGTCGACGCCATACCACGCCTTTTCCTTATCCTTGCCCGCGACGCGGCTGAAGCCGGTGCCGGGCGCGTCGACGAAGACGAGGTCGGAAGCGTCGAGCAGGCTGTAGGCGTTGGGAATTGTGCGATAGGGCGCGGAGCCGTGGACCAGATCGGGCGTTTCGACGCGCATCGGCCCGAAGGCGCCCATGTGCAGCCACAATGTCGGCGAGCCGGGGCCGCCGTTGAAGAGGAAGGTGATCGGGCGGTTCTCGGCGGGCGCGCCGTCCTTGAAATAGGCGGTGTAGAACATCGAGGCTTCGGATGCGGGGACGTCGCCGCCGGCATCCTTGTCGCGCCTGCGCTCGGCGGGGAGGGTGTCGGTCCAGCCCTTCGGGTGGACGATGAGCGTTCCCGCGACGGCCTGATACGCAATCGCGGTGCCGCCCACCGTGACCGAACCCGACGAGCGGACTTCGGTCGGCGTGAAATAAGGCTGGTCGGCGGGTGCGGCTTCGGACGCGGGGCGCGGTTCTTTCGACTGCGCGGTGGCGCAGCCGGCGAGGGCGAGGGCAAGGGTGGCGGCTGTGACGAACTTCATTTGATCGATCTCATCTGCATTGGTCCGTCATTGCGAGCGGAGCGAGGCAATCCGGGGTGGCTTGTGCTGCTCTGGATTGCCACGCGGCTTCGCCGCTCGCAATGACGAGCGTTACCGGAACGAGGCCTGTCCGGCGCCGTCGATGTTGAGCTTTTGCCCCGAGCAATAGGGGTTCGCCTCGCTTACGAACCAGACGACGGCGGCGGCGACATCGTCGGGGGTGGGGACGCGGCCGAAGGGGAATTTGGTGTCGAGGTGATGGATGTCGTCGTTGCCGGTGATCGCGCGCGCGAGGCGTTCGCCCATGTCGCTGACCGTCAGCGACGGTGCGACGATGTTGACGCGCACGCCGTTCTTCACCTCCTCCTTCGCGAGCGTGAGCGCGAGCGCTTCGCCCGCGGCCTTCGCCATATTGTAGGGCGCGCCGTTCGCGGCGTGGTGGAGCGTCGCGATGCTCGAGATGATGACGATGTCGCTGCGGTCGTGCTGGCGGAGTTGCGGCAGCGCGAGGCGCGACAGGCGATGCGCGCCGACGGCGTGGATCGCGAGCAATTTCTCGACCTCGGCGGCGTCGGTATCGGCGACGCTCCGGCCGCGGCTGGCGATACCCGCATTGTTGACGAGGATCGACAGCGGGCCGAAGTCGGCCTCGATCGCGGCCACCATCGCGGCGCTGGCCTCCTCTTCGGCGACCGAGGCCTGATAGGCCTTCGTCTTGCGGCCGAGCGCCTGAATCTCCGCGACGGTTTCGGCGGCGGCGTCGCCGTCGCGCGTGTAGTTGACCGCGATATCCGCCCCCGCCTTCGCGAGCGCCAGCGCGATGCCGCGCCCGATCCCGCGCGAGGCGCCGGTGACGAGCGCGGTGCGGCCCGCGAGGTTCATGTCGGTCATCGCTCTCTCCCTATCGCATCAATTCTGCATAGATTTCGTCGTCGCTGCGGCTCGCGGCGTTGCGCCATCGGGGTGCGGCCTTGCGGTTGAGCACGCGGCCTTCGGTATCGAGGATCGCGACGGTCGGCGTTCCCCTGATCCGGAAGCCGAACCGCCGCGGCACATCGGGGTTGCGGCCGAGGCCGCCGACGTGCGGCATGCCGATGTCGGCATAGACGATCGCGTAGCGGTCGCGGACGGGAGCGAAACGGTCGGTCGCGAGCAGGTTCGCGAGCCAGGCGCTGTCGTGGCATTCGTTGGCGCCCATGACGAGCAGGACAGGCTTGCCGGAGAGCCTGGAGTTCGCCAGTGCGTCGTCGATCTGCGCGATCGGGTCGGCGGCGCGATTGAAGGCCTCCGTCTTATAGGGATCGATGACGCCGGGGATCGTGCGCGTTTCGGCCGCCGATCCCGCCCCGAGGGGGAGCATCGCGGCTGCGAAGGCGAAAGCGATGTTGCGCATCATGGCGCGACGATAGGTTTCGGATGACGTTTCCGTCAACGTAAGATAGCCTCCCTTCCATGAGCTGGGAAAAAGAAGTGGGCGAGCTCGGACAGCGCCGGGCGATGGCCGAGAAGATGGGTGGGGAAGAAAAGGTCGCGCGGCAGCATAGTCGCGGCAAGATGGACGCGCGGGCGCGGCTCGCGGGTATCGTCGATCCGGGCAGCTTTCGCGAGATCGGCAAGATCGCAGGGCGCGGGCGCTATGGCGCAGACGGCGAACTCGAAGATCTGGCGGCGTCGAATTTCATCTTCGGGCGCGCGAATATCGAGGGGCGGCCGGTCGTTGCCAGCGCCGACGATTTCACCGTGCGCGGCGGCGCGGCCGATGCAGCGCTGCACCGGAAATTCGTTCAGTGCGAGGCGATGGCGCATGAATATCGCCTGCCGCTGATCCGCATGATCGACGGCACCGGCGGCGGCGGCTCGGTGAAGACGCTCGAGGATATGGGCTATACCTACATCCCGCATGTTCCCGGCTGGGACCAG
This sequence comes from Sphingopyxis sp. H073, assembly GCF_001468395.1. Classification (GTDB taxonomy): domain Bacteria; phylum Pseudomonadota; class Alphaproteobacteria; order Sphingomonadales; family Sphingomonadaceae; genus Sphingopyxis. The sequence goes on along the minus strand of NZ_LNSG01000013.1, from coordinate 70,595 downwards.
ATCATCGCCAATCTCGACACCGTACCGGTGGTCGCGCTCGCGCTCGGACCGACCGCGGGGCTGGGCGCAGCGCGCGTCGTTGCGAGCCATTACAGCGTGATGGTGCGCGGGTTGTCGCAGCTCTTCGCGGCGGGGCCGGCGGTCGCGGCCGCGATCGGCGATACGCTCGACCGCGAGGAGCTGGGCGGCAGCGATGTGCATACGCGCAACGGCGTCGTCGACGACGAGGTGGCGAGCGAGGCCGATGCCTTTGCGGCGGCGCGGCGCTTTCTGTCGTACCTGCCGTCGTCGATCCATGATCGGGCGCAGCGCACGCCGTGCAGCGATCCGGTCGACCGGCGCGAGGAGAGCCTGCTGTCGGTCGTGCCGCGCGAGGCAAAGCAGGTCTATTCGATGCGGCGCATCGCGAATGCGGTGTTCGATACGGGCAGTTTCTTCGAGATGGGCGCGCGTTGGGGGCGGGCCGCCATCACGGCGTTCGCGCGGCTCGACGGCTATCCGGTTGCGGTGCTCGCGAGCGACCCGTCGTACCTCGGCGGATCGTGGGACGCGAAGACGAGCGAGAAAGCCGAGCGCTTCGTGAAGCTCGCCGACCAGTTCCGGCTGCCGATCGTCCATCTGGTCGACAATCCGGGCTTCATGATCGGCGGCGAGGCCGAGCGGACGGGGACGATCCGCTATGGCGTGCAGGCGATGAACGCGATCTACCGCGCGACGGTGCCGCTGGCTTCCGTGGTGGTGCGGCGCGCCTATGGCATTGCGGGCAGCGCGATGTCGAACGCCGAACGCTTCCAGTATCGTTTCGCCTGGCCGTCGGGCGACTGGGGCAGCCTGCCGATCGAGGGCGGGGTCGAGGTCGCGTACAAGAGCGAGCTCGAGGCCGCCGAGGATCCGGCGGCGCATCTGGAGGCGATCCGCGAGCGGCTCAATCGCGTGCGCTCGCCGTTCCGGACGGCGGAAAAATTCGGGGTCGAGGACATCATCGACCCGCGCGATACGCGGCCGCTGCTTTGCGAATTTGCGGAATTGGCGTGGCGGGTGGTGCGGTAATGACGGGATGGGAAGGCAGCGCATGAAATCCACGCGCCATTACGGCATGGACTGGCTGCGGATCGGGGCGTTCGCGCTGCTCATCCTCTATCATATCGGCATGTATTTCGTGCCGTGGCATTGGCATGTGAAGATCGATCCGACGATCGACTGGGTTGCGATCCCGATGCTGGCGACGAATGGCTGGCGGCTGGCGCTGCTGTTTCTCGTGTCGGGCTATGCCAGCGCGTCGCTTTCGGGAAAGCTCGGCGGGGCGGGGGCATTCGCCCGGTCGCGGAGTGCGCGGCTGCTGATCCCGCTCGCCTTCGGTATCGTCTTCGTCATTCCGCCGCAGCCATGGATCGAACTGGCGGGGCAGCATGGCTATCCGAACGGCTTTGTGCATTTCTGGCTGCACGATTATTTCCGGTTCGGTGCGCTCGACGGGATCATCCTGCCGACCTGGCAGCATCTGTGGTTCGTCGTCTATCTGTGGGCCTATACGATGCTCGCCGCATTGCTGCTGGCGCTCGTCCCGGGCGAGACGCGCGCGAGGGTCGCCGATGCCGGCGCGCGGCTGCTGCGCGGCTGGGGGTTGCTGATCGTCCCGATGCTTTGGTGGCTCGCGGTTTATGGTGCCTTTCCTCACCATGACGAGACCCACGCTTTGCTCGACGACGGGCCGTCGCATCTCCATTATCTGATGGCGTTCGGGGTCGGCTGGTTGCTGCGCGTTCGGCCGGTGCTGTTCGACAGCGTGGCGCGCTGCTGGCCGGTCGCGGCGGTGCTGGCGGTGCTTGCCTTCGTTCCGATCGCATGGGTCGAATGGACCTGGCCCGGCGATACGATCGCGCCCGACTGGGTTTTTCCGCCCTATCATGCCGCGCGGCAGGTGCAGGGCTGGGCGACGATCGTCGCGATGGTCGGGATTGCCGACCGTTTCTGGAACCGCGATCATCCGAAGCGCGCGATGCTCGCCGAGGCGGTGTTCCCCTTTTACATCATCCACCAGACGATCATCGTCGTCGCGGGCTGGTACCTGCTGCACGCCGGGGTCGCGGCGCTGCCGTCTTTCCTGATCCTGCTGGCGGCAACGGTGACCGGATGCTGGCTTTTCTATGCGATCGGGCGCAGCATCGGATGGCTGCGGCCGCTGATCGGATTGCAGCGGAGACAAGAAGGCAGATAGGGGAGGGACTGATGGGCGCACTCAAGGGTATCATGGCGATCGTCGGGATCGCGGCGATTTTGGTCGGTGGGCTGTGGATATTGCAGGGGCTGGACATCGTGCGCTGGCCGGCGAGCAGCTTCATGCTCGGCGATCCGACCTGGACGCGCAATGGGGCGGTGCTGGCGGTGGTCGGCGCCATGCTCGTCTGGTTCGCGCGGCGCCGTCCGTAGTCGACTACAAATGTAGTTGATCTGTATTGCAACTCTGATACACCTCGCGCCGAACCGGGAGTGGATTGGAGACAGAGATGATTCGTTCCTCGCGCCTTTTGCCCGGCCTGTTGATGGCTGCCGCGATGATTGCAGTGCCCGCGATCGCACCGCCGACGGCGTTTGCGGCCGACGAAGCGGCCGCTGAAAGCATCGGCGATGCGGTGGCGGAGAAATATGCCGCGCTGCTCGAACGCGACTATGTCTATCCCGAGACGGGGAAACGCTATGCCGCGGCGCTGCGCGCGGGGATCAAGGCCGGTCGCTACCGGACGCTGACCGGCGAGGCGCTGGGCGCGGCGATCGACGCCGATGTGAATGGGGTCGCGCCCGACGGCCATTTGCGGCTGCGCGTTCCCGAAGGCGCGGCGGCGGCGCCGGCCGCTTCCGGTGCTGCGGCGCCGACGACTCCGCGCCCGCGCAAGCCGCCGGTCGAGCAGGCGGGCTGGATCGCGCCGGGGATCGCCTTCATCCGCTTCAACCTGTTTCCCGACGATGCGGCGGTGACCGAGGCGGCGGCGAAATTCATGGCCGACCATGCCGATGCCAAGGCGATCATCTTCGATATCCGCAGTCACAATGGCGGCGGGCTCGAGCAGATGGACGTGATCTTTCCTTGGCTGTTCGCCGAGCCGACGCGGCTGGTGACAATGGCGACGCGCGCCTCGGTCGACGCCGAGGGCGGATCGCCGATCGACGGTGTCGCTTCGCTGCGCCTTGTGAAGGGCGACCCCGGCATGGTTGCGCGCGAGCATTGGGCGACGCCGAATGGCGACAAGAGGCTGCACAAGGCCAAGGTCTATGTGCTGACCTCGGGCGCGAGCGGATCGGCGGCCGAGCATTTCGCGCTGGCGATGAAGCACACGCATCGCGGCATCCTGGTCGGCGCGCCGACCGCGGGCGCCAATCATTTCGGGCGCGGCGAGGAATTGGGCGGCGGCTATGCGGCTTTTATCCCGGTCGGGCGCACCTATGACCCCGCGACCGGCAAGGATTGGGAAGGCGACGGCGTGCAGCCCGACATCGCGGTGCCGCCCGCCGACGCGCTGGTCCGGGCGCTGACCGACCTCGGCGTCGCGCCGGCGGAGGCGAAGACGCTGTCCGACGCGCATAGGCCGGCGTGGCCGATGGAGCGGCGGAAACCGCGCGGGGCGCGCTGACCGCCGCTCCGCCGCCGCGCTATTTCTCGAGCGAGAAGCTGGTCGAGGAGAGGAATTTCCAGCCCCCGCCGCTGCGCACCAGCGTCTCGACGATCGCTTCCTTGCCCCAGTCGGGCTTGTCGGTGCCGCGCTGTGCGACGATGGTGAGCGCATAGGTCACGACCGCCGTGTTGCCGCTGAGCGAGATCGACTGCGGCGCCAGTTCATATTGCAGCACCTTGCCCTGCGAGTTCTGGAACTTGGTCCAGCGGACGGTCGCGTCCTTGCCGCGCGGGGCGGCGAATTCGGCCGACCAGGTGACCATTTGAGGATCGGCATATTCGGCGGGCCATTTGCCGTTCTGCGCGACATCGTCGACCCAGCTTTGCTGGACGAATTTCCACACTTCGCCCTGTTCGGCGGACCAGGTGGGCATCTGGGCGTGCGCCTGCGACGCCGCGCCCATGAGCAGGAGGGCCGCCGAAGCGGCAAGCAATTTGATGGTCATGCGATTTCCCCGTCGTTGCCGGTCCCCGTATCGGGTGACCGAATCGTTCGCAAAAAAGCGCGAACTGCCCGCGGCCCGGCGGCAGGGAAGCATGATTTGGATGGGCAGGCAAATGTCGGCGGTGAGTGACTGGAATCGCAGGATTTCGGGGCGCCGCCGATCGTCTCGTGCGCGCGCGACGCCGCCCGTCGTTCGCCCATCCGTCGGCTTCGCATGTGTGTTGATCGAATAATACAGTAGCCGGCCGCACGATTCATCTAGACCGGCGGTGCATCCAATCGCCGCGTTGCTCGCGTCTAGCCGATGTCCAATCGACTCTCAGGGAGGTTCCTATGCCGATATCGCCATCACTCCGCCGCCGGTCGGCTTTTCTGGCCGCCTGCAGTCTCGCGCTCGGTGCCGTCGTCGCCTTGCCTGCGATGTCGGGCGTGGCGGGAGCGGCCATTTTCCGGCCCGACCGCCCGGCCAGCGACATTGCGCAGGACGCGCTGCGCAAGCCGGCGATGATGATGAAATTCACGGGCGTCCGGCGCGGCCAGACGGTCGTCGAAATCCTGCCGGGCGCCGGCTATTTCACCCGCGTCTTTTCGAACGCCGTCGGGCCGACCGGCAAGGTCTATGCCGCCGCGTCGCGCGAGTCGGACGAACTCAAGGCGCTCGTTCGCGAACCCGGGCGCCAGAACATCGTCCTGCACGTCGGGTCGCTTGCCGAGATCGCGCCCGCCGGTTCGGCGAACCTGGTGTGGACGTCGCGCAACTATCACGACCTCAAGGGATCGAAAGCACCCGCGGATGCGGCGGCAACGGTCAACAAGGCGGCCTTCGCCGCGCTGAAGCCCGGCGGCTATTATGTCGTGCTCGACCATAGCGCGGTCGCCGGATCGGGCTTTCGCGACGTCGACACGCTGCACCGCGCCGATGCGGACGCGGTGAAGGCCGAAGTGTTACAGGCGGGCTTCGTCTTCGATTCCGAAAGCAAGCTGCTCGCGAACCCCGGCGACGACCGGAGCAAGCCGGTGTTCGATCCGGCGATCCAGGGCAAGACCGATCAGTTCGTCCTGCGGTTCCGCAAACCGAAATAAGCGCGGTCAGGCTGCGCTGGCGGCAAGACCGGTCAGCGCCGCCCCGTCGACGCGCATCACCGTCCATTCGTCCATCAGCTTCGCGCCGAGGCTTTGGTAGAAGCCGATCGACGGGGTGTTCCAGTCGAGCACCGACCATTCGAGGCGCGCGCAATCGCGTGTCACGCAGAGCGTCGCGAGATGCGCGAGCAGCGCCTTGCCGAGCCCCGATCCGCGCGCGCCGGGGCGCACGAACAGATCCTCGAGATAGATGCCGGGGCGCCCCTCGAAGGTCGAGAAATTGTGGAAGAAAAGCGCGAAGCCCTGCGGCTGCCCGTCGATCTCGCCGATGATCACCTCGGCATAGGGGCGCGGGCCGAAGAGTTTTGCGCCGAGCTTCGCCTCGTCGAAGCGGACCTCGTGCGCGAGCTTTTCATAGTCGGCGAGGTCGCGGATGAACTGCGCGATCAGCGGCAGGTCGGCGGGCGTGGCGGAGCGGATCGAGAGGGTCATGCCGCTGCTCTGTCGGGCGGCGGCGCGGCTGTCAAATACGCTTTCGCCCGCGCAGGATGAGCAGCGCGGCGATAACGAGCCCCGGCTGGCCGAGTACGGCGGGCGCGTCGGCCCAGAAGGTCGCGGGGCCGCAGATGCCGGCGGCGACCTCATAGAGATGGAGCAGGCCGTGCAGCGCCAGCCACAGCCCGCCGACGACCGCAGCGCGCCAGCGGAGGACCGGGTTCGCGGCAGCGTAGAGCAGGATCAGCCCCGACCCCGCATAGGCGAGGCCGATGTCGCGGATGAAATGGGCGTTCGGCGGACCGGTGGTGACGACGGTGGGGATGAAGACATACCAGTCGAGCGGCTTTGCCACCATGAAGAGGCCGTTGGCGACCGCCGTGATGGCGGCGATCAGGAACAGCAGTTGGACCAGCCGGTCGAGCGCGTCGAATTTTTCGGGCATGTGAGCCTCCCCCCGCGATGTTTTCGGCGATGCTAGAAGGTGCCGTCGGTGTTTCAAAGGCGATGTTGCGGTGGGGTGTCGGGTTTCGGGCGAGAGATGGCATTTGCGACCGTTCGGGATGCGATGGCAGGAGTCGACCGGAGGCTGGCCTATCGTTCATCGTCACCCCGGACTTGATCCGGGGCCCACGACTTCGGCGCTGCAATGGATCCCGGATCAAGTCCGGGATGACGAAGGTCTGGAATCCTCCCCAAACCCGCCGTAGGTGCATACCAAGGCCAACACGGCGCTTCGGCGGAGTGCGGATCGCCAACTCGGCGGCGCTTTGTCTCAACACGGCTTGACGCTATCGGTGAACCGTGCAATTTCATCGACGAGTTGAAGTAGCTGGAGCGAAACCCCCATGCCTCAAGCGTCTCAATCCCCCCAAAGCGTATCGGTTCCCCCCATTCCCCCCGCCCGCGGCGGCGGCGAGCGCAGCCCCGGCGTCAAGCTCGTGATCGCGGTGCTGATCGCGGTCGCGCTGATGGTGCCCTTGCTGATGGTCTATGGCCTGCTCTGGGATCGCCAGCAGCAGGCCGAGACCGCGCAGGCGTCGATCGGGCAGGGCTGGGGCGGCCAGCAGACGATCGGCGGCCCGGTGATCGTGATCCCGTACCGCGCCACCGAAACGCAGACCGTGCAGGAAAATGGCCGCGACGTGACGCGGACAGTCAACACGATCCGGAATCTCTACCTGTCGCCGCAGGCGAACAAGGCCGACGTCGCAATCAAGCCCGAGAAGCGCAAGAAGGCGATCTACGAGACCGTCGTCTATGAAAGCCAGATCGCGGGGAGCGCCGATTTCGTGCTGCCCGCCGATATCGCGCGCTATGGCGTGACGCGCGAGGCGCTGATGCTCGACCGCGCCGAGGTACGCCTCGGCGTCAGCGACGCGCGCGGGCTGGTCGACGGCAACAGCCTCGCGGTGAATGGCACGCCCGTGCCGCTGCAGCCGGGCAAGGGGCTCGCCTCGACGGGCAATTCGGGCACCTTCGCCTTCGTCGACTGGACCGCGGGCGCGCCGCTCAAGGTCGATTACAGGATCGGCGTGCGCGGTCTCGGCGATTTCAAGCTGATCCCGCGCGGCGTCGACACGCGCTGGACGGTCAAGTCGAGCTGGCCGAACCCGAGCTTCGGCGGTGATTTCCTCCCCGCGAAGCGCAGCGTGACGGCGAGCGGCTTCACCGCGACCTATGCGATCCCGAACCTCGCATTGGGTCAGGCGCAGGTGCTGACGGGCGACCTGTCGCCGCCGGTCGCAACCAATTACGGTACGCGTGATGCCTATGCCGTCGCGGTGTCGGCGCCCGCCGCGAACGATGGCAGCGGCACGATGGAGACCTCGGGCGGCACGGCGAAGGCGATCGCGATCAGCCTGATCGAACCCGTCGACCTGTACAGCCAGGTCGACCGCAGCATCAAATATGGCTTCCTGTTCATCGGCTTCACCTTCGTCGCCTTCCTGATGTTCGACATCATCGCGGGCGCGCGGGTTGCGGCGGCCGAATATCTGCTGACCGGGGTCGCGTTGGTGCTGTTCTTCGTGCTGCTGCTGGCGTTTGCCGAGGTGATTGGGTTCACCCCCGCCTATATGCTCGCGTCGGCGGGGATCATCGGGCTGCTGACCTTCTACAGCGCGGCGGTGCTGAAAAGCTGGAAGCGCGCGCGCTTCCTCGCGGCGATGCTGATCGGGCTTTATGCGCTGCTCTATGTGCTCCTCAACCTCGAAGCATACTCGTTGCTGATCGGGTCGGTGCTGATGTTCTTCGCGCTCGCGGGCGTGATGTACATGACGCGAAACATCGACTGGGGCGGGCTGGGCAAGAAGGAGGAGGTTGCGGCGGCCGCGGGCGCTTAGCAGAAAGCCGTGCGTCCCCGCGAAGGCGGGGACCCATCTCCGGCCGGCTCCAAATGTCACCCGCAGGTGATGGGCCCCCGCCTTCGCGGGGGCACACGGCTTTTTGGTCCGTTACCGCCAGCGCAGATTGTGGGGGCCGAGATCCGCGAGGGTCTTGGCCCCCATCAGTTTCATGCCGCGCTCGATCTCGGCGCGGAGCAGGCCGACCGCGCGGCCGACGCCGTCCTCGCCTGCCGCGGCGAGTGCGTAGAGATAGAGGCGGCCGCCCGAGCAGGCTTTCGCGCCGACCGACAGCGCCTTCAGCACATGCGTGCCGCGCGTGATGCCGCCGTCGCAGATCACCTCCAGCTTGTCGCCGACCGCGTCGACGATCTCGGCGAGGGCGTCGAAGGGCGTGATGCTGCCGTCGAGCTGGCGCCCGCCGTGGTTCGAGACCATGATCGCGGTCGCGCCGATATCGACCGCGCGCTTCGCATCCTCGACCGCGGCGATGCCCTTCAGGCAGAAGGGGCCGTTCCACTGCTTGCGGATCGCCTCGGCGCGCTTCCAGTCGAGGCTCTGGTCGAGCATCGAGGTGAAATATTCGGCGACCGATTTGGGCACGCTCGACCCTTCCGAAACGTGCGTTGCCAGATTGGGCAGGCTGAACTTCTCGCGCAGCATGTAATTGAGCCCCCAACCGGGCTTGATCGCATAGCTCAGCATGTTGCGCGCGGTGAAGCGCGGCGGCGAGGTGAAGCCCGAGCGGAGGCAGCGTTCACGGTTGCCCCCGACGATCGTGTCGACGGTGAGCGCGACCGCGTCGAACTTCGCGTCGCGCGCGGCGTCGAGCATCGCCTTGTTGAGCCCGTCGTCGTGGTGGACGTAAAGCTGGAACAGCTTGGGGCCATCGGTGAGCGCGCCCGCTTCGGCGAGGCTGATGGTGGCGAGGCTGGAGATACCCGCGACGGTGCCGGCGTTCGCTGCGGCGCGCAGCACGGCGCGTTCGCCCTGCCAGTGGAACAGGCGCTGGAGCGCGGTCGGCGAGAGGAAGAGCGGCATCGCCATCTCGCGCCCGAACAGCGTGGTCCGCATATCGATGCTCTCGACCCCGGCAAGGACGCGCGGAACGAGGTCGCAGCGGTCGAAGGCGTCGCGGTTGCGGCGGCGCGTCACCTCGTCGTCGGCGGCGCCATCGATATAGTCGAACACCGGCCAGGGCAGGCGGCGCTTCGCGAGCGCGCGGAAATCGTCGATATTGTGGCAGTCGGTGAGTTTCATGCTTGCCCTATATTCCCGTCATTGCGAGCGCAGCGAAGCAATCCAGAGCGGTTTGCGCAACTCTGGATTGCTTCGCTGCGCTCGCAATGACGAAATTAATAGACCGTCCGCGCCGCAACCGTGCCCTTGGTCGCATAGCTGAAGCGCGGTTCGACCGGCAGCGCGGGGTCGAGGATATGCGCGGCGACACGCTTGCCCACCGCGGGTCCGTTCTTGAACCCGTGACCCGACCCGCCGCCGACCAGCCATATGCGGTCCTGTCCGGGCAACCGGTCGATCATATAGTCGCCGTTCGAACTATTCTCATACTGGCAGACGCGCGCACCGATTAGCGGCGCGTCGGTGAGGCCGGGGAAGCGCTGCGCGAGATAGGCGCGCGCCTCGGCGATGCCCGCGGGGGTCGGGGCGCGGTCCTGCGTGTCGGGGTCGACGACGGGGCCATGGACGTCGATCGCGATCTTGAACCCCGCGCCCTCGATGTCGGGGATGCCATAGACGATGCGGCCATTGTTGAAGTCGGCCCAGACGGGCAGCTCGGCCGGGGTGAAGCGCGTGTCGCCCTGCGGCGCGCCGAAATGATAGACCTCCTGCCGCGTCGCGACGATCTTGCCGCCGAGCTGTTGCGGGAAGAGTTCGGCGAGCCAGGGGCCAGCGCAATAGACGAGATGGTCGGCGGTGCCGCCGTCGGGCAGGCGGTGCTTCCTGATCTTCTTGGCGATCAGCGGCGCGGGCATGACGACGCGCTCGACCTCGACCTGCGCGTCGGCGATGACTTCCTGCACGCCGCGCCCGGCGATCAGCGCGCCGCCATCCTTTTCGAGGATGCCGGTCTCGCCCTGGTAAAACTGGATCTGGCGCCATTTGTCCTGCAGCCAGCGCACGTCGCCATGCTCATGATCGACGCGGTTCGCCTTGAACCAGTCGAGCGATTGCCGCGTGTAGCTGTCGCCCTGCGGCGCGAACCAGAGGACGCCGGTGTTGTGGAAGATCGGCAGGCTCGCGGTGTCGGACAGGTCTTTCCAGTACGGAAGCGACTCCTTCGCCATGTCCGAGTAAATGGTGTCGGCGCCATAGCCCATGCGAATGACGCGGCTCTCGCCCCCCGACGAGGCGCGCCAGTGGCCCGCGCCATAGGCGTCGAACAGCCGGACCGACTTGCCCGCGCGGACGAGGTGCCACGCGGTCCACGCGCCGAATACGCCCGCGCCGATGATCGCAACGTCGACATGCTGGACCTTCGGGCGCGCGGGTTTGCGCTTTTTCGGCTTGCGCTCCTTGCGCTCGGCGGCGGCTACCGTGGTCGCGACTGGCAGCGCAACCATCCCGGTCAGCAGAGCCCGACGCGACGGCACGTCACCTGCCAACGGTCGCACCCTCGCTCTTCTTGTAGTAGCGATAGCCGCCGATCCAGGTTTCGAGCGGGGTCATCTTGCGGATCTCGTCGGGGCTGGCGAGCAGCGGATCGGACTCGAGCATCACGAAGTCGGCGCGCATTCCGGGCATCAGCGTGCCGAGCCGGTCTTCGGCGAAGGCGGCATAAGCGGCGGTGCGCGTGAAGCCGTCGAGCGCGGTTTCGCGCGTCACCGTCTCCTCGGGGCGCCAGCCGCCAACGGGCTGGCCCGCGGCGTCGGTGCGCGAAATCGCGGCGGCGATGCCGGGGAAGGGGTTGGCGCTCTCGACCGGCACGTCGGAGCCGAAGGCAAGGCGGACGCCGGCCTTTTCCATGCTGCGCCACGCATAGGCGCCCTTCAGCCGGTCGGGGCCGAGGCGGGCTTCGGCCATCAGCCGGTCGCTGGTCTGGTGCACGGGTTGCATCGACGCAATGACCTTGAGCTCGGCGAATTTCGGAATGTCGAGCGGGTCGACGATCTGGGCATGTTCGATGCGCCAGCGGCGTTCGCCGGGCAGGTCGGCGGTGAGGTCGGCGATAGCGCTCAACGCCTCGGCATTGGCGGCGTCGCCGATCGCGTGGATCGCGACCTGGAACTTGTCCATCGAGGCGCGCACCATCTTGTTGCGGAGCTGCGCGGGGGAGAGCAAAGGCAGGCCCTTCTGGCCGGGCGCGTCGCTGTACGGCGCCTTCAGCCACGCACCGCGCGAGCCGAGCGCGCCGTCGAGATAGAGCTTCACCCCGACCATGCGCAGCTTGTCGTCGTAGAGCCACGGCGTCGGTTCGGACCCCGCGATGATTGCCATATTGTCGATGTCGCCACCGTAGGAGAGAATGCGCACCGCGAGCTGCTTCTTGTCCCCGGCGCGGCGGTACGCCTGCCATTCGGCGATCGTCGTGCCCATGTCGGCGATGCTCGTAATCCCCTGCGATATCAGCTTCTGCTGGGCGAGGAGGAAGGCGCGGTCGAGGTCGCGCGCCAGCGGCTTGGGCTTCGCGCCGTCGATCAGGCCCATCGCGGCGTCGACGAAGACACCCGAGGGTCTGCCGCCCGCCATTTCGATGCGGCCGCCCTCGGGAGCTTTGGTAGCGGCGGTAATCTTTGCGGCGGTCATGGCCGCCGTATTGGCCCAGCCGGCGTGGCCATCGACGCGTTCGAGCCAGACCGCGCGGTCGGGGACCGCGGCGTCGAGATCGGCGGCGGTCGGGAAACGGCCGAGACCCCATTTTTCCTGATTCCAGCCGAAGCCGATGATCCACGGCATTTCGGGATTTTCGGCGGCATATTTGCGGATCGCCGCCTGTGCCTCGGCGAGGCTGTTGGTGCCGCTGAGGTCGAGCAGCATCAACTGGAAGCCGAGGCCCATGACATGGCCGTGGGCGTCGATCAGGCCGGGGATCAAGGTGCGGCCCCTGCCGTCTTCCTTGAAATCGGGGCGTTCGGGGCGCTTGTCCTTGCGGTCGAGGAGCTGCTTGACCTTGCCGTCGCTGCCGATGACGAGGCCGGTGAAGCGGACGAGCTTCCCGTCCTTGTCGAGCGTGATGCCGTTGACATTATCGACGAGCGTGTCGGCGTGCGCGGGGGTTGAGATGGCCAGGGCGAGCAGGGCTAACAATCCCCTCCCACAAGCGGGAGGGGCAGTGAGACTTGCGAGCTTGCTCGCTAGTCGCAGCGGGGTGGGCAGGATGCGAGGTAGGCTGGCCCACCCCGCTGCAACTAGGCCCGGCTGCGCCGGACCGAGTTTCGCTGCCCCTCCCGCCTGCGGGAGGGGATGATCTTTCCCGCGCCCGCTCATTTCGGCAACCTCGTCACGAGCGAGCTGGTGTCGCGGCGGCCGTTGCCGAGCTTCTGCACATCGGCGTAGAATTGGTCGACGAGGCTGGCGACGGGCAAGGTCGCGCCGTTGACGCGCGCTTCCTCGATCGCGAGGCCCAGATCCTTGCGCATCCAGTCGACCGCGAAGCCGAAGTCGAACTCGTCCTTCGCCATCGTGCCCCAGCGGTTGAGCATCTGCCAGCTCGCCGCGGCGCCGCCCGACACCGCCTCGAACACCTTGTCGGTATCGAGGCGCGAAGCCTGTGCGAAACGCAAGGCTTCGGAGAGGCCCTGCAGCACGCCGGCGATCGCGATCTGGTTGACCATCTTCGTCGTCTGCCCCGCGCCGGGGCCGCCGATATGGACCATGCGCGCGGCATAGGCGCGCATGACGGGTTCGGCCGCCTCGAACGCGGCTTTCGTGCCGCCGCACATGATCGACAGCGTGCCGGCCTCGGCGCCCGACTGGCCGCCCGAGACGGGGGCGTCGACGCTGTGGAGGCCGAGCCCCTCGGCCTCGACCGAAAGCTGGCGCGCGATGCGGGCGGAAACAGTGGTGTGGTCGATGAACAGCGCGCCTTTCTTCATCGCGCGAAAGGCGCCATCGCGGCCGAGCGTCACCTGCGCGAGATCATCGTCGTTGCCGACGCAGGTCAGGACGACGTCGGCGTCGGCCGCGGCCCCGGCGGGGGTCGATGCCGCCGCGCCGCCATAGGTCGCGACCCAGGCATCGGCCTTCGACCGCGTGCGGTTATAGACGGTGAGGTCGTGCCCCGCCCTTGCGAGGTGCCCCGCCATCGGCCCGCCCATAACGCCGGTGCCGATGAAGCTGATGCGCAATTTCTGTTCGCTCATAAGGGGTCCATAGCATTGTTTGCTTCGCGCGCCAGATGGGCTAGGGCCAGCCGCGTTATGACAGACCTCGCAACCGCTCCCGCTGCCGATCTTCCGGTGATCTCGCTCGACGATGTCCGTGCGGCTGCGGTGCGAATTAACGGCGCGGTCGTGCGGACGCCGACGCTGAAATCGCAGACGCTCTCCGAGCTGGTCGGCGCCGAAGTGTGGCTGAAGTTCGAGAATCTGCAATTCACCGCGGCGTACAAGGAGCGCGGCGCGCTCAATGCGTTGCTGCTGCTCAGCGACGAGGCGAAGGCGCGCGGCGCGATCGCGGCGTCGGCGGGCAATCACGCACAGGGCCTCGCCTATCACGGCAAGCGGCTCGGCGTGCCGGTGACGATCGTGATGCCGAAGACGACGCCGCAGGTGAAGGTGTCGCAGACCGCGAGCCATGGCGCGACGATCGTGCTGCACGGCGAGACGTTCGACGACGCCTATGCCCACGCGCGGGTGCTGGAGAAGGAACGCGGGCTGACCTTCGTGCACCCCTTCGACCATCCGCACGTTGCCGCGGGGCAGGGGACGGTGGCGCTTGAAATGCTCGAGGATGTGCCCGAGCTCGATACGCTGATCGTGCCGATCGGTGGCGGCGGGCTGCTCGCAGGGATGGGCACCGCGGCGCGCGGGATCAAGAACGACATGCGCCTCGTCGGCGTGCAGGCCGAGCTGTATCCGTCGATGTATGCCGAGCTGAATGGCGTCGACATGGCGTGCGAGGGCGACACGCTGGCCGAGGGCATCGCGGTCAAGGAGCCGGGGTCTTACACCCGCAAGCTGGTCGCCGAACTCAACGACGACATCGTGCTCGTCGCCGAGCGCCATCTGGAGCGCGCGGTCAGCCTGCTGTTGCAGATCGAAAAGACCGTGGTGGAGGGCGCAGGGGCCGCGGGACTCGCGGCGATGCTCGCGCATCCCGAGGAATTCGCCGGGCGCAAGGTCGGACTGGTACTCACCGGCGGCAATATCGACACGCGGCTGCTCGCGAACGTGCTGCTGCGCGACCTTGCGCGGTCGGGCCGCATCGCGCGCCTGCGCATCCGCCTGCAGGATCGCCCGGGTGCGCTGTTCAAGGTGATGAAGCTGTTCGACGAAAAACAGGTCAACATCATCGAAATCTACCACCAGCGTATCTTCACCACGCTGCCCGCCAAGGGCCTGATCACCGACATCGAATGCGAAGCGCGCGACCGCGAGCATCTCGACAGCCTCGTCGCCTCGCTGCGCGATGCGGGTTATATGGTGACGACGGTCGAGCTGGCTTGATTTCCCCCCTCCCGCAGGAGGGAGGGGTGGCGAGGCTTGGCAGCTTGCTGCCTAGCCGCAGCGGGGTGGGCAAGGCGGCCTCGCTGCATGCCCACCCCGTTGCGACTAGCGAACAAGTTCGCAAGTCTCACTGCCCCTCCCGCTGGCGGGAGGGGATTGCTATGGCGGCTAGATGAAAGAATTCACCCTCTCCTTCACCGCCACCCCCGACAGCATCGACGAGCTTGGCCATGTCAACAATGCCGTGTGGGTCCAGTGGATCCAGCAGGTTGCGACGGGCCATTGGGACGCCGCCGCGCCGCAGAGCCACAAGGATGCCTACATCTGGGTCGTGGTGCGACACGAGATCGATTATCTGCGCGCGCTCGGCCCCGGCGAGACGGTGACCGCGCGGACGTGGGTCGCCGACAAGCCGCAGGGCGCTAAGTTCGACCGCTTCATGGAATTCACCGGCGCGGACGGAAAGGTGCATGTCCGGGCGCGAACGGTGTGGGCGCTGCTCGAAAAGGCGAGCGGGCGGCCGCTGCGCGTGACGGACGAGATTGTCGCTCCGTTTTTGGGGTAGGGCGGATTTGGCAGTGGATTCCAGACATTCGTCACCCCGGACTTGATCCGGGGTCCACGACTTCAACGCCGCGATGGATCCCGGATCAAGTCCGGGATGACGAAGAAAGGAATATCCTCCCTGCGGCGCAGCCGTGGGGAGGGGGACCGTCGCCGCAGGCGATGGTGGAGGGGCCGCGACCTCGCGCCACTTGCCCCTCCGTCAGCGCTTCGCACTGCCACCTCCCCATGGCTGCGCCACGGGGAGGAACCAAACAGCAACCTCCGGTCGCAACCCGCCGTCCGCTCTAGCGCTCGCTGATGATCCGCCGCCGTTCGATCCAGCCTTCGGCGCAGGTCGAACCCGCGCGGGCCGGGCGGCTGCCGATGCCGCCGCAGCTGTGGCGGCGGTCGGCGAAGCGGACGAAGATCCATACGCCCCGCGACCCGCAGAGAAAAACGGGCTGACCGGGCTTTACCCGCGCGGTGCGGCGGGCGCCGGGCGAGGGGGCGAGCGACACCCAGATTCGCGTTTCGCGCGGATCGCCCGCGATCCGGCCGAGCGTACACGCCGGCGCGGGGGCGCCCTGCATCATCAGGGCGATCGCGGCGGTCGTGACGGTCAGCATGGAATCATTGTCCTTCGAAGGGGGGAGACGCCGCCGCTTGCCCGATCAACCTATCTCTTCGGTTAACGCCTTGATGATAGCCGCCACAGACGTCGGCGCATAGGCGAAGCCCATGTGGCCGCAATCGACCTCGACCTGCCGGTCGCTTTCGTGCGGCGCGCCGCGCGCGCTGTTCACCGCGATCACGCCGTCGTGCCGCGACCAGAGCGCGAAGGTCGGCATCGAGGGGCGCGGCGCCGGGTGGAAGTCGATCGGCGGATTGTCGACCGGGTGGCGCGCGACGAGATGGTACAGCCGCCAGGCGCGGTTGGCGCGTCGGCTGCCCGAAAAAGGCGAACCGAGCGTCACGACGCGCGCGACCTTGTCGGGATGATGCTTGGCATATTCGCGTGCGTAGATGCCGCCGAGGCTCCAGCCGACGAGCGCGGGGGCATAACCGGTGCGGTCGATGATCCACTGCACGCGGCTGTCGATGCGCTCGATGATGTCAGGAGTCGCGCCGCGATTGAAGCCGAGGCCCCAGGCGTAGCAGCGAAACCCTGCGCGGCGGAGGTCGCCGCGCAGCGCTTTGGTGGCCCAGTCGCCCGAGAGGAAACCGGGCAGCACCATCACCGGCGGATGCTCGCTGTCGGGATTGGGTTCGGGCGGCATCGGCCGGATGCGCCCCGCGATGGCGCGCAGCAGCGCCCCGACCTCGCGCCACAGCAGCGAGAGCGGCGGCGGTGCGTCGGGATCGGGAATGCGCGCGGGCCATTCGGCGCGCCGGGTAAGGAAGCCGCGGATCATCGTGGGCGCCTATAGCAGATTTTGCAGGCGTGCGAAGGCAGGCGCATGGCGGGGCTTGGGTCCTAACCCTAGCCCTTCGGAACCAGCCGTAACAGCTTGCCGCCCTCGCCATCGGTCAGCAGCCAGACCGAGCCGTCGTCGCGCACTTCGACCTCGCGGATGCGGGTGCCGAAGTCCCAGCGGTCCGATTTATGCAGCGTGTCGCCGTCGACCTGCATCCGGATCAGCCCCTGACCCGACAGCGCACCCATCAGCAGGCTGTTCTTCCAGCCCGGATAGAGATCGCCGCCGTACCAGACGAGCCCGGCGGGCGAGACCGAAGGGTTCCACCACAGCTTCGGTGCGTCGAACTCCGGCCGCGTCGGGTGGTCGGGAATGTCGCGCCCGTCATAATGGTCGCCGTTCGAGACGATCGGATAGCCGTAATTCGCCTTCGCCTCGACGAGGTTGACCTCGTCGCCGCCCTTCGGACCCATTTCCTGCTGCCAGAGCTTGCCCGTGCCGTCGAAGGCGAGGCCGAGGATGTTGCGGTGGCCGAGCGACCAGATCTGCGCGGTCACGCCGCCTTGCGAGGCAAAGGGATTGTCGGCGGGGACGCTGCCATCGGGATTCAGCCGGACGACCTTGCCGAGATTGGCCTTCCTGTCCTGCGCGGGATCGAACTTCTGCCGCTCGCCCGAACCGATGAAGAGATATTGGCCGTCGGGCGAGAAGGCGAGGCGGTGCGAATAATGGCCGCGGCCGGTGACTTTGGGATCCTGTTTCCAGATGATCTGCAGTCCCTCGAGGCGCGGCGCGGCGCCCTGCACCAGTTTCGCGCGGCCGACCACCGCACCGGCGGTGCCGCCGTCGCCCGGTTCGGCCCAGCTCAGGTAGATCGCGCCGCTGGTCGCGAAGTCGGGCGCAAGGATCACGTCGCCGAGGCCGCCCTGTCCGCCATAGGCGACGGCGGGCACGCCCGCGACGTCGAGCGTCGGCCCGTCCTCCTGCCAGAGTTTGAGCTTGCCCGACCGTTCGGTGACGAGCGCCTGCTTGCCGCGCGGGAGGAAGGTCATCGCCCAGGGTTCGTCGAAGCGCGCGATCTCGCGGACCGCGAAGGGAGCTTCGGCGAGCGGGGTCGCGGGCTGCGCGCCCGATGCGTCGAGGCTGGCGCTGTCGGCGGGCGCGGCGTTGCTCGTCGTGCCGGCCGAGCAGGCGGCAACGATCATCGCCGCAAATAGGGCGGCGGGGGAGATTTTCTTCATGAATTTGCTCGCTTTGCTGGGGGGCGGAATATCAAATCTGGCGCACCCCGGCCGTGAAGTCGAGAGGGTTCAGCCCCCCGATGCCTCGCGGCGCGCGGTTATTTCCTCGACGCTGTTCATGATCGCGTCGATCGCCTCGCTTGCGGGTGGCGCGTCGGCGCGTTTCTGCGAGAATTGCCCGTTCGCCATGATCTCCTCAAGCGCCGACCGCGCGCGCGACACGCGGCTTTTCATCGTGCCGAGCGCGCAGTCGCAGATGCTTGCAGCTTCCTCGTAGGACATGCCGCCGGCGCCGACGAGGATCAGCGCCTCGCGCTGGTCCTGCGGCAATTCCATCAGCGCGCGTTGCAGGTCGGTCATCTCGCCCGCATCCTCCTGGCTGGCGGGCGTCGACAGCGTCCGCTCCACCGCGACCTCATCATAGTCGCCGTGGAACTTGTTCCGCCGCATCTGCGACAGGAAGGTGTTGCGCAGGATGACGAAGGTCCACGCCTTGATCGAGGTGCCGCGCTCGAACCGGTCGCGCGAAGCCCAGGCCTTGACCATCGTGTCCTGCGTGAGATCGTCCGCAAGGTCGGGGTTGCCCGACAGGCTGCGGCCATAGGCGCGCAAATGGGGAATGACGCCCGCCAGCAGGGCCTTGAACTCGCTGTCCGAAAGGGAGCTATTGTCCTGCGGCAGCGGCGCAGTGCTGGTTCGCGCCATTATTGTTCGGGGCTCTCGTGGTCGAGCTTCGCAAGCAAGTCGAGCATATCGGCGGGCAATTGTTCGGCGACGATATTGCCGTAGATCATCCGCAGCTTGGCGCTCACCGGCTCGGGCGACTGGCGGCCCGTCAGCGTACGGTGCCACTGATCGCTGCCGGTGCCGGGGAAGCTGCCGTTCGACCGGCGCGGTTCATCCTGCCCGATGACAGGGCGGTCCTTTCCGTTGAACCTGTTGTTGCCGTGCGTAGCCATGCCGAAGCAACGACGGAATGCGCCGCTGGTTCCCGCTTTGGTTGTTTTTTGCGACGAACGCGTTGCCATGAAGCAACACTGCTCTTATTCGGACCGGCGTGAGGGGTCACATCTTTCCCGGCCTATGCCCGGGAAACAGGAGCGTGACCACCTTGATTTCAGTGATTTACGTCAGCGTCGCCGATCCGTTGATCCGCGAAGAAGATATTGCCGCAATCCTGCTGAGCGCCCGGCGCAACAATAGGCGGGACGGACTCACCGGCGCGCTCATCTATAATGGCCATAATTTCATGCAGCTGCTCGAAGGTCCGGCGGGCGAGGTCGATGCGTGCCTCGATACGATCCGGTGCGACCCGCGCCACAGCGGAATGGTCGAGGTGAGGCGCCGCGCGATCGACGTTCGCGAGTTCGCCGAATGGTCGATGCTCTATTGTCCGGGCTTCGAGGGATATGACGAGGATCTGGCCCGACTTGCCGCGAACCGCCGACTCGATCCGCAGGACGAGCGGATGATGGCAAACTTCATTGCGCTGGGCCGTCGCCGCGCGACATTCTGACCTGCGCTACCCTTGCATTGAAGTTTCAAGGCGCTAAGCCTTGGACAAGGTTCAGTAGAACCCGAGCATATAAAAGGCCCTGTTATCAGCGACGTTACGCCCAGCCCCCTCGATGATGCCAGCTTCAAGCGCGAGCTGGCAGCTATGCTCCCGCATCTGCGCGCCTTCGGCCGCAGCCTGACGGGGAACGCCGACCTCGCCGACGACCTAGTGCAGGAGACGATGCTGAAGGCGTGGAAGGCGCGCGCCAGCTATATCCCGGGGCCGTCGAGCATGAAGAGCTGGGCCTTCGTGATCCTGCGCAACTGTTTCCTGTCGCAGATGCGGCGGAAGAAATTCACCGCCGACTATGACGAGCTTGCCGCCGAGCGCCTGCTCGTCGCGCCCGACGACCAGAACGACAGCCTGCATCTGGCCGACGTGCAGCGTGCATTGTTGCTGCTGCCGGTCGACCAGCGCGAGGCGCTGATCCTGATCGGCGCGGGGCAGCTGTCCTATGAGGAAGGCGCGGAGATTTGCGGCTGCGCGGTGGGGACGATGAAGAGCCGCGTGTCGCGTGCGCGCACGGCGCTCCACGCGATCCTGGAGGGCGGGGACATGCCGCTGCGCAGCGACGACCCGCTGGCGCCGAGCGAAGCCTTCGCGTCCATCATGAGCGATATCGACCAGCTGACCGGCGGCGGGCCTTCGCCGGACTGAGGCGCTGAGCACCCCGAACCGTGAGGGCGGCTTCGGGGAGTGGAGCGAACGCGGCCAACAGTTGGCGGCCGCTATCCGAATGCCCGCAGGAGCGGAATTAATGGGTTCTGTCCCTAGGCCGCCAGTTGCGGCGTAAATAGCAGGCTCTGGCTGATCGCGGCGCGGACGGTGTTCCGGCCGAAGGGTTTCGAAATTAAAAAGGTCGGCTCGACACGGTGGCCGGTGAGCAGCTTTTCGGGAAAGGCGGTGATGAAGATCGCCGGCACCGGCGCGATCGCCAAAATATCCTGCACCGCATCGATCCCCGACGATCCGTCGGCGAGCTGGATGTCGGCGAGGACGAGCCCCGCGTCGCTGTTTTCGAACGCCGCGACCGCATCCTCATGCGTCGTCGCGACACCCGCGACCTCGTGGCCGAGGTCGCGGACGATCTGTTCGAGGTCCATCGCGATCAGCGGCTCGTCTTCGATGATCAGCACCGATGTGCGTGCCTCGCGGTCGACCTCGTCCACCGCCTCGGCGAGCAGGGTTTCGACCATCGCACTGTCGGCGCCGGTGATCGCCGCGGTCTCCTCGACCGAAAAGCCTTCGAGTGCGGTCAGCAGCAGCATCTGGCGGCTGAGTGGGGTGATGCGCGCGAGGCGGCGGTTGGCGGCGCGAACGAGGGGGTTCTCGCCCTCGTCGCTGCCCTCGCCATCCTCGATGAAGGCGCTTTCCCAGATGCGGTGGAAATTGCGGTAGAGGTCGATGCGCGTGTCATCCGAGACGCGGAACTCGTCGGGAGCGGCGACGATGACTTCGAGCGTCGTATGCACGAAATTGTCGCCATGTTGCTGGCTGCCCGTAAGTGCGCGCGCGTAGCGGCGCAGAAAGGGCAGGTGCCCGCGGATTTCGTCTCCCAGCGTCATATCAATGCTCCCTCCAATCGTAGGAATACGCTTCGCCGCGCCGACGGGTTCCGCTTGTGCGATACGAAAAGCGTCCCTTCTTGCTGCAACTTGTCGGTCGGGAATGCGTAGAGTCTGCCGAGCCGTGATGATATTTGCGTGTAAGCGGTAGGAATTGCTCTATTTTCTCCGCAGTGTCGTAACCGCGCTTTTTGGGAACCCTTTTCTATGGCAGAGCAGCCTGGGGCCAGTGCCGGTACGATGGCTCCGCAAGCAACGGAGGGGCGGATCTTGGCGGACGGCGGCGAAGGCGACGCGGTGACGCGCGAGGCGTGGCGGCTGGAAACCCTTCGCGAATACCGATTGATGGATACCGCCCCCGAGGCGGCTTTCGACCGTGTGACGAAGCTCGTCGCGGACCTGTTCGATGCGCCGATCGCGCTTGTCACGCTGGTCGACGATTGCCGCCAATGGTTCAAGTCCGCGCATGGGCTGACGGTCAGCGAAACGCCGCGCGACATCAGTTTCTGCCAATATGTCATCGCCGGCGACGCACCGCTCGTTGTGACCGACACCGCGGCCGACCCGCGCTTCGTCGACAATCCGCTGGTAACCGGCGAGCCGTACATCCGCTTCTATGCCGGGGTGCCGCTTCGCGCGTACAACGGCATGGTACTCGGGACGCTGTGCGTGATCGACCGCAAGGTGCGGGCGACCCTCGATCTTCGCGAGATGGAACGGCTCGAGGACTTCGCCGCGATCATCATGGCCGAGGCCGATCTGCGCCGTATCGTCGTCGAGCGCGACGACGCCCGCCGGACGCTGGAGCGCGCGCTCGATTTCTCAGGCATCGCAAGCTGGCGATACGATGCGCGGGCCGATGCGGTCACCTGGCGCGGGGCCGTCGCCGAACTCTGGGGCGCCGACTATGCCTCGGCACTCACCAACCGTGAGGGCGTGTTCGCACGCATTCATGCCGAGGATCGCGCGCGCGTCGAGGTTGCGATCAACGAGGCGGTGGCGAGCGGCACCTCCTATTCGGTCGAGCATCGCATCGATCATCCCGAGCGCGGGGTCCGCTGGCTGGGGATCCGCGGCGACTGGGACGTGCGCGACGACGATGCGATCCTGACCGGCGTTTGCATCGATATCACCGAACAGAAGAGCCGGCAGGAAAATGCCACGCTGCTGATGCGCGAACTGCACCACCGGATGCGCAACCTGTTCGCGACGGTCGGCGCCATCATCTCGCTGAGCCGCCACGCCGCGCGCGATGTCGACGATTATGTCGAACGGATCAGCAGCCGCCTCGACGCGCTCAACCGCGCGCAGAATGTACTGCTCGGCGCCAATTTCATGACCGGGTCGATGCACGCGCTGCTGCGCGAGGTCGAGGCAAGCTTTCCGCGCATCCGCTGGTCGGGCCCGGACCTGCTGCTGCCCGAAAATGCCCTTGTCGCGATGGCCCTGCTGTTCAACGAACTTGCGACCAATGCGGTGAAGCATGGTGCGCTGACCGGCGCCGACGGGCAGGTCGACGTGAACTGGTCGCAGGATCCCGAAGGCAGCGACCCGCGCCTGTTCCACCTGACCTGGGCCGAAAGCGGCGGCGCGCTGACGGTCGCCGAGCCCGAACGGACCAGCTTCGGCACGCTGCTGATGGAGCGCAGCGTGAAGAATAATCTGGGCGGCACGATTGAGCGCGACTGGAAACCGGACGGGCTGGTCGTCGACATCACCTTGCCCGCACGTTGGCGCGAAGCATAAGCGCGACAAGCGCGACCCGATCGATTTGTTCTTTCTATGTTCTCATGCTAGGCATGGGCCATGTCCGCGAAACCGATTCTAGAAAAGCTGGCGGTGCTGGCCGATGCGGCGAAATATGATGCGTCCTGCGCGTCGTCGGGGACCGTGAGGCGCGATTCGGTCGGCACGAAAGCTATCGGGTCGACCGAGGGCATGGGTATTTGCCACAGTTACGCGCCCGACGGGCGGTGCATTTCGCTGCTCAAGATCCTGCTGACCAATTTCTGTATCTACGACTGCCGTTTCTGCATCAACCGCGCGTCGAGCAATGTCGAGCGCGCGCGCTTCAGCCCGCAGGAGGTCGTCCGGCTGACGCTCGATTTTTACAAGCGCAACTATATCGAAGGACTGTTTCTGTCGTCGGGGATCATCCGGTCCGAAGATTATACGATGGAGCAGCTTGTCGAGGTCGCGCGCATCCTGCGCGAGGAGCATCGCTTTGGCGGCTACATCCATCTGAAGACGATCGCGGGCGCCGATCCCGGCCTGATCGCGCTGGCGGGGCTCTATGCCGATCGCCTCTCGACCAATGTCGAGCTCCCGACCGAGGAGGGCCTGTCGAGCTTCGCGCCCGAGAAAAAGCCCGAGACGATCCGCAAGACGATGGCATCGGTGCGCGTCGGCGCGGACGCGGCGATCGAGGCGGCGAAGAGCCGGCTGATCGGCAAGGCGAAGCCGCCGCGCTTCGCGCCCGCGGGTCAGTCGACGCAAATGATCGTCGGCGCGGACGCGGCGCGCGACGACGATATCCTCAAGACCGCGACGAACCTCTATTCGGGATACCAGCTTCGCCGCGTCTATTATTCGGCGTACAGCCCGATCCCCGATGCCAGCCAAGACCTGCCGCCCGTCCGCCCGCCGCTGATGCGCGAGCACCGGCTCTATCAGGCCGACTGGTTGCTGCGCTTTTATGGTTTCGAGCGCGCCGAAATCATGGAAGGTGCGCGCGGGGGAATGCTCGATCTCGCGATCGATCCCAAGCTCGCGTGGGCGCTCCAGCGGCGCGAAGCGTTTCCGGTCGATATCAACCGCGCGCCGCGCGAATTGTTGCTGCGCGTGCCGGGGCTGGGGACGCGCGCCGTCGACCGCATCGTCGCTGCGCGGCGGCTGGGCAAGCTCAGGCTCGGCGATCTCGCTAAGCTGACTGCATCGGTGAAGAAGGTCCTGCCCTTCATCGTGACGCCCGACTGGCGGCCGGGCAAGCTCACCGACAGCGCCGACCTCCGCGCCCGCTTCGCGCCGCCCGCGGAGCAGCTGGCGCTCGCGCTGTGAGGGAAGTGGTCCTGAAAGAGCCCGGCGACTTCGCCGAGTGGCGGAGCGCGGCAAGAGGTTTGCTTGCGAGCGGCATTGCGCCCGACGACGTAAGCTGGCGCGGTAGCGCCGAAGGCGCGTCGCTGTTCGGCGATGAGGCAGTGGTGGCGCCAGCGGGCGCGGTGTCGCTGCCGCGCGAATTGCTTGAAATCGCCGAGCGCGTCATCTGCCATCGCGACCCGGAAACGGCCGCGCGGCTCTACCGCATCATCTGGCGCGCGGCGCGCGACCGGCAGTTGCTCGCGCGAACGACCGATTCCGAAATCGACTGGCTGCGCAAAGCGGACAAGGCGATCCGCCGCGACGTCCACAAGATGCACGCCTTCGTGCGCTTCCGCCGGCTCGGCGAGGAGGCGGGGCGCGAAAGTTTCGCGGCGTGGTTCGAGCCGACGCACCGCATCCTGCGGCTGACCGCGCCCTTCTTCCAGCGGCGCTTCTACGGCATGGACTGGGCGATCGTGACGCCCGATGCGCGCGCGATCTGGCAGGACGAAACGCTGAACTACGGCCCCGGCGGGACGAAGGACGAGGTGCCCGACAGCGACCTGGTCGAGGATCAGTGGCGGACTTATTATGGCGCGATCTTCAACCCCGCGCGGGTGAAGATCGACGCGATGCGCGCCGAGATGCCGAAGAAATATTGGAAGAACCTGCCCGAGGCGCAGGATATCGCGCCCTTGCTCGCGGGCGCCGAGGCACGGGTGGAACGCATGCGCGAAGCGGCCGTTTCCATGGCGAACCCCTTGACCGACAAATGGCGGACGCGCGTGCCCGAAGACTTGCTCCTCGATGACGATGTGAAGACGCTGGCGGACGTCGCGCGCGCGGTGGATCGCTGCACGCGCTGCCCGCTCTATTGCAACGCGACGCAAGGCGTGGCGGGCGAGGGGCCCGAGCGCGCGCGGATCATGCTCGTCGGCGAACAGCCGGGCGATCAGGAGGATCTGCAGGGGCGGCCGTTCGTCGGGCCGGCGGGGCAGGTGCTGAACGAGGCGCTCGAAGAGGCGGGGCTCGACCGGACACGGCTATTCCTCACCAACGCGGTCAAGCATTTCAAGTTCGAGCCGCGCGGCAAAAGGCGGCTTCACCAGAACCCGACGACGGGAGAAATCGACATCTGCCGCTGGTGGCTCGACAAGGAGCGCGCGCTGGTGCAGCCCGACCTGATCGTTACGCTGGGCGCCAGCGCGCTACGCGGGGTGACGGGCAAGAGCGCGAGCATCACGTCGATGCGCGGCGCGGTACACGAGCTGGAGGGGGGCACGAAATTGATCGCGACGATCCATCCGTCCTTCCTGCTGCGCTTGCCTGACCGCGAGCGAGCCGCGAAGGAGCGCGCGCTGTTCGTCGCCGACCTTGCGCTCGCCCGGAAACTCGCCGCCTGATGGCGAAGACCAGGACCTGGATCGAGCCGCACCCGAGCGGAATCCATGTCAAGCCCGCCGACCTGTGGATCGACCCCTCGCGCCCCGCCCCGCGCGCGGCGGTAACGCACGGCCATGCCGACCATGCGCGCAGCGGGCATGGCGCGGTGTTTGCGACCCCCGAAACGCTCGCGATCATGGCGCTGCGTTACGGCGTCGATGCCGAGGCGAGCAATAACGCCGCCTTTGCCTATGGCGACGGGTTCGAGCGCGGCGGGGTGCGTTTCAGCTTCCACCCGGCGGGACATGTGCTCGGCAGCGCGCAAATTTTGATGGAGTATCAGGGCGAGCGGATCGTCGTTACCGGCGACTACAAGCGCCGCGCCGACCCGACCTGCGCGCCGTTCGAGGTGGTGCCATGCGATATCTTCGTTACCGAGGCGACCTTCGGCTTGCCGGTGTTTCGCCATCCGCCGACCTCCGACGAGATCGCCAAGCTGATCGGCGCGGTGCGCGCCGAGCCCGAGCGCTCGGTGCTCGTCGGCGCCTATGCGCTCGGCAAGGCGCAGCGGGTGATCACCGAGCTGCGCGGCGCGGGATGGGATGCGCCGATCTATATCCACGGCGCGCTTGAAAAGATGTGCCAGCTTTATGCGGTGCATGGCGTCGATCTTGGCGAACTGCGGCTCGTTTCGGAAACCGACAAGGCCGAGATGGCGGGGCAGATCGTCCTAGCACCGCCCTCGGCGCTCAATGATCGCTGGTCGCGGCGGCTGCCCGACCCGGTGACCGCGATGGCGTCGGGCTGGATGCGCGTGCGCCAACGCGCGCGGCAGCGGATGGTCGAACTGCCGCTGGTGATCTCGGACCATGCCGACTGGGACGAACTGACGACGACGATAAGCGAGGTGAACCCGAAGGAAAGCTGGATCACCCATGGCAGCGAGGACGGGCTGCTGCGCTGGTGCGAGCTGACGCAGCGCAAGGCGCGCGCGCTGCACCTGGTCGGGCGCGATCTGGAGGAGGAGGCGTGAAGCGCTTCGCGGCCCTGATCGACCGGCTGATCTACACGCGCTCGCGCAATTCGAAGCTCGCGCTGATCGTCGATTACCTGCGCCACACGCCCGATCCCGACCGCGGCTGGGCGATCGCGGCGCTGACCGAGAGCCTGGACTTTCCGGCGGTGAAGGCGGGGACGGTGCGGACCCTGCTCGCGACCCGCGTTGACGAGGAATTGTTCCGCCTGTCGCGGCATTTCGTCGGCGATACGGCTGAGACTGCGGCGCTGCTGTGGCCGGAAGCGTCGGGGAAGAAGGCAGATCTCAGCGTGTCGGATGCGGTCGATGCGCTGGCTGCGACCAGCCGCAGCGACGCGCCCGCAGTGGTCGCGTCGCTGCTCGACCGGCTCGACGCCGACGGGCGTTATGCGTTGCTCAAGCTCGCGCTCGGCGGAATGCGTGTCGGGGTGTCGGCGCGGCTTGCGAAGCAGGCGTTCGCGCAGGCGTTCGATGTGCCCGTCGACGATGTCGAGGAGCTGTGGCACGCGATCCCGCCGCCCTATGCGCCGCTGTTCGCGTGGGGCGAGGGCAGGGCGGAGCGACCCGACCTTGCCGACGTCGCCTTCTTCCGCCCCTTCATGCTCGCGCATCCATTGGAGGAAGAGAGCGTCGATCTTGCCGACTATGCCGCCGAGTGGAAATGGGACGGCATCCGCGTCCAGATCGTCCATGGTGGCGGCGAGACGCGGATCTACAGCCGTGGCGGCGAGGAGATCAGCGGCGCTTTCCCCGAACTGGTCGCGGCCTTCGATCAGGATGCGGTGATCGACGGCGAATTGCTCGTGCGCGGCGAGGTTCAGGGTGGCGAAGCGGCGAGCTTCAACGCCTTGCAGCAAAGGCTGGGGCGGAAAGTCGTGTCGAAGAAAATGCTCGCCGACTATCCGGCCTTCGTGCGCGTCTACGACTTGCTCGCGGTTGACGGCAATGATCTGCGCGCCCTCGCGTGGACCGAACGGCGGCGGCAGTTGGAAGCCTTTGTCCCCCGGCTTGCCGCCAGCCATTTCGACCTGTCGCAGGTGATCGACGCGACCGATTTCGACGATCTCGCCGAGCGCCGCGCCGGCGCGCGCGATGCCGCGATCGAAGGCGTGATGCTCAAGCGCCGCGATGCGCCCTATGTCGCCGGGCGCCGCGCTGGCCTCTGGTACAAATGGAAACGCGACCCGCTCACTGCCGATTGCGTGATGATGTACGCCCAAAGGGGCAACGGCCGCCGCGCGAGTTTCTATTCGGACTATACCTTCGGCTGCTGGTCCGACGCGGGCGAATTGCTACCCGTGGGCAAGGCCTATTCGGGCTTCACCGACGAGGAATTGAAGTGGCTCGACAAGTTCGTGCGCGACAACACGCTGAACCGCTTCGGGCCGGTGCGCGAGGTCGAGAAGTCGCTGGTGCTCGAAGTCGCGTTCGATTCGATCCACACGTCGAAGCGCCACAAGTCGGGGCTCGCAATGCGCTTCCCGCGCATTTCGCGCATCCGGCGCGACAAGCCTGCGGAGGAGGCCGACCGGATCGCAACGCTGCAGGCGATGGTGACTTAACTTGCCCTGTCTCGTCATCCCGGACTTGATCCGGGATCTATTGCGGCGCTGGAAGCATGGATCCCGGATCAAGTCCGGGATGACGAAGGTGGAGACGTCGGCTCGAACTGACGAGGATGGTAAAGCCGTCGGTCGGACGGAGAAAAATTCCCCGTCACATCCTTGCAACCCACACCCGCGATACCGAGTTAAAGGCCGCAAAGACCCCAAAACAAATGGAGACTGCCATGACGATCGCCCATCCTCCTCTCCCCTATGCTCTCGACGCGCTCGAGCCGCATATCTCGGCCGACACGCTGGCGACGCACCATGGCAAGCATCACAAGGCCTATGTCGACAAGACCAACGCCGCGATCGAAGGCACCGAACTGGCTGACAAGAGCCTCGAGGAAATCGTCCACCACGCCGAAGGATCGGGCAACAAGGGCCTGTTCAACAATTCGGCGCAGGCGTGGAACCATGCCTTTTATTGGGAAAGCCTGAGCCCGACCAAGACTGCGCCCGCCGGCGATCTTGCCGCTGCGATCGAGCGCGATTTTGGCTCGCTGGACGATCTCAAGAAGAAGCTCAAGGACACCTCGGTCAACCATTTCGCGTCGGGCTGGGCGTGGCTGGTCGCCAAGGACGGCAAGCTGTCGGTCACCGACACGCACGATGCGGGCACCGAACTGACGGCGGGGATCAAGCCGCTGCTGGTGATCGACGTGTGGGAACATGCCTATTACATCGATCGCAAGAACCTGCGCCCGGCCTATGTCGACGCGGTGGTCGACGAGCTGCTCAACTGGGACTTCGCGGCTGAGAATCTCGCGCGCGAGACGACCTGGACCTATCCGGCGTAATTTGCCCATGAAGAAGATCGTGTGTCCCCGCGAAGGCGGGGACCCATCTCCTGTGGGCTCCAAATAGCGCGGACCGATGATGGGCCCCCGCCTTCGCGGGGGAACACAGATTTTTGGCGGCAGCTTTGGCCGCTATCGTCACGCTGTCTCCTCGCCTATAGGCGCCGCCATGACGATCAGCCTGTTCGAACTCTTCAAAATCGGTGTCGGTCCCTCCAGCTCGCATACCGTCGGGCCGATGGTCGCCGCGCGGCGCTTCACCGTCTGGCTCGAAGAGGCTGGGCTGCTGACGAAAACCGCGCATGTCGAGGCCGATCTCTACGGCTCGCTCGCGCTGACGGGGAAGGGCCACGCCGCCGACACCGCGATCGTCGCGGGGCTCGCGGGCGAGATCCCCGCATCGACCAGCCTCGCCGCGATCAAGGCGCATTGGGACCGGGCGGAGAGCGAGGGTTTCCTCTATCTACTCGGCCGCCAGCGCGTCCGCTTCCAACCCAAGCGCGACCTGCATTTCCAGATGCGCCAGCGCCAGCCGTTTCACAGCAACGCCGTGAGCTTCACCGCGCGCGATGGCGAGGGCGAGATATTGGCGAAGCGCATGTATTTCTCGATCGGCGGCGGCTTCGTCGTCGACGAGGACGAGGCGGGGCGCAACAGCCGCGGCGCCGAGGACGAGGTCGAATTGCCCTTCGCCTTCACCTCGGGCGCTGACCTGCTCGCCATGGGCGCGGCGTCGGGCAAGAGCTTTGCCGAGATGATGCTCGAGAATGAGCTGGTGCATCGCAGCCTTGACGAGGTGAACGCCGGGCTCGACGCGATCGCGAGCGCGATGGATGCGTCGATTGAATCGGGCTGTTGCAGCACCGGAATTTTGCCGGGGGGCCTTAAGGTCAAGCGCCGCGCGCCGCAGATCTCCGCCGACATCCGCAACCGCCACGAAACCAATCTGATCGACCCGCTCGCGATGATGGACTGGATCAACCTGTGGGCGATGGCGGTGAATGAAGAGAACGCCGCGGGCGGCAAGGTCGTCACCGCACCCACGAATGGCGCGGCGGGAATCATCCCCGCGGTGATCCGCTTCTACCGCCGCGGCTATCGCGGCGATGATGCAGGCGTCCGCACCTTCCTGCTCGCCGCGGGCGCGGTCGGCGCGCTCTACAAACGCAACGCCAGCATCTCGGGCGCCGAGGTCGGCTGCCAGGGCGAGGTCGGGGTCGCCTGCTCGATGGCGGCGGCGGGGCTGACCGCGGCGCTGGGCGGCACCAACGCGCAGGTCGAAAATGCCGCCGAGATCGGCATGGAGCACAACCTCGGCCTCACCTGCGACCCGATCGGCGGCCTCGTGCAGATCCCGTGCATCGAACGCAACGCGATGGGCGCGATCAAGGCGATCGACGCCAGCCGCATCGCGATGATCGGCGACGGCACGCATGTGGTGAGCCTCGACACGGTGATCGCGACGATGCTGCAGACGGGGCGGGATATGCGGGATAAGTATAAGGAAACGTCGAAAGGCGGGCTGGCGGTTAGTGTGGTGGAGTGTTGATTACCAACTCTCATCTATCGTCATCCCGGACTTGATCCGGGATCCATTGCCGCGCCGACGTCATGGACCCCGGGTCAAGCCCGGGGTGACGAAGGCAGATAGGCCGATTGCGAAAGTCGACCGTGTCGATCATAGTTGGGCGATGCGCTACTTGTTGCTTGCGGTTTTCGCCGTACTTCTTTTCCTCGCAGTTATTCGGTTTGATGATCTGGGCATCACGGCGCAGGTGGCTCTTGCGCTTGCTTGCGGCGCTTTCTTCGGACGCTATCTCTGGGTCGGCTTTCGCACGGAAACGATGGAAGCGCCGGGCGTCGGCTATTTGGCGGGACATCGAACCGAAAACCCAATTCTCTTTTGGTTCTGCACCGCGTTCAACGCCATCATGCTTGCTCTCACGGTCGTAATCGCAGCGAAGCTCGCCGGCCTGTAGTGCAGACTTAAACTACCTTACGCCGCAACGCTCCCGGTAATTCCTCGCGCAGCTTGTCGATCAGCAGCCGCACCTTGGGCAGCAGATGCCGCCGCTGCGGATAGACCGCCCAGAGCGGCTGCTCCTGCGCGCGCAGCGCGTCGAGGAGCGAGACGAGCGCGATCTCCTCTTCATCGTCATCCCGGACTTGATCCGGGATCCACGGCGGCGCTGACGTCATGGACCCCGGATCAATTCGAACGAGCCACGTGTCTCGTTCGAGGGTGACGACACGAATAGGAATGTTGGCGTGGGCCGCTTTTCAATGCTCGTCACCCTGAACTTGGTTCAGGGTCCATGGCCGGACCTGTCCTTCAGCCCTGCGCCTTTTTGTTTCGCGCGAAGACGCGAAGACGCGAAGACGCGAAGACGCGGTGGGCCGGAGGGCCCGTTTCCTGTCAACGGTACGGCTGGTCGCACGGTTGCAAAGGAAAGCCGCCTCGCCGCCGGCGCGAGATCTTCGCGTCTTCGCGCGAAAAACGTCAGGCACCGCGCTAACCGGATAGCGCTGAGCCATGGATGCTGAAACAAGTTCAGCATGACGAGATATGGAGGCCGCTCGCATCTTGCATTGCCGCGCGCTTTGCCTGATTGGGAGCGCCGAGAAGGAGACCGCCCCATGAAGACCCGCGCCGCCGTTGCGTTCGAAGCGAAGAAGCCGCTTGAGATCGTCGAACTCGACCTCGAAGGCCCGAAAGCGGGCGAGGTGCTGGTCGAGATCATGGCAACGGGCATCTGCCACACCGACGCCTATACGCTCGACGGCTTCGACAGCGAGGGCATCTTCCCGAGCGTGCTGGGGCATGAGGGTGCGGGCGTGGTGCGCGAGGTCGGCGCGGGCGTGACGAGCGTCGTCCCCGGCGACCATGTGATCCCGCTCTACACCCCCGAATGCCGCCAGTGCAAAAGCTGCCTTTCGGGCAAGACCAACCTCTGCACCGCGATCCGCGCCACCCAAGGCAAGGGGCTGATGCCCGACGGCACGACGCGCTTTTCGTACAAGGGCCAGCCGATCTTCCATTATATGGGCTGCTCGACCTTTTCGAACTTCACGGTGCTGCCCGAGATTGCGGTCGCGAAGATCCGCGAGGACGCGCCGTTCCAGTCGAGCTGCTATATCGGTTGCGGCGTGACGACCGGCGTCGGGGCGGTTATCAACACCGCGAAGGTGCAGGTCGGCGACAATGTCGTTGTGTTCGGCCTCGGCGGCATCGGGCTCAATGTGATCCAGGGCGCGCGGCTTGCGGGCGCCAACAAGATCATCGGCGTCGACATCAATCCCGACCGCGAGGCATGGGGCCGCAAGTTCGGCATGACCGACTTCCTCAACACCCGGGGCATGAGCCGCGAGGACACGGTCGCCGCGATCGTCCAGCTGACCGACGGCGGCGCCGACTATACGTTCGACGCCACCGGCAATACCGAGGTGATGCGGACCGCGCTCGAAGCCTGCCACCGCGGCTGGGGCACCTCGATCATCATCGGGGTCGCCGAGGCGGGCAAGGAAATCGCGACGCGCCCGTTCCAGCTCGTCACCGGGCGCAACTGGCGCGGCACTGCCTTCGGCGGCGCCAAGGGCCGCACCGACGTGCCGAAGATCGTCGACATGTATATGCAGGGCAAGATCGAGATCGACCCGATGATCACGCATGTCATGGGGCTGGAGGATATCAACAAGGGGTTCGACCTGATGCATGCGGGGGAAAGCATCCGCAGCGTGGTGGTTTATTGAAGCGCGCCGAAGCGGCCATAAGCTGGTATGTCCCCGCGAAGGCGGGGACCCATCTCGGAATGGTACCAAATGGCACGGGCGGATGATGGACCCCCGCCTTCGCGGGGGCACACGGCATTATTGAGCGAAGGGAGCGCATGTTTTGACCGGACCTTATGTCCTGACCTTCAGCTGTGTCGATGCGGTGGGCATCGTCGCCGCGGTGACGGGGCTGCTCGCGGAGCGCGACGGCTTCATCCTCGACAGCCAGCAATATGCCGACCTCGATTCGGGGCGCTTCTTCATGCGCGTCGAGTTCCGCGGTGCGGGGCCGCGTTTTCCGGCCGCCTTTGCGGGCGTGCAGGAAGCCTTCGCGCCGATCGTCGATCGCTTCGGCATGGACGCGCGGATCAGCGACGCCGCGGTCAAGCCGCGCTTCGTGATCGCGGTATCGCAGGGCAGCCACTGTCTCAACGACCTGCTCCACCGCTGGTCGACCGGCAACCTCGCGATCGACATCGTCGCCGTGGTATCGAACCACGAACATCTGCGCCGCCTTTCCGAATGGCACGGCGTGCCCTTCCATTATCTGCCCGTCAGCGACGCGAACCGTGCCGATCAGGAAGCGGCGATCCTCGACGTCATGGCGCGCGGCGGCGCCGAATATCTGGTGCTCGCGCGCTATATGCAGGTGTTGTCGCAGGATCTGTCGGCGACGCTCGCCGGACGCTGCATCAACATCCACCACAGCTTCCTGCCGGGCTTCAAGGGCGCGAAGCCCTATCACCGCGCGCAGGAGCGCGGGGTGAAGCTGATCGGCGCGACCGCGCATTTCGTGACGAGCGACCTCGACGAGGGGCCGATCATCGAGCAGGCGGTCGAGCGCGTCGACCATCGCGACGGGGTCGACGAACTGATCCGTATCGGCCGCGACGTCGAGGCGCAGGTGCTGGCGCGCGCGGTGCGTTGGGTTGCCGAACAGCGCGTGCTGATCGATGGCCGCAAGACGGTGGTATTTCGCTGACGAGGCTGGCACAGTTTCAGTATCGATTCGCAACGTAAAGGGAGAGAAAAATGTTCAGTCACGTCATGGTGGGGTCCAACGACATCGCCGCATCCAAGAAATTCTATGATGCGCTTTTCGCAGCGCTGGGTGGGCCGGAAGGCGTCATCGATCCAAAGGGCCGGCTGTTCTATATGAGCAAGACTGGCATCTTCGGCGTTTCGGTGCCGATCAATGGCGAGCCCGCGTGCCATGCCAATGGCGGCACGATCGGCTTCGCGGTCGAATCGCCCGAACAGGGCGACGCCTGGCACGCGGCAGGCGTCGCGAATGGCGGCAAGACCTGCGAAGATCCGCCGGGTATCCGCACCAGCGAAATGGGCAGCATGTATCTGGCCTATCTGCGCGACCCCGCCGGCAACAAGATCTGTGCGCTCAAGCGCATGTGATCGCGATGCGTGGCGAAGCGGGATTGCTGGACGATTTGAATGCGCTCGCAATCCCCTTCGCAGCCTATGAGCATGTCGCGGTGTTCACCGTCGCCGAGAGCGATGCGGTGAATGCCGCGATACCGGGCGCGCATACGAAGAACCTGTTTCTGAAGGATAATGGCGGCGCATTCTGGCTCGTCACCGTGCCCTCGGAGGCGCGCGTCGACCTCAAGGCCTTGCCCGCCGCGATCGGCAGCAAGCGCATGAGCTTCGGCAAGGCCGAGGATATGGCGCGCTTGCTCGGCATCGCGCCGGGGTCGGTCACGCCGCTCGCCGCTATCAATGCCGAACCGGACAGCATTACGGTCGTGCTCGACGAGACGCTGGCGGCCGCTGAGACGGTGAACGTCCATCCGCTGCGCAACACCGGCACGCTCGGTTTGTCGGGCGCGGCGATCCTCGACCTGCTGCGGCACTGGGGACACGCGCCGCTGGTGGCGCCGATCCCGATGCAGGCTTAGCCGGCCGCCATCGCCATCCACATCGCGCCGATCAGCGTGAAGGAACGCGGATCGCCGGTCAGCCCGCTGTTCATCTTGTTCATGACGTAACTGAAGGTCGCGCGGGCATCCATGTCGATGATGATCAGCGATCCGCCGTAGCCGCCCCAGTAAATCGTGTTGGGGTTGGGAAGCGGCACGAGTTCGCTCGGCAGGCCGAAGCCCATGCCATAGCGGATCGGAATGCCGAGAATCATGTCGGTGCCGGCACTCTGCAGCTCGAGCGCCCTGCGGCAGCCCGCTTCCGAGAGCAGGCGCTTGCCCTTTGCAACGCCGCCATTGGCGAGCAACGCGTGGATCTCGGCGACGCTGCGTGCATTGCCGGTGCCCCCCGCGGCGGGAATCTCGGCACCGCGCCAGGCCCGCGTGCGCGTCGCCGATACGTCGACGCCGGGGTTGGTGAAGGTCTTGCGCTGGATGTCGGTTGTGAAGGCGCTGATCGTTTCGGGGGGCGCGATCAGGTCGGCGACGCGGTGATCCTCCGATGCGGGCAGGCCGATGTGGAAATCGGCGCCGAGCGGTTCGGCGATCTCCTCGCGAAAAACCGTGCTGAGCGACTTGCCCGTGATGCGACGCACGACCTCGCCGACGAGGTAGCCCTGGGTGATCGCGTGATATCCCGGCGCGCTGCCCGGCCGCCACCAGGGCGCCTGCCCGGCCAGCAACGTGGTCACTTTGTCCCAGTCGTAGAAATCCTCGGTCGTCAGAGGTGTATCCCAGCCCGACAGGCCCGCGCTGTGGCTCATCAACTGCGCGACGGTGACGTCGGCTTTGCCATTGGCAGCGAACTCGGGCCAGTAGCGCGCGACGGGCGCCGCGAAATCGAGGTCGCCGCGGTCGGCGACGAGCAGCGCGGTGAGCGCGGTCATCGTCTTGGTTGTCGAATAGACGTTGACGATCGTGTCGGCCTGCCATGGCCGCGTCTTCGCCTCGTCGGCGTATCCGCCCCACAGGTCGACGACCGTCTCGCCCCCGATCGTCGCACAGAAGGAAAGGCCGACATCGGCGCCGCTGGCAAGGCTCGCCGCCATGCCGAGGCGTACGGCGGCGAAGCGGTCCTGACATCGTCCGTGAATGGCAGTATCGAACATCCGGCACGCGCTCCCCTTTTGAAATTGGCGCGAGCATGCCCTAGCAGGGTGGAAACACAAGCAGGACGACCCCATGCCCATCGAAACCCTCTCCACCAATCGCAGCCATGGCGGCACGCAGGGCGTGTACAAGCACGCGAGCACCGTCACCGGCACCGACATGATCTTTGCGGTCTTCGTGCCCGATCATGCGCCCGGCGCCAAGCTGCCGGTGCTGTGGTATCTGTCGGGGCTGACCTGCACGCACGCCAATGTGATGGAGAAGGGCGAGTATCGCGCCGCCTGCGCCGAGCATGGGGCGATCTTCATCGCCCCCGATACCAGCCCGCGCGGCGAAGGCGTGCCCGACGATCCCGACGAAGCCTATGACTTCGGGCTCGGGGCCGGCTTTTATGTCGATGCGACCGAGGAGCCCTGGGCGAAGAATTACCGGATGCGGTCGTACATCGAGGACGAACTGCCGTCGCTGGTGCTCCGCAATTTCGCCAGCGCCGATCTGACGCGGCAGGCGATCACCGGCCATTCGATGGGCGGCCACGGCGCGCTGACGATCGGGCTGCGCAACCAGGACCGCTTCCGCTCGGTGTCGGCCTTCTCGCCGATCGCTGCGCCGTCGCAATGCCCGTGGGGCGAGAAGGCGCTCGGCGGCTATCTGGGCGACGACCGCGAGGACTGGCATGCCTATGACGCGTGCGCGCTGCTCGATCAGGGGCTGCGCGTTCCCGACCTGCTCGTCGATCAGGGCGAGGCCGACAATTTCCTTGTCGAACAGCTGAAGACCGAACTGCTCGTCGAGGCGTGCGAGCGCAACGGGCAGAAGGCCGAAATCCGGATGCAGCCGGGGTACGACCACAGCTATTATTTCATCTCGACCTTCATGGCCGAGCATGTCGCGTGGCACGCGGAGCGGTTGAAGGCGTGAAACACCCATCCCGCAAGCGGGAGGGAATTTAAATGTGTTCCGGAATCAGCAGGCTCGACCCGGTCGTGCGCCCGGCTTCGAGATCGGCGTGCGCGTGCGCGGCATCCTGCAGCGAATAGCGCTGCCCGACCGTGATTTTCACCGCGCCGCTTTCGACCATCTCGAACACGCGCGCCGCGCCGGCGGCGCGCTCGCCGGGATGGAGATAATAATCGAACAAGGTCGGGCGGGTGACGAATTGCGAGCCGTGTTGCGCCAGGACGCCGAGGTTGACCCCCGTCACCGCCCCGCCGGCATTGCCATAGCTGACGATCAGCCCGCGCCGCGCCGTGGCCTTGAGCGAAGTTGCCCAGGTCGCCATGCCGATCCCGTCGAAGGTGACGGGCACGCCCTGGCCGTCGGTGATCTCGCGGACGTGCGCGGCGACGTCGTCGGTCTTGTATCGGATGACATGGTCGGCGCCGGCTTCGCGCGCGGCATGTTCCTTGACTTCGGTGCTGACCGTCCCGATGACGGTCGCGCCGATCGCCTTCAGCCATTGCACGAGGATCAGCCCCACCCCGCCGGCCGCGGCATGAACGAGGACGGGCCAGCCGGCCTCGACCTTGGCGCAGCGTTCGACGAGCGCTTCGACGGTCGCGGCCTTGAGCAGCGCCGCCGCCGCGGTCTCGTCGTCGATCGTCGCGGGGAGCTTGAACAGCGAGGCGGCGGGAACGAGCCGCGCGCTGGCGTAGGCGTTGCGCTGCGGTCCGAAGGTCGCGACGCGGTCGCCGGGTTTGAGCCCGTGAACGTCGGCGCCGACCGCGATCACCTCGCCCGCGGCTTCGACGCCGAGCCCGCCGGGCAGCTCGACCGGATAGGTCCCGTTGCGATGGTAGATGTCGATATAGTTGAGCCCGACCGCGGTCTGCCGCACCAGCACCTGGCCGGGTTCCGGATCGCCCAGCGTGACCTCACGCCAATCGATGACCTCGGGGCCGCCCTGGCTTTCGATAAAGGCCTCGATCGCTTGCATGGCGCGTCTCTCCTGCTGTCCGGTCCATCTGGCGAGCCGGAGCGGGGAGTGCAAGGGCGGTTCGGCCACTTATCCCGTCATTGCGAGGAGTCCCGGACCTGATCCGGGGCGACGCGGCAATCCAGGGCGGTGCAGGGCCGCTCTGGTTTGCTTCCCCCGGCTTTCGCCGGGGTCGCAATGACGGCTATTTCGAACGGCGCGGGCTGCGCTGGCCGTAGGGCTTGGGTTTGTAGCGATCGTTGCCGCCAGGCCCACCGGGACCGCGCGGTCCACGCGGGCCGGCGCGGTCGCTGAAGCTGCGGTCGCCGCCGGGCGCGCGGCCAAGTGTGCTGCGCGGAGCGCCGTCGCGCGGACCCTTGTCGCGCGGGCTCTTGTCGCGGCGCGGCGGATAGGTCGGGCCGTCGGGCGCGGGGGTGATCGACACACCGCTGTCGTCCTCGCCGTCCTGATTTGCAGTGCGCGTGACGGCTTCGGCGAAGCGGTCGGCAATGGCGCGCGGGATGTTGAACATCGTTTCCTTGGGACCGATGCGGATCGCGCCGATCTC
Organism: Sphingopyxis sp. H073; assembly: GCF_001468395.1. Lineage (GTDB taxonomy): Bacteria > Pseudomonadota > Alphaproteobacteria > Sphingomonadales > Sphingomonadaceae > Sphingopyxis. The sequence goes on along the minus strand of NZ_LNSG01000013.1, from coordinate 32,407 downwards.
GTTCTTGCTCACATGGCCGCGGCGGCAGAGCAGGGGGAGGATCCAGCGCGGGTCGGCATTCTGGTGGCGGCCGATATTGAGGCGGAACCACACGGCGTCCTCGAAGCCTTCGCGGCGGTCGGCGCTGCCGCGGTCCGGACGCTCGAAGCGCTCGCCACGTTCGGGGCGGCCGGCACCGTCGCGGCCGCGCGAGCCGTTGTCGAGCAGGTCCTCGGGCGGTGGCATCAGCGCGCGATGCGCCTGGACGAGCGAGGCGGCGATATCCTCGGGCGTGCGCTCGGCCATCAGGCGCTGCGCCAGTTCGATATCCTCGGGCTCATGCTCGACGGGCGTCAGCAGCTTCTCCATCAGCCGTTCCTGATCGCGCTGGCGCACGTCGGCGGCGGTCGGCGCGTCCATCCACTCGGCGTTGATGCGCGCACCGCGCAGCATGCCGTCGACGCGGCGGCGGCGCGGATAGGGGACGATGATGACCGCGGTGCCCTTTTTGCCTGCGCGGCCGGTGCGGCCCGAACGGTGCTGGAGCGCTTCGGCGTCGCGCGGGATTTCGACGTGGATGACGAGACTCAGCGTCGGCAGGTCGATACCGCGCGCGGCGACGTCGGTCGCGACGCAGACCTTGGCGCGGCGGTCGCGCAGCGCCTGCAGCGCCTGGTTGCGTTCGTTCTGGCTATGCTCGCCCGACAGGGCAACCGCGGAGAAGCCGCGCTCGACCAGGCTGGCGTGCAGGCGGCGGACATTGTCGCGCGTCGCGCAGAACAGCATCGCGGTTTCGGCATCGTGGAGGCGGAGCAGGTTGACGACCGCGCCCTCGATGTCGGCGGGGGCGACGGTCACCGCCTGATAGGCGATGTCGCCATGGCCGCGGTCTTCACCGACGGTCGAGATGCGCAGCGCATCGCGCTGATACCGCTTGGCGAGCTGGACGATCGGCTTCGGGAGCGTCGCCGAGAACAGCAAGGTGCGGCGCGTTTCGGGGGTGCCATCGAGGATTTCCTCAAGGTCGTCGCGAAAGCCCATGTCGAGCATTTCGTCGGCCTCGTCGAGGATCGCGACGCGGAGCGCGCTGAGGTCGAGCGCGCCGCGTTCGAGATGGTCGCGCAGGCGTCCGGGCGTGCCGACGACGATCTGCACGCCCTGACCGAGCGCACGGCGTTCCTTGCTGGCGTCCATGCCGCCGACGCAGGTCGCGATGCGCGCTCCCGCCTTGGCATAGAGCCAGCCGAGTTCGCGGCTGACCTGCAGCGCGAGTTCGCGCGTCGGCGCGACGATCAACGCGAGCGGCGAGGTCGCGAAGGGCAGCCGACCGTCCTCGATCAGCTCGTCGGCCATTGCGAGGCCGAAGGCGACGGTCTTGCCCGAGCCGGTCTGCGCCGAAACGAGGAGGTCGCGGCCCTTCGCTTCGGATTCGGTGACCTGGGTCTGGACGGGGGTGAGCGCTTCGTATCCGCGCGCGACAAGGGCGTCCGAAAGGACGGAGGAAAGATTTTCGAAAGGCATTTATATCTCAACAATATGGGCGGTCACCGGTGCGGTGACGAGCCGACGGAAAAGGGGCTCAATGGGCTTAAATCACCTGTCCGGCAGCGTGTCCGCTCGCCCAGGCCCATTGAAAATTATAGCCGCCTAACCACCCTGTGACATCTACGGCTTCGCCGACCGCATAGAGGTTCGGGACGGTTTTGGCCATCATTGTTTGCGAGGACAGGTTTGCGGTCGAGATTCCCCCCACGGTAACCTCGGCCTTCGCGAAGCCTTCGGTGCCGTTGGGGTGGAAGGTCCAGCGCGCAAGTTTCGCCTCGGCATCGGTGAGCTTGCGGTCGGTTTGCGCGGCAAGTTCGCCGGGAAGCGCAAGGCGTTCGGCCAGCGTTTCGGCGAGACGATCGGGCAGCGCGGCGCCAAGCGCGGTTCGGAGCGTGCTGCGCGGGCGGGCGCGCTTGGCATCGAGCAGCCAGCCCGGGGGCGCGTCGGGAAGGAAGTCGATCGTCACCGACTCGCCATGACGCCTATAGCTGCTGATCTGCAGGATCGCAGGGCCCGACAGGCCCTTGTGCGTGAAGAGCGCCGCCTCGCGGAAGGCCGTCTTGCCTGCACGCGCTTCGACCGGCGCGGCGATGCCCGACAGCTCGCGGAACAGGACATCGTCGCCGCCGAGCGTCAATGGAACCAGCGCGGGAAGCGGTTCGACGACCTTCAGGCCGAACTGGCGCGCGAGATCATAGGCGAAGCCGGTTGCGCCCATCTTCGGGATCGACGGGCCGCCCGTGGCAATGACGAGAGATGCGGCCGTGAAATTCTGTTCGCCAAAGCGGACGGCGAATTTGCCGTCGGCATGGGCGACGTCGCTCACCGGCTGACCGGTGCGGACCTCGACACCGGCTTTGGCGCATTCCTCGAGCAGCATCGCGACGATCTGTTTCGCCGAACCGTCGCAGAAAAGCTGGCCGAGCGTCTTTTCATGATAGGCGATGCCGTGGCGCTCGACGAGCGCGATGAAATCGGCAGGGGTGTAGCGCGCGAGCGCTGACTTGGCGAAATGCGGGTTCGCCGAAAGGAACCGGTCGGGCGCGGTGTGGATGTTGGTGAAGTTGCAGCGGCCGCCGCCCGAGATGAGGATCTTCTTCCCCACCTGATCGGCATGGTCGAGCAGCAGAACGCGCCGTCCGCGTGCGCCAGCGACCGCCGCGCACATCAGTCCGGCCGCGCCGGCACCCAGCACGATGGCGTCGTAAGTTGTCATGTCGGACCTTAGCGCAGCTTCGCGATCGGGAGGCCGTCCGCCTTGGCGCGGATTTTCACCGATTCCTCACTGCGCGTCAGCGCCTTCGCGATGGCTTTGAGCGCCATGCCCTTCTTGGCGAGCGTGTGGAGCTTGTCGATCTCGGCGGCGGTCCAGGGCTGTTTGTGGCGTTCGAACTTGTCCTTCATGCCATGACCTCCGGATCGGCGGCAGCGGCGAGGATTTCGATGGCGTCCTCGCGGCCCTGGAATTCGACCACGTCACCGGCTTCGGCGCCCATCAAGGCGCGGCCGAGCGGCGCGGTGAAGGCGATGCGCCCAGCGGCCGGATCTGCCTCATCATGCCCGACGATGGTGAGGGCACGCTCGGTGCCGTTCAGCGTGTATCGAACGCGGCTGCCGATGCCGACGAGCCCTTCGCCGGCCGGTGCCTGCACCTCGGCGGTCGCCTTGCGCGTGTTGAAGTAGCGGAGCTGGCGCTGGAGCTTCTTGCGCGCCTCCTCCTCGCCCTCGGCCGCGATCGCCGCTTCGAGACGCGCGACCGCTTCGCCAAGCAGGCGGAGCCCGCGGGGCGTCACGAGGTTCGCGCCGGCCGGGATCGGCAGCTCATATTCGGGTTCTTTATGCTCGTCGTCGCTTTCGCGGCGGAAGGCTACGCTCATCGTCTCTTTTCCTGATCTAGGCGCGCCCCTGCGCGAGGAAGGTGGCGACAAGATGGCACAAGGCGTAACCTGTTCGGCATCCCGCGCGAAACAGGGACGATGCCATCCCCCGCATCATCCATTTCTTAAAGGGAGTAATGACCATGACGAATGCACTCAAACTGTCGCTCGCCGCCTCGGCCGTTCTTGCCATGGCCGCCGGCACGATGGCCGCCCCTGCCGCGGCTGCCGACGGCGCGAAGGAAAAATGCTACGGCGTTTCGCTCAAGGGCAAGAATGATTGCGCCGCGGGTCCGGGCACGAGCTGCGCCGGTACCTCGACCGTCGACTATCAGGGCAATGCCTGGAAAAATGTCCCGAAGGGTACCTGCGTCAAGATGGGGGGCACGCTGGCCGCGCACAAGGGCCATGCGAAGCCGGTTCCCAAGAAGAGCTGATCTTGTCCGTCCCCCCGCTCCACTCGCTGCCGCCGCGTGCCGGCATAGGGCTTCGATCCCGGCACTATGCCGACGTGCTCGATGCGGCGGAGCGGGGGGCGGCGCCCGCCTGGGCCGAAGTTCACCCCCAAAATTACTTCGGCGCGGGCGGGCCACCGCATCGCTGGCTGACCGCGATTGCGGACCATATGCCGCTGAGTTTCCATTCGGTCGGCCTGTCGCTGGGCTCGGCGTCGGGCGTTGACGCCGACGAGTTGGAAGCGCTCGCGGCGCTGTGCGACCGTTATGAACCAGCAATGGTTTCCGACCATCTGAGCTGGAGCAACGGGCCGGACGACAAATTCCCCGACCTGCTGCCCATCCCCTATACCAACGCTGCGCTCGATCATTTCGTTGGCGAAGTGGCCCGCGTGCAGGACCGGCTCGGCCGGAGCATCCTCATCGAAAATCCTTCGCGCTATCTCGCTTATGCCGAGAGCGACTGGGACGAAGTGCAATTCCTCCACGAACTCTGCCGCCGCAGCGGCTGCCGCCTGCTGCTCGACATCAACAATGTCGAGGTGTCGGCGTTCAATCTGGGGCTCGATCCTGCGCCTTGGCTCGATGCGTTCGACCCGGCTCTGGTCGGCGAGATCCACGTCGCCGGCCATGCGGTGAAGGACGACGAGATGGGTGGGCTGATCGCGATCGACGATCATGGATCGGCGGTACGCCCGCGCTGCTGGGACTTGCTCGCGACCTTCCTGCGGCGCGCGGGGCCGAAGCCGGTGCTCGTCGAATGGGACACCGACGTTCCGGATTATGATGTCCTCATGGCCGAGGCGGCGAAAGCCGACGCGCTGATCGAGCCGGTCGATGCTTGAGCGCGAGCAGGCGGCGATCGCGGCGACGCTGCTTCACGGACCCGACCATCTGCCCGCCGGATTGTTCGCTGGCGATGACAATGCCGTGCTGCGCGGGCTGCGCGTCCACGCCAACACCGTCTCGCACGCGCGGCTCGTCGCGCTCGAAGAGACGTTTCCGCGCACGCGCGACTATCTCGGTGAGGCCGAATTCAATCGCCTGTCGCGTGCCTTCGTCGAGGGCGGCGGCGCCGAACGCCTCGCGTTACCAGATATCGGCCGCGATTTCGCGGGCTGGCTGGGCGACCCGCTCGCCGCCGACCTCGCGCGGGTCGAATGGGCGTGGCTCGAAAGCTACAACGCCGCCGACGCGCTGCCGCTTCGCCTCGCCGATCTCGCGGGATATGACGAAGCCGCGCTGCTCGGCCTGACCGTCCGCCTGCACCCCGCCACGCGGATCGTGAAGCTGGCGAGCGATGCCGCGCCGCTGATCGACCCCGCTTTCGCGCCCGGCACCGCAGCTCTGCTGGTCACGCGGCCCGACGCCGAGGTGCGGCTGTTCGCGCTGCATCCTGCCGACGATATCGCGCTCGACCGCGCGAAAGAAATTTCGACCCTTGGTAACCTCATCGCTTCGCTCGCCGAAATGCATCCCGACGGTGGTGCCGCAATCGCGGCGCTGATCGACGCAGGGGCATTTGAAAAGGTTTGAGAGATGAATCGCATTGTCGCCTTTTACGACCGCGGCGTGGCGATCGCCGCTTCGCGAATTCCCGAATCGATCGCATTGTTCCTGCTCCGCCTGGCGCTCGCAGGGGTGTTCTGGCGTTCCGGCCAGACCAAGGTGATCGAGGGAAGTTTTCTGCAGATCGACCCGTCGCAATATGACCTGTTCGCCTCGGAATTCTCGGGGCTGCCACTCGACCCGGCGATCGCGGTGCCGCTGACCACCTATGCCGAGCATTTCTTTCCGATCCTGCTGCTACTCGGGCTTGCGACGCGCTTTTCGGCCGGCGCGCTGCTGGTGATGACGATGGTCATCCAGATATTTGTCTTCCCCGACGCCTGGTGGCCGGTGCATTCGCTGTGGGTCGCGATGGCGGCGATCCTGATCGTACGCGGCGGCGGGCTGTTTTCGCTCGACGCGCTGCTTGCTAGGCTGCGGCCGCAATGAGCATCGACGAACCCTCGCTCGCGCGCCTGATGGCCGCATCGCAGCGGGGGGATCGTGCGGCCTATCGCGCACTGCTCGGCGATTGCCGGAAATGGCTCGCGCGCTATTTCGCGCGCCGGATCGCGCCGCATCTGATCGACGATCTGGTGCAGGAGACATTGGTGTCGATGCACCGCAAGCTCGCGACGTGGGATTCGGGGCGGCCGTTCCTGCCCTGGCTCGCGGCGATCGCGCGCTATCGCTGGATCGACATGCTGCGCCGCCAGCGCGACGAGGCCGAGCTTGGCGACAATGACGCCGCCGTCGGCGCCGAGGACGATGCCGTCCACGCGCGGATCAGCATCGACCGGATGCTCGGTTACCTGACGCCGGGACAGGCGCAGGCGATCACGTTGGTAAAGATAGAGGGCGCTTCGATCGCCGAGGCCTCGAAAATATGCGGCCAGAGCGAAAGCCTGGTGAAGGTGAATATCCATCGCGGGTTGAAGAAGCTCGCGCAATTGATTGAAAGTGAATGAAATGAAGGACGCATCGATCGACGCGCTGATCGACGGTCTCGCCACCGATCTGAAGCCCGTCCGCCCGCAGCGTCTGCTGCGCGGCGGGCTTTGGGTCGCGGCGGGCTGGATCGCGGGAGGCGCTGCGCTGCTCTGGCTGTTCGGGATGCGGCACGACCTGTCGGCCGGGCTTGCGATGGCACCGCTGCCGATGCTCGCCTTCTGGCTGATCGCCGCGCTCGGCATGGCGGCAGCGTGGAGCGCGCTGCGCATGGGGCTTCCCTCGGTCGGGCGCGACTATAGCGGCTGGCGCTGGGCAGGGCTCGCGGCGCTTGCGCTGCCTCTGAGTGCGATCTTCATCGGCTTTGGCGACAGCCACAGCGCGATGGAGGCGATGCGCCCCGAACATGGCATGCGCTGCACGGTCGACGGGCTGATCGCCGGGATCGGCGTCGGCGCTGCGCTGTTCGCGTGGCTGAAAGGCGGCGCGCCGACCTCGCCCGCGCGTGCGGGCTGGGTGATCGGGATCGCCGCCGGATCGGCGGGGGCGACCGCCGTCGGGCTCCACTGCTCGTCGAACGACATGATCCACATCGCGATGTGGCACGGGCTCGCCATCCCGCTGTGGGGCGTTGCCGGCCGCGTGCTGCTCGCGCCGCTGCTGCGCTGGTAGGACGAACTGGACAGCAAATATCCTTCCGTGTTATGTAAGTAATACACGAAGGAGATTGGCGATGCGAAACCGGATGATGGCGGTGCTGCCGCTGGCTCTTGCCATGGCGACCACGGCGTGCAGCCACGAAGGGAAGGGCGAGCAGGACGGCGGCAAGCGCACGGTCGATGCCGGCCCCGCGACGACGCAGAGCTATGACCTCAAGGGCTTCACCGCGGTCAAGGTTGCGGGCCCCGACGATGTCACCATCCGCCAGGGGGAGGCCTTCGCGATCACGGCGAAGGGCCCGAAGGCGATCCTCGACGATCTGGAGATCGAGCTGGACGGCGACACGCTGTCGGTCGGCCGCAAGAAATCGGGTTTCAGCTTCTCGCATCGCGACGATGACGGCGTGCGGATCGAGGTGACGATGCCGAAGCTGGTTGCGGCGCGGCTGACCGGATCGGGATCGATCGATGCCGACACGCTCGACGGCGATGCGGTCGAGGCGATCGTCACCGGATCGGGCGACCTCAAGGCGGCCAAGCTCACCGGCCGGAGCGCGAAGCTCAGCATTTCGGGATCTGGCGATATCGAAATCGGCGGCGGCACGGTCGCCAGCGGTGACTATAGCATCACCGGATCGGGCAACATCGACGCCGAAAAGCTCGCCGCGCAGACGATCAACGCGTCGATCGCCGGATCGGGCGATATCGACGCGCAGGCGACGGGCAAGGCCGACATCAACATATTGGGATCGGGCGACGCCAATATCAGCGGCGGCGCCAATTGCACGACGCGCGCGATGGGGTCGGGCACTGCGACCTGCAAGTAAAGCGCGCTGGCACCGATGCTGCGGAACGGTTAAAGCCTGCCCATGACCCTGACCCTGCGCTGGGCCGCGATCGCGGCCATTGCCATCCTGTCCACCGGCCCCGCCTCCGCGGCCGAGAAGCGCTATGGCCTCACCAGTTTCGAGACGATCGAGGTCAATGGCGATTTCACGGTCGAGGTGGCGACGCGCGCGCCGGTCAGCGCGATCGCGACGGGCCCCGCCGATGCGCTCGACCGGCTGACGCTCGAAACGCGCGACGGGCGGCTGGTGATCGGCGAGAAGAAATTCGCGGGCGACGAGAGTCGCAAAAGTCCGGTCGGCGGGGTCGTGATCCGCGTCAATGCGGCGAACCTTGCCTCGGCGAGCCTCGCGGGCGCGGGTTCGCTCCAGATAGACCGGCTGAAGGGGACGCGCGTTTCGGTCGGGCTTCAGGGTCCGGGAAGGCTGACCGTCGGTGATATCGCGACCGACCGGCTGCTCGTCGTGATGGTCGGCAACGGGTCGATGACGCTGGCGGGCAAGGCGAAGCAGGGCCAGCTCAGCCTGTCGGGCGCGGGCGGGATCGACGCCGGGGCGCTCGCGATCGACGAGCTGATCGCCGACGGTGAGGGCGCGGGCGATCATGTGCTGCGCGCGGTCAAGAGCGCCACGATCACGTCGCGCGGGATCGGCAAGACGGTCGTCCTCGGCCGGCCCACCTGCACCGTCCGCAATATCGGCAGCGGATCGGTGACCTGCGGCGCGGCGAAATAAACCTCGCGACCATGTTCCCCTTTCTGAAGAAATCGCCGCCGCCGCCGTCAGTCCCACCCGAAATCGCCATCGGCGCGGTCGAGGGCGTGCCGCCTCCGGCCGTACCCGAAACGCGGCGGCGCAAATGGGCGAGGCGCATTTCGCGCGGCTTCGCGATCTTCGCGGTGACTTTCATTCTCCTCGTCGGCTGGCTCGCGCTCACCGCGCCGCTGTCGAAATCGCTCGAACCGATCGCGCCGCCCGAGGTGACGTTGCTCGCCGCCGACGGCACGCCGATCGCGCGTGCCGGGGCGATCGTCGACAAGCCGGTCAAGGTCAGCGCGCTCCCCAAGCATGTCACCGGCGCTTTCCTCGCGATCGAGGATCGGCGTTTCTACAGTCATTGGGGCGTCGATCCGCGTAGCGTCGGGCGCGCGGTGTGGAGCAATGTCACCGGCGGGCGCACGCAGGGCGGCAGCACGATCACGCAGCAACTCGCGAAATTCACCTTCCTGACCCCCAAACGCACGCTTGGGCGCAAGGCACGCGAGGCGCTGATCGCCTTCTGGCTCGAGGCGTGGCTGACGAAGGACGAGATCCTCGAACGCTATCTCTCGAACGCCTATTTCGGCGACAATACCTATGGACTGCGCGCGGCGTCGCTCCATTATTTCTATCGCCAGCCCGAGAAGCTGACCCCGGCGCAGGCGGCGATGCTTGCTGGACTGGTGCAGGCGCCGTCACGGCTGGCGCCGACAAAGAACCCCGACCTTGCCGCAAAGCGCATGAAGCTCGTCGTCGATGCGATGGTCGACACCGGCACGATCACCGCGGCAGAGGCGAAAGCGATGCGGACGCCGCGCATCGACGTTCGCGCGCGCAACGATCTGCCGACGGGCACCTATTTCGCCGACTGGGCGCTGCCCGAGGCGCGCAGGCTCTCTGACGTCGGCTATTCGCGCCAGACGATCCGCACGACGCTCGACGCGCGGCTGCAGGGGATCGCGCGGCGCGTCACCAGCCGCGCGGCGCCGGGCAAGGCGCAGGTCGCGCTCGTCGCGATGCGGCCGAACGGCGAGGTCGTCGCGATGGTCGGCGGGCGCGACTATGCCGCCTCGCCCTTCAACCGCGTGACGCAGGCGCGGCGCCAGCCGGGCTCGACGTTCAAGCTGTTCGTCTATCTCGCCGCGCTGAAGGATGGAAAGCGGCCCGACGACCTGATCGACAATCGCGCGATCACGACGGGGTCGTACCAGCCGAAGAATGCCGGCGGCGCCTATTCGGACACGATCACGCTGGAGGACGCGTTCGCGACATCGAGCAATGTCGCGGCGGTACGCCTGCTGCGCGAGGTCGGCGACGACAAGGTCATTCGCGTGGCGCGCGATCTTGGCGTCACCTCGCCGCTGGCGCGTGGTGACCCGAGCCTTGCGCTCGGCACGTCGAGCATGACCCTGCTCGAACTCACGGCCGCCTATGCCGCGGTCGCGGCCAACAGCTATCCGGTCGTGCCGCACGCGTTCAAGGAGGAGGAAGCGGGCTGGTTCGAGCGCTGGTTCACCGGCCCCAGGCATTTCCCCTCGGGCGTCCACGACGATATCGAACAGATGCTGCGCGCCGCGGTCAATCGCGGCACCGGCCGCGCGGCGCGGCTGCCGCAGGCCAATTTCGGCAAGACCGGCACCAGCCAGGACAGCCGCGACGCGCTGTTCGTCGGTTATGCGAATGGCCTCGTCGTCGGGGTGTGGATCGGCAACGACGACAATTCGCCGCTGCAGGGCATTTATGGCGGCGGGCTGCCCGCGCGCATCTGGCGCGACTTCATGGTGCAGGCGAACGGGCAGGCCGTGCCGCGCAAGGCGCCGCCCGCGCGCGCCGAGGATCCCGGCACGCCGGTTCAGCCGCTCGACATTCCCGAGATCCCCGCGATCCCGATCGACGACAAGACGAGCGTCGGGGTGAAGGATGGCAATGCGGTGATCAGCACCGAAATCGGCGGAACGAAGGTCGATCTGAAGCTGCCGATCGGCGACCGGCCACCGGCGCCGCCGCCCGCGCCGGCGCAAACGCCGCCGTAGCGGCGCGGAATTTTGCTGCCATCGGCGAAACCGGCGCTATAGGCTGGCGCGATGCTGATCGTCGAAACCCATGAGGCCCGCCCCTGGCCCGACGCGCTCGATTGGGAAGCGCGCGGCGGGGAGGCGGCGAAGGCCGCGCTCGCGCTGACACCCTATGCGGCGCTTGCCGACGCGGCGCCGATGGTCGAGATCGCGATCCGGCTGACCGACGACGCCGAGGTCCAGGCGCTCAACCGCGACTTTCGCGGCAAGGACAGACCGACCAACGTCCTCTCCTTTCCGCAGGTGCAGGCCGACCTGCTCGAAACGCTCGCCAATAGTGACGATGGCGAAATATTGCTCGGTGATATCGTGCTCGCGCGCGAAACCTGCGCGCGCGAGGCGGCGGAGAAGGGGATTGCGCTGGCGGATCATGCGACGCACCTGATCGTCCACGGCACGCTCCACCTCGTCGGCTATGACCATATGGACGCCGCCGCCGCCGCCGCGATGGAGGCGCTGGAGGTGAAAGCGCTTGCATCGCTGGGCATCGCCAATCCATATGCCGATCAGGACTAACAGGGAAAAGCGACGCACATGCCCGACGATCAGGGATCTTCGAACCGATCGGAAGAGGACAGTAGATCCGGCCTGCTGGCCGGATTGAAGACATTGTTGTTCGGCGGCGACAAGGAACCGTCGCTGCGCGAGCAGATCGAAGAGGTCATCGACGAAGCCGAGGAAGAGGGCGACGAGCGGCGCGGCAGCAGCGTCGTCGGCGACCTGTCGCTCATCGAGCGCAAGATGGTGCGCAACCTGCTCCACTTCGGCGAGCAGACCGTCGACGATGTCGCGGTCCCGCGCGGCGAGATCATCGCCATCCCTGAAAGCGCTACTTTCGCCGAGATCGTCGCGGTCTTCGCCGATGCGGGGCACAGCCGCCTGCCGGTCTATCGCGAGACGCTCGACGAGGTCGTCGGGATGATCCACGTCAAGGATGTGTTCGCCGTGCTCGCCGCGGGCAAGACGCCGCCGCCGCTGATCGACCTCATTCGCCAGCCGCTTTATGTGCCGCAGTCGATGGACGTGCTCGACCTGCTGGCCGAAATGCGCGCGAAGCGGACGCATCTGGCGATCGTGATCGACGAATATTCGGGGACCGAGGGCCTCGTCACCTTCGAGGATCTGGTCGAGGAGATCGTCGGCGAGGTCGAGGACGAGCATGACGACGAGCCGACCGCGCTCTTCGTGCGCAACGACGACGGCAGCTGGGACGCCGACGCGCGCGCCGAACTCGACGATATCGGCGAGGCGATCGATCCGCGGCTTGCCGAGGTCGAGGAAGATGTCGACACGCTGGGCGGCCTTTCGGCCGTGCTCGCGGGGCATGTGCCCGAGGTCGGCGAAGTTCTGCAGCATCCGAGCGGCTGGCGGATCGAAGTGATCGAGGCCGACGAGAAACGCGTCCACCGCCTGCGCCTTCACCCGCCGGTCGAGGTCGACCTCGAGGCGCCGCTCGACACCGGCGGCGACTAGTCGGGCCGGACGTTCACCACATTGTATCGCAGCGCTTCCTGAATCGTCAGGCATCGGCGCGTCGAACGGTCGCTTTCGGTCGCGATCGCCTTTTGTCGGTACATGATGTCGGACAACAGGTCGCGCGAGACGTCCAGGCGGATCAGCAGGTCATTATCCTCGGTCGCCATCAGCGCTGCCTCGCGCTCGACATCGCTGATCAACTCGGTGGTCGATTCGGTACCCAATGCGACGCTCGACTGAATGGCATTCTTGTCGCCGGTCATCGTGAACATGTGGACCATGAAATAGCCGCCGGGATCGATCGTTCGCGCGCGGCCGCCCATGAAGACGAAATTGCAGGCACTGAAACACGTCCATCCCGACGGGATTCGGGTGACCATCTGACGGTCCTTGCTGAACTTGCGGATCAGCAAGCCCGCGGCATTGCCGGCGCGGGCATCGCCGCCCGGCGACCGGATCCATATTTCGCTGATCGATGGATTGTCGGTCAGAATCTTTTCGAGCCGCGCGGGAAGTTCGCTGTCGACGCGGCCTTCGGCCAGCAGCACCTTTTCTCCGCTGCGCACAAACGGCGTCAGCACCATCTTCTTATAGTCCGACCAGTTGGGATTGGCGGGGCACGTCGGGTTGTCGGGGTCCATCCCGGGAGGCGTCGCGCCGCCGCAGGCCATGAGGGCGACCAGAGCGGAAATCGGCTTGATCCAGCGGCGCATGAAACCACCCCCTTTCGATCCAGGCTGTGGGCCACTGGATCATGCTAAGCCATCGGCGGCACCAAGACAATAACGGGCGGCGCGCCGCAGCCGCTGTGACCGGCGTCATTGGCCGAACTTGTGGTTCCGCTCATTCGAGACTAGCCTTTTCAATCAAGGAGGGAGGGCATGCGGCCTGTGCTGCGAGGGAAATCGCTGCTCGCGATCATTGGCTCGATATGGCTTTCGAGCGGTGCCGTCGCCGGCGCCTGGCAAGGCGAGCCTCGTCCGGGCGAGGGCGACAAGGCGTTCGTTCCGCCGGCCGTCGTCGAACCGCCGCTGCCCAATCTGCCGGCGCGCCCGGCGCTCGATACCGCAAGCTATCCCGACTGCCGCGAGGATTACCGGAAGATCAAGGCGCCGTTCGATCGGGCGGCCGCGATCAATCGCTGCACCCTTTCGATCGATGATTATTACAACAAGAAGATGCTGCCCTACCGCGAGGCGATGATCGCCTATCAGCAGGCCTTGTCGTCGCTCTATCTGTCGCAGGTTGGCGGCAATAAACGCTATTCGGCCGCGACGCAGGATCGCTTCTATCGGGCGATTATGGCCGAGCATGCCGCCTCCGATCCCGAAGGCGCGAACCTTGCCGCCTATCGCGGGATCGAGGCCCGATATCAGACCGACCGTGCCTATCTCGCCGACCGGTACTGCTTCAACACCGGATGCAATGGCTATCCGGTTCCGGCCGATGCCGCCAGCGGCCCGGTACCGCCAAAGGCCGCGAAGGAGAGAAAAGAGCGCGACGCGCAGACCAAACAGGCCAGCCGCGACGCCGATCCCAAATGCAAACGTGCCCGCAAGCGCGGCGGCGCGCTGGGCGGGCTGCTCGGCGGGGTCGCCGGCAGCGCCGCGGGCCTAAAAGGCGTCGGCACGGCGATCTCCGGACTGGTAGGCGCCGTGCTCGTCGCCGAAATCGCGTGCCAGCTCGACGAGAAGGAACAGAAGGTCGCTGCCGAAGCGACCGTCGCGGTGACGAAAAAGGAAGAGGTCGGCGCGACCGCCCACTGGACCAGCCCGACGCGTCAGGGCGTCGGCGGATCATCGACGATCACCGCCCTCAATACCGAACCCAACGGCACCAAATGCCTGGCGATCACCGACATCGCCATCATCGAAGGCGAGGAGACGCGCGTGTCGAAACGCATGTGCCGGTCGAAACCGGGCGAACCGTACAGCGTCATGGCCTGATAGCGGCGTTGCCTTTGGCGAACGAGAGGACTAGCGCAGGCGAAATGGACATTTCCGACCTGCGCATCGCCCTGTTCAGCGGCAATTACAATATGACTGTCGATGGAGCGAACAAGGCGCTCAACCGCCTCGTCGGCTATCTGCTCTCGAAGGGCGCGGCGGTTCGCGTCTATTCGCCGACCGTTGCCGACCCCGATTTCGAACCGACCGGCGATCTGGTCAGCGTACCGTCGATCGCGATCCCCGGCCGCGCTGAATATCGCATCCCCTTGTCCTTTTCGTCGCGGGTGCGCGAGGATATCGCCAAATTCGCACCGAATGTGATGCATATTTCCAGTCCCGACCGCGTCTCGCGGCAGGCGGCGGCGTGGGCGCGGCGGCGGCATATTCCCATCACCTGTTCGGTTCACACGCGCTTCGAAACCTATTTCCGCTATTATAATCTCTCGTTCCTCGAGCCGCTCGTCGTCGCGTGGCTGCGCAAGCTCTATCGCAAGTGCGACGCGCTGATCGCGCCGTCGGAAAGCTTCGCGCAGGTGCTGCGGCAACAGCGGATGAACTATGATATCGGCATCTGGACGCGCGGCGTCGAGCGCGACACCTTCAATCCGGGGCGCCGCGACTTGAGCTGGCGCCAGTCGTGGGGCATCGCCAACGACACGCCGGTCATCGCATTCCTTGGCCGCCTTGTGATGGAAAAGGGGCTCGACGTGTTCGCCGACACGATCGACCAGCTCGAGCGCCGCAAGGTGCCGCATCAGGTCGTCGTGATCGGCGAGGGGCCGGCGGGCGAGTGGTTCGAATCGCGGCTGCCGGATGCGAAATTCGTCGGTTTCCAGGGCGGCGAGAACCTCGCGCGCGCGCTCGCGTCGTGCGACATGCTGTTCAACCCCTCGGTCACCGAAACCTTCGGCAATGTGACGCTGGAGGCGATGGCGTGCGGGTTGCCCGTCGTCGCGGCGCGCGCGACGGGCAGCGCGAGCATCGTCAAGCACGGCCAGACCGGCTTTCTCGTCGCGCCGGGCGCGATCGGCCTGTTCGCCGACGACCTCGAACTCTATTGCCGCGATCCCCAGCTTCGCGTCGCGCACGGGCAGGCGGCGCTGGTCGAGAGCGGCGCCTATCAATGGGATGCGATCAACCAGTCGGTCGCCGACACCTATCTGCGCCTGATCCGCCAGAAACAGCGGCGGCGGGGCTGATCGCATGGCGGCGGACCTGTTCGGCGAGGATGCGCCCGCACGGCAGGAAGCTCCGGGCGCCGCGCCGCTCGCCGAGCGGCTTCGCCCGCGCCTTTTGGCCGACGTCGTCGGGCAGGAGCATCTGACCGGACCCGACGGCGCGATCGGGCGGATGGTTGCTGCGGGACAATTGTCATCGATCATCCTGTGGGGCCCGCCCGGCACCGGCAAGACGACGATCGCGCGATTGCTCGCCGAGGCGGTGGGGATGCGCTTCGCGATGCTCTCGGCGGTATTCTCCGGCGTGGCTGACCTTCGGCAGGCCTTTGCCGATGCGGAGAAGATGGCGGCGGCGGGCAAGCGCACGCTTTTGTTTGTCGACGAGATTCACCGCTTCAACCGTGCGCAGCAGGACGGCTTCCTGCCCTATGTCGAGCGCGGGACCGTGGTGCTCGTCGGCGCGACCACGGAAAACCCGAGCTTTGCGCTCAACGCCGCGCTGCTCAGCCGCGCGCAGGTGCTCGTGCTGAACCGGCTCGACGAAGCGGCGCTCGGGACGCTGGTCGCGCGCGCCGAAGCCGAGGTGGGGAAGCCGCTGCCGGTGACCGATGAGGCGCGCGCCGCGCTGGTCGCGAGCGCCGACGGCGACGGGCGCTTCTTGCTCAACCAGGTCGAGACGCTGTTTTCGGTGGCGATCGACCAGCCGCTCGACGCAGGCGAGCTCGCGGCTTTCCTGCATCGCCGGATGCCGGTCTATGACAAGGATCGCGACGGCCATTATAATCTCATCTCGGCGCTGCATAAGGCGCTGCGCGGATCGGACGCGCAGGCGTCGCTCTACTGGCTCGCGCGAATGCTCGTTGCGGGCGAAGAACCGCTCTACCTTCTTCGCCGCCTGACGCGCTTCGCGAGCGAGGATATCGGGCTCGCCGATCCGCAGGCGCTGGTGCAGTGCCTTGCCGCGAAGGATGCGTACCAGTTTCTGGGTTCGCCCGAGGGCGAGCTGGCGATCGTGCAGGCGTGTCTCTACCTCGCGACCGCGCCCAAGTCGAACGCCGCCTATATGGCGCAAAAGGCGGCGTGGGCGGCGGCGCGCGACACCGGATCGCTGGCACCGCCCGCGAACATCCTCAACGCCCCGACCAAGTTGATGAAGGATCTGGGCTATGGTGCCGGCTACAGCTACGATCATGATGCGCCCGACGGCTTTTCGGGGGACAATTACTGGCCCGACGAAATGCCGCCGGCGGAATTCTACCGCCCCGTCGACCGCGGCTTCGAAAAGCGGATTGCGGAACGTCTCGCCTGGTGGGACGAGCGGCGGCGCGAGCAGCGGGGCGGGTGACGATGGCAGGGGTGCGTTTCGACGATTGGGACGATGTCGTCGCTTTCGCCTGTGCGCTGCCCGAGGTCGCGATGCTGCCTTTCTATGGCACCCCCTGCCCGAAGCTCAATGGTAAGGCGCTGGCAGCGCCGGGGCGCGAGCCGGGAAGCTTCGCGGTGATGTGCAAGCCCGACGAGAAGGAAATCCTGCTTGAAACCGATCCCGACACTTTCTGGCAGACCCCGCATTATGAAGGCTGGCACGCGCTCCTCGTCCGCTTCGGCTCGCGCGATCCCGGGCGCGTCGCCGACGTCATCCGCCGTGCCTGGTGGGACCGCGCCAAAAAGGAGCAGCGCAGCGCGTTCGGCGAGCGGCCCTGAGATGCTGGTGCGGTTCGTGCTTGGCCTGCTGCTCGCAGCGACGGCTGCCCCAGCGGCCGCGCAGGTGCTCGCGAATGCCGAGATCAACCGTGCCTGGGCGGCGGGCTATCGCGCCGCCTTCACCTGTTCGGCCTTGTGGAACGGCGCGGGCAAGCCGCTCGATGCGATCGAGCGCGACGAGCTGACCGGCATCTATCCCGAGATCGAGGCCGATGTCCGCCTGCTCAAGGCCGATGTCGATACGGCGGCGAAGATTGTCCGTGTGCGCTACCGTGACGACATGCCGCCGCGCATGGCCGTGTGGGGTGCAAGCGACGGTTGTGTGACGCTGCCGATCGGCGCGACGTCGCTGCCGGTGTCCGGCGGCTCACGGGCACGGCCGAACCTCGACGATCGTCCCTGGCCGATGGGCGACAAGGGCGCGCGGGCGCCGGTCGCGCGTGGCCTGACGACGTTCGGCACCGCGACGATGGATATCCAGCGATTCGGCGGCAGGACCAGCGCGCTGCTAGTCCTGAAAAACGGCAAGATCGCGGTCGAGCGCTATTGGGGCGGGCATGATTTGCACACCGCGCAGCGGACCTTCTCGGTCGCCAAGTCGATGGCTGCGACCCTGATCGGCCGCGCCGTGCTGCGCGGCTTGATCGACGTGACGAAGCCCGCGTCGATCGCCGAATGGCAATCGCCGGGCGATCCGCGCTCGCCGATCACAACCGAGCAGCTGATGCGCATGGCGAGCGGGCTGACCAGCGATACCGCGGGCAACCGCAGCGATGCCATCTATATGGGTGGGGCATCGGTGCGCCAGTGGACGACGCAATGGCCGCTGCTGAACCCGCCGAATACGCGCTATCGCTATGCCAACAACGACACGCTGCTCGCGACGCTTTCGCTCAGGGCGGCGGCGGCGAAAGCGGGTCAGGCGCTCGACCCCAATGGCTTCTTCGACCGCATCGGGATGACCCGGACCTTCGCCGAGCATGACGTGAACGGCGACTATATCCTCTCGAGCCAGGTGTGGACGAGCGCGCGCGACCTCGCGCGGCTGGGTTTGCTCTATCAGGACGATGGAATGTGGCAGGGTGCGCGATTGCTGCCCGCGGATTGGCGCGGCTTCGTCACCGCGCCGAGCGGCCCGCAGCCCGAGGGGCCGTTCGGCTATGGCGCGGGCTTCTGGCTCCTGAACGAGTCGCCCGGTGTTCCGGGCGATGCGTTCGGCGCGTTCGGCAACCGCGGCCAGTATCTGGTCGTCATTCCGTCGCGCCGCCTGATCGTCGTCCGGCAGGGCTATGACGATCACAAGCAACGGCTCGATATCGCGAAGCTGGTCGCTGCGGTCGTGGCGGCCGACGACAAGGCGTCGTCGTCGCAAAGGCGCTAGAGTGCGTTGGTTTTGATTGAATCAAAACGCCACTCTAGACTCCTGTTTTTCCTTGATTTCCGAGCCGTGAAATGTTCCCTTTCACTCGAAATCACTCTAGTCCATCCCGGGATAGCGGTTGAACGCGGGCATCTCGTCCAGCGTCTCCATCCAGCCGATCCGCTCGGCGACCTGGATCTGGGCGCCGGCGGGGATCAGGTCCGGGTCGTCGAGCGTTCCCGTCTGCACGTCGATCTTGCCCGGAAAGACCGCCTCGTTGGTATAGAAGAGCCCGGTGCCGCAGTCGCCGCAGAAGTGGCGTCGGCCATGTTCGGACGAGGCGTAGATCTTGGCGGTTCCGCTCGTCTCGAAATCGGCCTGGTTCACCATCGCCCAGGCCACCATCGGTGCGCCGGCATGGCGCCGGCAATCGCTGCAATGACACAGCGCGTGATGGTCGACCTCGGTCGGCATCGAATAGCGGATGGCGCCGCAATGACACCGCCCGCTGGCACGCGAATCGCTCATGGGGACATCTCCTCCTGAAATGAGAACATAACATAAACATAAAATTGGGCAACATGGTCAGCGCCGATCTTAGGTGCGCGTTAACCATATCGGCCTAAACCCGCATTCCGTCGGGATAAGTGGGGGAAAGCATGGCCAGCCAGGGTGTAAACAGGCTCGGCGAGAGGTATCGCGGGCGATGACGAAACTGATTATCCAGATTCCCTGCCTGAACGAGGCGGAGGATCTGCCGGCGACGCTCGCCGCGCTGCCGCGCCGCATTGCCGGAATCGATACCATCGAGATCCTCGTCATCGACGACGGCAGCACCGACAACACGGCGCAGGTCGCGCGCATGTGGGGCGCACATCACGTCGTCAGCCACCGCACCAATCGCGGCCTTGCCGCCGCCTTCCAGTCGGGGCTCGACGCCGCGCTGCGCGCCGGGGCAGACATTGTCGTCAACACCGACGCCGACGGCCAATATGCGGGCGAGGATATCGCGACCATCGTCGCGCCGATCGTCGAGGGCCGTGCCGATATCGTGATCGGTGACCGCGGGGTCGCCGACAATGCCCATTTCGGACCAATCAAGCGCCGGCTGCAGCGGCTTGGCAGCGCGGTCGTCCAGCGGCTCGCCAATGTCGAGGTGTCCGACGCGGTCAGCGGCTTCCGCGCGATCAGCCGCGAGGCCGCGCAGCGCATCACCATTACGACCGAATTCAGCTACACCACCGACATGCTGATCCAGGCGGGACGCAAGCGGCTCGCGGTCATCAGCGTGCCGATCCGCACCAACGCCACGACGCGGCCGTCGCGGCTGTTCAAGTCGGTGCCGCGTTTCATCATGAACACCGGTCTGACTATGGTGCGCGCCTACACGACGTATAGACCGCTGCGCGTGTTCGTCGGTCTCGGGACCGCGATCGGTTTTGTCGGGCTGTTGCCGCTCGTCCGCTTCCTCTTCCTCTTCGCGCGGGGCGACGGCGACGGCCATGTCCAGTCACTGGTCATAGGCGGCGCGCTGCTCGTCCTTGGTACGCTTGTCGCGGTCATGGGAATGCTCGCCGACCTGATAGCCGCGAACCGCAAGCTGATCGAAGCGAGCCTGAAACGGCTCGCCGAGATCGAGGATCGCCTGCCGCCCCCCGCGACCGAAGCGCCGCGCGATACGGCCGTGCCGCCGCGCGCCGGAACTGCGTGATGGATGCGGCCGCGTCCGGGGCCGTCGCTCCGGCATCGACGCGCCGCCGCTGGCTTCCCGCCACGCAATCGGAGTTCTGGCCCTTTGCCGCGATTGCCGTCGCCCTCCTCGCCCATCTGCACATGGCACTGACGCGGGCGATCAACTGGGACGAATTCTATCATTACAGCCAGGTCCAGAAGCTGGTCCAGGGCACGCTGAACGAACCGCTGCAGACGCTCTATACCCGCGCCTTCGCATGGGTTGCCGATCTGCCGGGGTCGGGGATCGACCATATCATCGTCATCCGTCTGTTCATGCTCATGTGCGAACTGGTGGTCACGGCCGCGATCATCGGCGCGGCTTCGCGTTTCGTCGCACGTCCGGTCGCGGCGCTGTGTGCGCTCGCCTATCTCACCACGGGCTACGTCCTGCAGCATGGCACCTCGTTCCGGTTCGATGCGCCCGCCGCGGCGTTGCTGATGACGGCGGCTTGCCTGTTGTTGCGCGCGCGTTTGGCAGGCTGGTCGATCTTCTTCGCCGGCGTTCTCGCCGGAACCTCGGTGGTCCTGACAATCAAGACGATTCTCTATGCGCCGGTCTTTCTCGGCATCGCTTGGTTTCTCTGGTACGAGGCGGCGGACAGGCGCACGACCGCCTTCCGGTTGATCGTGGTCGGCGCGACCGCGCTGCTGTCCGCCGCCCTGATTTATACGCTCCACGCGAGTACGCTTGCTTCCGGCAGCGGAGGCGAGGCGACGAGCCTGGTGTCGAGCGCCGGCCGCAACATGCTCGCCTTCCTATCCTATTGGAAATCGACGCTGAAAGGCGCGGAGCTGTCGATCGCGCAGACGCTGATCGTCCTGCTGTGCCCGTTCACGCTTTGGGCCTCGGCCCGGCCGAAAGCGCAAAAGATCGTTCTGGCGGGCTTTTACCTGCCGATACTGACGCTGGTCTTCTATCACAACACCGCGCCCTATTTCTCCGTCTATATCCTGCCGCCGGTATTCGTCGCGTGCGGCGCGGTGCTGCAGTGGATTGCCGGCCGCCGCCTGTCGGCCGCGCTTGCTGCGTTGTTCCTGCTGAGCGGCGCGACCGTGCTGCTGCGCGAGCCGCCGAACGCGATGGAAAGGCAGCGCCAGATTCTCCGCGTCGCCGACCGGATGTTCCCGGACGGCGTCGCCTATTTCGACAGCTGCGCGATGCTAGGCCGTTTTCCGAAGGCCAATCCCTTTATGACCCTGTGGGGGATTACCCGCTACAAGGCCGGCGACTTTCCCAGCATGAGGGAGACGATGGCGGCGGAGCCTGTGCCGCTGGTGGTCGTCAACGACTATATGTTCAAGAATGCGCTGACGGGGACCGGCCCGGTTCCGCAATTTCTGCCGACCGACCTCGCCGCGATCCGCGACACCTATATTCCGTTCTGGGGGCCGTTCTGGATCGCCGGCGAAATCGTCCCCGCCGATGCCGCGGACCATGATTTCGAAATTCGTGTTCCGGGGACTTATACGGTTCGCGATGCGAAACTCGCGGTCGACGGCAAGCCGCTGGGGGTCGGGAACCGGATTTTCCTCGATCGCGGGCAGCACCGCGCCTCGACTGCGGGGGGCACCGCCGCGCGCCTGACATGGGGTGATCGGCTGGAGGTCCCCGCCGAACCCGATCGCGGCGGCCCGATGTTCATGCCCTTCTGAGAGCCGCAGGACGGCGGCTGGCGAAGCCTATTCGGCCGGCCGCCGCGCCAGCACGATCATTCCGAACATCAGGTCGCCGCCGATCGAGGCGACCCGAAGGGCGAGCACCGCCGCAAGCGATGCCGCCGTCGGTATGGAGCCGCCCGCCAGCGCGAGCAGCGCGGCCTCCCGCACGCCGATGCCGCCGGGCGCCACGGGCACGACGAAGCCGGCCAGCCAGGCGAGCAGGAAGACGGCGGCGAAATGGGGCAGGCTGGTTCCGGCGGGGAATACCGCGCCGCCGACGAGCGCGGCGGCAAGGCCGAACAGGCCGAAGGCGACGATCTGCCATCCCATTGCCGATATTAGCGGACGCCGGAACGCGAACAGCCCGGCGGCAGTCGCCGCGATCACCAGCAGCGCGGCGATGGGCGAACGATCGAACAGGAAGAAGACGGCCGCTGCGGCCATGCTGCTGAGGAGGTGGAACCCCACCTCGAGCCCCGTGGATTGCGCCAGCCGCTTTTGTCCCAGGCCTCGCTTCGCACCCTCGATCTGGCGGCTCACATATTGGAAGATCGAGCCCGGCAGATATTTGAGCAAGACTCCGCGGGCATAAATGCCGAGCAGTCTGCGCCGCGGTACCGTCCGGTCCGGATCGACCGTCGTTGACCAGGCTTGTGCAAGGAGGCGGTCGGCCAGCGCAAAGAGTAGCATGGCCCCAGCGACCGCCGCGACGAAGTCCCGGGACAGATGCGAACGCAACGTCGCCCAGTCGAGCCACCACAGGCGATCGCCGATGAACAGTAGACTGGCGGCGAGTGCCGCCGCGCCGGCCCAGCGGACGAGCCGGCCCAGCACCGGCGTCCATGCGCCGGCGGCCAAATCAGCCACGCAGGATGCTGCTGTGATCGGGATAGGGCACGCAATAGGAGCGGCCGAAATAGCGACGCTCGGCCAGGCCGCACGTCCCGATCGCGCTGCGGTAACGGCTGCGGCCGCTATCGTCGAACAGGATGACACCGTCGGGGCGCAGATGCGGGATCGCGTGCCACAGGCAGGCCACACGCTCGCGGCCGTCGACCACGATCAGGTCATAGGTATCGTCGCTCTCGTCGATCGCCGCCGCGTAGGCACCGCTTTCGAGATCGCGGTGCCAGAGTGTCACATGGTCGAAACTCGACGCCTTCCCCGCGACCTTGCGCAGCCAGTCGGCATGGTGCTCGACCGACGTTACACTGCCGGCGCGCGCGGCGAGCCAGGCGGTGCTGGCGCCCGAGCCATACTCGAAAACGCGTGCCCCCGGATGCGCGCGCAAATGCGCCTCCACATCGCGCGTTGCGGCGACGTTCCACCATGGCAGGTCAAGCGCGATCATGCGGTCGATGTCATGGATGGCGAGCAGCGACGCCGCCCAGCGTTCGAGGCCATAGGGGGCGCTGCGTGCCGCCCGTTCGGCGAGCCTTGCGAAGGGGCCGAGCCCTGCTACGGCTTGAACGATTCCCGAATAGGATTGCTTGACGAGCTGCATCGACTTTCCTGCGGCCGGATGGCGGGACAACACAATATTAACCAAGGTGTCCTTTCGAAACGTTAACTCGAGCACGAAAATCGACCTTTGGACCGGCGCACGGCGCAGAAGGTCGAATGTCAACGAGCCCACGGAGTTAACATCGAATTATCCATGATGTGTCAAAGACGCGGGATGCGTACTAAAGAGCTTCTCCGGTTAACAGTCGAACGGCCTGCCATCCTTGCGATCATGGCGTTCGCGATCGTTGCGTTGCAGGGGGCGACTGGCAGCCTGACGCTCCTCTATCTCCAGCGGCAGGATCGCTGGCTACTATTCGCCGCCGTCTTGTTGCTCGCCCTTTGCTTGCCGCGGCTCTCCCCGCGGGCGAAGGCGCTGCGCGGTGGCCCGCCATTGGCGCTGGGCGTGGGCTGCCTAATGGCCGTCGTCGCCTTTGCGGGTCACTACGCCATATTGTCGGGATATGATCTGAGCCGCGACGAGCAGATGGCGACATTCGACGCGGCCGTCTTTGCGCAGGGGCAACTGGTCGCCCCGCTGACGGGTATCTGGCGCCATCATGCCGAAGCGCTCAACACCATGTTCATGTATCCGACAAGAGAGACGGCGGCCTGGATATCGGCCTATCTGCCGTTGAACGCACTGATCCGGACGCTTTTCGGGTTGCTCGGCGATGCTGCGCTGACCGGCCCCGCCATGCTGGCGGTCGGCGCGGCCGCGTTGTGGGGATGCGCGCGGCGTATCTGGCCCGACAGCCACGAGCCGGCCGTGGTTGCGCTGCTGCTCTATGCCGGCTCCGGGCAGGTTCTCTTCAATGGCATGACGGCTTACGCCATGCCGGCGCATCTGGCGCTCAACCTTTGCTGGCTATGTCTGTTCCTGCGTCGGACGATAACGGCCGACCTGGCGGCAATGGCAATCGGATTTCTGGCTGTCGGCCTGCATCAGCCGATTATGCATCCGATGTTCGCGGCACCGATCCTGAGCCTGCTGCTGCTGGAACGCGCCTGGCGCCGCGCGGCGCTCTATTTTGTTGGATATGCTATCATAGGTGCGTTCTGGGCCTGGTGGCCCAACGCCATGTGGGCGTTGGTCGAGAGCAACGCGATGGCCCCGAAAGGCGAAGGCGTCGATTATATCAGTCGGCTAGCGGCCACGGTTGCGCTCGGCGACGGGATCCGCATTGCCAATATGGTACCGAACATCCTGCGTTTTTTCGCATGGCAGCACCTGCTTCTCCTGCCGCTTCTGTCCACCGGGATCGTCCTCGCTCGCCGAAACCGG
The DNA here is from genome assembly GCF_001468395.1 of Sphingopyxis sp. H073. Classification (GTDB taxonomy): domain Bacteria; phylum Pseudomonadota; class Alphaproteobacteria; order Sphingomonadales; family Sphingomonadaceae; genus Sphingopyxis. The sequence continues at coordinate 7,869 of NZ_LNSG01000013.1, read as the reverse complement.
CTGGCCGGCGCGCTCTTCGGCGGCATCCTGCTAACCGTGGGCGTCATGTTCGCGATATTGCCCTATCAGGGGCACGGGTTCGGATATCGTTACCTGCACGGGCTGATCGGAAACTTCATCCTGCTCTCCGTTTATGGTTGGACGACGCTGGGCGAAGCGCAGGCGCTCTGGCGCAGTCTCCTGTTGCGTACCACGGTAGCCGGGCTGGCCGTAATCCTGCCCCTGCAGGCCTATATGGCGCACGCTTCCTATGTAGTGCCGGCACGGGCTTCGGAACGGCTCGCCCGCAGCGAAGCCGATTTTGTGGTGGTGGGCGAGGACGATGCTCCGTTCGTCGCCGATCTGGTCATCAACCCGCCTGGGCTCGATCTGCGGCCGGTCCGGCTGATACGCGGACGGATAGACCCTGAACTCGCGCGGGCGCTCTGCGCAATGCGTCCCGCGCCGCTGGTCGCTTTCGCGGGTGAAGGGCTGCTCCGCCCCATTCGTGCTTATCACGCGGACGGGGCCCCCACGGTGGATGTGGAAAAAGCCAATCGTGCCGTAGCAGCGCTTTTGCGCAGCCAAGGGTGCCGGACGGCGATTATCGAATGATCAGCACAAGCCGTCGAGAAGCGCGGCCGCCATCCGGCGCCAGTCATAGGCTTCCGCAGCATAGCCGGCCATCCCGGCCGTATCGACCGGCGCGTCCTTAAGCGCATCGATTGCGGCGGCGCAGCGACCGGCCGAACCCTCCGGGTCGGTGAGGTCGATGTCGACGCCGATAAGCCAGCGGCCGGCGGCTGGGTCTGCCCTCGCGCTGCCGTCGCCGCAGATCACGGGAAGGCCGCAGGCCATCGCTTCCTGTACGACCAGCGGATAACCCTCGCCCACGCTCGGCAGTAACAGCATGTCAGCCGCACGATAAAGGTCGGCGATCGCTTCCTGCGGCTGCTGGCCGAGCGGATGCACGTTCGCCAGGTCCCACTCGTGCGGATCGATCGGACCTTGTCCGAGCAGGGCGAAATGCACGTCGGGGCGTTGCTGCGCGAGTAGTCTGAGAATGCGTAAGCCTTTCTTGTCGACGAAACGGCCGACGAAGACCGCAAGCGGGGCGTCGGTTGGAAGGCCCCATCGCGTCCGGGTTTCGTCGCGCGCGCGCGCGCGCTGCGCGTTGAAGACCGAATGGTCGACGCCGTTGAAGACGAGCAGCGAAGGGCGCCGGGGCGGCGCGCCGAGCAGGTCGTCGCGCACCGTCGCGCTGATGAAGGCGAGCCTGTCGGCGGCCGCCATCATCGGCCGGGTGACGATTGCGTTGGCCAGACGCATCACGCCGTTCAACAGCGGGCCCGTAAAAGGAATCACTCCGATATGCTGGATCATGATTGCGCGTTTGTTCGCCGCTTTGGCGAATATCATCGCCAGGATCGACGTTACATAGAGCGCGTCGTGGATCACCACGGCATCGGCATCGCGGACCGCTCGCCATAGCCGGGCTATGGAACGTGGGCCGGGCAGCGGCATCGGCAGACCGGTCAGTTTCTCGGTTGGGTTGGCGCAGTGCAGGGCAATGAGCCGCGCCGGACTTTTCGGCAGCCCGTCGGCATCGCTCGCCGCCCATGCGACGTCGTGTCCGGCGTCGGCGAATTCGCGATTCAGATGCGCCGCCACGCGTTCCAGCCCACCGCCGTGCGTGTCGAAGAAATTGCTGACGGAAACTATCCTCATCGCGGTACCGATGACCGTTACGACCCGGCCCCGGACAGGCGGGGCACGATCGCCCACCGGACCGCGATGAAGTTCCAGATCACGAGCACCGCCGCCGCCATCGTTGTCGAGATCCCGACACTGAACCCGATGATATCATGTCCCAAGCCGATCAGAATGACGGTTAGGGGTAGGTTGAGCGCAACCGCCGAAACGTAGCGCGCGAATGCCGCGAAACTGCGATCGACATCGAACGTCCAGCGGCTGTGCAGGAGAAAGCCGGTAATCGCGCTGAGGCAGAAGCCGACGAAGGTCGCAAAGGCGTAATGCACGCCGACCTTGGCGAGCAAAGGTACCATTGCTATGCTGAGCAGCAGGCAGATCGCTGACACGACCGAATAGCGAAAAGTCTGCAGGAGGTTGGTCATGAGGGGTGCTTCTCGCACCGAGTCACATAGACGCAGCCATTGTCGAACCGGATCTGCGCCGGGGTGACGGCTTCCTCCATCAATCCGCGCAGGTTCATGACCGTTGCGATCGCTCCCGCGATCAGCCCGCCAACCAGCGGTATCCGGCGCAGGAACACGGCATAACCGGTCGAACGGATCATGGTCGTGGTGCCCAGCGGGCCCACGATCGACTCGATTTCGCGAACCGCGAAACCGCGGGTCTCGATGTCGTTGATCAGTCCGACGCGGGTCCAGCGGCGATGGTCTTCCGGATGCGGGTGATAGAGCCATGTCCCGTGCGTTGAAAGGAACAGGATGCCGCCGGGCTTCAATATGCGGGAAATCTCCGCGAAATAGACATCGAGATTGCGGACATGCTCGAGAACTTGAACCGAGATCACGATGTCGATGCTCGCATCCGCAAGTTGAATCCGTCCGTCCGGCGCTATCGAAACATCCGCTTCGTGGCCGAAGTCGGCGCCGAGATAGATGGCCTCGCGTCCCTTGAAGAGCGGCGCATAGGGCCTATTTCCACATCCGAAATCGAGGACTTTCTGCCCTTCGCGTACATGACGGGTGACAAGCTGGCCGAGCACGCGCGTCATTCCCCGCAGCATCAACCAGTCGGTATCGAAAATGCGGGGATGGAGCCGCCGCTCGGCATCGGTCGGCATGACCTACACCATATCCTGAGTTTCGAGACGGGCGTATACGCTTGGGAGTTGGAGATAGCGTAGCAGCTTCGCTTCCTTGCGCCCGCGGGTGACGGTGTCGAGTATCAGCCCGCAGAACAGGCTGAGAAATGCAAGGATCATCGTTCCGGTCGCCAGTAAGGCCATCGGCAGGCGCGGAACGGTGTAGCTGTGCATATATTCGGCTATGACGGGATAGCCGAAGAGGAGGGCGAGCGACAAAAGGAAGAGGGAGATCGACCCGAAAAGGGCGAACGGGCGTTCTTGCTTCAGCAATGTCGCGATCGTCCAAAGGATACGGAAGCCGTCGGTCACGGTTTGCAGCTTGCTTTCGGAACCTTCGACCCGATCCTTGAAACGTGTCGGAGCTTCGCTGGTCGGCATTTCGAGCTGCAACGCGTGGATGGTCAGTTCGGTCTCGATTTCGAACCCCTGCGACATTTGCGGAAAGGATTTGACGAACCGCTTGGAAAAGGCGCGATAGCCGCTGAGCATGTCGCTGAAGCCGCCCCCGAAAATCGCTCGCACTAGTGACGTCAGCATCCAGTTGCCGAACCGATGGGCAGGCCGATATGCGGTCCCGCTCGTGTCCACGCGCGTTCCGACCACCATATCGAACCCGCCATCGACAAGCTGCCTGATTAAATCGGGAGCCGCCTCGGCATCGTAGGTCTCGTCGGCGTCGCACATGATGTAGATGTCCGCGTCGATATCGGCAAACATGCGGCGAACGACGAAACCCTTGCCTTGCCTCGGTTCGCTGCGGACGATCGCACCCGCGCGCCGGGCGATTTCGGCCGAGTTGTCGCGACTGTTGTTGTCATACACATAGATTTTGGCGTCGGGGAGCATCGCGCGGAAACGGTCGATTACCGTGGCGATTACCAACCCCTCATTGTAGCAGGGCAAAAGGACCGCGATGGTCACAGGAACATCGTCGCGTGCCAGTTGTCCCGCTGTCTCAAACTGCCCGGCGCGCATGAACATTTTAGGAAGCCCCCAAGAATCCTCGTCAAATTCTTTCGGGAAGCTAGGCAGATTTAGTTAATAACTGCTTAGGAAAGCGCGTCGGGCTGGGACGGAAACGAGGTATGATGACAGGTTTGTTGCCGCCATTTCCTCAATCGCCGAGATCGACCCCGTGGCTCTTCGCCCACGCCAGATATTGCCCACGCGGATCGGCGGCAGGCCGGGCGAGCATCGCGGGGATGGCGGCGCGGAGCGCCGCGAGGTCGAGCGAGCGGATCATCGCCTTGACCGGGCCGACGCCCGCCGGGGTGATCGACAGCCGTTCGATCCCGATGCCGAGCAGCGCCATTGCCTCCAATGGCCGCCCGCCCATCTCGCCGCAGACGCCAAGCTGCACCTTCGTTCCCGCGACGAGCTTCACGACACGCGACAGGTAACGCATGACGGTCGGCGACAGCCAGTCGTAGCGTTCGGCAAGCCGCGGGTGCGCGCGGTCGGCGGCGAACAGGAACTGGGTAAGGTCGTTGGTCCCGATCGACAGGAAATCAAGGTGCGGCAGCATCAGGTCGAGCGTTTCGACCAGACCCGGCACTTCGAGCATCGCCCCATAGCGGATCGCGACGGGCAGCTTCTTGTTGTGCTGCGCGAGCCACGCGCGCTGCTTCACGAACAGGTCGCGCGCCGCCTCATACTCCCAGGGTTCGGACACCATCGGGAACATGACGTTGAGCGTGCGGCCGGCCGCCGCCTCCATCAGCGCACGCGCCTGGACCTTGAGCAATCCTTCGCGTTCGAGCGCGAGGCGCAGCGCGCGCCAGCCCATCGCGGGATTTTCCTCCTGCGCGGTGTCGCCGAGGTTCATATAGGGGAGCGCCTTGTCGCCCCCGATGTCGACGGTGCGGAAGATGACCGGCCGCTCGCCCGCCGCGTCGAGCACGTCGCGATAGAGCCGCTGCTGCCGCTCGCGCTGGGGCAGGGTGGCCGATACGAGGAACTGGAATTCGGTGCGGAACAGGCCGATGCCGCGCGCGCCGGTGAGGTCGAGCGCCGCGACATCCTCGCGCAGCCCGGCGTTGATCATCAGTTCGATCGGCACGCCGTCCTTCGTGACCGCGGGCAGGTCGCGCAGCGCGGCGAGATTGGCGCGGCGCTTCTGCGAGATTTCGAGCTTGGCGTCGAAGGCTTCCTGGACCGCAGGGGTCGGACGGACCTGGACCGTGCCCGCCCCGGCGTCGAGCAGCAGCGCGTCGCCCTCGCGGATCGAGGTGCGGACGTCGCGGACGCGGCCGATCACCGGCACGCCCATCGCGCGCGCGACGATGATGACGTGCGCGGTGAGCGATCCTTCCTCCAGCACCACGCCTTTCAGGCGGCGGCGGTCGTATTCGAGCAGCTCGGCGGGGCCGAGGTTGCGCGCGATCAGGATCGAATCCTGGCGAAGCCCCATTTGCGCCGCGGTGCCCATCTGGCCCGAGACGATGCGGATCAGCCGGTTCGACAGATCCTCGAGGTCGTGCATCCGGTCGCGGAGCAGCGGGTCGTCGATCTGGCGCATCCGCATCCGGGTGCGCTGCTGGACGCGCTCGATCGCCGCCTCGGCGGTCAGGCCGCTGTCGATCGCCTCGTTGATCCGGCGCGACCAGCCCTCGTCATAGGCGAACATCTTGTAGGTTTCGAGCACCTCCTCATGCTCGCCGCCGACGCCGAATTCGGCCTGGCTCGCCATGCGGTCGATCTGCTCGCGCATCTTGTCGAACGCGGCATAGACGCGGTGGCGCTCGGCTTCGGTATCGTCGGCGACGGTATGCTCGATCGTGATGCGCGGCTGGTGGAACACGGCGACGCCGGCGCCCATCCCGTCGACCAGCTTCTGGCCGGTCAATCGCTGCGCCGACTGGTCGGTCGCCGCAGCATCGGTGCGCGCCGCGGTGTCGACAAGGTCGGCGTTGGCGATGAGTTCGGACAGCACCATCGCAACCGTCTGCAGCGTCTCGATCTCGATCTCTTCATAGCGGCGCGGGTCGCTGTGCTGGACGCAGAGCACGCCGACGGCGCGTTCGCGGCGGATGATCGGCACGCCCGCGAAGCTGTGGAACAATTCCTCACCGGTTTCGGGGCGGTAGGAAAAGTCGGGATGCGCCGCAGCCTCGTCGAGGTTCAGCGTCTCGATCTGCTCGGCAATCGTGCCGACCAGCCCTTCGCCGAGGCCGAGGCGGGTGACGTGCACCGCCTCCTGCTTCAGGCCGCGCGTGGCGTAGAGTTCGAGCGACCCGTCGCGCAGCAGGTAGATCGAGCAGACCTCGCTGTGCAGGCATTCGCCGATGATTCCGACGACCTGGTTGAGCTTGCTTTGCGCGTTGGTGCGCGCCGCCATCACCTCGTGCAGCCGGGTCAGGATTTCGCGCGCCGACTGCGCGGCGGTCGAGGGAGGGGGCGGAGCATTGGTCATCGCTCCACCCTGCTAACAGATGCGTTCACCCGTTGCTATCGCCCCACGTTATTTTCGTTCAGGGCTTTGCCGAGGCCAGCTGCACGGTCTGTCCGCTGCGCCATTCGGCCAGATCGGCCTGATATTGCGCATAGGCGCGATAGAAGTCGGTGAAGGGCCGGTCGAGCTCGCTGAGCAGGGCCGGGGCCGCTTCGATCGCCTCGGCGGCGCTCATTCCGCGCATCCGTTCCGCCACCGATCCGGCGACCGGACAGAATTGCTTCTGCGCGGGCGGCTGCGCGAAATAGTTGAACAGCTTCGTCGACATGCGGTCGCGCACGGCGACGCCGGTACGCGCGATCACCGTCCCCTCGGCGGCGCGGATCAGATTGCCGTGGCGCGCGATGATATCGTTATAGTCGGCGATGAGCCGCAGCGAGCCCGGATGCCGGCAGCCGATGGCGGCCACGTTGAGCGCGATCTTGACGTTCCAGAACGCCACGTGACCGGTCAAATCACGATTGGGCGTCACGAAATCGCCGCGCGCATCGAGCGGCGGCAGGCGCAGGTTGGGCGCGGCATATCCGGGTGCCTGCGGCTCCTGCGTCCGATATTGGGCGGCGGCAGGCGCGGCCGCCAGCGCCGCCGCGCAAGCGGCGACGAATCCGATCGATCTGGTCATGTTCCCAAGTCCCCCAAGGCTCTCGCGAGCGGCGCCGGACGGTTCCGGCAAGGAGGACGATAAGGGGCGGTGGAGAGTCGAAACGTTGCCGGAAATTCATCATGAACGCGGCGGAAAGGCTGTTTCGCAGGCTCCGGTCCACCATGGGAGGTATGGCCATTGCCGGCGCATGAATTTCGAAATGCACGGCTTTTTCGGCCGGGCGGAAACCGGGCGCGACCGGGCGCTGGCGGTTTGACGTCACATCGCACGCAACGGGGTTAACCCGAAATGCGACGAGCCGAAGGCGATTTTCACGGCGCACCCGGCGCGGCGTTGCACGAGTGCAACACCGCCGCCCGCGCTCGCGGATTGTCACATGCCGGCCGGCGACCCAGCGGGCCGGACCGGCGTCGCCATCGGCGCGACGGGAGTGGTCGCGAGCGGCGCCGGGGCATATTTCGCGTCCCATGCGGCCGCCTCTACCTGATAGGCGGCGTAGGCCTCGTAAAAGTCGAGAAACGGCTGGTCGAGCCGCGACAGATAGGCCGGCGCCTGCGCTATCACCTGCGCCGTCGGCTCGGACGAGACGAGCTGCGCGATTTCGTTGGCGCGCGCGCAGAAGGCGCGCTGCGCGGGCGGCTGCGCGAAATAGTTGAAAAGCTGGGTCGACAGCCGGTCGCGCGGCGCAATGCCGTTGTTCCTGTTCTGCTTGCCCAGTTCGGTGATGACCGTCTTTTCGGTCGATTTGATCACTTTGGCGTGGGTCTTGATGATCTTGTTATAGGCGGCGACGAGTGTCGCTTCCTCGGTCCCGCGACAACCGATCGCGGCGACGTTGAGCCCGATCTTGAGCTGCCAGAAGGCGCGGTCGCCGGTGACGGCCGTGTTGGCGGTGACGAAGCGGCCGTCGACGCCGCGGCCCGGCAGGATCTGCGTGTGCGCCGCGTTGCCGGGGGGCAGCGGGCGGGGCGGGATCACGAT
>NZ_LNSG01000012.1 GCF_001468395.1 Sphingopyxis sp. H073 | reverse complement strand
GGTCGCGTTCGAGCTCGACTGGAACGGTAAGGCCGGGACGATCACCAAGCTCGACAAGGCGCCGTAAAGCAGCAGCGCCGTCGTGGCGGGCGTCGGTCGATCCCGGCGCCCGCATTCCATCCGGGGCGATGACGGCTGGCGCTGTCCGAGTGTGGGGGCCGCCGCCTGGACCCTAGTGCGGCTTCGCCATCAGCATCTTCATCGCGGACAGGATCAATATCGCCGCCAGCATCGGCAGCAGCACCCTTTCCGGCACAATGCCAAGCAGCAGCCCGCCGATCATGCCGCCGGCGATCGAACCAAGCGCCATAATCAGCACAAAATTGCGATGGCTGCCGATAACCGAGAAACTTCGGTCGCGGCTGTAGCGTGCGAATCCCGTAATCATCGTCGGCAAGCTGATCGCAAGCGACAGGCTGCCTGCAAGCTTCACGTCGAGCCCGAACAACAGGATCAGCGTCGGGATCAACAGCTCGCCCCCGGCGACGCCGAGCAAGGAGGCGACGATACCGATCGCGAAGCCCGCGATGACGCCGGCCGCAATGCGCAACATGGCGTCCCCAAAAATGGGGTGTCCCCCGGTCAGGTCGTGACCGAAAGCCAGAATCAGCGCAATCAGCACAAGGAGTATGCCGATAATCCGGTGCAGCGCCCCCGCGCTGATCCGGGTTGCCCAGCCAGCACCGAACCAGGCACCCACGATGCTGCCGGTCAGAAGATTGACGATGATCGGCCAGTGAGCGCCGATCTCGGAGAAGGATATCGTGCCGCTGCGAAAGATAAGCGCTGTCGCCACAACGATTAGGCTCATCGCCTTGTTCAGGATAATCGCCTCTAGCGGCGGAAAGCGGAACAACCCGACAAGCAGCGGTAGCCGGAACTCCGCGCCACCGAGGCCGATGAGCCCGCCGAGCACGCCGATCACGCCACCGGCGGCAAATGCACGGACCGGACCGCGAGTAACGTGCGCGTCGGCTTTCATGATCGGCAAGCCTCGGAAGGGGGCGCAGCGAACCGCCAAGCTGGGACGCCATCGCCACCGTCATGCGAAACCCCCGTGGTCATATTCCTGTCCCGGCCAGTTCGGTGCCCGCGATCGCCTCTATCACCCGGCATTCCGCAGCCCGGCCGCCCTCGCAGGAGGTCGCAACCTCGGTGAGGGCCGACCGCAAGGTTTCAAGCCGCGCGATGCGAATGCCGATATCGGCAAGATGCGCGCGAGCAATCGCCGCCGCCTCGCCGCAATCGCGGTCGGGCTGGTCCGAAAGCGCAAGCAGCGAACGGATTTCGGGGATCGAAAAACCCAGCTGCCGACCGTGGCGAATGAAGGCGAGGCGGCGAACGTCGGACGCTTCATAGCTGCGCCGGCCTGAGGCGGTGCGCAGCGCCTCGGGCAAGAGCCCGATATCCTCGTAAAAGCGGATCGTGTTGACCTTGGTGCCGGTCTGCCGGGCAAGGTCGCCGATCGCGAGCCTCTTGGCCATAAATCTCTTGATCCTCCAGTGACTGGAGGTTGTATAGGGCGACCCAGTCCAGAGTTGAAGGCGTGAAATGGAACGCCATGACAGCGGCACGGGGATGAAGACGCGATGACAGCAGGTTCTGAAAGTGGCGATGGCTGCGGCTGCACGGGCGACCCGGTTCGCGCGGAAAAGGATCCAGCCTATCGTCGCGCCTTGTGGATTGTCGTGCTTCTCAATCTGGGGTTCGGCGCGATCGAAATCGTTGGCGGCTTTATCGCGAACAGCCAGGCGCTGAAGGCCGACTCGCTCGACTTCATCGGCGACGGCACGATCACGCTCGCGGGGCTGGTGGCGATCGGCTGGACAGCACTGGCACGGACCCGCATCGCCTTTGCGCAAGGGCTGTTTCTTCTGACACTCGGGCTCGGCGTGATCGGGGTCGCGCTATGGCGCGCGCTGACCGCTGTTCCGCCCGAAGCCGAACTGATGGGCGGCATCGGCATCGTTGCGCTGCTCGTCAATCTCACCTCGGCCGCAGTCCTCTCGCGGTTTCGCGAAGGCGACGCCAATGTCCGCGCGGTATGGCTGTTCAGCCGCAATGATGCGGTCGCCAATGTGGCGGTGATCATCGCGGCTGGCCTCGTCGCATGGACCGGCCAGGCCTGGCCTGACCTCGCGGTTGCAGCCATCATCGCCGCGCTCTTCCTGCATTCGGCTTATGAGATTCTGCGCAGCGCTCGTGTCGAGTTGCGAGAGTTATCGACTGTGGCCGGACAATAGGACCGATGCAGACCGCTCGCCGCTTTCGCTTCCTGCTGATCCTGCTGGCCACCATCGGCGGCTTCACCGTGCAGACGGCAGAGGCGCGCAGCGCTGCCGACGAAGTCCAGACCATCTGGCGCCTGCTGGATTATCTCGCCGTCGATTATGGCGGCGCCGTCGCGAACGGCGAAGTGGCGAGCACGGTTGAATATGCCGAGATGACCGAGTTTTCGGCCACCGTGCGCAAAGGCATCGCGACCCTCCCGGCGTCACCCGCACGGGCTGGCCTTGTCGCCGAAGCGGGGAAACTCGAAGCGGCGATCGCATCGAAGTCCGACCCCGGGAAAGTGGCCGGCAACGCGCGCGGACTCGCAGCGGACCTGCTCGCAGCCTATCCGGTGCCCCTCGCCCCGCGCAAAGCCCCCGATCCGCTGCGTGGGGCCCAGGTGTTTCTGGAAAATTGCGCCAGCTGTCACGGCTCGCGCGGCGATGGCAAGGGACCTCAGGCGAAGGGCCTCGATCCCGCACCCATTGATTTCACCGATATCGGTCGCGCTCGCAAACGCAGCCTGTTCGCACTCTATCAGGTCATAGGCCAAGGGCTCGAGGGTACGTCCATGCCGAGTTTTGCCCAGCTGCCCTCAGACGACCGGTGGGCGGTCGCTGCCTATGCCGGCGGCTTTGCCTTTCGCGATGTTTCGACCGGCCAACAAATCTGGGACCAGACTCCGTCCGCTCGCAAGCTGGTTCCAGACCTGCAGGCCTTCACAAGTCTCAGCCCCGAAGCACTTGGCCGCACGCTCGGAACGAAGCAGGCCGACGCATTGACGGCCTATTTGCGATCCAACCCCAAGGCATTGAGCGCGGCGTCGCCCGCAAAGCTTGCGGTTGCACGCGACAAATTGGTGCAAAGCGTCGCCGCGTACCGCAAGGGAGAACGAGACGAAGCAGAGCGCCTCGCGCTCTCTGCCTATCTCGACGGTTTTGAACCTGTCGAGCCGATTCTGACGACGCGCGATTCTGCGCTGATGGCGCGGATAGAATCCGCGATGGCCGACTATCGCGTGTCCATCGCGCGCGGTTTGCCGGTCGACGTGGTTGCGGGCAAGGCCTCCACGGTCGAAGCCCTGTTCGCCGATGCCGAGGCCGCGCTATCCCCCGATGCAGCGAGCGATGCATCAACCTTTGTCGGGGCGCTGACCATATTGCTGCGCGAGGGGCTCGAAGCTCTGCTCATCGTGGTGGCGATGATCGCTTTCTTGCGGAAGGCCGAGCGGCCCGAAGTTCTGTCCTATGTCCATGGCGGCTGGATCGCAGCGTTGGTCGCCGGCGGCGCGACCTGGGCCGTCGCAACCTATGCAATCTCTGTCAGCGGCGCGAACAGGGAGCTGACCGAGGGATTTGGCTCGCTCTTCGCCGCCGTGGTTCTGGTCTGGGTCGGCATCTGGATGCATGGCAAGTCGCATGCCAATAGCTGGCAGCGCTATATTCGTGACGCAATGGGCAAGGCGCTTTCGCGCCGCTCGGCCTGGTTTCTGTTTGGGCTCGCATTCCTCGTGGTCTACCGGGAGGTCTTTGAGACCATCCTGTTTTTCACCGCGCTGGCGACGCAAGGCAGTAGCGGCGCGATCGCCGCCGGAGCCGGAACTGCGCTGGTGATCCTCGCAGCAATCGCATGGGTTATGCTTCGTTACAGCCGGGTCCTGCCGATCGGAAAATTTTTCGCTTACAGCTCTGTACTGATCGCGATTCTGGCAGTTGTCCTGGCCGGCAAGGGCGCGGGCGCGCTACAGGAAGCCGGCCTCCTCGGCATCACACCGCTCGCCCATTTTCCTCGCTTCCCGGCGATGGGAATATTTCCTTCGCTCGAACCGTTGTTGCTCCAGCTTCTCGCGCTTGCAGTCCTCTGGATCGGCTATCGTTACAACAGTCGGCAGCATCGCCGGATCGAGACAGCGCCCGGTCGATGAGGGTAATTATCACGGGGTCGGCGCGCTCCTCCCAGGCTGTGCTGGGGCCCCCGAAAAGAGCCTCCGAGCCAGAGAGATTACCCGGCGCCCGTTACGCACACGAGTTAGGCCTGCTATCGAAACCCGATGCCCGACACGTCCAACTGGAACGGCCGACTTAGCCTCGGCGACTATCATGCTCTCTGGTCGGGTTCGGTTGGCGATGCCGCCGCGCACCGCCATTTTGCAGCGCAAGCAGTGTTTTGTTCCGAGCCGCTCACGGTGGTCGACGCCGTTGGTGCGCGCCTTTCGGGGCGCTGCTTGCTCATCGAACCCGATGCCGCACACCGGCTGCTTCCCGCGCCCGCAGCCGAACTATGGTTCGTCGAGCCGACAGTGGGCTTCGGTCCGCCGGTAGAACTGAAAAACCGGCTGATTTGCTCCGATCCGATTCATGTCGCGATGCCGGGACAGCAGTCATTCTGGAAAAACTGGCTCACGCGAGGCGCCCGCCCCCCGCTCGATCCGCGCATCACCCGCGCCGCCGCCTCGATTGACCGCCTGATCCCCACGGGCTCTGTCCGGCTCGCGGATGTGGCGGAGGAGAGCCGCCTTTCGCTCGGCCGATTCCGGCATCTCTTTGCCGCCGAGATCGGCATGCCTTTCCAGCGATTTGTGCTCTGGCGACGCTTGATCATCGCCTTCGACGTTTTGGGAAGGCGCCGCAGCGCGACCGAGGCCGCACATATGGCGGGGTTCAGCGACAGCGCGCATTTCGCCCGCACGATCAAGGTCATGTTCGGTATTCGGGCAAGCGACCTTTTCATCGAACCATAGCCTCTCCGTTCAAGCCGGTGCGTGACGGCACCTAGTAGAGGGGCGTCATGTCAGACGCACACAGAGACTTCGTCCCGGCACTCGGCAAGAGCGGATCGCTCGACCGCTATGATGCCGCCATAGCCCTCATGACCAGAGAGAAAAGATGGCGAAGCGACTTGCTGTGCTTCGCCGAACCGCAGCCGGGCGAGCGGATCGTCGATATCGGGTGCGGCACGGGGACGTTTGCAATCGCCCTTAAGCAGGCGGCGCCGGAGAGCATGGTCCTCGGGGTCGATCCCGATCCCGCCGTACTGGAAATCGCACGCGCCAAGGCTAAGGTTGCCGAAGCCGAGATCCAATGGTTCGAGGCCATGGGGGACGAGCTGGACGGCATCGACGCACTCCGGCAATGCGACAAGATCGTATCGAGCCTCGTTCTCCACCAGTGCCCAATGGACGTGAAGAAGGCGATTGCCGCGCAGATGTTCAGGCTCCTGAGGCCCGGCGGGACTCTCTTCATAGCCGATTATGGCGAGCAGCGCTCGCTGCTGATGCGCATGCTTTTTCGACAGATCCAGCTGCTCGACGGGTTCGAATATACCGAACCCAACGCGAAGGGCTGCGTCCCGGAAATCCTTACAGCCGCGGGTTTCGAGGCTGTCGAGGAAGTGAAGGTCATCCCGACACCGACCGGCTCGATCTCAATCTACCGGGCGAGGCGGTAGCCTCTCGCCCAGCGCGCGGATTCCGCTAACCGCGCCAGTGACGCCCACGGTGGTGGTGGTGCATCCGGCGCTTCTGGTAGCGCCGCTCGTAGCGGTCCCGGCGTTCATAGCGGCGGTCGTTTCCGCGATAATAGGGGTCGTAACCGCGATAGCCCCGGTCATTGCCATAATAGGGCCGGTCGTGCCGGTTGGAACGATAGTCGCGATCATGGCCCCGCGGCGCATCATGGCCGCGGCTATATCCGCCGCGATCGCCATGGTGCTGGGCAAGCGCCGTTCCGGGGAGCGCGAAGGCGAGCATCGCGGCCGCGATCGTCATCAGTTTTCGCATGTCAGTCTCTCCTTTGCGTGGCGTTCAAACTCCCCCTTCGTCGTTGAATGCGCTGTGAATATTAGCTCTTTCTTCCCCGATTCGACGGTGACCCGGCATCTCCATGCGACGGGCCGATGGCGAGTGAGGCAGCATCGCGACGGATGCTAGGCACCCGTCCCGCGTGGACGAAGCGGGACGGGTGCGGGTCTTATTTGCCCTTTGCCGCTACCGCGGCCTGGACTCGGGCCTCGACCTGTTCGGGGCTGGGTTGGACGAGCATCTCGCCATTGACGAAGAAGGTCGGGGTGCCCTTGACGCCGACCGCGCGCGCGTCGGCAATGTCCTGCTCCATCCACGCCATCGCATCGGCGGTTGGCATCGCGCGCGCCTTCGCGACATTGAGGCCGGCCTTCTCGGCCGCGGCCCAGGCGCCGTCCATCTTGCCGTCGTGCCAGTCGGGCTGCGCCTCAAGCAGCGCCGCCGTCACCGGCTCGAGCTTGCCCTGGACACGCGCGGCTTCGAGGATCACGATCGCCTCGGCCGAACCGGGGTGCAGCGGCAGGTAGCGCATCACGAGACGCACATCCTTGGGATATTTGGCGACGATACCCTTGACTGTCGGATAGAAGGCACGGCAGGCCTCGCACGACGGGTCGAAGAATTCGACGATCGTGACCGGGGCATTTTTCGGCCCAATGATCGGCGAGTGCGGGCGAATGAGGCTGTCGACGGGTCCCGCCACGACCTTCTTGGTGGGTTCGCCCTCGGCGCTCCCGCTGTAGAGCATCGCGCCACCGGTAAAGGCGAGCGCCGACAGGGCAAGCGTGGCCATCACTCCGATTCGACGGTTCATGATTTCAGTCTCCTTTGGAAGTTGAGCAAGAGGGTCAGGATGAGCGCGAAGGCGGCCAGCGACAGGAGGGGCAGCGGCACGCCTCCGACTGCCATGCTCTCTCCCGAGCATGACGGGCCGCCGGTGCAGGGGACGATCGGAGCCGGAATGACGCCGACATAGAGCAAGCTGTGATAGAATGCGACGAGAGCACCGCCGGCCGCCAGCGCCAGTCCATAAGGAACAACGGCGCGGTCCGACTTGAACGCTGCGATGCCGAGAATGATCGAGAGCGGGAACATGAAGGCGCGCTGGAACCAACAGAGATCACACGGCACTTGGCCCATGACCTCGCCGACGAAGAGGACGGCTAGGCTCGACAGGAAGGCAATTGCCCAAGCTACGCCGAGCGGACGCCATTTGTGCGGTGCCAGCAGCGGAAAGCTCGTCATCGCCGACCACCTTTGAACTTGGACTTGGGCCGTCGCGGCGGCGATTGCGGCTTGCTGTATTTGGACTTCAGGTAGCTGAGCAGGATGCCGTCGATCGAGGCGAGCATTCTTTGAAAGCTGGTGCGGAGGCCGGGAAGCGGGAGCCAGGCAAAAGGCCCGCGGCAGCGATAGCGGTGAACGAACTTCGTCCCGCTTGCCGTCGGCGTCAGGATATAGCTTTCCTCAAACTGGAGGATGAAGCTCGGCTTTACGTCGAGTATCAGCTCTTCCCCGGGGCGCGCGGAGAGCACCGCCGCGGAAACTTCAAGAAACTTGGGCTTTTGCGGATCCATGCGCATCGAATAGCGGATCGCGACCGGGTCCTCGGCAAGCCGCTCGATCCGGACATAAGGGTTCCAGATCCGGTGATTGTCGAAATCGCCGAGGACCGCCCATATTTGTTCCGCACTATAGGGGAGGTCATGCTCCCGCTCGAACTCCATCAGCTTCACTCCTCTATCGATCGGCCGCCGGGCTTTGCCCCGCGCCGATGTCGGTGACGCCCGCAGGCGATGGGTCGGCATGCGCGCCGCCCGTGGTGAACCAGCGGCGCAGGCGCGGTGCCATCCTGCGTTCGAAGCCCGCCGCAAGGCTGAAGGACGCCGGCACGATCAGCAGCGTCAGCATCGTCGAAAGGATAAGCCCGCCGATCACCGTGACCGCCATCGGCGCGCGCCATGCGCCGTCGCCGGTCAGTGATAGCGCGGTCGGGATCATGCCCGCGACCATCGCGACCGTGGTCATCAGGATCGGCTGCGCGCGCTTGTGTCCGGCGTCGACGATCGCCTCGTCGCGCGGCACCCCGGACGCCATTTCCTCGATCGCGAAATCGACCAGCAAGATGCTGTTCTTGCCGACGATACCGAGCAGCATCAGCACGCCGATGAACACGGGAAGCGAGAGCGGATAGCCCGTCAGCAGCAACGCGATCGCCCCGCCGAGGGGGGCGAGCAGAAGCGAGCCCATGTTGACGAAGGGTGGGATGATCTTGCGATAGAGCAGGATCAGGACCGCCAGCACGAGGAATATCCCCGAAACGACCGCGATCGCGAAGTTGCGCAGCATCTCGGCCTGCCATTTGGCACTCCCGAGCACCAGCCGGGCGACCCCGGCGGGTAACGTCTTCAGCGCCGGCAACGCCTCGACTTTCTCCATCGCCTGACCGGTCACGAGACCCGGAGCAAGGTCGGCCCCTATGGTGAGCTGGCGCACCTGGTTGGTCCGATTGATCTGGGTGGGGCCGGCGCCGAAGCCAATCTCTGCGACGACAGAAAGCGGCACCGTTCCCCCGTTCCGGGTCGGAACCGGCATGTTGCGCAGTGTATCGAGCCGCTCGCGCGCGGTTTCCGCTAGCGCGACGCGCACCGGTATCTGCCGGTCGGACAGCGAGAATTTGGCGCTGTTCTGGTCGATCTCGCCAAGCGTCGCGACGCGGATCGACTGGCTGAGCGCCTGGGTGGTGACGCCGAGCTGCGCCGCGAGCGCGAAGCGCGGGCGAATGACGATCTCGGGCCTTTGGAGATTGCCTTCGACACGCGGCGAGCGAATCTCCTTCACACGGGCCATTTCGGCAAGCAGCCGGTTGCCGATATCTTCGAGCTTCTTCGGGTCGTCGCTGCCTAGCGTGATCGAGATGTCACGGCTGCTCCCGCCGCCACCGCCATGCTGCGATTGGAAGTTGATGCGGGCATCGGGAACCTGCGCCAGCCGCGGCGCGCGGTCCTTTTCGAACTCGGTGGAGGTGAGCTCACGGTCCTTGCGCAGTTTCAGATAGACCGTCGCCGTGCCGACATCGATCCGCGACAAGGCGGATTCGACGAGCGGATCGCGCTTCATGAGATCGGTCACTTCGTCGGCCACCGCCTCGGTCTGTTCGAGCGTCGCACCCGGTGCGAGCTGGATGGCGACGCGGCTCGTATCGGAATCGATCGACGGCTGGAAGGTCATGGGAAGCAGCGAGAAGCTGAAGATGGTCGCGAACAGCGCCAGCACGCCGATGCCGACCACCCAGATGCGATGGTCCTTTAAATAGCCGAGCCATTTCCAGCGCCCGCCGCGCGCACGCGCGGCAGCGGCCCCGCTGGTATCGAGGCTCCAGCGCAAGATGCGCATATAGGTGTCGATCAGCGGGCCCTCGCCATGCTTTTGCGGGCCCTGCGCAGAGAGAAAATAGGCAGCGAGCATGGGCGTGATCATGCGCGCGACCGCGAGGCTCATCAGCACCGCGGCCACGACCGTCAGCCCGAAATTCTTGAAATATTGCCCGGCGACGCCCGGCATCAGCCCGACCGGCAGAAACACCGCGACGATCGTCATCGTCGTGGCGAGCACCGCGAGGCCGATCTCGTCGGCGGCGTCGATCGAGGCCTGATAGGCCGATTTGCCCATCCGCATGTGGCGCACGATATTCTCGATCTCGACGATCGCATCGTCGACCAACACGCCGGCAACGAGGCTAAGCGCGAGCAAGGTCATCATGTTGAGCGAGAAGCCCATGAGGTCCATGAACAGGAAGGTCGGTACCGCCGACAGCGGGATGGCAAGCGCCGAGATCAGCGTCGCCCGCCAGTCGCGCAAGAAAAGGAAGACGACGACGACCGCGAGGATCGCGCCTTCGACCATCGCATTGATCGCCGAATGATATTGGCCCTTGGTATATTCGATATCGCTGAACAGCTCGGTGAATTTGACCTTGGGATTCTCCTTCTCGAGCTTGCGCAGCTCCTCGACCGCCGCGTCGTAAACGGTGACATCCGAGGCGCCCTTGGCGCGCTCGAACCCAAAGGTCAGCACCTGCCGCCCGTCCTGCTTCGAGACCGAGCGCTGCTCGGCGTAGAGATCCTTGACCTCGGCGATATCGGCGAGGCGCACGGTCCGGTTCGTTCCGACCGAGATCAGCGTCTCGCCGAGGGCGTTGGCGCTGCTGGCGTTGCCGAGGATGCGGACCGCCTGCTCGGAGCCTGCGACCTCCATCCGGCCGCCGGCCGCATTGACGTTGAGCTGGACGAGCTGGGTGTTCACCGCGGCGGCGGTGAGACCATAGGCACGCATGCGCTCGGGGTTGAGGATGACCCGGATTTCGCGGCTGACGCCGCCCCGTCGGTAGGCGTCGCCCATACCGGGGACCGCGATCAGCCGCTTCGCGACGACATTATCGACATACCAGCTCAATTCCTCGAGCGTCATGTCGGTGGCCGAGGCCGACCAAT
Organism: Sphingopyxis sp. H073; assembly: GCF_001468395.1. GTDB lineage: Bacteria > Pseudomonadota > Alphaproteobacteria > Sphingomonadales > Sphingomonadaceae > Sphingopyxis. The sequence goes on along the minus strand of NZ_LNSG01000012.1, from coordinate 81,867 downwards.
AGGCAAGCGTGTTGCCCGAGGTCGACAGGCGGATGACCTGCGGTTCGAGGATGCCGTTCGGCAGGTTGCTGCGGATCTGGGTGATCTTGTCGCGGATATCGGTCACCGCCCGGTCGATCGGTGTGCCGATCGCGAACTGGACGAAGGTCTGAGACTGGCCTTCGGTAACCGTCGAATTGAGCTCGTCGATCCCCTCGATCGTCCGCACCGCCGCCTCGACGCGCTGCGTGACCTGCGTTTCGAGTTCGGTCGGCGCGGCGCCCGGCTGGGCGATGATGACGATGGCGCCCGGAAAATCGATGTCGGGATCGCTCTGGACCCCCATCATGAGGAAGGAGACGATGCCCGCCACCGTCAGACCGAAGAACATGACGAGCGGCGGGATCGGGTTCCGGATGGACCAGGCCGAGATATTCTTGAAGTTCATCCTCTCTCCCCCTTCCGGTTCGATCGCGCCGCGACTGCGCGCCCTCAGCCCATGCTGCGATCGCGATAGGCGAGCAGGCGAAGCGCGTTGGCGACGACGACGAGGGTCGAGCCTTCGTGCGCCGCGACCGCCGCACCAATTCCGAGCCCGAAGATCGTCGCCGGCACGAGGACCACGACGACGCCGAGGCTGACCACCAGATTCTGGCGGATGATGCGGCGCGTCTGGCGGCTGAGCCCGATCGCGAACGGCAGATGAGCGAGGTCATCGGCCATCAGCGCGACGTCGGCGGTTTCGAGGGCGACATCGGACCCTGCGGCGCCCATCGCGATCCCGACGGTGGCGCTCGCCATCGCCGGTGCGTCATTGACGCCGTCGCCGACCATGGCGACCGGCTGCTGCGCCTTGAGGTCGCGAATGGCATCGACTTTCTGGTCGGGCATAAGGTCGCCCCAGGCCTCGTCGATCCCGACTTCTGCGGCAATCGATTCCGCGACCTTCTGGTGGTCGCCCGAAATCATGATCATCCGGCCGATGCCGAGTTCGCGGAGTTTGGCGATCGCGGTGCGCGCCGCTTCGCGCGGCGTGTCCATCAGGCCGATCGCGCCAAGATCGCGGTCGCCCATGCGGACCACCATCGTCGTGCGGCCCTGTTCGCGGAGGCCTGCGATCGCCGCCGCCACTTCGCCCCCGATCGGTGCGATGCCGTCGGCACCGAACATTTCGGCCCTGCCGATCAGAACGGTCTCGCCCTCGACCTTCGCCGTGACGCCGCGCCCCGTCAGGCTGTTGAGGTCGTCCGCGATCGGTACGCGCGCCGATGTCAGCATGGCCTCGCCATCGCGCGCGATCGCAGCGGCAAGGGGATGGTCGCTCAGCCGTTCGACGGCCACCGCGATGCGCAGCAGTTCCTCCTTCGGCACGCCGCTTGCCGGCAGAACATCGGTGATGCGCGGCTTGCCCTCGGTGAGCGTGCCCGTCTTGTCGAAAGCGAGCGCAGTCAGCGAGCCGAGATTTTCGAGCGGGCCGCCGCCTTTGACCAGCACGCCGCCGCGCGCCGCACGCGCAACGCCGGACAGGACGGCGCTCGGCGTCGCAATGGCGAGCGCGCACGGGCTTGCCGCGACGAGGACCGCCATCGCCCGATAGAAGCTGTCGCGGAAAGGCTCGTCGACGACGACCCAGGCGAAGAGCAGGACGAACACCAGCGCGAGCACGCTCGGCACGAAAATCCGCTCGAACTTGTCGGTGAAGCGCTGGGTTGGCGATTTCTGCGTCTCCGCCTCGCTCACCATCTTCACGACCTTGGCGAGCGTGGTATCGGCAGCGAGGCGCGTCACAGCGATCTCGATCGCGCCATGACCGTTGATCGTGCCTGCGAAGACGCGATATTTCGCCTCGAGCACATCGGGCTTCGCGGCGGCAGCGGCGCGATCGGGTACCGGCTCCTTGTCGACCGGAACGCTCTCGCCCGTCACCGGAGCCTGATTGACCGCCGAGCGTCCGACGATGACGAAGCCGTCGGCGGGCAGCCGCTCGTTGGGCTTGACCACCACGGTGTCGCCGATCTGCAGAAGCTCGACCGACACTTCGCGGGTGCTGCCGTCGGCCCCCTTCACGATCGCGGTCTGCGGCGCCAGCTCGGCGAGCGCCTCGATCGCGCGCTTGGCCCGGCCCATAGCATAATGTTCGAGCGCATGACCGAGGCTGAAGAGGAAAAGGAGCAGCGCGCCTTCGGCCCACGCACCGAGCGCTGCGGCGCCCGCAGCGGCGACGAGCATCAGCGTGTCGATCTCGAAGCGCTTGAGCTTCAGATTCTCGATCGCCTCGCGGACCGTAAACCAGCCGCCGAAACCATAAGCGGCAATGTAGAATGCGAGCGGTACCCACTCCGGCGCCGCAGCCAGCTTCTCGATGGCAAAGCCGATGCCGAGCACGAGACCGCACAGCAACGCGAAGATCAGCTCGGTCCGCTCGCCGAAAATGCCGCCATGATCATGGCCATGGTCGTGGCTGTCCTCGCCCGTGTGGCCATGTTTGTGATCAGGCCCATGCGCATGATCCGGTCCATGGTCATGGCCATCATCGCCATGTTGGTGCGGGGGTTGTGCCGGGGTAGCCGCGGCGACGGCAGTCGATTTCTGTGTGACGCCCATATCCGACAGTGTCTTTCTGATCGTTTCGATGGAGGTCTCCGAGCGCTGGAACTCGGCGCGCAGCGTGCCGGCGGCCCCGACTTCGGCCTCGATCACGCCCGGCATTTCGCGAAGCTTAAGTCCGATCGTCCGCGCGCGCCGGGCGTGGCCGACGCCTTCGAGGTCGTCCCAGAAGAGATGCTGATATTGGTCAGTGAGCTCGGCACCGGCGCTGCGCGCGAGCTGCCGCACGCGTTCGAGCGGGAGAATATCCGGACGGTAATGGATGCAGAGCTGCGGCGGCGAACCATCGCTTGAGCGGACCACATGGACCTTGTCGACGCCTTCGCGTCCTTCGAGTTCGCCCATCAGGCGCGCGACACAGCGGTCGGCGGTATCGGCGACTTCGGGGAGGAGAAGCGGAATATCGAGCCGCAACTGGTCACTCATGATGCCATCCTTTTCTCTTGGCCATCGGCACTGTGATCCGGACATACACTAAACGCCGGGCAGGATGAGGTGCGGGAGCCTCTGCGGGATGCGACCCGGCTCCCGCACCTCCCCGACCGCCGGAGATCCCTGCCCGTGGTGAGGGGGGCGAATGAGAGGGGCCTCCGACGGCCAGGTTTCGAATTTACAATCATGCGCGACGTCCGCTCGGCCGCGCGTAGCGGGACTGAACGGTCGTGCGGCGGAAATGCTTTTCGAGCGCAGCGTTTGAGCGGCGCAGGAACACCGCGCACGCGCGGCGCAGGAATGGATAGCCGAGCCACGAGAAGAAGCCGCGGCAATCGAGCCGATGCGTCACCTCGACGCCTTGGCCTAACTTCTCGAGCCGATAGCTCTCCTCGATCACGAGCAGGCCGCGCATGCCCGTTCGCCACGAAAAGCCCTTGAGCCAGTCGAGACCGGTGATCCGCCCTTCGGCGGCCAGCTCCGGCCCGCGCGGCCCACGCGGGGAATAGACATAGTCGATGCGCTCCTCATCTCCCGGATGCTCCGATAAGCGCAATGTCGGATGCCAGTCGGCATAGCGCTCGATGTCGATGAGCAACCGCCAGACGCGGCCGATCGGGACCGGCAGGCGGAGCGAGGTCCCTACCGAGAACATCGGCAGCTCCCTCGCTCCGGCAAGCTGGTCCGCGACGCAGGCCGGGGACCTGCGCCGCGGTGGAAACCGGCAATTTGCCGGTCAGCTCTGGACATCGGGAGGCTCCACGGCGGATTTCCCGCCGAGGATGTCGACCGCTTCGAGCGTTATGAGCCCTATGTCCGGTATTTCGGACAGCTGCGCCGCAAAGTCGCGGAGCCGCTGCTCCTCGTCGATGATCTCGATCACGACCGCCCGGTCATTCTCCAGCGCATGCTTGCGGTGGAGATGTGCCGAGCGGCCGAAACCGAGGACCGCTTCGAGGACGGTGACCCCCGCCAGCTTTTGCTGGCGGGCGAGTTCGGAAATGAACTCGAAGACGCGCTGGTCGCCGAAGAAGGCAGACTCGTCGGTATAAACGCGCAATAGCTTGGATGCTTTTTGCATGGTCCTCTCCTATTCCGTGACCGGCGCTTCGGCCGGCTCGGTTTTGCGTTTCAGGAAACCGGGCTGCCAATTCGCGCCAAGAACGACCTTCGCGATGGCCGGGAGCACGAGAAGCGTCAGGATGGTCGCTGCGATGAGGCCGCCGATGACGGTCGTCGCGAGCGGCTTCTGCACCTCGGCGCCTGTCCCCGTCGCGATCGCCATCGGCACGAAGCCGATCGCGGGCACGAAGCCGGTCATAATCACCGCGCGCATCTTCTCGATCATGCCCTCGCGGATCGCCTCGGTGAGCGGCACGTCATTCTCGAGCCGCTCGCGGATCGCCGTCATGACGACGAGACCGTTGAGCACCGCGACGCCGGCGAGACAGATGAAGCCCACCGCTGCGGACACGGAGAAGTTGATGCCCGTAAGCGCGAGGGTGAACACCCCGCCTGCGAGCCCCAGCGGGACCGCAAGGAACACGGCAGTTGCTCGGCCGAAAGTGCCAAGCGCCATGTACAGCAGGATGAAGATACCCGCGAAGCAGAGCGGCACCACGATGGAAAGCCGCTTCGAGGCGGCCTGCAGGCTTTCGAACTGCCCGCCCCATTCGAGATAATAGCCCGCCGGAAGCTTCACATTGGCAATCTTCGCTTGCGCCTCGGCCACGAAGGAGCCCGCATCGCGGCCTTCGAGGTTCACCTGTACGACGACGCGCCGCTTGCCATTCTCGCGGCTGATCTGGTTGAGCCCTTCGGTCAGCCGGATCTGCGCCACTTGCGCAAGCGGTATCTGTCCGCGGTTCCCGCCTTCCGAGGGAAGGAGCACGGGAAGCGCGCGAATGTCGTCGAGATTGACGCGGGTCGCGTCGGGAACGCGCACGGTGATGTCGAACCGGCGATCGCCTTCGTAAAGGAGACCCGATTCACGCCCGCCAAGCGCCGCCGACACGGTGTCGGCGACTTCCTGCACCGACAGGCCGTAACGCGCGATCGCATTGCGATCGAGCTTCACGTCCAGCGTCGGAGCGCCGCCGACCTGGTCGGCCTTGACGCTGCCCGCACCCGGAATGCCCTGGAGCACCTTCACCATCTCGTTCGCGGCGAGCGACATCTTGTCGAGGTCGTCCCCGTAGAGCTTGATGGCGACGTCGCCGCGGACACCCGCGATCAGTTCGTTGAAACGAAGCTGGATCGGCTGGCTGACCTCGTAAAGCTGGCCGAGCTGGCCGCCAGCGGCCTTCTCGATCCGCTCGACGACATCGGCCTTGCTATCGACGCCCGCCGGCCACTGGTCCTGCGGCTTCAGGATCACGAAGCCATCCGAGATGTTCGGCGGCATCGGATCGGTCGCCACCTCGGCGGTACCCGTCTTCGAGAACATCAGTTCGACTTCGGGCAGGCTCGAGATCGCCGTCTCGACATTACGTTGCATGGCCAGCGACTGTTCGAGGCTCACCGAAGGCACGCGCGTCGAGGCGAGTGCCATATTCTTCTCGTCGAGCTGCGGAATGAATTCCGAACCCAGAAGCCCAAACGCGGGGATCGCGAGAAGGAAGAAGACGAAGCCGCCCGCGATGAAGGTCCAGGGTTTCGCGATCGCCTTGTCGAGCAAGGGCAGATAGCGTTCCTTGGACTTGCGGATGGCCCAGACTTCCTTCTCGGCCACTTTGCCGCGGATCATCAGCGCGACGAGCGCCGGGACCAGCGTGATGGCAAGGATGAAGGCGGCGACGAGCGCGAGCATGATGGTGATGGCCATCGGCGAGAAGGTCTTGCCCTCGACGCCTGTGAACATCAGCAGCGGCGCGAAGGCGAGCAGGATGATCGCCTGGCCGAAGACCGTCGGTTTGATCATCTCCTGGCTGGCCCGCATCGTCTCCTCGAGACGTTCGCGAAGGTTAAGCAATCTCCCTTCATGCTCCTGCCTGTGTGCCAGTCTCGCCAGACAGTTTTCGATGATGATCACCGCCCCGTCGACGATCAGACCGAAGTCGAGAGCGCCGAGGCTCATCAGGTTACCGGGGACCCGGAACGCGTTCATGCCCATCGCCATCATCAGGAAGGAGAAGGGGATGACGAGCACCGCGATGATCGCGGCGCGCCAGTTGCCGAGCAGGAAAAAGAGCGCGGCCGCGACGAGCAGCGCGCCTTCGGTCAGGTTCTTTTCAACCGTGCCGACGGTCGCGTTCACGAGCTTGGCGCGGTCGAGCACCACCTTCACTTCGACGCCAGGCGGCAAGGTTTTCGACACCTGCGCGATCTTCGCCGAGACATCCTCGGCGACGGTGCGGCTGTTCTGGCCGATCAGCATGAGCACGGTGCCGATCACCGCCTCCTTGCCGTTCATGCTGCCCGCACCCGTTCGAAGGTCGCCGCCAATCTTCACATTGGCAAGCTGCCCGACGGTGACAGGAACCCCGCCGCGCGTTGCAACGACGGCATTGCGGATCTCGTCGACCGAGCGAACGCGCGCATCGACGCGGACGAGATAGGCCTCGCCGCCGCGGTTGTAATAGTTGGCGCCGACCGCGAGGTTTGCGCGTTCGAGCGCTTCGCCGAGTTCGCTGTAGGAAATGCCATAGCTGGTGAGGCGTGTCGGATCGGGCTCGACCACGAAGGTCTTGGCATAGCCACCGATCGAGTCGACGCCGGCAACGCCGCCGACCGACTTCAGCTGGGGGCTGACGATCCAGTCCTGGACTGTGCGAAGATAGCCCGACTTCGCGATCTCGTCGGTGAGGATATCGCCCTCGGGGGTCAGATAGCTGCCGTCGGGTTGCCAGCCCGGTTGGCCCGCAACCTTCTTGGCGCCCTTCCCGTCAGGATTTTTATAGCCGACGGTGTACATCACGACCTCGCCGAGACCCGTCGTTACGGGACCGATCTGCGGCTGCGCCCCATCGGGCAGATTTTCGCCCGCCTGGAGAAGCCGTTCGCCCACCTGCTGGCGCGCGAAATAGAGGTCGGTTTCATCGGAGAAGATGGCCGTCACCTGGCTGAAGCCGTTGCGCGAGATCGACCGTGTCGTCTCGAGCCCCGGAATGCCGGCCAGCGAGATTTCGATCGGATAGGTTACGAGTTTCTCGATTTCGACCGGCGAAAGGCGCGGGTCGATCGTGTTGATTTGCACCTGTTTGTTGGTGATGTCGGGAACGGCGTCGATCGGCAGCTTGGTGAGCTGCCAGACGCCGAGGCCCGCGATCACGAGGAAGAGGAAAAGCACCGCCCAGCGCGCGCGGACGGATAGCGCCATCAGTTTCGCGATCACGGTCTATTCCTCCTCGCCCGCGCCCTTGCCGAGTTCGGCCTTGAGCAGGAATGCGTTCTTGGTCGCGACAATCTGGCCGGGCTTCAGCCCGGAGAGGATTTCGACACGGCCCGCGCTACGCTGACCGACGGTCACCTGCTGCGCGCGGAAGCCGGTCTTCGTGCGCACGAACACCACGTCGCGGCCCTCGAGCGTCTGGAGCGCCTCGTCGGCGATCACGATCGTTGCGGGACCACCGGTCGCGGCGCCGCGGGTGGGAAGCAGGCGTACCCGGACCGCGAGGCCGGGCTGCAGCGCGCCGGGAACATCGAGGACGGCGGTTGCCGAGCGGGTTTCGCCCGAAAGGCCAGGCGTCACCGCGCGGACACGCGCGTCGATCGTCTGTCCGTCGGGCAGTTCTATGATCGCGCGGTCCCCCGGGGACAGCCGCTGCGCGTCGGCCGGACCGACCGCAGCCTCGATCTGCACCTTGCTCGGATCGGCAACCCGGAACAATTCGGTTTCGGGCTGCACGAAGGCACCGAGGCTCGCGCTCTCGGCCGTGATCCGTCCCGAGATCGGGCTCGCGACGATCACACTACTTCCATCGCGGGTGACCTGCGCCGCGTTCGCTGCGGCGCGGGCACGTTGCGCTTCGGCCGCGGCAGCCGCGGCTTCGGCCTGCGCCTGCTCGTAATCGACGCGTGCCGACACCTTCTGGTCGAACAGCGTCTTCTCGCGGTGGAGATTCTTCTGCGCGAGCGTCGAGCGCGCATCGGCCGCAATCCGTTCCGCCGCAATCTGCGCTGCGTCGCGGCTTTGCACGATCGCGATCGTTTCGCCGGCGCGGACCGGATCGCCGAGCCGTTTGAAGAGGCGGGTCACCGCACCACCTGCGCGGGCGGTGACGATCGCCTCGCCGCTCGGCGCGGCAGTGACCGTGGCCTGCGAGATGATTTCGGAGCCGAGACCGCCGGCGCCGATTGCCTCGACGCCGATTTCGGCGGCCTTGATCGCTTCAGGTGTGATAGCGAGGCTGCTTGGAAGCGCTTCGCTTTCAGTTGCGGCTTCGCCTTCGGCAGCCGGCGCGGGGGCCGGATCAGCGGTGCAGCGGGCGACGCCGAAGCCGGTGACGGCGGCGAGGGCGATGGCGCCCGCGACAGTGCCGAGAAGGCGCTTGTCCTTGGTGATCATATTCTATCTCCGCTGATGATGCGGTTCGCGCGCCGACCGGCAGCGCACCCCTGTTGACTTGAAAGGACGGCGGCGAAGGCGCCTCCGTCCGCTGGAAGGATCGGCGCGCTCATGGCTGATGGTCCGCATCGCCATCGGCGGCCGCCTGGCGCGAAAGGATCGCACGGGCCGCGGCCCGGGCTTGCCTCGCGGCGATCAGTTCGGCCTGCGTCGCCGCATAGGCCTGCTGTGCGTCGATATATTCGACGAGCGAGGACTTGCCGGCGCGGTAGCTGAGCTCGGCAAGCCGGACCCCTTCGCGCGCCTGCTCGATGCCGCTGCCTTCGAGCGCCGCGAGACGCGCTTCGGCCGCCTCGAGTTCGGCTTGCGCATTCGCGATTTCCGCCTGGGCGTTGACCACGGCATTTTCGCGCCGAGCGATCGCGGCGGCGACATCGGACTTGGCAGCCGAGATGTTGCCGCGATTGCGATCGAAGACCGGTAGCGGTACCGAGACGTTGGCGACGAGCGCGCGATCGCCGGTCTCGCGAAGCTGGCGCACTCCGAACCCGACCGATGGGTCGAGCCGGCCGTCGGCCCGCTGCCCCTGGAGCCGCGCCTCGGCAATGAGCTTCTCGGTTTCGGCAAGTCGGACGTCGAGCGTTGCGAGCGAGTCCACCGTCGCCGGTGTCACCCACAAATCGCCATCAACCAGTTCGGCCGGCGGGACCGAGCTGCCGAGGAGAGCCGCGAGCGAGCGGCGTGCGGTCCGCTCTTCGGCCTCGGCTGTGCGCAATTCAGCGGTCGCCTGCACAAGGGCCGCATTGGCGCGGAAGGCCCGCAGCGGCGGCTCGTTTCCCGTGTCGACCATCGCCTGCGCGACGCGAACAAGTTCGCGGGCTCGGGCTTCGTTCTCGCGCGCAAGCGCCAGATTGTCGCGGGCCGCGGTCGCCGTCGCGAACTGATTGCGCACGTCGAACGCGAGGTCCGCGCGGGCAATTTCCAGTCGATATTGCGCGGCCAGAAACTCCGCGTCGGCGAGCGTCATGCGGGCGCGGCGGCGCCCGCCTATGTCGAGCCGCTGGTTGACCGACACGGTCGTTTCGAGGCCATTGAGCCCCGAATAGGGACCCGTTCCGGCAAAATTCTCGACGTCGACGTTCAGCGTCGGGTTGTAGCGATAGCCCGCTTGGCGCTGGCGGCCGCGCGCGGCCTCCACTTCAGCCTGGGCGGCAACCACGCGCGGCGACCGCGCGTCGGCTTCCTCCATCGCCTGGGCGAGGGACAATCGGGCGGGAAGCGGGCCGGTGCGGACCGCCTCGTCGGATGAAGAAGGCGGACCCACGAGCTCCGTTCCTGCCAATTGGGCAGCAACGGGCGCGGCATTTGCGCCTGCAACGAGCGCCGCGAAAGTCGCGGCGACAACTATGGATTTCATGAAAAGGAGACTCCTGACGTTTCCAGGGAGAGGCGCGCGCAGAGGGCGCGCGCAAACCTAGAGCGTCAGGCGATTGGAGGGCGGAATGTCCCGATGTAGGCGACGGGCGGCAACGTGGCCGCGGGCACGAGCGCGTGCGACTGGCTGCAAGGCACTTCGGTCGATGCGGTCAGCGTCTCCGCCGGTACACCCGAGTGATGCCCATGGCAGCCGTGAGGGGCAGCCGGGAGCGGCTGCTGTTCGCCAGAAGACGACTTCTTCTTGTCGGTTTCGGCGCTTTCGGTTGCCGGCGCGGCGACACAGCCGGCTTCGATCGCGGCGACCAGGAAGCTCGTCTCGGCCCGTTCCTCACTCGCATGCGCGAGCGACCCAGCAACCGTTCCGGATGCAAGGAGAATGGTCAGCAGGAAGAGGATCACCCGTCGCATTGGAACAGGCCCCTAGCATCGAAACGGCAGGATGAAAAGTAGAAGATTTTCAATCTACTTCGAGACACCCTGCTGGCCGCCCAACGCTATCTGTAATGTTATCACATTATCAAGCCAAAATTCATGTATTGAATATTTTGATACTTATTAGAACCCGAGCCAAATCAAAGCACTCATCGAATATCATCGTCACAATTAGAATATTTTTGGGAGAATGCTTCATATTCCTATGAAACCATAGCATGGGCCCGAGACTATTGCAGACCAATAGGTTCCACAGGACTCTGGTTCATCGCGTGAGATTGGAACGGACCGCGCTACGTACCGGCCTGCGACATGAGCCGCCGATCCTATATCTACTATAGATTGCTAAGTCGGTTCGAGGAGATGGCAGGCAGAATGGACGCCAATCGGGTTCGGAACCCCGTCCTCTGCGCCCGGGCTGAACGCAAGCGCGAAGCGGAAGTCCATTGCCACGTGCATCATGCATGCGATGGGCTCGCAGCACCGGTTGCGCCCGATTTGGACTTTCGGAACAATCCATTCGCTGTTAGGGGCGCACCGATGTCCGGCGCTCCTTTACGCCTTCTGCTTGTGATTATCCTGCTTCTGAGCGGGCTCCACAATGCTGCGCCGGCGGCGGCGGGCATGACGCACCATGCCACCGATTCGCATCTCGCTCACCATGCGGAATCGGGTCATGCCTCGGGCAAGGATTCGTCCAACGGTCAGCAGGATGCCGACATCCACGGCAGTCACCATAATTGCCCGGTCGCATCCGACCAGGCCCTCGCAGGCCATGACGATCTGTCCTGTTTTTCCGGCGGCCTCCTCTTTGTGCTGCCCGCGACGCGCCTCGCTTCGCGCGCTCTTGCTCCCCCCCTGAACCCTCCCCTCGCCTGAACCACGCCTGCCGCGCGGCCCTTTCCGGCCTGCGCTCAGTCGTCTCGTTCAGGAGTGAGAATTTATGCATATCCATATGCGCGCCGCCCTGTTGGCCGGGGCTGCGCTGCTGGCGGGGTCCGTTTGGGCCCAGCCGCTAACGCTCGACCAGGCGGTCGAGCGGGCCATCGCCGCATCGCCCGAGCTTAGAGCGGGCGAAGCGGGGGTCGACGCTGCGCGCGGCGATCAGCTGCAAGCCCGTGTCCGTCCCAATCCGACCGTTTCGGTCGATATGGACAATGGCGTCGGGACAGGCGGCTATGGCCTGTTCCGGCAGTCCGAGTTGACCGTCACCTATTCGCAGCCGCTCGAACGCGGCGGCAAGCGTGAGGCGCGCATGGCGCTTGCCGAGCGCGGCGTCGTGCTGGCCGAAGCGCAATGGCGGATTGTCCGGCTCGATATCGCCCAACAGGTCCAGCGCGCCTACATCAACGTCCAGATCGCCGAACAGATGGTCTGGATCGCCGAAGACCGCGTCAAACTCGAAAAGGAGATACGCGCCGAGGCCATCCGGCGGGTGCGCGGCTACAAGGACCCGCTGTTTGTCGAAACAAGGGCCGATGCCCGCATTCTCGAAGCCGAGCTGGCCCTGAAGGAAGTCCAGGCGAAACGCCAATCGGCACGCGCTCTGCTCACGTCCTTCTGGGGCGGCGCTCCCGACAGCCTCGTTATCGCGGAAGGGATCGAGAAGCCCGATCCGCGTGACCCGCCGCTGGCCGAAGCCGACGCCGCAGTCTTCGATGCTGCCGTCGATCGCGCCCGGGCACAGGTCGTCGTCGAGCAGAGCCGTGCGCATCAGGATTATACGGTATCGGGGGGGACCCGTTTCCTTCGAGAGACCAATGATGTCGCCGTCCTCGGCGGCATCTCGATCCCGCTCGGAAGGTTCGACCGCAATCAGGGCAATATCGCGCGGGCACAAGCGGAGCGGCGGCAGCTCGAATATCAGTCCGAGGCCAACCGTCTCGAGCGCTTGCGGCGTCTCGCCTCGCTTCGGGCGGATGCCGATGCAGCCCGGGTGCGCGCCGAGGGCATCATGAACACCGTCTATCCCAAGGCGGTGAAGACACTCGCGCAGGTGCGCGAAGGCTATGCCCGCGGCGGTTTCCTGTTCGCCGACGTACAGGACGCAGCCGACGTCATCATCCAAATCCAGGGTCAGTGGGCCGATGCCATGACGAGTTACCGCGATTTGCTCGCGGAGATCGATCGCCTGACCGGCCGCTTCGATGCAGCTCCCCTTGCGGAGAATATTCCATGAAGAAGTTTCCATTTCCCGCCGCGGCTGCGGCGCTGTTCCTTGCCGTGCCTCTCGCTGCCTGCGGCGGCGGAGCCGAGGGCGAAGACAAGCATGAAGAAGGCGAAAGCCACGCCGAGGGCGAAGGCGAGGAAGATGCCAAAGGCCCGAACGGTGGCAAATTGCTCAAGAATGGCGATTTCGCGGTCGAGGTCACGATCTTCGAGAATGGCACGGAGCCGCAATTCCGCGTTTTCGCAACGCGGGACGGCAAACCGGTCGACCCGAAGGATGTCCAGCTCGCCATCACCCTCACGCGGCTTGGCGGCGACGTCCATCGCTTCACCTTCCGTCCGCAGGGCAAATTCCTCGCAGGGCAAGGTGTCGTCACCGAACCGCACAGCTTCGATGTCGAGGTCGTCGCGGTCGTGGGCGGCAAGCGGCACGTCTGGAAATATGCGAACCCCGAAGGGCGCACGCGGATCGCGGCCGACGCCGCCAAGGCCGGCGGCATCGAAACCGCGGTCGTCGGACCGGCGACGGTGGGCGAGATGCGCGAACTCTACGGCACCGTCCAACTGTCGCCGACCGCCCGCTCCGAAATTCGCGGCCAATTCCCCGGCCGCGTCGTCTCGGTGACCAAGGCGTTGGGCGACAGCGTCCGGCGCGGAGAGCTTCTCGCGCGCATCGAGTCGAGCGAGAGCCTCCAGGTCTATCCGGTATATGCGACCGTCGGCGGCGTGATCGCCGAGCGCAACGCCAACCCCGGCGACGTCACCGACGGGCGCGCCCTCTATGTGGTCACCGACCCGGCGCAGACCACGGTCGTCTTCAACATCTTCCCTCGCGACCTCGCGATTATCCGTCCGGGCATGCGGGTAACGGTGGAGACGCAGGACGGCGCCGAAATCGCGACCGCGCCGCTCGGGCAGTTCCTGCCCGACGGCAATGTCGAGGCGGGCACTGCGCTCATCCGCGCGACCATCCCGAACCGCTCGGGAACGCTCCGCCCGGGCATGGCCTTGCGCGGCCGCGTGATGGTCAACCCCGTCACCGTGCCGCTCGCCGTGCGCACCGAGGCAATCCAGCCCTTCCGCGACTTCAAGGTGGTCTATGCCAATTTCGGGCAGGACTATGAGGTCCGGATGTTGAAGCTCGGCCGTTCGTCGCCCGAATGGACCGAGGTCCTGTCGGGCATCAAGCCCGGCACCGCCTATGTTACCAAGGGCAGTTTCCTCGTTCGCGCCGACATCGAAAAGTCCGGCGCGGGCCACGACCATTGATCGGGGGGCAGGATAACATGCTAGCCAGAACCATAGGCTTTTCGATCCGGCAACGATGGCTCGTCCTCGCGGTCGTCGCGCTCCTCTGCGCGATCGGCGCGTGGAGCGCGACCAAATTGCCCATCGACGCCGTTCCCGACATCACCAACGTCCAGGTCCAGATCAACACAAAGGCGGAAGGCTATTCGCCGCTCGAATCCGAGCAGCGCATCACCTATCCGATCGAGACCGCGATCGCGGGCATCCCGAACCTCAACTATACCAGATCGATCTCGCGCTACGGGCTCAGCCAGGTCACCGTTGTCTTCGAGGACGGGACTGACATCTATTTCGCGCGCCAGCAGGTCAACGAGCGGCTCCAGGCCGCGCGCGGCCAGCTTCCACCCGGGATGGAGCCCGAAATGGGCCCGATCTCGACGGGTCTCGGCGAGATCTTCATGTTCTCGATCGAGGCGGAACCGGGCGCGCGAAAACCCGACGGTTCGCCTTATACGGCGGAAGACCTCCGGACGATGTCCGACTGGGTCATCCGGCCGCAGATGCGCACGATCCCGGGGGTCGCCGAGATCAACACGATCGGCGGCTACGCCCGCCAATATCATGTGACCCCCAACCCGGCCTCGCTCGCCTCGCTCAATCTCTCGCTCAACGATGTCGTCACCGCACTCGAGGCCAATAATGCCAACCGCGGCGCCGGTTATGTCGAGCGCAGCGGCGAACAGATTCTGATCCGCGTGCCGGGTCAGGCCAATAATGAGCGCGACCTGTCGCAGATCATCGTCACCACTCGCGGCGGGGTTCCGATCCGGATCGCCGACGTCGCCGATGTCGCGATCGGTTCGGGGCTCCGCACAGGCGCCGCGACGGAAAATGGCAAGGAAGTCGTCCTTGCCACGGTCTCGATGCTGATCGGCGAGAATCCGCGCGTGGTCGCGCAGGCCTCGGCCGAACGTCTCGTCGAGGCCTCGCGTGCCCTTCCGAAGGGCGTCGTTGCCAAGCCGCTCTACGATCGCACCGCGCTCGTCGAGCGGACGATCTCGACGGTGCAGAAGAACTTGGCCGAAGGCGCGCTCCTCGTCATCGTGATCCTGTTCCTCCTGCTCGGCAATTTCCGGGCGGCGCTGATCACGGCGGCGGTCATTCCGGTCGCGATGCTGATGACGCTGACGGGCATGCTCCAGACGCGGACATCGGCGAACCTCATGAGCCTCGGGGCGCTCGACTTCGGCCTCATTGTCGACGGGGCCGTCATCATCGTCGAGAACTGCCTCCGCCGGCTCGGCGAGGCCCAGCACAGGCTCGGGCGCCTGCTCGATCGCGACGAACGCTTCGGGCTCGTCGCCTCGGCCAGCGCGGAGGTAATCAAGCCGAGCATCTTCGGCATCATCATCATCACCGCGGTCTATCTGCCGATCTTCGCGCTCGAAGGCATCGAGGGCAAAACCTTCCATCCGATGGCGATCACCGTCGTCCTCGCGCTTACCGCCGCACTTCTGCTGTCGCTCACCCTGGTTCCGGCCGCGGTGGCGCTGTTCGTGACCGGCAAGGTCGAGGAAAAGGAGAACTGGCTGATGCGCGGTCTCGGCAAGGGCTATCGCCCGATGCTCGACCGCGTCCTCAATTGGCCGAAGGCTGCACTGGCTGGTGCTTTGGTGCTTGTCGCGCTGAGCGGCGTGGCGGCGACCAGTCTCGGGTCCGAGTTCATCCCGGACCTCGACGAAGGCGATATCGCGATGCACGCGATGCGTATTCCCGGAACGAGCCTGACCCAGTCGATCGCGATGCAGGAGGCGCTGGAGAAGAGGATCAGGCAGTTCCCCGAAGTCGAGCGGGTGTTCGCGAAGATCGGAACACCCGAGGTCGCGACCGATCCGATGCCGCCATCGGTCGCCGACAATTTCATCATGCTCAAGGACCGGAAGGAGTGGCCCGACCCAAGGAAGCCGCGCGACCAGCTTGTCGCCGAGCTCAACAAGGCGGTGAACGAAGTGCCGGGGAATAATTATGAGTTCACCCAGCCAGTAAAGATGCGCATGAATGAGCTGATCGCCGGCGTTCGCGCCGACGTGGCAATCAAGCTGTTCGGCGACGATCTCGATCAATTGCTCGAATCGGGGCAGGCGATCGAGGAAGTCGCCGGCGGAATTGCGGGCGCGCAGGACGTGAAGCTCGAACAGGTCACCGGCCTGCCTATGCTCTCGGTGACGCCTGACCGCGACAAGCTCGCGCGCTACGGCGTCAGCATGGAAACGGTGCAGGATGCGGTTTCGACAGCGACCGGCGGCCGTCAGGCCGGCGAGCTTTTCGAGGGTGACCGCCGCTTCGACGTGATCGTCCGGCTTCCCGAGGCCATTCGCACCGATCTCGCATCGCTCGGGAATCTCCCCGTTGCACTTCCGGCCGGCGGCTTCGTGCCGCTTTCGGAGCTGGCGGAGATATCGCTCGCGGCGGGGCCGAACCAGATCAGCCGCGAAAATGGCAAGCGCCGCGCGGTGATCACGGCCAATGTCCGGGGGCGCGATCTGGGTTCGTTCATCGACGAGCTCACGCAAAAGGTCGAAGCTGAGGTCGTGCTGCCCGATGGCTACTACATCGAATATGGCGGGACGTTCGAGCAGCTTCAGTCCGCGACCGAACGGCTTCAGATCGTCGTACCGCTGGTGCTGGTGCTGATCTTCGGCCTGCTGTTCATGCTGTTCGGTACGGTGCGCGATGCGGCGATCGTCTTCTCGGGCGTGCCTCTGGCGCTGACGGGAGGGGTCGCGGCGCTGGCGCTGCGCGACATTCCGCTCTCGATCTCGGCGGGCGTCGGCTTCATCGCTTTGTCCGGGGTAGCGGTGCTGAACGGCGTGGTGATGCTCTCCTTCATCAAGGATTTGCGCGAACGCGGAAAAGCCCTCGTTGATGCGATCCGCGAAGGCGCCCTGACCCGCCTCAGACCGGTGATGATGACCGCGCTGGTGGCGTCGCTCGGGTTCGTACCGATGGCGCTCAATGTCGGGGCTGGGTCCGAGGTGCAGCGGCCGCTGGCGACTGTCGTCATCGGCGGGATCATCTCGTCGACGATCCTGACGCTCCTGGTGCTGCCTGCGCTCTACCTTCTGGTCCATCGACGGACCGCGAAGGCCGAAGAGGAAGAGTTGGCGCGCCCGAGCGGCGTGCCCAGCCCGGCACGCTGAGGCCCTCCCGGATGGCCGCCATTCCCCCCTGTCGGCGGCAACCGGGAGTGCTGACTGGGGCGGAACCCAAGCGGGTTCCGCCTCCTTTTAGGGATGGTGAGGATTGAGGAACTTGCAATGAATGAAAAAGCATCCGGGAGCGAACGCGAAAAGCGAACGCTCCAGATCGTTCTCGTCCTGAACGCGGCTATCGCGATCGCCTTCCTCGTGACCGGCGGGCTCGGCGATTCGAGCGCGCTCATCGCCAATGGGCTCGACAATCTGTCCGACGCCGCGGTCTATGCCTTGAGCCTCGTTGCGCTCAGCCACGGCCTGAAATGGAAAACCCGTGCTGCCACGGCATCGGGCGTCATGCTGCTGGTCTTCGCGGCCGGCGTCCTGTTCGATGTGGGACGCCGCCATTTCGAAGGCAGCGAACCGATCGGTCCGACGATGATGATCATGTCGGCGGTCGCTGCGGTGGTGAACTATGCTTGCCTGAAGCTCTTGCAACGCATTCAGGATCCGGACGTCAACCTCAGAGCCGCGACAACCTTCAGCTACAACGACTTCATCTCGAACGGCGGCATCCTGATCGCGGGTGTCCTCGTCTGGTGGCTCGGTACGAACTGGCCGGACCTTCTGGTTGGATTTGCGACTGCGCTGATCGCTATCAAGGGCGGGATCGAAATCCTCCGCGACGCCCGCCAAGAGACCAAACAGCAGAGAGGCTAGAGCATGTGAGGCGTCTCGGATCGGCGGATTAATGTTCGAACCTCTGCGAACAACGTCGCCGATCCTGCCCTAGAGGCACCCGACAGCTCGCTCTCATCATATTACGTCCTTATTACGCGAGGCAAAAATCGAGCCCGCGTAACGACGCATATTACGCCGCCATTCGGCGTAAGTGTCTGAAATTGTTAGGAAAACTGGAGCGGGCGAAGGGATTCGAACCCTCGACCCCAACCTTGGCAACTTGATCGTGACACTTTTCGATTTCTTCCTTTTCTACGCCACTGCCCCATAATTGCTTATTTTCTTGAGATTATCTCTACGACGCCCTATCCTCGACTAGCCGCTGGAGTACCGTTCAGCGCTGACAATTGCGTGATCTGAGATTTTGTCAGCAAGAGGAGTGGCAACATGCCGACGAGCAAGCTGACAAAGCGTACGATCGACGCGGTGGTATCGCCCGCCGCGAAACAACTCATCTATTGGGACACCGAGATTAAGGGATTCGGACTTCGCGTTCTCCCATCGAGCCTGAAGACCTTCATCGTTCAATACCGCAATGCCGAGGGCATTCAGCGGCGCATGAACCTGGGCCGCTTTGGCGTGCTCACCGTCGAGCAAGCGCGTGATCTCGCGCGGCTGAAGTTGGCGGAGGTCATCGTCGGCGGAGATCCAGCGGACAAGGTCCGGCAGTCGCGCAACGGCATGACGGTGGCCGAGATGTGCGATTGGTATCTCACTGAAGCACGGGCCGGGAACATCCTCGGACGAAAAAGCCTTCCGATAAAGTCATCATCGCTCGACATGGACGAGAGTCGCATAAAGACGCACATCGTCCCGCTGCTCGGAAAACGTGTCGTGAAGCATCTGAAAATTGCCGATGTCGAACAGATGCAGACCGACGTGAAGAACGGAAAGACTGCCAAGCCGCGCACCGGAGGCCGCGGTGGCAGGGCGACCGGCGGTCCCGGCGTCGCGGGTCGCTGCGTCGGAACGCTCCAGGCAATCATTGGTCATGCGAAGCACAAAGGCCTGCTCGAGGTCCATCCGACGCTGGGAGCAAAGAAGCTCGCGGGAAAGAAAAGGACTCGTCGTTTGAGCGTGGCCGAGATCATGATGATGGGAAAGGCGATCGCCTACGCTGAAGCCAATGGGGAGAACCCGATCGCCCTCGGTGTGTTGCGAGGACTATTGCTCACCGGCTATCGGCGGCAAGAAGCGCAAGCAATGCAGCGAGCCTGGCTCCATGCCGATCGCGGATACGTTGTCTTTCCGGATACCAAGGGCGGAGCGCAAGTAAGAGCGATCGGACCGGCCGCCATCCGCATTCTGGAAGCTCAGGTGGAGATAGTCGGCAATTCCCACTTCTTTCCGTCCGCAGCGGGCGATGGCCCATTCACGGCTGTTAGCGACTGCCTGAAACGGGTTTCCGGCTTGGCGGGTATCACGGGAGTTACACCGCATACGCTTCGCCATACCTTCGGAAGCGTTGCCGGAGATTTGGGATTCTCCGAGCTTACGATCCGGGCAATGCTGGGTCATGCCTCGCAGAATGTAACTCAAGACTATGTCCACATCGACGAGGCGCTAAAGCTTGCCGTGCAGCGAACGTCCGACGAGATTGCACGATTGCTTGACATCGGCACTGACGCAAAAATGGAAATGGCGCGACAGTGAGTGCTCAAACGCGGCTGGCCGGCTGCGCCAGTCAGCTTTCGGGCGCGTATGGAGAAATAGCCGATGGCCCAAAAGGCTCGCCGAACAGGGTGCTTGCGATTGCGGTTGCCGCGATCGCCCCGGCGAATTGCGCAACAACAAACATTGGAACGTCATGCGGCGCGATACCCGCAAATGTGTTCGACAGGCCGCGCACCACGGTGATCGCCGGATTTGCAAAGCTCGTCAATGACGTGAACCAGTAAGCAGCGGTGATATAGAGCCCGACCGACGCCGCCACGGCCTGTGGCTTGTATCTCGCGGTACCGAGGATCGTCAGTACGAGGCCGAAGGTCGCAACGAACTCGGGGGTCCACTGCCCCAATCCGGTTCTCGCCTTTGTCGAAAACTGTAAGATCGGAAGGTCGAACATCAGATGCCCGGCCCACGCGCCGAAAATGCCGAAGGCAAGCTGAGCCACGACATATGCACCGGCGTCGAGCTAATGCGTGCAAGTCCTCACGGTCGGACGCAGCGACCTCATGAAGCTGTGGTGCGCCGGGGAGGAATGACGAGGACGCGAAATCCATATTGGATTCGATTGCTTGATTGAGCGTTTCCCGAAATGCGACACCGGTTGTGCGCTTCTGGAGTGAGATAAATGCGTTCACCTCGGCTTCGACTTTTTCAATCGACAGTTTCAGGCTTTGGAGATCGCGGAACAGGGTGGATGCAGGCGAAAGCGTGTCTGCACTCGGGGCGGGCGTTTCGGTTATTTTGGTCATGTCATCCAGTTGGCGGCGGGCCTGGACAATGACCAGAAGCTGAGATCGTCCGACATGGTCCGAGATTCTACTTCCTGTCGCGAAGCGTCTCAAAGGTGCTGGCCCGCGGTGCGCGCAGCTTCTCGCGCCGGAAGGGACGTATGCGGCCTATCTGTCTGTACGTGCGCACATCCGAGCGCATGCTGTGCGAATGCAGCGTGCAAGTCACAACAAATTGGCGCCCGCCCGGTCGATTCCGGACGGGCGCCAGTTTTTGAAGAATTCGCCCTCGGTCGAGGAGGAGCTCTTCTGGGTCGCACCGCGTAGATAGATCGTCGAAAGCGTCAGGGATTGTACAGAAACGCCAAAACATGTTCACGTATGTCAAACGGCGTTCAAAAGGGACCCCCGATTGGAGTGGGCCCCTCGGGCCGGACAGGGTCACGCAGCTGATTTGACCATGGGCCGGGAGTGTTGCTGCTCGAACTGCGCAGGGCTGACATAGCCGAGCGCGGAATGTAATCTGCGTTGATTATAGATGTCGTCGATGAACCTGGGAAGCTGGCCGGCGACATCATCGAAGGTTTCGAACGCCATGGGGTAAACCGCCTCGACCTTGAGCGTCTTCATGAAGCTTTCCGCCTTGGCATTGTCATAGGGGTTGCCCCGCCGGCTCATCGAGCCGACCATCCCATGATCGGCGAGCATCGCTCGATAGATGCGGGATGCGTATTGGCTCCCGCGGTCAGAATGATGCACGCATCCTGATCGCGGGCGCCGTCGTTCGATCGCCACTTTCAGCGCCGCCACGGCGAGCCGGGCGTCAATCGACCTCCCGATGGCATAGCCGACCACGCGGCGCGACCAGGCGTCGAGGATGATCGCGACATAAGCAAAACCACCGATGATGGCGACATAGGTCAGGTCCGCCACCCAGAGCTGATCGGGGCCATCGAGGATCATGTCCTTCGAGTGATCCGGAAAGACTGGCAGGTCATGGTCGCTGTCGGTGGTTGCGGTATAGCGCCTGCGGCGGCGCGGTTGCAGGCCATGCTCGCGCATCAATCGCTTGATCCGCTTGTGGTTGGCGATCACGCCCTGATGGCGAAGCGCGGCCTGCACGCGGCGCCAGCCATAGGCTTCGAACTCATCGCAGATCGCCGCGATAGCAGTCAGGAGTTCAGCATCGCCGATCCGCTCGGTCGGCACGTGGTAGAATGTCGATCTTGCGATGCCCATCAGCCGACATCCTCGCGCGATCGACATCCCGCCGGGCCGGTGATCACGGATGTACTGGCGCTTCTCGGCCGCGGTGCGTCGCGAAGAGCCCCCTTTAAAAACTCCAGTTCCAGCGCCTGTTTGCCGACAAGGCGTTCGAGTGCGGCAATCCGGGCCTCATATTCCTGGATCAGATCTGCCGCTCGCGCATCTTCATCAAGGGCGCCGGCCTCGTACTTCTCCACCCAGATGCGGATCAACTGCCGGGAAATATCGTGCCGCTTGGCAAGGGCGTGAAGCGTCTCGCCGCTCAGAAACTCCTGCGCGACCTGACGCTTGAACTCGACGCTATGGGATCGGTGTCTTGCCATGGGCTCTTCTCCAAAAGCCCGGCTACACGGTCAATCCAACTATGCTTCCTTGTCCGGCCCGAGGGGCCCACTCCAGATCGGCGTCGAAGAGGGACCCCCTTTTCGGATATGATGCTGGTTTGTTGAAGATGGCCTTGCGCTGCGTGCGGCGGAGGGCGGGCGTAGCCCGACCGGAGGCGCGCGCAGCGCAAGATAGATTTTTGAAGGCGCCGAAGGTGGCTGTCAGCTGCGGTTTTTGAAGCGCCAGCTGTCGTTGCCCGTCTCGACGATATCGCAGTGGTGGGTGACGCGGTCGAGCAGCGCCGTGGTCATCTTGGGATCGCCGAACACGGTCGGCCATTCACCGAAGGCGAGGTTCGTGGTGATGATGACGCTGGTGCGCTCATAAAGCTTGCTGATGAGGTGGAACAGCAACTGCCCTCCCGAGCGGGCGAACGGCAGATAACCGAGCTCGTCGAGCACGATCAGGTCGAGCCGCGACAGCCGCGCCGCCAGGGTCCCGCCTTTGCCGATCCGGGTCTCCTCTTCGAGGCGTGTCACCAGCTATGACGAGCCGAGTGGCAGAAACCTCCAGATCGCCCTCAGGCAAGACGACAGAGCGGAGCTGGCAATGCGCATATCCGAAGGTCTCGACTAGCGAATGAGCGATACATACACTTATCAGAGAATGGCCGTTTGCTGTCAGGCCGCTTCCGGGACGCAGATCTCGACAAGCAGACATTTGGTTGCGTTAGCTCGTGAGGCGGATATCCAGAATTACATTTACGTCGACAAAGCGGTCAAAATGGCCGTCCAGGAAACCTCTTAAGTGATTGCCCAACTACCCGACATTGGAACAGCCAAGGCCGGCAACGGCAACGGCAATTATAGTCGGTTAATCAGATGGTGGGGGGGGAGGTAGCTCAAAAGATGCCAGCATTCCGGTCGATGCCAGCGCAACGACCAATGGCGGCTCGATCGACACGGTATCAAGCCGCGGCGCTCCGCATTTGGTAGCAAGGAATTCATAAATCGTTTGCGATCGGCCTCTCACGGAACGGCTGTTTCACCGCATCCGCACTATGCCGAGCTAGCGCGGCTGGCATTCCCCGATTGCAACCTGCTTATCCTGTCGTGCTTCCGCCGAGCGAGGCGAGCTCGCCGCGCTCGCGCGCCTTGCGGCCATAGACGAGTTCGAAGAGCGGCCCCGCCATCACGGTCGTCGCGATTGCCATGAGCACCATCATCGCGAACAGCGTCGGGCCGATGATACCCTTTTGCAACCCGATGTTGATGATAATCAGCTCCATCAGCCCTCGTGCATTCATCAGCGCGCCGATGCCAAGCGCGGTGCGGTTGTTCTCGCCCGCCAGCCGTGCAGCGAGCCAGCAAGCGCCGAACTTCGCCGCGATGGACACCGCGAGAATACCGAGCGCGACCGCCAGCAACTTCCAGTCATTTACCATGTCGAGCCGCGTATTGAGCCCCGAATAAGTGAAAAACATCGGCAACAGCAGCACGACCGTCATCGGCTCGATCTTGCGACGGATTTCCTCCGCGAATAGCCCGCGCGGCATGCAGACGCCAAGCAGGAAGCCGCCAAACACCGCGTGGATGCCTGCGGTGTCCATGACGAAGGCCGATAGCGCGTAAAGGATCAGCACGACTGCAAAGAGCGTGTGCGTCAGCTCGCCCTTCGCCTCGACCGCGCGGCCCAACAGCATGAACAGGCGGCGGCCCGCGAGCAGCATGAACGCGACATAAGCGCCGCCCCCGAAGATCGCGAGCAGCGCGACACCCGGTCCTCCGCCGAAGGTCGCGAGCACGATCGCGAGCACACACCACGACACCGCATCGTCGAACGCGCCGGCCGTCAGCGACAGCGTCCCGAGCGATGTGTTCGCAAGTCCGCGCTCGTTGATGATCCGCGCGAGCATCGGAAACGCGGTGAGTGCGATGCAGGCGCCCATGAACAGCGTTGCGCTCACCGGACCTATTCCCGGCAAAAAGAGGCCCGAAATGGTCAGAAGATATGGCGTGATCGCAAAGGCAAAGAGGAAGGGCACGATGATCCCCGCGGCCGACACGCCCGCGGCGCTTCGCGCCTTCGACTGAAAATGGTCAAGACGGAGCGTCGTCCCGACGATGAACATATATAACCCGACCCCGAACTGCGCGACGACATAGAGGATGTTGCGCGTCTCTTTCGGGAACAACACGGCCTGAAAATCGGGGAAGAAAAGCCCGAGGAGCGAGGGGCCGAGCAGCACGCCAGCGATCATCTCGCCGACGACCTGCGGCTGGCCGAACCATTTCTTCGCCGCCCAGCCGGTGATCCGGCAGACGAACAGGATCACCGCAATCTGCAGGAAGAAATGGATGCTGTAGTCCCCCGGCGTGTAGCTTCGTGCTGCCTCCACAGCAGGGCCGTGCGCACCAAGCGCATCGCCGATCGCGCGCGCGAAATCTTCGACGAGTTCGCGCGTCACGGTCGCCGGGCCGCGACGGGAAAAGTGGGCGGGACGAAATTTAGCTCCGCTCGGGACAGAAAGCGGTCGATTGCGGCAAGATCGGCGGGGCGGTCGGTCGTGACGGGTGATCGCATGGCGGCATTGGACGGGAAAACACCATATCCGGCGAACAGGCAATGCCAGCTGATATTCGGGTAAAAGGCGCCGATGCGGAGATCTTCGATCGCTTCGCCAATATCGGCACCCGTGAACCAGGCCGTGATCATCGCCTTAAGATTGTCCGACAAAGTCTCGAGTCCGGCGGCATCGCGCCAGTAGCCCCGATCGGCGTCGCGCTGGTTCATCCGGTAATGCGCAACGATATAGTCGCGAACGCCCTCATAGCGCGCCGCGATCCGGGCGTTGAAAATGTCGCGGTGCCTGGGGGTGAAGCCTCCGCCTTCGAAGGCCGTGATGAACTCTTGTGCGGTCGCGATGACGATGTGGAGCGCGGTCGCCTCCAGCGGCTCGATGAAACCCTGCGCCAAACCCATCGCAAGGCAATTGGCCGTCCAACTATGTTCGAGCCGTCCGACCTTCATCTCCAGATGTCTCGCCGGACCATCCGCATCGGTTAGCCCAAGCGCAATTCTGAGCTCGCGTTCGGCCTGATCGCGGTCAAGATAGCGGCTTGAATAGACATAGCCGTTTCCGATCCGCGTGGTCAGCGGGATGGCCCAGCGCCACCCGGCCGTCATCGCGATGCTCTTCGTAGCCGTGACGACCGGGCCCCTTTCGTCATGCGCCGTCGGCATGACGACGGCCCGGTCGTTGAAAAGATTTTCCGCAAATGGCAGAAAGCGCGCGCCGAGCGCCTGTCCGGCGATCAGCCCCCCGAAACCACTGCAGTCGACGAAAAAATCCGCCGCCAGTGCCTCGCCGCCCTCCAGCCCCAGCGATCGCACATTGCCGTCGGCCCCGACGTCGACGCTAACCACCTTCCGCGCAAGATGCGTCACGCCCTGCGATACCGCGTGATCGCGGAGAAACGCGCCGAGCTTATAGGCGTCGAAATGATAGCCGTAGGCGAGATCGAACGGGAAGGATTCGCCGCCATGCGGTCCCCCTCCGCGAGCGGCGACCCGCCCGGCAAGGTAAAAGCGGTCCGGATTTGCCGGGACGTCGACGCCGGTCCGCCGTAACGCGGCGTTGCGGAAAAACTCGGCCTGGGTATGCACGTCGAGCGTTCCCGGGAAGGGGTGGAAATAGCCCGACTCCTGGCCACCCGCCGACCAGCCCTCGAACGCTATCCCGAGCTTGTAGGTGGCGTCGCACGCGGGCATCCATTCGGCTTCGGCTATGCCAAGGCCGTCGAAAAAGGCCTTGAGCTGCGGTGTCGACCCCTCACCCACCCCGATGATTCCGATGTCGGGGGACTCGACGACCGAAATCCGGATCGGGCTGTCACGCCAGAGATGTGCAAACAGCGCCGCCGTCATCCACCCGGCGCTACCCCCGCCGAGAATGACGATATGAAGCGGTTCCTCGGCGGATGGGCTCATCGCGGCGCCATGAGAAAGAGGAAAATTTCCGGGAGACGGGCTGCCCACGCATTTTCGTCATGCGGTGCGCCATCATAGACGCGACTTTGCCATTCCCGTCCCCGCTCCCATCCGCTGGCGGCGAGGCGCGCGTCGATCGCTTGCTGATATGGCGCATAGTGGGCATCGAGCGTGGCCGTGCCATGGTCCATCCAGAGACGTCGCCCGTCGGGTGGGCCAAGGCGTGCCGCGAACCAACCATCCCAGAGCGCGATCAGCCGAGGGTCCGCGTCGCCCACGGCGCCGGGCGCGACCGCCGGCCAATGCGAGCTGACGCATGCCGCGCGGCCATAGACCGCCGGACGTTCGAGAAAGGCATAGCAGCTCATGAGGCCGCCCATGCTCGATCCCATGATCACGGTGTCGTTGCGCCCCGGACGAGTCCGCAGCGTCGCGTCGACCCATGATTTCAGAGGCCCCGCAAGCCAGTCGAGATAGGCGTCCGACAGAATCGGACCGCCCGCCGCCGCCGCCATAGAAGCGGCAATATCGGGCGCCGCGAGCCGGTACGCGCTCGCCGGAAGATACTGGCGATAGCGATCCACGCCCGGCGCCCAGATACCGACGATGATATGCGGCTCGGCTCCTCGCTTCATGGCCGCCAGCATGGCGCGGTCCGCCTCCCATATCTTCCCGAAGTTCGACGACGCCCGATCGAAGAGATTATGGCCATCGTGCATATAGACGACCGGATAGCGACGGACGCCCTTGTCGTAGCCGGGTGGCAGCCAGATCGTCAGGCGTTGCTCGGGCAATCCGGCAGCGAAGACATGATCATATTGGAGAAGACGGCCGCGATCGGCGGCTTCGGCAGGCAGGGCGAGCAGCGCCCACAGCGCCATCAGCGCCGCCACCAGGTGCCGCCGGATCGTCATCGTCCGGGATGCAGGCGCATGGCCGCTCCCCCGCCCGGAGCGAGCCACAGGCGGTACGTGTCGCCCTTTTTCACCCGGATATTGTCATAGGCGATGCGGTGCCGGGCGTCGGTGAGATAGGTTGCGCCTTCGCCATCCTTGTAGATGGTTGCCGTATAGGTCTTGCCGGGATCGAGGAAGTCGAACCGCAGCGACAGCGTCCGCTCGGTCGCATCGTTGACGCCGCCGACATACCAGTCGGCGCTTGCGCGGTCCTTGCGGGCAAAGATCGCATAGTCGCCGACTTCTCCGGCAATCAATTTGCTCTCGGACCAATCGGCAGGGACTTTGGAAATGAAGTCGAGTTCGCGCGGATGCGCCTCGAGGTTTTCGATGAAGTCCGCGGCCATCTGGATGGGAGAATATATCGCAAGGTAGAGCCCAAGCTGCTTCGCAAGCGTCGAGGCCAGCGGCGCCTTGTTTGCGCCCTCGAGGCTGAGCACGCCGGGGGTGAAATCCATCGGTCCGGATAGCATGCGCGTGTACACCAGCGTCGGCTCGTGATCGGGGCCGTTGGCGAAGGCGCCCCAGGCGTTATATTCCATGCCTCGCGCACCTTCGCGCGCGACCCAGTTCGGGTACGTGCGGCGAAGGCCGGTGTCCTTCACGGGTTCGTGAGGGTTGACCGCGATCTTGTACCGGGCCGCCGTCTCGACGACCTTGAGATGATGTTCGACCTGCCGCTGGCCGTCGTGCCACTCCATGCGGGTTTCGCCTGGCGCATCGCCGGGTGCGATAATCCCGCCCGCGTCGGCCACATAACCGGTCTTCACGGCTTTGACGCCGAGCTTTCCATACAGCTTCATCGCATCTTCGAGCTGCGCCTCATAAACGGCTATGTTTCCGCCCGTCTCATGATGACCGATCAGCGTCACGCCCTTGCGCTTCGCATAATCGGTCACCGCCGCGAGGTCGAAGTCCGCGGTCGGCTGGGTAAAGCTGAATTTGTCGCCATGGCCGAACCAGTTTCCGTCCCAGCCCTTGTTCCAGCCTTCGACCAGAACTCCGCCGAACCCGTGTTTCGCGGCAAAATCGATATAGTCCTTGGTCCTCTGGGTCGTGGCGCCGTGCTTCGGCCCCTCGGCCCAGCTCCAGTCCCCGCGGATCATGCCCCACCAGATCCCGACATATTTCATCGGCTTCACCCAACTGACGTCCCCGAGCTTGTTCGGCTCGTTCAGGTTCAGTTCGAGGTCGTTTTCGACGAGACCCGCCGCCGAATCCGCGATCCTGATCGTCCGCCATGGCGTCGCGAAGGGCAGATCGCGCGTGACGCGCGGTCCGCGCGACGACGGCGACAGGGTGGCGCGAAACTTCTGCCCTTCAGCGCGCTTGAGCCACATGCCCGCATAGTCGACCAGCGCGGCCTCGTGAAAGGCGAGATGCGTCCCGTCGTCGAGGCGCATGGTCAACGGCGTGTGCGCCGTGGCGACGGCGTCGATCGGCGTTTTCTGGTAGACCTGCTCATAGCGGTTCCATTCGCCGCCGGTAATCCACCAGGCCGTCCCTTGGGGTACGATGTCGAACTCGGTGAATTCGTCGGCGATATGCGCTGTCTTGAAGCCGGGTTGTTCGGGCAACTCGTAGCGGAAGCCGATGCCGTCGTCGAAAAGCCGGAAGCGAAGGTTCATCGCGTGGCCGCCCCAGCTCTCGTCTTGCCGGAACCGGACCAGCAGTTCGTTGTGCACATCGCGGATGAAGCGGCGTTCGCCCCACGGTTGCTCCCAACGCGTATCGGAACGCTTGCGCTCGCTGTCGACGATCGAGAAGCCGCGTTGCAATCCGATGCCGTCCGTCAGGATGAACCCGAGTTTCGAGGGCGCGATGAGCAGCTTGCCCCGCCGCGACAGCGACCATGTCGGTCGCTGGTCGCCGTCGGTGGACACCGTCAGAACGATGCTGCCGTCGGGCGAGGTGGCGGTTTGCGTCGCCGGCGCCGGCTGGGCGAGGAGGGGAACCGGGGCGAACGAAACAAAGGCGGCCAGAGCCAGACGGCGCATCACATATCTCCTTGGACGTTCAGCCAGAGCGCGCCGCAGGGCGGCAGACAATCGATGGTGGCTCCGTTGAGCGCCACGACCGGCGTGCCGACACCCGCGTGCCCGGAAATGTCGATTGTTCCATTTCCAAGATTGAAGAGGCAGCGAAGGTGATCGTTCCTGGCAATTCGGTCAAAGGCGAGCAGATCGCCCTCGGTTATCCAGTTCCGGTTATCGCCCGCGCGGAGGGCCGGGTACCCGGCGCGCAGCGCCACAAGTCGACGCGTCAGATGCAGCAGCGAGGCCGGATCATCCTCTTGCCGGTCGACCGCGAGCGCCGCATGTGCCGCGCCCAGCGGCAACCAAGGCTCAGCGCTGGAAAAGCCCGCATGGGCCGTGCCGCCCTCCCACGGGAGCGGCGTGCGCGCGCCGTCGCGCGACAAGGTAAGCGGCCAATTCTTGAGAGCCTCGGGATCCTTGATCAGTTCGAAAGGTATGTCGACCTGGTCCAGTCCCAATTCCTCGCCGTTGTAAATGATGATGTTGCCGCGCAGCGCACAAAGCAGCGCCATCTTCATTCGCGCATAGGCCGCGCGGTCGGTGCCGGGCGGAGTCCAGCGGGAGAGAGCTCGCGGCGCATCGTGATTTTCGAAGGCCCAGCTTGGCCAGCCGGTCCCGGGCGCATCGGGCCATTGCTCCGCCGCCTCGCGAACGAGCTTCGGGGTCAGCTGGTCCGCATAGAGGAAATCGAAGCCATAGGCGCTGTTGAGCCGGTGCCCGCCGGCGGTAAACTGCCGCATCTCGCGCACCGCGTCGTCGCCGCCGACCTCCGCAACAGTGAACCTGTCGGCATAGCGATCGGTAAGCGCCCGAATCCGTTCGAGAAACAACGGGATGTCGGGGTGCGACTGGTTGTAGATTTTTTGCTGGAAATCGAAGGGCCGCGTCCGGACCTTGTTCGAGGGCGCCGCCGGCGGATTGTCGCGAAGTTCGGGATCGTGCATCGCGAAATTGATCGCGTCGATACGAAAGCCGTCGACCCCCCGGTCGAGCCAGAATTGCACGACGTCGAGCAGGGCCTGTTGCACGTCGGGGTTATGCCCGTTGAGCTGCGGCTGCGAGCCTAGGAAATTATGGAGATAATATTGGCCGCGGCGCGCGTCCCACGTCCAGGCGGGGCCCCCGAACACCGACTGCCAGTTGGTCGGCGGCGTACCGTCGGGCCGCGCGTCCGCCCAAACATACCATTCGGCCTTCGAATTCTCGCGGCTCGTGCGGCTTTCGGCGAACCAGGCATGGCGATCCGACGTGTGGGCAAAAACCAGGTCGGTGGTTACCTTCAGACCAAGCGCGTGCGCGCGGGCGATGAGTGCATCGAAATCGTCGAGAGTCCCGAAAATCGGATCGACGCCGCGATAGTCGGAAATATCATATCCGAAGTCGTCCATCGGCGAAGGGTAGAAGGGAGAAAGCCAGATCGCATCGACACCGAGGGACGCGATATAGTCGAGCCGGGCAGTAATGCCGGCAAGGTCCCCAACCCCGTCGCCGTTCGAATCGGCGAAGCTACGCGGATAGACCTGATATATGACGGCACCCTTCCACCAAGGCGGAGAGGCTTCGGTACAGCTATGCGGGTCTTTTGCGAGGGGCTGGTT
Organism: Sphingopyxis sp. H073; assembly: GCF_001468395.1. Taxonomy (GTDB): domain Bacteria; phylum Pseudomonadota; class Alphaproteobacteria; order Sphingomonadales; family Sphingomonadaceae; genus Sphingopyxis. Next base: position 51,556 of record NZ_LNSG01000012.1, on the reverse strand, counting down.
TATCGTCACTGTTGTTTTCGCTTATTCGCCGGCCTGGCAGATCAAGGTGCCGAAGGCCGGGACGGTGATGGCAAGGGTGCCGGGCGCGGCGGAGGCTGCCGGACAATTGCCTGAAAGCGCCTCGAAGGCCCGGCTTTTCATATCGACCGCGATGTTAGCGGACAATTGCGTTGCAGACGTATTGAAGGCGAGCACGACCTCGCGGCCGGTGTCGGGATCGAAGCGCGACACGGCTAACAGACCGGCCTTGTCCGAGAAGGCCCGCACCGTCGTGGATCCGCGCATGAGGGCCGGTGTGTGCCGGCGAATAGCACTGAGCGCCGCGATATGGCGATACAGCGGATGGCTGGCGTCGAAGTTCGCGGTCGCGGTGGTGGCGTTGCTGCCGACGAGATCATTATCGTTGTAGACGGCGACTTTCGAGGCGAACATGTCTTCGCGCGCGAGCTGGTCGTTGCCGTCCGACAGGAAGCCCTGCTCGTCGCCATAGTAGATGGTGGGGATGCCGCGCAGGGTGAGTAGCATGCTGTGCGCGAGCTTGACGCGGGCCAGAAGCTCTGCCTCGTCCGCTTCGGGGTTTGCCTGTTTCACGAAGGTCGCGACACGGCCCATGTCATGATTGCCGAGGAAGGTCGGCAATGTCAGCGCGGCGCGCGCGCCGCCCTTGTAGAGGATGTCGCCGTCGAACAGGCGGGCAAATTGGTCGGTCCCCTTCGTTCCGCTCGCCGCGTCGATCGCGGCCCGGGCGAAGGCGAAATCGAGCACCGCAGGAAGTCCGGCGGAATGCGTATAGGCCGCCAGCGCACCGGGATCGAGCGCGTCGATGTAGATTTCCCCGAAGATATGGAAATTGGGAATTCCGCGGGCCCGCGCACGCGCCTGCATCGCGGGGACGAAGGCTTGCCAGAATTCCGGATTCACATGCTTGGCGGTATCGATGCGAAAGCCGTCGATGCCGAACTCGTCGATCCACCGTCCGTATATTTCGATAAAGCCCTTAATGACTTCGGGATTCTCGGTCGCCAGATCGTCGAGTCCTGCAAAATCACCGTAGAGGGCGGACTCGCCGACCCAGTCGCTGTTGCCACGATTATGATAATAGACCGGATCGTTGAGCCACGCGGGGGCCTTGCTGTGTTCCTCGCCCTTCGGGACGAACGGCTGATAGGCGAAAGAGGGGTCCACGAGCTTCGACCAGTTATCGGGGCTCGGATCGCGGTCACCTGCGAAACCGGGATTAATCGCCGGTCCGTCGACCCCTCCACGCCGCGCAAAGGGATAGTCGGCGAGGCTGCGGTAACGATAGCTCGACGCATCGCCATCGCGATACTGGATAACATCGGCCGTGTGGTTGGTGATAATGTCCATATAGACCTTCATCCCGCGCGCATGAGCGGCGTCGACGAAGGCTTTGAACTCGGCATTGGAGCCGAAATGCGGGTCTACGCTCGTGAAATCGGTGACCCAATAGCCATGATAACCAGCGCTTTCGTCGCCTTTCGGTCCCTGCACCGGCTTGTTGCGGAAAATCGGCGCGAACCAGATCGCGGTGGCGCCGAGACCCTCGATATAATCGAGCCGTCGCGTAAGCCCGGCAAGATCGCCGCCATGATAAAATCCCTTCGCGGTCGGATCATAACCGGTCGCAAGACGATCGCCTTTCAGCCCGCCGCGATCGTTCGACCGGTCGCCATTTTCGAAACGGTCGGGCAGCACGAAATAGATGATGTCGTCGGAGACGGGACGCGAGCGCGCATCTTCCGCAGCCGCCGGTGCGGGAAGCGAAGCGACAAGCATCGCGAACGGAACGAACCAACGGATCATGCAGCAACTCCTGCGGGACGCGCCGCGGCAAGGAAGGCGTCGTAATTTTCCATCTGCGCGACTTCGCGCTCGATCGTCAGCGAGATGCCGGCTATAAATTGCGCTAGCTCGGCCGGTTCGAGACTGTCGGCAAGCGGATGCCAGCGCAGGGGCTCGACCGCTTGTCCGACCAGCACCTGCAGCCATCCCGATTCGGTGAAAAGCTCTTCATGTTCGCGGAAGATCAGGCCTTGCGCGCGGAAGAGGTCGATTTTGGCTGCAAGGGTGTCGGGAACGTCCATTTCCGCCCGGTCCCGCCAATAGGGCGTGTCCTGCCGCTCGGTCGCCTTGAAATGAAGAATGATGAAATCGCGGATACGCTCCCATTCGAAGTCGCTCTGCCGATTGAATTCCGCGGCGACCGCAGGGTCGGCGGCGCCTGACGGGAGCATTTTGACGAGCCGCGAAATTCCAGCCTGAACAAGGTGGATGCTCGTCGATTCCAGCGGTTCCATGAAACCGCTCGCAAGGCCGAGCGCCACGACATTGCGGTTCCACATCCGCCGTCGCTTGCCGCTGACGAAACGCAGCTGGTTGGGCTCCGCCTGCGCCGCGCCGTCGAGATCGGAGAGCAGCGTATCCAGGGCAGCATCGTCGCCGATATGCGCCGAGCAATAGACATAGCCGTTGCCGATGCGGTGCTGGAGCGGAATGCGCCATTGCCAGCCGGCATCGCGTGCCGTGGCGCCGGTCCACGGAAGCTGCGGCACCGTACCGTGGGCGCAGGGCACCGCCACAGCGCGATCGTTAAGCAGCCAGCGCGACCAATCTTCGTACCCGCTCGCCAGCGCGCCCTCGATCAGCAATCCGCGAAAGCCAGAGCAGTCGATAAAGAAATCGCCGTCGAACCGCCGTCCGTCGTCCAGCGTCACGCCGGCGACGTCGCCGCGCTGCGGATCAAGGCGCACCTCGCCGATCCTGCCTTCGATGCGCTCGACGCCGCCCGCCTCGGCGCGGCGCCTGAGGAAGGCCGCGTACAGCGCTGCATCGAAGTGGTAGGCATAGGGCATTTCGAGGAGGTAGCGCGATGTGCGGGGCGCGCCCCGCTGCATCCGGCGCGCGCGCGCCGCCCGCTCGTTCAGCGAATAATGGTCCAGACTTTCGGCCAGTCCCGCGGCGCGCGCGCGCAGCCAATAATGGTGGAAATCGACCAGCCCCAGACCGCGGCCTATCGCCCCGAAAGCGTGCATGTAGCGATGGCCGACGCGCGTCCAGTCGCGAAACTCGATCCCGAGCTTGATCGTTCCCTGCGTCGCCGCCAGAAATTCATCTTCGTCGATGCCGAGCGCATCGTTGAAAAGCCGGATTTGGGGGATCGTCGCCTCGCCGACGCCGACCGTTCCGATTTCATCGGACTCGACCAGCCGCACCGACCAGTCGCGCGGCAGGAACCGCCGCAGGCAGGCGGCCGCCATCCAGCCTGCCGTCCCGCCCCCGATGATCATCAACCGCATGGCGATCCTTTGACCAGCGCCGCCCCGGCGGCGCAACAAAATGATGGGAGCGGCGCGACCCTGCCGCTCCCACCCAGGGAGGGTTCAGAATTTGAACGAGGCGCCCGCGAGGAACCGGCGGCCATATGTCTGATAGTCGATAACCGCCCGGCTATCGCGCGGATCATCGGTGACGAACGGCTCGTCGGTAAGATTCTGGCCCTGGACGAAGATCGAGAGGCCCTCGAGCGCACTGCCCGGCTGGAAGTCATAGCCGATCTGTGCGTCGATAATCGTCTCGGGCCGGGCGCGGCGCCGCACGCGAGCGCCACCGAAGCCCGACACCTCGCCGATGAAGCTCGAGCGGTAGCGGGCGCTGACGCGCGAGTTGAATCCCCATTTCTCGAAATAGGCCGTACCGTTCGCGACCCACTTCGAATAGCCCGGGATATCCTCCGCAGGCGCGCCGGGCGTGGGCGCGATCTTGGTCTTGGTGTAGGAGGCGCCGCCGGTCACACCGAACCCGTCGAGCGCCGATACGATCTCGCCGAACGGCAAGGTGCCGGCAAGTTCGACACCGTAAAGTTTGCCGCCCTTGCCGTTGATGGGCGCGTTGATCGTGCCCATGTAATTGACGATGATCGGCAGCCCGTTGCCGTCGTTACCCGGTGCCTGGATCGGATAGCCGGTGAAGTCGAACGGAGTATCTTGGTTGTAAATGTAGCTTTTCAGATCCTTGTAGAACAGCTGCACCGCAAGATAGCCCTTCGATCCGAAATATTTCTCGAACGTCAGGTCGGCGGCGTTGGCGCGCCACGGGCGGAGATCGGGATTGCCCGCGCTGCCCGCGCCGGCGCGGACGACGGCGCAGGTGCGGCCCGTCGGACAGACCATGTTGCCCGGATCGCCGACCGTCGTGCCATAGCTCAACGTGGCTTTTAGGTCGTCGAGGCGCGGACGGATGATTTCGCGCGCCACGCTGACGCGGATCACGAAATCGCTCGCTGTGCGCAGCGACAGGTTCAGGCTGGGCAGCACGTCGACATAATCGGTGCTCTCGCGGCGCGGGATGCCGACGATGTTCGGCGACCCGTTCGGATTGGTTCCCGCGAACGACGCCGTCGCGCCGTTCGAATTCTGGTCGGTAAAGATCGCCTGGACGCCGAAATTGCCGGTCAGCACCGATGACCCCATTTCATGGTCGATATTCGCCTGAAGATAGGTGGTCATCAGCTTTTCGGAGACGTCATAGGCCTTGACCACGACGTCGCCGTAGGGATTCGGCACCAGCTGGTAGATACCGCCCGCGAGCAGGTCGCGCGGATCGTAGCTGACCACCGGACCAAGCCCCAGGTACGACAGGTTGGTCGTGCCGAGGCGATATTGGTCGGGGATCGGCACGCTCGTCAGCCCGTCGGTGTTGGCGACGAGGCCGACGAAGGCTTCATCGGGGGTCAGGCTCTTTTTGCGATCGGTATAATTGACCCCGAACTGAACCGAGCGAAGGAAGCCCTCCAGCTCGCGTTCGATTTCGACGCGGTATTGCCAGAGCTCGTCCTTGATGATGCGGTTGTTGTAATAGCCGTCCTGGCCGCCGCGGATCCGGCGCCCGTCGACCCCCGTCTGATCCCCGCCCCAACCCAGGGGGCTGGTCAGCTGGATCAGGTTATAGTCGCCATAGTTGAGGGTGGGGCTGAAGATGGTCCCGTTGCGGTCGCTGGTGAAACCGATCGTGTCGGTCGCGCCGACGTCGGCGCCGCGCCCGGTGCCGGCATTGCTTTCGAAGATCAGTTCGTTGCGGTCGGTTTTCGACATGCTGATGTCGGCCGTGACATTCCAGCCGTCGTCGCCTTCCCAGCGGTTGTTCCAACCGAAGCTGTAGAGCTTTGCATTGCGCTCGAACACGTCGTTGCGCACGACGCCCTCGACGTTCGAGAAGCGGCCGGCGCGCGCAAACACGAACTGACCGCTCGAATCGATATCGGTGATCGTCAGCTTGGTGGCGTTGGGGCTGGCGGGATCATTGTTGACGTCGAAGCCGAGCGGAAGCTCGATTCCGCGCTTGATCTGGTCATCCTTGAAGTCCGAGTAGAAGGCGTCGAACGTCGAGGTGAAATTGGGGGTGGGCCGCCATTGCACCGTTCCTTGGAGGCCAAGGCGCGTGAGCTGGGTCGAGGTCGCATAGCTTTTGGAGCCGCCGATCACCACCGGGCTCGCCGCGGTGCCTCCGCCGGCATAACCCCAGGCGTTGAATTCCTGAATCTGGTAGGGCTCGTCGACATAGGATGCCGAAAGCGCCACGCCGAGCGTGTCGTTGGCGAACTGGTCGACGAAGACGCCGTTCACACGGTAGCCGTATTTCTTCGAACCCGCGTTCAGCTTGCCGAGGTCGGCCCATGTGCCGCGAACCCCGACCGAGATCGCCCGCTTGCCATAGTCGAGCGGGCGAATGGTGCGCAGGTCGACGGTGCCCGAAAGCCCCTGTCCGACGATCGAGGCCATCGGCGTCTTGTAAACGAGGACCTGGTTCACGACCTCGGACGGATATTGGTCATACTCGACCGCCCGATTGTCGCCGGTCGAGGTTTGCTCGCGGCCGTTGAGCAAGGTCGTCGAGAAGTCCGGCGCAAAGCCGCGGATCGAAATCGAGTTCGAACGGCCCGAGACACGCTGCGAGGTCAGGCCGGGCAGGCGCGCGATCGATTCGGCGATCGACGCGTCGGGTAGCTTGCCGATATCCTCGGCCGAGATGGATTCGACCACCTGGTCGCGATTCTTCTTCGCGTTGACGGCGCTCTGGAGGCTGGCGCTGTAGCCGGTGACGACGATGTCGCTGTCGGACGCGGCCTCGTCGGCGGGCGCGGCGGCGCCGTCCTGCGCCATCGCGGTGCCCGAAAGCATGGCGGTCAAGGCAAAGCCGAGCGCTACGGTGCTGGCGCCGCGGCGGAGGCTGATAGAATTACGCATAAAGGCTCCCCTGCTGCGATGGGGGGTCGTTCGCGCAACGGCTCGGGAGCGGCAGATCGCGCCGCACGGCATCCTCGTCATCGCGTGGGTGTTCCCATCGTCGGTCCAGCAATTGAGACCAAATCGGCCGCGCGACCATAGGGTATACGTATACGCATATCGTCGCCCGTCAGCCGCTGTCGCGTAAATGTCACAGCGCGATGGGCTCGACCCATTGGCAGTACGGCCGGCGCTCGCTAGTCTCGACGCAAGGACGGGCCGGCCTGAAGCCGACCGAACCGGGAGAAGGATATGGGGCGACCGCCAACGGCCAAGCCTACGAGTTTCGATATCGCTTATCTGGCCGGCGTGTCGCAGCCGACCGTATCGCGCGCGCTGCGCGGCAGCAAATCGGTGAGTGCCGCCACCCGCGCCAACATCGAGCGGATTGCGCGCGAGCTCAACTATACCGTCGACAAGAATGCATCGAGCCTCCGCTCGCAGCGCGCCCACACGCTCGCGCTCCTCTTCTTCGAGGATCCGACCCCAGACGAGTCGATGATCAACCCCTTCTTTCTTTCGATGCTCGGCTCGATAACCCGGCAGTGCGCCCTGCGCGGCTATGATCTTCTGATAAGCTTCCAGCAAATGAATAACGACTGGCACGTCGACTATCAGGACAGCCACCGGTCTGACGGCATCATCCTGCTCGGCTATGGCGACTATCAGCTTTATCGCGCCAAGCTCGAGCATCTGGTGGAGATGGACACGAAGTTTGTCCGCTGGGGATCGGTCGCCGACGACAATATCGGATTGACGGTCGGGTCGGACAATATCGGTGCCGGCGTTCAGGCAGGCGAGCATTTCATCGAGATAGGTCGCAAATCCATCGCCTTCTTGGGCGACGCATCCAACCACGCGCCAGAGTTTCAGGATCGCTATGCGGGCCTTTGCCGGGCGATGACGGCCGCGGGCCTGACGCCAGATCCGCGGCTGCAGCAGCCTGCCGTTTCTTCCGAGCAATCGGGCTATGAAGCCGCGCGCGCGCTCCTCGCCACGGGCATTCCGTTCGACGCCCTGTTTGCCGCCAGCGACCTGATCGCGATCGGGGCCATGCGCGCGCTCGTCGAAGCCGGCTTGGCACTGCCGCGCGACGTCGCGTTGATCGGGTTCGACGACATCCCCGCGGCCAGCCTGACGTCGCCGACGCTGACAACGGTGATGCAGGACTTGAAGGGTGCCGGGGAATTGCTCGTCGATGCGCTGCTCGGCCGCATCGACGGTCGGCCCGCAGGGCGATGCATCTTGCCGACGCGGCTGATCCGCAGGCAAAGCACATCGCCCTGATCGGCTAAGTATTCGTATACCTTGACCCGATCGCCCCGCCCGCCGCTTGCTCTTGCCGGGCGCTGCTGCAAGATCGCGCGGCTAAAGAGCCGCGCGCCATGCGGCCGATGGGGAGAGACGTGATGGAAAAGCCGCGGCAAAGTCGCGCCGGACTGTGGAACATCAGCTTCGGCTTTTTCGGCATCCAGATCGGCTTCGCGCTCCAGAACGCCAATATGAGCCGGATTTTCCAATCGCTTGGCGAAGACATCGAGAAACTGCCCGGCCTCTGGGTCGCCGCACCGCTGACGGGCCTGCTGATCCAGCCGGTGATCGGCCATATGAGCGACCGGACCTGGCTGGGGCGGCTCGGCCGCCGTCGGCCTTATTTTCTTGCCGGCGCCATTCTCGCCGCGATCGCGCTGTTCGTGATGCCGCAAAGCCCGGCGATCTGGTTCGCGGCGACGACGCTCTGGCTCCTCGACGCCTCGCTCAATATCTCGATGGAGCCCTTTCGCGCCTTTGTCGGCGACATGCTGCGGAAGGACCAGCATAGTGCGGGCTATGCGGTCCAGACGGCCTTTATTGGCGCGGGCGCGGTCGTCGGCTCGCTCTTTCCGTCGTTCATGGACCTGCTGGGGGTCGCCAATGTCGCGCCGCCCGGCGAGATTCCCGACACCGTCCGCTACGCTTTCTGGTTCGGCGGCCTTGCCCTCTTCCTCTCGGTCTTGTGGACGGTGGTGACGACCCGCGAATATGATCCGGTCGAGATGGCGGGATTCGGCCCCGCCGAAGCGGAGACCCAGCCCGCGGTTCGCGCGCTTGCGTCGCGAAGCTATGCCGGTTGCTCCGCCTGGATCGTAGCCGGTCTCGGCGTAATGGCCATCCGGCAGGAATTTTCGCTGCTCCGCGAGGTTCTTCTCCTCGGCGCGCTGCTGATTGCCTACGGCCTTGCAAGCCTCATCGCCATCGCCCTCGCGCGCCGTGGCAACGAGACCAACATGCTGTCGAGCATCGTCGGCGATTTCTCCGGTATGCCGCCAATCATGAAGCGGCTCGCCCTCGTCCAGTTCTTCAGCTGGTCGGCGCTGTTCATCATGTGGATCAACACCACGCCCATCGTCGCCCAATATCATTTCGGGACGACCGATGCGGCGAGCGCCGCCTATCAGACCGCCGCCAACTGGGTCGGCACGCTCTTCGCCATCTATAACGGTGTGGCCGCCGTCGCCGCGCTCACTCTCCTGCCCTGGTTATCCAGGCGCATCGGGCAGGCCCGCACGCACATCGCCGGCCTTGTCTGCGGTGCGCTCGGCTATGGCAGCTTTTTCCTGCTGCGCGACCCCACGCATCTTGTTGCGAGCGAGGTCCTCATCGGCATCTTCTGGGCTTCGGTTCTCGCGATGCCTTACGCGATCCTCGCCTCCAGCCTGCCGCAGGGAAAGCTCGGCATCTACATGGGCCTCTTCAATATCTTCGTGGTCGTTCCGCAGCTGCTTGTCGCCACGATCATGGGGTCGATCATGGCCGCCTTCTTTCCCGGCGCCCCGATCTACACGATGGCGTTCGCGTCGGGCACCTTGCTGCTGGCGGCCGCCGCAATGACGCGGGTCACCCCGCTCACCGGAGGGGTCGCCCGATGATCTCCCGTTTGGGTCCGTGCCGCCCGCCTTGCCTCCCTCTCGGCCGTCACGGCTTGCGCCTGCGCCGTCCCATCCGCCGCCGAGCAGCCGGCTCCAACCTTTAACTGGAAGGCGCCGGACATCGCGCAGCTGAAGCATCCCGAGACGAGCGAAATGCAGTCTGGACAAATGCTGGGGGCGGCAATCATTCTGGCGGCGCCGATCATCGTCGCTGTGCTGCATCAACGTTCTCCAGGCGGCAGCGCAATTCGCCCGCTCGACCCGACGATGCTCGATGTCTATGCCCTTAGTTTCATCCGCGCGTGACGCCATAATAGTCCTTCACCGAATAAGGCGAGCCGAGGCTGCCCTTGCGGTTCTTCTCGCCGATCGGATGGATCGGCATCAGCCAGATGATATCGACGCCGAGCTTTTTAGGGCGGGGCAACTGCGTCTCGGCGGCTCGAAACGTTCCTTCGCGCGTGAACTGCCGCGTGTTGATCTGATAAAGAATGGCACCGCGGCTCCAGTCTACATGAGTCTTGGTACAACTTTAGACAGACCTCATCTTTCTGCGCCAAACACTATCGCGCACCAAAATTTCATTTGGGCAAACGTTATTGCGCCTGTGGCGCGGCTCCCTCGCTGCAACATTGCCCAAGGGAACAGGTCCTCAGCTCGAACTGGCCGTGTGTGGACGGCCCTCCGTTGGCAAGCGGTTTCTGGATATGATGCGACCTGCTGGTTGGTGCAGCCATGTGTCCGGCCTGTGATGCGGCCTTGTCATGCGCCGCTGGCCATGATGCCTTTCGCGCGGATCGGGTCCCGACCAATTGGACGCACTCGAGGTGCACCGGCCAAAATGGGTTTTCCTGATCCGGCGGTTTCAACCGGCTTTGTGCATCAGCTCCTGTCTGCCCTTCCCAACCTCGGCGACGCCATGATCGGCGCCTGATCTCCTATGCGTGCGCGACCTGCGGTTCGCGGTAGTGCTCTCCGCTCGTCATCAGCGCCCAGACCATGCGGGCGGTTTTGTTAGCTAGCGCCACAGCTGCAACTTTCTTCGCTCGACGCTTCATCAGTTCGATGAGCCATGGCCGTTTGGTGCCGTGCCGCTCGGCATGGCGGATGACGGCCATCGAACCGACGACGAGCATCTGACGCAGATACTGGTTGCCCGCACGCGATATGCCGCCGAGCCGCTCCTTCCCTCCGCTGGAGTTCTGCCGCGGGACCAAACCTATCCACGCGGCGAGGTCGCGGCCTGTCTTGAACAGGCGCGGATCGGCGACGCTGGCAACAAAGGCGCTGGCGAGCAGTGGCCCGACGCCCGGTATCTCCATCAGCCGCCGCCCAACTTCTGTGTCGCGCGCACTCGCACGGATACGTCGGTCGTTCTCAAGGATCTGCTCCTTTACGATCGCGAGCTGCGCCCCGAGCATCTCCAAGCAGAGCCGGGCATCAGGTGGAATCCTCTCGTCATCTTTGTCGGCGACTATCGCCAGCAGGCGCTCGAGCCCAATGCGCCCCACCGGCGCCACGATCCCGAACTCCGACATATGCGCCCGCGTCGCGTTCGACAGCTGCGTGCGCTGGCGGTTGAGCATCAGGCGGACACGGTGAAGCATCATCACGCTCTGCTGTTCCGGAGTCTTCACCGTCACGAACCGCATCGTCGGCCGCGTCACCGCCTCGCAGATCGCCTCCGCATCGGCAGCGTCATTCTTGCCGCGCTTCACATACGGCTTCACATATTGCGCCGGCATCAGTCGAACATCATGGCCCAGCGCGATCAGCTCGCGGGCCCAGTGGTGAGAGTTGCTGCAGGCCTCGATGCCGACCAGACAGCGCGGCAGCTTCGCGAAGAACGGAATCACCCGGGCCCGGCTCAGGCGCTTGCGCACCACCACTTCGCCTGCGGCATCAACACCGTGGACCTGAAACACCGACTTCGCGATATCCAACCCGACCGTTACAATCTTCTCCATCGTAGCTCTCCTTCCAGCTCATCCCGCAGATCATACCGCGGGGAGTTGGAGAGCCGTCCACGTCATCAATTGGAGACTGTCCGCTGTTGGTAGCCTATTTCGCTAAGCGGACACTTGACGCGCGGATTATGTCGCGACCGACAAAGTCTCTGGCAGATTTGTGCGCTGCAGCGTAAAGGCGCGACCATGAGGATCGCGATCATCGACACCAGCGCAGGGCGTGCGGCCGTCATATCCGACGGTTTGCGCGAAGCTGGTCTCGACGACCTCGTACTGGTGGACACTTCCAAACCACTTGTTGCGCAGATCGAAGCGGCTGCCCCCGAAGTTGTTCTTATCAACCTCGAGAACCCGAGCCGCGACCTGCTCGAGGATTTCTTCGCTATGTCGCGCGCGCTGGCACGGCCGATCGCAATGTTCGTCGATCAGAGCGATGCCGAGGCGACCGGCGCGGCGATCGACGCCGGGGTTTCGGCCTATGTCGTCGACGGATTGTCGAAGCAACGTATCAAGCCGGTGGTTGACCTCGCCATCCGACGCTTCCAGGCCTTTTCGCGGCTCCAGCGCGAACTCGATGACGCCAAGAACGCACTCGCCGAGCGGGCCGTGATCGACAAGGCGAAGGCGATCCTGATGAAGCGGCGTCAGATCGACGAGCCCGAGGCTTATGCCCTGCTCCGCGGACAGGCGATGCGGACCAATCGTCGCATCTCGGAGATTGCCGAGGCGATCGTCACCAGCGAAGCGCTGATGGGAGACATGGAATGACCGGCGAGCGCTTCCGTATCGGCTTCCTGCCACTCGTCGACGCCGCGTTGCCGGTTCTTGCCCACGAAATCGGCTTCGCCGCCGCCGAGGGGGTCGCGATCGACCTTGTCCGCGACATGACCTGGGCGACCGTGCGCGACCGGCTGCTCTATGGTCACACCGATGCGGCGCATATGATCGCGCCGCTTGCCATCGCCACAACGCTTGGAAAGGATCGTCCCGCAGTGCCGCTCGCGGTGCCGTTCGTTCTGGGTCTCAACGGCAATGCCGTCACCTTCTCGACCAAGCTCGCGGAAGAAGCAGGTCTGACCGATACGCTGGGTGATCCGATCCGGATCGGCGCGGCGCTGAAGCAGGTAGCGGACGCGCGGGTCGCGGCGGGCAAAGCTTTGCGCTTCGGCGTCGTCCATCGCTATTCGAGCCACAATTACATGCTGCGCTACTGGCTCGCAGGTGTCGGCATTCGTCCCGATCAAGATATCGAGATCGTCGTTACCAGCCCGCCTTTTGCCGCCGACGCGCTCGCCGCGGGCGAAGTCGACGGCATCTGCGTCGGCGAGCCATGGAACTCGATCGCCGTCGACCGCGGCGTAGGTCACATCGCGCTCGCAACCGCGCAGATCTGGCGCCGCGGTGTCGAGAAAGTGCTCGCGATGCCGGAGGCTACGCTCAACGAGCGTCGCGAAGCGGTCGCAGCGCTGGTCCGCGCGCTGCACGCGGCAGCGGCACATTTTGTCGAACCCGGCGCTGCCGAGGAAAGCGCCGACATATTGGCGCGGCCCGAATATCTCGACGCGCCGCGCGATGCCGTATTGCGCGCAATCACCGACCGCATCCGGCTCGTCCCAGGCGGCGAGCCGATCCACTATCCCGACTTCATGTTCCAGTATCGCGAGGCGGCCAACTTTCCCTGGCGCAGCCAGGCTGCGTGGCTCTACTCGCAGATGGTCCGCTGGGACTATATGGCGTTCGACGACGCCGAAGCCGCGGCGGCCGGCAACGTCTTCCGTCCCGACGTCTACCGGGCCGCGCTTGCAGGCTCGGGCGCGCCGCTGCCCGGCGCGAGTTCGAAACTCGAAGGCGGGCTCGACGAGCCCATCGGCGCCGGTTCGACACAGGGCCGCCTCACGCTCGGCAGCGACCGCTTTTTCGACGGCCGCGCCTTCGATCCCGACGACATCGAGACCTATCTCGCTAAACTTCCATAGCTTTTCCTTTTATGCTGCACCTGCGAAATAACCGCTTGCAGCAAAGCTGCGAATCAGGCAGCTTTAGCGCACTCGGCAAGGTTGCCGGGGCAGGATAAGGCGGCGCCGGTTCCAACGAGGGGATCGAACCGCAGGCGGACGGGGAGCCATTCCCCGCAATCCCAACAGGCAATGAAGCCGTCAGGATGCGCCCGCATGGCCGCCGTCCTGGCGGCTTTTTTATTGCCCGTCACACGAAGGGGACGGACGATGACGACTGCAAACACGGGGGCCATGGCACCCAAATCGAGCTTCTGGGCGAGCGGGCACTGGCCGACGCTGGTCGCCGCCTTTCTTTATTTCGATCTTGCCTTCATGGTCTGGGTCATCCTTGGCCCGCTGGCGCCGTCGATTTCCGAAGACCTCGGACTGACACCCGCACAAAAAGGCCTGATGGTCGCGGTCCCGACGCTGGCCGGCGCGGTGCTGCGCGTCGTCAACGGGCTGCTCGTCGACCGGATCGGCCCGAAGCGCTCGGGCGCGATCAGCCAGATCATCGTCATCGCCGGACTGTTCGCGGCCTGGTTTTTCGGCGTGCACAGTTTCGCGGGCACGCTCGCACTCGGCGTGATCCTCGGCTTCGCCGGTGCAAGCTTCGCGATCGCGCTGCCGCTTGCGAGCCGCTGGTATCCGCCCGAGCATCAGGGCAAGGCGATGGGCCTTGCGGGCATGGGCAATTCGGGCACGGTGCTCGCCGCGCTCTTCGCCCCCGGCCTCGCCAAGTTGTTCGGCTGGAACGCAGTGCTCGGCCTCGCCTGCATCCCGCTGACGATCGCCTTCTTCATCTATCTCGCGATGGCGAAGGATGCGCCGAATGCGCCCGCGCCGAAGAAGCTTGTCGACTATTTCCAGCCGCTCAAGACCGCCGACGCCTGGTGGCTTATGGCCTTCTATTCGGTGACGTTTGGCGGCTTCGTCGGGCTCGCCGCCTCGCTTCCGGTGTATTTCACCGATCAGTTCCACCTGACCCCTGTGATCGCGGGCTATTGCACCGCGGCGTGCGTCTTCGCCGGATCGCTGGTGCGGCCGATGGGCGGTGCGCTCGCGGACCGGATCGGCGGCGTCAAGGCGCTGATGGCGGTGTTCGTCGTCGCGGCGCTCGCTCTCGCGGGCGTACCGCAAGCCGATAGCTTGCCCGCCGCGCTCGGCCTCTTCGTCGTGGCGATGCTCGCGCTTGGCACCGGCAACGGCTCGGTGTTCCAGCTTGTGCCGCAGCGCTTCTCTGCCGAGATCGGCGTGATGACCGGGCTCGTCGGCATGGCGGGCGGCGTCGGCGGCTTCTACCTTGCCTCCTCGCTCGGCTTTGCGAAACAGTGGAGCGGCAGCTTCGGCCCCGGCTTCTATATCTTCGCCGGGCTTGCGGTCGTGGCGCTGGTCGGGCTGATCTTCGTCAAGGGCCAGTGGCGCGCGACCTGGGGCGCAGCCGAAGGCGTGCGGATCTAACCATGACCCGCACCCTTGTGATCTTGCTGGCGCTCGCGCCGGCCGGGGTGGCGCACGCCCGGGACGTCACCCTCAAGCCGCTCGGCGAAGCCCGGCTTCGCTATGAACAGGTCGATCAGGACGGCCTCGCCGCCGATGCCGACGCCCTGACCCTGCGCCTCCGCGCCGGGGTCGAGGCGAAAGCCGGGCGCTGGTCGGCGCTCGTCGAGGGTCAGGGCACCCTTGCAGTTGTTGACGATTATTTCGACGGCCTGCACGGGCCGGCTACGCGGCCGCTCGTCGCCGATCCCGAGAATATCGCCTTGGCCCGCGCCCAGCTTCGGTACGCCTCGCCGAGCTTCGCGGTAACCGCAGGCCGCCAGCGGATCGGGCTCGATGACGAACGCTTCATCGGCGCCGTGCCTTTTCGTCAGAACGGCCAGAGCTTCGACGCGGTGCGCGCCGAGATCACGCCGGCCAAGGGCGTCAAGGCCGACCTCACCTATGCGTGGAGCGTGCGCACCATCTGGGGCATCGACGGCGCCGGCGCACGGCAACAAGCGGTGTCAGGCGACAATCTCTTCGGCAATGTCAGCGTCGCGACGCCGGTCGGCAAGATCGCGGCCTTCGCCTATCTCGTCGACCAGGACGAGGCCGCCATGCAGGGTTTCCGCATGTCGAGCCAGAGCTATGGCGTGCGGCTCGACGGCAGCCAGCCGCTCGGCAAGGCGAAGATCGCCTATCAGCTCAGCTATGCGCGCCAGTCCGACTGGCACCGCAACCCCAATGACTATTCCGCCGACTATTGGCTTGCTGATGTCGCGGTCGATCTTGGTGGCCCCCGGGTCGGCGCCGGGTATGAGATACTCGGCGCCGACAACGGGTTGGCCCTGACCAGTTTCCAGACCCCGCTCGCGACCGGGTTCAAATTTCAGGGTTGGGCAGACAAATTCCTCGTCACTCCGCCCGATGGCGTCCGCGACCTTTATGGCAGCGTGGGCTGGGGCTGGAAGGCGGTCGGGCCGCTCAAGGCCGTGACGCTGCAGGCCGCGTATCACGACTATCGCAGTGACCGGGCCAGCCGCGCCTACGGCGACGAGATCGACCTCCTCGCCAGCGCCAAGCTCGGCAAGGTCACCGCCTCGGCGCGCTACGCCCACTACGACGCCGACACTTTCGCCACCGACACCGACAAATTCTGGCTGCAACTGGACTGGATGCTCTGATGGAACACCGCCCCCTCAAACCCGACGCCGACACGCGCGAGCATCTGGTCGTCATTGGCAACGGCATGGCCGGCTGCCGCGCGGTCGAGGAACTGCTCGCGCGCGATCCGAGCCGCTACCGCGTCACAATCTTCGGCGCCGAACCGCGGGTCAATTACAACCGCATCATGCTCTCCCCCGTGCTGGCGGGAGAGAAATGCTTCGACGATATCGTGATCAACGACGCCGCGTGGTATGCCGACAACGGCATCGCGCTCGTCGCCGGCGATCCCGTTGCGGCGATCGACCGCGCGGCGAAGACGGTGACGGCGCGCAGCGGGCTCGTCGAGACTTACGACCGGCTGCTGATCGCCACCGGCTCCGATCCCTTCATCATTCCCGTTCCGGGCAAGGACCTGCCCGGCGTCATCGCCTTTCGCGACATGGACGATGTCGACATGATGCTCGCCGCCGCCGATGCCGGCGGCGACGCGGTGGTGATCGGCGGCGGGCTGCTCGGGCTCGAGGCGGCGCATGGCCTCAGCTTGCGCGGCATGAAGGTCACCGTCATCCACCTGATGCCGACGCTGATGGAGCGCCAGCTCGACGAGGCCGCGGGCTGGCTGCTCAAAAATGCGCTCGAAGCGCGCGGCCAGACGATCCTGACCGGCGCCGACACCGCCGAGATCATCGGCACCGGCAAGGTCGAGGGCGTGAAGCTCAAGGACGGGACATTGATCCCCGCCAGCCTCGTCGTGATGGCGGTCGGTATCCGCCCGTCGATCCAACTCGCGCGCGACGCGGGCCTTGCGGTCGGGCGCGGCATCCAGGTCGACGACCATATGGTCACCAGCGACCCCGCCGTGCTCGCGGTGGGCGAATGCGTCGAGCATGACGGGCAGGTTTACGGCCTCGTCGCGCCCTTGTGGGACATGTGCCGCAGCCTCGCCGACGGGCTGGTCGAGAAACCCAGCGGTTATCGCGGCTCGGTGACCTCAACCAAGCTCAAGGTGTCGGGCATCGACGTCTTTTCGGCGGGCGATTTCTCGGGCGGCGACGGCTGCGAGGATATCGTCCTCCGCGACGCCTCGCGCGGCGTCTACAAGCGCGTGATCGTCAAGGACGACCGCATCGTCGGCGCGGTGCTCTACGGCGACACCGCTGACGGCAGCTGGTATTTCGATCTCCTGAAGAAGCAGAAAGACGTCTCCGACCTCCGCGACCTCTTGATCTTCGGCCAGGCCTTCGCCGCGGGAGGCGGCGCGGCGGACCCTAAGGCGGCCGTTGCGGCGCTCTCGGACGATGCCGAGATTTGCGGCTGCAACGGCGTCACTAAGGGCCAGGTCGTCTCGTGCATCGCCAAGGGCGCACACAGCCTCGACGCGGTGCGCGGCACCTGCAAGGCGTCGGCCAGCTGCGGCAGCTGCACCGGGCTCGTCGAGAACCTGCTCGCGCTGACATTGGGCGACGATGTGCAAAGCGGCCCCAAGACCATGTGCAAATGCACCAGCTTCGGGCACGACGATGTCCGCCGCGAAATCGTCGCGCAGGACATGCGCTCGATCCCCGAGGTGATGCAGAAATTGCACTGGGCCACCCCCGACGGCTGTTCCTCGTGCCGCCCCGCGCTCAATTACTATCTGCTCTGTGCGCTGCCGGGTGAGTATGTCGACGACCAGCAGAGCCGCTTCGTCAACGAGCGCCTCCACGCCAATATCCAGAAGGACGGGACCTATTCGGTCGTCCCGCGCATGTGGGGCGGGCTCACCAACCCCAGGGAGCTGCGCGCGATCGCCGATGTGGTCGAGAAGTACAACGCGCCGATGGTCAAGGTCACCGGCGGCCAGCGGCTCGACATCTTCGGGATCAAGAAGGAGGATCTGCCCGCGGTCTGGGCCGATCTCAACGCCGCCGGAATGGTCTCGGGCCATGCCTATGGCAAGGCGCTGCGCACGGTGAAGACTTGCGTCGGGTCCGAATGGTGCCGCTTCGGCACGCAGGATTCGACCGGGCTCGGCGTCAAGCTGGAACGGATGAGCTGGGGCAGCTGGATGCCGCACAAGTTCAAGATCGCGGTGTCGGGATGCCCGCGTAACTGCGCTGAGGCGACGATCAAGGACTTCGGCGTCGTCTGCGTCGACAGCGGTTATGAGCTCCACGTCGGCGGCAACGGCGGAATTCACGTGCGCGCCACCGACCTGCTCTGCAAGGTCGCGAACGAGCAGGAGGCGATGGATTATTGCGCCGCCTTCATCCAGCTCTACCGTGAGGAAGCGCGCTACCTCGAACGCACCGCACCATGGATCGAGCGCGTCGGGCTCGACCATATCAAGGCGCGCATCGTCGACGACGATCTGGGCCGCGACGCGCTCCGCGCACGATTCCTCTTCTCGCAGAGCTTCAGCCAGGACGACCCCTGGGCGCAGCGCGCCGAAGGTGCCGAAGCCGAACATCACGCGCCGATGGCGCGCTTTATCCCGCAGGAGGAACTGGCATGAACACCGCCGAATGGCTCGACATCGGCTGGGTCGACCAGATCCCCGTGCGCGGCAGCCGTACGGTGCAAGTCGAGGGCGGCGACGACATCGCAGTCTTCCGCACCGCCGAAGGCAAGGTCTTCGCTCTCCTCGACCGCTGCCCGCACAAGCATGGACGGCTCAGCCAAGGCATCGTCCACGGCGGCGCGGTCGCTTGCCCGCTGCACAATTGGCGGATCAGTCTGTCGACCGGCGAGGCGCTGGGCGACGACAAGGGCTGCACACCCACGGTGCCGGTCAAGATCGATGGCGGCCGCGTTCTCATCTGCCGCGCGAGCACGCTGAAGGCCGCCGCCTGATGACGGAGGCCGTCCGCACGACCTGCGCCTATTGCGGCGTCGGCTGCGGCATCCGCGCGACGGTAACGGGCGAACGGAGCGTCGAGATCGCGGGCGATCCCGACCATCCAGCTAACCGCGGCCGCCTCTGCTCCAAGGGTACGCATCTGGGCGAAACGGTGGGATTGGAAGGCCGCCTCCTCCATCCGACGATCGGCGCCAAGCGCGCGAGTTGGGACAAGGCGCTCGATCTCGTCGCGAAGCGGTTCAAGGAGACCATCGCGCGCCACGGTCCGGGCAGCGTCGCCTTTTACGTCTCGGGGCAACTTCTGACCGAGGACTATTATGTCGCGAACAAGCTGATGAAGGGGTTCATCGGCACGGCGAACATCGACACCAATTCGCGCCTGTGCATGTCGAGCGCGGTCGCGGGCCATATGCGCGCGTTCGGCGAAGATGTCGTCCCCGCGACCTATGACGATCTCGACGCCGCCGACCTCTTCGTCCTCGTCGGGTCAAACACCGCCTGGTGCCATCCGATCGTCTATCAGCGCATCCGCGCACGCTGCGAGGCGGGCGCCAAGCTCGTCGTCATCGATCCGCGCCGTACCGAGACCGCCGAAGAGGCCGACCTGCATTTGGCCGTCCGTCCCGGCAGCGATGTCGCGTTGATGAACGGGCTGCTCCAGCATTGCCGCGAAACCGGCATCGTCGATGAGGATTATCTGGCCGCGCACGTCGCGGCTCCCGCAGAATATTGGGACCAGCTTGGAGAGGGGAATGACCTGTGGTCGGTGGCGCGCATTTGCGATGTCCCCGCCGCCGACCTCAGGCATTTCTACGAGCTGTTCGCCGCGAACCCGCGCACCGTCACCTTGTTCAGCCAGGGGATCAACCAGTCGACTGCAGGCACCGATCAGGTCAACGCGATCACCAATCTCCACCTCGCAACCGGGCGCATCGGCAAGCCGGGCGCCGCGCCCTTCTCGATCACCGGTCAGCCCAACGCGATGGGCGGACGCGAGGTCGGCGGGCTCGCCTCGACGCTCGCCGCGCATATGGACTTCTCGCCCGAGAACCGCGCCCGCGTCCAGCGCTTCTGGGCCGCACCGACGATCGCCGAAAAGCCGGGCCTCAAAGCCGTCGACCTGTTTCGCGCCATTGGCGAAGGACGGATCAAGGCGCTGTGGGTGATGGCGACCAACCCCGCCGTATCGATGCCCGACGGAAATGCGGTGCGCGAGGCACTCGCCGCCTGCCCCTTCGTGGTCGTTAGCGACGTGATCGAAAAGACCGACACCGGGTCCTTCGCCCATGTCCGGCTGCCCGCGGCGGCTTGGGGCGAGAAGGACGGCACCGTCACCAACAGCGACCGCACGATCAGCCGCCAGCGCGCGCTCTTCGCGCTCCCCCGCGAAGCGATGCCCGACTGGTGGATCGTCAAGGAGGTCGGCCGGCGGATGGGATGGAAGACCGCCTTCGCCTACGACCGCCCCGCCGACATCTGGCGCGAGCATTGCCGCCTCTCGACCTACGACAATGACGGCGCACGCCTCTTCGCGCTGCCCGGCGCGGCGCAGGGCGGCACCGCCGCCTATGACGAGATGGAACCCTTCCGCTGGGGCGGCGATCATCCCTTCGCCGACGGCCGCTTCTCCACGGAGGACGGTCGTGCACGCCTCGTCCCGATCACGCAGAAACCCCTACCCGCCCCCCTCACCAAATGGCCACTGACGCTCAACACGGGCCGCTACCGCGATCAGTGGCACACCATGACGCGCACAGGCCTTGCCCCGAAACTGGCGCGTCACCGCGAGGAGCCGCTCGTCGAGATCCATCCCGACGACGGCTCCCGCCTCGGCCTCACCGACGGCGGGCTCGCGCGCGTCGAGACGCCGCAGGGCGACAGCCTCTACCGCGTCGCCTTTCACTCCGGTCAGCGCCACGGTGAATTGTTCGTGCCGATCCACTGGACCGACCGCACGGCAAGCGGCGGCCGCACCGGGCTGCTCCCGCGCCCGCTCGTCGATCCCGTGTCGGGCCAGCCGGGGTTCAAGCGCACCCCGGCGTCGATCGCCGCGGTGGTGCCCAGGTGGCGCGGCTTTCTGCTCCTCTCGCGCGAGCTGGCCAGCGCGCCGCGCTGCCTGTGGGCGACACGAGTCGCGGTTCCTGCGGGCGTCATGTGGGAGCTGGCCGGCAATGGCGATCTCAAGGCGATCGAAGCGCTGCTTCCCAAGGGGGAGCGGATCGAGGCGCAGGATGCTGCACGCGGCACCAAGCGCATCGCCATCGTCGCGAATGGACGTCTGTCGGGCGCCCTGTTCGTTACCGAGACCGGCGAACTGCCTTCCCGCGACTGGCTGATCGCGCAGCTATCGGCGCCACAGGTCGCGCCAACGCTGCTCGCGGGCCGTGCCCCGGGAGCCCAAGCTGACCGCGGCCCGATCATCTGCGTCTGCTTCGACGTCGGGCTGAGGACCATCGTCGCCGCCATCCGCGACCAGAAACTCGCCGACGTCGCCGCGATCGGCGGCGCGCTCGGTGCCGGAACCAACTGCGGCTCCTGCCGTCCCGCGCTCGCGCGCATCCTGGCCGAGGAGACCAGCAATGCAGCCTGACGATTTCGCGAGCGGCACCGTGTGGCTCGTCGGCGCCGGCCCCGGCGACCCGGAGCTTCTGACGATGAAGGCGGTGCGATTGATTGAGCGCGCCGACATCGTCTTTTACGACGCGCTGGTTGGCGATGGCGTGCTCGCGCTTATCCCGGCCAGGACCGAGATGGTCAGCGTCGGCAAACGATCGGGCCGCCATTCGAAAGACCAGCGCACGATCGACGCGATGCTGGTCGAAGCGGCGGCCGCCGGCAAGCGCGTGGTACGCCTGAAAGGCGGCGACCCCTCGATCTTCGGCCGATCGACCGAAGAACTCTCCGCCTTGCGCGAAGCCGGGTATATTGCCCGCATCTGCCCGGGCATCACCACCGCGTGCGCCGCCGCAGCGTCTGCCGGCATCTCTCTCACGCTCCGCGGCGTCGCCCGCGATGTGCGGTTCGTCACCGCACATAGCAGGCACGGCGCAGCGCTCGATATCGACTGGCCCTCGCTCGCCAACGGCGGGTCAACCCTTGCCTTCTACATGGGGCGCGACGCCGCCGGCGAGATCATGCGCGGGCTCACGCGCGCCGGCATGCGCGGCGACATCCCGGTGATGATCGCTTGCCACGTCAGCAGCCCGGACGAGCGCCGACTGGCAACGCGGCTCGACCTGCTCGAGCTTGCGACCCGGTCGTTCGCGGCCGACGCGCCTACGCTGATCCTGGTCGGCGAGGTTGTCGATCAAGGCACCTCCGAGCTCGCGATTTCGGAAGCGTACGGGAGACAGATGCATGGGTAAGCATGCGACCATCCTGACATCCGGCGCTTGCGCGGCTTCCATCGATTTCGACGGGGCCTTGGCGATCCTCGCCGCGCATGCCCGTCCCCTCGGCAAGGAAAGCGTCGCGTTGGCCGATGCGGGCGGGCGCCATCTCGCTGCACCGGTGCTTGCGCGGATCGACGCCCCGCGGCGCGACTGCGCGGCCATGGACGGCTATGCGGTCCGCGACGCCGACCTGAAGAACGGCACTATATTCTTGCGTTCGAGGGGCACGAGCTACGCGGGCGGCGCCAAGCCGGGTGCAATCTCGGCGGGAGAAACCTGGCGCGTAATGACGGGCGCACCCCTGCCTCATGGTAGCGACCGTGTCGTGATGATCGAACATTGCCGGCATCGCGGCGAGCTTGTGGCGCTCGACGCTGCGCCGCTCGGCAAGCCGCACGTCCGGAAGGCCGGCTCGGATTTTGTTGCGGGCGATGAGCTCCTCGCTGCGGGCACGAGGATGACGGCGGCGCGGCGGGTCGTGGCTTCCGCCGCCGACCATTCGGAGGTCGAAGTATGGCGCCGTCCGCGTATCCTGCTGGTCGCGACCGGCGACGAAATCCTCGCGCCGGGGTGCGCATCGCGGATGCCTAATGCGATCCCGGACAGTCTCAGCGGGGCAATCGAGCAAATGTGCGTCTTGGCAGGTGCAGATGTCGTCGCGAGGCTCCGACTTCCTGACAATGAGCAGGCGATTGCCGAAGCGCAGCAAGAGGCCTCCGCCGACGTGGTCGTCGTCATCGGCGGCGCCTCACGCGGCGACCGCGATTTTGGGCGGTCGGCCTTCGCATCACTCGGACTGGAAGTCGCTTTTGCCGATGTCGCCATCAAACCCGGCAAGCCGGTTTGGTATGGCCGGTTGAGACAAACGCATGTTCTCGGGTTGCCGGGAAACCCGACTGCGGCCTTTACCGTCGCCTCGCTCTTCCTCGCGCCGCTCATCGCGGGCCTGTCCGGAGGAAAGATATCGGACGCGCTGCCCTGGCAGCTCAGGCACTCGACAAGGCCGATCCCGCCAAATGGACCGCGCGAGGCATTTCTCTGCGCATCGCTATCCTACGAGGGCGCCGCCATTTGCGATCGCCAGGATGCGTCGGGACAGGCCATGCTCGGTCTCGCCGATTGCCTCGTTCGCCGCCCCGCCCACGCTCCCACGGCAAATGTGGGCGATCTCGTACCGGTGTTGCCGCTGTGCTGATGGGCCTGTTGATCGAGCGATTGTGCAACCGAGAGGCTCCAGATCGTCCGGCAACGCAAGCGCAATCTGCCAGCCTCAAAGCGACACTCGCAGCAATTGGGCAAAAGATCGAAAGCGACAGCGGAGAGACACTGTCTAGGGTAGAGAGCAAGATCTGGAACACCGCAGCGGTGATCTCCTACATGGCGCCTGGGTCCGGAGATCATGCACCCGCAAATGCCAAGGTTCTCAGCTGGGCAGCCGCCCGTGCCGGTTTCGAAGATATGGGCCTGCCGGACGCAGCGACATTCGTGACATCCCTGGTAACCGAACTCGCCTTTCGAACCGAAATTGATCCTCGCGACCGCCGTGGCGAATCCGACTCCCTCGTGAGGCTTGCCACGCTGAAACGGCAGTTTTCAGCTATCGAAGAGGAGCACGACCTCTGGGACCTGCTACGAAAGTTGATCGAGCGAACCGCGCGCTAACCTTGCGCTCTCAGCTAAAAAATGCGCCCGCCGAATGAAACCGGCGGGCGCAAGATGAAGATTTCCGTCCCCTTTCGAGGAAGAGCTCTTCTGGGTCGCGCAGCGCAATTAGCGCGACGTCCCGATTCTCGATTGTATGAAAGCGCCAAAACGGCAGCCAGTCTCATGGCGTTGAGCGATGGCAAGCGACGGAGCTGGCCGCTAGCTGACTGACAGCTTTTGGCGGCCAAATGAAGAGAGCGGACGTTCCGCAGCAATCCGGAGCGCTCGCTCTCTAGGATGTCGAGCATTGATCGTTAGACTTCGATGCCTTCCGCCAACGTCAGGGCATCTTCCACATCAACGCCGAGGTATCGCACCGTATTTTCGATTTTGGTGTGCCCCAGAAGAATTTGAACAGCGCGCAAATTGCCAGTCGCCTTGTAGATAATCGACGCCTTCGTTCTCCGAAGCGAATGTGTTCCATAGTCTTCGCTTCGAAGGCCGACTGCCGTGACCCACTCGTCAACGAGACGCGCATATTGCCGCGTGCTCATATGGGCAGAGTGGTCGATGCGGCTGGGGAACGCATAGTCCTCGATCGATCCGCCCCGGCGCTCGAGCCACGCCAGGAGGCTCCCGCGCGCGTCCGACATGATTTCGAACTGAACTGGTCGGCTCGTCTTCTGCTGAATTACGATTGCCCGCGTTCGCAACTCTCCACCTGTTACCAAGTCGCCGATCTTGATCTTCACCAGGTCACAGCCCCGCAGTTTGCTGTCGATCGCAAGATCGAACAGCGCCCGGTCTCGAAGTCGGTGCTCGCGATCGAGATGAAAGCGAATGGCCCAAATCTGACGTGGCTTCAGTGGACGCTTTGTTCCAACCTTCCTGCCGGAATTCCACGCTGGTCGAGGCGCCGAATAATCGAATTCTGACCTTCCCATGATCGTTCTCCTGAGGCCAACATGGCCAAACCGGCAACGCCCAGGTTGGACAAAGGCCTCTAGGGGATGGTTGGACAGGGCGGGCGAATACCGACCGTCCCGCCCAACACGACCAAATGGGATCAGAATCGGTAGGTCAACCCCGCGAGTACGCGGTGGCGGTCATATTTGCCCTCGCCTTCGCTGAGGTCCGAATAGCGATATTCGACGCGCGCCGAGACATGATCGACCAGCTGGCGCTCGACGCCGCCGCCGACGAGCCAGCCGTCGCGGTTCTCGGCTTCGCTCGTGGTGCCTGCAATATCGGTGATCCGCGTCGTGACGCGCGCATTGCTATAGCCGCCGCGCACATAGACGAGCGTTTCGGGCTGGACGAGATAGCCCGCGCGCGCGGTCAGGTCGAACGAGTATTTCGGGTCGATCAGATAGGCCCCGCTGGCGCTCGTGCCGCGGAACTTGTCGTCGTTGGTGAGGTCGAAGCTGCCCTCGGCGCCGACGACGATACGGTCACCCAGGCGGCGATCATAGCCCGCGTAAATGCCGCCGGTTAGCGCCTGCTGCTTGTCGTCGATCGCGATCACGCCTTGCGGCATTTCGGGATTCCGCACATCGTCGCCGCTCCATCCGGCCTGGGCACCGACGTACGGCCCTTCGAATTCCTGTGCCGATGCCGTGCCGGCGGTGCCGGCAGCGATGATGGCGGACGCGACCACGGTCTTGAGGATCTGCATTCTATAAACTCCTGATGCTTGATCATCCCGCTCCACAGCGGAGCTGGTGAGCGGCAGATGAGAGTTTCTCTTGAGTTCATCAACTGCGCGTTTGTTCAAGCATCATGTCTTCATGGTGCACGATTTCTGTGGACCCGCGCGCGCAAACGCCGGCCCCCTGCCGCGCGCCGAAATGGCGACGGCAGGGGGCCGGCGTTTGCGGCGATCAATGCCGCCGGAGCAGATTATGGCGGGGATGGCTGGCGCGAATGAGCGATGTTACGCGCCGCGCCGATCAGGAAGGCCAGTTCCTGATGCGAGGCGCGAAACCGCGGCGGCTCGCCACATGATCGAGGATCTGACGGAGGTCGCCCGGCGAAAAGCCCGCGTCCAGCGCGGCCGCGATGTCGCGTTCGCCGAGCTGGTTCCAATACCATAGCTTGACCGAAAAACGCCGCAGCGATTCAAGCCGCACATTGGCCAGCGGAAGCGGAACATCGCCGAAAATAGCCAATTCGAGGCGCGCCAGCCATCCTTTGGGCTTCAGGCTCCGCGGGCCGTCCCACGAGGCCATTTCGACGATTTCCCAATCGGAGCCGGTGAGTGAGCCGCCCGCTGCGCGCGGCGGGTGACGGTCGCAGGACGCGGCGGCAAAACCGGCGGAGGGATGGGCATGGTCTGTAATCGTGAACATCGACTGCTTCCCGATAGGCGATCCGATTTCGATGTGGACCGCGATGCGTCACGGAATTCGCATCGCGGGATGGATCGATCAACTATGCTCCAGTTCAGGGATCATGGCGCCAAGGTTCATGATCGCGCAATCATAATGACCGCCATGTCCGATAGCCTACGCCGTACGGCCTTATTGCTCCCCCATTCCGCCGTTCAGCGGCACACAGGTTCCGTTGATGTAGGTCGATTTCGAACTGGCGAGGAACAGCGCGGTTTCGGCGACGTCGTGAACCGTTTCGAGCCGATCGATCGGCGCGCCGCGGCCGTCCTGCTTTTGCGCCTTCGATACGCCGGCGTTGCCGCCTTGCGCGCCCGCGCGGCTCGGGACGACGGCGTTGGCGCGAATGCCTTGCGCGCCATATTCGGTGGCGATCGCTTTGGTGAGTGCAATCAGACCCTCGATCGTCGCCCGGCGGATGCCCGATCCCGCCACCTCGGCAGCGCCGGAGACGCTTGCAATATTGACGATGACGCCGCCGCCCGATTCGAGCATCACGGGGATCTGCGCGCGCATCGCATAGAAGGTGCCTGAGATATTGTTCGCCGTCATCGCATCCCACGTTGCGAGCGATATCCCGGCGAGCGGCGTCGACGGCGAACGGACGGCGATGCCGTTGACGGCGATGTCGAGCCAGCCGTAGCGATGCTTGGCGAACGCCGCCAGGCCGACATGATATTGGGGATCGGACGGATCACCGGGAAAGAAGCAGGCCCGGCCGCGGGCCGCCTCGATCGCCGCGGCGGTTTCTTCGGCGCCCTTGCCGTCCATATCCGCGACAACGACATTCGCACCTTCCTGCGCGAACAGCATGGCGACCGCGCGCCCGATCCCCGAGCCCGCCGCGGTGACGATCGCAGTCTGGCCCTGGAGTATCTGATGGCGTTCTTCATCGGCACGGACCGCCGGAAGCGGGAAATCCCGGTATGTCATGCGAGCTACCCTCAACGAGAAATCGAAAGAGGGTGGCAAATGTCACGAGGGGCTATCGGCGATCAATCGGCCGAGGGTTCATGATGGCTGTCCTGACAGTGCGCGAAGGCGCGCTTCATGCTCGCGAGTGATCTGCGCAACGCGCGCGACGAAGACGTCGATAAAGGTGCGAACCTTTGCCGAGAGAAATTTGCGGCTTGGGTAGACTGCGTAAATTTTGGTGGCGATCTGGGCGATCCCCGGAAGCACGATCTCCAAGCGGCCAGCGATGACATCCTCCTCGACGATTAGGTCGGGCAATATCGCCATGCCCATGCCATCGAGGGCGAGCAAACGGACAAGCGTTTCACTCCCGCACTCCAGCCCGGTCTCGAACTTGACGACCTCTCGGCCGAACGCCCCCTCGAACGGGACCGCGGCGCCGACGTGCATGCCCTTGCACAGAAGCAGCCGCCCGCCGTTGAGGTCGGCGAGGTTCGCGGGCCGTCCAATGCGGTCGAGATAGGCGGGTGACGCCACGAGGGGATGGGGCATGTCGACGATCGGACGGGCAATAAGGCCAGGGTCGAGCAAGCCCGGAACAGTGGCGCGGAGCAAGAGGTCGAACCCTTCCTCCACCAGATTCACAACCCTTCCGCTGAGGTCGATATCGAAACGGACGTCGGGATAGAGCGCATCGAATTCGGCGAGCATCGCTGAAAAGCGGGCGTTGTCGAACCATCGCGGCACCGCCAGCCTTAACGTGCCCTTCGGAACAACCGTGGTGTTGCCGACCGCCGCCTCGACCTCGTCAAGCGATTCGAGCGTCTGCTTCGCCTGGTTGAAATAGAGCGCGCCGGTCTCGGTCATGCTGACGTGGCGGCTCGTCCGGTTCAGCAAGCGGGTGCCGAGGCGGTTTTCGAGCGCGCGGACATGCTTGCTCGCCATAGTCGGCGACATGTCGTGCCGATCGGCGGCGGCGGTGAAGCTCTTGAGCTCGACGACGGTGCAGAACACCCGAAGACTTAGCAACGTATCCATGGATCATGAACCTATAGGACATGCTGATTGAACTCAAGCCATGTTGATGAAGTATTTGGACAGGTGCATTTGGCCGCCGTCGGCAGCTGCTGGATGTCCCCCCGGTCCGCGGCTGCCGACATTCCTTTCCGCTTGAACAGCCCAGGACAGATCAGCATGGCCTCTCCCAAAGTCCAGCACAGCGCCGCGCGGTTTGGCCGCGCCGCATTGCTGCTCCCCCTCCTCCTTACGGGCGCTTGCGCGTCCATCCCTAACCTGGGCGACAAGCCCGAACCCCGCGCGGTCAGCGACTATGCGTCGTCGACGGTGCTGGCCGGCGAAAGCGCCGAATGGCCCGCCGACGGCTGGTGGCAAGACTATCGCGACCCACAGCTGTCGGGCCTCATCGACGAAGCGCTGGCGGGATCGCCCGACCTCGCCGCGGCGGCGGCGCGCATGCGCACCGCACAGGGCTATGCCCAGGCGGCCGGCGCCGCGCTGAAGCCGACCATCGACGCCTTCGGGTCGGTCGATGCATCGAAGCTCAGCCAGAACGGTACGATGCCCGCGGCCGCGACCCCCGATGGGTGGAACGACAATGGCAGCATCGGGATCGGGATGACGCTCGACCTCGACCTGTGGGGCAAGAATCGCGCCGCGATGCGCGCCGCGCGCCTCGATGCGACCGCCGCCGAGCTCGAACTCGACGAAGCGCGGCTCGCGCTGACGACAGGCATCGCCGCGACCTATGCCGATCTGGCGGCGCTCCATGCGCAGCGCGACAGCCTTGAATCGGCGCTCGACATCCGCACCCAGACGCTGAATCTCGTCAAGCAGCGCGTCGACGCGGGCCTCGACAACGACAGCGCGCTGCGGCTCGCGGAGGCGCGCATTCCCCAGACCCGGTCGGATCTGGCCGCCACCGACGAAGCGATCGCGCTGACGAAGAACGCGCTGGCTTCGCTGGTCGGCGCCGGCCCCGATCGTGCGCTGACGATCGGCCGTCCCCGGATTGCCGCACTGCAGGCGCAGCGCCTTCCGGCCGCGGCGTCGGTCGACCTTCTCGGTCGCCGTCCCGACATCGCCGCCGCGCGGGCGCGGGTCGAAGCGGCGGACCAGCGGACCAAGGAAGCGCGCGCGGCCTTCTATCCCAACATCAGCCTGTCGGCGCTGACCGGACTTCAGTCGTTCGGCGTCGACAATCTGTTCCGCGACGGTTCGCACTTCGGAAGCTTCGGCCCGGCGGTCAGCCTGCCGATATTCCACGGCGGCGCGCTCTCGGGCCAATATCGCGGCCGCCGCGGCCAGTATGACGAGGCGGTCGCGCTTTACGACCGTCAGGTCGTCCAGGCGCTGCGCGAAACCGCCGATGCGGTGACGAGCCAGAAGATGCTGGTTCAACGGCTCGCGTCGTCGCGCGAAGCGCTCGCCGGCTACGAGGACGCCCTGCGCCTTGCGCAGCTCCGCTACAAGCAGGGCCTCTCCACCTATCTCGATGTGCTCACGGCCGAAGAATCGGTTGTCGCAGCGCGCCTCAAGGTTGCCGAGCTTCAAACCCGTAGTTTCACCCTCGACGTTCAGCTGATCCGCGCGCTCGGCGGCGGTTTCGCAGCAGCATGACCCCAAAATCCAAGGAGACAGAAAATGGCCGATAGAGATCCGGGCACCTTGCGTGCCATCGAAGAAGTCCATCCCAACGAAATGGCCGATGCCAGGACGAAGACCAAACGCAAGCAGCTGTTCGGCGCGCTTGCCGCGGGCATCGCGCTGATCGGCGGCGGCTATACCGCCTATGACGTCCTGTCGGCGTCGAAGCACGCGGTCACCGACAACGCCTATGTCGGCGCCGATGTCGCGCAGGTCACCTCGCAGGTGTCGGCGCCGGTCGCCGCCGTGCTCGTCCAGGATGCGCAGCGCGTGCACCGCGGCGACGTTCTGGTGCGCCTCGACGACACCGACGCTAGGATCGCGGTCGCGCGCGCCGAGGCCGATCTGCAACGCGCCATTCGCCGCGTCCAGGGCTTGATGGCGACCGACAATGGTCTCGGGGCACAGATCAGCGCCCGCGGCGCCGATGTCATGCGCGCCGAAGCCGAAGTGACCGCCGCCAGGGCGAGCTTCGACAAGGCGCGGATCGACCTCGACCGCCGCAAGGCTCTGGTCACCTCGGGCGCCGTGTCAGGCGACGAGCTCACCACGG
The DNA here is from genome assembly GCF_001468395.1 of Sphingopyxis sp. H073. Taxonomy (GTDB): domain Bacteria; phylum Pseudomonadota; class Alphaproteobacteria; order Sphingomonadales; family Sphingomonadaceae; genus Sphingopyxis. The sequence continues at coordinate 21,338 of NZ_LNSG01000012.1, read as the reverse complement.
TCCGCAACGCCTATGACAATGCCGCGGCGAACCTTCGCGCGGCTCAGGCGGCGCGTGCCCAGGCCGCCGCGGCGCGCAACGTCGCCGTCGGCGATCGCGACGCCAATCGTGCGATGATTGCCAACACGACGATCGACAACAACCCCGAAGTGCTCGCGGCGCGCGCCGCGCTCGACCAGGCGCGGGTCGATCTCGAACGCACGGTCATCAAGGCACCGGTCGACGGCGTCGTCTCGCGGCGGCAGGTCCAGGTCGGGCAGCGGGTCCAGCCCGGCGCGATGCTGATGCTCGTCGTTCCGGTACAGGCGGCCTATGTCGACGCCAATTTCAAGGAAGTCGAGCTGGCGAAGGTCCGCCCCGGACAGCCGGTCAAGCTGACTTCGGATTTGTATGGCGAGGACGTGGTCTATCACGGCAAGGTCGTCGGCTTCTCGGGCGGTACCGGCGCGGCCTTCGCACTCGTCCCCGCGCAGAACGCGACCGGCAACTGGATCAAGGTCGTCCAGCGCTTGCCCGTCCGCATCAAGCTCGACCCGAAGGAACTCGAAGCGCACCCGCTGCGCGTCGGTCTGTCGATGAACGTCGACGTCCAGCTCGCCAAGTAAGGCCCGGCAAAGAGGGGCACAGCCATGTCCATATTCAAAGCCTTTGCGGAGGCGCGAGAGGCGCCTCCGCTCACCGGTCTCAAACTCTATGCCGCGGCCATCCTGATCGGCCTCGGCAACTTCCTCGTCGTGCTCGACACCACGATCGCCAATGTGTCGGTCAATACCATCGCAGGGGCCCTCGGCGTCTCCGCGAGCCAGGGCACCTGGGTGATCACCTCCTATGCGGTGGCGGAGGCGATCACCGTCCCGCTCACCGGCTTTCTGGCCAAGAAATACGGCGCACAGCGCACCTTCATCATCTGTTATCTTGCTTTCGCCGCGATTTCGCTGCTGTGCGGCCTCGCGGGTTCGCTCGGCATGCTGCTCGGCATGCGCGTGCTGCTCGGCCTGTTCGGCGGGCCGATCATGCCGCTTTCGCAAATGCTGCTGCTGCGCATCTTCCCCAAGGAGAAAGCGACGCTCGCCACGGTGATCTGGGCGATGACGACGCTGATCGGGCCGGTCGCCGGTCCGATCCTCGGCGGCATCATCTGCGACAATTATGGCTGGGAATGGATCTTCTTCATCAAGGTTCCGGTTGCCGCCGCAGCGGGTGTCGTTCTGTTCATGCTGATGCGCGGCCAGGCCGATCCCAGGTTCCAGGCGGCGATCGACAAGGTCGGCCTCGCGCTGCTCGTCGTCTGGGTCGGTTCGCTGCAGATCATGCTCGACGAAGGACGCAACCACGACTGGTTCGCCAGCCACGAGATCCGGACCCTCGGCATCATCGCCGCCATCGGCTTTGCCGCCTTCCTGATCTGGGAGCTCACCGAGAAGAATCCGATCGTCAACCTCAAGGTCTTCCGGCACCGCGGCTTCGTCGGTGCGGCGACGACCTACTCGGTCGGATTCGGCGCCTTCTTCGCCAGCATCGTGATCCTGCCGCTCTGGCTACAGTCCAACATGGGCTACACCGCCACCTGGGCGGGCTATGCGACCGGCATCATGGGCATCCTCGCCGTGCTCTGCGCTCCGCTGGTGGGCAAGGCCGTCGACAAGTTCGACCCGCGGTTGGTCGTCTGCATCGGCATCCTCGGCCTTGCCCTGATCATGGTCTGGCGCATGCTGACCTTCAGCAACGACGTCACCTTCCTGCAAATGGCCTGGCCGACGCTCCTCACCGGCACGTTCATGGTCATGTTCTTCGTCCCCGTCACAGGGCTTGCCATGGCGAGCGTCGAACCGCACGAACAGGCCGATGCCGCCGGCCTGTCGAACTTCATGCGGACGCTCGCCGGCGCTTTCGCCACCTCGCTGATCCAGAGCGGCTGGTCGAACGCGACGCGGGCCAACAACACCGAGATCGTCAATGCGATGCAGCACGGCGACGCGGCGGTCGGCTCGATGGTCGCCCAAGGCGTTCCCGCCGACACGGCAAGGACACTGCTGTCATATGTTATCGAAGGCCAGAGCGTCATGCTGGCGACGCTCAACATGTTCGGCGTGATCGCCCTTTGTCTGGGGGCGGCAGCGACGCTCATCTGGCTGGTGCCCAAGCCCAAGGGGCCGATCGACACGAGCGGCGCGCACTAGGCGGCCGATCCGAAGCGGCCCGACAATCCGCGGATACCGGCCCGGGGACAAGAGACCCGGTGCCGGGCGACAAGAACCGGCATCGTGCCCGATCGTCAAACCGACGTCGGTGCCCGATGCCGACCACTCCCCACACAAGAAACAGAACAGGAAATCCTCATGAATATCGTCAAAAGTCTCGCAATCGCTTTCGCTTTCGTAGGCGCCGCTATAACAATGCAGGCGGCCGCCAAGGTCGAGGTCATCCAGTCTTCGTCGCCGGCGCTGGCCAAGGGCGCGACCTTCGCCTGGGCGCCGATGCGTGCCTTCGGAACCGGCGTCCCCGATCCCGCGATCACGAACGAGATCGCCGTCGATCGGCTGCGCACGACGACCGAAGCCATGCTGGAGACGCGCGGCTATCGCCTGACCGAAGACCCGGCCGAAGCAGACCTGCTGGTCGCCTACACGGTCATCATGCAGCCCGAAACCGGTGGCAAGCTGAAGGCCGATGGCGCGGACTGCGGCTTGCCCTTCTGCCCGACAGCGGGCGATTATCGATTGGACGCGAGCCAGCATACGCAGGGCACGCTGGTGCTCGACCTGATCGAGCGCGAGACCGGCCGCCTCGTCTGGCGCGCCACGTCGAAGAAGCGCGTTACGGGCAAGGACGTGTCGGAAGCCAAGTTGACGGTGCTGCTGCGCGACATGACCAAGGCGCTGCCGACGCAATGAGCGGCACCGCCGCGAACGAGGGGCCAAGCCCCAAGCCCCTCGTTCGCTCGACTTTCAGGCCGTCTGACCTTCCCACCCAGGACGCCATTCGATTATCATGAGGCTTACAGATGCGCCCGTTTCGCGCAGCCCCATTAAACCGAGCCCAAGGCAATCGTTGCGAGCGGCATCGTCAGCGCGTCGATCGAACGCCCGCTTTTGTGTGGACGCCGATGAAGGTCGGAACGGCCGGCATGAGGCGCAAACCCGCCGAACAAAAACGGCGACCCGAGAGGGCCGCCGTAGTAAAAATGGAGGAGCCCTCCATTCAGGTCGCGCTTCGCCAATATCGGAAATTAGCCTGCTGGCCAGAGGAAAGCAGGTCGCCGTAACGGAATCTGTGGCCATGATGCAGCAGGGCAACACATTGTAACCCACGCAACTAATTTGTTCGCGGGCATCCAGCCAAGCTCGCTGCGGGGATGCGAACGTCGTAGCGGCAAGCGTGATCATCGCATGCGATCCGAGCCTGACAGCTCGGAATCTCGGCGCTTGAGCAACCATACATGCGCATTTACGTTTATTGCACATATTTCACTTATTGCATTTATGGATTTGATCTTATATAGGGCCGAGCCCGGCAGCGAGGAGAATGATATGAGCGATCAGGAGCTTTCCCAGCGGCCCCCTACAGAGACGGAAGTGCGACAGGCATCGGAAGCGGCGCGCGCGCTTGCGAAGGCGCTTACGCCTAAGGGTCTGCCTTTTTCCGTGCAGCGAAACGGCGACCGGACCGAGGTAGACTTGCCGCCGGCGCTCGGACAGCTGGTCCTCGACGTGTTGACGCATGTCGCTCGCGGCGAAATGGTGACCTTCGTTCCCTATGGGGCGGAATTGACCACGAAAGAGGCGGCCGACCTTCTGAATGTTTCTCGCCCCTTTCTCGTTTCAATGCTGAGCGAAGGGAAGATACCGTTCCACAAGGTGGGATCGCATCGGCGCGTTCGAGCGAGCGACGTACTCGCGTTCCGCGCGCAGCGGGATGTGGAACGGAGCGGAGCGCTCGCCGACCTCCAGCGCCTCGGCCAGGAGTTCGATGCGGATTGAGGTGCCTAGCCGACCGTTTCGTCGTCGTTCTTGACGCGAATGTGCTTTATCCGTTCAGGATAAGGGACGCCCTGCTCCGGTTCGCCGAAGCAGGGCTGTTCCGCGCGCGCTGGTCACCGGCCATAATTGACGAATGGCGCCGCAACCTCGTCGCCCAACAGCCGGAATTTGAAGCCAGCATCGACGCCCAGATCGCTGCAATGCGGATCGCCTTTCCCGAAGGGTGCGTCACCTGTCAAACGGCGTTCAAAAGGGACCCCCGATTGGAGTGGGCCCCTCGGGCCGGACAGGGTCACGCAGCTGATTTGACCATGGGCCGGGAGTGTTGCTGCTCGAACTGCGCAGGGCTGACATAGCCGAGCGCGGAATGTAATCTGCGTTGATTATAGATGTCGTCGATGAACCTGGGAAGCTGGCCGGCGACATCATCGAAGGTTTCGAACGCCATGGGGTAAACCGCCTCGACCTTGAGCGTCTTCATGAAGCTTTCCGCCTTGGCATTGTCATAGGGGTTGCCCCGCCGGCTCATCGAGCCGACCATCCCATGATCGGCGAGCATCGCTCGATAGATGCGGGATGCGTATTGGCTCCCGCGGTCAGAATGATGCACGCATCCTGATCGCGGGCGCCGTCGTTCGATCGCCACTTTCAGCGCCGCCACGGCGAGCCGGGCGTCAATCGACCTCCCGATGGCATAGCCGACCACGCGGCGCGACCAGGCGTCGAGGATGATCGCGACATAAGCAAAACCACCGATGATGGCGACATAGGTCAGGTCCGCCACCCAGAGCTGATCGGGGCCATCGAGGATCATGTCCTTCGAGTGATCCGGAAAGACTGGCAGGTCATGGTCGCTGTCGGTGGTTGCGGTATAGCGCCTGCGGCGGCGCGGTTGCAGGCCATGCTCGCGCATCAATCGCTTGATCCGCTTGTGGTTGGCGATCACGCCCTGATGGCGAAGCGCGGCCTGCACGCGGCGCCAGCCATAGGCTTCGAACTCATCGCAGATCGCCGCGATAGCAGTCAGGAGTTCAGCATCGCCGATCCGCTCGGTCGGCACGTGGTAGAATGTCGATCTTGCGATGCCCATCAGCCGACATCCTCGCGCGATCGACATCCCGCCGGGCCGGTGATCACGGATGTACTGGCGCTTCTCGGCCGCGGTGCGTCGCGAAGAGCCCCCTTTAAAAACTCCAGTTCCAGCGCCTGTTTGCCGACAAGGCGTTCGAGTGCGGCAATCCGGGCCTCATATTCCTGGATCAGATCTGCCGCTCGCGCATCTTCATCAAGGGCGCCGGCCTCGTACTTCTCCACCCAGATGCGGATCAACTGCCGGGAAATATCGTGCCGCTTGGCAAGGGCGTGAAGCGTCTCGCCGCTCAGAAACTCCTGCGCGACCTGACGCTTGAACTCGACGCTATGGGATCGGTGTCTTGCCATGGGCTCTTCTCCAAAAGCCCGGCTACACGGTCAATCCAACTATGCTTCCTTGTCCGGCCCGAGGGGCCCACTCCAGATCGGCGTCGAAGAGGGACCCCCTTTTCGGATATGATGCTGGTTTGTTGAAGATGGCCTTGCGCTGCGTGCGGCGGAGGGCGGGCGTAGCCCGACCGGAGGCGCGCGCAGCGCAAGATAGATTTTTGAAGGCGCCGAAGGTGGCTGTCAGCTGCGGTTTTTGAAGCGCCAGCTGTCGTTGCCCGTCTCGACGATATCGCAGTGGTGGGTGACGCGGTCGAGCAGCGCCGTGGTCATCTTGGGATCGCCGAACACGGTCGGCCATTCACCGAAGGCGAGGTTCGTGGTGATGATGACGCTGGTGCGCTCATAAAGCTTGCTGATGAGGTGGAACAGCAACTGCCCTCCCGAGCGGGCGAACGGCAGATAACCGAGCTCGTCGAGCACGATCAGGTCGAGCCGCGACAGCTGCGCCGCCAGGGTCCCGCCTTTGCCGATCCGGGTCTCCTCTTCGAGGCGTGTCACCACGCCACGCAAGCGGGGGTGGTTATCGTTGGGATTTCCGGCGCGCTTGCCGCAGTCTACCATCTCGGACCGGTTGCCTTGGTGCAGGGCGGCCCGGTTTTCGAAGCGATCTTCTTCCAGTCCTATCTCGCCATTTTGCTCGGGACAGCACTGCCTGTGACCGCTCTCGTTGCCTCGCGCGCGGAGGCGTTGGCCGAGGCAGCGCGTCGGGAAGAAATGCTGCGGATGATTCTAGACCATTCCCCCGACGCGATCCTCAGTTTCGATGATGGCGGCAGTTGCCGTTGGGCCGATGGAGCGACCGACGAGCTGCTGGGATTAAGTGCTGGGTCCTGCCGCGGTGCCTTGATCGACGAGCTTGCGCTGAAGATCGGTCCGGTCCTGGCTAAACTATGCCGCGCCGCCCTTGCCGATCCCGCCGAAACCCAGATCGCCGATTTCGCTCCCACCAATCTCGAGGGTCGCACGCTCGAGGCGACGGTCAAGGCGGTTATGTCGGACGAAAAAGTGGTCGGAACAGTTGCGACTGTCCGTGACGTGACGGCGCAGCGAGCGCGCGAGCGGGAGATCGCGCGCCTCGCAATGACGGATCCCCTCACCAAAATTCCTAATCGCGCCGGCTTCGATGCAGCCATTGAGCGCGTTCCGATCAAGGGAGAGGCAGCCTGTATTGCCTTGATCGATATAGATAATTTCAAGGGCATAAATGACCGGTTCGGTCACAAGGCTGGCGATCGCGCGTTGGTCGAACTGGCCGCGGCTATTGTGCGTCTTTCCGGTAGCGATCATCTTGTGGCGCGATTGGGCGGTGACGAATTCCTGATCCTATTGGCTGGCGACATCACAGCAGCGCAACGTTTTTTCGGAGGGCTTCAAAGCGAGATCGCTATCCTTTCGGCATCGCTTGAGTTCGATATCACCATTAGTGGCGGGATTGCAGAACTGCATGCGTTGGCAGAAATTGACAGCGTATTTGAAGAAGCGGATCGGCGACTTTATCGCTCAAAGCGGGACGGGCGAAACCGGGTGACGGCGACCGCGTAATAGCGATCGTTGAATAGGACCGCGTTTAGCCTCCGAGGCCGGAACTTACCGCTCATGCCACCGGCGCGCTTGCGCCGGTCACGATTTCAGGGCGAGGCGCGATCATCCCCTGCAGCCGCTGTGCGGGAAATTGCGATTGCCGGGCCGGTCGGGCCTGCGCTAATATTGCGCGGCGGTGGGGAGGCGCAAACAGGGCAATGGAACAGGTGGGGACTCCATGTCGTGGCCAGTCCGCAGCTTACGCGTCTGTGTTCGGCCCGTTTCAACTCCGCGCGCCCGATCACCATGAAATTTCGATTACCAACCGCCGCGCCCGGGCTTTGCTTGCCATATTATGCCTTGTCGGCGACGAAGTGATCGAGCGCGATTTCCTGAGCAAGCTCTTGTGGCCCGGCCGCTTCGAGGCCCACGCCAGGGCCAGCCTGCGCCAATGTTTGCTCGATCTGGGCAAGCTGCTTGCGCCGCACGGAGCGGGCATATTGAACGTCTCGCGCAGCAGCGTCGCGCTGCGGCCCGGTGCCGTCACGACCGATCTTGCGGCGCTGGAGCGCGCGCTGGCGAGTGGGGATTTTCCTGCGGCGATCGCGCAGATCGACGCGATCGGGACGAAACCGATCCTCGACCAGATGGATTTCGGCGCCGCCTTCAACCAGTGGCTGGCGCGGCGCAGCGGCGATGCCGAGCGGCGGCTGCATGCGGCGGTCGAGGCCGGACTGGCCACGCTGGAGCGGGCCGGGGATCGCGACACGTCCGCGCGGCTGCGCGACGCATGGTCCGCTCGCGGTCCCGAAGCGCCCCCCGTCCCGGCCGCGGCGGCGGGCGGCGGACGGACGAGAATCGCGGTGCTGCCCTTCCAATCGGTCGGTGGGGGCGGTGCCCCCGATTATTTCGCCGACGGCGTCGTCGAGGAACTCATCACGGCGCTGGGACAGGTGCCGCAATTGCTGGTCGCCGGGCGAACCTCGTCCTTCCATTTCCGGGATTCGCCGCTGGCCCCGCCCGACATCGCGAAAGCCCTGCGCGTCTCGCACCTTGTCGAGGGTTCGGTCCAGCGACAGGGCGAAAGGCTGCGCGTCCATATCCACCTGATCGACGGGGCGACGGGTTTCGAAAGCTGGGCCCAGCGGTACGACGGATCGCTCGACGGGATATTCGCGTTGCAGGCGACCGTGGCGCAGGCGGTCACCAATGCGGTCGGCAATGTCCTGGGCATCGCGATGGCGCCGCCGCCGGCACGCGGCATGACCGGCAGCAAAAAGGCCTATGACCTGTTTCTGCAAGGCCGGTCGTTGAGCGCGCGGGTGTTTGGCGACGGGCTGTTGGAGACGGCCGTCGATCTGCTCGAACAGGCCGTCGCGCTCGACCCGCAGTTTGCCGAGGCCTGGGTCGCGCTGGCCGAGGCGCACCAACTGATCGCGGTCTACACCCCCTGCCTCGATCGTCGCGCAGCATCGGAACGCATGGCCGATTGCGCGCGCACTGCGATCGGACTCGCCCCCGGCCTTGGCTACGCCTATTCGCTGCTCGGCGTTCACCAGTGGACGCAGAACGACGTCGTCGGCGCGCTCGATCTGGCGTTCCAGGGCTATCGGCTCGAACCGAACAATCCGGCGGTCTGCATGCGGCTGGGTTCGTTCCTGCTCTATTGCGGACGCACTACCGAAGCGATGCAATATGTCGAGGCGGCGATCGATCAGGACCCGGTCGATGGCCGCAAGTTCAACCTGCGATCGGTCGGCCGGTTCAACCTGGGGGATATCGACGCAGCGATCGAGGCGGGACAGCGCATGGTCGACCTCGGCTTTCCGTCGATGTGGCTCGCGGTGGCCACCGCCGCGTCGGGGCAGCACGATCTGGCCGTCGAGCAATATCAGCAAACCCGCATGCTACTGAACAAGGTCATTTTCCCGCCCGCCGGGACCGATCCGATGCCCCCCGCGATGATGGACGCCTATTGGCACGTCGCGGCGCAAGGCGTGTGCAGCGGCCGCGACGAGGATCGCGCGACCTATTGTGCGATGCTCGACATGATGCAGACGCAATTGCACGACCCCGCCGACGCCTCGATCGTCCTGCCCGCGATCTTCATGGGCTACCCCGAACGGCTGTTCGAGGCCGTTAGCCATGCAATCTCGCCCGCGAACACGCTCTGCCTGCTGTCGATCTGGGCCGATGTCGATCCGATCCGGCGGATCTGGCAGCATCCCGAATTCATTCCCTTTGCCCAGCGCATCGGCCTGGCGGCCGCTTGGGACAAATATGGCTGGCCCGACCTGCTCCCTGCGCCCAGCAATCGTCTGGAAACATCACCCCTCTTGCCGAATTGACGCGCGCTTGACGCTTTATTGACGATGGGCCGATTGACGGCTGACGCTACGGAAATGCAAAGTCCGCAGCGGGCATAACAGACATTTTGAAGGCGCATGGCGCGGGCCGGTTACTCCGGCTCCGGCGACGGGAAGCCTGTGTCTGCGCCGGGGAGCATGTCATGGCGGCGAACCACAGGCACGTATCGGCAATCGGACGGTCCGCAATGGGCAAGGCGTTCTGGCGCATCCTGCCGCTGATCCTGATCGCCTATCTCTTCGCCTATATGGACCGCGTGAACGTCAGCTTCGCGGCGACGCAGATGAACGAGGATCTGCGGTTCAGCGCCACGATCTACGGACTGGGCGGCGGCCTGTTCTTCCTCGGCTATGCGCTGTTCGAAATTCCGTCGAACCTGATGCTCGTGCGCTTTGGCGCGCGCCGATGGATCGCGCGGATCATGATTACCTGGGGACTGCTGTCGGCGGCGATGATGTTCGTCGCGACACCGATGCAATTTTATGCGCTCCGCTTCCTGCTCGGCGTGGCGGAGGCCGGATTCTACCCCGGCGTCATCTTCTATTTTTCCGGCTGGTTTCCGCCCTGCCATCGCAGCCGCGCGGTCAGTCGCTTCTTCATCGCTTCGCCGTTGGCGTCGGTCGCGATGGGGGGCATGTCGGGATGGCTGCTCGCGCTCGACGAAACCGGCGGGCTGCACGGCTGGCAATGGCTGTTCCTGGTCCAGGGCCTGCCGACCGTGGTGTTCGGGCTGGTGGTGCTGCGCTATCTGCCCGACGCCCCGGCGACGTCCGCCTGGCTCACAGCCGACGAAAAGGCGTGGATCGAGACCGAGCTGGCGCGCGAACAGGCGCGGATCGGCGCCCCCGCCCGCCACGATGTGCTGGGCGCCTTTCGCAATCCGCGCGTGCTGCTGCTGGGCGCGATCGGCTTTCTGCTGATCGCCGTCATCACGACGGTCATCCTGAATGCGCCGCTGATCCTGCTAGAGGCGACGGCGCTCGATACCAAGTCGATCGGCTATCTGGTGGCGCTCGGCGGTCTTTTGGGGGCCGCGGCGATCCTTGTCCTTGGCAACCATGCTGACCGGAACGGCGACCGCTGGGGCGCGGCCTTCCGGTGCGGGATCGTCCTTGCCGCCGCGGTGCTGGTCATGGGGCTGTCGCCGTCACCGCTGCTGACTTGCATCGCCTATCTCGCTTTCGCGGCCGTGTGTTTCGCGATCCCGATGCTGACATCGTCGGGCTGGGCCGAGGCGCTGCATGTGCGCGAGCTCGCGGTCGGGGCGGCCGCCATCAACACGCTGTCGCAGATCGGCGCCTTCCTCGCGCCCTATGGCTGGGGTGCGGCGAAGGATGCGACGGGCAGCTTCGAGCTCGCGCTCGTCGTCTTTTCGGTCGTCGCGCTGCTGATGTCGGCGCTGATCCTGGTGCTGCGTCACCGGCTGCGCGGGCACAGCGCGCCCGCCGACGCCGTGCCGGCCTAGTTTTTTTGCAGACGCCCGCCCGATCCCGGACGGGAAGATTGGAGGGAAGAGACGATGACGAAGATGAAAACATTGTTCGCCGGGGCTGCGATACTGATCGCCGCCGCGCAGGCCGCGCCCGCGATGGCGCAGGAATCGAGCTACAGGCCGGGCACGGTTTGGAATGCAGGCCGGATCGACGTGCTGCCCGGCCAGTTCGAAAACTATATGGACTGGCTCGCCACCAGCTGGAAAAAGATTCAGGAACTGGGCAAGGCCGAAGGCATTGTCGTGGACTATCATGTGCTTGCGACCAACAATGCGCGAGCCGGTGAGCCCGACTTGATCCTGATCGTCGAATATAAGGACTATCTGACGACCGCGCAGCAGGAAGCCTTCAACAAGAAGGTCAATGCCATGCTGTCGCAGACCGACCGCACCGCCGGCGCCGCCAGCGCGGAACGCGGCAAGATGCGCGAGCAACTCGGCAGCATCGAATATCAGGAACTGATCCTGAAATAGGTGGGCCGGTGCGGAGACACGGCAGGCGACGCGTCAATCCCGCGCCGCCCGCCGCGCTCCGCTTCGCCGCCATTTGAAAGGGGTGGTGATGGCATCTATCCACGACATCGCCCGCGATTTTACGGCACTGCTGCGCGACGGTGCGTTCGAAACCGCCGGGGACCGTTACTGGTCGCCGGACGTGACCAGCATCGAACCCGCGGCTTTACCCGGCGGCATCAGCACGGCGGTGTCGGGGATCGAAGCGACGCGGATCAAGCGCAGCGCCCGCTTCGGTGGCGCCCGGATCGACGAGATCGGCATCGACGGCCCCTTCGTCACCGGCGACCAGTTCGCGCTGTTTCTGGACATGGTGCTGGTCGATCCCGCGAGCGGCGAACGCCAGCCCTTCACCGAAATCGCCCTGTACACCGTGCGCGGCGGTCAGATCACCGAGGAGCGATATTTTTATGACTGACACCCAATTCTCGCGCCGGGCCTTCGGCGGCTCGGTCCTCGCGCTGGCGGCGATAACGGCTTCCAGAGCTGGAGCTGCCGAGCTTGACCCAACGCCGTTCCAGACGATCGGTCCCTTCTATCCGGTTCAGCGGCTTGCGGAGGAAGACGCCGACCTGACCTGGATCAAGGGGCACAAGAAACGCGCGGAGGGCCATGTCATTCAGGTGACGGGGCGCGTGCTCGATCGTTTCGGCCATCCGGTCAGCGGCGCGCGGCTCGAAATCTGGCAGTGCAATTCGCTCGGTCGCTATGCGCATCCGAACGACAGTGCCGCGAACCCGCTCGATCCCGACTTTCAGGGCTTCGCTTCGATCCGGACGGGCGCGCGGGGCGAGTGGCGGATCACGACGATCAAGCCCGCCGCCTATGATTCGCCGATCGGCCGCCGAACCCCGCACATCCACTTCGATGTGAGGGGCAGACACCAGCGCCTGATTACCCAGATGTATTTCTCCGACGATGATGCGTCGAACAGCAAGGACGCCCTGTATCGGGATCTGGGTGGCAGCGCCGAGCGCGCCGTTGCCGGACTCGGCGCACCCGGCCATTATGGCTGGGACATCGTCCTGATGGACGCCGGACGGTGACCGCTGCGGCGCTCGCACCGACCGGCGGGCTTCAGATGCGCCTGGGCATCGCCCTTACACGGGCAATCCGCGTCAAAATGTGACTGAATCGGGCGGCGTCCTACGGAAGCGCGACTTGGTGGCTTCGAATTACGGCGCCTAGTTTTACCTCAAGACAGTCTGGAACGCTTGGAATCTATATGGTTTCACCTGTATAGACGGGTGATGGATCTTACCCCTCGACTGAATTCGAACATCGCCCAGCGGTCTGCCGACGGCGTTTTATCGGATGCCCCACCGCGCTACGCAGCGATCAAGCAGAGCATCCATGATGCCATCCGCGACGGTCGTCTGAAACCGGGCGACCGAGTGCCGTCAGAGGCGGAACTCGTCGGACAGTTCGATGTCTCGCGCATGACGGCAAACCGGGCGCTTCGCGAGTTGCAATCGGCGGGTATCATCGTGCGCCGCGCCGGCAGCGGGTCATTCATCGCCGAGCCGAAGCCGATCGGTCATATGATCGAGATCCGGAATATCGCCGAGGAAATTCGGGGACGCGGCCATGACTACCGGGCGAGGGTCATCCAGAATGTCGAGGAGAAGGCCAGCGCCGACACCGCCGTTCTGCTGGAAGTGCCGGTGGGCACGAGGATCTTCCACTCGATCATCGTCCACCATGAGGCCGAGTTCCCGATCCAGCTCGAAGAGCGGTTCGTGCTCGCATCCGCCGCTCCCGATTATGGCACACTGGATTTCACGCAGTTGACGCCCAACGAATATCTGACGCGCACTGCGCCGCTCGAGCGGGTCGAGCACCGCGTCCGCGCGGAAATGCCCGACGCGCGCACCCGCGGCGTGCTTGGTCTGAACGAGGGGGAACCGATTCTGCGCATGACCCGGCAGACCTGGAGTAGCGGTCGACTGGTGTCGCACGCCTGGCTCTCCCATCCCGGCACACGCTTTGAGCTTTCAGCCGCCTTCGCGGTCGGGGACTGACGGCTCAGGCCGTGCTGCGGGTAACGATGGGCTTGCGGCGACGGCGCAGCCAGCGGAAATCGGCGCGGCTGAAGCTTTTGAAGAGCAGATAGAATCCGGTCCCGGACAACCACAACGTGCCGAATGCGACGAAGATGATCAGCGGGTGGTTGAAACTCTTCCGGTTCACATAGTCCATATTGTGGAGCATCCAGAAGAAATCCCAGGTCCGCCAGGTATCGCCGCGCATCACGAGGAAGCGCGCCGTATCGAGCGAGACATAGGCGCTGCTATTCTCGGCGTCGGCAAAGTCGACGCGCCACATCGCACCTTCATGGTCGCGTGATTCGAGGTTGGGCTTTGCAATCACGCTCACCTTGCGGATTGGTGCCTCGTTCATCATCGATGCGACTTCGCGGGCCATCCCTTCATCGACGCGAATATCCTCGCCGCTCGTAGCGTCGACCAGCCGCACGCCCTTGGTGGTGCGGAGCTCGTAGATCGGTCGAGCGCCAAGATCGCGCAAAACCACCCCGGTTACGGGATCACCGCGCGGCAAGGCGGCGACGTCAAAATACTCTCCCGCGGGCAGGGCATGCGCGTGGCTCATCCCGCCGCCGTGTCCCCCGACCTTGTCCTTGTCGAGCAACGCCATCACCGAGCCGCTCAAGGCCCAAAGGAGGAACTGGAGGCCAAGGATGAGCCCCACCCATTTGTGGATGCGCCGAAAAAAGAGCGGCGTCAGCCGGATGCGTTTCATGCCTGCTTCCTCTTGCGGCGTTTGAAGGACCAGATCAGCAGCCACGCACCGGAAAGCGCCATCGCGAAGACACTCCAGGTTGCGACGCGCAGCAGCGGGTTGTTGACGTCGGTCCGCTCGTCATAGTCCATGATGTGGAGCATCCACGCAAAGTCGAACACGCGCCAGAGTGCGTGGCGGCGCGAGATGAGCTCGCCGGTCGTCGGCGAAAGATAGAGCGTCGGACGGCTCCAGCCTTCGAACTCGACCTGCCAATAGGGCGGCTTGCGCGCCTGCATTTCCTGAGGTGCCTCGGTCAATAGTCGCACCGAGACGATCTTGCCGTCACCGGTGAAGATGCGCCGTGCCTGTTCGCGGACCTGGGACTCGGTCAGGGCAGGCAGCGGCGCACCCGAACGCGCGTCGAACAGGCGCGCGCCTTCAGGGGTCTCGGCGCGCCAGACCGGCTGGCCAAAAAAGCGCTGGAGACGGATTTCGGACACCCCCGGCGCAGCCGCGACGACCTTCGACGGCGCTGCGAGGCCGTCGAGGTCGAAGGGCTGGGTCACCGGGGAGCGCACCAGATGATCGCCATGAATGGTGTCGATGTGAACGACCACCATGTAAAAGCCCGTCAGTGTCCAGAGCAGAGCCTGGACGCCAACCGCGAGGGCCAGCCATTTATGCGTTCGCCGGACGAACAGTGGCCAACGGATTGCCATGCCCCTGCTCTCAGAAAGCCGTGCGGAAGCCGACGTAGAAGCGCCGTCCGAGCAGGTCGTAGGTCATCGTATCGGTGTTCGCATCGGTGAAACTCTGGATATAGGGCGCTTTGCGATCGAAGACATTGTCGACGCCGACCTGGAACCGCGTCTTCTCGTCGATCTCGAAAGCGACCTGGAGATTGTGGTAGAACACGTTGGGCGTGCTGTAGCCGATTTCGCCGGGCGACGCGTTGAAGTCGGTCGCTTTGCCGATCCACTGCGTCGACCAGGTCGCGCTGATCCCATCCTTCTCGGCGGTCAGCACGCCATAACCGCGCCACTTCGAATAGCCGCCGTTGCCGCCGCCGATGAAGCCGTCGAAATCGATCGGTGCGCCGCCAGGGAAAGGCAGGACGACATATTTGTTCAGATAGGTCAGGTTGACGTCGAGCGAGATGTTCACGCTGCCGATACCGCCCGCATAGACCAGACCAAGGTCAAGGCCGTTCATCTCCTCGCGGCCGGTGTTGATCGGCTGCGCGGACAGGAAGGTGACCTCGCCAGTCAGCGGGCTTCGGGTGAAATCGTCGCAGAAAGGATGCGACAGATTCTGGCTCGCGTAGCAGATCGACAGCTTGGTGGACCCAGGAATCGCACGGATCGCGTCCTTGATCTTGATGTCGAACCAGTCGGCGGTGAGCGACAGGCCGGGGACCAGCCCCTTCGGCGAGACCACCGTGCCGACTGTCCAGGTGGTCGAGCTTTCGGGCTGAAGATTCTCGTTACCACCGACCGTAGTCAGGATTGTCGTCCCAAGCTGGACATAGTTGGCGGGAACGCCGGATGCCTGGCAATTCGCGATCAGCGTTGCATTACCGCTCGTAGAATAGCGCGAGCAAGGATCGGTCGTCGTCAGATTGCCTTCCGATACGCCGCCGAACAGCTCCGGGACGTTCGGAATGCGGAAACCCGTTCCATAGGTTCCGCGCAGGCGGAAGCTGTCGTTGATGACCCAGTCGACGCTACCCTTGTAGTTCCAGTCGCTGCCGAACAGGTCGTAGTTCGAGTAGCGAACCGCGCCGTCGAGCGTGAGGGACTGGAAGAAGGGCTTGTCAGCAAGGATCGGCACCGACAGTTCGAGATAGGCTTCCTTGGCGATGCTCGTTCCCGAGATCGGGCTCTGCTGGTTGGTATTCGCGATACCGAGCACGGTCAGCGGATCCGGATCGCGCCAGCCCTTCTCCTTGCGATAGACGACGCCCGCCGCGAAGGAGACGGGTCCTGCGGGCAGCTTGAACAGGTCGCCGTTGATGTCGGCGGTGACCGTCGCCAGTTCGTTGCCGCCGCGATCGCGCGACGTGAACAGGATGTAGTCGAGAACCTGCGGGGTCAGGTCGCCGAAGCCGAGATAGTCAGCGCAGGGGATCGTCGCACCGGCCGCAAGGCTGCACTTGGTCGTGTCGATGGTGTTGCGGACACGCTCCAGATTGGCGATGTTGGTCGAGCCGTCGACCGCGGTATTGCGCCCGAACGCACCCGCGACTTCCCATCCCCAATTGTTGGACAGCTTGCCGCGCAGGCCGAACGTGCCCTGCCAGGTATCGGTCTCCTGAAAGAACTGGCGCGGGCCGGGCTCGGCGAGGCGGCGCTGGATGAGGACGATATTCTGCCCCGTCGGATTGGTAGGATTGCTCGCCGCAATCGAGAGGTTGCGAAGCGTTCCGGGCGTCGCGATCTGGTTCGACTTGCGGAAGGTATAGAGGAACTCGCCGAACGCCTCGATATTGTCGGTGATGTCATAGTCGGCGAAGAAGGCCGTGCTGACGCGCTCCACCGGGCTCACCGCGTTGAGGAACGGGTTCGAATTGAAATTATGCTTCGCCGCGCTGTAGGGCTCGAAGAAATTGCCGTTGCCGCCCAGCACCTGATTGAAGTTGATCTGCTGCCCGTTCGGCAGCACCGCGCGGCCGCCAATCGTCGAGGCGCTGTTGACGCACGACAGCTGGCCCGGGGTCGTTTCGGCGAGCGAGCAGGGCGCACGCGTCGCCATGTTGACCGCCTTTGTCTTCTGATAGGTGACGGCCGCCATGAAGCCGCCGCGATCGTTGCGAATTCCCCAGAGGAGGTCGGCCGTGAAATCCGACCCATCGCCCTTTTCGGTGATGCCCTGACGAACGCTCAGCCCTAGGCCTTCATAATCGGTCCGGGTGACGAGATTGACCACGCCCGCCATCGCATCAGCGCCGTAGATCGCCGATGCGCCGTCCTTCAGCACATCGGTTCGCGCGAGCGCGGCGACCGGGATCATGTTGAGGTCGGGCGACGAGTTCGCCCCCGTCCCGCCCGCAACGAGACGGCGACCGTTGAGCAGCACAAGGGTGCGCTTGATGCCGAGGCCGCGCAAGTTTACCTGCGCCGTGCCATAGCCGTTGTTCGCCCAATAAGCCGAGGTCTGGTTGCCCGCGAAGCCGGCGTTGGCAGGGAGGCGTTGCAGCACCGTCTCGATATTGACGAGGCCGGTGTTTTCGATCTGCTCGGCCGAGACGACGGTCGCGGGACCGACGCCCGCGAGGTCCTGGCGACGAATGCGCGAGCCGGTCACGACGATGTCCGATCCGTTCGGAGCATCCTCGGCGGCGGGCGACTGCGTCGCGGCACCGCTCTGCGCAAGCGCGGGTGTTGCAAAGGTCGCGACCGCTGCGGCGCTGGCGAGCAAAATTGTCCTGGTCATCATAGCGAAACCCCCTGATGGTTGGCTGATTCCCCTCAGAGAGCATCAAATGTATATACAGGTCAATAGGAATTTCTTGAATTATCTCAATTAGTTACAAGAGAAATTGGGGGCACACGACACGTATTAAATACGCATCCCAAAGCGTTACCCCTCATCGATTTTGAAATTTTTTTTCAGGCCTGAGCCTTTTCGCGCAAGGAGCCGGCTGGCCCCTCCCTCGGCTTGCTTATGAAATGACATGATTAAGTGGGTCGGCACAGCTTGGGGGCGACCGGCTTGAGCCGCTCAATGCGACAGTATCTGTTCCAGGAACGTCCGCGCACGCTCACTTTTCGGAGCGGCAAAAAAATCGACAGGCTTTGCGTCCTCGATGACCTGTCCTTGGTCCATGAACAATATTCGGTCGGCCGCCTCGCGCGCGAATCCCATCTCGTGCGTCACGCACACCATCGTCCGCCCTTCGCCAGCAAGCGCGGTCATGACATCGAGCACTTCCTTGATCATCTCGGGATCAAGCGCCGATGTCGGCTCGTCGAAGAGAAGAATCCGGGGTTCCATCGCCAGCGCGCGCGCGATGGCCGCCCGCTGCTGCTGCCCGCCCGAAAGCTGCCCCGGATATTTGTTCGCCTGATCCGCAATCCTCACCTTTTCGAGATAGGACATGGCCCGTGCCTCGGCCTCCGGAAGGGCGACGCCGCCGACGAGGACGGGCGCGAGGGTACAATTTTCGAGCACCGTTTTGTGCGGAAACAGATTGAACTGCTGAAAGACCATGCCGACGGAGCGGAGCGCAGCGGCCGCGTCGCGCGATGCGCCTGTCACCTTGGTGCCCTCGATCAGGACCGCGCCGGAATCGGGCACCTCGAGCAAGTTCATGCAGCGGATGAGCGTCGACTTGCCCGAGCCTGAGGGTCCACAAACCACGACCCGTTCGCGCGGCGCAACCTCGAGGTCGATCGTGCGGAGCGCGTGATAGGAGCCGTAATATTTCTCGACCTTCCGAAGGCTGACAGCCGCCGGAATCGCACTATCCGTCATGATGTCCCCCGTCCGCCGCGAATGGCCCGCACGCGCCCGAAGGCCGCATCGAGGTCGGCGATCAGATCCTGCGGCGCCTCCAGCCCCGCATGGATGCGGATCAGCGCGCCTTCCGCCTCGCCATTGGGAAAATCGCGTATCGGCGCGGGCCATGCCGGGACCGCGAGGCTTTCGAAGCCGCCCCAGCTGGAGCCGAGCTGGAAAAGCGAGAAATTGTCGAAAAAGCTGCTCGTTTCAGCCGGGGTCAGGCGATCGAGCTGGACGCCGAACAATCCGGATGCACCGGTGAAGTCTCTCTTCCAGATCGCATGGCCCGCATCGGCGGGGTGGGCCGGATAGCGGACAGCCACTACCTCGGGCTGGTCGAGAAACCATTCGATCAGCGTCGCTGCGGTGCGCTGGTGGCGTTCAAGGCGCGCATCGAGCGTCCTGATGCCCCGGTGGACCAGATAGCAATTGTCGGGACTCGCGCAGTTGCCCCAACGCGCCGCCGCGTCCTTGAGCTGGCGGTAGATAGTCTCGCTTGCGGCCGTCATCGTCCCGAGCAGGCAATCGGAGTGTCCCGAGAGATATTTGGTCGCCGATGCGAGGGAGACGTCGACGCCATGCGCGAGGGGCTTGAAGAAGAGCGGCGTCGCCCAGGTGTTATCGATGGCGGTCACAATGCCGCGGCTGCGCGCGACCGCTGTGATCGCGGGCACGTCGATCATGTCGAATGTCTGCGAGCCCGGAGTCTCCATATAGATGAGCCGGGTATTGCTTCGGCACAGCGCTGCGATGTCCGAGCCGATATCGGGCCGGAAATATTCGACTTCGACCCCGAAGCGGGCGAGCACATCGGTCAGAAACTTTCGCGTCGGTCCATAGACGCAGTCGGCGACAAGCAGATGATCGCCCCCGCCGACGAACGCCGTGAGGGCAAGCGCGATTGCGCTCGTTCCCGACGACGTGATGACGGTCGCATAGCCGGCTTCGAGTTCGCTCACCGCCTCGGCGAGCGCGAAGGTCGTGCGCGTTCCATAAAGGCCGTAGATGACCTCGTCATAAAGACCCTGATGCCGGTCCATATAGGCTTCGACGCTATTGTAGATGATCGTCGAGGCCCGATCGACGGGCGGATTGATGAGGCCGCGCTGATCGCGCGGCCGGGGACCGGCATGAACGGCACGGGTCGGATCCTGCCAGGCGCGCCCGTTCGGGTTCGTCGGCCCGGTGGGCCATTCTCGGTCGTGATTATCCTGCATGGTTTAATTTCCGTTCGATCTTCATGCTGAGCCGGGACAGCGAGAAACAGAGGAGGAAGAAGATTGCCCCGGTGAAAAGATAGGCTTCGGCGAAATAGGGCCGCCATTGCGCCTCGACGTAGGAAAGGCGCGTCGTCTGCAACAGGTCGAAGACGCCGACGATGAGAACCAGGGTCGTATTCTTCACTTCGCTGATCGAGGTATTGACCAGACCCGGCACGCTCACTTTCAGCGCCTGCGGCAACAGGATGTGGCGCCGCGCCTGCCACTTGGCGAGACCCAGGGCCTGCGCGGCTTCGGCCTGCCCGCCGGGAACCGCCAGCAGGCCGCCCCGGATGACCTCCGCCATATAGGCAGCGGTGAAGAGGATGAGCGCGAGTTGCACGCGCGGCAGGCTGTCGATCGAGAGGTAGGAAGGCACGAACAGCGGGAACAGGACCGCAGCGAGAAAGAGCACACCGATCAGGGGCGTGCCACGAACCAGTTCGATGAAAGCGACGCTCGGCCAGCGAATGCCGCGCCGCGCCGACCGGCGGCCGAATGCGAGAAGGATGGCCAGAGGAAAAGCGGCGACCACTGCGATGCTCGCGAGCAGCAATGTGACCGGCAGGCCGCTCCACTTCTCCATCGGCACATAAGCGAGGCCCGCGAACCCGCCACGCAGCAGAAGCATGGCGACCGAAATCGCACCGAGCCAGGCCAGCCCGAGACGGCTGCTCCAGAATCGCGGGACGAAGGAGAGCGCGAGACAGGAAAGCAGCATGGCTGCCGCCGCTGCGGAACGCCATTGCTCGGCTTCGGGATAAGTTCCGAACAATATGAGGCGCGCATTTTCGCGTAGGAAAGGCCAGCAAGCGCCGCTGGCCAAGCGGCACTCGGCCGCACCTCCGGCATAGGTCGCGTCGATCAACAGCCAGGACAGGCCCTTGCCGGCAGCCAGAGCGGCGAGGGCGAGGATCGAAACCGTCAGGATCGATTGGCGCCCTCCCCTGAACAGGTTGCGCCGGATCCACGACGGCCAAGCGGCGATCGAGCGCAGCGGAAACGGTTCGAGGGTCGCCGTCTGGATGCTCCGGCCGGGCTGTCCGGTAACACTCCACCCCATCCGGCGCGCGTAGAGGCCGGTGACGAACGACAAGGACAGCGAAAGGAGGAGGAAGGTCAGAACAATCAGGCCGACGCCCTCGATCGCCTGGCCCGTCTGGCTGATGACGGTGTCGACGACCGAAACAAACTCGGGATATCCGATCGCCACGCCCAAGGAGCTGTTCTTGATCGTGTTGAGATGCCAGCTCGTCATCGGCGGTATCGCGATGCGCAGCGCTTGCGGCATCACGATCCGTCCCATTGTTTGCGCGGGCGACAGGCCGAGCGCTTTGGCGGCCTCGCTCTGCCCTGCGGGAACGGCGAGGATCGCGCCGCGGAATATCTCGGCCAGATAGGCCGAGGCATAGACCGAAAGGCTGGCGACCAGCGTCAGAAACTCCGTGGAGAGCGACAATCCGCCGACGGTTCCGAAGCGCC
>NZ_LNSG01000011.1 GCF_001468395.1 Sphingopyxis sp. H073 | reverse complement strand
GTTGCGGGGGTCGTTGCGGGGGTGGGCAACCTGTCGGCGTCGGCAGATACGACGAAGACCGGCAGCGCGGCCGGGGCGCCGGACTCAACGGGAGTCTGGGCGCCGAAGAGATTGGCGGCGACCGGTGCGGCCGACGTCGCGGTCGGCATATTCGCGAGAAGCTGGCCGAAACCGCCATCTACGCCGCTCTCGTTCGCGGGCGCGGCGGTGCCGAGCGCGGCGAGGATCGAGGCGAGGCCGTGGTGCGCCGGGGTCTGGGGAAGCGAGGCCATCATGCCGCACCGCCGTCGAGCAGGCGCAGGCTCATCGCGCGGCGGCGATGCGGGCGGTTCGCGTCGGTGCGGCGTTCCTGCTCACGCACGTCGGACAGGCGGCTGCGCTCGTAGAGGCGAACCGCCGATTCTTCCTTCACCATCGCGCTCTGCGCCACGACTCCGGCCTGGTCGCGGCGGCTGCTCGCATTGACGAGCGGCGCGACGAGATTTTCCTTGGCCATGTCGAGCCGCATCCCGAGCTCTCCAATCGTGTTGAGCGCGCGGCCCGCGACTTCGCCCTTGGCCATCGCGAGGTCGGCGCGCAGCGTTTCGAGACGCTTCGACAGTTCGACGAGGCTCGCGAGCTCGCCGGTAGCGCGTGCGAGATTGGCTTCCGCCATCTGATGTTCGACGGTGCGCACGCGGATGATACGTTTGCGGCGTGCGGTGCGGGCGTTCATGCGGAAAATCCTTCAATCAGGGCTTGGCGGGAGGAGGCAAAATCGATCTGGCCGCTGGCGGCCTGGCATACGAAGGCGAGCTGGTCGGCGCGGCGCGCGATCGCTTCGTCGAGCACGGGATCGGCGCCGGCGACATAAGCGCCCATCAGCATCAGATCGCGATTCTCTTCATACGCCGACCAGAGCTGGCGAAAGCGCGCCGCGGCGAGCGCATGGTCGGGATCGACCGAATCGGCCATCGTGCGCGACAGCGACCGGGCGACGTCGATCGCGGGATAGACGCCCTGTTCGGCGAGCTGGCGCGACAGGATGATATGGCCGTCGACGATCGCGCGCGCCGAGTCGACAACCGGGTCGTCGATGTCGCCGCCGTCGGCAAGGACGGTGTAGAGCGCGGTGATCGAGCCGCCGGTCGCATTGTCGTTGCCCGCGCGCTCGACGAGCGAGGGGATCAGCGCGAAGGTCGAGGGCGGATAGCCCTTCATCGTCGGCGGTTCGCCGAGCGTCAGGCCGATCTCGCGCTGCGCGTGCGCGACGCGGGTCAGGCTGTCGATCAGCAGCAGCACCTTCTTGCCGTCGGCGCGGAAGCTTTCGGCAATCGCGGTTGCGCGCATTGCGGCGCGGAGGCGCAGCAGCGGCGGATGGTCGGCGGGAACCGCGACGACGACCGACTTCTTGCGGACCGCGGGCGGCAGCTTGGTTTCGACGAAGTCGCTGACCTCGCGGCTGCGCTCGCCGATCAGGCCGACGACGATCACATCGCATTCGGTACCCGCGATCATCTGGCCCATCAGCACCGACTTGCCGACGCCCGAGCCCGCGATGATCGCGACGCGCTGGCCTTCGCCGACGGTGAGCAGGCCGTTGATCGCGCGCACGCCCATGTTGAGCGGCCTGGTCACGCGGCCGCGGCGCAGCGGATTGACCTTGCGGCCGGCGAGCGGCCACTGGAAATGCGACTTGACCGGTGGGCGGCCGTCGAGCGGATTGCCCTGCGCATCGATAATGCGGCCGAGCAGTGCCTTGCCGACAGTGACCATCGAGGAGGCGCCGTGCGGCTCGACCGGCGCGCCGGTGACGAGCGGCATATTGGTGTCGAAGGGAAGGACGAGGCTGCGGTGACCGCGAAAGCCGACGACCTCGCCATAGACATAGTCATTGTTCGCCGACTTGATGCGAACATTGCTGCCGAGCGGCTGAGGGAAACCCGACACCTCGAGCATGATGCCTTCGTGCGCGACGAGCGTGCCGATGCGGCGCGGGCTCGCGTCGCCGAGTTCGACGGGCGTCAGAAGCTGCTGCGCGGTCATGGCGAGGCGGCGCGTCATGCGGCGGGTCCGTCGCTGCCGAGCGCGGCGCGCAATTCGTTCAAATAGACGGCGCGGCCATGTTCGATCCAGCCGGCCGAGGTTTCGATGCGCACGGTGCCGCGCGTCATCGACGGATCGGCTTCGATCGGCAGCGCGATCGGTGCGTCCATCAGCAGCGCGGCATCGGCGGGATTGACCCACAGGGTGCGCGCCTTGTCGGCTTCGGCGACCATCGCGGCGGCGGTTTCGGCCTGGTTGCGGAGCCAGTCGCCGTCGATCGGCGCGCTTTCGACGATCTGGCGGACGAGCCGCTCGACCGTTTCGGCGATGAGCTGCGCAAGCTCCTCGCTCGGTTCGTCCTGCAGCGCCTCGGCGCCGGCGACGAGTGCGAGCAGATGGTCGCGTTCGATCGCAAAGCCCGCTTCGGCGAGGCGCTGGCCCTCGGCCAGGCCGAGCGCGAACGGATCGTCGGCGGGGGCTCCTTCGGCATCGAAGCGTTCGACCGGCACGATCTCGGCGGCGCGCGCCATGCCGAATTGCATCGGGCGGAAGCCGCGGCTCTGCGCCATGACGGCGGCCAGCGAGATGGCGGTGGTTTCGGCGGCGCGGTCAGACATAATCGTCTCCGGCGCCCGCGATCATGATCTCGCCCGATGACGCCATCTGGCGCACGACCTGCATGATCGCCTTCTGCGCCTCGTCGACGTCGACGCGCTTGACCATCGTCATCTCCGCCATTTCGTCGCGGATCGTTTCCGACGCGCGCTTCGACATGGTGGCGAGGCAGCGGTCGACCATATCGGCGTCGGTGCCCTTGAGAGCGATTGCGAGCTGCGCCGCGTCGACCGAACGGAGCACGGTGCCGAGGCTCTTGGCGTCGAGGTCGCGCAGGTTTTCGAAGATGAACATTTCCTCTTCGATGATCTGGGCGAGCAGCTTGTCCTGCTTCTTGAGCGCGCGGATCGTGCGTTCGCTGAGCTGCTTCGGCATCTTCTTCATGATCTTCGCGACGTCGCTCGGGCCGCCGATCGGCTGCTTCGCGACGCGCTGGCCGCTGACGTTGGCGGCGGCGAGGACCGATTCGAGATCTTCGATCGCGGCGGCGGGAACCGCGGTGAGTTGCGCCGCGCGCAGGACCAGTTCGGACTGCAGCGCCTCGTCGAGGGTCTCGATCGCGCGCGCCGCGACATCGGGAACGAGCACCGACAGGATCAGGGCGCCGACCTGCGGATGTTCGTTGGCGAGCAGCGCGCTGATCGCATCGACGTCCATCCAGCGCAGCATTTCGAGCGACGCGGCGCTCGACTGCGGCGCGACGGCGGCGAGGATGTTGTCGGCGCGGACGTTGCCGACCGCTTCGTGGATCACGGTGCGGATGCGCGTGTCGGCGCCGACGGCGAGCGCGCTGACGTTGCGGCTTTCCGACACGAAATGGCTGAGTGCGAGGTCGATCTGCGTCTCGCTGGCATTCGCCGAGTCGAACATCGAGCGCGCGAGCTGGCGAACCTCGTCGGCGTCGAGATGCTTGAGGATCGTTGCTGCTTCGCTTTCGTCGAGCAGCATCAGCAGGATCGCGGCGGCCGAGGCGCCCTCGATCGTCGGCTTGGCGCTGACGGGGGTGTCGTCGAGGGTGTCGATTTCGTCAGCCACGGGTACCCTCCTGCATCAGCTGGCGGACGACGAGCGCGGCGCGCGCCGAGTCCTGACGGACAAAGGCACGGACAAGGTTGGCGCGCGCCTCATAGCTCGGCGCCGCCTCGATCATCTCGAGCGTGATCTCGTTGCTCGGACGCTGGCTCGCGGCGCGCGTCGCCTGATTGTCGGCGACCGCCAGCAGCGTCTCTTCGAGCTGGGTCTCGCGCTCGGCGCGCTGGACGGCGCGCTGTTTCGCCGCCTTGATCATCGGCCGCCCGATGAAGAAGAAGGCGAGGATCGCGGCGAGCACCGCGCCGACCTGCTTCAGCAGCGGCAGGAACCAGGGGGCGTCGTAGAAAGCGGGGGCCGCGTCCTCGACCGTGGCGAATGGACGCTGGCTGATCGCGACCTGGTCGCCGCGCGTCGCGTCATAACCGACCGCGCCCTTTACCAGCGCGTCGATCTTCGCAATGTCGGCCTGCGTCAGCGCCTTCTTGCCCTGGTTGAGCGCGACCGCGACCGAAACGCGGCGAAGCTGGCCCTGCGGCTGGTGCGTGACCGAAATCTCGCGGCCGACCTCATAGGCGCGGGTCGCATTCTCGTTGCTGTTCGTTTGCGTCGGAGCCGGGGCGCCCGGTGCCGAGGGCAGCGGCGCGGTGTCGGTGACGGTCGACGCCTGCGGCGGCTGGTTCGACAGTGCGCCGGGAATGCCGACGGCGGGCGCATTGCCTTCGCCGCTGACGGTGCGCGTGACCTGTTCGCTGGTCAATGCCCGGTCGTCCTTGGGAAAGCTTTCGCGCGTCGCCTGGCTTTCCGACATGTCGACATCGGCGTGGACCTCGACGCTATAGTTGCCGGCGCCGAGCATGGGCCCAAGCAAAGTGTCGAGCGCGCGGCGGAAGCGCTCTTCCATCTGCGTCTGGAGCTGGAAGGATTTCATGTCGGCGTTCGACACGCCGTCGCTCAGCAGCGACCCGCGCTGGTCGATCACCTGCACCTCGTCGGCGTTCATTCCGGGAACCGACGACGCGACGAGGAAGCGGATCGCCTGGACTTGCCCGTCCGAAAGCGAACGGCCGTTCTGCAGCGTCAGCATCACCGATGCGGTCGCGGGCTTGTCCTCGCGGACGAAGAGGCTGGGTTCGGCGGCGGCGATATGAACGCGCGCGACCTTGACCGCGTCGATCGTCTCGATCGTGCGCGAGAGGTCCGCCTCGCGCGCCGAGCGCAGCGTTTCGCCCTCGATCGCGCGGCTCGATCCCATCGGCAGCGAAGCGATCAGGCTGTTGCCGCTCGGCTGCGCCTTGGGCAGGCCCTGGCCGGCGAGGGCGATGCGCGCCTGATAGAGCTTGTCGGCATCGACGGTCAGCGATCCGGTGGTCGGGTCGATGGTGTGCGCAATCCCCTGCGTCTGCAGCGCGTCGGCGACGGCCGCCTTGTCGCTGTCGTCGAGCCCGGCGAAGAGCTGGGCCTGCGGGGCGGTGGTCGTCATGAAATAGGCGAGCGCGGCGATCCCGATGGCGGCGCTGGTCGCGATCATCGGCAAGGCGCGCTGGACGGCGGGCTGGCGGACGAAATCTTGCACCGGCGCGAAGCGGCCGCCCATGCCGGGTACCGGCAGGCGGTTCGGGGTGGGATCGACGGGGACGAGGGTCTGGGTATCGGCCATGGATTATACCGGCATGTTCATGATGTCGCGATAGGCGGAGAGCAGCTTGTTCCGGACCTGCAACGTGGTCTCGAAGCCCAGCGAGGCCTTCTGGCGCTCGATCATCACGCTGACGATGTCGTGCGTGTCGCCGCGTTCATAGGCTTCGCTGAGCTCGCTGGCCTTGGCCTGCTGATTGTTGACCTGTTGCAGGGCGTTGCTGATGGCGGCGCCGAAATCGGGGGTTCCCCCGACGCCGCCTTCGATGCCGTCCGCGGCACCGCGGCCCGCGGCGCGTTGCAGCGCCTGGTTCTGATTGAGAATCGTGCTGCGCATCTGCAACAGCCGGCTCGGGTCAATCGTGCTCATAAGCTTTCATCCGTCCTGGTGCGCAGCGGTCGACCGCACGCCCAAAGAGTAATGCAAAGCGCGTGCCAAAAAATTTTATGGCGCTTTTCCAGCGGGATGAATGAATGCGGATCAGGCTTAACGCTGCCTTCGGCATTTTTTTGACACGCCGGCTTAATCGCCGCCGCCGCCCGCCGTTACTGCATCCGTGACCGCTCCTCGAGCCCTCACATCACGGGAATGGCCATCGAGGCCGGAAAGGAACAACATGACTGTCATCAACACCAATGTGAGCGCGCTCCGCGCCCAGAACAGCTCGCGTGTTGCCGAGCGCATGCAGTCGCAGGCGATGGAACGCCTGTCGTCGGGCAAGCGCATCAACAGCGCGAAGGACGATGCCGCCGGCCTCGCCGTCGCAACCCGCATGAACGCCGCTTCGAAGGGCTTCACGCAGGCGATCCGTAACGCGAACGACGGTATTTCGCTCGCTCAGACCGCCGACAGCGGCGCCGCCAGCATTTCGGACATCCTCGTCCGTATGCGTGAACTGGCCATGCAGGCCTCGAACGGCACGCTGGCCGACGCCGACCGCGCGCTGGTACAGAAGGAAGTCACGGCGCTGATCTCGCAGATCGGCGATATCACGACGCAGACGACCTTCAACGGCAACAAGCTGCTCGACGGCAGCGTCGCCGCCGGCTTCGACATCCAGACCGGCATCAACTCGACCGAAGTCGTGAACATCACGATCGGCAACCTCACCGCCACGACGCTCGGCGTCAACGCTCTGTCGGTTGCGACTGCGGCGGGTGCCACCGGCGCGCTGGCGACGCTCGACACCGCGATCACCACGGTCGCCGGCGAACGCGCCAACCTCGGTGCGCAGCAGAACCGCCTGACCGCGGCCGTCGACAATCTGTCGGCCCGCGTCACCAACCTCGACGAATCGCGCTCGCGCATCGAAGACACCGACTTCTCGGCGGAATCGACCAAGCTGGCCGCTGCCCAGATCCTGTCGCAGGCGTCGACCGCGATGCTCGCGCAGGCGAACCAGAGCGCGCAGGGCGTGATGAACCTGCTCCGCGGCTAAAAGATAACCATCGCAAACAGTTCAGGCCAACTTTGGTTGGTCCCTTTATTGGCCTGATCCGATGCCCCGGCTCCCCACAGCCGGGGCATCTTTGTATTCTGTTTCGGCGTGACCGAAACAGGCGCGGTTCCAGCCCGCTCCCCCTCCCAGCCTCCCGACATCGTATCCTATGGGAGGCTGGGAGGGGGAGCGGGCTGGAACCGTTCCCGGCGTCAGCCGGGACAAAGCTCTTCAATGGAAATCCCGCGACTTGGGCAGGATACGCACATTGCGCGGATGGCCGTGGCGCTGCGCATAGTCGCCTTCGGACCGTCCGCGCGGCACTTGCGGATGCTTGACCTCGTCGGCACGGCAGACCTCGGGTTCGAAGCGCCGGTCGCTGTCGAGCGCGTCGAGCATCGCCGTCCGGTCGACGATCCGCGTTGCCATCAGGTGGATGACACCCTCCTTGCTTCGCTGCACTTCGCCCTCGGCGAGCATCAGCCGCGACGCCATCACCGCGCGGCGATAGCGTTCGAAATGGCGCGCCCACAGCAATATGTTGACGATCCCGCCCTCGTCCTCGAGCGTGATGAAGATCGCATTGCCTTTGCCCGGCCGCTGGCGGACCAGCACCACGCCTGCGGTGCGGACGATCGCCCCGTTCTTGGCCGCCGCGACCTCGGTAGCGCTCAATATGCCCTCGCGCGCGAGGTCGGCGCGCAGGAACGCCATCGGATGGCCTTTCAGCGACAGCCGCGTCGTCTGGTAATCGGTGAGCACATGCTCGACCATCGGGGTCGGCGGCAGCTGTGCGTCTTCCTCGAAGCCCAGTTCATTCGCCTCGGCGGCGCCGAAAAGCGGCAGCACCCCCTGCCGCACGCGCCGCGCATCCCACAGCGCCGGCCGTCGGTCGAGCCCCATCGACCGGCACGCATCGGCATCGGCGATGAGGCGCAGCGCGCGCGAGGGCAGGTTGGCGCGGCGCGCGAGTTCCTCGACCGAAGTGAAAGCCGAGGTGGCGCGCGCATCGGCGATCGCCTTCGCCCACTCCTCGCGAAACCCGTCGACCTGCCGGAAACCGAGCCGGAGAGCGAGGCTGCCATCATCGCGCCGTTCGAGACTATTGTCCCAACCGCTGGCGTTGGCATCGACCGCGCGCACCTCGACGCCGTGGTCGCGCGCGTCGCGCACAAGCTGCGCGGGGGCGTAGAAACCCATCGGTTGCGAATTGAGGATGCCGCAGGCGAAGACGGCAGGGTGGTAATGTTTGATCCATGACGAGACATAGACGAGCCGTGCGAAGGACTGGGCATGGCTTTCGGGAAAGCCATAGCTGCCGAAACCCTCGATCTGTTTGAAGCAGCGTTCGGCGAAATCCTGCTTGTATCCGCGCGCGACCATGCCGCCGACCATCTTGTCGCGGAAATTGTCGATCGTGCCGACATTGCGAAAGGTCGCCATCGCGCGCCGCAGTCCATTGGCCTCTTCGGGCGTAAAACCGGCGGCGGTGATCGCCAGATTCATCGCCTGCTCCTGAAAGAGTGGCACGCCAAAAGTATGACCCAGCACCTCCTTAAGCTCGTTCGGATCGTGCGGCGGCGCCGGCGAGGGATATTCGACCTCCTCCTCCCCGTTCCGGCGGCGCAGATAGGGATGCACCATATCGCCCTCGATCGGTCCGGGACGGACGATCGCAACCTGCACGACCAGATCATAGAGCTTCCGGGGCCGCAGACGCGGGAGCATATTGATTTGCGCGCGGCTCTCGACCTGAAAGACGCCGATGCTGTCGCCCTTGCACAGCATGTCGTAAACGGCCGGATCCTTGGAATCGATGTCGAGCTCCAGCGTGTGATCGCCCAGCCCATGCTCGCGCATCAGGTCGTAGCATTTGCGGATGCAGGTCAGCATACCGAGCGCGAGAACGTCGACCTTCATCAGTCCCAATGCGTCGATGTCGTTCTTGTCCCATTCGATGAAGGTTCGGTCTTCCATCGCGGCATTATGGATCGGGACCAGCTCATCGAGCCGACCTTCGGTGAGGACGAAGCCGCCGACATGCTGCGACAGGTGGCGCGGTGCTTTCAGCAGTTCGCTTACAAAGCGGTGCAGGCGCTCGATTTCGCCATTGTGCGGGTTAAGCCCTGCTTCGACCAGCCGCTCGACGGGCACCTCGTCCCCCCAGCTTCCCCAACTCGTGTCGGCGAGCCGCGCAGTGACATCTTCGCTGAGCCCGAGCGCCTTGCCGACCTCGCGGATCGTGCTGCGCGGGCGATAGTGGATGACGGTTGCGGCGATCGCCGCGCGGTCGCGCGTGTAGCGGTCGTAAATATACTGGATGACCTCCTCGCGCCGCTCATGTTCGAAATCGACATCGATGTCGGGAGGTTCGTCCCGCTCGGCCGAGACGAAGCGGGAGAAGAGCAGCTTGTGCTCGTCCGGATCGACCGAGGTGACGCCGAGCAGAAAACAGACGATCGAATTGGCGGCCGATCCGCGCCCCTGACACAGGATCGGCGGCTCCTGCGCGCGTGCGAAGCGGACGAGATCGTAAACGGTCAGAAAATAATAGACATAATTCCGCCGTCGGATCAGACGGAGTTCGTTGCCGATCATCTTGCGGATTTTGGGCTTCAGCGGTGCGCCATAGCGTTTCTCCGCGGCTGTCTTCACCAGATGGTGGAGATAGTTGAACGGCTTCCAGCCCGGCGGCACCGGCTCGTGCGGATATTCGTAGCGCAAATCTTCGAGGTCGAAATTGATGCGGGCGAGCAGCTTGGTGCTGGCATCAATCGCCTTCGGGCTTTGTGCGAACAGTCGCTTCATTTCGGCAGGCGCTTTCAAATGGCGCTCGCCATTGGCGCGGAGCCGCTTGCCGGCCTTCTGAAGGGTCACGCCTTCCCGGATACAGGTGATGATGTCGTGAAGCGGGCGTTGGGCGGATGTCGCATAAAAGGCGTCATTGGTGGCGAGCAGCGGGACATTTGTCGCTGCCGATAAGCGTTGGAGTTCGGCCAGGCGCCGAGTGTCGGCACCCGACAGCGGCATCGTGGCGGCCAGCCATACCGATTTCGGCCGTTGGCGTTTGAGGGTGCGAAGCAATTCCTCATCCCCCTCCATCGCGATCAGTAGCAGATCCTCGCAA
The DNA here is from genome assembly GCF_001468395.1 of Sphingopyxis sp. H073. GTDB lineage: Bacteria > Pseudomonadota > Alphaproteobacteria > Sphingomonadales > Sphingomonadaceae > Sphingopyxis. The sequence goes on along the minus strand of NZ_LNSG01000011.1, from coordinate 108,059 downwards.
TGGTCGAGCAGGTCGCCCAGTTCGAGAATGCAGCTGCCCTTTTGCGTGCGCAGATTGCCGATCGACAGAAGGCGGGTCAGTCGGCCCCAGCCGTGGCGGCTGACGGGATAGGCGACGATGTCGGGCGTGCCGTCGGCGAAGACGAGCCTTGCACCGACCACGAGCCGGAAGCCCTCTACTGCCCCGGGATTTTTGACCCGCAGCTCTTTCAGAAAAGCCCATGCCCGCACCACCCCGGCCACACTATTCCGATCGGCAATGCCGATGCCGGTCATGCCGAGCGCGATCGCCTCGGCCACCATCTCGGCGGGATGCGAGGCGCCGCGCAGGAAGCTGTAGTTGGTCGCTGCGACCAGTTCCGCGAAGCCAGGATCAGCGGACTCGTCGCTCATGCGAAAACCCCATGGATGTACCAGCGCGGGTCGGGCTTCTCGTCGTACAGGCCGTGGCGGAAGAGCCAGTAGCGGCGGCCGTGGACATCCTCGACGCGGTAATAGTCGCGCGTCAGGCCGGCGTTGTCGCGGCGGCGCCACCATTCGGCGGCGATGCGTTCGGGGCCTTCATACCGGCGTATCGCGTGAAAGGCGCGGCGCCAGCGGAAGCGCTGCGGCGGGCCGTCGGGGACCTCGGCGATCACCTCGATCGGCTGCGGCGGGTCGAACAGGTGGAAAGGGCGCGTCGGCGGCTCGCCGGGTTCGGGCATCTGCCAGGGCAGCGGCGGCGGCGCGTCGATCGCGGGAAGCGCGAGCTGCGCCTGTTCGGGGATATGCGTGTCCTCGGCTATCAATTTTTTGACACGTCGTCGCCCGAGCCGCGTCGTCATCCGGTCGACGAGCTCGTCCATCGCCGCTTCACGGACTTCGCCGCCTTCGAGTTTCAGCTGCGTGGCGCCGAGCGGGTCGAGCCGCGGCACCGTGAGGCGGATCATGTCGAAGCCGAAGCCGGGGTCGAGCGGGTCGGCAAGCCCGTCCATCCGCTCGGCAAACAGCCGCATGACGAGGCGCGTGTCGCGCGTCGCGTGGCCGGTCTCGATATCGATGCCGCGCGCCAGCCCGTCGCTCCGGAAGAAGGTCGCACGGAAATGGCGGCCGCCTTTGCCGCGATCGAGCAACTCCTTGATCGCTTCGTTCGCGAGTTCGGCCAGCACCTTGGTCGCATGCGCCGTGCTGCCGATCGGTTCGGCGAAGCGGCGTTCGACCGCGACCGGGGGCGGCGCGATGCGCGGGTCGAGCGGGCTCGGCGCGTCGCCGAGGATACGGCGGAGCGCCATCGCGGCGCCGGCGCCGAAACGCGCGGCGATATTCGCCATCGGGCGGCTCGCGAGGTCGCCGATCGTCTTCAGTCCCGCGCGAACGAGTGCTGTCGTCGCCTCGGGCCCGAGTTCGAGCGCGAGCACGGGCAGTCGGCGGACCGCGCTGGCTTCGTCCGGGGCAGGGCGCGTCTGGTAGCGGGCGAGCGCACGCGCCGCGTCGGCGGTCGGGCCGAACGCGTGGCGGACGCTCATGCCGAGCCGCGACAGACGCATTTCGGCATCGGCGATCAGGCTCGCCTCGCCACCTGCCAGATGCTCGGCGCCTGCGATGTCGAGGATCAGCCCGTCGGGAGCGTCGAGCGCGACGAGCGGCGTGTAGCGGTTGCATCCCAAGGCGAGCCGGTCGAGCCAGGCGTGGTCGGCGACCGGGTCGTGCTGGACGGCGATCAGCTCGGGAACCCGCGCGCGCGCGTCCGCAAGCGGCATGCCGACGGCGAGTCCGACCGCCTGCGCTTGCGCGTCCACGCTCGCGATGCGCAGCGCGCCGCGTATCTTCTCGGTGAAGACCAGCGGGGCGTCAGGCGGCCGCGGCGCCGTGCGGCAAAGCCGCTCGGCGGGCAGGTACGGGAAGAACAGCGCCAGATAGCGCCGGCTCCCCGCAGGCATGCCCGAAACTTTTGTTGTCATGGTTCCAGTCCAGTCGCCAGCGGCCGCCCGCGGGGCCGGCGCGCCAGCGCAGCAGTTCGAGGTCGAAGGCGGGGGCGCCCGGCGCATTGGCCTCAAGTTCGCGCGACGCCGCCGCGGCGACGCTCCACCGCGTTTCGGCGACGCTCGGTGCGGGGACAGCGTTGAGGCGGAGCATTAACAGGGTCGTGCCTGCATCGCGCGCGCCGAGCGCGAGACGGCGGCCCGCGGTGAGGTCGAGCAAGGGGAATTTCCCCCAGCTCTCGACGATCACCGCCGCCGATCCGGCGCAGCGGATCGCATCGTTCGCGCAGGCAAGCAGCATCTTGGGATCGGGAGTCTCGACGAGCAGCAGCCGGTCGGGGTCGCCGCCGAGTTCGGCGATTCCGGGGGCGTAAATATGCCCGGCGCGCCCTCCGGCGTCGGCGGTGCGCAGCCAGATCAGCGGCATCTTGCCGGGGGTACGCAGCGCCAGCAGCGCAGCGAAGGCCGCGGCGCTCGTCCCGTCGAGCGCGTCGGCGGCGAAAAATTCATGCGTCCGCCCGACCGCGAACCCGCCGCCGAGCGCGGCGTCGAAGCCCGCATGTCCGCTCGCCAGCCAGCCCTCGGCCGGGCGGCTTGTCTGGCCACCATCGGCGGCCAGCCGGGCGATATGCTTGCGCAACCCGGCGAGAGATTGGGACGACTCGTGCATATATGTTCCTGATTTGTTCTATTAGCGCGCGAGCGGGGGCGATTGTCAAGTTGAGTCAACCATTGCTCATTTCGTCATGCCGGACTTGATCCGGCATCCATTCCGCCGACGAAGCATGGGCCCCGGATCAAGTCCGGGGTGACGAAAGGCTATTAGGGCGCCGTAACGCCCGCGTTGCTATCCCCACCCAGCGCGCGGAACAGTGCGATGCGCGTGCTCACGAGCAGCAACTGCGTCCCGATCTCGCTTCGCCGTGCCGCATAGAGGCTGCGCTGGGCATCCAAGCTGGAAAGGAAGCTGTCAACGCCGCCCTTGTACCGGGCGTCGGTGAGCATCGCGGTATCGGCGGCGGCTTCGGTATTGGCAGCGGCGGCGCGGACGCGTTCCGACATCGTCCCCTGCACCGCGAGCGCGTCGGCGACCTCGCGGAAGGCGGTCTGGATTGCGCCTTCATAGCTCGCGAGCGCGGCATCACGCTGCGCCTTGGTCACATCGACCCCGGCGCGGCGGCCGCCGAAGTCGAAGATCGTCGCGCTGGCGTCGCCGCCGACCGACCAGTTGAAGGATCCGCTGTCGAAGAGGCTTCCGAGCGCGTCGCTCGCGAAGCCGAGCAGCCCGGTGAGCGAGATCGTCGGGAACAGCCGCGCACGCGCGATGCCGATATCGGCATTGGCGGCGCGCAGGCGATATTCGGCCTCGATCACATCAGGACGGCGAAGCAGGATTTCCGAGCTGACCCCGGCGGGAAGCTGGACGATCCCCGGCGTCACTTCGGCGAGGCCAGCGGGGAGCTGCGCACGGTCGAACTCGGCGCCGACGAGCAGGCGGATCAGATTCTCGTCCTGCGCGAGCAGGGTTTTCTGCTGTGCGATCGAATCCTCGGCGGTGGCGAGGATCTGTTCGGCTTGGCGCAGATCGGTGCGCGGCGCGACCCCGCCGTCGAGCCGCGCCCTGGTCAGACGGACGCTTTCGCGCGCGTTGGCGGCGGTATCCTCGGCGATCTTGAGCAGGTCGCGGTCGGCGCCATAGGTGGCCCAGGCGCTCGCAAGGTCCGCAATCAACGCGAGGCGCACGGTGCGCGATGCCGCCTCGGTTGCGAGTGCGCTGTTGCGGTCGGATTCGGCGGCGTTGGCGAGCCGGCCGAACAGGTCGAGTTCGAAGGCGGTAATCCCGCCGCGCAGCGAGAAATCGCCGCTCCCGCTGCCCGTGCCTCCATTGTCCGAATAGCCCGCGCCCGCGCTGACGCCGAGTTCGGGGAACTGCCCGGCGCGGCTGACGCGCGCCTGCGCCCGCGCGGCGGCGAGATTGGCATAGGCGACGCGGAGGTCGCGGTTGTTGACCAGCGCCTGTTCGACGAGGCGCTGTAGCCGCGCGTCGGTGAACACCGTCTTGTACGACAGCACCGGCAGCGCCGCCTCGCTCTGGAGCAGATAGGCGTCGCCCGCGGGCCAGCTCTGCGGCACCGGCGGCGCGGGCAGCACCGTCTTCGGCGCGAGCGAGCAGCCGGCGAGGAGCAAGGGGGCCGCGATCAGGAGGGAGGCGCGATTCATGCCGCCACCTCCGCCCCGCCGTCCTTCTTGCCGAACCGTTGGCGCAGCGCCGCGAGCCCGTCGCGCACGCCGCGGCGGACGAGGACGAAGAAGAGCGGGATGAAGAAGATCGCGAGCAGCGCGGCGGTCAGCATCCCGCCGATCACCGCGGTGCCGATCGCGACGCGGCTGTTCGCGCCGCCGCCGGTCGCAATCGCGAGCGGCAGCACACCGAAGATGAAGGCAAAGCTCGTCATCAGGATCGGGCGCAGACGGATGCGCGCGGCTTCGACCGCGGCCTCGATCACGCGCTTGCCCTTTTTCTCTTCCTGCTCGGCGAATTCGATCATCAGGATCGCATTCTTCGCCGCGAGCCCCATCGTGGTGAGCAGGCCGATCTGCAGATAGACGTCATTCTCGAGCCCGCGCAGCGTCACCGCGAACACCGAGCCGACGAGGCCGAGCGGAATGACGAGCAGCACCGCGAGCGGGATCGACCAGCTTTCGTAAAGCGCGGCGAGACAGAGGAAGACGACGAGCAGCGACAGCGCATAGAGCAGGGGCGCCTGCCCCGACGACAGCCGTTCCTGATAGGAGGAGCCAGCCCAGGCGACGCTGGTGCCGGGAATTTCGTTCGCCATTCGCTCCATCTCGTCCATCGCTTCGCCCGAACTGGTGCCGGGGGCGGGCTGGCCCGAGATTTCGAAGGCGGGGACACCCTGGAAGCGCGAGGTGCTGCTGGGCGTCGTCGACCAGCCGAGGTCGGCAAAGGCCGAGAAGGGTGACATCTCGCCGTTCGACGAGCGGACATACCATTGGCCGAGATCCTCGGGCTTGGCGCGATATTGCGCGTCGCCCTGGACATAGACGCGTTTGACGCGGCCCTTGTCGATGAAGTCGTTGACGTAGCGGCCGCCCCACGCGGTCGCGAGCGTGTTGTTCACGTCGCTGTTGGTGAGGCCGTAAGCGGTGAGCCGCTGCGAATCGATGTCGATCTTGAGCGTCGCGACGTCGGGAAGGTCGGAGAGGCGCACCGAGGTGAGCTTCGGATTGGCGTTGGCGGCGGCGAGCAATTTCTCCCGCGCGGCGACGAATTCGTCGCGGCTCATCCCGCTGCGGTTCTGGAACTCCATTGTGAAGCCCGACGCATCGCCCAGCCCGCGCACCGCGCCCGGGACGAGCGCGAATACCTGCGCGTCGCGAATTCCCGACAAAGCCTTGCGCGTGCGCTCGGCGATCGCGTCGGCGGTATTTTCCTTGCCCGGCCGGCTGTCCCAGTCGACCAGGTTGATGAAGCCCTGACCGGTATTCTGGCCGACCGCGCCGCCGCCACCGCCACCTCCCGCAACAAGGAAGAGCGCGCCGACATTCGCCTTTTCCTGCGTCAGCAGATATTTCTCGATCTGGTCGCGCACCTGCAGCGTGCGTTCCTGCGTCGCGCCGGCGGGCAGGCGGAACTGGATCTGGACGCGGCCCTGATCTTCGTTGGGCAGGAAGCCGCTCGGCAGCCGCAGGAACATCACCGCGAGCAGGGCGAGGATCAGCGCATAGATGCCGAGGAACAGCCATTTGCGGTCGACGACCTTGGTCACGCTGCCGACATAGGCATTCACAGAGCGGTCGAACCAGTTGTTGAAGCCGTCCTGCGCGCGCTTCATCGCGGCGTGGGTGCGCGGGAAACGGTGCGGCTTTTCGGGCACGTCTCCATGCTGTGGGGGCTTGAGCAAGGTCGAGGTCAGCGCCGGGCTCAGGATCAGCGCGACGAGCACCGACAGCGCCATCGCCGAGACGATCGTGACCGAGAATTGGCGATAAATGACCCCGGTCGAGCCGCCGAAGAAGGCCATCGGCAGAAACACCGCCGACAGCACGAGCGCGATCGCGATCAGCGCGACTTGCAGCTCCTTCATCGACTGGATCGTCGCCTCGCGCGCCGACATGCCGGGATTCTCTTCCATTAACCGCTCGACATTCTCGACGACGACGATCGCGTCATCGACGAGCAGGCCGATCGCGAGGGTCAGCCCGAACAGGGTCATCGTGTTGATGCTGAAGCCCAATATATAGAAGACGCCGAAGGTCCCGAGCAGCACGACTGGCACCGCGATCGCCGGGATCAGCACCGCCCGCCAGCTTTGCAGGAAGACGAACATCACGACGATGACGAGCAGGATTGCCTCGAACAGCGACTTTTGCACCTCGCTCACCGACAGCTTGATGAACGCGGTCGCGTCATTGGCGTAGCTGTAGGTGAGGCCGTCGGGGAAATCGGCCGAGAGCTCCTGCATCCGCGCCTTGACGCGGTCGGCGGTCTCGAGCGCGTCCGAACCGGGCGAGAGCGAGATCGACATGCCCGCGCCGGGGTGGCCGTTGATGCGGACGATCGTCGCATAGCTTTCGGCGCCGATCTCGACGCGTGCGATGTCCTTGATCCGCACGCTCGATCCGTCGGGGAGCGTCTTCAGCACGATATTCTCGAACTGCTCGGCGGTCTGGAGGCGCGACTGCGCGGTGACCGTCGCGTTGAGCATCTGGCCTTGCGGCGCCGGAGTGCCGCCGACCTCGCCCGCCGCGACCTCGGCATTCTGTGCGGTGATCGCGGTGACGACGTCGCCGGGCATCAGCGACACCGCGGCGAGCCGCTGCGGGTTGAGCCAGATGCGCATCGCGTGCGGCGAGCCGAAGACGTTGACGTCGCCGACCCCCTCGACGCGCGACAGCGGATCCTGAATGTTCGACGACAGGAAGTCCGACACGTCCTGGAACGAGCGACTGTCGGTGGTGTCATAGACCCCGACGAGCAGCAGCGTGTCCGAATTGGCCTTGGTGACGCGGATGCCCTGGCTCTGCACCTGCGCCGGCAGGCGCGAGATCGCCGAGGCGATCTTGTTCTGCACCTGCACCTGCGCGATGTCGGGATCGGTTCCCTTGGCGAAGATCGCGGTGATGTTCGCCTGACCGCGCGAACTCGACTGCGAGCTGAAATAGAGCAGGCCGTCGATCCCGGTCAGCTGCTGCTCGAGCACCTGCGTGACGCTGTTCTCGATCGCTTCGGCGGAGGCGCCCGGATAGGTCGCGCGGATATTGACCTGCGCGGGGGCGATGTCGGGATATTGCTCGATCGGCAGCGCGCGCAGCGCGCCGAGCCCGCCGAGCATGACGATGATCGCCAGCACCCAGGCAAAGATCGGCCGGTCGATGAAGAGACGCGACATGGGGGGCTAGTTTCCTTTCGCCGCAGCGCCCTTATCCGAGCCCCCGTCCGCGCCCCCGTCCGCGGCTTTGCCAGCGGGGGCCCCCAACCGCTGCGGACTGCTCGCCGGAACCGGCTTGACCGGCGCCCCTGCCTTGAGGTTGCCGACCCCCTGCGTGATGACCTTGTCGCCGGGCTTCAGCCCGTCGGTGACGACCCAGTTGGGACCGACGGTGCGCTCGGCGACGATCTTGCGCCGCGCCGCCTTATTGTCCTTGCCGACCAGATAGACGAAGGCCGATCCGTCGAAGTCGCGCTGCACCGCGGCTTGAGGGACCAGAATAGCGGTCGGATTGATCGCCTGATCGAACAGCGCGGTCACGAACATGCCGGGCAGCAGCAGCCCCTGCGGATTGGGGAAGCGCGCGCGCAGAGTCACGGTGCCGGTGCCTTCGTTGACGGTGACTTCGGAGAATTGCACCGCGCCGGCGAAGTCATAATCGCTGCCGTCCTCGAGCTTCAGCCGCACGGAGGTGCTGCCGGGGGTCACCCCGCCGCTTGCCAGCGCCTGGCGGAGGCGCGTGAGGTCGGCGCTCGATTGCTGCATGTCGACATAGATCGGGTCGGTCTGCTGGATTACCGCCAGCGGGGTCGCCTGGTTTGCGCTCGCGAGCCCGCCCGGTGTCACCAGGCTGCGTCCGATACGCCCGCTGATCGGCGCCGACAGCGTCGTGTAGCGCAGGTTGATCCGCGCGGTTTCGAGCGCGGCGGCATTTTGCGCGACCGCGGCGCGCGCGCTGCGAGCCTGCGCGAGCGCGTCGCTGTAATCCTGCTGTGCGACCGCTTGAATCTTTGCGAGCGGTTCGAAACGCTTCGCTTTCTCGTCGGCCGCCTGCGCACTGGCGCGCGCGCTGGCGAGGTTTGCCTCCGCCTGATCGACCGCGGCGCGGTAGAGGCTGGCGTCGATCTGGTAGAGCGGCTGGCCGGCGCGCACGAAGCCGCCCTCGGTGAACAGGCGGCGGCGGATGATGCCGTTCACCTGCGGCCGGACCTCGCTCGTCTCGAAGGCGACGGTGCGGCCGCCGAGCGACGTGGTGAGCGGCACGGCCTCCTGCCGGACGACGACATAGCCGACCTGCGCGGCGCGGTTGCCGCGCCCTTCGTCTTCCTTGCCCGAACAGGCGCCGAGCGAAAGCGTCAGGGCGCACAAGGCTCCGATCAGGAGCGGCGGCTTCGTCATCGTCATTCGAAAAATCCGTCTCGGGTTAGGCCGGCCGGCGGGGGAGCAAAGCGTCGGATTCGGGCTATTCAGCCCATCGCATTGCACCATGCAAGCGCTTTCAGGCACTTGCGACAAAGTGCGACAATTTGGACGCGCGGGCAATCAGGCGGGGACGAGAAGCGTCCGGCTCTCGCGCACCTCGACGTCGAGCCAGTCGATAAAGGCGCGGATGCGTGGCTGCGGTGCGACGTCGCGGTGGAGTGCAAGCCAGAAAGCGCGCGCGATCGTCTGGTCGGGGCGCACGCGGACCAGCGAGGGATCGTCCCCCGCGAGGAAGCAGGGCAACACGCCGACCCCTGCGCCGCCGGCGATCATTCGCCGCTGCGCGAGGATTGACGAGGAGCGGACGTTCGCGCGGAGGCCCGGCTCGATCTCGCCCAGATAGTCGAGTTCGGGGGCATAGAGGATGTCGGGCATATAGCCGATCACCGGGATGCCCGCGCGCGACAGCGGTGCCGCGGCGACCGCATCCTGCCAGTCGGGGCGATCGGCGGGGGCGTAGAGGCCGAGGCTGTAGTCGGCGAGCTTGCGCGTGATCAGCGGGCCCTTGCGCGGCCGCGCAAGCAGCACCGCCATATCGGCCTCGCGCCGCGACGGGTTCAAGAACCCCGATGAGGCGACAAGGTCGATCTCGAGTTCGGGATGCGCCGCGACGAAGCCCGCGAGCCGCGGCGCGATGAAGCTGTTGCCGAACCCTTCGGAGACGCTGACGCGGAGTTGCCCCGACAGCGCCGACCCGCCCGGCTGCGCCGAATGGATGCGCGCCGCCGCCGCCGCCATCGCTTCGGCGTGCGGAACGAGCGCCCGGCCCGCCGCGGTCAGAACGAACCCCGTCGGCGCGCGTTCGAACAAAGTCTGCTGCAGCGCGGCTTCGAGCGCGCTGACCTGTCGGCTGACGGTCGTCGCATCGACATGCAGCGCGGCGCCGGCACGCGCGAGCGTGCCGTGGCGCGCGACGAACAGGAAATATTGCAGCTTATCCCAGTCCATGAGCTGCAAATATGCAGGATATGCCTGCAAGTCTATCCCTTGCAATCGCGGCGCAACTGGTCTGTGGCAGCGGCAACATCTTACGGGAGACTCGGATATGCGACAGATCGACCACCACATCGTCGGCGGCGCCGGCGGCGGCGCAAAAGGTTCCGGGCGCTTCGGCGATGTCCTCGACCCGAACAACGGCGGCGTGCAGGCGCAGGTCTCGCTCGGCGATCGTGCTGTCCTCGATCGCGCGGTGGCCGCTGCCAAGGCCGCGCAGCCCGCCTGGGCCGCGACCAACCCGCAGCGCCGCGCACGCGTGATGTTCGAATTCAAGCGCCTCGTCGAAGCCAATATGAACCAGCTCGCCGAGATGCTCTCGGCCGAGCATGGCAAGGTGATCGCGGACTCGAAGGGCGATATCCAGCGCGGTCTCGAAGTCATCGAATTCTGCTGCGGCATCCCGCATGTGCTGAAGGGCGAATATACGCAGGGCGCCGGGCCGGGCATCGACGTCTATTCGATGCGCCAGCCGATCGGCATCGGCGCGGGTATCACCCCGTTCAACTTCCCCGCGATGATTCCGCTGTGGATGGGCGGCGTCGCGACCGCGGTCGGCAACGCTTTCATCCTGAAGCCCAGCGAGCGCGACCCCTCGGTCCCCGTGCGCCTGTCGGAACTCTTTCTCGAAGCGGGTATGCCCGAAGGCATTTTCCAGACCGTCCATGGCGACAAGGAAATGGTCGACGCGATCCTCGATCATCCCGACATCGGCGCGGTCAGCTTCGTCGGTTCGTCGGATATCGCACACTATGTCTACAATCGCGGCGTCGCGAACGGCAAGCGCGTGCAGGCGATGGGCGGCGCGAAGAACCACGGCATCGTGATGCCCGATGCCGATCTCGACCAGGTCGTGAACGATCTGACCGGCGCCGCCTTCGGCTCGGCGGGCGAGCGCTGCATGGCGCTGCCGGTCGTCGTTCCGGTCGGCGAAGACACCGCGAACCGCCTGCGCGAAAAGCTGGTTCCTGCGATCGAGGCGCTGCGAGTCGGCGTGTCGACCGATGCCGAGGCGCATTACGGTCCCGTCGTGACGCAGGCGCACAAGGAAAAGGTCGAAGGCTGGATCGCGAAATGCGCCGACGAGGGCGCCGAGCTCGTCGTCGACGGCCGCGGCTTCACGCTGCAGGGGCATGAAAAGGGCTTCTTCGTCGGCCCGACGCTGTTCGACCATGTCACGACCGACATGGAAAGCTACAAGGAAGAAATCTTCGGCCCGGTGCTCCAGATCGTCCGCGCCCCCGATTTCGAGACCGCGCTCGAACTGCCGTCGAAGCACCAATATGGCAACGGCGTCGCGATCTTCACCCGCAACGGCCACGCGGCGCGCGAATTCGCGGCGCGCGTCAACGTCGGCATGGTCGGCATCAACGTGCCGATCCCGGTGCCGGTCGCGTACCATACGTTCGGCGGCTGGAAGCGGTCGGCGTTCGGCGACACCAACCAGCACGGCATGGAAGGCGTGAAATTCTGGACCAAGGTCAAGACCGTCACCGCGCGCTGGCCCGACGGCTCGCCTGATGGCGGCAACGCCTTCGTAATCCCGACGATGGGGTGAGCCGGGCCGGTTCGGCGCTTTCCCGTCATCGACGCGGGAGGGCGGCCGGGCTATGGTCGCGCTGCCGTCATCGGGGCGGCGCCATCAGGGGAGAACAGACATGGATATTCGCTTTGCCGCCGCCGCCGCCATGCTGCCGCTTGCCGCCTGCGCCACGATGGGTGGTGGAACCGAACCGGCGCCCGCGCCTGACCCGATGACGTGCAATGCCGACGGCGGCACTTCCTTCGTCGGCCAGACTGCAACGCCCGAGGTCGGCGCTGCGGTACTCAAGGCAACCGGTGCCCGCACGCTGCGCTGGGGCCCGCCGCGTTCGGCGATGACGATGGATTACCGCCAGGACCGCGTGAACATCATGTACGACGACGCCTACAAGATCGAGCGCATCACCTGTGGCTGATCCGGCGCGTCGCAACCACAGCTCTGCCTCGCCCTTCGAACCCGTCTATGGCTACAGCCGCGCGGTTCGGGTGGGGAACCGCATCGACGTCGCGGGCTGCGCGCCGATCGAGCCCGACGGTGCCTCGACGCCGGGCGACGCGGGCGCGCAAGCGACGCGCTGCCTGACGATCATTCGCGAGGCGCTCGAAGCGCTCGGCGGCTCGCCTGCCGACGTCGTGCGCACCCGCATGTACATTACCGATCCCGCCGACGCCGATCTCGTCGGCCGCGCGCATGGCGCGATGTTCGGCGACATTCGCCCCGCGTCGACGATGCTCGTCATCCCCGCGCTGATCCGCCCCGAGTGGAAGGTCGAAATCGAAGCCGAGGCCATTTTAGAGACAGAGACATGACCGACCAGTTCCAGCTTACCGACGACCAGCTCGCCATTCAGGATATGGCGCGCAAGTTCACCGCCGACCGCATCACGCCCTTCGCGGCCGAGTGGGACGAGAAAAGCCACTATCCTGTCGACGTGTGGAAGGCCGCGGGCGAACTCGGCTTCGGCGCGATTTACGTGTCCGAAGAATCGGGCGGCATCGGGCTCGGCCGGCTCGAGGCAGCGCTGATCATGGAGGCGATGGCCTATGGCTGCCCGGCGACGTCGGCCTATATCTCGATCCACAATATGGCGGCGTGGATGATCGACCGCTTCGGCGGCGCCCAAATCAAGGCGCGCTTCCTGCCCAACCTCGTCAGCATGGAAAAGATCGCGAGCTATTGCCTGACCGAACCGGGGTCGGGCTCCGACGCCGCGGCGCTCAAGACGACCGCGAGGAAGGATGGCGACCATTATATCCTCAACGGCACCAAGCAGTTCATCTCGGGCGCCGGGGTCAACGACATCTATGTCTGCATGGTCCGCACGGGCGAGGAAAAGGCGAAGGGCATCTCCTGCCTCGTCATCGAAAAGGACACGCCGGGCCTCAGTTTCGGCGCGCCGGAGAAGAAGCTCGGCTGGAACGCGTCCCCCACCGCGCAGGTGATCTTCGAGGATTGCCGCGTGCCGGCCCAAAATCTCGTCGGCGCCGAGGGCGACGGTTTCCGCTTCGCGATGGCGGGGCTCGACGGTGGGCGCCTCAACATCGGCGCCTGCTCGCTCGGCGGCGCGCAGCGCTGCCTCGACGAAGCGATCGCCTACACCAAGGACCGCCAGCAGTTCGGGCAACCGATCGCCGACTTCCAGAACACCCAGTTCATGCTCGCCGACATGGCGACCGACCTCGAAGCCGCGCGCGCCTTGCTTTATATGGCGGCCGCAAAAGTCACCGCGAACGCGCCCGACAAGTCGCGCTTTTCGGCGATGGCAAAGCGGCTCGCGACCGATAGCGGCAGCAAGATCGTCAACGACGCGTTGCAGCTGTTCGGCGGCTATGGTTATTTGAAGGACTATCCGATCGAGCGCTTCTGGCGCGACCTGCGCGTCCATTCGATCCTCGAAGGCACCAACCAGGTGATGCGGATGATCGTCGGAAGGGACCTGTTGCGCCAATGACGGACGATGTACTGATCAGCGTCGAGGGCCGCGTCGGCCATCTGTCGCTCAACCGCCCGAAGGCGATCCACGCGCTCAACTTGCCGATGTGCGAGGCGATGATCGATGCCCTGCTGGCGTGGCGCGAGGCCGACGCCGTCGAGGCTGTGATCATCGATCATAGCGAGGGTCGCGGCTTCTGCGCCGGCGGCGACATCCGTATGCTTGCGACAAGCGGTGCGAAGGACGGCATCGAGGCGCGGCTATTCTTCCACACCGAATATCGCCTGAACCATCTGCTCTTCACCTACCCCAAGCCCGTCGTCGCCTTCATGGACGGCATCACCATGGGCGGCGGCGTCGGCATTTCGCAGCCGGCGAAGTATCGCGTCGCGACGGAGCATACGCGCTTCGCCATGCCCGAGACCGGGATCGGCCTGTTCCCCGACGTCGGCGGCGGCTGGTATCTACCGCGGCTGGAAGGGCGCGTCGGCGTGTTCCTCGCGCTCACCGGTGCGCGGCTCGACGGGGCGGACTGCCTCGCGCTCGGCCTCGCGACGCATTACCTGCCGTCGGAAAAGCTCGCCGAGGCGAAAGAGCGCATCGCGCAGCACCCCGACCGCATCGGCGGCATATTGGGCGAACTGTCGGTCACCGCGCCCCCCGCCGCGATCACCCACCAGATCGACAAGATCAACCGCCTCTTCGCCAGCGACACCTATGAGGATATCCTCGCCGCGCTCGAAGCCGATGGCGGCGAATGGGCGGAAAAGGAACTCGCGGCGCTGCACAGCAAGTCGCCACAGACCTGCAAGGTCGCGCTGCGTCAGCTCAAGGAAGGCGGCGAGATGCACGACTTCGCGGCCGAGATGACGCAGGAATATGCGATTGGCGCCCGCGTCGTCCAGATGCACGACTTCATCGAGGGCGTCCGCGCGCTGATCGTCGACAAGGACAACAGCCCGAAATGGGATCCGCCGACGCCCGAAGCCGTGACCGACGACTGGATCGACGCGATCTTCGCGCCGCTGCCCGAATCCGAGAAATGGACCCCGCTCACTTAACTTCGTCACCCCGGACTCGATCCGGGGTCATTGGCGCACCGTCGGAATGGATACCGGATCAAGTCCGGCATGACGACCATCTGGAGACGATCTGAATGACCTACGAAACCCTTCTCGTCGAACAGCGCGGCGCCGTCACGCTGGTGACCTTGAACCGCCCGCAGGCGCTGAACGCGCTGAATTCGGGCGTGCTCGACGATCTGATCGCCGCCTTCGCCGCCTTCGAGGCCGACGCCGGCCAGCGCTGCGCGATCCTCACCGGTTCGGGCGACAAGGCCTTTGCCGCCGGCGCCGACATCAAGGAAATGGCCGACAAGCCTGCCGCCGATTTCTACTTGGAAGATTTCTTCTCGAAATGGACGAGCGACTTCGTGAAGAAGGTCCGCAAGCCGTGGATTGCCGCCGTGAACGGCTTTGCCTTGGGCGGCGGCTGCGAACTCGCGATGATGGCCGACTTCATCATCGCCAGCGACAAGGCGAAATTCGGCCAGCCCGAAATCAAGCTCGGCGTCGCGCCGGGCATGGGCGGGTCGCAGCGGCTGACCCGCGCGATCGGCAAGGCGAAGGCGATGGAAATGTGCCTGACCGGCCGGATGATGGACGCCGCCGAGGCCGAACGCGCAGGCCTCGTCGCGCGCGTCGTTCCGCACGAAACGCTGGTCGACGAAGCGGTGAAGACCGCGACCTTGATCGCTTCGATGCCGCCGATGGCCGCGATGGTGAACAAGGACATGGTCAACGCCGCGTTCGAAACCACGCTCGACCAGGGGCTGATCTACGAACGCCGCCTGTTCCAGATCCTCGCCGCGACCGAGGACAAGGCCGAAGGCATGGCCGCGTTCATCGAAAAGCGCGAAGGCGTTTGGAAGGGGCGGTGATCGTCTCGAATATAGTCCAACTTTTGAGTGAAAAGCTGTGTGCCCCCGCGAAGGCGGGGGCCCATCATCGGATGGTGCAATTTCAAACTGCCGGATGATGGATCCCCGCCTTCGCGGGGACACACAAGCCTTTGAGGTTTGTGGAGAGAATTATGAAAATCGCCTTTATCGGACTCGGCAATATGGGCGGCGGCATGGCCGCAAACCTTGCCAAGGCGGGCCATGAGGTTCGCGCCTTCGACCTCAGCGAAGAGGCGCTGGCGCGCGCGGTCGAGGCGGGATGTACGCGCGCTGCTTCGGCGGCCGAAGCCGTCACCGGCGCCGAAGCGGTCGTGACGATGCTCCCCGCGGGCAAGCATGTCGCCTCGGTCTATGAAACCGATGTCTTCCCCAATGCCGCGCCGGGCACCTTGCTCCTCGATTGCTCGACGATCGACGTCGCGACCGCGCGCGCCAATATTGAAGCGGCGAGAGCCAAGGGCCTTGTCGCGGTCGACGCGCCGGTTTCGGGCGGAATCGCTGCCGCCAATGCGGGCACGCTTACCTTCATGGTCGGCGGCACCGACGAGGGCTTTGCGCGCGCCGAGCCAATCCTCGCGAAGATGGGCAAGGCGGTGATCCACGCCGGCGGTGCGGGCGCCGGACAAGGCGCGAAGATCTGCAACAACATGCTGCTCGGCGCCTCGATGATCGCGACGTGCGAAACGCTCGCGCTCGCGCAGAAGCTCGGGCTCGATCCGCAGAAATTCTTCGACATCGCCAGCGTGTCGTCGGGGCAGTGCTGGTCGCTGACGTCCTACGCGCCGCTTCCGGGCGTCGGGCCGACGACGCCGGCCGACAATGGCTACAAGGGCGGCTTCGCCGCGGCGCTGATGCTCAAGGATCTGCGTCTTGCGATGGAGGCGGCGGCGAGCGTCGACGCCGATGTTCCAATGGGATCGAAGGCGCGCGAATTGTACGAGGCGTTCGTCGAAGCCGACAAGGATGGCCACGACTTCTCAGCGATCATCCAGACTTTGCAGGGATAAACAGCAGCGCCGCCAGTGGCGGCTTCGGGGTGGGAAGCGGACGGTGCCGATCCTCCCCGGGACGGGGAGGGGGAGGATCATCTAGGACCACAATCGGTCGAAACGCGCCGATCGCGCTTTCCGGCGCCGTTTCAATAAAAATCCGCTGTCTCGCCGCCATCCGGCCTCTTTGTGCGATGCACTTGGGTTGGCGCCTTGCGGTCGCCGGTGCGCACTTCCATCCGGCCATTCACCCGCCGGACCTCGGCCGGTTCCAATATGCGCGCACGCGCGATGCCCACGGCGCTTGCCTGCGGCGGCGGTGCTTGCGCCGCCGTCGGCGCGCCGGCGGCGACGAGCAGGGCGAGGGCGAAGGACATGGCATTCATGCTCTGCCCTAACGGCCGATGCCGCCATGATCTTAACCCCGAATCGCCGCTGTTTTTGCGGCCGGTCGCCGGGATCTTGACAAAAGAAGGGCCGCCTGACCCAAGCGGGGACAGGCGGCCCTTGCTTCGTTTCGCGCTGGCTCAGAAGCCCGCCTTCGCCGCCGCCTTCTCTGCGAGCAGCGGCGCGACGGTGAAGCCGTGCTTCTCAAGTGCCGCGGCGATCTTGTCGGTGCCCTCGATGCCCGCCCAGAACATCGGGCCGCCGCGATACACGGGCCAGCCATAGCCGAAGACCCAGACGACATCGATGTCGCTCGCGCGCTGCGCCTTGCCTTCTTCCAGGATCAGCGCGCCCTCGTTGACCATCGGATAAAGGGTGCGCTCGATGATCTCCTGATCGGTGATCTCGCGCTTCTCGATCCCCGCCTTCTTGCGGAACTCGTCGATGATTTCCTCGACGCGCGCGCTCGGCGTCGGAGTGCGCTTCTCGTCATAGTCGTAGAAGCCCGCCTGCTTCTTCTGGCCCCAGCGGCCTTCGGAGCAGAGCGCGTCGCGGATGCTTTCGATCCGGTTCGGGTCGCGGTGCCAGCCGATGTCGACGCCCGCAAGGTCGCTCATCTGGAACGGGCCCATCGGCATGCCGAAATCGGTGTGGACCTTGTCGACCTGCTGCGGGGTCGCGCCTTCAAGCAGCAGCTTCTGCGCCTCGATCTGGCGCGGTGCGAGCATCCGGTTGCCGATGAAGCCGTGGCAGACGCCGGCGACGACCGACACCTTGCCGATCTTCTTGCCCCACGCCATCGCGGTCGCGAGCACGTCGTCCGCGGTCTTTTCGCCGCGCACGACTTCGAGCAGCTTCATGACATTCGCGGGCGAGAAGAAGTGCATGCCGACGACGTCGCCGGGGCGGCTGGTCGATGCGGCAATCTCGTCGATATTGAGGTAGCTGGTGTTCGATGCGAGGATCGCGCCGGGCTTGGCAATCTTGTCGAGCTTGCCGAAGATCTCCTTCTTGACCCCCATATCCTCATAAACCGCCTCGATGATCAGGTCGCAGTCGGCGAGGGCCTCCAGGTCGAGTGACGGCGTGATGAGGCCCATCATCTGGTCTACCTGTTCGGGCTTGAAGCGGCCCTTCGCGGCCGAGGCGTCGTAGTTCTTGCGAATGACGCCGAGGCCGCGGTCGAGCGCGTCCTGCTGCATCTCGACGATCGTGCAGGGGACGCCCTTCTGGAGGAAGTTCATCATGATGCCGCCGCCCATCGTGCCGGCGCCGATGATGCCGACCTTCTTGACGTCGCGGAGCCGGATGTCCTTCGGCAGGCCGTCGATCTTCGCGGCCTGGCGTTCGGCGAAGAACAGGTGGCGCTGCGCCGCCGACTGGCTGCCCATCATCAGCTTCATGAATTCCTGGCGTTCGAAGGCGAGGCCTTCGTCGAACGGCAGGCGCGTCGCGGCCTCGACGCAGGCGAGGTTGGCATAGGGCGCCTCGAAGCCGCGCCAGCGCTTGGCGTTCGCGGCCTTGAGCTGTTCGATGACCGCGACGTCGCCGAACACCGGGCGTTCGCGCGTCGGGCGCGGGCCGTCGGCGATCTTGGCGCGTGCGAAAGCGATTGCGTCGGCGGCCAGGCTGTCCTCGCCCGCGAGGGCATCGACGAGGCCGAGGTCCTTCGCCTTGGCGGCGGGCAGCGGGTCGCCGAGCGAGGTCATCGTGGCGGCGGCTTCGACCCCGACGACGCGCGGCAGGCG
The DNA here is from genome assembly GCF_001468395.1 of Sphingopyxis sp. H073. Lineage (GTDB taxonomy): Bacteria > Pseudomonadota > Alphaproteobacteria > Sphingomonadales > Sphingomonadaceae > Sphingopyxis. Next base: position 89,830 of record NZ_LNSG01000011.1, on the reverse strand, counting down.
CTGCGTGCCGCCCGCGCCGGGCAGCAGGCCGAGCTTCACTTCGGGCACCCCGAGCTTCGCCGAAGGGACGGCGACGCGGTAGTGGCAGACGAGCGCGGTCTCGAGACCGCCGCCGAGCGCCGTCCCGTGGATCGCGGCAACGACCGGCTTGGTCGCGGCCTCGATCATGTTGAGTACCGCGTTGAAATCGGGGCCGCGCGGCGGCTTGCCGAACTCGCTGATGTCGGCGCCGGCGATGAAGGTGCCGCCGTCGCAGCGCAGCACGATCGCCTTGACGCCGTCGTCCGCGAGGGCGGCTTCGAAATTATCCTTCAGGCCCTGGCGGACGTGCCACGACAGCGCGTTCACGGGCGGATTGTTGACGATGACGACAGCGACATCGCCGTCCTTCTGCAGCGTCACGCTGACGGGGGTTTCTTCGGACATGGGAGACTCCTCTTGAATGTGGGACCGTCCGCTCGGGCTTTGTCCGCTGCGGACGGAGGGGTGGGTGGGCGTTTCAGTCGTCGAGGGCGGCGTGGACGAGCGTCTTGACCTCGCGCCGGACGGGATAGGTGGAAGAGGGCATGAGCTGGGTCATGAAGACCATGCAGATCTCCTCGACCGGATCGACGAAGAAGCCCGTCGAGAACATGCCGCCCCAGTAAAAGTCGCCGGCCGAGCCCGGGATGCCCGTGGTGGCGGGATCGAGCGTGACCGCGAAGCCGAGGCCGAAGCCGACCCCGGCGTTCTCGTCCTCCGAAAAGATGCCGACGCTGTGCTGCGTCAGGTCGCCGCCGCCGACGAGATGGTTTGAGGTCATCAGATCGAGCGTCTTGCGGCTGACGATCCGCATATCGCCGAGCTTGCCGCCGCCGAGCAGCATCAGGCAGAAACGGTGATAGTCGTGCAAGGTCGAGGCGAGCCCGCCGCCGCCCGAATGGAAACTGCGATCCTTCGCCCAGCGGCTGCGGTCGCCGCTGTCGAAACCCTTCATCTTCTCCTTGGGGTCGAAGGCGTAGCAGTCGGTCAGCCGGTGCTGCTGGTCGGCTGGGACCCTGAAGCCGGTGTCGACCATGCCGAGCGGGCCGAAGATGCGCTCCTGTAACACGTTCGCGAACGGCTTGCCCTCGATGCGCTCGATGACCGCGCCGAGCACGTCGGTCGCCATCGAATAATTCCAGTGCGCGCCGGGGTCGAACTGAAGCGGGATCTTTGCCAGATCGGCGATAAAGCTGTCCATCGTATAATCGGCGTCGAAATCGTCGATCCGCGCCTTGCGGTAAGCCGCATCGACCGGGGTGCGTTCCTGAAATCCATAGGTCAGGCCCGCGGTGTGGCGCAGCAGATCGACCATGCGGATCGGCTGCGCCGGCGCGCGCGTCAGGAAGGGGACGTTGCCGCCGCCCGCGACGAAGACGCCGGTATCCTTGAATTCGGGACAGAATTTGGTGAGCGGATCGCTCAGTGCGACCTTGCCCTCCTCGAGCAGCATCATGAAGGCGATCGACGTGATCGGTTTGGTCATGCTGGCGATGCGGAAGATCGCGTCGTCTTTCAGCGCCTCGCCCGGCCGCGCGTCGCCGATGCACGACAGATGCGCGATCTCGCCGCGTCGCGACACCAGGGTCGCGGCGTGCGGAAGACGGCCGGTGTCGACATATTTGGCCTGCAGGAAAGCCGGGATGCGGTCGAGCCGCCTGGTGTCGAATCCGTGACTCATATAGCCTCCGCGCTCAGTGTGACGTCTGGCCCAATAGCTGGCGCGTCACCGGATGCGAACTGGTAAGGCCGCCGTCGACCGCGATCGCCTGTCCGTTGACATAGCTCGCCTGGTCGCTCGCCAGGAAGAGGGCGACATTCGCCAGCTCCTCGGGCTGCGCTGCGCGGCGCAGCGGATTGAGCTGGCCGAGCTTGTGCGTGACCTCCTTGGCTTTCGCATAGTCGAAGGTCGGCTTGGTCATGCCGGTCTCGGTCAGGCCGGGGCAGATCGCGTTGACCCGCACGCCGCTGGTCGACAGCTGCTGCGCCGCGACCTTGGCGAGGTTGATGACGCCCGCCTTCGACGCAGAATAGGCGCCCGGGCCCGCGCCCGAATTGATCCCGGCGACGCTTGCGGTCAGCACGATCGCGCCGCCGCGCCCCTGGTCGACCATCGCCTTGCCGGCGTGCTTCACCATCAGCGCGGGGCCGATCAGGTTGACACGCAGCGTTTCGGCCCACGCGGCGGGGTCGAAATCGAAGATGCCCCCCATGTCGCCGATGATCCCGGCGTTGGCGAACGCGACATCGAGCCCGCCGAAACTGTCCTTCGCGGCCGCGACCAGCTTCGCGACGTCGGCCTCGACCCCCGCGTCGATCTCGAGCGCGATCGCCTCGCCGCCCGCATCCTTGATCGCCTGCGCGGTGTCGTGCACCGCCGCCGTCTTGTCGCCGAGCACCAGCTTCGCGCCCTCGGCGGCGAAACGCAGTGCGCTCGCGCGGCCGATACCCGAACCTGCGCCGGTGATGATTGCGATCTTGCCGTCCAATGCGCCCATCATGCGCCTCCCGAAATCGTGGCGCCGCCATCGCAGACGATGGTCTGGCCGGTGGTGAATGCTCCAGCCTTGCTGGCGAGGAAGACCGCGGCGCCCGCGATCTCGTGGGGTTCGCCGATACGCTTCAGCGTCGAGGCGGCGGTCGAGCGCCGCAGATTTTCGGGATCCTCCCACAGCGCGCGCGCCATGTCGGTGCGGATCAGGCCCGGCGCGATGCAATTGACGCGGATGCCGCTCGCACCCAGCTCGACCGCGAAATTGCGCGCCATCTGCATGTCGGCGGCCTTCGAGATGCAATAGGCGCCGATGATCGGCGATCCCTTGAGCCCGCCGATCGAGCTGATGATCGTGATCGCGCCTTCGCCGCGTTCGACCATTTCGGGCGCGACCATGGAGATCAGCCAATGGTTGGACAGGATGTTATTGTCCATGATCTTGCGGAACTGGTCGTCGCTGATCCCGAGGCCGGGGCCGTAATAGGGGTTCGACGCGGCGTTGCAGACAAGCGCGGTGATTTTGCCGAACGCCTTTCGCGTCGTATCGACGAGGTGCTGCAGATCGTCCCTCGACGAGATATTCGCGGGGACAGCGATCGCGGTGCCGTTGCCGAACGTCGCATTGATCTCGGCCGCGGTGGCGTCGCAGGCGTCCTGCTTGCGGCTCGAGATCACGACCTTCGCGCCCTGCTCGGCCATCGCCTCGGCGATCGCCCTGCCGATGCCGCGCGACGATCCGGTGATCAGCGCGACCTGACCGCTCATGTCGAAAAGGCTCATGCGCCTGCCTTTCGTGCAAAATCCCACGCCTTTTCCGCGAGCGGGAGGACGCGTTCGGACATCGCCTTGGCATGGGCGGAGGAAGCGGTGCCGTCGATGACGCGCTTCTTGATCCCCTGCATGATCCCGGCAAGGCGGAAGAAGTTATAGGCGAAATACCAGTTCATGTCGGGCACGCCGTCGCGGCCCGTTGCCTGGCAATAGCGCTCGACGACCTCGTCGAGTTCGGGAATGCCGAGCGCTTTGCGGTCCAGGTCCATGACCCCCGATCGCCCGCCATTCTCGGTCACCCAGGCCATTGCGACATAGGTGAAATCGGCGAGCGGATCGCCCAGCGTCGACAATTCCCAGTCGAGGACGGCCAGAACTTCGGGCCGGTCCTTCGCGTAGATCATATTGTCGATGCGATAGTCGCCATGGACCACGCTGGTGCGCGTCTGTTCGGGCAAGGTCGCGGGCAGCCAGGCGATCAGCCGCTCCATCTCGTCCATCGTCTCGGTTTCGGAGAGCTTGTACTGCTTCGTCCAGCGGTCGACCTGGCGGCCGAAATAATTGCCCGGCTTGCCGAAGTCCGACAGACCCGCCGCCTCGATATCGACGCTGTGCAGAGCGGCGAGCGTGTCGATCATAGCATGATAGGTCGCACGGCGGTTCTCGGGGGTCGAGCCGGGCATCGACCCATCCCAGATTGTCTGTCCGTCGACCATGCCCATGACGTAGAACCAGCTGCCGACGACGCTGTCGTCGGTGCAGAGGCCGTACTGGCGCGCGACGGGGAAGCCGGTCTTATGGAGTCCGGCCTGCACCTTGTACTCGCGGTCGACCGCGTGCGCCGAGGGCAGCAGCGGGCCGAAAGGCTTGCGACGCAGGACATAATTGCCCGAGGGCGCGCTGATCTTGTACGTCGGGTTCGACTGGCCGCCGGCAAACTTGCTTTGGGTCAGCGGGCCTTTGAAGCCTTCGACATTTGCCTCCATCCACGCGGTCAGCTTCGCTTCGTCGAGTATGTCGGCCCCCTCGGGGGCGACGGTGCCGCTGAAGGCCTTTTGCGCGTCGATGCCCGTCGTCATTGGTCGAACACGATCACCGACCGCGCGGCATCGCCCTTTCGCATCTTGTCGAAGCCTTCGTTGACCTGGCTCAGCGGAATGGTCTCGGCGACGATGCTGTCGAGGTCGAGCAGTCCGCGGAGGTAGAAGTCGACAAGGCGCGGAATATCGACCGGGAAGCGGTTGCCGCCCATGATCGCGCCTTGCAATTTCTTGCCCGACAGCAGGTCCATCGCGCTGAGGCCGACCTTTTCGGCGAGGGGCATCATGCCGAGGATCGTCGCGGTGCCGCCGCGGCGGAGCGAAGCGACCGCAAGGCTGGCCGAGGCCGGGCGTCCGACCGCCTCGATCGCATGGTCGACGCCGCCCTTGCTGATTTCGAGGATCTGCTTCGCGGCATCGTCAGACAGCGCATCGACGACGTCGGTCGCGCCAAGCTTCTTCGCGAGTTCGCGCTTTTCGGGCACGGGGTCGGCGGCGATGATGCGGCCTGCGCCGGCGATCTTCGCGGCGTTGATCGTCGCGAGGCCGACGCCGCCGCAGCCGACGACGGCAACGGTCTCGCCGGGCGTCACCTTGCACGCGTTGAAGATCGTTCCGGCGCCGGTGGTCACCGCGCAGCCGATCACCGCGGCGCGGTCGAGCGGCATGTCGGGGTCGATCCGCACGCAGGCATGCTCATGGACCAGCATCACCTCCGAAAAGGCGCTGAGATTGAGCATCTGGTTGACCGGCGAGCCGTCGGGGCGCGTGATGCGCGGCGCCGATCCTGCGGGACGGCGCGTGTCGCCGCCGAGGCAAAGCGACATGCGTCCGCTGACGCAAAACTCGCAATGGCCGCAGAAGGCGCTCAGGCAGGTGACGACCGCATCGCCGGGCTTCACCGTGCGAACCTCGCTGCCGACCGCTTCGACGATCCCCGCCGCCTCGTGCCCGGGAATCGCGGGCAGCGGGTGCGGATAGGCACCGTCGATGAAGTGCAGGTCCGAATGGCACAGGCCGCACGCCGCGGTGCGGATGCGCACCTCGTGCGGGCCGGGCTTGTCGACGACGACATCTTCGATGACGAGCGGCTTGCCCGGCTCGATCAGAACGGCGGCTTTGGTCAAAGTGTGTCTCCGAAATCTGCTGCTGTTTAGCGCGAAACGCCGATGTCGCCCGACGAGAAGCCGGCATCGGTCGCGGCGGGCGAATGTTTCGCGAGCTCGATGCGCGAGATCGCGCGGGCGTGAACCTCGTCGGGGCCGTCGGCCAGGCGCAGCGTGCGCTGGCCTGCGTACATCTTGGCGAGGCCGAAGTCGTCGCTGACCCCGCCGCCGCCATGCGCCTGGATCGCATCGTCGATGATCGAGAGCGCCATGTTCGGCGCCTGCACCTTGATCATCGCGATCTCGGCCGCGGCCGACTTGTTGCCGACCTTGTCCATCATGTCGGCGGCTTTCAGGCAGAGCAGGCGCGTCATCTCGATGTCGATCCGCGCGCGCGCGATCCGCTGTTCCCAGATGCTGTGCTCGGCGATCGTCTTGCCGAAGGCGACGCGCGACTGGAGCCGCTTGCACATGCGTTCCAGCGCTTCCTCGGCGACGCCCACGGTGCGCATGCAGTGATGGATGCGGCCCGGCCCGAGACGGCCCTGCGCGATTTCGAAGCCGCGGCCCTCGCCGAGCAGCATTGCCTCCTCGGCATTGACGCGCACGTCCTTCAGTTCGATTTCCATATGGCCGTGCGGCGCGTCGTCATAGCCGAAGACGGGCAGGTGGCGCTTGATGTTGATCCCCGGCGCATCCATCGGCACGACCAGCATCGACTGCTGCGCGTGGCGCTTGGCGCCGAAGTCGGTCTTGCCCATCACGATCGCCACCTTGCAGCGCGGATCGCCCGCGCCCGACGACCACCATTTGGTGCCGTTGATCACATAATCGTCGCCGTCGCGTTCGATCCGCGTCTCGATGTTCGTCGCATCGGACGAGGCAACCGCCGGTTCGGTCATCAGGAAGGCCGAACGGATCTCGCCGTTCATCAGCGGCGCGAGCCATTTGTCCTTCTGTGCCCGCGTCCCGTAGCGGTGGAAGACTTCCATGTTGCCGGTGTCGGGCGCCGAGCAGTTGAACACTTCGCTCGCAAAACCGATGCGGCCCATTTCTTCGGCGCAGAGCGCATATTCGAGGTTGGTGAGGCCGGGGCCTTCGAACTCGAACGTCTCGTCGACATGATGGTGCGCGGCCGACTTGGGCGGCATGAACAGGTTCCAGATGCCCGCCGCCTTCGCCTCGGCCTTCAGGTCCTCGACGACCTCGATCACCTTCCAGCGATCGCCCGCGGCATCCTGCTGCTTGTAGGTCGAAACCGCGGGGCGGACCTTGCGCTCGATGAAATCGCGAACCCGGCCCTGCCAATGCTTCTGCCGGTCGGTAAGATCGAAATCCATCGCTACATCCTTCCCTTTACGTTTACGTAAACCCTTGGGCCGATTCGGTCGCTTTGCCAAGGCCCGGATGCCGCGAAATCGCATTTTTCTGCGATCGGCGGACATTATGTTTCGGCATATTCGCTATGAGCGCTCCTTATGGGCGGGCGCGCCTCCGCCAAGCAGCGCCAGCCGCGCCTCGTGGCTGGCCCGGTCGATCGCGTAACGGCGCAGCCCGAGCGCGGCGAGCACTCCGATCAACACCATCAGCCCGGCGTAAATCCATCCCATCTGGGTCGCCGTGTCGGCGGGCAGGTCCTCGGGCCGCATCCGCTCGCCCAGCCCTGCAAAGGCGACGAGCTGACCGACGAGGAAGATGCCGAGCGCCTGCCCGAATTTCTGCGTCATCAGATAGCCCGCGAAAAACACGCCCTCGATTCGCGTGCCATGATCGACCTCGTGCGCCTCGACGATTTCGGCGACCATCGACGCGGCGGATATGTTCGCCACGATCTGCCCGAAGAGCGACAGCGTCATGAAGCCGAGCAGCAGAAAGACCGACGTCGTCCCGCCGAGTTCGGGCCAGAAGCCGAGGTTGCGCGCGGCATAGGGCACGAAGGCGAGCGCGCCGCTGAACAGCGCGGCGGCGATCGCTGTGTCGCGTTTGCCGAAGCGGCGATGCGCGCGCCCGACCGCGGCGAAGGCGCCGAACACCGCGATCGCGAGCCCCAGCGGATACCAGGCGAACTGCGCGTCGCCGAGCTGCCAGACGTAGAGCATCATATAGTTGATCGAGGCGATCGTGGTAGCATAGCCGGTAACGATGAACAGCGCCCCGCTGACCAGCGCGACGAAGGCGGGGTTGCGAAAGGCGAGCGCGATATCGGCGAGCATCGAATTGCCGTGTCCTGTCGCGGCGGGCGGCGGCAGCGATACGATGCGCCGGTGTTGCCCCAGCGCCGACCCCAGCGTCGTCACCAGGATCATCGCCGCGCCGAACAGCCCGAATTCGGTATAGCCCGCGGCTTCGAGCAGCCCGCTCTGTCCCGGCTCGTCGGAGGTCAAAAAATAGCCATAAGCGAGCGCTGTCGCGGTGAGCCCGCCCAGCCAGCCGAACAGGAAGCGGAAGCGCATCAGCGTCGTGCGCTCGTCATAGTCGCGCGTCAGTTCGGCGACGAGCGACACCGACGGGATTTCGCACGCCGAGACGAGGATACGCACGGCGACGACATTGACGATCAGCCCCAGCGTCGAATGCTGCGCGATGTCGGGGGAGACCCACAGCAAGGCCCAGGCGATCGCCATCGGTACCGCCGCGCCATAGAGCCAGGGCAGCCGCCGCCCGAACCGCGTGCGTGTCGCGTCGGACAGGCGCCCGATCAGCGGGTCGACCAGCGCGTCGATCACCATCGCGCCGATCAACACCAGCGACACGGTGCGCGGATCGAAGCCGAGCACCTGATTGTAATAGAGCATGAAGAAGGTGGTGAGCCCCGCCTCCTTGATCCCCAGCGTCACGCTGCCCAGCCCGTGCGCCAGCTTGATCCGCATCGGGAGCGGGGCGGGAAGGGCGGGCGCGGTCATTGCAGGCCGGTCGCCTCGGTCGCCGACAAGGCGGCGATCCGTGCCTCATGGTCGGCGCGGTTGATCGGAAAGCGCGAGAAGATCCAGGTCGAGCAGGCGGCGGCGATCACCACGATCACGCCATAGCTGACCACCAGCCGCTCGATCACCTCGGGCGCGACCTGCCCCGGGATCGCCTTCGACGGCAGCCCCGACAGGCTGATCAGCAGTCCGGTCAATCCGATTCCCACCGCGGTCGCGCATTTCTGGACGAACATCCAGCCCGCCGCGAACACGCCCTCGGTGCGGCGCCCGGTCTCGACCTGCGAGGCTTCGACCACATCGGCGAGCATCGACTGGCCGGAGATCATCAGCATCACCGCATTGATGTTCGAGAGGAGGATGAAGCCCATCAGCAGGTTGCTGGAAAAACTCGATCCGATCGCGGGCCAGTTGCCCGACAGCAGCAGTACGAAGGGGACGACCCAGAAAATCGTGCTGATAATCCCGCACACCACCGCGGTCCTTTTCTTGCCGAAACGATGGTGCAGCGGTTGCACGAGCAGGAAGGAACCGATCACGCTCACCATCAGCAGCCACGGCAGCGCCGCGAACGCGCCGTCCGAAAAGCGCCAGACATAGAGGTAGAGGAAGTTCGAGATGGTGAAAGTCATCTGCGTGCTCGAAATCGCGATCAGCGAGGCGCCGAGCAGGATCAGCGCGGCGGGGTGGCGCAGCGATTCCCAGATTTCGGCGAACAGCCGTTTCGGCGATCCGGGCTCGGGCTTGGTCGCGGGCAGATGCGCGACGCGGCGATGCTGGCCGATCGCCGAGATCAGCACCGTCGCCGCCATCAGGATCGCGCCGCACAGGCCATAGAGCCAGTATCCGGCGGGATTCAGCTGGCCGAATTCGTGCGTCGCGTCGGGGCGCAGGAAGACCGTGTTGGCGAGGAAGAAGACGAGCAGCCCGCCGCCCCACGCGAAGAGGAAGCGGAAGCGGACGAGCGCGGTGCGTTCGTCATAATCGCTCGTCAGTTCGGCGACGAGCGACTGCGACGGCACCTCGCAGCACGAAACGAGCGTACGCACCAGCACCGCCACGACGACCAGATAGGCGAAGATATGCGTATGGTCGTCGGGCGGTGACCAGAGCAGCATCCATGCGAAAGCGAGCGGGATCGGCGCGAGATAAAGCCAGGGATGGCGCCGACCCCAGCGCGTGTAAGTGCGGTCGGAGAAATAGCCGATCAGCGGATCGACGAAGGCGTCGGCGAGCAGCGCGAACATCAGCGCGAGCGATACGAGGCTGGCATCCAGCCCGACCACCTGGCTGTAGAAAATCAGCAGGAAGGTCGAAAAGCCGTTGTCCTTGACGCCATAGGCGACGCTGCCAAGGCCGTGGAACAGCTTGAGCCGGACCGGCAGGCGCGTCGATACCGGGGTGTCGGCGGTCACCCGGCGGCTCCGGCTTTCGCCGCTTCCTCCATCGCGAGCAGGGCATCGAACATGCCCGGCGTTTCCTTGTCCCATGCGTGACGCTGGCCGATCGTCAGCCCGCCGTCGACGAGCATATGCGTCCCGGTCATGAAGCTCGACTCCTCGCTCGCGAGATAGGCGACCGCGTTTGCGATATCCTCGGGCTGGCCGCCGCGCGCGACCGGTTGCGCCTGCGCGCTCATCTGCGCGATCACGGCGTTCGCCTGCGTCTTGAGCTCGCCCGGCACGTCGAGCGAAGCGGTGAAGATATTGGTGTTGATGAAGCCGGGGCAGATCGCGTTCACGCGGATGCCATATTGCGCCAGATCGGTGGCCGCGACCTTGCTCAAATGCAGCACGCCGGCCTTGGCGACCGCATAGGCTGTCGGCGAATAGCCCGCGCCGAGCGCCGCGACGCTTGCGGTGTTGACGATGCTGGCGCCCTTGCGATGCTTCATGTGCGGCGCGGCATAACGGATGCCCATCGCGACCGATTTGAGGACGAGGTCCATCGTCCGGTCCCAGCCTTCGGGCGTGATCTCGTCGATCGGCGCGCGGTCGCCGCCCGCGGCGGCGTTGTTGAATACGATGTCGATCCCGCCAGCTTTCTCGGCGGCGGTATTCATCAGCGCTTCGATATCGGCGGGGACGGTGACGTCGCAGCGGACGAAGTCGATCTTGCCGTTCGACTGTTCGGCCAGCGCGCGGCCGCCCGCTTCGTCGATGTCGGCGGCGAAAACATGCGCGCCTTCGCCCGCGAGTTTCAGCACCGCGGCCTTGCCGATGCCCGATGCCGCGCCGGTGACCACGGCGATCTTGCCTGCGAATCGCATATCCTCTGCTCCCGTTTTATTTTGCCACGCAACTTAGGCGCGAAGCCCGTCGCGTCAACGGCGAGCAATCTTCCGTTACGGCGCCGTAGCGTCGGTTTTTGGCCCAAGTTGACGCTTGCGTAAAGTAGCTCTCCGGTCCTAGATTTGCGGTCAGAAGAGGAGCCTTGAAGATGAGCGATCTAGACGCCTTCCGCGCCGAAGTGCGCGCGTGGCTGGAAGAAAATTGTCCGCCTGAAATGCGCGAACCCGTCCGCGGTGACGAGGACGTCTGCTGGGGCGGCCGCAACTGGAAATTCCAGAGCGAGGCGCAGAAGCTGTGGCTCGAACGCTGTGTAGCCAAAGGCTATACCGTTCCCGACTGGCCGAAGCCCTATGGCGGCGCCGGTCTCTCGGCGGCCGAGACCAAGATCCTCAAGCAGGAAATGGCGCGCATCGGCGCCCGCTCGCCGCTCAACAGCTTCGGCATCTGGATGCTCGGCCCGGCGCTGCTGCAGTTCGGCACCGAAGAACAGAAGGTCCATTATCTGAACCCGATCGCGCGCGGGGAAATCCGTTGGTGCCAGGGCTATTCGGAACCCGGCTCGGGCAGCGACCTCGTGTCCTTGCAGACCTATGGCGAGGACAAGGGCGATCACTGGGTCGTCAACGGCCAAAAGATCTGGACCAGCTATGCCGACAAGGCCGACTGGATCTTCTGCCTCGTCCGCACCGACAAGACGAACAAATATCAGGGCATCACGTTCATGCTCTTCGACATGACGACCCCCGGTGTCACGACGAAGCCGATCAAGCTCATCTCGGGCAACAGCCCGTTTTGCGAGACCTTCTTCGACGATGTCGTCGTGCCCAAGACGCAGTATGTCGGCGAGATCAATCGCGGCTGGGACGTCGCCAAATATCTCCTCGGGCACGAGCGCGAGATGATTTCGGGCGGCGATTCGGCGGGTGAGCTCGTCAGTCTTGGCGGCGCGCTTGCCGGGGTGCTCGGCCGCAACGCGGCGGGCCAGCTCGACGATCCGATCCTGCGCGCCCAGCTTGCCGCATTCGACGTCGACGCCTTTGCCTATCGGGCGATGGGCGAGCGTTTCATCGATATGTGGAAAACCGGCCGCGCGCATCCCGCGAGCTCGAACATGATGAAATATGTCGGCACCGAACTCAACAAGGCACGGCACGAGCTGGTGATGGCGTGCGGTGGCAGCGAAGCGCTCGAATGGGACAGCCCCGAAACCAAGGGCGGCGCCCGCCCGCGCGGGTGGCTTCGCACCAAGGCCAATTCGATCGAAGGCGGGACGAGCGAAATCCTGCTCAATGTCGTCGCCAAGCGCATTCTCGACCTGCCGGGAGCGTAATCCTTCTCCCCTCCCGCTTGCGGGAGGGGTCGGGGGAGGGCCTGTCGATTTCAGGGGCGGTGTCTTAACAAGCCCTCCCCTAACCCCTCCCGCAAGGGGGTGGGGAACTGGAGAAACAAAATGCCGCTTTATCATAATGAAGACCAGCTGATGCTGAAGGACAGCGTCGGCCCGTTCATCGCCGAACAGGCGCCGGTCGCGCATCTTCGCCAGCTTCGCGACAGCGACGACGCCACCGGCTTCTCGCGCGACCTCTGGGCGCAGTTCGTCGAAATGGGTCTGCCCGGGATGCTCGTTCCCGAGGCGCATGGCGGGCTCGGCATGGGGCATATCGAGGCGGGCATCGTGCTCGAGGAAATCGGCCGCAACCTGACCCCGTCGCCTTTCCTGTCGACCAGCGTCGGCGCGGTCGCCGCGCTTGCGAAGGCGGGCGGCACGCAGGCCGTGCGCTGGCTTCCCGCGATTGCGGCGGGCGAGGCGATCGTCGCGCTCGCGATCGACGAGGGATCGAAGCATCGCCCCGAGCGCATCGCGACGACCGCGACGCGCGCGGGCAACGGCTTCCGTCTCGACGGCAAGAAAAGCTTCGTGCTCCACGGCCATGTCGCCGACATGAGCATCGTCGCGGCGAAGACCGACGGCGGGATCACATTGTTCGCGGTGCCTAGGCAAGCGAAGGGCGTGACCGCCGATCCGCGCCGCCTCGTCGATTCCTCGCTTGCGAGCCATGTCACGCTCGACGGCGTCGAGGTCGACGCCGACGCGGTGATCGGCGAAGTCGATGCCGGCGAAGAGGTGCTGAACGCGCTGCTCGCCGCTGCGCGCACCGGCGCGGCCGCCGAAATGGTCGGCGTCGGCCAGGGCGCGATGGACATGACGGTCGGTTACCTCAAGGAACGCAAGCAGTTCGGGCGTCTGATCGGCGAATTCCAGGCGCTCCAGCACCGCGCCGCGCATCTTTATGGCGAGATGGAAGTCGCGCGCGCGGCGGTGATGAAGGCGCAGGAACTGCTCGACCAGGGCAATGACGGCGCGAAGCTGATGGTCTCGGTCGCCAAGGCGAAGGCCGGCCGCGCCGCGAACCTCGCGGTGCGCGAAGGCGTGCAGATGCACGGCGGCATCGGCATGACCGACGAATATGACATCGGCCTCTATATGAAGCGCGACCGTGCGCTCGCCGAATTTATGGGCGACGTCCATTATCACACCGAACAGGTCGCACGGATGAGCGGCTACTGATCGACGGGAGAAGCCAGATGAATCTTCAGGACATGTTCGGCCTCGACGGCCGCATCGCGCTCGTCACCGGCGGCTCGCGCGGGATCGGCAAGATGATCGTCGAGGGCTATCTCGCGGCGGGCTGCGCGCGCGTCTATATCTCGGCGCGCAAGAGTGCGCAGATCGAGGAAGCCGTCGCCGATTTCGAGACGCGCTATCCGGGCAAGGTGATCGGGCTTCCCGTCGACCTCTCGACCGTCGAGGGCTGCCGCGCGCTCGCCAAGGAACTCGAAGCGCGCGAGGAGCGCCTCGACATCCTCGTCAACAATGCGGGCGCAGCGTGGGGCGAACCCTTCGAGGGCTTTCCCGAGGCGGGCTGGGACAAGGTGATGGACATCAACGTCAAATCGCCCTTTTTCCTGACGCAGGCGCTGCACGGGCTGCTCAAGGCGGGCGGATCGCACGAGCGCCCCGCGAAGGTCATCAACATCGGCTCGATCGACGGGCTGCGGCTCAATCCGTGGGAAACCTACAGCTATCACGCGTCGAAGGCGGCGATCCTCTATCTCACCAAGCGCCTCGCGGCGCGGCTGGTGACCGACAATATCATCGTCACCGCGATCGCCCCCGGCGCCTTCCAGTCGGACATGAACAAGGCGGCGCGCGACCATGGCGACGCGGTCGCGAAGGGCATCCCGGTCAAGCGTATCGGTGTGCCCGAGGATATGGCTGGCGCCGCGATCTTCCTCGCGTCGAAGGCGGGCGACTATGTCGTCGGCGATACGATCGCGGTCGACGGCGGGCTGGTCCACGGCGATCTGAAGACCAGCATCGACGCCTGATCCTCAAGCATCGTCACCCTCGAACGAGACACGTGACTCGTTCGACCTGATCCGGGGCCCAAAACGACCGCTGTTGCATGGATTCCGGATCAGGTCCGGGATGACGAGAGTGGAGGCGTTGACTCGGCAAACCCAAGGTGTATTATGTAACTAATGCACCAAGGAGATGTGCCATGCGTTTTGCCTTTCTGATCCCCCCGATGATGCTCCTCGCCGCCTGCGGGCAGGGCGAGGAGAAGAAGGATAAGACCGAAGTCTCGATCAACGCCGGCGACGAGCATGGCGGGGTTCAGATCACGGCCGGCAAGGACGGCAACGGCCGGATCAAGATCGGTGGCGACGGCGTCGGGATCGACATGAAGATCCCCGATTTCGTCGACCTCGACGTCGAGGGCGATTTCGATATCGACGGCGTGAAACTCTATCCGGGCAGCAATGTCACGACGGTCAATGTCGATGCGCGCGACAATGGCAGCGGCGGCGACAAGGCGACCGTCGAACTCGGCTTCACCTCTCCCGCCCCGCCCGCCAAGGCGGCCGACTGGATGGCGGGCGAGTTCGCCAAGAAGAATATCCAGGTCCAGCGCGCCGGCGACACCTTGCGCGGAACGACCAAGGACGGCGATGATTTCAAGATCGACTTCGGCCCCGACGGCGCGAATGCCAAGGGCAAGGTGACGATTAGCAAGAGCTGACCGGACGTGCTCCCCGGCGAAAGCCGGGGCCCAGTAGCAATGTTCGGACATGGGCCCCGGCTTTCGCCGGGGTTCACAGCATTATCCGCTGTTCCTGAGCGCGGTCGCGATCGCGTTGATGGTGAGCTGGATGCCCTCGGCGATGCGTGGATCGGTTTCACCCGCGCGGTGGCGCTTCATCAGCTCGATCTGGAGCAGGTTGAGCGGCTCGATATAGGGCAGCCGCAGCCGGATCGACGCCTCTAGCGCGGGATTCTTCTCAAGCAACCGCGACTGGGCGGTGATGGCGAGCAGCCCGTCATGCGCGCGATTCCAGCCGTCGCGGATGCGGGTGAAGATCGCCGCATGCCCGTCGACCCCGCTCGCCAGTTCGGCGTAGCGTGCCGCGATCCCCATGTCGGATTTCGCGAGCACCATCTCCATATTGCCGAGCAGCGCGGCGAAGAAGGGCCAGCTCTCGGCCATGTCGGCGAGCAGGGCCTTGTCGCCGAACTCCGAAAAGGCCTCACCCGTTCCGTACCAGCCGGGCAGCATCGTGCGCGCCTGCGCCCAGCTGAACACCCACGGGATCGCGCGCAGATCCTCGATAGCGGTCGATTTGGTCCGGCTCGACGGCCGCGACCCGATCTTCAGCCCCGCAATCTCGGCGATGGGAGTCATCGCGCGGAAGAAATCCTTGAACGCCGGCGTCTCGTAAACGAGCCCGCGATATGCCCGGAAGGCGCTGTTCGACAGCGCATCCATCGCGGCGGTGAAGCGCCCGCAATCGTCGCCTGCCAGCCCCTCGGGCTCCAAACTCGCGAGCAGGCTCGCCGAGACCATCGCCTCGAGGTTCGTCGCTGCGCTGTCGGCGGTGCCATATTTCGCCGCGATCACCTCGCCCTGCTCGGTGATGCGGATGCGCCCCTGCACCGTGCCCGCAGGCTGCGCGCGGATCGCGGCAAAGGCGCTGCCGCCGCCGCGCCCGACCGCGCCGCCGCGGCCGTGGAACAGCTGCATCGACGTGTCGGCCGCGTCGAACACCGGGGTCAGCGCGGCGGACGCCTGATGCAGCCCCCAGGTCGAGGTGAGGTAACCGCCGTCCTTGTTCGAATCCGAATAGCCGATCATCACTTCCTGATGCCCGCGCGCGGCGATGTGCGGCGCGATTTCGGGCAGCGCGAAATAGCGCGCCATGATCGCGGGCGCGTCGTCGAGGTCGGCGATCGTCTCGAACAGCGGCACGACCATCAGCGTGTCGTTGCCCTCGGCCGACCACAGCCCGGCCTCGCGCGCGAGGACATGGACCTCCAGAAGGTCGGACAGGCTCTCGGCCTTGCTGATGATCCACTGCAATATCGCCTGGTGGCCGAGCCGCGCGCGGACCGAAGCGGCGGCGTGGACGATCGCAAGCTCGCCCGCGGTCTCCTCGCTCCACTCGTGCCACGCGGCGGCAAGCGGCCGGTTCACGCCCAGTTCGCGGCGGAGCAGCGCGACGCGCGCCTCCTCGCCCAGCGCCAGATAATCGCCCTCGACCCCCGACACCTTGAGCAACTCCGCCAGCACGCGCTCGTGGACCGCGCTGTTCTGCCGCATGTCGAGCGTCGCGAGGTGGAAGCCGAAGACTTCGACCGCGCGGATCAGCCGCCCGAGCGCGCCGATCCCGACGAGCTGGCCCTCGCCGCTCGCCGACAGCCCGTTCGCGATGACCAGCAGATCGCGGCGGAAATCGGCCGGGGTGGCATAGGGCGCGCCCTTCAGCGCCGACGCGCGCGGCGGCGCCTTGCCGACAATGCTGGCGTAAGTCGCGCAGACGCGCGCATAGATCCCCGACAGCGCGCGGCGATAGGGCTCGTCGCGTCGGCTCGGCGCATTGTCGCCGCTTGCTTCGGCCAGCGCCTCGACCGCTTGCGGCACCGGCGCGAGCCCCGACGACACCGACAGCTCGGCGCCGAGGGCGTGAACGGCGTCTGCGTAGTGGCCGAGCACCGCCGCGGCGTTGCGGCTCGTCGCCATGTTCAGCGTCTCGGCGGTGACGAAGGGATTGCCGTCGCGGTCGCCGCCGATCCAGCTTCCGACGCGAAGGAAGCTCGCGGGGCGTTGCCCCAGATCCTTCTCCCAGCGCGCATAGAGCTTGGGCAGCACCGGCACGAAGACGTCGCGAAGGTAGGTCAGCGCGTTGTCGATCTCGTCGGCGACGAACAGCTTTTCCATGCGCAGCGGCCGCGTCTGCCACAAGAGCACGATCTGCCGCCTTATCGCTTCCTCGACGATGTCGCCTTCGGGCGTCTCGTCGAGCCCCGCGTCGCGCAGCCGCATCAGCTCGGCGATGCGGTTCTTGTGATCGAGCACCGATTTGCGCCGCACCTCGGTCGGATGCGCGGTGAGCACCGGCGCGACGAGCGCGGCGTTCAGCAGCGCCGCGACCGCATCGCTGTCGATCCCGTCGGCGCGCAGCTTTTCGAGCGCGGCGGCAACCGTCGCCTCGGGTTCGGCCGCGACGCCCTGCCGGTCCTCGGCCAGGTTCGCGAGCATCGAGAACAGCATGAAACCGCGCACGAAGGCGACCGTGTCGTCGAGGCTCAGCGCGTGGAGCCCCGGATCGATCGCCTCGGCCCCGGCAATCCCGCGGTGCCGGTCGACGCTCGACGAGCGGATATATTCGGTCTGCCGGAACAGCTTCTCGCCGCCATAGGCGCGGATGACGTCGCCGAGAATCCGCCCGAGATAGCGGATGTCGGGATTTTGCGAGATCTGGATCGGCGGTTCCATGGGCGGCTTTGCTGCACCTGCGAAGACGCAGCGTCAAGCCGCGCATAGCTATGCTGGCGAAAGATCAGTGCGTCTTGACGAGCATTAGCGTTCCCAGATCGATCGCCGGCCGGCTTTCGAATGTAACGGAGTTGCGCGTGTCGGTGATGAACATCAGCTTGCCGTCGGCATCGGTGATCCGCGCCGACACGGCATAGCTGTGCCGCGGATCGATATCGGCGCGGTCGACGGTTAGGGTGAAGGCGAAGGGCACCTGCTTGCCTTCGCTCGCAAAGCTCTGCGTCGCCATATTGGTGGCGGGCGCGTCGGCACGGCTGACATCGTCGAGCCGCACCTCGATTTGTGCGGTCGGTGGCAGCGCGATGCGCTCGCGATAGGCGATGCTGCCCGTGACGGCGACGGTACGCTCGGCGGGCACCCCGGTCGAGGCGCAGGCGGCGAGCGAAAGGGCGAGGGCGATGGCGGAAGCGAAACGGAGCATGATCTACTCTCCTACCTCGTCATTCCCGCGAAGGCGGGAATCCAGCTTCTTTTTTACCAGTTCTTTTTGCGCGTTTGCGCCTTTGCGCGAAACAAAAAAGAAGGGCCTCACGCGAAGGCGCAAAGACAGGAAGAAGAAAGCTGGATCCCCGCCTTCGCGGGGATGACGAGAAGGGTATGTCACCCCTCCAGTTCGACGTCCCAGTAAAGCCAGTCGATCCAGCTTTCATGCAGATAATTCGGCGGGAAGCAGCGGCCATTGTCCTGCAGCTGCCAGCTCGTCGGGCGCCACGGCTGCTGGTGGAGCGGCATGTGCGCCTGTTGCGGCGTCCGGCCGCCCTTCTTGAGGTTGCACGGCGCGCAGGCGGTCGCGACATTCTCCCAGCTCGTCCGTCCGCCGAGGCGGCGCGGGACGACATGATCGAACGTCAGATCTTTCCCCGACCCGCAATATTGGCACGCGAAGCGGTCGCGCAGGAACAGGTTGAAGCGCGTGAAGGCGGGATATTGCGACGGCTTCACATACTGCCTGAGTGCGATCACGCTCGGGATCGGCATCGTCCGCGTCGGCGAATGGATTTCGCGTTCGTAATTCTCGACGATCGTCACCCGGTCGAGGAAAACCGCCTTGACCGCGGTCTGCCATGGCCACAGGCTCAGCGGATAGTAACTCAGCGGCGTATAGTCTGCATTGAGGACGAGAGCCGGACAGGAATCGGGATGCCGGGCAAGATCGGGATGGAACATGGCTTGGTAACGCTGCCCCCATTTCTTCGCGGGATGGCGCGCCACTGCCTTCCCTGCGTGACACCGTCATTACATGACGTATCAGATTCTGACGTCAAGGGGCTTATGCCCGCAAGATATGGAATGATTCGCTTTGGCACGGCACAGCATATGGATTCGCTCGGGCTGCCATGCTGACGCGCTTCGCGCCGAGTCCGACGGGCGAGCTTCATCTGGGCCATGCCTATAGCGCGGTGCTCGCGCACGGCGCGGCGCGCGCCGCAAACGGGCGCTTCCGGCTCCGGATCGACGATATCGATGGCAGCCGCTCGCGCGAGGACTATGTCGCGGCCTCGCTCGCCGACCTTGCCTGGCTCGGGCTCGACCCGGACGGTGATCCGGTGCGCCAGTCGGCGCATCTCGGGCGCTATGCGGCCGCGCTCGACGAGCTGCGTTCGCGCGGGCTCGTCTATCCCTGCTTCTGTACCCGCGCCGATATCGCCGCGAGCCTCGCCGCGCCGCACGGCCCATCCGGTTCGATCTACCCCGGCACCTGCCGCCATCTGTCCGGGACCGAACGCTACCGTCGCCTCGCGGCAGAGCCGCACGCGTGGCGCCTCGATATGGCGCGCGCCGCCGCGCTCGGGGGTGACCTTCGCTGGGAAGAGCAGGGGCGGGGGATGCGCGTCGCCGATCCCTTGGCGCATGGCGATATCGTCCTCGCGCGCAAGGACGCGCCCGCCAGCTATCATCTCGCCTCGACCCTCGACGATGCCGCGATGGGCGTCACGCACGTCATTCGCGGCGCCGACCTCATCGCCTCGACCGATGTCCACCGGCTGCTGCAGGCACTGCTCGGCCTGCCGACCCCGGTCTATCGCCACCACGGCCTCGTCTGCGGCCCCGACGGCAAGAGGCTCGCGAAACGCGACGCCGCCGCCGCGCTCGCTTCGCTTCGCGATAGCGGCGTCGACGGCCCCGCGCTCGCCGCCGATTTGCTCGCGCAGCGGCTTCCCGCTGGCTATTCGCTGCAAATTCCCTAAAGTGGGGTCATGCAGATCATCCTCGTCCTCGCGGTCATCGCGGCCGCCGGTCTCGTCCTCTTCTCGCTCGCGCGCGGGCTCATCTATTTCGCGCAAGGCCACCGCGCCGAGGCCGAGGGCAATCTTCGCGAAAACCAGATCATGCAGAACAAGATGATGATGGCCCGGGTTAAGTGGCAGGCGATCACGATCATCCTGCTGATCATCATCGGCGTGACCGCCGCCGGAAGCTAAGCCGCGGCCCCATGGTCAAGCTCAACAAGATCTACACGCGCACCGGCGACAACGGCACCACCGGCCTCGTCGACGGCTCGCGGATTGCCAAATCGGCGCCGCTGATGGCGGCGATCGGCGACGTCGACGAAGCGAACAGCGCGGTCGGGTTCGCGGCAGTCGCGCTCGATCCGGCGAGCGAAGAGGCGGCGATGCTGTCGCGCATCCAGAACGAGCTGTTCGACCTCGGCGCCGACCTGGCGACCCCGCCCGACATCCAGTTCGGTTTCGGCCCGCACGACATGGCGCTGCGCATCGTGCCGAGCCAGATCGCGCGGCTGGAAGACGAGATCGACCGCATGAACGATGCGCTCGATGCGCTGCGGAGTTTCATCCTGCCCGGCGGCACCGATGCGGCGGCGCGGCTGCATCTGGCGCGCGCGGTGACGCGCCGCGCCGAACGCGCTGCGGTAGCGGCGAATGCCGAGCGCGATCTCAACCCGCTCGCGCTCAACTACCTCAACCGCCTGTCGGACCATCTGTTCGTGATGACGCGGCACATCAACGCCGCTGCCGGGGGCGATGTGCTCTGGAAACCCGGCGCCACGCGCTGAGCATCCTCCCTGCGGCGAAGCCGTGGGAGGGGGACCGC
Source organism: Sphingopyxis sp. H073 (assembly GCF_001468395.1). GTDB lineage: Bacteria > Pseudomonadota > Alphaproteobacteria > Sphingomonadales > Sphingomonadaceae > Sphingopyxis. The sequence goes on along the minus strand of NZ_LNSG01000011.1, from coordinate 69,233 downwards.
TTGCGAAGCGCGTGGCGGAGGGGCTGCGCCATAGCCCCTCCGTCAGCGGTTGCGCGGCTGCCACCTCCCCATCGCTGCGCCACGGGGAGAGCCATGTTCCCCTATTGTTCTAGACAATCCTTCGCGCCGTAACCATAATCGGTTCTGCAGCGAAACCGAATCGCACCTCGGGGGATTGTCTGAGTCATGGCCAGCCGCACCGACGCTTCGAACCGTACCGATCCGCTGGACGAACTGGCCCGCCGCTTCGCCGCGACCCGGTGTCTGTCGCGCGATCTTGTCGCCACCCTGTCCGACGCCGACGCGAGCGCGCAGTCGATGCCCGACGCTTCGCCCGCCAAATGGCATCTCGCGCACACGACATGGTTTTTCGAGACGTTCGTGCTGCGCGACCATCTGCCCGGCTATCGCCTCTTCGACACCCGCTACGCCTATCTCTTCAACAGCTATTACGAGGCCGAGGGGCCGCGCCATGCGCGCCCGCACCGCGGGCTGCTGACCCGCCCCTCGCTCGACGAAGTCTGCATATGGCGCGCGCATGTCGACGCCGAGGTGCAGACCGCGCTCCCCGATCTGCCGCCCGCCGCGCTGGCGCTGGTCGAGCTTGGCATCCACCACGAACAGCAGCATCAGGAATTGCTGCTCACCGACCTCAAGCATCTCTTCGCGCAGAACCCGCTCGGCCCCGCAGTGTGGGAACAGGGTGCAATCGCGAGTGAAGTTGCGCAGATTTGCGCCGATTCCGGGCAGGGCGCTCTGCAGTGGGTCAAGGGCGCCGAAGGGGTGATCCCGGTCGGTGACGTCGGCGGCGGCTTCGCCTTCGACTGCGAAGGCCCGCGCCACGATGCGCTTCTCGCGCAGCATGCGCTCGCCAGCCGTCCGGTGAGCAACCGCGAATGGCAGGAATTCATCGCCGACGGCGGCTATCACGCATCCGCGCTCTGGCTCAGCGACGGCTGGGCATGGGTGCAGGCCGAGGATATTCAGGGGCCGGCCTATTGGCGCGAAGGCCGGCATTTCACCTTGTCGGGATGGCGCGAGATCGACCCCGCCGCGCCGGTGACGCACATCAGCTTCTTCGAGGCCGACGCCTTCGCGACCTGGGCCGGGGCGCGCCTTCCAACCGAATTCGAATGGGAAGCCGCGGCGGTCGCACTAGACCCGCTTGGCGGACAGCAGCTCGATACGGCCGGGCCGGTCCAGCCGCGGGCTGCCAGCGACGACACGGATCTGCAACAGATGTTCGGCAGCGTGTGGGAATGGACCGGCAGCGCCTATCGCCCCTATCCCGGTTTCCGTGCCGCGCCCGGCGCGGTCGGCGAATATAATGGCAAGTTCATGAGCGGGCAGTTCGTGCTGCGCGGCGGTAGCTGCGCCACGCCGCGCGGCCATATGCGCGCGTCCTATCGCAATTTCTTCTACCCCCACCAGCGCTGGCAATTCACCGGCCTCCGTCTCGCAAAGGATCTCTGACATGGGCGTTGTCCGCCAACTCCGACAGGTCGATGCCGATGCAACGGGCGTCGACATCGCGTTTCGCGCCGACGTCCACGCGGGCTTGTCGCAGCGGCAAAAAGCGATCCCCGCGCGGTGGTTCTACGATGCGACGGGATCGGCGCTGTTCGAGGATATCACCGCGCTCCCCGAATATTATCCGACGCGCAGCGAAACCGATCTCTTGACCCGCCACGCGGCCGAAATGGCGGCGGCGATCGGCGCCGGCCGCGCGGTCGTCGAATTGGGCTCGGGCAGCTCGACGAAGACGCCGCTGCTGCTGCAGGCAATCGACCCCGCCGCCTATGTCCCCGTCGATATTTCGGGAGATTTCCTCCGCGACAGCGCCGAGGCGCTCGCGGACCGCTTTCCGGCGCTTGCCATCTATCCGGTCGAGGCCGATTTCACCCAGCGCGTCGACCTGCCGCGCGAAATCTGCCCGCTGCCCAAGCTCGGCTTCTTTCCGGGCTCGACGATCGGCAACATGGTCGCGCGCACGGCGATCGACCTCCTTCGCAACTGGCGCGTTGCACTCGGCGACGGCTCGCTGATGCTGATCGGGGTCGACCGGATCAAGGATATCGCGGTTCTCGAACGTGCCTATGACGACCCGGCGGGGGTCACCGCGGCGTTCAATCTCAACCTCCTCGAACGCATCAATCGCGAACTCGGCGGGACGATCCCGGTCGAGAATTTCAGCCATCGCGCGATCTGGAACGATGTCCATGCGCGCATCGAAATGCATCTCGTTGCGGCGTGCGAGATGGACTTCACCGTCGACGGCCGCAGCTATGCGATGGCGAAGGGCGAGACGATCCACAGCGAGAACAGCCACAAGTACGGCCCGCGCGACGCGAACCTGCTCCTCCGCGCCGGCGGCTGGACCCCGGTCGCGACCTGGGACGACGCCGACCCCGCCTTCGCGCTGATCCTCGCCGAAGCGACCGAGTTCCGCTCGGCTCCGTGATGCTCCGCTCTTGACGCCTATGCTCGAAGCCGTAGGGGCACGGGCAGGATTTCAGCGAAAGGGCAGGCAATGATCGTAGGCGTCATCGGGGCAGGGCAGATGGGCGCGGGCATCGCGCAGGTTTCGGCGGGCGCGGGCCATGATGTGCTCCTTTCCGACATCGACATCGCGCGCGCCGAGGCCGGCAAGGCAGGAATCGCGAAATCGCTCGGGCGCCTCGTTGCCAAGGAAAAGATGACGCAAGCCGACGCCGACGCCTTGCTCGGCCGCATCACCCCCGTCGCCGATCATGCCGCCTTCGCACCTGCCGACCTCATCGTCGAAGCCGCGACCGAGCGCGAGGAGATCAAGCGCGCGATCTTCGCCAGCGTCGGCCAGCATCTTTCGGCGACCGCGATCCTCGCCAGCAACACCAGCTCGATCCCGATCACCCGCCTTGCGCAGGCCGCGCCCGATCCCGCGCGCTTCATCGGCGTCCATTTCTTCAACCCTGTGCCCGTCATGGGCCTGATCGAACTGATCCGCGGCCTCGCAACGAGCGACGACACGCTGACGAAGGTCGAGGCCTATGGCCGCGGGCTCGGCAAGGAAATCGTCCATGCCAACGACGCGCCGGGCTTTATCGTCAACCGTGTCCTGATGCCGCTGATCAACGAGGCGATCTTTGCGCTCGGCGAGGGGGTCGCGACGATGCAGGATATCGACGCCGGTTGCCGCCTCGGTCTCAACCATCCGATGGGTCCGATCACGCTCGCCGACTTTATCGGGCTCGATACCTGCCTCGAGATCATCCGCGTGCTGCAGAGCGGCACCGGCGATCCGAAATTCCGCCCCGCGCCGCTGCTCGTCCAATATGTCGAGGCGGGCTGGGTCGGCAAGAAGGCGGGGCGCGGCTTCTACGACTGGACGGGAGCCGAACCGGTTCCGACGCGTTAGCTTGGCAGGCTGCACGGGAGCAGCGAAGGAGGCGTCAGATGCACAAAGGGACTTTCGCAGTTTTATCGACCGCCGCGCTGGCCGTTTCGGCGACCGCATACGCCCAGCAGGGCGCGCCCGAAGATTCCACCATCAAGGACACCGCCAACCAGGTGACCGAACCGTTCGACGGCAAGGAAGCGCCCCCGAAACTGCTGGCGATCCAGGGCGACCCCTATTCGCTGGCCGGGCTGGGCAAATGTTCGGCGATCATTCGCGAGGTGACCGAACTCAACGAGGTGCTCGGCCCCGACGTCAACGAAATGGTCGACAAGGACCGCGAAAAAAAGCGCGAAGAAACCGCGGGGCGCGTCGCGGGCAGTCTGGCCGGATCGGTCATTCCCTTCCGCGGGCTGATCGGTGAAGTCACCGGGGCCAACGCCGAACGGCGGCGCTATGCCGCGGCGGTCTATGCCGGAACGGTACGGCGTGGTTTTCTGAAAGGGGTCGGCCTGCAACGCGGTTGCAAAGCGCCCGCGCGGCCCTGATACATGCCCCGACATAGGGAGCAGCGAGCGAGGGGATTTGGATGGACGTCGCCGATATCCGGGCCTTCACCGTCGATGTGCCGCAGGCGGCGCTCGACGATCTGCGCGATCGGCTGGCGCGGACGCGCTGGCCCGATAAGGAGACCGTCGACGATTGGGACCAGGGCGTTCCGCTCGCCTATGCGCAGGAACTCGCGGCCTATTGGCAGGACCGTTACGACTGGCGAGAGGTAGAGGCGCGGCTCAATAGCTATCCCAACTTCCTCGCGCAGATCGATGGCCTCGACATCCATTTCCTCCACATCCGCTCGCCGAATCCCGCGGCGCGGCCGCTCGTCCTGACGCACGGCTGGCCGGGCTCGGTGCTCGAATTCCTCGATGTCATCGAACCGCTGTCGGCCGACTATCATCTCGTGATCCCGTCGCTCCCCGGCTACGGCTTTTCGGGCAAGCCGGCGGAGGCCAAATGGAGCGTCGAGCATATTGCGGCGGCATGGGACGCATTGATGGTCGCGCTCGGCTACGACCGCTATTTTGCGCAGGGGGGCGACTGGGGCAGCGCCGTGACCTGCGCGATCGGCGGCAATCACGCGAACCATTGCGCGGGCATCCACGTCAACATGATCGTCGGCCAGCCCGACCCGGCGACGATGTCCGACCTCACCGACGACGAGAAGGCCTATCTCGCCCGCTTCGGCTGGTATCGCGCCAAGGATAACGGCTATTCGACCCAGCAGGCGACGCGGCCCCAGACCGTGGGTTACGCCCTTGCCGATTCTCCGGTGGGACAGATGTGCTGGATCGTCGAGAAATTCCACGGGTGGACCGATTGCGGTCATGAACCGGGCGGACAGTCGATCGGCGGCCATCCCGAAAAGGCGCTGTCGAAGGATACGATGCTCGACACCGTCAGCCTCTACTGGCTGACCAATAGCGCGGCCTCGTCGGCGCGGCTCTATTGGCACAGCTTCGCCACCTTCGGCTTCGGGGAAATCCATGTGCCCACCGGATGCAGTCTCTTCCCGAACGAGATCATGCGCCTGTCGCGCCGCTGGGCCGAGGGGCGATACAAGAATATCGTCTACTGGAACGACCTGCCCCGCGGCGGCCATTTCGCCGCGTGGGAGCAGCCCGACCTGTTCGTCGGCGAAGTGCGCGCGGCCCTCGCCGAAATGACCCTATAGCGGCGTATAGACGACGCGGCAGCTTTCGGCTGCGGAGCGTGCGGCCGTGTTCCACATGACGTCATTGCCGTTGCGGGCGAGGCGGGCGCCAGACTTGTTCTCGTAGATCTGACCCGCGTTGGCGGGCGTCGCCTTCAGGACCATCGTCCGCATCCCGTTGACGCGAACGATCGCACCGTTGCTGACATAGTCGACCTTGAGCTTCGTACCGCCGCTGCACTCATAGCTGGTCCCCGTATTGCGCGGGACCGACGAGCAGCCGGCAAGCGCAATCGCTGCGGCGAGGATTGCCACCGTCTTTTTCATGATGTCTCTCCCCTTAATAGCCCGAGCGTACGCACAGCACGTCGGCGAGATAGATCCGCCCCGCGACCGTCTCCATATGTTCGCGCGCCGACCCGTTCCAGCCGATCGAGCGGCACCAGGTGTCGGCGGTCTGCGCCGCGCAATTGGCCGTCGCCGACCCTCGTGTGCAGGCGAGAACACGGTAATTGCCTTGCGAAGGCTGGGTGTGAAATTCGGCGAAATTGCCGCGCGCGACCTGGTCGTTGGCGGGCGGGTTGGGGTTCCAGCCGCCCCCGCCCGAACCGACGGGCCGGATCGACTGGACGGTGATGCCGCGCAGGATATTGCCCATCATCGGGGTGTCGCGGTCGACGGTGCGGCACTGGCCGCGGAAGCGTGTCCTTTCGCACAATTCCCAGCGGCCGCTCGCGACCCGGATCGAATTGACCGGCCAGGCGAGGCCGAGATTGGACTTTTCCTCGCCGATGAAGATCGCTGGCCCCTTATAGGCCGCGTCGCGATAGATGGTCGCTTCGGGCGGACGCAGCATCTTGTCTTCGGGCGGCTGGGCGCTCGAAGTTGCGAAAAGTCCCGCCCCCGAAACCGCGACCACGGCGGCAACGATCGACAAACGATATGCGCTTTTCATGACAGCCTCCCATTTCAGCGAAATGCGACCCGGGATTCGTTATATTCTGAAAGCTTAAGCCAAGCTCGAGCGGCTTGCAAATTCTCCCTGTCGTCAGGGATGGACGGGCGCCGGTGCTGTCGTTGGGGCGGGCGCGGCGGGCGCCGCGACGGTCTTGGCGGGAGGGGGTGCGGCCGGCGGCGCGATGCCGAGCATCAGCCCGGCAAGCGCCGCCGACATCAGGTTCGACAGGCTGCCCGCGAGCAGGGCTTTCAGACCGAGTTTCGCGATCATCGGGCGCTGGTTGGGTGCGAGGCCGCCGGTCACCGCCATCTGGATCGCAATCGAGCTGAAATTGGCGAAGCCGCATAGCGCAAAGGTCGCGATCGCGATCGACGCGGGCGACATGGCGCCCTGCACCTTGCCAAGGTCGATGAAAGCGACGAATTCGTTGAGGACGATCTTGGTGCCGAACAGTCCGCCGACAGCGGCGCTTTCGTCCCACGGTACGCCCATCAACCACATCACGGGGCGGAAGATCGTTCCGATCACCGCCTGGAACGACAGATCGGGGTAGCCGAGCCAACTGCCGATCCCGGCGAGCAGGCCGTTGGCGAGCGCGACGAGCGCGACGAAGGCGAGCACCATCGCGCCGACCGCGACCGCGAGCTTCACGCCGGTCTGCGCGCCTTGGGCCGCCGCCATGATGATGTTCGCGGGCTTTTCCTCGTCATGGCTCGCCTCGGGCATGATCACCGGTTCGATGCCGAGATCCTTTGGGTCGTCGGGCATCATGATCTTCGCCATCAGGATCCCCCCCGGCGCCGACATGAAGCTCGCGGCGAGCAGATAGGGCAGCAATTGCTCCCCGATCATGCTGGCATAAGCGCCGAGGATCGTCCCCGCGACGCCCGCCATGCCGACCGTCATCACGGTGAAGAGCTGCGACGGCGTCAGCGCGGCGAGATAGGGGCGGATGACGAGCGGACTTTCGCTCTGCCCGACGAAAATATTCGCCGCCGCGCCCAGGCTTTCGACCTTGGTGATACCGGTGATCTTCTGGATCGCGCCGCCGACCCATTTGATCACCAGTTGCATGATGCCGAGATAATAGAGGATCGAGATCATCGAGGCGAAGAAGATGATGACGGGGAGCGCGGCGATCGCGAAGCTGTGCCCGCCCATTTCGGGGCTTGCGAGCGGGCCGAAGATGAAGTCGGTGCCTGCCTTTGCATAGCCAAGCAGGTTCGACACGCCGGCCGACATGCCGCCGATGATCGATCGGCCCCACGGGGTGCCGAGCACCAACAGCGCGAAACCGGCCTGCAGCAGGAAGGCGGGAATGACGACGCGCGGGCGGATCCAGCGCCGGTTCGATGAAAAGAGCACGGCAATCGCAAGCAATGCGACGATGCCGAGCAACCCGATGAGCCGTTCCATAATTCCTGTGCGTCCCCCGCAAGATTGTTACCCGTGTCTAACGGGGTTTCCTCACGGGGCAAGCCCGTGCCGATGCAGCATCTTTCCAGCGCTTGCAAAAGCGATTAAGCGGCCTCGATGGAAAATAGCTCCTCGCGCCTGATCGCGCCCTCTTTGCTGCTGTTCGCAATCCTTTATGGCGGCATGGTCCCGCTCGGCGGCTTTCTGGGCGCGAAGCAGGTCGCGCTCGGCCCGCTCGCGGTCGAGGCGGGAATTTTTCCTTTTCTGACCCTGATCGCGATTTCGAGTGGCATCGCCGAACTGCACGGGCGCGACATCGCCGACCGGCTGGTAAGGTTCGGTTTTATTCCGCTGATCGTCGCGATCATCCTGGCTGTTTTCGTCCTGCAACTCCCGACGGACGAAGAGATGTTCGAGCCCGCGAAGGCTGCCTTCCCGATCATTATCGGACAGAGCTGGCGCATGATGGTGGCTGGCATCTTCGCCTATGGCGTATCGGTCAGTCTCAACGTCTGGCTCTTCTCGCGCATGACGGCCAATAACGGTCGCCTGCTTCCGGTCCGCGGTTTTGTCGCGGCGGCTCTGAGCCAGATTGTCGACACGCTGATCTTCATTACCATCAGCTTTTACGGTGAGCGCCCGATCCTGAACCTGATGCTTGGCCAGATGCTGGCAAAGGTCGTGCTGTCGGCGGTCATGGTCCCGCTGCTCGTGATGGCGGTGGTCGCCATCGGCCGCAAACTCGACGCGAACAACGCTGGATGACGCCCGTGACCGACCCTTCGAAAATGCCCGACCTGCTCGCAAAGGCCGAGACGCTCGTCGAGGCGCTGCCCTATCTTCAGCGCTATGCCGGCCAGACCTTTGTGATCAAATATGGCGGCCACGCGATGGGCGATCCCGAGGCGCAGCGCGACTTCGCCGAGGATGTCGTCCTCCTGAAAGCGGTCGGCATCAACCCCGTCGTCGTGCACGGCGGCGGGCCGCAGATCGGCCGGATGCTGAAACAGCTCGGGATCGAATCGACCTTCGTCGGCGGGCTGCGCGTCACCGACGCCGCGACCGCCGAGGTCGCCGAGATGGTGCTGGCGGGCAAGATCAACAAGGAAATCGTCGGCTGGATCGCCGGGCTCGGCGGCCGCGCGGTCGGCATTTCGGGCAAGGATGCCAATCTGGTGCTCGCCGAAAAGATCAGCCGCACCGAGCCCGACCCGAATTCGGGGATCGAGCGCCACGTCGACCTGGGCTTCGTCGGCGAACCGGTCGCGGTCGACCCGACGATCCTGACCAATCTCGCGAGCGACAATTTCATTCCCGTGGTGGCGCCGGTGGCGCTTGGCGCCGACGGAGCGACCTATAATATCAACGCCGACACGATGGCGGGGGCGATCGCCGGGGCGCTCGGCGCCAAGCGCTTCTTCCTGCTCACCGACGTTGCCGGCGTGCTCGACAAATCGGGTTCGCTGCTGACCGATCTCGATCGCGAAGCGATCGATGCGCTGAAGGCCGATGAGACGATCACCGGCGGGATGATCCCGAAGGTCGAAACCTGCGTCGCCGCGGTCGATGCCGGAGTCGAGGCGGCGGTCATCCTCGACGGGCGCATCCCGCACGCGATGCTGCTCGAAATTTTCACCGCACGGGGTGCGGGCACGCTCATTCATCGCTAAAGTCAACGCCTCGACCTTTTCGGCCGGAGATATTTCCTTGTACTTCATGCTTCTCGATATCGTGATGATCCTGCTCAACATCCTGTGGTGGATCATCATCGTACAGGCGGTGATGTCGTGGCTCATCGCCTTCAACGTCATCAATACGCACAATGATTTCGTCGGCCAACTCTGGCATGTACTCGACCGGATCACCGAGCCGCTTTACCGGCCGTTCCGCCGGATCATGCCCGATTTCGGCGGGCTCGATCTGACGCCGATGCTGGTCCTGATTCTGCTCATCATCATGCAGCAGGCGGTGATGCCATATCTCTATCGCCTCGGCATGAGTGCGGGGATCGCGTGACCGCCATGCGTGCCGACAATCTTGCCGATGCAATCGACGGCAAGGCCTTCGCGGCCGGGCTGCGCGACCGCATTGCGGCGGCCGTACCCGCGTTCAAGGCCGCGACCGGCCGCGTGCCAGGGCTCGCGGTCGTCCTAGTCGGCGACGATCCGGCGAGCGCGGTCTATGTCGGGTCCAAGGGCAAGGCGACCCTCGCCGCCGGCATGGAAAGCTTCGAGCACCGCCTGCCGGCAACGGCAACGCAGGACGAGGTCGAGGCGCTGCTTGCGGCGCTGAATACCGAAGAAGCCGTCGACGGCATTCTCCTCCAGCTCCCGCTGCCGGGCCATCTCGACGAACAGCGCGCGGTGGCGACGATCGACCCCGACAAGGATGTCGACGGGCTGACGCCGGTCAGCGCCGGGCGGCTCGCGCTCGGTATCCCCGGCATGGTACCCTGCACGCCCTATGGCTGCCTGTTGCTGCTACAGGACCGACTTGGCGACCTGTCGGGCAAGGACGCGGTCGTGATCGGTCGCTCGATCCTCGTCGGCAAGCCGATGGCGGCGCTGCTGCTCGGCGCCAACGCGACCGTCACCATGGCGCACAGCCGCACTCGCGACCTGCCCGACCTTGTCCGCCGCGCCGATATCGTCGTCGCGGCGGTGGGCAGGGCGGAGATGGTCAAGGGTGACTGGATCAAGCCCGGCGCGGTCGTCATCGACGTCGGGATCAACCGCCTGCCGCCCGCCGACGGCGCGCCGAAGGGGCGGCTCGTGGGCGACGTCGATTATGCCGATGTGGCTGCGGTCGCCTCGGCGATCACCCCGGTCCCCGGCGGCGTCGGGCCGATGACGATTGCCTGCCTGCTTCGCAACACGCTTGTCGCGGCGCATCGCCGCGCCGGGCTCGCCGACCCGGAGGGTTTCTGATGCGCCTTGTGCTTGCTGCCGTCACGCTTTCGCTGGTTGCCGGCTGCGCGCAGGGGCCCGATCCGCGCAAGCGGCCGCTCGCCGCGAACCCGAGTGCTTATGTCGCCGCCGAAATCGCCTTCGCGCGGCTGGCGCAGGAGAAAGGCCAGTGGACGGCGTTCCGCGAGACCTCGGCGCCCGATGCGGTGATGTTCGTGCCGCAACGGGTGAAAGCGCGCGACTGGCTGAAGGCGCAGGCGAACCCCGCCGAAGCGGTGAAGTGGCAGCCGCACGCCGTCTATGTGAGCTGCGACGGAAACGCCGGCGCAACCACCGGCGCCTGGCAAAAGGGGGGCGGCAACGGCTATTTCACCACCGTCTGGCTGCGCGACCCGATCAGCGGCAAGATCAACTGGGTGCTCGATCATGGCGACGCGCTGACGGCGCCGCGTGCCGCGCCCGATTTCATCGAAACGAAACAGGCGAAATGCGGCTCGCGTCCCGCGGTGCCGATCGAGGCCGGCGACGAGGGCGACGACATGGCGGTCGGCCTGTCGCCTGACCAGACGCTCAGCTGGACCTCGACCGTTCACCCCGACCAGTCGCGCCGCCTCGTCATCCGCCTCTGGGACGGCAAGACGATGGCGACGGTGATCGACGATAAAGTGGCCGCGCCGCCGAAATGATGGACCTTTTCATCTCGGCGTTCGTGACCTTGTTCGTCGTCATCGATCCGCCGGGCTGCGCCCCGATCTACGCCAGCCTGACGACCGGCGCGAGCGCGCAGCAGCGTCGCTCGATGGCGATTCGCGCGACGGTCATCGCGGGGTTCATCCTCGTCTTTTTCGCGATGTTCGGCGAGGCGCTGCTCAGTTTCCTCCACATCGACCTCGACAGTTTCCGCATCGCGGGCGGGATCATGCTGTTCATCATCGCGATCGATATGGTGTTCGAAAAGCGCACCGAACGCCGCGAACAACGCGCCGAGAAAGTGAAGGCGACGCCCGAGGTCGAGGATGTCTCGGTCTTTCCGATGGCGATGCCGATGCTCGCGGGACCGGGGTCGATCGCCTCGGTGATGCTGCTCGTCGCTCAGAACAACGGGCTTGACCGGGCAGTGGTGATTTTTGCGGCGCTGCTGCTGGTGTTGCTTCTCACGCTGGGAGCGCTCCTCGCAGCGGGGCCGCTGATGCGGCTGATCGGCAACAAGGGCGAGGCGGTGATCACCCGCCTGCTCGGCGTGCTGCTTGCGGCGCTCGCGGCGCAGTTCGTGATCGACGGCCTGAAGGCCAGCTTCCCCAGCCTAGGATAAGAACGGGGCGCCGCCCTGCGGCGACGCCCCGATCCTTCCACGGGAATGGAAGCTTGTTACTGCGCGGCGTTGACGTCGTTCTGCGTCACCGGCGCGATGCGGATTTCGACGCGGCGGTTGCACTGATAATCCGCCTCGCTGCGCTCGGGTGCACACTTCAGTTGCGATTCGCCATAGCCGAGCGTCGCCATGCGCGCGCGATTGACCCCGCGGCCGGCGAGATAGTCGGCGACCGACGCGGCGCGGCGCTCGGACAGGCCCTGGTTATAGGTGTCGCTGCCGGTCGAATCGGTGTGGCCGTAGACGTCGATGAAGGTGCTCGGATACTCGCCGAGGGTCGAGGCGACGCTGTCGAGCGCGCTGCGGAAGTTCGGCTTCACCACCGCGCTGTTATAGTCGAAGGTGACGTCGCCGGGCATGTTGAGGACGAGCTGGTCGCCCTGGCGCTCGACGTCGATGCCGGTGCCCGCGGTCCGTTCGCGCAGCTTCTTTTCCTGCTGGTCCATATAATAGCCGACCCCCGCGCCCGCGACGGCGCCGATGCCCGCGCCGAGGATCTTCTCGGTGCGATCGTTGCGGCCGCCGACGAGATCGCCGAGCAGATAGCCGCCGAGCGCGCCGCCGATGCCGCCGATCGCGGCCTTCGAGATCGTCTGCTTGCCGGTTTCGGGGTCGGTCACACAGCCGGTCAGCGCGAGCGCGCCGATGCTGGCGAGGGCGGTGAGCTTGATCGTCTTGCTGTTCATCTTGTCGCTCCCTTGTCTGCGGCGGCTGCCTGTCGGCCCTGCGATCGCCGCCGTCGGTGTCGATAACATATGGCCGGGGCAACTGGTTCCAAAATCTCGCTGAACGCCCCCTGACCGGGCCGTTCAGCGAGCGCCATTGTGCTGCGCGTCCTGTTTCGCCTATAGGTGCGCGATGACCAACGCCGACAGGGGCCGGGCGCCGATGCGCCGCACGCACGCCCGATGACTCCTTTCCCCTGGTCCGACGTCGCGATCATCGCGGTGCTGATCCTCCTCAACGGCCTGTTCGCCATGTCCGAGCTCGCAATCGTCTCGTCGCGCGACCCGCGGCTGCAGGCGGCAGAAAAGCGCGGGAGCCGCGGCGCGAAGATAGCGCGGCAACTCGCCGCCGACCCCGGCCGCTTCCTGTCGACCGTGCAGGTCGGCATCACCTTGATCGGCATTCTGGCGGGCGCCTATTCGGGCGCGAGTCTGGGGCAGCCGGTCGCCGACCGGCTCGTCGCCTGGTTCGGGCTCGACGCCGAACATGCCGAGGCTGCGGGGTTCGCGGTCGTCATCGGCATCACCACCTATTTCTCGTTGATTGCGGGCGAGCTGGTCCCGAAGCAGTTTGCGCTGCGCGCGCCCGAACGCATCGCGATCGCGATGGCGGGACCGATGGTCTGGCTGTCGCGCGTCGCGGCGCCGCTCGTCTGGCTGCTCGACAACAGCTCGGCGCTCGTCTTTCGCCTGCTCGGGCTCAGCCGCGAATCCGAGGACCGGGTGACCGCCGAGGAGTTGCACCTGATCGTCGCCGAGGCGTCGAAGTCGGGCCTGATCGAGGAAAGCGAACGTGCGATCATCTCGGGCGTCGTGCGGCTCGCCGATCGGCCGGTGCGCGAGGTGATGACCCCGCGCAAGGACGTCGACTGGATCGACACGTCGCTCGACGCGCGCGGAGTGCGCGACAAGCTGCTCGACACCCCGCACAGCCGATTGCCGGTCGCACGCGGGTCGGTCGACGACATCGTCGGCGTCGTGCAGGCGCGCGATATAGTGGCGGCGCTGTTTCGCGGCGACGTGATCGACCTCGAGCAGCTGATGCGGCCGGTAAAGGTCATCCACGACCAGCTCGACGCGATGGACGCACTCGAGGGGTTGCGCGCGGCCGAGGTGCCGATGCTGCTCGTCCACGACGAATATGGCCATTTCGACGGGCTGGTGACCCCCGCCGATCTGCTCTCCGCAATCGCGGGCGAATTCGCGTCCGACCAGGATATCGGCAGCGAGCCCTTCGTGGTCGAGCGCGAGGATGGCAGCCTGCTGATCGCGGGATCGATGCCCGCCGACCAGATGGCCGAGCGGCTTGGGATCGAGCTTGGCGACGACCGCGACTATGCAACCGCGGCGGGCCATGCGCTTGCGATCCTGAAACATCTGCCCAAGGAAGGCGAATGCTTCACCGATCGCGGCTGGAAGTTCGAGATCGTCGATATGGACGGGCGCAAGATCGACAAATTGCTGGTCAGTGAATTCCGCAAGCCGAAAGCCGAAGCGAGCGAATAGGCTGCTGCGATGCGGATCGGCATCGACGCGATGGTGATCCATTTCTATCTCTTGCGCCGCGGCGCCGGCCGGCTAGGTTGGGTTTCCATGCGAAACCTTACCGCCCCCATCGCCCTCGCCGCCGCCCTGCTCGCCGCCGCGCCCGTCCACGCCAAGCCCGCCGACACCGACGCGGCGAAAAAGATCCTGAAGGACAGCATCGCGATCCCGACGGTGATGGGCCGCGGCAAGGTTCCCGAGCTGGCGGCCTATTATGCGAGCGTGCTCAAGGCGGCGGGCTACACCGACGCCGACATCGAAATCACCCCTATGGGCGAGACCGCAACCTTCGCCGCGACCCTGCAGGGCACGACGAAGCAAAAGCCGATCGTCCTGCTCGGCCATATGGACGTCGTCGAGGCCGATCCGAAGGACTGGACGCGCGATCCCTTCGTTCCGGTCGAGGAGAATGGCTATATTTTCGGCCGCGGGTCAGAGGATAACAAGTTCGACGTCTCGATGATGGTCGCGACGATGGCGCAGCTCAAGAAGGACGGCTTCAAGCCCAAGCGCTCGATCATCCTGCTCCTGTCGGGCGACGAGGAAACCTCGATGACGACGACGCGCGCGCTCGCCGCCAAATACAAGAACGCCGAGTTCGCGCTCAACGGCGACGGCGGCGGCGGGCTGATCGGCGAGGACGGCAAGCCCAAATATTACGGGCTGCAGGCGGGCGAGAAGACCTATGCCGACTTCACCCTCGAAGTCACCAATCCCGGCGGCCACAGCTCGCGTCCCGGCGCAGTCAATGCGATCGCCGAGCTGTCCGAGGCGCTCGCCAAGATCGGCGCCTATCGCTTTACGCCGCAGCAGAACGAGCTGACCAGGGTCGGTATGCCGATCGTCGCCGATCAGGTCGGCGGCGACATCGGCGCGGCGCTGAAAGCTTTTGCCGCAAACCCGTCGGATGCGAAGGCGATCGCCGCGATCCGCGCCGACCCCGAATATGTCGGCCAGATCGGTACGACTTGCGTGCCGACGCTCGTCAAGGGCGGCCATGCCGAAAATGCGCTGCCCCAGCGCGCGACCGCGAACATCAATTGCCGCATCTTCCCGGGCGTGCCGGTCGAAGAGGTGCGCGCCGAACTGGTGAAGGTGATCGGCGACCCCGGCGTGATGGTGAACCCCGATCCCGACGCCAGCGCCAGCGACGCCTCGCCGCTGCGCGCAGACGTGATGGCGGCGGTGGCGAAGGCGGTCCATGCCCGCGCGCCGGGCCTGCCGATCATCCCGTCGATGAGCGCGGGCGCGACCGACAGCTATCATTTCCGCATCCAGGGCGTGCCGAGCTACGGCGTCGCGGGGCTCTTCTCGAAAGCCAGCGACAGCTACGCGCACGGCCTCAACGAGCGCGTGCCCGTCGACGCGATCGCCCCCGCGCTGGCGCACTGGGACAGCCTGCTGCGCGACCTGTCGAAATAGCGCGCGGCCGCTCGCGCCCGCTCCCCGGCCGTCGTTTCCCCGATCAGGGGGCAGGCGCGGCCGCGCTCGCGGCTGCCTTCTGACACTGATAGACGAGGCGCTCGTTCGGGCTCGCGGGCAGGACGGCGCGGATCGCCTCCTGTTGGGTCGCGAGGCCCGCGAGTGCGTCGGGGTCGGCGGTGCAGCTCTTGAGCGTCACCCCGGCGCGAATCTCGCGCGCCCGCGTCATCGTGTCGGCGTCGAGCAGAAAGCGTTCGACGCGATACTCCTTCCCCGTCGGGTCGAGCGAGGCGACGGTGACGGTCGCGTCGTCGTTGGGGACGAGGATGCGCTGCCAATGGCCGTCGGCCCCCCGCGCATATTGGGTGCGGTCGTTGACACAGCCGTTCGCGGCGACCTTCATCGGCACGTCGGTGGTCGATGAGACGGTGATGCGGCTGCGGTCGGCCCGGATTGTGCAGAGGAACTGCCCCTCGGCGACCGTCGGCGCATCGGCGAAGACAGGTTTCGCTTTCTCCGCGGGCGGCTCGGCATGGGCGTCGGGGCGGGTGATGAAGACGACCGCCGCGGCCAGGATCAGCGCCGCACCGGCGCCGCCGGCGATCTTTGCGTTGCGGGCGTTCTTCTGGCCATGGAACATCAGGCCTGCGCCGGCCGACAGCGCGCCGATGACGAACAACACTCCGGCCAGCGCGATACGGTTCTCGCGCGCGGCAAGCGCTTCCTCATCGGCGCGCTCCTGCCTCAGCTGGCGGTCGCGCGCCGCGGCCTCTTCCTTCGCGGCATTGGCTTCGGCCGCCCTGCGTGCATCGGCGTCGAGCGCGGCTCGGTCGCGTGCATCGGCCTCGGCCATCGACAGGCAGGGCGTCCCGATCGAGCTGTAGGGCTGGTTCGCATCGGCAAGGAAGCGCGCGAGCTCGCGCGTCGAGATCGCGAAGGCGAAAGGCGAATCGCCTTCGTCTGCGCGGGTGATCGCGGCGTTGATGCCGACGACGCGGCCGCACTGGTCGACGAGCGGCCCGCCCGAATTGCCGCGCGAGATCTTTGCTGTATGGACGAGCGAATCGACACCCTCGACGAGCTGGCGGTTCGAGACATTGCCCTCGCTGCGCACCGGGGTGCGCGGGGTGATATAGTCGGCGGCGCTGCGCGCGGTCGCGAGATCGACGTTGCCCGGGTAGCCCAAGGCGACGACGTCGACCCCCGAATCGATCGGCCCCGAATAGACCGCGGCGGCGGGAACGCGCCCCTCGGTCATCTCGATCAGCGCGAGGTCGCGCTCGGTGTCGATCGCGATCAGTTTCGCGGCATAGCTTTTCTGCCCCTCCGACGGGACGACGCCCAGGGCGACATTGCCCGGGTAGCGCGCCGCCGATTCGACGACGTGCGCGTTGGTGACGATGCGCGTCGGCGAAATGGCGATGCCGCTGCCGTGGCCGAAGCCGACGACCTCGCCATCGACCATCGCCACGGTGACGACGCGCACGACGCTGCGCGAAACGGCGCTGATATCGTCGGCGGCGCGGGCGGGGAGGGTGACGGTGAGGAGGGCGAGCAGGAGCGCGAGGAAGCGGGTCATGGCGGCGAACCTAGCCGTTGAGGCCACGAAGGCAAGCCGCTGGACATGAAATGTCCTGCGTCCCCGCGAAGGCGGGAATCCAGCTCCCGAGGAGTCAAAGCGGAATGGCGCGAGCACGACTTTATAGTCAGCCAGTTACAGAATAGTCAGCCAGTTACAGATAAGGGCTCCACATCATCATCCACGCGCCCGCGCTGCCCGCGAGGATGACGACGCCGCCGATTGCCAGCAGCGCGGCGACGCCATTCCTGGCGGCAGGCGTCCCGCGTGCGCCGGCGCGGAGATAGAGTTCGGTCACCGCCAGCGGCAGCAGCGAGTTGGCGAAGGCAAGGAAGATGTCGAACGGTCCGTCCATCGCCTTGCCGATCCCCGCGCCGCCGGTCGCGATGCCCCACGCCATATAGCCGACCCGCATGAACCAGACGGCGGAAGCGACCGCGAACAGGCGCAGCGCCCAGCGGCGATGATCGGCAAAGCGGCGTGCGCGGGCGGCGCGATACGCCATTGCCGCAAATGCCAGGATGAGCAGCGCGTCAAGCGTAATGCCGGCCGCGCCAGTCAGGTTGAGCCAGGTGCCGCGGCCCCATGTCAGCCACAGCCCGCCGAGCGACAGCATGAGCGCGCTCGCCAGATAGAGGCGGCCGTTCCAGCGATGGACCTGCGGCCAGCGACCCCGGATTGCTGGGACGAGCTGGATCAGCCCGCCGAAGGTGATGACCGCCGCCATCAGCACATGGGCCGCGAAGAAAAGATTGCCGCTCGCGTCGCCCGCGACGAAGCCCTTGATCAGCGGCTTCGTGTTCCATGCGGCGAAATCGCCCGACAGCGACGAGGGGTAATAGAAGAGCAGGATGAAAGCTGTGAAGAGCAATTGTCCCGCCGCGATCGACAGATAGCAAAAGGTCGCGGCGCGGCCCAGCCAGTCGGCGCGGCGCGCGGGCCGGGCGGATACGAGGGATGCGTCGATTGTCGCCATGGCAGACTCCCCGAAATTGTTGGGAGAATGGCGCTGTCACCCAAGTGAGTCAATGATATAATACAGTAATACAGTTCGCTGCGATATTTTGAACGCAAGCATCGGGACGCGGCCGGGATCGAGGCGTGGCATTGGCGGTCCAGGCAAGAGAAAGGACAAGCCATGACCTATGTGATCCGGGGGCTCGACCCCGAACCCTTTTCCCGATTGTTCGACCTCGATGAGGCCGGCCTCGATGCCCTGAACGCCCGCCGCGTCACCGCGACCGCCGACCGCGGCTTTCCCTGCCGCATCAGCCTGGAGGATGCGAGGGCGGGGGAGGAGCTGATCCTGCTGCATCACACCAGCCACGACGTCGCGACGCCTTATCGGAGCGCCTATGCGATCTATGTCCGGCCCGGCGTCGAAGCGGCGACCTATCGCGCCCGGACGCCGCCGGTGTTCGAGGGCCGCCCGCTCGCGCTGCGCGCCTTCGACTCTGCGGGGATGCTGCAGACCGCGCGGCTCGCGGCGCCGGGAGAGGCCGACACGGCGATCCGCGACCTGTTCGCCGATGATGGCATTGCCTATATTCACGCTCACAACGCTGCGTATGGCTGCTTTGCCGCGCGGATCGAAAGGGATGCAGCATGACCGGCGATCTGATGACCGACGACGATCGCTGGGCGGCGGTGCTGCGCCGCGACCGCGCGCTCGACGGGCGCTTCGTGACCGGCGTGCTCACGACCGGCATCTATTGCCGGCCGAGCTGCGCGGCCCGCCATCCGCTGCGCGAGAATATCCGCTTCTTCGCCGACGGTGCGGCGGCGCGGGAGACAGGCCTGCGTCCGTGCAGGCGCTGCCTGCCCGACGACGTCGCGCGCGACGAGGGGGCGGTGCTCGCCGCGATCCAGGCGATCAAGGAAAGCGAGGAACCGCTCGCGCTCGCCGATCTTGCATCGCGCACCGGCTATTCGCCGACGCATTTCCAGCGCGTCTTCACCCGCCACACCGGCCTGTCGCCCGCCGCTTACGCGCGCGCGCTGCGCGAGGAGCGTGCGCGGCAGGCGCTGAGCGACGGGACGAGGGTGACCGACGCGATTTACGACGCGGGCTTTTCGGGGCCTTCGCGTTTCTATGACAATATGGAGGGACGCATGGGCATGACGGCTTCGGCGTGGGTGAATGGCGGCAAGGGCGCGACGATCCACTGGGCGGTCGTGTCGACCAGCCTTGGCGACATGCTCGTCGCGGCGACCGATAAAGGCGTGTGCCGCCTGAGCTTCGACGAGGGGCGCGAGGCGCTCGAAGAGCGGTTTCCCGCGGCCGAGCTGGTCGAAGGCGGTGACGAGTTTTCGGCGCTGCTGAAAGAGGTCGTCGACGCGGTCGAGGCGCCGACGGCCGGCTTCGACCATATCCCGATCGACGTGAAGGGCACCGCTTTCCAGGAGGCGGTGTGGCGCGAGCTGCGCAAGATTCCGGCGGGCGAGACGCGCAGCTATGCCGATATCGCCGCGGCGGTCGGCAAGCCCAAGGCGGTGCGCGCGGCGGGGAGCGCGAATGGCGCAAATAACGTGGCGGTGTTGATCCCGTGCCACCGCGTGGTACGCAGCGACGGGTCGCTCGGCGGCTATGCCTATGGCCTGCCGATCAAGCGCGAGCTTCTGAAGAGGGAGAGCAAATGACCGATAAAGTGGCTGAGTTCCGCGCGCTGCATGTTCCGGGCAACCCGCTGATCCTCGTCAATATCTGGGATGCCGGGAGCGCGCGCGCGGTCGCCGGCGCGGGCGCGAAGGCGATCGCAACGGGCAGCTTTGGTGTCGCGGGCGCGCAGGGCCGCGCCGACGGCGAGGATTTCCCGCTCGAGGATGTGTTCGAAAATCTGGACCGTATCCTGTCGGTGACCGACCTGCCGGTCACGATCGACATGGAATCGGGCTATGGCGCCGATCCGGCCGCGGTCGGCGCTTCGGTCGGCCGCGCGAAGGCGGCGGGCGCGGCGGGGATCAATATGGAGGACCGGCTGCCCGGCGAGAGTGCGCTGCTGCCGGTCGCCGAGGCGGTGGCGCGCTATCGCGCCGCGGCCGACACCGGCATCTTCGTCAATGCGCGTTGCGACACGTTTCGCGGGGCTGACGTCGCAAAGGACGGCGCGGCGCTGGTCGCCGCGACGCTCGAACGCGCGCGTGCCTACGCCGACGCGGGCGCAGGGTCGCTGTTCGTGCCTTTCCTGCTCGACCCGAAATCTATCGGCGCGATCTGCGAAGGCTCGCCGCTGCCGGTGAACATATTGCGCGGCAAGGGCGGCCCGACGCACCGGGAACTGGCCGCGCTCGGCGTCGCGCGGATCAGCCACGGGCACCAGCCGTGGGCAGGGGCGATGGCGTGGCTCGCTGCGCAAACCGCGCAGGTTCTGGGCGGCGAAGAGCCAGACTATTGAGGCAGGGTCAGTCGGCGCTTTCGTCGTCGGCCGCGGCCTTGCCTTCGCTTTTTGCCTTCATCGCTTCGAGCCGGTCGAGCAGCGCCGGGCCATCGCCATTGCCATGCGGATCGTAGGCGATGCTCTTGGCGAGGGCGATGGCGCGGTCGAACTTGCCCCGATTCGCAAGCGCAAAGGCATAGTTGATCCGCGCCTCGCCATTTTCGGGCGCAAGTTCGAATGCGCGCGCGAGACCGTCGATTGCGATCGACGGCGGCTCGTGGCCCTGAGGGGCGAAGCTCTGGAAATAGGCCAACAGCGGCACCGGATCGTCGGGGTTGGTCTGATTGGCGAGGATGATCGGCTTGCGCGCGGCGTTCCAGTCGGCCGCCGAGGGATCGTCCTTCTCGCGCAGCGCGTCGAGCATGATGCGGCCGAGCAGGACATTGGCGCGGACATGCCTGGGGTCGAGCGCCAGCGCCTTGTCGACGGACGCACGCGCGGCGGCGGGGTCGCGCTTTTCCTTGCCCCGGTCCCATTCGGCCATCGCCAGTTCGTACCAGACGTCGGCGTCGCCGGCATGTTGCGCCGCCAGTTTCGTCAGACTGTCGCGCACCTTGACCAGACGTTCTTCATTGCCGCTCGCGCTTTTCCGCTCGAGTTGCAGCGGCAGCATCGCATCGTCGGCGGGTGACAGCGGCGTGATCGTGACGGTGGCCGAAACGGCTATCGGTTCGCCCGTGGTGCGATAGGATAGGCGCTGTTTCAGATAGGTGTTGAGGTCACGGTCGAGCTGAGCCAGGTCGCCGAAGGCGTCGGTCGCGGCCTTCTTCGCCTCGACCCCCTTGTTGATCGCGCCCAGATAGGCGCCGAGCTGACCCGAGCGCGTCGTACTGCTGTAGAGCATGTGGGTGAGCAGCCAGGCGCGCCCGTAATAGACGTCCATCTGGCCCGAATTGCGCATCGTGCCCGGCCGCTGGAAGAGCAGGGTCTCCGCCGGGATCTTGGGCATTTCGAGCAGGCCATAGGCGCGTCCGTAGGGTGGCTTGCCGATCTCCGCCTTGCCGTCCTTGGTGAAATCGGTGGTCGAATAATATTCGGCGAACCCCTCGATGAACCAGGCGGGGAAGGCGGCGTGCAGATAGCGCCGCATGAAATGGTGCCCATATTCGTGGAACAGCGTCTGCTGCCATTCGGGCGTGCCCTTGATGACGGTGCTCTCGCGGTTCGACACCGCGAAGCTACCCTCGGGGTCGGCGCTGTAGAAGCCCGCGATCGATGGCCCCAGCCGGCCCGCGGTGAGTCTGCCGGCATCGGCGGCGCGCTCGACCAGATAGATGGTGAGGCGGTTGGGTTCCTTCACGCGCGAAATGCCGAAGCGCAGGCTGAGCGTCGCGTCGAAGCGTTCGAGCTTGTCGGCGAAGTCGCGCAGCGATTTCTCGCTGCCCTCGCTGTAGATGATGAAATTGTCGGTATCGGCGCGCAGCCATTTGGCCTCAGCCCTGTCTGCCCCGCCCATGATCGCGATTCCGGCCAACAGGCCCAAACCGGCTTTCTTCATTCTGCGCCCCCGTCCCCTGATGCCGCAATGCTCCCAGCACCGTCCGACGGTGTAAAGGGCTGGTACGACTATACAAAGCTATATGGATCAATATCGATCGCGAGGCGCGCCTTCGCCGGCCAGTCGATGCGGCCGACCCAGTCGCGGATCGCCCCTTGCAGGTCGAAACTGCGCGGCGCGTGGAGCAAAAGGCGGAAGCGGTGGCGGCCGCGGAGCATCGCGAGCGGCGCGGGGGCAGGGCCGTAGATGGCGAGTCCGTCGGCGACCGGCGCCTTCTCGCCCAGCCTCTTGGCAACGCCGCGGGCGACCTCGATATCCTCGGACGAGATGACGAGCGCAGCGAAGCGGCCATAGGGCGGGGCGCCGGCTTGCCTTCGCGCCGCGGCCTCGGCGGCGTAGAATCCCTCGCGGTCGTTCGCGACGAGTGCGGCCATGACAGGGGCGTCGGGGACGCGGGTCTGGATCAGCACTTCGCCGGGCTTGACCCCGCGCCCCGCGCGTCCCGCGACCTGCGCGATCTGCTGGAAGGTGCGCTCCGACGCCCGAAGGTCGCCGCCGTCGAGGCCGAGGTCGGCGTCGACGACGCCGACGAGCGTGAGGTTCGGGAAATGATAGCCCTTGGTCACGAGCTGGGTGCCGATGATGATGTCGACCATCCCGGCCTTGACCGCATCGACGAATTCGGCCGCCTTCGCGGGTGACCACAGGGTATCCGAGGTGACGATCGCGGTGCGCGCTTCGGGGAAGCGTAAGCTCACCTCGTCGGCGACGCGTTCGACCCCCGGGCCGCAGGCAACGAGGCTGTCCTCGTCCTCGCATTCGGGGCAGAGGCGCGGCGGCGGCATGACATGCCCGCAATGGTGGCACGCGAGGCGATGGACGAGGCGGTGCTCGACCATCCACGCGGTGCAGTTCGGGCACTGGATGCGGTGGCCACAGGTGCGGCAGAGCGTCAGCGGCGCGAAGCCGCGGCGGTTGAGGAAGAGCAGGCTCTGCTCACCCTTCGCGAGCCGGTCGGCGAGCGCCTCGACCAGCGGCGGCGCGAGCCAGCGCCCGCGGTCGGGCGGGTCTTGCCGCATGTCGATCGCGGCGAGGTCGGGCATCGTCGCGCCGCCGTAGCGCGCAGGGAGGACGATGTGGCGGTAGCGGCCCGCCTCGACCTGCGCGAGGCTTTCGAGCGCCGGGGTCGCGCTCGCGAGGACGACCGGCAGCCCCTCGAAATGCCCGCGCATCACCGCGACGTCGCGCGCGTGGTAATGGACGCCGTCCTCCTGCTTGAAGCTCGTCTCATGCGCCTCGTCGACGATGATCACGCCGAGATTGCCATAGGGCAGGAACAGCGCCGAGCGTGCGCCGACGACGATCTTCGCCTCGCCCGCGGCGATGCTGTGCCAGGCGCGACGGCGCTCGGTCGAGCGCAGGCCCGAGTGCCAGGCGACGGGCTCGCAACCGAAGCGCGCGGCGAAGCGCGTCAGCATCGGCTCGGTGAGCGCGA
The DNA here is from genome assembly GCF_001468395.1 of Sphingopyxis sp. H073. Lineage (GTDB taxonomy): Bacteria > Pseudomonadota > Alphaproteobacteria > Sphingomonadales > Sphingomonadaceae > Sphingopyxis. Next base: position 45,793 of record NZ_LNSG01000011.1, on the reverse strand, counting down.
TTTCGGGGAGCAGCACCAGCGCCTGCTTGCCCGCGTCGATCGCGGCGGCGATCGCCTCCATATAGACTTCGGTCTTGCCCGATCCCGTGACGCCGTCGAGCAGCAAAGTCTCGAATTTCGCCGCGGCGACCGCGTCCCTCAGTTGCTGCGCGGCGGCGGATTGCTCGTCGGAGAGGTCGGGCGGGGCAAAGTCGCTGTCGGGCTCGGGATAGGGCTGGTCGGCCGAGACGCTGACCGCTTCGAGCGCCCCGGTCTGGACGAGCCCGCGGATCACCGCCTCGCTGACCTCGGCCATGGCGGCGAGTTCGCGCACGATGCCCTGCCGCGTGCCGATCTTTTCGAGCGCGACGGTGCGCTGCGGGGTCATCCGGGCCGGCAATTCGCCGGTGGCGCGATATTCGACGATCGGGCGCCGCGCGTCGGCAAAGGCCGCGCCGGGCAGCACCATGCGCAGCACCGATCCGGGCGGTGCGAGATAATAGTCGCTCGTCCATTCGACCAGTTTGCGTAGCGGCGCGGCGACGGGCGGGACCGGCACGACCTCGAACAGGTTGCGCAGGCGGTTGTCGCCGACGGGCTCGGGGGCGCCGAAACTGGCGTCCTCCCACACCACGCCGCCCATCCGCCGCGGGCCGAGCGGCGCGACGACGACGCTGCCGAGCGGGGCTTCGCTGCCATAGGGCACGCGATAGTCGAGCGGGCCGAGGGCGGCGGTCAAAAGGAGGACGCGGGCGCGGGTCATGAAGCGAGCAGGATATAGGGCGGCGGATAGAATAGGAAAGCGGCTAGGGTCCGGCCGAAGGCGATGCTTGTTTCATCGTCACTCCCGGGCTGGGCACGCGATGACCGAAGAGGATGAAGCACTGTCGGCTCCCCGCCGCAGAGCGGCCCATCGCTGCTGCCTGGGCATCATGGAATCCGCTTCGCCGGATAGGGCGTGCCGTCCTTGTGGAAATAGCCGTCGGGCGTAAAAACCATGTCGATGTCCGAATAGCCCCCGCCGGTATCATATTTCTTGCCGCCGCCCAGCGCGACGAACACGCAATCGGCATCCGATTCATTGATCAGATGATGGCCATTGGTGCTGCCTTTCGGCCACACCGCGATATCGCCCGCGCGCATCGGCCAGCGGCCGTCATCCTCGACAAGCACCGCCTCGCCCGAAATCATCACCAGCATCTCGTCCTCGCCGTCGTGCCAGTGGCGCTGCGACGACCAGGCGCCGGGTTTCAGCACGACGTGGCTCGCCGCGAAGTCGCTGATCCCGCTCGGCGGCGCGAGGCGGCGATACCAGCGCCCCTGTACCGGCGCGTCATAGGGCGCGGGATAGCCGGTGGCATTGGTCTGCGGGATGGCGTCGAGATCGAGCTTGGGCATGGCAGTCCCTTTCCTTGTTCTTCCTTTGTTTCGCACAAGGCGGGTCCGATGCAAAGCCTCGACTTGGTGCGGCGCAAGCGGGTAAGGGAGCGGCATGAACAACGCCGTCGATCCCGTCACCCTCGCGCAGGCGCTGATCGCCGCGCCGAGCATCTCGCCCGCGACGGGGAGTGTCTTCGACGTGCTCGAGGAGGCGCTGACGCCCCTTGGTTTCACGGTCGAGCGGTTCATCGACGGCATCGAACCCGACGGGCCGGTCGAGAATCTGCTCGCGGTGCGTGCTGGTAAGGGGCCGGTGCATTTCGGCTTCGCGGGGCATCTCGATGTGGTGCCGCCGGGCGTCGGTTGGACGAGCGATGCTTTCGTGCCGGAGATCCGTGGTGATTTGCTCTACGGGCGCGGGGCGGTCGACATGAAGGGCGCGATCGCCTCCTTCGCCGCCGCCGCCGCTGCGACCCCGGCTGAAGCGGGGACGATCAGCCTGATCATCACCGGGGATGAGGAGGGGCCCGCGATCTTCGGCACCCGTGCGCTGATGGAGCATATGGACGCGCGCGGCATAAGGCCCGACATGATCGTCGTCGGCGAGCCGACATCGGTCAACCGGCTCGGCGATATGGTGAAGATCGGGCGGCGCGGCTCGGTCAATATCTGGATCGACGTGCCGGGGACGCAGGGCCATGTCGCCTATCCCCACCTCGCCGACAATCCAATCCCCAAGCTGGTCAGGATATTGGCGGCGATCGACGCGGTCAGCCTCGACGCCGGGACCGACTGGTTCCAGCCGTCGAACATCGAATTCACCGACATCGAGGTCGGCAATGGCGCGACCAACGTCATCCCCGCCTCGGCGCGCGCGCGGCTGTCGATCCGCTTCAACGACCAGCATCGCGGCGCCGATCTCGTCGCGATGGTCGAACGGCTGGCGCAGGACGTCGAGCCGCTGGCGAAGGTCGTGGGCAGGATTTCGGGCGAAGCCTTTCTGACCCCGCCGGGCGAACTGTCGGGGCTTGTCGCCGAGGCGATCCATGCCGAGACCGACCTGATGCCCGAAATGTCGACGACCGGCGGCACCTCCGACGCGCGTTTCCTCCACGCGCTGTGCCCGGTGGTCGAATTCGGCCTCACCAACGCGACGATGCACAAGCTCGACGAGGCGGTCGCGGTCGACGACCTGCACAAGCTGACCGCCATCTATCGCGGCATTTTGATGCGCGCCTTCCTCTAGTCTTCTCTCGGGCGGCGCAGGATCACATAGACCGCGCCGCCGCCGCCGTGGCTGATATGCGCGGGGCGCAGCGCGACGATCCGGTCGGCATAGGGCGACACCGACAGCCAGTCGGGCAGCGAGGCGCGGATCGCGCCGCGCGGACGCGGATCGCCGTGCATCAGCGGCAAGCGGTCGGCGCCTGGGCGCAATCGCCCGGCAACCACCAGCAGGACACGCGCCCCGCGCATCAGGGCGCGCCCGATCGCCTCGTCGAGCAGGGCCTGCGCCGAGGCGAGGCTGTGCCCGTGAAGGTCGATGGTCATCTCGGGGCGCACGAGCCCCTTGCGCAGGCGCCGGTCCCAATGGCCGTCGAGGGTCGCGCCCGACCAGCTACGCCGCCGTGGCGGCAAGCGGACCGGATCAGGTGTAGCGGCAGGCACGGCGGCGCTTCGCGGCGTGGCTTTCGGCGGGCGCACGGTCGGCGGGGCCTTGGGTTCGGGTGCTGCGGGGCGCTTGACGATCGGCTCGACGGTCGCCGCGACCCTTTTCCAGAGCGCCGTTTCGTGCGGATCGAGCCGGCGTGCCATGTCAGGGTCGCGGGGCGAGCCGCGCGACCCTCGCGCGCGGCAGGAGGAGCAGCGCCGCGCCGCGCGCCGCCATGCCGCCGGCGATCGCGCGCGCCTGATCGCCCGCGCCCCAGAAACTGTCGAAGCGGTTTGCGCCCTTTATCGCGCCGCCGGTGTCCTGTACGATCCAAAGCCCGTTCGGTTCGGCGCGGTCGAGCGACAGGAAGACCGGCGCGCCGAGCGGCACAAATTTGGGATCGGCGGCAAGGCTTGAGCGCGCGGTCACCGGGACGCCGAGCGCGCCGAGCGGTCCGGGGCCGGTGATTTCGCGAAAGAAGACCCAGCTCGGATTCTCGTTCATCACCGCCGCGCCGCGCACGGGATCGGCGCGCAGATAGTCGAGGATGCCCTGCATCGACGCCTGTCCTCGCTGCAACTCGCCGCGGTCGAGCAGGAGCTTGCCGATGCCGACATAATCGCGGCCGTTCTGACTGTCGTAGCCGATCCGCATGATCCCGCCGTCGGGCAGGCGGAGGCGCCCCGACCCCTGAACTTGCAGGAAGAAGAATTCGGCGGCGTCGGCCGCCCAGGCGATTTCGAGACCGCGGTTCGCGAGCGCGCCGCTCTCGATCGCGGTGCGGTCGTAATAGGGAATGAGATTGCCGCCTTCGACGCGGCCGCGGATCTTCTTGCCCGCGAGGTCGCCCGAAAACTGGCCGAGGTCGACGTCGACCAGGTCGGCGGGACGGCGATAGATGGGCACGTCATAGCCCGGGCGCGGGGTCCGCGATCCGGCGATTTCGGGCTCGTAATAGCCGGTAACGAAGGCGGTGCCCGCGCCGACCTGCACGGTCCCGAAATAGCGGCTGAAGAAATTGGTCGCGTCGCGGTCGGCCCAGTTTTTCGCCGCGGCACAGCTTTCGGTCCATTCGGCATTCTGGGTGAGACCGCTCGTGTCGGTGCGGCGGAGCAGCGATGGACAGCTCAGGCGAAACGCCTTCAGCGCGGCGGTCGCCTGTTCGGCGCCGATCCCCAGCTCGGTATATTCCGGCCCGACGATCACGCCCGCCTCGGCCGCGGTCGTCGCTGTCGCGGACGGGGCGGGTGCCGGTAGCGGCGGATTGGGTGCCGCAGGGACCGGCTGCGCGGCGACACTCCCGGTTTCCGATGGGCGCGGCGTATAGGGGCGCGGGGAACCGACGGGCGTGGGCGCAGGCGTGGGGGCCTGCGTCGCAGCGGCCGGACGCGGGCCCGCTTCGGGGATCACCGAAGTGCAGGCCGACAGCAACGGCAGGAAGGCCAAGAGGGCGAAGCCGGATCGGCGCGCCAGCGGCGCCCGGTGCGTCTTCGCGTCAGCCACGGAAATCAGGCGGCTTCGACTTCGTCGAGCAACCAGTTCGGATCGCTGCTGCCGAGCTGGCGGCGGAAGGTCCAGAAATCGTCGGTCTGCGACGCGTCGCTCATCGACCCCGCGATCATCTTGCCGTCGGCGTCGCGGGTGACGGCGCTGATGTCGGCCCGGTAGCGGACGGTGATGCGCGCCTCGCGGCGGTCGATCTCGACCGCAGTGATCTTTGCCGAATCGATCCCGATCAGGCGGTTGTCGAGTTTCTCGCCGCGCGCCTCGCGCGCTTCGATCGCGGTGACGAAACCATCGTAGCTGTCGTCGTCGCAGAGGTCGCGGAGCGTGTCGCGGTCGCCGGTCCAGAAGGCCTCGAGGATCATCCGATACGCCGCCTCGGCGCCCTCCATGAAGCGGCCGGCGTCGAAATTGCGATCGCTCGCGAGCAGCTGGCGAAGGCCCGCTTCGGCGGCGGGTTCATAGACGAGGCCTGTCCCGCCGGGCGCGGCCGCCTGCGGCGCGCTCAACGTGTCGGCGTCGTCGAGGCGAACCGGCGCGGAGGCAGAAGGCGAGGTTGGACGGTCGTCGCGGCGCGGGAGCACGGGTTCCTGCTCGTGCCCCGTTCGCTTGCCGAGCACCGAGTAGAGCCGCATACCCAAAAAGGCAGCGATCATGGCGAGCAGGACGATCGAAAAAGCGGTCACAGGCAAATATCCAGTGCGGACGATGGAAAATCTTGGTTCAACATAGGCGATCCGCGGCCATGTTTCAAATCACCATGACCGCAGGCTTGCGGCAGGTCAACGATTCGCGCCCATTGTGCTGACGCTTCGCCGCTGCTAAGCGCCGCGGCAACGCGCCGCCTTCGCGGCCGATCCTTCCCATTTTTTTCCAACGAAAGCGTTAAGATCATGGCTGACGAGACCAGCAGCGACTTCAACCCCGCCCTGCAGCCGAACGGCGAGGATACCGCGCCCGCGATCGGTCTGATCTCGCAATATGTGAAGGATCTGTCGTTCGAAAATCCGAACGCGCCCGCCGTCTACCAATGGCAGTCGGCGCCGCAGGTCGATGTCCAGTTCAACATCGGTGCCGACAACGTCGGCGAAAATCTGTACGAAGTGTCGCTGAAGATCGACATCACGTCGAAGACCGACGAGGGCACGTCGTTCATCGTCGACCTGAAATATGCCGGCCTGTTCGGCGTCCGCAACGTCCCTGACGACCAGCTGCAGCCCTTCTTCCTGGCCGAAGCGCCGCGCATCCTCTTCCCCTTCGCGCGCCGCGTCGTCGCCGACGTCGTGCGCGACGGCGGCTTCGCGCCTTTGCTCCTCGAACCGATCGATTTTCACGGCCTGTTCATGCAACAGGCGCAGGCGATGCAGGCCGAAGCGGCCGGCGACGTCGTGGTCGGTCAGGCCTAAACCCCACGACGGGGCAGGCGGAGCGGTTGAGCAGCCTCGTCAAAAGCGTGGGGACGATCGGCGGCCTGACGATGGTCAGCCGCCTTTTCGGCTTTGCGCGTGACATGCTGCTTGCCCGCGTCCTCGGCGCCGGGCTCGCCGCCGACGCCTTCCAGCTGGCCTTCACCCTGCCCAACACCTTCCGCCGACTGTTTGCGGAAGGGGCCTTTTCGGTCGCCTTCGTGCCGATGTACAGCCGCGCGCTGCACGGAACGGGACAAGGCGGAGCGGGCGGTGAGGAAGCGGCGGCGAAATTCGCCGACGATGTGCTCTCGGTCTTCCTCTGGGTGCTGCTCGGCTTCTCCGCGATCATGATGGTTGTGATGCCCGGGATCGTGTGGCTGCTCGCGCGCGATTTCCAGCAGGTGCCGGGCAAGTTCGACTTCGCGGTGTTCCTGAGCCGCGTGACCTTTCCCTATCTGGCGCTCATCAGCCTCGTCGCGATGCTCTCGGGCCTGCTCAACGCGCGCTCGCGCTTCGCGCCCGGCGCCTTTGCGCCGGTATTGCTCAATATCGTGCTGATCGGCGGGATAGTCACCGGCTGGTGGCTGCGCGGTCCCGGCGGCGACGACCGGATCGTTGCGGAAGCGCTCGCGATCGCGGTGAGCCTCGCGGGCGTCGTTCAGCTCGCCTATATGGTGTGGGCGGTGCGGCGCGCGGGCCTGACGCTCCACTGGCGCTTCCCGAAATTCACCCCCGAGGTGAAGCGGCTTGGGGCGCTGATTCTGCCCGCGACCTTCGGCGCCGGCATCTATCAGGTCAGCCAGTTCGTCGACACCTTCTTCGCGACCTCGCTGCCGCAGGGGTCGCTGACTTTGCTCAAGCTTGCCGACCGACTCAACCAGTTGCCGCTCGGGATCGTCGGCATCGCGCTGGGCACCGCGATCCTGCCGATGCTCTCGCGCCACATCCACAGCGGCGACTCATCGGAGGCACAGCGGTTGCAGGCGAACGCGTTCGAAATTGCCACGCTGCTGACGCTCCCCGCTGCGGCGGCGCTCGCGATCTGCGCACCGGCGTTCGTCACCGCCTTCTTCGTCGGCGGCAAGTTCACCGCGGGCGACGGCGTGATCATGGCGCAAATCGTCGTCGCGCTGATCTGCGGCCTGCCCGCCTATGTGATCGTGAAAATCCTCAATCCCGGCTTCTTCGCGCGCGAGGATACCAAGACGCCGGTGTGGACCGCGCTTGCCTCGCTGCTCGTCAACATCGTGATCAACCTTTATGTCGTCGAACGCTATGGCATCGTCGGGCTCGCCGGAGCGACCGCGGTGTCGGCGTCGGTCAATTGCCTGTTGCTCTATACGGTGCTTCATCGTCGCGGTTGGTTCCATTTCACGGCGAAGCTCGCCGGGCGCATCGCGCGCCAGCTGGTTGCGGTCGCGGCGATGGCGGCATTGCTCCTCTATATGATGCCGCTGATGGAGCCCTTTTACGGCGGCAGTGCCTTCGAGCGCGTCTGGTCGCTCGCCATCCTCGTCGCCGCGGGCGGCATGGTCTTTTTTGCCGCCGCCTTCGCGACCGGCGCGCTTGACAAGGATCTGCTCGCCATGCTGACGCGGCGGCGCCGCAATGGCGCGGCGACCACGAAGGAATAAGGCATGCGGACGCTATCGGGCATCCAGCCCACCGGAAATTTGCACCTCGGCAATTATCTGGGCGCGATTCGCAACTGGGTGCGGATGCAGGACGATATGCCGGGGGAAAAGCTTTACTTCCTCGCGGATCTTCACGCGATCACCGTCCACAACGACCCGGCCGAGCTCACCGCGAACACGCGCGAAATGGCGGCGGCGCTGATGGCGGCCGGTATCGACCCCGACAAGGCGATCCTGTTCAACCAGGCGCGCGTCCCCGCGCATGCCGAACTCGCCTGGCTGCTCTTCTGCACCGCGCGGATCGGCTGGCTCAACCGGATGACGCAGTTCAAGGAAAAGTCGGGCAAGAACCGCGAGGGCGCGAGCGTCGGCCTCTATGCCTATCCGGTACTGCAGGCGGCTGACGTGCTGCTCTATCAGACGACGCATGTCCCCGTCGGCGACGATCAGAAACAGCATCTCGAGCTCGCGCGCGACATAGCGACCAAGTTCAACCTCGATACCGGGACCGAGACCTTCACGCTTCCCGAGCCGACGATCCCGCCGACCGCGGCGCGGATCATGAGCCTGCGCGACGGGACGGCGAAGATGTCGAAATCGGACCCGAGTGACGCGAGCCGGATCAACCTGATCGACGATCCCGATACGATCATGGCGAAGATCCGGAAGGCGAAGACCGATCCCGAACCGCTGCCGTCCGAAGCCGCGGGGCTCGAAGGTCGGGCCGAGGCGGCCAATCTCGTTTCGATATATGCCGCGATGGCCGATGAAAGCGTCGATCAGGTGCTCGCGCGCTTTGCGGGGCAGGGGTTCGGGGCGTTCAAGCCGGCACTCGGCGAATTGCTCGTCGAGACGCTGCGGCCGATCGCGACGCGCTTTGCCGAATTGAAGGCCGATCCGGCGGCGATCGACGCGGCGCTGGAAGCCGGCGCGGCGCGCGCCGCGGCGCTCGCCAAGCCGACGCTCGATGCCGCCTATGCCGCGCTTGGGCTCTGCCGTTAAGCCTTCGTCTCATTACGAAAAATCTTGTTTGCCGGTTCCACCTCCCCATATCGGGGAGATGGAACCGCCGCGCGACGAAGCGGGTTCAACCAAGGTTAAGTCGCATCGATATAGTCATGCTATAAAAGGCGCCGTGTGTGCCGATCCGAATCACGGAGCAGAGACATGAGCAAGATCAATTTCCGGCATCTCGGCCTGGCCGCCATGACGGGTGCCGCACTGGCGCTCGCAAGCTGCGCGACGCCTTTCAAGGCCGATGTCGCGCGCTTCCAGACGCAGCTTCCCGCGCCGCAGGGCCAGAGTTTTGCGATCGAGGCGAGCAATCCCGCGTTGCAGGGCGGCATCGAGTTCGGCCAATATGCCAATCTCGTGGCGGGCGAACTCACCCGCTACGGCTATCGTCCTGCCAGTAGCGGGGAGCGCCCGGACCTTGTCGTCCGCATGGACTATGGCGTCGACAAGGGCCGCGAGAAGGTCGTCTCGAGCCCCGGCTTCGGCGATCCATGGTACGGCGGCTGGGGTCCTTCCTATTATCGCCCCGTGATCGTCCGCGGTTCGGGCGGCCGCCGCTATGTCTATGGCTATCGCGACCCCTTCCTGTGGGGCGGTTTCGGACCCGGCTGGGGTTATAACGACGTGTCGAGCTACACCGTCTACACCAGCGGCCTCAACCTCCAGATCAACCGCGCCGCCGATGGTTATCGCCTGTTCGAAGGCCATGCCGAAGCGCAGTCGCGCGACAATAATCTGCAGGCGATCGTCCCGAACCTCGTCGAGGCGATGTTCACGGGCTTCCCCGGCAATTCGGGCGAGCGCGTGCGCATCACCGTGGCGCCGCCCGAAAAGGGCTGATCGCCAAGCGGCAAGCGACAAGAAAAAAGGCCCGGCTTCCCCAGGGAAGCCGGGCCTTTTCCTTGGTGCGACCCAATCAGCTGTTCAGGCTGCGCCGGATGGCGGCAATTTCGGCGTCGAGTTCGCTGTCGGCGACGCGCAGCGCCTCGACCGTGCGTACGGCGTGAATCACCGTCGAATGGTCGCGCCCGCCGAAGCGGCGACCGATCTCGGGATAAGAGCGCGGCGTCAGTTCCTTTGCGAGATACATCGCGACCTGACGCGGGCGGGCGACGGCGCGGACGCGGCGCTTCGAGGCCATTTCCGACTTGTCGAGACGGTAGTGAGCGCACACTGCGCGCTGGATCTCGTCGATCGTGATCCGCGGGCGCGCGCTGCGAACATTCTCCGCCAGCCGGTCTTCGGCGAGCGCGAGGTCGACCGTCGTGCCGGTGAGCGCGGCGTAGGCGAGCAGCTTGTTGAGCGCGCCTTCGAGCTCGCGGATGTTGCGGGTGAAATGCTTGACCAGATAGGCAACGACCGCGTCGGGCACCTCGACCATCGGCATCGCGGCGAGCCGCTGGCGGATGATCCGTTCGCGAAGATCATCCTCGGGCGCCTCGATGTCGGCGACGAGCCCGCCCGACAGCCGCGACAGGAGCCGTGCCTCGACCCCGTCGAGCATCGCCGGCGGCCGGTCGGCGGTGACGACGAGGCGCTTGCCCGCGGTCATCAGGTCGTCGATCGTGTGAAGCAGCTCTTCCTGCGTCGAATTCTTTCCGATCACGAACTGCAGGTCGTCGAGCAGCAGCAGGTCGGCGGCGCGCAGCCGCGCCTTGAACGCCATCATGTCGCCGCCGCGCATCGCGCCGACGAATTCGAGCATGAACTTCTCGGCCGACATCAGGATGATATTCGCGGTCGGGTGCGACGCGGCATAATCCTGCGCGATCGCCTGAAGCAGGTGCGTCTTGCCCTGACCGGTACCCGAGCAGAGATAGAGCGGGTTGAACTGCGGTGTCTCGGCCATCGCCATGCGCCGTGCGGCATTGGCGGCGAGAATGTTCGAGCGCGCGACGACGAAACGGTCGAACGAGAGGCGCGGATCGAAACCGAGCAGGGCAGGGTTCGCGGCGGGGGGCGGTTGCGGCGCCTCGAACGCGGGGAGCGGCTGCGACGACAGGGCGGTCGCACGGTCGGCGGCCGCTGCGCCGCCGCGCACCGTTACCCCGCGCACCGTGGGCAATTGCTGCCGCCACGCGAGTTCGAGCCGTTCGCCAAAGCGTTCGTTGATCCAGTTTGCCGAAAAGCGGCTGGCGGTCTCGAGCGTCACGACGCCCGAAAGCGCGCAATAGTCGGCAAAGCGGACCGGCTTCAGCCAATGGTCGAAGGTGCGCGCGCCGAGGTCGCGGCGCAGCCCCTCTGCGACGCGCGGCCAGAGCGTAGCGGCGTCTCCACCACTCACAGCTCCATCCCTTGCGTCCATCCCATGCCGATTCCTGCTTTGTATCACCCTTGTCGCCCCCTGAAGTCCCCCACCGTCCAGACGCTTCGCGCGGCCTGCGCACATACTGGTCCGTCACAGCCCACGCCTAGGGCGCAAGCATCCTGTCCCGGACACGCAGTCCGAAAAAGAACGAATCATGTCGATGTGGCGGCCGCCAGCGAAGGCCGACGACACCCCTGTCTAGGCAGGCGGTGCCGAGTCGATCAAGGGGCGCTCATGTAAAAATACTGAAATAAAAATCTTGACTCCCGATGGGGTCAGGAATCGCGCCAAGATCAATTTTTATTCAATAATTTCAATGCATTATTTGTGACATCGTTTGTGACGCTAGCGAATCGCGAGAATTCCGTGACTTACCGCGCTGCAACACAAATGCCATCGCCGAGTCACAAAGTGGGCCATAAAAAAGGACCCGCCGACTGGGTGCCGGCGGGTCCTTTTTGTTCCCTTTCGGGACAATGGGTTCAGGCGATCGCGCGGTTAGGCGATCGCGTTCACGCTCTTGGTCAGGCGCGCATATTTGCGGGCGACCGTGTTCTTGTGGAGCACGCCCTTGGCAACGCCGCGCGCCATTTCGGGCTGCGCCGCCTTCAGCGCGGTCGCCGCAGCGTCCTTGTCGCCCGAAGCGACGGCGGCCTCGACCTTCTTAACCAGCGTGCGGATGCGCGAAACGCGATTCTTGTTGATCGTGGCACGCGCCTGGTTGCGGCGGATGCGCTTCTTTGCCTGCGGCGTATTGGCCATAAATTCCTCTAGTCTTTCAAACGGTCTACATGGTCGGAGCACAGCCTCAGCGGAGCAGCCGAATCGCGCGAAAGCAGCGAATCAATGTCCGGATGCGGCCGGTTCCGGACGACCGGACCCTGCTCGAAGGGTGCGCCCATAGCCAGATTGTCATTTCGGGTCAACCGCGAAACGCCCCTAACGCTGGCATTTCGGGCAATGAAAGGTCGAGCGGCCGCTCTGCACCGTGCGCGCGATCTTGCCGCCGCATTCGCACGTCCCGCCCTCGCGGCCATAGACGCGCCAGTCCTTGGCGAAATAGCCCAGATCGCCCTCGGGGCTCAGGAAATCGCGCAAGGTCGATCCGCCCGCGGCGATCGCCGCGATCAGGACATCCTTGATTGCCGGCACGAGCGCGGCCAGTTTCGCCCTGGACACATCGGCCGCTGGCCTCAGCGGCGAAATCTTCGCCACGTTCAGCGCCTCGCAGACATAGATGTTGCCCAGCCCGGCGACGATTGTCTGGTCGAGCAGCATCGCCTTGATCGGCGCCCGGCGTCCCGCCAGCGCGCGCGCCAAATAGGCGGCGTCGAAATCGTCCGACAGCGGCTCGGGGCCCAATGACACGAAGGACGGGAACAGCGCGAGCGGGTCGCCGTTCACCAGGTCGACCGATCCGAACCGCCGCGGGTCGTGCAGGAACAGCCGGTGTCCCGCGGCCGTCTCCAGCAGCAGATGGTCATGTTTGCCCGCCTCGCCGCCCTCGGTCCGCCAGCGCCCCGACATGCCGAGGTGGAAGATCATATGGTCGTCGCGGTCGGTCGAGACGATGCCATATTTGGCGCGGCGCGACAGGCTGGTGACCGTCGCGCCGCTCAGTCGCTGCGCAAGGTCGGCGGGAAAGGGGCGGCGGAGGTCGGGGCGGAAGGTCGTAACGGCGACCAGCCTTTGCCCTTCGAGGAAGGGCGTCAGGCCGCGAACGGTGGTTTCGACTTCGGGAAGTTCGGGCATATCGACGAACCGGCTACGCGCCATTTGCTTGCGCTTCAACCCTTGGCTAAAGGCCGGTCAGACTTTGTTTCTCCCCGCATGAAAGCGCAATTGCATGGCCACTCCGGAAACCGTCAGCTTCGGCTATGAGCAAGTCCCCGCGGGCGAGAAGACCGCGATGGTCGGCGAAGTGTTCAGCCGCGTCGCGCGCAAGTATGACATCATGAACGATGCGATGTCGGGCGGTATGCATCGCCTGTGGAAGGATCGCTTCGTGCGCCGCGTCAAACCGCGCGAGGGCGAGACGATCCTCGACATGGCGGGTGGCACCGGCGACATCGCCTTCCGCATGGAGCGGTCGGGCGCCAGCATCACTGTCGCCGACATCAACCCGGACATGCTCGGCGTGGGCATGGAGCGCGCGGCGGAGCGCGGGATCGACACGCTCGTCTGGTCCGAACAGAATGCCGAGAAGCTCTCCTTTCCCGACCAGTTTTTCGACGCCTATACGATCGCCTTCGGTATCCGCAACGTCACCGACATCCCTGCGGCGCTGAAGGAAGCGCACCGCGTGCTGCGCTTTGGCGGGCGTTTCTTCTGCCTCGAATTTTCGACCAACGAATGGCCGGGCTTCGCACAGGTCTATGACGCCTATTCGCATCATTTAGTGCCGAAGCTCGGCAAGCTGATCGCCGACGACGAGGACAGCTATCGCTACCTGATCGAATCGATCCGCCGCTTCCCGCCGATGCCCGAATTCGCGCGGATGATCCGCGAGGCGGGCTTCACAGCGGTGAAGGTCGAGCCGATCATGGGCGGCCTCGTCGCGATCCACAGTGGGTGGAAAGCTTGACCCGACCGATCACCCATATTGCCCGCTTGCTGAAGTGGGGACGCATCCTCGCGCGCCATGGCGCGCTGCGCGGGATCGAGAGCGCGCCGCAGACCCCGCCGGGGGTCAAGCGCCTGTGCCGCATTGCGCGCTTCGGGACGATCCAGCCCGCGGTGCCCGACTATGCCGCGGCCTTTCAGGCGATCGGCCCCGCCGCGGTCAAGCTTGGCCAGACGCTCGCAACGCGTCCCGATCTCGTCGGCGAAGAGGCTGCGCGTAACCTGCTCACTTTGCAGGACGCGCTCGCGCCCGTCGCTTTCGACCGCATCCGGCAAGAAATCGAATCGACGTTCGAAGCTCCGCTCGAAAGCCTCTATAGCGAATTCGATCCCGAACCCGTCGGCTCGGCCTCGATCGCCCAGGTCCACCGGGCGGTGACGACCGACGGCCGCAGGGTCGCGGTCAAGGTCCGCCGCCCCGGTATCGACAAGCAGTTCGCGCGCGACATCGAAACCTATGAATGGGCCGCCGCGCATCTCGAGGCGCTTGGCGGCGAGGCGAGCCGCCTCCGCCCGCGGCAGGTGATAGCCAACTTCCGCCGCTGGACGCTGCGCGAACTCGACCTGCGCCGCGAGGCCGCTTCGGCGTCGGAGCTCGCCGACGCGATGGCGGCCGTACCGACTTACGAGGTGCCCGCGATCGACTGGGATCGCACCGCCAATCGCGTGATGACGCTCGACTGGATCGACGGCATCAAGATTTCGCACCGCGATCAGCTGGTCGCGGCGGGGCACGACATGGAGGCCTTGTCGGGCAATCTGGTGAACGCCTTTCTGCGGCAGGCGATCGCCGAGGGCTTCTTCCACGCCGACATGCACCAGGGCAATTTGTTCGTGAAGGCCGATGGGACGATCGCCGCGGTCGATTTCGGTATCATGGGGCGGATCAACCGGCAGGCGCGCTACTGGCTCGCCGAAATCCTTTATGGCCTGACAACGGGCAATTACCGCCGCGTCGCCGAGATTCATTTCGAGGCGCAATATGTGCCCGACTATCACAGCGTCGAGGAGTTCGCGACGGCGCTGCGCGCGGTCGGCGAGCCGATGCGTGGCAAGCCGGTGAGCGAGCTCAGCGTCGGTCAGATGCTCGACGGGCTGTTCGCGATCACGCGCGATTTCGACATGCAGACGCAGCCGCACCTCCTCCTTCTTCAAAAGACGATGGTGATGGTTGAGGGCGTCGCGACGATGCTCAATCCGAAGATCAACATGTGGGACGTTTCCGGCCCGTTTGTAAGCGAATGGATCCGCGACGAACTCGGCCCCGAAGCCGCGCTCGCCGATGGCCTCCGCGAACAGGGCAAGACGCTGGCGCTGATCCCCGACATCATTCGCCGCCTCGATCAGCAATTGCCCAAGAAAGGCGCCGCGCCGCCCGCACCGCCGCTGCCCGACATTCCCCTGATGTGGGAAAAGCGCGCGACGCGGCGCTGGTGGCGGTATGCGCTGACCGCGCTGGCAGGCGCGGCGGCCGGGGCGGCGGCTCTGAACTGGATGGGTTGAACGGGGAGCGATCTGCGCATAGATTATGCGCAAGGAGAATGGTGGTGAACCGTCCAGCGCGATTCGAAGGGCCCAAAAAGGCAACCAATGTTTCATTGAATGCCGAGCTTGTCGAAGAGGCGAAAAAGCTGGGCATCAACGTCAGCGATGCCTGCCAGTCCGGCCTTGCCGCCGAGGTCAAGAAGGCGCGAGACGCCGCGTGGAAAGAGGAAAACCGCGCGGCCATCGAGAGCTGGAACGAATATATCCGCAAAAATGGCATGCCTTATGACAAATACCGGCAGTTTTGATGGCGCGGTACGACGTTTATCCGGGCTCGCGCGGATTGGGCTATCTGCTCGACTGTCAGAGCGAATTGCTTGGCGATCTCGTAACGCGTGTCGTGGTGCCGCTCATGCCGGCCAAGGGTTTTGAACCGGTTCCCCGGCTCAACCCGGCCTTTGCCATCAATGGCGAGGAACTGATAATGGCCACCCAATTGATCTTCGCGATCCCGCGAGACCGTCTGCAACGTCCGATCGCCAATCTGGAAAGCGAGCATTTCACGATTGTCGGGGCGCTCGACGTCCTGCTGACGGGATACTGAAACGATGGCCAATCCCCGCATCCTGCTCATCGTCGGTGGCGGTATCGCTGCGTACAAGAGCATCGAACTCATCCGGCTGCTTCGCAAGTCGGGCTATGTCGTGCGCTGCGTGCTCACCCGCGCGGGCGAGCAGTTCGTGACCCCGCTGACGCTCGCCGCGCTGTCCGAAAATAAAGTATATACAAATCTTTTCGACCTGAAGGACGAGGTTGAAATGGGGCATATCCAGCTAAGCCGCGAGGCCGACCTGGTCGTCGTCGCGCCGGCGACCGCGGACCTGCTTGCAAAGATGGCGGCGGGCATCGCCGACGATATGGCAACGACGCTTTTGCTCGCGACCGACAAGCCCGTGCTCGCGGCGCCCGCCATGAACGTCCGCATGTGGCTGCACCCCGCCACGCGCCGCAACGTCGCGACGCTGCGCGGCGACGGTGTCACCGTGATGGAGCCCGACGAGGGCGAAATGGCGTGCGGCGAATATGGCCCGGGCCGCTTGCCCGAACCCGAAGCGATCAAGGCGGCGATCGACCGGACGCTCGCCAACGCGCCCGCCCCGATCCCGCTCGCCGGCCAGCCCGACTTCGCGCCCGCGAGCCATCGCCCGCTGTTCGGCCGCCGCATCCTGATAACCGCCGGCCCGACGCACGAGCCGATCGACCCGGTGCGCTACATCGCCAACCGCTCGAGCGGGAAGCAGGGCTTCGCGATCGCCGCCGCCGCCGCCGAAGCGGGCGCCGAGGTGCTGTTGATCGCCGGCCCCGTCGATCTGCCGACGCCCCCCGGAGTGATCCGGGTCGATGTCGAGACCGCGCGCGAGATGGCGGCCGAGGTCGAAGCGGGCCTGCCGGTCGACGCCGCGATCATGGTTGCTGCGGTCGCCGACTGGCGTGCGGCAGACACCGCGCCGCAAAAGATCAAGAAAGACGGCAGCGGCGCCGTGCCGCCGCTGGCGCTCGCCGAGAATCCCGATATTCTCGCCAGCGTCGCGAAAAGCCCGCAGCGCCCGCCGCTGCTGATCGGCTTCGCCGCCGAAACCAACGATGTGATCGCGCATGCCGAGGCCAAGCTCGCACGCAAGGGCTGCGACTGGATCGTCGCCAACGACGTCTCGGTCGACCCGATGGGGGGCGAGACGAACCGGGTACATATCGTTAGCAAAGCAGGCGTAGATAGTTGGGACCGGCTGCCCAAAAACGCGGTCGCCCGCAAATTGATGGAAAAGATCGCCGATGAACTCGCAACCCGTGCACCCGCTAATTCCGATTGAGATCGCCATCCAGCGCCTGCCGAACGGCGGCGGCCTGCCGCTTCCCGCTTATGCGTCGGGCGGCGCAGCGGGGATGGACGTCGTCGCCGCCGAAACGCTGACCCTGCGGCCGGGCACGCGCCACGCGGTCGCGACCGGCTTCGCGATGGCGATCCCGCCCGGTTATGAGGTACAGGTTCGCCCGCGATCGGGTCTGGCGCTCAAGCACGGTATCACCTGTCTCAACACGCCGGGCACGATCGACAGCGACTATCGCGGCGAAGTGAAGGTGATCCTCGCCAACCTGTCGGAGGATAATTTCGAGATCACGCGTGGCGACCGCATCGCGCAGCTCGTCCCGGCGCCCGTCCAGCGCGCCGTCTTTGCCGAGGTCGAGACGCTCGATGAAACCGCCCGCGGGGCCGGAGGCTTTGGGTCGACCGGCGTCGCGAGCGGCACCGGTGACGACGCGATCGAAGATGACAATATCCCCGAAAATGTCGGCTCGCTGTCCGCGATGAAACTCCGCCAGCCGGGCGAATAGGCGTTGCTGTCAGACGCCGAACTCGACCGCTATGCACGCCAGATCATCCTGCCCGCCTTTGGCGGCGCGGGGCAGGCGAAGCTGAAGACCGCGCATGTCGCGGTCATCGGTGCGGGCGGCATCGGTTGTCCGGCGATTACCTATCTTGCGGCGGCGGGCATCGGTCAACTGACGATCATCGACCATGATGTCGTCGAGCGCAGCAATCTCCAGCGCCAGCCTCTATTTGCCGACGCCGATATCGGATCCCCCAAGGCCGACGTCGCCGCCGACGCCGCGCGGCGGATCAATCCGCATGTCGAGGCCGTCGCGGTTCCCCGGCGGCTCGATGCGGGCAACGCCGATGCTCTGCTGACCGGTGCCGGCCTGATCCTCGATGGCTGCGATAATTTCGAAACGCGGCTGACCGTCAACCGCACCGCCGTTACGCTCGGAATTCCATTGCTCTCGGCCGCGATCGGCGCGTTCGAAGGGCAGGTCGCGCTCTATGAAGGTTGGCGGGAGGACAGCCCCTGCTATGCCTGTCTCGTCGGCGACGACCCCGACCGGCCCGGAATCAACTGCGCCGAACAGGGGGTGATGGGCGCGCTTGCGGGGATGATCGGGACGATGGCGGCGCTCGAAGCGGTGCGCGCGCTCACCGGATGGGGGCAGCCCCTGACCGGCAAGCTCGCGATCATCGACATGCTCGACCGACGCTGGCGCGAAGTGGCGGTGCCCAAGGATCCCGAGTGTCCGATATGCCGGGGCTGAGCATCATCGTCGCCTCGGCCGATGGCCAGCGCTTCTATGCCGCGCTCGAAGTCGCGGCGGCGGCGGCGGCGCTCGGCCGATCGGCGCGCATCTTCCTGCAGGGCGAAGCCGCGGCGCTGCTCCGCACACCCGTCGCGTTCGACGGCGACCCCGCGCGGCGCGCCGCGGGACAACCCGATCTCGTCTCGCTGATCGCCGAGGCGATGGCGATGGACGTGCGGCTGACCGTCTGTCAGTCGGGCATGGCGCTGGTGCGGATGACGGCAAGCGACTTGGTGCCGCAGGTCCGCGCGGGCGGTCTCGTCAGTTTTCTTGCCGACAGTGGGCCGAACGACCAGCTGCTAACCTATTAGGGATTTTTGCAGACTGTGATCGCGTCGGGTGCGGGGCGCTCGCCCTCGGGGACGAAGCGCGCGAGATAGCCGCCGGCGTGCGCCTTGTCGTTGTACGACACCAGCTTGTAGCCCACCGCCTCGAACTCGCAGACGAGCAGGCGGAAGGGGGTGCCGTGCTGCGCGATCGAACGGTCGCCGTCCACGACGATCACCTGCCCGCCGGCCCGCAGCGCCGGGCGCAATCGCCAGAGGAAGGCATAGGGCTCGCCGATCTCGTGATACATATGGACCATGAACACGCGGTCGAAGCTGTTCGCCGGCAGTCGCGGATCGTCGACCGCGCCGAGCTTGAGCGAGACATTGTCGAGCCGCTCGCGTGCGACCCGATCGGCGAGGCGCTCGATCACTTCGGGCTGGATGTCCTGCGCGAGCACGCGGCCCGTTGCACCGACGCGAGGGGCGAGGCGCACGGTGTAGTAGCCATCGCCCGCGCCGATGTCGGCGACGGTCATTCCCGGGCGGACGTCGGCCGAATCCATCACGTCATCGGCTTCGTTGACGCGGTCGCGCGCTTCCTCGGTCGACCATTTGGTCGAGGTGATCGGCGCAACCGGTCGATCTGCAGGCGGGAATTCACGCGCGGTCTCGATACGATCGCTATCCTCGTTCCACGGGCCGTCGCAGCCGCCAAGCAGCGGCACGAGGGCCAGCGCCGCGAGGACGCCGCGCATCATCAGTCGATGTCCTCCACCTCGACCTTTTCGCCCGTCACCTTCTGCGACAGCGCCGCCGCCATGAACGGATCGAGCGCACCGTCGAGGACGTCGCCCGGCGCGGTCGAGGTAACCCCGGTGCGCAGGTCCTTCACCAGCTGATAGGGCTGAAGGACGTAGGAGCGGATCTGGTGGCCCCAACCGATCTCGGTCTTCGCCTGATATTCGCCCGATGCTTCGGCCTCGCGCTTCTGCAGCTCGGCTTCATAAAGGCGCGCCTTCAGCATCCCCATCGCGGTCGCGCGATTCTTGTGCTGCGAACGGTCGATCTGCGACGCGACGACGATACCGGTCGGCATGTGGGTGATGCGCACCGCCGAATCGGTCGTGTTGACGTGCTGGCCGCCGGCGCCCGAGGCGCGATAAGTGTCGATCTTGAGGTCGCTTTCCTTGATCTCGATCTCGATATTGTCGTCGATCACCGGATAGACCCACACCGACGAGAAGCTGGTATGGCGCCGCGCCGAGCTGTCGTAGGGCGAGATGCGGACGAGGCGGTGGACCCCGCTTTCGGTCTTGGCATAGCCATAGGCATTCTCGCCCTTGACCAGCATCGTCGCCGATTTGATCCCCGCTTGCTCGCCCGCCTGATATTCGATCAGCTCGACCTTCATGCCGCGCTTCTCGGCCCAGCGGCTGTACATCCGCTGGAGCATTTCGGCCCAGTCCTGGCTTTCGGTGCCGCCGGCGCCGGCGTGGACCTCGATATAGCAGTCGTAACTGTCGGCCTCGCCCGCGAGCAACGCCTTGATCTTGTCGTCTTCGGCGCGCGCGGCGAGCGTCGCCAGCGCGGCGACGGCATCGTCGACCAGCGCCTCGTCGCCTTCCATCTCGGCGAGTTCGATCAGTTCGACCGTGTCGCCCATCTCCCTTTCGATCGCGCGCGTCGCGGTGATCGCCTCATCGAGGCGGCGGCGTTCGCGCATGACGTCCTGTGCCGCCTTGGGATTGTCCCACAGCGTCGGGTCCTCGACCTTCGCGTTGAGTTCGTCGAGGCGGCGCACCGCGCGGTCCCAGTCGAGGAAGCGGCGCAGCAACGCGAGGGCGGCCTTGATGGTATCGACATGATCCTGCGCTTCGGCGCGCATGGTCTTTGCTCCTGAAATCCGATGCGACCGGCCATAGAGGCTCGGGCGCCGGTGACAAGCCAGATTACTGGCGTCAGATAATCCCGCCGCGGTCGTCGAGGAAGTCGGTGTCGGTGCGGCCCGACGATCCCTTCTGCGCCGGGCCGTTCGACCGTTTCGGCGTCTTGATCGGTTTGATCTCGTCCTCACGGATCGTGCGGCGCGGTTCGCTTTCGGGCTTGAAGGCTTCCCAGATGATCGCGGCCTTGGGGTCGGTGCCCGGCCAGCTGCCATAGACGCGGCGGCCCGACTGGCGGTCGATACGCACCATGCGAATGCCCTTCGGCGCAGTGAAGGGCACCGGCGGCGCATCCATCAGCGACCCCTGGAAGAATTCCTTGAAGATCGGCGCCGCAAGGCTGCCGCCCTGCGCATAGCCGCCCATGTTTCGCGGCTGGTCGAAGCCGATATAGACGCCCGCGATCACGTCGGGCGACCCGCCGACGAACCAGACGTCCTTCGGCCCCGAGGTCGTCCCCGTCTTGCCGAACAGCGGGACGCCGAGGTCGCGAAGGCGCACCGCGGTGCCGCGCTGGACGACGCCCTCGAGCATGTGGACGACCTGATAGGCCGTCATCGGGTCCATCAGCTGCTTGCCGGTCTTGGCAAAGCGCGGCATCGGCTTGCCGTCCCAGTCCTTCATGTTGCAGCCCTGGCAGGGCCGCCAATTCTTCGGGAAGATGACCTTGCCGCGGCGGTCCTGCGCATAGTCGATCAGGCGCGGCTTGAGTTCGCGGCCATGGTTCGCGAGCATCGCATAGGCATTGGTGATCTTCTCGACCGTAGTCGACCCGGCGCCGAGCGCGGTCGAGAGATAGGGTTCGTGCTTGCCGATGCCCATCGTCTGGATCGTCTCGACGACCGGTTCCATGCCGATCTGGCTCGCGGTCCGCACCGTCATCAGGTTGCGCGACTGTTCGAGGCCCCAGCGCATCGTATGCTCGCCCGACCCCGCGCTGCCGCCGAAGTTGCGAAAGCATTTATTGCCGAAACGCGCGCCCTGATAGACGCAGAAAGGCCCGTCGACGATCATCGTCGCGGGGGTCATCCCGTTGTCGAGTGCGGCGGCATAGACGAAGGGCTTGATCGTCGAACCCGGCTGGCGCTCGGCCTGCGTCGCGCGGTTGAAGGGCGACAGGCGGACGTCGAAGCCGCCCTGCATCGCATAGATGCGCCCCGAATGCGGGCTTTCGACGACCATCCCGCCCGACACTTCAGGGATATTCTTGAGCTGATAGACGCCGGGTGCGGTCGCCCTGACCGCGATCAGGTCGCCGGGGCGCAGCGCCGAGAAGGCCGGGCCGCCGCTCTTGCGATAGCCGAGCTGCGCCGCGCTCGCGGGCAGGCTGCCCGTGTCGCCATTGGCGAAACCGATCCGCGCGGCGCTCGCCGATTTCGACAACACTGCCGCGATCCGCCACTGGTCGTAATCAATGCCGATGAAGCTCGACGCGAGGCGGCTCTGCCACTGGTCGTCGGCTTCGATCGTCGCGATCGGCCCCGACCAGCCCTTGCCTGTGTCGTAACGGATAAGGCCGCGGCGCAGCGCTTTGGTCGTCGCCTGCTGCATCTTGCCGTCGTAGGCGGTGCGCACCCACAGACCGCCGCCATAGACCGACAGCGGACCGTCTTCGGGGGTTTCGCCGAACTGGTCGATCAGCTGTCGCCGCACCTCTTCCATGTAATAGCCGCCGACCTGCGCGATCGCGGTGTTGCCGCTGTTGGTGAGGCCGAGCGGCTGCGCCTGCGCGGCGTCGCGCTGCGCCGCCGTGATCCATCCGTTGCGGTACATTTCGGACAGCACGAAATTGCGTCGCGCCATCGCCTTGTCGGCGTTGCGCGCGCGGCCATAGGTTTCAGGTGCCTTCGGCAGGATCGCGAGAAACGCCATTTCATGGAGCGCGAGCTGGTCGACATCCTTGTCGAAATAGGCGCGCGCCGCGGCCTGTACGCCGAAGCTGCGACGGCCGAGCGGGATTTCGTTCAGATAGAGTTCGAGAATCTGCTCCTTGGTCAGCGCTGCCTCGATGCGCTTGGCGAGGATCGCCTCTCGAATCTTGCGCGTGTAGCTGACCTCATTGGTCAGCAGCAGGTTCTTCGCGACCTGCTGCGTGATCGTCGAGGCGCCTACGGGGCGGCCGCTGTTGGTGAGGTTGGTGATGATCGCGGTGACGATGCCCGGATAGTCGATCCCGCCATGTTCGAAGAAGGTGCGATCCTCGGCCGCGAGATAGGCGCGGACCAGCAGTTGCGGATATTCCGCATATTCGAGCTGGACGCGCCGCTCGCGCGCATAGCTGTGCACCGGCTTGCCCTCGGCGTCGCGGACCATCGTCGGCAGCGGCGGCTGATAATCGCGCAGTTGGTCGACCGACGGCAGGTTGCGCGCGAAGGCCACCCAGATCAGCAGCATGGCGAGCAGCCCCGCGCCCGCCAGATAGCCGAGGATGCGGAACCAGCGCCGTGTCCACATCTCGCGGAACCAGGCGATGACGGCATTGCTGTCGCGGCGCAGGCGCAGGCGGAAATGGGACGCGGTCTCGGAAGCCATATGCGAAGAGCCTCTAAAGCCTGCGTGAACGAAAGGGAAGCTGCGTTGCGGCGGTTTGCCTTACCGCGCTCTGCCGCGAGCGCTCACGGGCCATATGGCAACCAGCGTGTCGCCCTCGACGACATGATAATGATCGTAGAGGTTCACGGTCGGGTCGCAGTGCGGCACTGTCAGCGTCACCGGATCGCCGGGTATGAGCTGCTCGCCGATGCCCGGCGCGATCAGCGCCGCATGTTCGTCGCCCATGAAGACGAAGAACGCGGTTTCGGGTGCGCCGTGCCGCACCACCGCGACGCCGCCGTCGGTCGAAAGCGACTTGAATCCGGCATCGATCGTCACGAGCCCCGAATGATTGGCGCTGACCACGCGCGCGTCGACGCCGAGCGCGGTTTCGAACGGAGTGCTGTCGTTGCCGGTCAGATCGCAGTCTAGATATTGCTGGTCCATGAAGACATAGGAGCCGGCCTGCAACTCGGTGAAGACGCCGAGGTCGAGATCGATCCGGTGCGTGCCGGTGCCCGATCCGGTGACGATCTCGGGCTTGAATCCGGCCTCGGTCAGCGCCGCCATCACCGACTTTAGATAGCCGGTGCGTTCGACGATCGCCGCGCGGCGTTCGGCATAATTCTCGATATGCTGCTGTGAACCGCAGTAGAATTGCACGCCGCGCCCATTGAGGTTCGGCAGCCCCTCAATCGTCTCCGCCAGTGCGACCGCTGCCTCCGCCGACGCCACACCGGTGCGTGCGATACCGGGATCGATGTCGATGATGACGTCGAGCGTCGTCCCCGCCGTCGCAAGCGCTGCGTCGATTCGCCGGGCGACGGCGGGATGATCGACCACCGCCATCAGCCCCACGGCACGCGCCGCGAGCGCGGCAAGCCGTTCGATCGCACGCGGCGCCGCGACGGGTGAGGTGATCAGGATGCCGGTTATCCCGCCATCGCACAGGACTTCGGCCTCGCCGATCTTCGCGCAGCACACGCCGAGCGCGCCCGCGCCGATCTGGCGCAGCGCGATGTCGACGCTCTTGTGCGTCTTCGCGTGCGGACGGAGCCCCACGCCATGCCGCGCCGCCAGTTCGGCCATCGCGGCGATATTGCGGTCGAGCGCTCCCCGGTCGAGCACGAGCACGGGCGTGTTGAGATCGGCGCGCGACCCCTGCCGACCGATCAGATGCGCGTGCAGGGTCAAATCGTCGCTCATGAAAACAGGCTCTCCAGATGCGCGTTGAGAAATTTGCCGTGCGGGTCGGCGGCGCGGCGTGCGGTGCGATAGTGCTCGGCCATCGGGTAAAGCGCGTCGACGTCATCGCGCGTCAGCGTGTGGCGCTTCGCCCAGTGCGGCCGTCCGCCGAAGCTGCGGAAGATCGCCTCGGCGCCCGCAAAATGGCTTTGCCACGGCATCCTGGCATATTGGTGCATCGAAATCGCCGCGACGGGTCCGGCGTTCATCGGGCTCATCCAGATATCATCGGCCGCGACGGTGCGATATTCGAAGGGGAAGGTCACCGGCAGCCGCTTCTTGCGAATCCAGCCAACGACTTCGTCCAGCGCCGCCAGACCCGCCGCGCGCGGCAGTTCATATTCCATTTCCTCGAAGCGGATCGTCCGGTCGGACGGAAAGATCGCATGGGCGGGGCCGTGGCGATGTCCGTCGAACCGCGTCCGCATGATCGCGCGCTGCAGGAAGGGGGTGAGGAAGGGCAGTTTCGCGGCGATATCGAGCACGCGGCGAAAGGCGCTCTCCTCCATGTCGGTCGTCGAGGGCGGCGGATCGCAAGGGTCGCACGGCGTGAGCGTCTTCAGGATCACGTCGTCGGCGTGCGGAAAGAGCCAGAATTCGATGTGGCGGTGCTGCGAAGCAAGCTCGTCATAGCTTTCGCGCACCTCGCTCCAGCGCCGCTTCTCGATCCGCTCCTCGAGATGATAGGCGGGAACGACGGCGACCTCGATTTCTGTCGCGATCCCGAACATCCCGAGCGACAGCCGCTGCGCCTGATAGAGGTCCGCTTCGGTCGCGGCGTCGCACCACCGCGTCGCACCGTCGGCGCCAACCAGACGAAAACCGCGCGCCATCGTCGCCAGCGAACCAAGGTCGATGCCGGTGCCGTGTGTGCCGGTCGCCATCGCGCCTGCAAGCGACTGCGGATTGACGTCGCCCTGATTGGCGAGCGACAGGCCCGCCTCCCAAAGCGCTGCGGTCAGCTTCCTGATGCTCCAGCCCGCCGGAATGTGCGCGGTGGTCCGGTCGGCGGCTATCCGCATCTCTCCGGCCAGCCGGTCGAGGCCGAGGATCAGTTCGTCCGACTGGCAGAGCGGCATGAAGCTGTGCCCGGCGCCGGTCGCGCGGACCTTGCCCGCGCGGCGTACGAGCGCGGCCAATTCGTCTTCGCTTTGCGGCCTTGCGACCTCGGCGGGCGCGGTCACGCTGCCCGACCAGTTGCTCCACCCCATCGATCTCTCCCGTCGCCGGCAAGCTGTCGGCGCGCCGGGCGATGGTCAAGGCGTTTCAGCGCGCGGCGGCGATCTTCCGTGCGAAATGAATCTGCACCGCGTCGCGTACTCCGCGCGCGACCTTTTTCTGCCCACCCTTCGACGTCAGAAACTCGGAATCGCCCTTGTTCGAGATGAAGCCCGTCTCGAACAGCACCGAGGGCGTATCGGGCGCCTTGAGCACGACGAACGACGCGAAACGGTGCGCGGTCGTCCGGAAGGTCATCTCGTCCGATGCCTCGCGCTGCAGCAGCCTCGCGAAATCCGACGCGACATTCATCGTCTCGCGTTGCGTGAGGTCGAGCAGGATAGACGATACGTCGTTGCTGTGCGCGCCAAGGTCTACGCCGTTGATGATGTTCGCCTTGTTCTCGCGCGCCGCGAGCCGCGCGGCTTCACGGTCGGATGCGACCTCGGAGAGCGTATAGACCGACGCGCCGTTTGCCTGCTCATTCTCTGCCGCGTCGGCGTGGATCGAAAGGAACAGGTCGGCTTTCAGCCGCCGGGCGATGCCGTAACGCTCCTCTAGCACGAGGTAGCGGTCGTCGGACCGCGTAAGCGCGACGCGGACGCGGCCCCCGGCGACCAGATCGTCGCGGATCGCGCGCGCGAGCTCCAGCGTCAGATCCTTTTCGCGCTTGCCGCTGTAGGGAGAAGTCGCGCCCGGATCGTGTCCGCCGTGCCCGGCGTCGATCACCACGAGCGGCAGGCGCGGATTGTCGGGGCCTTCGATCCGCGGCAGGGCCACTGCGGGCTTGGGCTTGCCGATCGGAACAGTGACGCTGTAGCGCTTTTTCGGGCGATCGGCGCGCAAGAAACCGGCGTGTCGCGCCGCTTCGCTCCGGCGAGGATGCAGCGCGGCTTCGACCGGAAGCGCCGGGGCCGGTGCGATTGCCACGAGGAGAAAGGGCAGGATCATCGTCATTCCATGGCGCCGGGGCAATCCAACAGGGCAAATCCCTTATTAGCCAGCCTGTGTCAAACGGCGGTTAACCACGCCGGACGCATGCGGCAAAGACGGGAGAATGCGGCGAGATGGTTGCAATGTGGTCACACTCTCCCATCTTTATCGGGTGGTGGAGGTTGCCGTCGGCCCATGCCGATGCTAGCACCCTGCCACGACGGAGGACTTTCCGGCTCCGTCCGGCCTTTTGAGGGGAAGAGGCCTGATCTCGCGAATCGCGGATCATGGCCGCCCCGGTGCCGGACCTGCCGAAAATCTCGCTCCGTCGATCCACCCGGCTGATCGGGCGGCTGACGCGATTTTTCCGACGGAAAATTGCCCCGGCTTCCCGTCCGCCCCGAAACAGGTTGATGCCGTATGAGGCTTGCCATGCCCTCTTTCGATCGCGACGCGGAGGCTTTTGCTTCCGCATGTGTCGCGGCGAAAGACCGCATGCGCGTCCACGACCGGACGCGGGCCCCGCGCGGCAATAACGTCTTTTTTTCTTTGAACCCTATCGACCGCCGCCGTCCGCCAAGGATGGTCGCGGCCTTTTTGTTTGGCGCGCCACTGCGCGCCTGGAGTGATACTAATGACCACGCGCATGTTGATCGACGCGCGGCACCGGGAAGAGACCCGGGTCGCCGTCACCAAGGGAAACCGCATCGAGGAGTTTGATTTCGAGTCCGCCGAGCACAAGCAGCTCAAGGGCAATATCTATCTGGCCAAGGTTACCCGCGTCGAACCGTCCCTGCAGGCGGCGTTCGTCGAATATGGCGGCAATCGCCACGGTTTCCTGGCCTTCAGCGAAATCCACCCCGACTATTACCAGATTCCGAAGGAAGATCGCGAGGCGCTGCTTCGCGAAGAGGCTGAACATGCCGCCGCGGCGGCGCAGCGCGCCGAGGATGACCTCGACGAGCTCGAAGGCGACGTCGCCGATGTCGAATATCATGACGACGATAACGGTGACGATAATGGCGACGCCCCGCGCGCGCCCGAAACGGTGGGCGAAGACGGCGACGATGAGCATGACGACGCCGAAGACAATGGCGAGGCCGACGGCGACGACGGGGGCGAAGAGGCCAGGGACGGCCGCGGCGATCGCCGCCGCGGGCGGAGCAAAGGCGGACGCAATGGCCGCAAGGGTGGCCGTGGCCGCCGGGGCGACGACGAAGACGGCGAAAATCGCATGTCGCTGCGCCGCCGCTACAAGATCCAGGACGTCATCCGCCGCCGTCAGGTGATGCTGGTCCAGGTCGTGAAGGAAGAACGCGGTAACAAGGGCGCCGCCCTCACCACCTATCTGTCGCTTGCCGGGCGCTATTGCGTGTTGATGCCGAACACGATGCACGGCGGCGGGATCAGCCGCAAGATTTCGAACGGCGCTGATCGCCGCAAGCTGAAGGCGATGATCGACGAACTCAACCTGCCTCCGACGATGGGCTGCATCGTCCGCACCGCGGGGATGAGCCGCACCAAGGTCGAGATCAAGCGCGACTTCGACTATCTCGCGCGCCTGTGGGACGAGATCCGCGAAAAGACCTTGGGGTCGAGCGCTCCGGCGCTGATCCACTCCGACAGCGACCTCGTCAAGCGCGCGATCCGCGACATCTATCACAAGGATATCGAGGAAGTGCTCGTCGAGGGCGACGAGGGTTACAAGGCGGCCAAGCAGTTCATGAAACTGCTGATGCCGAGCCACGCGCGGCGCGTGAAGCAATATGCCGACCCGGTCTCGCTCTATCAGCGCTACGGCGTCGAGGACCAGCTCGCGGGAATGCTCAATCCCGTCGTCCAGCTCAAGTCGGGTGGTTATCTGGTGATCAACCCGACCGAGGCACTGGTGTCGATCGACATCAACTCGGGGCGGTCGACGCGCGAGCATAATATCGAGCAGACCGCGCTCAACACCAACCTCGAGGCCGCGCACGAGATCGCGCGCCAGCTCCGCCTGCGCGACATGGCCGGGCTGATCGTCATCGACTTCATCGACATGGATCATGGTTCGAACGTCCGAAAGGTCGAACGGGCGATGAAGGATGCGCTGAAGAACGACCGCGCGCGCATCCAGGTCGGCCGCATTTCGGGCTTCGGCCTGATGGAGATGAGCCGCCAGCGCCTGCGAACCGGCGTGCTCGAAGCCTCGACCCGCCCCTGCCCGCATTGCGAGGGCACGGGCCTCGTCCGGACCGCCAGCTCGGCTGGCCTCAGTGCGCTGCGCCTGATCGAAGAGGAAGCCGCACGCGGCAAGGGCAGCAAGATCATCCTGCGCGCCAGCCAGGAGGCGACCTTCTACCTCCTCAACGAAAAGCGTCGCGAGCTGCGCGAGATCGAGGAACTCTATGGCGTCAGCGTCGAAATCCTGCCCGATGGCGAGACCGAGGGCGCGCGCATGGCGATCGAGGTTGGCGGGCCGCCGCCCGTCGCCCGCCGCAGCTTCGCGCCGATCGCCCCGATCGAGGATGACGACGACGATTTCGTCGATGAGGACGAGGAAGAAGAGGAAGAGCCCGGGGAGGCCGAAGCCGAGGAGCGCCCCGCACGCCGCGAACGACAGGAACGCCCGGAGGGCGAGGATGGCGAGGGCCGCAAGCGCCGCCGCCGCCGTCGCCGTGGACGTCGCGGTCGCCGCGATGAGGAAGGCAGCGAAGCGCCCGAGGGTGAGGCTGCCGACGGCGAGGACATTGGCGAAGATCCCCGCGAAGCGGCCGCCGAAGAGGCTGCTCCGGTAGCGGACGAAGCGGAAGAGGCGAAGCCCAAGCGCCGCCGCGGCGGACGCGGTCGCAAGAAGGTCGAAGAAGCCGAAGCCGAGCCAGTGACCGAAGAAGAAGCTGCTCCCACCGAAGCTGCGCCCGAGCCGGTTGTCGAGGAATCGCCCGCCGCCGAGGAGAAGCCGAAACGCAAGCGCGCGCCGCGCAAGACCAAGGCTGCTGCGGCTGCCGAGGCCGAGGTGCCCGAAGCCGTCGAGGCGCCCGCTGCCGAAGCACCGGCGGTCGAACCCGAGGATGATGCCGAAATCGTCAAGCCCGCGCCCAAAAAGCGTGCGAGCCGCGCGAAGAAGGCCGTCGCGGTCGAGGCTGCGCCCGAGGAAGCGACGACGAGCGACCGGGAAACGGTTGCCGCAGATGGTCAAGAGGACGGCACAGGCCCCGACGGCGAACCTCGTCGCGGTTGGTGGCAGCGCACCTTTGGCAACTGATCGACGCGGTTGACCGCAGAAACGACACGCTGACCTTGCGTCCGCGCGCGCTGAACCCCAATAAGCCTTCCATGGCTTCACTCGAGGTTCAGGCGCGCGGCGCGAGACAGTCGGCGATGACCGCTTCCCCGTCGTACAAGGCGCTCCGGGCGCATGGCCTTCGTGCGTTGCCGCGCATCCTCTTGACCTTGGTGGCGATGGTCGCCGTTGCCGTGCGGCCCGCAATGGCGCAGTCGATCCTGCGCGATGCCGAGACCGAGGCGCTGTTCCAGGACATGATGGATCCGCTGCTCGTCGCGGCGGGGCTTCAGCCGGGGCAGGTGCGTGTTCACCTGCTCGGCGACCGCAGCATCAACGCCTTCGTCGCGGGCAGCCAGGACATTTATGTCTTCAGCGGACTGATCGAGGCTGCCGACAGTGCCGAAGAAGTGCAGGGCGTGCTCGCGCACGAACTCGGGCACATCATGGGCGGCCACGCGATCCGCGCGAGCGAGGGGGCCAAAACCGCGACCGGCATTTCGCTTCTCAGCCTGCTGCTCGGCGCAGCGGCGATGGCGGCGGGCGGCGGCGAGGCCGGCATGGGTATCTTGATGGCGGGCCAGCAGGCCGCGCTCGGCAAATATCTCGCCTTCACCCGCGTCCAGGAATCGACCGCCGACGCGGCGGGCGCGCAATATCTGTCGAAGGCCGGGATCAGCGGTCGCGGCAGCCTCGCCTTCTTCAAGAAGCTTCAGAATCTCGAGTTCCGCTATGGCATCAAGCAGGACGACGATCAGGCCTATGGTCGTACCCACCCGATGTCGGGCGATCGCATCCAGGCGCTACGCGAAGTCTATGTCGTCGACCCGGCGTGGAGCAAACCCGCCGACCCGGCGATCGAGGCGCGTTTCCAGCGGATCAAGGCGAAACTGTCGGGCTATATCGCCGACCCCGACCGTACCTTGCGCAAATATCCTGAAAGCGACACGAGCATCCCGGCGCGCTACGCCCGCGCCTATGCCTGGCACAAGACCGCTTACCCGGATAAGGCGCTCGGCGAGGTCAAAGGGTTGCTGAAAAGCAACCCGCACGACCCCTATTTCCTCGAGCTCGAAGGACAGGTCCTGCTTGAATCGGGGCGGCCGAAGGACGCGATTCCGCCGTTGCGCGAGGCGGTGGCCAACTCGCGCTCGCAACCGCTGATCGCCGCAACGCTCGGCCACGCACTTATCGCGACCGAAGATCCCGGCAATTTCGCGGAAGCGGAAAAGGTGCTCAAGACCGCGGTTGCGCTCGACAACCAGAATCCTTTCGCTTGGTACCAACTCGGCATCGTCTACGCGAGCAAGGGCGATCAGCCGCGCGCGGCTCTCGCTTCGGCCGAGCGTTACAGCCTTGAGGGTGGACAGTCGGCGCTGGCGCTGCGTAATGCCGAAACCGCGATGCAGGGGTTGGCCGAAGGGTCGCCCGACTGGATCCGTGCACAGGATATTGCGCTGGTGTCGCGCGCCGAGGTGGAACAGGCGCGCAAAAGACGCTAGATTCGAACGAGATACGATGGGGACGCATCGCCGTCGGCGATGCACAAGGGCGACAAGTGACTGACAGGAAAGACGATTATTACCAGCCGTGGCTGCGCGACCCGGCCCCGACGCCCGGGAGCGCACCCATGCGCGACACGCTTGACCAGGGCGGATTGGCAAAGCCGAAGGACGAACCGCCGGTCGGCATCGACCTCGCGCGCTACAGGGCGGGCGACAAGCCGCGCGACCCGCTGGTCAAACCCGAAGCGATCAAGGCAGGGGCCGCGAACCTGTGGGACCGCATCCGCGACGGCGCCGAAGCCTTCGCCGACTGGACGATCGACGTCGGCGAGCGGGCCGACATTCCTGCACGTGTCGAAGCGATGGAAATCCCGCGCCGTTCGCGCGAACTTGCCGCGAAAACCGGTGAACTGACCGCCCGCGCCGCCCGCGCGGTGGGGCGCGGATCGGCGAAAGCGAGCCGTGCCGCCGCCCGCGCGAGCGGCGAGGCGTGGGACAAGATGGCGATCGGCGACAAGGTTTCGCGATTGTCGCGAGAGGCCGGGCGCGGGCTCGGCGAGGTTGCCGACAAGGCGAAGGCCGGCATCGGCAACGCCGCGCGGGCCGGCGGCGAAACGATCCGCGACGGGATCGGCGGCGCCGCGACCAAGCTGCGGCCCGCACCGCGCGAGGAACTGGCACCGCCGCCGTCGGGGCTCGAGCAACTGCTCGCCCGCGAAGAAGCCGGGGCTCGCATCGCCGAGGCGCCGGCAGCGGCTCCCGATCTGCCGCTGTTCGCTGGCGAATCGATTGAGGCAGCTGCGCGGCGTCCCGCGAAATCAGCGAGGACCAAGGCTGCTTCGGCAGCGCCGCCGCCGTCGGTTTCGGGGCCGGCCGATGACGAGCGCACGCCCTATCGTCCGGCAGCGTCGCGTCCCGCCTCCGCGGCGCCCACTCTGCCTGCGCCGCTCTGGGCAGTTGCGCTCGGCGCGCTGTTGCTGCTTGGCGCGACCTTCTGGCTCGGCGGCCGCTTCGGCGGAGGCATGAGCAAGAGCGAGGTCGAGACGATCGTCGCCGACTATATTCGCGCGCACCCCGAGATCGTGCCCGAAGCCTTCGAGGCGCAGCGGAACAAGGAAATGGCGAAGGCCGTCGACGCGGTGCGTCCGGCGCTCGAGAAGCCCTATGCCGGTGCCTGGGCTGGCAATGCCGACGGCGACGTTACCCTCGTCGTCTTCACCGACTATGCCTGCGGCTTCTGCCGCGCGAGCGTTCCCGACGTTGACCGGCTGATCCGCGAAGACAAGCGGCTGAAGGTCGTGTTTCGCGAACTGCCGATCATCTCGCCGCAGAGCCGCGACGCCGCGATCATGGCGCTCGCCGCCGCGCGGCAAGGCAAATATGACGCCTTCCACCACGCAATGTTCCAGGCGTCGTCGCTCGACCCGTCGGCGATCGCGTCCGCCGCCTCGCGCGCCGGCGTAGTCACCGACGGCAGCGCCGACGCGACCGCGAACGAGGCCTTGTTCCAGCGCGAGATCGATTCGAACCTCGCGCTCGCGACGCAGTTGCAGCTAAACGCGACCCCGACCTGGATCGTCGGCGACCAGCTGTTCCAGGGCCAGGTCGGTTATGACGCGCTGCGCCGCGCGATCGCCAAGGCGCGATCGAAGGCATGATCGGCGCGACCACCGCGCAGCAAGCCATTGACGCCGCGATGCGCAACCCGGCGATGCTTTCGGCCGCCGAGGCGCTCGCCGAAAACCGCCTCCACGATGCCGAGCCGCTTCTCAAGGGCCGGCTCAGGCAGAATCCGTTTGACGTCGTCGCCATGCGCATGCTGGCTGAACTGGCAGGGCGAATCGGCCGCATGCAGGACGCGGAGAAGCTGCTTCGCCGGGCCGTCGAGCTAGCACCCGATTTCCTGACCGCCAAGTCGAACCTCGCGATGGTCCTGCACAAACAGGCGCGGTCGGCGGAAGCGATCCCCATCCTCGACGAAATCGCGGCCGCCGACCCGGGCCGGATGGCAAATGCCAATCTGCGCGCCGCGGCACTCGGCCGGATCGGCGAATATGACGAGGCGTTGGAAATCTATGCATCGGTGCTCGAAAAGCGCGCCGACCATCCGAAGATCTGGATGTCTTACGGACACATGCTCAAAACCGTCGGTCGCCAGCCGGAGTCCATATCGGCCTATCGCCGCGCGATCGACCTGCAACCCGGCCTTGGTGAAGCGTGGTGGAGCTTGGCCAATCTGAAGACGGTGCGATTCAGCGCGGCGGACATCGCGGCCATGACCGACGCCCTCGCTGGCTCCACCCTGACCGACGAAGATCGCTTCCATCTCCATTTCGCGCTGGGCAAGGCCCATGACGATGCGGACGATGTCGCCGCAGCTTTTGCCCACTATGCCGAAGGCAACCGTCTCCGCCGACCGCTGGTCGACTATGATCGCGATGATACGCGCGCACAGGTCGATCGGGCGATCGGCCTGTTCACACCCGAATTTCTGTCGGCCCGCGCGGGCGTCGGGACGCCCGCGTCTGATCCGATCTTCGTGCTTGGCATGCCGCGCGCGGGATCGACGTTGATCGAACAGATACTGGCGAGCCACCCGGCGATCGAAGGCACCATGGAGTTGCCCGACCTCCCCGTCATCGCAGCGCGCGCAAAGGCCGCGCATGGCGGGATCGTCGGCATGGATGCGGCGACGCTGGCCGCTCTCGGCTCGGAATATCTCGATCGCACGCGTGTCCATCGCAAATCGGACAAGCCGCTGTTCATCGACAAGCTGCCGAACAACTGGCTTCATGCCGGCTTCATTCATCTCATCCTGCCGAACGCGCGAATCATCGACGCGCGCCGTAACCCGCTCGACTGCTGCTTCTCCAACTTTCGGCAGCATTTCGCGCGCGGCCAGGGCTTCTCCTACGACCTCGTTGATCTTGGCCGTTACTATGCCGACTATGTCGCGCTGATGGATCATTTCGACGCGGTGCTTCCGGGGCGTATCCATCGCGTTTTTCACGAACGGCTGCTCGACGATCCGGAGGCGGAAGTGCGGTCGCTGCTTGCCCACATCGGGCTCGATTACGACCCTGCATGCCTGCGGTTCCACGAAAATGGCCGTGCCGTCCAGACGGCCAGTTCCGAACAGGTGCGGCGGCCGATCAACCGCGAAGGCGTCGGTGCCTGGAAACGGTACCGAGCCTACCTTCAGCCCCTTCGCGATGCGCTGGGCGACGTGGTCGACGATTATCCCGCCTGAGCCGTTTCTTCCGGTCACAAGTGCGCCGCAAAATTGTTGCTATTCGGCAACAATGCATATTATTTCGCGCCGCACCATAAGTTGCTGATCGAACAATCCTTGCGTTCGATCAAGACCTCGCGGCTAATGACGCATCGGCGTATGCGAGGGGGTCTGATATGCGATTGTCCAACAAGACTATTACAAAAGCCGGCGGCATGCTGCTGGCTACGACGATGCTTTGCACATCGGGCGTCGCCATGGCCCAGCAGGCCAATGCCGACGACGGCAACGAAATTGTCGTCACCGCGAACAAGCGCGAACAGAATATTCAGGACGTACCGATCAGCATCACGGCGCTGACGTCCGACGCGCTTGAGCAAAATCAGGTTTCGCGCTTCGACGACTATGTGAAGCTGCTTCCCAGCGTTAGCTATCAGTCCTTCGGCCCCGGACAGTCGCAGCTTTATTTCCGCGGCATTGCAACCGGCGGCGACGGCCTCGCTTCGGGACCACTTCCCGGCAGCGGTCTCTACATCGACGAAATTCCCGTCACGACCATCTTCAGCTCGGTCGACATCCACGCGTATGACATGGCGCGCGTCGAAGCGCTCGCTGGCCCACAAGGTACGCTTTATGGCGCCAGTTCGCTGTCCGGTACGCTGCGGCTCATCACCAACAAGCCCGATACAAGCGGCTTCTCGGGTTCGGTCGACGCCGAAGTCAACAAATATGGCGATGGCGACTTCGGCGGCTCGCTCGAAGGCTATGTAAACCTGCCACTCAATGACCGCATGGCGCTGCGCGTGATGGGCTTCTACGAACGCGAGGGCGGCTATATCGACAACACCCTCGCCACCCGAACCTATTTGCGCCCCAACACGACGACCGGCGGCGACGCGCCCCTGACCATTTCCAACGCCGACTTGGCCGAGGATGATTACAATGATGTCGAAACCTATGGCGGCCGCGCCGCTCTGGGAATCGAGCTCGACGATGACTGGACGGTGACGCCGGCCTTGATCTATCAGCATCAAAAGACGAACGGCCAGTTCCTGTTCGATCCGCGCGCGGGCGATCTCGAAAACCACGACTTCGTGCCCAGCCGGACGCTCGACAAATGGTATCTCGCGTCGCTCACGATCCAGGGCAAGCTCAGCGACTGGGACGTGACCTATTCGGGGTCCTATTTCAACCGCAAGTTCGACAGCTTCGCCGACTATTCCTACTTCAACGTCGCCTATGACAGTTATGTCGACTATAATTATCTGGTCGACAGCCAGGGCAACGACATTGATCCGACCCAGACGGTTCGCGGCTTCGACAAATATGAGAAAATGGCGCATGAACTGCGCGTAAGCTCGCCCGCCGCGGATCGTTTCCGCATGACGGCCGGCATCTTCATG
Organism: Sphingopyxis sp. H073; assembly: GCF_001468395.1. Classification (GTDB taxonomy): domain Bacteria; phylum Pseudomonadota; class Alphaproteobacteria; order Sphingomonadales; family Sphingomonadaceae; genus Sphingopyxis. The sequence continues at coordinate 10,077 of NZ_LNSG01000011.1, read as the reverse complement.
CAGCGCCAGGTCGACGATCGCATCGCCGAATATATTACGGAGGGGCTCAGCGACGCCGTTGCCCCGTTCAGCCCGCCAGTCCCCGGCGGCGGTCCAAACGATGTCTTCTACACCGAAATTCACCGCGTCGACCGCGACTATGCGGTGTTCGGCGAGGCGGCTTTCGACATTCTGCCCAACCTCACCCTGCTCGGCGGTATCCGCGGTTTCATCGCGCACAATACGCTCGAAGGGTTTTCGGGCGGTGCGGGCGCCGTCGACCGCCAGATCACCGTCTTTGGATGCACCGGCACGACGGCGCAGGAATGCCCCAACATCGACAAGAAATATGTCGAAAGCGGCGAGACCCACAAGGTCAACCTGACGTGGAAGGTCGACGACGACCGTATGCTCTATGCGACCTATTCGACCGGTTTCAGGCCCGGCGGCAACAACCGCGACGCCTTCGCACTGGGGCAGCTTCAAAGCATCCCGCCTTACCAGGCCGACACGCTGACCAACTATGAAATCGGTTGGAAAACGCAATTTTTTGACCGGAAACTCCGAATCAACGGTGCGCTCTTCTGGGAAGAGTGGAAGGATGTTCAATATAGCCTTCCCGGTCTTCTGGGGATTTTCTACACCGTCAACGCGGGGGCGGCACGATCGCGCGGGATCGAAGCCGATATCAACTGGCGGCTCGGGGACCTGACGCTTGCCGCATCCGGCACCTATGTCGACGCGAAACTCACCAAGCCGTTCTGCGATGTCATCAACGGGTGCGATCCCGCGAATGGTGGTTCGATCATCGCGGCGTCGGGTTCGCGCTTGCCGGTTACGCCGAAGGTGAAGGTTAACGGCAGTGCCCGCTATGTCTTCCGGTTCGGCCAGAACGAGGCTTATGTCCAGGCCGGGGTCAATTATCAAAGCGGGACGATCTCATCCCTGGTGCCCGCCGACGCAACGGCGATCGGACCGACGGAGGGCTTCGTGACCGCCGACTTCTCTCTCGGCTACGAATGGGGCAACTATTCGATCGGCGCCTATGTTCAGAACATCTTCGACGAACGGGGAATTCTCAGCAAAAACGTCACCTGCGCGCCAAGCATCTGCGGTTCCTACGCCAGGCTCTATCCTACGAAGCCGAGAATTTTCGGATTGAAGGCTGGCGCCAAGTTCTGATCGCCGTGCAAACCGCCAACCCAATCGAAAGGCCGGGCCAAAAGCTCGGCCTTTTGATGTGCATCGCGCTCGGCATGGGCAATATGATCGGGTCGGGGGTGTTCCTGCTCCCGCGCGACCTTGCCCCGCTCGGGTGGAACGCCGTGATCGGCTGGGGCGTGACGATCACCGGAACGCTGTGCCTCGCGCTGATCTTTGCGCGCCTGTCGCGCCGCCTGCCGGGCGGCAGTGCGGCCTTCACCTATGCCAATGCGGCCTTCGGTCCCGGGGTCGGTTTCATCGTCGCGTGGAGCTACTGGATCAGCTGCTGGACCGCCAACGCGACGCTGGCGGTTGCGGCGATCAGCAACCTGTCCGTCGTTGCCCCGCGGCTGGGGGAGAAGGGGCCACTCGCGGCGCTGCTTGCGATCGGCTTTTTGTGGTTCTTTACGCTGATCAACCTCACCGGCGTGCGGCGTGCGGGGAATACGCAGGTAATCACGCTCCTGCTAAAGCTGGTGCCGGTTATCGGAGCCATCGGCGTCGCGCTATGGCTGCTCGGTACGGGTGAGGCGCGCGTCGAGGGGATGGCACACACCGCGCCGGTCAGCCTGTCGGCGATCAGCGGCGCCGCGACGCTGACATTGTTCGCGCTGCTCGGCTTCGAAAGCGCGGCAATTGTCGGCGATCGCGTAAGGGATCCCGAACGCACGATCCCGCGCGCGACATTAATCGCGGCGGCGGCGACCGGCCTGCTTTACCTCCTCTCCTGCACCGCGGTGACCTTGCTGCTGCCGGTCGACACGCTCCAGCAGTCCAACGCGGCCTATGCGACCTTCTTCGGCGCCTTTGTAAGCCCGACGGCGGGTGACGTCGTCGCGATCTTCGCTGCGATCGCCGCGCTCGGCGCGCTCAACGGCTTCGTCCTGCTACAGGGCGAGATTCCCCGCGAACTGGCGCACCGCCGTCTTCTCCCGTCGCTGCTCGGCCACGACAACCGGTTCGGCTCGCCCCTCGCCGCACAGATCCTGTCGAGCGCGCTCGCGAGCTTCGTCGTTTACGCCAATTATTCGCGCGGACTGGCCGGGCTCTTCACCTTCATGGTGCTGGTAACGACCTCGACGGCGATCATCCTCTATGTCGTCGGCAGCCTCGCCGCACTGAAGCTCGAACATCGCGGCGAGCTGCGCGTGTCGCCGGGCTTCGCGGCGGTCACGCTCGTCGGTGCAGCCTATAGCTGCTGGGCTTTTTACGGCGCCGGGCTGGAGGCGAGCTTGTGGAGCCTGGCGATGACCGCGGCGGGGCTTCCCATCTATTTCCTGATGCGTCGCTCAGCGCCAGCGTGGCGCGAAGAAGCCCCGATCGCGTAGGATCACCTGCGCGGCGTTGTGCCCCGGTGCGCCGGTCACGCCGCCGCCCGGGTGCGTGCCCGCACCGCACATATAGAGTCCTTTGACCGGTCCGCGATAGCCGCCGTTGCCCAGCACCGGGCGCGCGGCCCAGAGCTGGTCGAGGCTCATATTGCCGTGCATGATGTCGCCGCCGACGAGGCCGAACTTGCGTTCGAGCCCCTTGGGGCTGAGGATCTGGCGCCCGACGATCGACGCGCGGAAGCCGGGAGCATGCGCCTCGACGGTGTCGATGATCGTATCGGCGGCCTTGCCCTCCTCGGCGTCCCAGTCGCGGCCGCCCGGAAGCTCGGGCGCGAATTGCTGGCAGAAAAGGCTCGCGACATGCTGGCCCGGAGGCGCCAAGCTGTCGTCGACGGTCGAGGGGATGAGCATTTCGACGATCGGCTTCTTCGACCAGCCACGCTCTTTCGCGTCGAGGAAGGCCTTGTCCATATAGTCGAGCGTCGGGGCGATGATGATCCCCGACTGGTGATGCTCGCCGGGCTCGGGCAGGCAGGTAAATTTCGGCAGCTCGCTGAGTGCGACATTCATCCGGAAGGTGCCACTGCCCGCCTTGAACGCCTTGATGCGGCGGCGGAACTCGGGGGCGATATCGCCTTCGTCGAACATCCGTTCGTAGAGCAATTTCGGCCCGACATTGGCTATTACGCGCGTGGCGGCGATTTCCTCGCCGCCAACCAGCTTGACCCCGACCGCCTTGCCGCCGTCGACCAGCACCTTGTCGACCGGGCTTTCGAGGCTGATCTCGACGCCGAGCTGGGTGCACACCTTCGCCATCATCTGGGTGATCGCGCCCATGCCGCCGACGCTGTGGCCCCACGCGCCCTTCTTGCCGTTCACCTCGCCGAAGACGTGATGGAGGAGGACATAGGCGCTGCCGGGCGTATCGGGGCTGGCGTAGTTGCCGACGACCGCGTCAAAGCCGAAGGCGGCCTTGACCGCTTCGCTTTCGAACCAGCTGTCGAGGAAGGTGCGCGCCGACTTGGTGAACAGTTCGAGCACGTCGCGCTGCTGCGAGAGGCTGAGTTTGGTGAGCCCGCGCCCCTGCCGTGCGGCGTCGAGCAATGTCTTGAACCCATCCCCGACATTCGGCGGCGATTTGAGCGCGAGGTCACGCAGCACGTCGGCGACGCCCTCGAGCATGTCATAATATTCGGGCAGGCGCGCGGCATCATGCGCCGAGAAGCGCGCAAATTCCTTTTGCGTGCGTTCGAGCCCGCCGCCGAGCTTCAGATAGCCGCCATCCTCCTGCGGCAAGAAATTGCTGATCGGGCGTTCGATGACGCGATAGCCATGATCGGCGAGCTTCATGTCCGCGATCACCTTCGGCTGGAGCAGGCTGACCGTGTAGCTCGCGACCGAATTGCGGAACCCCGGCGCAAATTCCTCGGTCACCGCGGCGCCGCCGACGACGTCGCGCGCCTCGACGATGCGGACCTTGAGCCCCGCCTTCGCGAGATAGAAGGCGCAGACGAGGCCGTTGTGGCCGGCACCGATAATCAGGGCGTCATAGGCTTTGGTCATGAAAATTCTTTCGCAAGCGGGGATTGGACATGCTGGCGGCCGAAGCCGAGGCCGAGGATACGGCCCGGAATGCGGCGGAGCAGGGGGATGGCATCGAGCAGGCGGACGGCGAAGGGCACGCGGGTGATTTCGCCGCGCAGCATCGGTTCGATGACGCGCTGGTGCGCGAAACGCTGGATCGCCTGCATCCGCGTGGTCGGCGTCCAGCGGCGCGCCTGCACCGTCGCGAGCAGCGGATCGGGATCGGCGTTTGCGGCGAGCGGTGCGGCGAGCATGTTCGCCGCCGCGACGGCATCCTGTACCGCGAGGTTGATCCCGACGCCGCCGACCGGCGACATCGCATGCGCCGCATCGCCGATCGCGAGCAGGCCGGGACGCGACCAGCGCGTCAGCCGGTCGAGCGCAACCGAGAGCAATTTTACATCATCGAAGCTCTGGATCGCATCGATGCCGGCGGCGAGGCCCGGCGCAATCTCGACGATACGATCGCGAAAGGCGGCGATCCCGCGCGCCTCGATCGGCGCGAAGCCTCCCTTTTCGATAATCTGCGCGCATTGCCAATAGTCGCCGCGCGGGATCGCGACGACCATGCCGCCCTTGTCGATCGTGCCGAGCGCGACCTCGGACATATCCATGCCCGCGGGAACGGGGACGCGGAACCACAGCACGTCCATTGGCGCGCCGAGATCCTCCCGCGGCAGCTCGGCGGCGTCGCGCAGCACCGAGCGGCGGCCGTCGGCGGCAATGACGAGGCGAGCGGGCAGCGTCTCCCCGGTCGCGAGCGTCACGCCGCTGACCCGACCCGCGGCATCACTAGTCAGCCCGGTGGCCTCGGTCGACATGCGCAGGTCGAAGGTCGGGTAGCGCTTGCCCTGTCCGGCGATGAAATCGAGCAGATCCCATTGCGGCATCATCGCGACGAAGCGTGCCGCGACGGGAAGATGCTTCATCGTCGCGATCGTATATTGACCGCCGAGCAGATCGAGCGTCATCGTGTCGATCGCAGCGTGCGGTTCCTTCAGCAACTCTTCGAGCAGCCCGATCTCGTTGAATAGCTCGAGCGTCGAGGGGTGTACGGTGTCGCCGCGGAAATCGCGGAGGAAATCGGCATGTTTTTCGAGGATGGTGACGGGAACGCCGGCGCGGGCAAAGAGCAGCCCCGCGACCATGCCGGCGGGTCCGCCGCCGACGATGATGACCCGGCGAACGTCAGCCATATCAGTCTCCGTTCGTGTCGAGCGAAGTCGAGACACCGTGAGGCAGCGCACTCCCGATGGGCATCTCGACTTCGCTCGATGCGAACGGGAAAATTATCGTCATGCCCGGCTCCACCCCGGCGGCGGAGCCTGCTCGTGCCGCGCTTCGGGGATCAGGTCGCGCATCCGCGAGCAGAAATGCTTGAGGCACACTTCCTTGTCGCTGAGCGGGCCCATCGAGAAGCTTTTCGACTGCATGCCCATCTGGACGCGCGTGATCAGTTCGGTGTCCTCGGCATTGACCTGGCGATTGATCCGCCAGTTGAGATAGCGCGCGGCCTTCATCTCGCGGCGCTCATCGGGGAGCACATAGGAAATTTCGCGGATCAGGCAGCTCGTCGGTCCGGTCGGCAGCCATTGCATGAAATCGACCTGGTCGGGATAGATGTCGAAAGCGACATTCGGCCACAGCTTGAAATAGAGCCAGTGACGCTGACGGGTTTCGGGTAGGTGCGGCACCGGCGGCAGCAGCCGCTGGTACATGCGTTCGGACCAGTTGACCGACGGGCGGTCGATCAGATCGCCCCACATGCGGTCGACACGATCCTCGGCCTCGACGCCATAGCTCTTGCCGAACAGGCGGGTGAGGCCGGGATGCGCGACCGGGATGTGGAGACCGTCGGAATAATTGTCGCCGACATTTTTCCAGTTCACCGCGCGCGGGCGCATGGTGACCCGGCCCAGCGCGCCGAGTTCCTCGAAACGGTACGGGTCGATCATCGCCTCATAGGGCGCCATCATGCCAGAAACCGACGGGCCGCCATCGTCCTCCAGCCGAACGAACCAGAAGCCGCGCCATTGTTCGAGCCCGACGGGCACGAGTCCGGCCTTGTCCTTGTCAAGGGTCGGATAGCTCGCGCTGTCGGGTACGCCAGAGAGCCGCCCGTCGAGTTCGTAGGTCCAGGCATGATAGGGACAGACGAGCTTCTTCGCGCAGCCCGTCGCGCCATCGACGAGGCGGGAGCCGCGGTGGCGGCAGACGTTGGTGAAGGCGCGCACGACGCGGTCGGTGCCGCGCGCGAGAATCACGCTCTCGCCGCAATAGTCGATGCTATGCCAGTCGCCGGTGTTCGGGATGTCGCTGTCGTGGCAGACGACCTGCCAGCTCGGGCGGAAGATGCGGTCCATTTCGGCGGCGTAGAAGTCGGGGTCGCTGTAGGTCCAGGCGGGGAGCGACCAGCCGTCCAGCGAATCGGTGGGGAGCGGGTCGATGGTGTCGAAGGTGTCGCGCAGCGTTGCCATGGTTCGTTCCTTGTTGTACGATTGTATAACAACATGACCGCCGCTCGCCAAGCCTTTACGCGCGAAAGCGCCGATGCCCGCCGGGCGGACCTGATCGAGGCGACCGCGGCGGTGCTGGCCGCACATGGCCTCGCGGGGACGAGCGTCCGCGCGATCTGCGCGCAGGCGGGGGTGTCGCCCGGGCTGCTGCGCCACTATTTCGAGGGAATCGACGACCTGGTCGCCGCGACCTATCAGGCGACGAGCGACCGGATGGACGCGATCTTCGCGGGCGCGGTGGAAGGGGCCGGCGCCGATCCGCGCGCGCGGTTGTCGGCTTACCTCACCGCGAGCTTCCGCGCGCCGGTGACCGATCCCGAACTGCTCGGCGCATGGACCGCCTTCTGGGCGCTGGCGCGGAGTGACGCGCGGATGGCAGCGATCCACGCGACGAGCTACGCCGGCTATCGCGCGCGCCTCGGCGAATTGCTCGTCGCGTGCGGCGCGCGCGATCCCGACCGTCTGGCGATCATGCTGACCGCGATGGTCGACGGCCTGTGGCTCGAACTGTCGCTCGACGCCGCGAGCTTCGGCGCCGACGCCGCGGCGCAGATGGTCGAACGCGCGCTGGCCGCGCTGCTGCCCTAGCCGCCGATTGCGTAACGCTGGACCGTCGCGCCGACCTCGGCGAGGATCGTTTCGCGGTCGAGCGCGACGACGGGAGGCAGCGCGAGGACGTAGCGCGTGAGCGCGAGGCCGAGGATCTGGCTGGCGACGAGCCCGGCGCGTTGCGACGCGGTTGCGGGCGGACCGAGCGACAGCAGCACGGGCAGCACCTGGGCCGCGAACAATTGCTGGATTCGCGACGCCGCGAATTCGTTCGACGCCGCCGAACGGAGCAGGACCGGCAGGCCGCCGTTCGCGCTGTCGCCCTCCCACAGCGCGAGGAAATGCGCGACGAGCGTCCGCCCGACATGCGCGGGATCGATGCTGGCGACATCGGGCAGGCCCAGGTCGAAATCGGCGACCTCGGCAAACAGGCGGTCCTTGCTGCCGAAATAGCGGATCACCATCGCGGGATCGATCGCCGCCGCCGCGGCAATGTCGCGAATCCCCGTCCGCTCATAGCCATGCTCGGCGAACAGCCGCCGCGCGGCCGCTTCGATCGCCGCGCGCGTGCGTTCCGATTTCTTCATTTTCAACGGCTTGTCGACCATGGCGCAACATTTATCAACGACTGTTGACAAAAACAAGACCATGTGAGAAAAGTCAACAAATGTTGACAAAAGGAGTCGAGACGATGAAGACGAAGACCGACGTGCTGATCGTCGGCGCCGGCCCCACCGGGCTCGCGCTCGCCACCGCGCTGCAGCAGGCGGGGATCGACCATCTGCTGATCGACCGGCTGGAAGCGGGCCTCAATCTGTCGCGCGCCGGGGTGATCCATGCGCACACGCTGGAAATGCTCGAACCGCTGGGCGTCGTGCCGCAGATGCTGGCCGCGGGCCTGAAGATGACGCGCTTTGCGGTGCGCGACCGGCGCCACCGGCTGCTGTCGATCGATTTCGACCGGCTGCCGTCGCGCTATCCCTTCGTGCTGATGCTGCCGCAGGACGTCACCGAACGCATCCTGACCGAGCGGCTCGCCGCGCTCGGCGGCCGGGTGCATCGCGGCGTCGAGGCGCTGGACCTCGCGCAGGATGCGGACGGCGTGACGGTGCGCGTGACGACCGGCAGTGGCGAGCGGACGATCCGCGCCCGCTACGTCGTCGGCGGCGACGGGATGCACAGCAGGGTGCGCGAGGCGTCGACCATCGCCTTCGAGGGCGGACGCTACGAAGAGAGCTTCGTGCTGGCCGATGTGAGCTTCGCGGTGCCCCCGCGCGAGCAGGAGGTGTCGCTGTTCTTCTCACCCGCGGGGATGGTCGTGGTCGCACCGCTGCCCGGCGGACGCCATCGTATCGTCGCGACGCACCGCCACGAAGGCGAGCGCCCCGATCGTGCCGCGATCCAGCATTTGCTCGACACGCGCGGCCCCGCGCGCGGCGGGCCGGCGGTCGTCCCGGTCGTCGCCGAAGTCCACTGGAGTTCGGCGTTCCGCGTCCACCACCGCGTCGCCGACACCTATCGGGACGGTCGGCTGCTCGTCATGGGCGACGCCGCGCATGTCCACAGCCCCGCGGGCGGGCAGGGGATGAACACCGGGATCGTCGATGCGATGCTGCTGGCACCGTTGCTGGCGCGCGTCGTGCGCGGCGCGCCCGAAAGCCTGCTCGATGCGTATGGCGCGCGGCGCCGTCCGGCGGCCGAGGCGGTGCTGGGGCTGGCGGGACGGCTGACGAAGCTGGCGCTGGTTCGCGGGCGGGTCCGGCGCGGGGTGCGCAACCTGTTGCTGCGGACACTCGACTGGGTGCCACCGTTCAAGGCGAAGCTGGCGCTGCAACTATCGGGGATCGCGCGGCGCGAGCTGGCGGTGGCCCCGGGCGGAGACGCGGGTTCGGCGGGGGAGGGTGATGCGACGGGGTGGCGGCTTGCGGCCTGAAGGTGGCGGAGTGCGTCACCGGGGCTCTGCGGCGTTGATGACCGCGATGGGGTGGAAAGCCGTCGTTAAACTCCTTCGTTCACAGAGACTAATCGGATCGGCAATGCTCGGTATTCCAGGGAGGCGGCGCAGGTAAATCAGAAGAGCCTATTGGAAAGGGCAAGATTGGATTGACCCGCAAGCAGGGAATTGGACGATGAGGATTCTCGGAATAAAGATCTTAACGGCAATTCTGATGTTTCGTGCATCTTCGGCCCTAGCTTGCCCCCCGCTACCGCCTCCTCCGCCCGATCGTAACCTTGGAGCGGAAGCGCGCGAAGCGGCGACCGAGCGGTTCAAAAACTCATATAACATTGTCTACGGTGTCATCACCGACGCGCCAAAAAACGGCGGGAAAGCACAATTTAGGGTGATCCATGTTTATGCAGGTTCATTGAAGGTCGACGAGCAGTTGGATGCTTGGGCCGTCGACTATTTCGCGATCCATAGAGCAAATTGTCCGATCTATCGTGCTGTCTTCCCCGAGGCAGGAGAGTATGGAGTGTTGGCCTTCCGAGGCAATCTTCCGGTCATTGATTTCGTGGATAGTTGCACGCTCGATTTCTGGTTTCGGAACAAGTGGATAAAGCGGGCAACCCCGCCTCTGCCTCTCAAGAGCCGGGGCCTCAGCTGCCAAGTTTACGATTTCAAACCCATTGCAGGCACGGAGTAGCTACGTCCGCTTTCGGCCGTATGCTGTCATTCGTCATCCCGGACTTGATCCGGGATCCACCGCAGCGCTGAAGTCATGGACCCCGGATCAAGTCCGGGGTGACGATGATGGATAGGGCAGCTTCCGGTCGTTAGCCGCCATTCGTGCCGATCTGGAGCGGATGACTGCTAACGACCGTTTTTTGCCGTTTAAGCCGAGGAATAGGCTTCCTAATTGCGGACGTAACGAGTTGGTGGCATCACAGCCCGATGAATAACGAGCACGAGCAGG
>NZ_LNSG01000010.1 GCF_001468395.1 Sphingopyxis sp. H073 | reverse complement strand
GTTCATCGCCACCGAAGTTGTACGTCAGCGTCCCCAGGATCGAGTGCGAACGGAAGCGCGTCGAAACGTCGCGGCCAACCTGGTCGACCAGGTCGATCCCGCTGGCGTTGAAGAAGCGATACTTCAGGCCGACATCCCAGTTCTTGGTGAGCGGAGCGCGGATACCCGCGATCGCCTGCCAGGCGAAGCCGGTGTCCGAATCGTCGAGGAACGGACCGGCAAAGACCGGCTCGACCGAGACGCGCGCAACACCTGCACCACCGCCGATGAAGCCCTGCAGGCCATCATCGTCGCCGAAGTCGAGCAGGCCGTTGACCATGAAGCTCAGCGCATTCGAATCGCCGTTCAGCGCGGTCGAACCGATGAAGGGCACGCCGGTACCGCTCGGGCTCTGCGGGATACCCGGCGCCGAGAAGCTGCCCGACTTGATGTCGGCTTCGCGGTAGCCGACCTCGACTTCCGCGCGGAAGCCTCCGAAATCGTATCCGACGGTGCCTTCAACGTCATAGCCATTGCGATGATTGAGGTTTGCGGCGTTATCGATGGCACCGATGTCGAGGTCCATGTCCTCGATGATCATCACACCACCACCAACACCGACATACCAGGAGTTGTCGCGCGCCAAAGCTGGCGACGCCAGGGCAGTGGAGGCCAACGCCACAGCGACGGCAAGCTTCCTCATAGTAGATTCCCCTTTCAATTGAGATTTACGTCTCGACAGACGTCCTACTCGTCCCTTTGGTTCCGTGCAAGCTAACAAATCGTCAATCTGTTGCCAAAAAGTCGCACTTAACAGATCAATATTGGCAAAATCAGCCTGATTTCAGAATACCATGCGCGTCGAGGACCGACAGCAGCGCCGCGATGGCGGCGCGGGCTTCGACGTCCACTGTCGCGCCCCCGGCGGGAGCCGGAATCGCCGCGGGACCGATCCATAGCCCGCCTTCGAAGCGCAGCAGCGCCCCGTCGCTCAGCCGGATGATGCGCATCCCGCCGCGCGGCGCGACGAAACGCCAGCCGCCGTCGGTCCGGATCGCGATAGTCCCTCCTCGCCCCGACCATTCGCCGCCCGCTCCGGCTGCGACGAGCCAGCACTGACCGGCGACCGGTGCCGGCGGCGGCGTCGCAACGGGTCCGGCTTCGACCGCCGGATGCAGCAAGGCATCGAGCAGGGCAAGCGCCTCATTGTGCGTTACCTCCTTCTGCGCCTGCGCGACGGCGAGCAATGGCAGGGTGAAACGAGGGGTAGCAAGCGTATCGGTCATCATCCGGTCCCATCAGTTGAGCGTAAGGAAAAGCGGCCGCGAACGGCCCAGGTCGCCGAGCTGTCGAATGGCAAGCACTGCCGCAACCGGCAGGCCCGCGACGGCCGCCGCGTCAAGGTGCAGGGCCTGCGCCGTCGCCGTCCATGGACCGGCGCCCGGGACCGGCGGCACCGGCGCGATCTCCCAGGCTTCGCGGCTTTCGCCAAGGGGCAGGTCGACATGATCGCGCCACCCGGTGTCGAAGCGGCTGCAGCGCGTCCATTCGACAGCAAAGCCCCCCGCGCCATCGGGGCGCACCCGGCCATGCACCGGGGGGAGCGGCGCCAGCGCTTGCCCCACGGCCGGCAGCGGAGCCTCGGCAACCGCCGTGCTTGCCCGCCCGGCCCATTGCAGCATCGCCGACCCGCTCTCGACCAGTTGCGCGACGGCATCGGGAACCGGCAACAACGCGATATCGTCGAGGAGGACGAACGGCGTACCGGCGGGATGACTGGCGATCTCCGACCCGCCGCGCCCGCGCAGCAATCGCGAAAGCCGCCATTCCGCGGCGCCGATCCGTTCCACCGTTCCGAACTGCACCATCTCGGTTCCCAGCATCGCGCGGTTGGCGCCACCGAGAAGCGCAGAATTTTCAACCGATTCCAGCATCATGGACGGATTGACGAGCGTTACGACAAGATCGTTTGCAAGGTCGATCAACGCGCCGCCCGAGGCGGGCACCGCGCCCGCCAACGCGCCAAGCGCGGCGGCGGGGCGCACCATCCCGAGCGCGATCGGCTCGGCATCGGGGGCGGGACAAATCCAGATATCGGCGCCGCGCCATCCCGCATTGCTACCCGCCGCGGCGACCAGCAGACGCGGGGCGGAGGCTGGACTGGTCCCGATGTTCGGACAGTCGAACAGATGGACGACAGTTTCGCCGTCGGGCCAGTCGGGCGGTGTTACGGCCTGCCCTCCATCGGCATCGATCGCGGTTACCGGCAGCGGCTGGTGACGACATAGCTCGAGCATCACCTCCCCGCCCCGCACCGTTCGCGACACGCTCCTCCAGGCACTTCCGTCGGGGAGCACGACCGGCCCGCCGATCAGTAGCGCCAGCGCCGCGAGGTCGGCCGGCCAGATACAGGTTTCGCGGCCGTCCGCCGCCGCTCGGGCAAGCGCGTGCGCCAGCGCATGCGCCGACTCGGCGGGCAGTGCGGCGGGCAAGTCGACACGCTCCTCGCGCACCCCGCCCCCTGCGACCTCGGCCGACTGCTGGCCGAGCTGATAATCGCGCGCGGGCTCATAATACCGCAGGTTCACAAGCCCGGGCAGCGACGAAAGCGGCGCGCGACGCTGCTCGACCCGATCCGCATCGCGGACCGCACGGCGCATTTCGGCAAAATCGGACAGCATCGACGGTTCGGACGCCGCGGCGGGCGCCAGCCGCCACCCCGCCGGACCACTGGCGAGCCGGACACCGTCGACCGCGAACAGCGGCGCCAACGCCTCGCGCGCCCGTTCGCCCGACGCGGCATAGCCCGCAATCGGCCAGTTCCCCACGCAGCGCCCCGCCTCTCCCAACAGCACATCGCCGACGAACCCGCCATCGACCGCAGCGTCGTCGGCCTCGACTTCGAAGGTCAGTGACGGGATGCGGTTGCCGAAGCCGGCGAGTTCAAGCTCCTCAAACACCGCATAGGCCAGACCCCGAAACGCGCTCGCCGAGCCAATCCCGACCGCCGAGGCGACAAGCGGGTCCGTCGGCTGGTCCTCGCTCCCGTCATGCCAGCGAAAGGTGCAGCGTTCGCGAAAACTCCCGCCGGCACCGCGCAGCAAATTGCCGTCGGCCCATATCCGGCGGATCGCGCGGATCGGACGCGACGACAGCGCGACCGCCAGCGACACCGAATAGCTATATTCGGTCGTCGACGGCCGCCCCTTGCCGCCGCCGCGTTTCGTCCGCCGTTCGATCAGGTCGGTCGCCCAGATCACGCTGCCCGCCACGCGCATCGTCCCGAACAGCTTCGGGATCTGTTGGCCATAGGTCGACGCCTGGACCTTCAGGTCGGCAAGCCGCGGCCCTTCGCGGCCCTTCGGCTTGAAGATCGCGGCATCGGCCTGCTGTCCGATCGCAGCGCCCAGCGCCGCGCCGACCGGCCCGCCGACGATCCCGCCAACCACCGTCAGCACCAAAGTCGCCATCCTTACCCCCTATTGTTCGAGCCGCCACCGGGCGGCCGCGCGCATGACATCGTCCGAAGGCGACTCCACGACCCTCCGCAGCCCGGCATGCGCGTGAACCATGCTCGCGGGCCCGATGACCCCCAGATGATGCTGCCCGGCCGAAAGCGCGATCAGCGCCACGTCGCCGTCAGCCCGGTCGGACACCGCCCGGAACCCTGCCGTCATCAGCGCGGCAAAAATCCGGCCGCGGCGCCACCCGCGCAGCGGATAGTCATCGGGTGCCGGCAATGCGCACCCCACCGCCGCATAGGCGGCCCAGACCAGCCCCACGCAATCCAGCCCGTACCGCGGGTCACGCCCCTGCGCGCGGAACGGCACCCCCACCATCGTCCGCGCCGCCGCAAAGGCGTGCGCGCCCAAGGCCTCAACCACCGGGATAGCGCGTCAGCAGGTCATTCCCCGGCAGATGCGCCTCGCCGCGAAAATTGACGGCGTTGGCGAAACGGTCGCGGCATGTCGCGAGCCGCCGGTCGCATCCCTCGACCAGTCGAACGCGCACGGGGAGCGCGGGCACGAACGGCGGCATCTCCGCCAACATCAGCTCTTCCGCGTCTTCGGCGACCACCGGGCTCGCCAATCCACATGCCCGCCCCTCCATCCAGAGCAGTTCGCCAAAGGCCATCGTGCCTGCCGCGACCGGCATATCGAGCATGACACGGCGCCCCTCGACCGCGACGACGCGCCGCACATGCGTGCGCGGCGCGAGGTCGACCCGGCATGCCCGATCGCCCAGCCGCGCGCGGCACGACGGCGAAGTCGCCGGGCAAACCGGCGCATCGAGCCGCCGCGTCACGCCCTGCAGCTCCGCCGTAAAGGCCGCACCCCGCCGCTCGACCGCGCCCAGCGACCCGCGCGCTACCGTCACCGGCGCAACCTCGGGCGCGGTCCAGTCGGCCACGAACAGCTCGAGCTCGGCGCCGTCCCACCGCCCCGCGTCAAGGTCGGCGGCCGCAATCGCGTCGCTCGTCACCGCCCCTTCAAGGTCCATCGTCGCCGCATCGAGGCTGTCGTTCGTTTCCAGCGCCGACGGCTTCATACCCGGCGCCGCGCGATAGGGGACGCCGCCGACGATCAGGTCATGATCGTGCGAGGTCAGCCCGATCACCACCCCGTCGCGCCGCGACAGCCGCCAGCACCAGGCGAGCGTCACCAACTCCTCGCGCAGCCAACCCGGCGCGCTCCCGCCGGGCCCGCTCACCATGGCGCGCGCACCTCGACCAGCGGCACGCTCGCGAGCTCGCCTGCGAGGAAGGTCGCGCGGCTGACCTCCAGCCGGTCCTCGGCGAAGCGCACCGGCACGTCGAACAAATATCCCGCCCGCACCGCGATCCCCGGCCCCGGCGGGGCGTCGAGCAGCACCTCGCCCTCGTCCGTTACGGCGAATGCCGCCGTCTCGATCCCGTCGACCGACACGCGCACGCTGCCCGCAACCGGCAGGCGAATGCTCCGCACCTGCATCGCCTCGCCCGCGCCATAGCGCTTCACCAGCGCGAATTGCCGCCGGCTCCCGTCGCCGACGCCCAGCAGCTGGTCGCCGTGCCCCGGCAGCCCGCCATCCGCGGCCGAGCTGTGATCGAACGGGTCACGAAAGCGGAACGCCCGCGCCGCCCCCCGCCGCGCCCGGAAAAAATCGGCGAGCGCGCGGACATCGCCCTCCGACCGCACGCCAGGTCCGGCGTCATAGCGCATTCGCGCCTCGGCCCATTCGCTCGCGCGCTGCTCATGCCCCGAGGGCGAGCTCACGATCTGCGTCGAAAATTCGGTTACGACCATCGCCTCGCGCCCGATCGCGAGCGGGAAATCCACCGCATCATAAGCCTGCACCGCATCCTCCCCGTCAAAGCTCACGAACCCGTCGCGCGCCACCTGCGGCAGGGCCCAGACGAACGCCCGCGCCACCCCGGCACGCCGTGCCGCATCGGCGGCATCGGCAATCGCCGCCCACTGCGCGCGATCCTCGCCGCGCAGCACGAAGCCCGAAAAATAATGCTGCTCTTCGGCGGGATAGCCGAGCCGGTCCGCCATCGCTTCGCGCGCCCGCGCCGTCTCCGCGCCGCGCCCGTCGGTCACCCAGTCATAATCCTCGAGTTGCAGCACGTCGAAGGCCGGCGCTGCCCATCCGGCCGGCACATTCGCCCGCCGCACCTCGGGCGCTGCCACATCGAGCACCGTCGGCAGATAGACGA
Organism: Sphingopyxis sp. H073; assembly: GCF_001468395.1. GTDB lineage: Bacteria > Pseudomonadota > Alphaproteobacteria > Sphingomonadales > Sphingomonadaceae > Sphingopyxis. The sequence continues at coordinate 128,233 of NZ_LNSG01000010.1, read as the reverse complement.
GCAGGTGGCTGACGAGCCCCGCCGCACCCGCCTCGTCGCGCGCCGCCGCAACCAGCGCCGCGGTAGAGGTCGCGAGCAATTCGCCGAGAGCATCGAGCATCGCCTGCTGCGCGACGCTCAGGCTCGCTCGCACATCGGCAATCGCGACGCTCGCCGGCCCCAGCGCCGCCGTCGTCGCCGCATCATAAGCGCAAATTCGTCCCCCGGACGCGATCCACCACCAGGGTTCACCGACCTGAAACTTCACGTCCAGCCCCGCCGCCACCCCGATCGCGACGAAGCTTCGCGCCACGAGCTGCAGATAGTCCATGGCGCCTGCATGCGCGGGCGACAGCAGTGTCGAGGGCGGCGTCCATCCGGTCAGCGCCGGCGAGCCGTCGGCTGCACGCTGCTTCCAGTCGTTCCAGCAATAAGCGTCGAAATATTCGTAGGATAGCGACCAGATCAGCCCCAGCCCTGCCGCCGCGCATTCCTCCGCTAACCCGACGTGCCACGCCGCGCACGGCGCGTTGAGCACGCCCCCGGCCAGGCTCGCATAATATCCGCCGCCCAGCGCTTCGAGCCGCATATAATGGCTCATCCCGACATAATGGACGACATCGCCGCGATAGCCCAATTGCACGATCTGCCGCACCAGCCGAGCCGGCGTCAGATGATAGCTGTCGTCATAGCCGCTTGCGATTCCCGGTCCCTGCTCGGGCAGCACCGCATCGCCGATCGCCAGCACCGATCCCGATCCGCTGCACATGATCCCGCTCATCTCGGCCCAGCCCTCGGCGGGCGCGGCGAGCAGCGCCGAACTCCCGTCATAGGCCGGTGAAACCAGCGAGATGAACATCCGGTCGACATCGCCGGCCCACACCGGATCGGCCTCGCCGGGCAACAGGAATCCGCCGTCGAGAGCGTCGAAATCGAGCGTCACGACCGCATCGTCGGGCGTCCCGACCGCATAATTCCACAGCCGCACATACCAGGCGCGCGCCTCGCCCGCCGCGTCGCGCCCCTCGATCGTCAAGGTCGGTCCATGCAGCGCATCGAGCGGCTTGATCCCGCCCGACCGCCAGCGAAAGCGGAGCTGCGTGCGTCGGAAATCGCGGCTTGTTTCATATGCGAGCAGCGGATGGTCCCAGCGATCCTCGGCCTCCCAGATCAGCCCCGCCAGATCTTGCCGGTTATAGAATACCGCCTCGACGCGCAGCGCCTGCGCCGCGGCCGGATCGTGCGGCGTTACGACGCTCGCCATCATCGGCCGCGCGAAATCGACGGTCCAGAAGCGCGGATCGAAGCGTTTCAGCCACCCCTTGCGATGATGCGGCTCGGCGGCCGCGACGAGCGCCCAGCCCATCAATCTTCCCCCGCAGCGACCGCGCGGCGAACCGCGCGCGCAATCTGCCGCCCCGTCTGTTCCAACCGTTTTGGTTCACTGCCTGCATCACCACGAACATTTACGGTGATCGCGATCGTGCGGGCGCTCCCGCCCGTCTCGATCCGTCCGCTCGACGTCGGCACGAAATATTCGGGGCCGCGCTCGCCGACGCGGTACGCGCGCCCCGCACTGACCGGCCCGCCGGTCGCCCGCCCCGGCGCACCGAATACCGACGATGCGATCCCCTGCCCCAGCGCGAGCAGGCCGCCACCCCCGCCGCCCGAGCCGCCGCCCAGGATCGCCCCGATGCCGCTCCGGATCGCGGCGCGCGCAATGTCGGCCATCACCGACAGCGCCAGCCGCTTCAGATCCTCGAACCCCAGCTTGCCGGTCAGGATCGCGCGGGTCAGCGCCCGTTCGATCGCCTGCCCCGCCCGCTCCGCCTCGCTGACCAGCGGCCCGCCGATTTCGGCGCGCAGCGCCGCAACCTCGCGCCGGAACCCCGCTGCGTCGCCGCGCATCGCGCCGAACAGATCGTCCATCTCATCCATCGGGAAATTGCTCCATCATCGCTGCCAGCTCCATCCGGTCGACCGGCGCGGCCGCATCGCCCTCGCGCCAGCTTCCCAACACCGCCGCGATATCGGCCGGGGTCGCGCTCCAGAATTCGTCCGGCCGCCAGCCGAGCGCGCGCGCCATCAATCCCAGCAGCGGCAGCGCCGCAGCCGCGAACCGTTCGTCGGTCACCTCAGCGTCCCTGCAATATCTGCCCCAGCAGTACGCGCAGCGCAGGCGTCACCGCGGCGAGCCCCTGTTCGACCAGCGCCTCGCCGACCTCCTCGCGCGTCATCCCCGCGTCGCGGTCCCGGATGCAATGCCAGAACAATGCCGTCAGCTCGCCAAGGCCGAGCCGTCCATCGGCCGCGCGCTCGACCAGCGCGAACAGCGGCCCCAGCTCCTCCTCCGCCGCGACCAGCGCGGCAAAGCTCGGCCGCAATACCAGCGAACGCGCGCCGACACGCAGCGCCGCCTCGCCCCTCAGCGCGTTGGCCGCGCTCACAGGCTCACCACCGCGCCGCTGCTTTCCAGGTTCAGCGTGTAATTGCGCTCGCCATTATAATCGCCGGCATAATCGAGCCGCGTGACCAGGAAGCGCCCGCGCATCCGCTCGCCACTTTCGAAGCTAAGCTCATAATCGTCGATCGTCCCCGACAGCGCATGACCGCGCAGCCGCACCTCGGCAGCCGACCCGGTAAAAATCCCCGCCGCGCTGACCGAAACCGATCGCACCCCGGCGCCCGACAGCAACTCGCGCCAGCCGCCCGAATCCTTCGTTGTGACGTTCACCGCCTCGCCGTTCACCGACAATTGCGTCGTGCGCAATCCGGCCACGGTGGCAAAGACCGGCGGCGCCGAACCATTACCGATCTTTAACAGAAAAGCGCTCCCATTTTCGATTGCCATCGTCTAACCTCCTCAACACAAAAAGTTCTGCAAACGGGGAGAAGCAGGATGCTGATCACGGCCTTGTTGTTGGCAACCGCGGCACCGGCGGGGGCCGGCAGCGTTGACACGACGCGTGCCACCTTCACCAAATGCCTACGCGAGCACATGAAGAAATCGCTCGATGCCAAGATGAGCGAAGCCGAATATGAAATGTCGCTGAAGGGCGCGTGCGACAGCGAACGCTCGGCGTTCCGCGCGGCGGTCACCGCGGCCAACCGCGCCGCCGGCGATTCCGCCGCCGATGCCGCCGAAAATGCCGACATGCAGGTCGAGGATTATCACGCGAACTTCACCGACAAGTTCAAGGATTATTCCTCGACGGGAACCATGCCGGGCGATTGAGCGGCTCCCGCCACCAATAGCCGTGGTGGCAGCCCCGCGCGATGCCGTTACTCCGGCTTCGCGCCAGGGTTGCGCCCTTCTTTGGCCATCGCCTCCCTCTGGACGATATTATCCATGAAAATCGCAACGAGTCGGCTCCCCCGACGTCTGATCGCCGTGACGCTGATGACCATGTGCTCCGGCGGCCGCCTGCCAGCCCCTGCCGCGGCGGCCGATCCTGAAGCCGGCCCCCGTTGGGAGGTGGATTATGGTGTCGGCAGCTGCCGACTGATCCGCCACATGGGAACGGCCGATCGGGACGATCGTCTGGAAGTGAAGCGTAGCTGGAGCTTCCGCGAAGGCTGTCGGGCTCGGCCGCCGAATAGAGGGTCGCGACCGTTCCGTTCGCCCAGCTCAGCCGCCTCAGGCTGCTCTCATACTCGGGGCGCGCCGCGTCGGGCGCGATCGCCAGCACGCCGCTCTCGCCCTCGACCATCACCTGCCGCGCCTCGTGCAGCGAGGCCGCGACCAGCGCGATCCGCGCGCCCGGATGCGCTTCGGCATAGTCCCGCACCCACTCGGCCCCCGTCCGCGTCTTGCCGAAACCGCGCCCCGCCAGCAGCATCCAGACGTGCCAGTCGCCTGCGGGCGGGCACTGGTCGGCGCGCCGCCACCAGCTCCAGTCGGTGAGCAGCCTTGCCGCGCTGTCGTCGCCGATCCGGCGCCCCCAGGCCGCGAAATCGGCGGGCGACATCCGCAACAGCTCGTCGAGGCTTTTCAAGACGCGCCATCCTCTTTTTCGTCGGCGCCGCCTTCCTCCGCGGCGACCTGGGCCCGCATCGCGGTCAGTTTCGCGAGCAGTCGGGCCTTCGCATTCCCTTTGGGCGCAGCCCCGGCCTGCGGGAGCATCGCGCCGCGCACCGCCGCGCGATGCGCGGCGAGCAGCGAGAGCCCGAGGCGATATTTCTGCGCCCGCGATTTCAGCGTCGCTTCCTTCACATTCCCCGTCGGCGCGATCAGCGCCTCCGATAGCAGTTCGGCCTCGAGCCGGGCGAACCCCTCGCACAGCGCCTCGTGCCAGCGCGCCGCAAAGCCGGTGTTGCGCCGCCGCTCGCGGTACATGGCATTCGCCGAAACCCCCGCCGCCCGCGCCGAGGCCGCGACATTCGAGGATTCGGCCAGCGCATCGAGGAAAATCTCCTTCTGCCGGCGGTCGGGACGGGGATTGCCGGTATCGTCCGTGGTCGTACCCGCCTGCCCCATCGCCATTCTCCCCAAAGCATCCGGGCCGGATCACCCTCCCGCATCGGAAGGGCGCCGGCCCGAATCGCAATTCTTCATGATGTGATAACTGTGCCATAACAGCGTGACGATGTCAATAGAAAATAACCTATATGGTAAAATGGATACTGAGTCACCCGACGGCCGGTTCGGGGTGGATTCCCGACCTTCGTCATCCCGGACTTGATCCGGGATCCACGGCGGCGGCGAAATCATGGACCCCGGGTCAAGTCGACCGAGCCACTTGTCTCGTTCGAGGGTGACGAAGAAGGAATTATCCTCCCTGTGGCGCAGCCATGGGGAGGGGGACCGCTCGCGAAGTGAGTGGTGGAGGGGCCGCGACCTCGGCGCAATAGCCCCTCCGTCAGCGCTTCGCGCTGACACCTCCCCATGCCTGCGGCACCGGGACGAACGAATGCCCGCAAACGGTCGATCCCCGTCATCAAAGCCGGATCGCCCCGCCTTCCCGTCGCCGACGCCCTCAAGCGCCATTGTGGGCCGCGCGGCGCGCCGCTAAAGCAGCGCGCGTGACCGCGCTCTCCTCCCGCATCGCCGCTTTCGCCGACCGCCGGCCCAAAGCGCTGGCCCTCCTCGCCGGTGCGCTATCCGCCACCGGCTTCGCCCCGCTCCACCTGTGGCCGCTGACCTTGCTCGCGCTGGCGGGCCTGATGGCGCTGGTCGCACGCAGCGCGAAAGGATCGGGCGCGCTGGGGATCGGCTGGGCGTTCGGGGTCGGGCATTTCGTGCTGGGGCTGAACTGGATCGCGACCGCCTTCACCTATCAGGCAGCGATGCCCGCCTGGCTCGGCTGGATCGCGGTGGTGCTGCTGTCGCTGTATCTGGCGGTATATCCGGCGCTGGCGACGTGGGGGGCGTGGGCTGTGCAAAGATACGTCGTCCCCGCGCAGGCGGGGACCGCGGGAAGCAAAGAACCGGGGCGCGGTGCAAAACCGACGGCGGCCCCCGCCGGCGCGGGGGCGACGCTCTCCTTCACTCTCGCCTTCGCTGCACTGTGGACACTGACCGAATGGCTGCGCAGCTGGGTTTTTACGGGGTTTGCGTGGAATCCGCTCGGCGCCGCGCTCGGCTCCACGCTGGTTCCCAACGTCTTCCTGCCCGGCATCGGCACCTATGGCTTTTCGGCGCTCGTCGTCCTGCTGGCGGCGTGGGCGAGCCATGCCCTCGCCTATGTCGCCACCGCATCGCCCCGGGCCTGGCCCAAGTCGGGAACGTGGATCGCGATCGGCTTCTTCGCCCTCTTCGTTCTGCCGGTCGTCGTCGCCGCGCTGTTTCCCGCGATCCTGCCTGCCCCGCCCCGCCCGGCGCAAGGCATCCCCATCACCGTCGTCCAGCCGAACGTCGGCCAGCAGGACAAATGGGAGGGCAGCAAGGCCGACCTCAATTTCGAAAAGCTGGCGCGGCTGACCACGCCGAAATCCGCGGAACCGCGCCTGATCCTGTGGCCCGAGGCGGCGGTGCCCGACTATCTGGAGACCGGCTATCCGCTCGTCTATTACGACCGCTCGCCCGCCGCCGCGCGCGCGCGGCTGACGGCGCTGATGAACCCCGACGACGTGATGCTGCTCGGCGCGCTCAAGCTCGAACTCGACAGGGCCGGGGACGCGATCGGAGCGCGCAATGCGGTGATGACCGTCCATGCCGACGGCACGCTCGGCCCGCGCTACGACAAGGCGCACCTCGTTCCCTATGGCGAATATCTGCCGATGCGGCCGGTGCTGTCGGCGATCGGTCTGTCGCGACTTGCGCCCGGCGACATCGATTTCTGGCCCGGCCCCGGCCCGCATACGCTCGACCTCGGCCGCTTCGGCAAGGCGGGGTTGCAAATCTGCTACGAGATCATCTTCTCGGGCCAGGTCGTCGACCGCGCGCATCGCCCCGATTTCATCTTCAACCCGTCGAACGACGCCTGGTTCGGCGGCTGGGGTCCGCCGCAGCATCTGGCGCAGGCGCGGCTGCGCGCGATCGAGGAGGGGCTGCCCGTCATCCGCGCGACCCCGACCGGGATCAGCGCGGTGATCGACGCCGACGGCCGCATCCTCGATTCGGTCCCGATGCACCAGTCCGGGCGGATCGACACCGTCGTGCCGCCTGCGCACGCCCCGACCTTGTTCGCGCGGTACGGCAACGCGCTGCCCGTCGCCTTCGCGCTGCTGCTGCTCGCGGCTGCCATTGCCTTTCGGCGGCGCGGGCGCTAACAGCGCCCCCGACATAAAGCTTCCTTTATATTCGTTCCAAGAAGGCTCCCATGCGCAACAGTTTCCTCTTCACGTCCGAAAGCGTGTCCGAAGGCCATCCCGACAAGGTCGCCGACCAGATCAGCGATTCGATCGTCGACCTGTTCCTGTCGAAGGATCCGGAAGCGCGCGTCGCATGTGAAACGCTGACCACGACGCAGCTCGTCGTGCTCGCGGGCGAAATCCGCTGCAAAGGTGTGTTCGAGAATGGCGAATGGGCGCCGGGCGCGCTTGACGAGATCGAGACGACGGTGCGCCAGACCGTGAAAGAGATCGGCTACGAACAGTCGGGCTTCCACTGGAACGAGTTCCGCTTCGAGAATAATCTGCACGCCCAGTCGGCCCACATCGCACAGGGCGTCGACGAGGGCGCCGACAAGGACGAAGGCGCCGGCGACCAGGGCATCATGTTCGGCTATGCCAGCGACGAAACCCCCGACCTGATGCCCGCGACGCTCGATTACAGCCACAAGATCCTCGAGCGCATGGCCGCCGACCGCAAGGCCGGGATCGCGCCCTTCCTCGAACCCGATGCCAAGAGCCAGGTTACGCTCCGCTACGCCAATGAGCGTCCGGTCGAGGCGACCGCAATCGTCGTGTCGACCCAGCACGCACCGGGCTATTATTTCCATGGCGGCGAGGGCGACGAGGCGAAATATCTGGAGCTGCGCAAATATGTGCTCGGCGTCATCGCCGACGTCATGCCCGCCGAGCTGCTGACCGCGAACACCGTCTATCACATCAATCCCACGGGCCGCTTCGAGATCGGCGGACCCGACGGCGACGCGGGGCTCACCGGCCGCAAGATCATCGTCGACACCTACGGCGGCGCCAGCCCGCACGGCGGCGGCGCGTTCAGCGGCAAGGACCCGACCAAGGTCGACCGTTCGGCGGCGTACATCACGCGCTACCTCGCCAAGAATATCGTCGCCGCGGGCCTCGCCCGCCGCTGCACCATCCAATTGAGCTACGCGATCGGCGTTGCCGAACCGCTGTCGATCTATGTCGACCTGCACGGCACCGCCGCCGAGGGCGTGACCGAGGCGGCGCTCGAAGCCGCGATCCCACAGCTCGTCCGCCTGACGCCCAAGGGCATTCGCACCCACCTCGGCCTCAACAGGCCGATCTACAAGCAGACGGCGGCCTACGGCCATTTCGGCCGCCAGGCCACCGGCGACGCCTTTCCGTGGGAACGCACCGACCTGGTCGACAGGCTCAAGGCCGCCCTCACCGCTTGACGGCCTTGCCCGCGCCCCAAGCCAAGGCTAGGGCGCGCGGCATGACTGCGCACAAACCCGGCGATCCGACCACCCTCAACCGCCTCTATGGCCGTGCGCAGGGCCGCCCCTTGCGCGCGGGCCAGCAGGATCTGGTCGACAATCTGCTCCCGCAGATCGCGGTGCCGACCGAGGGGCCGGTGACCGCGGATATCCTGTTCGGTCACGACCGACCGCTGCATTTCGAGATCGGCTTCGGCGGCGGCGAGCATATGGCGGGGCGCGCCGACATGTTGCCCGATCATGGCTTCATCGGCGCCGAGCCCTTCGTCAACGGCGTCGCGCAGGCGCTCGTTCACATATCGGGCGATCCCCATCTTGCGGGGAAAGGGGGCGCCCGACCGCCGCTCGGCAATGTCCGCATCCATCATGGCGACGCACTCGAGGTGCTGCGCCGGATTCCCGACGGGGCGCTGAGCTTTGCCTATCTGCTCCACCCCGACCCCTGGCCGAAGGCGCGCCACGCGAAGCGGCGGATGATGAACGACGGCCCGGTCGACCTGATCGCCGCGAAGCTGAAGCCCGGCGGCGAATTCCGCTTCGGCACCGATCACCCGGTCTATCTCGCGCACGCGCTGATGGTGATGCGCCGCCACCGTCACCAGTTCGAATGGCTGGCGAAAGACGCGATAGACTTTCTCGTCCGCCCCGGCGGCTGGCCCGAAACGCGCTACGAAGCCAAGGCCCGCGCGCAGGGGCACGAGGTCTGGTATTTTCGCTGGAGGCGTATATAGGAGTGCTATAGGGTTGAAAAGGCTAGTTTTTTATAGCCACTCCCTATGCTATCTTTTCCCCAATTACGCGGCAATTTCCGCCACGGTGATTGCCGGGTGATTGCTGGAAACGCCGTATTGGGAGACCAATTTATGGCAAGCGGAAAGATCACAAAACGGTCGGTCGATGCTCTCATTTCGAGCGGGCAACATGACATTCTTTGGGATGATAGCATAAAGGGTTTTGGCGCAAAGCGAACCAAAGCTGGCGCCGTGTCTTACGTGTTGCAATTCCGAATGGGCGGTCGCGAATCTAAGACGCGTCGCTACACGATAGGCAGCCATGGCTCGCCATGGACGCCAGCCACCGCCAGAGCCGAAGCGGAGCGACTGGCTATTCTGATCGCCCAGGGAATCGATCCAGGCGAAGCAGAGCGGCAACGACGGCGAGAGTCGGTCGATCTAGCCTTCGATAATTACTCTGATCGCTTCGCTGAGGCCTGCGTTGGAGAAGGCTGGAGGCGCCTCGTCAAGCGCAGCCTCGAGCTGCATGTAAAGCCGGTCTTGGGATCAAAGCCCCTTCCCAATCTTACGCGAATCGACATCGTTGCCGTCTTCGACCGCATGCCGCGCGCGCAGATCGCAAATATCCGTAACGTCTTCGCTGTTTTGCGCCGCCTTTTGCGCTGGGCCGTCAGCCGGGGAGATATCGATCGGAGTCCGATGGAAGGCATGGAAACCCCGCCCCCGGTCAAACCTCGCGATCGCTGGCTTTCAGACGAGGAGCTTGGCCGCATCTGGATGGCGGCGCCAAACACGCATTCCTGTTTCGGACCCATCATCCGCCTTCTGATCGTCACCGGTCAGCGACGAGAGGAGGTTTCGTCGCTGCGTTGGGAGGAACTCAACCGTAAAGATCTCCTATGGACCCTGCCCGGCGAACGGGCAAAGAATGGCGAGCCCAACCGAATTCCGCTCAACGAACTTGCAGTTGCGATCCTCGACGAGGTTGCCGGGTCGGCTATCTGGCCGCGTAGCGGCAGGATGTTCACGACCTCCAGGGGCGGAAGGTTCACCGGATATAGCAAAGGCAAGATCAAGCTCGACCTGCTTATGTCGCAAGACGGCCGCGAACCGTTACCGGACTGGCGACTGCATGACTTGAGACGAACTCTTGCAACCGGGTTTCAACGGCTAGGCGTTCGATTTGAAGTGACCGAAGCTGTGCTCAATCACGTCGGAGGTTCCCGCGCGGGCGTCGCCGGTATCTACCAGCGCCACGACTGGAAGGACGAGAAGCGCGAAGCAATGAAGAGTTGGAACGATCATCTGGCGGCGATCATTCGTTTGGCGAATATGGCGCGTGATCGCGCATGGTAAGCGCTTATAAAAAGACTTGCTGTCCACGATCGATTGCGCCGAACAAAATATGCAGAGTGAATCTGTCGATTTCCGTTGCGAACAGCTCTTGCAGCCGGATCCGTTCGCCAACGACTGACTCTTGCGTTCTTGCTGAATCAAGGGGGATATCTATATGAATCTGCCCCCAGTCTTTGGGGTTGCGCTTGCAATTCTCCTGCTTGGAGAACATCTCGCTCCCTTTCACATTGCGGGCGCGGCACTTGTCGGTGCAGGGGTGTTCATGGCGACACGCCGCGAGGACGAGCCGCCAGCAGCAGGCCGCGTCGAAACTGTGGCCGTCGAGGCTGCATCCTCGCCGCGCTAATTTTCACGTTCGATTTGCCGGCGGACACTGGCACACGGCAGGAGAGCGGATACGCGCGAATGGCTGGCAACAGGGCGCAATCTGCCATTGCATAGGAATGCCGCGCGGGCAGTTGCACAAGAAACGACTTTGCATCTTGAGATATGAATTGTATCTGTTGTTGCTTCCTAGAACCCTCGTATCCCTGCAAAAGGGACAAAATAAGAGAATGGAAGAAGTTTGGAACGTCAGGCAAAAAGCGTGAGAGTGACAGAGCTTGAAGACGATCACTCCGATATGTCCGCCTCTTCCAAATCGCCGCGCGATGTTGCGCAAAAGCCTCGCAAGAGTATCCAGTCGGTAGAGACTGGGGTCCGCGTGCTCGAAGCGCTGATATCTTGTCCCGGCGGCTGCGCACCCCTTCGCGATATCGCCGCGGGAGCCGAGATGTCGCGCAGCCAGGCGCACCGATATCTCCAGGCCTACATTAATACTGGGCTGGTCCAGCAGGAGCCTGCGGACGGTCGCTATTCTCTCGGTCCAACCGCCCTCAAGATCGGACTCTCGGCCTTGTCGAGGCTCGACGTTATTCGCATCACCACCGCCTATCTGCGGCAGCTTGCGGATGATCTCGAGACCACTGGTCTGCTCTCGATATGGGGTGACTATGGGCCGACGATCATCCGTTGGCTCGATGGCGGCGTTCCAATTGCGACGTCTTTGCACGTCGGATCGGTCCTTCCCATTCAGCATTCGTCTGCAGGGCTAGTTTTCATGGCTTTCCAGCCACTCCCTGCCTATAAGCGGCTGCTTGAACGTGAGCGCGCTGCGCGGACGTCCATCGATGAAATCGAGCTGCAAGCTATGCTGACGGAGATCCGGAGGCAAGGCTACGCCAAGGTGGACGGCCAAGTGGTACCGGGGCTCGCTGCCATTTCAGTCCCGGTATTCGACATGCAGGAAAAGCTGATCGCGGTGATTGGCGTACTTGGCCGGATGACCGACGAAAAATTCTTTTGCCAGAGCAATATCGACAAAGTCCAGGCCGCCGCTCTCAAAGCCAGCAACGCAATGGGCTGGCAGCCGGAGGAGATGCGTGGGGATTCCTGACCCGCTTGGTGCGATCGCCATAAACGGGAGCCTCCCGGGCGCTGGCATGCGAGGGGATTTCGGGGGCAGGACGTGAAGCCACTCGATCCCGACACCTTCTGGCGTTTCTCGGTATCAGCTTATGCGCAGCCCGGTGTAGCGGATATTTGCCTCAGCTTGCAGGACGACCATGGCTTCGATGTCAACCTCCTGCTTCTGTGCTGCTGGTTAGCGCAGCTGCGGTCGATCGTGCTTAGCGAGACGGAATTGCGTTTTCTCCTCGCAGAAATTGAGGCGACAAATTCAGAAGTCATCGGGCCACTGCGTCAGGCCCGCCGGTGGCTGAAAGCTCCCGCCAGTACCAGCGGGGCCTCGGCTGCCAAGGCGCAGCGTGTCCGGCGCCTCGTAAAGATGGCCGAACTCGAAGGGGAACGGCTGGCGCAGCACCTGCTAATCAGCGCGGCGAGTGCGCTTGGAGCTGAGAGCTGCGCGGACCGAATGAACGCCGCAAACCTCAGTCTGACGGCCTATACGCGGATCGTTAACGAGACTGACGCTGCCGATGCCTTGCAAAGCCTTGCGCGCCTCGTCGTCAAGGAGCGTTCGAAGGACCCTTTGCCGTCTTGATGTAGGTGAATACAAGATCCACATCGGCGTCTGTCAGCTCGGTTGGGCGGAATGGCGGCATTTCGATCAGCCCGTTTCGGACGACCGAGTGGACATAGTCCTTGTCGAGGTCCTTGCGGCCAATGAGGGGCGCAACGGGTCGCTCCATCTCTTCAAGCAGCATAGTGGCGGGATGACCCGGGCCCGGGTCGTGACAACCCGCGCAGTTCAGGGCATATAATTCTGCACCGTCCGGTTTGTCCGCATCTGACGATTTCGAACAAGCGGTTAGCATCAGCAGAGCGACCGCCAGCAATCCCATCTTCATGCTTTCGATTCCCTTGTTTGAGGTCAGGCCGACAGAAAGAGGTTCGCGGGATCGAGCGCGCGTTTCACGCGCGCGTGCAGTTGAGTTATCGCGCCGCTTTCATAGGTCGCCCTAGCAGAGGCGGCGAGCGCCGGCTCGACGTGCGTCTGTCCAAATCCGGCACCTGCCTGCGCATCGATCAGCTCGATAGCGCAGTCTCTCGCCCGTTTACTGCCCGCGGGACTGCCATCGAAGCACAAATACTGCCGATGCTGGGCAGAGCGCCAGACGGCATTCGTTTCTCCGACAAAATCGAAACCGTGCCGGCCGGAAATATCGCGCGACAAGTCATAAAGGCGAAGCCCTTCCTTGCCATCAACCGGGCTGATGGGGCCGATGTCGAGAGAGGATCCTCCGGCCCAGGCCGAAGGGCGGCCAAGTGCATTACCGACCGAACCAAGCATCATGCCTTTTCGCCACGCCCACAGTCCTTCCATCCCGGCTGCGGGAGCGGCCAGCACCCGCGAGCCTTTGATCGATGCGAACGCGTCCTGGACCATCGACCAAGCGATGCGAACATTGTCGGGGAGCCCGTAAAGCGAGCCGTAAAGAGTCCAGTAGCCAAGCCCGATCGACTCCCCGGCTTTTCGAACCTCGCCGGCGGACATTGGGCCGGTGCCGCCGAAGTCGCGGCGTACCTTGCCCGAACGCGCTGCTTCGTGCAGCGCATTTGCCACCGCCACGCCATTGGGGACGACCATATTGGTCTTGAGCGGGCCCAGTACATCGAGAAGTTTGCCAAGATCGTCTTCGTCCGGCACCGTGACAGCAAAGGATTGCGCTGCCGGGGGCTGGGGCATGAGCCAGAGGCCGAGCTTGGTCACGACGCCAAGATCGGATTGTGTGAAGAGCCCGTCGATCCAGGGCCCGTAACCAAATTTGAAGAGCTGCCAGCAGGTACTCTTGGGCATAGCACCCATCCCTGTCCGGACACTGCGGCCGTCGGCCAGCATCAACTCAAGCCCGCATTGCATAAGATAATGATCGGCATATGGGGTATAGCCCACGCGCCGCTTCAGAAAGGCGCTCGCCACCGATTCGTCGGGCTCACCCGGGCAATCGACCCAGAGCTTGAGCCCCCGCTCGCCTATCTGTTCGGAGAGTTGCCGAAAGGTGACGCCTGGCTCGACGAGGCAGTAAGCCAAGTTCTCATTGATCTCGAGAATCTCATTCATGCGGCCAAGATCGAGCAATATGATCTTGTCGCGTGCCGCCACCTCCTGACCTGCGACCGCGCGGCACACAGGTTGAAGCGCCGCTCCGGCCTCGCTCGCCACCGCGAGGACCTTGGCAAGTTGCTCGGTGTCGCGCGGCGCGATGATACCCAGGGGCAGGGCGACTCCGGAATGGAAGGGTGCGAGCGCCGCCGGATCGCGCGTTACCCCATCGGCACCGACCAGTGCTTCTAGCGCGTCGAGCGCGGCGGCTTGGCGATTTGCGTCCATCTTGATCACCCCCTATTTCCGCATGGTCGAAGGTTGCAGGACGATCGGAAAAAGATCCGGCTCCGAAACATCGATCGCGAACTCCTCGGCGCGCACACGCGGGTCGATCGCACTCGCCGGCTCGCTGTCGCGCCAAGAGAAACAGCAGGCCGTGCAGCGATGGATTGTCCAAATCGTTTTCTCGCCATCGACGCCGCGGAAATCAGGGATCGAAGCGTCGGAGCCACATCGCGGGCAATGGGGTGCAGTCATAGCGTCTCGCCTCGTTGCATCGCCTGGATCCGTTTGCCGAGGTCATCGATAGTCTGGCCGGTGGGCGGGGTGACCAGATGTGCCTCGCCCACCGGATCGGGCGGGAGATAGCTTGTTGCGTCGATAATCAGATGGTGCCCCTTCCCCGGCGTCACGGCAGCGGGGTCGATCGGGACCATCGCCATGTTCGGCAGGACGATGATGTCCTCCGCGCGCGTCCGGGTCGACAGGGCCCACATGACCTGGTTGAGATCGAAGGGATCGATATCGCCATCGACCATGATCAGATTTTTCAGATACATGAGGCCATGGGGCGTACCAAGCGCGCGGAGCGCCACGGATTTTGCGAAGCCCGCCATCCGGTTCTTGACCGCGATGATCGCTGTCAGTCCGTGCTGGTACAGCGCATTCACCGCGGTGACTTCGGGAAAGGTCTGGCGCAACTGTGCATAGATGGGCGCCGACGTATGAAGACCGATCAACGTGTCGTGCTCCGTCCAGCCACGACCGATGTAGATATTCTCGAATATAGGGTTCTTTCGGTGCGAGACGGCGGTCACCTTGAAGACAGGGGCGCGTCGCACGCCGCTGTAGGATCCTGGGAATTCACCGAACGGCCCTTCGAAGACGCGCTCACCAAGCTGGAGCTCGGCTTCGATGACGATCTCGCTATCCGCGAGGATGTCGATACCGTTGCCGGAATTCGTCAGCCGGATCGGCGCTCCCATCATCGCCGAGGCATAAGCATATTCGGACTCGTCGTAGCCGATTGGTGTTGCTGCGAACAACGCGACGCCGGGATGGTTGCCGAGCATGACGGCGATCTTGAGCGGCAGGCCTTCGCGTTCCGCTGCGAGGATCTGGCGTCCCATGTCATGCGACGGGATCGTCATCAGGCTGAAGCGATCGGGACCCTGGATCTGAAGCCTGTAGATGCCGACATTCTGCTTGCCGAAATTTTCCGGATCCAACGGATCGCGCGAAGCCACCGACGCCTTGGCCAAATAGAAACCCCCGTCAAACTCGTTGATGCGATACACGGGCAGCAGGTCGTAGAGATTGATATTCTCCTCGTGCCGGCACTCATGGACAGGCGCCTGCCCCTCGGAAACGCGGCTGATCTGGGCAGAGGCATCGCCCCAGCGCCCGGCTATGTCGAAGAACATATCCCGGATTGTGGTGCCTTTTGGCTGACCCAGGAGCAGCGCGATATTATCCCAAGAGCCGTGCACCCCGACAACCGTGCGTTTCCCGGGGTAGCCCGCTATATTGTCGAACAGGATCGCAGGAGCATGGTTGACATCGCGCGAGGCGGCCACGGCAATGTTGCGCAGGTCGGGCTCGGGCATGATCCGGTCCGTCCAGGTAATGGCCTGCCCATATTCTTCGAGGAGCTCCAGAAAATCGCGCAGCGATCCGACGCCTCTTGCGCGATCGGCGAGGTTGGCGCGAATGGATGACTTTCCTTGAGACATCAGTGTGCTCCCCCAACGGCCGCGTCGGTCTGGATGCTCACCCATTTCCACTCGGTCATGATTTCAAGATCGGCCTCGGTGCCCTCGCGGCCAAATCCGGAAGCCTTGGAACCGCCGAACGGCACGTGAGGCTCGTCGTGCAACGTGGGCGCGTTGACATGGACCATCCCGGACTCGATTTCGCGAGCGAACCGAAGCGCCTTGTCGATGTCGCGCGTGAAGATCGCGGCGCTCAGGCCATATTCGGTGTCGTTGGCAAGCCGGAGGGCTTCATCGAGGTCATCGAACGGATAGAGCGACGTGACCGGCCCGAAGGTTTCCTGGGCCGCTACCTCCATCCCGGGCTGGACACCGGAGAGGATGGTCGCATGGCACACATGGCCCGTCCATTCGCCCCCGGCGAGTATTTCGGCTCCCTTGCCGCGGGCGTCATCGATATGCTGCCGCACGCGCGCGCGCTGACGCCCGGAAATGATAGGACCCAGCATCGTTGCGGGATCGCGCAGATCGCCGGATGAGAGTTTCGCAGCTGCAGCAGCGAAAGCCTTGGAGAACCGGTCGAAGATCGGACGTTCGACATAGATACGCGACGCCCCCATGCACACCTGGCCCTGATACATGAAGATGCTGAAGATCGCGGCCGCCACGGCCTTTTCGATGTCGGCGTCGGCGCAGACGACGAGAGGACTCTTCCCGCCGAGTTCGAGGGTATATTTCTTGAAGCCTTCAGCTGCGATGCGCGCGATATGCCGCCCGACCCGGGACGAGCCCGTGAAGGTGATCGCGCGAACCTTGGGATGGCCAGTAAGCGCATCGCCGATTTTGGCGCCGTCCCCATATACAATGTTGAACAGGCCTTCGGGCACGCCTGCTTCCTCCCAGAGGCGCGCGAGTTGATCGGCCACGCGCGGTGCCGCTTCCGACGGAAGCAGGACGAAGGCATTGCCCGTCGCGAGCGCCATGGCCGACTGCTTGATCCCCTTGATCAGCGGGACGTTGAACGGCGTAATGCCGGCAACGACTCCGACCGGTTCGCGAAAACTCATGCTGACGCGGCCGGGCGCATCGGATGGAATAGTCTCGCCGCGAATGCGCCGGGGAACGCCTGCGGCCGCGCGCAAGAAGCTCGTGGCGAACCGGGTCTCGAAACCGGCCTTTGCGATCGGCGAGCCGATTTCATCAACGAGCGTGTCGGCAAATTGCGATGCGTCACGCTCCATGAGAGCCGAAGCCTTTATCATCCATCCCTCGCGCGCGGCTGCGGAAAGGTCGCGGTTCCGGCGATAGGCCGTGTCGGCCGCCTCAACTGCTCGATCGACGTCGGCCGGAGTCCCGGCAGCCGCCCGGGAATAGAGACTGTCGTCAATCGGGTTCAGGCTTTCGAAATAAGCGCCGTCGCCAGGGGCAACCGGTGACCCGCCGATCCAGTGGTCAAGCCCCCTCACTTCGTCCTTACGCATCATGAATCTCCTGGGAGCGTGGGTCGCGTGGCATCAGGGACGCGCCGACTTCGGCCATATGCCCTGCTTTCCGGGCGAAAGAATGCCGTTGGGATCGAGAGCGTCCTTCAGGCGGTGATGGAGATCCCAAAGCGCCCCGTCGTTGTAACGATAGGTTCCAGCAATCTGGTCCATGAAGGCGAGATGAGTACGATATTCGCCGAACCCCGCCGCCGCGGCCTCATCCACCAGGAGACTGAAGAGATCGTGGGCGCTCTTGCGCATCGTTTCATCGGCCCGATTGTACATGATCATCAAAATGTGATGCATGTCCCGCCAGCCGACCAGAAACTCCCCGATGTAGTCGAAGCCGAATTCGTGGCAGCGTTTCTTGATCAGATTATATTGAGCCAAGGCTTCCGCCCCGTCGGGCGCGGAAATCGGGGAAAAGTTGACGTGTCCCCCTCCGCCGATCCAGTTCATGATGCTGAACTCGGTCATATTGGGTTCGCCGCGCATGAGCTTAACGCGATAATCCCACGCAGGATCATTCTCGCGCGCGAAGTGGAACTTGGCGCCCGGAATGTTGCTGAATGCCTCCTCGATCAATTTCCAATTATTCTCGATCATGGGCGGTGGTCCGTAGAGGGCGCCGTAATAATTCCACATCCCGAGATTGAGGTCCGCGGCGATCTTCGTCCGGATCGACGGCGGGAGCGGCCCCTTGCCGTCATAATAATGTCGCCGCGTGGTCTTCGCCGAGGCCTCCCACAATAGGTCGACCGCG
Source organism: Sphingopyxis sp. H073 (assembly GCF_001468395.1). Lineage (GTDB taxonomy): Bacteria > Pseudomonadota > Alphaproteobacteria > Sphingomonadales > Sphingomonadaceae > Sphingopyxis. The sequence continues at coordinate 110,349 of NZ_LNSG01000010.1, read as the reverse complement.
ACCGCTGCGTTAGGGATCACCTGATTCACCTTGAGCGGGCGCGTGATCTCGAAAATCTGCTCGAGATCCTCTTCGCGTGGAAAGGTGATCATGAACGGCTTGTAACCGGGCGGCTCCGGCATCAGCCAGATGCCGAGTTTGGTGACGACGCCGAAATTCGACTGGGTGAACATGCCATCGAACTGCGGTCCGAGCCCATGTTTGCTGATCTGCCAATGCTTGCTGTTAGAGATGCCTCCCTGGCCCGTGCGAACGACCTGGCCATCGGCAAGCACAACTTCCATCCCGCATTGCATAATGAAGTGATCGCCATAGGGCGTGTAGCCGGCGCCATGCTCGAGCGCGTTCCCCATGACGCCGCCCCAGGCGGGCGCTGCCGGATCGATCCACAATTTGCTGCCGATCCGCTGCAGGTGGCGATAAAGCTGCATGTAGGAAACGCCCGGCTCGACCAGCGCATATCCATATTTTTCGTTGACTTCGATGATCCGGTTCATCCGTTTCAGATCGAGGACAAGATATCCGGATTTGCGGGGTGCCGGCCCGCCATATGCGAAGTTCCGTCCAGTCCCGATGGTCCAGATCGGCAATCGGAAGCTGTTGGCGATGGCAAGGATCCGCTGCACCTGTTCGACGCTTTCCGGAGCGACGGCGGCAGAAGGAAGCAGAGTGCCATCGGCAAGCGGCGAATACCGGCGAGACGAAACGTCTTGAAATCCCCCCGTTCCGGGATCTCGCTCTCATGGCAAACCGGATGCCACTCCTCGCCATGAAAAATGCGCTGCAGTTCGGTGTCGTAAACGTCCTTGCGTACAAAAACTTCCTTCGGAATCTCATTGAAATTGTGAGGCCAGTCCAAATCTAGCTTCGTCATGGGATTGCCTCCAATGATAATGGCGTGGATTGCTCGCGTTCCAGCTCGCGTCCCAGATCGGCCCACATCGTGCCGGATTTGCGCGCCCCGGCCAGAAACGGCTCGGGTACGAGATGATAGGGCGGCCGAACTGGTCCCGCTTTCATCCACCCTGCAGCGTCCATTCGGGCCTTCTCGAGGCCGATGTTATACGTTGAAAATTCCTTGAAGCTCCCATTCGGGAACAGGGGCGCGGCGGTGGGGCCCAAGCGGCAGCGGCGAATTGCTAGCAGACCAGCCGAGCGTCAGGTTCAACAATCTCAGCTCATCGATCACTTCCGAGATTTCGATCCGCGCCTCGTCGACCGCGCGCGCGACCAATGGCGATCCCAGCGTCGGCCTGTATCGCAACGGTGCCTATATCGCCGGTGGTCCCGTGGGCGGGCGAAACTTCACCCGCCTCGATCTCCTCGATATCGGCCGGGTCGAGGTGCTGCGGGGGACACAGGGCGCACTCTATGGCCGCAACGCGGTCGGCGGCGCGATCAATATCATTTCGGCCGAGCCCGAATTCGATCTCTCAGGCTGGGCGAGTGCGCGCTACGGCTTCGAGAATAACAGCTTCCACCAGCGCGAACAGATCAGCAAGATTGGCGGGCAGGTCTGCGGTAAATGCCGCATTGGGTGCGAGAGTCAGGATGGCGAGCGCGCCTGCGCTGTCTATCCTTCCCAGGTTTCCGAAGTCGCTTGAGAAGGAGAGGTTCGAGGGACTCAGAACATGCCCGGAAAGGCCTGCGATCGAAATCGCTGTCCAGTCACCTTCAACGACCAACGTTGAAATGCCATCTCCTTCGCGAACGAAGATGTTCGGTGCTGTGCGCGCATTCATCGCAGCAAGTCTCCAACCGGTGTCGGGAGAGCGGATCGCCCGTGGCAACTTCCTCTCCCATAGCCCGTCGTCGAGCGGATCATGCCAGCAAGCGGGACCACTGACCCCACACATTTAACCATGCCGATCCACACATCGCGCCTTGCCTCAATGACATTATGTAGACGTCAGCGTAGCGTTATATCAGGTCGCTTGCAAGGAGTATGCTGCGCACAAATCGGCCGACAGATCGTTTGAATAAGCACAGGATACTCTTGCTAAGGTTAGATAAAATTGTCAGGTGAAATCCCTATGAGATTCTTTCTGAACCGATATCGCACCTTGGAGTTTATATTAACAACACTCGTAGGTGACATTAAATCTTTGCTTGCATTTGCCATCCCAGGCCGAGTGATTTTTGCAGGGCGATCCATGACAGCGTGAGCGCCGCCTTTCCCCGGACGAGGTCGGTTGCCGCCTGCTCCTGTTTGCGAAGCGTGCGATTTAGGTCAGCGCGCGAGATCACTCCGCCGGCAAATCGTTGTCGATCAAGATCGGCTGCGCCATCTGCCTGGGACTTGATCTGCGCGAACGCCACCAGGGCAGAGCGCTGCTGGCCAAAGCGCGACAACGCGCGCTCGGCGTCCTGAAGTGCAGAAAGCACTGTCTGTCGATAGTTGGCAACCGCCTCGGCACGGGCGGCGCTCGCCTGATCGACCGAGGCATCGACCCTTCCGAAATCGAGGAAGTTCCACTGCAGCTGCGGAATAGCGAGAATTGACGGGTTGCTCACATCAAAGAGATCGTCTGGCGACGTTCCGCCAAGTCCCAAGATTCCCATGAATGACAGCTTCGGAAATCGTGCGGCCTCCGCAACACCGATCCGAGCCGTTGCTGCCGCCAGGCTGCGTTCGGCCGCGCGGATGTCGGGCCGACGTGCGACAAGGTTTGAGGGGTCGCCCACCGCGACCTGTTCCGGCGGGAGGGGAACATCGAAGATCTGTTTCAGCGCTTCGTCCGTTGTCCCTGGGATCTGCCCAGCTAAAATGGCAAGCGCATCGAGCAATACCGCCGTGTCAGCTTCGGCCTCGGCGAGCTGAGACTTGAGCAACTCGAGCTCGGCATTTGCATTGCCGAGAGGGAACAGGGGCAAAACGCCTTGCTGATACCGTTGATAGGTTAGCGAGAGGATTTGATGCTGCAACTCGCACTCGGTTCGGTACGCTTTGGCTCGAAACTGGGCCTCGCGCAGGTTGACATAGGCATTGGCGACTTCGGCGGTCAGCTGGACCTTGGCATCCTCCACATTGGCAACCGCTGCCGCTGCCTGAGCGTTGCCGGCCTCGATCCGTCGCTGCGTTCCTCCTGCGAAATCCAGCTCCCAGTTAGCGTTGAGCCCGAGATTGTAGACACTGAGGCTATCATCCGCCTGTCCCTGCGGACTAACAGGCGCGCTCGCCGAAGGCGGGGCACTGTTCTGAATATCAAGGCCCGGCAAGCGGCCCTGAATAGCCGTCGCCTGGGTTCCAAGCGTCGGAAATCTTCCGGCCTTCTCCTGTCTCACGGATGCCCGCGCCTGCGCGATCCGCGCTTGCGCAGCCTGAAGCGAAGGATTGTCCGATAACGCGGCCTCGATAAGCCTGTTCAATTCCGGATCGTTCAAAAGGAGCCACCAATCTGCCAGCTCGGGCTCGGCATCGCTGACGTTACCGCCGGCACGGACAAAGCCGTCATTTCGGTTCGCCGAGAATACTTCTGGAGGCCCGGCGTAGTCTGGGCCCGCGACACAACCGGCCAGCAGAAACGAGGCGAGAAGCGATATTACAGATTTTTTTATCATATCAGGCTCAGTGCATCGAAAGGGAAACATTCCTGGGAAGCGGCTTCAAAAAGATGACCAAAGGAACGGTCATCAAGGTTAGGACGCCCATCGCCAAGAACACATCATTGTAGGTCATTACGAACGCGTCCCGCTGGATGGTCCGGCCTAGCATCGACATGGCACCCTCCATCCCGCCGAAGCTTTTCGCGAGTTCATCAAGATAAATCTGGAGCGAAACACTGTTGGCATTCAGCGTTTCTTCCATGCGCCGGCTATGGTGCCAGATCCGCTGGTCCTGAAACGAAGCCAGTCCGGCCAAAGCGAAAGATCCTCCGAGATTTCGAGCGGCGTTAAAAATACCGGAGGCATCGCCAGCATCTGTATTTGCCACTGAGGCTACGGTAGCCTGGTTCAGGAACATCATGGACAGAATCATGCCAACACCCCGAATAAGCTGGCTTTCGATGAATACGGCGCCCCCGGATTCCGCGGTGAGGCTTATGCTGACGAAACAGCTGGCCGCCATCAGAAGCATTGCGACTCCGACGGCAATGCGGATGTGGAGCCTACGGATCATTAAGGGCAGGATCGGCATAAGCACAAAGGCCGGAATACCCATCCAAAATATAACGAGCCCGGTTTGAAAAGCGTTATAATCCGATATGATCGCAAGAAATTGGGGAATGACGTAGGTCGAACCATACATCACCATTCCCAAGGCGAGAGCCATCACCGCAACGCTTCCGAATTGGCGATTGAGAAGGAGGCGGAGTTTCAGGACGGGCTTGGACGCATTCAGCTGCCCGTAGATCAGTGAAGCGAAACCGATGACGGCAATGAGGGCCAGCCAGCGAATAAGAGCGGATTCAAACCATTCCTCGCGATGCCCCTCCTCAAGCAACACAGTCAAAGCGCCCAACCCCAGAATCAGGCCGGCAATGCCCGCCCAATCAGCATCGGTCAGATACTCCCACTTCGGCTCTTCGTGAGGAAGCCCGACGAATAGCAGCAGCAGCAGCACAGCGCAGATTGGAACATTGACAAAGAAGGCATAGTGCCAGCTCAAATTTTCGGTCAGCCAGCCACCGATCAGCGGCCCCATGACCGGACCCAGAATCACTGTCATGCCGAACAGCGCCATGCCGATCGGCTGTTGATGGGGCGGCAATCTTTTCGCCACGATGGTCATCGCAGTCGGTATCAGCGCACCACCCATGAAACCCTGACCCGTGCGACCGATGATCATGGTCGTGAGGTCGGTCGCCATACCGCAAAGAATTGAAAAGCCGGTGAACGCGGAAACCGCAATGATGAGCAGATTTCGCAGTCCAAAAAGGCGTTCAAGCCAGGCGCTAAGCGGAATTACCACGATTTCGGCTACGAGAAATGCGGTGGCAATCCAGGTTCCCTCGGTGCCGCTGGCTCCGATTTCGCCCTGGATCACCGGAAGCGCGGAATTGACGATAGAGATATCGAGTGTTGCGAGCATGGCGCCAAGTGCGCCCGCTGCGACCGCTATCCACGCGGTGATATCGGCATTCCGCCTGTCTGCAGTCGGAGTACCAGAGGCGCTGTTCGATGCCAACTCGGCGGTCATTTGTCGGTACTCGAGATCTCTTTCAGCTCTCCGGCAGCATTTCGCGTGTCGACAACTGCCACAACCGACATGCCCGGGACGAGCAGACGACGCACTTTGGGCGAGGCTATTATCGCGATACGAACCGTTATCCGCTGAACAATCTTGGTGAAATTCCCTGTGGCGTTTTCGGGCGGCAGGATTGAAAATTCTGCTCCGGTTCCGGGGGAGATGCTCTCAACGCGTCCGGCAATCTCAAAGTCGGGAAGTGCGTCGACCTCGAGCTTGACCGGTTGCCCCGCCCGCAAAAGGCCGACCTGCGTCTCCTTGAAATTAGCGATGACGTAGATTTCGTTTACCGGAACCACCGTCATCAATCGCTGGCCGGGCTGAACGAATTGGCCGACCCTTACTGTTAGATCGCCAACGCGACCTCCCTTGCTGGCTCGCAGCAGGGTCGATGTGACATCTAGGTCGGCCGCTTCCAGCTGCGCGCGGGCCGCGTCAGCTTGGGCTTCGGTCTGGTCGATCTGTTTGAACAAGGTGGCCCTCCGACCGTTGGCGGCAGAGACTGCTGCCTGGGCAGCAACAAAGTCGGCGTGCGCTTGCTGCGCCTGTGTCTCATATTGTTGAAGCTTTTCTCGCGGCTCCGCACCGGTCGCGGCGAGGGGGCGATACCTCGCTACCTGCTCATTGGCGAGGTCGAGCGCCGCGCGCTTGGCGGCGAGTTGGGCCCGCGCCTGTCGAATCGCTGAGTCCTGTTCGGTTACTTGCGAGCGGATTGTGTCGGCGCCGGCCAGCGTCGCCGCAATCTGCGCACGCGCCTGTTGCGCCTGGGCTCTATAATCTCGCACATCCAGTTGCACGAGCGCCTCGCCGGGACTGACCCACCCGTTCTCAGAGACGAGCACCGCGTCCACGTATCCGGCCACTTTTGATGAAACCACAACGCTGTCGGCCGCGACATAGGCGTTGTCGGTCGACTGCATGTACTGCCCATAGGTGACATGCCTGTAATACCACCAACCACCTGCAATCAGCGCAGCAGTGATGGCTATGATGAGGATGAGGCGAAATTTGGGTTGCGATTTCAGGCTGGATGCGGGCGCGCGATCCTGTTCCCGCTCATTTGGTTCGTCGGTCATCTGCCTCTTTCGAAGGATTTTGGACATGTGCTAAGTCGCTTCATGGCGTGGCGTAGACCGTTCCATCCAGTTAGTAAAATCGTTTAGTAATTTGCGTTTTGGCATTCCCACGAAACGGACTAGGCAGCGGTATGAACGCAAATCTCGACACAATGCCGCCACGGCTTCGCGAAGGCGCCCTCACCGACGACGACCGTATGCTATATTTGATGGACGAGATTAGTCGGGGGGCGAGGCGCGCTTATGACGCACGGATTGCCAAGAGCGGCCTCAATCAGACGCAGTGGCGCATCATCGGACAACTTCTCCGCGAACCATCGTTGACGCAGGCCGGAATTGCCAAGCGACTAGAGTTGGAATCCGCCACGATCGGTCAAGCCGTCGCTGGCCTTTGTGAGAAAGGATTGATGGAAAGGCGACGAGCCAAAACGGACGGCCGGGCATGGCAGCTCATCCTGACCCAGGAGCTCGACAGGTTGTTGCCCCAACTGAGAGAATCCGCGGACGGGCTGCATAGGGTCTTATGGCGGAACGCCACGCGCGACGAAAAACGGACGTTGCTGGACATTCTTGTGCGGATTGCGTCGAATCTCGATCAGAGCCGGACCGATGCGGAATAGGACATATGCCTGGGTTCCGAGATAAACCGATAGGAGACATCGCACGCGCCGCCGAGATAGGACAGATTCTTGTCCGGCACGGCGCCAAAAGCCTGGCGGGCGCGCTCGGCGTCATTCCGCATCCTGCCAATTCAATCGATCCAGGTGAATTGCGGCCGGCGGCGGTCGTCGCACTCCTGCGCGACATTGGTCCGGTCGGAATAAAGCTTGGACAGCTGCTGGCGACGCGCAGCGATCTGTTTTCCAGGTCCTGGATTGCTGCCTTCGCGACGCTCCACGATCAGGTTTCTCCGGTGCCATTCGAAGAAATCGAGCCCATCCTTGCCGCAAGCTGGGGAGCTGACTGGCGAGGGGAATTCACCCAATTCGATGAACAACCACTGGCTTCGGCTTCGGTAGCGCAGACCTACTCTGCTTCGCTGCTCGACGGCGCCGGCGTTATCATAAAGGTGCGGCGTCCGGGCACTGCTGCGCGAATGGAGGCCGATGTGCGGCTGCTGTCGCGCCTCGCCGCCGTTGCCGAGGATCGATCCCCTGAAATCGCCCGCTATCGCCCCGTAGAGTTCCTGCGAACCTTTGGCAGAAATCTTGCCTGGGAAATGGATCTGGCAGCCGAAGCTCGTGCATGCGAGCGTATCGGTGGCTATCTTGACACGCTTGGGATCAAGACTCCAACAATTCATTGGGAACTGACGGGGATACGGGTCAACGTCCAGGAGCGGCTGTATGGAACGCCCGCGTCTGCGCTCGAGGCCGGCTCGACCGACCCACGCGTGGCGGCGTTCGCGAGACAATATGCGAATGCAGTCCTGCGCATGATCATTCTGAATGGCGAATTCCATGGCGATCCGCATCCGGGCAATGTTTTCCTTATCGGGGAACAGGATGTGGGCTTTATCGACTTTGGATCGGTCGGCACTCTCACGAAGGCGAGACGCGAGGAGCTGGTGCGACTTGTCATGGCTATAGCCGACGAGGACACAGCCGACGTCGCGAACGTGTTGCTCGAATGGGCCGGAAATCCAAAAGTTGACCGTGATGGGCTCACCCAGAATTTGGACCAGCTGATAGGTGAATTCAGAGGAACCGTCCTTTCGGGGATTGAGTTCTCGCATATTTTCAGCCGCGTGTTCGATCTCCTGCGAGACTATCAGCTCGCACTTCCGCCTGATCTGGCGATCCTTCTTCGAACATTGCTCACGGCGGAGGGGTTTGCGCGTTCCTTTGCGCCTGGTTATAATATTGGGGAGGAAACACGCCCCATCATGTTGGAGCTGTTCGCGGAAAGATTCTCTCTCGGCCGAAATCAGCCCAATCTAAAAAAAGTTCGCCGAAAACTCCTCGCCTTGGCGGCGGTCATGCCCGACCTTCTCGATAACGCCGCCGTGATCGCCAAGTCCGGGTACGTGCCTGTCCAGATCGATCCGGCCAGTTTTGAACGGCTTGCAGCCATTCGCCGCGCGAGCCAGCCTGTCAAAGGTCCTGTGGCGGCCGCACTTATCGTCTCCGCGGCGCTGCTTGCGAATCAGTCCTGGGTGCTTGCAAGTGTTGCACTGGCTCTTGCCGGGTTGGTTCTTCTGCGCAAATGGCGATAAGATCGTTGCTCAGCCTGAACGGGCCAGCGTCCAATATCAGGCCAATTCAAACTGGAGTTTATGATGACCCTGCAGAAGCCAGTCAATCCGGTCCCCGCAGCCACCATGCTGTTGCTTCGCGACGAGCCGGAGTTCCAGGTGCTGATGGTCAAGCGGCATCACCAGATCGATTTTGCATCCGGCGCGCTGGTCTTTCCGGGTGGAAAGCCTTCTGCTGCCGATGAAGCGCCTGAATGGGCCGATTATTGCAGGGGTTGGAAAACGCTAGATCCTACGCAGCGCACCCTCCGGATTGCCGCGATTCGTGAAGCCTTTGAGGAAGCAGGCATCCTGCTGGCCGATCATCGCGACGGTAGCGAGTTCGAGGATATTTGCGATCTTGAAAGCCGCAAAGCCGTCGAGCGAGGCGAGCGCGAATTTTTCGACATTGTGCGTGAGGCCGATGTGCAACTGCGCCTTGATCGCCTGAGCGAGTTCGCGCGGTGGATCACGCCCAGCTTTATGCAAAAGCGCTTCGACACTCATTTCTTCGTCGTTCGCGCCCCAGAGCGCCAGATCGCAGCATGTGATGGATATGAAACCGTTGATGCGGAATGGCTTTCGCCAAGCAAAGCCCTGAAACTGGGTGTCAGCGGTGAACGAACGATCATCTTTCCTACGAGATTGAACCTGCAACTGCTAGCCGAAGCTGCGAGCGCAGACGATTGCGTCGCGCGGGCCAAGGCTCGCGAAATCGTGCCGGTCCTTCCAGAAGTCATCCAGCGAGACGGCACGAACATCCTCACTATTCCCGCCAACGCGGGATACGGCGCAGCGTATGAAATTTTAAGTTGAAAGGCACTGTTGGCACGCCCCCCTCGACTCGCGGGCGCACGAGAGCTAGGTCAGCACAGATCCGCCATTTGATGCTGGGACCTCTGAAAGGTAGCGAGTACCTCCTGGTTGAGCTCTACTCGCGATTTCAGACAGTCGAGCGTCGTGTGAAACACGCGTCACGCAGGCATGTCAGTATTGCTGCTCGGGAACATGCAGAATCAGACCTTCCACCAAGGGCTCGATGGGAATCTGGCAAGCGAGGCGACTATATTCGTTCGCCCCTTCCGCAAACTGCAGGAGGTCTGCCTCCGCACCGCCTTCGGCCAAGCGGCCGACCTTGTCGATCCAGGCCGGATCCACAAACACATGGCAGGTTGCACAAGCGCACACCCCGCCGCAATCACCGTCGATGCCCGGCACATCGTTGAACAGCGCCGCTTCGCGCGCTGTCTCACCTTCGGCTATGTCGACTGCCCTCCGCGTTCCATCGCTGGAAACGAACGTCACTTTGACCATATCAAGCTCCGCTTTTTTTGAATCAGCCAATCAGCGGGCGTGGAGCCTCACCGGCAGTTTCGTAATCCCTCGCACTAGGTTCGAGAACAGGCGCTCGGGTTCACCGGTCACTTCGATCTTCGCGAACCGCTTGTGGATCTCTTCCCAGATGATCCGTAGTTGCAGTTCTGCGAGCCGGTTGCCCATACAGCGATGAATGCCATAGCCGAAAGACAGATGATGCCGTGGGTTCTTACGGTCTATGATGAACTCGTCCGCCCTGTCGATGACCGTCTCGTCGCGGTTACCCGACAGGTACCACATCACAACCTTGTCGCCTTTTCTGATCTTCTTGCCGCCGATCTCCCAATCTTGCAGCGCCGTGCGGCGCATATGGGTCAGCGGTGTCTGCCAGCGGATGATCTCTGGCACCATGCTAGTGATGAGCCCAGGATCGTTATTCAATTTCAAATACGCGTCCGGGTTCTGGTTCAGTGCCAGGACACCACCGCTGATCGAGTTGCGCGTGGTGTCATTGCCGCCCACGATAAGCAGCAAGAGGTTGCCCAGAAACTCCAGGAAGGGCATGTCCCGTGTCGCCGGAGAATGCGCCATCATGGAGATCAGGTCATTCTTCGGCTCCGCATTGATGCGCTGCTCCCACAGACCCTTGAAATACATTGCGCATTCGATCAGCTCTGCGCGCCGCGCCTCATAGGATGCGACGATCCCAGTTTCAGGGGCGGCCGTTGTGACGTCGGACCAGCGCGTGAGCTTGCGGCGTTCCTCCCACGGGAAGTCGAACAGGGTCGCAAGGGTCATTGTGGTCAATTCGACCGCCACCTTATCAACCCAATCAATATCTTCGCCGACCGGCAAGTCGTCGAGGATTTGGCATGCTCGTTCGCGGATAGTTGGCTCAAGCAGCAGCAAGTTGGACGGCGCGACCGCACCAGTAACGGCCTTTCGTTGCTGGTTGTGCTTTGGTGGGTCCATCGCGATGAACATTTCAAGTTCAAGCGCGCTTTTCGCCGAGTGCATGTCCTCGATGGCGATACCGCCGAGCTTCGCCTCTGACGAAAATACCTTATGGTTGGTGTCCACGGCCATGATGTCGTCGAACTTTGTAATCGACCAATATGGTCCGACATAGCTTTCGCGGCAGTAGTGGACCGGCTCCTCTCGGCGAAGCCGCTCGAAGAACAGGCCGACCGTGTCTTTCTGGAAAAGGCTCGGACGCGCAACATCAATCTCGTCGATCGGGATGAAAGCGACCTTTTCGCGGATATTCGGCTCCACCATGTCGGTATCCATGTCGCGCCCTTCGTCGATAACAGCACAATTGCCCTACTTGAAATCGTAAATCCCTTCTGAGGCTCAGTCAATAATGCTTATAAGGTTTTATCATTTTTTTGCATCTGAAACATTTTTATCTCACGACCATGGACATAAACGGAACTTAAATCTTATAAGGCTTCGTGACAGGGGTGAGGCAGAGTGATGTTGCTGAAAGTCGAAAACGCGAAGAAAGCTAAGCGCGCACTCTCGCTTGCCCAGCACATCGTTCGCGATATCGAGGCAGGTGCACACGCCCCGGGCGACAGGTTGCCGCGTGAGGAAGAAATGCTTGCGCGATATGATGTCGCGCGAGCGACCTTGCGCGAAGCGCTCCGCTTCCTTGAGCTCCAGGGCGTTATCCATCTTCAGCTGGGCCGTAGCGGCGGTCCGGTGGTTGCGCGTCCGCAGACCGGCGACTTTGCAAACAGTCTCTCGCTAATTCTGCATTTCATGGACGCCGACCTCAGAGGCCTGCTCGAACTACGTGAAGCGATCGCCGCGGATGTTGCCGCCTACGCCGCCCAGCGCGCGACTACCGGCGACCTGAGCGCACTCGCCGATTGCCTCAAAGAGCTGGAACGAAATGAAGCCGGAGGCCAGTTCGAGGAACTGAACCGTCGTTTTCATGACCTTCTCGGCTGGGCCAGCGGCAATCCATTGTTCGGGCTATTAACGTCGACGCTGCATTTAATTACGCGCGAATTCTCTCACTCACTTGGCTATTCGGCGCAGGAGCGAGCGGTCCAATTGCGATTCCTCCGCCGTGTCCTCGAAGCAGTACGCACCGGGGATTCCGAAGCGGCGCGTCAGGCCATGGCCCGGCTCGTCTCGGGATCCGCGTCCTATCTGGCAGAGCGAAGCCCCGAGCTTGTATCCCAGCGTGTCAGGTGGGGGCAGATTTAGAAAATTGCGTCTGATCGGGCGCGGAACGGAGAGGGTAGGATAATGGCGCTGAAGAGCCCTGTTTGCAAAATTCTCGGGATCGAATATCCGATTCTTCTGGCTGGAATGGGCGGGGCGAGCGTGCCTGCACTCGCTGCCGCGGTGTCGAACGCAGGCGGACTTGGTGTTCTCGGCGCTGCCGCATGCTCGCCCGACCAGTTACGTAGCTGGATCAGGCAAACCCGCGAGATGACCGACATGCCTTTTGGGGTCGATACCTTGCTGCCGGCGTCTGTCAGGCGCGGTTCGGCGCCGGAGAGCGGAGGTGTAGCAGAAAACCCCCTGGCTTTGCTCGGCGAATATCAGGAGTTCACCCGCGAATTCATGGAGCGCGAGCATTTGCCCGCAGTGGACGCCGCCACGGCGATGCGCGCGGCGGGCGCCCCGGACATGGGCAAGGGCGGACTGCAGCTGTTCTCGCGGGAGTTCTTCGAAGCGCAGATGGAAGTAATCATCGAAGAAAAAGTGCCGGTCTATGCCGCAGGCCTTGGCAATCCCGAACCGTGGATGGAACGCCTTCATGCCAATGGCACCAAGGTCATGGCGGTGATCGGAAAGGTCAAGCACGCCCTGCAGGTAGTGGAATCGGGTATCGACCTGATCGTCGCGCAGGGTCACGACGGCGGCGGCCACAACTCTCCTGTCGGAACCTTCTCGCTGATTCCGCAAGTGGTTGATGCAGTCGGCGATCGTGTTCCCGTAATCGGTGCGGGAGGAATAGCCGATGGTCGCGGAGTCGCCGCAGCGATGATGCTCGGCGCCCAGGGGGCGTGGATCGGATCGGCGTTCCTCGCAACCGACGAAGCAGGTATCGAACAATTTCAGAAAGAAGCCATCACCGAAAGCGGCGATGCCGATACGGTGGTCAGCCGATCGCTAACGGGCAAGCCTGCCCGGATGATTCGGAACAAATGGGCCGATGCTTGGGTGGCGGCCGGCAAAGAGCCGCTTCCGATGCCTTATCAGTCGATGGTTTCGGGGCCTGTCATGGCTTCTGGCATCAAGGCCGCACGCAAGGACATCATGCCCGGCTTCGCAGGCCAGGGGATTGGTCTGATCGATGCGATCCGCCCAGCGGCAGTCGTGATGCGCGACCTTATAGAGGGCGCGGAGAGAGCATTGGCCGGCGCCGGAACTCATTTCTGACCGGCGAGCGAGACAGGGACGCGGCATGAATCTTTCATCCACCCTTTCCTTTGCCGACAAGGCAGCAATCACCGGGGTCGGCCAGACCGATTTCGTCAAGGGCACCGAGCGGACTGCAGTGGAAATGATGCTCACCGCCTCGCGCCGGGCCATCGCGGATGCTGGACTGAAACCCTCCGATATCGACGGCATGGTGCCGCCGCCAATCTATACGACGTCGGAGGAGATGGCCGCCAATCTGGGCATTGATGTGCTGCGCTATGCGGCAACCGTGCACATGGGCGGCGCCAGCCCGACAACGGCACTACAGAATGCCGCCATGGCGATCGCCTGTGGTCTATGCGATCATGTGCTCGTGACACTGGGCTGGAACGGCTATTCCGCTCTCAGACCTAAGCCGGGCGCCCCGCCCACCCGGCCGATGAACATGAACACCCTGACCAATACGATCCAAGGCTACTACAGCCCCTACGGCGTATTGTTGCCGGTGCAGATGTACGCCTGGCTGGCGACCCGTCACTCGAAGCTCTACGGCGTTGGCGAAGATGCGATGGCGGCCGTGGCGCTCGCCTGCCGCCGTCATGCGCAATTGAATCCACGCGCCTTTACCTATGGCCGCGAACTCGACGCGGAAACCTATTATTCGGCGCGCTGGATATCTGAGCCGTTTCGCCTCTACGATTGCTGCCTCGAGACCGATGGCGCCTGTGCTGTCGTCCTCTCGCGCATGGACCGTGCCAAAGACATGCCGCATGTGCCCGTCAGCATCGCCGGCGCGGCCGAAGGCCATCCCTATCCCGCCGACGACATCCCTTCCCGCCCCGACCCCTTCAAGATCGGCCTCAGCGATGCCGCCCCGCGCGCATTCGATATGGCGGGCGTCACGCGCGACGACATGGACTTCCTCCAGATCTACGATTGTTTCACCTATATCGTTCTGCTGCAGCTCGAATCGCTCGGATATTGCGAGCCTGGCGCGCAGGCCGAATTTGTCGCCAATGGCCAGATCGAGCTGGGCGGGCGCTTACCGATCAACACCCATGGCGGCTTGCTTAGCGAGGCGCATGTCTGGGGTCTCAACCATGTTGTGGAAGCAGTACGACAGCTGCGCCATGACTGCGGCGAGCGTCAAGTGATCGGAGCCCAGACCGGCCTTGTGACAGGCTGGGGAGACCTTGGCGATGGCAGCATCGCGATCCTCAGGAGGTTTGCATGAGCGACGAGCATGATGTGCCTCCCAAGGCGCGGCCCTCCGCGCAGGCAACGCCGGCCAAGCCGCAGCCGCGGCCGCAGGACCCGATCGAACAGGAGTTCTGGAGGCTGTGCCAGGACGGTCAACTCTATTTCCAGCGTTGCGGAAGTTGCGGCATCTTTCGCCACCTGCCTCGCTACATGTGTGCACGATGCGGCTCGCCAGACTATTCCTGGGAACCCAGCAGCGGCAAGGGCACGCTTTTTTCCTGGACCGTGACCCATCAGGCGCTGCACCCCGCTTTTGCCGCCGACGTCCCGTTCGTGGCTGCCGTGGTGGAACTTGAGGAAGGCGTGCGCATGGCCACGCGCCTCGTGGATTGCGAGCGTGACATCCTCGCACTCGATCTGCCGGTCGAACTCGATTTCGAAATGATCGGGGGGGACTTTCGCCTTCCTGTTTTTCGTCCGCGTGAAGGGTAGAGACGACATGGATCTCGACTACGGCCCCCAATATGACGCCTTCCGCGCGGAGATCCGCGCCTTCATCAATGCGCACAGACATTTGGCGCCACCCTCCGCCACCCGGTTCTCCCGGCCCTCAGCCGAAGCTATCCGATGGCAAAAGCTATTGATCGAGCACGGCTATACGGCGCGCACGATACCGGCCGAATATGGCGGCTACGGAGCGGCGCCGGATATACTCAAATCGCGCATTATCGCGGAAGAGTTTTCGCGAGCTCGGCTTCCGAGCGGCTTGGCGAACCAGGGCATCTCAATGCTCGTCCCGACTTTGCTCGAGTTGGGCACCGATGAACAGAAGCGGCGGTGGATCGCAGCAACGCTGACGGGCGAAGTCGTGTGGTGCCAAGGATATTCCGAACCCGGTGCGGGATCGGACCTCGCCAACCTCAAGACCAGCGCGCGCATCGAAAATGGAGAATTCGTTATAAATGGCCAGAAAATCTGGACCAGCACCGCGAAGCAAGCCGACATGATCTTTTGCCTTGTGAGGACCGAACTCGAGGCCTCGAAGCATAGCGGTATCTCTTATCTGATTTTCTCGATGGACATACCGGGGATCGAGGTACGCCCCTTGAAGACGATGACCGGTCACGCCGAGTTCAACGAGACATTCTTTACTAATGTGCGGGTTCCGGTGGACCAGATCGTCGGCCAGCGAGGACAGGGCTGGTTCGTCGCGAACGCAACGCTTGGCCACGAGCGCGGAATGCTGGGCGATCCCGACGCACTCGAGAACCGGCTGCAGGCATTGATTGGCCTGATGCAGCAGGAATCCATCGGCGAAGGTCGGGCGATCGACAATGCGGTCCTGCGCGACCGGCTGGTGGCGCTCCAGGCCGAAGTGACGGCGATGAAATGTAATGGAATGCGCATTCTATCGAACAGCCTCAAGGGCGAGCCTGGCGGCATGGCGAAGCTGATCGTCAAACTGCAGAGTTGCGAGGTCGCGCATCAGATCTCTGCGCTGGCGATCGACGCGATGGGCGAGATGGGCATTTTGTATCACCGCAGCCCGCGGGAACGAGACGGAGGGGCTTGGCAATGGAACTATATGTTCCAACTCGGCCTCATAATAGGTGGCGGCACCGCGCAGATCCAGAAGAACATCATCGCCGAACGTGGCCTAGAGATGCCGCGCGAGCCGAAGCTGGCGCGGATTTCCGACGAAGCGAAGGGAGCGGCAGGCATGCAGACCGACAGGCAGGGAGCGGCGTGATGGACTTCGGCCTTTCGCAGGATCAGCAGATACTGCGCGACGCAGTTGCGCGGTGTCTTGCCGATACCTCCCCGCTTGAGCATGTCCGCGAATGTGCCGGGCGCGACAACCCGTTAAGTGACACTATTTTCGGAGCCCTCCACGATCTGGCGGTCCCAGCCATGCTTGTCCCCGAAGAGCATGGTGGCCTAGGCATGACCCTTCTCGACGCTGCGGTCGTGGCGGAACAACTCGCCTATGCGGTCACACCAGCGCCATTTCTAGCCAGCGTAGTTCTCGCCCCGATCGCGCTGAGCGAGGCAGGAACTAACAAGCAAAAGTGCCAATGGCTTCCGAAGATCGCGCGTGGCGAGGCCCGTATCGGAGTCGCGATTTCCGCGACGGTCCAGGCGCGCGACGGCGCGGGAGTTCAATTCGTCGAAGGGAAGCTTAGCGGCACCGCCCTGTTCTGCCTCGATTTCGAAGGCGCGGACGCGTATCTCGTAGCGGACGCCGGTGGCAGGCTGCACCTCGTCCCAGCCCTAGCATCGGGACTCAAGGCGACCCGCCTCACCACCATCGATCGCACGCGCAGCGTGGGAGAATTGTCCTTTGCGGCTGTCGAGACCGATCCGCTTGCCGACGACGGCGGCACAGCATCGGCTCGGCTGCGCGATGCTGGCCGCGTGATCCTTGCCGCCGACAGCTTAGGCGCAGGGCAGGCCATGATTGAAAAGGCGGTCGATTATGCTGGTCAGCGAGAGCAGTTCGGCCGCCCTATCGGCAGCTTCCAGGCGGTAAAGCACATGTGCGCCGAAATGGCCGCACGCCATGAACCGTGCCGCGCGCTGGTCTGGTACGCCGCCCATGTCTTCGATGCGCTGCCGGAGGATGCATCTCTCGCGGCTTGCCATGCGAAATCCCTCACGGGCGACGTCCACCGATTTGTCGCCCGCACCGCCACTGAAGTGCATGGCGGGATGGGGTTCACCGATCTGCTCGGCCTGCACTACTGGTTCAAACGGATCGGCTTCGATCGGCAGGTCTTGGGTGGCCCCGAAGCGGTGCGAGCCGAGGCAGCGGCTCTGCAGGGTTGGACGAGAGCAGCCTGATAGTAACGGGAGTCATGCGCCCCGATGCTGCGGCCCCGTCCAGAGAGGAGAATCAATGTGATCGACTGGAATCTCGGGGATATTCTCGACGCGATCGAGCCCTTCATGCCCGAAGATGCGCCGGCTCTGATACATGGAGACCGGATCGTCACCTGGCCCGAGATGTCGGCGCGCTCGAACAATATCGCCCGCGGGTTGCGCCAACGCGGCATCCGCGATGGCGCGAAGGTCGCCTTCTATATGCGCAACCGACCCGAATATGGCGAGTTGATGGCGGCCTGCTTCAAGGGGCGTTTGACGCATGTGAACATCAATTACCGTTATCGGGCCGAAGAGGTGTTTTATATCTTCGACGATTCCGACAGCGAGGTCATCGTTTACAGTTCGGAATTCCGCGACACTATCGTCGAACTCAACGACCGGCTTAGGAAGGTTCGCACCTTCGTCGAAATTGGCGAGCTGTCTTCAATCGCGCCCTTTGCGATCCACTATGAGACTCTCGCGCAAGAGGGGGACGGATCGGCGCTCGGCATCACACGCTCGCCCGCCGATCTGCTTTTCATCTATACGGGTGGTACGACCGGAATGCCCAAGGGCGTGATGTGGCGTCATGATGACATGCGCAAGGCCCAACTCGACGCACAGAAGTTGCTCGGCCCCGTTCCAGAGACACTCGAAGAAAATGTCGCGCTGATCGCCCGCGAAGGCCCGGGCAGGCGCACGCTTTCCTCTTGCCCGCTGATGCACGGAACGGGCTTTATCACTGCGATCGGCACGCTGATGTCTGGCGGCGCGATAGTTACGTTGGAGGCATGGTCTTTCGATGCCGAGGAACTGTGGGATACGGTGGAAAGGCACAAGGTGGAAGGTATAGCGATCGTGGGCGACGCCTTTGCCAAGCCAATGCTTTCCGCGCTCGACGACCACCCTGGCCGCTGGGATACCAGCAGCCTCGTTACAATCCTCTCTTCCGGTGTGATGTGGAGCAAGGAGGTCAAGTCCGGCCTGTGCCGGCATATTCCGCAAATCGTACTGATGGACAGTTTTGGCGCATCCGAAGGCCTCGGCTTCGGCCTTGCCGTCACCACTGCGGAGGGCGGCACGAACACCGCGAAATTTGGGATCGGCGAGTTCTGCGATGTTTTCGACGAAACCGACCAGAAAGTCGAACCGGGGAGCGGCGTGCCGGGATTTATCGCCCGGAAGGGTGCGATCCCCATAGGCTATTACAAGGACCCCGAGAAATCCGCGAAGACGTTTCGCACGATCGATGGGGTGCGCTATTCCATTCCGGGCGACTGGTGTCGGGTAGAAGCCGATGGCAGCCTGACCTTGCTCGGCCGCGGAAGCGTCTGCATCAACACGGCGGGAGAGAAAGTTTATCCCGAGGAGGTCGAGGAAGTGCTCAAGACCCATCCCGCCATCGGGGACGCGCTGGTCGTAGGCGTGCCGGATGATAAATGGGGCCAAGCCGTAACCGCGATCGTCCACCTCAACGACCACGCCCAGTTCGACGAACAAGCGGTCAAAACCCATGTGCGCGCACATTTGGCGGGATACAAAACTCCCAAGACCATAATTCCGACAGACATCCCCATGCGAGCCTCGAACGGCAAGGCCGATTATGCAACGGCAAAAGCGATTGCCGAACGATCGAATGTCGCGACGTGAGATCGACTGGCTCTCCCGATTACGATGCCGTGATCGTCGGTGCAGGCTTCAGCGGCATCTATCTGCTGCACAAATTGCGTGACGCCGGGTTCAAGGTGCTGCTGGTAGATGCGGCCGCCCAGCCCGGCGGCATTTGGTACTGGAATTGCTATCCCGGTGCCCGCGTGGACTCGCAGGTACCGCTCTATGAGTTTTCGATACCCGAGGTTTGGAAATCATGGGCCTGGAGCGAGCGCTTTCCCGGATGGAAGGAGCTCAGAGCCTATTTCCGGCATGTTTGCGATACGCTGGGCCTTTGGCCGCTTATGCGGATGGGATCGAGGGTCCAAAGCGCAAGGTTCGATGAAGAGGGACGACGGTGGCGCCTGCAGCTTGAGGGCGGGGAAGGAATATCGACACACTTCCTTCTGCCCGCTTTGGGATTCGCATCGAAGCCGTATATTCCCGATATGCGAGGAATCGCGGCGTTCGAAGGCGATTGGTGTCACACGGCGCGATGGCCGCAACAGGGTATCGATCTTTCGGGCCGCCGGATCGCCGTCATCGGCACTGGTGCGAGCGGAGTGCAGATCGCGCAGGAGGCCGCCAAATGCGCAGAAAAGCTGACCTTGTTTCAGAGGACTCCTATTCTGGGCCTGCCCATGCGCCAGGAACGGCTTACCGAAGACATTCAGCAGCGTGATAAGCAGGGCTATCCCGCCATTTTTGTTCGGCGCAAGCGAACGAACGGGGGATTCGAATGCCAGTCGCTTGACATCTCCGCGCTCGATGTAGACGCCACGACGCGCAACAACCATTTCGAGACCCTGTGGCGGCAGGGCGGCCTCAAATTCTGGTACAACAACTTTGCCGACATACTGACCAATCGCGAAGCGAACCGCTACGCCTATGAGTTCTGGCGCAAAAAGGTTCTCGCGCGGATTATCGACCCCGTTCTGGCCGAGAAACTTGCGCCTGCGGAGCCGCCGCATCCTTTCGGCACGAAAAGACCCTCGCTCGAACAGGGATATTATGAAATTTTCGAGCAGGATAATGTCGCGCTGGTCGATCTGAAGGCAAACGCGATCATCCGTATCGAGCCCCAGGCCATCAAGATGGAAGACGGTGAGGTCGAATGCGATCTGATCATTTTTGCGACCGGCTTCGATGCCGGGCGTGGCGGGTTGATCGACATGAACATCACCGGGAGGGAGGGGCTTCCCCTTTGGCAGGCGTGGGAAGACGGTGTGCGCGCCTATCTCGGCATGGCGGTGTCGGGTTTTCCCAACATGTTGTTCGCTTATGGTCCTCTCAGCCCGTCGGGTTTCGCCAATGGCCCGACAAGCGCGGAAATACAGGGCGACTGGATTTGCGATTTCATGGTCTGGTTGCGTAGGAGGGACATCGATCTTTTCGAGGGCAAACCGGCTGCCGAAACTGGCTGGACTGAAATGGTTGCCGCGGCTGGCGCGATGACGCTCTTTCCCGAGGCGGCCTCATGGTACATGGGCGCGAATATTCCGGGAAAGAAGCGCCAGCTCATCAATTTTCCGAGCGTGTCTGGCTATGCCGCGCTCTGCGACGAAGAGGCGGCCGGCAGCTATGCTGGCTTCGCTTTCGAAAAACTCACACGCAAGGACGGCCCAACAATATGAACGAGGCGGTAAAGATTGAAGATTGCCCCGAGGACATCGACGCTCTCTGGGCGGGCGATGGTTCGCATCTGCCCGAATGGTTCGTTTCCGCTCTCAGGGTGCCGCGCGAGGAAGGCTATGTAGAGATCGAGGGTGCCAAAGCGCATTACTTTCGCTGGGGCGACCGGGCGAAACCCAAGGTACTGATGACGCACGGTTTTCTCTCGCATGCCCGCTGCTTTTCCTTCATCGCGCCGTTTCTGGCCGAAGATTATGATGTGGTGGCCTTCGATCTTGCCGGCATGGGCGACAGCGAAATGCGAGGGCACGCCGACCCCTTGGCCAGGGGGCGCGAGTTCGGCGAAATTGCCGAAGCGCTTGGACTGTTTGCGGATGGCCACAAGCCCACGATCATTGCCCACAGTTTCGGTTCTGGCGCAGCGTTGACGGCCGTCACCCAATCGCCCGATACCTTCTCCGGCATTGTGGTTTGCGACCTGATGGTCATGCGACCTGCGCTCTTGCAAGCGTATTGGAATCTCCGCCGCGCCAGCCCCGGATCCGGCGACCCGGACAAAGCCAAAAGTCGCTATCCCAGCTACGACGCGGCGCGCAGTCGATACGTCCTTTCCCCACCCCAGCCTGTCGGTGAGCCATTTCTTTTGGACTATATGGCCTTTCATTCTCTGCGGCGTGACGGGGAGGGTTGGACGTGGAAATTCTCTCCCGAAGTGTTCCGGAGGAGCAACCGGCCCGACGAGTGGCTCACCATCGGCGAGCGCCTAGTGAACGCGCCGGGCCGCAAGGCTATCGTTCACGGCGAGGAGAGCCAGCTCTTCAACCGGGATTCCGTGGCATATGTTCGTGAACTGGGGGGAGGAGCCATTCCGATCATTGCCGTGCCTCAAGCCCGCCACCATCTGATGCTCGACCAGCCGCTGGCCTTTGTCACCGCGTTGAGGAGCCTTCTCCGGCTTTGGGAAGCGCCGACTTGAGCAACGTCTAGCGCGATTTTATGGTTGCATGCGACCGTAATGGCGATGCGAGAATTGCCGATCCAACATTTAGTTAAACGATGAGGCCTCTTTTGCACAGCAAGACATAAATACTAAGGCCGAGGCAGAAATAACCAAGCAGAGTTCATATGTTCTGTTTAGATCTTCTTCTCTTGCCTGTGTTGCTTGGCGCCACAAAGAAATCTATCGTGGCACAGTTGGTCGATATGCCTTCCGAGGCAAACAGCAAGGCAAGGTCATGGAGCCACAAAAGGCTGTCCAGCTTCGGCGGGACATGCGCTCGGGATCGGGCGTGCCGTACCGCAGCCGCATCCAAAAGTCGTCGGCGCGCGCTCGACCGTGCCAAGGCTGAAGCGCTGACAGCAAGCATCGGATGTATAAACTGATTTCTTCGGATCTGAGATGGAACACCTCCCAGCGCCCCGAGCAATATAATAAAGTGCCATAATAAAGTTCTTTACCAAATACCGAAAAACTGCTCAGCTTCAAGCCGGGCGGCGAGAATCTTTTCCTCTCCGGAAATCTCCTTCTGGCCACCTCTCAAACTCGGGGCAGCTCGGCGAGCTGCCCCATTTTTGAACATCGACTACCGGGGAAAAGGACGGGTTCGCGTAAGAAACTAAAAAATCGAGACAGGGAGAGAAGGGTGATGAATAACAAAGCTTATTTGTTGGCAAGCGCCGTCCTGATGGCGTTGCCACAGGTCTCAAATGCTCAGGAAGCCATAGCTGAAGAGCCAGATGGCGGTAACGATGTCATCGTCGTGACGGCGCAACGTCAGGCGCAAAGCTTGCAAGACGTGCCGATAGCTGTCAGCGCATTCAGCGCTGAGGCGCTTGAAAGCCAGCAGATCGAAAATGCCTCGGATCTACAGCTGACGCTGCCCAATGTATCTTTCTCGAAAGGCAATTTCACCTCAGCTTCATTCACTATTCGCGGCGTTGGCGACCTGTGCGTCGGCGTCACCTGCGATGCTGCGACCGCAATTCATGTCAATGGATCACCCTTGTTCGGAACACGCCTGTTCGAGACCGAATATTTCGATCTGGAACGGATTGAAGTCCTTCGCGGACCTCAAGGCACCCTGTTCGGTCGGAATGCGACCTCCGGGGTCGTGAATGTCGTGACCGCGAAACCCAAACTCTCCCGTTTCGAGGCTGAAGCGCAATTCGAGTATGGCAATTTCAACAGCATCGAAGCGCGTGGCATGGTCAATGTCCCGATCGGGGATATGATCGGCGTGAGACTGGCGGGCATATATGTGAACCGCGACGGTTATACGACGAATCTTTATGATGGATCGGACATCGACACTCGGGACCTTTACGCGTTGCGAGGCTCACTTCGTTTCGAGCCCGGTCCTGATACGACGATCGATCTCATGGGCTATTATTTCCGGGAAAAGGACACGCGCCTCAGAAACCAGAAACAAACGTGCCAACGCGATCCATTGGGCGTGCTCGGATGCCTGAACAATCGACGTGATTTCGATACCACGAACGCAAATTCCACGGTCGGTGCGACGCTCAGTTCTTCCGAGTTCTTCGCCATTCAGGGCATTCCCGCCGTACTCGGCCTTGGCAGCCTTTATGGCCCTGACGGGTTTTCCGGGTTTCAGGAGCCTGGCGATGTGCGTGTCGTCAACACGGCCTATACGCCCTTCTATTTTGCGGAAGAGCTACAGGTGCAGGCGCGCCTTGAGCAAAAATTCGGCGCGATGACCCTGACGGCCACCGGCATTTATCAGGATACTGAAGTCGATTCCAGGCAGGACTATTTTCTTGGAATTCAAAGCCGTGCCGGTTTCGCCCCGGCGCTCAATACGCTGGCCTTTTTTGCGGCTAACGGATTGCCGACGGGTCTTGCTCCGCCGGCGCCGGCCTTCATTCCCGGCTCCTCGGCCTATTTTTCGCCGATTGCCGGCGCTCTCATCCCGGACGGTCCGCAGGGCGTGCTGTGCACCTCGGATAATGATGATGGAAGCAGAGGCGCTTTCGAAGGGAACTCGCTGTGTTCCGAAACGCCGCTTTCTTTCGATCGATCTTCGGAACAACGCGAATCGTGGAGCGGAGAGCTCATCCTTACGAGTGACTTCGACGGGCCGTTCAATTTCCTGTTGGGGGGAATTTACGCGAAATCGAAAACCACCGACAATAGCTATTATGTGAACTCGTTTGCGCTCGATTACGCCAGTGCCATATTGGGTTCATTCGGCTCCTTGTCGGGCGGCCTTCCGCCATCCTATTTCGCGACGTCGATGTATCGGAACAACTCGCTGGAATCGAATCTGGAGAGCTATGGGATTTTCGGCGAGGTCTATTTCGATCTAAGCGACCGGCTGACGTTGACCGGGGGGCTGCGTTACAACAATGACAAGAAGGATGTAACGGCGCGTACGACACTGATCAGTTTCCTGAACCCTTATGCCAACGATGGAGATCCGTTCGATACCCCGATAACGCCTCTCACCGGGCCGTCTGGACTTTTCGATGCCGACCCGGGGACACCGGGCCAACAGCTCGCCCAGTTTCGCGAAGTAAGCTTCGACGAAATTACCGGACGAGCAGTTCTGGCCTTCGAGGTTACGCCGGACAATTCACTCTATGCATCTTACTCGAGGGGTTACAAATCCGGCGGTATCAATCCTCCGCTTTCTCCGATTTTCGCCGTCAGCGAGAGTTTCGGCTCTGAATCGATCGATGCCTTCGAGATTGGCTCCAAGAACGTCTTCGCAAACGGCGCGTTGCAACTGAATGCCACCGCATTTTACTACAAATATAGTGGACTGCAGCTCAGCCGCATCGTGGCAAGAACGTCTGTGAATGACACGGTTGACGCCAATATCTGGGGTGTCGAACTGGAGTCTGTCATCAGGCCGGACCCGAACTGGCTTATCAATCTGTCCTTCAGCTATCTCAATGCCAAGGTCGCCGGCGATCAATTCTTCTCCAATCCGCGTGATCCGGGCGGCGGAGATCCTGATGCCGTGATTATCAAGGACATCAGCAATGGTGCGCACTGCGCTGTCACGGGACCTGCGCCTGGCGTTGCTGATGCGTTCGTTGCGGGAGTAAATGCGGCTCTCGGCCTTCGCGCACCGCAGGAATTTCCTTCGGACGGCAATATCGCCTCCAGCGGCGCGTTCGGCATTTGCGGTGTCCTCGCGAGCGCTATCCCTGCGAACAGCGGGATCCAGGTATTGAGTCCTGGCGTCGAGGTTAACATCAAGGGCAACACATTGCCCCAAGCGCCGAATGTCAAGGTCTCGATGGGCGTGCAGTACACGGCAGAGGTTGGGAATGGTATGACACTCGTCCCCCGCGTCGACATTTCCCTTACCGGAAAGCAATATGGCAATATCTTCAACGGCAGGATTAATCGTATCGAACCTTTCGTCCAGGCAAATGCGGTTTTACAGTTGAATGGCGCCGACGAGCGCTGGTTTGTCCGGGGGTTCGTTCAGAATATTTTCGATAGCAACTCGGTTACCGGACTTTATGTCACCGATGCATCTTCCGGTAATTTTACAAACATCTATACTCTTGATCCGCGGCGTTATGGTGTCGCCATCGGAGCAAAATTCTGACGATTTAGCGGTTCCAATCTAACTCGCATAGAAATCGCGGCGTCGGAGAGACGGGGGAACCTTCTCCGACGCCGGTTTCCATGCGCCAGGCCCAAGGCACCAAACGGGGGCATCTGCGACGGAAAGAGGCAAGTCATCTGGAGCCACGCCCAGAACAGCGCGGCAATCGTCACGTCGATGACGATGAGGGTCGAGGAGAGAAAGCCGACTTCGCCCCCGAGCAGCCCGAAGCCGCTGTCGATATAAGTCGAGAAGACCGCCAGAAACTGGTCGATAACGCCGGTGTCTTCCATCGGGCTAGTCCTTCTGTCCAAAGAAATGGCGGCGCCTGGCGTCCCAGGCCGCTTCACAGTCCGCATCGGCGACCGTGACCGTGCGGCAGCGCTCGGCCACGTCGGCGGCTGCCGGGTGTGGCGGTCCCGGCAGGCGGCCAGGCGCGTCAGCCGCGCCCCGAAAGTCGTTCGACCGCGCGCCGGAGCCTTTGCTCCCCCAACACGATCGACCCCGCTCGCCGCGCCGCTTCGGCATAAGCCGATAGCGGGTGGCTTGCCGTGAAGTGGAGGTCGCGTTCGATCGTGAGGCCGAACGGAAGGCGGACGGACTCGAGTTCGGACAGCGCGAAGCTGCCGAGTTCGGGGCAGCCGAAGCCGAGATCGGCGAGGCCGAAGAAAATACCGTCCGCATCGATCTCGGTCGCGAGCCAGGTCGCCGCGCCGACGGGGCTGAACAGGCGGACGACCGGTTTGGGGTCCGGCTCGCGTTCGCCGCGCGAAAGCGTGTCGATCCGGGTGGCCAGATTGGCGCGAAGCTGCGCCTCGAGCGCGGGGGTCAAGAGTTTCATGGTACTTTCTCCTGGGGCGACCGGCGGCGAGCCTCTCTCGCCGCGCGCGGTCCGCCGCCCAGGGGCGGGCCATCTCTTCCTCGCCGGTTTCTGGCGTTGCCGGTGGCGGCCGCGCGCCCCGGACCGGGCGGCGACGGGCGGCAGCGGCAGCAAGCGCCCGCTGACCACGCAGGCCGCCCGCGCTGTCCCGGTCACCCACTTGCCAAATTGTTCTCTCTATGTTCTCATTAGGGCATGGACAATATCGATACTGCCCGAGTCGCAGAGACCATCCTTTCCGCCCCTGGCTGGGCGCGCGTGGGTATCACCGCGCCGACGAATCACATCCGTGTCGAGGCCGCGTTCGAACTCGCCCGTGCGATCGTCGAGAGCGTCCGTGCCGGCGCGGAGCCCGCAAGCCCCGACCAGCTTGGACTCTCCCTGTGACGTGGGCGGATGGACAAAGGACGGACAGCATCGCGCCACGCATGTCTTCGAGGCCGCGGCCTGGTTTCGGGCGATCAAGCCCGTTTGCCGCTGCGGGCATAGTGCGACGTTCAATCCCTATGGGATCTGGTGGCGCTTCGAGTGCAGGATGTGGGACGGCAATCTCGTCAAGGCGTGCCAGAAATTCTGGTGTGTTCGCTGCGGCGCGCGGACGGGCAAGCGCGTCCGCCCGGTGCGGATCGAGCTCGTCGACCCGAGCCCCGATGACATCGCCCTGCCGATGCCCGAAGAACGCGAATGGAAGCGCGCGCTCAGCCGTTTCCGCGCCTGAGGACTGAGTTCATGGATATCGAGACGGACGACGCGCTGGTCGGCATCGGCAAGCTCCACCGCGTGATGGTGTGGAACGGCCAGCGCGAATGCGAGAAGGAGATGCTGTGGGGGCTGCCCTCGCGCGATGCCGATATATTCCAGATCCCGCTCCTGAAGTCCGAGACCGCGATCATTGATCGCCCCTGTCTGCTGCTCGCCAATGAGTTCGGCCTCGTGAAGCGCGGCAAGACGATCTACGCCGCAAGCCTCATCAGCGACGAGCCTTTCTTCTGCATCGCAGCGGTCTGGCGTCCGGCGCACCGCCTGTGGCCTGAGAGCTTCGCGGTGCTCACCGTCCCGGCCTATGACGATCTGGCGCCGCACAAGGATCGCCACGTCGGCGTGGTCCGCCCCGAGGACTGGTTCGACTGGTTGATGGGGGCGCGGCCGCCGCTGGACATGTTGCGACCTTTCCCCAAGAATAGCTTCAGCATCATGCCGCCGATCCAGCAGAATTTCGACGAAATGCTCGGCGCGGCCTGACCGAAACCACCCAAGGGGACTCGCCGCCATGTGCAATCTCGTGACCCTCAAGGCTTCGGTCGCCGAAGTGGCCTCGGCGTTCGGTGCGCGGCGTCCGCTCACCAATGCGCAACCCGGCGAAGTCTATCCCGGCGGACAAGGATTTGTGGTCCGTGACGACGCGGGCACGCGCGCGCTCCAGTCGATGACCTGGGGCTTCCCGGTGCGGCTCAAGCATATGAAACCGACGAGCAAGCCCAAGCCCGTCAACAATGCCCGCGACGACAAGCTGATGACCTTCTGGCGAACATGGTTTACCAATCCCGCCCAGCGCTGTCTGATCCCGATCACGGCCTTCGCCGAAGCCGAAGGCGAGAAGGGCAAGATGACGCGAACCTGGCTAAGCGTCGTCGACCAGCCGCTCGCCGCCTGCGCCGGGCTCTGGCGTCCGACCAACGAGTGGGGCGATTGCTATACGATGGTGATGGTCGATGCGACCGAGGAGCTGTTCGACATTCACGACCGGATGCCGGTCATTCTTCACGCCGCCGATCATGACGCCTGGCTGCAAGCTTCGGCTGAGGAGGCAATGAAGCTCGTTACCCAATATCCGGCAAGCCGGTTGGAGGTTGAGCGGACCGACGTCCCGTGGTTCAGCCGCAAGCCCCCGAGCGCGTATGCCCCGACGCTCCTTTGAGAAGCTGGATAGCGGGGCGACGTCACCCGCCGAATAGCGACCGGATCGCGCCGATGAGGCCGGCAATGAAGGAGCCGCCGACGAGAACAGCGGCGAACCAGAATTCGATCGCCAGCGCGCGCGATTTCCATTTCGGTTCCTGATCCATCTGACCGGCATGCCATGACCGGTGAATGTAGGAAATAGTGGAATCGGGGCCATCTCCGAACGCCATAATCATTGCATGACATGTGACAAAACCTATGATACATCGCATTTAAGTTAGAGGTTTTGTCACATGCACACATCGATAACGCAAGGCGAGACGCTTCGAGCGCTCTTTGGCGCGCATCCGATCCTGCGCGCGCGCGAGCTACGCGCCGCAGGCGTGGCACCCGAAACCATCGCTCGCGCGGTCGACAGTGGCGACATCGACCGTATCGCGCGAGGACTCTATCAGCTTCACGGCGCGCCGATCGACACCGACCAAGGCCTCGCCGAAATCACCAAGCGCATCCCGAACGGGGTTATCGCCATGGTATCGGCGCTCGCTTTCCACGGGCTCACCGACCAGATGCCGCGGCGGGTCTGGGTAGCAATAGGACCCAGCGACTGGGCACCGGTCATCGATTATCCGCCTGTCCGGATCGTCCGCCTCGCCGACAAATATCGACGCCAGGGGATCGAGCATCACAAGGTCGCCGGGGTCGATGTTCCCATCTATTCGGTTCCCAAAACGCTGGCCGACCTGTTCCGTAATCCGCGCCTCGTCGATCGCTCGGTTGCGGTCGAGAGTCTGCGCGCAGCGCTCGACCAGCGCAAGACGAGTCCCGGTGACATCGCCGAGGCCGCGGCAGCGGGCGGGGTCTGGAAGCGAATGCAGCCCTATCTCGAGGCGCTCAGCTTCAATGGCTAAGGCACCCGTCAATCTGGCAGCCTCGGTCAAGGACCGGCTGCTCCAATTGGCGCGCAAGGAGCGTCAGCCCTTCGACGTTCTGCTCGTTCGCTTCGCGCTCGAGCGCCTGCTTTACCGACTGTCGCTCTCGCCGCTACGGGACCAGTTCATTCTCAAAGGCGGTCTTCTCGTCACGCTCTGGCTCGAAGACGATAATCGAGTCACCCGCGACGCCGACTTTCTCGCCTTCGGCGATGCAAGCGCCGAACGGCTGATAGCGGATTTCGGCGCGATCATGAAAATCGAGGCGGCTGACGGGCTGACTTTCGATATCGACGCACTCACCGCGCGGCCGATCCGCGAGGGAGCCGAATATGGCGGCATGCGGCTAACAACGACCGCCTTTCTCGAACGAACGCGCATCCCGATCACGATCGACCTCGGCTTTGGCGACGCCCTCTCGGATCCGGCGCCGCCGACTTCCTTCGCGACGCTGCTGGACTTTCCCGATCCGGAGATCCGCACCTATTCGCCGACAAGCGTCATCGCAGAGAAATTTCAGGCGATGGTAGCGCTCGGGATCGCCAATGGTCGCATGAAGGATTTCTACGACCTCTGGGCGATTCCGCAGGCCTGCGACATCAATGCTCAAGCGCTCGACGCAGCACTTGCGGCGACATTCGATCGACGCGGCACGCCGATCCCGGCTGACCGTCCGCCGGGGCTCTCGGCTGCCATGTTCGAAGACGGCGACAAGCGGCGGCAATGGGATGCCTATGCCGCGAGCCTTGAGCTTGAAGGCGTGACATTCTCCGCCGTGATCGACGCGGTCTGGGGCCTTGTCGCGCCGAGCTGCGAACGACTGCTTGCCCATGACGTTTCGATCGCCACTTCGACTCCAGATGCCGCCGGTGCGTGACGCCGGCTCCGCCGCGGTCGGCGTATTAAGGCATTAGGTGTCAATCTGGGTCCGATTGGTGCACCAAGCCGCTTTATCAGGTGATTTCCTGTCGTTACACCGAAGAGGCGATCGGCATTGCGTATAGAGGCTGAGGTATCACCCGCCCGCCGCAGTGCGAGGACCATCGCGCAGCTTGTCCAACTTCATTGTCTCCCGGAGAGGAAACGGGAGCGATGAGCCATGGAGCGGATCGCGGGCGGACGGGTCGGGAACGCGTCGGCGGCCGATGAATCGACGTGAAGCATTTTAATCTGACGGAGGAACTCGCACACGACATATCAGGCGCCGACAAGGAAGAACGGCTCTTTGCCGCCCTGTCGAACGCCGCCGACCGCATGGGATTTGATCTTTTCGCGCTCGCCTTCGATCGCCGCGGCGGCGGCGGCGAGGGTGCATCGATGCTCGTGCATAATTATCCCGACGCCTGGGCGAATGTCTATGTCGGCTTCGATCTCAGCGGCACCGACCCGATCCGGCGCGCCGGCGAAAAATCCATGACGGGTTTTCAATGGCGCAATGTCGATCACTACATCCCGCTTTCTCGCGGTGACCGGCAGTTGCTGAAGGTCGCCCGCGAGAGCGGAATCGGCGACGGCTTCACGGTGCCGCGGCACTTGCCTGGCGAAGCGACCGGAAGCTGCTCCTTTGCCGTCGCTCCCAATGCCAGGATCCCGCTCGAGATGCTCCACGCCGCCGAGATCGTCGGCGCCGTGGCGCTCGCCGCGGCGCGGCAGCTCATCGGGACAGGCTCCTATACTCCGCGGGCGGCGCTGACCGAGCGGCAGCGCGAATGCGTGCTCTGGTCCGCCCGCGGCAAGACTGCTGGCGAGACCGCCAGCATCCTCGGCATCAGCGAAGAGACCGTGGTCCGTCATCTCAAGATCGCGCGCGAGCGCTATTCAGTGCCTTGTCGGCAAATGCTGATCCTCTGCGCCCTGTTCGACGGCGTCATCGGCTTTTCGGATGTCTATGACTGGTGGCGCCCGCTCTGACGCTCGCACATAAATCGTCCCGGGATTGCCCATTTCTGGGCATACCGGCGATCGCTAGATCGTCTGATCCTGTCCGGCGGTGCTAGCCTGAACTGATCCAATTTTCTGATGAGAGGCACCAGATTCTTACCCACGGCACGGTACTTGTCGCGACCTTGGAGAGGTTAACTGAGGGAGGATATGAGAGGCAACCTACAGGATTTGAACCGGTGACCTTCGCCATCAGAGAGTCGTCAAGATTGGTCTTGGAAAGGTCCGATCGAAGAGCAGATTTGCGCGTGGCCACGAGGTTTTTTCGCTCCTGAAAACGGTGATTGCTGGGTGATTGCTGGCCAATTTTTGGAGGTCAAAATTCTGTTAAAAGTCATTCTATTTCAATAGCATGATTGACTTGTCACATGAAGTCTGGTATTTCCGCTATCGCCGCAAGGCGTAGGCCGCACAAACAAATGGGGCGGCCTCGTTGTGAGTGCCGCCCCAGTTAGTGGGGTCCGTCGGGAGAGGGAGAGGACGGACCGGAGATTGGTGTCTTGGGCTTATCTGTTAACGCGCCGCCATCTGGCTGTCGGCTTCGACTTCGGCGACGCCGGCGACCTTCAGGGCCGCGCGGAACTGCTTGGCGGCGGCACGTTCGTTGCCGGCTTCGCAAAGCTTCTTGCCGGTCGAAACGAAGCGCTTCGCGCTTGCCTTCTGGGCGGCGCTGGCGCCGTCGGCCGCGGTGTTCGCCTGGTCAGCGAGGCCCGCACAGCGATAGTCGCTGCCGCTCTGGGCATAAGCAGGCGAGGTCGAGGCGATCAGGCCGGTGAACGCGAGGGCCGAAGCCGCGACGATCGCGAAGGCCGAGGGGAAGCGGCGAAAAGAGGAGAGCTGATTGGTCATGGGAGAGGTTCCTTTCGTTTCGTTGTGCAACCTTTTTAGGTGCTGTTGCGCAAATAGATAATCCTCTATAATCTGCAAGTGCTTTGAAGCAGGATTTAACAATCCCCCATGGGGCGCTCGACGGGATCGAAGCCTTTCTTCGCGTTGCGGAAAGACGAAGCTTTTCCGCCGCCGCCGCCGACCTCGGCGTCTCTCCCTCGGCGATCAGCCAGACGGTGAAAGCCTTGGAGGCGCGCATCGGCGCCCCGTTGTTCATGCGCACGACGCGGAGCGTGGGGCTGACGCAGGCCGGCGAAATGTTCCTCGAACGCGCCGCGCCCGCCTATTCGGGCATCGCCGACGCCTATGAGGCCGCGCGCAACCTCGGCAACCGCCCCGCCGGGCGGCTGCGGATCAATCTGATGCGCGGCGCGGTGCAGCCGCTGTTCGAGCCGATCATCGCCGGCTTTTGCGAAGCCTATCCCGAAATCGAACTGGAGATCTATGCCGACGACGCGCTGTCGGACCTCAGCGCGGGCGGGTTCGATGCCGGCGTGCGGATGGGCGAATCGCTCGATGCCGATGTGATCGCGGTTCGCCTGACCGGCCCGTTCCGCTTCGTTGTCGCCGGGACGCCCGCCTATTTCGAGAAATATGGCCGCCCCGAAACGCCCGAGGATCTGCGCAACCATCGCTGCGTCCGCTTCCGGCTCGCGACCGGCGCGTTGATGCCCTGGACCTTCGAAAAGGGGAATCGCGAATTCGACGTTGCGGTGACCGGCCCGGTGATCGTCAACGACTGGATCGCGGCGACCGTGGCGATGCGCAGCGGGATCGCGATGATCATGACCGCCGAGCCGGTCGCGAAGGCGATGGTCGAAACCGGCGAGGTCGAACTGGTGCTCACCGAATTTGCGGGCGCGACGTCGGGCCTGTTCCTCTACTACCCGAGCCGCAAGCAGGTGATGCCCAAGCTGCGGGCGTTCATCGATTATGTCCGCGAATATCTGCCCGACGACCTTTCGGGACGGTCGGCCTGACGGTTTCACCGGCCGCGAAAACAAATCCCTTCACCGCCAGCAGAAAAATTGGGCTGGCAAATGCGCGCGAAAAGCGGCAGCCGGTTGTCAATTAATATAGTTGGGATGAAGTCATGTTCGATCTGGCGGTGCTGGACCCCTCTTCGCTATTACCCTTCATCCTGATCGGCTTCGCGGCGCAGCTCGTCGACGGCGCGCTGGGCATGGCATTCGGCGTGATCTGCAACACGCTGCTCGTGGCGGTGATGGGCGTGCCGCCCGCACAGGCGTCGGCGCGCATCCATGTCGTCGAAATGTTCACCACCGCGGTGTCGGGGATCAGCCACCTGATCCATCGCAACATCGAATGGCCGCTGTTCTGGAGGCTGCTGATCCCCGGCGTGATCGGCGGCGTACTCGGCGCCTATGTCCTGACCTCGCTTCACTCCGATGCGGTAAAGCCCTTCGTGCTCGCCTATCTCGTCGCGATCGGGATCTGGTTGCTGGTGCGCGGCATCCTCTATCCGCCAAAGGTGCAGAAGCCGACGGTGATCGCGCCCCTTGGCCTCATCGGGGGCTTTCTGGACGCGGCGGGCGGCGGCGGCTGGGGCCCGGTCGTAACCTCGAACCTGCTCGTCCAGGGGGCCGAACCGCGCAAGGTGGTCGGCACGGTGAACAGCGTCGAATTCTTCCTGACGCTCACCGTATCCGCGACGTTCATCTATCATCTGGGCTTCGCCCAGATCGCCGGCGCGACGCTGGGCCTGCTCATCGGCGGCGTGCTCGCCGCCCCGCTCGGCGCCTTCATGGCGAAGCGCTTTTCGGTCAAGCTGATGCTGACGCTGGTCGGCGTCGTTTTGACCGCGACCAGCGCCTTCGGGCTCTATCGCGCGCTGACATAGGACCGGCCGGACCTCCCGGCATCAAGGGCCCGCTCAGCCTGCGTTCAGCGTCCCTTCCTTACGCAGAGGTCAGTTATGACATGCTGGCGCGCGTTTGCGCTGGACCATCGGACCCATCCGCTGATACGGAGCGGGCCGGAACCTCTGTTATAGGGTGAAGATGACCAAAATTTCGACCATGATCGGGCTGATCGTCTCGGCCGCCGTTATCGCGACGCCGGTGGTGGCTCAGACCGTCCCGGACAATGAAGTCCCTACGACCAGCCTCAACATCCCCGGCAATGTCCAGCTTTACGGCGATGCCAAACCGAACGTCTATCGCCCCTCCGCGACTGTGAACGGCGAGATCATCACCGCGACCGATATCGAGCAGCGGATGGCGCTGATCCGTATCGCGAACAACAATGTCAACCTTCCGCCCGAGGAAGAACAGCGGCTGCGCCAGCAGGTGTTCAGCAACCTGATCGACGAGAAATTGCAGATCCAGGAAGCCAAGGCGGCGAAGATCGAGATCGACGAAAAGCTGGTCGACGACCAGTTCGCGCGGCTTGCGGCGCGCTTCAAGCAGTCGCCCGACCAGTTCGCCAAATATCTGACCTCGAAGGGCTCGTCGGCGGGCGCGGTGAAGCAGCAGATTCGCGGCGAATATGCCTGGGACCGTCTGCTCCAGCGCAACATCCAGTCGTCGACCAACGTGTCCACCGAAGAGGTCGAGGCGATCGTCAAGCAGATGAATGAATCGAAGGGGCTCGACGAGTTCCATCTCGGCGAAATCTATCTGTCGGCGACCCCCGAAACCGCCGCCGCCGTGGCCGAGAATGCGCAGAAGATCATTCAGGCGCTGCAGGCCGGCGGCAGCTTCCAGGCCTATGCCCGCCAGTTCTCGGAAGCCTCGACCGCGGTCGTCGGCGGCGACCTCGGCTGGGTCAAGGCCGCGCAGCTTCCGCCGACGATGGCCGAAGCCGCCGCGCAGATGGCGCCCGGCCAGCTCGTCGGCCCGGTCGAGGTGCCCGGCGGCATCTCGATCATGGTGATGATCGACCGGCGCCAGGTGCTCACAGCCGATCCGCGCGATGCGGTGCTCAGCCTGAAGCAGGTCTCGCTCGACTTCCCTGCCGGCACGACCGAGGCACAGGCCACCGAACTGGCCGGCAAGTTTGCCGAGGCGACGCGCGCGATCGCCGGTTGCGGCGGCGCCGACAGTGTCGCGGCCGCGCTCGGCGCGCATGTCGTGTCGCGCGACAATATCCAGATGCGCGCGCTGCCGCCGCCACTGCAGGCGACGCTCGCATCGATGCAGATCGGCCAGACGACGCAGCCCTTCGGCGCGGCGAAAGAAGGCATCAGCGTGCTGGTGCTGTGCGGCCGCGACATGCCGCAGACCGCGACCGCGCCCGACCTGCAGGAG
Source organism: Sphingopyxis sp. H073 (assembly GCF_001468395.1). GTDB lineage: Bacteria > Pseudomonadota > Alphaproteobacteria > Sphingomonadales > Sphingomonadaceae > Sphingopyxis. The sequence continues at coordinate 75,412 of NZ_LNSG01000010.1, read as the reverse complement.
ATCGAGAATCGCCTGCTGGAGGAAAAGGTCAACAAGCGCGCGCAGCGCTATCTGCGCGACCTGCGCCGGGATGCCGTGATCGAATATAGCTGATGAGCGATTCCTGTCAGCGGCGCCCGATCGCGGTCACCATCGGTGACCCGGCGGGCGTCGGCCCCGAAGTCGCGGCCGGCGCTTGGGCGGCGCGACGCACGCACGATCTGCCTCCCTTCGTCGTTATCGGCGACGCCGCCGCGATCGAAGCGGTCTGGGATGGTCCGGTCGCGCGCGTGGGCGATATGGACGAAGTCGCCGCCGCGTTCGAGACGGCGCTGCCGGTCTGGCATCTCGAAGACAGCGGCCCGCTGACCCCCGGCTCGCCGACGCCCGCCGGCGCGGCGCTGGCGCTCCACGCGCTCGAAACGGGGATCGGACTGACCCGCAACCAGGCGGCGGCCGCGCTCGTCACCGGATCGGTGTCGAAACATGCGCTGCATGGCATCGGCTACACGCACCCCGGGCAGACCGAATTCATCGCCGAACGCTGCGGCGTCACCGCGACCAACGCGGTGATGATGCTCGCGGGACCGGGTCTGCGCGTCGTACCGCTTACCGTCCACATCCCGCTGGCGCAGGTGCCCGAACGGCTGACGAGCGAGTTGATCGTCGCCAAGGCGCGCATCGTCGCGCGCGGACTGACGCGCGATTTCGGGATCGCGGCGCCGAAGCTGGCAATTGCGGGCCTCAATCCGCATGCGGGCGAGAGCGGCCAGCTCGGCGACGAGGAAGTGCGGATCATGGCGCCTGCCGTCGCGCAGCTTGCCGAGGAGGGGATTGCCGTCGACGGGCCGCTCGCGGCCGACGCGCTGTTCGCGCCCGGCATCCGCGATCGCTATGATGCGATCCTCTGCGGCTATCACGACCAGGCGCTCGCGCCGTTCAAGGCGCTGCATTTCCACGACGGCGTCAATCTGACCTTGGGCCTGCCGATCATCCGCACCTCGCCCGACCATGGGACGGCGTTCAATATCGCGGGGACGGGCAGGGCCGATGCCGGGCCGACGATCGCGGCGATCGCGATGGCGGCGCGCATGGCGGCCGCGCGCGAGCGCAGCTGCGCGCCCGCGAAGTGAGCGTCAAGCCGCGCGTCCCCCTGCCCCCCTTGCGCGAGACGGTGCGCGCGCACGGGCTGTCGGCCAGCAAGGCGCTGGGCCAGAATTTCCTGTTCGACGAGCAATTGCTCGACCGGATCGCCGCGCTGCCGGGCGATTTGGGCGGCGCGACGGTGTTCGAGGTTGGGCCGGGCCCCGGCGGGCTGACGCGCGCGCTGCTTCGCGCGGGCGCGAAGGTGATCGCGGTCGAGCGCGACGAGCGTTGCCTGCCGCTGCTCGCCGAACTGTCCGACGCGTTCGGCGGGCGGCTGACGGTGGTGCCGGGCGATGCGATGGCGATCGATGCCGACGCGCTCGCGGGCGGACCCTATCATATCGTCGCGAACCTGCCCTATAATGTCGGGACCGCGCTGTTCACGCGCTGGCTCGAGCCCGCGGCCTGGCCGCCGCAATGGCTGTCGCTGACCTTGATGTTCCAGCTCGAGGTCGCCGAGCGCATCGTCGCACCGGTCGGCACCGATGCCTATGGCCGCCTCGCCGTCCTCGCGCAGTGGCGCTCGCACGCCCGGATCGCGATGAAGGTCCACCGTTCGGCCTTCACCCCGCCGCCCAAGGTGATGTCGGCGATCGTCCATGTGACCCCGGCCGACGAGCCCGAAGGCGTCGATCCGCGCATCCTGTCGAAGCTCACCGAAAAGGGGTTCGGCCAGCGCCGCAAGATGCTGCGCCAGAGCCTGAAGGGCGTCGCGGGCGCGATCGAGGCGCTGGACGCGCTTGGCATCGATCCGACGCGGCGCGCAGAAACGGTCAGCGTCGCCGAATGGGTTGCCTTGGCCCGACTATTGGGCCGCTGACCTTCCGCTCAGTTCGCCGGCTTGGTCTCGTCGATCTTGTCGACCCATTCGGGATAGAAGCTCGGTTCGCGCGCCGACCAGCCCGGCGCGGTCGCGGCGGCTTCGCTGATCGACTGGAGCAGGGTCTTGCGCTTGTCGGGGTGAAGATGCGGCAACGAGGCTGCGGCGCAGAAGGCGCCGGGCAGCCACGGCCGCGCGTGCGCGCCGAGCAGCCGCTCGTACAGGAAGCGATAGGAGGCGAACCCGGGCAACCGGTCCTGCCCCAGGTCGAACGCCGACACCGCGACGAGCGGCGCCATGAAGCCCTCGAGCGCATCGAGCCCGCTGTCGTCGGGGATATGCGCACGGATATCGCCGATCCGCTGATAGACTTTCGCCTGCACGCGGATCGCGGTTTCCTCGACCATGTCGCGCGACCAGCGGGCGATCGCGTCTTCGCGTTCGAGCCCGATATCGAGCGAGCGGCGGATGTACCGCTGCGTCGCGGCGGGAAAGCCCGCGAATTCCTTGATCTCGGATATGGACAGGTCGCCTGCGGCCGGTCCTGAACGCGTCGCCATGGTCATGCTCCCGCACGGCGCCCGGGGAGCCATCCCCCCGGAGGCCTGCATCCGACAATCTGCCACGAAAAGAGTTAGTGGCAGGTTAACCATGAAGTCGGCGATCGTTCAGCATCGCGAGGGGCGTTGCGCGGCCGCGCGACCGGGCCTAATCAGCGTGCCGAGCCAAGAACAGGACACGCAGGACCCACCATGTCGCACACACCGCAACCGGTCATTTCGTCGACCGGCCTCTTCACCCCCGCCGAAGCGATCTCCAACGAAGAACTTGTCGCCAGTTTTAACCAGTATGTTGCGCTGCACAATAGGGAAAATGCGGCAGCGATCGCGGCAGGCGACGTCATCGAACTCGCTGAATCGAGTGTCGAATTCATCGAAAAGGCGAGCGGCATCGGATCCCGCTACGTCGTCGACAAGGCCGGCATTCTCGACCCGCACCACATGGCGCCGCGCATCGCCGAGCGCAGCAACGACGAGATATCGATCCTCGCCGAAATCGGCGTCGCTGCGGCCAAGGACGCGCTCGCCCGCGCCGGTCGCGACGCGGGCGACGTTGACGCCGTGCTCTGCGCGGCGTCGAACATGCAGCGCCCCTATCCGGCGATGGCGGTCGAGATCCAGGATGCGCTCGGCATCGACGGCTTCGGCTTCGACATGAATGTCGCCTGCTCGTCGGCCACCTTCGGCATCCAGACCGCCGCCGACTATATCCGCGCCGGCCATGCGAAGAGCGTCCTCGTCGTGAACCCCGAAATCTGCTCGGGGCACCTTAACTGGCGCGACCGCGACAGCCATTTCATCTTCGGCGACGTCGCGACCGCGATCCTCGTCGAGGATAAGTCGATGGCTCCCGAGGGCCATTGGGACATCCTCGGCACCAAGCTGAAAACCCAGTTCAGCAACAATATCCGCAACAATTTCGGTTTTTTGAACCGGGGCCATGGCGGGATCGACCAGTCGGGGCCCAAGTCAGACAAGCTCTTCGTCCAGGAGGGCCGCAAGGTCTTCAAGGAAGTCGTCCCCATGGTCGCAACCATGATCGTCGAGCAGATGGAACTGCTCGGCCTCGAAGGCAGCGACATGCGCCGGCTGTGGCTGCACCAGGCGAACACCAACATGAACCGCCTGATCGCGCACCGCGTACTGGGCCACGAGGCGAGCGCGGACGAGAGCCCGACGGTGCTCGACACCTATGGCAATACCTCGAGCGCGGGATCGATCATCGCCTTCCACCTCAACCACGCGGATATGAAAGCCGGCGACATCGGCCTGATCTGCTCGTTCGGCGCGGGCTATAGTGCGGGGACGGTGTTTGTTCGCAAGACCTGAGGTCGTCCTTTCTTCCGCGTCACCCTGAACTCGTTTCAGGGTCCATGGCCTGACCGCGCCCTGAGCGCGGCTTCGAACGGGAGCGTCGACCATGGATGCTGAAACAAGTTCAGCATGACGAAGGTAAAGTGCGCTTGTTTTACGGCACGAAGGTCGTGAACAGGTAAACCGCGAACAGCATCAGGTGGATCGCACCCTGCAACACGGTGGTGCGTCCGTTCGCCAGCGTCTGCGACGCGACGATCAGCGACAGGAACAGCAGCACGGTCGACTTGGCATCGAGGCCGAGGCTGATCGGCAGGCCGGTGAAGATCGACAGGATCGCGACCGCCGGGATGGTCAGCCCGATCGTCGCCAGCGCCGACCCCAGCGCGAGGTTGAGGCTGGTCTGCAGGCGATCCGCCTTCGCCGCACGCACCGCGGCCAGTCCCTCCGGCGCGAGGATCAGCGCCGCGATCAACACGCCGAGCACCGCGGGCGGCGCGCCCCAGTCGGCGAGCAGCGCGCCGATCACCGGCGACAGGGCCTTGGCGAGAAGCACTACCGCGAACAGGCTCGCGAGGAGCAGCGTGCCCGAAATGGCGGTGCGCTGCGCACTCGGCGGTGCGGCGTGCGCGTCGGGCTCTCCGTCGCCGTCGGCATCGCCGTCGGGAAGGAAATAGTCGCGGTGGCGCACAGTTTGCACCAGCGCGAAGGTCGCATAGAGGATCAGCGAAACCGCCGCGACGAAGCCGAGCTGGGTCGCTGAATAGAAGGGGCCCGGCACGCTCGACGTGAAATTGGGGAGGACCAGCGTCACGACGGTGAGCACCGTCAGGGTCGCGAGCGCGGCGCCGATGCCGGTGCGCTGGAAGCGCTGCTCGTGATGGCGGATCGCGCCGCTCAGGAGGCAGAGGCCCATCAGCAGATTGAGGATCACCATCACCGCCGCGAACACCGTATCGCGCGCCAGCGTCTGCGCCTTTTCGGGTTCGGCCTGCATCAGCGTCAGGATCAGCCCGACCTCGATCACCGTTACCGCGAGCGCGAGGATCAGCGTGCCGAAGGGCTCGCCGACGCGGTGCGCAATGACCTCGGCATGATGGACCGCGGCGACGACGGCACCCGCCAGGATCGCGCCGACGAGCCAGGGATTGAGCGGCATCGCGAAGCTCGCCAGCGCGGCAACAAAGCCGAGGATCGGAACGATATCGTTGGCGCGGTCGGCGAGGCGGAGCTTGGACATCATGGGACTTTTATTGCAGCCCCCTCCAGCCGTGACCACCCCCGCCCGGAATTAATGGGTCCTGAACCTAATGCGCGCGGACCGGCAATCCGGCGGCGGCGAGCCGCGCATGGGCCTCGGCGATCGTCGCTTCGCCGAAGTGGAAGATGCTGGCAGCGAGCACCGCGCTCGCGCCGCCCTCGATCACCCCCGCGACCAGATGATCGAGGGTGCCGACGCCCCCCGAGGCGATCACCGGCACGCCGACCGCATCGGCGATCGCGCGGGTGAGCGCCAGATCATAGCCGTCCTTCGTCCCGTCGCGGTCCATGCTGGTGACCAGCAGCTCGCCCGCGCCCATTTCGGCAAGCCGGACGGCATGGTCGAGCGCATCGACGCCGGTAGGCTTGCGCCCGCCGTGGGTGAAAATCTCCCATCGCCCTTCGCCGACCCGCCGCGCGTCGATACTGCCGACCGCGCACTGGCTGCCGAAGCGGTCGGCTATGTCGGCGACGAGTTCGGGCCGCGCGACCGCGGCGCTGTTCACCGCGACCTTGTCGGCGCCCGCGAGCAGCAGAGCGCGCGCATCGTCGGCGCTGCGTACCCCGCCGCCCACGGTCAGCGGCATGAAGCAGACCTCGGCGGTGCGGCTGACCATGTCAAGCAACGTCCCGCGCCCCTGATGGCTGGCCGAAATGTCGAGAAAGCAAAGCTCGTCGGCGCCCGCGGCGTCATAGGCGCGCGCCGCCTCGACCGGGTCGCCTGCATCGCGCAGGTCGACGAAATTCACGCCCTTGACCACGCGCCCGTCGGCGACGTCGAGGCAGGGGATGACGCGGACGCGGACGGTCATGCCGCTAATCTCTCAACCCCGTTCGTGTCGAGCGAAGTCGAGACACCCTTCAGGGCCGCGCCATACCGATGGGCATCTCGACTGCGCTCGATGCGAACGCGAGTGGGACGGCGGGTCATGCCGCGCCCGCCGCAATCGCCTGGGCAAGATCGAGGCGGCCGTCGTAGAGCGCGCGGCCGGTGATCACGCCTTCGATTCCGTCGGCGACATGCGGGCGCAGCGCGTGGATGTCGTGGATATCGGCGACCCCGCCGCTCGCGATCACCGGGATATCGACCGCCTGCGCGAGCGCAACCGTCGCCTCGACATTGCAGCCCTTGAGCAACCCGTCGCGGCCGACGTCGGTGAAGAGCAAGGCGGCGACACCCGCATCCTCGAAGCGGCGCGCAAGATCCTCGACGCGGACGTCGGACACGTCGGCCCAGCCCTCGGTCGCGACCATGCCATCGCGCGCATCGACCCCGACGACGATCCGGCCGGGAAGGTCGCGCGCCGCCGATTTGACAAATTGGGGGTCTTTCAGCGCCGCAGTGCCGATGATCACGCGTTCGACGCCGAGCGCGAGCCAGCGGTCGACCCCCGCGCGGTCGCGGATTCCTCCGCCGACCTGCACCTTGCCCGGAAAGGCGGCGATGATGCTCTCGACCGCCGTGCCGTTGACGCTTGCGCCGGCAAAGGCGCCGTCGAGATCGACGACATGCAGATGCGTTGCGCCCGCGCCCGCAAACAGCCGCGCCTGCGCCGACGGATCGTCGCCATAGACGGTCGCGCGCGCCATATCGCCCTCGGCGAGCCGCACCACCTGCCCGCCCTTGAGATCGATCGCGGGAAAGATGGTCAGGGCCGCCAATTGATGAACCTTTCGAGCGTGGCGAGGCCATAGGCCTGGCTCTTTTCGGGGTGATATTGGACGCCGACGATATTGTCCTTCGCCACCGCGGCGGTGAAGGACGTGCCATGGCTGCTCGTCGCGGCGACATCGACCACATCGGCGAAATGATAGCCGTGCAGATAATAGGCCTCGCCCGCCGCGATCACCGGATGCGCCAACGTGGGAACGACGTCGTTCCATCCCATGTGCGGGATACGCAGGCCCGGCGCCGGGGCGAACGCGCGGACCGTGCCACCGATCCAGCCGAGTCCCTTGTACGTGCCATGCTCCTCTCCTGCATCGGCGAGCAATTGCATGCCGACGCAGATGCCGAGGAAGGGCGCGCCCTCCTGGCGCACGCGACGGTCCATCGCATCGATCAGCCCGTCGATGGCAGAAAGCCCGTTCATGCAGGCAGCAAACGCTCCGACGCCGGGCAGCACGATGCGGTCGGCTTGTCCGACGACATCGGGATCGGCGGTGACGGCAACATTCTCCGCGCCCGCCGCGACGAGCGCATTATGCACCGAGCGAAGATTGCCCGCGCCATAGTCGATCAGGGCAATGGCGCTCATGGACGGCTCCTAGAGCACACCCTTGGTCGAGGGAATCGCATCGCCCTTGCGCGGGTCGATCTCGACGGCCTGACGCAGCGCCCGGGCAAGCGCCTTGTACATGCTTTCGGCGATGTGGTGATTATTCTCGCCGTACAGCGTCTCGATGTGCAGCGTGATGCCCGCGGTCTGCGCGAAACTGTGGAACCAGTGCGGGAACATCTCGGTGTCCATCTCTCCGAGCCGCGGCTGCGAGAAGCTCGATTTATAGACGCAGTGCGGACGCCCCGAAATGTCGAGCACGCAGCGCGTCAGCGTCTCGTCCATCGGCGCGTGCGCCTCGCCGTAGCGGGCGATGCCGCGTTTGTCGCCGAGCGCCGTCGCGACCGCTTCGCCGAGCGCGAGCGCGCTGTCCTCGACGGTGTGATGCTGGTCGATGTGAAGGTCGCCCTTCACCGTCATCGCAATGTCGATCAGCGAATGGCGCGACAATTGCTCGACCATATGATCGAGGAAACCGATGCCGGTGGACACCGAATAATCGCCCGTGCCGTCCAGATTGACGGTGATCGCGATATCCGTTTCCTTGGTCGTGCGCTGGACAGTGGCGGTTCGCATGGCCGACGCCTTAGAGCCTGTGTTTCACGTTGCAAGGCGATTCTCCGCCCTGCCCCCTCTTGACCGGCGCGCGCGCCGCGTTCATCCCCCGCGCATGACCGACGATGTCCGCGACAGCCTGATTCCCTATGACGAAATCGTGCAGGATGCCCTGCGTGCCGTGGTCGGCCGCGTGCTCAGCCAGATCGAGGGGCATGACAGCCTGCCGGGCGAGCATCATTTCTATATCACCTTCAAGACGCAGGCGCCGGGAGTCGACATCCCTGCACATCTGATCGCCAAATTCCCCGACGAGATGACGATCGTGCTCCAGAACCGCTTCTGGGATCTGACGGTCGAAGAGGATCATTTCAGCGTCGGCCTGTCGTTCAACCAGACGCCATCGATGCTCACGATCCCCTATGCGGCGATCACCGCTTTCGTCGATCCGTCGGTCGACTTCGGACTGCAGTTCCAGGTCAGCGACGACGATATCGAAGCCCCCGAGCCACACGACGAAGCCGACAACGACCGCCCCGAGGTCGTCAGTGAGGACGGCTCCAACGTCGTGACCGTGGATTTCGGCAAAAAGAAATAGCATGCCGGGGCCCGCTTGGCCTCCCAGCCGCTTCTGGCAATATTGGGCCCTCGCGGGCATGCTCGTTCTCACCGGTGCCTTCTGGTGGGGTGTCGAGGGCTATGCGCTGTTCGAGGGCGGCTATGCCGGGGGTCAGATCGCCGACGGACTGCTCCGTTTCAGCCTGCTCGTCCTGACCCCGACGCTGGTGCTGGTGTGGATCGCGGCCGCATGGCTGCGCCGCCGCGTCGGCGAGAGCGGCTATTGGCAATTGCTCGGCCTCGTCGCGATGATCTGGGCGGGGGCGATTTTGGTCACAAGGATGCTGCTGGCATGAGCGAAATGCGGATCGAGAGCGACAGCATCGGCGAAATCGAGGTTCCCGCCGCCGCCTATTGGGGCGCGCAGACCGAGCGCAGCCGGCACAATTTCGCCTTCCCGCCGCACGAGCGCATGCCGCTGCCGATCGTCCACGCGCTCGCGCGGGTCAAGGGCGCCGCCGCCCGCGTCAACCGCGCGCACGGGCTCGACGCAGCGCTCGCCGACGCGATCGCCGCCGCCGCCGATGCGGTCGTCGCGGGCGAGTATGACGACGAGTTCCCGCTCGCGATCTGGCAGACGGGTAGCGGCACCCAGTCGAACATGAACGCGAACGAGGTCATCGCGGGAATCGCCAACGAAAGGCTTGCGGGCACGCGTGGCGGCAAGTCACCCGTCCACCCCAACGACCATGTCAACATGGGCCAGTCGTCGAACGACAGCTTCCCGACCGCGCTCCACGTCGCGGTCGCGGTCGAGACGACCGTGCGGCTGCTCCCCGCGCTGGCCGAGCTCACCGATGCGCTCGCTGCGAAAGCGGCGGTCTGGGGCGACATCGTCAAGATCGGCCGCACCCATTTGCAGGATGCGACCCCGCTGACCCTGGGGCAGGAATTTTCGGGCTATGTCGCGCAGCTCATGGCGTGCCGCGCGCGGATCGAAGGCGCGCTGGCGCACAATGTCTGCAAGCTCGCGCAGGGCGGCACGGCCGTCGGCACCGGGCTCAACGCGCCTGCGGGCTTCGACGTTGCCATGGCCGCCGAACTGTCGAAAGCGACCGGCATCGCTTTCGAGCCGGCACCCAACAAGTTCGAGGCGCTGGCGTCGAACGACGGGCTCGTCTTCTTCTCGGGCGCGCTCAACACGCTTGGCGTCGCGCTGACCAAGATTGCCAACGACATCCGCCTGCTCGGATCGGGTCCGCGCGCGGGTTTCGGCGAGCTCGACCTGCCCGCGAATGAGCCCGGAAGCTCGATCATGCCCGGCAAGGTCAACCCGACGCAGTGCGAGATGCTGACGATGGTCGCGGCGCAGGTGATCGGCAACCATCAGGCCGTCACCATCGGGGGGCTCCAGGGGCATCTCGAACTCAACGTCTTCAAGCCGCTGATCGGCTCGAATGTACTCCGCTCGATCGAACTGCTCGCCATCGGCATGGCGGGCTTCACCGAACATTGCGTCGTCGGGATCGAGCCCAACCGCGCGCGCATCGACGAGTTGATGAACCGCTCGCTGATGCTGGTGACGGCGCTCGCCCCCGAAATCGGCTATGACAAGGCCGCGAAGATCGCCAAGCACGCGCATGAGACCGGATCGACATTGCGCGACGCAGCGCTCGATCTCGGCTATGTCGATGGCGCGACCTTCGACCGCGTCGTCGATCCGCGCACGATGTTGGGGCCGGAACCCTGAGCACGCGCGAGGCATTTATGGAGGGGAAGGAGAGAAAGATGATGGGACGGATCATCGGCGGCGTGCTTGGAAGCGCGATCGGACGCCAGAAAAATCATCACCCCATCGCGGGCGCGGTGATCGGCGCGGGAACGCTGTTCGCGGCGCGGCGCCTGTTTCCGCAGCGCTATGCGGTACTCGCCGCGACCGCCGCCGCCGCCTATCTCACCAAGAAATGGGCCGATCGTGCCGAGGCGCGGCAGGCGGCCGCGGACATGCAGGCCGCGACCGCGAAACTCGCGGCGAACGGCGAGCCGCCGACCGACGGCGAAATGCTGGGCGACGCACTCCCGCCCGAAATCCCGATCGATGCGAACGGGCACGCGGCCATCCACTAACCGCCCGCCTGCCACTCCTTCACCGCCTCGACCGGTGCGACCAGCATCAGGACATTGAGCGTCAGATTGTCGCGGATCGTCCACAGCGTGAACAGCTCGAAGGCAATGGCAAGCACCACCGTGACCCACCAGCGCATCCGGCTCGCGGCGAGGAAGCCCAGCACCATGAACGCCGTGTCGCTGACCGAGTTCAGGATCGAATCGCCCGAATAGCCATAGGCCATCGTCACCTCGCGATAGCGGTCGATGATGATCGGCGAGTTCTCCAATATCTCCCACGCGCCCTCGATCCCGATCGCCAGCGCCAGCGCGACCCAGAAGGGCCGCGACGGCATCAGCCAGCGCGACAGGCCGAAAAAGATGAAGCCGTGGATGATATGGCTGAAGCTGTACCAGTCCGAAATCTGCTGGCTGTTCTGGTTCGACTGGACGATGCCGTGCCACAGGCTGACCGTGCCGCATGGGCAGATCGGCGGGCGCCCCATCGCGAAGAGGATCGCGCCCAGCAGCGCGAGCAGCGCCGCGGTAACCAGCCAGCCCTTGCGCGACATCCCCGCCATCCGTCTCTCCCCCTTGACCGCTGCCCTCACCCGCGCGAATAGCGCGCATGACCGAAAGCGTCCATCTCAACCGCCGCGGCGTACTCTTCGTCCTCTCCTCGCCCTCGGGCGCGGGCAAGACGACCATCTCGCGCATGATGCTCGAAGCCGACAAGGATATCGCGCTCTCGATCTCCGCCACCACACGCCCGCCGCGCCCGGGCGAGGTCGACGGCGTCCATTATCATTTCGTCGATACCGACACCTTCAAGAAGATGGCGGCCGACGGCGAATTCCTCGAATGGGCGCATGTCTTCGGCCACCGCTACGGCACCCCGCGCGCGCCGGTCGAGGAAATGCTCGCGGCGGGCAAGGATGTATTGTTCGACATCGACTGGCAGGGCGCGCAGCAGCTTTATCAGGAGGCCGGCCCCGACGTCGTGCGCGTCTTCGTCCTGCCGCCGACGATGGACGAGCTCGAACGGCGGCTGCGGTCGCGCAAGACCGACAGCGACGAAGTGATCGCCGCGCGGATGGAGCGCGCCGCGAACGAGATCAGCCACTGGGACGGCTATGACTATGTGCTGATCAACGACGCGGTCGAGGAATGCTATGGCGAGGTGATGGCGATTCTGCGCGCCGAGCGGCTGAAGCGCCGCCGCCAGATCGGCCTGATCGGCTTCGCACGCGACCTGATCCGGTCGGTGCCCGACGCGGACAGGAAGCTTTGAAGCAGGCTCGCCCTGACTTTTTGTCGTCATCCCGGACTTGATCCGGGATCCACTTACGCAGCGCTGGAATAACGGATCCCGGATCAAGTCCGGGATGACGAAGGTGAGGTTTGGCTAGGCCGCCCTCGCCAGCTTGGCTTCCAGCTCGGCGACCATCTCCGCCCGCAGCGATTTTGCCTGACCGTCGGTGCGGCACACGACCACCGTGTCGCAGGTCGCGATGCAGCGGCCGTTCTGGAACATCGCCTGCACGATCGTCCAGCTCGAGGTGCCGAGGCGGCCGATGCCGGTCGCGATCTGGACCGGATCGGGGAAATTGCCCTCGGCGAGATAATTGATCTCGACCGCCGCGACCATCGTGCGCTCGTTCGCCGGGCGTTCCTCCCACGGGCGGATTTCGCGGTTCAGCAGGACGCGGCCGCTTTCGAACAGCGCTGCGAAGGCCACATTGTTGAGGTGGCCGTTGATGTCCATGTCCTGGAACCGCGTCTGCAGTTCGATGCGGACGGGGTAGCTGGCGGCGTCGAGCCGCCAGCTTTCCGGTTTCGGCATATCAGCGCGGCGCCATGCGGATGCCGCCGTCGAGGCGGACGTCCTCGCCGTTGAAATAGCCATTCTCGATCATGCAGAGCGCGAGATTGGCATATTCGGCCGGATTGCCGAGACGCTTCGGGTTGAGCACCGAGGCGCCGAGCGCGTCGCGGACATTCTGCGGCGCGCCGGCGAGCAGCGGGGTGTCGAAGATGCCGGGCAGGATCGTGTTGACGCGGATATTCTCCGACGCAAGGTCGCGCGCCACGGGGAGCGTCATGCCGACGACGCCGCCCTTCGACGCCGAATAGGCCGCCTGACCCATCTGGCCGTCCTCTGCCGCGACCGACGCGGTGTTGACGATCGCTCCGCGCTCGCCGTCTTCCATCGGGTCGAGCGTCATCATCCCCGCCGCCGACTTGGCAATGCAGCGGAAGGTGCCGACGAGGTTGATCTGGATGATCCAGTTGAAGGCATCGAGCGGGAAATGCTTGATGCTGCCGTCTTCCTTGCTGCGGCTCGCGGTCTTGATCGCATTGCCGGTGCCCGCGCAATTGACGAGGATGCGCTCCTGTCCGATCGCGGCGCGCGACTTGGCAAAGGCGGCGTCGACCGACGCGTCGTCGGTGACGTTGCATTCGCAGAACACGCCGCCGAGTTCGGCCGCGAGCGCGGTGCCTTTCTCTTCCTGCAGGTCGAAGATCGCGACCTTGACGCCCTTGGCGGCGAGCGCGCGCGCCGTCGCGGCGCCAAGGCCCGAGGCGCCCCCGGTAACGACGGCGGATACGGTGGAATCGAGTTTCATGGGTTTCTCCTGAAAAAGCCCTCCCCTTCAGGGGAGGGTTTGGGTGGGGCATGGGGGAGGCAGCTCGCAGGCCCTCCCGTGTCACGAGTCACGTGCTTCGTGACGCCCCCTCCCGCAAGCGGGAGGGGAGATTTCTTAAAGCCGCTCGACGATCGTGACGTTGGCCTGGCCGCCCCCTTCACACATCGTCTGCAGGCCATATTTGCCGCCGGTCGCATCGAGCACGCCGAGCAACGTCGCCATCAGCTTTGCACCGCTGGCGCCGAGCGGGTGGCCGAGCGCGATCGCGCCGCCGTGCTGGTTGAGCCGCGCATGATCGCCGCCCAGATATTTGAGCCACGCCAGCGGCACCGGGGCGAACGCCTCGTTGACTTCATAGGCGTCGATGTCGCCGATCCTGAGCCCGGCCTTCTTCAGCGCCTTTTCGGTCGCGAACAGCGGTTCTTCGAGCATGATCACCGGATCGCCCGCGGTCACCGACACATGGTGGATGCGCGCGCGCGGCGTCAGTCCATGATCCTTCAGCGCCTGTTCGGAAACAACCAGCACCGCCGAGGCGCCATCGCAGATCTGGCTCGACGTCGCGGCGGTGATCGATCCGCCTTCCTGCAGCAGCTTGACGCCGGCAATGCCGTCGAGCGTCGCGTCGAAACGGATCCCCTCGTCGACCTTGTGCCATTCCTTCCCCTCGGGGGTCTCGATCTCGACCGGCACGATCTCGCGCTCGAACACGCCTGCCTCGGTTGCCGCCTTCGCGCGGCGGTGGCTTTCGAGCGCGAAGGCGTCGAGGTCGTCCTTGGTGAAGCCGTGCTTCTTGACGATCATCTCGGCGCCCATGAACTGGCTGAACATGATGCCGGGATATTTCTCCTCCAGCCGCGGCGACTTGTAGTTGCCCAGCCCCTCTTTCATGAACAAGGTCGCGACCGATCCCATCGGCACGCGCGTCATGCTTTCGATGCCGCTGGCGAGGACGATATCCTGCGTGCCCGACAGCACCGCCTGCGCGGCGAAGGTGATCGCCTGCTGCGACGAGCCGCACTGGCGGTCGATCGTCACCGCGGGGATCGAGTCGGGCAGCTTCGAGGCGAGCACCGCGTTGCGGCCGACGTCCATCGTCTGCTGGCCGCCCTGGCTGACGCAGCCCGTGATGACGTCGTCGATGGCCTTGGTGTCGAAGTCGTTGCGGTCGGCGATCGCATCGAAAACGGCGGCACCGAGGTCCACCGGATGCACGCCGGCGAGCTTGCCGCCGCGCTTGCCGCCAGCGGTGCGGACGGCGTCGACGATATAGGCATGGGGCATGGGGATAGTCCTTTCACTTCACTCCCCTCCCGCAAGCGGGAGGGGCTGGGGGTGGGCGCGAGCGGAGCCAGCATCTGGAGGTAGGTAGCCCACCCCGCTGCGACTAGGGAGCAAGCTCCCAAGTCTCGCTGCCCCTCCCGCTTGCGGGAGGGGAAATTACAGCTTGCGCCCGATCAGTTCCTTCATGATCTCGTTCGTGCCGCCGAAAATGCGCGTCACGCGCGAGGCGCGCCACGCCCGCGCGATCGGATATTCGTTCATATAGCCCGCGCCGCCGTGCAGCTGGAGGCATTTGTCCATCACTTCCCACTGCAATTCGGTGTGCCACAGCTTCGCCGCCGCGCCCTCTTCGGGGGTCAGTTCCTTCTTGAGGTGGCGCGCCAGCGCCCAGTCGAGGTGCGCCCAGCCGACCTGCAGCTTGGTCTTGAGGTCGGCGAGCACGAAGCGCGTGTTCTGGAAGTCGAGGATCGGCTTGCCGAACGCCTTGCGGTCGCGGGTGAATTCGACCGTGTCGTCGAAGGCGCGCTGCGCCGCCGACTGCGCGCTGACGGCGATCGACAGCCTCTCTTGGGGAAGCTCGCTCATCAGATAGATGAAGCCCTTGCCTTCCTCGCCAAGGCAGTTGGTGATCGGCACGCGGACGTCCTCGAAGAACATTTCCGACGTGTCGGCTTCGTCCTGCCCGATCTTGTCGAGGTTGCGCCCGCGCTTATAGCCTTCGCGGTCGGCCTCGACGAGCACGATCGACACGCCCTTCCACGCCGGCTGCACCTCGGTGTCGGTCTTGACGCACACCAGGATCAGGTCGGCGTTCTGGCCGTTGGTGATATAGGTTTTCGACCCGTTGATGACATAATGATTGCCGTCCTTCTTCGCGGTCGTGCGCATCCCCTGAAGGTCGCTGCCGGTGCCCGGTTCGGTCATCGCAATCGCAGTGATCACTTCGCCCGCGACCATCTTGGGCAGCCAGTGCTTCTTCTGCTCCTCGCTGCCATATTTGATGATATAGGTCGCGACGATGTCCGACTGGAGCGAGAAGCCGGTGGTCACGCGGCCATTATAGGCGCTTTCCTCGTCGACGATCGCATTATAGCCGAAATCGAGGCCCAGCCCGCCATATTCCTCGGGGACCGTCGGGCACAGCAGGCCGAGCTCGCCGGCTTTCGGCCAGATCGACTTGGGCACGATGCCGTCCTCGGCCCATTGCGCCGCATTGGGCGCGACTTCCTTTTCGAGGAACTGGCGCACCGTCGAACGGAACGCTTCGTGATCCTCGGTATAAACACTGCGCGAGAGGTTATCGAGCGACATCGTCTTTCCTTTTCCCAGTGGGCGGCCTGAGGGTCTGGTGGGGCCATGGTGCCGAGTCCCCGCATCATGCCGTACGGGTTTCGGCGCGCACCTGACCTTACGTTTACGTCCACGTCAAGTAGAAATGCCGCTACGGCAGGAAACTCGTTGCGCGGCGCGCCCTTCTCGCGCTCGCGCTTCGCCATCCCGGACTTGCCCGGGGGTGGCGAACCGACTTGGACCGCGCCTCTCCATTCGTCCCGCATCGAATAGGTTTGCAGTTGCTGGGCAGCACCGGCGCCACGCGCTAAGCTCCCCCGATGGTCGAACTGCTTCTCGATGCCGGCGCGCTGCTCGGCGAATCGCCCGTCTGGCATCCGGGCGAAGCCCGCCTCTATTGGGTCGATATCGAGGCGCGGACGATTCATCGCACCGATCCCGCGACGCGCACCGACGAGGTGATGATGCTCGGCGAACAGATCGGCTGCATCGCGCCGCGCGTGCGGGGCGGCCTCGTCGCCGCGCTCGAAAACGGCTTCGTACTGATCGACCATTGGGGATCGACGCCGCGCCCCTTCGGCCCCGCCATCCTCGCGGACAAGCCCGGGCAACGCTTCAACGACGGCCGCGTCGATGCGGCGGGACGGCTGTGGGTCGGCAGCCTGACGAACGACAAGGCAAAACCCGTCGCGACGCTGTACCGCCTCGGCCCCGACGGGTCGCTCGCCACGATCCTCGGCGGCCTCACCACCAGCAACGGCGCGGCGTTCAGCCCCGACGGGCGCATCTTCTACCACGCCGACACGCCGACGCACGCGATCCGCGCCTTTGACGTCGACCGGGCGGCGGGCACGCTCGCTAATGGACGCGTCTTCCACCAGTTCGAATATGGGAAAGGCCGTCCCGACGGCGCCGCGGTCGATGCCGAGGGCTGCTACTGGTCGGCGCTGTGGGACGGCTGGCGCGTCGTGCGCCTGTCGCCCGCCGGCGAACTGCTCCAGACCGTCGACTTGCCCGTCCAGCGCCCGACAATGATCGCCTTCGGGGGAGACGAGCTTTGCACCGCCTTCGTGACCAGCGCGGGCAAGAATCTGACCGACGAAGACCGCAAGGCGCAGCCGCATGCCGGCGGCCTCTTCACCTTCCGCACCGACGTACCGGGCATTCCACAGCCCTTTTTCGGCGGCTGACCGCGCTCTTGCACCGGCCCGCCCTGTCGGGCTAAGGCAGCCCGATATGGTTTCGCTCGAAACCAAAACTCCGGGGAGCTATGATGATGCCGCGCCGTGTGCAGCCCTTTGTCCGTTTGTCGCTGCTTGCATCGACCGTCCTCTTGATGGGTTATAGTCCGATGACGATTGCCGCCGAGACCGCAACCAAGCCCGCCGCCGCCGAGGCAGGCGCGAACCCGATGCTCCAGCCCTGGACCGGCCCCTATGAGGGGGTGCCGCCGTGGGACAAGCTCGACCCCGAACTTTTCCCCGACGCCTTCGCCAAGGGCATGGCCGAGGTGAAGGCCGAGGTGCAGGCGGTGATCGACAACCCCGCCGAGCCGACCTTCGAGAACACCCACGTCCCGATGCAGCTCGCGGGCGAATCGATGGAGCGCGTCTTCGCGCTGTGGGGCGTGCAGACGTCGAACAAGTCGAACGACCGCGTCGAGGACATCGACGCCGAATGGAGCCCCAAGCTCACCAAATTCTATACCGAGCTGTTCCTCGATCCCAAGCTCTTCGCCCGCTACAAGGCGGTGTACGACAAGCGGCTGACCAGCGGGCTCAACGCGCAGCAGATCCGCATCGTCGAGCGCAGTTATGACGAAATGGTCCGCGACGGCGCCAACCTGTCCGCCGCCGACAAGGCGAAGCTCGTCGACCTCAATGCAAAGCTCGAAGGCCTGTTCTCGGCCTTTTCGTCGAAACTGCTCGGCGACGAGAAGCTCTACACCTTCGTCACCGACAAGGCCGAGCTGGCGGGGCTCGCCCCCGGCTTCGTCGCCTCGCTCGCCGACGCCGCCGAGGCGCAGGGCAAGCCCGGCCAGTGGGCGATCAAGAACACCCGCTCGTCGGCGCAACCCGTGCTGCAGAACGCCGCCAGCCGGGGCTTGCGCGAGAAAGTCTGGCGCGCTTTCGTGGGCCGCGGCGACAATGGCGATGCGAACGACACCAACGCGACGATCGCTGAAATCCTGAAGCTGCGCCAGCAGCGCGCCGAACTGCTCGGCTTCGCGACGCACGCCAATTACCGCATGGCCGACACGATGGCGAAGACGCCAGAGAACGCCATGGCGCTGATGATGAAGGTCTGGCCCGCCGCAGTCGCGCGCGTTCATGAGGAGGTCGCCGACATGCAGGCGATCGCCGATGCCGAGGCCAAGGCCGGCAAGGGACCGAAACTCACCATCGAACCGTGGGACTATCGCTATTACGCCGAAAAGGTCCGCAAGGCGAAATACGACCTCGATGAAAGCGAGGTGAAGCCCTACCTGCAACTCGACAAGCTGCGCGACGCGATGTTCTGGTCGGCGGGGCAGCTCTACGACCTCGGCTTCCGCGAGATCACGGGCACGATTCCGGTGTTCGACCCCAAGGTGAAGACCTTCGAGGTCTATAACCTCAAGACCAACGAAAATGTCGGCGTCCTCTACCTCGACAATTTCGCGCGCGACGGAAAGCGCTCGGGCGCGTGGATGACGACCTATCGCAGCCAGCAGGGCCTTGGCGGCGAGCGCAACGTCCTCGCGTCGAACAACAATAATTTCACCGAGGGCGCGAAGGGCGAGCCGACGCTCGTCAGCTTAGACGACGCGCAGACGCTGTTCCACGAATTCGGGCACGGCATCCATTATCTGCTGCAGCACGTCTATTATCCCGCGCTCGCGGGCGTGCCGCGCGACTTCGTCGAATATCCGAGCCAGGTGAACGAGAATTGGCTGATGACGCCCGAGGTGCTGTCGAAATTCGCGACGCACTACAAGACGGGCGAGCCGATGCCGCAGGCGCTCGTCGACAAGATCCTCGCCTCGAACAAGTTCAACCAGGGCTTTGAAACCGTCGAATATCTGTCGAGCGCGATCGTCGACATGAAACTCCACGACCGCAAGGTGCCGGTGACCGATGTCGACAAGTTCGAGCGCGAAACGCTGAAGGAAATGGGCATGCCGAAGGAAATCGTCATGCGCCACCGCCTGCCGCAATTCGGCCACCTCTTCTCGAGCGACGCCTATTCGGCGGGCTATTACAGCTATCTGTGGTCCGAAACGATGGACGCCGACACCTGGGCGGCCTTCAACGAAGCCGGCGGCCCGTGGGACCGCACCGTCGCCGACAAGTTCCGCACCATCCTGCTGATGACGGGCAACGAGACCGACCGCGCCGAAGCGTACCGCGCCTTCCGCGGCCGCGATCCCGACGTGAAGGCGCTGCTGCGCAAGCGCGGCTTTCCGACCGAATGATCTTTTGACTTAACCGGGGAGCAAAGGGGGCCACCGCGCCCCCTTTGTTTTGCCTGCGGCTGCCGGCCGCTATCGACAGGAAGCTGACCTATCTTTCATCGTCACCCTGAACTTGTTTCAGGGTCCATGGTCGTCGTTCCCTTGGGCGCGGCGCCAGATGCAAGGCCCGGCCATGGATGCTGAAACAAGTTCAGCAGGACGAGAACTGAAAGGCTGAAATCCACCCCAAAGCCGACACTGGCCATCAGGGCAGATGTTTTGCCAGCATCGTCAGTCCGCGCCTCAATCCATCCCGGTCGATGGCGCCGCCGAGCGAGACGCGTAACGCGCGAGCATTGCTGTCGCACGCCGCAAAACTGGTGGCTGGGATCGCCATCATCCCTGCCTCGCGCAGCGCGTTCGCGGCTTTCGCCATGGCGCGCTCATCCGCCAGCGGAACCCACAGATGATATCCGCACGGATGCGCGGCATAACGTCCCGCCGGCAGCGCTTCCGCAGCGATCGCCTGCCGCGCCGCCGCCTCGGCCCGCGTCTCGCCGATCAGCCGGTCGTAACTGCCGTCCTCCAGCCAACGCGTCGCCAGCGCGGCCTCCAGCGGCGGTGGCATCACATTCGCATCATGCACCTCGGCCGCGAGCGCCAGCGCGTCCGCGACCGACGGCGTGCGGACATGCGCGACGCGGAGCGCCGGCGAGATCGTCTTGGAGAGGCTCGCGACATACCAGCCGAGTTCGGGCGCGAAGCTCGACAGCGGCGCGATCGGCGTTTCGGCAAGCTGGCCATAGGCATCGTCCTCAATGATCCGCACGCCATGCCGCCGCGTCACCCGCGCCAGTGCCGCGCGGTCGTCGGCCGCGATCGTCACGGTGGTTGGATTGTCGTTTGTCGGCACCACATAGAGCGCCGCTACCGTCGTCGTCCGGCATAGCGCCTCCAGCGCATCCGCCTCGACGCACGCGAGCGGCGCCAGCCGCAGCCCCGCGCGGCGCGCCAGCGCGAGAAAGCCGGGATAGACATGCGTGCCGCACGCCACGACATCGCCGCGCTCCAGCGTCGCGCCGATGATCGCGTGGAGCGCACTCTGCGCCCCCGCCGTGACAACGACCTGGCCGGCCTCGCTCGCCAGCCCCATCCGGCCGAAAATCTCCGCTCCCGCGGCGCGGTCGGCCTCACGTCCACCCGCCGGGGCGTAATGCAGCCGCCCGCCCGCGCCCGGCGCGCGCAGCAGCGCGCTGGCGGTGCGCTCCCACGTCGCGAGCAACGTTCCGCCTTCGACCTCGGGGGGCATGTTCATTCCGGTGTCGCGCGGCGGCGGCCCCGCGGCGATCGCATCCTGCGGCAGCACGAAGCTCCCCGCCCGTCCGCGCGCACCGATCAGCCCGGCGCTCCGCGCCTGTTCATACGCCTTGGTAACGGTGGTAAGGTCGATCCCCAGCCGCGCCGCAAGGTCGCGCTGCGGCGGCAGGCGGTCGCCGCTGCGCAGCGCGCCGGTCTCGACCGCATTCGCGATCGCGTCGGCAATCACGACATATTTGGCGCCGCGCGTCCGCGTCAGGTCGGGTATCCAGCCGTCAGCCATCGGCGTCGATCATCTCTCCCTTGGCGCGCGCATTGAGCTGCGCCCACAGCGCGCCGGTGCCCGCTTCCTGCGCCCTGTTCACATATTGCGACGCGACGAGCCAGCCCTTGATCGGCTGCAGCACGGCGAGACACGGGATGACCATCAGCGGCACCGAGGTGATCAGATGCATCCACCATGGCGGGTTGAAGGCGACCTCGAACCACACGACGAGGAACAACAGCGGGAAGGCAATGAAGCAGAGCGAGAAAAACGCCGGGCCGTCATCGGGTGCCGCGAAATCATAGTCGAGCCCGCAATGCGGGCAGCGATCCTGGACCTTCAGCCAGCGCCGGAACATCTTTCCCTCGCCGCAATGCGGGCAAAGGCCGTGAAGCCCCGTCCGGTAAATCCACAGCCATTTTTCGCGGCCTTCCAGTTCGCCAGTCATCGACTCATATCCTGCATTACCATACATAATGCCATACATAATGACGCGCATGACAAATGTCGAGGGGCGGACTAGTTCGGGGGCATGAGCGACGCGAAAATCTTCATCAGCGCGAACGAACTGCTCGCCGATTCGCTACGACTGGGCACGCAGGTGATCGACAGCGGCTTTCGCCCGACGCACCTCGTCGGCATCTGGCGTGGCGGCGCGCCGGTCGGGATCGCGGTGCAGGAACTGCTCGACTATCACGGCCACCATTGCGACCATATCGCAATCCGCACGTCGTCGTACAAAGGCATCGACGATCAGGATCCACATGTTCGCGTCTTCGCTTTGGGCTATCTCATCGATACACTGAACCCCGACGATCGGCTGCTGATCATCGACGATGTGTTCGACAGCGGCCGCAGCATCCGCGCTTTCATCGCCGAACTGAAGGCGCGCTGTCGCAACAATATGCCACGCGACATCCGCATAGCGACGGTGTGGTTCAAGCCGCGCCGCAACGTTACCGACCTCCACCCCGACTATTTCGTCCACGAAACCGACCAGTGGCTGATCTTCCCGCACGAGATCGACGGACTGACGCCTGAGGAAATCCGCCACCACAAGCCCGAGGCGGCGATCATCCTGCGCGAAGAAAATGAGGGGGAGGAAGCGCCCGATGCCTGAAGGTTTCGTGTCGGCGGCCGAGCGCGCCGCCTTCATCGCGGGCCTGCCGAAGGCCGAACTGCATCTGCATATCGAGGGCTCGCTCGAGCCCGAGCTGATGTTCGAACTGGCACAGCGCAACAATGTCGCCATTCCCTTCGCCAGCGTCGAAGAGGTCCGCGCCGCCTACGCCTTTTCGAACCTCCAGGATTTCCTCGACATCTATTACCAAGGGATGGGCGTCCTCCACACCGAGCGGGATTTTTACGACCTCACCGCCGCCTATTGCGCGCGCGCCGACGCTGACAACGTCCGCCACATTGAAATCTTCTTCGACCCGCAGGGCCATACGTCACGCGGCGTCGCCTTCGCGACGGTCATCGCCGGCATCACCCGCGCGCTCGACGATGCCCGGACGACCTACGGCATGACCTCGAAGCTCATCCTGTGCTTCCTGCGCCACCTTAGCGAAGCCGATGCCGAAGCGACGCTCGACGAAGCGCTGCCCTATTTGGACCGGATCGCCGGCGTTGGCCTCGATTCCTCAGAGGTCGGTCATCCGCCCTCGAAATTCGAGCGCGTGTTTGCGCGCGCCAAGGGGCTGGGCCTCAAGATCGTCGCGCACGCCGGCGAAGAAGGCCCACCCGCCTATGTCCACGAGGCGCTCGACCTCCTGAAAGTCGACCGCATCGACCACGGCAACCGCAGCCTTGAGGATACCGCGCTGGTCAAGCGCCTCGCGGGCGAGAGCATGACCCTCACCGTCTGCCCGCTTTCGAACCTCAAGCTGTGCGTCGTCCGCGACATCGCCGATCATCCGCTCAAGACCATGCTCGACGCCGGTCTTCACGCGACCGTCAACAGCGACGACCCCAGCTATTTCGGCGGCTATGTGAACGCCAATTACCTTGCCGTCGCCGACGCGCTCGACCTGTCGAGGGCCGACCTCGTGACGCTCGCGCGCAACAGCTTCACCGGATCGTTCCTGGGCGACGCCGAAAAGGCAAGGCACCTCGCCGCGATAGACGCCTACGCCTGACGCAAGCCCTCAGCGCGGATGCAGCTTTGCGAGCGCAATCCCCGCGAGATTCTGCGCCCGCCCGATATGCCGGACCCGCGGCGCCGGGCCGGCGCCGGCCAGATCGCGGAAGGCCGCCAGATGCGCCGCCGCCGCACCGCGCGCCGGGACCCTCCCCATGGCCTGCGCCACGACCGATGCCGAATCACCGAGCAGCACGAAATCGTCGATCCCTCGCTCCCGCGCGAACCGCAGCGCGGCGATCAGCGCCAGCCACTCGGCATCGAGGCTGCTTCCCTCGCCAAGGCCCTGCTCGATCATGACGGCGCCGCCCGCGACCACCGCGACCTCGATCGGACCGGGGTTCGGGCGGCATCCGCCATCGAAAAAGATCTTGGTCCGGCGCGCGGTCATCCCCGCACCATAGCGGCCATCAGAAATTCCCGCGCACCGAAACCGCGAAGATCGGACCGATGAGCCGGTCGCGTTCCTCGACGAACGCGATCGGGCTCTGGCCGCGCACGCCCGTATAGACGGTTCGATCGCGCTTCGAGCGCGCGTTGGCGATGTTGCGGATCTGCGCGCGGACGGTCAGTCCCATCACATTCTTGTGCTCGACGAAGACGTTCGCGAAGACCGGCCCTTCCCACACCTTGTCCGACTGGTTGCGGCGGTAACTGGGCTGGTAGTGCGAATAATTGGCGCCGGCGCCCCACGCCCAGTCGCTGCCGGGAATATCGTGGCGCACGCTGACATCGACGACGCGATCGGTGAAACCGCTCCACTGCCGCTTCTCGCCGGTGAAGGGGTCGCGTAGCGAGCTTTTCTGGAACAGCGCGCTCGACTCGACCTTCATCCCCTTGATCCCGGCCGGATCGAGGTTGATCGTCGAAGACCATTCGACCGCGCCCGCCTTCGCCTTCGCAATATTGCCGACGCCTTCGCCGCCGTTCGAGCCGACGGGCACGACATCGACGCGGTCCTCGACGTCGCGAAAGACGAGATAGAGCTTGGTCGAACCCCACGCGCCGAGCTTCTTGTTGATCTCGAGCTCGTAGCTCCAGTCCTGCTGCGGCCTCAGGTCGTTGTTGCTCTGATTCTCGTTCCCGTCGTTGAGGAAGGCGCGCGCGAGGAAGTCATAGAAGCTGAGCTGGAGCACCCGCCGCCGAATCTTCAGCGACGCATCGAAATCGGCCGACGGCGCCCAGGCGAGCGTCAACGACCCCTTCGGGCGAAAGAAGCTGCGCGTCAGACCGTTCGCGCCCGTCTGGGTGATCGTCGAATGTTCGGCGCCCGCGACGATCTGGACGGTCAGCTTGTCGGTCAGCTTGCGCCCGAAGCTGAGCAGGCCTTCGTAGCGGTCCTCGCTGACGCCGCCGGTGCCGCCGTCGAACGGCTGGCCGACCCACGTGCCCGACGGATCGAGCACCGCGATCGACGCGACATTGTCGAGCGTGTTGAACGCCGCCTCGCCCGACAGCTGCCAGTCGCCGCCAAACAGCTTCCACTGATACTCGCCGCGCGCGATCGTTTCGCCAAGGTCACCGGTCTGCGCGAAGCGATCGCCGGTCGCGATGCCGCCCACCGGCGTCGTGACGATCTCCTGCTTGTACGGCTCGTGACTGAACCGCCGCAGCCCGATCAGCTTGAGCTTCCCCGGCCCGAAGCCGAACTGGTAATCGCCCGAAACCTCGTAATTCCAGCTGTCTGCATTTTCATAGACGGTGCGGATGCGATCGGGCGTTCCGGGGCTCGTCCGCACGCCATCCTCATAATAGCGGTCATATTTGCGCTGATAATGCCCGCCCAGATTGGCAACCGTATCGCCCGGCGGATCCCAGGTGATGCGTCCCGACAGCTTCGGCGTATCGTAATGCGTGTTCCAGCTGTCCTCGCGCCGCTCGATGATATTTCCCGCGCCGTCATAGATCAGCGTCGGCCCACCCGCGCCGCTGCGCGCCGAGTCGTCGTTGCTCAGCGCCGCCTCATATTCGATCTGCCCCGACCGACCGCGCACCGAAACGTCGGCGCGGGTGAACAGGGCATCGGTGTAATGGGCGCGAAACTCGGGCTTCCACGAAAACTGCCCCGAGATACTGTCGGCGCGATAGACGATATTGGCGACCTGCCCCGACAGTCCGGGGATGTCGAGCGTCGCGCCGTCGACGATCTCGATCCGCTCGACATTCTCGGCCGGGATGCGCGACAGCTGGGTGTACATGTCGTCGGCCTTGTTCGACGGCCGCTCGCCGTTGAACAGGACGTTGCCCGTCGCCTGCCCCAGCCCGCGCAAATTCTCGTTATCGCGGATCGAGAAGCCCGGAACCTGCACGAGCATGTCATAGGCGTTCTTCGGCGCGTAGCGCGCGAAGTCGGCGGGCGCGAAGACCTGCCGCGCCGTGCCCGTCGCTCCCGCAGAGGCGGCAACCGGCGGCGGAGCATCGCCAGCGACGGTGGCATCCTGCGCCGCGACGGGCAAAGCCGACAGCGCGGCGGCGATGGCCGAAAGGCTGATCGTCGACTTCACTGGCCACCCCGCGCCGCGCGGTTCATCGCCCGGGCATATTCGGGCGACACGTCCATCGCCTTCATTCCGAGGACCTCGTCGGCCGCAAGTTTCCGGTATCCCGCGTCGGCCAGCCCGCGCACATAGGCGCCGTCGACACCGAGCGCCTTGCAGGCGATCGCATCCTCGACCCCGGTCAGCACCAGCGCCTCCGATCTGAGGTCGCGGACATAGGCTGGCGTGACGCCCAGCGCCGCGGCGGCGATCAGGTCGCCATTGTCCTTGGGCTTCACACCTTCGCGCGTCAGCCCGTCGGCGAGTTCGACGGTCGCATCGACGAGCAGCATCGCGAGCAGGTCGCCCCGGTCGTCGGGGGCGAGGCCGCGCTGTTCCAGCGCCCTTTCGAACCCGGTATCGGCGGTGAAGCGGCAATCGCCTTCGCCGTCGAAGGCGCCGGTCAGCCGCCCCGAACAGGCAAGGGTTCCGGCCTCATGGACGACGGTGAAGCTGATCGGACCCGGCCCGCCACCCAGCGCAGCCCTTGCACCGGCAAATTCGCTCCGCGTTCCGTCGATCACGACATCGCTGCTCGATGTCTTGCGGCTGACGCGGAGCAGCGGCCCGCCGTCGGACGTCGCCGGATCCGCGCGCCAGGCGATATCGCCCGGCACGGGCGGATCGGCGGCCGTGCTTGGCGCGGCGCAGGCGAAAACCGACAGCAAAGCGGCGCCGACAAGCATCATCGGGATCTTCATTAGGTGCACTCCTCCCTCCGTGCGCCGCGCGAGCGTCATCGCTCGCCGCCGCGACGGCGTTTCAAAACAGGGCTTCGATCAACGGAAGTCGGGTTTGGACGAACGTCAGGTCGCGGGCGTTTCCGGCGGCTCCGGGGGCTCGGGAACCTCGACGCGCGTCACGCGACCATCGGCGCCGCGCGCCTCGACCACCGCGCCGTGGCCAACCCGGACGGTCGCGCCCCGATCGTCCTTGCGGTCCTTCGCGGCGGCCCATCCGCCCGTCGCGCGCAGTTCGATCGCGTCATCGGCGCTGCGGATGCGCACCCCCGCCTTGCGCATGTCGGTCACAAAGTCGCAGTCGACCCCCATCGCCTTCAGCGCGATCACATCGTCGATGCCGATGTCGGGGAAATGCGTCTTCATGTCGCGGGCGAAGGAGGGTTCGATGTGCAGCGCCGAAGCGCCCACCAGATCGTCGAGGCTGACGCCGGGGAAAAGGCCGCGCATTTTCTTGATATAGGCGGGATCGACGCCGGTCGCCTTGGCGCCGATGATTTCGTCGGCGGTCATCGGGCCGTTATGCTCGCGCATCTCGGCCGCATATTCGGGCGTGACGCCGACCGCGCGCATGCCGATCAGTTCGTCGGCGCTCAGCGGCCGCGACGGGTCGGCAGCGGCCTCGCCGTCAGGATTGACCCCGCCCGCGGCCGCGGCGACCTGCTGCGTCGCGGCCGGGGCGGTGGCGGCGGCGGGAGCGGGGAACTCCAGCGCCACCTTTTTATCTGCGGTTGCCGAAAAAGCCGCGAGCGGCGCGGTGATACCTGCGAGCACAACGAGGCTCGTCAGCATCCAGCCCGCGCTCGCCGGTCCGCGCTTCAGGCTGGCATCGAGCACGCGCGTGATCCGGCGCTTCAGGCTGTTCCTGCCCGGCGCGACGCCATGCGCGGCCAGCAGCGCCCCCTGATTGTCATGGCGCGCCGCGCCGACGAGCAGGGTCGCATAGTCGGGCCCGTCGATGTCGGCCATCAGCACGGCATCGTCGGCCGCCTCCTCGCGCAGCTGGTGGCTTTCACGCGCGAGCATCCACACCAGCGGGTTGAACCAGAAGACCGCGCAGGCGATTCGCGCGCCGAGCAGCTTCGCCCAGTCGAGCCGTGCGACATGCGCCAGTTCGTGCGCGATGATCGCTTCCGCCTCGTCGACCGCATCGACCGCGCGCGGATTGAGCACGATCGTCGGGCGCAGCACACCCCAGCTGATCGGCGAGCGCAGTTCCTCGCTCACCAGCAACGCGGTGCCATGTTTGAACCCCATGCGCCGCTGCGCCTCGGCAAGCGCCGACAGCCACGATCCCTCGACGAGGATTTCTGCGCGGCGGCGCATCGCGAACAGCCGCACGACCGCAAGCAGCATCACTCCGCACAGCAGCGCGAGCGGAGCGAGATAGAGAAAGGGCGCGATATCGGCGAGAGCGGGAAAGGTCACCGGCGCCGAGCCCGCAGCCTCGACCGCGGTCGGGACCGGCATCGCGACGGGGCCCGGATCGGCGGCCGGAACTCCTGAAACCATCGCCGCGACGGGCGCATCGCCGGCAAACCAATGCTGCGGCAGCGGTGCCCATTTCGGCAGAAAAAGGATCGCGGCGGGAAGCGCGAGCAGCGCTGCGAGCCCCGCATGCGCGACCATCGAGCGCTCACCCGCCGAGCGCGACCGCGCGAGCCGCAGCACGACGAGCGTGAGTCCCGCAATCACCAGCGACTTCCAGGCAAGGCCCAGCAGCATGGCGCTCGTAGTCATTTCATCCTCCCGTCGCGGGCTTTTGCGATCATCTTTTCAAGTTCGTCGAGATCGGCGCCCGTCATTTCGTCCTGCATACCGAGCAGAGCCGCAGCGGCACTCGTCGCCGATCCGTTGAAGAAGACGCGCACGACCTGGCTCAGCGCCGACTTGCGCGCCGCCTTGTCCGACACGCTCGGCGCATAGACAAAGCCGCGTTCCGACGCCTCGCGCGCCACGAAGCCCTTCGCCTCGAGCCGCTTCAGCATCGCGCGGATTGCCGAACCCGACAGCGCGTCGGACAGCGCGTCGCCAATCTCGGTCACCGTCGAGGCCCCGCGCTCATAGAGAATATCGACGATCTCGCGTTCGCGGGGGGGCAGGCTGGACAGCATTCGAATCACCTCGTGCGCTACATTTGTAGCGTGCTACATTTGTAGCGCATCTTTGACAAGAGGGTTTTACTCTACTAATACACATAAGCCGTCGAACAGGATTCCCCTGACGCAATGCACCCCCTATGTAGGCGCATCGCTCAAGGAGTCCCCGATGCCGATCATGGCCGCCCGCCACTATAATGAAGGAAAGCTCGTTCGCGAGCTCGGCCCCGACGACATCATCCCCGAGGATTGCGACGACAGCGATTTTTTCTGGCTCGGCCTTTACGAGCCCACCCCCGACGAACTTGCAGGGATCGCCAAAAGGTTCGGCCTCCACCCGCTCGCGGTCGAGGACGCGCTGAAATCGAAACAGCTTCCGAAGGTCGAGATCTATGGCGACCAGCTGTTCGTCATCGCCGCGACCGCGCGGCAGGAGGGGGATACGATCCAGTCGGGCGAGACCGCGATCTTCCTCGGCCGCCATTTCGCGGTGACCGTCCGCCACGGCTCGGCGCGCGCGCATACCGAGGTGCGCGCGAAGCTCGAAAGCCTGCCGCACAAGCTTATGCACGGGCCCGACTATGTCCTCTACGCGATTCTCGATTTCATCGTCGATGGCTATTTCCCGGTGATCGACGCAATCGAGGACCGGCTGCTGCTGGTCGAGGAAAGCGTGATGGACACGCCGCTCGATGCCGAACAGATCCGCCATCTCTATGGCCAGCGGCACGAAATCATCCGCTTCCAGCGCATCGTCGGGCTGATGAAGGACGTGGCGAACCGGCTGATCGGCGCCGATGACCTGCCGTGGATCGACGACGCGGTACGCCCCTATTTTCGCGATATATGGGACCATGTCCAGCGCGCCGAATTCCGGCTCCAGGGCCTGCGTGAAGTCGCCGCATCGGTCGTCGACACCAATTCGCTTCTCGAACAGCAGCGCCAGGGCATGATCACGCGCCAGCTCGCCGCCTGGGCCGCGATCCTGGCCGTGCCGACCGCGATCGCCGGGGTCTATGGCATGAATTTCGAGCATATGCCCGAACTCGGCTGGACCTTCGGCTATCCCTTCGCGCTGTCGCTCATGGGCGGAATCTGCGGCCTGCTGTACCGCCGCTTCAGGCGGATCGGCTGGCTCTAGAGCCGCACCCGCGCCGCCGCGGCGGATGCAACCTGTCACCGCGTTGCACGGGGGTTTCGCCGCACCATCTTTGCGGCCTTTGATAACCCTCTTTTAACCGTCTCACCCCAAAATTAGGATATGGTCATTTCCGGATATTTCCTGCCCCCGGCCGCCGACGCCGACAGTCGGTCGGCTGCACGCCGCAAACTCAGCCTGCTCGCGCGCGGCGCCCATCATGACGGCACCGAGATCGAGGTGCTGATCCACAATATCTCGGGAACCGGGCTGCTATTCGAAAGCGATATCGAGCTTGAGGCGGGCGACCGGATCGAAATCGAACTGCCGCATGCCGGCGATATTTCGGCGGTTGTAATCTGGGCCAGCGGCCGGCTCTTCGGATGCCAGTTCGAGGGGCCCGTATCGCCCGCGACACTGAGCGCGGTCGAACTCAAGAGCGTCGTGCCCCCCGAACCCGAGGTCGACGACAGCCAGCCGAGCCCCGCCGACGAAGCCTTCGGCGCACGCCTGCAGCGTTTCAGGATCATGGCCGGCCTCAACCAGGCCGACGTCGCCGAACGCATCGGCGTCAGCGCGCCGTCGGTTTCGGG
Source organism: Sphingopyxis sp. H073 (assembly GCF_001468395.1). Lineage (GTDB taxonomy): Bacteria > Pseudomonadota > Alphaproteobacteria > Sphingomonadales > Sphingomonadaceae > Sphingopyxis. The sequence continues at coordinate 45,351 of NZ_LNSG01000010.1, read as the reverse complement.
TTGGGAAAAGGGCCGCGCCCGCCCCAAGCACGACCGCATGGACGCACTGGCCGCGATCCTGGGCGTGCAGGTTTCCGACCTGCTCGGCGGCTTCGCGCCCGAAGGACTGCACGACCTGATCGCGCGCAGCCGCGAGCAGATCGCGCGCACGGTCGGAGTCGCACCCGACAAGGTCCGGATCATCGTCGAGCTGTAAACGGCGGCCCGGTCTTGCCGAAACCGCCCCCCTTCCGGTATAGGGTTTACCGCAACCAACAGGGAGTCCGCAGGATCATGGATCGCAACTGAACGCATCGCCGCCACGCCGTGCCTTCAGGAAAGCCTTGTCCATGCCCTCCATCACCCTCGCCAACCTCGGTTGGTCCGCGCCCGACGGCCGCCCCGTCCTCTCCGACATCGACCTTCGTTTCCAGCGCGAGCGCGTCGGAGTCGTCGGCCGCAACGGCGTCGGCAAATCGACGCTGCTGTACCTGCTGACCGGCGAGCGCCAGCCCGCCTCCGGCTCGATCGCGATCGACGGCAGCGTCGCAATGCTGCGCCAGACGGTGCAGGTCGACCCGGACGAGACGATCGCCGACCTGTTCGACGCCCGCGCCTCGCTCGCGCTGCTCCGCAAGGCCGAAGCGGGCGATGCGAGTGCCGAAGACATCGGCGACGCCGATTGGACGCTCGAGGCGCGGATCGACGAAGCGCTCGCGAAGGTCGGCCTCGCGCTTCCGGCGGATACCCCGCTGGCGCACCTGTCGGGCGGCCAGCGCACGCGCGCCGCGCTCGCCGCTGCGATATTCGCCGCGCCCGACTTCCTGCTCCTCGACGAACCGACCAACAATCTCGACCGGGACGGGCGCGCTGCGGTGCGCGATTTGCTGCGTGGCTGGCGCAGCGGCGCTATCGTCGTCAGCCACGATCGCGAATTGCTCGAGGAGATGGACGCGATCGTCGAAATCACCAGCCTCGGCGCCGCGCGCTACGGCGGCGGCTGGAGCGCCTATCTCGCGCGCAAGGAGATTGAACGCGCGGCGGTCGAGGCCGAACTCGCCGACGCCGAAAAGCGACTGGATACCGCCCGGCGCGAGGCGCAGGCCGCGAGCGAAAGACAGGACCGGCGCGACGCCGGCGGCCGGCGCAAGGCGGCGCGCGGCGACATGCCCAAGATCATCATCGGCGGACAGAAGCGCCGCGCCGAAGAGACACGCGCTGCGGCAAGCCGCCTTGCCGGGCGCCAGCGCGACGCCGCACAGGCCCAGCTATCGGCGGCGCGCTCGAGGGTCGAAGTCGTCGATCCGCTGTCGGCGGGGCTTCCGCCGACCGGACTGGCCGCCTCGCGAACCGTCCTCGCGCTCGACGCTGTGACGGCCGGCTATGCCCGGGGGCAGCCCGTCATCCGCGACCTGTCGCTGACGATCACCGGCCCCGAGCGCGTCGCGATCACCGGGCCCAATGGTTCGGGGAAATCGACTTTGCTCGCCCTTGTGGCAGGGACGATCGGCCCATGGTCGGGCGCGGTACGCACGCAGGTGCCGTTCGCGGTGTTCGACCAGCGCGTATCGCTGCTCGACCCGTCGCTTTCGATCGCCGACAATTTCCTTGTGCGCAGCCCAGGGGCGACGAACAACCAGTGCCGCGCCGCGCTCGCCCGCTTCCGCTTCCGCGCCGACGCCGCGGACCGGATCGTCGGCACGCTCAGCGGCGGACAGATGTTGCGCGCCGGCCTCGCCTGCGTCCTCGGCGCTCCGCAGCTGCCGCAACTGCTGATCCTTGACGAGCCAGGCAACCACCTCGACATCGAATCGCTTACCGCGATCGAAACGGGACTTGCCGCCTATGACGGGGCGCTGCTCGTGGTCAGTCACGATCCGGCCTTTCTGGACGCGATCGGGATCACCCGCGAAATTGCGCTGTGCTGATCGCTTTGGTCAGCCTTCGGGGACCGGAAATTTGAGGCCGTGGAGCGCGACGACATGGTCGCCCTCGCAGACCGGCGCTGCGATCAGCCGGATCCAGCGCGTCTGCGCGCGCGCCGGGCCGATCTCGACGTCGAGCGTGAAGCCGCGACGATGCGCGATGGCGTGCGCGCGCAGCCGTTCCATCGCGGCGCGCGATCCCTCGCAATATTGCGCCACCGCCGCCGCCCGTGCGACGTCCGAGCCACGCGGCAGGCCGAAAAGATCGTACACCGTATCGGTCCAGCTCAGCCGGTTGGTCGCAAGGTCGCAATGCCACACGCCCACGCCCAGCCGCGCGATCGCCTCGGCATCCTCGGGCGTTTCGGCGCCGGCCTTGCCGGGCACCCGCACGCTCGTCCGCTGGGCCCAGCCGAGGTCGAAGTGGCGCGCGCGCTCATAGAGCGGCCAGCTATGGTGGAGCGGCAAAGGGTATCGGGCTTGCACGGTTCTGTTCCTCGCCACCTGGCTAGGCGGCGCTGCTTAAGATTATCTGACGGTGCCGGGAGAAAGGTCAGGCGGACGCCAGCACTTTCGCCATCATCCGCTCCTCCTTCTCGACCCACGGCGCTAGGCTGGGGCGCGACAGGATCGCTTCGCTCCATGCCGCGGTCTTCGGGTGTTTCGCCGCGTCGATGCACGCACCGCAATGGCGCAAATTCATCAGCGGGGACGCGGCCGCAAGATCGGCGAGCGTGAAGCGATCGCCGACCAGATTGCCCGACGCGGGGATCGCGCTCTCCAGATAATCGAGCAGCTTCGGCAATTCTTCGGCCTCGGCCTGCGCGGCCGCCGCGAGGTCGCCCTCGCGACCGAGAAATTTGGGCGAGACGATGCGGTTGAAGAACATCTTGCCGCTGCACGCCGCAAACACCGTGTCGCCGAATTCATCCCACCAGATCACACGCCCGCGCTGCTGCGGGTCGGCCGGGATCAGCGCGGGTTCGGGGTGCTTGGCCTCGAGATAATGGATGATCGCGCTCGAATCGGCGAGCAGGAAACCGTCATCGTCCATCGCCGGCATTTTTCCGAGCGGCGATGCGGCGCGAAAGCCCGGATCGGGGTCGCCGATCCCGACGCCCTTCAGCTCGAAATCGATCCCCTTTTCGCCCAGATAACCAAGCAATTTGCGCACGAACGGCGACACCACCGAGCCATAGATGATCATCCTGCAATCTCCCTTTATTCTGCTGTCATAGCATAGGTTAAGGGCGGGGCGACGCAACCCGTGCGACGGATCCGGGCGGCAAAGAAATAAACTTGCCATCGACGCGCCGGCGTGAAACATCGGCGTTTGGAGGGGGGCGCTGCCGCGGCAGCCATCAGCAGGATGTTCGCAATGCGCCCCTCAACCTGGGCAGATCGGCTGATGGGCCTGCTCGCCCGCTTTGTTGGCCTGGTCATCCTGCTCGCAACGCTCGTCGCCGCCGCCGCCAGCTTTTTCTACAACCAGTCCGAAGAGGCCGACCAGGCGGCGCGCGTCGCGATGCAGGTCAATATGCGGCTACGCGACCATGTCGCGGTGCTCGAAGGCGTCCGCGCGCTTTACCAGTCGGACTCCAGTTCCAGCGGTCCCGGCATCCGCGCCTATCTCTCGTCGCTCCAGCCGCAGATCCGCACGCCGGGCATGGAGGGGATCGGCATCGCCGCCGCCTTCCCCGCCGGCGACCCCCGGCTTCCCCAAGCGCAGCTGGCGCAGAATTACGGCCAGGCGATTCGGGTCTGGCCCGCCGTCACCGACCAGAAGATCGGCTTCGCCGTGACGCTGGTCGAGCCCTATACGCCGCGCCGCCACGTCGCGCTCGGTTTCGACATGTACAGCGATCCGACCCGCCGCGCCGCGATGCGCCGCGCCTGGCAGACCGGCCAGCCCGCCGCGAGCGGCGTTGTCGTACTCGCGCAGGAACGCCTGGCCAGGAAGAAGGAGAAGGGCTTTCTGATCTATATCCCGGTCTATGCGCGCCTGCCCGCCTCGCCGCTGACCAATGTCGCGACGCGCCCCGGCGCGCGTCCGATCGAGGCCTTCATCTATGCGCCGTTCCGCGGCAAAGACATGATGACGGCGGTTCTTGGCGACCAGATGCGCGGCATCGACGGGATCGAGGTCTATGCCGGCGACGGGCCTAAGGCACAGCTTCTCTACAGCCAAGGCAAGGTCGGCTGGGACGCGCACGAGCAAAAGCTGCGCGTTGCCGATCGCGAATGGACGATGCGCATTTCCTACGGCCGCTTTCTCGAACGGCTCGGCCGCCCTTTCGCCATCTTCGTCTTCGGCGTCCTGCTCGCCATCCTCGCGACCCAGCTCCACCGTGTCCAGCAACGCCGCGTCGGGGTGGCACAGGCGCTCGCCGCCGAGCAGGCGCGCCATGCCGAGGACCGCGAGTTGATGATCGGCGAGATGGCGCACCGCATGAAGAACGCCTTCGCCCGCATCGGTGCGCTCGCGCGCATCACCCTCCGCGAATCCGCCAGCCTGGAGGATTTCGAAACGAAATTCGACGGCCGCATGCGCGCGCTCTCCGACGCCAAACAGATGCTCGTCACTGGCGCGGTCGATACGGTCGAGCTCGGCCGCATCGTCCACCGCGAGCTGGAAATCGCCGGCTGGTCGGGCGAGCGTCTGGCGGCGCTCGACGGCCCCGTCGTTTGCCTCGATGACGAAAGCGCGCAGGCGATTACGCTTGCGGTCCACGAACTCGTCACCAACAGCATCAAATATGGCGCGCTGTCCGGACGCGGCGGCAATCTGGCCGTCGGCTGGTGCATCGAGGCCGACCAGGTCGAATTTCGCTGGACCGAAACCGGCCTGGCCGCGCCGCCGCAGATCGACACCGAAAGCTTCGGCACCCAGTTCATCCGATCGCTGATCGAACGGCAATTGAAGGGCAGCTGGGATCGCACCGCCGTTGACAACAGCCTGACGATCCTCATCCGCTGGCCGTACGATGGCTCTGCACCCTGACGATCGCTGGCATATCTGGATCGACCGCGGCGGCACCTTCACCGATGTCGTGGCGCGCAGCCCCGACGGCACCGTCGTCACCACCAAATATCTGAGCGAAGATCCCGCGCGACCCGGCGACGCCGCGGTCAATGCGATCCGCGACCTCACTGGCGCGGGCAGCGGCCCGCTTCCGCGCCTCGCGATCCGCATGGGCTCGACCGTCGCGACCAATGCCCTCCTCGAACGCAAGGGCGAGCCGACGCTGCTCGCGATCACGCGCGGCTTCGGCGACGCGCTGACCATCGGCTATCAGGACCGGCCCGACCTCTTCGCGCGCAAACTCCAACGCACCCCGCCGCCGCACGCCGAGGTTGCCGAAATCGCCGAACGCGTCGGTCCCGACGGTGCTGTCCTGACCCCGCTCGACGAAGAACAGGCCCGCACCGCATTGCAAGCCGCCCGCGACCGCGGGCTCGCCAGCATCGCCATCGTCCTCATGCACGGCTACCGCTACCCCGCGCACGAACAGCGCCTCGCCGCCATCGCCCGCGACCTCGGCTTCACCCAAATCTCGACCAGCCACGAGGTCAGCGCCCTCATCAAGCTGATCGGCCGCGGCGATACGACGCTCGCCGACGCCTATCTCTCGCCTGTGCTGCGCCACTATGTCGACCAGTTCGTCGGCCAACTCGGAGAGGGCATCGACCCGCAATTCATGAAAAGCTCGGGCGGCCTCGCCTCTGCCGCCGCCTTCCATGGCCGCGACGCGATCCTCTCCGGCCCCGCGGGCGGCATCGTCGGGATGGTCGGCAGCGCCGCGCCGCTCGGCAAGACGCGCCTCATCGGCTTCGACATGGGCGGCACCTCGACCGACGTCAGCCATTATGCCGGCCGCCTCGAGCGCGACAACGAAACCATCGTCGCGGGCACGCGCATCCGCGCCCCGATGCTCCGCATCCATACCGTCGCGGCGGGCGGAGGTTCGATCTGCCGCTGGGACGGTGCGCGCCTGCTCGTCGGTCCCGAAAGCGCCGGCGCCAACCCCGGCCCCGCCGCCTATGGCCGCGGCGGGCCGCTGACCGTCACTGACTGCAACGTCCTGCTCGGCAAGATCCAGCCCGACCATTTCCCCAAACTCTTCGGACCCGCAGGCGACCAGCCGCTCGACCGCACGGTCGTGGCCGAAAAATTCGCCGCCATGGCCGCCGAGGTCGGAGGCATCACCCCCGAAGCGCTTGCCGAAGGCCTGCTCGCCATCGCGGTCCAGCAAATGGCGAATGCGATCAAGCGCATCACCATCGCGCGCGGCCACGACGTCACCCAAGGCTACAGCCTCGTCGGCTTCGGCGGCGCCGCGGGGCAGCATGTCTGCCTCGTCGCCGATGCGCTCGGCATCGACGAAATCCTGCTCCACCCGCTCGCGGGCGTGCTCTCGGCCTATGGCATGGGTCTCGCCAGGCCCTCGGCGATCCGCGAGCGCACGCTGGGCCTGAAGCTCGACGCCGATTGCGCCACCGCTCTCGCCGCCACCGAAACCGAGCTGTCGGATCAAGCCCGCGCAGATCTTGCCCCCGATGCCACGACCACCCGCGAAACGCTGCTCTTTGTCCGCCTCGCCGACAGCGACAATGCGATCGAACTCCCGCTCGCACCGCCCGCCGAGGTCGCATCGGCCTTCGCCGCCGCCTTCCGCCAGCGCTTCGGCTACGCCCCCCACGACAATCTGGTGGTCGACCGCATCCGCGTCGAACTGACCGAGGCGGGCGACACGCAGGCGGCGCTGCCGCCCCCCGCCGCGTCCGCCGAGGGCGAACCTGAAACGGCCAGCGTCTGGCTCGCCGGTGCGGCGCACGACGTTCCGCTCCATCAGCGCAGCATGCTCCCCGCCGGGCGCAGCATCGCCGGCCCCGCGATCATCATCGACGCACTTTCGACGACGGTGATTGAGCCGGGGTGGAACGCAACGGTCGAGCAGGAGGGGACGCTGCGGCTCGCCAGGACAATCCTCCCCGTCGCGCAGCGATGGGGAGGTGGCAGCCCCGAGGGGGCTGACGGAGGGACCGGGCGCGCAGCGCTCGCTTCGCCCGCAGCCCCTCCACCGTCCTTCGGACGGTCCCCCTCCCCATCGCTAAGCGACGGGGAGGATCAAGAGGCATCCCCCGACCCGATCCGCCTCGAAATCTTCAACAGCCTGTTCATGGCGATCGCCGAGGAAATGGGCGGCGCGCTCCAGCATAGCGCCTCGTCGATCAATATCCGCGAGCGGCTCGACTTCTCCTGCGCGATCTTCGACGGCGAAGGCCGCCTCGTCGCCAACGCCCCGCATATGCCCGTGCACCTCGGATCGATGGGCGAAAGCGTCCGCACGATCCTCCGCCAGCGGTCCGGGGCGGACGGCCAGCCCGGCGACGGCCGCGGCATCCGCCGCGGCGACGCCTATGCGCTCAACGCCCCCTATGACGGCGGCACCCACCTCCCCGATATCACCGTCATCATGCCGGTGTTTGTGGAGAGCAGCACGCCAAGCTTCTTCGTTGCCGCGCGCGGCCACCACGCCGACCTCGGCGGCATCGCCCCCGGCTCGATGCCTCCCGACAGCAAGAGCATTGCCGACGAAGGCATCCTCTTCGACAATGTTCTGATCGTCGATGACGGCAACTTCCTCGACGCCGAGGTCCACGCCCACCTGACTGCCGGCGACTGGCCCGCGCGCAACCCCGCGCTCAACATCGCCGACCTGAAGGCCCAGGTCGCCGCCTGCCAGCGCGGCGCGAGTGCGCTCGTCGACCTCAGCGCCGCGCACGGCGCCGCCACCGTCGCCGCCTATATGGCGCACGGCCAGCGTCAGGCCGAAGCCGCGGTGCGCCAGCTCATCGCGCGCCTCGATGATGGCGCGTTCACCTACGCGATGGACAATGGAGCCGAGGTTGCGGTCGCGGTGAAGGTCGACCGCGCCGCCCGCCACGTCACGATCGACTTCACCGGCTCGTCGCCGACGCTCCCCGACAATTTCAACGCACCGATGCCCGTCGTCCGCGCCGCCGTCCTCTACGTCCTGCGCACCATGCTCGACGACCCGATCCCGATGAACGAGGGCTGCCTCGCCCCCGTCACGCTGATCGTGCCAGACGATTCGATGCTCAGCCCGCACTGGCCCGCCGCGGTCGTTGCGGGCAATGTCGAGACGAGCCAGGTCATCACCGACGCGCTGTTCATCGCCTTTGGCGCGATGGCGGGTGCGCAGGGCACGATGAACAATTTCACCTTCGGCAACGAAGCGCACCAATATTATGAAACGATCGCCGGCGGCTCGGGCGCCGGGCCGGGCTTCAACGGCACCAGCGTGATCCAGACGCATATGACCAACAGCCGGATGACCGACCCCGAGGTGATGGAAATCCGCTTCCCCGTCATCGTCGAGGAATTCTCGATCCGCAAAGGCTCGGGCGGCGTGGGCCGCTGGCACGGCGGTGACGGCGCCACTCGCCGCATCCGCTTCCGCGAACCGATGGCCGCGAACATCCTCGCCAACCGCCGCCGCATCGCCCCCGCAGGCTTGGCTGGCGGCGAAGACGCTGCACCCGGCCGCAACTGGGTCGAGCGCGCCGACGGCTCGGTCGAAATGCTGGCGGCCACGGGCAGCGCGGATCTGACTGCAGGGGATGCTTTCGTGATCGAAACGCCGGGCGGCGGCGGCTACGGGAAAGCGGGGGACGACAATTGACGGCAGCGGCGCAAACCTTCCTTCTCCCTCGATGGGAGAAGGATACGCAGCCTTATCGCGAAGCGATTAGGCGGAGTTGGATGAGGGTGAGGGCATGTCCAGGCATCATCGGCTCAGACCGAGACCGCACCCCCAACGAGGGGGAGGTAATTAAGCCATGCTCGTCCTGATCGGCATCGCCATCATCATCGCGGGCTTCCTGCTCCGCTTCAATCCGCTGCTCGTGATCATGGCCTCGGCGCTCGCGACCGGGCTCGCGGCGGGGCTCGATATCGCCGCGATCGTCGCCGCCTTCGGCAAGGCGTTCAACGACACGCGCTATGTCTCGATCATCTGGATCGTCCTTCCCGTGATCGGCCTGCTCGAGGCTTACGGCCTCCAGCAGCATGCGCGCAGCCTGATCGACCGCATGAAGGGCGCGACGCTCGGCCGCCTGCTCACCGGCTACCTGTTACTCCGCCAGGCAATGGCCGCGGTCGGCCTGACCTCGGTCGCGGGCCATGCGCAGACCGTCCGCCCGCTCGTCGCGCCGATGGCCGAAGCCGCCGCCGAGGCGAAGAACGACGCGCTCACCGGCGACCAGCGCGAGGAGGTCAAGGCCTTCGCCGCCGCGACCGATAACGTCGGCCTCTTCTTCGGCGAGGACATCTTCCTCGCGATCGGTTCGATCCTGCTGATGAAGGGCGTGCTCGAAGGCTATGGCTATCAGATCGAGCCGCTGCACTTCTCGCTCTGGGCGATCCCGACCGCGATCGCGGCCTTCCTGATCCACGGCTTCCGCCTCCGCCGCCTCGAAAAGCGGATGCAAAAGACGGCGGCCGGCGCATGATCACGCTCGACTTCGTCTATATCTTCGCAGGGATCGTCTTTGCGCTTTTCGCGCTGCTCGGCCTCTATGATCGCCGCAACCCCCGACGGTTCGGCAACGCCGCCTTCTGGGGGTTGCTCGCGACCTCGATGATCCTCGGCGACTATCTGGGCGATTTCGGCAACGGGCTGCTCGTCCTCGCGCTCGTCGCGATCGCGGGCACGGGGCAGATCGGCCGCGGCCGCGGGGGAGACGTCCCCGCCGAGGTTCAGGCCGCGCGCGCCTTGCGCTACGGCAATTTCCTGCTCCTCGTCGCGCTGATCATCCCCGTCGTCGCGCTCGCGGGGACCTTTCTCTTCAAATGGATTCCCGGCCTCGCCGACCCCAAGCAGGCGACGCTCATTTCGCTCGCGATCGGCGTGCTGATTGCGCTGGCGGTCGGCATGGCGCGCCTCAAACCCCCCGCGCTCCTCCCGCTCCAGCAGGGCCGCCGCCTGCTCGACGCCGTCGGCTGGGCAGCGATCCTGCCGCAGATGCTCGCGAGCCTCGGCGCAGTCTTCGCGCTCGCGGGCGTCGGCGAGGTCGTCGGCGGCCTCATCGGCGCCGCGATTCCCGAGGGCAGCCTGTTCGGCGCGGTGCTCGCCTTCGGGCTCGGCATGGCGCTCTTCACCATGGTGATGGGCAACGCCTTCGCCGCCTTTCCGGTGATGATGGCCGCGGTCGGCCTGCCCTTGCTGATCAAACATTATGATGGCGACCCCGCGGTCGTCGCCGCGATCGGCATGCTCGCGGGCTTCTGCGGCACGCTGATGACCCCGATGGCGGCGAACTTCAACCTCGTCCCCGCCGCGCTGCTCGAACTCAAAAGCCCCTATGGCGTGATCCGGGCACAGGTCGGCACCGCGCTGCCTTTGCTCGCCGTGAACATCCTCTTCATTTATATCTTCGCCTTCTAGCGCCGATCCCTTTTTCCGTTCGCATCGAGCGAAGTCGAGATGCCCGTCGGTCATCCATGACTTCTGGGTGTCTCGACTTCGCTCGACGCGAACGGATATGGAGGCCGCATGGAATTGAACCCCGACCACGCCACCCGCTTCGCGACCGCCACCCTGTCGCACCTCGGCCGCGAGTATCCGTACAAGATGGACCTTGTCCTCAACGGACCCGAGGACGCCAAACCGCCGCGCGAGCATCACCCGATTTTCCACGGCAGCTTCGACTGGCACAGCTGCGTTCACGGCTGGTGGCAGATCCTCCGCCTCGCGCGCCGCTTTCCCGACCTTCCCGTCAGTGCCGACACCCGCGCCCGCGCCGACGCGATGCTCGTGCCGGAGAAGGTCGCGGGCGAGCTGGCCTTCCTCGATCGCCCCTATTCGGCCACGTTCGAACGCCCCTATGGCTGGGCCTGGCTCCTCGCGCTCCATAAGGAAGCCGAGCGTCACGATGCCCCTTGGGCTGCCGCGCTCGAACCGCTTGCGCTCGCCTTCGCGCAGCGCTTTCACTCCTTCCTCCCGAAGATGACCTACCCGCTGCGCGTCGGCACCCATTTCAACATCGCCTTCGCGCTCCTCCTCGCACGCGACTGGGCAAGGATGCGCGACCCTGCGCTCGCGACGCTGATCGACGCGGCAGCAAAGGCGTGGTTCGCCGACGACCGCGACTGTCAGGCGTGGGAGCCTGGCGGCGACGAATTTCTCTCGTCGGCGCTCACCGAGGCGCATCTGATGGCCGTCGTCCTCGGCGACGATTTCACCGGCTGGTTCGACGCCTTCCTGCCCCGCGCAGCACAGGTACAGCCCGCCACCCTCTTCACCCCCTCCACCGTCTCCGACCGCAGCGACGGCAAGATCGCGCATCTCGACGGCCTCAATCTCAGTCGCGCGTGGTGCTGGCGCAGGATCGCGGCGGCACTGGGTCCTGCGCATCCGGTCGCCCCCGTCGCCGAAGCCGCCGCCGCGCGCCACCTCACCGCCGCGCTCCCGCACGTCACCGGCGATTATATGGGCGAGCACTGGCTCGCGAGCTTCGCGCTGCTGGCGCTAGATGGTCTCTGACGACACACCCCTTTTTCGTCACCCCGGACTTGATCCGGGGTCCATGGCAACGATGCGGCGACGGATGCCGGATCAAGTCCGGCATGACGAAGGAGGAGGGTGCGATTGACAAGCCTTCCCCACACGGCGAGAGACGACGCAACAGGGGAGACCGACTGCCGATGAAAACGCTGCGCCCGACATCGTTCGACGTCGCCGAGCGCGCCGGCGTGTCGCAATCGACCGTCTCGCGCGCGCTCCGCAACTCGCCCGGCGTCAACGCCGAAACCCGCGCCCGCGTCTCCACCGCCGCACGCGAGCTCGGCTATGTCGTCGACCGCCACGCCTCGTCGCTGCGCCTCAAAAGCAGCGAGACGCTCGCGCTCGTCACCATCTGCCGCCCCGGCGAGGATCGCAGCGCGATCAACCCCTTCTATTTCGCGTTGCTCGGCAGCATCGCCGCCGCCACCTCGGCGCGCGGCTTCAACCTGCTCGTCTCCTTCCAGGAAAGCGCCGACAATTTCCGCGCCGATTTCGTCGCCAGCGGCCTCGCCGACGCGATGATCGTCATCGGCACGACCAGCAACCGCGAGGCATGGGACTATTTCGCCGAGGCGCAGCGCTCGGGCCTCGACTTCGTCTGCTGGGGCAGCCCCGGCGACCCCTTCCACTGGATGCGCAGCGACAACGACACCGGCGGCCGCCTAGCCGCCGAGCATCTGGTCGCGAGCGGTCGCAGGCGCATCGCCTTCGTCGGCCCGCAGCGTTCGCCGCAGCGCCAGTTCGACGAGCGCCGCGACGGGTTCGCCGCCGCGCTCGCGGCGCACGGCATCGCCCCCGTCATTGTCGAGCCCCCCGCCGCGGTCGACCGCCACGCGCAGGGCGTGGCCGCCGCTGCAGAACTGCTCGCGGCGCATCCCGACGTCGATGCGATCTTCGCCGCGTCGGATATGCTCGCGCTCGGCGTCCTGCAGGGCCTGAAGGACGCCGGTCGCCGCATACCCGACGATGTCGCGCTGATCGGCTTCGACGGCATCCGCGCGGGCACCCTTGCCGACCCCGCGCTGACCACGATCGAGCCCGATCTCGACGCTGCCGGCGAGGCGATGGTCGCGATGGCGCTGGAGGACGATGATTTCACGCGCAGCGGCACGCGGATTCCCGTCCAACTTGCGCTCCGCGGCACCGCCTAACCGTTACACACTTCCGATTTTCCCATGTCCTTGTAACGACTTGTTATCCATGCGCGGGCACGATGCCTGACGGGGGTCGCAGGAAGCCGCATTGACGGGACAGCTTTTCATTTCACTGCTCAATCCGGGCATCGACCTGCTGTTCGCGGCTGCCTTTTTCTGGATGTGGCGTCAGCGGCAAGAACATTATATCGCCTATGCCGCCGCAGCCTATTTCTGTTCGGCGATCGCTTTCCTGATCCAGGACGTCGCGCCCGTGCTGCCGATGGAGGCGCAGCGGATTCCTGCCAATCTCGGCTTCCTGCTGACCGGCGTCTTTTTCGCTGCTGCGATCATCAAACGCTATGCGCTGCCCGTACCCTGGCGCGCGATGGCGATCACCGGCGCGATTTCGATGGGTGCCTTCCTGTGGTTCCTGCTCGGTCACCCCAGCATCAGCGCGCGCATCTATGCGATCAGCATCGGCGCCGGGCTGATCGCGTCGATGGTCGTGCGGGCGCTGTGGCCGGTCGCGAAGCCCTTCCTCATCGACAAGCTGCTCTTCTGGGTCGCGGGGCTGTCGGCGGTCAACCTGATCGTCCGTCCGGTCGTGCTTCTGTCGCTGCGCGGCGGCTTTGACAGCTATGTCGGTTTCCAGCAGTCGCTCTACTGGACCACGGTGCAGTTCAGCCAGGCGATGGTATCGATCGTCGCCGCGATCTGCCTGACCGTCGCGGTCGCGATCGACATGGTGCGCGAGCTCAAGGTCGAGGCGAATGCCGACGACCTTTCAGGCCTGCTCAACCGCCGCGGGTTCGAGGCCAATGCGACCACCGCGCTCCGTCGCTCGGCCGACGAGGGCCATGGCGTCGCGCTGCTGATCGCCGACCTCGACCATTTCAAGGAGGTCAACGATCGCCACGGTCATGCGGTGGGCGATACGATCATCGCTGCGTTCGGCGCGCATGTGCGACAGCTCGGTCCGGCGGACATGGTCGCGGGGCGCATCGGCGGCGAGGAGTTTGCCATATTGCTTCCCGGCGCGAGCATCGAGGGGGCGCGCCAGCTCGCCGAGATCATCCGCATCGGCTTCCCGACCTCCTGCGCCGAACACATCCCGCCCAACCTCGTCCCGTCGACGAGCGTCGGCATCACCGCAGGCCGCGCCGACGAGGGACTATCCGAACTGCTGCGCCAGGCCGATCAGTCGCTTTACGAAGCGAAACGCGCGGGCCGCAATCGCGTGCGGGCGTTCAGTCCGGTGCCGGTCCGGCTCGCCGCGGGCGGCGGCTGACCAGCGGCAGCCCCCGGGCGTCACCGCGTCCGCAAGCGGTTCATGCTTCATGGGGTAATACCGAATAGCCGAGGCAATTTTCATCGCTCCCCTCCACAACGGTTTCGGGGACCAGGGGAGCAATGCGATGTTCGATGCCCTCGGCCACGGGCGCGTCCGGAGCGGCCTGCGGCCGTTCCCGGTCACGATGGCGATTTTCCTGCTCGGCAATGCCGGCCTCGCCGCGTCGGGCGGTGCCGGCTGGCTGATCGCCGCGATCGCAGCCGCCAATATCGCGCTCGCCGGCGTGGCGGTCGGCCGGCGGCTCGCCGTCCGCGACCTTCCCGGCCGCGACCGCGCCCTGCGCCGGATCGAGCATCTCGCCTCGCACGATACGCTCACCGACCTGTCGAACCGCGCGCATTTCACCGATGCGCTCGATGACGCGATCGACGCGGGCGAGCCGTTCGCGCTGCTCGCGCTCGACCTCGACCGCTTCAAGGCGGTGAACGACATCTTCGGGCACGGCGCAGGCGATGCGATATTGTGCCGCGTCGCCGACATGCTTCGCGCCGCGGTTCGCGGCACCGATATCGTCGCGCGGGTCGGCGGCGACGAATTCCTGATCATCCAGGCCGGCATCTCCGGCCCCGACGATGCACGCAAGCTCGCGAACCGTATTCTGGACACGGTGTCGATCGAGATGGACCGCGGGCGCGACCCGATGGCGGTGGGGGTGAGCATCGGCGTCGCGCTCTTCCCGCGCGACGGCGCCGATGCCGGGACGATCCGGCGCAACGCCGACATCGCGCTTTACCGGGCGAAAGCCGACGGGCGCGGCGGCGCCGCGCTTTTCGACCGGCAGATGGACAGGGTCGCCCGCGAACGCCGCACGCTCGACCGCGACCTGCGGCTTGCGGTCGCGCGCAACGAGCTTTACCTCGAATTCCAGTCGCTCGTCGCCGCCGCGGTCGGCTCGGTGGTCGGTTACGAAGCGCTGCTTCGCTGGCGCCATCCCGGGCTCGGCGAGATCGCGCCCGAGGCCTTCCTTTCCGTTGCCGAAGAAACCGGGGCGATCGTCCCGATCGGCGAATGGATGCTGCGCCAGGCCTGCACGACCGCCGCGACCTGGCCGGACACGCTCGCGGTCGCAGTCAAGATATCGGCGGTGCAGCTCCGCATACCCAATTTCGTCGCGGTCGTCCGCGACGCCCTCGACCGGTCGGGACTCGACGGCCATCGGCTCGAACTGGAGATTCCCGAGGCCGCGCTGCTGCGCAACCGTCAGCGCGCGCTGCAGACGCTCCACGAAATCCGCGCGTCGGGTGTACGCATCGCGATGGACGAATTCGGCACCGGCCCTTCTTCGCTCGGCAATCTGAAAGCCTTCCCCTTCGACAAGATCAGGATCGACCGCAGCTTCGTGGCCGCGATGCGCCATGATGCGGCCGCATCCTCGATCGTCCGCGCGATCGTCGGGCTCGGGCGCAGCTTCAACGTGCCGATCGTCGCCGAAGGGGTCGAGACCGACGAGCAACGGCGGATACTGCTTGACGCCGGTTGCCCGCAGGCCCAGGGCTATTTCTTCGGTCGTCCCGGCAAGGATCCCTTCGGCAGCACCGCGCAGCGTGACCTGAGCCCGGACCCCTGAATTCAACCTTAGCCCCTATCAGAACAGGAGAACCCACCCGATGGCGAAGCGATGCCTGCTGCGTGACGAAAAGGGCGCAACCGCTATCGAATATGGCCTGATCGCCGCGCTGATCTCGGTAGCGTGCATCGTCGCCTTCCAGTCGCTGGGTCTCAATCTCGAAACCATCTTCCTGACGATCGCGAACGCGCTGCGCTGATGAAAGCGCAGATCGCTGCACCAGCCAGCTTGAAATTGCTGTGACTGTTTCCGGGAAAAACTGGATGCCCCGTGACGATTATAACTTTAGTTTCACGGACGGTCATATCGCCTCTAACAACCTGTTATTATATATACATTTTCCGGCGTTCATATCCTCAAGCGCGGGATCAACGTCGGCGGCGCCCGATGACCGGTCTTTCCGGTAGCAAGATCAGTGCCCGGCCGCCGCTCGAGCCCAGCGGATCAGCGAGGCGCGGTCCATCGCGCCGGATTGCCGCGCGACCTCGCGCCCGCCGGCGACGAGCACAAGCGTCGGGATCGAGCGTATCGCATAACGATGGGCGAGCGACGGTTGGGCCTCGGTGTCGATCTTCACGAGACGAATTTCCGGCTCGAGATCGCGGGCCGCCGCCGCGAAGGTCGGGGCCATCGCCTTGCAGGGCCCGCACCATTCGGCCCAGAAATCGACGAGTACGGGCAAGGTGCCGATGCGGATCAACCGATCGAAGCGCGGCGCATCGAGTGCAAGCGGCTCGCCCTGGAATAGCGCCGCCCCGCACTTACCGCAGCGCGGCCCGTCGGCCAGCCGCGCGTGCGGCACACGGTTACCGGCATCGCAGTTCGGACAGATGAGGATTTCAGGGTCAGCCACGCCAGATTCCTCCCGGAGCATTTGCCCATCGGCCTCCTGTCGGGAAGGTGGGCTGGCCGGACGAGTACTAGAGCCGCTAGAGGGTGCCGTCCTCGTCGGCAGGCGAGTGAAATTCATGCCATAGCCCGTTCAATATACCCAAGCCGACCGCGAGGCCGAGACCGAGAACCCAGGTGAAATACCACATCGCTTATCCTCCGGTCAGTAAAAGTCGGGGTTGGTGCGCACCTCTTCGAGGGTGATGCGGCCAAACAGGATCTTCAGCACCCACGCCGTATAGGCGAGCACGATCGGCAGGAAGATCAGCGTCACGACCAGCATGATCCACAAGGTGAGGTGGCTCGACGAGGCGTTCCAGACGGTCAGGCTTGAGTGCGGGTCGATCGAGCTGGGCAGAATGAATGGGAACATCGACATGCCGACGGTCGAAATGATCCCGAAAACCGCCGTCGCCGAACCGGCAAACAACATCGCCTGCCGCCGTCGCGCAATCGCGAGGTATGCGAGCGCGGGGCCGACGAAGCCGAAGATCGGCGCGAGCAGCATCCAGGGCTGCCGTTCATAATTTTCGAGCCAGGCGCCCGGCGCGGATGCCGCGGTCGTCCACCGCGGGTTCGACGGTCCGGCCGCGTCGATGGCGCCTTCGAGCCGGTATCCGATCGAGGTCGTCGCGACCATCATGCCGCCGATTGCGAAGAGGACAAGTACAAGCAGCGCAGCGAACTTGCCCAAGCGCCGGGCGCGTTCCATCACCGCGCCGTCCTCGACCTTGATCGCAAGCCAGCCGGCGCCGTGCAATACGATCATCGCGACCGAGAGCAGCCCGGTGAGCAAGGTGAAGGGAGTGAAGAGCCCGAGCAGCGATCCCTCGTAGAAGGCCCGCAAATCGCTGTCGAGACGAAAGGGTGCGCCGATGAGGACGTTGCCCACCGCGACCCCGAACACGAGCGCCGGGACGATGCCGCCGATGAACAATGCCCAGTCCCAGCGGCTACGCCACGCGGCGTCATCGTGCTTCGACCGATATTTGAAAGCGACGGGCCGTAGGATAAGCGCGGCCAGCACGAGGAATATCGCGAGATAGAAGCCCGAAAAACTGATCGCATAGACGAAGGGCCACGCAGCGAAGATCGCGCCGCCGCCGAGGATCAGCCAGACTTGATGGCCTTCCCAGGTCGGCGCAATGCTGTTGATCGCAAGACGGCGTTCCTCGTCGGTTCTCGCGACAAAGGGCAGCAGCGCCGCGACGCCGAGATCGTAACCGTCGGTGAGTGCGAAGCCGATCAGCAGGACGCCGAGCAAGAGCCACCAAATCAGGCGTAGGGTTTCGTAGTCGATGGGTATCGCCATGATCGTGCCTCCTTATTCGGCGGGAAGCGGGGCATAGCCCGCGCCGGGTTTGGCTGCGGTTTCTGGTGCGCCCCCCGCGAGGCGGTTCGGCTCGGGCCCCTTGCGGATACTCGCCAGCATCAACCGCATTTCGATAACGGCGAGGCCGCCGTAGAGCAGGGTGAAGGCGATGATCGTCGTCCAGAGTTGCGCCACCGTCAGGCTCGATGCGCCTAGGAATGTCGGCAGCACGCCCTCGATCGCCCAAGGCTGACGGCCATATTCGGCGAGCACCCAGCCCATTTCGATCGCGATCCACGGAAGCGGTATGATCAGAACGGCAAGGCGCAGGAACCATTTGACGTCGAAACGCCGCACGGTCGCGAAATAGAAGGCTAACGCGAAGAAGCCGATGAAGAAGAATCCGAGCCCGGCCATCAGCCGGAACAGCCAGAAGGTGACGGGAACATTGGGAACAGTGTCCCAAGCGGCCTGCATCACCTGATCGCGGCTCGCTGTCTGCGGATCGGCGACGTAACGCTTGAGCAGCATCCCGTAGCCAAGATCGCCGCGATGTTCCTCGAACAGCGCGCGGGCCGCGGCATCGGTGCGATCGGCCTTCAGCCGCTCAAGCGCACCATAGGCGATCTTGCCGCTTTCGATACGCTCCTGCGCATGGAGGACCAGTTCGTTGATCCCCTGCACTTCGCCGGTGAGGCTGCGCGTCGAGATGAGCCCGAGCACGTAAGGCAATTTGATCTCATAATAGGTCGTGCGATCCTTGACTGACGGAAAGCCGACCAGCGTCAAGCCCGCGGGCGCCTTTTCGGTGTGCCACATGGCTTCGATCGCAGCTAGCTTCATCTTCTGGTTGTCGGTCAGCGCATAGCCCGACTCGTCGCCTAGCACGACGACCGACAGCGAAGACGCGAGGCCGAAAGCCGCTGCCACCGTCAGCGATCTTTTTGCCAGCGGCGTGAAGCGGCCGCGCAGCAGGTACCAGGCCGAAATACCGAGCACGAAGACCGATGCCGTGACATAGCCAGCGCTTACCGTATGGACGAACTTGGCCTGCGCAACCGGATTGAACAGCACCGAATAGAAGTCGGCCACCTCCATGCGCATCGTCTCGGGATTGAACCGCGCGCCGACCGGATTCTGCATCCAGCCATTCGCGATCAGAATCCACAGCGCCGACAGGTTCGATCCCAGTGCGACGAGGAAGGTGACGAGCAGGTGGACCTGCCGCGATAATTTTTCCCACCCGAAGAACATCAGCCCGACAAAAGTCGCCTCGAGGAAGAAGGCCATCAGCCCCTCGATCGCAAGCGGCGCGCCGAAGATATCGCCGACATAGTGCGAATAATAGGACCAGTTCATCCCGAACTGGAATTCCATCGTCAGCCCCGTCGCGACGCCGAGGACAAAGTTGATCCCGAACAGCTTGCCCCAGAAACGCGTGATCGTGCGCCAGATTTCGCGCCCGGTGATGACATAGATGCTCTCCATGATGACAAGCATGAAAGAGAGCCCCAGGGTGAGCGGGACGAAGAGGAAATGATAAAGTGCCGTCAAGGCGAATTGCAGGCGGGAAAGCTCGACTACGGCCAGATCCATTGCGTCACTCCTGAACGGCGACTCGGACGGCGCACCGCTCTTGCCGGCGCGTCATTTAATGAATATAAGAATGTGTGAATATAAGCAAAATGTCAATCGGTCAGAATGTCTCACCTGAAAGCGCTCGGGCGTGCTCCGGAGCGGTTGTCGCGTGGCTTGGCGATACGGCGGCCGCGATAATCTTCGCCCTGGCGCTGACGCGGTTGCTCGCGCCGATCGTCACGGAAACAGGGCGAGACGATGCAGCGATCTGGATTCTTCTGCTCGTCGCAGCAGCAACGCTGCGGGGACTGGCGCAAGCGGGGGCGATGATGACCGGGTTGCGGCACGGCATGGCGATCGCCGACGCGGCGCGTGCGCGCCTCGCTCCGGCGCTGATCGCAAGCGCCGCCGGGCGCGGGCGGCTCGCCGGCGAGGATGCCGAACTTATCGTCGCGGGTGTGGACCGGATCGAACTTTATGTCGCGCGCTTCCTCCCGCTTCGCCGGGCGGCCATGCTCTCGCCGTTGCTGGTGGCGCTGGCGGCCTTCCCTGCCAGCTGGGTCGCGGCGGCGATCCTGCTCGCGACGCTCATCCCCTTCGCCATCGGCATGGCTCTTGCGGGCGGTGCTGCTCACCGTGCGAGCGAAGACCAGCTTGGCGCGCTGTCGCGGCTCGGCGGGCTGTTCGTCGATCGCGTACGCGCGCTGCCGCTGATCCTCTCCTGCGGCGCCGAGGATCGCGTGACGCGGCATATCGACGTGGCGGCACAGGATCTTGCCACCCGCACACTCGGCGTACTGCGCGTCGCCTTCGTTTCCAGCGCGATCCTCGAATTCTTCAGCGCGCTCGCGGTCGCGCTCGTCGCGGTCTATTGCGGCTTTTCGCTGCTCGGCCTGCTCCCGTTCGCGGCGCCGGAACGCCTCGATTTCGCGCGCGCCTTTTTCGTCCTTGCGCTTGCGCCCGAATTCTATGTCGGAATGCGCCGGCTCGCTGCCGCTTATCACGAAAAGCAGCAGGGCGTGGCGGCGATGGCGGCCATCGCCATGCGACTGGAGAGCTTCCCGCCCGCCCCCACGTCTATCGATACACCGAAACATGCCGCACGGCTCGCGCTCTCCAGCCTCGTCGTTCGGCATCCGGAAGGCGCCGCGATCGGTCCGGTGACCGCCGGATGGAACGGTCCCGGCCTGCATCTGATCATGGGGCCGAGCGGATCGGGGAAGACCAGCCTGCTGCGCGCGCTGATCGGCCAGGTGGCGATCGAGACGGGGGAGATGCGAATGGACGAGGTCGCCCTCGATCCCGCCGCGATCGCGCCGCATTGCGGCTGGGCGGGTCAGCGGGCGCTGTTGTTGCCCGATACGCTGCGTCGCAATCTGTTGCTCGATCAATCGGGAACGAGCGAGCACGAGGCGTTGGCTTTGCTCGACACGCTCGGGTTGGATGCGCTGATCGCGGCGCGTGGCAGCGGGCTCGACTGGGCAATCGACGATCGCGGCAGCGGATTGTCGGGTGGCGAGCGGCGGCGGATCGGCCTCGCGCGCGCGCTGCTCGCGCCGCGCCCGATCCTGCTGCTCGACGAGCCGACAGCCGATCTGGACGCCGAAAACGCCGATGGCGTCGTCGCGCTGCTCGAAGGCGCCGCCGAAACGCGGCTGCTGATCGTCGCGACGCACGACCCACGGCTCGCCGCGATCGCCGACAGCGTCGTGGAGCTCGCATGATCGACGACCTCGTTCACGCCGCGCGACGCGGACAGCGCCGCGCCATCTTGCTCGGCATGGCGTCAGCCGCGCTCGCGGCGCTGGCTGCCGTTGCCCTGCTCGCGATGTCGGGGTGGTTCCTGACCGGCGCGGCGATCGCCGGGCTGGCCGGGGCCGCGGCGGTCAAGGCGTTCAACTATCTGGTCCCCAGCGCCGCGATCCGCGCGCTCGCAATCCTGCGCACGCTGTCGCGCTATGGCGAGCGGCTCTTCAGCCATCAGGCGATGTTGTTCGCACTCGCCGAGGTGCGCACACGCCTGTTTGCGCGCCTTGTCGCCGCGCCGCCGTCCGCTGCGCTGATCCGCGCGCGCGGCGATGTCGCAGCGCGGCTGGGCGAGGATGTGCAGACGCTGGAAGAGGCCCTGCTCCGCACCACGCTCGTCCCGTCGGGAGTCGCGACGCTGACGGGCTCATGCGCGCTCGTCCTGCTGGCCGGCATCGTTCCCGCTGTCATATTATTCGTTGCCGCGATCGGCAGCGCGCTCGTCGCGCGCACCATCGGCGCCCGCAGCATCGCCCCCGCGCTCACGGCCGAAAGTGCCGCGCTTGGACGGCTCAAGCAGCGCTATGTCGGCATGGCATCGGGCGGCGACGACCTTATCGTCTATGGGCTCGGTTCCGACGTCCGCGCCGCACTCGCCGATGCCGGGACGCCGCTCCACACCGCGCGCGTCGCGCTGGCGCGGACGGACGCCGCCATCGGCGTCGTGCATTGGGCGCTGACCGGCGGCGCGGTCGCGGGCGTGATCGCGGCGTCGACCGCAAGTCCGCCGCTCGTTGCGCTCGCGGCGCTGGCCGCCGCGGCCGCGATGGAAATCGCCGGCGCCTTTATCCGGCTCGACCTCCAGCGCTGGAAGAGCCGCGGTGCGCGTGCGCGGCTCGACGCGATGTTTCCGGAACCGGGAACGCCGCGGGAGTATCCCGTGCCGAGCGACCGCAAGATCGAGATCACGCTCCACGGCGCGCGCCACTTGATCGAGCCCGGCTCACGCGTCGCCCTGACGGGCGCGTCGGGCAGCGGCAAGACGCGGATCCTCGAAACGCTCGCCGGCCTGCGCGACGACGCGCCCGAGCCGGTCGCGATCGGCGACGTCCCGGCCGCACGGCTGCCACTCGCCACCCGCCGCATCCTTTTTGCGCTGGCCGCTCAGGACGCCGCGATGATCGCGGGGAGCGTTGCCGACAACCTTTCGCTCGCGCGGCCCGGGCTCGGCCGCGCCGCGATGGCGGAGGCCCTGTCGCTCGCTTGCGCCGACGATGTCGTCGCGGCGCTGCCCGGCGGGCTCGATTGCTGGCTCGGCGACGATGGCGCGCGGCTGTCGGGCGGCCAGCGAAAGCGCCTGTCGCTCGCACGGGCGCTGCTCGCGGGACGCCCCTGGCTCCTGCTGGACGAGCCGAGTGAGGGGCTCGATGCCCCCACCGAAGCGCGGCTGGCCGGCAATCTCGGCACCTGGCTGGAAAGGACTGGTACCGGCCTGATCCTGGTCAGCCACCGACCGGCGATGCTCGGCCTCGTGAGCCGTCGCTTGCGGCTCTAGGGCAGGATCCTAGCGCAGGATACGCGCGAAATGGGCCGCGCTTGCGTCGCCACCGGCGGGCGGCGGCGCCGCGCGGTCGCCCAGGCGGTCGGCAAGCACGCGGATCGGTACCAGCGCCTCGGGCCGCAGCCGATAGAAGATCTGCTTAGCCTCGCGCCGCGTGTCGACGATATCGGCCTTGCGCAGCACGCCGAGTTGCTGGCTGAGCAGCGGCTGGCCGATACCGGTCGCGCTTTCGATCTGGCCGACCGCTAGCTCCTGCTCGCGGATCGCGAAGACGAGCTTCAGGCGTACCGGATGCGCGAGGACACGAAGCAATTCGACCAGGACGTCGTCTGTATCGGCACCGTCGGTCATGGCGCCCCGGCCTTGGTCGGCCGGTCCTTCGCGAGCTGATAGAACCAGCCGGTTGTGCCTTTCGCCGCCAGTGCCTCCTTGGCGAGCAGCGCGGGGGGCAGCAGGATATCGTGGCCGGGCATCCAGTCGGCGGGCGTCATCGCCGCGCCGTCGTGGGTGCGCTGAAGCGCCGCGATAGTGCGCAGCAACTCGGCGACCGATCGCCCGACCGACAGCGGGTAGATGGTGAGTGCGCGGATCACGCCGTCGGGATCGATGAAAAAGGCGGCGCGGACCGATGCGGCGTTGTTCGACGCCGGATCGACCATACCGAATGCATGGGCGATCTCAAGCGAACTGTCCTCAACCACCGGGAAGGGAATCGCGACGCCCAGATCGTCGTGGATCGCGCGGATCCAGCCGAGGTGCGAAAAGAGGCTGTCGACCGAATGCGCGAGCAATTCGCAGCCGAGCGCGGCGAACCGATCCGCCGCGCGCGCGATCGCGACGAATTCGCTCGTGCACACCGGCGTGAAATCGCCGGGGTGCGAGAAGAAGAGCAGCCACCTGCCGCGATAGTCGCTGAGCCGCAGCGTTCCGGCTGTGCTGCGAGCGACAAAATCGGGCGCCATGTCGCCGATGCGAAGCGGGGGTTCGGGGCGAGAGGCGTTGCTGTCGGGCACGGGACATCCTTTGCCGACCTGATATATATATTTCACGATATCGTGTAAATGAATGCTCGAAATCAGCCCGGCATCGCGCCCGCACCCCGGTAGAGCATATAGGCGGCGACTGCGAGCACGAGTAGCGCGAAGATCGTGTCGAGCCGCCCGCTGTGCTCCGACAGGCGCTGCGCACCCTTCAGGCCGAGCCAGCTCCCGAACGCGCCGCCGGCGATAAACAGCCCGGCCAGCTGCCAGTCGACGAGCCCCGACCAGGCATAGTTGGCGGCCGTCGTCAGCCCGAAGGCGGTGACCGCGACGAGCGAGGTGCCGACCGCATTGATCGTCGGCATGCCCGTTGCGGCAACGATGCCGGGCACGATCAGAAAGCCGCCGCCGATTCCGAAAAAGCCGCTGAACGCTCCGCTGCCAAGGCCGTAGCCGAGCAATCGCGGGGCGTTTTCGCGGCTGATTCGCACCATTGGATCGCCTGTCCGTCCGCGCCTGCGCAGCATCACCACCGCGATGACAATCATCAGCAGCGCGAAGAGAAGGAGCAACCTGTCGCCGTCGAAGCTTTTACCGAGTGTCGATCCCGCAAGCGCGCCGACGATACCGGCGCCGGCAAAAGTCAACCCGCACGGCCAGCGGACATGGCCGGCGCGCGCATGGTTGGCCAGACCGGCCGCGGCGTTGGCAGCCACGGCCAGCGCCGCGGTGCCGATCGCAACATGCGGTTGCGGCACGCCGACCAGATAGATCATCAGCGGCACTGCAAGAATCGACCCGCCGCCGCCGACCAGTCCAAGCGTGAAGCCGACGAGCACACCCGACAGCGCGCCGAGGGTCATCTGCGCGAGATCGAGCGTCGCGGGATCGGGCATCGCGCCAGCGCTCAGAGAATGTCGAGCGGCAGCTTGAGGTAGCGTGTGCCGTTGCTCTCGGGCTCGGGCAGGCGACCGCCGCGCATGTTGACCTGTACCGACGGCAGGATCAGCTTCGGCATCGCCAGCGTCCTGTCGCGCGCCTCGCGCATCGCGACGAAGACGTCCTCGCTCACACCGTCATGGACGTGGACGTTCGCGGTGCGCTCGGCGGCAATCGTCGTTTCCCACGCATGATTGTCGCGTCCCGGTGCCTTGTAATCATGGCACAGGAAGACGCGTGTCTCGCCCGGAAGCGACAGCAAGCGGCGGATCGATCGATAGAGCGTGCGCGCGTCGCCGCCCGGAAAGTCGGCGCGCGCGGTGCCATAGTCGGGCATGAACAAGGTGTCGCCGGTGAACAGGGCGTCGCCGATGATCCACGCCATGCACGCGGGCGTGTGGCCCGGCGTATGGAGGACGATGCCGTCGATTTCACCAACCCTGAAGGTGTCTCCGTCGGCCATCAGCCGGTCGAACTGCGATCCGTCGCGTGCAAAACGTTCGCCTTCGTTGAAGATCTCGCCGAACATCGTCTGCACGGTTTTGATATGCCGTCCGATCGCAATCCGGCCGCCCAGTTTTTCCTGTAAATAGGGCGCCGCCGACAGGTGATCGGCGTGGGCGTGGGTTTCGATCTGCCATTCGACGCTCAGCCCCTCGGCGCCGACATAGTCGACGATCGCATCGGCCGCGCCATGGCTCGTCCGGCCCGACGCCTGGTCGAAATCGAGCACCGAGTCGATGATCGCCGCCCTCCGCGTCGCAGGGTCGTGGACGACGTGCGTCGCCGTGAAGGTCGCTTCGTCGAAGAAAGTCCGGACGATGGGAGTGTGGCGGGTGCGCCGCGCGGTTTCGATCGTCGCGGCCGCCGTATCGCGGTGGAGGTCGGTCATCGGCAGTCCTTCGCTTTTCATTCGATCCCGCACAGGAGCCGCAGCCGCCATGCCGCGACCTGCACCGCCGCCCTCGCCTCGGCAAGGCGCGCAGTCGCCGCGATCGCCTCGCGCTCGGCGTCGAGCTCGGCGAGCGGCGGTCGAGCCCCCGAGCGCACTTCGAGCCGCGTGCCGCGCAGCGCCTCGCGCGCAGCTATATCTCCTTCGCGCGCGGCTTCCAGTCCGCGCTCGGCGCTTTCGAGGCCGCTCCACGCCTCGATCACCGCCTGCGTCACCTCGTCGCGCGCCTGCCGCAGCCGCGCCGCGCTTGCCGACCGCTGCGCATGCGCCTCGCGCACGCGCGCGCCGCCCGCGCCGCTGTCGAAAAAGGTCCAGCGACCGCGCAGCCCGACGGTCATGCTGTCGGCGCGGTAATCGGGAAAGAATTGGTCGCGCACGCGCGCTCCCTCAGCAAAGACGCCGATCGTCGGGCGGTTCGAGGCCTTGGCCGCACGCACGCCGGCGTCGGCACCATCGACCGCCGCGCCGGCCTGAGCAAGCATCGCATTTGCAGCGATCGCCGCGTCGACAGCGTCGCCGAGCGATGCGGGAACTTCGGGGCGCGGCGGCAGCGCAGCGAGCACGCCGACAGTTTTGCCGGTCAACCGTTCCAACCGTGCCTCGGCTGCCGCGAGCCGGCCCTGCGCCTGAACAAGGCCCGCCTGTCCTTCGGCGCGGCGCGCCCTCGCCTGCGCGACCTCGCTGCTCGCTGCGTCGCCGACATCGTAGCGCAGCGCGGCGTGGCGCACGATCTCGTCGAGCGCGGCGACCAGCGCGGCATAACTCGCGACCAGTTCGCGTGCCGTGAGGACCTCGGCATAGCTCGACACCGTCGCGAGCGTCAGATTCTGCCGCGCCATGTCCGCGCCGATCTTTGCCGCGCGATGGCCCGCGACCGCCTGATCGAGGGCCGAGGCGATCCGTCCGCCGGCATAGAGCGGATATTCACCGACGAACTGGACCGCACTCGGCGTCACATCGTCGGCCGACAGGCCGAAATAGCCGCCGGGATCAAGCCGGCCATAACCGATGCTGCCTTCGATCCGCGCGGTCGGACCCGCCGCCGCGCGCGCCTGCGCAACCCTCGCCTCGGCGGCGCCGGCGTCGGCTTCGGCCGCGACTAGCTCGGGCGAATGCGCGCGCGTGTCGGCGATCGCCGTCGCCAGATCCTGCGCCCTCGCCCCGTGCGCCAGCGCGAAAGCTGCGAGATTCACCGCGATCAGGACAGTTGCGCGCTTCACCGAAAGGCGGCGCCCGCACGCAGCCCGAGCCGCTTGAAGAGCATCGCGGCGGGGCAAAAGCCGGTAAAGCTTGCCTGGATCAGATTGAGCCCGGCAAAGGCGGCGAGCGCGATCCAGTATGGATGAACGAACCACGCGAGGCAAACCCCCAGCAGGACGATAAAACCGGCGAAGCGCAGTACGGCACGATCGAGATTCATCACATTTTCCTTTCGTCAGAAGCGGAGCTTGCGGATTCCCAGCGCGTGCATCGCCAGCCTTTCGTAGAAAGGCTCGCTCTCGCCCTTGCGGACCTTGCGCAGGAAATATTTCTCGAAGCCGATCTTCGCGAGATGGACCCATTTGCCCGACGCCGACCAATTGAGGTTACGCGGCGGGATTTGCGGCTGCGCGACGAAGGCGACGCCGCCGTCGCCGAAATCGGCGAGGCAGACAGCGTTCCACGTCGCCTCGTGCAGCGGCGGCTGCCCCGCGAGTTCGAGCTTCAGATTCTCCGCGCTCGCGGCGACCATCGATTCGATCATGAAGCCTGTCTTCGGCACTCCGACGGGCACCGGCGTAGGGCCGACCGGCGGTATCGCGACGCAGACGCCGAGCGAATAGATGTTGATGAAGGTCGGATTGCGCTGATGCTTGTCGGCGAGGATGAAACCCCGCGGGTTGGTCAGCCCGTCGATCCCGAACACCGCATCGACGCCGCGAAAGGCGGGCAGCAGCATGGCATAGCCGAAGGCCAGATCATGGCTCGCCTTGACGCTGCCGTCCGCTGCGACTTCCTCGACATGCGCCATGCCGGGCTCGAATTTCGCGACGCGCGCATTGGTGATCCATTTGATGTGGCGATCGCGCAGCTCGCTTTCGAGCAGGCCCTTGGTATCGCCGACGCCGTCGAGCCCGAGGTGGCCGATATAGGGCTCGGCGGTGACGAAGGTCATCGGCACCCGGTCGCGGATCTTGCGGCGCCTGAGCTCGGTGTCGAGGATCAGCGCGAATTCATAGGCCGGGCCATAGCAGGAAGCGCCCTGCGCCGCGCCGACGACGATCGGGCTGGGGTTCTCGCAGAAGCGGTCGAAGGCCTTGGCAGCGGCAGCGGCATGATCGGTCGTACAGATCGAGACGGTATTCGCCTCGGGACCGAAGCCTTCGATCTCGTCGAAGGCGAGCTTCGGCCCTGTTGCAATGACGAGATAGTCATAATCGACGAACGACCCGTCATTGAGTTCGATCCGGCTTTCGGCGGGGTGGACGCGCCTGGCGCCGACCGCGGTGAAACCGATGCCCTTGCGTTTCATGACGGGAGGCAGGTGGACGCGAATCGCCTCGGGCTCGCGCCAGCGCACCGCGACCCATGGGTTGGACGGCACAAACCAGTAATTTTCCTGGTCGCAGACGACCATGACTTCGGCCTTGTCCTTCACGGCATCGCGTATCTCATAGGACGCGATCGTCCCGCCGAGCCCGGCGCCCAAGACAACGATCTTCGGAAGCGACATTCGCTTTCTCCTTGCTCCGCAGGGCAGCACTCCCTCGGGTTCGACACCCAAGCGGCAGGCGGGACTATGCCTGCCAGTCTCGATTGACGTCCATATTAGATTTTCCTAATATGCAATATACGTAATATTAGCAATATCTGAAACTACGGGCCGCTCCTAGGATGCCGATCAATCGAGGAGTTTCGCCATGCTGAGCCCATTCCGCCGTCCGCGATATAGGGGAATATCCGCACCCGGCCTCGCGGCTCTCGCACTGATGCTTTCGGCGTGCGGCGGCAACGCGCCGCCGCCAGCCGAGCGAGCGGTGGAGACAAAGGGCGAAACGCTGGTCCTTCGGCCTTCGACGGTCACCGAGTGGAAGGACGTCGGCGCGCTGGTGACGAGCGTAGACATGGCCGATGCGCGCGCGCGCATCCCCGGCATCCTCGAAAGCCTGACCATCCGCGAGGGCGATCTTGTCCGCAAGGGACAAGTGATCGGCCGCGTCGTCGACAGCAGGCTCGGCTACGAAGGCGCTGCTTATGGCGCGCAGGCGGCCGCGGCGCAGGCGCAGGTCGCGCAGGCAGAGGCCGAACTGGCACGCGTCAAATATCTCCACGCCAACGGCGTCTATACCCAGGCGCGGCTCGATCAGGCCGAGGCCGCGGCGCGCGCCGCGCGGGCGCAGGTCAACGCGGCGAAGGCGCAGCAATCGGCGGTCGGCGCGGTTGCGGGACAGGGCGCGGTCGTCGCTCCCTCGGCAGGGCGCGTCCTGACGGCGCAGGTTCCTGCGGGCTCCGCAGTCGCGGCCGGCACATCGATCGCGACGATCACCTCGGGGCCGATGGTGTTGCGACTCGAACTTCCCGAAACATTGGCGGGCAAGGTGCGCGTCGGAAGTTCGGTCCTGGCGACGGGCCTGACAGAGGGTGCAAAGGACGTTACCCCGCGCGCGACCGTCAGCCGCGTCTATCCCTCGGTGACCGGTGGGCAGATGGCCGCGGACGTCCAAATGCCGGGGCTTGCGAGCAATATGGTCGGCCGCCGGATCACCGCGCGGGTCGCGACCGGCGAGCGGCAGGCGCTCGTCGTCCCGAGACGCTTCGTCGAAACCAGCTATGGCATCGATTATGTAACGATCCGCGTCGGCAAGGATTCGGCGTCGCGCGTGCCGGTCCAGATCGCGCCGTCGGACGACCCGGCACGCGTCGAAATCCTCTCGGGCGCCGCCACGGGCGATACGCTGATCGCACCGTCGGCCGGTGCGCGCCCATGAGCCTCGGCATCTCCGGGCGGCTGACGCGCGCGACGATCCAGAGCCCGCTGACGCCGTTGATGCTGCTCGCGGCGATCCTTGTCGGGCTGCTCGCGATTCTGACGATCCCGCGCGAGGAAGAGCCGCAGATCAGCGTGCCGATGGTCGACCTGATGGTCGGCGCACCCGGCCTGTCGGCAAGCGATGCGGTCGAACTGGTCGGCAAGCCGCTCGAGACGATCGTCAAAAGCGTCGACGGCGTCGAACATGTCTATACGCAGGCCGAGGATGACGGGGTGATGGTGACCGCGCGCTTCCTCGTCGGTTCGGACCCCGACGATGCCGCGACGCGCATCAACGAGCGCTTGTCGGCGAACATGCACCGAATCCCGGCGGGCATCGAGCCGCCGCAGGTGACGGCGCGGGGGATCAGCGACGTGCCGATCGTCGTCCTCACGCTGTCGCCGAAACTCGGCGCGCGCGGCGAATGGACCGAACAGGCGCTGCACGCGCTCGCGACCCGGTTGCGCACCGAGGTCGCGAAGGTCGACGATGTCGGGCTGACCTTCATCGCGGGCGGGCAGGAGGAACAGCTTCGCGTCACGCCCGACCCCGCGAAGCTCGCCGCGCATGGGGTCTCGCTCGGTGCGCTGATCGACGCGGCAGCGCAGGCCAACCGCAGTTTTCCCCTCGGCACGGTGCGCGAAGGCGGTGCGGCGACGGCGGTGGTTGCGGGACAGAAAGTGCGCCGCGCCGCCGAGCTGGCGACGATCACCGTGCGCGGGGCGAACGGCAGCCCCGTCTATCTGCGCGACGTCGCGACGGTGACGCAGGGACCGGCCGAGGAGCAGGCGCGCGCGTGGCGCTGGGCGAAGGGCGAAGACGGACATTGGGCGATGGCGCCCGCGGTCAGCCTCGCCGTCGCCAAGCGTTCGGGCGCCAACGCCGTGAAAGTCTCGCACGCTGTCGTCGCGCGGGTCGAAGCGCTGCGCGGTACACTGATTCCCGCCGGGGTCGATGTCGCGGTGACGCGCAACTATGGCGAGACCGCCAACGAAAAAGCGAACGAGCTGATCTTCCACCTCGGCCTGGCGACGGTGTCGATCGTCATCCTGATCGGCTTTGCGATCGGTTGGCGCGAGGCGGCGGTGACCGCGGTGGTGATCCCGACGACGATCCTGCTCACCATGTTCGCCTCGAACCTGATGGGCTTCACGATCAACCGCGTCAGCCTGTTCGCGCTCATCTTTTCGATCGGCATACTCGTCGACGACGCGATCGTGATGATCGAGAATATCTCGCGCCACTGGGCGATGGCCGACGCCCGCAGCCGCATCGATGCCACGGTCGATGCCGTCGCCGAGGTCGGAAATCCGACGATCATCGCGACGCTGACCGTCGTTGCGGCGTTACTGCCAATGCTCTTCGTCTCCGGGCTGATGGGCCCCTATATGGCCCCGATCCCGATCAATGCTTCGGCGGCGATGCTCTTTTCCTTTTTTGTCGCGGTGATCATCGCGCCGTGGCTGATGGTGCGGTTTGCGCGGAACACGCTCGCGCACGGCCACGACCACCATGCGACCGGCGGCAAGCTCGGAGTACTTTACGGCCGCGTCGCCCGGCATGTGATCCGCGACCGCAAGAGCGCGCGCCGTTTCCTGATCGCGGTCGGCGTCGCGACGCTCGTTGCCTGCTCGATGTTCTATTTCAAGGCGGTGACGGTGAAGCTGCTGCCCTTCGACAACAAGTCGGAGGTGCAGCTCGTGCTCGACATGCCCGAAGGCACCTCGCTCGAAACCACGGGGCGTACGCTCGACGCCGCCGCGGCGATTGCGCGGCAATTGCCCGAAGCGCGCTCGATGGAGGCTTATGCGGGCAGCGCGGCGCCGTTCAATTTCAACGGCCTCGTGCGCCATTATTTCCTGCGCAGCCGCCCGGAGATGGGCGATGTGATGGTGACGCTGGCGCCAAAGGATGAGCGCGACCGGTCGAGCCACGACATCGCGCTCGACCTGCGTCAGAAGTTGAAGAAGGCGTTGCCGCTGCCCCCCGGTGCGTCGATCAAGGTCGTCGAGACGCCGCCGGGCCCGCCGGTGCTCGCGACGATGCTCGCTGAAATCTATGGCCCCGACGAAGCGACGCGGCGCCGGACCGCCGAGCAGGTCGAGAAATTGTTTCGCACCATTCCCTATGTCGTCGATGTCGACAACAGCTTCGGGGTGCCGCGCCCGCGGCTGCGCCTTGTTCCCGACCGCGCGCGGATGGACGCCTATGGCATTTCGGAGCGCCAGCTGTTCGACAGCATCGGCGTGCTGCTCGACGGGCAGACCGTCGGCTACGCGCCGCGGGGGCAGGGGCGCGACCCGCTCCCGATCCGCGTCGCGCTCGATCAGGCGCAGCGGACGTGGAGCGCCAGCCTCGCCGCGACCCCGGTCGCTAGCATGGGGCCGGGCGGCCGGCTCGTGCAACTGGGCGAGATCGTCGAGGCGCGCAAGGAAGCCGGCTCGCCCGCGCTGTTCCGCCGCAACGGCCGCGCCGCCGACATGGTCACCGCCGAGCTGGCGGGCGATTATGAGGCGCCGATCTATGGCATCTTCGCGGTCGACGATGCGATCGAGGCGTTCGACTGGAAGGCGCACGGGATGGAAAAACCCGTCATCCGTTTCAACGGGCAGCCCGAGAATGAAGCGGTGCCCACTTTGCTGTGGGACGGCGAGTGGGAGATTACCTGGGTGACCTTCCGCGACATGGGTGCCGCCTTTATGGTCGCGCTGCTCGCGATCTATGTGCTCGTCGTCGGGCAGTTCCGCAACTTCAAGATTCCACTCGTCATCCTGACGCCGATCCCGCTGACGCTCGTTGGCATCGTGCTCGGGCATATGCTGTTCGGTGCGCCGTTCACCGCGACCTCGATGATCGGCTTTATCGCACTCGCCGGGATCATCGTGCGCAACTCGATACTGCTCGTCGATTTCATCAATCATGCGAAAAATCCCGACAAGCCGCTGCGCGATACCTTGCTCGAAGCCGGGATGATCCGCTTCAAGCCGATTGTGCTGACCGCGGCGGCGGCGATGATCGGCGCCGCGACGATCCTGACCGACCCGATCTTCCAAGGGCTTGCCATCTCGCTGCTGTTCGGGCTTGCCTCCTCGACACTGCTGACCGTGCTGGTTATTCCCGCGATCTACATCGTCCTGCGCGACGATGGCCGCGAAGGAAGCCGCTCTCCATGACAAAGCCGACCGACCTCTCGATCCTCAAGCGCGATGCGCATGACATGGCGGGTTATTTGAAGCTGCTCGCGAACCCCGAGCGTCTGCTGATGCTGTGCCAGATGGACGAGCGCGAGGTATCGGTCGGCGAACTGACCGAGATTTCAGGGCTTTCTCAGTCGGCGGTGTCGCAGCACCTGGCGCGCTTCCGGAAACAGGGAATCGTATCGCTGCGCGGCGAGGCACAAACGCGATACTACACATTGGCGGACCCGAAGATGCAGCGGATCATCGCAGCGCTATGCGAGGCATGCAGCGCAGCATAGCCGGCAAGAGTATCCGGCCCAGGCTCACCACGCATACGTAACAGTCCTGATAAGGGGCTCCCGACCCGCCTGCTAAATCCGGGCCATGAAAGCCGCGACTCGTACCCTTTTGACTCCGGCCGCCACCGCCCACACAGTTGGCGATCGCGTGCCGAAGGGACATGGATTCAAGATTCGCGGCCTTCCCATCGACACTTATCCGGAAAACACGGCCTTCCTGCTGCGCGGTGGCGGCGACTTCGCGCCCGAGCAATTCCAGGCGATGCGCAAGGTCGCCATCGGCGACGGAAAGAAGTCGATCCTTGCCACGCTGGCGATCGTCGATGGCGAGGGCCTGCTGGCGCCGGGCGAAATCGGGCTTGGCGAACAGGCTTTCCGGCGTCTCGGTCTGCCGGAGGGGCGCGAAGTTGGCGTCCGCCAGGCTCCGCCGCCGCACAGTCTCGAGTTCGTCCGCCGCAAGATCGATGGCGACACGCTGGACGACGCCGAGATCGCGGAGATCATCCGCGACATCGCTGCCTATCGCTATTCGCCGATGGAAATCGGAGCCTTCCTCGTCGGCTGTGCGGGATTCATGACCACCGAGGAGACGCTTGCCCTGACCCGCGCGATGGCGGATGCCGGTAGCCGACTTCACTGGCCGCCCGGTCCGATCGTCGACAAGCATTGCATCGGCGGCATCCCGGGCAATCGCACATCGATGATCGTTGTGCCGATCGTTGCCGCGCACGGCCTCGCCATGCCGAAGACATCGTCGCGCGCAATCACCTCGCCCTGCGGTACGGCCGACACGATGGAAGTGCTGGCCTCGGTCGATCTGTCTGCCGAACAGCTGACCTCGGTCGTCGAACGCGAGCACGCCGCGCTCGCCTGGGGCGGACGCGTCAACCTGTCGCCCGCGGATGACATCTTGATTTCGGTCGAACGCCCGCTGCGCATCGATACGTTCGACCAGATGGTCGCCTCGATCCTCTCGAAGAAGCTCGCGGCGGGATCGACCCACCTGCTCATCGACATTCCGGTCGGACCGAGCGCCAAGGTGCGCTCGCAAGCCGAAGCCATCCGGCTGCGCAAGCTCTTCGAATATGTGGGCGGAAAGCTCGGCCTCACGCTCGACGTGGTGTTCACCGACGGGGCGCAGCCGGTGGGGCGTGGGGTCGGACCGGTCCTTGAGGCCCGCGACGTAATGGCGGTGCTTCGGCGAGATCCAGCCGCGCCAACGGATCTGCGCGACCGCGCTCTCATGCTCGCGGGGCGCGTACTCGAATTCGATCCATCGCTGAAAGGCGGTGCCGGCCTGGCCCGTGCCCGCGCTCTTCTGAATTCGGGAGAAGCGCTGGCGGCCATGGAAAGGATCATCGACGCGCAGGGACGGCGCGCCATCGCCATCGAGGCCGGCGCCCTCCATCACGATGTTCCTGCCAGCCATCGCGGGTCGGTCGCTGCGATCGACTGCCACCTCATTTCCCGCATCGCGCGCGCCGCGGGCGCGCCGATGGACAAGGGCGCCGGAATCGACCTGTTGCGAAAGATCGGCGATCGGGTCTGCCAGGGCGATATCCTCTATCGTATCTACGCCGAATCGCCGGCCGGCCTCACCTTCGCGCGCGAACTCGCAGAAGCCTCGCCGGCCTATACGGTTGCACCATGACCACGGCGATCTTCGCCTTCGCGGACAACGAGATACAGGCACAAGCGCTGGCCCGGGAACTCGCCTTGCCTCTCCACCGGATCGAGTGCCGGAAATTCCCGGACGGCGAAAGCCTGGTTCGCATTCAAGCCGACGCAGCTGCGGTCGAAACGGCGATTATCTTTCGCTCGCTGAACGATCCGAATGCAAAGCTGGTCGAGCTGCTTCTCGCTGTTGCCGCGCTGCGCGGCAACGGTGCGCAGCGCGTCATGCTGCTCGCGCCCTATCTCGGCTATATGCGGCAGGATATTGCCTTCCGACCCGGCGAGGCGGTCAGCCAGCGCGTCATCGGCGGGCTCATCGCCGACCATTTCGATGGACTTGTAACGGTTGACCCCCATCTCCACCGCACCGGCTCGCTCGGCGATATCGCCCCGGGCATCGTCGCCATCGCGATCCGGGCGGCGCCCGCGCTCGTTACCGCCCTGCGCCATGACTTCGAACCCGCGAATATATTGATCGGCCCTGACCGGGAATCCCTGTCATGGGTCAGGGACATCGCCGATCCGCTGAGTGCGGAGATGTTGATCGGGGAAAAGTGCCGCAGCGGCGACCGCGATGTCGCGGTCGCCCTGCCCGGCATCGAGCGGGTGCGCGGCCGCCCGGCAATCATCGTCGATGATCTTGTGTCGAGCGGGTCGACACTCGTCGGCTGTGCCGCGATGCTCCATGCGGCAGGCGCGACCCGCGTCGAAGCCGTCGTGACCCATTGTCTCGCCGATGCCGCCGATCTCGCGCGGCTGCAAGGCGCGGGCATCGACCGCATCCGTGCCAGCGATTCGGTGCCCGGACCGGTGGCGACGATCCCGCTCGCGGGCGTGCTGGGCGATGCGATTCGCGCGCTGGGCCGGACGGGCGGCGCGCGATGAACGGCGCGGTTTCCGATGGTGCGCCAGCGTTCCGCTGCTCGGGTCTTGCCAAGATTTACCGGACCGGCGAGACCGAAGTCCAAGCGCTCCGCGGCGTGGACCTCGTCATTCCCGCCGGCGAGATTCTTGTCCTCCTCGGCCCTTCGGGCAGCGGCAAATCGACGCTGCTCAACATCATCGGCGGGCTCGACCGCCCGTCCTCGGGGACACTGCTTTATCGCGACCTCGACCTCACCGCGATGGACGATCGGGAATTGACCCGGTTCCGGCGCGCGGACGTCGGTTTCATTTTCCAGTTCTACAATCTGATTCCCAGCCTGACTGCAGAAGAGAATGTGCGCCTCGTCACGGACATCGCCGAGCGTCCGATGAATGCCGCCGAGGCACTGGAGATGGTCGGCCTCGCCGATCGCAGCGACCATTATCCGGCGCAACTGTCGGGCGGCGAGCAGCAGCGCGTTGCCGTCGCCCGGGCAATCGCCAAGCGGCCGGGCGTGCTGCTCTGCGACGAGCCGACCGGCGCCCTCGACAGCCGCACGGGCATCCGGGTTCTTGAGACGCTTGCCGAGGCGAACCGGACGCTCGGTACCACCGTGGTCCTCATCACGCACAATATCGGCATCGCGGCGATGGCGCACCGCGTCTTCCATTTTCTCGACGGGCGCATCGCGCGCGTCGAGGTCAATGCCGCGCCGATCGATCCTTCCGGAGTTTCGTGGTGAAGGCGCTCGACCTCAAACTCGCGCGCGACTTGTGGCGCATGCGTGGCCAGGTACTGGCGATCGCCCTCGTCCTCGCGGCTGCGAGCGCGACCTTCATTCTGTCGCTCGGCGTCCATCGCTCGCTCACCGACACGCGTGATGCCTATTATGCCGAAAGCGCGTTTGCCGATATTTTCGCCGACATGACCCGCGCGCCGCGCAGTATCACCGCGCGCGTTGCTGAAATTCCCGGCGTCCGGCGCGTCGAAGGTTCGATACGCCAATATGCGACGCTCGATCTTCCCGAAGGGCGCGCTCCGGCGCGCGCGCTCGTCAATTCGCTAAGCACGACGGAACGGTCCCTGCTCAACCGGCTGACGTTGCGTGCCGGTCGGCTCCCCGATGCCGCCCGTCCCGGCGAGGTCGTGGCCGACGAGGCGTTCGTCGCGGCCAATGGCCTCGCGCTCGGCGCCCGGCTCGACGCGGTCATCTATGGTCGCAAGCAACCGCTGACCATCGTCGGGATCGGGTTGGCACCGGACTATATCTATTCGATCGCGCCCGGCGACCTTATCCCCGACAACAGCCGGTTCGGTATTTTCTGGATGGGTGAAAAGGCGCTGGAGGCGGCGACCGACCGTACCGGAGCGATTACCCGCCTCGCGCTGACCCTTGAGCGCGGCGCGTCCGAAGCCGATGTGATCCGGCGAGTCGATGCGCTCCTCGCGCCGTACGGCGGCACCGGCGCCTATGGCCGCGCCGATCATATAAGCCACGCCTTCCTCGACAATGAGCTGATGCAGCTCGAGGCGATGACCCGGGTCATCCCGCCGGTGTTCCTGATCGTATCGACCTTTCTCGTCTATATCGTGCTCGGACGCATGATCCAGACCGAGAGATCGCTGATCGGGCTTGTAAAGGCTTTTGGTTACTCTGATCGGGCGATCGGCTGGCACTATCTCAAATTCGCACTCGCGATCGCGCTCATCGCTACCATCCTCGGGTCGCTGGCCGGCGCCTGGATGGGGCGCGGCATGACGAGCCTCTATGCCGAATATTATCGCTTTCCGATTCTGCGATATCATATTTCCCCCGCAGTCATCGTCGGAGCGGCTGCGCTCGCGGCAGCGTCGGCGGGTCTGGGCGCGCTCGGGGGCATGCGCGCCGCCGTCCGGCTCAGCCCTGCCGTCGCGATGGCGCCGCCTCCGCCCCCTGTCTATCGCGCCGGACCGATCGAACGCCTCGGCAAGCGCGCCGGTCTTTCGGTCATCGGCCACATGATCCTGCGCCATATCGCCCGCTGGCCGGCGCGTTCGGCGATGACCGTTTTCGGCGTGGCGCTGTCGATGGGCCTGCTCTTCGCGACAATGCAGTTTGTCGATTCGAGCCGAAGCATGCTCGATTCCTATTTCTTCCGGGCACAGCGATATGATCTCGCGGTGACTTTCATCGAACCGCGCGGTGCGGACGCGATGCATGCGCTCGCCCAGATTCCCGGCGTGCTGCGGGTCGAGCCGACGCGCGCCCTCCCCGTGAAATTGCGATCAGGCAGCCGGTCCGAGCGCACGGCGATCGAAGCGAGCGCATCGGACGCGCGGCTTTCGGCACATATC
The DNA here is from genome assembly GCF_001468395.1 of Sphingopyxis sp. H073. Taxonomy (GTDB): domain Bacteria; phylum Pseudomonadota; class Alphaproteobacteria; order Sphingomonadales; family Sphingomonadaceae; genus Sphingopyxis. The sequence continues at coordinate 7,483 of NZ_LNSG01000010.1, read as the reverse complement.
GACCGCGACGGGCGCGAGCTCACCCTCCCGCCCGCGGGCCTCATGCTGAGCCGTCAGCTCGCCGACCAGCTCGGGGTGACCCCAGCGCCGCGATGCCAGCTGCACGGTCTGTACGGGTCCAAGATCGGCGGCAGATGTTCCGAGAGCGACCTCATAAGCCCCGCCGGCGATTTGCCACCCGCCTTCTTTCCAGTCGGCGAGAAGTCGCGGGTCGACGGTGACCGTCACGGTTTTGGACGCGCCGGGAGCGAGATTCACCTTACTCCAGCCGAGCAACCGCAACTTTTTCTGCCCCGCGGCGGAGACAAGATAAAGCTGCGCGACGTCAGCGCCGGACTTTTCCCCGATATTCTTGACATTGAAGGTAGCCGTCACGGTCTGCTTGCCGGAGAGCCGGAGCCCCGTGTGAGCAAACTTCGTGTAGCTCAGCCCGTATCCGAACGGGAAAAGCGGTTTATATCCTTTGCGGCTATACCACCTATATCCCACATCCGATCCATCGACATCATAGTCGACGGATAGTCCGCGTTCCTTCCCCTGCCGTCCCATGAGATCGGGCTCGACCCAGTCGCTGCCCGGCAAAATGGGAAAGGGAAGCTGCTCCGCGCTGGCCGGGAATGTCACCGGGAGCCGGCCGGACGGGTTGACGTCTCCGTAGAGGACCGATGCGATCGCTGGTCCACCCCTTGCGCCGGGATACCAGGCCTCGACCACCGCGGCAGTTTTCTCAAGCCAAGGCATGAAGACGGCGCCGCCGGTTTGCAATACGACGATCGTGTTGGGGTTCACTGCCGCCACGGCTTCGATCAGCTGATCCTGACCTTGCGGAAGATTGAGGTCGGGCACGTCGGAGCCTTCCCCGCGCCATTGATTGGCGAAGACGATGGCGACATCGGCTCCGCGCGCAGCTTCAACCGCGTCAGTAATGTAACGGCCGTCCCGAAAGACGAACTTGGTTGCGGGTGCCCGGGCCTTCAGCGCCTCGAGCGGAACGGAACGATGATAGGCCTGCGAAAAGAGGCCTGCGAATGGTCCGCTCCCGCCAATGGGCACCGCAACCGCCGGCCCCTCGATGCTCTGCACCTGCGACGATCCCGCGCCCGACAACACGCCGCTATCCGCATAACCGCCGATGACCGCGATCTTCTTGGCGGTCGCGGCCAGTGGCAACGCATTTGCTCGGTTGTGGAGCAGGACGATGCCTTCTTTCGCCACTGCTTCGGCAATCTTTCCGTTGGCCTCGAAGTCGATGGGCTGGACGACCGGAGGGTTCTGGTCGAGCCCATTGGAATAAATGCCATAAAGCACGCGCCGGTTCATGTCCTTGATCCGCGCGGCCAGCCGAGGTTCGCTTGCCGCAGCTGCGGCAAGTTCGGGGCCGAAGAATAATTTGGGGTCGAGCTGGAAACCGGATTGCTGATCAAGGCCATTGATCGCCGCATCCATTGTGTGAACCCCGCCCCAGTCCGACATGACAAAGCCTTTGAAGCCCCAGTCCTGCTTGAGCACCTTGTTGAGGAGCCAGTCGTTTTCGCAGGCATAGTGGCCGTTCACCTTGTTATATGCGCACATGACGGCGCCCGGGCGCCCCTTCTCCAGGGCGATCTGAAATGACAGCAGGTCGGACTCGCGGGCTGCGGCTTCCGAAATCCTGACGTCGATAAACCCTCGAGCCGTTTCCTGCGCGTTCAACGCGAAATGCTTCATCGTCGAAATCACGTGATTCGACTGAACGCCGCGTATCGATGCTCCTGCCATTTCGCCCGCGAGCAGAGGGTCTTCGCCGAAATATTCGAAGACCCGGCCATTTCGAGGCTCGCGGACCAAGTTCATGCCGCCGGCAAGGAGGACGTTGAAACCCTTTGCGCGCGCTTCTCCGCCGATCATTCGGCCGCCAAGTTCAATCAGGCCCGTGTTCCAGCTCGATGCCATCGCAACTGCCGATGGCAATGCCGTCGCGCCGTCCTTTCTGATACCGCCGGCCCAGGAGACGCCCATCCCGGCATCCGTCTCCTTGAGCGCCGGAATATTCAGGCGCGGAATACCCGGAACATAGCCCGCTGCGGGAATAGCATCCTCGGGAAGCCCTCCATCATGCGGATGAAGATGCCCTTGTCGCTCCACCGCTTCCAGCGATTGTAGAGCGTCTTTGCCGGGCCATATTCTCTCGGCGCATCCCGCCACCTCAGCCCATTACGATTGACGAAGATGATGCCGCTCAAAACCCGCCGGTCATCGACGCGCTCCCGGCCATGGCTCTTCGGAAAATACGGCTGAAGACGCGCCATCTGCTCGTCAGTCAGCCAATACAAATCACTCATCAGTCAGGCTCCTCACAGTGAGCCTGAATCACAGCGGCCTGCTCAAATCAATGGGTCCTGACCCTAGGTACCGCGGGCATATGCGTCTCGGGCCATCGTCTTAAATGGAGCGAATAGCATTGGTGAAACTCGACGGTTGGCACCTTGAATCGCTGAATGCAGTCTCCGCCGGGCTCCCTAAATGGCATAAATCTGCCATCTACCCCACACCTCTGCAAATCTGAAAATTGCGGGGTAAATCTCAACGGGATAGGAGAGAATCGCTCATCTAAGAAATTATGAGCGGCTTCAGATGAAATCTGACATGGTTCTGGATGCCCCGTGAGGATTCGAACCTCAATAGACGGAATCAGAATCCGTAGTCTTACCATTAGACGACGGGGCAACGAGGCGGGCGCAATATGATTGCGTGGCCGTCCTGTCAAGGCCGCTGCGTCGATTTGCAACAGCCCGCTTGCCCTCCGGCATTTCGCCGCTAGCATCGCGCCATAACAAGAGGGGCCGCGCCCTGGCGCAGACCCCGCACATGGAGGTGGGTTGATGCGTCATGTCGCGATCGTCGGGTCGGGTCCGGCAGGATATTATACCGCCGAAGCATTGCAGAAAGCCGACGATATCGCGATCGACGTCATCGACAGGTTGCCCGTTCCCTATGGCCTGATCCGCACCGGCGTCGCCCCCGATCACCAGTCGATCAAGGCGGTGTCGCGCCGCTACGAAGGCGTCGCGCTCACCGACAACGTCCGCTTCGTCGGCCATGTCTCGGTCGGCACCGACGTCAGCATCGATGAATTGACGAGCCTCTATGACGCCGTGGTGCTGGCGACCGGCGCCCCACACGACCGTCCGCTCGACATCCCCGGCGCCTCGCTGCCGGGGGTGATCGGCAGCGCGGCCTTCGTGGGCTGGTACAACGGCCATCCCGATTTCGCGAAGCTCGATCCGTCGCTCGATGCCCCTGGCGTTGTGGTCGTCGGCAACGGCAATGTCGCGCTCGACGTCGCCCGCATCCTTGCCAAGACCCCGGAGGAGTTCGCGGGCAGCGATATCGTGTCGCACGCCCGCGCGGCGCTTTCCGACAGCGCGGTGCGCGAGATCCACATCCTCGGGCGCCGCGGCCCGCACCAGATCGCCATGACCCCCAAGGAACTTGGCGAACTCGGCCATCTCGAACGCGCCAGCCCGCGCGTCGACCCCGCCGACCTTCCCGACGAAGGCGACGACGCCATGCTCGAACCCGGGATGCGCAAGTCGGTGACACACCTCCGCAGCTTCGCGGCCAACCCGGTCGCAAAGCCGGTGACGATCGAGTTCGATTTCTTTGCGATGCCCGTCCGGATCGAGGGAGACGGGCGTGTCGAGCGCGTGATCGTCGAACGCACGACGCTCGACGCCGACCTGCGCAGCCACGGCACCGGCGAAACCTATGCGATCGACGCGGGGCTGGTGATCAGCTGCATCGGCTATCAGACCCCGCCGATCCCCGGTGTCCCCTATGAGCATGGCCGCGGCCGCTTCGCGAGCGACGAGGGGCGGGTGCTTTCCGGGCTCTATGCGGTGGGCTGGGCCCGGCGCGGCCCGTCGGGGACGATCGGGACGAACAAGCCCGACGGTGCCCGCATCGCCGAAATGGTGCTGGAGGACATCGGGCGCGGCGCGGGCAAGGCGGGGCGCGCCGGGCTCGACGCGCTGCTCGCGAGCCGCGATATCGTGCCCGTCACCTTCCGCGACTGGCGCAAGATCGAAGCGGCCGAAATCGCGGCCGCGCTCGACGGCAACCCGCGCGAGAAGTTCACCAGCGTCGAGGCGATGCTCGCCGCAATCCGACGGTGAGCCCCGACCGGGACGGCATCCGCGCATTGCTGCGTTGGCTGCTGGCGCTTGCCTATGGCTATGCGGGCTATCGCCATCTCGCGACGCCCGCGCCCTTCCTTGCGATCACGCCGGAGTGGGTACCGCAGCCCCAATTCGTCGTCGCCGCGACCGGCGTTGCCGAGCTGGCGGGCGCACTCGGGCTGATGGTCCCGCAGACGCGCAAGGCCGCGGGCTGGGGCCTCGCCCTCTATGCACTCTGCGTCTGGCCCGCGAACTTTCACCATGCGCTTGCGAACGTCGCGATCAATGGCGAGACGCTGAGCTGGTGGTACCACGGCCCGCGCCTCGCGCTGCAGCCGCTAATCATCTGGTGGGCGCTGTGGGCGAGCGGCGCGACCGACTGGCCGTTCCGCCGCCGCTAGCCTCTATTTCGCGACCGGCGTCTCGATCGGCGGCTGGCCTTTCTGGCTTGCCGCATAGGCCTCGACCGCCTTCAGCACGCGCAGCATGTTGCCGCTGGCGATCTTTTCGAGATCGGCCTGCGAATAGCCACGCTTCGCAAGCTCGGTGAACAGCGCGGGGTATCCCGACACATCCTCCATCCCGACCGGCGCCGAATCCATCCCGTCATAATCGCCGCCGAGCCCGATATGATCGACCCCGATCATCGTCTTGATATGGTCGATATGGTCGGCGACCTTCTGCACATTGGTCTTCGGCACCGGGTTTGCGGCATCCCATGCCTGCAACGCGGCCTTCGCTGCCGCCGGATCGCCCGGATAGAGCGCCTTCAGCCGCGCCTCCTCGGCCGTGCGCGCAAGCCCCTGCGCGCGGACATCGGCGTCGAGGAAGCTCGGCAGCAGGACGACCATCACGATCCCGCCATTCGCCTTGACGAGCGGCAGCACACTGTCGGGGACGTTGCGCGGATGCGGGTTCACCGCGCGCACCCCCGAATGGCTGAACATCACCGGCGCCTTCGCAACCTCCAGCGCGTCCTTCATCGTGGCTTCGCTGACATGGCTCAGGTCGACGATCATGCCGATGCGGTTCATCTCGCGCACGACCTGCCGACCGAAATCGTTGAGGCCATCGAGCGCGGGCGCGTCGGTCGCGCTGTCGGCCCACGGGATGTTCTTCGAGTGCGTCAGCGTCATGTAGCGCGCCCCGAGATCATACATCTGGCGCAGCACGGCGAGTGACGAGCCGATCGACTGGCCGCCCTCCATCCCCATCATCCCGGCGATCTTGCCCGCCTTCATCGCCTTTTCAAGCTCGGCCGAATTGGCCGCGAGCGCAAGGTCGTTCGGGTAGCGCGCGACGAGCCGTTTGGTGACGTCGATCTGTTCGAGCGTTTGCTGCACCGCCTGCTGCTCGTTGCTGTTCGCGGGCACATAGACCGACCAGAATTGCGCCCCGACATGGCCCTTGCGCAGGCGCCGAAGGTCGGTGTGCATCGCGATCACCGGCGGATCGGCGTCGGGCTTCGCGGTATCGGTCGTGTCGACGAAGTCGAAATCATTGATCATGTTGGCAGCGCGGCCGCGCAGCGCCCAGGGCACGTCATTATGGCCGTCGAACACCGGCGCCTTTTTGAGCGCGGCTTCGGCGGTCGCCTCGGGCGACTTTTGCGCCATGGTGGGAGTGGAGATCAGGGCGAATGCGGCGAGGCCGACAAGCAGGGGGGCTTTGTTCATGGCGCGCGACCCTAATGCGTTGATCGGACGGCGCAAGCCCGAGGCGGAGCGGGAGGTCGCGAGGGCGTGCGGTTTGTTTCACGCAAAGGCGCAAATACGCGAAGAAAATAAAATCTCACACAAAGACACAAAGAGGGCGCGCGCCCACGCGGATGGCAGCTTGTCGCCGCAGGCGGCCATAAAGGCGCTTCGCGTGATTATGGCGCTGCGGTTGCTGGCGTCCAGCGCCCTCTTTGTGTCTTTGTGTGAGATCCCTTTTTTCTCTCTTCTTTGCACCTTTGCGCCTTTGCGTGCGATTTTTTCTGCGCCGCACCCACGGGTCAGACTTGCCTTGACGTTCGCGTAAACCCCGCGCAGCATCGCGCGATGACGGCCTTCGACGACTGGCGCGCGCGTTCGCCCTATTATGACGAAACCCACGACGCGCTGGCGCAAAGCGTCCGCCGTTTCGTCGCGCGCGAGATCGCGCCGCACATCGACCGCTGGGAGGCCGCGGGCGAATTGCCGCGCGACCTGCACCGGAAAGCCGCCGAGGCGGGCATCCTCGGCCTGCGCTATCCCGAACAATATGGCGGCCATTCGGAAGGCTTCGACAATTTCCACGGTCTCGTGCTAACCGAGGAACTCGCCGCAGTGGGCGCGGGCGGACTCGGCGCGTCGCTGATGACGCACGGCATCGGCTTGCCCCCGATCCTTGCCCTCGGTTCCGACGAACTGAAACAGCGTATCGCGCCTCCGGTCCTCGCGGGCGACAAGATCATCGCGCTCGGCATCACCGAGGCGGGCGGCGGCAGCGACGTCGCGAACCTCAAGACGACCGCGGTGCGCGACGGCGACTCCTACCTGGTCAACGGCGGCAAGATGTTCATCACCAGCGGCATGCGCGCCGACTGGCTGACCTGCGCCGTGCGCACCGGCGGCCCCGGCGCCGCGGGCATCTCGCTGTTGCTGATCGACATGGAGAGCCCCGGCGTCGAGCGCACGCGGCTCGACAAGATGGGCTGGCGCTGCAGCGACACCGCCGCGATCCACTTCAGCGACGTCCGCGTCCCCGCCGAAAATCTGATCGGTCCCGAGAATGGCGGCTTCATCGGCATCATGCGCAATTTCAACAGCGAGCGCCTCGGCATGGCGATGGGTTGCTGCGCGATGGCGCGCGTCGCGATGGCCGAGGCCGCCGAATGGGCGCAGCAACGCGAGACCTTTGGGCGTCCGCTCGTCGGCCACCAGTCGATCCGCATCAAGCTCGCCGACATGGAACGCCAGATCGAGGCGACGCAGGCATGGGTCGACCTTTGCGCCTGGCAGGTCAAGGAGGGCAAGGACCGCCCCGCCGACTTCGCGATGCTAAAGGTGCAGGCGACGCGGATGCTCGAAGCCGTCGCGCGCGAGGCGGCGCAGATTCTCGGCGGCGCCTCCTACATCACCGGCAGCAAGGTCGAACGCATCTACCGCGAAGTGCGCGTCAACGCGATCGGCGGCGGCAGCGAGGAAATCATGCTCGATTTGGCTGGGCGGCAATTGTTCGGAGGGAAGCGCTAGGGTCAGGAATCATTGATCAGAGCCAGAAGATGACTGTAGCGGCGAGGGCTACGGCGGAGAAGAAGGCCTTCGGGCACCGATCGTAGCGCGTGGCGACGCGCCGCCAGT
>NZ_LNSG01000009.1 GCF_001468395.1 Sphingopyxis sp. H073 | reverse complement strand
TCACCGCGATTCTACCACCCCTCAGGTCAAAACCCGGCGCGAACGCCGTCATGTCCGCCGCGACACCTGCGAAAAAGAGTTCGTGGACGGGCTCCTAGAGGATTCTGACCGACGGACCTTTGTTCACGCTGTTTTCCACAGGCAAGCCGCACCCAAACATCTCGCTGCTGTATTTTTACAGAAGGGCGTGAACGAACGGAATCCGAGTGCAAATCGCCTTTTCGTGGAGCCCGCTGTGAGGGCGATGGGGCCTAGGCGCGTTATGGAGCAGCTTACGAAGCTTCTCTCGAGCGGATCGGAAAATGAGCAGGGGGGAGCAGTTAGCGCGGCGTACTGGGTTCGAGGCGACGAGGGCGAACAGCGTTACCGGGATGCACGCCAGCGTTTCAAGGACGCGATGCTTCGGCAGTTCGTTGATACCGACAGCACATATGTTCGTCAGCGCATCATCCCAATGTTGTCGTTAGATGAAAACGACTATTCCTATGACGCTTCAGCACTCATAGCCGAAGCGATGCATATCGCTCGAAACCATCCAGATGATTATATTCGGCATCGGGTCGAAATTCAGTTGGGTTCAGCTGGGCCGTTCCGCGCTCTTCCCGCCTAGAGGGATCCGTCCGCTTCCCACCCCAAAACCGACACCGCCCTCAAATAGGCCTTTCCTACATTATCCGGCTATGCCAGCCTTCATCCGGCTCTTTCATTTATACGGTTGTTTGCGGGCGCGGCGACGGCGCGACGTACGGGGTGCTCGCAGCCTAGGGTGGGGTTCGAAGCAGCGCCGCACAGGGCTGAACTTTACTGAACTTTGGACCATCGCGCGGCCCTAGGGCTGGCCGGATTCCGGGTCCAGCCCGGAACGATAACAGGAGGCCAGGGCGGTTCGCCGCCGCTGAACGATCATTACCTCACCCAGGCACATCAGCCGTCACGCCGGCGCCACCTCCCACAGGATCAACGCGGTCGCGTTGACATTCTCGCGCGCTTTGGCCGTGTCGAGCGGGGCCAGCTTCACACTGCCCTTGAGCGCCCCCATCTCGATCATCGCGTCGATGACGACCACGCCGCCCGCGCCGATTTCGACATCCATCTCGGCCGCATTGGCTAGCTTCGCCTTCGCGGTCCCGACCCGGATGCGATGCGTGCCGGGTTCGACATCGGCCATCAACATCTGCCCCGACTTGATCTGGCCCGTCGCCGTGCCGTCCAGCGTGACGTTCATCCCCTGCAGCGCGGCGACGAAGCCGCGGCGGGTGATGTAGATGCGGCCCTTGCCTTCGGGCGCGCGCATTGCGCGGGCTTCGGCCAGCGCAGCGGTATCGGCCTTCTTGCCGCTCTTGTTGCTCGACAGCGCCCAGATGCAGAAGACGATTACGCCGATGAGGAGGAGGGGGGCGAGGATCAGCATCGTCGTCTCGCCCAGCAGGCTACCGAGCGACGGCCCCAGAAAGGCTCCGACAATCGCGGCTGCGAAAATGATCGTCAGCCACATCGCATTCTTGCTCATCGGGTCCTCCCTGTTTGTGCCCTCAGGCCGGGGCAAAATCTCCCGTCGCGTCGTCCATCACATGCAGCACCCCGTCGCTGATCGCGAAGAAGGCGCCGCGCAGTTTCAAGGTTCCGCGCTTTTCCTTCTCCTGGATACAGGGGAAAGTGCGCAGATTGGCTATGCTCACGCGCACAGCGGCCATTTCCATCGCACGTCCTGCCTCGCGATTGTCGATGTCGGGATGTGCGGCGCGAACCTCGGCGCCCGCGTCGTCCAGCATCGCAATCCAGTCGGCGATGAAGCCGCCGCGACCGGGCTCGGCACCCTCCATCGACTTGTGAAGCGCCGCGTGGCAGCCGCCACAGAGGCCATGCCCCATCACGACGATTTCCTCGACCTTCAGAAACTGCACCGCGAATTCGAGCGCGGCCGAGACGCCGTGGCGGCCCGGCGTCGTCTCGAACGGGGGGACCAGCGCGGCAACGTTGCGCACGACGAAGATTTCGCCCGGATTCGTGTCGAAAATCTGCGAAGGCTCGACGCGGCTGTCGGAGCAGGCGATCACCATCACCTTGGGCGATTGCCCCTCGGCCAATTCATCCCAGCGGTCGCGTTGCTGCTGCCAGCCGCCGTTACGAAAACGACGATATCCTTCGATCATGTCTGTAAAGTGAGTCATGTCCGCCCCTTAGCATAGGTAGAGAGGTTGAGAAGAGGCGCGCGCACGACTATGTGGGCGCCATGAACGCTCCTCCATCTACTCCCAGCCAGCGCGCGCGCAAGCCCGACTGGATCCGCGTCAAGGCTCCGACCAGCCCCGGCTATGCCGAAACGCGCAAGCTGATGCGCGAACTCAACCTCCACACGGTGTGCGAGGAAGCCGCGTGCCCGAACATCGGCGAGTGCTGGACCAAGAAGCACGCGACAGTGATGATCCTCGGCGACACCTGCACGCGCGCTTGCGCCTTCTGCAACGTCAAGACCGGAATGCCGCGTCCCGTCGATCTGCTCGAACCAGAGCATACGGCTGCGGCGGCAGCGAAGATGGGACTGACGCACATCGTCATCACCTCGGTCGACCGCGACGACCTGCCCGACGGCGGCGCCAGCCAGTTCGTGAAGGTGATCGAGGCGCTGCGCCGCGAAACTCCGCAGACGACGATCGAAATCCTGACCCCCGATTTCCGCAACAAGCCCGAAAGCGCGGTCGCGGCGATCGTCGACGCGCGTCCCGACGTTTACAATCACAATCTCGAAACCGTTCCGCGGCTTTATCCGACGATCCGTCCCGGCGCGCGCTATTATGCGTCGCTGCGACTGCTCGAAAGCGTCAAGCGCCGCGATCCGTCGATCTTCACCAAGTCGGGCATCATGCTCGGGCTTGGCGAGGAGCGGATGGAGGTCCACCAGGTGATGGACGATATGCGCAGCGCCGATATCGATTTCATGACGATGGGCCAGTATCTCCAGCCGACGCCGAAACATGCGAAGGTCGCCGAATTCGTGACGCCCAAGGCGTTCGATGCCTATGCGCAGATCGCCCGTGCCAAGGGCTTCCTGCAGGTCGCCTCATCGCCGCTGACACGGTCGAGCTATCATGCCGGCGACGATTTCGAGCGGATGCGCGCGGCGCGCGAGGAACAGCTCGCGCGCGATGCCCGGCCGGGACGGGTTGGGGCGGACTGATTGCCGCGGCATCACGAGACGCGCGAACTGCCGCACAGCGCCGAACAGATGTTCGCGCTGGTAACGGATATTGCGCGCTATCCCGAATTCCTGCCGTGGGTTATCGCGCTGCGCGTCCGCAGCGACAGTGAACATGAATCGGTGGCCGACATGATCGTCGGCTTCAAGGGGCTGCGCGAAAGCTTCTCGTGCCGCGTCCACAAGGAACGGCCGCGGACCGTGACTGTCAGCTATATCGACGGCCCGATGCGCCATCTGGAGAATGAATGGCATTTCGCGCCGCTCGAAAACGGCGGCTGCCGCGTCGATTTCATGGTCGATTTCTCGTTCCGCAGCCGCGTCTTCGAAACGCTCGCCGGGCAGATGTTCGACAAGGCGCTGCGCAAGATGATCGCCGCGTTTGAAACGCGCGCGGGCGAACTCTATGGCGCCGGAAGCGCGATATCCTCCGACGGTCGCAGCGCGTCCCTTTCGGGCTGAAGCAGGTCGAGCGCAAAGAGAGTCGCGGCCTGGCGGATCGCGGCGCGGTCGGTCGCTTCGAACTGAACACGCTGGGTGAAATAATCGTCGGGATCCTGGCCGCGCAGCGCGCGCGCGAAGACGACGAGGCCGACTGGCTTGCGTTCCGACCCGCCGCCGGGGCCAGCGATTCCGGTGATTGCCACCGCGACATCGGCGTCGCTGTTCGCGAGCGCGCCGGCGGCCATCGCCCATGCCGTCGCCAGCGCTACCTCGCCGAAGGTTTCGAGTATCTCGCTACTGACATCGAGCTGCTTCTGCTTCGCGTCGGCCGAATAGGTGATGAAGCCCGCCGAAAAGACGTCCGAGCTTCCGGCAATGTCGGTCAGCGCGGCGCTGACCATGCCGCCGGTGCAGCTTTCGGCGACTGCAATCCGCCTGCCCGCCGCACGGTTGGCGGCGAGGACCGCCGTGGCCAGTTGGTCGCGCTCGGCAAGGCGCGCTTCTGCGTCGAAAACCACTCTCAATTCTCCGGAAGTTCCAAGGTCGCTACGGCCTGCGCGGCGATCCCCTCGCGGCGGCCGGTGAAGCCCAGCCGCTCGGTCGTTGTGGCTTTCACACTAACGCGTTCGACCGGAATCGCAAGGATTTCGGCAATCCGTGCCCTGATGGCGGGGCGGTGCGGGCCGATTTTCGGGGCTTCGGCGATGATCGTCAGATCGACGTGCGCGATATGGCCATTGCGCGCCGCGACGCGCTCGCCGGCAAAGGCAAGGAAGCGGTGCGACGCCGCGCCGCGCCATTGCGGATCGCTGGGCGGGAAGTGGTCCCCGATATCCCCGTCCGACAGGGCGCCGAGGATAGCGTCGGTGATGGCGTGAAGCGCAACGTCGGCATCGCTATGCCCTTCAAGCCCATGACTATGCGCGATTTCTATCCCGCCGATCCACAGCGGCTTGCCTGCAACCAGGCGGTGAACGTCATAGCCCATGCCGACCGCGGTTCGCATCGTTCCCGTTCCCAAAAGTCCCGCGAGGATGACCATATCCTCGGCATATGTCAGTTTGTGAAGCCGCGGGTCGCCCGGGACGGCAGCGACGGCAATGCCGAGCCGCCGGACCAGCTGCGCATCGTCGGTCGCCGCCGCTTCGACGGCCGCGGCGTGCGCGCGTCTGAGGATGCCCAGGCGGAATGCCTGCGGCGTCTGGACGCGCGCGAGGGCGCTGCGGTCGATGACCTCTCCCGCTTCGCCATGCGCCTGTTCGACGAGTGTATCGGGAACAGGCAGGGTCGGGATCGCCGCCTTCGCGGTTTCGAGCGCCGCAAGCAGCCGGTCGATCACATCGGTCGTCAATCCGGGGCGCGCGGCGTCGTGAACGAGGACCAGCGCCTCGTCCTCCCAATTGGAAAGGGTCTGCAAGGCATTGCCAACCGATTGCTGGCGCTCGGCGCCCGGATTGGCAGAAATCCAGCCTTTCCCGATGCCATCCACGGCCGCCATGACGTCGGCATTTGCCACCAGTACGCCCAGTGAAATCGCCGGATGCGCGTCGAATGCATCGACGCTCCAGCGCAGCACGGCCTTGCCACCGAGCAATTCGAGTTGCTTTGGATGATCGAAACCCGCGCGCGTGCCCGTGCCCCCGGCAAGCAGGATCGCCGCGACGCGCGGAACGGTGGACGGCGTGGAGTCGGTCATCAGCCGCGCCGGTTAGCGCAGCCGCGCCTTGCGGGAAAGCCGCTTAGCGTGTAGGGGCTGCTCAAATTTTAGGCAATTCAACGAAAGCTCCCCGCCATGGCGCCGCTCAGGCCCATTCAGATCGGCAATATCACCATCGCGGATCCCGTGATCCTCGCGCCGATGACGGGCGTCTCCGACCTGCCGTTCCGCAAGCTCGTCCGCTATTATGGCTCGGGGCTCAACGTCACCGAGATGATTGCCAGCCAGGCAGCGATCCGCGAGACGCGCCAGTCGATCCAGAAGGCGGCGTGGGATCCGGTCGAAGAACCGGTGTCGATGCAGCTTGTCGGCTGCACTCCCTATGAGATGGGAGAGGCGGCGAAGCTCAACGAAGACCGCGGTGCCGCGATCATCGACATCAACATGGGCTGCCCGGTGCGCAAGGTGACCAACGGCGACGCCGGGTCGGCGCTGATGCGCGACCTCAAGCTCGCGGCGGCGTTGATCGACTCCTGCGTCAAGGCGGTGTCGGTTCCGGTCACGGTCAAGATGCGCATGGGTTGGGACCATGACAGCCTCAACGCCCCCGAGCTTGCGCATATCGCCGAGGATCTCGGCGCCAAGCTGGTCACGGTCCACGGCCGCACGCGTAACCAGATGTATCGCGGCGAGGCCGACTGGGCCTTTGTCCGCAAGGTCAAGGATGCGGTGTCGATCCCGGTGATCGTCAACGGCGACATTTGTTCGGCCGATGACGCCAGAACGGCCCTCGCGCAAAGCGGCGCCGACGGCGTGATGATCGGCCGGGGCGCCTATGGTCGCCCCTGGCTGCTCGGGCAGGTGATCGCGGCGCTGCGCGGCGAGGCCGAGCGGCCCGATCCCGGCATCGACGAACAATATGAAGTGATTACATCGCATTATCGTGCGATGATCGATCACTATGGCGAAATGACCGGCGTCAATATGGCGCGCAAACATCTGGGCTGGTACGTCAAGGGGCTGCACGGCTCGGCAGAGTTTCGCAACAAGGTCAACCAGATTCCCGACAGCAAGGGCGTCCTCGACGCGCTCGAAGCCTTTTACGGTCCATATCTGAGCAAGGCCGCTGCGTGAGCGCGCTGACGTCGAGCATCCCGACGTTCGACCATGACGAGATCATCCAGTCGCACCCGATCGCCACGCTGCTGATCGACAAGGGCGGAGTGATCCTGTTCGTCAACGCCGCCGCCGAGCAACTCTGCAATATCGGCCGCGCCGCGATGGTCGGGCGCGTCGTCTATGACGTCATCGGAATGGATCGCAGCTATCGCCAGCGGATGAACGACCCCGCGACCTCGGCGCTGTTCGCACACCGCGCGGAAATCTCGCTCGGCGGGCGCAAATCGGCGTTCGTCGACATGCAGATGGTGCCCTATGGTCGCAGCGGCCACCGCATCCTGACGCTTGTGCCCTCGCAGAGCGATGCCGAGCTGATGGGCGGTGCGATCGGACGGTCGGGCCGCGCGGCGGGGGCCGCGGCGTCGATGCTGGCGCACGAGATCAAGAACCCGCTCGCTGGGATCAAGGGCGCGGCGCAGCTTCTGGCGCGCAAGACCGACGCCAGCGGCGAGCGCTTTACGACGCTCATCTGCGCCGAAGTTGACCGGATTACCACCCTGATCGACCAGATGGAGCATTTCTCGCGCGGCCAGCCGATCGCTTGTGCGCCGCTCAATCTGTATCAGCCGATCCACCAGGCGATCGAAACCGCACGTGCACGGCAGTTTCCGGGCATTCGCTTTGCCGAGGATTTCGACCCCTCGCTGCCGCTCGTCCATGGCAATCATGACGCGGTCGTGCAGATACTGCTAAACCTGATCACCAATGGCTGCGAGGCGCTCGGCGGGCGCGACGACGGCGTGGTACGCGTCGCGACGGCATTCCGCCACGGCCTGTCGATCGACAATGGCGACGGCCGCGGCCGCATCGCGTTGCCGATCGAGGTCAGCGTCAGCGACAATGGCCCCGGCGTGCCCGCCGACATCCGCGGCGACCTGTTCGATCCCTTTGTGACCACGAAGCGCGAGGGCAGGGGGCTTGGCCTCGCGCTCGTCGCCAAGCTGGCGCGCGACATGGGCGGCACCGTCCAGCATATGCGCGACGGGGAATGGACCCGCTTCCGCGTCCACCTGCCGGCCGTGCCCAAGAAAGGCCGCGGCGAATGACCGGCAAGACGATCCTGCTCGTCGAGGATGATCCCGCGATCGCGCTGATCATCCGCGAGACGCTGACCGGCGAGTGCGGTACGTTCGCCTCTGTCGGCAGTGTCGGCGAACGCAACGCGTGGCTTGCCGACAACCGGCCCGATCTGATCATCACCGATGTCGTGCTGCCCGATGGCGACGGCATCGACTCGCTTCCCGGTGCCGGGGTCGATCCAGAGACGCCGGTGATCGTGCTGTCGGCGCAGAATACCCTCGATACCGCGGTGCGCGCGACGGGGATCGGCAGTTATGACTATCTGCCCAAGCCCTTTGACCTCGAAGAACTGACCGCAAGCGTCCGCGCAGCACTCGAACGCAGCAGCCAGCCGGCGGCGAAGGTCGATCCGGGGCAGGCCGACAGCCATGGTCTCGTCGGCCGCGCGCCGGCTATGCAGGCGGTCTATCGGACGATCGCGCGGCTCGCGACGAACGATCTTGCGGTGCTGATCCTCGGTGAATCGGGGACGGGCAAGGAAGTCGTCGCGCGCGCCATCCATGCGACGGGGCTGCGCCGCGCCGGTCCCTTTGTTGCCATCAACATGGCGGCGATCCCGCGCGAGCTGATCGAGGCCGAACTGTTCGGCCATGAAAAGGGAGCGTTCACCGGCGCGCACAGCCGCAACGCCGGCCGTTTCGAACAGGCAGCGGGAGGCACGCTCTTCCTCGACGAGATCGGCGACATGCCGCTCGAGGCGCAGACGCGGCTGCTGCGCGTGCTCCAGAGCAATGAATATTCGACCGTCGGCGGCAGCCAGGCGCTGCGCGCCGACGTGCGCGTCATCGCCGCGACGCACCGCGACATGCGCAAGCTCGTCGCCGACGGTCGCTTTCGCGAGGATCTGTTCTACCGGCTCAACGTCATTCCCGTGACCTTGCCGCCGCTGCGCGACCGGCGGAGCGATATCGCCGCGCTCGTGCGCCACTTCGTCGATGCCGGGCGCCATTCGGGGCTCCCCGACCGCCAGTTTGCGCCGGAGGCCATGCAATTGCTCGAACGGCACGACTGGCCGGGCAACGTCCGCGAGCTGGGCAACGTCGTCCAACGGCTGGCCGTGCTGTCGCGCGATACGATCGTTACCCCGCGCGACGTCGAATCGGTGCTCCACGACAGCGGCGAGGGCGCGATGCCCGCCGACCCCGTCGACCTGATCGCGCGTGCGGTCGACGACTGGGCGCGCGAGCAGCTGGCCGCCGCGGATCATGACGGCGAGATTCACGAGCGGCTGGAGGCGATCGTCGAGGCCGCGCTGCTGCGCCGGACGCTGCGCGAAGTGCGCGGAAATCAGCTCGAAGCCGCTCGCCGGCTGGGAATTAATCGCAATACGTTGCGCAAGCGGCTGGGCCAGCTCGATATCGATCCCGCACAACCCTGACGATCTGATCGGCCGGAGCCGGTAATCGATCGCCGAGCGCACTTTGTGTGTTTTCTATGCAACAGCTTTGTCGTAACAAGGCAACAATGGAGCCCGCCGCTTCCCCCCTTCAAGCAAGTGAACTACCCGCCGCGGGCGCCAGTTCGCGCGGTTGGCACTTTGCCGCGCCCGAATATTACACGCTGGCGGTGATCGTCAGCGTCGCACTCGCGACTTATATCTTCGTTACCGGCGACGCGCAGAGCGAGAGACTGCTGACTCCGGGACTGGTTGCGGCGATCATGATCGTCAACCTCGTACCGGCAATGACCCTGATCGTGCTGGTAGGTAGTCGCTTGGCCCGCGCCCGTGCCGAAAAGACTATGGCGGGCGGCAACGGGCGTCTGCACGTCCGGCTCGTCGCGCTCTTCTCGCTGATTGCGGCTGCTCCGACGCTGCTCGTGGTGATCTTCGCGTCGCTGCTCTTCCAATATGGCGTCGACTTCTGGTTCTCCGATCGATTGCGGGGCATGTTCGAGAACGCGGCGAATCTCGCCGAGGGCTATTATCAAGAGAATCAGCGCCAGGTGAGTGCGAACACTTATGCGATGGCGACCGACCTCGGCAAACAGCTGACGCAGTTCACGGTCGATAGCCCCGGCTTCTATAATTATTATCTGCAACAGGTTGTCGTTCGAAGCCTCAATGAGTCGGCGATCATCGAGATCGGCAAGGATGGCGTTGCGCGAACCGCAGCGGCGATTGATCCCGATAAGCGCGCGGCGGAAAGCCGTTTGACGCCGACCATGGTGAGCAGGCTTAACGCAGGCGAAGACGTGGTCGTCGTCCGCCAGCCTGACCGTATTGAAGCCGCTGCGCGCTTACCCGGAACCGAAAGCGCCTATGTCTATGCTTCGCGTGATGCCAATGTGCCCGGATTCCAACAATCCGCGCGTGCCGGAGCCGTGCTGGCGGATTACAATGATCTGTTCGAACGATCGCAGCAATTGCAGCTTCAGTTCAACGGCGCACTTTATCTCGGGTCGTTGCTGTTGCTCGCGCTCGCGGTGATCGCCGCGATCGTCGTCGCCGACCGCATCGTGCGCCCGCTCGGTACCTTGATTGGGGCAACGCGGACCGCGGCGGGCGGCGATCTGTCGGTACGCGTGACGCCGCCGGAGCGCGATGACGAAATCGCGGTGCTGACGCGCGCATTCAACCGGATGACCGAACAGCTCGAGGGGCAGACGGGGGCACTCGTCAACGTCAACGAACAACTCGAAACGCGCCGCAGCTTCATCGAGGCGGTGCTGTCGGGCGTCTCGTCGGCAGTCGTCTCGGTCGATGCCGAACACCGCATCCTGCTCACCAACGCTGCCGCCGAGCATCTGATCGGGCAGAGCGCCGGGGAATTGACCGGCCAGCCGCTCGCCGACGTCGCGCCGGAACTCGCGCGGCTGCTGACCAGCGAAGAGCATGAGGCGATCGTGCAACTGGCGCGGCGCGACGCGGAGCCGGCGACGCTTGCGGCAAAGGCGGTGGCGCAGGGCGACGGCTATGTGCTGAGTTTCGAGGATATCACGCAGCAATTGCTCGACCAGCGCCGCGCGGCCTGGTCCGACGTCGCGCGCCGGATCGCGCACGAGATCAAGAATCCGCTGACCCCGATCCAGCTTGCGGCCGAGCGGCTCCAGCGGCGGTTCGGCGCGAAGGTCGAAGGCGACGAGGCGACCTTCCGCCGCCTGACCGACACGATCATCCGTCAGGTTCACGACATGCGCCGCATGGTCGACGAATTTTCGAGCTTCGCGCGCATGCCCAAACCGACTTTCGGCGCCGAGGATGTGCGCGATATCCTGCGCCAGGCGGTGTTCCTGTTCGAGGTTGCGAAGCCCGATATCCAGTTCAGCGTGAAGACCCCGAACGAGATCGAACCGCTGGTGTGCGACCGCCGGCTGTTGTCGCAAGCGCTTACCAATATCGTCAAAAACGCTGTGGAAGCGATTGAAGAAAATTCGAAAGATTCAGAATCTCCTCCAATCGGCCATATCCGCGCCGAGCTGGACATCGGGCGCGACGATGCCATTGTCATCCGCATTTCCGACGACGGAATCGGATTGCCGGAGGCACGCGACGCGATCGCCGAACCCTATATGACGACGCGGCAGGGCGGCACCGGGCTCGGGCTCGCGATCGTGAAGAAGATCGTCGAGCAGCATTATGGCGAGCTAGATTTCTGCGACAATCCGGCGGGGCAGGGGACGTGCGTAACGCTGACGCTGCACCCCGACCGGCTGCGACCGCTCGCGGGTAAGGGCGGCGACTTGGTGACAGGGCAGATTGAATCGGTTCCGGGGCGGATCCGGAACCGGCAAGGCAAAGAAGAATATGGCGCTTGATATACTGATCGTCGACGACGAGCGTGACATCTGCGAACTGGTGGCCGGCGTCATGGAGGACGAGGGCTATGAGGCGCGCACCGCGTCCGACAGCGACGCCGCGCTGGAAGCGATCCGCCAGCGCAGGCCTTCGCTCGCGCTGATCGACGTGTGGCTGCAAGGATCGCGTCTCGACGGGCTGGGGCTGGTCGAGGCGATCAAGGCGTTCGATCCGACGTTGCCGATCATCGTCATATCGGGGCACGGCGGGCTCGACACCGCGGTCGCGGCGATCCGCCGCGGGGCGTTCGATTTCATCGAAAAGCCGTTCGAGGCCGAGCGGCTGCTGCATCTCGTCGCGCGCGCGACCGAGAGCGAGCGGTTGAAATTCGAGTATGAGCAACTTCGCGAAAAGGCCGGCCCCGCCGACGAACTGACCGGAACCAGCGCTGCGATCAACAATGTCCGCGCGACACTGAAGCGCGTTGCCGGCACCGGTAGCCGCGTGCTCATCACGGGTGCGCCGGGGGTGGGGAAGGAGGTTGCCGCGCGCGTCCTTCATGGCTGGAGCGGGCGGCAGAATGCCCCGTTCCGTGTCATTTCCTCCGCCCGGATGGATCCCGAGACGGTCGAGACCGAGCTGTTCGGGTCGGAGGCCGAGGACGGTTCGATCCGCGTCGGCCTGCTCGAACAGGCGCATGGTGGAACGCTGTTCCTTGACGAGGTCGCGGACATGCCGCTGACCACGCAGGGCAAGGTTCTGCGCGTCCTGACCGACCAGAGCTTCACCCGCGTCGGCGGACGGACGATGATCCGCGTCGACGTCCGCATCATCTCGGGCTCGGCGCGCGACCTCAAGACCGAGATCGCGGAGAGCCGGTTTCGCGAGGATCTCTATTACCGGCTGAACGTCGTGCCGGTGCATATCCCGCCGCTGCGCGAACGGCGTGACGATATCGCCAGTCTCTGCGACCATTTCGTCCGGCGCTACGCCGCCGACCGCCGCGCGCCGCCGCCCGAAATCAGCGCCGAAGCAATGGCTGCACTGCAAGCCCACGATTGGCCGGGAAATGTCCGCGAACTGCGCAACGTGATCGAACGTGTGATGATCCTCGCGCCGAGTGACAGGCTGGGCCGGATCGACGCCGACATGCTGCCCTCCGAGCTGGTTCGCGGCGGCACCGACATATTGCCCGGCAGCGAATCGATCACCGCCATTCCGCTCAAGGAAGCACGCGAGAATTTCGAGCGCGAATATCTGCGCATCCAGATCAACCGTTTTTCGGGCAATATCTCGCGCACTGCGACCTTCATCGGCATGGAGCGGTCGGCGCTGCACCGCAAACTGAAGCTGTTGGGATTGACGGATAATCCCGAAGGCGAGGGGTGACGGCTTTGCGCTAGACCTGCGGCAAGCTTTGCCGCATATTGCCGCCTGCGATGAAGGCTAGAATGCCGGAGAACCGGCGCCGCACCCGCGGTCCTACCGCCAAGAACAGGAGGCAAATGTGTCCGATAAAAATCAGAATCTCCAAGATCTTTTCCTCAACGCCCTGCGCCGCAGCAAGACGCCCGTCACGATGTTCCTCGTCAAGGGCGTGAAGCTTCAGGGCATCATCACCTGGTTCGACAATTTCTCGCTGTTGCTGCGCCGCGACGGCCAGTCACAGCTCGTTTACAAACATGCGATCTCGACGGTGATGCCGTCGCACGACTTCGACGTCGGCGCGCTCGGCGCCGACCTTCGCGAAGCGCCCGCGAGCAAGGGCAAGGCGTTGCAGGACGTGTTCCTTAACGCGGTGCGCCGCTCGGACGAGTCGGTGACGATGTTCCTCGTCAACGGCGTGATGCTGCAGGGCGATATCGTGGCGTTCGACCTGTTCTGCATGTTGCTCGAGCGCGAGCGGCAGGTGCAGCTTGTTTACAAGCATGCGATCTCGACCGTGCAGCCGAATGGCCCGATCAACCTGACCGACAATGGCGACGAGGACGGCGACGCCGGCGCCTGACCTTGGGACGATGACTGCCAGCGAAGATGAAGTGACGCGCGGCGCCGCCGCGCTGCTCGTCGTGCCCGAATGGCACGCGCAGCGCCTGTCGCGCGACCTCGACGCGCGCGTCGAGGAAGCGAAGGGGCTGGCGGTAGCGATCGGACTCAATGTCGTCGCGGTGCACCCGCTGCGGCTGCGCCAGACCCGCGCGGCAACCCTGCTCGGTGTCGGCCAGATCGAGGCGATCAAGCCCGACATCGCGATGGAGGGCGTGCAGGTCGTCATTGTCGATGCGGCGCTCACCGCGATCCAGCAGCGCAACCTTGAAACCGAGTTCGGGACCAAGGTGATCGATCGTACCGGGCTGATCCTCGAAATCTTCGGCGAGCGTGCCGCGACCGCCGAAGGGCGGTTGCAGGTCGAACTCGCGCATCTCGACTATCAGGCGGGGCGGCTCGTGCGCAGTTGGACCCACCTCGAGCGCCAGCGCGGCGGCTTCGGCTTCCTCGGCGGGCCGGGCGAAACGCAGATCGAGGCTGACCGCCGGATGATCCGCAACCGCATGGCGCGCATCCGCCGAAGCCTGGAGGATGCGCGCCGGACGCGGCAATTGCAGCGCGCCAAGCGGCAACGCGCGCCTTGGCCGGTAATCGCACTGGTCGGCTATACCAATGCCGGAAAATCGACCTTTTTCAATCGCCTGACGGGAAGTGACGTCATGGCGGAAGATATGCTCTTCGCAACGCTCGATCCGACGATGCGCGAGATCCGGCTTCCCGGTATCGACAAGGCGATCCTGTCGGATACCGTGGGCTTCGTGTCCGACCTGCCGACCGAGCTCGTCGCCGCGTTCCGAGCCACGCTGGAGGAGGTCACCACCGCCGACCTGATTATTCATGTCCGCGACATCGTGCATCCCGACAGCGACGCGCAATATGACGATGTGCGGGCGATCCTCGATTCACTCGGCGTCAATGGACCGCGCGACGGCGAGGGGGAGGACGCTCCCGATGCGGTCCCGCAGATCGAAATCTGGAACAAGATCGACACCGCCGACGCCGACCGCCGCGCGCAGATCGAGGAGATGGCGGCGCGGCGTCCCGACGTCGCGATCATCTCGGCTGTGACCGGCGAGGGCGTCGAGGCGGCGCGCGCGCTCATGGCGTCGCAATTGACTGCGCAGCACAAGGTGGAGCGCATCTTCCTCCGTTTCGATCAGGGCGAAGCGATGGCGTGGCTCCACGCGCGCGGAGAAGTCCTGTCCGACCTGCCCGAGGGCGAGGGACATATGCTCACGGTGCGCCTCGACCCGGCCGATCGCGCGCGGTTCGAGCGGCTGTGGCCGCCGGGCGTCGCGTAGGGGCCTGACCCTAGGAGCGCTCCGCCGCCTTGACCGCCTGCCAATGCATTTCGAGCGTATCGAGCGGCAGTTTCGCAATATCGGGTCCGGCACGATCCTCGACAGCCTGGAAGCGGCGTGCAAACTTGTCGTTGGCGGCGCGCAGCGCGCTTTCGGCATCGACACCAAGATGGCGCGCATAGTTTACGACCGCGAACAGCAGGTCGCCGATCTCTTCGGCCCGCGCGCTTTCGTCGGGTGCCGTCACGACTTCAGCGAGCTCTTCGGCGATCTTTTCACGCGGACCTTCGGCATCCGGCCAGTCGAAACCGACCCGCGCGGCGCGCCCCTGCAGCTTTTGCGCGCGGAGCAACGCGGGCAGCGAAAGCGCGACGCCGTCGAGCGCACTCTTGGGGCCGTCCGATGCGCGCTCGGCTGCCTTGATCGTTTCCCATTGGACGCGCACATCTTCCGTCCGCACATCGCCGAAGATATGCGGGTGCCGGCGTTCCATCTTGTCGCTGATCGCGGTTGCGACATCGTCGAAGCCGAACAGACCTTCATCGGTCGCGATCTGGCTGTGGAATACGACCTGGAGCAACAGGTCGCCAAGCTCGTCGCAAATGGCGGCGGGATCGCCGCCGGCGATCGCGTCGGCAACCTCATAGGCTTCCTCGATCGTATAAGGCGCGATCGTCGAGAAGTTCTGCGCGAGATCCCATTCGCATCCGCCGTCGGGGTCGCGCAACTTTGCCATCACGGCAAGGAGGCGATCGATGGGGGACTGGACTGCGGGGGTGGCGGTTTCGCTCATCTGTTTATCCGATAATATATATTATGTTAAATATATCTATAGGGAAGTAGAGGAGCTTAGCCCCCTCGCGCCACTTGAAACGTCCAGATCGCCAGAAACACCAGCCCGAAGATCGCCGCCCACGCGAGCGCCATCTTTAGGCCATCGGCCAGCTTGATCCGGCGCGCGACGAGCGCGCTGATCACAAGCGTCAGCGCGCCGGCGAACCAGATCAGCTCGACCGTCGTGTCGCCGCTCATAATTGGACCTCCAACCCATCATAGCCGGGTTCGACACCCGACGGCAGTTCGGCCGCAAGGTCGTCATAATCCATCGTGTTGTCCATATGCGTGATGATCGCACGCGGATTGCCGACCTTGGCAAGTCCTTCGAGGCTCATCGCCAGATGCGGATGCGTCGGATGCGGATAGCGACGGAGCGCGTCGATGACGAACAGGTCGACCCCTTGAAAGAAATCAACCATCTCGTCCGTAAATTTAGAGAAATCAGTGGCATAGCCGATCCTGTGCGCACCATCGCTGAAGATAAGCCCGGTCGCCTTGATCGGGCCGTGCGGCATTTCGAGCGCCGAGACTTCGATCGGGCCGATCGATTGATGGTCGTGAAGGTCGATCGGATCGACCGACGCCGGATAGCCGGCATTTCCCGCGAACGCATAAGTGAATCGCCACTTCAGAATGTCGAGTACATGGTCGCGGGCATAGACCGGCACCGCGGAGCGCCGCAGATGCATCACCTGACGCAGATCGTCGAGCCCGTGCGTGTGGTCGGCATGCTCGTGCGTCCAGATTACCGCGTCGATTTCGCCGACGCCTGCGTCGAGCAGCTGCAGGCGCATGTCGGGGCTGGTGTCGACAAGGATACGAAAGCCGCCCAGCGACACCATGATCGATGCGCGACTGCGCAGGTTGCGCGGATTGTCGGGGTCGCACGCGCCCCAGTCGTTGCCGATCCGCGGAACCCCTGAAGACGTGCCGGAGCCAAGAATTCTCAGCTTCATGGGCGCTGCGACGTCATGATGCGGCCTTGTTGAAAAGCGCATAGAAATTGGCGCTGGTCGCCGCCGCCAGCGCCTCGCGATCCTCGTCGCGCAGCTCGGCCAGGAAAGCCAGCGTATCGGCGACGAACGCGGGTTCTCCTGTCTTGCCGCGATGCGGGACGGGGGCGAGGAAGGGGGAGTCGGTCTCGATCAGCAGCCGGTCCTGCGGCAGCCATTTCGCGGTCGCTTGCAGGTCGGCGGCGTTCTTGAACGTCACGATGCCCGAAATCGAGATGAAGAGCCCGAGGTCCAACGCTTGCCGCGCGAAATCGTCGCTCGCGGTGAAGCAATGGATCACGCCGGGGAAGGTCGCCCTGCCCATCTCCTCGCCGAGCAAAGCGAGCGTGTCGGCCTCGGCATCGCGCGTGTGGACGATCACCGGCAGGCCGGTTTCCTGCGATGCGTGGATATGGCGGCGGAAGCTGTCCTGCTGCCGGACGCGGTCGCTCTTGTCGTAATAATAGTCGAGCCCGGTCTCGCCGATCCCGATCACGCGCGGATGCGCCGCGCGAGCGACGAGCTTCGCGGTATCAACGTCGGGATGATGATCGGCGTCGTGCGGATGGATGCCGACACTCGCCCAGACGTCGTCGTTGGCCTCGGCGGCGGCAAGCACCTCATCCCACTCGCTTTCGCGCGTGGCGATGTTGAGCATCGCAGTGACGCCGCGCGCGCGAGCGCGATCGAGCACCTCGCCCTGCTGCTCGGCGAGCCCCTTGTAGTTAAGGTGGCAGTGCGAATCGACGAGCATCAGCCCTCCCCCTCTCCTTCCGGCAGTTCGAGGCGCGGGAAGATGGGGACAGGCTGGCCAACGGTGAAACCGCCAGCGGCGAGTTTGGCGAACCAGTCCTTGTCGGCGAGCGATGTGAAATCGCGCGCATCGGCGGCGATGCCCATCTGGTCGAGCAACTTGTCGGCGGCGTCGGGGACAACCGGACGGATTGCGATCGCGAGGGTACGAACGGCCTGGAACAGCGTCATCAGCACCGCGCGCATCCGCTCGGGGTCGGTTTTGCGGAGCGCCCAGGGCGCCTGCGTGTCTACATATTGATTGCAGGCGAAAACGGCGCGGATCCACTCTTCTATGCCGACGGAGAAAGCGAGCTGTTCGAATTCGCGGGGTAGGAGGTCTTTTGCGGTTCGATTGACCAAGTGGAACAGGTCGATATCATCTTGCGCGGGCGTATAGTCCGAAGAAAGCTTACCATCCAAATTCTTGAAAATCATCGATAAGCTGCGCTGTGCAAGATTGCCGAAGCTGTTCGCCAAATCGGCATTCGCGGTGCGGACGATCGCCTCGGCTGAATAGCTGCCGTCCTGACCGAAGCTGACTTCGCGAAGCAGATAATAGCGAAGCGCGTCGACCCCGAACCGTTCGGCAAGCTCCATCGGATCGACGACATTGCCGAGCGACTTCGACATCTTTTCGCCGCGGTTGAGCAGGAAGCCGTGACCGAAGACCTGCTTGGGCAAGGGCAGATTGGCGCTCATCAGGAAGGCCGGCCAGTAAACAGTATGAAAACGCACGATATCCTTGCCGATCATATGGATATTCGCGGGCCAGAATTTGCCCCACTCGCCGTCGAGGTCGGGATAGCCGAGCGCCGACATATAAGTGGTGAGAGCATCGACCCAGACATACATGACATGCCCCGGCGAGTCCGGCACTGGCACGCCCCAGTCGAAGCTGGTCCGCGAGACGCTAAGATCCTTGAGCCCGCCCTCCACGAAGCGCAGCACTTCGTTGCGCCGGCTTTCGGGGCGGATGAAGTCGGGGTTTTCATTATAGAGCGCGAGCAATTTATCCTGATAGGCGGACAGTCGGAAGAACCAGCTTTCCTCCACGGTCCATTCTACCGGTGTGCCCTGCGGCGAGAGCTTGCTCTCCCCTTCCCCCTGCACGAGCTCGCTTTCGTCGTAGAAGGCCTCGTCGCGGACCGAATACCAACCCTCGTAGCGGTCGAGATAAAGGTCGCCATTCGCTTCCATCGCGCGCCATAGCGCCTGCGATGCCGCATGGTGCGCGGGGTCCGATGTGCGCATGAAATGATCGAAGCTGATATTCAGTTTTCTGTACATCTCACGGAAATATCCCGACATTTCATCGGCGAGTTCGATCGTGGAGCGCCCTTGGTCGCGCGCCGTCTGGTACATTTTCAGGCCATGTTCGTCGGTCCCCGTCGTCAGCCGCACGTCGCGCCCGCGCATCCGCTGAAAGCGCGCCATCACGTCGGTCGCAATGGCCTCATAGGCATGGCCGATATGGGGGCGGCCGTTGGGGTAGCTGATGGCGGTGGTGATGTAGAAAGGCTCAGACATGCGCGCGCCTTAGCGGGTGCCGCGCGCGAGGGGAAGCGTCAGCGCGCGGCCTGCGTTTCGCGGGGCGCGAGTTCGGCGAGGCAGTTGCCGATTTCGAAGCCGACCATCGATCCGTCATAGGAGCCGCGGATCGCATCGCGCACCGTGCGCTGTACCCTGTCCCACTGCGCGAGGACCGGTGCGATGTCGGCAATCGGACGCTCGCGGGCGATCCGCGAAAGCAGGCCGGGAACGATGTCGATCACCAGTTCGAGCCGTTCGCGGTTGCTCGATCCACCGACTTCCCGCGCGAGCGCGTCGCGGAGGCGGTTGCCGGGGTCGCCGGTGGTCGCGATCGCGAGCAATTTCTTCTCCATCGCTGCGACATCGCTGTCGATCAGCACCAGCGCCTTGCCGGGAACACCGCCCGACGCTGTGACGATCGCGCGCACCTCGGGCATGTCCAGCATCGGGCGCAGGTCGTGCAGCCACGATGTCATGACGTCACGATCAACGGGTTGAAAACGCAGGATTCTGCACCGCGATCGGATCGTGGGCAGCAAGCGCCCGGGCGAATGGCTGACGAGCATGAACAAGGTTCGCGCGGGCGGCTCCTCAAGCGTCTTGAGCAACGCATTGGCGCCGTCGGTTTCGAGATCGTCGACCGCGTCGATGATGACCACACGCCATTCGCCGAGCGAGAGCGAGAGGTGCAGGCGCCGGATCATCCCGCGCACCTGGTCGATCGTGATGTTCCGCGCGAGTTCCTTGCCCTTGTCCTTGGGCTGGCGCGTCAGATGGATGATCTCGGGATGGTTGCCCGCATCGACCAACCGGCTCGCTGCGCCGTCGCCGGGATCGTCGAGCGTCGCGGCATCGCCGCTGCGTCCATGAGTGACGAGGAACCGCGCGACACGCGTGGCGAAACTGCCCTTCCCCATGCCCTGCGGCCCTGCGAGCAGCCAGGCGTGGTGCAGCCGATCGGCCTGCCATGCCTCCAGAAAGGCGGCTTCCGCATCCGCATGGCCGATCATGGCAGCCATTCGGTGAGTTCGGCGAGGATCGCGGCAGTCACCGCGTCGGCGGGCGCGTCGGCGCCGACCACCCGCCAGCGCGCGGGTTCGGCCGCCGCCATTTCGAGGAAGCGCGCGTTAAGGCGCATCTGATAGTCGGCGGGTTTGCTGCCCATGCGATCGGCACTGCCGGCGTCGCGGACCGCAAGCCGCCGTGCCGCTTCGTCGGCGCCGACCGTGAGGAGAAAAGTGCGGTCGGGCATCAGCCCGAGCGAGCCAAAAGCATGGAGCGCCAATATGTCGGCGTCGGTGATGCCGCCGCCGCCGCCCTGATAGGCGCGCGACGAATCGATGAAGCGATCGCACAAGACCCACGCGCCGCGGTCGAGCGCGGGGCGGATGGCGCGGGCGACATGGTCGGCGCGCGCGGCGGCAAAGAGCAAGGCCTCGCTCCGCGCATCCCAACGGTCGTCATTCCCTTCCATCAGCAGCGTCCGGACCGCCTCGGCGCCCGCGCTACCGCCCGGTTCGCGTGTCGCGACGACCTCGATCCCGCGCTCCGCAAGCGCGGCAGCGAGAGCACGAATCTGGGTAGACTTGCCGACCCCTTCCCCGCCCTCGAGCGTGATGAACCGCCCGCTCACCAGCCGGTCAACCGGTAGAAACCTGTCCGCAACCGGGCGAGCCAGCCGCCACGCCCGACGTCGGCTGCTGCAATCAGCGGCGTGGTTTGAGGCGGCAAGCCGTCGGGTGTCACGATCAGGTCGGCGACGGGCATCCCGCGAGCGACGGGCGCGGGCAGCGGGGCACGGCTGCGCATGACGGCGCGGTAGCCGCCGGAATAGCCCTTGGGAACCGTTATCTGGACTGCCGCGCCAGGTTCCGCCTCGACCATCGGAGCCCTCCCCTTGCCGACCTCGACATCGCCCACCTTGGCCCCGGCAGAGACGATCTTGCGCCCCTCCCACTGTTCGAACCCCCAGGTCATCAGCCGCTCGGCCTCGTCGCGTCGTGCCTTTTCGCTTTCCATACCCGCAACGACCATGATCAAGCGGCGCCCACCGCGCTTTGCCGAGCCCAGGAAGCAATAGCCCGCCTCTGCCGTGTGACCCGTCTTCAATCCATCGGCGCCCGCGAAACGGCCGAGAATCGGGTTGCGGTTCGGCTGGACGATCGGCTTGCCGGCGGGCGACTTGCCGTGCTGCAGCCTGGGAATCGAAAAATAGCGGGCGTATCCGTCGGGATGCTCGCGGATCAGGCGATCGGCCAGGGTGACGAGATCGTCGGCGCTGACTTGGGTCACGCCGCCATCGGGCCAGCCATTTGGCGTACCGAATCGACTCGATTTCATCCCAATTTTGCTCGCCATATCATTCATTCTTTTGACGAAAGCTTCTTCACTACCGTCAATTCCGACTGCCAGCACGGCGGCGGCGTCATTGCCCGAAACAGTAATCAATCCCTTCAGCAAGTCGTCGACCGACACTTTTTCACCCGATCGCAGGAACATCGTCGACCCGCCCGTGCTGCCGTTCCATTTCTTCCATGTCGCTTCGCTGACGGTGAACAGCTTTTCGCGCGATAATTCGCCCTTCTTGATCAGGTCCAGCACGACATAGGCGGTCATCACCTTCGCCATCGAAGCAGGGGCGAAACGCTTGTCGGCGCCGCGCGAAAAGAGGATCGCGCCCGAATGCATGTCCTTCAGCAATACGATCGGCGCTTGGGTGACATAGATCGGGCGGGTGACCGGGTCCTTCGTGCCCGGCGCCGCGTCCGCGGCGGCGATCGGCAGAGATGCCGAAAGCACGAGCATCACAAGCGTTACCGTGCCAGCTTTCAGGATCGACGACGCTCTTTCCATGGCGGTGTCAGCGGTCGCGAACCACGACAGCGTCGCGGAATCCCTTCCCCTTCACCCTTCCGAGCGCCGCGCGCGCCTCGGCGTCGCTGGCGAAGGGGCCGGCGCGGACGCGCCAGAGATTGCCCGCCTTCACGACCGAGCCGCCGACGGACTTCGCCGCCGCACTGGCGCGTTCCTCACTGCTGAACGCGCCTACCTGCACAAAATAGCTTCCAATTGCGGGTGCGGGCTTCGCTGGCGACGCGGGTTTCATGGGTGCCGGCTTGGCGACCGGCGCGGGCTTTGAGGGCGCGGCGGGCGTCTTCACTTCGAGCCTGTCATCGCCGGGCTTTTGCGTTCCCGATGCGACCGGCGCCGCTGGCTGCCCACCCGGAACAGGAAGCGTTTTCAATTTGTTGCGAAGGATTTCGAGCAATGAGTCGGGGGTTGCGATGCGTTCGGGAACCGCGCGTCCGGCGCGCAGTTGCGCGCGTTCGGCCTGCGGCGGGTTCGTGCGGCGGACGCGCACTGCGGCGACCCCTTCGCTGATGCCAAGCTGCGCCGCGGCACCGCGCGACAGGTCGATCAGCCTGTCGTTCGCCATCGGCCCACGGTCGTTGACCCGGACCAGGATCGTGCGTCCGGTATCAAGCGCGGTCACCTCGACATAGCTTGGCAGCGGCAACGTCTTGTGCGCGGCGCTGATTGCGTCGGGGTTGAAGGTCTCGCCGTTCGCCGTCGGCCGGCCGCCAAGTTCTTCGCCGTACCAGCTCGCATAGCCCACGTCGTCATAGTCGGGGATATCAGCGGGCGTGTAAGTCGTGCCACCGATCGTATAGGGATCGCCGATCTTGACCGGCGTATCGGCGACAAGCTCGGCCGCAGGGGCCGGCGTCGGTCGTGCTGCGACGGGCTCGCCGTCGCGCGTGCCATCGAAACTACCGCAACCACCAAGCAGCAACGCCGCCCCGGCCATCAGCACCCCGCCCCTACCGATCGATTTCATCTGCCAGCAACCCCACCGAAAGCGCGTAAAAGTTGGAACAATTATAGTCCAATATCGCACGATAGTTGCCAGTCAGCAAATAGGCGGTTTTTCCTGGACCATCGGGTTCCAGCAGGGTCGCCTGCACCTGCCCGTCGGGCCAGCGCCCATCGAGCGTCTGGAAACCGTCGGCGCGCCATTCGGCCATCGAACGCCAGCGGCTGTAGCGCGCGAACACGCGCGAACAGCGCGTCGGCTGGAGCCGGCTGGCCATCGCCGCGCGATTATAGCCGTCGGGCACGCGAACCGCGACGCCCCACGGCTGGCCGGCGCGCCAGCCGGCGCGGCGCAGATAGGCGCCGATCGATTCGATCGCATCGGCTTCGCTCGACCAGATGCGCGCGACGCCGTCTCCGTCGCCGTCTTCGGCGACCTGGAGATAGACCGAGGGCAGAAATTGCGGATAGCCGAAGGCTCCGGCCCAACTTCCCTTGAGCACATCGCGCGGTACACCCTTCTGGACCATCTCCAGCGTCGCGAGGAATTCGGGCTCGAACAGGCTGCGGCGGCGCCCCTCGTAGGCCAGCGTCGCCAGCGCTTCGGGAAGGTCGAAATTGCCCGTGACCGCGCCATAAGCGGTTTCGTGGCCGTAGATGGCGATCATGATGCTCGTCGGCACCCCTGTGCGCTGCTCGATCCGCGACAGCAGCGGCAGCAGCCGGTCGTGGACGCGGCGCCCGCCATTGATCCGCGAGGCATCGACGTGCTTCGCCTTGTAGGGCGCGAAATTGGGGATCGGTGTGTCGGGGCTCGGCGGCGCCCCGAGATTGTCACGGTCGAGCGCGACGACACGTGCGTTATAGCGCAGCCCCGCCGTTACGCGGTCGAAGGTCGCCCGCGAGACGCCGCGCGCCTGCGCTTTCGGCCAAAGCGACTGGACATAGGCGTCGAAGCCGGCGTCGGCGCTCTGGGCGTACACGGGCGCCGAGGCCGCCATCGCCCACGCCGAGGCGATCACGCCCGAAAGTCGGAAAATCTGCTTGATTCTGAAACGTCCAGCGTCGGTCATGTCCCACCCCATAGGGTGCCTCTGTCACAGATGCACGCGGCTTGGCCACCCCATCCTCCCCTGGTAGAGCGACAGACCGAGTCATATGCGCGGCGGGCCGTGCCGCCATGTTTTGCTTGCCGCAAAGCTTGCGGACGCTATGGCGGCGCCGTGCGGACAGGTGGCCGAGTGGTTTAAGGCAGCGGTCTTGAAAACCGCCGTAGCGGCAACGTTACCGTGGGTTCGAATCCCACCCTGTCCGCCATTTACTACATCGCATCGTGAAAGATGACGCCCAGGGTGAAGCGTTCGCCGCTGCGGATTTCGCTGACGCCATGGCGCAGCTTGACGCGGTAGGTGCCACGCGTGCCCTGCCGCAGCGCTTCGTCGACCGCGAAGATGACGGCATCACCCTGCCGCAGCGGCACGACGTGCGGACGCGACTGCATCCGCGGGCGCTGTTCGGTCATCACGAACTCGCCGCCGCTGAAATCCTCGCCCGGCCGCGAGAGGAGGATCGCGACCTGGAAGGGGAAGTGCAGCGCGCCGTACAGATCCTGATGCAGGCAATTATGGTCGCCGGCGCCATAGCGCAGGATCAGCGGGGTCGGCCGCGATTGGCCCCCGAGCGCGCATTGCGCGAGAAAGCTGTCGTGATCGGCGGGAAAGAGCGTTGTCCGGCCCATCGCCTCCCACCAGTCGTTGGCGATCCCGGCAAGGAGCGGATAGAAGGCGCTGCGCAGCGTCGCTACCGGAGCGGGGAGCGGGTAGCGGAAGTAGCGATATTCGCCGCGGCCGAAACCATGACGCTGCATATGGACGGTGCTGCGGTACAGGCCGTCGCTGCCATAGTCCGCTTTCAAGGCCTCGCACTGCGCGTCGTCCAGCAGGCGCGGAACGACGGCCCAGCCCTTGTCGCCCAGATTGCGCGCGATGTTTGCGGTGTCGAGGTCGGCAATGCGGGTTTTAAGGTCCGGCAAGATCATTTGGTCGTCCTTCGATCGGAGAGCGGACCCCGCTTAGCTTCCGTCCGCCTCCCCGGCGTTCCATTTCTTGCGGTCAAAAGGGCGGCCTGACTTTTTTCCAAGGCTGTCGAACGGGGGTTCCGTCTTGTGGACAGTTCCGGGCGTCCGTCCGGCTCAGACCACAAGAGGACATTCATGCGCAACACCTTGCTGGCCACCACCTGTCTGGCCGCGATCGTTTCGGTTCCCGCCTTTGCCGAAACCAGCATCACCACCGCCACCACCGCCCCGGTGCGCACCTCGACGATCAAGTCGGGCGCACCGGACGATATCAAGATCAGCTCGACCGGCTCGATCAAGCCCACGAGCGGCACTGCGGTAACGGTCGACAGCAACCACAAGGTCGTCAACGACGGCACGATCGAGATCGGCAACGCCAATGGCGCGACCGGCATCTTCGCCAATGCCGGCACGACGGGCGGGATCACCAACAGCTCCACCGGCAAGATCATCATCGACGAACCCTATGCGCCGACCGACATCGACAATGACGGCGACCTCGACGGTCCCTTCGCAATCGGCAGCGGCCGCACCGGTATCGCGACCGGCGGCGCCTTTGCCGGTAACATCCTCAATTCGGGTACGATCACGATCGAAGGTAATAACTCGGCGGGCGTTCGCCTCGGCGGTCCGCTGACGGGCAATTTCACCAATGACGGCGCGATCTCGGTGCTCGGCGACAATGCGCTTGGCGTCGGCCTGCAAGATGTCACCGGCAACGTTCGCCTCGCCGGTACGATCACCGCGACTGGGCAGAATGCCACGGCCGCGCGGCTGGCGGGCAATGTTACCGGCTCGCTGGTCGTTCAGGGCACGCTGACCGCGACCGGCTATCGCCTCACCACCCCGCCCGCCGATCCGTCGAAGCTCGACGCCGACGATCTGCTGATCGGCGGCCCGGCGCTATCGATCGAGGGCAATGTCACGGGTGGCATCGTCGTCGCCGTTCCCCCGAAGGACACCAAGCCCGAGGACAAGGATGAGGACAAGGACGGCATCGAAGACGACAAGGAAGGGTCGGGTTCGATCCGTTCCTTCGGTTCGGCGCCCGCCCTGCGCATCGGCTCCGCCACACAGGATATCGCGATCGGTGCGGTTCCCGGAACGGGCACCGGGCTCGGCCTGATCATCGACGGCGGCGTCGTCGGCAACGGGCTCTATGCAGGCAAGGATGCGACCGCGATCCAGCTCGGCGGCATGGGCCGCAACGTCACGATCGCAGGCGGCATCGGCATCGGCGGCACGGTCGGCGCACAGTCGAACGGCGCATCGGCGACCGCGATCCGCGTTGGAGCCGGCACCTCGACCCCCGAAATCCGCAACGCGGGCAAGATCGAGGCGGCGGGCGGCAACGCTGCGACCGCGATCACGACGGCAATCGTCGTCGAGGCGGGCGGCAACGTCCCGCTCATCCGCAACAGCGGCTCGATCACCGCAAAGGCAGGCGGCGACAACGGCACCGCGCGCGGCATCGTCGACCTGTCGGGCACGGTGACGACGATCGAAAACAGCGGCACGATCAGCGCCACCGGCG
Organism: Sphingopyxis sp. H073; assembly: GCF_001468395.1. GTDB lineage: Bacteria > Pseudomonadota > Alphaproteobacteria > Sphingomonadales > Sphingomonadaceae > Sphingopyxis. The sequence goes on along the minus strand of NZ_LNSG01000009.1, from coordinate 166,954 downwards.
CTCTTGCCACCTCTGACCGCAATATCGCGATCGACTTGTCGGCGAACAATGCCGGAACCACCGTCAAGCAGACCGCCGTGGCGGCGGGCATCGCGGCGCCTTCGATCGTCGGCGACGTACGGTTCGGGAGCGGCAACGATGTTTTCGACATCGCCGACGGCTCGGTGAAGGGGAACAGCCATTTCGGCGCGGGCAACAATCGCCTCGCGCTGTCGGGTGACGCGACCTATGCCGGCACCGCCCGCTTCGGCGGCGGGAATGATACGCTGGCCTTGTCGGGCGGCTCGGCCTTTGTCGGCACCGCCGACTTTGGCGGCGGCATCGATGCGCTGACGATCGCTGGCACGTCGGTCTTCTCGGGCAAGCTGCTGAACGCCCAGGGGCTCTCGGTGTCGGTCGACGGCGGGATGTTCGACGTCTCGGGTGCGACGAGCATTGCGTCGCTTGCGGTGGCCAACAAGGGCACGGTCGCGGTGCTGCTCGACAATGGCGCGACGGGCACGGCGCTTAACGTGTCGGGGACCGCGAGCTTCGGCGCGGAGTCGAAACTGGCGCTCAAGCTGACGAGCATCGAAAATGCCGAGGGCAATCACGTCGTCCTGACCGCGGGTACGCTGACCGGCGCGAGCAACCTGACCGCGACGTCGACGTTGCTTCCCTATCTCTACAAGGGCGTGCTGAGCTCGAATGCCAACCAGCTGATCGTCAACGTCTCGCGCAAGAGTGTCACCGAACTCGGTCTCAACCGGTCGGAAGCGAGCGCGTTCGATGCCGTGATCGATGCGGTAACGGCAGACCAAAAGATCGAGGATGTGTTCCTCGGCATCACCGATGGCGCGCAATTCCGCAACCAGCTCGGTCAGATGCTGCCCGAGCACGAAGGTGGCGTGTTCGAAACCGTCACCTCGGGATCGCGCGCCCTCGCCCGCTATCTCCAGGATCCCAACGCGCCGTTCCAGGACGAGGGCAAATGGCGCTACTGGGTCAACCAGGCGGTGTGGGGCACGTCGAAGGGCGTCGGCCAGACCGCAGGCTATGACGTCAGCGGATGGGGCATCTCGCTCGGCGCCGAGATCAAGAGCGACATCGGCAACTTCGGCGGCTCGATTGCCTTCCTGAACGGCAAGGACGGCAACAGCAGCAACGACAGCGAAGTGCAGTCGAGCCAGTTCGAGGGTGCGCTGCACTGGCGGCTCCAGTCGAACGGCTGGCTCGCGCACGCCCGCGTGTCGGGTGCGCCGATCAGCATGAAGGGCACGCGCTCCTTCCGCGCCGAAGCCGGTGCGGAGGACATCGACAAGACGATGCGTGGCAAGTGGGATGCGACGCTCTATTCGGCGTCGGGCTCGATCGCCAAGGACGCGCGTGTCGGCGGTCTGACGCTGCGCCCGACCGTTGCGGTCGATTATTACAAGCTGAAGGAAGACGGCTACACCGAAACCGGCGGCGGCGACGCGCTCGACCTGACGGTCGAGAGCCGCGACAGCGATGAACTGGCGGTCACGGGCAGCGTCGCGGTGGGCCTCGAGTTCGGTGGGACCGACCAATATGACGGCTGGACGCGCTTCGAACTCGAAGGCGGCCGCCGCCAGATCGTCAGCGGCAATCTGGGCGCGACGACAGCGTCGTTCAAGGACGGCACGCCCTTCACCCTGGTTCCTGAGGATCGCACGAGCGGCTGGGTCGGCCGCTTCCGCGGGATCGCCGGCAACTCGGCCTTCCAGGTCGCCGGCGAGGTATCCGCGGAAGAACAGCAGAGCCATATCGGCTGGGCGTTCCGTGCGAGCCTGCGGATCGGCCTCTAGCCCCCTCGGCTGGTCCGCAGCAAGGGGGAAGCACCTCCCTACCCCGCTTCCCCCTTGCCAAGGCTCGAAAGAAATGAAGGAGCAGATGCAGTTAGCAGCAACCGCCCGTCCTGATGCCGGTATCGCCATGCCAATGCGGTTGCACGGCGCGCGCATGGCGCTATATGACGGCGCCATCAGGGGGCCGTATGACGGGCGCCGTCGGGGTGTGTGTCGACAGCAGATGGCATTCCGTAGCAACAATTTTCCCATGACCGAGGCGAGTGATCGAAACGAGGCCGCACAGGGCATCGAGGGCGTGTTGCTCGCCAACCGCGATCGCATTCTGCGTTTTCTCGAGGTGCGCGGCGCGGGCGACTTGGCCGAAGATATCTTTCAGGATCTTTGGATGCGCCTGACCGAACGGCGCATGGGTCCGATCGCCGATCCGCTGCCCTATGTAATGCGCGCCGCGAACAATCTGATGCTCGACCGCTATCGTTCGGCGCGCCAGAGTTCGCTGCGCGATGCCGCGTGGACCGAGGCTTCGTCGGCACAAAAGCCGTCGGCGGAAACTGCGCTCATTTCGCGCGAGCAACTCGCACTCGTCGAACAGGCGATCACGGCGACCGGCGACCGCTCCGCGCGCATTTTTCGTCGGTTCCGGGTCGACGGCATCGCCCAGCGCGATATCGCGGTCGAGGTCGGCGTCAGCCTGAGCACCGTCGAGGCCGACCTGCGCAAGGTTTATGCCGCTATCGCCAAGCTGAGGAGGCAGTTCGATGCATGACGCTGCGAACAGCGCGGCCGAAGCGCAGGCCATCGACTGGATCATCCGTCAGCGCGATCCGGCTTTCGGCGACTGGGACGATTTTGCCGACTGGCTGGCCGAAGACCCCGCCCATGCGGACATTTATGACGCGCTTGCCTGCCTCGATCAGGATCTGGACGCGCTGCCGCCCGAAAGCACGCCGTCGGTCGTGATCCGGCCGCGCGAGCAGGTCCGCCCGTCGCGGCGCCTGTGGTTCGGCGGAGCAGTTGTGGCGGCGCTCGTGGCGATGGTCAGCCTGCCCAACCTCGGCCTGTTCGGAAATCCGGACCGGATCGAGACCGCCGCCGGCGAGCATCGCACCATCGAACTCGCCGACGGGTCGAAGATCGAGATCAATGGCGGATCGATCGTCGAGCTTGATAAGGATCGGCCCCGCTTTGCGCGGCTGGAAGCCGGCGAGGCGATGTTCCATATCGTTCACCGCGAAAAGGACCCGTTCGTGGTCGAAGCGGGGCCGTCGCGGATCGTCGACCTGGGTACGGCCTTCAATGTGGTGCGCCGCGACCGGCAGATCGCGGTGGCGGTTTCCGAAGGCATCGTCCTTTATAATCCGCAGGGCGACAAGGTGCGGGTAACCGCCGGTCAGGCGATCGAGGCGAACGATGGTGACGCCACGCCGCCAAAGGTTCGCGATGTCGATATCGCCAACGTCGGCGCGTGGCGGTCGGGGCTGCTGGTTTACAACGCCGCCTCGCTCGCGACCGTCGCCGACGACCTGCGGCGAACGGCGGGGATCGAGGTAACGATCAGCGCCGGGGCGGCCGATCGCTCGTTCAGCGGTGCGCTGGTGATCGACAAGGATCGCGCCCGGACCGTCGCCGATCTTGCCGCGCTTTCGGGGACGACCGCCGAACGGCGCGGCGATGGCTGGGTGTTGACGCGGTAGGATGACGCGGGGGACCTCCAGCCTGCTGGCGCTCGCGCTGTGCAGCCTGCCCGCGCAGGCGATGGCAGCGGAGGACCGCGTCTTCAACGTGTCGGGCGGCGCGCTGACGACAGCGCTGCCGATGCTCAGCCGGCAGGGCGGCGTCAGTATCAGCGTCGCCGATGCACGGCTGTGGCAGGTCGAGGTCAAGCCCGTTCGCGGCCGCATGGATATCGACGACGCGCTGCGGCGGATGCTGGCGGGCACCGGCGCGCGCGCGGTCAAGGTCAGCGCGACGAGCTGGCGGATCGAGCGGCGCCGCGAGCCGCAAAGGCTGGTCCGGCAAAGCCCGCCGCCGGTCCGTGCTGCCCCGCAACCCAGGGCGCGCGAGCCATCGCACGACTATGTCGCTTCGGCCGATGAACAGATCATCGTCACCGCAACCAAGACCGACCTTCCCTATTCGCACTTCGCAGGCGTCGCCACCCGGCTGGATGGCGACGATTTGGCGTTCGGCGGCGAGCGCGGTACCGAATCGATCCTGTCGCGCATCGCGACGGTGTCCTCGACCCATCTCGGATCGGGCCGCAACAAGCTTTTCATCCGCGGTATCGCCGATTCGAGCTTTACCGGGCCGACGCAGGCGACGGTGGGGCAATATCTCGGCGATATCCGCCTCAGCTACAATGCGCCCGACCCGGATCTGCGCCTCTACGACATCGACAGCGTCGAGGTGCTCGAGGGGCCACAGGGAACGCTTTACGGCGCGGGCTCGCTCGGCGGCATCATCCGCACCATTCCCAAGGCACCCGATCCCCGCGAAAGTTCGGTGCAGGCGATTGCCGGTTTCTCGGTGACCCAGCACGGCGAACCGGGCGGGGACATTGCGGGGATCGCCAATGTCCCGGTCGGTGACGGACACGCCTTTCGCCTTGTCGGCTACATGATCTCCGACGGCGGCTATATCGACAACCCCTTGCGCGGACAGGATGACGTCAACCGCGTTCATGTCCGCGGAGGGCGCGGCACCTTTCGCCTTGATGCCGGTGACGACTGGACGATCGATATCGGCGGTGTCTATCAGGCGATCACCTCCGACGACGCTCAATATGCCGACAAGGATGGACCTCCGCTCACGCGCCGTTCGATGGTCGAGCAGAATGCGACCGCGCGCTACGGGTTGGGCACGATTGTCGTGATGAAGGATTGGGACGGCCTGCATTTCCAGTCGTCCAACGCCTATATCGACCACCGGCTCTTCGAGCGCTTCGATGCCAGCGTGCCCGAAGCGCGACAGGACGGCGGCAACGATTCGGGTGTCATTGTCGGGTCGGTCGATGTGGTGCGGCTGTTCGCGCCGATCCAGATCATGCCGCTGGGCGACGTTCCGCGTGTACTCGACCAGCATAACGCCACGCGCATGTTTGCCAGCGAAAACCGCCTGTCGCGCCCCTATCATGACGGGCTCGGCTGGGTAATCGGCGCCAGTTTCGTCGACAATCGCGCGCGGCAAAATCGCGACTACACCTATGGATCGCTCATCGCCATCTTGCCCGGCGTCACCAACCGCGTCACCGAATTCACTGGCTATGCCGAAGCGACCGTCGAGGTCTTGCCCGACCTCATTGCCTCGGGCGGGCTTCGTCTGTCGCACGCAAAGCTGGACGGCGAGGCCGAGGGCGTATCCTTCGCGCTGGCGCAGGCGGGACGGGCGACGACCGCATCGCGGACCGAGACCGACCTCCTGCCCTCCTTCTCGATCCTGGCGACGCCGCTCGACAATGTGCGGCTCTATGCCCGCTATCAGGAAGGCTTCCGTCCCGGCGGCCTTGCCGTCGACGGCAATTTCGTTCGGCGCTTCCTCAACGACCAGGTTCGCACCTGGGAGGCCGGAATGCGCTTCGGCGACAAGGGCAAGAGCCTCCTCGACGCGAGCATTTCAGTCTCGCATAGCCGCTGGAGAAATATCCAGGCCGATTTCATCGACAGCAACGGCTTCCCGACGACCGCCAATATCGGCGATGGGCGCATCACCAGCGTGTCGGGCGCCGTCGCGGTCCGGCCGAGCGCGGCGCTGACGTTCGATCTCAGCGCCGTCTATAACCACAGCCGGGTCGACGATCTCTCGCCGCAAATCCTGCCGGTATTCGCTGCCACCCCCGCCCGCCTTGGGCGCATCCCCAATGTCGCGAGCCACGCCGTGCGCGGATCGGTCAACTACGCCACCCTGCTCGGCGATCAGGATTTCCGCGTGAATGGCTGGGCGAGCTACATCGGCCCGTCGCGGCTGGGTATCGGTCCCGTGCTTGGCGAGAGCCAGGGCGACTATGTCGACACGGGACTTGCGATGCGCGTAGGAAACGACCGCCGCGGCCTGTCGCTGACGCTCACAAATCTGTTCGATTCGCGCGGCAACCGCTTTTCGCTCGGCACGCCCTTCGTCGAGGGCAATGAGGGGTTCCTGACCCCGCTACGCCCCCGCACGCTGCGGATCGCCGTCGACGTCAGCTACTGACGCCGACGGCCCGCACATCCGGTCAATCGGCCAAGGTGAGCTGTTCGTAGCGATCGAGGTGATAGTCGGCGCTGCCGAACTGCCCCTCGATCATCGTCGCGCGCTTGAAATAATGGCCGATGGCGAGTTCCTGTGTGATGCCGATGCCACCATGCGTCTGAACCGCATTCTGGCCGACGAACTTCGCGCCGCGGCTGACCTTCGACTTGGCGGCCGATACCGCGGCCTTGCGTTCGGCCGCAGGCAGGTCGAGCTTGAGCGTGCCCATGATTGTCATCGAGCGCGCCTGCTCGACCTCCATGAACATGTCGACCATGCGGTGCTGGAGTACCTGGAACTTCGCGATCGGCACGCCGAATTGCTTGCGCTGCTGCGTATATTCGAGCGTACCTTCGTGCAGCTTCTGCATCACCCCGGTGGCTTCGGCGCAGACCGCGACCGTCGCTTCGTCGACGATCTGTTCGATCAGCGGCAGCGCCGTACCTTCGCCGCCGAGCAGCGCGTCTGCGGGGATCGCGACATTCTCGAAATAGATTTCCGACGCGCGGCTGCCGTCGACGGTCGGATAATCGCGGCGGACGATGCCGGGCAGGTTCGCGTCGATCAGGAACAGCGACACGCCGTCGCGGTCGCGCTGGCCGCCGCCCGTGCGCGCGGTGACGAGCAGATGCGTTGCCCAGGGCGCCGCATAGACGACGCTCTTGTGCCCGCTCAATACATATCCGGCGCCATCTTTCTTCGCGGTCGTGCGAAGGTTGGCGAGGTCGTAGCGACCTTGCGGCTCGGCATAGGCGAAGGCGACGATGACGTTACCGGCGATGATCTCGGGGATGAACTTGTCGGCCTGCGCTCCGCCGACGGCCTTCAACGCGCCACCTGCGATAACGACGGTGGGCAGATAGGGCTCGATGCCCAGCACCTTGCCGAGCTCTTCCATGACGATCGCATTTTCAAGCGCGCCGCCGCCAAGCCCGCCATGCTCTTCGGCAAAGGCAGCGCCCAGCATACCAAGTTCCTGCGCCAGCGCGGTCCAGATCGCCGGGTCGCGGCCCGCGTCGCTGTTGATGAACTTCTGGCGCGTTTCGAAATCATAGGTGTCGGCCAGAAAGCGCGACAGCGTGTCACGGATCATGTCCTGCGTCTCGGTGTAAGTGAAATCCATTATCCCAGTCCTCAATTTCATCGTCATCCCGGCGAAAGCCGGGATCTCTCCGTCGCTTTATGCAGAGAGGTCGAGATCCCGGCCCTCGCCGGGATGACGTCAATTATGCGTTTAGAGCCCGAGCACCATCTTCGCGATGATGTTGCGCTGAATCTCGTTCGACCCGCCATAGATCGTCGTCTTGCGCGTGTTGAAATAGGTCGGGGCGGCGCGATGGGCATAATCGGGCCCGATCGGATGCTCGTTGTCGCCCTCGCCGAAACCGCGGAAATAGGGCGCCCCATAATGGCCGACTGCCTCCAGCGTCAGCTCGGTCAGACGCTGCTGGATCTCCGATCCCTTGATCTTGAGCAGGCTCGATTCGGGCCCCGGTCCCTTGCCCGCATTCGCACCGGCGAGGCTGCGAAGCTCGGTGAATTCGAGCGCGGTCAGGTCGACCTCGAGTTCCGCGATCTTGCGTTTGAAGAAGGGGTTGGCAAGCAACGGCTTGTCGCCGTCGAGTTCGGTGCGCGCGATCGCCTTCACCTTCTCGACCCCGCGCTTCGACGCCGCGACGCCCGCGATGCCCGTGCGTTCGTGCGCGAGCAGGAACTTGGCGCAGGTCCAGCCCTTGTTTTCCTCATAGACGCGCTGCTCGACGGGGACGCGGACGTCCTCGAGCCAGACTTCGTTCACTTCATGCTCGCCGCCGAGCGTGATGATCGGCCGCACGGTGATGCCAGGCGATTTCATGTCGATCAGCAGGAAGCTGATGCCTTCCTGCTGCTTTGCATCCTTGTCGGTGCGGACGAGGAAGAAGCCCCAGTCGGCGTGCTGCGCAAGCGTCGTCCAGGTCTTTTGCCCGTTGACGATATAGTGATCGCCGTCGCGCACAGCGGTCGTGCGAAGGCTGGCAAGGTCGGAGCCCGAGCCAGGTTCCGAATAGCCTTGACACCACCAGTCCTCGCCCGACAGAATCCGCGGCAGGAAATAGGCTTTCTGTTCGGGGGTGCCGAAGGTGTAGATCACCGGCCCGACCATCGCGAGGCCGAAGGGCAGCAGACGGATGCAATCGGCACGCGCGGTTTCCTCCGACCAGATGAAACGCTGCGTCGGGGTCCAGCCCGTGCCGCCATATTCAACCGGCCATGCCGGGGCGACCCAGCCCTTCTTGTAAAGGATCTTGTGCCAGGCGAGGAAATCCTCCTTCGCCATCTCTTCGCCTTCATCCTGCTTTGCGCGCAGGTCGGCGGGATAATTTTCGGCGATGAACTCGCGCACTTCCCTCTGGAAGGCGAGATCTTCCGGGCTGAATTCCATGTCCATTATGATTCTCCCAAGGGCACTGGCGCCCTTATAGAAGGCGCTCACGTTTACGTAAAGGTAAGTTGCGAGCCGCAACCCTTTCGGGCAGACTGCGCCGCGCGGCGCCGCTTGTCCAGCGGCGCTCTTTAGGAAAATCATGAGCGGGAGGGGACGATGAAGAGGGGATTGCGCGCGCTGACGGCGTTGCTTGTGTTGATTGCCCTGGTGGGCGGGGCCGCCCTGCTATTCCAGCGCCAGATCGGGATCTGGATGTTCGATCGTGCGGTCGAGCGCGGTGCGGGCCGTGACAATCTGGCGAGCCTGCCCGACGGGCTCCACGTCGGTCTTTGCGGAACCGGATCGCCGCTACCTAATCGCGACCGTGCAGGCGCCTGCACCGTGGTGATTGCCGGCAAGGCCATGTTCGTGGTCGATGCGGGCGAAGGCGGTGCGCGCAACATCGCGCTGATGGGGCTTCCCAACGCCAAAATTCGCGTCCTTTTCCTGACGCATTTTCATTCGGACCATATCGACGGGCTCGGTCCGATGATGCTGCTCCGCTGGACGGCGAGCGGCAACACGGCGCCACTTCCCGTCTATGGCCCGAACGGAGTCGAGGCGGTGATCGCCGGTTTTGGTACCGCCTACGCCGCTGACAATGGATATCGCACGGCGCATCACGGCGCCGCGATCGCACCGCCGGCAGCCGCCGGGGCGATCGCGATGCCTTTTGCCGCCCCGGTCGGCCCGGAGGTGGTTTATGAAGCCGACGGACTGAAGGTGACCGCCTTTCCGGTCGATCATCGCCCGGTCCAGCCCGCGGTTGGATATCGTTTCGACTACAAAGGACGGAGCGTCGTGATCAGCGGCGACACCGGTCCGTCGAAGATGGTCGAAACCGTGGCCAAGGGCGCCGACCTGCTCGTTCACGAGGCGCTTCAACCCGAAATGGTCAAGGCGCTGGCCGCCAGGCTGAAGGCCGCAGGGCGTCCGCAGACCGCGCAGATCATGCATGATATCATCGACTATCACGCGACCCCGGCACAGGCGGCGGCCAGCGCGAAGACTGCAGGGGTGAAGATGCTGGTGCTGAGCCATATCGTGCCGCCCTACCCTCTGCGCTATCTCGACGCGGCATTTCTGGGCGATGCGAAAGACAAGTTCGATGGGCCGGTCATCGTCGGCGAGGATGGAGATTATTATTCCATGCCCGTCGGCACCAAGGATATCCGGCGCGGAAACTGGTTCTAGGCTCGGGTCACGGAGATCATCGCGCCTTCGCTGGCATAGGCGCTGCGACGCTCGGCGATTGCCAGCATCACCGGAACCGCGTCCCCCTCGCGTGTAATCAGCGCGGAGGCCAGCCGTGTTGGCAGGCCAGTGCGGAACACTGTCTCCAACGCTTCACCAAAGCTCGTCCGCTCCTTCATCGCGACGAGAGCGGAGAAGCGGACGCGCCGGATCGCGGCCGGGTCGACCCCGACCCATGCGGTCAGTGCGTCATTCGCATCCTCGACCGCCTCGCGCACGGAAATCGCGGCACAGCCGATATCGCCATGCGCCCCGATAGCGTCGGCCAGCGCCCGCCGCGCATCATTCTCCGACAGCTCGGCCATGGCTGCGCTGACGTCACGCAGCAACAGCGCCCCGCCGGCGGGGATCGGCACCAATTCGGCATGTACCCATCGACGCGGGCTGAGCAGCCCCGGCACATCACCTGAAAAACGCTCGCGATGGTCGAGCAGCCGGTGGATATGCGCGAGCAGCAGGTGGCGGCCGAATTGGGGCAGCGCCTCGACGAGGTTGCGGCCGACCATTTCGGCCGCAGCGGTGGCGAACATGTCCGAGGCGGCGGGGTTGGCGGCGATGATCCGCCTTTCGCGATCGATGACCAGGATCCCGTCATGGATCGATTCGACCAGATCGGCCAACGATACGCGCAAGTCCCTGACCGCCGGGCCGGTGTGGCCCAGTCGGCGATAATCGTCGAGCGAGATCAGCACATGGGCGTCCTTGCCGTGGTGCGTCACCACCACCGGCTTGCGTGCCGCCTGCAATCGCCAGTTCGCGAAGCCCCGGATAAAGTCCGCCGCCGAAACACGCTGGGGTTCCTGAGTTGCTGCCATTCGCGCCTCCCGGACCCATTCTAACCCTCCATCCAGCGATGCGGCGCCAATTTCGGTCCGGATAGCTGCGGAACGCGCCCTGTTATGTCCGGTTTGGTAGCGATCCTGATCGCGCGTCAGACCAGCTTGGCCTTGCTGCAACGAAGCGCGTTCACGCGGGCGTCGGCTTCGCCGATATGGACGCCGAGCAACCCGGTGACGCTCTCCAGAACCCCGTCGAGCACCGGGGCTGCAAGGCCGACCGCATCGCCCACCACTTTGGCCAGAGTCTTGGAATTCAGGCCGAGGCCGAGAATATTGACGGTAAGGTCCGTGCGGTCGGCAAGCGACTTGGCTGCGCCAGCGACGAGGCCGGTGCTTTCCACCGTCTTGACTGTCCCGCGATCGATGTCGTCGCGCGAAAAGCCAGCCGGTTTGGGATTGAGATCGGAGAGGACAAGTTCGGCCTTACCCTCGACGCTGGCAAGCGGCAGCTTGAGCAGCTTTGCCGGGGCCGGATCGATCGGGCGCTGCATGTTCTGGAAGTCGGCGGCGCCGACCTTTCCGAGTGCCAGCGTCGCGGGTGATGTCGTGACGCCAAGGCGCACGGCGTTGCTGCTTCCGCGCCTGCAGTCGATCTCGGTTATCCGCGCCGAAGCCGACCCAAGTTCGGCGAACACGGGGATTTCCACCGTGGCCAGCGGCGTCGCGACTTTCGTCTCCATCTTGAGCCGCACCTGCGCCGTGCGAACGATGACCTGTTGATTGTCGGTGACTGCGATCAGCGGCGACTGCGCCGGAGGCTCGCCGATCAGAAGCGCGACATCGACTCCCGACCCACCCGGCAAGCCGGTGGCGAGCGACAGGTCGACCTGGCGGTTGGCGTTGGCAAGCAGCAGCATCGAGCGGAGCAGACCGAGCGCGTTGACTTTTACCGGATTGGCCGGATCGACGCGGATGCTCGACGAGCGCGGCCCAAGGTCGATCGCGCGCGACGGGAGCAGGCTGCGCGGGAGCGCGCTGTCGGCGATCGTGCCGAGCGCCGACGCAACCTTTGCATCCGTGCTCGATTTCGACAGCGCCGACAGCACCTGCGGCAATGTTGCTTGCGTGTTCAGCGTCTGGCCGAAGGTCAGGACATCGGCATCGAGTTCGGTCCTGAGGGCGTCGGAAAAAGCAAGCAGGTCGATATCGGCGCTCGCGAGCGCGTTATAGTCCATGACCGAGAGATTGACCTGGCTGCCGGTCAGCGCCGACAGCAGTGCGTTCGGGATGCCGCCGTGGACCGCGGCGACGCGCGATCCCAGCGAGAAAGCCGCATATCCCCGTCGCGCACCGGTTGCCGAGGCGCCGATGACCGTACTCTGCCGCCCGGTCAGGAAGCTGCCGAAAAACATCGGGCGGTCGCGCGTTAGGACGATACGCACGGCGTTCGGCGTCGCCCCGCCCGCGTTGAAACGCTGCTCGGCGGGAATCGCGGCGTCGGGCCGATAGGTGCCGGCCTCGAGCGAGGCGATGACGATGTTGCAATTGCAGTTGGCGGCGATGACGCGCTCCGCCGCCGCGCGCTCCTCGCCGGGCTTGCCCGCGGCGGCGAGCGCAGCCGCATCGGCGATGCCCTGCAGCTTGCGGCGATCGAGCTGGAAGGAGCCGATGTCGACCGCCAGCGCCGCCGCGCCGATCAGCATCGTCAGCGCGGCGGCCGATGTCACGCCGATACCGCCGCGGCGGTCGGCGACAAGATTTGTGAACAGGTGCATGGTCAATCCACCGGCAGTTCGAAGGTCGCGCGGGCGCGGATCACATGGCCTGGCGACGGGACGAAGGAAGAGCGGAGAAAGCTGGTCTGCGGCGCGGTATAAGTAACGGCGACGGTCACGGCGTCGGTCGTTTCGGCGACAGATACGCTGCGGCGGGCGACCGCATAACCGCGAACGCCCTGCATACTGCGGTCGACGGCGTGCGTGGCGATGGCGCGCCGGTCGGCGGCGTCGAGCCCGACGATCGCCGCTCGGGCTCCGTCATTGGCGGCCTGCTGCACGCTGTGCGCGAGCATGAAATATTGGCCATAGACCAATATGCCCATCATCAGCGCAAGAAAGAGCGGCAGCACGAGCGCCATCTCGACGATCGCGGCCGCCCGCTCGCTGCGGACCAGTCGGGCGGGCAGCGAGCGGGCAAACCGCAGGGGTAAGGTCGGTCGGGTCATGCGGCACAGCATGGCGTCGCCCGATGAATCCCGGGTCTCGGCGCGTGCGCCGCAATTTTCCGTACTTTATGTATTTTCGAGCGGCCCAATCGCCCGCAATTCTGCGGCCGTCGCCGAACCGTTAACGGCACGGCGACGGCGCCAAACGAAAAACCCGATTATTCGGCGGCTTCGGCTTCCAGCTTGTCCTGTGTACGCAGGTCAAAGTCGGACGCGTCATGGCGTTCGCGAAGCTGGCTCGACGGTTCGCCCATCACGCGGTTGACCATGCGTCCACGCTTCACCGCCGGGCGCGCCGCAATCTGGTCGGTCCAGCGCTGGACATTCTTATACTCCTGCACCTGCAGGAATTCCCCAGCATCGTAAACCAACCCCTTCGCGAGCGCGCCGTACCAGGGCCAGATTGCCATGTCGGCGATCGTATAGTCGGCGCCCGCGATATATTCGTTCTCGGCCAGGCGCCGGTCGAGCACGTCGAGCTGGCGCTTCACCTCCATCGCATAGCGGTTGATCGGATATTCCTGCTTCGTCGGGGCATAGGCATAGAAATGACCGAAACCGCCGCCGAGGAACGGCGCGCTGCCCATCTGCCACATCAGCCACGACAGAGTCTCGGCGCGCTTCGCAGGCTCGGTCGGCAGGAACTCGCCGAATTTTTCGGCGAGATAGATCAGGATCGCCCCCGATTCGAACACGCGGATCGGATCGGCGCCACTGCGATCGACGAGCGCAGGGATCTTGCTGTTCGGATTGGCGTCGACGAAGCCGCTCGAAAACTGGTCGCCTTCGCCGATGTTGATCAGCCAGGCATCATATTCGGCGCCGCTATGGCCGGCTGCCAGCAATTCCTCAAGCAGCACCGTGACCTTCACGCCGTTGGGCGTGCCGAGCGAATAGAGCTGGAGCGGATGTTTGCCGATCGGCAGATCCTTGTCGTGCGTCGGGCCGGCGATCGGGCGGTTGATGTTCGCAAACCGCCCGCCGCTGTCCTTGTCCCAGGTCCAGATTTTCGGCGGCACATATTCACTCTGGTCGGTCATCGGGAGGCTCCTGCTCATGATTTTGTACTGATCGGTACTTAATCGTCCCGGGCGCGGTCGTCCAGCGTCGGCCGCTCAAATAATGCTTTGCGCCCGCAAAGCGGAAATCGCGTCGGGGCTGTAACCGATCTCGGCGAGTATCATATCGCTATGCTCGCCGACGCGCGGAGCGCGTGCGGGATCGGCCTTGGCGCTTCCCGACAGATCTATCGGCGCCCGGATTATCGGAATATCCTGGGCTGCGCCGGGATAGGCAACCGGCTCGACGAGCGCCATCGCCACAACCTGCGGCTGCGCCAGCACCTCGCTGGACCGCAACACGGGTGCTGCGGGCACGCGCGCGGCGCCAAGTTCCGCGATTGCGTCGCTGCTGGTGCGGTCGATGCACCATTGCTGCATGATGACGCTAAGCTCCTCGCCATTGTCGCCGCGCAGGATATCGCTGGCGTAGCGCGGGTCATCGACCAGTTCGGGGCGACCCATCAGCCCGGCCCATCGCGCGAAGATGCTACCGCCGACAATCTGGGTGACGATCCAGCCATCGCGGGTGCGGAATATGTCGGTCGGCCCCGAACTGAAGCTGCGATTGCCGATGGGCTGCCGTTCTATGCCGTTCAGCGCATGGTCGATCGTCAGCGAATTGGTCATCGCAAGCGCGGTGCCGAGCAGCGACCCAGACACGCACTGCCCCACTCCCGTCGTCTCGCGTTCGCGCAGCGCGACCATAACGCCGAACGCGGTGTGGAGCGCGGTGCCGAAATCGACGAAATTGACCTGGGCGCGATAGGGCTGATCGGGCGTGCCGGTCAGATGCACGGACCCCGACATCGCCTGTCCAACCGCATCGAAACCGACGTTTTTCGCAAGCGGCCCCTCGCTACCGAAAGCCGATGCGGTGGCGAGGATGATGCGCGGATTGATCGCCGACAGGCTGTCATAGTCGAGGCCGAGCTTGACGAGCGCATCGTGCGGCAGGTTGGCGACGACGACATCGGCGGTCTCGACGAGCCGCCGGACGATCTCGCGGCCTTCGGGGCTTCCGGGCTTCAGGGTCAGACAGCGCTTGCCGCGGTTCATCTGCATGAACATCGCGCCAGAGCCGTCCTCCGCGACCGGAACGGTATAGCGATCGTCGTTGCCGCCCGGCGCCTCGATACGAATGACGTCGGCACCATAATCGCCGAGCAATGCCGCGCAGTAAGGGCCCGCGATGTAACGGCCGAAATCGAGTACCCTCATTCCCGTCAGCGGCACGTCGGCCCTCCCCATCTTTTCCGTCTTGCAACCGCGCTAGCAGTCGCCCGTCGACCGTGCCAGTTCTTCGTCGAAACCAGTCCCTTGCATGTGGCGCGGCAAATCATATGGTCGCTGCAAATTTCAACAGGGGATAATATAATGGCGCGCTTCGCACTCGCCTTCACGGCGGCTTTGGCCTGTTCGACTTCGGCTTGGGCGCAGTCCGCGCCGGCCGATGCCAAGCCCGAAAAGTGGGACGTCAACGCCCCTCCCGGCATGACGACGCACAAGGTGCCGATCGCGGTCGACGAGGGTAGCTGGATGAACGTCGACGTTGCGCCCGACGGCCGCACCATCGCGTTCGACCTGCTCGGCGACATCTATACCATGTCGATCGAGGGCGGCACGCCCACGCGGATCGCCGAAGGGCTTGCCTATGAGCATCAGCCGCGTTTCTCGCCCGATGGCAATCGTATCGCCTTCGTCTCGGACCGCGGCGGCGGCGACAATATCTGGCTGATGAACCGCGACGGTAGCGACAAGCGGCAGCTCAGCAAGGAGGAATTCCGCCTGCTCAACCAGCCGAGCTGGAGCCCCGACGGGCAGTTCATCGTCGCGAAGAAGCATTTCACGACCGGCCGCTCGCTCGGCACCGGCGAGGTCTGGATGTATCATGTCTCGGGCGGCGCGGGCGTGCCGCTGGTCAAGAAGCCGAACGAGCGCCACCAGAAGGAACTCGGCGAGCCGATCTTCGCGCCCGACGGCAAGGGGGTCTATTACACGCGCAACGTCACGCCCGGGCCGATTTTCGAATATGCACAGGACAGCAACGGCGACCTGTTCCACATCGAACGCTACGATCTGAACGATGGCGAGGTCACGACGGTGGCCGCTGGCCCCGGCGGCGCGGTGCGGCCCTCCCCGTCGCCCGATGGCAAGAAGCTCGCCTATGTTCGCCGCGAGGGAACGCAGTCGAAGCTCTATGTGAAAGACCTCGCCTCGGGCGCCGAGAAGAAGCTCTATGACGCGCTCGACCAGGATGTGCAGGAAACCTGGGCGGTGACCGGCGTCTATCCCAATATGAGCTGGACACCCGACAGCCGGGACATCGTCTTCTGGGCGGGGG
Source organism: Sphingopyxis sp. H073 (assembly GCF_001468395.1). Classification (GTDB taxonomy): domain Bacteria; phylum Pseudomonadota; class Alphaproteobacteria; order Sphingomonadales; family Sphingomonadaceae; genus Sphingopyxis. The sequence continues at coordinate 150,796 of NZ_LNSG01000009.1, read as the reverse complement.
GCAAGCTCCGCCGCGTAAACAGCACCGGCGGCGACGCGCGGATCATTCCGTTCACTATCGACGACGATCGCGTCATCATCGACGCGACCCATCCGGCGGTCGAGGTCGCGCCCGACAGCTTCGAGACGAAAATGCCGCGCTGGGCCGAAGTGTCGCCCGACGGGAGCACCGTCGTATTCGAAACGCTCGGCAAACTGTGGCTCAAGCCCGCAGCCGGCGGCACCGCGCGGCGCCTGACCGCGGCCAAGGACAATGCGTTCGAACTGTGGCCCAGCTGGTCGCGCGACGGCAAATCTGTTGTGTTCGTGCGCTGGACCGACGCCGGGCTTGGCGAAATCCACATAGCCGGAAGGGGCGGCGGATCGTCGCGCAAGATCACGGCCAGCCCCGGTCACTATGCCGAGCCGCGCTTCTCGCCCGATGGCAAGCTGATCGCGTTTGAAAAGCGCTCGGGCGGTGGCCTCCGGTCGGAACGCTGGGGCGATAATCCCGGCATCTACCGGATCGCGGTGAGCGGCGGCGCTGCCGAACGGGTCAGCGACAATGGCGCCAAGCCGCAGTTCGGCGCCGCCAGCGACCGCATCTTCATGATCGCGTCGGCCGACGGCAAGAATCAGCTGATCTCGACCGATCTGCACGGGCAGGACAGGCGCGTCCACGCCAGCGGCGAACTCGTCAGCGATTATGAGGTGTCGCCCGATGGCCGCACGTTAGCCTTCCGGCAAAATTACGATGCCTATGTCACACCGCTGATGCCCGGCGGGCAGGATGTTTCGCTCTCGACCTCGGGCGGCGCGATGCCGGTGACGCGCGTGAGCGGTAGCGGCGCCGATTATGTGCATTGGTCCGACGGCGGCAAGCGCCTGCACTGGACGCGCGGGCCGACGCTGTTCAGCGCCGACCTCGGCAGCTTCTTCGCGAGTGCTCCGGCGGCGGGTGAAGACAAGCCGGCCAAATTCGTGCCGCCGACCAGCGGCGTGTCGCTCGCGATGACCGCGCCTGTCGCGAAGCATAAAGGCACCGTCGTCATCACCGGCGCAAAGATCCTCACCATGGCGGGCGCCGATGGCGGCATCATCGACAACGGCGCGATCGTGATCGAGGGCGATCGCATCGCCGCTGTCGGCGCGGCAGGCGCGATCGCCGTTCCCGCCGGCGCAGTGACGGTCGATGCCTCCGGCAAGACGATCGTCCCCGGCTTCGTCGACGCACACGCGCATGGCCCGCATGGCGACGACGAGCTTGTGCCGCAGCAGAACTGGTCGGAAATCGTCAACCTCGCGATGGGTACGACGACGAGCCACAACCCTTCGTCGCGCGCATCCGAAATATTTGTGTCGTCCGAGATGCAGCGCGCGGGACTGATCCTCGCGCCGCGCATCTTCTCGACCGGTGAGATCATCTACGGCGCGAAGGCGGCTGGTATCTACGCCGAAATCAATGGCTATGAGGATGCCCTCGCGCATGTCCGCCGCCTGAAGGCGCAGGGTGCGCATAGCGTCAAGAATTACAACCAGCCGCGCCGCGAACAGCGCCAGATGGTTGTGAAGGCTGCGCAAGCCGAAGGCATGGAGGTCGTGCCCGAGGGCGGCTCGCTCTATACGATGGACGTCACGCTGATCCAGGACGGCAATTCGACCGTCGAGCACAACATCCCGCTCCACACCTTCTACAAGGATCTGGTGCAGCTCTGGGGTCAGACCAGGACCGACTACACGCCGACGCTTGTCGTGACCTATGGCGGTCCCGCGGGCGATCCCTATTGGCGCGCCCACACCAATGTCTGGGAGCAGCCGATCCTGTCGCGCCATGCGCCGCCCGCAGAGCTGGCGGCAAACAACAAGCGCCGCGTCATCGCGCCCGAGGGCGACTATGTCGACGACGATAGCGCGCGCGAGGCGAAGAAGATCGCCGATACCGGCCGCATGGTCTCGATCGGCGCGCATGGGCAGCAGGCGGGGCTCGGCGCGCATTGGGAGATCTGGTCCTTCGTGCGCGGAGGCTGGAGCAATATCGATGCGTTGCGGGCCGCGACGATCATGCCGGCGACGTCGCTGGGCTATGCAAAGGATGTCGGTTCTCTCGAGGTGGGCAAGCTCGCCGATTTGCTGATTCTCGACGCCGATCCGACGCAGGACATTCGCAATACCGAGAAGATCCATCGCGTCATGCTCGGCGGGCGCCTCTACGATCCGCTCACGATGGACGAGGTTGGCACGGGGACGCGCAAGCGCCAGCCCTATTGGTGGGAGGCCGAAAGACCCTGATTTATTGCGGATGCAGACGGCGGCCAACGATTTTGTGACGAGAGGGTTGCAAGACTCGACGGCCGCCGCTAGGGGCGTCTCCTCTCAGCGAGGAGAGTTGGCTGAGTGGTCGAAAGCGTCGCACTCGAAATGCGAAGTGCCGGCAACGGTACCGAGGGTTCGAATCCCTCACTCTCCTCCATTTTTCTCTTTTTTTGACCAAGGCGAACGCCGCCCCGGATGCACCGGGACGGCGTGTGCAACCTATCCCCTGATGCTGACCAGCGAGGGCGCGGCCAGCGCGCCGACCACCGCGCCGATGATCAGGAACAGCACGATATAGACGATGATCACGACCACCGTGTAACCGATCGCCTTGTCCTGTGGCGCCTTCATCAGCACCGGCAGGCCGAGGTACAGCAGGTAAAGCCCGTACAGCGCGAACAGAAGGCCGATGATGCCGAGCGCCGGGATGAGCCCGAAGATACCGCCCACCCAGCCAGCCGTCCCGGCGTACGCAGCGACCTTCAGCGCCTGCACCTGATCCTTCTGGCCGCCGAAACTCGGCGCGAGACCGTCGATGACGAGGGCGAGGATGAAGACCGTCGCGAGCGAGAGGCCGTAGGTCACGATCGCCGTCACGAGCGCGCCGACCAACGGCGGATGATAGGTGATCCCGAGCATCGAGATGCCGAAGAGCTGCCCGCCGATAAAGCCGGCCAGCGGCCCGATCGCTGCGAGCAAGACCACATAAGGCACATAGATCGACTGCGTCGTCGCGGGCTCGGCAGCGATGACGGGCCAGGTTTCCTTGGGCTTGAGAAGGATATCCTTCGCCCGGCTGATGACGCCCGCGGCCATCGGCGGAAGATTGTTCGAAGGTATTTCGGTCATGAAAAGCGCCTCCCCTGGGTCAAGACGGCCCGCAAACCCGAACCGGTCGGGCGAAGGCCGAGGGAGCAAGCTAGCCCGAACGGCCAACGCATCTGTAATCCCCGTCACAGAGCCGGAATCGGCCTGCCGCGGTGCCCGCCAGTGTAACGGACTTGAAACGGGCGTAAATAGCCATAGATTGACGATATGACGTCAAAGACACCTTCCGGTTCGCCGGGCCAGATTTCCCCTCTCGTTGCCGCTCCGCTCATCGAACGCGCGCGCTTTGCCCCTGGCGATATCGTCCGCCACCGCCTGTTCGACTTTCGCGGCGTCGTTTTCGACGTCGATCCGGTCTTTTCGAACAGCGACGAATGGTACGAGGCTATCCCCGAGGCCATTCGTCCGGCGAAGGAGCAACCCTTTTACCACCTGCTCGCCGAAAATGAGGATTCATCCTATATCGCCTATGTCAGCCAGCAGAATCTGGTGGGCGATTCAGAGCAGGGTCCGGTCGATCATCCGCAGATCGAGGTGCTGTTCGACGGGATGGCGAAGGGCCGTTATCGCGTCCGTTCGATCCACCGGCACTGATCGCGCGACTTTGGGCGCGCGTCAGGCCTTCAGCTTCCATCCCGACACGAGCAGGCGATAGGTAATCATGCCGAGCACGATGTTGGTCGCGACCAGCACCAGCGCCGCGGTCAGCACAGGATGCGAGATCGTCGAGTCGACGGTCCCGATGAAGCCGAAACGAAAACCCATGATCGCATAATAGACGGGATTTGCGTGCGCGACGCCCTGAAACCACGGCGCGAGGCGGTCGACCGAATAGAAGGTGCCCGACAGCAGTGCGAGCGGCGTGACGACAAAATTGGTCACCGCAGCGGCATGATCGAACTTTTCGGCCCAGACAGAAGTGACGAGGCCCAGAAAGCCGAGCATCATCGCGCCCAGCACGCCGAACAGCGCGACCGCCCACAGATGGTCAGGCCCGACATGGACCCCGGGCCAGAGCAGCATCGCAAGCCAGAGGGCGAAGCCGACGAGGATCGCGCGGGTGACTGCGGCGCCGATCAGCGCGGTGACCAGTTCGCCGACGCCGAGCGGCGGCATCAGATAGTCGACGATCGTGCCCTGGATCTTGCCGACGAGCAGCGAGAAGCTGGAATTCGCGAAGCTGTTCTGCAGCATCGCCATCATGATCAGCCCCGGCGCGATGAAGTCGGCAAAGGGCACGCCGATGACTTTCCGCCCCGCGCCGCCCAGCGCAACGGTGAAAATGACCAGAAAAAGAAGGGTCGTTACCGCCGGAGCCCAGATTGTCTGGAGCTGGACCTTGAAAAAGCGCCGCACCTCCTTGACATATAGGGCCTGCAGGCCGGGCACGTTCAGCGTCCGGATATGCGGGACGCCGGGTTCGGCAAACGCCGGCGCCGCGGCGTTGTTGTTCGAGTCGGATCGCGAAATTTGGGGCTGGTCGTTCATGGCGTTCTCGCCTATCGCCTCCCCGATCTTACCGCAAGCTGGGCAGCGACTGGAACCGGTCCCCAAAAGGATCGGTAACGCGGATCGCCGGACGCCCCTTGCGTGGAATGATGAGGAATTGAAACATGTCATGGACCGATGAGCGCATCGAGCAGCTGCGCAGCATGTGGGAAAAGGGCCTGACCGCCAGCCAGATCGCCGACGAACTTGGCGGGGTCAGCCGCAATGCGGTGATCGGCAAGGCGCATCGCCTGGGCCTGAAGTCGCGCCCGTCGCCGGTGAAGGCGACCGAAAAGGTCGCGAAGCCCGTAAAGGCGCCCACCGCGCCCAAGCCTGCCTCGCCGGCGCCTGCCGCGCCGCGCGCAGCGGCGCCCGTCGCGCCCCGTCCGGCTCCAGCGGTGCCGAAACCTGAACCCAAGCCGGTCGTCGAAGCATCGGCCGAGGATGGCTCCGAAGCGCCGCCGAAGCCCGATGCGCCGCGCATCGTCTCGATCGGCCCCGGCGGCTTCATTCGCCAGGGTCCGGGCGACCAGCAGGCGCCGATCCCGCCCGCGCCGCCGCGGCGACTGGTGCCCGCGAAGCCGAGCCCCGAGATCGCCGACAAGACGAGCCTGCTCGACCTCAATGACCGTATCTGCCGCTGGCCGATGGGGCATCCGGGCGAGCCCGACTTCCATTTCTGCGGCGTCGCGGTGAACCCGGGCTTCCCATATTGCGTCGAGCATTGTGGCCGCGCCTATCAGGCTCAGCTTCCGCGCGGCACGCGCCGTCCGCCCCCGCCCCCGCCGTTCGGTGGTCCCCGGGTTCGTTAAGACGCGTCCAGTGAAGCCGTTCGGGCAGGATTTCCACTTTGCGCGCACGCTCGGCCTCGAGTTGGTCGAGCGCGGCGATGGCCGCTGCGTGATGGGGATCGACATCGAACGCGAGCGGCACTTCAACCCGCAGGGCGCGGCGCATGGCGGGGTCGCCTATAGCCTCGCGGATTCGGCGATGGGCGGTGCGATCACCAGCCTGCTCCCCGACGATCAATGGTGCGCGACGCTGGAGATCAAGTTCAACTACCATGCGCGCGTCGTGGAGGGTCGGCTGACGTGCGAGGCCGAGGTGCTGCATCGGGGCAAGCGCGTCGCCAATATCGATGCCCGGCTCTACCAGGAAGGCAAGCTGGTCAGCAGCGCAAATGGCAATTTCGCGATTTTCGCGGCGCCGAGCCTGTCTTGAACAGGCGAAAGGCGCCGGAGCCCACACGGTCCGGCGCCTCCCCGTCCGCTTTCCGAGAGGTCAGAAACGGAAGCTCAATGTCCCGCGCACGCTGTGCGTGCGAAAATGCGAACCGCTGCGCTGGATATCCGTGCCGCCACTGTCGAGCAGAAAGGGATTTGTCGGCGGCGCGGTGCCGGGGCCGACATTCACGGCATAATCGTCGTCCTTTACATCGGTGTAGAGATATTCGAGGCCGACCGCGATGCTGTTCGTGACCATGATTTCGGCACCGCCGCCCGCGGCATAGCCCCAGCCATTGGTCTTTCCGTTGTCTGCGAAGCTATTCGCGGCGTTGGTCGTCGCGAACTTGTTGTCCAGCCGCGCATAGGCCGGGCCGCCGGTTACATAGAAAAGCGCGCCGCCGCCGGGGGTATAACCCGCACGCAGGCGGAGACTGCCCTGATAATCGGCCTCGCGGCTCATTGTATAGCTGGCGGGGGTAGTCGAAAAGCCGCTGACGCTATCGCGCGCGACACTGTGGCCGCCCTCCAGCAAAGCGCCTACGACGAAATTGCCCATGCGCTGGTCGACGCCGATACGACCGAAGAATTCGGGCCCGTCCTTGTCGTTGCGACACCCGATGTTCGCTGTGCCGGTCGCGGTGCCGTTGCAGAAACCCGGCGAGAACGCGTTTGCGCCAGCCACCGTCGTGACCGTATCGCCATAGGCGCCGTCGCGATCGGTGTCGAAGACCAGCGTTTCACCGCGATCGCTGCCCTGCAGAGTGCCACCGCCGCCGATCGTGACATAGGCGCCGTTGAAGTCCTGCGCCTTGTCGCGGCCACCGGTTTCCTGCGCCATGGCCGGGGCGGCCATCAGAACCGCTGCCGAAGCAGCGAGGAGAGCTGTAAATTTCATATTATTCTCCACTTTTTGAATGACTTTGCAGTCGGTGGAGCAACCCCCGTAGGATGGACCGGTTTCATCGCCGTGCTGAAAACGGGACGAACCGAGGCCGCCAAATCGGGCCGTGGCGCCATGAAAAGCGCGCTTGCCAGCGCCCTTTCCGGCCCCGTATAGCTAACCCATGAGTCACGATTTGTTCGACAGCAACCAGCCCGCGACCGAAAGCTACAACGCCTCGCAGATCGAGGTTCTGGAAGGGCTCGAACCCGTCCGCCGTCGCCCCGGCATGTACATCGGTGGCACCGACGAACGCGCGCTCCATCACCTTGCTGCCGAAGTCATCGACAACAGTATGGACGAAGCCGTTGCCGGCCATGCGACGCGCATCGAGATCATTCTCGATGTCGGCAATCGCCTGACCGTCATCGACAACGGCCGCGGTATGCCGGTCGACCCGCACCCGAAATTCCCCGGCAAATCGGCGCTCGAGGTCATCATGACCATGCTCCATTCGGGCGGCAAGTTCGAGGGCAAGGCCTATGCTACCTCTGGCGGTCTCCACGGGGTCGGCGTCAGCGTCGTGAACGCGCTGTCGATTGAAACCACGATCGAAGTTGCGCGATCCAAGCAATTGTACAGACAGTCTTTTTCGCAAGGCGTTCCGCAAGGCCCGCTCGAGGAGCTCGGCCCTACCCCGAACCGCCGCGGCACCAGCGTGTCGTTCGTTCCCGACCCCGCAATCTTTGGCGAGCATGGCCGCTTCAAGCCGCAGCGCCTGTACCGGATGGCGCGGTCGAAGGCCTATCTGTTCGCGGGCGTCGAGATCCGCTGGAAATGCGCGCCCGAGCTGATCGGCGACGACACGCCCGCCGAGGCCGTGTTCCAGTTTCCCGGCGGCCTCGCCGACCATTTGAAGGAGCAGATCGGGACGCGCGAATGCGCGACCGCCGAACCCTTCGTCGGTCGGCAGGATTTTTCCGGCGAGCAGGGGCGCGCCGAATGGGCGATCGCCTGGCCGCTGTGGTCGGACGGCAGCTATAGCTGGTATTGCAACACCATTCCGACGCCCGCCGGCGGTACGCATGAGGCGGGGCTGAGGGCCGCGCTGACCAAGGGGCTGCGCGCCTTCGGCGAGTTGATCGGGCAGAAGAAGGCGGCGCAGATCACCGCCGAGGACGTGTTCAACGGCGGCGAGATGATGCTGTCGGTGTTCATCCGTGATCCGCAGTTCCAGAGCCAGACGAAAGACCGGCTTTCGAGCCCGGAAGCGGCGCGTTTCACCGAAAATGCGGTGCGCGACCATTTCGACCATTTTCTGTCGGACAATATGGACCGCGGCCGTGCGTTGCTCGGGCTGGTCCTCGAACGGATGGACGAGCGTTTGAAGCGCAAGGCCGAGCGCGAGGTCAAGCGCAAGACCGCGACGAGCGGCCGCAAGTTGCGTCTGCCCGGAAAGCTCACAGACTGTGCCAACGATGGACCGGAAGGCACTGAATTATTTATTGTCGAAGGCGATAGCGCGGGCGGTAGCGCGAAGCAGGCGCGCGACCGCAAGACGCAGGCGATCCTGCCGATCCGTGGCAAGATCCTTAACGTGGCCAGCGCAAGCGCCGACAAGATCCGCGCTAATCAGGAAATCGCCGACCTCGCGCTCGCGCTCGGCTGTGGAATGCGCAAGGATTGCGACGCCGATCGGCTGCGCTACGACAAGATAGTGATCATGACCGATGCCGATGTCGACGGCGCACACATCGCGACCTTGCTGATGACCTTCTTCTTCCAGGAAATGCCGGACATTGTACGCAACGGGCATGTGTATCTGGCGCAGCCGCCGCTTTATCGGCTGACGGCGGGCGCGACTTCGGCCTATGCGCGCGACGACGCACACCGGGCGGAGCTGGAAGCGACGGTTTTCAAAGGAAAAAAGGTCGACGTGGGGCGTTTCAAGGGTCTCGGCGAGATGAATCCGAACCAGCTCAAGGAAACGACGATGGACCCGGCGACGCGCTCGCTGCTCAAAGTCACGCTGCCGCAGGAATATGAGGAGCGTCAGGGCGTCAAGGATCTCGTCGACCGATTGATGGGCAAACATCCCGAGCATCGCTTCCAGTTCATCCAGGCAAACGCCGCGACGCTCGACGAGGCGTCGATCGACGCCTGATATGCGCGCAACGGGGTATCGCCGCTTTCTCTTCGCGATTGCGGCGCTGCCTTGCTCGTTGTTGTCGCTGTCAACATCGGCGCAGACTGCGGCTGAGCAGACCGCTCCGGCGACCACCGCGTTCGAGCGCCGGACCGCGCAATTGCCCGATGTTGTCGCCGGAAACATTGCATTTGACGACTATTTCGCACCCATGTTCCGGGCTGAGGTTCCGCAGTCCCGGTTTGCGGAGATCACCCGGAGCCTCATCGCGCAATATGGGCGTCCGCTAGGTGTCGAGTCCGCGCAATCGGCGGACGGCCGCTCGGGAACGCTCAAGCTTCGGTTTGAAAAAGGGACGGCGACAGTCAGGCTCGATGTCGGAGCGACCGCGGACGAGCGCGTTACCGGCCTGCTGATTACGGGCTTTACCGTCGATGGCGACGACTTCCATCGCATTGCCGGCGATCTGGCGGGCCTGCCGGGCGCCACAGGCTTTCTGGTCGCCGAAATCGACGGCGATGCCATCCGCACCATTGCGAGTGCGAACGCCGATCGACAATATGCGGTCGGCTCGACCTTCAAACTCTATATCCTCGACGAGCTTGCCGCCCAGATCGCGGCGGGCAAGCGGCGCTGGCGCGACGTGGTCCTCCTGTCGCATTCCAGTTTCTCGTCGGCCGCCACGGCAAACTGGCCGAAGGACACGCCCGTCACGCTGCAGACGCTGGCGAACTGGATGATTTCGGTGAGCGACAATGGCGCGGCGGATACATTGCTCCATCTTCTCGGCCGCGATGCGATCGAGGCGCGGATGCGAGCGGCGGGGCATAGCGAGCCCTCGCGCAATATCCCCTTTCTCTCGACCGTCGAGGCCTTCGCACTCAAGGGCAATAATTTCACCGCCGAACGTGCAGCCTTCATCGGCGCAGACGACAAGGCGCAGCGCAGGCTGATCGATGCCAACGCCGGCCGACTGACCCTCGCCAATGTTGACGGCGTCAGTTTTACGGCGGGGCCACGCTTCATCGGCGAGCTGGAATGGTTCGCGTCGCCGCAGGATATCGCACGGCTGATGGCCGACCTGCGCCGGCGCAATTCGGCACCGATGATGGCTGCGATGGCAATCAACAACGGCGTTGGACCCGTCGCGGCCGAGCCGTGGCGCTACCTCGGCTACAAGGGTGGATCCGAAAACGGCGTGTTGTCGATGAGCCTGCTCGGCCAGCGCAAGTCGGACGGCAAATGGTTCGTCGTGACCGCGAGCTGGAACAATCACGAGGCCAATGTCGAAACCGACCGGCTGGTCGGACTGGTGACGCGCCTGCTGGCGCTCGCCGCCAAATAATCAGACCGTCAGTGCAGCGACCAGCGCCTTGACCTTGGTCTGCCGCCACTGCGGGGTCGGGGCGACGAGCCAATAGCCGCGTTTGACGGCAAAGGCCTCGCGCACCAGCCGGACGCGGCCAGCGGCGATATCGGCCTCGGCCAGCATCGCGGGGACGTTCGCATAGCCCAGACCGTTGGCTGCAGCGTCGATCGCAAGCCCGGCATCGCCGAGGCGCAGGGCCGGCTCGCCTTCATCGACCGGGCATCCGGGCCAGGCGATGCGCGTGTCGCTGTCGCTGCCGGGCCCCGCGACAGTTACCATCATCGCCTCGGCGAGCGGTACGCCTTCATGCTCGCCGGCTCCGTCGGTCCAGAAGATCGCAAGGTCGAGGTTCGCTTCGGTGAAGTCGATCCCGCCATCGGCCGAAACGAGCGTGAAGCGCACATCGGGTGCCTGCTGGCTGTATCGCGCAAGCCGGGGTGCGAGCCATTTTGCGGTGAGGTCGCGCGGCGCGGCAATCGTCAGCGACTGCGACGATTGCCCGGCCTGCATGGCGCGAACCGATTCCTCGAACTGCAGGAAGCCCTGGCGCAGGGCATCGAGGCCGGCATTCGCCTCGCCCGTCAGTTCGAGCCCCTTTGGCGTGCGGCGGAACAGCACCACGCCAAGCATGTCCTCGAGCGCGCGGATCTGCTGGCCGACGGCCGCGGGAGTCACGGCGAGCTCGTCGGCTGCGCGCGTGAAGCTCAAATGCCGGGCAGCGGCGTCGAAAACGCGAAGCGCGTTGAGCGGCAGGTGGGTGCGCTTCATGACGCGGTCGCAGGCGCCACGAGGGGAAAGTGCGGGATGGCAACGAGCATCTGCGAATCGTCGCCCAGCTCCATCGTATAGCTGCCGACCATCGACCCCTCGGGGGTCGGCAGCGGGCAACCGGAAACATAGTCGAACGCGCCGCCGGGCAGGATCAGCGGCTGTTCACCGACGACGCCCTCCCCCTCGACTTCGCTGATCTGGCCGCGCCCGTCGCTGATCCGCCAGTGACGGGTGAGGAGCTGCGCGGGTACCTCGCCATGATTCTCGATCCGGACATGATAGGCCCAGAACCAGCGACTGAGCGCCGGGTGCGACTGTTCGGGCAGATAGCTGACCGACACACGCACGGTGATCGGCCCCGTGGTCGCCGAGAAAGGGAAGAAGGAGTCGATCATCTCCATCGCAAAGTCGCCTAAAGCCCGACCTTGGTCAATGCCTGGTCCAGATCGGCGATCACATCGCGCGGATCTTCGAGGCCGACATTGATACGCAGCATCCCCTCGACGACGCCCATGTCCGCGCGTGCTTCGGCGCTGACGCTATAGTGGGTGGTCGATGCGGGATGGCAGCAAAGGCTCACCGCGTCTCCGATATTGTTACTGATATCGACGAGTTCCAGCGCGTTGAGCATCGCCATGGCCTGCGCGCGGTCCTCTAGGACGAACGAGAAGATCGGGCCGCACGCCTCCATCTGGCTCATCGCCAGATTATGCTGCGGGTGGCTGGCGAGGCCAGGGTGCAGGATGCGCGGGACGCGGCTCTCGACGAACTTGCCGACCGCGAGCGCGTTTTCCGATTGGCGCCGCGCGCGAAGATCGAGCGTCTCGAGTCCTTTCAGCACCACCCACGCATTGAACGGCGACAGGTTCGGCCCGGTGTTTCGCTGGAACGGCAGCAGCACATCGTTGATGAACTTCTCGCTCCCGCAAACGGCGCCCGCAAGAACACGGCCCTGCCCGTCCATCAACTTGGTCGCCGAGTAAGCGACGACGTCGGCGCCGAACTCGAGCGGCCGCTGGAGCACGGCAGTGGCGAACGCATTGTCGACAACGGTCGTGATGCCATGCGCCTTCGCGAGCGCGCAGACACGCTTCATGTCGACGATATCCATCGTCGGATTGGCCGGAGTCTCGAAAAAGAAGACCTTCGTGTTCGGCCTGATCGCCTTTTCCCACGCGTCATTGTCGCGGCCGTCGACGACGGTCGTCTCGATCCCGAAGCGGGGGCACAGGCTGTCGACCAGCCAGCGGCACGATCCGAACGCTGCCTTGCCGGCGACGATATGGTCGCCCGCGGACAATTGGCACAGCAATGCCGTCGTCATCGCCGCCATCCCCGTCGCCTGGGCACGGCACGCCTCGGCACCCTCCATCAGCGCGATCCGTTCCTCCAGCATCGCGACGGTCGGATTCTGCAGCCGCGAATAGGTCATGCCCGGCGCTTCGCCGGCAAAGCGCGCCGCGACCTCTTCGGCGCTGTCATAGGTGTAGCCGGACGTCAGGAAGAGCGCCTCCGACGTCTCGCCATGTTCGCTGCGCCAGGTGCCGCCGCGCACGGCCTGCGTTGCCGGATGCCAGCCCCTTGTCTTGCTGCGATCGAAACCCGTGGTCTTTTTCATGCCATCGTCCGTAAAACTAGTTTGTCAGCGCGGCAACGACCGCGTCACCCAAGGCCGCGGTGCCCATATTGCCGCCGAGATCGGCGCCGCGGCAGCCTTCGGCAAGCACCCTGGCCACCGCTGCCTCGATCCGCGCGGCATTGGCTTCGTCGCCGCCCGAATGGCGGAGCAGCATTGCGAGCGACAGGATCATCGCCAGCGGGTTCGCGATCCCCTTCCCCGCGATGTCGGGCGCGCTGCCATGGATCGGCTCGTAAAGCCCCGTCGTTCCTTCGCCAAGCGATGCCGATGCGAGCAGTCCGATCGACCCCACGCACATCGACGCCTGATCCGACAGAATGTCGCCGAACAGATTGCCGGTCACGACCACATCGAACTGGCCGGGATTGCGCACCAGCTGCATCGCGGCATTGTCGACATACATATGGCTGAGCTCGACGTCGGGATAGTCCTTCGCGACTTCGATCACTACGTCGCGCCACAGCTGCGAGGTTTCGAGCACATTCGCCTTGTCGACCGAGCAAAGGCGCTTGCGGCGTCCTTGCGCCGCACGGAAGGCGACATGCGCGATGCGCCGTACTTCGCTCTCGCTGTACGACATGATGTCATAGCCTTCGCGCTCGCCGCTTGCCGTCTTGCGCGTGCCCTTCTCGCCGAAATAGACGTCGCCGTTGAGCTCGCGAACGATCAGCAGGTCGATCGCCGAGGCGACTTCGGGACGCAGCGCCGAACTGCCCTCCAGCCCCGGGAACAGTTTCGCGGGGCGAAGGTTGGCAAACAGCCCAAGCTCCGAACGCAGTCCGAGGATCGCCTGCTCGGGGCGCAGGTGGCGCGGGGCGCTGTCAAACCGCGCATCGCCGACGGCGCCGAACAGCAGCGCATCCGCGGCCTTTGCCTTCGCCAGGGTCTCGGGCGGCAGCGGATGGCCGGTCGCTTCATAAGCGGCGCCCCCGACAAGCGCGCGGTCGAGCATCACCGGCAGGGCAAGCGCCGCGATTACCTTCTCGGCTTCCGCCATGATTTCCGGACCGATACCGTCGCCGGCCAACAGCAGGATTTTCAATGCTTCGCCCTTTCGTGTCCCGCCAGCCGCTTAGACAGCGGCGACGCGTCACGCAACCGCCCTGCCCAGCCGGTCGACCAATCTTTCTCTTACCGTCAGCAAGTCACGGTTGCGCCCGTCGAGGACGTCACGGGCGAGGAAATGGCCGGTGATGGTCAGCGCGTCGAGCACATCGGTCATCGAAGGGCTGGCGTCGAGGCCGCGCAGGAAAGGTGGCAGTCGAAAAAGTCGCCCTTCATAGCCTTGCGCCGCCCCGATGCTGACCGCCCCGCCCGACTTGGGGCTGACGAAAGCGAGGTCGTCGAGTGCGCCTGTCACAACACATTGTTCGAGGTCGAGGCCAAACCCGAGTTCGGCGAGCAGCAACAGTTCGTACCGCGCCAAGGCGGCCGCCCATTGGCGTGCCGATGCCGCCACGCCGATTGCATCGAGGACCGCGGAAAGCGCCGCATGGAGCGCGGGATAGGGTTGGCTTTCGGGCAGCGTCGCGGCGGTCAGGCTTGTCGCCCAATCGATCGAAGCCGCCGCAAGCGGTTCGGCCAGCAGGGGCGCACGGCTCTGCAGCAGTTCAACCGTCGCACCGCCAAGCTGTTCCTCGGTTCGCGCGCGAAGGTCGAGCGCGACGAGATTGCCCGGTATCAGGATCGGTCTAAGCCGCCTCGACCGCCCGCCGCGGACATAACCCGCAACGAGCCCCGCCTCCTGCGTCAGCGCGCGCAGGATCGCGCCATGCTCGCCATGCGCGCGCACCGCGCAGACGATCGCATCGGCGGTCAGGCTGGCCAAAGCACCATCTGCGTTTGCGTCACCAGCGCAACCTCGGCGCCTTCTTCGGTTCGGATGCGGGTCTGCCAGACCGACAGGCGCTTGCCGATCTTCACCGGGGTGGCTTCGCCGACGAGGATCGAGCCAACCGGGCCGCCGCCGAGGAAATTGGTCTTGCTCTCGATCGTCGTCGTTCCCGTGGCCCCCTCGGGCAAGGTCAGGAACGCCCCGACCGCACCGAGGCAGTCCGCAAAGGCCATAATAGCGCCGCCATGGACGATGTTGCCCGCGGTGCAGATCTCGGGTCGTACCGGGAGCTTGCCCGCGACGCGGTCCTTGCTGCCCTCGTGGATCGAGACGCCCAGCGTTCCAGCGAGCGGCATCGTTGCTGCGAAATCCATGTGCCTCTCCTCAGCCTGCCGGGTTCAATTGCCCGGATTATAGAAATCATAAACCGCCTGTGCGACGCCGGCGCTGACGCCCGGCGCCTTTTGCAGATCCTCCAGACTTGCGCTGCGGATCGCGCGCGCGGTGCCGAAATGCATCAGCAGCGCCTTCTTGCGGGCCGGACCGACTCCCGGCACCTCGTCGAGCGGCGAACTGCCCATCGCCTTCGCCCGCTTCTGACGGTGCGCGCCGATCGCGAAGCGGTGCGCCTCGTCGCGCAGCCGCTGGATATAGAAGAGCACGGCATTGTTCGTCGGCAAGGTGAATTCGCGCCCATCGGGCAGGTAGAAGGTCTCGCGTCCGGCGTTGCGATCCGGCCCCTTGGCGACGCCGACATAAGGCAGGTCGTCGATGCCAAGCTCTGCGAGCACCGATCCCGCCGCCGACACCTGCCCCTTGCCGCCGTCGATCAGCACCAGGTCGGGCCATTCGCCCTTCGTCCTTTCGGGATCCTCTTCGATAGCGCGCGCGAAACGGCGCTGGAACACCTCGCGCATCATCGCAAAATCATCGCCCGGCTGCGTCTCCGCGCGTTTGATGTTGAACTTGCGGTATGCGCCCTTGATCCACCCCTCCGGCCCCGCAACGACCATAGCGCCGAGCGCGTTGGTGCCCTGGATGTGGCTGTTGTCATAGATTTCGATACGCTGCGGTGGCCCGTCGAGGTCGAACAGGTCGGCCAGCTCGCGGCCGAGCTTCGCCTGCGTGCTGCTTTCGGCAAGCCGCCGGTCGAGTTCTTCCCCCGCGTTGCGCACCGCCTGTTCGAGCAGCCGCTTGCGGTTGCCGCGCTGCGGCACGCTGATCTCGACCTTGCGCCCGGCGATTTCACCGAGTGCCTCGGCCAGCAGATCTGCCTCGTCGGGTTCACGATCGACGAGGATCAGCTTCGGCGGCGGCACGCCTTCATAGAATTGCATCAGGAAACTTTCGAGCACCTCGCTCTCGGGCACGCCCGCGATGTGCGCAGGGAAGAAGCTGCGATGCCCCCAATTCTGGCCGCCACGGATGAAGAAGCCCGCGATACAGAGCTGTCCGCCCTTAGCCGCGAGCGCAAAGACGTCCGCGTCTCCCAACCCGTCGGCGTGGACCGACTGCGTGCCCTGAATGAAAGTCAGCGCCTTCAGCCGGTCGCGAAGCACCGCCGCCTGCTCGAAATCCATCGCCTCGGCGGCGTTGGTCATCGCATCGCCTAGGCGTTTCTGCACCGCGGTCGAGCGGCCTTCGAGGAAATCCTGGGCGTCGCTCACCAGCCCGGCATAATCCTCCTTCGAGATGCGATCGACGCACGGCGCCGAGCAGCGGCGGATCTGGTAGAGCAGGCAGGGGCGCGACCGGTTCGCAAAGAAGCTGTCGGTACAGCTTCGCAGCAGGAAGGTCTTCTGGAGCGCGTTGAGCGTGCGCCCGACCGATCCGGCGCTCGCAAACGGACCGTAATAGCGCCCCTTGGCCCGCCGCGCGCCGCGATGCTTCTGGACGCGCGGGAAATCATGGTCGGTGCGGAGCAGGATGAAGGGGAAGCTTTTGTCGTCGCGGAGTAAAACGTTGTACGGCGGGCGATAGCGTTTGATCAGCTGCGCCTCGAGCAGCAGCGCCTCGGCCTCGCTGTTGGTGGTGACGATCTCCATCGCGCGCGTCTGCGCCACCATGCGCTGAAGCCGCTGCGGCAGCCGCGCGACCTGCGTATAGTTGGTGACGCGATTCTTCAGCGCGCGCGCCTTGCCGACGTACAACACCTCGCCGCGCGCATCGAGCATCCGATACACGCCGGGACGGACAGGCAGCTTACGCACGACGCTGCGGATCACCTCGGCGCCGCGTTCGAGGTCGGGCTTGTCGGCCCCCTCGCCGTCGCCGCGGACGACATAGGCGGATTTCTCTTCGTTGAATCGGTCGGGAGCGTTCGGGCGAACCATGATTTTGCATGTAGGCGAGGACGATGCGACCCGCCATAGTGTCCAAGGTAAAACAGCGCGGGAGGGACAAATGGATGTTCGCGGCAAAGTCGCTTTGGTTACAGGCGGCAGCGACGGGATCGGGCGCGAGATCGCGCTGCAATTGCAGGGCGCGGGCGCGGATGTGACCGTCACCGGACGCTCGATCGCGAAATTGCAGGCGATGGCGTCGCTCGGCTTCGGGACGATTGCGGGCGATCTGTCGACGCCGGCGGGTGTCGATGCAGTCGTCAACGGCGTGGCGGGCAAACCGCTGGCGGTCCTTGTCAACAACGCCGGGGTCGGCAGCGACTATGACCTCGACACGCCCGACACGCTGGACAGCGCCGCGCACTGCATCCGCACCAACCTCGATGCGCCGATCGCGCTCTGCACCCGGTTGCTGCCGACGCTGCGCGCGCAGCCCGAGGCGGCGATCGTGAACGTCACCTCGGGCCTAGCCATTGCGCCGCGCGCCGAGGGTTCGATCTATTGCGCGACCAAGGCGGGGCTCCGCAGCTATACGCAGGCGATCCGGCACCTCCTGAAGGACAGTAATGTCCACGTGATCGAGGCCCTGCCGCCCGTCGTCGAAACCAACATGACCGCGGGCCGCAGCGGCAAGAAGATGAGCGCACATGATTGCGCCGCCGAGATCGTCGCGGGCATTCGCACCGGCAAGCGCGAGGTCAACGCCGGAATGGTGAAGCTGCTCCAGCTGGTGAACAGCATCTCGCCCGCGCTCGCACGGCGGATCATGATCCGGTTCTGAGGACATAAGATATGATCACTGTCTATGGCGAAGGCCGCGGATTTCGGGTCGTCTGGTTGCTCGAGGAAATGGGCCTTCCCTATCGCGTGCGACAGGTCGACCTGCTCTCCGGGATCGAGAATGACGCCGAGTTTCTGGCGATCAATCCCGCCGGATTCATTCCGGCAATCGTCGACGGCGACACGGTGATGGTCGAATCCATCGCCATCATGGAATATCTGCTCGCGCGGCATGGGCCGTCGCCGCTCGCGCCTGCCCCGTCCGATGCCGATTATCCGGCCTATCTGCAATTTCTTGTGATGGGCGAAGCGGGTTTGGCCGGTCCGATCAACGCCATCGTCGCAACCAATATCCTAGCCCCGGAGGCCGAGAAGCCGAACTGGACCACTGGCTGGGCGCTGGGAACGTTCGAGAGTCGCCTCGATCTGGTGCGGCGCCAGCTCGCGCGATCGGCGTATATCGCGGGCGACAGCTTCACTGCCGCCGATATTTCGATCACCTACGCGCTCGAATTCGCCCAGCGCACCGGCTGCTTCACGCTCTCTGACCTCGAAAAGGCCTATGTCGCGCGCACCACGGCGCGGAAAGCTTATGCGCGCGCGATGGACGGCTGCCCGGGAACCAAAGCATGGGCCGCCGAAGTGGCCGCGCGACAGGTATAAGAAAACGCCCGCGGAAATCCGCGGGCGCCTTGTCTCTGCGATATCGAAGGGCTCAGCCCTTCGCGACCGCTGCGATCGCGTCGTCGATCAGCGCTTTATCGGCTTTCGCGTCATGCTTGTCCGCGATCAGCCTTGCCGCCGCGTCGGTAGCTGCCTTTGCAGCTGCGGTGCGAACTTCGGCAAGGGCATTGGCTTCGGCCGCAGCAATACGGTCTTCGGCCATCTGCTTGCGGCGTGCGATCAGCGCTGTGGCATCGGCCTTGGCCTTGGCGACGAGCGCTTCGGCCTCGGCATCGGCGCGCGCGCGCATTTCGTCGGCTTCCTTCGCCGCTCGGGCGAGCCTGGCTTCATATTCAGCCTTCAGCGATTCGGCGTCGAGGCGGAGCTGTTCGGCTTCCTTGAGCTGCTTCGAAATCTCGGCAATCTTGTTGTCGAGCATGGCGCCGATCGCCGCCGGCACCTTCTTCCAGACCAGAATGCCCAGGAAGACGAGCATCGCGATCGAGACCCATACGGTCGCATTCAGGCCGAAGGCGGTCGGATCGGCGTGCGCTTCGCCTGCGGCTTCGGACAAAATGATGGAGAAATTAGCCATGAAGCACCGCCTTTACAGCCGCCTTGGCGTCCGCCGCCGCGACCTTCGCCCCCGACAGCTTGGCGACGAGGTCGCTTGCCGCTTCGGCCGCGACCGATTCAATTTCCGCCATCGCCGACTTGCGGGCAGCGGCGACCTCGGTTTCGGCCGCCGCAAGCTTGTCGCCAAGCTCGGCGTCGACTTTCGCCAGACGCTTTTCGGCATCCTTCGCGGCCTTGTCTTTCGCGTCGGCAACCGCCTTCTGCGCGGCGGCGCGGCTTGCTTCGCTTTGCTGGCGGTAGCTTTCCTCGAGGTTATCGGCAGCCGCATGGGCCGCCTTCGCCGCCGCCAGATCGTCGGCAACCTTGCGGTCGCGCGCGTCAACCGTCGCTTCGATCTTGGGCAGCATGCCGCGGCCGATCACGACATAAATGCCGGCGAACACGACCAGCAGCCAGAAAAGCTGCGAGGCAAGATACCAATTGTCAGCGGTGAGCTGGGCTATCTGGGGCATGGAAGGCGAACCCTAAAACTTGAAAACCTGCAGATGGTGCAGCCGGCCCCGCTAGGAGGCCGGCGTCACCCGATCGTCGAAATCAGACGACGAAGAGCAGGATCATCGCAACGACGAACGCCAGCAGGCCGAGAAGTTCGGCAGCGGCGAAGCCGATGAACAGGCGACCCTGCTGGCCGTCGGCGGCCGCAGGGTTGCGCAGTGCGCTTTCGAGGAAGCTACCGAAGACGTTACCCACGCCGATGGCGGCCATGCCGGCACCGATAGCGGCGAGACCTGCACCGATCAGCTTTGCTGCTTCTGCGTCCATTATACTACTCCTTGGGTGTAAGCGTTTATTGTAAAACGAAATTAGTGAAGGTTGACCGCGTCGTTGATATACAGCGAGGTCAACAGGGCGAAAACATAGGCCTGGATGCCGGCGACGAGCAGTTCGAGCGCACTGATGCCGATCATCAGCGTGAAGCTGAGCACCGACACGACCGAACCGATCATCAGATTGTCGGCGTTGAAACCATTGATCACGAAGCCCGACAGCACCTTCAGCAGCACGTGGCCGGCGGTCATCGCGACGAAAAGACGCAGACCGAGGCTGAACGGACGGATCATGAAGGAGATGAACTCGATAACCGCGATGAAAGGAATCATCGGCAGCGGCGTACCGTGCGGCACAAACAGCGAGAAGAAGTGCAGACCATGGCGCCAGAAGCCGACGACGAGGACGATCGAGAAGGACAACAGCGCCAGAACGCCGGTGATCGCGATGTGGCTCGTGACGGTGAAGGGATGCACGCCGAGCACGCCGAGCGGCAGCATGCCGAGCAGGTTGCAGAAGAGGATGAACATGAAGAGCGAAAAGACGTAAGGCGTATATTTGCGCCCTTCGGTCCCGATATTCGCGGTCATCATGTTCGAGATGAAGCCGGTGAAGCTTTCGACCGCGACCTGCCAGCGGCCCGGGATCAGCTGGCGGCGCATCCCGCCCCACATGAAGAGGCCGAGGACGACCGCTGCGATCACCATCCACAGCGCACTATTGGTGAAGAACACTTCATGCCCGCCAAGGTTGAAACCGCCGCCGAGCGGGGTCACCTCGAACTGGTGCATCGGGTCGATCTTGCCGGATTCCGCCGCCACTCTTCACTCCACGCGCATTGCGGGGCGGCGCGTTCGGCCGTCCCGCGGAAATTTCCTTTGCGACCCGCTATTTGCGGGGCGTCGATGTCAGGCGAATGATGTTCCGGAACGCCACGACGATCCCCAGGAACAACATCACCAACAAGCCCCAGGGCGACGTGTCCGCGAAACGATCGATCAGCCAGCCGAACAGCCCGCCCCCGATCAATCCGCCCAGCAGCTCGGCCAGGACGCGGTTCCCGAGCCGGTAGTTGGCATCGGACTCCGGTCCAGCATTCACTGCGGTCCGCTCCGCTTCTGCGGCTTCGGCCCGGTCCAATCGCTTTTCGAGCGAGACCAGGCGCGAATCCTCCGAAGCTGGTTCCGGATCGCTGCCATTCTCCGTCATTTTCCGCCATCCTCCTGAAACAGAGCCGAAATACTCGCCTCTGCCTGCAAAAAAAGGCCCGAAAATTCGGGAGACCCCTAAGGCGCGGCCCGTTTAGGAACGACGCCCGATTAAGTCAATGCTTGGCTGTCACACGCAAAAATGCCGCCGCGTTTAGGGGCGCGGCGGCATCTGCAGCCCGCGGGCCGCCTTGCAATCCATCATCTTACGGGCAGCGCGAATCCCGCACCGGCGCGCCGCTGTCGCGGGTCAGCCAGCGGCCATCGGGCGCCTTGTATTTTTCGCCCGGACGCGTCTTGGCGATCAGGTTGCACCCGGTGACGAAGGCGAATTGCTCGACCGTGCTGCCTGCCGGCGCGCCGCTGGTGTAGGCCGCCTTGCGCTTGATGTTGATGTCGTTGACCATGTCGCGCACCGCGGGGGTCGGGCTGGTGACAAAGCCCAGATAGCCGTCGGGCTGCTCACCGATCTGCCCCGCCGAACGCGCCGCCTCATAAGCCGGATCGCGTTGCGCCATGGCGGAAGGCACCGCCAGCGCTACCGCTGCCGTCACGGCCACCGCCGCCATTGCCCATCCCGCCGGTTTTCCCAGTTTCAGCATCATCATTCCTATCTGGTCAGAATATTCCGCTATTCTGCTCAATCAGCTTTTTGGCATCTCCATCAAGCTTGTACACAATTTCCTGCTTGATGTTGATGTTGAGGTTGATTTCGATCGGTTTGTCGGGCGTTTCGATCTGGACACAGCCGCCAAGCGCTGCCGTCCCCATCACGATCACCACGAACCGCCGTCCGATCATCAGCCTCCGTTCGCTATTTTCGTTTATGGTCATTGCACGGGCTCGCTTTCTGGGGGCTGAACAGGGCTCGGTTGACCTGCCGTGGCCGCTTCCTGTTGCTGGATCAACTGGGTGAGATTCTGTTCGATCCACACGGTGGGATCGTAAAGCCCCTTGGCGGAGGTCACGAGTTGCCGGAACGGTCCCGTAACCTTCACGTTGAACACGAGAGGGATCTTGGCGATCCGGTTGGTCAGAAAATTGCGCGTTGCGCCTGCGCCCTGCCCCACGCCGCCAAAACGGATATCGGTCACCATTTCGCCGTCGAGGTCCCCGTTCAGGATGATCGTCAGATCGTCATATTTGAGGCTGCGCAGCGCGCCAAAGGCAAAATTCGCTATCGTGCCGAGATTATGGTTCGACAACTCACCGACATAAGCGAGCGTACCGCCGCCATCGCGCGCGTCGATCCGCCCATCGACAATCCGCCCACCGAGCCCGTCGAATTCGACGGGCAGCGTGCCGTCGAACTTGCCGGTCGCGTTGATATTGTCGAAGCCGAAATTCTGCAGGAACACCGCGGCCTCGACGCCGACGACGTCGAAGGACAGCCGCCGCGGCTGATCGGCGGCGAAATTGAGCGTTGTCGGGTGAAGCAGCAATTCGCCGCCGGCAAAGGGCCAGCGCCCGCCCTCTATCCGCACCCGGTTGTCGCCGAGCAGCTCATATTCGATCGCGCCGTCGACCACGGGAATGCCGGGGTTGACCTCTTGCACCCGCGCCTGCTGACGCGGCGCGGTCTTCAGGCCGAGCAGATCGTCGAAGGTCAGGGTCGTAGTCAGGCCGGTCACGGGGCCGAAGGCGGCCGCCAGATCGGTGTTCGCGGTGGCAAAGGTTCCGCGGCTCTTCACACCGTCGGCGGTCCATTCGATATGCCCGTCCCCGACGACCGACCCCTGGACGTTTGCAACGACACCCAGCGCCAGATGCGTGAGCTGGTCGGGTTGGAAACCTTCGCCGAAGCGGAGCTCGCGCACCACAAGATCGGCCGAGCCGGTTCCATCGCCCAGCCGGTGTCGAATCACCGTGTCGAGTATCTTCGTCCCCGTCTTTCGCTCGCTGAAACCGGCGGTTGCGTCGATCACGCCGCCGGCGAACCGGAGACTGGCGTCGCGACTGAAGAGCGGCTCGAATCGGTCGACCTGCTCGGCGTCGGCAACCGCCAGTCCGCCGTCCAGCGTCAGCGCGCCGCCGGCCCAGCGCCAGCGACCGTCGATTTCGCTCATCTCGAGCGGGACGGCGCCGATCTTCCCGCTCGCTCCGACCAATTCGCCCGCCATGCCGTGCGGCGCGTTCCGCCCGGCGATCCGCCGCGCCGCGAAACGCGTCACGCTGTCGCCCTGCCCAAGCCGGACGTCGGCGAGCGCAATCGCCCAGCGCATCGTCGCGAGATCGATCTCGGCACTGCGGGCATCTAAAGCGACGGGAGCGGAACCGCTGGCCCCGCGGAGCCTGATTCCCGGAATGCGGATTGCGCCGCGCAGGCCGCCCGGACCGGCGCTCAGCAATGGCGTGTCCGGGCGGCTGCACAGGTCCATGCCCGTCTTGTCGAGCCGGAACCCCGATAGGGCAATCCGGTCGATCCCGATCCGGGTACATCCACCGTTGAGCGCGAAATCGCCGGTCGGAGCGAGCGCGCCGGCGAGCGGAATGCTCAGCCGGTCGACGCGGCCATCGCCGATCGGCCCCGAAAGCTCGGCGCGTGTCGCGAAGCGCAGCGGGCCGCCCGGTTTCCCGGAAAAGCGGATCGCGTCGAGCGCAAGCCGGGCGCCTTCGGCCGCATAGGCGTCGAAGCGCGCGAGGCCGCTCACCGACCCGTCGGCGCTGCGATCGAGCGTCAGCGAACCCGACGGCAGATCGCCGCCGCCGAAGGTCCAGCTCCCGTTTGCGGTCACTGCGGGTTTGGGGCCCCCGAAAAGATAGGCGATCCGGCTGCCGTCGCTGCCGATGAAGCGCCCGCCGCTGGCGCTCGTCAGCCTGGGCTCCAGCAGGTCGATTCGCGCCTCGGCGCCTGCGCCCTTCAATGCGAACGCCGTTTCGCCGCTCGTATCGGCGAGCATGGCCGCAAGCGCCTTCGCCGCGCGGCTGGCCAGCGGGCCGACCGGGCTTCCGGACCATTCTTCGGCGCCAGCGACGATCGACCGGCGAAGCGCGACGCTGCCGCTTGCCTGCGAAACGCGGATGCTGCCTTCGATCGTCGGAGCCTGCTTGCCGACGATGCCCTTCGCGGTCAGCGTGACGCCGCGCGCCGCGAACGCTTCGCCATGAAGCCGGGCCATCGCTGCGTCGACGTCGATCGCGGTCCGGTCCGCGGTGCCGTCGAACGCGGCGTTGACGCCGAGCCGGTCGGCCGCAATTACCCCTGCCGCAAGTTTCGCGATGCTCGCGTCCGCCGTACCACTCCAGCTTCGCAAATCTTCGGAGAGCGACACATCGAGCGCGATCTGCGGCGACAAGGCGCTGACGCGGCCGTCGGCGCAGCTGAGCGAGGCGCCGCGCAACGGACCGTTGAGCCGCGGCCGTACATTCCGCACGTCGACCGTGCCGTAAAAGCTCGCGTCGCGCACCGAGCAGCCGGCGGTGGCGATCCGGGGCGCCACCAGGGCCAGCTTGCCCGAAAAATCCCGGCGCAGGTTGCCGCTGCCGTTCAGCGCGGCGCCAACATTGCCCCACGGGGTTTCGACCCGCGCGCGGGCATCGGCAACCCTCACCCAAAGGTTGGGCAAGGCGAAGGGGGTAGTGTCCGTCGGATCACGGAACCTGTCGAGCGAGCCCAGCGACAATCGCCCGTCGACGAAGCGGCCGTAGAGGCGAACGCCATCGGCGATGACGCCCGATACATAGGGGCCCGACCAGCCATAGCCGATACGCACCTCGACATGGGTGGCGGTGAGGTCGGGCCGCGCCGGATCGCCGATGACCAGATGGGACAATTGTTCGGAGCCGAAGCCGATCTTGTCGATCGTGTAACTAGCCTGGATCCCGCGACTGTCGAACTGGTCTCGAATGATCCTGTCGGCGATCGGTTCGCGCGCCATCCACGCCACCGCCGCAAGCGCGACGACGGCGCCCGTCGTCATCCAGCGCTTCTTGAACAATATCCTGTGCATATGCAGCCGCCGTCGCGGCGCCGCTTCCCCGGCGGTCATGCCGGTACCGAAGCGGCTATGGTGGCGGATGACGTCACGACGCTTATGCTCTTTTCCTCATGCGCCCCCGGCAGGTCCGTCCCTGCCCGCCAGATAACGCCAGAATGGCGCAATTGGCTGCAACAATAGGGACGTAGCCATAGGCCGGGAACCTTATGTCCGTTGAGTGCGCCCCACAAGCTGGTTATGCCCGCGCCATGGCCGATGCACCCGCACCCCTTCACGACCACAGCGGCCACCGCGCGCGCCTGCGCTCCCGCCTGCTGACCGATCCCGAGGGCATGGCCGATTACGAGCTGGTCGAATATTTGCTCGCGCTGGCGATCCCGCGTCGCGACACGAAGCCGCTCGCGAAGGCGCTGCTCCACGAATTCGGGTCGTTGGCACAACTGGCAAGCGCCGATCCCGAATCGCTTCGCCGTGTCAGCGGCATGGGGGACACTGCCGTCGCCGCGCTGAAAATCGTCCAGGCGACGAGCCTGCGGATGCTGAAGGGCGAGTTCCGCGAGAAGCCTCTGCTGTCCAGTTGGGACGCGCTGCTCGATTGGCTGCGCGCCGACATGGGGCCGATCGATATCGAGCGCGTGCGCATACTCTATCTCAACTCGCGCAACATGCTGATCCGCGATGAGGTGGCGAGCGAGGGCTCCATCGACCAGTCGGCGATCTATGTTCGCGAGGTCGTGAAGCGCGGCCTCGAACTCGGTGCGGCTGCGATCATCGTCGTCCACAATCATCCGAGCGGCAATCCAGAACCGAGCCGGCAGGATATCGCGATCACGCGCGAGCTTGCGGCGGCCGCGGGCAAGCTTGGCATCGTCCTTCACGATCACATCGTTATCGGCGGCGCCGACCATCGCAGCCTTCGCGGGCTCGGCCTGCTGTAGCTGCACGCTTTACTTGTTGGCGCGGGCAGCACATCATCGCGCCATGCAGATTCGGCAGCACCATCTTCGCTTCCGCCACCATGGGGGACAGCTTCTCGCGGGCATCTAGCCCCGGGTTCCGGCGCGTCACGCCCCGGCAGCCCGGGGTGAAACTTCCGAAACTTCCAGATGGGAAGCCTTTCGGGCGCCCGTCCCCTATTCTGCTGAAAGCATCCCCATGACCAACGCAAAGGCCGTCAGAAAGCCGCCCGTCCATATGATCGATCGTGAGGCCGACGCGCTCACCGACCTCGCGATCGGCGTCGAAAAGCGCATGCCGCAAGTCAGCGAGCTTCTGCTCCGCGAGATCGGCCGCGCGACAATCCACAAGGAACGTCACGTCCCGCGCGACGTGGTGACGATGAACAGCGAGGTCGATTTCGTCGACGCGGCGAACGGCGCCGTCCGCAGCGTGCGCCTCGTCTATCCTTCCGACGCCGATATCGCGACAGGGCGCATTTCCATCCTCACGCCCGTCGGCGCCGGGTTGATCGGAATGCGTGCCGGTAGCGCGATTCTCTGGCCCGACCGCGACGGGCAGGAACGCGCGCTTACCATCCGTGCAGTCCTGCAGCCGCCGCGCGCGGCATGACCTGCCCGGTGCGAAGCAGCCGCCGGATTTCTCCGACGGCTGCGACGCTCCTTTACCAACGGCGCTGAAAATCAGGCGCCGCGCGACAGGAAGCCGGTCAGTTCGTCCTTGCTGACGGCACCCGATTTGTCGGCGTCCGCCGCTGCCCAAGCCTGGCCGACCCAGGTTTTGACCTGCTCCGATTCGGGATCGATCGACGGCTCGGTCGCGGTGCGCAGCTTCTTCATCCAGGCCGCGAATTCCGACTGGTTGAGGTCGCTGCTCTTGTCCGCGTCATAGGATGCGAACTCTTGATTGACGATCTGCGCAACCTGTGCGGGCGTGGCGGCCGCGCCCGAAGGTGCCGGCTTGGCGGCTTCACCCGCGGACGGAGCGCTCGCGGGAGCAGGCGCAGCCGGATCGGCCTGCTCGGCAGGCGGGGGCGCGGTCGGGTCGGCCGGCGGCGTATTCTGGGCCAGCGCCGGGAAACTGACAATGGCGGCGCCGATCAAAAGGACTTGCTTCAACATGATTATTCTCCTGTAGCGGCGGCCGACCAGCGGTTGCGATCGAGCGCCTTTGGGAACGGGCACAAGATCAACCGCGCGGGCTTCGGGGAAGTTGCGTGGTTGCCGCGATTGGCTAAACGCCCCGGCCCTGCTAGGGGGCGCCCCGTCGCGAATTCGCTGCCGATTTGCGACGAAGCGACACAAAAGGAAGGAATTTCAATGGTTCCGCGTTACGCTCGGCCCGACATGACGGCTATATGGTCGCCCGAGAATCGTTTTCGCATCTGGTTCGAGATCGAAGCGCATGCCACCGACGCGCTTGCCGAGCTGGGAACCGTTCCGAAATCCGCCGCCAAGGCCTTGTGGGAATGGTGGGCCACCAATCCGAAAATCGACGTCGAGGCGATCGACGCGATCGAGGCCGTCACCAAGCATGATGTGATTGCCTTCCTTACGTGGGTCGCCGAAAATGTCGGCGATGAAGCACGCTTCATGCATCAGGGCATGACGTCGAGCGATGTGCTCGACACCTGCCTCGCGGTGCAACTCAGCCAGGCGGCCGACCTCCTGCTCGCCGACCTCGACGCGCTGCTCGAGGCGATCAAGCGCCGCGCCTACGAGCACAAGCTCACGCCGACGATCGGCCGTAGCCACGGCATCCACGCCGAACCCGTCACCTTCGGGCTGAAGCTCGCCGAGGCCTATGCCGAATTCTCGCGCTGCAAAGCCCGCCTCGTCGCCGCGCGCGCCGAGATCGCGACCTGCGCCATCTCGGGCGCCGTCGGCACCTTCGCGAACATCGACCCGCGCGTCGAGGCGCATGTCGCGGCGAAGCTTGGCCTCGCGATCGAGCCGGTCTCGACGCAGGTCATCCCGCGCGATCGTCACGCGATGTTCTTCGCCGTGCTCGGCGTCATCGCTTCGTCGATCGAGCGTCTGGCGATCGAGGTCCGCCACCTCCAGCGCACCGAAGTGCTCGAGGCCGAGGAATATTTCTCGCCGGGCCAGAAGGGCTCGTCCGCAATGCCGCACAAGCGCAACCCGGTACTGACCGAAAATCTGACCGGCCTTGCGCGCATGGTCCGCAGCGTCGTCATCCCCGCGATGGAGAATGTCGCGCTGTGGCACGAGCGGGACATCAGCCATTCGTCGGTCGAACGTTTCATCGGCCCCGACGCGACTATCACGCTCGACTTCGCGCTCGCCCGCCTGACCGGCGTCGTCGACAAGCTGCTCGTCTATCCCGAGCGGATGCAGAAGAATCTCGACCGCATGGGCGGCCTCGTCCATTCGCAGCGCGTCCTGCTCGCGCTGACGCAGGCGGGCGCGAGCCGCGAGGACAGCTACGCACTCGTCCAGCGCAACGCGATGAAGGTCTGGGAATCGGACGGGCAGCTTTCGCTGCTCGAACTGCTCAAGGCCGATGCGGATGTGACGGCACGCCTGTCGGCCGAACAACTCACCGAATTGTTCGATCTCGGTTATCACATGAAGCAGGTCGACACGATCTTCGATCGCGTTTTCGGCAAGGCATAGGCTGGAAACGCTCGCAAATCTGTCATAGGGTCGAGGCCAGCCTGCGGAGGAGCGAAGCGAATGGGGACGTTGCGGACGATCATCTGGGTTCTGCTGACCGCGGTGCTGGTGATATTTGCGATGGCGAACTGGCGCGTCGTTACGGTCACGATCTGGCCCGGTTGGGAAGCGGAGACGAAACTTCCTTTGGTTGTGCTGGTCTCCTTCCTGATCGGTAGCGTGCCGATGTGGATCGCGCTTCGCACCACGCGCTGGTCGATGAAGCGTCGACTCGACACGAGCGAACGGCAGCTTTCGGACTTGCGTGCACTTGCCAATCGACCGGTCGAGCCGGCGTCGGCGCCCGCCCCTGCGGCGACGCCGCCCGCGGGCGGCACCAACTCCCCAACCCTGCCACTGGATATTCCATGACCTCCCCCATCTATCTTGCCATCGACACCCCGCATCTCGATGCCGCGCTGACCCTGGCGCAAAAGGTGCGGCATCATGTCGGCGGGCTCAAGCTGGGGCTCGAATTCTTCTGCGCCAACGGCCATCATGGCGTGCACGAAATGGCGAAATTCGGCCTGCCGATCTTCCTCGACCTCAAGCTGCATGACATTCCGAACACCGTGGCCAAGGCGATCCAGGCGCTGCGGCCGCTCGAAGCCGCGATCCTGACCGTTCACGCCGCCGGTGGCCGCGCGATGATGGAAGAGGCCAAGGCGGTGGCGGGTCTCAACACGAAGGTTGTCGCGGTGACCGTCCTCACTAGCCTCGATGCGCCCGACCTTGAAGATATAGGCGTTGTTGGGGCTCCCGACGATCAGGTCGTCCGTCTGGCCAAGCTTGCGCGCGAATCCGGGCTCGACGGCATCGTTTGCTCGGGCCGCGAGGTGAAGCTGGCGCGCAAGGTCTGGCCGGGCGGTTTCTTCGTCGTCCCCGGCGTCCGCCCGGCGAATGGCAAGGTCGGCGACCAGAAACGGGTTGTCACGCCCGCCCAGGCCATGTCGGATGGCGCCTCGATCCTCGTCGTCGGCCGCCCGATCAGCCAGTCGGCCGACCCCGATCTCGCCGCGCGCGAGATCGAAGCCACGCTCTAGAAAGTATTCCATGCCACCGTTGGTGAAGATTTGCGGGCTGTCGACGCCCGAAACGGTCGATGCCGCCATTCGTCTCGGCGCGACCCACATCGGCCTTGTCCACTACGAGCCGAGCCCGCGCCATGTTGCGCTCGATCTCGCGGCCGAACTGCGTCAGCGCGCGCAGGGCAAGGTCAAGGTCGCGCTGCTGCTGGTCAATGCCTCGCAGCAATTGACCGGCGAGGCGCTGTCCAAGGTTCGTCCCGACATTATCCAGTTCCACGGCACCGAAACCCCCGAATGGCTCGCGCGCGTGAAGCAACTCGTTCCGGCACAGATATGGAAGGCAATCGGCCTCAGGGACGCCGACACGCTGGATCGCACGCAGAAATATCGCGGCATCGCCGATCGCATCCTGTTCGACGCCCCTGCGGCGGCGATGCCCGGTGGAACCGGAACGCGGTTCGACTGGTCGCTGCTCGCGAACCACCGTCATAGCATGGACTGGGGGATTGCCGGCGGGCTGACCCCGGACAATGTCGGACAAGCGATAGCGGAGACCGGTGCGCCGCTCGTCGATGTTTCATCGGGTGTCGAAAGTGCACCGGGCGTCAAGGATGTGGACAAGATCGCTGCTTTCCTTAAAGCGGTCGCCGCATGATGACACGGTTCGCCTCCGTCACGGCTATCGGCAAACGATGGCGCTGATCGCTTGAGACTATCTCGAAGCGCGTGCCCCAACCTTGCCGATGGAAATGATCATGACTGAGACCACGACCCTTCCGAACAGCTTTCGCACCGGACCCGACGAGCGCGGCCATTTCGGCCAGTTCGGCGGCCGCTATGTCGCCGAAACGCTGATGCCGCTGATCCTCGACCTCGAACGTCACTATCGCGCGGCACAGGCCGACCCGGCGTTCAAGGCCGAGTTTGACCATCTGCTGAAGCATTATGTCGGTCGCCCGAGCCCGCTGTGGTTTGCCGAGCGGCTGACCGAACACCTCGGCGGCGCGAAGATCTATTTGAAGCGCGAGGATCTCAACCACACCGGCGCGCACAAGATCAACAATTGCATCGGTCAGATCCTGCTCGCGAAGCGGATGGGCAAGACGAAGATCATCGCCGAGACCGGCGCCGGCCAGCACGGCGTCGCGACCGCGACCGTCGCCGCGCTGTTCGGCCTGCCCTGCACCATCTTCATGGGCGCGGTCGATGTTGCGCGGCAACAACCCAATGTGTTCCGCATGAAGCTGCTCGGCGCCGAAGTCGTCGCGGTCGAGAGCGGCGCCAAGACGCTGAAGGATGCAATGAACGAGGCGCTGCGCCACTGGGTCGCGAACGTCCACGATACCTTCTACATCATCGGCACCGTCGCGGGGCCGCACCCCTATCCCGAGCTTGTTCGCGATTTCCAGTCGGTGATCGGCGACGAAGCCCGTGAACAGATACTCGAAGCCGAAGGCCGCCTACCCGACATGCTGATCGCTCCTGTCGGCGGGGGATCGAACGCGATCGGATTGTTCCATCCCTTCCTCGACGACGCCGACGTCGAGATCGTCGGGGTCGAAGCCGCCGGCGAAGGTCTGGAAGGCAAGCATGCCGCCAGCCTGGCGGGCGGCAAGCCGGGCATCCTCCACGGCAACAAGACCTATCTGCTCCAGGACGAGGACGGCCAGATCACCGAGGCGCATAGCATCTCGGCGGGGCTCGACTATCCGGGGATCGGCCCCGAGCATAGCTGGCTCCACGACATCGGCCGCGTCCGCTACGAACCCGTCACCGACGCCGAGGCGCTCGCGAGCTTCCAGAAGCTGACCAAGCTCGAAGGCATCATCCCCGCGCTCGAAAGCGCCCACGCGATCGCCGCCGCCGAACGCATCGCGCCGACGCTGGGCAAGGACAAGCTCATCATCGTCAACTGCTCGGGCCGCGGCGACAAGGACATCATCACCGTGGCGGATGCGTTGGGGGTGAAGCTGTGAGCTCCCATGCAAACCCTTCTCCCTTGAAGGGAGAAGGATACGAAGCCTTGGCGGCGCAGCCGCCTAGGCGCAGTTGGATGAGGGTGAGCGAGCCTCTGGCTCGCGCGATCGCGCAGCGATCGCATACCCCTCACCCAGCTACGACTAGCGAGCAAGCTCGCAAGTCTGCGCAACCCTCTCCCCCAAAGGGAGAGGGGGAATGAGCACCCGCTTCGCCGCCACCTTCACCAAACCCCACCCCGCGCTCGTCGCCTTCATCACCGCGGGCGACGGAGACACCGCCGCGAACCTTGACGCGCTCGTCGCGGGGGGTGCCGATGTGATCGAGCTTGGCATGCCCTTCACCGATCCGATGGCTGATGGCCCGGCGATCCAGCAGGCAAATCTGCGCAGTCTCGCTAAGGGCACGTCCACAGCCGACATCTTCGGACAGGCCGCCGCTTTCCGCCAGCGTCACCCCGACACCCCGCTCGTCCTGATGGGCTATGCCAATCCGATGACCATCCGCGGCGGCGACTGGTTCGCCGGAGAATGCGCCAAGGCGGGTGTCGATGGCGTGATCTGCGTCGATGTTCCCGCCGAGGAAGATCCCGAACTCGGCCCCGCGCTGCGCGCCGCCGGGGTCGACCTCATCCGCCTCGCTACTCCGACGACCGACACCGCACGGCTGCCCGCAGTGCTCGATGGCGCGGGCGGCTTCCTCTATTATGTCTCGGTCGCCGGGATCACCGGCCAGCAACAGGCCGCACAGGCGAGCATCGACAAAGCCGTCGCGCGGCTCAAGGCCGCCACCGACCTGCCCGTTGCGGTCGGCTTCGGCGTCCGCACACCCGATCAGGCCGCGGCGATCGCGCGCGTCGCCGATGGCGTCGTCGTCGGGTCGGCGTTCATCGACATCATCGCCGAGCATGGCGACGCCGCGGCGCCGCATGTCGAGGCCTTCACCCGCTCGCTCGCCGATGCTATCCGCGGCGCAAAGGAGATCGCCGCATGAGCTGGCTCGACCGCGTTCGCAACGCCTTGCCCTTCACCGCCAAGCGCGACACCGCCGACAATCTCTGGCACAAATGCCGCCAGTGCCAGCAGATGGTGTTCGTCAAGGAATGGGAAGACAATCTGAACGTCTGCCCGCGCTGCGACCATCACGACCGCATCGGCGCGAAAGAGCGCTTTGCGCAGCTGTTCGACGGTGGCGTGCACGAACCGATCGCCTCGCCGCCTGCGCCCGAGGATCCGCTGAAGTTTCGCGACACCAAGAAATATGTCGACCGCATCAAGGCGGCGCGCGCGCAGACCGGCGACCGCGACGCATACAAGAACGCGTTCGGGCGCATTTCGGGCAAGGGAGCCGTGATCGGGGTTCAGGATTTCGCCTTCATGGGCGGATCGATGGGTGTCGCGGTCGGCGAAGCCTTTGTCACGGGCGTCGAACAGGCGATCAAGCGCCGTGTTCCCTATATCGCAATCACCGCCGCGGGCGGCGCGCGGATGCAGGAAGGCACGCTCTCGCTGATGCAGATGCCGCGCGCGACCGTCGCGCTCCAGCGGCTCCGCCGGGCGGGCCTGCCCTATATCGTGCTGCTGACCGATCCGACGACCGGCGGTGTGACCGCCAGCTATGCGATGCTTGGCGACATCCAGATCAGTGAACCCAACGCCCTGATCGGCTTCGCCGGCCAGCGCGTGATCGAGAATACGATCCGCGAAAAGCTGCCCGAGGGGTTTCAGCGCGCCGAATATCTGCTCGACCACGGGATGATCGACATGGTCGTCCACCGCAAGGATCTGCCCGAAACGCTCGGCCGCCTGATCGGCTATCTGGCGCCCGAAAAGGCGGCCTGAGCCTCAAGCGGCCCCTCCGATGGCTGACTTCGCCCGTTCCGACGACCCGGCGGTTCAGGCGCAGCTGGACCGCCTTGGCGCGTTGTCGCCGGGCCGCGATATCCTGGGCCTCGAACGCATTGCGGAACTCTGCCGCCGGCTCGGGAATCCCCAGAACCGGTTGCCGCGGACCTTCCATGTCGCGGGCACCAACGGCAAGGGATCGACCTGCGCCTTCCTCCGCGCGATCCTTGAGGCGCAGGGGCGCCGCGTCCACGCCTATACCAGCCCGCATCTCGTCCGCTTCAACGAGCGTATCCGCCTTGCCGGGACCCTGATCGACGATGCGCTGCTCGCGCCGTTGCTCGCCGAGGTGCTCGACATGGCCGAGGGGCTGCAGGCTAGTTTCTTCGAGGTCACGACCGCGGCCGCCTTTCTCGCTTTCTCGCGCATTCCGGCGGACGATTGCATCATCGAAGTCGGCCTCGGCGGCCGCCTCGACGCCACCAATATCATCCCCGCGCCCGCCGTCTGCGGCATTGCATCGCTCGGTATCGATCACGAGGCATTCCTGCTTGCGCCGGAAGAGGGTGTCCCAACGGACGCCATAAAGCGCATCGCATGGGAAAAGACCGGCATCTTCAAGCCGGGTTCCGCCCTGGCCACGCTTCGCTACCCCGACGCCGTCATGAAGCTGGTCGGCGAGCGCGCCGCCGCGGTCGGCGGCACTTTGTTTTCCGAAGGCGATGGCTGGGCAATCGAGCCCGAGGGCAACGGTTTTCGCTGGCAATCGAACTCGGGGTCGATCACCGGGGTTCTCGAGCCAAGGATGGCGGGCCTGCATCAGATGCGCAATGCCGGGCTGGCCATCGCGATGCTCGATATCGCCCCCGGCCCACGTCCGGGCGAAGCCGCTATCGCGTCTGGCGTGTCGGCCGCTTTCTGGCCCGGACGGATGCAAAAGCTCGGACCCGGACCGCTGACCGCGCTCGTCCCCGGTAGCCGCGAAATATGGCTCGACGGCGGGCACAATCCCGACGCGGGGGCCGCGCTGGCGCGTGCGATGGGCGGTCGGTTGCCGTTCCACATCGTCTGCGGCCTGCTCCGCAGCAAGGACGCAATGGGCTTTCTCAGCCCTTTTGCCGACCATATCGCATCGTTTCAGGCCGTTCCGATCCCCGGGCACGAGCATCACGATCCCAAGGATCTGTGCCAATGGGTTCAGTCGGACCTCGGTGTCGTCGACGCGCAGCCGTGCGACGACGTGAGCGCGGCGCTGCGCCACATCGCCGAGCGTCGTCTCGCCGGCGACGTGCTGATCTGCGGATCGCTCTATCTCGGCGGCGTCGTGCTCGATCTCAACGGCGAGCCACCCGCCTAGCGCAGTTCGGCAAGCGTCCGTTTGGCCCAGTCGTACATCGCCGCTTCGGCCTTCAGCGTCACCGGCGGGGTGCGCTTCATTCGCTGCTCGACCTCTTGTAACAGGGCCCGGGCCCCGCGCCGGTCACCTTGAGCGATCAATAGCGCCGCAATGCGGCAACGTACTTCGTCGCCGGGTACGCGCTCGACGATATCGCGATAGAGCGGTAGTGCGTCATGTGGACGGTCATCGGCTTCGGCGACCTTCGCGCGCAGCAGCGTTCGCCGGTCGAGCTCGGTCTGCGAGATCGTCTCCGGCAGCCTGTCGATTGCTGCCAGCGCCTCGCTGAAACGTCCGGCTTCGTAAGCCGCTTCGGCTATCCGCATCCCGATTGCCCGATCAACGTGCGGAGACAGCCGTTCGGCCTCGCGAAACTGCTTCAGAGCTTCGTCATACCGCCCGCGCACCATCAGCGCGTCGCCAAGTTCAAGGCGGTTGCCTGCGGTATTGCTGAATTCGACTGCATCATTCGCAGCCCGCACGCGCCGCTCGGGATCCATCTTGTCGGCGACCTTCGTTCGGACATCGCGAACGCGTCGGTCGTGCCGCAGGCCGGGCAGGATTTCGACGATGAAATAGGCGAGCATACCGACCATCGGAAGAAAGGCGATTGCCATGATCCACGCAGTATTGCGCCCGGTGCGGAACACATGAACGATGCAGAGCAATTGCAACGCGATCGAGAGCAACAGAAAGTGCACGATCTCAACCCACGGGTTTGAGTGGTGTTTCTTCGCTGCCCTCGGCCTTGCCCGCCGAGCCGACCGACAGGTCGACCAGCCCGGTCCGCATCATCCACCAGAAGAGCAAAACACCCGGCACCGCCGCGACGGTCGTGAGCAGATAGAATTGCACGTAGCCGAAGGTTTCGATGAGGCCGCCAGCTGTCGTGCCGGTGACGAAGCGTCCAACGATGCTCGCCGCCGACGAGATCAGCGCATAGTGCGCTGCCGTGAAGCGCAGGTCGCAGAGTGCCGAGAAATAGGCGACCACGACGACGCCGCCGATACCGCTGGCAAAATTCTCGAAACCTATCGCACCGGCCATACCGAAGTTACTCTTTCCCGTCGCCGCGAGGAGCGCGAAACTGAAATTCGATACCGCCATCAGGATCAGGCTGACGAGCACCGATCGTTTCATACCCATGCGCGCATACATGATACCGCCGACGAAGATGCCGATCAGATAGGCCCAGAAGCCGATCCCGACATCATAGATCGCGATCTCGTCGTTGGTATAGCCCAGGTCGTCGAAGAGCAGGCGGAAGGTGAGATTGGCAAGCGTATCGCCGATCTTGTGCACGAGGATGAACAACAGCACGAGCAACGCGCCCTGCCGCTGGAAAAATTCGGTGAAAGGCCCGATAATCGATTGGAAGATCGCACTCCCCCCCTTGCGCTGGGCGGGATCGCGATGCCGGTCGGGTTCGCCCAGCCACAGCACGGCGATGACCGCGGGCAAAGCAAAGAGCGCGCAGGCGAGATAGGCGGGCTGCCAGCCGAAGCGCGCAGCCAGAAATAGCGCAAGGGCGCCGGCGCCCGCCGACCCGATACGCCAGCCGTACTGGCTCATCCCCGAACCGATTCCGAGCTGTTCGGGCTTGAGAATCTCGATGCGATACGCATCGATGACGATATCGAAGGTCGCGCCCGCCAAACCCACGAGAATGGCGGCGATCGCTGTCTGGTAGATGTCGGCCTTCGGCTCCTGCAGGGCAAGATTCGCAACCGCCGCCATCACCAGCACCGCGGCCAGGATCATCCACGAAACACGCTGGCCGAGCGCGCCGAGCCCCGGCAGCCGGACGCCATCGACGATCCACGACCAGAGCGGCTTCAGATTATAGACCAGGAAGGCCAGGGTAAAAGCCGTCACCGTCTTCTTGTCGATCCCGTCCTGGGCCAGTCGGGTCGTCAGCGTCGCGCCGATCATCGCATAGGGAAAGCCCGACGACAGGCCCAGAAGGAAGGCGGCCAGCGGGGCACGCTCGAAATAAGGCCGGATGCTGCCCCACCAGCCCTGCGGCGGCGGTGTCGTCGTATCTGGCTGCAACCCGGCTCTCCCCCCTGCATCCGTCGGATGCTCGACCTGCGCTCATCCGGATGGATGTACGGCCCGAAGCGCCAACGCCTAATGGGTCGGGGCCAAATTGGAAGCGACTATTTGGCGCTTCGCCTGATCCAGCGCACGGCGCGCACGGTTCCGCCGTCGAGGTCCTGCAGCACCGCTACCCAGCGATCGGCGCCGCGGCGGTTCGCGATGCGGACGGGAATTGAGGATGCGCACGCGGCATCTCGCGCGCAGGGCACCACTATCTCGTCGAGCACCACGTTCGAGTAAGTCAGCCGACGTGCGCTATTTTCGCCGCTGCCGACCGGAACACTCGCGCGGCGGGCAATCGCCAGGAAGCGCAGTTCGGCGCCCGTCTGCGCCCGCGATGCCGCGACGCGATCACCCGATTGCGCGAGCTCGATCGCCCCCGCCCGGCGCGCTGACGATGCGATCAGCTGGCGCAGCGCGCGCTCGTCGGATCCAACGGCCGCGGCCCAGCCCTGGACCACCGCCTCCGGCGTGTAGACCCCGCCGCCGGGCAGCCCGCGTGCGGCATAGCGGCGCTGCAAAAGGTCGTTCGCGGGGCTCGCCAGCGTGTCCTTCCAGCCAAGCCGATCCCAATAGGTCACCGGGCGGCTGACCGCCACGACCGCCCCCTCGCCGTCCAGCTTTTCGAGCAGTCGATCGGCAGGCGGGCACGAAGAGCAGCCCTGTGAGGTAAACAGTTCGACTAGCACCGGGCGGGTCGCGACGAAGCCGGGCTTGGTCGAGTCGGCATGCGCGGACCAGACGCCCGCAACGGCGGCCGCGATAGCCATCGTCGAAAAGGCAGCGATATGTGAATATTTCATACTCGACCCCTGTCGGTCCCGAAGACTGTCAGGGCGGGTTCGTTCCTTGGCGCGTCTCGGTTACGCGGCCTGCGGCCGCCAGAAAGTCGTCAGTCCGCTCACCTTGCGCGGGGTCTTGTTTTTGCAGGTCATCGTCTCGACAGCCTTCAGCGCGGACACAAGCGCGGCGGCGCTGTGCGGTTTACCAAGGCAGGCGACCGCCATCTCCTCGGCATCGACAGGGCATTGGCCGGTGACAAGCAGCACCGCGATGCCGCGGTCGCGCGCGATGCGGGCGACTTCGCGGCCGCTCATATGCCCGGCGAGGCTGAGGTCCAGGACCAGCGCATCGATCTGTTCGGAGGCGATCACCGCGACCGCCGCTTCGCCCGAATCGACCGTCGCAACGACGTCATATCCGCTGTGCTTCAGCGTATGCTCGTTGTCGAACGCCGTCAGCGGATCATCCTCGATGACCAGAAGGCGCTTGATGCACGTAGGGCGGGACGCGAAGAGCATAAAAACTCCCTTTAAGGTCGCCATGACTCGCTCCGCCCCGTCCTGCAAGATCGCTTCTGCTTGCCATCGACGAAGCGACACTTTTCCGGCTATGAGCGTGATCACAAAGCCACACTTACATGGCCTGAAACGCCAAGAAAGCAGTCCCCGTTCCCATGAATGACCGCCGCCCACCCCGCTCCGCGCCCCGTTCGGCCGCAAGGACCGATGCCCCCCGCGGTCGCCGCGCCGCGCGCGCCGACTCCCCGCCGCGCAAGCTGAAAGCCGAGCCCGAGCGCGAGGACGGGCCGCAGCGCATTGCCAAGCTGCTCGCCCGCGCCGGCGTCGGCTCGCGCCGCGACGTCGAACGGATGATCGAAGAGGGCCGGATCGCGCTCAACGGCGACGTCATCGTGCAGCCTGCGCCGCTGTTGGCATCGCTCGAGGGGCTGACCGTCGACGGCAACCCGGTCGCCAAGCCCGTCTCGACGCGCCTTTATCGCTTTCACAAGCCGTCGGGCTGCCTCACCGCGGCGCGCGACCCCAAGGGGCGCAAGACGATCTACGACATCCTGCCAAAGGGCCTGCCGCGACTGATGCCGGTCGGCCGCCTCGACTATAATACCGAGGGGCTGTTGCTGCTGACCAACGACGGCGAATTCAAGCGTCAGCTCGAGCTGCCCGCGAGCGGGGTCGAGCGCACCTATCGCGCGCGCGCGTTCGGCGACATCAGCCAGGAGCAGCTCGAAGAGCTGGTCATGGGCATCGAGATCGACGGCATCCGCTATGGCAAGATCGACGCCAATCTCGAACGCCGCACCGGACGCAACCAGTGGATCGAGCTGACGCTCACCGAGGGCAAGAACCGCGAAGTGCGCCGCGTCCTCGAACATCTCGGGCTGCAGGTCAGTCGCCTGATCCGTACGCGGTACGGCCAGTTCGCCATCGCCGACCTTGACGTCGGACAGGTCGAAATCGTCCCGCGCGACGAGCTGTTTCAGTTCCGGCGGCGCCTCGACAAATGAGGGTGATTTCGGGCGAATGGCGCGGCCGCAAGCTGCTCGCGCCGAAAA
Organism: Sphingopyxis sp. H073; assembly: GCF_001468395.1. Classification (GTDB taxonomy): domain Bacteria; phylum Pseudomonadota; class Alphaproteobacteria; order Sphingomonadales; family Sphingomonadaceae; genus Sphingopyxis. The sequence goes on along the minus strand of NZ_LNSG01000009.1, from coordinate 111,659 downwards.
ACGATGCGACGCGCCCCACCGCCGACCGCACGCGCGAAACGCTTTTCTCGATGCTGGCGAGCCGCCTTGGCAGCTTCGAGGGGCTGCATGTCGCCGATCTGTTTGCAGGATCGGGCGCGCTGGGTATCGAAGCGCTGTCGCGTGGCGCGGCGCATTGTGTGTTTGGCGAACAGGACCGCGAGGCCATCGACGCGCTCAGAAAGAATCTTGCGGCGCTTGGCGCGGCGCCCCGCGCCGACGTGCGTGCCGGTTCGGTTCTGGCCGTTGGGCCCGCGCCGCGTCCCTTCGACCTGCTGCTGTTCGACGCGCCCTATGGCACCGGCGCGGGCAGCGTCGCGCTCGACAAGCTCAACCGGCTTGGGTGGGTCGGCGCAGACAGCCTGATCTCGATCGAAACCGCCGATAAGGAAGCAGTCGAAGTCGCAGGGTTTGCAATCGATGCGATCCGCAAGGTCGGCAAAGCGAAACTGACGCTGCTCAGGCCGGCTTAGGCCGACGGACCATCAGCAGGCCCAGCCAGCTCACCAACCCCGCGAGCGCCAGGTAGAGCCCGACCACGGGCGTACCCCGCCATTCGGCGAGCGCCTGCGCAACAATCGGCGCCATCGCGCCGCCCAGGATGCCGCCCGCGTTGAACGCGACCGAGGCGCCCGTATAGCGGACGTGGACAGGAAACAGCTCGGTCAGCCAGCTCCCGAGTGGGCCATAGACAAGCCCCATCACGAACAGCGCGGCGGCGAGTCCCAGAAAGATGATCAGCCAGCTTCCCGACGCCAGCGACGGACCGAACAGAAAGCCGATGAGAATTGTTGCGCCGCATCCCAGGCTCAGCACGCGCTGCGCGCTCGACGCATCGCTCCGATAACCCGCGAACACGATCCCCGCCGCCATGAACAGGATCGCGCCCAGCTGAATCAGCAGGAATTGCTCCTTCGGATAGCCGAGTTTGCTGGTGCCATGCGCAAGCGCAAAGCTGGTCGCGAGATAGAAGATCGCAAAGCAGGCGACGACCGCGAAGGTTCCCGCCAGCGTCGCGATCAGATGGTGGCGGAACAGTTCGCCGAGCGGCACGCTGACCGGCGCGTCCCGCTCGATCGCTTCGGCAAAGGCAGGCGTTTCGCCGATCTTGAGGCGGACCCACAGGCCGAGCCCGACCAGCAGCGCGGAAAACAGGAACGGGATTCGCCAGCCCCAGTTTGCAAAGTCCGCATCGCTGAGGCCGAGCCCGAGCAGCAGGAACAGGCCGTTTGCCGCGATGAATCCCACCGGCGCGCCAAGCTGCGGAAACATGCCGAACCGCGAGCGCCAGCCCGGTGGGGCGTTCTCCACCGCCAGCAGTGCCGCCCCGCCCCATTCGCCGCCGAGTCCGAAGCCCTGCCCGAAGCGCAGCAAGCACAGCAACAGCGGCGCGACCCAGCCCACCATCGCATAGGTCGGCAGAAAGGCGATCAGCAGCGTCGATCCGCCCATCAGCATTAGAGATGCAACAAGCGTCGACTTGCGCCCGATCCGGTCGCCGTAATGGCCGAAGACGATGGCGCCGACTGGACGCGCGAAAAAGGCGAGGCCGAAGGTCATGAAGCTGTACAGGAGCTGCGCGGACGCCGATTCGGTGGGAAAGAACAGCGGCCCGAACACCAGCGCCGCAGCGGTCCCGTAAATATAGAAATCATAGAACTCGACCGCGGTGCCAACCAGGCTCGCGGTCAGGATGCGCCGATGTGTCCGATAAGGTGTCAGATCCATGGGCCACGCCCCTCCCCCAACTGTGCCGGCGCGCTTTGAGCGCCTTTGCGGCCGCGGTGCAAGGCGTATCGATATTGGCGAAGCAACGCCGTCCGCGCTAAGCCGGCGCCATGGAAGGCACTTGCATAGAACAGTTCGGCGTCATCGGCGCCGGACGCGTGGCACAGGCGTTGGCTTTCGGTCTGGCGAGCCATTCGATCGAGCCACCGCTCATGTGGGGTCGGTCGTTGGAAAAACTCGGTGCCGCCTCGGCGGCGACCGGCAGCGAAGTGGCGGTGTCGCTCGACCGGCTGGCGAGCGACTGCGACGTCATCGCCATCGCGGTCTCCGACGATGCGATCCCGTCCATTGTCGGGGATCTGGCGCGAGAGTTGGTCGCGGACAGCTCGACCTTCGTGTTTCACGTCAGCGGGCGGAGCGGCGCGGCGATCATCGATCCGCTCCGTGACCGGGGTGCGCTGACCGCCGCCATTCACCCCGCCATGACCTTCACAGGCCATCCAGAGCGTGAAGTAGCGCAAATGGCGCAAGCGCGATTTGCGGTCACAGGCTCGTCGGCAAGCGCCACCGAGCAGGCGCGCGCCATCGTTGCGCTGCTGGGCGGTGTATCGATCGATATCGCCGAAGCGCAGCGCATGCTGTACCACGCCGCCCTTTGCCATGCCTCGAACCATCTGGTGACGCTTCTCACCGGCGCATCGCACGCATTAGCGCGCGCGGGCGTCGATGATCCGGCATCGCTACTGGCACCGCTGGTCCGCGCGGCGCTGCAGAATGGTCTCGATCGCGGTTTCGATGCCCTGTCGGGCCCCCTTCTGCGCGGCGACGAGCGGACTATCGAAGGCCATCTCGCGGCGCTTGCCACCGATTGTCCAGAGATCCTTCCCGCCTACCGCGCGATGGCGCTCGCCACGGTCGATGAACTCGAACGGACCGGCGCCGGCATCGACCTTGCCGCTCTTCGTGACCGGCTGGCCTGAGCGTCCCCGCACTGGACAGCGCGGCCGCTGTTCCCTAATCGTTCGCGCGTGACCGACCTCCCCGCCTCGACGCCCGACTTGACCCGCCCCGACCCTTCGGATCCGCCTTATTTGCACGGACTCAATGCCCCCCAACGGCAGGCCGTGTTGACGACCGAAGGCCCCGTACTGATGCTGGCCGGCGCCGGAACGGGCAAGACCGCCGCGTTGACCGCGCGGCTGGCGCATATCATCGCGACGCGGCGCGCCTGGCCGTCCGAAATCCTCGCGGTCACGTTCACGAACAAGGCGGCGCGCGAGATGCGCGAGCGGATCGGACGGATGATCGGCGACGCGGTCGAGGGGATGCCGTGGCTCGGCACCTTTCACAGCATCTGCGCGAAGATGCTGCGGCGCCACGCCGAACTGGTCGGACTCCAGAGCAATTTCAATATCCTCGATACCGATGATCAGCTTCGCGTCCTCAAGCAGCTCATCCAGGCCGAAGGGCTCGACGAGAAGCGCTGGCCGGCGCGCCAGCTTGCCGGCCTCATCGACAAGTGGAAGAACCGCGGCCTCACGCCCTCCGATCTCGACGCGGCAGACAAGGAGGCCTATGCCGATGGCAAAGGCCAGCATTTCTACGCCCTCTATCAGGCGCGGCTGAAGACGCTCAACGCCTGCGATTTCGGCGATCTGCTGCTCCACATGCTGGTGATCCTCAAGACGCACCGCGACGTGCTCGAACATTATCAACAGCGTTTCAAATATGTGCTCGTCGACGAATATCAGGACACGAACGCCAGCCAGTATCTGTGGCTGCGGCTGCTCGCGCAGGCGCGCAAGAATATCTGCTGCGTCGGCGACGACGACCAGTCGATCTATTCGTGGCGCGGCGCCGAGGTCGCGAACATCCTCCGCTTCGAGAAGGACTTCCCCGGCGCGACGGTGATCCGGCTCGAACAGAATTACCGTTCGACGCCGCAGATCCTCGCCGCAGCCTCGGCACTGATCGCACAGAACAGCGACCGGCTCGGCAAGACGCTGTGGACCGAGCTCGATGCGGGCGACAAGGTCCGCGTCGTCGGTGTCTGGGACGGCCCCGAAGAGGCGCGGCGGATCGGCGAGGAACTGGAAACGCTCCAGCATCGCAAGGTCAGCCTCGACCGCACCGCGATCCTCGTCCGCGCGCAGTTCCAGACGCGCGAATTCGAAGACCGCTTCATCGCGATCGGCATGCCGTACCGCATCGTCGGTGGGTTCCGTTTCTACGAACGCGCCGAAATCCGCGATGCCCTCGCCTATCTGCGGCTCGTGCAATCGCCGGCAGACGATCTGGCGTTCGAGCGCATCGTCAATGTGCCCAAGCGCGGGCTCGGCGACAAGGCATTGGCGCGCATCCACCAGTTCGCACGGATCGAGCGAGCCCCGCTGTTCCATGCGGCCTCGCGGATCACCGAAACCGATGAGCTGACCCCGCAAGCCCGCCGCCAGCTCGCCAATTTCATCGCGCAGATGCGAAATTGGCAGGGCAAGGCCAACGAGCTGTCGCACCCCGAGCTGACCCAGCTCATCCTCGACGAGTCGGGCTATACCGCGATGCTGCAGGCCGACCGCAGCGCCGAGGCTGCCGGGCGCCTCGAAAACCTTTCCGAACTCGTCCGCGCGATGGAGGAATATGAATCGCTCGAAGCCTTTCTCGAGCATGTCAGCCTCGTCATGGACCGCGACAATGACGATCAGGCGGAGACCGTCACGATCATGACGATCCATGCCGCCAAAGGACTTGAGTTCGATCATGTCTTTCTGGCGGGGTGGGAGGATGGCGTCTTTCCCTCGCAGCGCGCGATGGACGAGGGCGGCACCGCCAGCCTCGAAGAGGAACGCCGCCTCGCCTATGTCGCAATCACCCGCGCGCGTCACCGCGCGAGCATCTATCATGCCGCGAACCGCCGCATTTACGGCCAGTGGATGAGCAGCATCCCCAGCCGTTTCATCGCCGAAATTCCGCCCGAACATGTCGAAAGCGAGAACAGCTTCGGCGGCGGGCAAAGCCTGTGGCGCGCCAACTGGTCGGCGCAGGGCGACCCCTTCGCGCATGTCGCAGAGAGTAATCCCGCACGGACGATGACGCGCGGCCCCGCGTGGCAGCGTGCCGTCGCGTCGTCATCGACCATCCCGCGCGCCCTTCCCCCTAGCGAAAAGGGGCCCGCCGCTTCGGTCGGCGCCAAACCGCGCTCGGACCTCGCGATCGGCATGCGCGTGTTCCACGAGAAATTCGGCTATGGCGAGATCGTCGACATCGACGGCAACAAGCTGGACGTAGAATTCGACCAGGCAGGCAGCAAAAAGGTTCTCGACGGCTTCGTCCGCGCTGCCTGAATTCTATTGTCAACTGTATCAGTTATGATATGCCATCTCCTGCGATCACCGAGTCGCGTTTTGGGAGAATCTGCATGCTAAATAGGCTCTTAGCGGGCACGATGGCGCTCGCCCTGGTCGGCTGTTCTCAAAAGGCAGCCGAAGATGCAGCCACGACCGATAGCCCCGCTGCCGAAAGCGTCGCCGAAGAAGGCGGTTCCGCTGACGCCGCCAGCACCCCCCGTATTGGCGTCGAAGCCGCCCCCGGTGTGGCGTTTGACTATACTTACACCTTCCGCCTTGCCGACAAATCCATCTCGAAGGTTCAGGAAGAGCATGCCGCCGCCTGCGAGACGCTCGGCGTCCAGCGCTGCCGTATCGTCGATGTGCGATACCAGCTCAGCGATGAAAAGCTCGTCGAGGCGCAAACTCAGTTCAAACTGGACCCTGGCATTGCGCGCAAGTTTGGCGCCAATGCGATCGCCAGCGTCGAAAAGGCCGAGGGTGTCCTTGCCGATGCCAGTGTCGCGGGCGAAGACGTCGGCACCGAAATTCTCGCTTCCCAGCAGCGTAGTGCAGGCTCCGAAGCCGAAATTTCCCGCCTGGAGGATCGACTGAAAGCGGGCGGCCTTGGCAAGGCCGAGCGCGCTGAAATCCTTGCGCAGATCAGTCAGCTCCGCGGCCAGATCGGCGACGAACGTCAGAGCCGCCGCGCCGGCGAGGCCCGCATTGCGTGGACGAGCGTCGCGTTCAACTATGTCAGCGACGGCGGGCTGCCGGGTATCGGCCACGAAAATCCCTTTGCCAATGCGGGCGAGACGCTGATGCGGAGCGGCAGCACCGCCCTCACCTTCGTCCTGACGCTGGGCGCGGCGATTCTCCCCTGGGGCATCCTCTTCGCCCTGGCCCTGGCCTTCTGGCGCAGCCGCTTCATGACCGCGGTGCGTCAGCAGATGCGCGCGAATGCCAAGCGGAACGAATCATCGGCTCCACCGGCCGGTTGACGGCAGGGCGGGCGATCGCTCGCCGCGATCAGGTTCCTTCCCCCATGGCGAGGAGCGTGAGGCGCGAGCGACGTCCGTCGGTGCGGCAAGGGAGGACGAATGACGGGGGGAAGGGTCGCTGGTGGAGCCGAGGGGAATCGAACCCCTGACCTCTGCAGTGCGATTGCAGCGCTCTCCCATCTGAGCTACGGCCCCGCGACGGGCGGCTCTTAACGGCATGACTTGACAGTGGCAACGGCTTTTCTGACGATTGCCTGCATGGCGTGAATGAAATTGGGGAATTGGGGGAATTTCCAATGAGCAGGGCATGGCATCTGAGCAGTCGTCCGAATGGGCTGCCGACGCTGGACAATTTTGCGCTCCGCGAGCTGCCCGACGCGCCGCTCGACGCCGACCAACTGCGCGTCCGTAACCTGTGGCTGTCGGTCGACCCCTATATGCGAGGACGGATGAACGACGCCAAAAGCTACGCCGCGAGTTTCCAGATCGATCAGCCGATGACCGGCGGCGCAATCGGCGAGGTGCTGGAAAGCACGATGGACGGCTTCGTGCCCGGCGACCTGATCCTCCACATGGGCGGCTGGCGCGACGGCGGGATTATCGGGCTCGACATGATGCCGAACAAATTGCCTGCCGAGTTGCTGGCAGGCGGCATGTCGCCGCAGACCTTCCTGCACAATATGGGCCTGACTGGCGGCACCGCCTGGATCGGCCTGCTCCGCGTTGCGGCGGCTAAGCCGGGCGATACGGTTTTCGTTTCCGCCGCGGCGGGCGCTGTCGGCTCTGCAGTCGTCCAGATTGCCAAGGCGCGCGAAATGGCCGTCATCGGCTCGGCCGGCGGCGCCGGGAAAGGCGCATGGGTCACCGATCTCGGCGCCGACGCGGTGATCGACTACAAGGCGGGGCCGGTGCTGCCGCAACTCGCGGCGGCACTCGAAAAGCTCGGAAAGCCGGGGATCGATGTCTATTTCGACAATGTCGGCGGCGAGCATCTCGACGCAGCCTTTGCGGTCGCTAATGATTTCGCGCGCTTCGCAATCTGCGGGATGATCGACGTCTATAATGACGGCAAGCCGCAGGAGATGAAGTATATCATCCGCTCGATCCCCGCGCGCATCCGCACGGAAGGCTTCATCTACACCGACCAGTTTTTCGAGTGCATGGAAGAGTTCTACGCCGACATGGGCGGGCTGATCGCCAGCGGCGCGGTCACGATGCGCGAAACCGTGCATGACGGGATCGAAGCAACTCCGGAGGCTTTCCTCGGACTCTTCTCGGGCGCGAATATCGGCAAGATGCTCGTCCGGCTGTAGGTTCCTGTGTCCGGAAACGACCGAAAGCAGCCATTGCGAAATCTCGCTCGACCATTATTCCTGCGACGATGACGCCAGAAGAACATATTTTCGCTGTGCATCGGGGCGTCGAACCTCCCGAACTATTCCAACGCGTCGTTCGCGTACTTTCTGAAGATAGTGGTTGGTCGCGGATCAAATTCGGGGATCAGTCGCTTAGCGTGCCATCCGACGAGCTGCATCGGGTTGCGAATGTCGCGTTCGAGATGGGAGCACTCGTCAACTGCGACCGCGGATCGGCAATTGTTCGCGACGTGATTTGGCACTTCAAGGACCAAGCCCCCGCCTATTATTTGATGATTGCGGGCAAAAAAATTTCCAAACGCTACCTCAATTCAAATCTCAAACCCCACACTAGCTAGAGTCGGCTCACCACCCCAAAATGGACATTCGCGGCGCAAAATAACGCTGTCCTGCATTATTCCGCTCGGTCAGCCTTTCCCTCGGCTCTTTAAATAGGTGGACGACCGCGATCGCAGTCCGTTCTATGCAGATGGGCAGGAGCCCGGTGCGGCGCCTCCGTTAAGCACGGCAAGTCGGGCCTGCAAGAGGCTGACCTTTCCTGAACTTTGAAATCCACGTCGCCGGGACGAAAAAAGGCATGGCGGATATCGGCCCCGAAGCCGGCACCGCCAATCGGCGTGCGGATCAGCTACCGAAACCCACCGACAGGAAGCCCGGCATCGGCCCGTTCCAACCGTCGTCGGGACCATCGTCATCCTGCCGCGGAGCAGGCGCCGGCTTGCGCGCGCCGTCTCTCTTCGGTGCCGGCGAACGCTTTTCGCCGCCCCGCCGCGGCTCCTGCTCGGCCTTCGCAGGACGGCGGGCCCCGCGATCGGAACGGCTGCTACGGCGCGGTTCGCGTTCCTCCGCATCCCGCGCCGGCTTATCGGACGCGCCCGCGGCCTCGTGAACCGGAATCGTGTAGCCCGTCAGCTTCTGGATATTGTCGATCGCCTCGTCGTCCGACGGGGTGATCAGCGTGAACGCGCGCCCCTGCGCACCCGCGCGGCCCGTGCGGCCGATGCGGTGGACATAGTCGTCGGGGTGCCAGGGCGCGTCGAAGTTGAAGACGTGGCTCACGCCCTTGACGTCGAGACCCCGCGCCGCGACGTCCGATGCGACGAGGATGTTGATCGTCCCGGCCTTGAAGCGGTCGAGCTCGGCGATGCGGCTCGACTGGTCCATGTCGCCATGGATTTCGCCGGCCTTGTAGCCGTGACGCTGAAGCGACTTGGCGAGTTCACGCACCGTCGTCTTGCGATTGCAGAAGATGATCGCAGTGCTGATGTCCTCCGACTCGATCAGGCCGCGGAGCGTATCGCGCTTGCCGCGTTCGGACGTCTTGACGACGAATTGCTCGATATTCTCGTTCCGGCTCGCGGGACGAGCGACCTCAATCGTCTTCGGGTTCGACAGGAATTTGTCGGCGAGCTTTTTGATCGGCGGCGGCATCGTCGCCGAAAAGAGCAGCGTCTGCCGATTCGCGGGCAGCTTGGTGCAAATATTCTCGATGTCCGGAATGAAACCCATGTCGAGCATCCGGTCGGCTTCGTCGATCACCAGCAGGTTGCAGCCGGTGAGCAAGATCTTGCCGCGCTCGAAAAGGTCCATCAGGCGGCCCGGCGTTGCGATCAGGACATCGACGCCCTTTTCGAGTGCCTTGACCTGATCGCCCATCTGGACGCCGCCAATCAGCAGCGCCATCGACAGCTTGTGGTACTTGCCGTATTTTTCAAAGTTTTCCGCCACCTGAGCCGCAAGTTCGCGCGTCGGCTCGAGGATCAGCGAGCGCGGCATCAGCGCGCGCGCTCGGCCATGCGCCAGGATGTCGATCATCGGCAGCACGAAGGACGCGGTCTTGCCCGTGCCCGTCTGGGCGATGCCGATCATGTCGCGCATCATCAGAACGGACGGGATCGCGCCCGCCTGAATCGCGGTCGGCTCGTCGTAGCCGGACTCCGTCACGGCGCGCAAAAGTTCATCGGAAAGGCCGAGGTCGGCAAATTTCATAAGGTCAAACTGTCCGGAAAATGTTTCAGCACGGCGTCCCACGCCAGCCGATCCTGCGCGGCCAATGGGGAAACAGCAGCGAAAAGTCAAGAAAAGGCCGACAATTCGGCTGATCAGTCGTCGCTTTTCGTGACGGGGACCATCAGGCGAAACTTGTCGATCTCGCACTTGGCGCCCGTTCGGGCATGAATCTGGTCGCGATCCTCGCAAAGCTGCCCGTCTTTCGAGCCCTGCATGTAAAAACCGGCATAGAAGTCGAGCGCACGGCAACCGCGGTTGAGCTGGGCGCGAAGGCGCTGTTTCTGACGCGTGATCAGGTCGATGCTGTCACGCTGTGCCCCCTGCATCCCCAGAATGTTGCGCATCGCGATGCATTTGGGCGCCTTTTTTTCCTTCCACTCGACGGGAGCCTTCCGAACCCGCAGTTCGGGGGCGGGTGCCGCCGAGAAATTGTTGAGCGACGACCGCTGCGCCGGAACGCGGATGATGATCTGCTGTTCGATCACCATTTGCCAGAAGGACGCGGTCGAATCTTCCGGTGACGGTATCGAGACGATCGAGAGGGGCTCCGGCCCCGGCGCCGGTCCCGGGGCTTCGGCGACGGGCGCCATCATCATCGTCCACAGGGCGGCAAGAGTCAGCACGAACGTACTGCCGCCCTTCCGGCGCCCCGATCGAAGATGTCGTTCACCCGCGTCTCCCGCATCGATGCTGGACGAAAAGCCTTTCTTCGTCCATCGCCCCTTTAACGGCCATGATTGAACATCAAATGAATTGCTGTCGACCCCGACCGGCGGCCGGACGGCGTTTTTGGGGAAATATTCGCAAGTGAGCCACCCACCCTCCCCCCGATTGCTTCAGGCCCTGGCCGATCTGCTGGGACCGAAGGGCTTCAGCGTCGATACCGATGCCATGGCGCCGTGGCTTACCGACTGGCGCGGCAAATATCATGGACAGGCTGCGGCGATGCTGTTGCCCGGGTCGACCGACGAAGTGGCCGAAATCGTCCGCCTCTGCGCCGCCGAGGGTGCCGCGATCGTTCCCCAGGGCGGCAACAGCGGCATGGTCGGCGGCGCGACGCCCGATGCCAGCGGACATCAGTTGCTGCTGAGCCTCCGACGCATGAACCGCATCCGGTCGATTGACGCAGCGGCACGGACGGCCGTCGCCGAAGCGGGCGTGGTTCTGGAGAATTTTCATCATGCGGCGCTCGACGTCGGTCTGCGCTTTCCGTTGACGCTCGGCGGCAAGGGATCGGCGACGATCGGCGGGCTCGTGTCGACCAACGCCGGCGGCACGCAGGTTCTGCGCCACGGCACGATGCGCGCGCTTGTCGCGGGGATCGAGGCCGTCCTGCCCGACGGCAGCATCTTCGAGGGACTGGCGCCGCTGAAGAAGGACAATCGCGGTTATGACCTGCGCCACCTGCTTTGCGGGGCGGAGGGGACATTGGGGATCGTTACCGCGGCTTGCCTGCATCTCATTCCCGCAAACGCGGCGCGCCAGACCGCGTGGGTCGGACTCAAATCGCCCGAGGCCGCGCTGGCGCTGCTGCGCCAACTCGACGACGGCGTTGGCGACGCGCTCGAAGGGTTCGAGATCGTGCCGAAAAGCAGCCTGGACGCCGTGCTGCGCCACATTCCGCAGACCCGTGCGCCGCTCGCCGATCCGGCGCCCTGGAACGCGCTGATCGAATTGGCTGGCGACGATGAAGTGGCGCTTGCAGTTCCACTCGAGGCGACTTTGGCGGCGGCGCTCGACGCCGGCCTGATCGACGACGTCGCCATCGCGAAGAACGAGCGCGAAAGCGAAGATTTCTGGAAGCTTCGCGATTCCATTTCGGAGGCAGAGCGCGCTGAGGGCCCCGCGCTCCAGCATGACGTCAGCGTTCCGGTCGACCTGATGCCGCGCTTCATCGCCGACAATCCGGCGCGTCTTGCCGCCGAATTCCAAGGCGTCCGCACGACGTCGTTCGGCCATCTCGGCGACGGCAATATCCACCATCATGTCCAGCCGCCCGCCGGCGTCGACGGCAAGGCCTGGCTCGCCCAGCATGGAGCGGCGCTCAGCCGCGCCGTCTATTTGCATGTCATCGAGCTCGGCGGGTCGATTTCCGCCGAACACGGGATCGGGCAGATGAAACGTGACATTTTGGCCGAGCTCGACAGTCCGGCGCGGTTGCACGCGCTGAGGGCCGTCAAGGCGGGCCTCGACCCGGCGAGCCTGTTCAATCCCGGGAAACTGATCGGCTGATTGCCGGGGCATCCCATGCAAACGCCCTTGCGCCGCGCCGCGCGGGCCAATAAGGCGCGCCATTATTCATTGCCCCGAACGGTCCGGGGCATGTAGCCGGAGTTCGATCATGGCCACTGCGCCCGCAAACAACCTGCCGCTTTTCTACAAGGACCTCGTTCCGCTCTCGAGCATCGATCACACCGATTATCATGCGCGCAGCCTCGACACCGCCGAGTTCCTGGTCGGCCAGCACGCCATTCCGCTGACGTCGGACGAGTTCGTGTCGGCAAGCCGGTACTTCCCGATCGTATTCTCGTCCGGCGAAAACCCGGTTCCGCTGGCGCTGATGGGCCTGAACGAGGGCGTCAACATCTTCGTCGACGACCAGGGCAAGCTGATCAATCCGGTCTATGTCCCCGCCTATGTCCGCCGCTATCCCTTCATGCTCGCGCGGCTCAACCCCGACAGCGAGGATCTGTCGCTGTGCTTCGACCCGACCTCGCCCGCGATCGGCAAGTTCGAGGAAGGCGATGCGCTGTTCGCCGATGGTCAACCGACCGAGCCGGTGAATTCGGTGCTCGAATTCTGCCGCACCTTCGAGGAAGCGGGTCAGCGCACCAGCATGTTCGTCGAAGAACTGAAAAAGGCCGACCTGCTGATGGACGGCGAAGTGGCGATCCAGCCCGAAGGCAATGACAAGCCGTTCATCTATCGCGGCTTCCAGATGGTCGACGAGAACAAGCTGCGCGAACTGCGCGGCGACGTGCTGCGCAAGATGATGCAAAATGGCATCCTCGCGCTGATCTTTGCCCACCTCTTCTCGCTGCAGCTGATGCGCGAAATCTTTGCCGAGCAGGTCCGCTCGGGTAAGGTTCCCGAACTGATCCAGGTTCCTGCCGTCTGAGGAGCATATGTCTATGGCCACCATCGACAACGCCCGATCGCGCTATTCGACGGTGGCCATAGGGCTGCACTGGCTCATCGGCCTCGCGGTGATCGCAAACATCTGTCTGGCGATGCTGACCGAAGGTCTGCCGCGCGACGTCCATCGTGCTGCGATGGGCGCGCACAAGGCGCTCGGCATGGCGATATTGGCGCTGACGCTGGTCCGCATCCTGTGGCGGCTGGTTAACAAGGTGCCGCCGCTACCCGAAACGATGCGCGCGTGGGAACGCCGGGCGACCCGCTTCGCGCACTTCTTTTTCTATGTGCTGCTGATCCTGCTGCCCCTGTCGGGTTGGGTCTGGATGTCGGCGGCGGATCGTCCGATCGATTTCTTCGGACTGTTCACCATTCCCGCGATCGTCGGACCCGACAAGCAACTCGCCGATGTCCTGCATGAACGGCACGAGATGCTGGGTCTGACGATGCTTGTGCTGGTCGTCCTGCATATCGCGGCGGCGCTGAAGCATCAGTTCATCGACCGTGATCGGCTTATTTCGCGGATGAATCCCTTTTGACCGTTGCAGCCGGTGATTCAGAAATCGATTGCAAGCCCCTTGAGCTCCCAATCGCCGTAACGCACCGGGTTGCGTCCGCCCGGCTGGTCCTCGGCCTTGTCCTCGAGCAGGGGTTCGGGCGCTGGAACGGGGTCGTTCGTCCAGCCTTCGGGGGGCTTTACATGCGCGGGGCGTTTCGTCGCGCGCGGCGTGTCACCCATCATCGATTTGCTGTTGTCGGCCATGATGGCCGCAACATAGGCTTTCCTATGTCCGTCGCCAACAACAACTATGGCCAGCCGCATGGCTGACCGGCGCCCCCAGCGTCGGCGCGGAGCGAATGAGCCCGACCCGCCCGGCACAGCGCCGCGCCGTGCCGCGCTGCGTCTGATCGATGCGATCCTGCGTCGCGGCGATCCGCTCGACATCGCCGCGCATGCCGCGACGCAGGGGCTCGGCGGCGCCGATCGCGCCTTTGCGATCGCGATCGTGTCCGAAGCGCTGCGATGGATGGTCGACATCGACGCGCTGATCGATGGCGCGACGGCGCAGCAATTGCCCGACGACGTGAAGTCGCGCGCGGTGCTGCGCATCGCGCTGGCGCAGCTGCTTCTGCTGAAAAGCTCGCCGCACGCTGTGGTTTCGACGGCGCTGCCGCTCGTTGCCGGTGGGCCGCGGCGGCTGGTGCATGCACTGCTGTCGCGCGCGCAGCAGGAAGAATGGGCTCTGCCCGACCGGGCGAGCCTGCCGCATGACGTTGCCGCGCGTTGGGCGGCGCAGTGGGGGGATGGAGTTGCCGACGCCGCGGCCAAGGCGTGGAGCGCGCCGCCGCCGATCGACTTGAGCTTCGCGGCCGAGCCCCCGTCCGACAAGTGGAGCGATGGGGTCGCACTCGCGCCGAACCATCTCCGCCTCGCTCGCGGGCGAGCGGTCGAGAGCCTGCCCGGCTATGGCGAAGGCGGCTGGTGGGTGCAGGATCTTGCGGCCAGCCTGCCCGCGCGCCTGCTGGGAAAGGGCGACGGCCGGCGTGTCCTCGACCTCTGCGCGGCGCCCGGCGGCAAGACGATGCAGCTTGCCGCGGCGGGCTGGGACGTCGTCGCCGTCGATGCGAGCGCCAAGCGGCTTGGGCGGCTTTCCGACAATCTGGACCGAACCGGCCTGACGGCGCAGGTCGTGCAGGGCGACGTTCGCGTCTGGGAACCCGAGACGCCCGCCGATGCGATCCTGCTCGACGTGCCTTGCTCGGCGACCGGAATTTTTCGCCGCCATCCCGACGTGCTGCATCGCATCGAAGCGCGCCAGATTGCGGACATGGCCGAGTTGCAGGCGGCGCTGCTCGACCGCGCGGCGCACTGGTTGAGGCCCGGTGGAATCCTCGTCTATGCGACCTGCTCGCTCGAACGCGCCGAGGGGGAGGAGCGGATCGCGGCCTTCCTCGCCGATCACCCGGGCTGGGCCGTCGCCCCCGTCCTCGCCAACGAACTCCCTGGCGGCATCATTCCCGACCCGAGCGGCTTCGTCCGCACGCTTCCGGGGATGCTGGCCGATGTCGGCGGGCTCGACGGCTTTTTCGTAGCCCGCCTCCGCGCGCCGTCAGGCTGAGCGGCGCGAGAGGCGATAGAGCGCCAGTTCGCCATAATCCTTGGCCAGGCGGACCTTGCCGACATAGTCGCAGTCGAAATCGCGCGCATTTTCGAGCGCCAGCATCGCCGCGAGGGGCTGGGTGCAATAAACCTGCCCGACCAGCGTGACGGGTTCGATCCGCGCGGTGCGTGTGACTTCGGTACCGTACCACAGCTCGTTGCCGACGACGGGATCGACGCCGCGATAGATCGGGCCGAAATGGATGCCGGTCCGCATCCCGGCCTTGTGCCCTTCGAGGCCGAGGCCAGGCGGCAGGACGTCGAGCCGTTCCTGCATCGCGAGCGCGATTCGCGAGGCGGTCGCGGGATTGTCGATTACCGCGTAAACAGCATCGCCCCAGGTGTTGCGGAACAGTACCGCGTTGCCGAAATCGTCCAGGATGCGCCCGATCCCGCCCATCACCTCGGCCGCGAATACCGGAAGCTCGGCCTCGCCGAGTTTCGAGAAGCCGGCGAAGTCCGCAAAGAGAATCGCGTAAAGTCCCCGCTGCGTCCCTTCGGGTGGTTTGGGGGCTGGAGGAAAGTCGAGATTGCGGTCAAGGTTGCCGACGGGGATGGTGAGCGTCCGCTCGCCCCTGCCGCGCCACAGCGCGACATCGGCGTTCGTCCCGGCAATCTCGGCGCCTGATCGCGCGGCGAATTCGGGATCGACCACGGCGAGCTGGATCGCCTCGGTTTCGAGCTCGCGCGCCCGGAGCTTCGCGAGGCCCATCGCGGTGTGAGAGCCGAGAATGAACTGGCAATCGTCGCTGACATAGCGCGCGTTGCTCGCGAAATGGACCATCGCTGCTCCGTCGCGGCAGCGAAGATAGCGTGGCACCCACGCGTCGCCCCCCGATTGCACGGATTGGGCGATGAAATCATCCTCAGCAAAAGGCAGCACGATCGTGAGATCGATGCCGCGATCGAGCGCTGCTTCGGCGAACAATATATCGGCCCCGCACGCGAGCGGGCCGATCAGCGCCGATAGCGGCTGCGTATCGAGCGCTTCGGCGATTGCGCGCGCGGCACGTGCTTCGCCTTCGCCGCCCGCGCGAAACATGCGTCCGCAATAGACGCCGACGGGCGGCGGGCGCAGCAAGGCGACGATTGCAGCCGCCTGGGTGGCGTTGATCGCACCGCTTGCAGCGAGTCGTGCGATCTGGCGGCAGGTCGAAGCGCGATCCCCTGCCCGCGTGGCCGCCTGCGCGTCGGCGGCGGCCGCGGCGGCATGGGCCAGCGCTTCCTCGCCGCGGCCGAGCAGCAACAACGCCTCGACGAGCGTCGCCTGATCCCAATAATTGTCGGACGCGCCATTGGCCGCGATCGGACCGGCCAGCGCCGCCGCGCGCTCGCGTTCGCCGAGCATTGCATAAAGGCTTGCGGCATTGATCGCCGGAAAGTCGGCACCCGACCTCTTGAACGCATTCTCGTAAGCCGCTGCGGCTTTGCGAAGAAACAGCGCCCGTTCGGCGCCCTCATGATCGAACGCCTCGTCCTTCCATATCCGCCCGGCGAGCGCGAGACTATCGACGTCGCCCGTCGCCGCGAGGTCGAGTTGCTCATAGAGGTGCATCGCGCCGAGGCTGTCTCCCGACGCTGCGAGCGCGCGAACCATCAGGTAACGGAGGCGCGGACTCTCGATCCCGTCACGGCGCGAAGCTGCCGCGCAGTCGAAGGCGCTGAGCGCGTCGCCCTGGGCCAAGCGGTGCGCGACTTCCGCCTCCACAGCGGCGCAATCGGTCATTGCGCCGCGTCTTCGGCCGATTTCAGCAGCGCGACATTCGCCTTCTCGATCGGCGACAGTTCGACCACATCGGAGGTCGGCGTGTACCAGGCGTAGCGACCGAATACCTCCCGTAGCTGGGGATCTTTGAAACGAAGCCCCTTTCGCGCAAATATTTCGTTCCGCGCCAAACGGGCTTGTTGCTTGGTCAGCGACGCAGCATCCGCAGGCGTCAGCTCGCGTGTCGAAGAGTCGGCGATAACCACTGGCCCATCCAGCTTCCATTCATAGCCTTCGGATGCCGACACCACCCCACCTTCGACCAATCGGATATACTTGCGGAACATGAAGCCCGTCGTCCCGTCGGCCTTGCGCACGCGCCACCACTGGCCGGACTGCCTGTAGGTCAGGAATTTCTCGCCCTCGAATATCTTGCCGACGATTTTGGTCTGCGTCCCTTGCCCCGCGCGGATATTGGTGAAGCCGTCGGGATCGTCGATCACCGCGGCAAGCGTGAAGGCTTCGGTCGGTGCTGATGCATCCGACGCGGGGGCCGCCTCCGCATTTTCAGCAGCCGCCGTTTTTTCGGTCGGGGTCGAAGTCGGCGCGGGTGCCGGTGGCGGCTGGAGGAGCTTCCAGGCGAGTAGCGCAACAGCGATCACCGCGACACCGAGCAGCGCCCAGGGCAGGAAGGACGGCTTCCGGGCGGCGGGTTGCGCCGACCAGTTGTTCGGGGCCGGCCTCGGCGGCTCGGGCGGGGGCGGAGATACGGGTGCCGCCGCTGCTG
Source organism: Sphingopyxis sp. H073 (assembly GCF_001468395.1). Lineage (GTDB taxonomy): Bacteria > Pseudomonadota > Alphaproteobacteria > Sphingomonadales > Sphingomonadaceae > Sphingopyxis. The sequence goes on along the minus strand of NZ_LNSG01000009.1, from coordinate 94,415 downwards.
GCGCGGCTTCACGCCCGCACAGTTCTTCAAGGCTCATGAGTACCTTGCGCCAGCCGCGATGATCGGGCTCGCCGTTCCAGTCGGCGAGTTCGGCGAACTGGATCTGGTTGAAGGGGAGCGGCGGCATGACATCGTCGATCGCCGTCTGCACCAACTTCTTCTGGTTGCGCGCGACGTCGGCTTCGGCGCGGACCCATTCGGACTGCGCCGACTGGTGCGACCAGACGACGATCGCGGCCTTCGCGCTGCCGATCTTTTCGGTGATGACATCGCCATAGGACCGATGCGGCGGCAATTCGGCGTCCCACCACACAGCATAGCCGGCGGCAGAGACCGCCTGCGCGATCTGCGCGACGCGCGCCTTGTTGTCGCGCGAATAGGAAATGAAGACGTCGACCATCGGCTAGCCCCCTGTTTCGGGGAGGCTAGCCGCGGGTCCGTCGATTCGCCAGCCTCAGAAGACCGCCTTCGGCGTATCCTCCTTCATCATCGCCGCGCGCACCATCGGGATCGGCGGGCCGCCATAGGACAGGAATTCATCGTGAAAGGCTTTCCACTTCGTCCTGTCGCCTTTCGTCCAGTCGTCGCGGAGCTTGCGGATCATCAGCTTACCCATGGTGTAGTTGAGGTAGAGCGGATCGTAGGTGCCGCGCGCCGCCTGCTGCTTCGCGTTGCCGTCATCCTGATAGCATTGCTCCTTGAACAGCTTTTCGCTGTCGGCGACAGTCATGCCCTTGGTGTGCAACCCGATCGCCGAGAGATAGCGGCAATCGCGGAGCAGCGCGTTCGAGAGCTGGCCGATGTGCGTTTCCGGGTCGCCGTTGCCGAGCCCTGCCTCCCACATCATCTCCTCGGTATAATGCGCCCAGCCTTCGGCGAAGGCGTAGCCGACGAACAGTTTGCCGAAGATGCTTTCCGCGCGGTTCGAGTGCAGGAAGTTCAGGAAATGCCCCGGCCACACCTCGTGCACCGAGGTGAAGAGCAGATCCTTCTTGCCGGGAACGAACGCGTCCTGCGTCGCCTTGTCCCAGCTCGGATCGGGCGGCGAGATATAATAGACCGACGGCAGGCCTTTTTCATACGGCCCCGGAATGTCGATATAGGCACTGTTCTGCCGATTGTAGGGCGGTGATTCCTCGACCTGCGCCTGTTCGGTGCCGGGGATCGAGACAAGATCCTTCTCGACGAGGAAGGCGCGCAGCGTCGGGAGCTGGCGCCGCGCTTCGGCGACCGGACCGTCGGCGGGCTTGTCCGAATTCATCTTCTTCATGCAATCGGCGATCGTCATCCCCGCCGCATAGGTCGCGCAGGCGGCTTTCAGCGCGTCCTGATTGCGCTTGAGGTCGGCTTGTCCGATGCGTTCAAGCTCATCCAGCGGCGTGTCGACCGCTTCGTTGGTCAGGATCATCTTCGCAAACTTGTCGGCGCCGATCGCATAGCCGTCCGCGGTGCCGGGTTTCGAGCCGATATAGGCGGCAAGATCCTTCATCGACGCGGCGGCCTTCGCGGCTGCGTCGTCGAACTGCTTCTGAAGTTCCGGGTCCTTGACCTCGGCGAACGCCTTCTTGGCGTCGCCGGTATAATAGTCGGCGAAGCCGCCAAAGCCTGCCGTGCCATATTTGACGAAGGTTGCGGGCAGCGGCAGCTTGATATTTGCCTTGATCTGCTCGGCCGCCGCCGGAACTTTCTGGGCATAGGCGATGAAGGCCTTCATCCGCGTCGTCGCGTCGGCATAGGGGCGCGCGATATAGACGTTGGGATCGAGCTGGCCGACATAATAGGCTGGGTTCTTGTGCGGGAAATCGGCGTCCTTCAGGAAGAAGAGCTGGCCCTGCGCCACGTGGACAAGGTAATCGCGTTCGAACTTTTCCGCATCTGTCATGTCGCCGTCGAACGCCTTGGCATCGGCGATCGTCTTTTCGAGGAAAGCGATCTGTTTGTTGAGCCCCTCGGGCGACCAGTCGGGGAGCTTGCCGTCGAATTCGTGCTTGCCCTGATAGACCGCGAAATTGGGGTTGAGCGGGAAATAGCCCGCGAGGAAATTGTCGCGGAACTCGGTCCAGTTCTTCGCGCCCGATCCCGATGCGGGCGCTTTTTCCGATGCGTTGCAGGCGGTCAGGACCAGCAGCGTCGCAGCCATCGCGGCGCCGCCAAAGCGGGCAAATTTACGCGTCATTCGATGATCTCCCTCAATCGATGAGCGTTTAGTGCCACCATGATCGGTCGATGACATCCGCAAATCGACGAACGGCATCGGCGCGGGCGACTGGACACCTGCGAATTCTCCGATAGGGCGGCGGACGATGGCAACGATACTCCCTCCCGACGGCGACGAACCGGTGATGCCGGAATCGACGCCGAGAGCCGCCTCCCCGCTCAGCTTTCCCGATTACCGCTATTATTGGGCGGCGCGCTTCACCGCGGTGATGGCAACGATCGCGATGGTTGTCGTGATCGGATACCAGCTCTATGACACTGCGCGCACCGACTATGGCATGTCGATCAGGGAGGCGTCGTTCCAGCTCGGACTGCTCGGGCTCGTGCAATTCGTCCCGCTTGCGCTGCTGACGCCGGTCGCGGGTTGGGCGGCCGATCGGTTCGAGCGCCGCAGCGTCGCGATCTTCTCGAACCTGATCGACATCACGATCGCAGCAACACTCGGTTGGTTCACGTGGGCCGGCGGGCTGACGCTGCCGCTGCTGTTCGGCCTTGCTGCGCTGCATGGGGTGGCGCGCGTCTTTTCGGGCCCCGCGATGAGCGCAATCGCGCCAAATATCGTTCCGCCCGCGGTGCTGCCGCGCGCGATCGCGATGAGCAGCATCGCCTGGCAATCAGCTTCCGTTATCGGCCCCGCAGTCGGCGGCTTGATCTATGCTGCCCATCCGACGTCGGTTTATATCTTCGCAGCCATCCTCCTCGCCGTCTCGGCGTTCACAATCAGCCGCGTCCGCCCTGTGCTGCCACCGCCCGTCGAGGTGCGCCGTCATCCTCTGCGCGAGATGCTCGACGGCCTGAAGTTCGTATGGATGGAGCGCTTCCTGCTCGGTACGATCACGCTCGACCTGTTCGCGGTGATCCTGTCGGGTGCGACCGCAATGCTGCCCGTCTATGCGCGCGACATCCTGCATGTCGGCTCGGAAGGGCTCGGGCTACTGCGCGCGGCCCCCGCCTTGGGCGCGGCGGTTGTGGCGCTGGGACTCTCGTTTCGGCCGATCGAACGCAACGTCGGCGTGAAGATGCTGTGGGCAGTCGTGGTGTTCGGCCTCGCCACAGTGGCCTTCGGCCTGTCGACCAGCCTGCTGCTTTCGCTCGGCATGCTTGTCCTGCTCGGAGCCGCCGACATGTTCTCGGTCTTCGTGCGCGGGACGCTGATCCAGCTCAACACCCCCGATCATATGCGCGGCCGCGTCAGCGCAGCGTCCGGCCTTGCCATCTCAGCCTCGAACGAACTCGGCGAGATGCGCGCGGGTGCGATGGCGGCCGCGCTCGGCCCCGTCAGCGCCGTCGTCGTCGGCGGCGCCGCAGCGGTGGGCGTGACCGCGCTCTGGACTTGGCTCTTCCCCGAACTGCGCCGCGCCAAGACCTTCGAGCCTCAGTTCAAACAGGCCGGCTGACGCATTTTCGCGGCTGCCCGAAAGGACGAAATCGGCTCGTCGCAAACTGCCTTCCTTTCGCCACAAATTAATTGCCAACTAAATTAGTTGAGTTATTTCGATTGCACCCGTCACCGCGGTTCCCCTTCCCTCCTTTCGATGGAGAACCCGACATGCCCAATGCAATGATACGCCACAAAATCCTTACGATTCCGGGCCTGCACAACAGCGGTCCAACGCATTGGCAAAGCCTTTGGGAGCATAAGTTCGCCGACTGCGAGCGAGTCGATCTCGGTCGATGGTCGAACCCCGACAAAGACGAATGGGTCAAGCGTATCGACGAAGCGATAGAGGCCGAAGGCGAGCCCGTCCTTATTGCCGCACACAGCCTCGGCTGCCATGCCTTCGCCCACTGGTTTGCCGCGGCCTGCGCGCTGACGCGCACTCGCATTGCAGGGGCGCTGCTCGTCGCGCCGCCCGAACTGTCGCGTCTGCGGCGCGAAAACCGCGTCTATGGCTTCGGTGACGCGCCGAGCTTCACCTCGCGCACGCCGATGATCGTGGTCGCGAGCGACAACGATCCTTATGCGAAGACGCCGCATGTCTGGCGCCTGTCGCGGCAATGGGATGCGCGCTTCGTCAACGCCGGGCCGTTCGGTCACATCAACGCGGATTCGGGGATCGGCGACTGGCCTTATGGACAGTATCTGCTCGCCTCGTTACAACCCGCGCCGCTGCCCGCCCTGGCTGACGAGACCAAGTGGCTGCGCGCCGGGGACTGGCCGAACCGGGTCCGTCTCGACCCGCTGTTCGAGTATAAAGAAAGAGCGCACCGATCATGAAAGCCAATTCGATCCTCGAGACCATCGGGAACACCCCGCACATCCGCGTGGCCAAGCTGTTCCCCGACGCCGAAGTCTGGGTAAAATCGGAACGCAGCAACCCCGGCGGGTCGATCAAGGATCGTATTGGTCTCGCCATGATCGAGGCCGCCGAACGCGACGGCAGCCTGAAAGAAGGCGGCACCATCGTCGAGCCGACGTCGGGGAACACCGGCATCGGCCTGGCGATGGCAGCGGCGGTCAAGGGCTACAAGCTCGTCCTCGTCATGCCCGAGAGCATGTCGCTGGAGCGCCGCCGGCTGATGCTCGCCTATGGCGCGACCTTCGACCTGACCCCGCGCGAAAAGGGCATGAAGGGCGCGATCGAGCGCGCGATCGAGCTCGTCGAGACGACGCCCGGCGCCTGGATGCCGCAGCAATTCGAGAATGAAGCGAATATCGACGTTCACGTCCGCACGACGGGCCCAGAAATCCTCGCCGATTTCAAGGAGACGCCGATCGACGTGCTGATCACCGGCGTCGGTACCGGCGGCCATATCACCGGCACCGCGCAATTCCTGAAACAGCACTGGCCGAACCTGAAGGTCTTCGCGGTCGAGCCCGAGGCTTCGCCGGTCATTTCGGGCGGCCAGCCTGCCCCGCACCCCATCCAGGGCATCGGCGCCGGCTTCATCCCGCGCAACCTGCACACCGATCTGCTCGACGGCGTGATCAAGGTCGACGCCGCGGCCGCGAAGGATTTCGCGCGCCGCGCTGCGACCGAGGAGGGGATGCTCGTCGGCATCTCGTCGGGCGCGACGCTCGCTGCCATCCAGCAGAAGCTCGCAGAACTGCCCCCCGGTACACGCGTTCTCGGCTTCAACTACGACACCGGCGAGCGCTATCTGTCGGTTCCCGATTTCCTGCCCGAAATCTGACATCCTCTGATGCGCGCTGAAGGCGAACAGGCGATGCCCCTGCGGCGCGACTGGACGGGCTGGTTGTTCGTCCTGATGATGGTCGTGGCGATCGTTACCGTCCTCTACGCGAGCAGCCACCCGGGGGCGGGCAAGCATGGCGCACGCCCGCATCCGGTCGCACCGCCCGCCGACGTCGTTCCTGAGGTGGCGCCGGTCGAATTGGCGCCGGTCACCGTGGCCGACGCCAAGGCGCAGAACGCCGAAATCCCTCTCATCACCAAGGGCTTCGTTGCCGCGCGCCCTTTCATCTACGCCGGTAGCGGCGACGGCCGCGCCCGCGCGCGCGACTGCCTTGCCGCGGCGATGCTCTATGAGGCCGGCGATGATGCGAAGGGCCAGCAGGCCGTCGGCCAGGTCGTCATCAACCGCGCGCGCCATCCTGCCTTTCCCAAGTCGATCTGCGGCGTCGTGTTCCAGGGATCGGAACGCACGACAGGCTGCCAGTTTACCTTCACCTGTGACGGCGCGCTGAGTCGGCGTTATTCGGATGCTGCCTGGGCGCGCGCGCAGGCAAATGCGGAGATGATGCTGTCGGGGACGACCTATCCCAAGGTCGGGCTCGCGACGCATTATCACACCGACTGGGTGCGCCCCTATTGGAGCGACAGCCTGGAGAAGATCGCGATCGTCGATACGCACCTCTTCTTCCGCTGGCCGGGCTTCTGGGGCACATCCGGCGCGTTTCGCGGTCTGGTGTCGGGCAACGACGCCGGAATCGCCAAGATGGCTGCGCTGTCGCCCGCGCACGCGCTGGCGATCGGAACGCTGCCGCCGGTGGAACTGGCCGGCGTCGATGCCAACGCTGCCGTCGGCGAGGCCAAGCTCGTCCCCGGCGCGGGCGAGAAGGCCGGACGCGACACCATCTATGTTTCGCTCGACCGCCGCGCGACGCCCGAGAGCTTTGTGACCACCGCGCTTAGGCTCTGCGGCGAGAAGCCCTATTGCAAATTCATGGGCTGGACCAACCCGATGCTGAAGCCCGACAGCGACGCAATGAGCGACATGCAGCGATCGGCAATGACCTTTTCCTACCTCCGCGACGACAAGGCAGGGTTCGAGAAGGCGCTGTGGAATTGCAGCGAGTACAAGCGCGACGACACGCGCCAGTGCATGAAGCGCTGATGGCGCGAAACGAACGGTCGCGGGCTCGGCACGCGACCGTTCGTTTCCCTCAAGCGGCTTCGGCCTGCGGCATCATCGAAGGCCAGCGGTCTTCGGAGAAGAAACGAGCCTCCATTCGCTTGAAATAGGCGCCGAGATTGCTGTGCGCCGCAACCAGACTCTTGAGTTCGGTGTCGAAGATCGGCGCCGTGCAGGCCGACAGCGCGCCATAGGCGATGCCGTCGATGGCCGTCGGATAGTCGGCGAGGAAAAACGCCTTGTCGCCGAGCAAGGCGGCCGCCGCGTCGATGTCGCGCCGCGCAAGCTGCATCCGCTCGGCGCGGCTGTGGCGCCCGATCCCGCTGATCTCGTATCCGGCGCGGACCCGCTCGCGCGTTTCGGCGATGACAGCGGCGCGCACCGGTTCGGGAACCGCGCCGAAGAAGGCGGCCGGGCCGCGCTCGAAATTGTCGCCTTCGAGCCAGCGTTCGTGACCGACGATCGCGGTCAGCCGATCCTCGAACATTCGTTCGGCGGCAGCTGCGATCGCCCTTTGCTCCGGGCTCAGTCCATGATCGAGGTCGGCACCCAGCTTAGCTTCGAAATGCAGGCGAATGAACGTGGAATCCTCGATGATGCGTCCTTCGTCTTCCACATAGGGCGCCTTGTGTTTGGCCACGCTATCCAGATCGGCGATCGCACGATCGAACGGCATGCCGAACATCTGAAGGTGGATGTCGGCCTTCATCACAAAGGGGCTGGGGCTCTGGCAGCCGAACATCGGCCCCCATCCGAATAGCGTCGTCATGGCTCGTCTCCTGCTTTTCAAAAGGACATCGCGTCTATATCGAATGACTACTGACAGCATGATGTCAGCATAGGTTCGGCAGGATCGCCGCATGCGACGGACGGAACGACTTTTCGGCATCATCCAGACGCTGCGCACCGCGCGGCGCCCTGTGGCGGGCCATTTGCTGGCGAAACAATTCGAAGTGTCGCTGCGCACTCTCTACCGCGACATGGCCGAACTATTGGCGCAGCGCGTCCCGATCCGCGGTGAGGCCGGCACCGGCTATGTCATCGACAGCGAGTTCGACATGCCGCCGCTGATGCTGACGGTCGACGAGCTCGAAGCCGCCGCGCTTGGCGCGGCGTGGGTCGCGCAGCGCGGAGACGAAGCGCTCGCCCGCGGCGCCCGCGATCTGGTCGCCAAGCTGTCAGCCGCCGTCCCCGACCATCTTCGCACTGCGATCATCGACCCCGCGATTGCGCCCTTCCCGATCCGTGACGGCCATCAGGACGGCCACGACGTGTCGGTCGTGCGCGCGGCGATCCGCGATCGGCGCAAGCTGGCGATCGCCTACGCCGACGTCGAAGGTCGTGCCACCGAACGCGTGCTTTGGCCGATCGTCATCGGCTATCAGGACGAGGTGCGCCTTCTCGCCGCGCACTGCGAATTGCGCGGGACATTCCGCCATTTCAGGACAGACCGGATGCAACGCGTCGAGCGGCTCGACGAGCGTATCCCCGAGCCCTTCGCACGGCTGCGCTCGCGATGGGAGGCGCACCAGCGCCGACGCCGTCACGAGTGCGCCGACGACAGGACTTAAGGCCGGATCAGATATTTCTCGCCGGTGCGCTTCGCATTATAAGCCTGCGCCGTATCGACATCGAGCGCATCGGTCAGCGAGATTTCGTGGCTGTAATGACTTTTGAAGGTCGTCGTCAGCTCGTCGACGACGCGCTTCCGCATCCGCCCCACCGTTTCCATCCCTGCCTTCGCCATGAACGGCGTGAGCAGGAAGCCGCCAAGCCCCCAGGTCAGGCCGAAACTGCGCGCCGAGAAGGTCGTCGGCGACAGGTCGAGCGCGCCATAGATATAGACCTGCTTGAACGTGTCCGAACCATAGCGGCTGTAGGTCGTCATCTTGCGCACCGCCGCAGCTTCCATAGCGGTCAGTATCTGCCCCGCCAGCTTGCCGCCGCCGGTCGCGTCGAAACCGATCGTGGCGCCGGTCTCGGCGATCGCATCGACGAGGCGATCCATGAAGTCGTCGGCGCTGCTGTTGACGACATGCTGCGCGCCGATGCCTTTGAGAATGTCGACCTGGGCATCGCTGCGCACGATGTTGACGAGCGGAATGCCGTCCTTCGCGCAAATCTTGACGAGCATCTGGCCGAGGTTCGACGCCGCGGCGGTATGGACGATCGCGCTGTGGTTCTCCATCCGCATCGTTTCGGTGAAGGCCAGGCTGGTAAGCGGATTGACGAAGCAGGAGGCGCCGTCGACCGGGTCGGTGCCGTCGGGCAGCGGCATCGTCATCTGAACGGGAAGGCAGCGATATTCGGCGTACATCTCGCCGCCGAGCAGCGCGACGGTCTTGCCGACGAGTGCCTGCGCTTCGGGCGAGTCGCCGGCCTTGACCACGACGCCGCAGCCTTCGTTGCCGATCGCCAGCGCATCGCCGATGCGCCCGCCCATCGCACGCATTCCCGCGGGCGGGACGTCGGCGGTGATCATCGGGAGGCCATCGCGCTCACCCGCGCGCGCAGTCGTCATGTCGGCGCCGCCGAACAGCAGGCCGAGGTCGGACGGGTTGATCGGCGTGGCGAGCACCTTCACCAGCACCTCGTGCGGCTTGGGCTCGGGCATCGGGCGGCGCTCGAAATAGACCTCGAGCTGCCCTCCGGGCTTCACCAGGGTCAGCATGACGGTGTTGGTGGTGGGCAAATCGGTCATCGCGCATCTCCCGTTGTTCGGTTTTTCGATGCAACCGAACTAGGGCGCAGCGGCTCAACTGGCAATGCCCGGCAGGTCAACCCGGCGAATATTCCGCGGCGAACCGCAGTACTTCCTCGGCCAGTTCTTGCCGGCAGATCAGCAGGTCGGGGAGATACGGGTTCGCACAATTATAGAAGAGCGGCGAACCGTCGGCGCGGCTGACGTGAAGACCAGCGGCGATGGCGACGGCCGCGGGCGCGCAATTGTCCCATTCATACTGCCCACCGGTGTGCAGGTAGATGTCGGCCTGCCCAAGCACGACCGCCATGGCCTTCGCTCCCGCCGATCCCATAGCGAGCAGCTCGGCGCCCATCTTCTCCGCGACATAGACGGCTTCTGCGGCGGGCCGGGTGCGGCTGACCAGCATCCTGAGCGGAACATTGACGGGCGCGAGCGGCTTCGGCGATCCCGAGGTTAGCGTCAGACCGAAACCGGGCAACGCTACTGCGCCCACCGTCGGTACTCCGTCGACCGCGAGCGCGACATGCACCGCCCAGTCGCTGCGCCCTTCGCTATATTCGCGCGTGCCATCAAGCGGGTCGACGATCCACGCGCGGCTGACGCCGCAGCGCGCAACATTATCCTTCTCTTCCTCGGACAGGATCGCGTCGTCGGGGCGCGCGGCGCGGAGTTCGTCCATCAGCATGGCGTTCGCCCGAGCGTCGCCGACCTTGCCGAGCGCGCTGTCGACGAACTCGCCAGACGCCTGAAGGTCGAGCAAGATCCCACCCGCGGCATTCGCGAGCCGTTCGGCCAGCTGTTCGTCCGTTTCCCCCACAATCATACTCTATCCCAGCAAGCGATCGATGATCATGGTTGCAGCTTCATCCGGAGTCATCGTGGTCGTATCGATCCGGATTTCGGGCTGCTCGGGTGCCTCATAAGGGCTGTCGATCCCGGTGAAATTCTTGAGCTGTCCGGCGCGCGCCTTTTTGTAGAGGCCCTTCACGTCGCGCTTCTCGGCTTCGGCGAGCGGCGTGTCGATGAAGATTTCGAGGAACTCGCCTTCGGGAAGCATCGAGCGCACCATGTCGCGCTCGGCCTTGAACGGGCTGATGAACGCGGTGATGACGATGAGCCCCGCGTCGGTCATCAGCTTCGCCACCTCTCCGACGCGGCGGATATTCTCGATCCGGTCGGCCTCTGTGAAGCCGAGGTCGCGGTTGAGGCCGTGGCGGACATTGTCGCCGTCGAGCAGGAAGCTGTGGCGGTTCATCCGGTGCAGCTTCTTCTCGACGAGGTTGGCGATTGTCGACTTGCCCGAACCCGAGAGGCCGGTGAACCAGAGCAAGGCGGGCTTCTGGTTCTTTAGGTCCGCGCGCATCTCGCGGCTGATGTCGGTCGCCTGCCAATGGACATTCTGCGCGCGGCGAAGGCTGAAGTGCAGCATCCCCGCCGCGACGGTAGCGTTGGTGAGCTTGTCGATAAGGATGAAGCCGCCGAGCGTATGGTTGTCCGCATAAGCTTCGAAAACGATCGGCTTGTCGGTCGACAGTTCGACGACGCCGATGCCGTTGAGGTCGAGCGTCTTTGCCGCGAGATGGTCGAGCGTGTTGACGTTGATCTCGTACTTCGGCTGCTGGATAGTCGCCGAGACCGTCTGCGTCGCAAGCTTCAGCCAATAGGCACGGCCCGCGATCATCGCCTCGTCGGCCATCCAGACGAGCGTCGCCTCGAACTGGTCGGCCGCTTCGGGCGGATTATCGGCTGCCGCGATCACATCGCCGCGCGAGCAGTCGACCTCGTCCGCGAACGTCAGTGTTACGGACTGGCCGGAGACGGCTTCGCCAAGATCGCCGTCGAGCGTGACGATGCGGTCGATGGTCGTGGTCTTGCCGCTGGGCAGAATGCGCACCGAATCGCCGGGCTTGACCGTCCCGCTCGCGAGCTGGCCCGAGAAGCCGCGGAAATCGAGGTTCGGGCGGTTGACCCATTGCACCGGCATACGGAACGGCTTTGCGCCGTCGGCGGCCTCGCCAACCTCGACCGTCTCAAGATGCTCGATCAGCGCCGGGCCCTTGAACCAGGGCGTATTGGCCGAAAGCGCCGTGATATTGTCACCCTTGAACCCCGAGATCGGGATCGCTGTGAAATGGGTGATCCCGATCTCGCTCGCGAACGCGCGGTAGGCGAGCGTGATGCGATCGAAGACGGCCTTGTCGTACCCCACAAGGTCCATCTTGTTCACCGCCAGCACGATGTGCCGGATACCGAGCAGGTGCGCGAGGAAGCTGTGCCGCCGCGTCTGCGTCAGCACGCCCTTGCGCGCATCGATCAGGATGACGGCAAGGTCAGCGGTCGAGGCGCCCGTGACCATGTTGCGCGTATACTGCTCGTGCCCCGGCGTGTCGGCGACTATGAACTTGCGCTTCTCGGTCGTGAAAAAGCGGTAGGCGACGTCGATCGTGATTCCCTGCTCGCGCTCGGCGGCGAGGCCGTCGACAAGCAACGCGAAGTCAATCTCCTGCCCCTGCGTGCCGACGCGCTTGCTGTCGGCTTCGAGCGCGGCCAGCTGGTCTTCGAAGATCATCTTGCTGTCGTAGAGCAGGCGGCCGATCAAGGTCGACTTTCCGTCGTCGACCGACCCGCAGGTGATGAAGCGCAGCAACGACTTTCTTTCGTGAGCCGCGAGATAGGCGTCGATATCCTCGGCGATGAGCGCGTCGGTGACGTAAACAGGGTCGGTCATCAGAAGTACCCCTCCTGCTTTTTCTTTTCCATCGAGGCGTCACCGCCATCCTTGTCGATGATGCGGCCTTGCCGTTCGCTGGTAGTGGTCAGCAGCATTTCCTGGATCACTTCGGAAAGCGTCGTCGCCTCGCTTTCGACCGCCCCCGTCAATGGGTAGCAGCCGAGCGTGCGGAAACGGACCGAGCGTTGCACCGGCACTTCTCCATCCCCGAGCGGGAAGCGGTCATCGTCGACCATCAGCAGCAGGCCGTCGCGTGTCACCGTCGGGCGCGGCGCGGCAAAATAGAGCGGTACGATCGGGATATTCTCGCGCGCGATATATTGCCAGATGTCGAGCTCGGTCCAGTTCGAGATCGGGAAGACGCGGATGCTCTCTCCCTTGGCCTTGCGGGCGTTGTAGAGGTTCCAAAGCTCGGGCCGCTGCTTCTTTGGGTCCCAGCCGTGGGTCGCGGTACGGAAGGAAAAGATGCGCTCCTTCGCGCGGCTCTTTTCCTCGTCGCGCCGCGCGCCGCCAAAGGCCACGTCGAAGTCGTGGAGGTCGAGCGCCTGCTTCAACCCCTCGGTCTTCCACATGTCGGTGTGCAGCGGGCCGTGGTCGAACGGGTTGATCCCGCGCGCCTTCGCCTCGGGATTCTGATAGACGATCAGCTCCATGCCGCTTTCGGCCGCCATGCGGTCGCGCAGCTCGTACATCGCCCGGAACTTCCACGTCGTGTCGACGTGCAGCAGCGGAAATGGCGGCGGCGAGGGATAGAAGGCCTTGCGCGCGAGATGCAGCATCACCGCGCTGTCCTTACCCACGGAATACAGCATCACCGGCTTCGCCGCATCGGCCATCACTTCGCGCATGATATGGATGCTCTCGGCCTCGAGCCGGTCGAGATGGGTCAGTGTATCGGTCATGCCCCGCCCTTGCCGCCCCGGCCGAGGGTGATCAAGCTGTATGGCCTTTCGGGGGGGCAAGCCAGACTTGAAAGCTCAGCCATTGACCCTGGTCTCCTGCCATCCGGCGGCGGCGCGTTGGATGGCCGGAAGAGCGCGCGAAAGACGTGGCTCCATCTTGGGCTGCGCAAACCACGCGGGATCGATGAGGAGGCCGAGTTCGCGGCGGAAGTCGTAGCCGCTGACCTTGATTGCAACAACACCGTCGATCGCCAGCGAAACGGGCGCGGTCGTGATCCCGACGCCCGCCGCGACCATGCGCAGGCACCGGTCGTCGCTGTCGCTGCGGAGCGCGAAGCGCGGGCGGACGCGGTGGCGGGTGAAGAAGCGGCTCGTCGCGTCGAGAAACTCGCACGAGCGGCGCGCAATCATCGTCTCGGGCGCCAGCTCCTCGGGCGAGACAACATCCTGCCCCGCCAATGGATGACCCGTCCCGACGAACATCGCCATAGGTTCCTCGTACAGCGAAATGACATTGGCACCGCGCTCGCCCGACCGCAGCGGGACGAGCGCCATGTTGAGACGACCGCCGTGAAGGGCTGCCCGGAGTTCGGAATCGCTGTTCTCGCCGATCTCCAACGCAAAGTCGCGCGACAGCAAGGCCGCGACGGCTTGGAGAAACTCGCCGGGCACCGAGCGGATCGTCCCGAGCCTCAGCACCGGCTTGTCGCTCTCTTCGACCCGACCGAAGCCGTCGGCGGTACGAAAGCCCCGCTCAAGGTCGCGCGCGATCGGCAGGAAGCGGCCTCCGGCTTCGGTAAGGCGGATCTGGCGGCGATTGCGGATGAAGAGCGGCGCGCCGACAAGGCGTTCGAGGTCGGCCACGCCGGTCGACAGCGCCGGCTGGGTGACCCGGATTTGCTGCGCAGCACGCGTGAAGCTGCCCGCGTCGACGACAGCGAGGAACTGGCGGATGTGCGAACGCTTTATCATAAATTTTGTTTATGCCTAAATGTGTGAAGTTTCAATTTTCATATAGAGACGCTTTGAGGCACAACCGGGCCCTGTTCCGCCCCTGACCGAAGGGATGCTCATGCGCGCCACCCCCGATTTCGATTTTGCGCTCGGCGAAACCGCCGACATGATCCGCGACACCACCGCCCGCTTCGCCGACGAACAGATCGCGCCGCTCGCCGCCAAGGCCGACGCCGACGACTGGTTCCCGCGCGACGAGCTGTGGACGCAGATGGGCGCGCTCGGGCTGCACGGAATAACCGTCGAGGAAGAATATGGCGGGCTCGGCCTCGGCTATCTCGAACATGTGATCGCGGTCGAGGAAGTCAGCCGCGCCAGCGCCGCGATCGGCTTGTCCTATGGCGCGCATTCGAATCTTTGCGTCAACCAGATCCGCCGCTGGGGCAATGCCGAGCAGAAGGCGAAATATCTGCCCAAGCTGATCAGCGGCGAACATGTCGGCAGCCTCGCGATGTCCGAAGCCGGCGCCGGCAGCGACGTCGTGTCGATGAAGCTGAAGGCCGACAGGGTCCAGGGCGGCTATGTCCTCAACGGCACGAAGTTCTGGATCACCAATGCGACCTATGCGGACACGCTGGTCGTCTATGCAAAGACCAGCCCCGACGCCGGGTCTCGCGGGATCACGGCATTCCTGATCGAGAAGGATATGCCGGGGTTCAGCATCGGACAGAAGATCGACAAGGTGGGGATGCGCGGATCGCCGACCGCCGAACTGGTCTTCACCGACTGCGAGGTGAGCGAAGAACAGGTTATGGGGCCCGAAAATGGCGGCGTCGGCGTGCTGATGTCGGGGCTCGACTATGAACGCGTCGTGCTCGCGGGGCTTCAGCTCGGGATCATGCAGGCGTGCCTCGACACGGTCATACCCTATGTTCGCGAGCGCAAGCAGTTCGGTAAACCGATCGGTTCGTTCCAGCTGATGCAGGCGAAGGTCGCCGACATGTATGTCATGCTCCAGTCGGCGCGCTCCTATGTGTATAATGTCGCCAAGGCTTGCGACGCCGGACAGACGACGCGCTTCGACGCCGCGGGCGCAATCCTGCTCGCAAGTGAAAATGCGGTGAAGGTCGCGGGCGAAGCGATCCAGGCGCTCGGCGGCGCGGGGTACACGAAGGACTGGCCGGTCGAGCGTTACTGGCGCGATGCCAAGCTGCTCGACATCGGCGCGGGCACGAACGAAATCCGCCGCATGCTGATCGGCCGCGAGCTGATCGGCGCCGGGGCGTGATCTGGCTCTGGCTGTCGGCGGCCTGCATGGCGTCGACGGCCGCAGTTCACGGCTTTCTGGGCGAAAGGCGGCTGATCCGGCCGCTGATGACGCTCGATCAGGGCGTGATGGGCATCGATCTGGCGCGCAGGGTGTTCCGGCTGGCGTGGCATGCGCTGTCGGTGCTGATGCTGGTGTCGGCGGCGGCGGTCATCTGGACCGGCACACCGCGCGATCTTATTCTGCTGATTGGCGTAGCTTGGACCGCGACCGGCCTGTTCGACGCGGTCTATACGCGCGGCAAGCATATCGGCTGGCCGCTCCTGACCGCCTCAGGCATCTTCGCAGTCATCGGCGCGTTGGCTTAGTATGCGCGGCCTCGTCCATCACATCGACCTGACGGTCACCGACAAGGAGCGGTCGCGTGTCTTCTACGACGCGGTGCTTGGCTTCCTCGGCTATCGCCGCGCGGCCGATTATGACCATGGCAGCGACTGGGACCGCGAAGGCGAGCCCTTCCATTCGATCGGGATTCTGGAGGCACGCGGCGCAGGTGCGGAGCGGCCACACGATCGCTACTCTCCGGGGCTTCATCACCTTGCATGGACCGCCGAAAGCCGCGACGATGTCGATGCACTCCACGATTTGCTGCGCAGCATCGATGCGACCGTGCTCGATGCGCCTGCCGACTATCCGCGCTACGGACCTACATATTACGCCGTCTTCTTCGCCGACCCCGACGGACTGAAATTGGAGTTCGTGTTCGGGGCCACCGGCGCATGACCGACACCCTGCTCGACGCGCTGCAATATTATGGCGCAGCCGCCTCGACGCTCGCGGCGTTGCTCGTCTCGCTCAATCTCGGCGAGCGGTGGACCGGCTGGGCCTTCGTGATCTTCGTGACGAGCAGCCTTGCGCTGATCGCCTGGGGGTTCCTTCAGCCTGACAGCGAGGGGATCGGCTGGCAGAATGTTGCGCTGCTCTGCATCAATCTCGTCGGCGTTTACAGCCACCTGATCCGCAAGAAGCCCGCCAAAAGGAATGAGGGCGGAGCATGACGCCCCGCCCCTTCGGATCAGCCCCAGACTCGCACGCGTTGGTCGGGCGCGAGGTAGAGCTTGTCGCCTTCCTTGACGTCGAACGCCTTGTACCAGGCATCGAGGTTGCGGACGGTCAGCGCACGGTACATGCCCGGCGCATGGCCGTCGGTCGCGACGCGCGCGCGCAGCGCCTCGTCGCGCATCTTCGTCGCCCAGGTCTGCGCATAGGCGATGAAGAAACGCTGGTCGCCGGTGAAGCCGTCGATCACCGGCGCTTCCTGCCCGTTCAGCGACGCGCGGTAGGCATCATAGGCCGCCTGGAGCCCGGCAACGTCGGCGATATTTTCGCCCAGCGTGAGCTTGCCGTTGACGGCAAGGTCGGGGAACGGCTTGTAGTTGTCGTACTGCGCGGCCAGCGCCGCACCCGCGGCGTTGAACTTCGCAAGGTCCGCAGCGGTCCACCAATTGCGGAGCGCGCCGCTTGCGTCGAACGCGGCACCATTATTATCGAAGCTGTGGCTGATCTCGTGGCCGATGACCGCGCCGATCGCGCCGTAATTATAGGCCGGATCGGCCTTGGCATTGAAGAAGGGGGGCTGCAGGATCGCGGCGGGGAAATTGAGCGCATTCTGGACCGGCAGGTTCACCGCATTGACCGTCTGTGGCACCATCCACCATTCGCCCTTGTCGAGCGGCTTGCCGATCTTGGCGAGCTGGTGCGCATATTCGGCCTTCTCGCCCGCAACCATGTTCGCATAGGCGTCGGTCGCGCTGACCGTGTAGCGGCCATAGTCGCGCCAGGTTTCGGGATAGCCGACACCGACGACGATCGTTTCGACCTTCTTGATCGCTTCCTTTTTGGTTTCGGGCGCCATCCAGTCGATCGTCTCGACACGCTTCGCGAACGCGGCCTTGATCCCCTTCACCATGTCGCCGACCTCGGCCTTCGCAGGCGCCGGGAAATATTTCTCGGCATAGACGCGGCCGACCGCGTCGCCGAGATAGATGTTCAGCGCGTCGAGCGCGCGCTTGTCGCGGCTGCGCTGCTCCGGCGTGCCCGCAAGCGCCGTCCCGTAAAAGGCGAAATGCGCCTTATCGAGCGCCGACGGCAGGACGTCGGTGTGCGAGTTAATCTGGTGGAACGCCAGCCAGTCCTTCCACGTATCGAGTGGCTCAGACGCCACAAGCGCCGACAGGCCGGTGATCGCGCGGGCATGGTAGGCGCCGAATTTCGGCGCATTGCCAAGGCCGGCGGCGGCGAAATAGGCATCCCAGTCGAGCCCCGGCGCCTTCTTCGCGAAATCGGCCTTCGTCCAGACGCCCGCCGACTTCGCGAAATCTTCGCTATCGGCGCGGTTGGCGTGCGCCTTTGCGATCTTGGCCTCGAGGTCGTAGATGCGTTTCGCCTTCGCCTCGGCGTCGCTCTGCCCCGCCGCGGTCAGCAGCTTGGCGATATAGGCCTGATATTGCGTGCGCAGCGCGGCCATTTTGGGGTCGGCCGACAAATAATATTCGCGCTCGGGCATACCGAGGCCGCCCTGCAGGACATAGGGAATGACCGCGCCCGGCGTCGCGAGACCCTGCGTCACGAAAATGCCGAACAGATTTTCGGTTTCGAAGTCGGTGGCGTTGAGCGGGTCGACGTCGGCGCGCGTCTGTTCGCCCAGCACTTTCGCCAGCCCCGCCTTGTCGGTGATCGCCGCAAAGCGGGCGAGATCGGCTTCGACCGGCTTCATGCCCGCTGCGTCGATCGCCTTGGTGTTGGTGTAGGCCTTGTAGAAAGCGGCGATGCGGCCGTCGTCGGTCGTGGGGTCGCCGCCGCTCTTGACGATCGCGTCGACCAGTTCGCGGGTGCGCTTCTCGGTTTCGAGGAACGCGATGTAGAAAGCGCCGGTGGACGAGCGATCAGCCGGGATTTCGGTCGTTTTCTGCCAGTTGCCATTGGCATAGGCGTAGAAGTCGTCGCCCGGTTTGACGCTGGTATCCATCGCAGCCTTGCTGATGCCAAGCTCGGTCCCGACGGTGTAGGCGGCGCTTTCCTTGTCGCCCTTCGAACAGGCGACGGGCCCCGCGACGATCGCGGCGGTCGAGAGCAAAATGGCAAAGACGGTTTTTTTCATAGGACTAACCTTGTTTTTCAGGGGGCGCGCGGCGGGCATAGGCCTGCGGCCAGATGGTTTCAATGCCAACCATTTTCGGCCTGTGGTGCTTGTTCGTCGACGAGCGGCAGGATAATCCGACCCGCCCACAAAGGAGAGATTGCGACGTGAGCGCACCAATATTGGGAACCATGATAAACCCCGACAGCGATGGCTTTCGCGCCAATGCCGCGCACAATCGGGCGCTGCGCGACGAGCTCTATGCCCGCGTCGCCAAGGCGGCGCTTGGCGGCAATGAAAAGTCGCGCGAGCGGCACACGAGCCGCGGCAAGCTGTTGCCGCGCGAGCGCGTCGAGCGGCTGCTCGATCCGGGCTCGCCCTTTCTCGAGATCGGACAGCTTGCGGCGTGCGACATGTATGAGGGCGAGGTGCCGGGCGCCGGGATGATCGCCGGCATCGGCCGCGTATCGGGGCGGCAGATGATGATCGTCTGCAACGACGCGACCGTGAAGGGCGGCACCTATTATCCGATGACGGTGAAGAAGCATCTCCGCGCGCAGGAAATTGCCGAGACGAACCGCCTGCCCTGCATCTACCTCGTCGACAGCGGCGGTGCGAACCTGCCGCATCAGGATCAGGTCTTTCCCGACCGCGATCACTTCGGGCGCATCTTCTTCAATCAGGCGAATATGTCGGCGAAGCGGATCCCGCAGATCGCGTGCGTGATGGGAAGCTGCACCGCAGGCGGTGCTTATGTTCCGGCGATGAGCGACGAGACGGTGATTGTGCGCAATCAGGGTACGATCTTCCTCGCCGGGCCGCCGCTGGTGAAGGCCGCGACGGGCGAGGAGATCAGCGCCGAGGATCTGGGCGGCGGCGATCTTCATGCGAAGAAGTCGGGCGTCGTCGATCATCTTGCCGAGAATGACGAACATGCGCTGACGATTGTGCGCGATATCGTCAGTCATCTGGGCGAGAACAAGGGCTTCGAGGTACCGTTGAAGGACCCGCGCCCGCCCAAATACGACGCCGAGGAGCTTTATGGGGTCGTGCCGCAGGATGTGCGCGCACCTTACGATGTGCACGAAGTGATCGCGCGCATCGTCGACGGCAGCGAGTTTCACGAATTCAAGGCGCACTATGGCAGCACGCTCGTCTGCGGCTTCGCGCATATCTGGGGCATCCCGGTCGCGATTCTTGCCAATAAGGGCGTGCTGTTTAGCGAAAGCGCGGTCAAGGGCGCGCATTTCATCGAGCTGGCGCAGCAGCGGCGCATCCCCCTGCTCTTCCTCCAGAATATCAGCGGTTTCATGGTGGGCGGCAAATATGAGGCCGAGGGCATTGCGAAACATGGCGCAAAGCTGGTGACGGCTGTGGCGACCGCGACAGTGCCGAAGATCACCGTGCTGATCGGCGGTAGCTTCGGCGCGGGCAATTACGGCATGTGCGGGCGGGCTTATAGCCCACGCTTCCTGTTCAGCTGGCCGAACAGCCGGATCAGCGTGATGGGCGGCGAGCAGGCGGCATCGGTGTTGGCGACGGTCCACCGCGACGCCGACAAATGGACGCCCGAAGAGGCCGAGGCCTTCAAGGCCCCGATCCGCCAGAAATATGAGGATGAGGGCAACCCCTATCACGCAACCGCGCGGCTGTGGGACGACGGCATCATCGACCCCGCGCAGACACGCGACGTGCTCGGACTCGCCTTCGCCGCAACGCTGAACGCCCCGGTCGAGGACCGCGGGTTTGGGGTTTTCCGGATGTGATGATGCGCGGCGGTCTTAACGCGATCCTCCCCGGCACGGGGAGGGGGACCATCCGCAGGATGGTGGAGAGGCACGTGCTGTGATCACTGGTCCGCGCGATACCCTGAAACGCGCCCGCAAGCTGCGAAGCGAAATGAGCCTTCCCGAAATGATGCTTTGGAAGGCCCTGCGAGCGCGGCCCGGAGGCTTCAAGTATCGGCGTCAGCATCCCGCTGGAATTTATATTTTGGACTTTTATTGCCCCGCCATTCGGCTGCCAATTGAGGTAGATGGTCAGGCGCACGATGGCGCTGTCGCAGGACGCGCAGATGGCTTGCGGGCCGACTTTCTGAAATCGCAGCACATCGCGACCCTGCGTATTCCCGCCACTGCCGTGATGCGGGATTTGGGATCGACAGTAATCCGGATAGTCGAGATTTGTGAGGAGAGAGCAGTGAAAATCAGGCAGCGGCAAGGCAAATCGCCTGTGCCCCTCCACCATCCTGCGGATGGTCCCCCTCCCCGTACCGGGGAGGATCGCGCATGATCAACTCCCTCCTCATCGCCAATCGCGGCGAAATCGCTTGCCGCATCATCCGCACCGCGCGCGAGATGGGCATTCGGACTGTGGCGGTCTATTCGGACGCCGACGCCAAGGCGCTGCATGTGCGCGAGGCCGACGAGGCCGTGCATATCGGGCCGTCGCCAGCGCGTGAGAGCTATCTGATCGGCGAGAAGATCATTGCCGCTGCCCAAGCGACCGGAGCCGAGGCGATTCATCCGGGTTATGGGTTCCTGTCCGAGAATGCCGAGTTTGCGCAGGCGGTCGCCGATGCAGGGCTTATATGGGTCGGGCCGAAGCCTTCGTCGATCACCGCGATGGGCCTGAAGGACGCCGCCAAGAAGCTGATGGCCGAGGCGGGTGTGCCGGTGACGCCGGGCTATATGGGCGAAAATCAGGATCCGACCTTTCTCGCCGAACAGGCGGCGCAGATCGGCTATCCCGTGCTCATCAAGGCGGTCGCGGGCGGCGGCGGCAAGGGGATGCGAAAGGTCGATGCCGCGGCCGATTTCGCCGACGCGCTTGCATCGTGTCAGCGCGAGGCGGCGGCGTCGTTCGGCAATGATCATGTGCTGATCGAGAAATATATCCTCACTCCGCGCCATATCGAGGTGCAGGTGTTCGGCGACACCCACGGCAATGTCGTCCACCTGTTCGAACGCGACTGCTCGCTCCAGCGCCGCCATCAGAAGGTGATCGAAGAAGCCCCCGCTCCCGGCATGGACGAGGCGACGCGCGCCGACCTTTGTGCCGCCGCGGTGCGCGCGGCAAAGGCGGTCGATTATGTCGGCGCGGGGACGATCGAGTTCATCGCCGACGCGAGCGAAGGCCTTCGTGCCGACCGCATCTGGTTCATGGAAATGAACACGCGCCTGCAGGTCGAGCATCCTGTGACCGAGGAGATCACCGGGGTCGACCTCGTCGAATGGCAGTTGCGTGTCGCATCGGGCGAGCCGATCCCACTCCGCCAGGAAGATCTCGCGATCAACGGTTGGGCGATGGAAGCGCGGCTTTATGCCGAGGATC
The DNA here is from genome assembly GCF_001468395.1 of Sphingopyxis sp. H073. Classification (GTDB taxonomy): domain Bacteria; phylum Pseudomonadota; class Alphaproteobacteria; order Sphingomonadales; family Sphingomonadaceae; genus Sphingopyxis. Next base: position 72,851 of record NZ_LNSG01000009.1, on the reverse strand, counting down.
CGGCCAAAGGCTTTCTGCCCTCGATCGGCACGCTCGAGTATTTCGACCTAGGCGGATACCGCATAGATACGGGCGTCACAGTCGATGACGAAATATCGCCCTTCTACGATCCGATGATCGCGAAGCTGATCGTGCATGCCGACAACCGGCAGGAAGCCATATGGGATCTGGAGGCAGCCTGCCGAACCGCAGACGTCTGGCCGGTCCGCACGAATGCCGCATTTCTCACGAAGATCCTGAACGAACCCGATTTCGCTGCCGGGCAAATCGACACCGGCTTCATCGCCGCGCACCAGGAACGCCTGACCGATCCTCCCGAACTTTGCGAGGAGGCGTTGGATGTCGCCGTACATCTGCTGCTCGACGGGGACACAGGCATTGGTGGACTTGAAATGTCGGGCCTACGTTTGAATGCTGCTCCCGTCAGGCGGGTTCTTCTTGATATCGATGGCAACAAACGCGAGGCGATCATTCCGGACGACTGGAGCGAATATGCCAATTATATGGCCCGGGCCTATTGGGACGGCAGCAAACTGATAAAGTTCGACGAGGGCCATGCTTTCGTGACGTCGCTTTACGAGCCCCGCGGGACGGGCACTGGCGGCAGCGCTGGCGATGGCGCGATCCTATCGCCGATGCCGGGCAAGATCATCGCGGTCGATGTTGCGGCGGGCGACAAGGTCACCAAGGGGCAGAAGCTGCTGACCCTCGAGGCGATGAAGATGGAGCATAGCCTCACCGCGCCTTTCGACGGGGTGGTGGCCGAACTCAATGCAGCCGCAGGTGCACAGGTGCAGGTCGAAGCGCTGCTCGCGAAGATCGAGACGGCGGAATGAGCGACCTGATCCTCCGTGACGCGACGGCCGCAGAGCTACCGGCCATTCTTGCGATGCTCGCCGAGGATGTGATCCCGCCGGGCCGTGAAGCCGACCCGTCCGATCCACGGTACATGGACGCGTTCGCGGCGATCGATGCCGACCCCAACCAGCGGCTGATCGCGGCGGAACTCGACGGCAGAGTCGTGGGCACGATGCAGCTCAGCTTCCTGCCTGGGCTTTCCTTCATCGGAAGCTGGCGCGGGCTGATCGAGGCGGTACGGATTGCCGCCGACCTGCGCGGGCAAAAGCTCGGCGAACAGATGATCCTGTGGGCGGTCGAGCAATGCCGCGCGCGCGATTGCAAGCTGGTTCAGCTCACATCGTCAGCTACACGCACCGACGCGCACCGCTTTTACGCCCGGCTGGGCTTCGTGCAGAGCCATGTCGGCATGAAATTGCATTTGAGGGACTGAAGATGGCAGGCAAGTTTTTCGACGAGTGGCAGATCGGCGAGACGATCACGCACGAGATCCGCCGTACCGTGACCGAGACCGACAATCTGCTGTTCACCACGATGACGCATAACCCGCAACCGCTGCACCTCGACATCGAGGCGGCGAAGGCGTCGGAGTTCGGGCAGATCCTCGTCAACGGCACCTTCACTTTCAGCCTGATGGTCGGGCTTTCGGTCGGCGATACGACGCTCGGCACGCTCGTCGCGAACCTCGGCTATGACAAGCTGGTGATGCCGAAGCCGGTGTTCATCGGCGACACGTTGCGCGCCGAGACCGAAGTCATCGGCCTGAAAGAGTCCAAATCGCGTCCCGGATCGGGTATCGTGACCTTTCTCCACCGCTGCATCAACCAGCGCGGCGAAATCGTCTGCCAGTGCGAGCGGGCCGCGCTGATCAAAGGAAAGGCCGCCTGATGCGCCTGCGCTCACTCCTTTTCGTTCCCGGGGATCGTCCCGAACGCTTCGCCAAGGCCGCAGCATCGGGCGCCGATGCGATCATCCTCGACCTGGAGGATTCGGTGTCGCCCGCCAACAAGGAAGCTGCACGCGCGGCGGTCGCCGAATATCTGGCCGGGGAACGCGAGGTCATCACGTTGGTGCGCGTCAATCCACTCGACGGCCATATGACCGCCGCTGACGTCACGGCAATCGTCGGTGGACGGCCCGACGCGATCATGCTGCCCAAGGCCGAAGGCGCGCCCAGCATCCAGCAACTCGACACGATTCTGCGGAGCGAATCCGCGCGCGACGCCTCGCTGCCGCCGATCCTGCCGATCGCGACCGAAACCCCCGCGGCGATCTTCACGCTCGGCAGCTATCGCGAAGTGAAGGATCGCCTCGTCGGCCTGACCTGGGGCGCGGAGGACTTGCCCGCTGCCATCGGCGCGACGACGAGCCGCACCGAGGATGGCAGCTACACGTCACCCTATGAGATTGCGCGCGCGCTCACGCTGTTCGCGGCGCACGGCGCGGGCGTCGCTGCGATCGACACGGTGTTCCCGGCGATCAAGAACGAGGCCGGGCTTGCCGCCTATGCCGCCAGCGCGCGGCGCGACGGCTTTACCGGCATGATGGCGATCCATCCTTCGCAGGTCGAACCGATCAACGCCGCCTTCACCCCCGCCGACGAAGAGGTTCAGCGCGCCCAGGCGATCGTCGATGCCTTCGCGGCCAACCCGGGCGTCGGGGTGCTGCAGGTCGACGGCAAGATGGTCGATGCGCCGCACCTTAAACAGGCACAGCATATATTGTCGCTGGCGGACTAGGCTTTTCGCCGGAAAGGCCGGTGCCGCCGCATCCAGTCACGACCGCGATGCCAGCTTTTCCTGAGGCCGCGTTCGGTCAGGCTTTCGAACATCGCATCGGGGCTCGTCGGATCGAGCAGTTCGTTCTCGGCAATGAACTCGTCCATCGGACCCGGCGAAACGAGGTCGAGCAGTTCGAGCGAGCGCCCCTGGCCGCGCAATCCCTCGATCGTCCCGATCAGCGAACCGCTGGCTTCGAACCGGCGCGCTACCTCTAGCGGATCGACACCCAGATGCTCGGCGATCAGCGATTCGCGCAGGCGGCGAATGACCGGCTCGATGCCGTGATTGGCCGGCAGCGCCGAGTCGATGGTCACGTCGCACTCGCTGTCGAGCCCCATCGAACGGTTGTTCAGATTGGCCGACCCGACACGGATCGCCCGATCGTCGACGATTGCGGTCTTGGCGTGAACGTAAATCGCCTCGCCGCGCTTGGTGCGCGGATAATAGACCCGCAGCCGGTCGCCGTGTTTCGCCTTGGCGATTTCGCGCACCAGTTGCACGCGCGCGGCGTCCATCGCCATCTGTTCGAGCCAGCCGTCGGCGGTTTCGGGCATCACCATCACGAATTCCGGCGGATCATCCTCGTTGAGCCGTTCGGCGATGGCGGCGGCGATCTTGCCGCAGGTGAAATATTGATTCTCGAAATAGATGAAGCGCTTCGCCGCGGCGATCATGTCGAGATAAAGCTGCTCGACCTCGCGTATTTCCTCATAGCCGTCATACTCGGCGCGGGTGCGCGAGATTGCAACGTCGACACCCTCGAAATCGGCCTCCAGATCGTCGGGCCACCCCTCCCCCGATCCGTTGATTTCGCGGAGCGGCTTCTTCGTCGCGCGCTGCCAGCGTTCGTTACCCAGATCGGCAAGCGCATTGCCGACCGGCCCCGAGAGCAACATCGTGCTGTCGTGCCAGGGCATATAGGGCGTTCCGTCGGGGGCCGTCCGATGCCGATCGTCGTCCTTGTGCCCCCGCGTGTCCCAGCGTCGCGAGCCGACGTCGATGCCGCCGCATACCGCCAGATGGTCGTCGAAGACCGCCACCTTCTGATGATGACTGCACCCGACCGGATGCGCGCTGTCGAGCCGGAAACTGATCGAGCGCGTGATCTTCCACCGCGCGATCATCGCGACGATGCGCGGCATCGCGAACTGCTTCAGGCCCCCGAAATTCCAGCGGAGGATGTCGATGTCGCGGTCAGGACAATTTTTTGCGAGGCGCAGCAGATAGTCGCCAAGCGACTCGCCGATGCCGTCCCTGTCGGGCTTCAGCGCGATCCGCGGATCGAAATCCCAACCGATAAGCAGGATGCGCTCCCTGGCACCGGCCATCAGCCGTTCAAGCAGCGCATAATAATCGGCAGCATCGACGATCATCCGCGCCTTGTCGGCGCGTTCGATCCGCCAGCAGTTGCGGCCTTCAATGACGATCGGGACGAGGTCGCTCATCGCCGCCTCCACGCATGGCGGCGGCGATGGTTGCAAAGGCGCCGGTCAAGCCGCGAAGAACTGCTCCGGCGTCAACGTCATCATCGCCTCGCTGCCCGCTTCGATCTTGCGGCGCAGCGCGCCGGCGTCGGGGACAAAACGTTCACCGAAGTGACGCGCGGTGACGAGCTTCGCCTGAAGGAAATCCTTGTTGCCGCGCCCGTCGTCCAGCGCCTTCTGCGCCGCTTCGGCCATGCGCAGCCACATCAACCCCAGCGCGACGATACCCATGATGTGCATATAGTGATGCGCGCCCGCGCCGATGTTGTTCGGGTTCGTCATGCCGTTCTGCATGAACCACATCGTCGCGGCCTTCAGTTCGCCGTTCGCCTTTTCAAGACGGCTCGCGAAATCCGCAAACGCCGGTTTGTCCTTCGCCGCGGCGCATTCCGCATCGACGATGGCGAAGAAGGTCTGGATCGCGCGGCCGCCGTTCTGCGCAAGCTTGCGGCCGACGAGGTCCATCGCCTGCACGCCGTTCGCGCCTTCATAGATCATCGTGATGCGGGCATCGCGGACATATTGTGACATGCCCTGTTCCTCGATGTAACCGTGACCGCCGAACACCTGCTGCGCGTTGGTCGCGACCTCATAGCCCTTGTCGGTGCCATAGCCCTTGATCACGGGGGTGAGCAGGCTGACGAGATCGTCGGCATGCTGGCGCTCTTCCTCGGTCTCGGCGACATGCGCGAGGTCGACCTGCAGCGCACCCCACAGGCAGAGCGCGCGCAGCCCCTCCACCACTGCCTTGCCGTCCATCAACATGCGGCGCACATCGGGGTGGACGAACAGGGGGTCGGCCTTTTCCTGGGGATCCTGCGGCCCGGTCAGCGCGCGGCCCTGGCGACGGTCGTGCGCATATTGGACCGCGTTCTGGAAAGCGATGTCGGCCTGTCCCAGCCCCTGGATGCCGACGCCGAGGCGCGCGGCGTTCATCATCACGAACATCGCGGCAAGCCCCTTGTTCTCATCGCCGACCATCCAGCCCTTCGCGCCGTCATAGTTCATCACGCAGGTCGAATTGGCGTGGATGCCCATCTTATGCTCGATCGAGCCGCACTGGAGGGTGTTGCGCTGGCCGAGCGAGCCGTCTTCGTTGACGAGGAATTTGGGCACGATGAAGAGCGAGATGCCCTTGACGCTGTCGGGTGCATCGGGCGTCTTCGCGAGGACGAGGTGGACGATATTTTCGGTGAGGTCATGCTCGCCCGACGAGATGAAGATCTTGGTGCCGGTCACCGCATAGCTGCCGTCGGCATTCGGCACCGCGCGGGTGCGGATGAGGCCGAGATCGGTGCCGCAGTGCGGTTCGGTGAGGTTCATTGTGCCGCCCCACTCGCCCGAAATCATCTTCGGGACATAGGTCGCCTTCTGCTCCTCCGATCCCTTGACGAGGATTGCCGCCACCGCCGCCTGAGTGAGGCCGGGGTACATCGAAAAGGCTTGGTTCGCCGCCATGCGATATTCCTCGACCGGGAAACCGATGATGTGCGGCAAGCCCTGTCCGCCGAATTCCTCCGGCTGGGTCAGCGTCGTCCAGCCGGCGTCGCAATAGGCCTTATAGGCCTCCTTGAACCCCTTCGGCGTCGTGACCGATCCGTCTTCGTGTCGCGTGCAGCCCTCCTGATCGCCCGAATAGTTGATCGGGAACAGCACTTCTTCGCAGAATTTGCCCGCTTCGGTCAGCACCGCCTCGATCATGTCGGGGGTCGCATTGGCGAAGCCTGGCAGGTTGGCGTAGCGCTCGACGCCGAGGACGTCGTTGATCAGGAAGAGCGTATCCTGGATGGGGGCGCGGTAGGCGGGCATGACTCATCTTTCTGGAAAGCGGGGTTAGCAATATCTCGTCCGGGGAGGCGCAAGAGTCGAGGCTCAGCGCACTTTCTGACTGGCGTCGACCTTTTTGACCATATCGATAAAGCGCGTCAGTTCCTCGACCGCACTGTCGATATCGTCGCGCTGGCGTTGCAACAGGTTGATGCGTTGCTCGCATTTCTCGATCGTCACCTGGCGCTGCAGCCTGCGGCCGTCCCCGACGTCGTACAGATCGATCATCTCGCGAATGTCGGCAAGGCTGAAGCCGGTGCGCTTGGCGCGCAGGATCCAGGCGAGCCGCGCACGGTCGCGCTTCGAATAGATGCGCGACAGGCCGCGGCGCGACGGGCTGATCAGCCCCTCGTCCTCGTAAAAGCGGAGCGCGCGGGCGGTGACGCCGAATTCGGTCGACAGGTCGGTGATACTGAACTGGTCGCGGCCGAGATGATCGGGCGTATCGATGTGGGCGTGGCCGTATTCTTCGGTCATACGGGCCAGAATAGTTTCCGTTGACGTGAACGTCAAGGGCGGGAGGTGCCGGGAATCGGCGCGTCTCAACTGCCGCACGGTTGGATCATATTGCCGCGCGGATCCGCGACCTGCAAGCGTTTCGCGTCCTCCTTGGACCAGCTTGCGCGCGGCAGCCGCAACCCGGATAGCGACGCGTGCGCGGAGCAGATCGTCTGGCATTGCGCGGGCAGGCTGCCAGGCAGCCGGAGTTCGTCCTCTTCCTCATGGACCAGCGCTTCGCACCCCTCGGCGTCGGCGAAGCGCATCCGCCATCCCTGCCCCTCGCGCAGGATCGTCCCGCGCGCGGCGCAGCGCAGGCCGGGACCGAAAGACGCAGACAAGGCAAAGCGCCATTGACCCGCGCCGTCGGGCACCACGCACATCGCGTCGCGCCCGAGTTCGTGCGAGCGTTCGAACACGCCCGTCGGGCTGGCTGTATCGGGTCGCACGATCCCGCGCTCGCGCGCAGCCAGTTCGAGCGGGCTGTTCGCGTCGACCGTCCGGTCGCTGTCCGCCTGCGGGTGCCGATCGCAGCCCGCGAGCAACAGCGCGCCGAACAGGAAGGCGGCACGCACCCTACGCATCGTCGTGGAGAAAGGTCAGGCCACCATCTGCGTTGACACGGCGATAGAAGCAGGAACGCCGGCCCGTGTGGCAAGCGGGCCCAGCGGGCGTTACGCGCAGCAGCAGGACATCCTGATCGCAATCGACGCGCATCTCGACCAGCGTCAGTCCGTTTCCCGAGGTCTCCCCCTTGCGCCACAGCGCTTGCCGCGAGCGAGACCAGAAATGCGCCTGCCCGGTTTCCTGGGTCAGCCGGATCGCTTCGGAATTCATATGCGCGACCATCAGCAGCGTGCCCGTCGCGGCATCGGTGACGATCGCGGTGACGAGACCGGCGGCGTCGAAGCGCGGCTGGAAGCGGTCGGTCGTGTCGGCTTTCTGGTCCATGATGGGCCTTTAGAGCAGCTTTGCTGCGCTTGTCACCCGTCCGGGTCCGGCCTGTGACAATCATGTGAAGTTTGGGGGGCGACATTTGCGGCAAGCCTCCCTATATGCGCCGCAGTCACTGCCCCCGCCCCTTGGCCCCTGCCCCTGGAATGTCATGCTGACGACCCACCCTTTCGATGACGACAAGCTCCGCGAGGAGTGCGGCGTATTTGGTATTCATGGCGCCGACAGCGCCTCAGCCGTCGTCGCGCTGGGCCTTCATGCCCTGCAGCACCGCGGCCAGGAAGCCGCAGGCATCACTGCCTTCGACGGCAAGGATTTTCATACCCACCGCGCGATGGGACATGTCGCCGGCAATTTCGACCGCGACGACATCATTCGCCAGTTGGGCGGCGCGTCGGCGATCGGCCATGTCCGCTACTCGACGACCGGCGAGACGGCGCTGCGCAACGTCCAGCCGCTTTTCGCCGACCTGTCGACCGGCGGTTTCGCGGTCGCGCACAACGGCAACATCTCCAACGCAACGGCGCTGAAGAAGATTCTCGTACGTCGCGGTTCGATCTTCCAGTCGACCAGCGATACAGAGGTCATCATTCACCTCGTCGCGACATCGAACTATCGCACCCTGCTCGATCGCTTCATCGACGCGCTGAAGCAGGTCGAAGGCGCCTATTCGCTGATCTGCCTGACCGCGGAGGGGATGATCGGATGCCGCGACCCGCTGGGCATCCGCCCGCTCGTGATCGGCAAGCTCGGCGATGCGCACATCCTTGCGTCCGAAACGGTGGCGCTCGACGTCGTCGGCGCTGAATTCGTCCGCTCGGTCGATCCGGGCGAGCTGGTGATCATTCGTGATGGCCAGCTTTCGTCGCACCGCCCCTTCGCCGAACGCTCGGCGCGGCCGTGCATCTTCGAATATGTCTATTTCTCGCGCCCCGATTCGATCGTCGACGGCACCAGCGTCTATTCGGTGCGCAAGGCGATCGGCGCCGAACTCGCGCGCGAGAACCCGGTCGAGGCCGATCTTGTCATCCCGGTGCCCGATTCGGGCACCCCCGCCGCAATCGGTTATGCGCAGGAATCGGGCATTCCCTTTGAACTGGGCATCATCCGCTCGCACTATGTCGGCCGCACCTTCATTCAGCCGGGCGACAAGGTTCGTCACCTGGGCGTGAAATTGAAGCACAATGCGAACCGCGCGCTGATCAGCGGCAAGCGCATCGTGCTGATCGACGATTCGATCGTTCGCGGCACGACCAGCCTGAAGATCGTGCAAATGATGCGCGATGCAGGCGCAGCCGAGGTGCATATGCGCATCGCGAGCCCGCCGACCCAGCACAGCTGTTTCTATGGCGTCGACACGCCCGAGCGCGCCAAACTGCTCGCGGCGCAGATGACCGTCGGGCAGATGGCGAATTTCATCAACGCCGACAGCCTGTCCTTCCTGACGATCGACGGGCTCTATCGCGCGCTGGGCGAGGCGCGGCGCAACGACGACGTCCCGCAATATTGTGACGCCTGCTTTACGGGCGATTATCCGACCACGCTGACCGATTTCGACGAGCAAGCGGTCGATGACCAGTTTTCGCTGCTTGCCGAGCGCGTTGTCTGACGGAGTGATCATGGTATCTGAAGATTTGGCGGGTCAGGTCGCACTCGTGACCGGGGCGAGCCGCGGTATCGGCGCGGCGATCGCCGAAGCGCTGGCGGCACGCGGTGCGCATGTCGTCATCACCGCACGTACCCCGGGCGGGCTCGAGGAACTCGAAGATCGCATTCACGAGGCCGGCGGCAGCGCAACGATCGCGCCATTGGACCTGACGGACGGCGACAGTATCGCGCGGCTTGCCACCGCGATGGCCGAACGTTGGCAGCACCTCGATATGCTCGTCCTCAACGCGGCGATGCTGGGCACGCTGACCCCGGTCGGCGCGATCGACGGCAAGGAATTCAACAAACTGCTGACGCTGAACCTTGTCGCGCAGCAGGCGCTGATCGCCAATTTCGATCCGCTGCTCCGCCGCGCGCCGGGTGGCCGCCTGCTCGCGCTGTCGAGCAGCGTCGCGCGCGATCCGCGCGCCTATTGGGGCGCCTATGCCGCGTCGAAGGCGGCACTTGAAGTGCTGGTGACGAGCTATGGCGCCGAGATGCGCAATATCTCGAACGTCCGCACCGCGATCCTCGATCCCGGCGGCACGCGCACCCAGATGCGCGCGCGCGCTTATCCGGGCGAGGATCCGCAAAGCATCAAGGATCCCGCGGCCGTCGGCGAATATGTCGCGAAGCTGATGATCGCGGGCTTCGACAGCACCGCTTTCCATGCCTTGCCCAAAGTGATGGTCGATGCTTAACGCGATCTTTGCGTTCGGCCGTTAGGTTTCGGCCCGAAATATCTGGTCAAAGGCACGGTTATGGGTCGCAACATCCTGCGGACGGTCGCAGCAACCCTCGTGGGGATCGTCGTCGCTTTCGCGCTGCTATGGCTCGCGCAATATGCGGGAAACGAATTGTCGCCCGACGTCTATGACCTCGAAACCGGGGAGGTACTGATCCCCCTCGCATCGACCATCGCCCTGTTGATCGGCTGGTTCGTCGGCACCTTTGGCGGAAGCTGGCTGGCGATGCGCATGTCCGCAAGCGCCAATGCCGGGTGGATCGTCGCCGGGGCTGTGATCGGCGCCGGGCTCTATCGTGCCGTGACGCTTGCCGACACCTGGTGGATCATGGTGCTGGGCGTCGCCATACCGCTTGCGGCGGCGTGGCTCGCCCAGCGCGCGGCGACGACGGTTTCCGTCGCTGCCTGACTCCGTTTATTTCGCCGCTTCGCGGTCGATCGCAGCCTGCACCGCCTTGTAAAAGGCCTCGCGCGCCTTGCCGACGCCTTCGGGGTCGGTCGCGGTCGGCCAATTGCCGTTCGAGGCAATCACAAGCCTGCGCTTCGGGTCGATGAAGATGCCCTGACCGAAAATTCCTTGCGCGGCGAAGCTGCCATCGTCGTTCGTCCACCATTGATAGCCATAACCGCGGCCGGGAATGTCGATGCCCGCCTGCTTGGTCGTCGCCGCGGCGAGCCAGTCGTCAGGCAGAACCTTCTTTCCCCCCGCGACGCCGCCGTTCAGGATGAACTGGCCGAAGCGTGCATAATCCTTGAGGCTCGCCGACATGCAGCAGCCGCTGATCTCGTGCCCCGTCGGCCCGAGCATCCAGACGCCGTCCTGCTCCATGCCGAACGGTTTCCAGACCTTCTCTGACAGATAATCCGAGAGTGTCTTGCCGGTCGCGCTCGACACCAGCACGCCGATCAAATTGGTCTCGCCGGTCTTGTACACCCATTTCGACCCCGCCGGCGCTTCGCGCGGCAGGGTCTTCATATAGCTGACCGTTATGTCTTCGCCCGGCACCGGCTTTTGCAGATTGAACTGCGCGACATCCGATTTGGGATCGGTATAATCCTCGTTCCATTTGACGCCCGAGGTCATCGTCAGCAATTGCCGCACGCTGACATCGTCATAGGCCGAGCCCCTGAGTCCCGGGATATAGACGGTAACCTTGTCGTCGAGGCTCTTGATATAGCCGTCCTTTACCGCCGCGCCGACGAGGGTCGAGGTGAAGCTTTTCGCCACCGAAAAGCTGGTCCAGCGGCCGGAGGCGCCATAGCCGAGCGCATATTTCTCCAGTCGCACCTTTCCGTCCTGGACGATGATCAGCCCCGCATTGCGCTGCGCCGCCATATGGGCGTCGACATTGAGCCCGAGGTCGATCGGCTTGCCTTGCGGCATGGGATAGGCGCGACCGCCCGCCTTGATCGTGTGCACGACGACTTTCGGGACCGTCTCCATCGTCCGGAAGGCGGTGTCACGCTGGTCCTGGCTCCAAAACAGCACATTCAGATCCTTTGGCAGATTGTCGGTCGCCCGAGCCGCGGTGGTTTGCGTGGGTGCGGGGACAGCTATTCCCACGGCTGCGCACAGCAGCGCGCCTGCCAAAAATCTTCGCATTGCCTTCTCCCTGCTTGTTTTCAGGCTGTTTTTTCGAGTGTCACCTGCGCGACGTCGATACCGCCGCCGCGAAAGCCCCCCTCACAATATTGAAGATAATAGCGCCAGAGCCGCACGAAGCGGTCGTCAAACCCTGCCGGCAGGCGCCCGTCGGACACCGCGGCATCGAACCGCTCGCGCCACTGGCGCAGCGTTTCGGCATAGCCGAGCCCGAAATGGAGAACGTCGCGCCACACAAGCCCCCGCTCCTCGGCCAACGCGCGGAAACGGCTTTCGGAAATCAGGCAGCCGCCCGGAAAGATATAGGCCTGGATGAAGTCGGTACTGGCCGCGTAACGCTCGAACAGCGCGTCGCTGATCAGGATATACTGGATCGCTGCGCGGCCACCGGGGCGCAACAGGCGCGCGATGGTGTCGAGATAGACGGGCCAATAGGCCTGCCCGACCGCTTCGACCATCTCTACGCTCGCGATCGCGTCATAGGGGCCCTGCGCATCGCGATAATCGCAGAGCTCGATCCGCGATCGCCCCGACAGGTCGACCGCGTGCAGACGCCGATCGGCAATCTCGGCTTGCGACGGTGAGAGGGTAATTCCGGTGTAGATGACGTCGTGCCGCTCGACCGCGCGTTCGGCAAGCGCCCCCCAGCCGCAACCGATCTCGAGCAGGCGCCCGCCCGAGCGCAGGTCGAGCCGGTCGAGAATCGCATCGAGCTTCGATATCTGCGCCTCCTCCAGCGTCTGCCCTGCATCGGCGAAGAGCGCGCTCGAATAGTTCATCTGCGCATCGAGCCACAGGCTGTAGAAGTCATTGCCAAGGTCGTAATGCGCGTGGATGTTCCGCCGCGCCCCGGTGCGATTGTTACGGTTGAGGAAATGCGATGCGCGGTTGAGCCAGTGCAGCGGGCCGCGCGACCGCCCCGCATTGCCGAGCGTCTCGCCATTGCGCATGAACAGGTCGAACAGCGGGACCGGATCGGGCGAACTCCACTCCCCGGCCTCCCAGGCGCGGTACCACCCAACCGAACCCGACAGCACAAGCCGCACGAGCGCGGCCCAGCTTTTCAGGTGGACGATCGCGGTCGGCCCCTTGCCGCGACCGCCGAGGATGCGCACGCTGCCGTCGGGCAGATGACCTTCGAGCGTGCCATAGGCGAGCCCGGCGTCGATGCGGTCTAGCTGGCGGTGGAAGAAGCTCGCCGGCGCAAGCGCCATCAGGCGCGCCAGCCCCCCGCCGGTGCGAAACGCCCGGTCTGCGCGCAGTAGCGCCTTGCCGCGGCGGGGACTGACATGCGTGTTCATATACCGCTTTCTGCCGCAAAAGCAGCGGCCTGACAATCGGTTGTCGCGAGCCTTCATGGCGTCACAAGCCGCCGAGGCAGGCGTGCGAGCCTTTTGATTCCCAGAGATTTTATTGCGATAGGCGGCAGGATGAACGCGCGCCTATTCGACAATAGTTGCTGCGCGGGGATCCTCCACGCGGACCGTAAAACGGTCGCGCGCTACCGGCTGCATATAGCGCTGGTCATGTAGCACGATCGCGCTGCCCTCAGTTTCTGCGACGGGCATCCGCGACCAGAAGAGGAAGGCAAGCGCGGCAGGGTCGTTCTTTACCCACGCCCGGAGTCGTAGATCGCTCATCCCGTCTGGGATGCCGGGCTCGACCGTACTACCGGAACCCAGTGCATAGGCGCCGCCGCCGTAGTAGCCGTCGCGGCGCCAGGCGATGTCGCGCCTCCAGAACGCCAGCGGCGGCGGGCTGGCGACAACGAGCGCACCGTCTTGCCCCGCCTTTCGCAACAATTCGGCCGCCTGCGCTTCGGCGCGGCCCGTCATCAGCCCGTTGGCAAAAATATAGACGCAGACGGCGGTAAAACCGACCCATGCCGGGCGCTGCCAATTCGCCGTCCCGCGCCGTTCGCGGCGCAGCGACAGCCACAGCGACAGGCCGAGCGCGATCCATATCCAGAGATCGATGATGAACAGCGTATCGCCGTAGTACCAGCGATGGCTGAACGGCTCGAGCAGCCGGATGCCGTAATTGTTGAGCCAGTCGAGCGCCGGATGGCTGAAACAACCGATATTGGCGAGCGCGAGCAGCCAGCCCTTGTCGATCGGGAGCCGTCCTGCGGGGCGCTTGCCGCGCCGGTCTTGCCAGCGGTCGAAGGCGATCATCAGAGCCCAAAGAGCAATAGGCAAAAGGACGAGCGCGATCGGCCCGTGCGTGATCCCGCGCCGCATCGACAGCGACTCGATGCCATAGATCGCACAGGCCGCGTCGATGTCAGGCAGGTTCGCCGCAATAATTAACGTCGGCACGGCGAGCCCGGTCCTTTTCTTGAGACCGAGCTGACCGAGTACCGCGCCGACGAGGCTGTGCGTCAGGTTGTCCATCCGGGCCTATAAACCCGACCGGCCAGCCCTTCGCAAGACGTCAGAGTTCGGGACCGCCCTCGGTCACCGTCCAGGTTTGCCCCTTCTTGAGCAGGCCTTGCAGATCGGCCGTCTTGCCTTCGCTCGCCGCCTTGTTCTGGCGGACGACGTCGGCCTCGAAAGTCGGGCGCGGATCGTCGTAAAGGACGCCGAGCGCCATCGGGAATTCGCCGAAGCGCATTTCGACGAGCATGTGCGCGACGCTGCGGTTGGTCACGTCGTGGACGATCACGCCCGCTTCTTCCCAATCGCCATCGATGACGTCGACGGTCTTGAGGTGCAGTTCGTCGGCGTCGAGCGCGATGCCCTTGGTACCTTTGGCGTAAAGCATGGGTTCGCCCTGCTTGAGCCAGAGCTGGCGATCTTCGGCGCCCTTCGGTGCGGCGAAATCCTCGAACACGTCCTTATTGTAGACGATACAGTTCTGGAAAATTTCGATAAAGGCCGCGCCCTTATGGGCATGAGCGGCCTTCAGCACGTTGGGCAGCTCTTTCGATACGTCGAAGCCGCGCGCGACGAACCGCGCACCGGCGCCCAGCGCGAACGCCGCAGGCTGCGCCGGACGATCGACCGAGCCGTAAGGCGTCGACGGGCTTGTCGTGCCGACGCGGCTGGTCGGTGAATATTGCCCCTTGGTGAGGCCGTAGATCTCGTTGTTGAACAGCATGATCTGGCAATCGAGATTGCGGCGGATGAGGTGCATCGTGTGGTTGCCGCCGATCGAGAGCCCGTCACCATCGCCGGTGACGATCCAGATATCGAGGTCCGGATTGGCGAGCTTCAGCCCCGTCGCGAACGCCGGCGCACGGCCGTGGATCGTGTGGAAGCCATAGGTTTCCATATAATAGGGGAAACGCGACGAGCAGCCGATGCCGCTGATGAACACAGTGTTCTCGGGCGCCGTGCCGATTTCGGGCATCGTGCGTTGCACGGCTTTGAGGATCGCATAGTCGCCGCAGCCGGGGCACCAGCGAACTTCCTGATCGGTTTCCCAATCCTTGAGCGTGGTCGTCCGCGCGATGGTGGTCATCTCGTTCATTTCGTCTTCTTCCCAGAATCTTGCCAAAGCTGACGGGCTTGGATCAACGAAAACTGATTTGCGCCTCCGGCCAAATCAGGCTGGTTCAGTTGGACGGGATCATCCTCCCAATTGCAAACTTCGCAAATCTCATAACTGCCCTGCTCGGAAAACTCGAACTCGCTGCACACAGGACATATGTGCGGGCCCGCAGCCAATTCCACATTGACCGCCGCATTAAAATACTCGGTGCTGGTGACCGTCGTCACGCCAGCGCCTCCTCGATCGCGGCCTCAATTTCGGCGATGGTGAACGGCTGGCCCGACACCTTGTTTACGGGCTTCGCGTCGACCAGATACTGGTCGCGCAGCACCGTCTTGAGCTGGCCGGTGTTCATTTCGGGCACGATCACCTTGTCATAGCTCTTGAGCAGCTCGCCCAGATTGGCGGGCAGCGGCCAGATATGGCGGATGTGGACATGGCTGACGTCGGCGCCCTCGGCGCGCTTGCGGCGCACCGCCTGATGGATCGGGCCGAAGGTCGACCCCCAGCCGACGACCGCCAGCTTGCCCCCCTCGGCGCCGAGTTCGACCACCTGGTCGGGCACCTTCACGCCATCGACCTTCGCCTTGCGGATATCGGTCATCGCCTGATGGTTGTCGGGCGCATAGTTGATGTGGCCGGTGTCGACTTCCTTTTCGATGCCGCCGATGCGGTGAAGCAGGCCGGGCGTGCCGGGCTTGACCCACGGGCGCTTGAGATTCGCGTCGCGGCCATAGGGCTTGAACCCGCCCTCGGGCACTTCGGTCAGAAACTCGACCGGGAAATCATCGTAGCTCTCAAGATCGGGCACCTTCCACGGCTCGGCCGCGTTGGCGATATAGCCGTCGGTCAGCAGCATCACCGGGGTCATATATTGCACCGCAATGCGGCACGCCTCGATCGCGCATTCAAACGCATCGCCGGGCGATCGCGCGGCAATCACCGGCATTGGCGCGTCGCCGTTCCGGCCATAGACCGCCTGATAGAGGTCCGATTGCTCGGTTTTCGTCGGCAAGCCGGTCGAGGGACCGCCGCGCTGCGAATTGACGATGACGAGCGGTAGCTCGGTCATGATCGCGAGACCCATCGCCTCGCCCTTCAGCGCGATGCCCGGACCCGACGAGCTCGTGACGCCGAGCGAACCGCCATAGCTCGCGCCGATCGCCGAGCAGATCGCCGCGATCTCGTCCTCGGCCTGAAAGGTCGTGACGTCATATTCCTTGAGCCGCGACAGGTGATGCAGGATCGCCGATGCCGGGGTGATCGGATAGCCGCCGAAGAACATTGGCAGTTTCGCAAGCTGCGCGCCCGCGACGAGACCAAGCGCGATCCCCTCGGCGCCCGTCAGCGTGCGATAGAGGCCCGGAGCGACGGGCGCGGGATCGACATGATGCTGCTTGAGCGGTCCCGCAAGCTCGGCGGTCTCGCCATAGGCATGGCCGGCGTTCAGCGCCGCAACATTGGCGGCCGCAAGGTTCGGGTCCTTCGCGAACTTGCCGTTGAGCCAGTCGATCAGCGGCTGGCGGTCGCGGTCGAACATCCAGAGCGCGAGCCCCAGCGTCCACATATTCTTGCAGCGTAGCGCTTCCTTGTTGCCGAGGCCGAAGGGTTTCACGGCATCCATGGTGAGCTGACTGATATTCAGCTTGAGCAACTGCCATTTCGCAAGGCTGCCGTCGTCGAGCGGGTTCGCGTCATATTTCGCCTTGGCGAGGTTGCGATCGTTGAATTCGCCCTCGTCGGCGATGATCAGGCCGCCCGGCTTGAGCTGCGGAACGTTGGTCTTGAGCGCCGCCGGGTTCATTGCGACCAACACGTCGGGCGCGTCGCCCGCGGTCTCGATCGCCGAAGACCCGAAATTGATCTGGAAGGCCGAGACGCCGAACAATGTCCCTTGCGGTGCGCGAATCTCGGCTGGAAAATCGGGGAAAGTCGCAAAGTCGTTGCCCGCAAGCGCCGACGACAAGGTAAACTGACCGCCGGTCAGCTGCATCCCGTCGCCACTGTCGCCTGCAAACCTGACTACAACTGCATCCGAAAGGGGGGACTGCCGATTGTCGGCCCGGTCCTCTACCGCTGTCGCCATTTTTCGTATCTGCCTTTGAATCTTGCGAACCTGTGACATTGGCCTAGGCCTGTACGGCACGAGCCGCAATTGAGAAAAAATTGTGCGCCGCAAAGCGGCAGGACTTGGTCGGTTTCGATTCGCGATTGAATTTGGCTGGCCGATGCCGAATATCTGGACGGCAGAAAACAACAAAGGGATGGACAGGATGACCGACGGCACGACCCACTACACCCGCCCCGACGTGGCCGCTTTTCTCGCCTTCCTCAACGCGCAGGAAGGTCCCAAGATGGAGGAACTGCCTGCCGACGGCGCGCGCGAGATGTTCCGGGCAATGACGCAAATGGCCGATTCTCCACGCGGCGACATTGCGAAGGTTGAGGACCGCGTCATTCCGGGACCGGCGGGAGAGATTCGCGTCCGCATCTATGACAATCGGCCCGATCGCGCACCGGGACCGGTGCTCGTCTTTTTCCACGGCGGCGGCTGGGTGATCGGCGACCTCGACACGCACGACGCCTATTGTGCGGAAGCGGCGCGCATTCTCGACATGCCGGTGGTCGCAATCGACTACCGCCTGGCGCCCGAGCACCCCTTCCCCGCCGCCCCCGAGGATTGCGAGGCCGCGGCGCGCTGGGTCGCCGACAATATCCCCTGCACCGGGCTTGTGCTGGCAGGCGAGAGCGCGGGCGGCAACCTGACCATTGTTACCGCGCTTGCGCTGCGCGACAATCCGGCATCGAGGCCGGTGATCGCGATCCACCCGATCTATCCCGCCGTGACGACCAGCGACGACTGGCAAAGCTATCGCGATTTCGGCGAAGGGCATCTGCTGACGGAGAGCAGCATGACCTGGTTCTCGGGCCACTATGCCCCCGACCCGACCGACCGCCGCGCCGCGCCGCTCGATTTCTCCGCGGAGGGGATGCCGCCGACGCTGCTCATCACCGCAGGGCTCGACCCTCTCCGCGATCAGGGCCGCGCTTATGCGGCGAAGCTGATCGAGGCGGGCGTGCCCACGACCTATCGCGAAGCGCGCGGCACCATCCACGGCTTCATCAACCTGTCGCAGGGCATTCCGAGCGCGAAGGCCGATATTCGTGATGCCTTGACAGTGCTCAAGGCTATCGTCACCGAAGCCAGCGCATGAGTGACGACAATCTCCCCTACCGCCCCTGCGCCGGCGTGATGCTCGCGAACCGGGACGGCCTCGTGTTCGTAGGCCAGCGGCTCGATTCGTCTGAGGACGCCTGGCAGATGCCGCAAGGGGGAATCGATCCGGGCGAGGATGCCGAGGAAGCGGCGATCCGCGAGCTTGGCGAAGAGACAGGCGTCCATGGCGGGCTGGTCGAGATCATCGCGCGCAGCAAGACCGAGTATTTCTATGACCTCCCCGATCACCTCATGGGTAAAATGTGGGGCGGCAAATATCGCGGCCAGCGGCAGCAATGGTTCCTGATGCGCTTCATGGGCGAGGACAGGGATGTCGATATCGCAACCAAGCACCAGGAATTCCGGGCGTGGCGCTGGGCCGAGCTCGATGAGCTCGAAATGCTGATCGTGCCGTTCAAGCGCCAGCTCTATCGCGCCGTGGTCGAGGAATTCCGTTCGCTCGTCTGATCGCGGAGGATAAGCGCGGTACGGAACACATCGGCAAACATCGGGGGCGTCAACCGCCCGGTGTTCGTATTGTAGCGCGAGCAGTGGTAGCTATCGACGAGATACCGTCCATCGGCCAGCGCATGGACCGCACCGTGCGCGAAAGGGTAAGCCGCCAGTCGCGCGCCGGCAGCACGAAGCGCCGCGTCATGCGCAATTCGGCCGAGCGCGATGATGACCCGCAGATTTGGCAAAGCGGCGAGCTGCCGTTCGAAGAAGGGGCGGCAGTTCGCGATTTCGGCGGGCGTCGGCTTGTTCTGGGGCGGCAAGCATTTGACGCTGTTGACGATAATCGCCCCTTGAAGGCGCAACCCATCGTGGACGCGCGCGTCGTAAATGCCCTCACTCAATCCGAACTCGGCAAGCGTCGCGAACAACAGGTCGCCAGCATAGTCGCCGGTAAATGGACGCCCCGTCCGGTTCGCCCCATGCTTTCCGGGCGCGAGGCCTGCGAACGCGAGCCATCCATCTGGATCGCCAAAGGCGTAAACCGGGGCGTTCCACCAGTCGGGATGATCCACCTGACATTGACCCCGAAGCGCGACAAGCCGCGGACAGCGCAGGCAATCGCGGGACGGCTCGGTTCCCGGCAAGGGGCTTACAATCTCCACGCGGCTGCGATAGGCGCTCCGCCATGACCAGCGCAACGCCCCTTGCTCTATATGCCATCGGCCTCGGCTCAAACCGCCGCCATGCGCGCCATGGCGATCCGCGCCACATTCTGGTCGCGGCGCTCGCGGCGCTCGAAGGCGACGAGATCGAGCCGGTCGATGCCAGCCCGATCATCGCCAGCGATCCGGTGGGGCCGTCGCGCCGGCGCTATGCCAACGCCGTCGCGCTCGTCGCCTCGCCGCTCACGCCGCCCGAAATGCTCGCCCGGCTGCGCGAAATCGAAGCGCAGTTCGGCCGCCGCACCGGCCAGCGCTGGAGCGCGCGGACGCTCGACCTCGATATTCTGCTCTGGTCGGGCGGCGCGTGGAGCGACGCCGACGTCACCGTCCCGCACCCCGCAATGGCCGAGCGCGCCTTCGTTCTTGGCCCGCTCCGCACCGTCGCCCCCGAATGGCGCGATCCGGTCAGCGGGCGAACGGTCCGCCAACTCGCCGCACGCCTGATCCGCGCCAAGCCGGTTGACCGGAACGCCGAGGCGCACTAGGGCGACGGCTCTCTTCGGGCGTCGACGCTTTCGGCGCCACGATGGGCCCTTAGCTCAGTCGGTAGAGCAACTGACTTTTAATCAGTAGGTCGCTGGTTCGAATCCAGCAGGGCTCACCATAAAATCAATGACTTATGGTGATAATCTCTACTATCGGAAACCTTTGTATCGCTCCACGTAATCGCCACGTAATCAGTCGAGCGCGAACAATGGGCGGTAATGGAGCAGATCTGTCGGATTTTTTCCGACCGACATGACGCGATTTTGTCCGCTGCTTCGCTCAAAATATCAGAGTGAGAGTTCGGCCTTCGGCTTTGTGACGGAGTGAGGGCCGAGAGAGGGTCTCCCGGCCGCCCGTCATGGAGAAGTCCCATGATCGATGTTGAGATACTGGACGGGCGCGCCGATGCGCGCGGCGGCTACAAGGTGGATGTAACGCGAGGTCAGCGCGTAGGACGGGTGTCGTCCGAATGGTTTTCGCGTCCCGACGACGAGCGATTCTTGTCGCTGACCGATTTGTTCGCGTCTCTCAAGGGCCGCGCCAAACACAGCCGGACGCGCACCATCGAAAGCGCCGCGATCCGCGTCGAGGCTTCACGCGACAATGCCGAAGCCCTGACGCTGATGCTGCCCGGCTCCGACGTACCTATCGCGCCCACCCACTGGAGCTTCGGCCAACTGGCTTCGCTGGTTGGCACTCCTGCTGCCTATCTACGCCAGCTGCCCGCCGCCCTTGCCGGCATCAACCTCCAATATGGCCTGACCTCGCATCGCACCGAGCAGGTGAAGACGCTTGAATCTGATGATGGCCGGGTCGAACTGCGCGCTGTCACCGGCCCGGACTATGGTCGCATCTACGACCATGAACTGGTATCCGCGGTGCAGCGTATTGCTGGCAATGGCACGGGCGATACCCGCTGGAAGGTACCCGGCGTGCTCGACTGGTCAACCGGTATCTATAATCCGTATGTCGATGTGACGAAGGACACCACCACGCTCTATGCGTCGGACAGGGATGTATTCCTGTTTCTCGTCGATGATCTCAATCCCATCGAAGCGGGGAAGCTGCCCGATGGCTCGCCCGATCTCTTCTTTCGCGGCTTTTACTGCTGGAACTCGGAAGTGGGTGCCAAGACTTTGGGGCTGGCGAGCTTCTATCTACGCGCAGTCTGCCAGAACCGCAATTTGTGGGGCGTCGAGGATTTTGAGGAGATTGCGATCCGCCACAGCAAATATGCCGCTTCCCGCTTCGCCCATGAGGCCGCCCCTGCCCTTGCCCGCTTTGCCGATTCTTCGCCCCGCCCCTTCATCGAAGGTATCCGCACGGCGCGTGAACGCATTGTCGCCCGCTCCGACGAGGATCGCAGCGATTTCCTGCGCAAGCGTGGCTTCTCTAGGGCGGAGACCGCGAAGATCATCAAACGCGTGTTGGCGGAGGAAGGCCATCCGCCAGCGAGCATCTTCGATTTCGTGCAGGGCATCACCGCGGTTGCGCGGGACAAGCCCCAGCAGGATGCGCGTCTCGACATGGAGGGCAAGGCGAAGAAGCTGATGGAGCGCGTGCACTAACCCGGCGGGTTGCTTCGGCTCTGATGATCTCACGGCGTCCCGATTTCCCATAGAGGAAGAGGGATGCCGTGTTTTCGTGACGGATTTGGGTCTCGAGAGAGTGGCTTTCGGGCATCCGTCGCGAAAGATGATGTCATGTCCAAATATGAGAAAATCCGTCTCGCTACCTCGCGGGACATCCCGTTCAACAAGCTTCTGCTCTCCCAGTCCAATGTCCGCCGCATCAAGGCGGGCGTGTCGATCGAAGATCTGGCGGAAGACATTGCCCGGCGCGGGCTGCTGCAGGGTTTGAGCGTGCGCCCGGTCCTCGTCGAGGACGGCTCGGAAACCGGCATGTTTGAGATTCCTGCCGGGGGCCGTCGCTTCCGCGCGCTTGAACTGTTGGCCAGGCAGAAGCGCTTTGCGCGAACGGCGCTGGTGCCCTGCGTCGTGCGCGAGGGCGGCATTGCCGAAGAGGACAGCCTTGCGGAAAATGTCCAGCGCGCGCCATTGCATCCGCTCGACCAGTTCCGCGCATTTCTGGCTCTGCGAGAAAAGGGACAGTCGGAAGAGGAGATCGCTGCAACCTTCTTCGTCGCCGTATCGGTCGTCAAACAGCGCCTCAAGCTCGCGGCTGTCAGCCCGCGCCTGCTCGACATCTATGCCGAGGATGGTTTGACCCTCGACCAGTTAATGGCGTTCACCGTCTCCGACGATCATGAGCGGCAAGAGCAGGTGTTCGACAGCCTCAGTCACTCCTATGACAAGCAGCCCCATGCAATCCGGCGCATGCTCACCGAACACGCCGTGCGGGCGAGCGACAAGCGGGCGCAGTTCGTGCGGCTCGATGCCTATGTAGAAGCGGGTGGCGCGGTCACACGCGACCTGTTCCAGTCCGACGATGGCGGCTGGCTGCAGGATGTTGCCTTACTCGACATGATGGTCGACGAGGGTCTACGCGAAGGGGGCGATGTAATCCTGGCTGAGGGATGGAAATGGATCGAGGTCGCTCCGTCCTTCCCCTATGGCCATGCTTACGGTCTGCGGCAGCTGCGCGGGGTTCAGCTTGCCTTGAACGAGGACGAAGAGGCAGCACGGGCCGCATTGCAGGCCGAACTGGACAAGTTAGAAGCGGATTATTCTGACGCCGACGAATTGCCGGAGGAGGTCGACCACCGCCTCGCCGAGATCGAAACCGCGCTCGCCCAGTTTGATGCACGCCCCATGGTCTTCGATGCCGACGAGATGGCGCGAGCAGGGGCGTTTGTCAGTATCGATCACAATGGCATGTTGCGGGTCGACCGCGGCTATGTCCGGCCGGAAGATGAACTGCCGGTGATTGAGGACGAGAACGGCGGCGACGAGGAGCTGGCAGGCCACAGTCCTGAATCGGGCATTGCGGCTACACTATCGCCTCCCGACGAACCTGATGAAGACGATGGCCTGCGTCCCCTGCCCGACCGGCTGGTGGCGGAACTGACCGCGCATCGCACGATCGCATTGCGCCACAGGCTGGGCGAAGAGGTCGATATCGCCTTCCTCGCCGCCGTCCATGCGCTGGCGCTGCGTTGCTTCTATCATTATGCGCTCGACAGCTGCCTTGAGATCGAGATGAAGTGTCTCGGCTTTGGGGCACAGGCACCGGGCCTCGCCGATACTCCCTCGGCGCGGGCGCTTGATGACCGCCATACCGACTGGGCCAACAGTCTGCCCAAAGAGCCTGAGCATCTTTGGGATGAGCTGGCAAGCTGGAACGAGACGCGGACCAGGGCCTTGTTCGCGCATTGCGTATCGCTCTCGGTCAATGCGGTGATCGAACCCTATAGCCGCAGACCTCGCGCCATTGCACATGCCGACACGCTCGCATCGACCATCGGCCTCGATATGGCGGCGGCGGGATGGAGGCCCACCGCCAACGGCTTCTTCGGGCGCGTCACCAAGGCGCGCATATTGCAGGCCGTCCGCGAAGGCTGCGATGAGGCCCAGGCGGTGATGATCGAACATCTCAAGAAGGGCGATATGGCGACCCAGGCGGAAGCCCTTCTCGCGGATAGCGGCTGGTTGCCAGAACCGCTGCGCACGGCAAGGATCGCCACCGCGCATGCCGATCCGGCCTATATCCCCGACGACGAGCAAGACTACGCCGTCGCGGCCGAGTGAAAATCTGGCGGGGCGACTGCGGTCGCCCCGCTTCTTCCGCCAATTCCATCATCCGTACCCCCGAAAAGGGATTGCACTCCCAATCAGAGGACTATCGTTATGACAGACACATCTTCGTCCCCCGCTCCCATTATCGCGTTCGATTATGTGCAATGGGAAGCCGAACGCGCCCGTGAGGTCGAAAAAGCAATCCAGTATCTCGATGCCAACAAGGCGCAGCTGTTCGGCGTGCTCGATCCCGCAGGAATCCAATATGTAACCGTCACCTTCGACGGCGGCGGCGACAGTGGCCAGATCGAGGACATCTCCGCAGTCGCTGACAACGCCAAGGTCGAACTGCCGAACGCCGAAATCGAACTCGTCAGCCATGTCTGGGGGCAAGACGAGCCTACGCGGACACGCATGCCCGTTGCAGAGGCGATCGAGCAGCTCGCCTATGATCTCCTGAGCCTCACCCATTGCGGCTGGGAAAATAATGACGGCGCCTATGGTGAGTTCGTCTTCGATGTCCGTGAGCAGACCATCAGTCTTGAGCATAATGAGCGCTATGTCACCGCCGAACTTTACAGCCACAGCTGGTGAGGGAGGATGATATGGGACATTGCTATCATCACGCCCTCTCCTCGGTGCGCAAATGGGGTGGCACAGCGGACGATTATCTGGCGCTGCACCAGTGGTTCGATGAATCGAAAGCCATCACGGCGGATTTTCGCCACCGGGCATTGCGGCACCATGCCGAGGGCATTTTCATGCTGGAGCGCTTTTTCGGCACAACGATTACCATCTCGACCGGCAGGATCGTGCCGGTTCGCTTGATCGGCGAGCAGCATGTCTTGGAGGATCTCGGATTTATCCCAAGCTTTGCTGACTGGGTACGCTGTATCCGCCCTGAACCCTGGATGGGTCGGGCGCAGCCGATCCACAAACAGGTCGATCCGTTCGCAGCGATCGCCGCCTGAGCGGCGACATTGCGAACCCATAATGGCGGTGGATGGGCAATCATCCGCCGCCATTTTTGCGCCAGGGAAGCCAGACACCGCCGATTTGCCGGGCGCTCGCATCCCTCCTTATTGTGAAGAGCGACCATGGACCAACATTCCGCCTCAGATATCGCGCAGCGCCTTGGTTCCCGGGCGGAGGCGGTGTGCCGCCAGTATCTCTCAAACGGACGGCGCGAAGGCCGCTATTGGCTGGTCGGCGATGTGCGCAATACACCGGGCCGCAGTCTTTATGTTCGCCTTGTCGATATGCACAACGGACCAGCGGGCAAATGGACCGATGCAGCGACCGGCGAACATGGCGATCTGCTCGATATCATTGCCGTCACTCAAGGCTGTCGCACTTTTGCCGAGACGCTTGCAGAGGCCCGGCGCTTTTTGAGCCTGCCATCGGATACCATAGCGGATGTTACCCCGCGTCGCTGTCGTCCGCCGGGGCGCCGCGGTTCGCAGGCTGCCGTAAGACGTATTATTCGCGCCACAGATCCCTTGGTCGGCAGCATTGCGGCCGACTATCTGCGCACCCGCGCGATCCATCATCTCGAAGGCATCGACGCGCTGCGCTCTCATCGCCGACTCTATTATCGCCACTCCAAAGAGGAGAGTTTCGGCACCGCCAAGAACTGGCCAGCGCTGATTGGCATCGTCACCGATCTCGACGGCAGCAGCACCGGCGTTCACCGGACATGGATTGATCCGGCTACGCGGGCAAAGGCGCCAGTCGCCGATCCACGACGTTCGATGGGGCAGTTGCTGGGGCACGCAATCCGCTTTGGCACGCCACACGACGTGATGATCGTTGGCGAAGGCATCGAAACACTGCTCTCCCTGCACGAAGTCATGCCCGATATGCCGATGGCCGCCGCCACATCCTCCGCTCATCTCGCCGCCTTCCTGTTTCCGCCGCTGCTGCATCGTCTCTATATTGCGACGGACAATGACGATGCTGGCAGGCTGGCAACCACCAATCTCGCCGAGCGAGCGAGACATCTCGATATCGAGGTCATCCCGTTGGTCCCGAAAGGAGGGGATTTCAACGACGATCTGCAGGACGGTGGCGCTGATGCACTTGCAGCTCATATTTGCGATCAACTCTGCGACGTCGACCGCAGCCTCATTAGGCAAGCATATCTGTAGCGCCGATACAGGGCAGTCCTTGCCTAACCTCGCTCTGTCGACTGCCAGATATTCCCTAGAGGAGAGGCGCGCGCAGCACGGCCTTCTTCAAGGGCGATCGGGAGGGCCGGACTGGCCGGAACCGACAAGGGCTTTAAGGGCGCTATTTTCCGCCGCCGGGCATGCCCGGCTTTGCATCGCGAAGCAAAATTGCGCCCTTGCCGCCCTCCTCCGCTTGACGCTTCGGCCGTCATCCTGCGCAGACGCGGGACCGCTGCGCTTGCCGGTGCCTGTCCCGTCCATCCGTCCAGAGTGATCGCCAGAAGGCCGCGCGGGGTGCGCGGCTCCTTACCACAGGAGATCATGATGGCGAGCGACATTGACGACAGCGACAACCAGGCATCCCATACATCCCATCTGCTCAATGAGCTGGCCCTCTACGGCTATCGCCCCTTTTCCGATGAAGCCGATCCACGGCCTTTGCCGGAAGAGCGCCTTGTCGCCGGCGCTATCGCCGATATGTTCGATGCTTTGATTTCCACCATGATCGACACCAGGTTGGAGCCTGATCTGGAAGATCTGTGCTGGTCGCTCACCAATATGTTTCACCGTGCCGGTGCCCAGTTGCAGCGAGAGCTTGACGACAATGAAAACGCCCAGAAGCAATCCCAGCGCGAGCAGGACGGCTCGGAAGTCCGCTCAGTCGAACTCGAACGCCTGTTGCGCGAAGGAACGGGGCTGATCGAACGACGCAATGCCCTAGAATACATGTGCGACGCCGCCGCCGACCAGTTCGAAACGCACTTCCGCAAGAGCTGGACACCGCGCAGCGGATCGCTGGTCAACCACCGAACCCTGACCGCCTCAATGATCGACAGCCGAGACTTTCTTGCCGCCAAGCGCAAGACCGAAATTGAGCCGCTGCTCCCCACAGGAACGAAGATCGCGTTCACCTCAGGCCCGGATTATCAGAACCACAATCGTATCTGGGCTATTCTCGACAAGGTTCACGCCAAATATCCCGACATGATCCTGTTTCATGGCGGCAACCCCACCGGTGGCGAACATATCGCTGCGCTTTGGGCCAAAGCCCGCAAAATTACCCATGTCGCTTTCCGGCCCGACTGGAACCGGTTCAAGAAGGCGGCCCCGTTCCGCCGCAACGACCAGATGCTCGATAGCCTGCCCAAGGCTGTGATCGCCTGCCCCGGGAATGGTATAAATGCCAACCTCGTCGACAAGGCCCGCAAGATGGGCATCATTGTGTGGAAGGTGGAGAAAGCGAAATGATGCGATAATATTCGCTCTGGTCGCTGAGCGTCCACGTTACTGTCGAGATTTCGCGCAGTTTGGAATGACTGCTGGGTTGGACTGACCGGTTAGTCTGCTTGAGGAGCGCAGATCAGGATAGCGGACATCCCGGACAGCGAGCCGGCCCGTCAGCTACCGCCCCAAAAGTAGGTCGCTTGGCCCAACCTAGCACGAGCCCAGAAGTTGCTATTCGTATATCTGGCGTGGGAGGTAAATGGAACGCGTCCTCATCATTTCATACCGTTAGATGATGGATCAGCCGATCGCGTGCTTCGCCCCCTTGCCGGCACCCTCGACCGACAGCATGCGTGGAAGCTGAGACATTGAGATCGGAACAACCTGATGGGAAGGTGACAATGACGATTGCGATTGCAAAGGTACCGCCGGAGGCGGCCTTGCGCTGCCGATTCTGCCCCGCAATATCTTGCTGCCAACATCTTCTTTTTGAGTTACTCCGGAAAACATGACCACCACACAGATATTTCCCGATGAAGCTAATGTGCTCGAGGCCTGCGGTCGCCTGGTCGATTTCGGGGCCTGGGAGCAGACGAAGATTGACCCCGAAGGATGGCTTGCAAATTTTCCTCAAGCCGAACGTGGTTACGCTTTAATATTACTCAGTCGCTTCACGTTCCTTGCTGATCACTTGGTTGATCAACTATTTCGGTCAGCGTTTCAAAACCTATCCAACTTGCTGACCGACGATCTCGAAAGTTTCGAAGACGCGTCGGCGCGCTGGCGAGATTTCTGCAGAAATGCTCTCATCACTATCGTCCAAGGAGAGGATCCGAACCCGTCCGACAGCGGCTGGCTGTTCGCAAGGAAGGCTCGACAGGCCGTGGGAATCAATCAGGGCCAGCTTTTCGAGCCGCGAGAGGTGATTGAAAGACTGGCGAACGGTTTTACCGGGCCGGTCGTCTTCGTCGATGATTTTGTAGGCTCGGGTGAGCAATTCCTGAAGACATGGCGGAGGCCCTACAGCCACGCCTCCGGCTCGGCGTCGTTCGAATCTCTCGCTGTTGCGTCGCGAGCGGCAACACCTCGCGCCACATTCTATTACTGCAATGCTATGACTACGGAATACGGACGTGGCAGGGTAAACCGCCATGTTCCTCAACTAAGAATCTCAGCAGGTAACGTGATCCCTGAACGACATTCGCTTGCCAATCCCGACTCGTTGCTATGGCCTGAGCCGATCCGCGCTGATGGCATTGCTTTCGTAGAGAGAGTTTGCCGACGACTGGGCTATGATCAGGACGATGGCAGCGAAGCGGACTGGCGAGGCTTCCACAAGCTGGGGCTGGCGCTCGCATTCCAGCACTCTGTTCCCGACGCGAACCTTCCGCTTTTCTTCAGCGACAATAGCGGCTGGACCCCGCTGGTGCGACGCCTATGACTGACGATCTATCCTTGGAAGACGACGCACTCACCGATCCGTTTGGTATCTACCGTGCCGAGTGGCTCAAAGACGCACTCTTCAAGCTCTTTACCAAGCCGGCTTACTACCCAGAGCTGGAGACGCCACGCCCTTGCGTATTGGTCGGCGGGCGAGGCACGGGGAAAACGACGGTGCTACGATGCCTTTCTTATGAAGGTCGCTTCGAGCTTGAAAAGCACAGCGCCGCAACGATCAGCCAATGGCCTTATTACGGCTTCTATTACAGGGTGAACACGAACCGAGTCACCGCATTTCGCGGCGATGAACTTACCGATCGGCAGTGGGAGCGGGTCTTCGCTCATTACCTCAATCTGGTCTTCTGCGGTCAGGTGGTAGAGTTCCTCAACTGGCATGCCAAGCATGCGCCCGCTGGGGAGGCGCTGCCGACGTCAGTGTGTCAGGATGTCGCCGATTCTCTTTACCTCGATGTGGCCGACGATCAGGCCCAACTGCTCAAGAGCATTCATCGAGGACGCCGCCGATTCGAGGCCTTCCTGAACAATCTTGATCCAACGGCTTTGCCACCGCTGTCGCTGCAGGGCCAAACGATTGATGACCTCTGTCAAGCGGTTCTCGAGCTGCCTCAATTTTTGGGTAAGAGCCTCTTTTTCATCGTCGACGAATTCGAAAACCTGCTCGATTATCAACAAGTCGTCCTCAACACGTTGATCAAGCATTGTGGACCACACTACACATTCAAAATTGGCGTACGCGATCTTGGATGGAGAAAGCGCAGCACTCTCTGTCCGTCGTCAGAACATTTGGCACAACTCGCGGCGTAGATTAGCGGAGTGTGGGCCTCGTCAGGGGTTGGGTTTTAGGCGGCAAGCTTACGGTGTTGCAAGCGCCGATATTCGATGGTCTTTCGCTTGATCCTTTCGCGCTGTTTTATGATGGCCGGGGCCCTGCCGAAGTAAGCGTCGGCGGGCGTCACATTGTTCAGGCTTTCGTGGTAACGCTGGTGATTGTAGTGCTCGACGAACGCCTCGATCTGGGCCTCAAGGTCGCCGGGCAGGAAGTAGTTTTCGAGCAGGATGCGGTTTTTCAGAGTCTGGTGCCAGCGCTCGATCTTGCCCTGGGTTTGCGGATGCATTGGGGCACCGCGGACGTGGCTCATCTTCTGAGCCTCGATATATTCCGCCAGTTCGCCCGCGATGTAGCTGGGGCCGTTATCACTGAGCAGTCTGGGTTTGTGCAGTACCGTGGCGCTGTCGCAACCCGATGCTGCCAGCGCCATGTCCAGCGTGTCGGTTACGTCTTCGGCGCGCATGTTGGTGCACAGCTTCCAGGCGATGATGTAGCGCGAGAAGTCGTCGAGCACAGTCGACAGGTACATCCAGCCCCATCCGATGATTTTGAAGTAGGTGAAGTCGGTTTGCCACATCTCATTCACCCGCGTGGTCTTGGTGTGGAACTGATCGGCTGCTTTGATCACGACATAGGCCGGGCTGGTGATCAGATCGTGAGCCTTCAACAGGCGGTAAACCGTGGCTTCCGACACGAAGTAGCGCTTCTCGTCGGTGAACCGCACCGCCAGTTCGCGAGGACTGAGGTCGGTCGCGTCGCCTTCCAACGCCATGTCGATGATCTGCTTCTGGATGTCATCGCCGATGCGGTTCCACACCCGACTTGGCGCCGAGGGCCGATCCTCCAGCGCCTCCGGCCCGCCCTCGAGATAGCGGTCATACCAACGGTAGAACGTCCGACGCGCGATACCGAGCTGGTCCAGCGTACGGTTGGCAGGCTGGTGCGACTGCTCGACGATCCGGATGATCTCGAGCTTTTCGGATGCGGGATACCTCATTCGCCGTCGTCCCCATCCGCGATCATGCTTTTTTTGAGCAGACGGTTTTCGAGCGTCAGATCTGCCACGCATTCCTTCAGGGCACGGGCTTCGCGGCGCAGGTCCTGCACCTCGCCGGTGCTCGCACCGCGGGCCGTGTCGCCAGCCAGGCGGCGCTTGCCTGCTTCCATGAACTCCTTTGACCAGGTGTAGTACAGGCTCTGGGCGATGCCTTCCTTACGGCACAGCTCGGCAATGCTGTCCTCGCCGCGCAGCCCGTCGAGCACAATGCGGATTTTGTCCTCGGCCGAGAAATGGCGCCGGGTATGCCGCCGGATGTCCTTCATTACCCGCTCAGCAGTGGGCTTCACCAGCGACTTTTTCATAGAGGGTTTGGGCTTCATCTTCGTTCCTTCGTCACTACGACGAAGCCCAAACCCTCCTTAATTTACAACCTCAAATCTGTGCCATAGGTGCTGACGGGGAACAGCGGGCAAAATCTACTCAGCAAGTAAGGCGCTGGCCTTTGTCGCGCGTGCCCTCAAATATCTCTCGGTCAACGGCGAGTTAATTGCGATCCTCCCGGCTTCGGTGCTCGTGAGCGAACGCGATGCGGAATTAATTGCCGCGATCCGCGCTTGGGGTAGTGTCGAGCAAATCGGCGACGTTCGAAAGAATGCGTTCCGGTCCCACTCCGTCACCGTGACTGTCTTGCGCATCTCGCGATCATCGCGGAAACATAAATCGGCGGGAGAAAAACCGCTGCTAGTTTCACTACGACCTTATGCAGTCGAGATGTCCCGAGGCTCGCTCTCGGTCCACGACTATGTTGAAACCAAGACGGGACCGCGTTTCATTCACACGACCGATATGAGGGAAGGCCGCCTAGCGCCAACGAAACGGAAGGCCTCCGCCACACGTCGGCGCGTGCACGGACCTGCGGTCTTGATATCGCGCGTAGGGCGCCCCTCGAAAGATAAGGTCGTTAGACTGCCTAGCTGCGAAGCTGTTCTGTCCGATTGCGTTGTCGCGCTCAGGACCGTTCCAGCCGGCCATGAGCAAGCACTGGCCGCAGCCATAGTTGAGAACTGGGAAATCTTCAAAGCAGCATACGGAGGAAGCTGCGCGCCGTACACCACGCTAAAGCGTTTGGCTGAGACTTTGCTTCGCCTTGGAATTGCGAGCTCGATCATGGCAGATGACCTTGCCAGTAAAAAGGTGCCAGCCTCCCACATCCCGGCATCAGTCGCCGGCGCTGGAAAGCGTAAACGGTCGCTTGGCTAGTGGTGTTCAGCACCTCCAGCTTGGCACATCAATAACGTCGAGGGCGTCCACCCGATCGGCTTTGGCGGGGACTGATGTCATCAGCGTTGCGCCACCCCGCGAAAACACGAAAGCAGACCTCCAGCGGCACTGTGGGCGGGCTTGAACCTCGAAAGGAATGGTTCTAGCCTTAGATGTCAGAGTGAACGTTGCCTTTTGGAGCGGCAGCTACGCGCTCCAGTCTTGCTGTCCAATCTTCGCCAAACTTATCTTAACGCTCATATTCGCTTTGCGAATTAGTGATTAACCGATGTAGTCTTGGCCAAAGAGAGGGCGCACTACCGCTGGCGTCAACGCGATGCATCTATTTGAGCCATTTTGAACGAATTAATCACCTTATTCTTGTGCCATCAGCCCCGCTGTTGTGGAGTAGGCTTTTGAACTTACAGTGCGGTGTGAGCTAAGCAGCGTCACTGGTTACGCGGGGGCAGATTCAATGTCGGACATGAAGCGGATCACGCTTTTCAGGATCAAGGACGGTAAGAGTTTCCAGGACTTTCTAAAGGGCGATCTGGCGACCTACACCTACATCGAGCCGAACGATGAATTCGAGGGGTACATAAAATACGACCCCGCGGGCGGCGGTCGGAAGACTGAAGAGCACATCCCATGGCTCCGTTTTCTCAACTCGGGCTTCGCCGAGAAAAAATACACCTACGAGGCGTTCAACAAATATCCGCGCGCCCTAATGGCACTGCGGGTGATCGGCAAAGATGGCGCGAAAGATGTGTGCTACGCAGCTGCCTTTGGCCAGCATGGGGACAGCTATCTGGACAGGGAGCAGATCGTTTATGACTTTGGCATCAAAGTGGGAATGAACATCTGCGATGCCGAAAAACTCCGGCGGATTCAGACTGCTGCCCATGAGGCGATCAGCCGTCAGACTGAGCGGCAGGCCAGCACGGGGGCAAGCCTCGGGGTGTTCGGCATCAACACCGAGTCCGAATTTCTTCGCACGATCTCAGGCCATGTGAAGACGGAATACAAAGAGCTGGTCGACTCCTTTCGCGGCAAGGACAGCATTCTGATAAAGTTCCCGAAGGATCAGGAAGTAACCTGGACTTATCTTGCTCAGCTCTGTCGGAAGCTCGAAGAGCGATATGGATCGGACGACTACACCAAGACCGACCTGAAGGTGTACGACATCCTCCGGCACGAGAGCGACCCGGTCGTCATAGCGGAGCTGAACCGCCTGCTATGCGCGGCAATCGAAGCGAAGAATTTTAATGCCATTCACCTCGCCCCGCCGGACTTTCTCGCCGACGACGACAGCTCGTTTGCCTATGTCGAGAAGGATGGCGACGGAAAGATCGAAACGTTCGACGATCTGCGCATCGCCGACCTGATCGCCATCAAGCATCGGCGGCTGAAGGACCTCGACGAGACTCGCATCAAAGGGTGGAAGATATTCGAGTACAATCCCGAGCTCAGCCGAACCTTCGTGCGCTGGGATGCATATCGATGTCTAGTGGCCGAGGTCGAATGGAACGGGCGGGCATTTGTTCTCTCGTCGGGGCAGTGGAGGGAGGTGTCCGAGGAACTGAAGGCGTCGGTTGAACAGTATCTCGGCAAACATGATCTCGTTCTTGATCCCGCTTACCTCCCGCACGGGATCAACATCTACAAGGCCGACCGGAAGGAGAACCGCGAGGAGATTTTCAACCGACGTGCGGCGGAAGATTGTGCGAACCTGTATCTCCTTGACAAGGCCAAGCTCGAGATCGCCGGGCAGCGTCGATACGAAGTGTGCGACCTGCTGCATGCCGATCGGTCGATCATTCACGTTAAACGATACTCCTCCGGCGCGGCATCCATCAGCCACCTTTTCACGCAAGGCAGATTCTACGCCCATGCCTTTTCGACAGATACCGCCTGCCGCGCCGGGATGGCGGCATGGATCGGTGCCGATGTCGATCCCATCAATGCTGCGAAAGACAAGCCCGGCTTCCTTGCGTTGATCCCGGAGAAGAAAGCGGACCTCAACGAGAAGGACTATTCAGTCGTGTTTTGCGTGCTCCACGATGATGACGACTTCTCGCTGGAGAAGCTGCCCTTTATGTCGCGGTACGAGCTTATGCAGAGCCACCGCTTTCTGACTGAGGATCGTAGCTTCAAGGTGGGAATCGTGTTCCGGCAAGTCATTCTCGGCCCCTGATTCTACTATCCCGACCTCGGCCTGCAACTTCCGGTTTTCCGCCTTTTCGTTCAAGAACTGCCATGCCCTTACGGCCAGGAAGTCATCAAATGGGCCATGAACGTATGACCGGTTTCGAAAACCGCATTTCGACCTCGAAATGTCAGCTCTTGAGCGGCTACGGCAATCCAACAACCAATATCAAATGGGCGCAACGCCATCGGCTTCGATCGTATACTCGTCGATCCAGAGACCTGTGACTTGCACACGCTTCTCGACAAGATCGACCGGCACCCGATGCAGCAACAGGCGGATGCTTACTCCCCGATCCGCTCTCAGTACAAAGCCACCGTTATCGCGCATCAACGTGCCGGCGACATCCGCGTGACCGCTGCCATCAGGCATCGAATACGGGCTTGAGCTTGTTGCGACGATTCTTCCCTGGCGCAACGGAAGTGTCATCCAACTTTGGCGCAATGATCCTGCCCTTTTGTCTGCCGATGGGCTTTCCGGGCTTCTTCGCACGAACGGGAATGGCCCCTATCAAAGCTGCTGACGGTGTCGCGGCCATAGGTTCCGCCTCGGATGCAACGTCAGGCCCATTGGCTCCCCCTGCCGCCCGAAGCGTTTCGGCAGAAACAGGCTTACGAGTCCTGCGTGATTTTGTTGTCGCGCTATTCCGACCAGCTCGTCTGGACTTGATTTTTGCGGGTTCAGTCACAGCCGACGCTGCCAAGGGTGCTTCGTCAACAACAGCTGGGACATCGTTCATCGGGAGAGAAACGGGAGTATGCGTCGATGCGGCGAGGGCGGAGGCAGGCTTTGCTCGCCCGCTTCGTCCCAGCGCCATCTTCTTCGCAACGTCCCGCCGGAATTCCGAGTAAGCAGGCGCAACCATCGGATAATCGTCCGGCAGATTATAGCGCGTGCGATATTGCTGCGCGTCGAGCCCGTGGCGCCGCAGATGGCGAGACAATGTCTTCAGCCTCTCACCGGTGATCATCGATATGATGTAATTGGGATCACTGAGGGACCGCTCGATGGAAACCTTCGCTGCAGGATTGCCGTCCTCGTGTTCGACGATGGGTTCCGGTTCCGGAACGGAGGACAGCGCCTCCGGCGGAGACTGCGATCCTCCGGCCTGCGACACGTTCTCCGCCTTGTCCTCTTCGAAGCGTGCGATCGCCGCATAGACGTTGGACAGTAATGGCGCCAATTCAGCCGCCTGGAGGCTGTTGTTGTTGTTCACAAAGGCAGTAACAAGATCGAGGGCCGCCTGCCGCGCATCAAACCTGTCCATGACGAAAGCTCCGGTAACGATTAGCAAACGCAGATATCAAACCGCGCCCTTAAGAGATATTTGGTCGGCTGAGTCAAATTACAGTGCCGTTTTCTTTTCCAATTGCTCCACAAGCGCCGCTGCGATCATCGCTGCCAAAGCATCCTCAGCGCGCGTGCGCACCGCCTTGTCCATTGAGCCAAGGTCATGGCGTACCCATGCCGGCGCCTTAGCGAGAACCTTCGCAATGACTGCAGTCTGTTCATCGTTCGTCATGCTGTCCCCCTAGGCGCGAACTCATTCGCAGGCAATGGACGTGGGAGTGCTTCGGGAGCGTCGGGACAGTCCTGGCTCAACTTGCTCCACAAGCGTCCGCCATCCCGCTCTTTGAGGCGTGTCCTGGCCCCTTCGGCTCCTTAATCGATCAACCCGCAAGGGGTCCGCTATACTTTGCATGCGGCCAGTCCGGCTGCGCCTGCCTGGTGATCGAAGGCGCCGAACCGCCCTTTTGCCGCGCCTGTCGAGCGGGAATGGCTCCCGCTCCGTATCAGGAGTTAAAGGATATGCCGCTTTCCCTCGCCCAGCACCACGCGTTCACCCTTGCCCGCAGCCTGATGGCCTGTGTCATCCTGTTTGAAACCGGCGATGCCTTCGGCGTCATGCCCTCTCGCGAATATGATGGCGATGCATCGCGCATCATCTGCGAATATGATCCGTTCGAACTTTGAACCGAAACGGTTCCACTCCTGTCGCCGGAGAGCCGATCTGGCCTTCCGGCGATGGGCGACATTTGCTATAATCTCGACACATATTGCGCTGTGGAGGTGGAGGAGAGCGCGTCCGACGACCCTGTCGTCAAGGAGGACGCCCATGATCTTTGCCGCCATTGCTACCATCACAGCCCTTGTCCTCATAGGACTGCTGTTGCTCAACCTTATCCTCTATGCCCTACCCGTCGCCATTGGCCTCACCGCTGGACAGTGGACCAGTGCTGCCGGCCATGGCATCGCCGCCTCGATTGCCGCGGGGCTCGGCGCC
The DNA here is from genome assembly GCF_001468395.1 of Sphingopyxis sp. H073. Lineage (GTDB taxonomy): Bacteria > Pseudomonadota > Alphaproteobacteria > Sphingomonadales > Sphingomonadaceae > Sphingopyxis. Next base: position 36,954 of record NZ_LNSG01000009.1, on the reverse strand, counting down.
GCGCTGCTGACGATGCTGCTCGCGCGCATCGCGCTTGGGCTTGCGCGCTCGCGCACTCAACTTGCAGCGATCGGTCTCCTATTCGCGATACCGGCGGCCTTTGCTGGCTATCATGCCGCGCTGGGCCTCTGGGCGTTGTTCGCTGAGCCGAATGGCATTGCGTATCTCCTTGCCAGCGCCTCCGCACTCGGCTTCGGCGCACTCGCCTGGGTCCGGGTGCCATATTATGGCGACGCGCGGCAGGCATAGCCCTGCCCGGCAAGCCGGAATGGCCGACTGGCTCTGTCAACATGATCGGCGGCGCAAGCTCAAACGTATCTGGTCCGTAAGCGCCAACGGACTCGAAGAGGTGGAGCAAGCCGGGACCAAGCGGGACGAGAAGGTGTGCCTTCATGTAGCAGTCAACGCAGGCCGAGGCATTCACCCAGCCTTGATCCCCAGCAAGGGTGCACATGCCCCCCAAGTGTCGCAGGCAGGGTCATCTGGTCCGGCTTCCCCAAAATCGTCACGCCGATCGCTATATTCATCACTCGGGTGAATGAGGGCGAGATATCTGCCTGAACTTGCTTGGCTCTGTTCCCGGGACCCAATGCCGTCTCTTAACTGGCTTGCCCTGGCAGCAACCGGCTTTGCCTCACGTCCCTTGCCGCAATGGCAAGGCTGCAGGGTTTCTTCCCCTGCTGGCGCATTCCTCGCGAGCCAAGAAACTCTGCGCCGTGCCATCCTCCGCTTGTGCTTCGGCCCGGGGGGTGCGGCGGTCCTGTGTTCCTGCCCTGGACCTGCCATCGAGACCGCGATGGGCGCGGGTTCGAACAACCCAAGGAGACTTCACATGGCAAATATCGGCACCTTCAAGAAAACCGGCAATGACTATCAGGGCGAAATCGTCACGATGAGCGTGCAGACCAAGAATGTCCGCATCGTTCCCGAAGACACGCAGGGCAATGACAACGCTCCCTCGCACCGGGTCTTTGTCGGCCGCGCGGAAATCGGCGCCGCCTGGACCAAGCGCTCGAGCGAAGGCCGCGACTATCTCTCGCTCAAGCTCGATGATCCGAGTTTCACCGCCCCGATCTTCGCCAATCTGTTCGACGACGAAGACGGCAGCTACAACCTCATCTGGTCGCGTGCCCGCAAGTCGAACGCCGACTGAGCAAGGATCACGCCCCGTCCGGCTTCGCCGGGCGGGGCTTTTCGTCTGTTTCGCCGCGCGCCGTCAGAAGCTGCGCCGCAGTTACCCCCAACACCTTTGCCAGCCGATCGACCACATCGATGGTCGCGCCATAGATGCAACGCTCGAGCGCGCTGATATAGGTGCGGTCGATCTCGGCCTGATGCGCCAGCTCCTCTTGCGACATACCCTTGCGCTTGCGGGTCGCCTTCAGATTGTCCGCCAGGATATCGCGTATCTCCATGACGAGGAGAAAGAAGTCTTGTCGAGCATTCAACCACGGAGTATTCTCTACATCGTGGAATTTGATGATGCCCGACCTTCCAACACATGATGCGAAACGACATAGCCGAGAAACAGCTTATCCCAAATGTATGACCTCGCTATAGCTATGAGCGGATAACGAGAATGCGCTGCAATCGCTCCATTTTGGTGACGAATCATGCTAGGATAGCGCGGTCGCAAGCCAGAAAGACAGACAAGTATAATGGCCAAATCGCAATTCCTCGACGCACCGCCGGATGGCGATGCGATCACCGCCTATGACGAAGCCCATCACGATGCCTATTGGCGCCTGCTCGACGCCGATGCGGAAAAAGCCGATTGGAAAGAGGTGGTTAGATTGATCTTCGAGATCGATCCCGAAGTGGAGACCGCGCGCGCAAAGCACATGCATGACAGTCATCTCGCCCGCGCGCGCTGGATGACGCAAATTGGCTATCGCAAGCTGCTCTGAACAGTTTCCGTAGCTCTCCGTATCGGATCGACTTTTGAGAAGGAAAAACGGGAACGGTTAATAGGGAAAGTTACTTTTCACGTACCCACAACAGCACGCGCAAATACGGCGGTGCTTCCGCGCCTGCCCTGGATACTGCAGGCTATAATCTCGATAATCAGCGAGACTGTTATGTCCGTGACCAGAAACTGGCGCGAGCCTGTCGACGCGCCCGCACATGCTTTACAGCGCCATGAAATTGCTATGCGCTATCTCGCACGCAATGAGAATTTTCAGGCGGAATATGCCGCTGCGCTCGGCGATGTCGAATCGGGGATCACAACCGCTGACGACGTCACCACCTGGCTGATCGCCTCATGGGGACTGTCCTACCCGGTCGACCCAAATGCCCCCCACGATATGAGCCGCATCCACGTTCAGCCCGCACTGTCACCGGTGACGCTGGAGTTGACCGATACCCCCGCATCGCCCTCTCCACATGACAGCATCACGCCAGCTAATCTCGGTCTCCCGCATCATTGTCTGCAATGCGGTGACATCCAACACCTGATACTGGCCAATGCAGCGGGCGATATCCGGGTCACACTTTCATGCGGCAACGATGGGCCGCTCGGACTCCAGCTCCCGCTCGACCGCGATCTGCATGTCCGCCTGGCTGCCACGGAGCGCTTGCGGCGGCATATATCGGGTCTCGCCTGCGGACCGCCCCCGCTGTTGCTCACCCATCTTAAGCAGCAACGCCTGCTCGTCATGCTGCGCGCCTGGGACGGGCGTGCAAGCGGCGCGAGTGCGCGCGAACTGGCAGCTGTGCTGATCGATGCCAGGGTCGCCTCCTATGGCGCGGCCTTATGGTCGGACTCGCGTCAGCGCCGCCAGATCGGGCGCTGGCTCAGCGACGCGCGCAAGCTCATCTATGGCGGCTATTTGAGCCTGTTGCGAGGTGAGTGATTCCCGCTGACTGAGCCACAGGATCGGGACGCTATCGTCCTCCCCTGACACCGTCCATTCTTTCAACCACGCTTGTCCCCGATCCTGCCCTCCTGTTCGCTGCCCTTTGCAGCGCCTATCAGGAGACACCCATTGGATCATTTCACCCCCGCAGCTACGGCGCGGTACCTCAAAACCCCCGATGCCGCCGTCCATCTCGGCCTTTCGGCGCGCACGCTCGAAAAGCATCGTTGCTATGGCACCGGTCCCGTGTTCCGCAAACTCGGCGGGCGGATTGTCTATGCCATCGACGACCTCGAAGCCTGGGCAGCATTGGGAACACGCCGTTCGACCTCCGATCCCGGCAGCGGGACCGTGCACCCGGCAAAGCGCCTCGCGCCAGCACCGGTGCGGCGGTGACCATCATGCAAGCGCATCTTTCTTCACCACCAAGCCGAACGCAGCTGGAACTGTTCCGCTCTGTCCCCGGCGATATCGCACCGCGTGACGCGCAGGATCTGATGGCCTGGCCCTTCTTCAGTCTCGCCAAGACCAAGCGCATCCGGCCGATCGATTTCCGCATGGGGAATGTCACAATCCAGGTCGAAGCCACGCCCGAACATGGCATGGCGAGCATATGGGATGCTGACATCCTGATCTGGGCAGCAAGCCAGATCGTCGAAGCGCGAGACAAAGGCCGCGCGACCTCGCGGTTGATTGCCACTACCCCGCACGAGATATTGACGTTCATCGGGCGCGGCACCAGTCGTGACAATTATGATCGGCTGAAAGCTGCATTGGACCGGCTGCAATCGACCAGTGTGGCTACGTCGCTGCGGCAGGAGCATCAGCGGCGCCGTCATCGCTTTTCCTGGATCAACGAATGGCAGGAGCGGCTCGACAGTGATGGCCGCCCGTTGGGGATCGAACTCATCCTGCCCGACTGGTTCTATGCCGCAGTCATCGATCAGGCATTGGTGCTCACCATCGACCGCGCTTATTTTGCGCTGACCGGCGGGCTAGAGCGCTGGCTCTACCGCATTGTGCGCAAACATGGCGGCAGGCAAAGCGGTGGTTGGAGCTTCGATGTTGCGCATCTCCATCTCAAGTCCGGCGCGCTCTCACCGCTCAAACGCTTCGCCTATGAGCTGCGCGCGATCGCCACGCGCCAGTCACTTCCCGGATATCGCCTCGCCATCGAGCGCAGCTTCGGTCATGAGCGGCTGAACTTTGTCGCAACCAATCCGGATCTCTACGATCTGGCGCTGCAGCGGATAGGCACCCGCACTCGTGCAAAAGCTGTGGATAACCGGTCATGACGCTCGTCCTATCAGGAACCGGCGGAGTCGTCCTATCGGGAACCCAAGGCTCGTCCTATCAGGAACCGAAATCGCCCTCAAACCCGCATAAATGCTGGAGTTCCAGAGCGCTTAACAATGCTAACACAGAATCCTTCGGATTCTTGCTAACGCTTGGCGCGGCAGCGGGCGCATGGGGCCAGCATCGCGACACTGTCGTTCGCTTTGCTCAATGCGGAAATTTCGGACAAGGCCACTGCCTTCTTCGGACGGTCGTCCCATGATGCGGGCGTCCGGTACCCCATCCACCAGACATCAGCACGCTCTGACGCGCGTGCATGTCACCTGGGTGGAGAAGAAGCGCGAGCACTGGCTGCGCTTTGGCCGCGTCGTCAATGAGCAGATCATCAGTCGGTCGCAAAGCATCAAATATCTCCGTCCGAACAGTGTTTTTGCGCTCATTCGCTGGGATGCTAACGACTATGGCACGATCTTTTCGGCGATCGATATCCTGCGCGCCGTAAACCCGAGCGAACCCTTCACAACCTGCCCCGACGTTGATCCGGGCGGTGAAAGCCTGCTTGAGCTGTCGGGCTGGCCGAAGGTCGGACAGGTGCTGCGTGCGATCGATGTGGTCGAGGCCGCCGGCATCGATCCATGCGACGCATCGCCCGATCACTGGCGGCATGTCCACCAGCGCATAACAGCGGGACTGCAGCCGCGCATCTATACGATGGACCGCCATATCGCCTGGGAAAAGCGGCGGAAGGCAGGACTATGAGCCGCCTTGCGTATGTGCTGACGAGCTATTTTGCTGTGCTCATCATCGTCATCATCACGCTCATAAATCCAGCACCGCGCTTGCTGTGGAATGCCAGCGCCAGTGCGCCCGTTGGACTTTATGCGATCCATCCCGCCCACGATCCGGCTGTCGGAGAACTGGTGGCGATCCTGCCGCCCGAAACGCTCGCACGCTGGATAGCGACGCGCCATTATGTGCCGCTGGGCATTCCCCTGCTCAAGCATGTCGCTGCCAAAGCGGGACAGAAAGTTTGCCGCCATGGCGTCCGTGTCATGATCGATGGCAAGTTCGTTGCAATAGCCAAATTGCATGACAGTCACGACCGATCCATGCCCCAATGGAGCGGATGCAGGCGGCTCCATCCGGGCGAACTCTTTCTGCTCAATGCGTCCATCCCCGACAGCCTCGATAGCCGCTATTTTGGCCCTTTGCCTGTCGCCCGGATGATCGGCGAAGCGCGGCCACTGTTCGTGCGCGCGTTGGTATCGGACGCAAAGCCATGACCGTCAAAACGAGGTATCGCCCTGCCCTTCGATGGCCATGGGGAATCGCGGCACTGACACTATTGGGGCCGCCTCCGGCGTTGGCTCAAATATCTCCAGCCGCAACGCAATCCGGTCTATCGGTCGATATCCATGTCACACGCGCCGCGCAACGGTTCGGCATTCCAGAACACTGGATTTGGGCGGTGATGCGCGTCGAAAGCGCAGGCCGCATACGCGCCACATCGTCGGCTGGCGCCATAGGACTGATGCAACTTATGCCAGCGACTTGGGGCTTAATACGCGACCGCTATGACCTCGGGACCGATCCATATGACGTGAAAGACAATATCATGGCGGGTGCCGCCTATCTTCGCGAAATGCATGATCGCTACGGGCAAACCGGCATGCTCGCTGCCTATAATGCAGGGCCGGGACGCTATGAAGACTATCTCCTGCGCGGTCGTCCTTTGCCGTCAGAAACCATCGCTTACATTGCAAAGCTGATGCCGATGATTGGCGGCAGCGCTGCCGTGCCAAGCGCATCGCCGTTACCAGCCACGCGCACCCGCTGGACACGCGCCGCGCTGTTTGCCCGGCAGTTTGAAACGCAGGATTCAAGCACCGAAGGCAAAATAGACGTTGCAGTCCAACCGCAGATCGGCGCCACTTCCGCTGCCCCCTCGCCGCCCACGAGAACGCTCTTGAACGCCCCCTCAACCGGCCTGTTCGTCCCGCTTTCCGGCTCCCAACGCCCATGAGCGGCTCTGGCGCATGGTATCAGACGCCAGCGCAAATTTTGCGACCGTGGAGAGGTTTGCAAGTTTTGAAATTAGGGTGGGATTTGGGAGGGCGAGATAAAAGGCTGCGAGGTGCGATGCACTCCTGGCCCGGTCGGAGCCTTGTTTCCCAAGGCTTTTTGCGTGGGAATTTTAAGGTGCGCATTTTGGGCGCGATGTGGATGGCCAGTAAATCTCACGGAACTATGCGCCATTGCCGCGATGTGTAGGTGAAATTGTCATGATGGACGATGATTTTCGGCTGAAACCTGGGCGCATCCGTTCCTCTGGCGGCGAACGCAATCAACCGGCGATCAACCAGGTGCTCAAAGCGGCCCAACGCGCAGGCGGGCGCATATCGCGTGTCGGTAAGATCACCAGCCCCAAACGATCGACCTTCGGGCGCGGCCGGGTTGCCAGTGTCCGTGCACTCCATCGCCTGACAAACAGGTCACGCATAGCCGTCGTCAAGGCCCGTGTCGTGCGCCATCATGGGCGCAGTTCATTGGCTGCCCATCTCTCCTACATCCAGCGCGACGGGGTCAGCCGCGATCAGGATCACGGCGAGTTGTTTGGGCCGAGCGGTGACGACGTCGATCGTAACCAATTTGCGGCGCGCTGCGAGCATGACCGTCACCATTTTCGGTTCATTGTCTCGCCTGAAGACGCGGTCGAGATGGCCGACCTCAAAAGTTTTACCCGCAATCTGATGGGGCAGATGGAAAAGGACCTCGGCACCTCGCTCGACTGGGCCGCCACTGATCATTGGGATACCCAGCATCCGCACATCCATATTGTCGTGCGCGGCGTTGCCGAAGATGGCCGCGATCTGGTTATCGCCCGCGACTATATCAGCAACGGCATGCGCGCCCGTGCCCTGAATCTGATTACCCAGGAACTGGGTCTTCGCACCGATCTGGAAATCCGTCATGCATTGGAACGGCAGGTCGAAGCGGAACGATGGACCGATCTTGATCGTGACCTTGCCCGATCGATGAGACGCGATGGGTTCATCGATATGGTTCCAGCGGCGGATGGGCAGCCCCTCGATATCCATGCGTTAAAGATTGGGCGGCTGCGCAAACTCGAAGGTTTCGGTCTTGCCGATCAGCTTGGCTCAGGGTGCTGGTCGCTCCACGAGAATGCTGAAGCAACTTTGCGCGATCTTGGGATAAGAAATGACATCATCAAACGCATGCATCGCGCGATTAAAGAACGGCACATCGAGCGCGCGACCGAACGCTTTGTTCTCGACGCCCAGCCGGGAAAACCGATCATTGGACGACTGGTCGAGCGCGGTTTGCATGATGAGCTCAAGGGGAGCGCATATACCATCATTGACGGCATGGATGGGCGCACCCATCATATCGTATTCCCCAACATCGAAGCGACAGGTGACGCGCCCAGCGGAGCGATCGTCGAGCTGCGCCATTTTGAGGATCGGCGTGGCCGTGCGCGCATCGTCCTAGCGGTGCGATCCGATATGAATCTGGCGCAGCAAATTGGGGCACCCGGCGCCACATGGCTCGACCGTCAGCTTGTATCGCAGCAGGCATTGGAACGCGCTGGTATCGGCTTTGGGGCCGAGGTCACCCAAGCAATGGAGGCACGTGCCGGACATCTGGTCGAAGCCGGATTTGCCCGCCGTCAGGGGCAGCGCATAGTCTTTGTGCGCAATCTGTTGCAAGGCTTGCAGCAGCGCGAGGTCACCGCCCATGCAGAGAAGCTGGCGGCAGAGCTTGGTCTTGCGCACAAGCCTTCCCGATCCGGTGACTATGTGGCTGGCACCGTCCGACAGCGCATCACCCTCTCCTCCGAGCGGTTCGCGATGATAGACGATGGGTTGGGGTTTCAGCTTGTCCCCTGGTCGCCCTCGCTTGATGGCAATATCGGGCGGCATATCTCCGGCGTCATGCGCGGCGACGGGCATGTCGACTGGTCATTGGGCAGAGGCCGGGGTATGGGGCTGTGATGATAACGTGAGATCGTGAACAGCGCTGACGTTCGAGGTAGAAAATGATAATTTCAAGACCGAATTTACATTCAGGTCCAACGCGAACAATTCCATTCGACTGGCATATTCCTAAATATTCGGGAAAGTTTCCCCATCGTCTAAGGCACAATGATGTAGTCGGGATTGGCAATCGAAATGGCGGTGTCATGGTCCGCCTCAGGTGGATATATCCAGACGCGGTTGATATCCCGCTTTAGCGCCTTGGCTTCATCTCGGGTGAGGCGGACTTGGCGATCCCAGCCCTCGGTGTATAGAGCGCCCCATTCTCCCAGATCAATGCACGTCACATACTTCTTCTGGCTGTATGGGTGTAGAGGAAGTCCCACAATTTCGGCAGCCGCATTGTGCCCAGCCACGCGCCCAAGGCTAAGCGCATGCTGGCAAGACATTGCGGCAACGTTGCCGAGATCGTCCGTTGCCGCGCGCACGGTATCGCCTGTGACGAAAATGCCATTCGCTGAAGGCGCGCGGAGGTAGGCGTCACCGATGACCCGACCCAACTCATCATGCTCACCCGGGATTTGTGCCGCCAGTGGATTGGCACGCATTCCTCCCGCCCAGATGAGCGTATCGGTCTCGATCCTCTCGCCCGACGACAAAGTGACCGCATGTTCGGCAATGGTATCTACACGCAAACCGTTACGCACTTCGACACCAGCGAAGGCCAGAGCTTCGGCGAAATATGGTGTTAGTTCATTCCCAAGAGAGCCACCCGGCCGTTCCGCTGTGTCGATCAAGACAACTCGAAAGGCGGCGTCCCGACCCAATATAGCCCGCAAGCGAATAGGCATCTCAGTTGCGGTTTCCAGACCCGTTGATCCGCCGCCTGCGATAACTACCGTGTTACGGGCAGCGCTACTGGTGCGACTAGCGAGCGAGCGCAAGTGGACCTCAAGTGCTGCGGCGCTCTCAAGTTGATCGGTGTCGAAGGCGTAGTCGGAAAGGCCAGGAATGGCGGGTCGATAAAGCTGGCTACCCGTCGCACAGACAAAACGTTCATAGGCGATCTTCTGGAATCCTCCATTGGAGGTCACAACTGTGATAGTCCGCTTGGCATCGTCAATCGTTTCGACAACACCGGGCAAATGTCGAACACCGATCACCGCAAGCAATTTGCTAACGCTTGGATTTACGCCGTCGAGTGCTGCCTCATAGAGACGCGGGCGGATCACAAGCGCAGGAGTCGGTGATACGACCATCACCTCGACGTCATCTTGCCTATTTGCAAGGGCAATGGCGCGCGACGCCGACAGCGATGCCCAAAGTCCAGCGAAACCAGAGCCGGCGATAACGATCCTTTTGGTCACAAATATACTCCTTCCATGCAACCCAGCGGGTGCAAGGCATCCGCTTTTGTAATTGGACGTGTGGCTTAAGACCTTCTCTGGAGGAGGCGAGCGTTAGCCCAGTAGCGATCTAATCAAATATCCATGCTGCGGTAAGCGCGACGAACAAACACCGTTCACGACGGCGCGTCGCGGGTTAGCTTGCGGGCTTTGCTGTCCCGCCCCTTGAGGCGACCTTCGATCCAGCCAGCAACTTCACTGACAAAGTCCTCCGGCGCCTTGCGAATGAAACGTCGATGTACGCTGCCGAGCGATTGCGATGCGAGCCGTTCGCGCATTGCTTGTTCTGCCTGGAGCATGACCGCATGGATCGCGCAGGTTCCGGCGGATACCCAAACAGGCGATTGCCCACCGAATAATGCACAACGGCCGCGAATTTCCTGACAATCGAAAAGGGGCTTCTTGCCTTCAATCGCGTCGACAATGTTGAGAAAGCTTATTTCGTCGGCCGGCTGTGCAAGCAGATAGCCACCACGCACGCCTTCGCTGGCCCGAACAATCCCGGCCTTTTCAAGTTTCGGGAAAATTTTTGCGAGGAAACTTGGCGAAACCCCTTGGAGTTCGGCTAGATCGCTACAACTAATGGGCTTGCCATCCTTGGCTACCAGCCAGAGCAAGCAGTGGATACCGTATTCGACACTAGCTGTAAGGTGCGCCATAACGCGGATATATTTAGTCCGAGTTTTAGCGTCAAGCGCAAATCGCGAAGTCCGGGCTCCGAAATACCTTTCTGAGTACGGGGATGTGCTCCGCTTTGATTGCGTCGAGACCGGCGGCGTATCAAACGACTGTCGACGCGCGCTGTCATCTCAAACTTGCTACATTATTACAATCATACCGGAATCGATCATCAGCAGGACAAAAAGGGAAGTACTACTGCGAGAAGGTAAACGGGCTGCTGACCTTGCGGAAAACAAACGACAGTTTGGGACTTTATTAAAGAGGCGAGCGTCAACAAAGCGAAATAAATCCCTAAAATCCGCCGTAGTTCTGATAGCCGTAGATTTCGAAAAGTCCGCCTCTACCGCCATCAACTTCCTCAAGTGAGGACACAAAGGAAATTCTGCTCAGGTGCTTCACCTGCTTGTATCCGATGTCCAGCGCGCTGCGCAATCGTAATGGTGCTCCATGACCTACCGGTAGGAGTTGATCATTAATCCGATATGCAAGCAAGGTCTGCGGATGCAGGCAGCGTGCAATGTCGAGGCTACCAAACATAAATTTCCCAGCGATCCTGTCCATTGCGTGGAAGATAGCAAAGCGCGCACGCGCCTGCACACCAACCTTCAACATCAACCAAGACAACGGCACGCCAGTCCACTTGCCGATTGCGCTCCATCCCTCCTCACAGGCATGAAGCGTGATGGTGGAAATCGCCGGCATCCGGAATATCTCATCGAGAGTAAAACGTGCTGGACGGTTAACAAGTCCATTGATTTCGAGACTCCAATCTCGAAAACCGTTGGCGGCCATATGTTCGAAGCCGAGATCCTTATCAACGTAAGTGGCGCCATAGCCGCCCAGTGAGGGAAAGTGCCTCGATATTGCACTTTCAGGAAATTCCGGCGCCCGTGGGAGCTTGGGTAGCAGCAGCCGCTCAATCCCGATATTGAGATCTTCCCCAGCATCGAGGATTTTCTGCAGTAGTTCCGGATCGGACTCCGACCAGATCCTGTCAAGCGCAGTCGCGGCCACAATTCCTCCCGCGCCAATAGCAAGACCTTGTCCCAGAAAACGGCGGCGAGAAAAATGCGCGGTCATGTTCGCCCCCGGCGGATAGGCCAACGCACGCCAGTAATCATCGCACGGGTCAGCGCCAGCGGTCCGGCAATCAACAATTGCGAAAGGTGAATAACAACGAATAATAATAGCGCGTTGGCTACGATGAAATGTATTGTCCGTGCAGTCTGACGACCGTTAAACAGATGGAGTAACCAAGGCCATTTCGCCAGAAAGGCTGGCGACATTGTGAGACCTGTCAAAATCATCAACGGAAATGCCACGAAAACGACCAAGCCATAGGCCAGCTTCTGCAAGATGTTGTTGTATGGAACCACGCCCTCGCGCCAATTGCCCAGACGGGCGTGCCGAACAGTCTCGTGCAAAACGTCGGCCCAGAAGCGGCCCTTGGTGATCGGAAAGACATTGCGCCGAAAATGGCCGGAAACCACTCCCAACAACAAATAAATCAGATAATTTATAATAAATGGTACGATCACCAGAAAATGGTAACCGCGGGCATGTCCCATGTCGCCTGGATCGGCGAGCGTCATCCAACCTGGATAGACGATATGCATGCGACCGAAAAATACATTGTCCATCGGACGCCCGATCAAGCCGAAAGTGTCGATGCGATGATCGCCAATCGCGATCCACGTGCGCGGCTGGTGCGGATCGTCATTGCCGGAAACTTCAAATACCGCAGGCTCGAGATGATTACCGGTGTTGCCAAAATACAGACGGGGATGAACATTAAATATCTGAAAACCGCTCATCATCAAAATTACAAACAGAACGAGATTGGCCCAGTGAAAGACACGCACAAAAAGGGGATATTTTGAAGGATCGGCTTCATTACTCACCGCACACCCGCTCCTGAAAAGCTATGCCCCGGACGCTTTGCGTTCTCTATAGCCATGCGAGACAAGATTTAGGGTACTATCTCACTCAGAGCGCTAGCAGGGATTTATCCATATATCCTGCATCGCTGCCTTGTCCAGACCGAACTCTCAACCGGCCTTTGAAGGCTCAGATCCCCCTATCAACCTGCCTAAATCTGCGCGGCCCAGTCGGAATCCCGTCCCAAATATTGTAACCTCCATCAGTAAAAAGTCTGCAGTGTAATTCCGGCACACCGGACCATATCCGCTAAAAGCAGACTTTTGTTGCCTGCTTCAAACGACACTATCTGATCAATCGCGAGACGCGGTTTCTCGTTTTGGACCTTTAGGTACAGAAAAGCCTAACTTTACGCATTGAGTTCTTTCACAATGGCGCCCCATCAATCTGGTATACTGGCCTATGGTGCGGGCACACTTGCCCACATGATCGGGACAATACCTAGCTCTACATTGTAAATCACAAATGCTATAGAGTTGATGCTCGCCAGGGTACAAGGACTTGCGCCCACCTGTCTGCTAGTTGCAAGTACGCTTCCGGGAATACTTCCCGCGGCCATGTCTGGATCCCTTTCGGCAAATCAACAGATTGATAGCATATCGCCGCAAGTCTAACGTCATGATCAAAAATTAACTACGAAAATCGATCAAGGCGATCCAATATTCTCCCTAGAAATATAAGGTTAGAACTATAAGAATAAATAAATCTCCTTCTATATTATAACGTAATATAATAATATCTCTTGATGTTACAGCCATCATATATGAATATTTATTTTATAGATATTTATCACAATAATAAGAGGTTCATTCTAATGATTTTCTCAATTCTCCGTCGGCAATTCTCTCGTTGAACATCCGACCGAACCAACGTCCGCAATGAGAGCATCTAAACCAAAGTGGACAGTCACATGGCCTGCTTACGAGTAGCAGTTAGCATTATTCCATTTGTAGAAAGAGATTATTCGAATCGTTTCAATCTCTATCCCCTCTCGGCTTCCCAATCCTCGCAGCGCAGACCCTCGACCCGCTCGAACTCGCGCAAATTACCCGTGACGACGATGAGGCCGCGGCTGCGGGCATGGCCTGCAATCAGCAGGTCATAGCCTCCGATCACCTGTCCAGCCCGTTCGAGCGTTGCGCGAATATCAGCGGCATGATCGGCGGCTTCGGGATCGAACGCCAGCACTTCGAGCCGCGCCGCAAAACGTTCCACCTCCTGACGATGATGTTCAGGCCGCGCGGACTTGGCGGCGCCATGCAGGAGTTCCGTGAGAACGATGGTGGAGATGCACAAGCTCTCCGCGCGTTCATTGAACAACGCGCGTAATCCTGGCGGTCGATCACGCAGCACGCAGATGCACAAATTGGTGTCGAGCAAATAGCGCAGCATCAGAAGCTGTCACGCACCTGAGCTTGTGGCTGATCCCGCTCCGGCAACGCGATACCCGGCGCCTCGAAAAAATCGTCCCAGATCGCTTCAGCGGGCAGGATGATGCGGCGCTTGCCCTCGCGGACCACGCATACCTCCTTCACCCCTTCGGGAAATGCGACATCCTTGGGCAGCCGTACGGCCTGCGAGCGGTTCGACCGAAACAGCGATGTATGCGCGGGCTTGTTCATGGGCTGCACCTCAATTGGATATGCCATATGTATATCCCGCGAGGCATGACGTCAAATTGATTTGTCGCCCCTCCCTCTACGCCAGCCCCTGTATTTCTGCGCCAGCCTTCGCCCTGCGCGCGATGTCCCTTGAATGTCGTGGCTGATGGCCCCCGTTTCCTATGGAAACGAAGGAGACTGTCATGCCCGGAACGAAGATATTATGGGGTCAGGTGATTGCGGTGTTCGCGCTGGTGCTCGCCGGCATCTGGTCGGCGACGCAATGGACCGCGCATGCACTCGCCTATCAGAGCGAGCTGGGGCAGCCCTGGTTCGTGGCAGAGAGCTGGCCCGTCTATCCGCCTTATGCCTTCTTCTGGTGGTGGTTCAGCTATGATGCCTATGCACCGCACATTTTCGAGAAGGGCGCGCTCATCGCGGTCTCCGGAGGCTTTGCCGGGATCATAGTGGCAATCGCCATGTCCGTCTATCGCGCGCGGGAGCGAAAAAGCGCCGAGACCTATGGCACCGCACGCTGGGCCACTCCCAGCGAAATCCGCAAGGCGAAGCTGTTTTGCGACGAGGGCGTGGTGCTGGGCGAGTTCGAAAACCGCTATCTGCGCCATGCGGGACCCGAGCATATTCTCTGCTATGCGCCGACACGATCGGGGAAAGGCGTGGGTCTGGTGCTGCCCTCGCTGCTCACCTGGCGCGGGTCAGCGATCGTTCACGATATCAAGGGTGAGAACTGGCAGAAGACGGCGGGATTTCGGGCATTGCACGGTAAAGTATTGCTGTTCGATCCGACCAACGCCTTGTCCGACAGCTATAATCCCCTGCTCGAAATCCGCAGGGGCATATGGGAGGTGCGTGACACCCAGAATGTCGCCGACATATTGGTCGACCCGGAAGGTTCGCTCGACAAGCGCAATCACTGGGAAAAGACCGCCCATGCGCTGCTCGTGGGCACGATATTGCATGTGCTCTATGCACTTCCTGACAAGAGTCTTGCCGGCGTCGCCGCCTTTCTCTCCGATCCGCGCCGTCCGATCGAGACGACCCTCGCCATCATGAAACTGACCCCGCATCTGGGAGAAGCGGGGCCTCATCCCGTGGTGACAGCGACCGCGCAGGATCTTTTGAACAAATCCGCCAATGAGCGTTCGAGCATAGTCTCGACCGCAATATCGTTCCTCTCGCTCTATCATGACCCGGTGATTGCCGAAATCACCCGCAGCTGCAGCTGGCGCATCGCCGATCTTGTCGAGGGTGCGCGGCCCGCGACCCTCTATCTCGTCATTCCGCCCTCGGACATTTCGCGGACGCGGCCGCTCATCCGGCTCATCCTCAATCAGATCGGCAGGCGGCTGACCGAGGATCTGGGTTCCGTGCCGGGGCGGCACAGGCTGCTCCTCATGCTCGACGAGTTCCCGGCCTTAGGAAGGCTCGATTTCTTCGAAAGTTCGCTCGCCTTCATGGCGGGCTATGGGATCAAGTGCTTCCTCATTGCCCAGAGCCTCAACCAGATCGAGAAGGCCTATGGGCAGAATAATGCGATCCTCGACAATTGCCATGTGCGGGTCGCCTTTGCCACCAACGATGAGCGCACCGCAAAACGCGTATCGGATGCGCTCGGCACGACGACGCAGCTGCGCGCGATGAAAAACTATGCCGGTCATCGCCTCTCTCCCTGGCTTGGCCATCTGATGGTGTCGCGCTCGGAAACGGCGCGCGCCCTCCTCACCCCGGGCGAGATCATGCATCTCCCCGATCATGAAGAAATCGTGATGGTCTCCGGTCTTAATCCGATACGCGCCCATAAGGCGCGCTATTATGAGGATGCGCGCCTTGCCGCACGAATAGTGCCGCCACCCGATCCCGCGCGTTCTGCAAGAACGACCCGGCCCGACGACTGGAGCGCACTCGACCCAATAGCAGAACCCGATCTTCCGCCACCTCCAAAAGCTGCTGCAAGGATGGAAAGGCCGCAAACTCAGGGCGACGGAAACCAGAGCGAAGGCGAACCGGAAGAAGAGGAGGACGACCGGCATCTGGTGCCCGAACACAGCCTCCATATCGCGATCACGCCGCCGACACAGGGACCCGCCAACGAATTCGATCAGGATGCGGAAGAGGAGGAACGGCGCAAGGCCTTCCAGCGCGACCGGCTGATCGCGCGCGAACAGGCGGATGCGGCGCGGCGCGCGGCGATGGACCGCGAGGACGGGATCGAGCTATGAGCAGCAAAGCCCGGCTCTCGGTCTATCTCGACCCCGGCATCATGGCGGCATTGGCCGCCTATGCCGACCGGCGGGATCAATCGCGCTCTTTGATCGCCGAAGCCGCGATCGCGAGCTTCCTCTCACCCGACGCCGACGAACAGCGTGAAGCCGCGATCGCGCGGCGCCTCGACCGCATCGACCGGCGATTGACCCGCAATGAGCGCGATGCCGGCATCGCGGTCGAGATGATCGCAATGTTCGTACGCTTCTGGCTCTCGAACGCGCCGCCCCCGCCCGAAAGCGAACGGGCCTTGCTCAGGCGTCTCGGCAATGATCGCTATGACGCCTTCATCGACGCCCTGGGCCGCCGACTCGCCAAGGGTCCGAGGGTGCGGCAGGAACTGCGCGAGGATATATCGGCAGCGGAAGAATGACCGCCCTACGCTGTGCCCTGTCTTTCTACGCTGGACCACGACGCTCCATTTTTGCTGTTGATTGAACAGCTTTTCTGCGTCTCTTGATGATCCCCATCACCATCGGGGCATGCGATCCGCCCCAGTTTGAGGGGCCGTCATGACCGTTCATCCACTCCGATCCCAGGCATCGACCCGCGGCAACCGCATGCTGCGCACTGCACTGGGACCTGAGATCCAGACCTGGCTCGGGCAAGCGGACATCATCGAAGTGATGCTCAATCCCGATGGTCGGCTCTGGGTCGACCGGTTGGGATCGGGCATGGCCGATACCGGGCATCGCCTTTCCCCCGACGCAGGCGAGCGGATCGTCCGCCTGGTTGCCCATCATGTCGGGTGCGAGGTCCATGACAGGGCGCCGCGCGTATCGGCGGAACTGCCCGAGACCGGCGAACGCTTCGAAGGCCTGCTACCGCCGATTGTCCTGGCTCCAACCTTCGCGATCCGCAAGCCCGCATCCAGCGTCTTCACGCTCGAGGACTATGTGCGCTCCGGCATCATGAGCGCGGCGCAAGCCGATAGCTTGCGCGAGGCCGTTCTTTCCCGCCAGAATATCCTTGTCGCTGGCGGCACCGGCAGCGGCAAGACGACACTCGCCAATGCCCTGCTCGCCGAGGTCGCAAAGACCAGCGACCGCGTGGTCTTGATCGAAGACATCCGCGAACTGCAATGCGCCGCCCCCAACTGCGTCGCACTGCGCACCAAAGACGGCGTAACGTCGCTTGCCGAGCTGGTGCGCTCGTCGCTCCGGCTGCGTCCCGATCGCATTCCGATCGGTGAGGTGCGCGGCGCCGAAGCGCTCGATCTCATAAAGGCATGGGGCACAGGGCATCCAGGCGGCATCGGCACCATCCACGCCGGGACAGCACTGGGCGCGCTGCGGCGGTTGGAACAGCTCATTCAGGAAGCGGTCGTCACCGTGCCGCGCTTAGCTTTAGCCGACACCATCGATATCATCGCCATTCTCGTCCGGACCCCAAGCGGACGCCGCCTGACCGAACTCGCCCGTGTCGAGGGTCTCGATACCGGCGGCGACTATCGCCTCACCTCCCTTACCCTATCCTCACATGGAGACATAGCATGACCCACTCTATCGCACAGCGCGTCCGTCACACTGCCGCCTGGCTCGGCGCCAGCCTGTTCGCTTTCGCCACCACCGCGCCCGCTTATGCGGCAGGTTCGTCGATGCCGTGGGAGGCCCCGTTGCAGGCGATCCTCGCCTCGATCGAAGGCCCGGTCGCCAAGATCATCGCGGTGATCATCATCATTACGACCGGTCTGACGCTTGCGTTCGGCGACACCTCAGGCGGCTTTCGTAGGCTGGTGCAGATCGTCTTCGGTCTATCGATCGCCTTTGCCGCCAGCTCCTTCTTCCTCTCCTTCTTCAGCTTCGGCGGCGGAGCACTGATCTGATGCTCGAACACAAGAGCATCGAGCCCTGCCCCGGCTATTTCGCGCCGGTGCACCGGGCCTTAAGCGAACCGATCCTGCTCGCGGGCGCGCCGCGCGCGCTGGCGATTGTCAATGGCACGCTCGCTGGCGCGATTGGCCTTGGTTTGAGGCTCTGGATCGCGGGGCTCATCTTCTTCGCGATCGGGCATATCTCAAGCGTGTGGGCAACGCGGCGCGACACTGACTTTGTCGAGGTCGCGCGCCGCCACCTTAGATTTCCCACCTATTTTCGCGTCTGAAGGTCCGCCCCATGCTCAACCTGCGCGAATATCGCAAAAAACCGCAGCTGCTCGCCGATTTCCTGCCCTGGGCGGCTCTGATCGCGCCCGGCATCATCCTCAACAAGGATGGCAGCCTGCAGCGCACGGCGCGCTTTCGCGGTCCCGATCTTGAAAGCGCGGGCGCCGCCGAGCTCGTTACGACGAGCGCGCGCTTCAATGCGGCGCTGCGGCGTCTGGGCTCCGGCTGGGCGATCTTTACCGACGCGCAGCGCGTGCCGGCGCTGGATTATCCGGCGAGCGCTTTTCCCGATCCGGCCTCGGCGCTGATCGACCAGGAGCGCGCTGCGCAGTTCGCCGAGGAAGGCGCCCATTATGAGAGCCGCTATCATCTGACCCTGCTATGGCTGCCGCCGCGCGAGGAAGCGGCCCGTGCCGAGCGCTGGCTCTACGAGGGAAGCAGCCGCAGCGGCGTGGATGGCGCAGACCATGTCGGGCATTTTATCGACCGGACCGAGCGGCTGCTGCATTTGCTCGCCGCCATGATGCCCGAAGCCCGCTGGCTCGATGACCGCGAAACCCTGAGTTTCCTCCACAGCTGCATCTCGACAAGGACGCAGCGCGTGCGCGTGCCGGAAGTGCCGATGCATTTGGACGCCCTGCTCGCCGACGAACCCTTGACCGGCGGCCTGGAGCCGAAGCTCGGGCACCATCACCTGCGTACCCTTAGCGTCATCGGTCTCCCGAGCGTCACCTTCCCCGGCATCCTCGATGATCTGAACGCGCTTGCCTTCCCCTATCGCTGGTCGACCCGCGCGATCATGCTCGACAAGGTCGATGCGACGAAACTCCTCGCCAAAATCCGCCGCCAATGGTTCGCCAAGCGCAAATCCGTCGCCGCTATTTTGAAGGAGGTGATGACCAACGAAGCCTCGGCCCTGCTCGACAGTGACGCGGCGAATAAGGCGCAGGATGCCGACGAGGCGCTGCAGGATCTGGGCGCCGATCATGCCGGACTCGCCCTGGTGACATCCACGCTTATCATATGGGACCAGGACGCCACCCGTGCGACCGAAAAGCTGCGGCTCGTCGAAAAGGTCATCCAGGGCCGCGACTTCACCTGCGTCCCTGAAGGCATGAACGCGATCGAGGCGTGGCTTGGGAGTCTACCCGGCCATGCCTATGCGAATGTGCGTCAGCCTCCGATTTCCACGCTTAACCTTGCCCATATGCTCCCCCTCTCAGGGCTATGGGCAGGGGCGGAACGGGACGAGCATCTGGCGGCTCCCCCCTTGCTCTATGGCAAGAGCCAGGACTCGACCCCGTTCCGTTTTTCCCTCCATGTCGGCGACGTCGGCCACAGCCTTGTCGTCGGACCCACGGGCGCCGGCAAATCCGTGCTGCTCGCGCTCATCGCCTTGCAGTTCCGCCGCTATGCTCAGACCCAAATCTTCGCGTTCGATTTTGGCGGGTCGATCCGCGCCGCGACGCATGCCTGTGGCGGCGACTGGCAGGACCTCGCGAGCAGTCTCCACGGGTCGGCAAGCACGACCATGCCCGTCGCCTTGCATCCGCTCGCCCGCATCGACGATCCGGCGGAACGCAGCTGGGCGGCGGAATGGCTGGGCGCAATCCTTGGCCATGAGGGCGTGACGCTCGATCCGCAGGCAAAGGAGCATCTCTGGAGCGCTTTATGTTCGCTTGCCTCTGCCCCGCAAGAGGAGCGTACCCTGACCGGTCTTGCCGTACTGCTGCAATCCTCGGCGTTGAAACAGGCGCTTGCGCCCTATTGTGTGGGCGGCGCCTGGGGTCAGCTGCTCGACGCGGAAAGCGAGCATCTGGGATCGAGCAGCTTCCAGGCGTTCGAAACCGAAGGGTTGATCGGTTCGGCATCGGCCGCCGCCGTCCTTTCCTATCTTTTCCACCGCATCGAGGTGCGCCTCGACGGGTCGCCCACCCTCATCCTCATCGACGAAGGCTGGCTGGTGCTCGACCATCCGCTGTTTGCCGCGCAGCTGAAGAGCTGGCTCAAGACGCTGCGCAAGAAAAATGCGAGCGTCGTCTTCGCAACGCAGAGCCTCGCCGATATCGAGAGCTCGGCCATCGCGCCCGCCATCATCGAGAGCTGCCCGACCCGGATCTTCCTGCCGAATGAGCGCGGGCTCGAACCGCAGATCGCGCGCATCTACGAACGCTTCGGCCTCTCACCCCGCCAGATCGAGATCGTGGCCCATGCCACGCCGAAGCGCGATTATTATTGTCAATCCCCACACGGCAATCGCCTCTTTGAGCTTGGCCTCGGCGAGATCGCCCTCGCCTTCACCGCCGCTTCGTCCAAATCCGACCAGCGCGCCATCGCCGACATCATGACCGACCATGGCGCTGAGCACTTTGCCGCCGCCTGGCTCAAGCATCGCGGCCTCGACTGGGCCGCCGATCTTCTTGAAAATTCTCAACTGAAAGAATCAAATCCATGAAAAAACATCACTTTCTCCAAGCTATCAGCCTTGCCCTCACGCCCGCTTTACTTCTTGCCCCTGTCGCCCCGGCGCAGGCGATCATCGTTTTCGATCCGAGCAACTATGCGCAAAATGTGCTGACCGCCGCGCGCACGCTCCAGCAGATCAACAACCAGATCCGCTCCTTGCAGAACGAGGCGCAATCGCTTTTGAATGAGGCGAAAAATCTCGCCAATCTGCCGCTCTCCGTGCTCGCCCCCTTGCAGGCCCATATCCAGCAGACCAAGCAGCTGATCGCGCAGGCGCAGAACCTGGCCTATGATGTCCAGAGCATCCAGGCCCGCTTCGCCGCGCAATATAAGTCGATCTCACTCTCCGCCAGCGATCAGGCGCTGATCAACGATGCACGGGCGCGCTGGACCACCAGCGTCGGCGCGTTCGAGGATGCCCTAAAGGTCCAGGCCGGCGTCATCGGCAACCTTGATGGCGCGCATGTGGTGATGCAGGATCTAGTGAACGCGAGCCAGTCGGCGTCGGGTGCGCTGCAGGCAGCTCAAGCGGGCAATCAGCTGCTCGCCCTCCAGGCCCAGCAGCTCTCCGATCTGACCGCGCTCATCGCCGCCCAGGACCGCGCGCAGGCGCTGGAGGCCGCGCGGCAGGCCACCGCAGAAGCCGAAGGCCGCGAGCGGCTACGGCGGTTCCTGGGCAACCCATGAGATCGATCGCACAGCTTGGCCTTGCCGCTCTTGTCGCAGGAACGATGGTCGCCATCGCCTTTGTGACATTGGGCACCGAGGTCCGGCACGAGCCGCCGCCGCTCCCGTCCGAGGTTCCGGCCAGCCATGATCCGCTCGCAAAAGAACTCGCCCGCTGCGTGAGGCAGAGCCCGCCTGATGCGTCGTGCGAGGCTGTCTGGGCCGCCCATCGGCGCCGCTTCTTGGGCGAGGATAGGCCTCGGTCCGAACCCCGCTCAGAGGCCGTAGCCGCCCCCCATTCCGCGGATGGGAGTGGCGACGACAATGCCAGCGCAATGGAGGGTCCGACCCCATGAACAATACCGGCATCATCGACAGCTTCCTCACTGTCTTCATGACCTATATCGACAGCGGCTTCGGCTTGCTTGGCGGCGAGGTCGGGTTTTTGTCCTCCACCCTAATCGCCATCGACGTGACATTGGCGGCGCTGTTCTGGAGTTGGGGCGGAGACGAAGATATTCTCCAGCGTTTGGTGCGGAAGGCCCTCTATATCGGCTTCTTCGCTTTCGTGATCGGCAATTTTTCGAGCCTTTCGACCATATTGTTCGAGAGCTTTGCCGGCCTTGGCTTGATGGCGAGCGGATCGAGCCTCAGTCTCGCGACCTTCATGCAGCCGGGCGCCATCGCCGCGACCGGTCTGACCGCGGCAAAGCCGCTCGTCACTGCAACCAGCGATCTGTTGGGCTTTTCCGCCTTCTTCGCCAATATCGTGACGATCGCGATCCTGCTGCTCGCTTGGGCTTTCGTCGTATTGGCCTTCTTCATCCTCGCCGTGCAGGTGTTCATCACGCTGATCGAGTTCAAGCTCGTCACTTTGGCGGGCTTCGTGCTGCTCCCGTTCGCCTTTTTCGGCCGCACCGCCTTCATGGCCGAGCGGGTATTGGGGCACGTCGTCTCGTCCGGCATCAAGCTCCTGGTGCTCGCCGTCATCACCGGCATCGGCACCACCCTCTTCACCCAGTTCACGTCCAGCATAAGCGGTGTCATCCCGACCGCCGAGGAAGCGATGTCGATGGTGCTCGCCGCGCTCTCATTGCTGGGCCTCGGCATATTCGCGCCCGGTATCGCCAACGGCATCGTCTCGGGCGGACCGCAATTGGGAGCTGGCTCGGCGGCAGGCACCGCATTGCTTGCTGGAGGGAGCCTTGCTGCCGGCGTCGCCGCGACGCGTCTCGGATCGAGCGCGGCGGCGAGCGCGATCACCGGAACGGCGGGAGGTAGCGCGCGTGCAGCCGGCGCTGCGACCATGGCCTATGGCTTGGGATCGGCCGGCAAGCGCGGCGCGGCCGCGGTTGCTTCAGGCCTATCTGCGGTCGGCGAAGCGGCGGCAAGCAGCGCGACCTCGCCGCTCCGCGCCGCATCCGAGACCATGAAAGCCGAGTTCCGCCACGGCGCGCGCGGCGTGCTGGGGGTGACCGGCAGCAGCGACGCTGCCACGGATAGTACGCCCGCTCCTTCGGCTCCTCCCGCCTGGGCAACTGCGCTCCGCAACCGCCAGGCGCTGAGCCATGGCGCCAGTATCGCCGCGCATACGCTCCGCTCAGGCGATGGTGGCGGGTCGGGCGCTTCTGTCGATCTTTCAATCAAGGACTAAACCCTTATGTTCTTCAAACGATCCGCCATCCATTATGGCACGACACCCGAACCCGTCACCCCCTATCAGCGCGCCGCGCAAGTGTGGGACGACCGCATCGGTTCCGCGCGGATGCAGGCGAAAAACTGGCGACTCGCCTTTTTCGGCGCGCTGATGCTCTCGGGCGGGCTCAGCTTTGGCCTTGTCTGGCAAGGAGCGCGCGGGACCATCACGCCCTGGGTGGTCGAGGTCGACAAACTCGGGGCGGCGCAGGCGGTCGCGCCGGCAGAGGCGGGATGGCAGCCCAGCGATCCGCAGATCGCGTTTCAGCTCGCACACTTCATCGAAGAGATCCGCTCGATCCCCGCCGATCCCGTCATCGTCCGGCAGAACTGGCTACGCGCCTATGATTTTGCCTCGGACAAGGGCGCACTCGCCTTGAACGACTATGCACGCGCCAATGATCCCTTTGCGCAAATCGGCAAGGTGCAGATCGGCGTCGATGTGTCGAGCGTCATCCGCGCTTCGCCCGACAGCTTCCGTGTCGCCTGGGAAGAGCGCCGCTATGAAAATGGCAGTTTGGCTTCGACCACGCGCTGGTCGGCAATCCTCACCGTTTCGCTCCAGACCCCACGCACGCCCGATGCGTTGCGCAAAAATCCGCTCGGTCTCTTCGTCACCGCCATCAACTGGTCAAAGGAACTCGCCCCATGAGATATCACACTTCGCGCCAGCTCGGCGTAGCTACTCTTCTGTCCCTGTCGCTTGGTTTGGCGATGCCCGCATCTGCCCTCGCCATGCCGCACCATGCCGGCCTCGTCATGATCCCCGCCAAGGAGATAATGGTGTCCCGTCCCAACCAAGAGATCGTCACGCTCCCGCAGCCGCTGCCGCTCCCCGGCCAGTTAAAGCCTGTGCCCGATACGAATACTTCCAAAGCCGCATCATCTATCTCGGCCGCGCGGGTCAATGCCGCGAATGCGGCCGCGCGGGTGCAGCCGGTACGCGACGGGTTCCTCAATGCGATCCAGCAATATCCTTTTGCCGAAGGCGCGCTCTATCAGGTTTATACGGCCATCGGTCAGGTCACCGATATCGCCCTGCAGGAAGGCGAGCAGTTGGTGGGATCAGGCCCGGTCGCGGCCGGCGATACCGCGCGCTGGATCATCGGCGACACGATTAGCGGAGGCGGTAGCGGCGCCAGTGGCGTCCAGACCCGCGTCCATATCCTCGTCAAGCCGACGCGCGCCAATCTTTCCACCAACCTCGTCATCAACACCGACCGGCGTACCTATCATCTGGAATTGAAGAGCACGCCTGCCACCTATATGGCATCACTCTCCTGGACCTACCCGCAGGATGAACTCATCGCGCTGCGCACCCGCAATGAACGGGCGTTGGCCACCGCCCCGATCGCCAGCGACTTCAATGTCGCGGCGCTCGATTTTGGCTATGCGCTGAAAGGCGACAAGCCCAGATGGCGGCCGCTGCGCGTATTCAACGACGGCGGGCAGGTCTTCATCGAATTTCCCGAGAGCATCGCGCGCGATGAGCTGCCGCCGCTTTTCGTGGTGGGACCGGCGGGCAAGGCCGAACTCGTCAATTACCGGTACAGCGCGCGCTTCATGATCGTCGACCGGCTGTTCGAAACCGCCGAATTGCGCTTGGGCGATCGGCACAGCATGCAGACGGTGAAGATAGTGCACCGCACCTCGAACCGGGAACAGGATAAACGGCCATGACCGGAAATGTCCCACCCGCCGCGGGTGAAACAGATCGCGCGGCCTATGACGGTTCCCATCCGCCTCAGCCCGCTCCCGATTTTGCTTTGCGTGGGGTGATGCCCACAGTGATGCGCCTCTCGCGCAAATCGGTACTGATCCTGAGCCTTGTTGCGACATCGGCGATCAGCGCGGCGCTGCTTGTCGCGCTTCGCCCCACCCATCATGACGCCGGTCCCAATCTGGTCGAGAACGAAAGCCATGCGACGCCCGAAAACATCGTCTCGGCACCCAAGGACTATAGCCAAGTGCCGAAATTGGGGCCGCCGCTCCCTGGCGATCTCGGCGGTCCGATCCTTGCCGCGCAGCAGCGTGGCGAACGGGTAGACTTGCCGCCGGTCGGCGCTTCCACTGCGCTACCTGCGGCCAACGCTGCCGACACGCTCGGCCAGCAGGCGCGTCAGGAACGCGAAGCCGCACGAACCAGCAGCCTGTTCCTGCGCGATGGCGGCATCGCCAACGCAGCAGCCCCCTCTCAGCCAGATCCCATACCAGTCATGGCTGGTCCTGGTCTCGAAACCGGTGCCAATAGTGCGCCCACTACTCCAACGCCGCAGCAGGCCTTTCTGCAGACATCCAAGCGCGCGCCCATAAGTCTGGAACGGTCGATGCCACTTGCCTCCCCCGCAACGCTGCAGGCGGGCAGCATCATTCCCGCTGCGCTCCTCACCGGCATCCGCTCGGATCTGCCGGGCACCATCACAGCGCAGGTGACCCAGAATGTCTTTGACAGCGTCACAGGAACAATTTTGCTCATCCCACAGGGCTCCCGGCTGATCGGCGACTATGATGCAAGCATCAGCCAAGGCCAGAACCGGGTGCTGCTCGCCTGGGACCGGCTGATCTTTCCTGATGGGCGCTCGATCCTTCTCGACAGGCTGGTGGGCAGCGATGCATCGGGCTATTCCGGGCTGGAGGACAGGGTGAACCGGCATTGGGGCAATGTTGCGAAGGCCGCTTTGCTCTCGACCATTCTCGCCATCGGCGCAGAAACCGGTTCGGGCAGCGACGATGCCTTGACCCGTGCGCTGCGTCGCGGCGCGCAGGACAGCGTCACCCGGGCCGGTGAACAGGTCATTGGGCGCGAACTGGCCGTGCCGCCGACCCTGACGATTCGGCCCGGCATGCCGCTTACGGTCATCGTTGCGCGCGACATCGTCTTCGATCAGCAGACCGCCGGAGCAGCGCGATGAGCCGCTTGAAAATCGGACCGATCGTGCAAGACAAGCCGGTCCGCATGACAATCGAGCTACCCGCATTGGTGCATCGCGATTTGCTCGATTATACACAGGTGCATGGCATCCAGACAGGGCAGAAAAGCGCACCGGAGAAATTGATACCGCCCATGCTGGAGCGGTTCATGGCGACAGATCGCGGCTTTGCAAAGGCGCGCCGGGAGAACGGCAGCGCCGGTCAGCTCCGCAAAGGAGGCAGCGAATAGCGCTCGCGCACGAATTTGAGAAAGCGCGTCAGCACCGGATTGCGATTGTCCTCGCGCCAATAGCCGGAATAGCCGGCACGGAATTGCCCGGTGCTCTCGACGAGATCACGGTATTGAAGACCAGTGATCCCCAAGCCCAATACGGCTTCAGAGGTAAGCGTAATGCCTTCGCCCATCGCAACGATGCACATCAGCGTCTCGCGGCTGACATCGCGTACCTCGATATGCGGTTGCAGGAACGGCGTGCCAATCTTCGCGGTAAGCAGTTTGTGGATCTGCGGACCGGGATCGCTTGTGGACAACACAATGGTCTCGCGCAACAAATCGGAGAATACGATCTGCTCCATTGTTGTGAGGGGGTGCGCTTCCGGAAAGACAACGATGATCCGGTCGCTCCACAGGGTCTGGTGCTTCAGATCCGGTTCCGGTACCTCACCTATCAAAATGGCGATATCGAGCATCCCGCATTCGACATCGCGCAGCAGATGCGTGCGATCGCGTTCGGCGTAGTCGATATGTATCTCCGGGTTGGCACCGCGAAATGCGGCCAGCGTTCCACGCAGGTTTCCTGCCGAGATCGAGGTATGGAATCCGATCGCGACCTGGCCGATGATGCCGTCCTTCTTTTGCCGGACCCAATGGTTGAGTTGATCGAACTCGCTAACAAGGCGTTTTGCGGTGAGGAGGTAATTCGCGCCGTCATGGGTAGGCACGGCGCCACGAGTGGTGCGGTCGAAAATGATCATACCTAGCCGCTGCTCGACCTGCAAAATATGACGGCTTAAGGTCGTTTGCTTGATCCCGAGCTTGCGCGCGGCACGATTGAAACTGCCAGCTTCGGAAGCAGCGACAAGATACCGAAGCTGGCGGAGTTCGATCAAATAAAGCGCTCCCTCTTGGATCGAAAACTCCAAAATCATAAAGATAATACAAAATTTCTATTTACGATAGAATTAACTGATATAAACTAAAAATTTAATTAATAATATTTATTATTATTATTAGATAATATAAATACAATTTTATAAAATAATCTTCCTATGCTTCATATCTTGACTTGCCTAATTTCTTACGTTTATTAGCAATAAATAATCCAAAACCGAATAGAGTTATTGGAACGGCAATAGATTCACTCATTTCAACAAAATGTTCACCAAAATATAATTCATATGCTTTAACGAAATGCGAGAATAGTGAAACCATGTAATAAGAAATTGCAATTACGGATAAACCTTCAACAAAATGTTGCATACGTAATTGTGCTATCGATATATTCCGCATTGATTTAAGAAGAAGCGCGTTTTGATTTTCAATTCGCGTTTCTATACGTGTTCTTAGAA
This sequence comes from Sphingopyxis sp. H073, assembly GCF_001468395.1. Lineage (GTDB taxonomy): Bacteria > Pseudomonadota > Alphaproteobacteria > Sphingomonadales > Sphingomonadaceae > Sphingopyxis. The sequence goes on along the minus strand of NZ_LNSG01000009.1, from coordinate 9,465 downwards.
GGGCGGCAAACCTATCTGCACTGAGCGCTAATTCTGACAGACGCTGTGCATACGCATCACAGGTTCGCACAGCTGGACGAAGCCGTCGCTCAGTAAAATCGAGCAAGGAAGGATAACCGGACACAGGCAGTGTACTAATTTCATGCAGACGTTCGATTGCTATCCTTGCATAAGCTTGTGTGGCTGCCATCCGGAAACGGGTTGCAGCCACAGCTTGAATTAAACCAAGAGAAACCCCTGTTACTTTTTCTAACAAAACATCATCGATAGAGTCAGGGGATGCGACCTCTGCAGCCAAGGCTGCTAGTTCGAGTTCTGCGCGATCCAAGTCATTCCAATACAAGCGTGCAACAGGTAAACCAAGCAACGCAAGGTTGCGATAATTGCCCAGCTCTTGCAAGCGTTGAACAAGCCGAGTCAAGTCGCCAGGGTCCATACGCTCAGCTGCAATAAGTAGGTGGCCCCATCCATCTTCGCCGATCCGGAAGTCAGACCACAGCCTTGCCTTTGCCTCCGTGCCGACGTAGCAACTAATCACGTCACTAGTTTTCATTTTTAGCTCGGGCAGATACATCTCTGCATCGCTAACCGACTCAAAGATAAAAATCTTTGTTGCGCGTATTACCCTGCCGGGCAAGTCCCTCGCCCAACGGCAAACTTCTTCCGGGAAAGCCAGATGTTCTCCTACGACCATCGGCAAGATAACTGTTATAGCACTTGCTTCGCTAAAACGCTCCAATACAAATGGCACTCCGCCGGGTAAAACGCCTGAAGTTTGCCGCGGATTGTCACTAGGGTCTAATTTAGTATCAGGAAGGCCATCAATGGCGTTAGCCTGCGCTTCCCATTCATCTTGATCCACCATTCTAAGGATCTGGATCAACATTGTTGGCACCGACAGGGTCGGCCAGCGTCGCAGGTGCATTTCATTGACCACCTGCTGGCGTTGAGGATGCTCGACCCAGCCCATGTAATCTCCTACGAGCTTGTCGCCTCGGTCGAACGGAAAGCTGCCTGGGCTGTATTTGCGAGCAGGCAGGCGATTGTCATCGGACCGACTCCCCCCGGTACGGGTGTGATAGCCCTCGCATGTCCCAATTCATCCGTGGCGCAATCGCCTCTAATTTCCGTAGCTCCATTAGGAAGGGCAACCCTCGTAATGCCAACGTCGATAACCACTGCGCCGGGCTTGACCCAATATCCGCGTACCAGATGTGGGGCGCCGGCCGCAGCTACAACGATATCGGCTTTGCGTGTAATATCGTGCAAATCGCGAGTCTGGATATGAGTCACCGTTACAGTGGCCTCGCGTTCTAACAACAGCATTGAAATCGGTTTACCGACAATATTGGATTTACCGATCACAACCGCGTTCAGACCGCTATAGTCCTCAATCAAAGTATCAAGGATCATCATGACACCGAGCGGCGTACAGGGTACGAGCCCCCCTGTTCCCGTAGACAGTCGTCCGACATTTACCGGGTGAAACCCGTCCACATCTTTGAAGGGAGCGATACGATCGAGTACGACGGAATCCTTGATGTGTGCTGGAAGGGGAAGCTGAACCAGAATCCCGTGCACATCTGAACGGGCATTTAGTTGATCGATGATGGAAATCAGTTCCTCTTGAGTACAGTCAACAGGCAAGCGATGCTCGAACGAGATGATCCCCGCTTTAGCGCACTGGGCAATTTTTCGCCGCACGTAAATCTCGCTTGCAGGATCATGGCCTACAAGAATTACAGCCAGACCGGTCGATATGCCGACGCTCTCCCGCAGAGCGCGTACTTGCTCGGCAGTCTCCTGAATTACCTGTGCCGCAAGTTTGCGGCCATCTATGATCTGTACCACGCCTACCTCTAATTGCTGCTCAAAGCTTGCCTGCTAGTTCAGGCAAAACTGTGAACAGGTCTCCGACGAGGCCGATGTCTGCGACCTGGAAGATGGGGGCGTCCTCGTCCTTGTTGATGGCGATGATGGTCTTGCTGTCCTTCATGCCGGCAAGGTGCTGGATCGCGCCGGAGATGCCGACCGCGACATAGACTTCGGGCGCGACGATCTTGCCGGTCTGGCCGACCTGATAGTCATTCGGCACATAGCCCGCGTCGACCGCCGCGCGCGATGCGCCTACTGCCGCGCCGAGCTTGTCGGCCAGCGGGAAGATCGTGCTCTCGAACGTGGGGCCATCTTTGAGGGCGCGGCCACCGGAGACGATAATCTTGGCTGATGTGAGTTCCGGGCGCTCCAGCTTGGCGATCTCCGCGCCAACGAAGCTCGACAAGCCCTTGTCGCCGGTCGAGGACACCGCCTCAATCGTGCCGCTACCGCCGTCCTTAGCCGCCTTCTCGAACGCGGTGCCACGCACGGTGATGACAAGTTTGGCATCGGACGTCTTCACCGTCGCAATCGCATTGCCCGCATAAGTGGGCCGCGTGAAGGTATCGGCGCTTTCCACCGAGAGGATGTCCGAGAGCTGCATCACATCGAGCAACGCGGCAACGCGCGGCGCGATGTTTTTGCCGTTGCTGGTCGCGGGTGCGACGAACGCGTCATGATGGCCCATGAGGTCCACGATCAGCGGTGCGACATTCTCCGCGAGCGCATGATCGAACGCCGCATCGTCCGCAACATGGACCTTGCCCACGCCCGCGATCTTCGCGGCCTCGGCGGCTACACCGCCAACGCCAGCACCCGCAACGATCAGATGCACCTCGCCCAGCTTCGACGCCGCCGTGACGGCGGAGAGAGTCGCGTCCTTAAGTGCGCCGCCCTCATGCTCTACCCATACCAGCGTCTTCATGCTGCCACTCCCAATGCCTTGAGCTTCGCCACCAGTTCATCCACATCGGCGACCTTGATGCCCGCGCTGCGCTTTGGCGGCTCCTCCACTTTAAGCGTGGTAAGGCGCGGGGTGAGGTCGACGCCGTAATCCTCCGGCTTCTTCTGAGCGAGCGGCTTGGACTTCGCCTTCATGATGTTGGGAAGGGACGCATAGCGCGGTTCATTCAGGCGCAGGTCGGTGGTGACGATCGCCGGGAGCTTCAGGCTCACCGTCTCCAGACCGCCATCGACCTCGCGCGTCACGGCAACCGCGTCGCCCGATACCTCGACCTTGCTCGCGAATGTGCCCTGCGCCCAGCCCAAGAGTGCGGCGAGCATCTGGCCGGTCTGGTTCGAATCGTCGTCGATCGCCTGCTTGCCAAGGATCACCATGCCGGAAGCTTCCTCGCCCGCGACCTTCGCCAGCAGCTTCGCCACCGCGAGCGGCTCGATCTCGGCATCGCTCTCGATCAGGATCGCCCGGTCCGCGCCCATCGCCAGTGCCGTACGCAAGGTCTCCTGCGCCTTCGCCGGACCCACGCTCACCGCCACGATCTCGCTTGCTACGCCCTTCTCCTTGAGCCGCAGCGCTTCCTCTACCGCAATCTCGTCAAACGGGTTCATGCTCATCTTCACATTCGAAAGATCAACACCACTCCCGTCCGCCTTCACCCGCGGCTTCACATTATAATCTATCACCCGCTTCACGGGGACTAAAAGTTTCATAGCAAGGTCCTAAATACTTATTGTTAATAGGAGGGAGGCGTCATGGCCCAAACAACCACCGCCTGGGACTCTCCAGGATTTCTGTAAGAATGGGGCTTTTCGCTAGGAAAAGAAAAACCGTCTCCATCCTTGAGAAGATAAGGTTCACCATCAATGGTAATTTCAAATACTCCGGAGATTACCATTCCGCATTCCTCCCCATCATGGCTATAGGGTTCATCTACGGCTGCACCTGGTTCAAAAGTGCTACACAGCACCTGCAGATTACTAATAGCGGACGTATTTATCTGGCATTCCTTGAAACCCGAGGAGAACGTAAGAAATTTCCGGTCGTCACCACGCGTGATGTAGCGCCCCTCCTTCTCCTTTTCTTCGACATCAGAGAAAAAATAACTGATATTTACACCAAGGACGCTCGCCAAAAGCTGAAATGCGTTTAACGTGGGAGATGTAATATCGCGCTCGATCTGGCTGATATGACCAATCGATAGTCCAGTCTTAAGAGAAATATCTTCAATGGTCATTCCCAACAATTTTCGTTTTTCCCTTATCTTTCCGCCCACATTAAGCGGCGTAGACAAAGCATCTGATGTCCCAACATTGCGTTTATGAGCAAACAGCGTTCGCTTGCCACGACCCGGCCCCTTGCCACTAGCCAATTGAGCTTTAGTCATCTTCTTCAGCAATTTCGCTCAGCCCCATATTCTTTCGGTCATCTTCCTGTCAGGCGATGTCCGCTTTGATGCATTTTCATCTTGCAATCAGACTCGTACCTTCCCGGACAGACAGCAGCAAGGCGATATCTTTCGTGGCGCACGTCAAACTAGTTGCAAACTCAGCCGACGGTGCAGTCATCATAATATCAAGGGCCGTTTAGGAGAATACAACTGTTCTCCCTTCGTTCCTAAGTACCCGCTGTTCAGCATGCCATCGAACTGCACGAGTTAGCACCGAGGACTCGATATCCCGGCCGGTTTCAATCAACTGCGCCGGCATCAGGGCATGTGACACCCGTTCCACCGCTTGTTCAATGATTGGTCCCTCGTCAAGATCAGAGGTCACATAGTGTGCGGTCGCGCCAATAAGCTTTACCCCACGTTCGTAAGCCCGTTCATACGGACGCGCGCCCTTGAAGCCCGGCAAAAACGAATGATGAATATTGATGGCGCGACCAGCCAATGCCTCACTCATCTCGGCGGAAAGAATCTGCATATATCGTGCGAGGACAAGCAGTTCGGCACCTCCGGCGCTCATCAGATCGAGAATTTGGAGTTCCTGTTCACGCTTGGCCCCAGCCTCCACGGGCAAATAATGATATGGTATTCCGTACCACCCTGCCAGTTCGGCCATGTCTGGATGGTTGGAAACCACACCGACGATATCAATTGGCAGCGCTCCACGCTTCCAGGACGCGAGAAGATGCGTCAAGCAATGTCCCCACTTGGACACGGCTATCATTACCTTCATCGGCTTGTCAGCGTCTCGTATGGAGCAGACCATGTCGTAAGGCGCGCTGACTTCCGCCAGTTCTGCGCTAAGATCGTCTAGCACCTGCGCCTCGCCACCTGCGAACACGGTTCGAAGAAAGAAGCGATCGGAAAACGGGTCGCGAAACTGTGCCGATTCCTCGATATTGTAACCGCGCTTGAAGAAGAAACCTGATACACAACTAACTATCCCCGGCTGATCTTTACAGTCCAAGGTAAGAATATAACGGTGATTCAACTGCCTGCCTCCCGGAAAATGGACGTCGATCAAACCCGAATCCGACTTGATGACGGATCATAGAGAGGCTTGAGCGAAGCTGTGGCTGACACGAGCTGGCCAGCAACATTGATTTTGATATCGGCACTGTCGAGCCAGTCCTGAGTCACCCCATCCTGACGGTAGAGGTATCCCATGGCCACAGATCCGCCGAGGGTATGACCATACATAGCCGAGCTCGTGAAACCATTCGCCTCTCCGTTCACGACGATCGGCTCGGCATGATAGAGCAGCGGTTCGGGATCCTTGAGCAGAAATTGTACCAGTCTCTTGGAAGGGACGCCCAGTTCCTTTTGACGCAGGAGCGCCTCACGCCCAACGAACCCCTCCGCCTTTTTGAAATCGCAAGCAAAACCCAGCCCGGCCTCTATTGGTGTATCATCGGCGCCTATGTCGTGAGCCCACTCGCGATATGCCTTCTCGATGCGGAGCGAGTTGAGCGCGTGATAGCCGCAATGCTTGAGTTCAAATGCCTGGCCCGCGTCGATTAACTTGTCGTAGACAGGAAGCAGATATTCCGTAGGAACATATAACTCCCAACCCAACTCCCCGACATAAGTGATCCGCAGCGCCTTGATTTTCTGATACCCAATTTCAATATCTTGCATGGTGCCGAACGGAAATGCCTCAAGCGAGAGGTCGCTGTCCGTTAGCTTTGAAAGCAAGTCCCGCGAAAGCGGCCCCTGCAAGTTGAGCATACCATAGGCGCCGGTAATGTCTGCGATTGAGCAGTGAGCATTGTCCGGAATATGCTCCCGGATCCAGGCGAGCACATGACTATGGGTGAAGGCCGCAGTAACGACAAGATATTCTTCGGCACCCAGCCGAGTTATGGTAAGGTCGGCTTCGATCCCACCACGCTCGTTCAAGAATTGTGTGTACACTGCTTTACCAGCGATCACCGCTACGTTGTTGGCACTGATCTTGTTAAGTACTTTTTCCGCGTCCTTGCCCTGGACAAGGAATTTCGAAAATGAACTCTGCTCGAATAGGCCGACTTTCTCTCGGACCGCCCGATGCTCTTGTGCGTTATATTCAAACCAATTCTGGCGCTTGAAAGTATATTCGTATTGCGGCCTAACACCGGCTGGCGCATACCAGTTGGGGCGTTCCCAACCAGCAGACTCGCCGAAGCATGCGCCTGCGGCAGCGACGCGATCATGCAGGACAAGTTTCTTGACATCGCGAGCGGTCTCCCACTGCCGAAACGGCCAGTGGTGCTGATAACCGATGCCCAATGATTCGACCGTACGGTCTTGCAGATATTTCGCATTGCCCTGAAAATCATGAACACGACGAATATCGGAATCAAAGACGTCCATCGGCGGATGGCCGTTTACTATCCAATGCGCTAAGACCATCCCGGCACCGCCACCAGATAGAATCCCAAGAGAATTAAAGCCTGCGGCAACATAATAATTCTGTAACCCCGGCGCACGTCCCATCAGGTAATTATGATCAGGCGTGAAGCTCTCGGGACCATTAAAAAGGATTCGAACTCCGACGTTCGTCATCGAGGGGACTCGGCTCATCGCCTTTTCCAGATACGGAGTTACGCGTTCCCAATCCGGGGGCAACTCGTCAAAGCAAAATTCCTCGGGAATTCCCTTTTCACCCCAAACTGCGGCAACAGGCTCGAACAAGCCCAACATGAGCTTGCCGGTTTCTTCACGATAATAGGCTACATTACCCGGATCGCGCAGGATAGGCAGATTGGCATGCATACCCTCCAAGCTCTCGGTAATGAGATAATAATGTTCGGCTGCCTGCAGCGGAATATTCACACCGGCTCTTAGCCCGAATTCTCGAGCCCACATGCCGGTGCAATTCACAACGTAATCGGCCTCGATGTCACCAGCGTCCGTTGTAACAGCAACAACCCGATCGCCCCGCTTGACAACGTCAAGAACTTTAACCCCTTCGACGATCTTGGCACCGCCCATTCGCGCCCCTTTGGCGAGCGACATGGTCGTGTCGGTCGGGTTGGTACGGCCATCTGTAGGGAAATAAAACCCGGCGAGAATGTCTGAAACATCCGCCAAAGGCCAGAGCTCCTGAACTTGCGCAGGTGTTACCTCCCTGCTCTCAACGCCAAAAATGCCGGCCATCGCGCAACCGCGACGCATTTCCTCAAGACGTTCGTAGTCGCTGGCAATCTGGAGCGAACCGACCCGCATAATACCCGTAGACAGACCGGTCTCTTCTTCCAGCTTTGCATAGAGATCCTGCGTATACTTTGCGAGCTTGGTTGCATTTTCTGTAGATCGCAACGTCGTTAGCAAACCAGCGGCGTGCCATGTAGTGCCGCAAGTTAGCTGCTTACGCTCCAGGAGCACGACGTCTTGCCAGCCAAGTTTCGTAAGATGATAGGCGATGCTGCAGCCTATAACGCCGCCACCGACAATCACGACTTTAGCCCTGCGAGGAATACTAGGGGTCATGTTTACACTTCTTGTTGAATGGACAAAAATTGAAGCGCCCGCGAGAGCCACTCAAAATATTGTGATGTCTCCGCCTCGCCGGGACAGCGAGGCGGAGGACCAACTATTTAGAAACTGCGGCGCACAGACACGTTAAACCACCGCGGCTTTCCCTGTGCCTGAAGGTTGCATCCGCAAACCTGCGACAAATCGAAACCGATATTGTCGTAAACGTTGTCTGTGAGGTTCTTGACACTGAAGGCGACCAACCATTTCTTGTCTTCGCTGGTCCAATCAATACGCGCATTAACCACGCCATAGGGCGCGAGACTATTGGCGTCGAAATTGTTCAGGTTATGCCACACCCGGGACTGATAATTTGCACTAGCCTGAAGGCCGACTTTGCCACCTGCAACCAAGCTGGGAACAGTGTAACGGATAGTGCCGGCCAAGGTCAGTTTGGGCGTAAAGGTCGTCTGAACATTACGCCGCACTCCTCCCACTAGGACATTCTTCACCGTATTGTGCTGTGCGCCAACGTTGAACGACGCTTCGAGATTATCTGTAAGAGAAGCAGCAAGCTCGGCTTCACCACCATATATCCGCGCATTGGCATTGGTGATAAGGCTCGAGAAACCCAACCAGCGCGCGGCCTGATAGTTGTGGTAGTCATAGTAGTAGCCCGCTGTATTGAACCGGACTTTACCGCCAAAAAGAGTGCTTTTGAGTCCGACCTCGTAAGAAATAAGCCGCTCCGGCTTATAGGGAATCTCAGAAGCGGGAAGCGGCGGACCGCCCGCATTGTAACTTCCTGCCTTGGCACCCTGCGTAACGCTGGCATAGACCAGGACATCCTGCACAGGCTTCCAGTTAACTCCCGCCTTCCATGACCACAACGTTTCACCGTGCGAGTCTGCGTAAAGCCCCTGAGAGAAACCAGGGAAACTAATTGCGGGCGAGTAATCCCAGGAATAAGGATTGCCGTTGTCAGTCGGGGTCACGAAAAGAACCTCAAAATCATACCGCTTCTTTTCGCGGGTCCAGCGCAGGCCACCAATCAAATTGACCGTGTCCGTAACCTGATAGTCCACCTGACCGAACGCGGAGTAAGATTCAGTCTTGAGGTTTGCGATGCGCGGTTGATCCCATGAAGGAATAGGATACGCGCTGTCCGGCAACGCCGCGATGCCATGGACGGCATGGGTCTTGATATTCAGGTAATACAGTCCGGTCACCCACTTGAGAGGACCAGTTGCACCGTCAAGACGCAGTTCTTGCGTAAAGGCCTTAGTATTGGCAATGCCATGCCATGCAAACTGATTTTCCGGTCCAGCCTCGAGGTCGAGATTGAAGTCCTTCTTGAACTGCTTGTAATCGCTGATCAGATTGATGTTTACATCCCCCACAGCTGAGGTCAGCTTGGCACTACCACCGTAGGTGGACATGGTATTTGCGTTATCGAATGTATAATCACTCGACGTTACCCGCCCGCTGCCGTCCGGATCGATGTATCCAAACCAGTCACCGCCTGGCAACGGCCGTAGCGCACCGGGGTAAGACGAGAATCCACCATGGACACAGGCACCAGCTTGGATCACCTGGCAGACTTCAGTTGGTGATGCACGCAATGTATTGATTGTCCCCCGTCAGCACCTATGGCACAGATTTGAGGTTGTGAATTAAGGAGGATTGGGGCTTCGTCGTAGTGACGAAGGAACGAAGATGAAGCCCCAAT
>NZ_LNSG01000008.1 GCF_001468395.1 Sphingopyxis sp. H073 | reverse complement strand
GGCGCTTCGGAACCGTCGGCGGATTGTCGCTCTCCACGGAGTTTCTGACGCTGGTCGCCAGCCTTTCGGTCTATGCCTCGGCCTATCTGGCCGAGATATCCCGCGAACGTTTTGTCACGCGCCAGAATCCGCGCCCGCATAGGCTCATACCGGCCGTCGGCGCGCAGTCGCTCAAACTGGTCGTGCAGGTTGAAGATGAGGGCGGGGCGCTCGAAACGCCGCGCCGGCCGCGATGCGTGCGGATGCAGCCCCACCACGAAATAGGCTTCGCCGCCGAAGCTCAGCGAGAAATGGGGATTGTCCGGATCGGCGCAAACGCGCGGATCATAAGCCATGCCTTTCCAGGCGTCCTTGTCGGCGAGCGACTGGAGTCGCGCCCACAGCGCTGCCTCAAAGCCCACCTCGTCGAGATCGCCGGGCCCTTCGAATATCACGGCGAGACTCCGAAGGCCGCTCGGGTCGCTGCGATACGCCCTCGCCCAGTCGGCAAGCGCGCAGTGGATATCGAGATCGTTCCAGCCACTGGTCAGGTCGCGCGCGGCCAGAATTTTGAGATTTTGCCCCGCCATTGCCGACTTCGCCCCGACGCAGGGAAAGTCCGGCGCGGCGATGAAATCCGAGAGGCGATCGGCCAGTGTTGCGTGCAAATTTTGTCGGTCGCCGATGGTCATGGGCTGCAAACGGACGCGTCGCGAAAAGGCTCCGCTTGATCATTTCCAACGCCATCCTGGCCGAGGATCGAGAAAGCCGCCAGCCCGATGCCTCTGTGACCTGAATGCTTGCGCCGTACCTTCTCTGCGCTGTATGCGAAGCTATGGCATCGCCATGGCTTTCGAACTGGCTCCCCTGGGCCCTTCTCTCGGCTTGTTTCGCTGCGCTCACCGCCGTCTTCGCCAAGCTCGGGGTCGAGAAGATCGATCCAAATTATGCCACCTTCATCCGCACGCTGGTGATTGCGGTCTTTATCGCCGCGTTGCTGCTTGTAAGCGGCGGCTTCCAGTCGCCTGCGTCAGTGCCACGACACGCATGGCTTTTTCTTGTCCTCTCGGGGCTGGCGACCGGAGCCTCTTGGCTCTGCTACTTCCGGGCGATGAGCCTCGGCCAGGCGGCCGAAGTCGCGCCGGTCGAAAAAATCAGCGTCGTGCTTGTCGCCCTGTTCGGCGTGTGGTTTCTCGGCGAGCAGCTTTCGCTTCGCGCCTGGCTCGGCGTCGGCTTGATCACTGCAGGGGTCGTTCTGATCGCGTTCCGGCCCGCATGACCGGATGGGCGGTTGACGATGAGCGATTTCTGTATCCTGTGCGGGATTGCTCAATCAGCGGCGTCAACAGCCCAATGTCCAGACCGCCCGCCCCTGAAATACCGAATATTGTCGCGGCGTTAGTGATGGGCAGCAACGGACGAAGGAGTTATCGTTCGAGCATGACCAAGCGGTTCCGGATGTCATCGACCCTGTTGCTGTTCCTGCCGCTGGCAGCTTGCGCCCATTATGAACCGCGGCCCCTCGCGGCCGATCCGCTGAGTGCATCGGTATTGCAGGCACCGCTGAACGATATCGTGTCGCGCGACGCTGCGACCATCGCACGGCCCTATCTGAAACCCGTCGCGCTCGATCTGTCGGCGCCGCTCGATCCGAACGGCATCGCGATCCTTGCCGTTATCGCCAATCCCGATCTCAAGGCGCAGCGCGCGCGCGCCGGGGTAAGCGATGCGCAGGTCTTTGCCGCGGGGCTGCTTCCCGATCCCAGTTTCAGCTTTGGCGTCGATCATATTCTCTCAGGCCCCGACCCGCTCGACAATATCGCCGGCGCACTTGGTTTCAGCCTCAATGCGCTGCGCACCCAGAAGGTACAGCGCGCGCAGGCCGTCGCCGAGGCGCGGCAGATACGCCTCGATCTTGCCTGGGCCGAATGGCAGACCGCGTGCAACGCGCGCCTCCAAGCGGTGCGTGTACTAGCGCTCGAGCAGGCGCTCGCGAATGCCGCGACGAGCGCCGATGCCAGCGAGGCGCTCTTTGGCCGCTATCTGAAGGCGGCGGGGCGCGGCGACATCTCCCCCGATCAGGTTCAATCGTCGCGTATCGCTACGCTCGACGCCCAGAGCAATTTTCGCAGCGCGCAAACGAACCTTGCGACGGCGCGCTCCGAACTTCACCGCCTGCTCGGCCTGCCGCCGGGCTATCCGCTTCAGCTGGCGCCCGCGTCTCTCCCGGCCCCCGTTCCCGATGCCGACCGCCTCTTCGCAATCGCGCTGGCGGGCCGCGATGATCTTGCAGCGTTGCGCGCAGGCTATGACGCGCAAGAATCCGGCGTTCGCCGCGCGATCCTCGACCAGTTCCCGAACCTCGATCTCACGCTCAACGGTGCGCGCGATACCGGCGGCAACAAGCTGGTCGGACCCTCGATCGCCTTCACCCTGCCGCTGTGGAACCGCAACCGCGGCGGCATTGCGATCGCCGAAGCGACCCGCGAGGCGCTCCGCCAGGAATATGATGTGCGTCTGTTCCAGACCCGCGCCGATATCGCCGCCGCCGCATCGGGACTCGCGATCGCGCGTCAGCAATTTGCGCTGCTGCGCGACGGTATGCCGGCACTTGCAACCTTTGCGCTGGCAAGCCGCCGCGCGGCGCAGCGCGGCGATCTGGCACTCGCGACCGCCGAAGTCGCCGAGCAGAGTCTCCGCGACCGCCAATTGCTGCTCCTTCAATCCGAACAGGCGATCGCCGAACAGACCATCGCGCTCGAGCTGCTTGTCGGCGCCCCCCAGGAAGCTTGGACCCTATGATCATCCGCAAATTCCTTATCCTTCCGCTCACTTGCGGCCTTATGCTCAGCAGCTGCCAGTCCCCTGCCGACACCGCAGCGCCCGACCCGGTCGCGACGATCGATGTCGCTCTCGTGACCACAGGCAACATTGACGAGAAAATCACGCTTTACGGCGCCGCCGAGGCGAATGGCGCTGGCAAATATACGCTGTCGGCACCGATGGAAGCGCTAGTCCAAGCGGTCGACGCGCCCGTCGGAACTCAGGTGCGGCGCGGCCAGATATTGGTGCGCCTAAGCCCCAGCCCGACCGCGCGTCTCGATCTCGTCACGGCCTCGGCGAATGCCAGTGCCGCCGACTTGGCGCACGCGCGGGCGCGGCGGCTGCGCGCCGACGGGCTTGTCAGCGATGCCGATGTCGAGACCGCGCGCGCCGCCAAGCAGACGGCCGACGCGGCCCGCGCGAGCCTTGCCACCCGCAATGGCGCGCTGGTTCTCCGCGCGCCCGCGAGTGGCACCGTTGAAATCGTCGGTGCGAGTGCGGGCGAGCTCGTCGCTCCCGGCACGACGATCGTCTCGCTCGTCAAGGAGGGCGACCTGCGCGCGCGCTTCGGTGTCGATCCGGCGATCGCCCGGCGCATTCCCCAGGGCAGCTATGTCGAAATCACCGCCGCAGGCAGCAAAACGCCTTTCAACGTTCCGGTGCTGTCGGTCGATAGCGTCGTCGACCCGGTCACCAAATTGGCATCTGTCTATGTCCAGATCCCCGATGAAAGCGGGGTCGGCGCGGGTGAGAGCCTGACCGGCCGCGTGCTGCTCGGCAATATCCCCGGCGGCATGACCATCCCCTATGCCGCGCTGCTCGACGATGGCGGCCAGCCTTACGTCTTCGTCATCGCCCAGAACGTCGCCAAGCGGCGCGATATCGTCGCCGGTCCGCGCACCGGTGACCGGATCAGCGTTGCGTCAGGGCTGAAACCGGGCGAGCGTGTGGCGACGGCCGGCGTCACCGCGCTTGAGGATGGCATGAAGGTCCGCATTCAGAGCGCGAAGAAGTGACCGACATCATCAGCAAGCACGCTCGGTCGATCTGGCTTGCGGTGATCCTGCTCACGCTCGCTGGCGTCGTATCGGCAACGCGTGTCCCGGTCGGGCTTTTTCCCAATATCGATTATCCGCGCGTCGTGGTGTCGGTCGATGCTGGCGACCGCGATGCCGCGCAAATGGAAGCCGAGATCACCCGCCCGGTCGAGATCGGGCTGCGCGCCGTGCCGGGCGTGACCGGCGTACGCTCGGTCACGAGCCGGGGCAGCGCCGAGGTCGCGCTCAATTTCCAATGGGGCGACGATATGGTCGCCGCCGCCCAATCGACGCAGGGCGCGCTGGCGACATTGTTACCCACTCTCCCGGCGGGAACACGCTTCAACGTCCGCCGCTCCGACCCGACGATCTTTCCGGTAACGGGTTTTGCGCTGACGTCCGACAGCCTTGCGCCCGAGGCGCTGCGGACCCTCGCGGAACTCAAGATCCTGCCGGCGCTGACCTCGGTCGAAGGCGTTGCCGGCGTCGATATCCTGGGAAGCAGCCCCCGCGAGTTCGCGGTCGATGTCGATCCGTCGCGGCTGCAATCGCTCGGCATCAGCCTGAGCGATGTCGTGGCGACGCTTGGCAAGGCCAATATGGTGCAGGGACTTGGCAAGATCGAAGACCGGCATCGTCTCTATCTCGTCCTGCTCGAAAACCGCGTCGCGGACGCAAGCGATCTCGCCGCGGTCCCTGTTAAGGCGGCAGCCGGCGGTTCCGGTGTTGTCACCTTGGGGCAGATCGCGACGATCACGCCCTCGACGGCGCCCGCGTTCAGCCGCGTGACATCGGACGGCAAGCAGGCGGTGCTGGTCAACGTCCGTCAGGCGCTCAAGGGTGACACGGTCGCGATCGTCAAGGCGGTCGACGCGCGCCTCGCCGAGCTCCATCTGCCGCCATCGGTCAAGGTCACGACCTTCTATGACCAGTCCGAGCTGGTCGTCGGCGCGGCCAATGCTGTGCGCGATGCAATCCTCATGGGAGCGGTTCTTGCCGGAATTGTGCTCTTCGTCTTCCTGCGCTCGGGGCGCCTGATGGTCATCACCGGCCTGATGCTCCCCGCCGTGCTTGCGGCAACCTGCCTGCTGCTGTTCGCGCTGGGCATGAGTTTCAACATGATGACGCTGGGCGGCATGGCCGCTGCCGTCGGGCTGGTCGTCGATGATGCGGTGGTGATGCTCGAACATATGATGCGGCGAATGCAGGAGCAGCGTCTGAGCGAACCCCATTCGCTACTCGGCGCCGCGGCCGAAATGGGGATGCCTCTGCTTGGCTCGACGATGGCGACCATTGTCGTTTTCCTGCCGCTCGCGTTCATCAGCGGAGTGACCGGCGGCTTCTTCAAGGCCCTTGCGGTCACCATGGTCGCGGCCCTGCTCATCTCCTTGCTATTCGCTCGCTTCGTCATCCCCCTCGTCGCCGCTCATTGGCTGCGCGACAAGGATGCCGAGTCCGCCGACCGCGCCAATGCCATTCTCGATCCCCTGCTCGATCGCTACGGCCGGGCAAGCGGGCGCGCTTTCCGCCGGCCCGTCCTGTTCGCGGCCATCGTCGCGGCGCTGCTCGCGGTCAGCGGCTATGTCGCATGGCGAAACGTCCCCTCGGGTTTCATGCCGAAGATGGACGAAGGCGGTTTCGTCCTCGACTATAAAGCGCAATCGGGCGCATCGCTCGAAGACACCGATGCGCTATTGCGGCGTGTCGAGACGATCATCAGTGCAACGCCCGAGGTCGCGAGCTATTCGCGGCGAACCGGGGTGCAACTCGGCGGCGGCCTGACCGAGGCTGATGAGGGCGACTATTTCATCCGGCTGAAAGGCGGCTCGCGGCGGAGCATCGAAGCGGTGATGACCGGCATGCGCGAAAAGATCGCCGCCGAGGTGCCAGGACTCGAAGTCGAGCTGATCCAACTGATGGAAGATCTGATCGGCGATCTGACGGCGGTCCCGCAGCCGATCGAGGTGAAGTTGTTCGGCGACGATACGGCGGCGCTTGAAGCGTCGGCAAAGAAGATCGGCGAGCGGATCGGCAAGATATCGGGCGTTGTCGAAGTGATCGACGGCCTGCGCGTCGCCGGTGACGCGATCAGTATCGCGGTCGATCCCGGCGCGGCGGCGCAATATGGGCTCGATCCCGACAGTATCGCCGCGCAGCTCGAAACCGCGATCGGCGGCACCGCCGCGACGCAGGTGCGCATCGGCGCACAGCTAATCGACGTGCGCGTGCGCGCGCCGCAGGACCTGCGAAGTGACGTTGCGCGGATTGAAAATCTCCCGCTCATCGCACCCGGAGGGAGCAGTGTGCGTTTGGCGGCGGTCGCAACAGTGTCGATCCAGAGCGGGCAAAAGCAGCTCACGCGCGAAAATCTTGCGCCTTTTATTGCCGTCACCGCACGGCTTGAGGGCCGCGACCTTGGCTCGGCGATGACCGAAATCAAAGGCGCGGTCACCGGGCTCAAGCTCCCCACCTCGGTTCGCGTCGATTATGGCGGGCTATACGCCGAGCAGCAGAAGAGTTTTACCGATCTGTCGCTGGTGTTCGGTGCCGCGCTGCTGCTCAGCGCGCTGCTGATCACCCTCCTGTTCGAACGCGCCGGGTGGACCGTCGCCGCGATCTCGACGGTGCTGCTCACCGCGGCTGCGGTGATGATCGGGCTGTGGATTATGGGCATCGAGCTCAATATCTCAGCGCTCATGGGATTGACGATGGTCGTCGGCATGGTCGCCGAACTCGTGATCTTCTTCCTCGCCGAGATGGAGCGCGACAAGCCGGTCACCGCGGCGGCGCTGCTCGAAGCTGGCAAGAAGAGATTGCGCCCGATCCTGATGTCGGCGCTTATTGCAGTGCTGACGCTGGCGCCGCTCGCGCTCGGGATCAGTCGCGGCGCCGGCCTCCAGCAGCCGCTCGCTACCGCGATCATCTTCGGTCTGATTGCTGCGGTGCCGCTGGTGCTCTTTTTCCTGCCGGCGGTTATGCTGGCGCTGGCGCCGCGCGAGCCGGCACCTGCGGATTAAGGGACACGCCAGCTCGGATCAGATGATCGCGCGGCGTCGAGGGGTGTGGGGGATGAGCGCCTGCGTCAAGCGGTAGGTCACGCGATAGCCGACGTGGTCCGACAGCATCGTTCCGTCGCGCTCGCGCCCGAACGGCACCGCCATTGCGATCGCTTGAATCGAGGCGCGATAGCCAGGCGAAAAGAACTGCCAATCGCGGCCCTTCTGGAACACTGTGGCGGCGATGGCCGGGACGGCGCGCCCGCAAGGCGCGCCCGACTTGAGGCAGTGCTGCAGCGCATTATCGATGGGCAGGCGGCGCTTGGTGGTCCAGTTCGCCGCGCTGTGGGCTGTCAGGAACGAGCGCCGCTCGGCCGAGCTGGCGTTGAAATCGCCGGCCAATATGACAGGCAGATCGGGATTACGGTAGCGGGCGAGGAAAGCGTCTATAAACTCGACTTGCCGCCGATAGGCGAAAAGCGAACGCGTCTGGCTGACGCCCGAGGATTTTTTGCTGTTCATATGGGTGGTGACCACCGTCACCGGCGTCGCGTTGCCCGGCACCTTGATCGTCACCATCAACAGACCCTTGTTGGCGAGACAATCATAGCCTGCACAGGCAAAGGCGGGGAAAGCCTCACGATGAACTGACAGGATCGGATAGTCCGACGCCAGGACCAATCCCGAGCCGACCTGCTTGCCCGATCGCTCGCCCTTGAAGAAGCTCGCGCCATCGATGAAGGGGCGATCGCTGGCGCGCGGTGCGACTGGGCTCTGGAGATCGCGGGACGGGCCCTCGACAATATAGCGATAGCCGCTGCGCCGCGCTATAGCTTTGGCAGGAGAGGTGAACGCTTCCTGCAGGATGATCACATGCGGCTGCGCGTGCCGGGCGCGCATCGCGAGCAGCCGTGCCTCGATCCGCGTGAAGTCTGCCGTGCGATCGGAGGTGATCGGCCAGGGCAGGCCTTTCACATTATAGGCCATGATCGAGAGTGCGGTCGCTGCGGGAGTTGCCGCGCGGCGCGGCGCGGTCGCTGCGGCTGCGTGCGGGACGACCGCGCCGAGCAGTAGCGGCGCCATTGCCATCAACCCGTGCAGGCGCACCATATTCGTCTCCATCCAGGTCACTCCTTCCGCATCAAGAATTGCTGGTTGACGCCGCGGGAGGCGGCGATCCGCACTTTGCGCGGTCGGTGCGGAAATCGCGGCGCCACGGCGTCAGACTTCCCGGATGCCTGGCTGGCAGGCGGATGAGCTTATCCAGGGGATATGCGATGACGGCGATTGCGACCCGTGCTGCAGCGATTGTGGCGCTGCTGTTTCCCTTTGCTTCGCTGGCACAGGAGGCGTCGCCAAGCGTAGCAGTGACCCATGCCGCGCTCACCGCCACCGAGCGGTCGGCCGGCAGGACGCCAGCCCTCATACTGCCGGCCCCCGCCTCGTCGTCTTCGATACCCGTCGGCTTAGGCGTGCCAGCCGTCGATATGGCAGCGCTCGGGTCAGTGAAGCACCGATCTGCCGGCACCGAGTGGCCGGGCGGGGGCTTCAAGCTGACGGCAATGCGCGGCCGGTCGGTGCCCGCGAACTCCGCCGCGCAGACTTTCGAATATCGGCGTTTCGGGTTGATGGCGCTTGGCTTGGGTGCGACCCAAGAGGTCTCGGCGCGTGACTTGCTAACGCTGGGCGCGACTTATGCGGTCGAGCGCCGGCGCGCGGCCTTCATCGTCGCGCCGCGCAGAAATTATCGCACCGATGAGCGCGCCGTCGCGTTTCACTGGATCCGCGACGATCGCTTCGACGTCGGAGCCACCCTGTTCGACACTGGTCCGGCAAAACGTCGAAGCCCGGTCGAGCGCATCGCCGAACTCGCCGGCGGCGCGCCCCGTGCGGTGCGAGGTTGGGGGCTGATCGCAAGCGTACATCCTGCCGGCGACCCCGAACGCCTGTCGGTCGGCATCGATTTTCGCGCGCAGCAGGACCGCGACATTCAGCACAAGGACGCGCGCGTCCAGATTTTCCTGAGGCAGAAATTTTGACCATGACCAAGGCCCGCCACATCGCGATCATCCTCCACGATTTCTCGACCGGCGGAAGCGAACGCATTGCCATTCGCCTGGCGAACCGCTGGGCCGAGATGGGCCGCCGGGTCACGATCATCTGCGGCACCGAGAAGGGCGCGGCCCGCGCGTTGGTCGGGGCAGGGGTCGCCGTCAGACCCTGTTCGCCCGAGACGATACGTAGCCCCTGGTCGCGGGCGCAACTCGGCTGGCGCATGGCGCGGCTCGTCCGAGCCGAAGCACCCGACATCATTTTCTCGCCGGGTAATTTCCACCTCATCATTCTCGCCTTCCTCGCCCGCCAGCGCTTCGCGAAACGGCCGGTTTTCGTCAGCAAACTCAGCAATCCGATTCGCCGGGGCGGATTCCGGCGCCTCGTAAGCGGGCTCGCCGACGCCGCAATCCGGCTCGCTGCAGCGTCGACGGATGTGCTGGTGGCGATGTCGCCATCGTTGCTCGCGGAGGCGCGGTCGGTGTTTCCCCGCCACAGGCTTGCTGAAATTGCCGAGCCTATCCTTGAAGATCAGTTGATGGAGCCGCACAGTCGGGCAAGCTATGAGCCCGCGCCGCTCATTCTATGCGCTGCGCGCCTCGCGCCGCAAAAGGATCTGCTAACGGCGATCCGGGCCTTTGCCGAACTGCCTCCAGCCCTGAAAGCGCGGCTGCTCATTCTTGGTGAGGGGCCTTTGCGCGGCCGGCTCGAACGTGAGGCGCAGGTTCTGGGTGTTGCCTCGCGTGTCCAGATGCCCGGCCATGTGCCCGACATCACGCCCTATCTGGCGAAGGCCCATCTCTATTTAATGAGCTCGCACTATGAAGGCTATCCTGCCGTTCTCGTCGAGGCGATTGCAGCTGGCGTGCCGATCGTCACAACCGATTGTTCGCTCGCTTTGCCCGAAATCTTTCGCTCGCCCGAGCTGGGGGCGGTTGTCCGCCAGCGTCAACCCGAAGCGATTGCCGCAGCGATCGTTGCGCGCCTGCGCCGATCTCCCCCGTCGCCCGGGGCTGCCCGCGAGGTGACCGATCGGCATAGGCTGGGTGCCTCGGCTGCGGACTATTTGGCGCTCTTCGACCGGCTCGCCGCATGAGCGTGCCGCGCCGCCTGCTGGCCTCGATCCATGACGTCGCGCCGGTCCACGCAGCGCGCCTTGACCGGCTCGTATCGCTTGTCGAGGAGGCAGTAGGGCCGGGACGCTATGCTTTGCTCGTCGTTCCCGATTTCCACCGGCAAGGCTTGCTGACCGCCGACCCGCGGTTCGGGCGGCGCTTGCGCGACTGGTCGGATGCGGGGTGCGAGATCTTCCTGCATGGCTTCACCCATCTCGACGAGAGTGAGCATGTCGGCGCCACCGCGCGGTGGAAGGCAACGCGCATGACCGCGGGCGAAGGAGAGTTTCTGGGACTGTCGACCCGCGATGCCGAGGCAAGGATCGCCGAGGGGCGCGACATGATCGAGCAGCTCATAGGACGGCCTGTTGCGGGGTTCGTCGCGCCCGCCTGGCTTTACGGCGAGGACAGCATTGCTGCTCTCGCGGCGCAGAACATCCGGATGATCGAGGATCATTTTCGTGTCTGGAACCCGCAGAACTCGGCCGTTCTCGCAACGGGCCCCGTGGTCACTTATGCCAGCCGTTCGCCTGCTCGCATCGCGAGTTCGATTCTCTGGTCCCGCCTCGCGACGAAATTGCTGGCGCGGGCGCGCACCGTCCGCCTCGCGGTCCATCCGCACGATGTCGATTCGCCGCGTCTCATGCGCGAAATTACGAGGGCGCTCGCCGCCTTCGCGCTTTCGCATCGGCCGTCCGCCTACCGCGATCTGGTGCCCAGCTGATTTTCAAAATTCCGGATGCGGATTTTGCGCACGCTTGGCGTCACTCCCCCAGGAACCGCTGCCAAAAGGTGATTGATGGCCTCTCAAGCATTGCGTGCAACTCCGGGCACATGGGCCGAGCGCCTCCGTCCCCTGCTTCGGGAGCAGCATCCGTGGCAGAAATTTCTCTCACTTGGCCTGTCGCTCGCGCTGCTGGCGGCACTAGGGTCCAAGCTGGCGACTATCGGCTTCTCCGAGCTTTTGCGGGGCATTCCCGCCTCGCCAATCTTCTGGATTGCCTTTGCCGCCTATTATCTGGCCCTGCCGGCTTCCGAATGGCTGATCTTTCGGCGATTGTGGAACATTCCGCCTGCTGGCTTCGCCGCGCTGCTGCGCAAGCTCGTCAGCAACGAAATCCTGTTCGGCTATAGCGGCGAGGCCTATTTCTACGGCTGGGCGCGGCGTCACGCGAAGATGGCGGCGGCGCCCTTCGGCGCCATCAAGGATGTCAGCATCCTGTCGGCGGTCGCCGGCAATCTCATGACCCTCGTGATGTTGGCGCTCGCATGGCCGGTCGTTGGACAAATCGCTCCTGAATTCCATGGTCGCACCGTGGCGTTGTCCGCAGCGGTGATTATCGGGCTCTCGCTTGCTCTTCTCGCTTTCCGGCAGCGCATCTTTTCGCTTCCCCGCACCGAACTGCGCATGATCTTCGGCATGCATATCGGCCGTTTGCTGCTGACGACATTCCTTTCGGGCGTCATGTGGCACAGTGCGTTGCCCTCGGTGTCGATGGGCTGGTTGCTCATCCTCGCAACGCTGCAACTGCTCGTGACCCGCCTGCCGTTCGTGCCCAACAAGGATATTGTCTTCGCCAGCGTCGCTCTGTTCCTGATTGGTCATGACGGAGCGATCGGAGCGCTGATTGCGATGATCGCCGGTCTGATCCTGCTTTTGCACCTGCTTCTCGGCGCAATTTTGACGATGGCCGAGCTTGCGACGGCTCATCGTTCGTGAAGGCCGCGATAACCCCCATCGCGCTGCTGTTCATTGCGGCTGCGCCCGTTTCGCCCGACCCGTCGCTGGGCAAGGCCGAAGCCGCGTGCCGGCCGAATGAGGCGGGTCCTGCGCTGCTCGTTGGCATAACCGGCCTCAAGGATCGCAAGGGTCTGCTGCGCGCAGAAGTCTATCCCGATAATGACAGAGATTTTCTGGCCGACGATGCGGTCTTGATCAACGCGCGCAAGACATTCCGCAGGGTGGATCTGGACCTCCCCGCATCGGGGCCAGTGACCCTTTGCCTGCGCCTACCCGGTCCCGGTCGCTACAGCCTGTCGGTCCTCCACGATCGCAACCGCAATCTCAAATGGGACAAATTGTCCGACGGCCTTGGCTTCGGCGGCAACCCGAGGCTCGGCTGGTCGAAGCCCAAGGCAGCGTCGGCCTCGGTGCTCGCGGGAGCGGGGCCGACGCGCACCGAAATCGTCATGAACTATCTGAGCGGTCTCAGATACCGGCCCCTGGAGCGCAAATGAAGATTGTCGATGTCTGTGCCTTTTATACGCCGCACGGCGGCGGTGTGAAAACCTATATCGACCGCAAACTCGCGATCGGTGCGGCTCTGGGCCATGAGATCGTCGTCATCGCGCCTGGCTCGCACGATCATGTCGAGCGGCGAACCGGCGGAGGCCGGATCATCCACGTCGCAAGCCCGCCGTTGATTGTCGATCGGCGCTACCGCTATTTCGACGATGCGGCCGCCGTTCATGCCCGGCTCGATGCCGAGCGCCCCGATCTCGTCGAAGCCTCCTCGCCCTGGCGCACCGCCAATATCGTTGCCGACTGGCAGGGAAGCGCGCCGCGCTCGCTGATCATGCATGCCGATCCTTTGGCCGCCTATGCCTATCGCTGGTTCGGCCGGTTTGGCAGCCGCGAAGCGATCGACAAGAGCTTCGACCTCTTCTGGCGCCATTTGCGCCGGCTCGGCGATCGCTTCGACTGTGTCGTCAGCGCTAACCGTCACCTCTCGTCGCGGCTGCAGACGGGCGGAGTGGCCGGCATCGTAACTATTCCGATGGGGGTCGATCCCTGCCTCTTTTCACCGGCGCATCGCGACGTCGATCTTCGCCGCGACCTTCTCGCGCGCTGCGCGCTTCCCGAAAATGCGAGCCTCCTCATCGGCGTCGGCCGCCACAGCGCCGAGAAGCGCTGGCCGTTGGTCATCGACGCCTGCCTTGCCGCATCGCAGCATCGCCCGATTGGCCTCGTGCTCGTCGGCGACGGCCGCGATCGAGGGCGGATCGTGCGTCATATCGGCAATAATCCGCATATTCATCTGCTCGCTCCCGTCGCCGATCGCCTCCTGCTCGCGAAGCTCATGGCCAGCGCCGACGCGCTGATCCATGGGTGCGAGGCCGAAACGTTCGGTCTCGTCGCGGCGGAAGCGGCGGCATCGGGGCTGCCGTTGATCGTGCCCGACGCGGGCGGGGCTTCCGATTTTGTAGCCGACGACAATGGCGAACTATATGCGGCGGGTGATGCGGGCGCCGCGGCCCGGGCGATCGGGCGGCTTCTGTCTCGCGACCGGCCACGGCTGGCCGCGGCAACGGCGCGGCGCGCTGCCGGCATCCCGCTTATCGACGATCATTTCGACGCGCTCTTCAGCCTCTATGGCGAGCGGGCGGCGCCGCTGCGCACGGCCGCCTGATGTCTGCGATCGATCTCTATATTGCGCGGCGGCTGGCGCGACCCTTTCTCGCTAGCGGTGCGACCGTCATATTGCTGCTGAGCCTCGAAAACAGTCGACGGTTGATGGGCTTGCTCGACAATGTCGAGAAGCCGGTCGCGGTGTTGATCAAGCTCATGGTCTATCTCGTTCCCGAATATCTCGGCATCGGCCTTCTGATTTCGGTGTTCGTGGCTGTTGCGGTCGCCTTTCGCGGTTTCGCGATCAGCGGCGAACTCGACATCTTCGCGTCAATCGGTCTCTCGCCCGCTCGGCTGCTACGCGTGCCGCTACTCTTCGGGCTAGCGATTGCCCTCTTACACGTTGGGCTGCGTGCCTATGCCGAACCGGCTGGGGAGCAGCGGCTCGATGCGCTGGGCACCTCGATCGCGATCGGCAACCTCGGGCTGTCGATCGCACCGGGCGAGTTTCTCAGCCCGCGCCCCGATACGGTTTTCCACGTCGACGCCGTCGATCGGCGCACGGGCGAATTCCGCGGTCTTTTCTTGCGCAATCATAATATGACCGTCGCCGCGCGGGACGGCAGGGTCATCAATGGCGGGCGCGACGGCGTGCTGCTGCGTCTCGCCGATGGCCATGTTATCGCCAGCAAACCGGGCGGGCGTCTCGAGATGGCGTCCTTCCAGACGATGGCGATGCCGATCCAACTGCTGGCTCCAAAGTCCGTCCGCGAGAATGCGCGCCACCGCAACGACCGGCTCATGCTGGGCGACCTGATTCGCACCGCCGTCGATGGATCGATCGCTGCCGAGCGCACGGCGGCACGCGCCGCACTCGGCAGCCGTTTTGTGACGGCCGCTTTCATCGTCCTGATTCCCTTCTTCGGCTTTGCGCTTGGGGTTCCGCCGAAGCGATCGACGTCAGCGCTCGGCCTCGGATGCGGGATCCTGCTCATCGTCGGGTTTGTTCAGGCGATCGTTGCCATCGAAGATAGCGCTCATTCGCTGGCGCCGCTGTTTCAATTGATGACCCTCATCGGCTTTGCCCTGGCGGCATTTGTCCTGTTTCGCTTTCAGCGCAGCCAAGGTCCGGGGGCGATCGAAGCGGCGCTCATGTCGGCCAGCCGTCCTGCACGCCAGATTTCGCGTTGGATACCGTTTGATCGCATGATGATGCGGTTGCCTCCCACCCAAAAGTCGATGCTCTCGGTCGGCCGATGACGTCCAATGCCCGCCGGTCCGGCCGATCGAATCCGGGTAAGAGATCGACAAGCAAGGTGCGCGACCGCCCTCACTTTACGTGGCAGGCGGGCGCGCCATTCTGGTGGAACCTGCTCCGCTTCGCCACGCGAAACGGCAGCGATTAAGGCGAGTTTAGTTCAGCTGCGGCGCTGTCTTTGCCGGCAGGGAGCGACCGCGTGCGGCCTTTGTCTGGCGCCAGTCGTAAACCGTCCAGCCGCGCCGCAGGGCGAGGTTAAGCAATTTTTTGGACGGATTGACCGCCACCGCCTCGTCTGCCCATTCGAAGGTCGGAAGATCTGACAGATCGTCCGAAAAGAAACGGATATGGGCGTTGGCGCGGTCGATCTCCTGCCCGGCGAGCCAATGCTCGAGCATGCGTCGTTTGTTTGCGCCATAGCAATTCTCACCCGCAATCCGCGGCGTGAGGTCGCGCCCGCGCCACGTCGATGCGGTGCCCACGATATCTGCGACACCAAGCCGCTCGGCGAGCGCCTCGAGATAGAAGAGATGCGCGGCCGAGGCGATGACGACGCGACGCCCCGCCGCGCGCTCGGCGGCAATGCTCGCGATGGCGTCGGCGTGAATATTATTCGCAATGCTATGCTCGGCATAGGCATCCACGAGGTCGGTCACGAGGTCGAGATCGACCGCGCTTCCGAGCATGAGCCGCTGCATTGCCTGCTTGAGTTGTTTGCGCGTCAGGAGGCGGGCCTTGTAGGCTGCCATGAGACCGACCACCAGCGGGGCGAAGACGAGCCGCCACGGCGCGCGTCGCCGCGCCGCAAAAAGCAGGAACGGCGACCAGGTGCCGTATATGGTGAGCGTCCGGTCGAGATCGAAGACCGACAGCGGGCAGGATGATGACATGGGCGATTTCCTCCGCAGGTAGGACGCCGCCCGAATTATTTTCCGCACTTGCTGCGGATATCACGACGCTGCGGCGTCGTTCGTCCCATGCGGATCGGTTTTCTTTTCAATCATGACCAGATTCACCAGATGGCCCACAGCATGCCGGTCGCGCTTGCCCTTGCGCGGGCGGGCACAGACGCCGAGATCATTGTCGCAACCACCAACGAGCTTCTGGAGCGTGAGGCCGTGCGGCTGATGGGCGGGGCTGTGCCGTCAGGCATCCAATTCGTTGCTCTGCGTCTGCATTCGGCGGCGTCGCGGAGCGTCGATGCGATGTTTGGACCCATTCTCCCCGCCGCCAAATTGCTGGTCTACCGCGACAATCTCGCCTTCTTTCGCTCGCTCGACCTGCTCGTCGTGACCGAGCGAACCTCGCTGATCCTCAAAACGCGCTACGGTCTATCATCGCTCCGTATGATCCTGACCGACCATGGTGCCGGAGACCGGGCGATCGGCTTCGGCAAATCGGCGGCGCTATTCGACCATATATTGGCGGCGGGCCCGAAAATCTGCGATCGCCTCACCCGCGAGGCGGGCGTCTGTCCCGACCGGCTGACGATGACCGGCTATCCCAAATTCGATATCGCGACGGGGGAAGGGCGACCAATCAAGTTTCGCGGCAGCAATCGGCCTGTCGTCCTCTACAATCCACACGTCTCGCCGCATCTCTCGTCCTGGTATAAGCAGGGACGCGCGGTGCTCGACTATTTCCTCGCCACTGACCGCTACAATCTCATTTTCGCGCCGCATATCATGATGTTCGAGCGGCGGATGGCGGTCACGATCGACAAGCTTCGGTTCGGCCTTCCCGGAAAGCTGCGCACCCGCTACGCAGCGGCGCCGAACATTCACATCGATCTTGGCAGCACAGCGTTGACCGACATGAGCTACACGAACGGGGCGGACATCTATCTCGGCGACGTCAGCAGTCAGATTTATGAGTTTCTCAGGACCCCGCGACCCTGCCTCTTTCTGAACTGCCACGGCATCGACGCGGACCACGATCCCAACTTCGCCCACTGGCAGTCCGGGCCGGTGATCTCGGACGCTCGCCATCTCGATCGCGGCCTGGAGGAAGCCGTGAAGGATCATCCGGCACGATATATGGGGGTGCAGCGGCGGCTCTTCGACCACACGTTCGATCTCACCTCCGAGCCATCGTCGGTGCGAGCCGCTCGCGCAATCGCTTCACTCGCGCGCGGCCGTGAAATTGAAGGCCGATCCATCGATGCCGGCCTTGCCCACTGACGCGGCGGAAAAATCGCCGGGACCGGTCCGCCGCATCTACCAGAATCTCGGGCTGCTGCTCGGCGGCAAGGCGGCTGCGGGGCTGATCAGCCTCGTCTATGTCATTGCGGCCGCCCGTATCCTCGGCCCCGAGCAATATGGTGTCCTTGTCCTCGTGAACTATTTCGCGATGCTCGTGGGCGGACTCGTCGCCTTTCCCGGCTGGCACGCGATCGTCCGTTACGGCGTCCAGCCCGCTGAAAATGATCACGCTAAGCTTATCCGCTTGTTGCGCTTTGTCGGCGCGGTCGAGCTTCTGGCCGGGCTGGTCGCGGTGATCGTAGCGGCGCTCGCAGTGCCGATCGTCGGCCCCCTCCTCGGATGGTCGGCGGATGCGCAGGCTCTCGCCATACCCTATTGTTTTGCGGTCCTTGCGACCGTGCGCGCGACCCCCGGCGGGTATCTGCAAATCCTGCGGCGCTTCGACCTTCTTGCACTCCATAATATTGTGACACCGGTGATGCGGCTGCTCGGCACGCTCGTGGTCATCGTCTTCGATCTGGGGCTCACGGCCTTCCTGATTGCCTGGCTTGTCGCTGCGCTGGTTGAGGGCGTGTCGCTTTGGATCGCGGCGATCTGTCTCGCGCGCCGCCATATGCTCGACCAGCCCCTGCTCGGAGCGGTTGCAGACGCTCGGTGCGAGCATGACGGACTTGGCCGCTTCATGCTGACCGCCAACGCCGACATAATGTTGGGCGACCTGACCGGTCGTCTTACCCCGCTGATCGTTGGCGCGATGCTTGGCCCGGCTGCGGCGGGCCTATATTCGATCGCGCACCGCGCAACGATCGTCATTTCCCAGCCCGCGCAGATATTGGGCCAGGCGGCTTATGCCGAGCTAGCCCGGCTGGCAGCCGCAGACGGTGCGAAAACAGCCATTCGCCATGCGCTCGCGCGCTGTGTCGGCATTGCGCTTGCAACGGCGCTGCCTCTGGTCGTCGTCTTGGCGTTCTTCTCGCATGAGGTTGCGGTGCTGATCGCCGGTCCGGCCTTTGCCGGCGCCGCGGCGATCATGATTTGGCTAACGCTGGCCAGGGTCGTGGCGATGGCCGGACCGCCAACAAGTGCAGCTCTAATAGCACTTGGACATCCCGGTTTATCGGTGGCGGCAAATCTGGTTGCCGGGCTGGGCCTTTTGCCGCTGCTGCCGCTATTCACCAGTTCCGCCGGGCTGGTAGGCGCAGGCTATCTCGCATTGCTGCAGGCTGTGATCGCTGCAGGGCTGCTCGGTTTCGCGCTGTGGCGTGTCACCGCCCATTCCGCATGATGCCGCTGCTCTCCACAAGCGCGACGCGCGGTCACACGCCTTTCCTATTTCGCGCATATCGGGCAGACGCTAAGTCTTGCCGCGAGAGCGAAAACGGAAGAGCGCAGGATCTGATGACCGAAGCCTCTGGGCTAGAAGCGATATTCCTGGCCAACCGGCCGGCCTTGTCGCGCTATCTGCGCGTTCGTCTCCGCGGCGACGGCGATGGCGAAGATATATTGCAGGACCTGTGGCTGAAACTCGCGGATATCGATGCCAGCGTAATCGCCGAGCCGCTCGCTTATCTTTACCGCGCCGCCGAGAATCTGGTGCTTGATCGCCGCCGCTCTGCGCAGCGCCGCACCGCGCGCGAGCAGGAGTGGACGAAGGGCCATATCGAGGGCAGCATGGCAGCTCCCCGCGACGCCCAGCCATCGGCGGATCGCCTGCTGGTTGCTCGCGACCAGCTTCGGCGAGTCGATGCGGTTCTTGATACATTGCCCGAACGCACCGCCTTTGCCTTTCGCGCCGTGCGGATTGATGGTGTCCCGCAAAAGCAGATTGCCGCCGAAATGGGGATCAGCCTCAGCGCGGTCGAAAAACATCTGCAACGGGGTTATCGAGCGGTTCTGGAGCTCAAGCAGCAATTGGATGTGGATATCGACGCGCCGCAACGTCAATGGGCCGAAGGAATTGATGATGGCGTCCGGTAGCATTGTTGACGAGGCCATTGCATGGCATGTGCGGCTGCAGAGTCCTGCGGCTGACGGCACATTGTGGGCTGAGTTCACGGCTTGGATGGAAGCCGACCCCGCGCATGCCGATGCGTATGACGCGGTCGCGTTCGCCGACGACCGGCTTTCGGAAGAGCTTGCAGGTGCCGGAACGATCGCGACCCCTTCGCCCCCGGCAAATAATGACAATGAACCTGGCGCGTTGCCATGGTATCGCGGCCGCGCTTTTCTGGCGATCGCCGCCAGTCTCGTTCTGGCCCTTTTCCTGTCGCCTATGCTGCTGAAGTCGCCAGGGATGGAATCGATCGCAACCCAGCCGGGCGAGACGCGCGAAATCGCGCTGGCCGACGGATCAAAAATCGCGCTCAATGGCGGCACGACGATCGCGCTCGACCGCAAGGCCGAGCGCTTCGCCCGCCTCGAAAGCGGCGAGGCGATCTTCATGATCAAACATGACAGCGCGCGTCCGTTCATCGTTGAAACCGGTGATGGCACACTTCGCGACGTCGGCACGATCTTCAACGTGCGGCAATCCGCCGACGGGCTGGAAGTCGCGGTGTCCGAAGGCAGTGTGCAATACCAGCCGGGCTCCGAGGCCGTGACGCTCACCGCAGGCAAGCAGCTCCGCGTCAAACGCGGAACCTCGAAAGCCATCGTCTCGGCAATCGATCCGGCCACGGTGGGAGGATGGCAACAGGGAAGGCTGAGCTATCGCGATGCGCCGCTCACGACGATCGCTATGGATTTGTCGCGATCTCTCGGCACCCCGGTGACCGTGTCGCCGGACCTCGCAAGTCGCCGTTTCTCGGGCGTTATTCGCATCGATCGTGACGAAGCGCGGCTCTTCCGGCAATTGGAATCCTTGCTTGGCGTCCGTGCGCGTCATAGTGCCAAAGGATGGCAATTGACGCGCTGATCCGGTGACTTGGACCTACTTCCTCCCTGTCGTCGCGATCTCGATCTCGACTGCGAGTCCGGTGTCCGCTGCCGAAAGCCAGCGCTTCGATATTCCGGCCCAACGCCTCGACAATGCCTTGATCACGCTTGGCAACGCGGCGCAGATCTCGATCGGAGGGATCGATCAGCGCCTCGCTGGCGCGCGCAGCAAACCCGTTCGCGGCCGAATGACGATCGCGCAGGCGCTAACCACGATGCTGCGGGGCACCGGTTTCACCTATCAGATCGTCGATTCGCAGACAGTGCGTATCGTCGCAGTCCCGCCGCGCGCGAATCCCAGGCCGGCAGTGCGGAGACCCGTTTTACCCGCAACGCCGCGGCCCGAGGCCGCTGCGCCGCCCACCGAAATCGTCGTTACCGCAACCAAGCAGGGTCAGGCGCTCGACAGCTATCCGGGCACCGCGCACATTCAGTCGGTCGGCAGCGCGGGCCTCGGTGAAAGTCAGGGTACGGCCGCTTTCGTCGCCCGGATTCCGACGCTGACCTCGACAAATCTTGGCCCGGGCCGCAACAAATTGTTCGTGCGCGGTATCGCCGACAGCAGCTTTTCGGGACCAACCCAATCGACGGTAGGTCTCTATCTTGGCGATCTGCGCCTTACCTATAATGCGCCCGAGCCGGATTTGCGCCTATATGACATCGACCGCATCGAAGTGATCGAAGGGCCACAAGGCACGCTATACGGCGCGGGCGCGCTCGGCGGCATCGTCCGGATCGTTCCCAAGATGGCGGACGATGGCGGACTTCATGCGTCGGCGACGGCCGGGCGATCGGCCACGCGCGATGCCGAACCCGGCTATGATCTTGGCGGCATGATCAACATACCGATCGTTGCCGATCGCATCGCCCTGCGGCTCGTCGGCTACAAGCAAGTCGAAGGCGGCTATATCGACAATGCGACGCTGGGCGCGAGAAATACAAATCGGACGCGTATCGACGGCGCACGCGCGAACCTGCGCATCGAGCCCGGAGACAATTGGACGATCGACATCAATGCGCTGCTCCAGAATATCGATACGCGCGATGGCCAATATGCCGAAACCGATCAGCCAATCCGGACTCACGCGGCCAGTATCGCCCAACCGCATGACAATGATTTCAAGGCAGCCAGCGTTGAAATCGCAAAGAACTGGGGTGATCTTAAGCTCATCTCATCGACGGGGATCGTCGACCATGACTTGTCGGAGACCTTCGATGCCACCGGATATGGCGGTAATCCCGACATACAGATATTCGAGGGCCATGAGGCGATCCGCCTGCTGACACACGAGACGCGCCTTTCGCACCGTGCATCTTTGGGCGACAGTTGGGTCGCGGGGTTCAGTCTCGTCCGCAACATCGATCGCATCGACCGTCGCCTCGGTCCGCTCGACGCACCCGTTACGCTGGCGAGGCTGCGCAACCAGAAGACCGAGGTCGCCGTCTTCGGCGAAGCAACGCAGCGGATTGCTCCGCGCCTGTCGGGTACGCTCGGCGGGCGTGTCGTCTTTGCGGAGACGATCGGCGAGTTAATCGGGGGATCGGGCGAGGATTTCGAACCGAAGCGTCGGCAGGTCCGGTTCCTGCCCACCGCGGCGCTGTCTTGGAAACCCAATTCCGATCTTCTGACCTTCCTCCGGTATCAAAGCGGATTCCGCAGCGGAGGGATCGCTATCACTGCTGGACAAGTCAATGCCGCGCAGCGTTTCGATTCGGATTCCATCCACACCGCCGAACTCGGCATCAGGCTCGGGAACGAAAGCGACACGACAGGCCCCCGCTTTTCGGGAGGCATCACGACCTTCTATTCGATCTGGACCGATATCCAGGCTGACCTCATCGGATCCGACGGACTACCCTTTACCGAAAATATCGGACGCGGAACCGTCTATGGCGCGGAGATCAATGCGCGCTGGCGCGCTAGCGATCAGCTGTTCTTCGACGGAGCGCTGTTTGTCAATCGCAGCGCGCTGACCAACCCTTCCGAGGGGCTCGAAGAAGCCGACGAACGGCCGCTGCCGAATATCGCGCGGACAGGCGCGCGTTTCAGCGCTGCTTGGGAAATGCCATTATCCTCCGGCCTGACATTCAAGCTCGACGGCACGGCCCGCCTGATCGGCGCGTCGAGCCTCGGGACGACGGCGCCGCTCATCCTGGAGCATGGCGAAACGACCCAGGTCGACCTGTCCGCGTCGCTCATCACATCGCGAGGCTGGTCCCTTTCGCTTGACGCCACGAACCTGCTCAACGCCAGCGGCAACACCTTCTCCTATGGCAACCCATTCACCGTCGCTGAGGGCAAGCAGATCACGCCGCTGCGACCGCTGACGGTCCGATTGGGCATTCGAGCCGGATTTTGACGTGCGCACCCTCTTGTCAAAGGACAGGCCGATGTTTGAACGACCCATGCCGCGAGAGTTGCGAAATTGAAGAAGATCCTGAAACTGCTGAACTCGGAGCGATTGCTGGCGCGTCGGCCGGATATTCTCCTCACGGCGGCGATAGCGCTCGCGGCGTTCGTCGCGCTCGGTATCTTCAAGCTGGCATCGGAAATCACCGAGGGTGAACTCAATGCCTATGATGCCCCCGGGCTGCATTGGGTGCGCGCCTTATTCGGCGAGAGCAGCGGCATGCGCGCGGCGATGCTCGATCTGACCGCATTGGGCGATGTCACCACCCTGACGCTGGTCGTCATTTTTTCCTCCGGCTTGCTCATGACGCTCAAGCGAGGACAACTCGCCCTGTTCCTCGTCGCCCAATGCGTATCGGGAGCGCTGGTGATGAGCTTGCTGAAGGCATGGTTTGGAAGGGCGAGGCCGACTGTCGTCGAGCATTGGGCCTCATATGGAACTGCGAGCTTCCCGAGCGGCCACGCGGCGAATTCCGCCATCGTCTATTTGTCCATTGCCGTACTCGTCGCCGGATTGGCGCCGAGCCGGTCGAGCCGCATCTATGTCGCTGGAGCGGCGGGATTGCTCGTAGCGTCGATCGGCATTTCGCGTCTGTATCTCGGCGTTCATTGGCCGAGCGACGTCCTCGCCGGTTGGGCTTTCGGCGGTGGATGGGCTCTTCTGTGCTGGAGTATCATGTGGAGGATTGCGCCCCTCAAGGCCCGCGCGGACACCTGATTTATCGATTTCGGGCAATCCCTGATGCTGATGTGAGCGGGGTACCGGCAGGAAACGCTACGATGACGCTCGCGCCTGTACTGGCATCCGCTGTCGCTATCGTCGCGTGGCAGCGATCGAAGATCGCCTTGACGATGGCCAGCCCGAGACCGGATCCATCGGAGTCCAAATTCAGGCGATGAAGGGCTGCAGAATCGCTTTGCGCTCGCTTGCTGGAATGCCAGGGGCATCATCGCGCACCTCGATCTGCGTCCGGCCTCCAAGCTGGCTGACTACCTCGTTGATAAAGAGAGTTCTCGATCAGGTTCCGCAGCAAGAGCGACAGCTCGAAATTGCGCATGGGCACATCAATATCGACATCGCCTACGACGCCCAGATCTACCGAACGCGTTTCGGCGAGTGGCATGAACAGCGCAATGACCGACCGTAATACGGTGCCTAGTTGGGCGGAAGCGTCAGCGTCAGCCGCAGCGTCCAGCATCCTTGCAAGCGCCAGCAATTGCTCGAGCAATATGCGCGCGCGATCCAGCCCGCTCCGCAAGAAAGCAAGGCGTTCGCGCGCCTCGACCGGGAGATCGGTCGTCCCAATTCGTTCGGCTTGTAGGGTCAGTGCGCTCAAAGGCGTGCGAAGTTCATGAGCGGCGTCGGCGACGAAGCGACGCTGCGCAGTCATTGCCCCGCCTAGCCGGGCTGCATTGCGGCCCCTTTACCATAGGACCGTCGGCCGGCCCTTTTCTCCACAGTTTAAAAGGTTGGGACATACCCTGACCGTCCTTGACCGGAAATTTAAGGCGGCACGCACGGGGCTCTCAGGCCGGACGTGGCTAGTGAAAGATCTGGCGCCCCAATTCGATATTCGTCGCTATCGGCAATCATGCCGAGGTGCGGTCCGCGCCTTTCCATCCGACTGGCGGCGCGCTAGAGACGGCACAGGGAACTCTTGTCCCCCCCCCCCCTCGCACATGGCGTCACAATTACCGTCGCGGCCAGTTCGTATGTAACTCGTCAATTACATAAACGTGGTTCGCTTGGCCTTGGGCATGATCGTCCGCGATATGCGGATGACTCGCCGGCAGATCGTCATGGCGGTGCGCGACGATGTCCGGATCCTCGCGCGGCCAGATCGCGATCGCGATGAGCGCGCCAACTAAGGCCAGGACCGCGCTGGCGCCCAGCGCCGCGCCCATGCCGGCGCGCGCACCGACCTGTCCGGCGAGCGGATAGGCGAGGAGCCAGCAGACGTGGCTGAGCGCGAATTGCGCCGCGAACAGCGCGGGACGATCGTCGGCCCCCGAGGAGCGGCGCAACAGCCGTCCGCCCGGTGTGATGCTCGCCGCATAGCTAAGGCCGAGCGCGAACCAGCCGCCGAGGATGATGGGCCAATGACTCGTCTCGTCGGAAAACGACCAGGCGATCGCGAGGATCGCGAGGACGATGGTCATGGAGAGCGCCGCCGCAATCATGATGCTGCGGTCGGCGATGCGGTCGAGTAAGCGGGGCAGCAACAGCGCCGCGATCATCGAGCCGCCGCCGAAGGCTGCGAGCGTGATCGCGACCTCGCTCTGGCCAAGCCCGAGCGCGCCGCGCACGAGAACCGGCGTGTTGACGATGACCATCGCGCTCGCCGCCGCTGCCGCGAGCGTCACCGCCAGCAGGCCACGCAGCCGTGGCGTCTTCAGATACTGGCGTGTGCCGCGAGTGGTCTTGTCGTAAATGCCGCCGTTCAGGGCGGTGCCGGACGTGCGCGGCAGCACGACCGACAGGACGAGCAGCGCCGAGCAGGCAAACCCGATCGCGGTGCCCGAGAAGAGCCAATGGAAGTTCATGATGCCGAGGAGAGCGGCGGCGAGCACCGGGCTTGCGAGGCTCTCCATGTCATAGGCCAGCCGCGACAGCGAGAGAGCCCTGGTATAATCCTTCTCGTCGGGAAGAACGTCGGGGATCGTCGCCTGGAAGGTCGGCGTGAAGCCGGCCGAGGCCGACTGGAGAATGAAGATAAGCAGGTAAATCTGCCAGACCTGGTCGACGAAGGGGAGAGTGAGCGCGACAAGGCCGCGTACCACGTCCATCGCAACGAGGAACGCCTTGCGCGGCAGCCGATTGGCATAGGCGCCGACGACGGGTGCCACACCGATATAGGCGACCATCTTGATCGCCATCGCGGTGCCGAGGACGGCGCCGGCATCGGCGCCCGCAATCTCGAAGGCGAGGAGGCCGAGGGCGACGGTCGCAAGGCCGGTGCCGACGAGCGCGATGATCTGCGCCAGGAAAAGATGGCGGTAGGTCCGGTTGGCGAGAACGGCGAGCATGGGCTTGACTCCGCGAGCGGCGATCTTCTGTCTATCCGTCCCCGACCCGATCGCAAGACCGGGCCGGAGTCTGTGGATGCGAGGCGGCCGCGTCAGACGATGCGGCGGATGTCGGTATAGGCGCCTTCGGTGCGCAGCGTAATCGTCACCGGCGCACCCGAGCGGTTGCGCCAGAACCAGCCATGCTTGCCGTCGAAGGCCGCGACGAGTTCGCCGGTCTCGCCGGTCGTTTCCTTGCCCTTGCCATAGCCATGATAGGCGATGCCGGGGGCGTCAGCATGGGTGTCGAAATTGACATGGCCACCCGCGACCGACCAGGTGAAGGCGAGCTTTGCATTCTTCGCCATCGTCGCCTTGATTTCGGCGCCTTGGCCCGGTGCAAGAATGATCTTGGTCGTGTCGGAGCGCTGCGGCGCGCCCGTGGCAGGCGCGGCGGCTGAGGAAGAAGCTGTGGTGGGCACGAGAGGCGCGGCAGCAGCGCCCATTGCGGCGTCCGCGGCCGCTTCTTCGGCGAGCTGGGTCTTGATCTCGCCCATCTGCGTCAGGCCGAGCTGGCGCCCGATGCCCGTCGGGTCGATCGCATATTCGCTGGGAAGGACGATCGCGACGAGGATCGCGCCGGCTGCAGCGGCGGCGATGACGGTCGCGCGCAGGAGCTGGCGGGTGGTCGGCAGGTCTTCGAGGCGGGGCTTTTGACTGTTGAACATGAGGAATTTCCTTTGGATTAGCTGACGGCGTAGCCGGCGAGCTGGTAGCCGACGAGCACGAAGCCCGCGGTCATCAGCAGCACATTGGCGGCGAAGGCATGGCGCATGAAGCTCGGGGTCCGGCGCCAATAGCCCATCAGGATGAGAATGGCGGCGAGCGCGAGCAGCTGCCCGATCTCGACCCCGATGTTGAAGGCGAGCAGGTTCGGGATCAGCCCCTCCTTCGCGATCTCGAATTCGAGGATCTTGGTCGCCAGGCCGAAACCGTGGAAGAAACCAAAGATCAGGGTGGCTGCCTTGGTGTTCGGCTGGAACCCGAACCAGCGTTGATAGGCGCCCAGATTGTCGAGCGCCTTGTAGACGACCGACAGGCCGATGATCGCGTCGATGAGATAGGCGATGGCGCTGATGCCGGTGAGGACGCCGAACAGCATCGTCGTGGAATGACCGATCGCGAACAGCGTCACATACAGGCCGATATCCTTCATCCGGTAGAGGAAGAAGATGACACCGAACAGGAAGAGCAGATGATCGTAGCCGGTGACCATATGCTTGGCACCGAGATAGACGAAGGGCCAGAACAGGACACCGCTGCTTTCCTGGATATAGCCCTTGTCGCCCTCGGCGACGCCATGTGCCCAGGCGTCGGCGCCCGCCGCGAGGGCGAGCAGCAACAGGGCGGCGGCGAGAATGAGGTTTCGGATCGTCGTCCCCGGCGGGGCGATCGTGCGCGTGAACATGCGATAAACTCCTGAAATGGCTATGGCCCCGCGCGCCGGGCAGCGCGCGGGGCATGAGAGTCAGACCGGTTGCGGCGCGGCGGCCTCGGCCGGCGGGGGGGCGTCCATCTTGGCCGCACGTCCGTGGACGAGCCGATAGAGCGCCGGCAGTATGAGCAAGGTCAGGATCGTCGAAGAAACGATCCCGCCGATCACCACTGTCGCCAGCGGCCGTTGCACCTCGGCGCCGGCCCCGACGTTGAACGCCATCGGGACGAAGCCGAGGCTCGCCACCAGCGCGGTCATCAGCACCGGCCGCAATCGGGTCAGCGCGCCCTCGCGGATCGCGTCTTCAAGGCCTGCACCGCTTTCGCGTAGCTGGCGGATGAAGCTCAGCATCACGACGCCATTGAGCACTGCGACCCCCGACAGGGCGATGAACCCGACACCCGCCGAGATCGAGAGCGGCATGCCGCGGATGAGGAGCGCCGCGACGCCCCCGGTGAGCGCGAGCGGCACCCCCGAGAAGACGATCGCGGCATCCTTGCCCGAGCGGAACAGCGCATAGAGCAGCCCGAAGATCAGCAGCAGCGCGGCCGGCACCACGAGCTGGAGCCGTTTTGCCGCCGAGATCAGCTGCTCGAAGGTGCCGCCATAGCTGATCCAATAGCCCGTCTGGACCTCGACCTCGGCATCGACCCTGGTTCTGAGCTCATCGATGAAGGAACCAAGATCGCGGCCGCGCACATTCGCGGTCACCACGACGCGGCGCTTGCCATCCTCGCGGCTGATCTGGTTGGGCCCGATGACGACCTCGACCTTCGCGACGTCGGCGAGCGGCACGAAACCCCGCAGTCCGGCGTCGGGCGCGCCGCCCATCGTCACATCGGCCGAGGGCCCGATTGCGGGCAGCGGGATGCGCAACCGGCCGATCTCGTCGACCCGCTCGCGCATCGCCTCGGGCAGGCGCACGATGATCGGGAAACGCCGGTCGCCCTCGAAAATTTGCCCCGCCTCGACCCCGCCGATCGAGACCCCGACGACATTCTGGACGTCGCCGACGTTGAGCCCGAAGCGCGCCAGCGCGGCACGGTCGGGCGTGATCTGCAGCACCGGCAGGCCGGTGACCTGTTCGACGTTGACATCCTGCGCGCCATCGATCCCCGACGTGACGCTCTCGATCTGCTTGCCGACTTCGAGCAGCGCGTCGAGATCGTCGCCGAAGACCTTGACCGCGACATCGGCGCGGACCCCCGACAGCAGTTCGTTGAACCGCATCTGGATCGGCTGGGTGAACTCGTAATTATTGCCGGGAATCTTCGCGACCGCCGCCTGCATCTCGCGGACGAGCTCGGTCTTGGGTTTTCGGGGATCGGGCCAGTCCTTGCGGTCCTTGAGCATGACGAAGGTATCGGCGACCGAAGGCGGCATCGGATCGGTCGCGACTTCCGCCGTGCCGATCTTCGCCACCACCCGTTCGACCTCGGGAAACTGCTTGATCCGCGCCTCAAGCGCCGTCTGCATCTGCACCGCCTGCGAAAGGCTGGTGCCCGGGATACGAAGCGCATGAAGCGCAATATCGCCCTCATCGAGATTGGGGACGAACTCCGAGCCCATCCGGCTCGCCGCGAAGCCCGAGACGAGAACGAGGCCGACGGCCACGGCAATGAAGGCCGTGCGAAGACGGATCGCCTTGTCGAGCGCCGGGGCATAAGCCTTGCGGGCCCAGAGCATCAGCCGGCTTTCCTTCTCCTCGACCTTGCCGGTGACGAACAGCGCAATTGCTGCCGGCACGAAGGTCAGCGATAGGATCAGCGCCGCGGTCAGCGCCATCACGACGGTGATCGCCATCGGATGGAACATCTTGCCCTCGACGCCGGTGAGCGCGAAGATCGGCACATAGACGAGCGCGATGATCAGCATCCCGAACAGCGACGGGCGGATGACCTCCGATGTGGCCGTTGCGGCGAGCTTGAAGCGTTCATTCCGATCGAGCAGCCGCCCGAGCTGGTGCTGCGCTTCGCCGAACCGCCTGAGGCAATTCTCGACGATGATGACGGCGCCATCGACGATCAGGCCGAAGTCGAGCGCGCCGAGGCTCATCAGATTGCCCGACACTCCGCCGCGCACCATACCGGTGATCGTCATCAGCATGGTGATCGGAATGACCGCCGCGGTGATCAGCGCTGCCCGGACGTTCCCGAGCAGCAGGAAGAGCACGAAGATGACGAGCAAGGCGCCTTCGAGAAGATTTTTCTCGACGGTCCAGACTGCCCGTTCGACAAGGTCGGTGCGGTCGTAGATCGGCACGGCCTTGACGCCGGGGGGCAGCGCCTTGGCGGCAACCTCGAGCCGCTCGGCCGCGGCCCGCGCGACGACGCGGCTGTTCTCGCCCGCCAGCATCAGGACGGTGGCGAGCACGACCTCCTTGCCATTTTCGGTCGCAGCACCGGTGCGAAGCTCTTCGCCAAGGCCGATATCGGCAACATCGGCGACGCGGATCGGAATGCCGTTGCGGTTGCTGACGATGATCGACTTCAGATCGTCGATGCCCGCGGCCTGTCCCGGCGTGCGAACCAGATACTGCTCGCCATAGCGCTCGACATAGCCCGCGCCGCGATTGTCATTGTTGCGATTGAGCGCCTGCACGACGTCGTCGAGCGTGAGCCCATAGGCCGACAGCCGCGCCGGGATCGGGGTCACATGATATTGGCGCTCATAGCCGCCGATGCTGTTGACCTCGGTCACCCCCGGGGTGTTGCGCAGCTGCGGCCGAATGACCCAATCCTGCAGCGTGCGGAGATCCTCGGGCGTGTAAGCGCTGCCGTCGGGCTTTTTCGCGCCCGGTTCGGCCTCCAGCGTGTACATGAAGATCTCGCCGAGACCGGTCGCGATCGGCCCCATTTCGGGCGAAACGCCCGGCGGAAGCTGCTCGCGCGCCGATTGCAGCCGCTCGTTGATCAGCTGACGCGCGAAGTAGATGCTCGTGCCATCCTCGAACACGACGGTGACCTGGCTGAGGCCGTAGCGCGAGATCGAGCGCGTATATTTGAGCCCCGGCAGCCCGGCGATCGCGGTCTCGACGGGATAGGTCACACGCTGTTCGGCCTCGAGCGGTGAAAAGCCCGGCGCCGACGAATTGATCTGGACCTGGACGTTGGTGATGTCGGGGGTCGCATCGATAGGCAGCCGCTG
Source organism: Sphingopyxis sp. H073 (assembly GCF_001468395.1). Taxonomy (GTDB): domain Bacteria; phylum Pseudomonadota; class Alphaproteobacteria; order Sphingomonadales; family Sphingomonadaceae; genus Sphingopyxis. The sequence goes on along the minus strand of NZ_LNSG01000008.1, from coordinate 197,983 downwards.
GAAACTCCAGACGCCGATTGCGCAAAGGAGCAGGACGATCGAAAGGACGGCCCAGCGGAACTGGATCGCTCCGGCAATCAGCCGTTCGAGCAGATGCGCCCTGCCGGGCGGCGTGGCGGTGTCAATGGTCATGGCTGGCCCCCGGCTTCTCGATATCGGCGCGGATCAGGAAGGCGCCATCGACGACATAGACGTCGCCGGGCGCCAGCCCGCCGAGCACTTCGGTCCATTCGGGCGTGCGGCGGCCGATCTCCAGCATCCGCACTTCATAGGTGTTGCCGACCTTGGCAAATACGACTTCGAAATCGCGGAAGCGCTGGATCGCCTTTGTCCGGACGGCCAGCGGGACATTGGCCTGCGCGACGGCAAAGCTACCCTCCACCCCCATGCCGGGCCGGAATTCGCGCGACGCGGCGGGTGGCAGATGGACATGCGCCATCATGGTCTGGCTCGCGACGTCGGCCGTCGGCAGGACCGCCTCGACCGCACCCTCGAAGCGTCCTTCACCCGACAGGCTCTTGAGATTGACCGATTGGCCGACCCGCACCCGTTCGGCGTCGCGCGGATAGACGAAGAATTCGGCGTGAAGCTTGGTCGGGTCGGCGATCGTGAACAGCGCGCGGTCCCCGGTGGTGTCGCCGACGTTGACATTCTTCTCGATGATCGTGCCGCTGATCGGCGCCGTCACCGTGTAGATTTGCAGCGAATGGCTCGATTCGACGCGCGCCAGCACCTGGCCGCGCGACACCTGCTGGCCGAGCTTGCCGTTCAGCGAAACGATGAGACCCGGAAGGCGGGCACGAACCTCGGCCTTGCCTTCGGGGGTGATCTCGATCCGTCCCCCCATGTCGATCAGGTCGCTGACCGTCGCAGCTCCCGCCGCCTCGGTCGTGACGCCGCCGGCCTTCGCCGCCTCGGCGTCGATGACGGTCCGCCCTTCATAGGATTGATAGGCCCATTTATGGTTCCTCCCCGCCTCCGATGCGGCCACGCGAACGTCGAAACTGTGCGGCTCGGCGACGACGCCGCTGCCGCGCAAGAAATCTTCCTGCGGGGTGAAGCTGAACCGGTCGACCTTGCCGCCGAGGCGGCCGAGCTCGACCGTCAGTTTCACGTCGGATGGCTTGATCGGCTTGTCGTCGCGAAAGGCATAGACGCGAAACTCGGGCTCGACCCCATCTTCGAAAATGGTGATCTCGAGCGCGAAATAGCCGCTGCGGAGCATCCGCCCGCGATGCGGGCCGCGCTCATATTCACCGGCCGCCGTCGCGGCTTCACCGCTGGCCTCCTTTTTCACCGCGCTGTCGCCGCATGCGGCGAGCATGGCCAGGGCGATGACCGATGCCGCCCCGTACAGATATTTGGTCATCGGATCGTCTCCATTTGGGCAAGAAGGGGCGTATGGCGACCGGTCAGCCGGTCGAGCCGCACGCCGAGCAGGTGAAAGCGCCGGAGCAATTCGACGCGGCGCGAGCGGACGTCGCTCAATGCCGTTTGCGCCTGGCTGTATTCGAGGAAGGTGAAGGCGGTGCCGCCGCGCACCAGCCCGTCGCGGATCAACCGCACCGCCCGCGTCGCGCTCGGCAGGACTTCGGCATCGATGCGCTTTATTTCGGCGGCAATCAGCCCGCGATCGGCCAGGATCCGGTCGATCTCGCGCTCGATCTCGACCCGCGCTACAGCCATATCCGCTGCGATGGCGCGCTGATCGGCCTGGGCGCGGACGACATTGCCGCGGTTGGCGCCTTTGCTCCCGAGCGGGATCGAGCCGCCGACCATGACTGCCAGGTCGTTGCCGTCGCCGAAGTGCCGCAGGCCGACGCGCGCGCTCGGATCGGCGATATTGCCGGTTTCCGCGAGCCGCACCTTCGCCTCGGCGGCTGCGAGTTCGGCGGTCAGGACAGCGACGTCGGCAGCGTCCGCGCGCGGTGGGACTGTGACGTCGAACGCTTGAAAGGCCGCGGGGTCAAGTTTGAAATCGCCGCTGCCACCCCACCAGACGGCAAGGCTGGTGCGCGCAATGCGGGCGGCTTCGCGCGCCTGCTCGACCGCAATTTCGGCCTGAGCGACATTGGTCCGCGCCCGTTCGGCCGTAAACCAGGGATCGAGCGCCCCCGCGACCCGCTTCACGACGTCGAGTTCGACCTGACGGAGATCGGCTAGCCGTGTTTCGGCGACCGGGATCGCCGCTTCCGCAGCGAGCGCCTCGACCCATGCGGCCTGGACGCGCGCGAGGCGGTCGAGCAGGCGGATGCGATTCTGCGCGCCCACGACAGCGACCTCGGCGCGCGCAGCGCCGATCCGCGCTTCGCGCTTGCCGCCGCGTTCCCACGTCCGTTCATACCAGCCCGTCGTCTGTGCCCGGCCGAGCGGCGAATAGGGGCCGGTTCCCGCGAAATCCTCGAAGTCGGCGCCGAGGACGTCGCGGGGCCGGACATCGGCTTGCAGGATGGCGGCATCCGCAGCGTCGAGCCGCGCGGAATTGGCGGCAAGTGCGGGGTCACTCGTCGCGACGCGCGACAGCGCCTCGTCGAGATTTAGCGTCTGGGCCCAGGCAGGCTGCGCGGCGGCAGCCAGCAGGGCGCCTCCGCAGAGCATGACTCGGCGGACGGCACGCGCGCCGGAGCGCGCTCGGTGAAAGCAAAACATCGTATGACAGCCTCGCTGAAAGGCGTGGAAACACCCCGCGCCCCCTTGAGAGCGCCGGAACTCAGGCGTTCAGCGAAGAGAGTCTTGGGGGGCGCTCGGGCTCGATCGCGCGAAGGCCGGCAATGGCGCGTTCCGTGCCGAGCCCCTCGAGGCGTGTCGACGGAGCCAGCTCGGGCGTCGTCGCGGCAGCGGGAAGCAGGATGTTGGATCCGCTGTCGCCATGATGGTGATGCTCGCCATTGGCATCGCCGCCCGATCGATCATGGTCGGAGGGGTCCGGCGCGCCATGATCGGCCTGAACGGCGTCATGATCGTGATCCACATCGACCGGGACCGCGGCGAGCACGCTATGCTGATGTGCGACGGTGGCCGGCATCATGTGCTGAATCTGGTTGCTCGCCTTGACCGGCATCGTCGCCGCATAAACGAAGGTGAGCAAGACGCACAGCGTCGCCACCAATCTGTTCAGGGCAGAGGAGATAGGTCTGTTCAGGGCAGAGGAGATAGGACCAGGCACATTGCGGCGCTTAAAGGGGGGCGGGCCAGTTGACAAGCTAGACGGACAAAAAGCAGGTGCTCGGCGTATCTGTCCGATGGCCGTGTTGGCGCCCGCGCGATTCCATGGACCTCGCAACCCCATCAACAGGTCCTTGACCCTGTAGCTGCTACAGGGTGTAGATGTCGCGCCGACTCGAACGCGAGAGGAAAGCATGACCGAGCCCAGCCCAGCCTTGACGCTGCTCCGCGGTCGCGGAGACGAGGACCGGCGCACGGCCTATGCGGCCGAACGGGAACACCATCGCCGCGCGCGGGACGGCGGCCAATGGGCAGCGGCCTGGAGCCATCTGGAACGCGCGCATATCCTTGCGCAACCCGACTTCCGGCTGCATCTGGTATCGCATGTCGACATGTTGAGGTTTGCGCTCGCGCGCCGTGATGGCCGCGAGGTGGTCGGACAGTTGCTTCGCATCGCGTTGGTGCCGCTCGGGTCGCTTACGGGCCGACTGCCCACGGGGAACATCGGCCGCGCGCGGGTCAGCGCATTCGCACCGATGCCGGTGCCCGACGATCTGCAGTCTTATCTCCAGCAGGATGCGTCATGAACGGCGACTTGCCTGCACCACGCCCGGCTGCTAACCGGCGGGTGATGCGAAATGGCCTCATCCAGTTCTTGTTGCTCATTGCGGCGCTCTTTGCAGGTGTGGATACGCCTGCCATGGCCTTCGACAATGTGCCGGGAACGATGGTCGAGGCGCACTATCAGACATGCGTCGAAGTCTCGAACGACGGCTCCCCGGACGATAACTCGCCGACCGGGAGCGGCAGCGAGCTGATCCATCATCATCACTGTCCTGCCGGCCTGATCGCGGAAGACTCCGCGCTGTCCGCCTCCGCCGTGCTCGCGCGCGACAGCCATTTGTCTCGTGCATCGGCGGCGCTTCTATGTCGGCTTCCGCACAGCGTTCTGAGGGCAACGGCATGGCGATCCGTTGGCCGCTGTTCGTCCGGCGAACGCATAAATGGCTGGCCCTCGTAGTCGGCGTCCAGGCTTTGCTCTGGACGCTGACGGGCTTCTACATGGTGGTCGTCCATATCGACACCATTCATGGCGACCATCTGGTGCGCGCCCCGGCGTCCCAGCCCTTCGACCTCGGCGGCCTGGCAGCGCCGTCGCAGGTCGTCGCGGCGGCGCCAGGGGTATCCGAACTCAGGCTCCAGCGCTTCGCGGGCCGACCGGTCTGGCGCGCCGAGACGCCCGACGGCGCGAGGCTCTACGATGCCCGCTCGGGCGCGCCGCTGCCTGACCTGACAGAGTCCCAGGTTCGGACACAGGCGCGGCGCATCTACACCGGCGACGGCAAGATCGTTTCGGTGCGGCTCCTGACCCACGCGCCGCAGGAAATGCAGTCGCGCAAACCACCCTATTGGCAGGTCGAGTTCGAGGGCTGGAACCGCCCAACACTCTATCTCTCGCCACAGACCGGCGAGCTGATCTCGCGGCGGCATGCACTGTGGCGGATCTTCGATTTCGCCTGGATGCTTCACATCATGGACTATGACGAGCGCAGCGACGTCAACAACCCGCTGCTCCGCGTCGCAACATGGAGCGCCTTCGCGATGGCGCTGACGGGGGCATGGCTGCTGATCTGGTCTTTCAAGCGCCGTAAAAGGAACAAGGCATGAAACGCATTCGGCTGACGCCGCTGTTTTTCCGGCGCGTTCACAAATGGGTCGGCCTGATCCTCGGTCTGCAATTCCTGCTCTGGGCGCTCAGCGGCTCGGTGATGGCGCTGCTCGACAAGGATAAGGTCGGCGGCCACGGCGGCGGAATGTCGCACGCGCATCCGCTGCCTGCCGGGGAGTATTTCAATATCGCGGCCTTGCCGCAGCGCGAGCCGGTCACCGGCGTGATCTTGCGCGATCTCGGGTCGCGGCCGGTTTACGAGCTTCATTCTGCAAAGGGCGTCCGTCTCGTCGATGCGACCAGCGGCGAGCTTGTCCATGTCGACGAACAAATGGCGCGCGACGTTGCCGCGATGATGAACGACGCGCCGATCCGCAAGGTCAGCGTGCTGGCGAAAGCCAATCTCGAATCGCGCGATCATGCCGGCGCGATGTGGCGCGTCGATTTTGCCGATGCCGAGAACAGCAGCGCCTACGTCTCGCTCGACACCGCGCGCTTCCTCGTGATGCGTGGCGACACCTGGCGGACGTGGGACTTCTTCTGGATGCTTCACAATATGGATTATGTGAACCGAAAGAGCTTCAACCACCCGCTCATCATCTTCGTCGCCTTCGGAGCGCTGTGGCTATCGGGAACGGGCTTCTACCTGCTCTTCAAGAGTTTCAGCCGCGCCGATTTCCGCTGGCTGCGCCGGAAGCGCAAGCCCGTCGTCACGCGCAGCCCGGCCTGAACCCCGGCCGTCAATCGTCGATCGAAAAGGCCGCCGAAAGTTCGAACCGCGAGCCGGGATGCGTGAGCCAGGCGTGGCTGACGAGGCGCGAATGACTCCAGGTACGGCGGGTCATTCGCAAGACCGGCTCCCCGTCCGACAGGCCGAGCATGCTATGCGTCCGCGCGTCGGCGATCTCGGCGCGGACCCGGTGCTCGACCCGCTCGAGCGGCGCGGTGCGCGTCAGATACTCGTTCGGCGTCATCCGGGTGAAGTCCATCTTGCCATAGTCGGGGGCGGCCGATGCGAGCACATAGCGTTCCTCGAGCTGGATCGGGAACTCGGCCTCGTGATGGACGATGATCGAGTGGAACAGCTTGGTGCCCACGGGCACCTCGAGCAGTGGCGCCGTCTCGGCATTGGCCCTGATCTCTTCATTTTGCACCACGCGCGCGCGATAGACATGGCCGCGGGCGCGGATTTCTTCGGCGATATTCCGGATCTCGATCATCTGGCCGATCGGCTTCGGCTCGGCGATGAACGACCCGCTGCCTGCTCGGCGGACAAGAACCCCCGCGGCCTGGAGTTCGCGAAGTGCCCGGTTCGCCGTCATCCGCGACACATCGAACTGCTGAACGATCTCGGCCTCCGAGGGCACGCGGTCGCCGGGCTTGAGGAGGCCGTCTCGGACGGCATCGCAAATGCTTTGCTTGATCGCGGCATAGCGCGGGGGGGAGCGGTCTCCACTCTCGTCCGGATCGCCGCGCTGCGCGCCTGTGGAATTGTTTGAAAGCCGAGAGCCGCTGGCAGGCCTGCGAGAGGGAAAATCCATAACTCGTCTATACAGGTTTGACGCACTGAATTCCAAGCGCCCGGGCGGAATTTTTATCGTCTGCCGAGGGAGGCTCTCTCACCACCCATCGGGACAAAGGCTTGGTGCCTTCGCCGAGCCGCCAATCAGTTCGATGATGCTCCGCGCCCCAATCGCGCGATCGCACGCACATAGACGAGCTCGGATATGAGCTCGACCAGCGTCTGCGTCACGATGATGGCGGGCAGCACCGGGAGCGCTCCGGGGACGGCCATCGCCAGCGGCAGCACCACCAGCGAATTGCGCGTGCCGGCGCTGAAAGCGACAGCACGGCCACCAGCCGCGTCCAGCCCTGCGACGCGCGCGACCAGCCAGCCGGCGATCGGGGCGAGCACCGCAAAGGCGATATAAAGAGGCAGCACGCTTGTCGCGGCGGGGATCGCGGCCCCGAGCTGTGGCACGACGGCGGCAATAACGATGAAAAGCACCAGCGCGGTCGCCGGAACGGGAAGGAGGCCGAGCGAGGCGGTTATCCGTTCGCCCGCCGGGCTCCGCCTCGCCCAAAGCTGGCACAGGATGGCCAGGATCAGCGGCAGCGCGATCAGCCACAGGAAGGCGTGGACGAAGGGCCCGGCCTGGACGACGTCGGCCGCGTCGTCACCGAGGAACGCCGCAAGATAGACGGGCAGCAACAGCATCTGCACGATCAGAAGCGCGGGCGTCGAGGCTAGGAGCAGCCGTGCGTCGGCGCGGCCGAGATGCGCGAAGGTCACGACATAATCGATGCAGGGGCACAGCAGAACGATGAGGATCCCGAGGCGAATGAGCGGGTCGTCGGGTGCGAAGGGCATCAATCCGGCAACCAGCAGCGGCACGACGATGAAATTGACCCCAAGCAGCGCTGCCAGAAAACGGACGTCGCGAAGCGCCTGTCCGAGCGCGGCGATCGGAACTTGCAGGAAGGTCACGAACAACATGAAGGCGAGCGCGGGGTTGATCGCCGGCTCGAGCGCCGTCGCGCCCGGAACGAACGCGCCCGCCGATGCGCCGAGTAGAACGACGGCGAAATATATTGCGACCTGATGGGTTTCCAAACGGTCGCGCAGCTCGCTTTGCGTCATATATTAAACGGTCCTCGCGCGGTCGGGCTGAAGTTCGATGCTATGCTTGTCGCGCCTCGTTTCGTTCGAGCCGTTCGGGCGATCATGGCGCGCATCTCAAGCGACCGCGAGATCGTCGTAGATCGTGCAGCAGGATGACGCACCGCCCGCACAATCCGCCTCACAGCGCGCGACGATCAGCGCGAGGGCGCGGTCGAGGGCTTTGAGGTCGGCTATCCGGGCGTTCAACTGCTCGCGATGAAGAGTCACGGCCTCGAGTGCATTGTCGCACGACGACGGGCTCTCGCGGATCGCGATCAGCGTCTTGACCTGGTTGATCGACATGCCGAAGTCACGGCAGCGACGGATGAGCGTGAGGCGCTCGACATCCTGCCGTCGGTAGGAGCGGTGCCCCGCGGCGGTACGGGCGGCTTCGGCAAGCAATCCCACACTCTCATAGTAGCGGATCGTCGGAACCGAGCAGCCCGCCGCTTTGGCGGCATCGCCGATCATCATTTCACGCGTCATGGGAAAGGCCATTCATTTATCGCTTGCACCTCAAGCTACTTGAGGCCGCATAGGCATAATCCTGAGCCGGAAATCTGGGAAGGAAAATGTGATGAAGTGGAAAATGGCTATCGGGCTGGGCGCCGCCTGCGCGGCATGCTGCGCTTTTCCGCTGCTTTTCGGGGCCAGCGCCCTAGGCGCACTCGGAATCGCGAGCGGGAACGGGATCGCCATCCTCATCGGCAGCCTCTTGCTCGCCGCGGTCGCCGCCGCCTATGTCGCACAGCGTCGGCGCCAGCAGGCTCCGGCGACCTGCAAAATCGACGGATCGTGCGGCTGCAAGCCGGAAGGGGCAAATTGATGGCCACGCGCATGGAAATGCCGGAGCAGACTGGCTCGGCCGAAACGGGCGCCGGGGTCGCAGCGACAATGACGTCGTCGGCGGCGGTGCTGAGCTGCGCGGCCTGCTGCGTGCTTCCGCTCGCCCTGCCGGCTGCGGCGCTCGCGGGCGCGGGAGCCGCATTGAGCTGGCTCGAAGGGGCAGCGCCATGGCTGCGCGCGCTCTCGGTGATTGTCGTCGCCGCCGCATGGTTCATCGTCTGGCGGCAGTCCAGGGCAACCGGGCGGAAGGCGGCCGCGTCGACCCTCATCCTGCTCGGCGTTTCGACCTTGCTGACGGCAATTGCGCTCTTGTGGGAACCGCTGATCGAAGCGCCCTTGATCGGCCTGCTGCGCTGATTGGACCGCAGCGCAAACCGCTAGGCCCTGGGCAGGTCCGCCAGGTCGGCGGGCGTCGCGACCGGTTCGTTGCGGTCCTTGCGCTCCGAATAGCGGTCGACGAGCTGGTCGGCATGCCTGCGCGTGAGCACGGTGAAGCGCACCAGCTCTTCCGCGACATCGACGATGCGATCATAATAACTCGACGGTAACATGCGCCCCGCCTCGTCAAACTCCTGCCAGGCCTTGGCGACGCTCGACTGGTTGGGGATTGTGATCATCCGCATCCAGCGACCCAGGATGCGGAGCGTATTGACGCTGTTGAACGACTGCGAGCCCGCCGACACCTGCATCACCGCGAGCGTGCGGCCCTGCGTCGGGCGAACGCCCTTGTAGGCGAGCGGCAGATGATCGACCTGCGCCTTCATGATGCCGGTGATCTGGCCGTGGCGCTCGGGGCTGCACCAGACCTGACCTTCGGACCAGATCGAATGCTGTCTGAGTTCCTCGACCGCCGGGTGATCGTCATCGGCAACCTGGTCGGGAAGGGGCAGGTCGGACGGGTCGAAAATGCGGGTTTCGCAGCCAAAGAGCTGGAGCAGGCGCGCGGTCTCCTCGACGACGAGGCGTGAAAAGGATCGTTCGCGCAGACTTCCGTACAGCAGGAGGATGCGCGGCGCCGGATCGAGCGGCCCGAGGCCGAGTGCGGGTTGCGAGCGAGTATATTCGGGGCTTAGAGCCGGGAGATGGTCTGCGTCGGCGAGGACGCGCAGACGCGTGAAATTTTGTTCGGTCATGAGTGTCAGGCTTCCGAAGGCGTGCTTGCCGGGAACCAGCGCCGTCCGAGACGGAATGCGACGCTGACGAGCAGGATGAGGACGGGGACTTCGACGAGCGGGCCGATGACGGCTGCAAACGCGACTGGCGAGGCGAGGCCGAAGGCGGCGATCGCGACCGCGATTGCGAGCTCGAAATTATTGCCTGCGGCCGTGAAGGCGACCGCAGTGGTTCGAGGGTATCCGCACAGCCATTGCGCTTATCTGGCTCTATTACTCACTCGAAGACAAGATCCTGCGCCGAGCGCGCATCCGGTACTACAGCTGACGACGCCGCGATCAGGCGAGCCAGAGCCCGATCAGCGCTGCGATCGACACCATGACCAGGAATCCGTTGACGAGGATCAATAGCCAGCCGGGTAGCTTCGCCGTGTCGGGCTTGGGCGGCGGCACACCCGGTGCGAACTCGCGCCAGATCGCGGCGATAAAGCACAGGGCGCTGAATAGGACCAGAACCGAGCCGGTGCCCGCGATCATCCAGTCGGGCACCAGCTTGTCGAGCAAGGCGCGAGCACCGATGCCGGCTGCCAAAGCAGCGAGCCCGGTTCGCACCCAGGCGGCATAGGTCCGTTCGGCCGCGAGGACGGTCCGATCCGCAGCAAGTACTGTGCGGCGATCGGCGCTGTTGGTCTGCTGCTCGGCGCTGGTCGCGAGCTTGTCGGCGCTCTTGACCAACTGCTTGGCCGCGTGGGCGGGCTTTGCCGGGTCCGGCGGGGTGTCGTCGGTCACAGGTCGAACCCGTCACCGGGCTGCTGGAGCCGGTGGAAGGTTATGCCAGCCTTCTCGAAATAGGGCTCATAGGTATCGTAGCGCTGCGTCAGGAACCAGTCGCGGGCATAGCCATCGTGGACCGGGAGCACATGGCTTGGACGCATGGAGCTGGCGAACTCGTAGGCGCCGATCTCGGTCAGGAACGGCGCCATCACCGGCAGCGCCAGCGCCTCAATTCCAGCAAATTGGTGGAGCCGTTCATCAAAGCTATCGCCGGGATTGAGAAGGCGATCATTGACGACGAATGCCAGAACGGCCGGGATTTCTTCGGCGAGGATCGGCTCATGGCGCACCGGCAGGGCACGGACCGTGAATGGTCCAAGGTCGAGCCCTTCCTCTCCGACCTCGCTGACGGTGAAGCCCTGGCTGCGCAACGTGGCTGCGACCTTGTTGCCTCCGAATATCCGCGGTTCGCCATCGCCGACGATGGTGCGTAGCGCCTCGCAGTCGAAATGATCGGGATGGCCGTGCGTAAATAGGATGAAATCCACGTCGCTGAGGTCGCGAGGATCGACGCGCCCATCGACGAACGAGAATTTGCCCGGGTCGAACAGCAGCCGCTTGCCGTCGAGCGTCAGCCGCAGGCAGCTATGCACAAATTTCTCGATACGCATCGGGCGCCTCCTTCATTCAAGCAACGCGGCGCGCGGCGATAAGTCACTCAGCCAGTCCCGCCCGACGCGTCGGGAGCGCCCTGACTTCCGGATTCCTTGCCGGCCGGCGCCGCGCTGCCCTGCTTCGCGCTCAGCGCCGTCAGATAGTCGACGATCGCCGGGATATCCTTTTCCGAGACCGGTGCCTTATAGACCTCCTTCATCTTGGTGACCGTCGCCTTCCACTGGTCGGCCGTGAGCGCGGGCTGGGTCAGCGCCATGCTGGCCGAATGGCACGAGGTGCAGTTCGCATTGATCACGTCGGCGTGCGGTCCGTCAGGATATTGCTGGTCGTCGAGCGGCAGGTCGACCGCGTCCGATGTGAGTGTGAAGCCTCCAAACGCGACACTCGATGGCGCCGGCCCGCTGGGAGCCGGAGGTGGCGGGGCTACACGGCTGCCGGGCGGGCCGATCGCGATTAGTACGAGGGCAGCAAGGCCGACTGCGCCGAACGAGAGCGTGCCGATCGAAGGGACTTTCATCTCGGCTCTCCTCAGGACGCAGTGATGTTGGTGGTTTCGATATTGCCGCGCATGAACCCGCCCGGGTTCCAGATCGGCGCCATCGGCTGCGCGACCCCGGCCGTGTTCCAGCAGCGCGACATCAGCCGCACATTTCCGCGCGCCGGCAGCGGCACCTGCGTGTCCCAGCGGCGGAAGCTGTATTTGCCGTGATCGGGACCGAGGCGGGTGTGATACCAGGTACGCCCGCCGTCGGTGGAGACATCCACCTTGGCGACCCCGCAATCGCCGCCCATCGCGATGCCACCGAGTGGTATCGTCTGGTCAAAGGCAATGGCCTGTCCTTCGCCGAGGCTCGTTACCCAGGAGCGCGGGATCATCCGGTTGATCGGGACGGTCGGGAAGTCCTTGGCACCGGGCTTCACATTGGCGCCAGGCGTCGCCGGGATTTTGTAAGCCTTGGCCATCCAATATTCGTCGTCGGGGCCGGGCAGCACCTCGATGTCGTTGAGCATCTTGACCCAGTAGGTCGAATACCAGCCCGGCACGATCAGCCGGCAGGGAAAGCCGTTGAGCAAGGGCAACTGCTCACCGTTCATGCCGAAGGCGATCATCACCTCGCCGTCGTGGGCGTGATCGATGTCGAGCGCCTTCTCGAAATCCGGCGCGCCGGCGACGACGGGCTGGTCGAGCGCGCCGAAACGCACCTGCACCGCGCCCGGCTTCACGCCGGCAAAATCGAGGATGTCGCGCAGCCGCACGCCGAGCCATTTGGCATTGCCCATCGCACCATTGCCCCATTGTGCGCCGGGCACACGCGGCTGGAACAGGCCGCGGCTGTTGCCCGAGCACTGATTGACCGCGGCCATCTCGACGCGCGGCAGGCGGAGCAGCTGCGCAAGGCTGATCGATAGCGGCCGGTTGACGTGGCCTCGAACGGTGAGCCGAAAGGTATCGACATCGATCGACGTCGGGATATCGGCCCAGTGCCAGCGCACGAAAAACTGGTCGTTGGGAGTGAACACGTCGCGGTCAAACACCTCCATCGGGGTCTCGAGCAGCGGCGGGTGCATGCGCTGGAGGATCATGCTGCCTTTGCCGGGAAAGGCGCTGGTCATCGGCCGTCCGGCATTGCCACCTGGCAGATGGAGATCGACAAGGCTCTGTGCGAGCGCTGGGCCTGCGGCGAGCGCGGCACCGCCCAGTGCGGCCTGGCCGAGGAAACGGCGACGACTGCTTTGCGCGGCGAGCCAGGTGTCGAGCTTGTCCATGATAGCATTCCCTTCTTCGGGCGAACGTGGCCGACCCGGCTCGTCGAGCCAAGCGATCGGATTTTCGATTTTGATCGCCTCAGGCGATCAGTTGGGTGTGGCGATGCAGGGCGATACGAAGAGATGCCCCTTCCATGCGCCGGTCAGCGTCTTGGCGGCGACTACCACCCACATCATGGCGAGGGCAAGGGTGAGCACCGTCCCGACGATCCCGAAGAAGGCGAGGTCGAAGGTCGTACCGAGGCGGAAGGTTGCGACCGTGTTGACGCCGAGCGGGAAGGTATAGCCCCACCAGCCGAGGTTGAACGGGATGCCAGCGCGCCAGTAGCGCCAGGTGATCAGCATCGCGAGCGCCAGCCACCACAGCCCAAAGCCCCAGAGCAGCAGCCCGGCGATGCTGCCGAGGCCCTGTGCCACGCCGGCGATCGACGCGAGGCCGTGTGCGGAAAGGATGGCGGGCGCGTCGCCGCCCAGCACCAGCATGCCCAGCGCACCGGTGCCGATCGGGCCGAGCGCGAGCCAGCTCGACGCGGCCATGCCCTCGTGCGGCAGCTTGTGCAGTGCCATGCGCAGGATGAGCAGCGCGAGGATACTGAAGGCGACCGGCACCGAATAGGCCCAGAGCACATAGGAAGTGAGCAGCGTCACGAACTGAGCATGCGGATCGGCGAGATGCGGCGCGAGCAGGCCGCCGCTCGCCGCCGCGACCTCGGCCGCGACGACTGGAAGTAGCCAGACTGCAGTCATGCCATCTAGGCTGTGCTCGTGGCGAGTGAACATGAAATAGGGAATGACGACACCGCAGGTCACCGCCATCGCAACGTCGATCCACCACAAGACATGCGCTACACCGACGATGCCGTCGCCGAACCGGGCGATCCCAAAGGCGAGGCAGCCGTTGATGATCGTGGCGAGGCCCATCGGGATGGTGCCGATGAACATCGACACCGTGTTATGGCCGAAGATCCGCCGCGCCTCATGGCCGAACAGGATCCAGCGCGCAGAATAGATACCGGTGAAGAGCGCGAAGAGCGCGATATTGAAGAACCAAAGCACCTCGCCGACCGGCTTCAGCGTCGGGCCGATGCCCGGCACCTGCGGAAGCGCCAGTGCGAGGATGCCGGTGCCCATGGTCGCGGCGAACCAGTTGGGCGTGAACTGGCGGATCATCTCGCGGGGATGATCGAGCCGCGAGAGCGGTCGCAGGCCGTCGAGCACGGGCTTGAGATCGCCGGTCATCATCCAAGCTCCTTCACGAGATCGGTCAGCGCATCGGCTGCCCTGGTGCGAAAGCGCTCCTTGTGCCGCAGCGCTTCGAACGGACGCGCCGGCAGTCCGAGGCCAAGATCTTGGAGATGCCCGGCCAAGAGCGCACGGCGGACGACCAGCTCGGACAGCACCGCCACCCCGGCGCCGGCCTCGACCGCCGAACGAACCGCTTCGTTGGACGGCAGGGTCATGCCGATGCGCAGGTCAGCGGGATCGATGCCGCGATGGCGCAGCACTTCCTCGAAGGTCGAGCGCGTGCCCGATCCCTGTTCGCGCACGATCCAGTTGGCCTCGCGGATCCAGTTTTCATCAACATTCCTGGTTCGCTCTGCGCCGACCAGTAGCATCCGGTCCTCGGCGACCTTCCAGTGCGCAAGTGCCGGCTGGTCGACCGAACCTTCGACAAAGCCCAGTTCGGCCGTGCCGTCGAGCACCTGCGCAGCAGCACCGTCGGTGTTTTCGATCACCAGTTCGATGCCGATCAGCGGATGGCGGCGATGAAATTCAGCGAGGCGCGCAGGCAGCCAGTAGCTGGCGATGGTCTGACTCGCGACGATCCGCAGCGTACCGCGCTTGAGACCACCGAACTCCGACAGCGCCAGTTCGGCGCTCGCGGCCCGGCCAAGGACGGCGCGCGCCTCGTCCAGAAACATGCGGCCGGCCTCGGTGAGCTCAATGCCGCGCCCGACCCGGTGAAAGAGCGGCACGTCGTGGCGCGCTTCGAGCGCGGCGATGGCGGCACTCGCCGCCGACTGGGTGACGTTGAGTGCCTCGGCGGCGCGGGTCATATGCTCGCGCTCGGCGACGCCAACGAAAATACGAAGTTGTTCGAGGGTCATATCGATCTCCTGCAGGGATCAATAGACCGGCGCGATCAATCGTTCCAACTTGTTGATTGGATCGTTCCAATCGTCATTTACGATTGGTCGAGCAGGGCCGCTGTTTCGCTGAATGCCGCGCGAAGGCGATCCCCAACCTGCGGACTTGTACAGACGTTGGCCGGGCTGGGGTGCGGCATCGGGATGATCTTGATCGAAGCATCATGCGCCGACACGAGTTGTCCGGCCTTGGTCGCCACCCGGCCGGCCAGCAAGCAGACTTTCAGCTTGGGCAGCAGCGCGAGAAGCCCGGGAAGCGTGGCCAGCCCGGCATCGATCTCGGCTTTGCGCACGGTGCGATTGCGGGCGCCGGGTGGATGCATGATCCAAGGCACGGTGTTCCAGAGCACACAATCGGACCGGTCGATGCCGGCCTCGTCGAGATAGCGCCGCAGATTGCGGGCGGTCCCGGACGGATTGTCGCGCGACACGAAGCGCGTGCGCTCAGGCCCGGGACCCGGGGTTTCGAGAAGCAACAGCAGCCGGGCGTCGATCCCGCCGTCCGCCGGGTCGAAATGCGGCACAGGTCTGCCGTCGGCCAACAGCCCTTCGCGCCAGCATTCGAGCTGTGCGACATGTGTATCCGCCAAGGACTGCCGCCGTCGCTTGATCAGGTCGGGTTCGTCGAGCCAGGCCATTCATCTCCATTCGTGATCGGAACGACAAGTATCATCGGTTGGATCGATGACTGGTGAGCCGTCATCTTGATCACAGGAACAGCGACGCTTCATTTCGCAGCGCTGTCGATCCGGAGATCCGACATGGCAACGCGCATCAAGCAGACCGAGTTTCAGGCCGAGGCACAGGTCGAGCCGGCGGCCAAGCCAGCATTACGGCTGGTCCGGCCCGACGATCCCTATGCGGAGCTGGAGCGTCCGGCGCCCGGCGTCGCCAATCGCGGCGTGCATCCGCATGTGCTGGTCGCGTTGGTCGGCTTCTACGCGATGATGGTGGCGTCCTTCTGGACCTTCTTTGCACGCGATGCCTATGCCGCCAGCGTACTGGTGATGGTGACCCTGTTCATGGTCATCTACTTCTCGCTGATCGTGGGCGGCATCCTGCTTGCCGACAGTCCGGTGCCGGGCGAGCGGCAGCGTAGCTTCGGCGAATTCTTGAACGGTACGGTCGAAATCCTCGCCTTGACGATCAGCGGCCGCGAGGCGACGATGCAAATATTCCTGCTGCCGGCGGCGATGATGACACTGGCTGCCATCATAGGCGTTATCGCGAGACTATCATGAGAAGGGGCATGCGCTTGAAACTGATACTGGGTCTTGCCGGCCTCGGCCTCGCGGCATCTGCAGGCGCGCTCGCAGCGGCGCCGCAGGACTTCGCCACCGACATGGCCGCCGCGATGGAGCAGATGCACCATGAGATGATGGTCGCGCCGTCCGGCGATCCGGACCGCGACTTCGCGGCGATGATGATCCCGCATCACCAGGGCGCGATCGAGATGGCACAGGCGCAGCTGCGCTACGGCAAGGACGAACGCCTGCGCCGTCTCGCGCAGGGCATCATCGTTGAACAGCGTCAGGAGATCGAGGTCATGCAGGCGATCCTTGCCGAGAAGGGCGCACCGCCGAGTGTGCCTCACCAGCATCAGGGAGACGGAAAATGATTATGAATCACCTCAAGACGGCGTTCGCCATGTCCGCCCTCGGCCTGCTTGCAAACACCGCATCCGCGCAGCAGGTGCCCAATGCGACGCCCGACCGGCCGATCAGTTCGCAGGACCGCTTCTATACTTCGGACCAGTTTTCCAACACGGTATCGGTCATCGACCCGTCAACCAACCGGCTGCTCGGCGTCATCAAGCTCGGCGATCTGACGCCCGCCAATCTGAGCCCACTCTACAAGGGTCAGCTTCTGGTCCACGGCATGGGCTTCTCACCCGATGGCAGGACGCTGGCGGTGATCTCGATCGGGTCGAACTCGGTGACCTTCATCGATACGGCCACCAACGCGGTCAAGCACACCGCCTATGTCGGCCGCTCGCCGCACGAGGCGTTCTTCCGTCCCGACGGGCGCGAGGTCTGGGTCAGCGTTCGCGGCGAGGACTATATCCAGGTGCTCGATGGCAAGACGTTCGAACCTGCCACGCGCATCACCGTCCCGAACGGCCCGGGCATGACGATCTTCTCGCCCGACGGCAAATACGGGTACGTTTGCTCGAGCTTCTCGCCCGAGACGGTCGTAATCGACACCAAAGCCAAGAAGATTGTCGGACGTGTCGCCCAAGCTAGCCCCTTCTGCCCCGACATCGCCGCGACCCCCGATGGCAGGCAGGTCTGGCTGACGCTCAAAGATGTCGGCAAGGTGATGGTGTTCGATGCCAAGCCGCCGTTCGCTGTCCTTAAGACGATCGACACCGGCGCCATCACCAATCACGTCAACATCGCCCGCACGTCGCGCGGACAGTTCGCCTATGTGACGGTCGGCACGCAGAATATCGTCAAGGTGTTCCGGACCGATACTTTCGAGCAGGTCGCCGCCGTCCCGGTCGGCGCGCTGCCGCACGGGTTATGGCCTTCGGGCGACGGCACCCGCATCTATGTTGGGCTGGAGAATGGCGACGGCGTTGCGGTCATCGATACTGCGACCAACCGCCTGCTCACGACCATCCCTATCGGTCAGGGGCCGCAGGGCGTCGCCTATGTGCCGGGCGCGGTGCCTTCGGGCGACGGCATGGCCAATCTGGTCCCGCTCGATATGGCCAGCGGCAAGGTCCAGTTGACCCTGTCAGGCCAGGGCCAGAGCCAGGTCACTTTGTTCGATCAGGGGCAGGTCCAGATCCTGCAGGCCGCCGTCGCGGGCCTGCCGTCAAAGCAACCGTTCACGCTTGGACTGGCGACCAAAGCAGACGGGACGGGTGCGATTCAACCTCTTGCCAAATTCATGACCAATCCGGCCGGCGCCGCCATCGTCAACGCCGTCGGGCCGATCCGCCAGATTGTCGCGGATGCTGCCCCGGCCGAGCGTCGTTATTTGGTCATTCGTACAGGTGATCCGGATTCGCAGGGCGCGGTAGTGCAGAAACAAGCCCATTGAAGCCCGCGCGCTGCTGGCTACGAATTGAACGCAGCGGCGTTTCTTGCTCTTTGGCTCCCACGTCTCTGAAGGGAAGCTCATCGAACGTCCGCGTTTACCGAAAGCCGACGGACGCCGTCTGACCTGCTAACGACGGCTTTGTCCCAGATTTTGCCTGTCCAGGGGATCCGGACGCTTACCCTGGCCGTCCATGATGTTGCCTTGGGCCGGTTCGAGGCGATCGAGACTTTCTGTGTCGATCATGCCCTTGTATTCGCGCGCTGGGCTGGCGGCGCTCCCGGGGCGTTCGGCCCGGAGCGGGTGGTTTTTGACGGCACGACCGTTCGGCGTTTCAGCGCCTCGGACGATGACGAAATCCTGATCTCGGCGGAAACGGTGCGCGGTCTCGGCAGCTACGCGGCGGTGCTGTCGCATCTCGCAGCGGCGGAATTGGAGGTACCCCGTTCCGAATCGACGGCAGAAGCTGAGGGCAAAGCGAAACCGGTCGGTGTCGACACCTCCCCGCCAGAGGATGCCGCATACCCGCGACGGCGGCGAAGCCGGCGTGATCAGTTTGCCATCGGGTTCGCGGACTTTCGCCAGCGTCGAATAGGCACCCGAAATGTCGCTTCCGGACCTGCAGTCCGCCTGAGCACCGACAAGTCTGCGGAGGCCCCGAGACGACCAGCGGGTTGGCCGCTGGCGACCGACTGCGCCTGCTCGGGGAAGGCAATATGCGAGAAATGTCAGCTTTATAAAAAATTATTATTGACAATGTCAGATTGCTAATTAGTTAGCGTGGCAGGAGATCTGCCATGAGTGATGGGCCCTATCGTTCACTGCCTATGTCGCCACGTTGGAAGCTCGCGGCCAAATGCGCTTATGTTGAGGCTTTCTCGACCCGCGAGATTGCCGACGCGCTGCATGCTGCTGCCGAGCGGGATTGCCGCGCCGAATTGTCGCCAGGCTTTCTCAGCAGGGTGTCCAGCCTGATCATCGGCCCTGATGAACCTGGCCTATTTCGCGACCTCCCCGTTGCCGATCTCCGCGCGATGCACTCCCAGGCCAGTTCGCCGATGGAGGCGAGCTTCCTTCGGAACGCGGTCGATGCCCTCAATGACGGTTGCGCTCCGGCCGACGCCCTGCAACAGGCGGCCGAGGGCACCGTCTCCGACCGGCTGCTCGCAGGATTTCGCCAGGTCGAAGAGCATATGTTCCGCGAGGCGTCCGGCCAGCGCGCTCGCGCTGTGCGGTCGCGTCTCGAAGGCGCGCATGGCGAGATCGATATTTCCGCGGTGGCGCGGCAAGTGCTTCGCACCGCGGATGCCCCGCAGGCTCCGGCCGCTGCCACCTATTCCGGCCTAGACGACGGAGTGCCGCTGTGAATGTGAAGGCTTATCATGTGGCGGATGCGGAAGGCGTTCGGATCGACGCCGTGGAGGAAGACGAGCCGCTGCGTGACGGGGCGCAGGGCGCGATCCTTGGCAAGAGCATCACGCTGTCGATTGAGGGGCTGAAGGACTTCTTCTTCGCGGATTGGCATCCCGAGCTGGTCGACCTGATGATCATCGCTGCCGCCGTCGAATATTGCGATCTGAGCGTGCGCCGTCCGGCGTGGGGCTGGGCGCGCGCCTTCGATCTGCGCGTCGCCGTTCATGACGACAGCCTCTGGAACAAGCCATCGGTGCGACAAGCGCTGGGGGAAGCACTTGCCTTTCTCACCGGCGACCGCTGGGCGTTGAGCTTCGTCCGGCGCCAGCACGATGTCGTCGAGGTCGGTCCGCGTAAGCTTGATCTCTCGATCCCCGACAAGATCATCATGCCCTATAGCGATGGTCTCGATTCACGGGCCGTGGCCGCCCTCGTCGCGGCAAAGGAGAAAGGCGGGCTGGTGCGGGTCCGTCTCGGCACCAAGGGGGCCGACACTAAAGGGACGCCGCGCAAGCAGCGGCGGTTCACTGCGGTTCCGTTCGATGTGAAGCTGGGCAAGCGCCAGCGCGTCGAATCCTCCGCGCGGTCACGCGGGTTCAAGTTCGCGATGATCACTGGCATCGCCGCGCAGCTGGCGAAGGTCGATCGGATTGTCGTCACCGAGAGCGGACAAGGCGCACTCGGTCCGATCATCGCGTCGAGCGGTCAGATCTATCCCGATTATCGCGTGCATCCCGCCTTCACTCAGCGGATCGAGAAGCTGTTCGCGGCCATGGGAAAAAGCGTCCCGACCTACGAGTATCCGCGCATCTGGTATACGAAGGGCGAGACTCTTGCCGCGGCTCACGCGCTGGAGGCTGCTCCGACCTGGCACGACACGCGCTCGTGCTGGCAGGATTCGCGGCGTGTCAGTTTCGGCGGCCGCCGACGCCAGTGCGGCATCTGCGCGGCCTGCATGCTGCGCCGCATGAGCATGCACACCGCCGGGATCGTCGAGGCATCCGACGAATATATCTGGGAAAATCTCGGTGCGAGCGACATTCACGGCGGCACCGTCAAAGGGTTTGCCCGGATGAGCAAGGCATTCGAGGATTATGCGATCGCGGGGATTCTTCACCTTGATCATCTCGCCGCCCTCGCGCGCTCGGACTTGCATCGCCGCGCAGTGCGGCGCGTTGCGCATGAAACCGCCGACGGGCTCGGGATAGAAGCGGCGGTCGCCGAGCGGGAAATGTTCGATCTGCTCGAACGGCACCGGTCGGAATGGCTCGCCTTTCTCGCGAGCCTCGGCAAGGAATCGTTCGTCTCGCGGATCGCGATGGTGTCGCCATGGCAATGATCACCGGATCCCTGACCGCCGAAGGCATTGGCGAGCTGCTGCGCGACGCGCGCGAGAATGCCAAGATGACCCAGGCGGCGGCTGCGGCGGCGCTCAATGTCGCCCGCACCACACTTGTCGCGATCGAGCAGGGGCAACGCCGCGCGCGCGTCGATGAACTGCAGAAGCTGGCTGCGCTCTATGGAACTTCGCTCAACGTGCTGCTCCGGCAGGACAGCGCGAAGGTCGATCTGCGGCCGCGCTTCCGCAAAGCCGGCGAGCAGGGCGACGAGATCGATCCGGCGATCAACCTGCTCAACAGCCTTGTCCAGGCCGAACTCGAGCTGGAAAATCTCCTTGGCATCAAGCGCGTGCGGTTCGATCCGCCCGAGCGCCCACTGTTGCCGGGCAATGTCCTGCTCCAGGCCGAACAGGATGCGTGGGAGCTGCGGCAGCTGCTGGGGCTCGGCCTGGCGCCGATCCACGACATTGTCTCCTTGCTCGAACTGCAGCTGGGCGCCAGAGTGTTCATCCGCCGCATCGACCCGAAGATTTCGGGTCTCTATGCCTTTGACGATGCGATCGGCGCGTGCATTCTTTTGAACGCCGCCCATCCGCGCGACCGGCGCACCCAGACCGGGGCGCATGAGCTTGGCCATTTCATTTCGACCCGGAGGTCGCCGGACGCGCTCCATGCCAATTCCCCCGAATCCAGCCGCGAAGAGCGTTATGCCAATGCGTTCGGGCGCTGCTTCCTGACCCCGGCGAGGGCTGTTGCGGCCAAGTTCCAAGAGCTGACCGCGGGCGCGGCGAAGCTCACTCGCCGCCATATCATCCTGCTCGCGCATTATTTCGGTGTGTCGCGCGAGGCGATGGTGCGCCGGCTCGAGGAACTTGGCCTAACTAAGGCGGGGACCTGGGACTGGTTCGCGCATCAGGGCCGCATCACCGACGTCCAGGCGCGCGAAGTGCTCGGCGACGCGATTCCGGCCGACGATGCGCGCGCGGACGCACGGCGCCAGGTGTCGATGCGCATGAGCCTCATGGCGAGCGAGGCATGGCGCCGCGAGCTGATCAGCGAAGGCCAGGTCGCGCGTCTGCTGCATATCGACCGCGTGGATGCCCGCGCGCTGATCGACGAGTTCGAAGCGGAAGGAGCGGAGACCGATGAGTCCCCCTCGTTCCTGCTTTGATGGCGGCCGTCCGCTCGTCGCGGATGCCAGCGTCTGGATCAACATCATCGCAGGGGGACAGGCCATCGCGATCCTTCGAGCGCTTGTCCGCCCGCCCATCCTGCCTCGCATTGTGCTCGGTGAACTTGAGCGAGGCCGCGACAAGGGGCGAGCGACGGCCGAGAGGATGGCCGAGCTGATCGAGATGGGGCTGGTCGAAGTCGCCGAGCTGCACGCGGACGCAGAAGCCTTGTTCATGGGGTTCGTCGTCGGTTCGATCAGCGAGACGCTCGACGATGGTGAGGCCGCAACTTTGGCGCACGCCCTCCAGATCGGCGGTACCGCGATGATTGACGAGCGCAAGGCGATCGGCCTCGCTAGTCGGCGCTTCCCGGCCTTGCCAATCGTTAGCTCGGCAGAATTGCTACTGAGTCCGGTGACGCGCGGCGTGCTGAATCAAGAAGAGATAGCGGTCATGCTTCATGCCGCCCTGCAAGGCGCCCGGATGCGGGTTCCAGACGAATATCTTGCCGAGGTTTGCCGGATTCTTGGGCCCGTCCGGGCCGCCGATTGCACGAGCCTGCCGGCTGCATTGCGGAGCAAGTCGATGCTGGTTTCGAAAGGGGAACGAGGCGACCTTGCCGGGAGGCGCTATGAGCTATGACATTGCTGAAGGCCAGCGCATTCCCGGAGTAGCCGCGCACTCGATCGACCCGATCAATCCGCGCTCCGGATGCGCTGACCGAAAGAGTCATTGAGCGAACTTCATCTTTGCCGCCTTCCGCACGCCAGTCTCGAGATGTTTTGCGATCTCGTCCGAAGTGCGGCTGACCGCCAGCTTCACAGCTTCATCGATATGAACATAGTCCTGCGTCACACTTTGCGACGCGTGGCCTAGCATCGCGCGGATCGTGAGCTCGGAGAAGCCGAGTTCGCCAGCCATGCTCCCGAAGGTGTGGCGCAGCGTATGCGGCGTTACACCCTCGATGCCGGCCGAGCGGCACAGGCGAGCCAGGCAGTCGCTGACGGCGGTAAAAGGGCCTTCGCCATTCGACGCGGGAAAGACGTAGGGGCAGCCGGCAATTTCGGGCTGTGCGACAACGATCTTGACCGCCTCGGGTCCGATCGCCCGATATTGCGCGTCGCTCTTCGTGTCGGGGAACGCGACGTAACCGCAGATGGGGTTGACCCACTGCCGCTGCAGTGCCTGCGCCTCTTCCCGCCGATAGCCGGTCAGAAGGAGAGTCCTGACAATTGCGAGCGCAACGGGGTTCTCGGAACTCAGTTCGGCCCGGCCGATCGCCCGACCGAGCAGCTCGATCTCGGCGATGCTGAGACGCCGGGTCTTTTTCTTGGTTGCGAGCTTCTTCGCGCCCTTCGTGGGGTGTTCGGCAATCAGTCCCTTATGCTTTGCATGGCCGAGAATGGCCTGAAGGGTGCCGAGGCTCCTCCCGGCGACGCCGGCACCGCCCGTCGGGCGGCCGCCGCGCCCGCCCGAAGGAGGCTTTCGGGTTTGACCGGTGGCGATGTCATTTTGCATGGCCTCGACGTCGGCGATCGTCAGCTTCCGCACGAGGCGTTTACCCGTCAGCGGGATGATATGCGTCCGGATGCGGCTCTCATCCATGTTGAGCGAGGTGTCCTTGATCGGGCGGTTCTTCCGTCCAAGAATGCGGCCGGCCCGCGCTTCGACGAGATACCATTCGCACATCTCGGCGACATTGAGATCCTTCCGTACCCGGCGCGACTCCTCTGCGGGATCTTCGCCAGAGGCGACCTTGCCCAACTGGATCTTTGCCAACTCGCGGGCTTGCTCGACCGTCATCACGCCGAAGCGCCCGATCTTCACTCGCCGAACCCGGCCTTCCTCATTCATATACTGGATGACGAAGGTTTTCGTCCCGGTTGCGCCGACACGGACACCGAAACCTTTGATCTCGGTATCCCAAAGAAATGCCTGGCCTGTCGCTGGTGCAGCCAGCGCATCGACCGTCCGCTTATTGAGCTTTGCAAGCGCCACAAGTTCCTCCATCATATTACGCGAGGGTGGCAGATTCGAAAAGTAATAAGGACGTAATAGAAAATCACCGCTTCGCAGGGTAGGTCGAGGATAGAATATCGTAGGCTGAAGTCAACAAAAGCTTGGTTTTTCGTACCTTGGCGTAGAAAAAGAAGCTCTGGGGTATTTGCAGTAATTTCTTGCCAAGGTTGGGGTCGAGGGTTCGAATCCCTTCGCCCGCTCCAGTTTTCCGAAATCGACGAACGATCGCTGGCCTTACGGCGTGCGCAGCAGCGCCACCGTCCCGTGGCCGCCGTCGGCGCAGACGCTGACGATCGCCCATGACCCGGACGGCAGCGCCGACAGTTCCTTGACCGCCTGGCTGAGGTCGCGCGCGCCGGTTGCGGCGAAGGGGTGGCCGATCGCGACCGAGCCGCCGTTCGGGTTGACGCGGTCCCACGGGAAGGGGCCGAAGTCGAAATCGACGCCCGCGCGGTCCTTCGTCCAGCCGGGCTTTTCGAGCGCGGCGACGTTGGCGAGCACCTGTGCCGCGAAGGCCTCGTGGATTTCCCACAAGGCGACGTCCTCGTAGCGCAGGCCGTGCCGCGCGAGCAGGCGCGGGATCGCGAAGCTCGGCGCCATCAGCAGCCCGTCGACATGATGATCGACCGCGGCGATCTCCTGATCGACCAGCTCGGCGAAGGGCGTTCCGGCGGGCAGGCGCGACAGCCCCGCCTCGGTCGCGACCCACAGCGCGGCGGCGCCGTCGGTGATCGGCGAACTGTTGCCAGCGGTCAAAGATCCCTTCCCCGATTTGTCGAAGGCGGGGGGCAGCGCGGCAAGTTTTTCGGCCGAGGTGTCGGCGCGCGTATTGGCGTCGCGCGCGAGTTCGGGGAGCGGAAGGACGAGATCGTCGAAGAAGCCGCGCTCCCATCCGGCGACCGCGCGCTGGTGGCTCTTCAGCGCCCAATCGTCCTGCGCCGCGCGCGTGATGCCCCACTCCTGCGCGGTTTCCTCCATATGGTCGCCCATCGTGCGGCCGGTGATGCGGTTCGCCCAGCCCTTGACGGGCAAGGTCAGATCGTCGGCGGTCAGCGCCTGCAAGGCGGCGATCGCGGCGGGCGGGTCGGTGCGGAACAGCTTGGTGATCCGCTTCGATACGTCGAGCTTGAGGCCGATGGGCGGATTGCTCATCACCTCGGCGCCGCCGACAAGCGCAAGGTCGGCGCTGCCGCCGAGCATTCCGGCTGCGGCGAAGGCCGCGACCATGCTCGTCGAGCAGGCGAGGACGGCGGAGAAGGCGGGGACGGTCGGGTCCAGCTTCGCGTCGAGCCACACTTCACGGCCGATATTGCTCCACCCGAGGCTGGGGATCACCGTACCCCAGACGAACAGGTCGGGACGCGCGATATCGGCCATCGCCTTGGCGAGCGGGACCGACAGGCTGATCGCGTCATGGTCGGCGAGCGCGCCGCCGCCGCGTCCGAAGGGGGTGCGAAGGCCGGAGGCGACGAAGATTTTCTGGGCGTAGCGCTGCATGGTGACAAACTCCCGATGCGGATCGCGGGGCGGCGGAAGTGCCGCGCGCATCGTTTATATTGGGAAACCAATGTCGCCGGACAAGGCGCGGTCCGGGCGGATTGCCTATGCCCGCAGAAACAAATTCTGTGTCCCCGTGACGGCGGGGACACAGGGCAATGTCAGCTCCGGTTCCACCGCCCGCCGAGCGCGCGGAACAGATCGACCTGCGCGTCGGCGATCCGCGCGTCGGCAAGCGCCAGCGAGGCTTCGGCTTCGGCAAAGGTGCGTTCGGCATCGAGCGCGACGAGCCCGTCGATCGCCCCCTCGCGCTGCTGCGCGCGGGTGATTTTCACTGCGGTCTCGGCCTGGTCGCGCGCCGCCTGCAACGCGGTGCGCCGGTCGAGCTGGTGCGCATAGGAGGAGAGCGCGGTTTCGGTCTCCTCGAGCGCGCGGAGCACGGTGCCGTCGAAAGTCGCGAGCGAGACCTGCGTATCGGCCTCGGCCCCAGCGATGCGCGCGCGCGCGCCTTCCTGATTGAGGAAGTTCCAGTTGATCAGCGGGCCGAGCAGCCAGCGCAGCGGCCCGCCGCCGAACAGGTCGCCCAGCCCCGAGCTGGTCTGGCCGACCGACGCGCCGAGCGTGACCTTCGGATAAAGGTCCGATGTCGCGACCCCGATGCGCGCGGTCGAGGCGGCGAGGCGGCGCTCGGCCGCCGCCACGTCCGGGCGGCGCGCCAGCAGCGCGGCGCCGTCGCCGACCGGGATCGGTTGGTCGAGGCGCAGCGTCGTCGTCCGCGCCGCCGCGATCTGCGGCAGTTCGGCGGGCGCACGGCCGGTCAGCGTCGCGAGACGGAACAGCGCGGCGTCGCGCTCGGCGGCGATCGCCGGGATGTCGGCGCGGCGCTGGTCGCGAAGCGCGGCGATGCGCGCGGTATCGAGCTTCGTCGTCAGGCCGACCTCGGCGCGGCGCGCGGTCAGCGCGACCGATTTGTCGAGCAAGGCGACGATCCGCTCGGCGACCCCCAGCCGCTCGGCCGCCGAGGCGGCATCGGCATAGGCGCGCGCGGTTTCGGCGGCGACGGTGACGCGCACCGCGTCGGCGTCGGCCTCGGCGGCAGCGACATCGCCGCGCGCCGCCTCGATCCCGCGCGACACGCGGCCGAACAGATCGACCTCATAGCCGACAGTCAGCCCGGCATCGACCTGCCAGCCGGTGCGGTCGGCGCCCGCGGGCACCTGACCCTCGCTGACGCGGCCGTAGGTCGCACCGGCGCTGAGGCTGGTCGAGGGCAGGCGGTCGCCGCGGACTTCGCGCAAAGACGCGCGCGCCTTGGCGATGCGGGCGACCGCGACGCGGACATCGGTGTTCGCCGCGAGCGCGTCCGCGACCAGCCCGTCGAGCACCGGATCCTTGTACAGCCGCCACCATTCGGCATCGGCGGCAGCGGTACTGGTGACCCCGGCCTTGGTCGAGAGGAAGGGGCCGGACGCCGTCACAGGGGGAGTGGGCGCGACGAAGTCCGGCCCGACCGCGCACGCCGAAAGCGTCAGCGCGGAAACGGTGATGAGAAGCGAACGAAGAAGCATTGGAGGTCTCCTGAAACTCTGCCTTCAAAAGAAAGCGGTGTGCTCCCGCGAAGGCGGGAGCCCATCTCGGGCCGGTGCTATTTTGAACCGATCGGTGATGGGTCCCCGCCTTCGCGGGGACACACGGATATTGGCCATGACCCTATCTATTCCGCCGGCTGCAGCGCGGGCTCGGCAGCACCGCCGCGGCCGCGCAGGGCTGCGATACGGTCGCCGAGCGCGCGGCAGACGACATAGAAGGTGGGGGTGAAGAGCAGGCCGAACGCCGTCACGCCGATCATCCCGAAGAAGACCGCGGTGCCGAGCGCCTGGCGCAGTTCCGCGCCCGCGCCGCTGGCGATGAGGAGCGGCACGGCGCCGAGGATGAAGGCAAAGCTGGTCATCAGGATCGGACGCAGGCGGTCGCGCGCGGCGCGCACCGCGGCTTCGACCGGCGACAGCCCGTCCTGTTCCTCGGCTTGGCGTGCGAATTCGACGATCAGGATCGCATTCTTCGCCGCGAGCGCGATGAGGACGACGAGCCCGATCTGCGTCAGGACATTATTGTCCATGCCGCGCAGATTGACGCCGACCATCGCCGCGAACAGGCACATCGGCACGATCAGGATGATCGACAGCGGCAAGGTCAGGCTCTCGTACTGCGCCGCCAGCACCAGGAAGACGAACACGACCGCCAGCGCGAAGACGAGCGCCGCCGTGCTGCCCGCCGCCTTCTGCTGATAGGCGATGCCGGTCCATTCGGTGCCGTAACCCGCAGGAAGCGTTTCGGCCGCGACCTTTTCCATCGTCGTCAGCGATGCGCCCGAGCTGTAACCCGGCGCGGTGTCGCCATCGACCTCGACCGCGGGGTAGAGGTTGTAGCGGACGACGCGGTACGGGCCGGTCTTGTCCTTGAAGGTCGCGACCGACCCGATCGGCACCATCTCGCCGGTGTTCGAGCGCGTCTGGAGGTTGGCGATGTCGGCGACCGACTGGCGGAAGGGCGCATCGGCCTGTGCGGTCACGCGATAGGTGCGGCCGAGCAGGTTGAAGTCGTTGACGAACGCCGATCCCAGATAGACCTGCAACGTCTCGAACACGCGCTCGGGGGGCACGCCGAGCAGGTTCGCCTTTGCCCGGTCGATGTCGGCATAGACGCGTGGGCTGCCGGTGTCGAAGAAGGTGAAGACCTGCGCCAGACCCGGCGTCTGGTTCGCCTTGCCGATCAGCTTGCCCGATTCCTCGGCCAGCTTCTGGTATCCGTGACCGCCGCGGTCCTGCACCATCATCCGGTAGCCGCCCGCCGAGCCGATACCCTGAATGAGCGGCGGCGGGATCACGATCACGCGCGCTTCGGTGATGTCGGCGACGTCGGCGCGCGCTTCGTTCATGATCTCGTCGAAGCTGACGCCGAGCTTCCCCCGTTCCTCGAAGCTCTTGAGCGGAAAGTATGCCGCGGCGGCGTTCGGGGCGAGCGTCTGCGACGGCCCGTCGAAGCCCGCGAGCATCACCGAACCGAGAATGCCTTTATTGGGCAGGATTCGTTCGGCGACCTTGCGCAGCGCCGCATCGGTGCGTTCGACCGAGGCGCCGGGGGGCAGCTGGACAACCGCGAGGAAATAGCCCTGATCCTGCGCCGGGATGAAGCCCGTCGGCGTTGCCCAGAAGAGGCCCGCCGTGGCGGCGATCAGCCCGCCATAGGTGATCATCATCCGCTTCGGACGCCGGACGAGGCGATCGGTGAGCGACGCATAGGCCGTGCTCATCTTCTCGAACGCCGCGTTGAAGGCGTCACCGGCGCGCTGTAGCAGCTCGCGGATGCGCGAGGGTTTGGCGGGCGCGGCGTGCGGCTTCAGCAGGATCGCGGCGAGCGCGGGCGACAGCGTCAGCGAGACGATCAGCGAGATGATCGTCGCGGTCGAGATCGTCACCGCGAACTGCTGGTAGAAGGCGCCCGACAGCCCGGTCAGGAACAATGTCGGCACAAAGACCGCGCAGAGCACGAGGACGATCGCGACGAGCGCGCCCGACACCTCGTCCATCGAGGTTTGCGCGGCCTTCAGCGATGACAGCCCGCGTTCGAGGTTGCGTTCGACATTCTCGACCACGACGATCGCGTCGTCGACGACGATGCCGATCGCGAGCACGAGCCCGAAGAGCGAGAGGTTGTTGAGGCTGTAGCCGAACGCCGCGAGTACCGTGAAGGTGCCGACGAGCGATACGGGAATGGCGACGATCGGGATCACCGCGGCGCGCCATTTCTGGAGGAAGACCAGGATCACGATGACGACGAGCACCATCGCTTCGAGCAGCGTGTCCTTCACCGCGTCGATCGACTGCTCGATGAACTTGGTGGGATTATAGATGACGCGATATTCGAGGCCCTTGGGGAAGGTCTTCGACGCGGCCTCCATCTCGGTCTCGATCGCCTTCGCGGCTTCGAGCGCGTTCGACCCCGGGCGCTGGAACGCTGCGAGGATCACGGTCGGGTCGCCCGACAGATAGGTGTTGCTGTTATAGTCCGACGCGCCGAGCTCGACGCGCGCGACGTCGGCGACGCGCACCTGCCGCCCGTCGGCGTCGGTGCGGATCACGACATCGGCGAACTGCTGCGGGTCGGCGAGGCGGCCTTGCGTCTCGACATTGAGCTGATAGGCGTTGCCGCTCGCATAGGGAGGCTGGCCGAGCGAGCCCGCCGCGACCTGCACATTTTGCGCGCGCAGCGCCGCTACGATTTCGCCCGCGGTCAGGTTGAGCGCCGCGGCGCGCGTCGGGTCGATCCACACGCGCATCGCATAGTCGCGCGCGCCGAACAGGCGGACGTCACCGACCCCGTCGATGCGGCTCAGCCGGTCCTTGAGCTGGGTCAGCGCATAGTTGGACAGGTACGAGCGATCGAGCGACTTGTCGGGCGAGACGAGGTTCACGACCATCAGGAAGTCGGGCGAGGTCTTGCGCGTCACGACGCCGAGACGCTGCACCTCTTCGGGCAGGCGCGGTACCGCGATCGCGACGCGGTTCTGCACCAGCACCTGCGCGGCGTCGAGGTCGGTGCCGATCTTGAAGGTCACGGTGATCGTCACCGTCCCGTCGCCGGTCGACTGGCTCGACTGGTAGAGCATGTTGTCGACGCCGTTGATTTCCTGCTCGATCGGCGTCGCCACCGTCTCGGCGACGGTCTCGGCTGACGCGCCGGGGTAGTTGGCGGTGACCGTGACCGTCGGCGGGACGATGTCGGGATATTGCGAGACGGGCAGCGACCAATAGGCGATCGCGCCGACGAGGGTGATGATCACCGCGATGACCGCGGCAAAGATCGGGCGCATGATGAAAAAGCGCGAAAGACGCATGACGGGCTCCCCGGACTGGAGGATCGAATTTCCAATTATCCCCCTCCCGCTTGCGGGAGGGGCAGCGAGCCCCGGACTTGCTCCGGGGCGCAGCGGGGAGGGCATCGGACGGGCAGACCCTCCCCAAACCCCTCCCGGAAGGGAGGGGCCTTCAGGCTCAGCGCGCGAAGGTCGCTTCGCCGACCAGCGCGGTGCTCGGCGGCGCGGCGGTCGCGGCAACCGGCGCGATCTTGCCGACGCGCGTCTGGACCTTGGTCCCGGGCTGCGCGAGCTGCGTCCCGACGATCACGACGCGGTCGGTCGGCGTGACGCCGCCGCGCACGACGCGCAGGCCGTCGACGACGGGGCCGAGCTTGACCTCGCGTGCCGCGACCTGACCGTCCTTGCCGACCACCAGCAGCGTCTTGCGCGCCTGATCGGTCTGGATCGCCGCGTCGGGGACGAGCAGCGCGCGTTCTTTGGCGCCGCTCGACAGGCGCATGTTGCCGAACATGCCGGGCGACAGGAACAGGTCGGGATTCGCGATCACGGCGCGGCCGCGGATCGTGCCCGAACGCGGGTCGATGCCATTGTCGGTGAAGTCGAGCTTGCCGGTGCGGCTGTAAGTCGCCTCGTCCTGCAGCTTGACCTGCACCTCTGTCCCGGTGGCGCCCTCTTCCTCGGCGCGCTTCGCTTTCAGGAACAGGCCTTCGGAGCCGTTGAAGCTGAAATAGATCGGGTCGAGCGCATTGATCGTCGTCAGCAGGCTGCCAGCACTGCCTTCGCCCGCGGCGACGAGGTTGCCCGCATCGACGCGGCGGTCCGAGATGCGGCCGTTGATCGGTGCGCGGACCTGCGTGAACTCTATGTCGAGCGCGCGCGAGCGGACCCGCGCTTCGGCGGCCGCGAGGCTCGCCGAGGCGGCGCGCACCCGGGCGTTCAGCTGGTCGAGATCGCTCTGCGACACCGCCTCATCGGCGACCAGCCGGTTGGCGCGGGCGAGATTGGTCTGCGCCAGCGCCAAGTCGCTGCGCGCGCTCGCCGCTTCGGCGCGCGCTTCGGCGAGCGCGGCGGCGAAGGGGCGCGGATCGATCGTGAAGAGCAGCTGGCCCTTGCGGACGATCTGGCCGTCGGTGAAGTGGACGCCGGTGAGCTGGCCCGAGACGCGCGGGCGTACCTCGACCGAATTCACCGCCTCGAAGCGGCCGACATAATCGTCCCACTCGTTGATGTCGCGCACCAGCGGCGCGGCGACGGTGACGACCGGAACCGGCGGCGCGGCATTCGCCGGCGCCTCGCGATGGGTCAGACCCCAGCCGGCGGCGACAAGCAGGATAGCGGGCAGGCCATATTTCAGGCCGCGGCTGCGCCAGCGATGCCTGGCGGCGTCATTCGGGGCGGGGACGAGGGCGGCTTCTGCCGTCTCCTCGCCCTTTATGGGGGAGAGCATGTTCATGGGATTACTTTCGGAAAAGGCGGGCGACGTGCACTTCGGCGACGCGCTTGCCGAGCAGTTCATAATGATCGGCGTTGAAACCCGCGGCGAAGAAGGCCTGGATTTCCCGCTTCGGTACCGAATAGCTGTGGTGCCAGGTCAGCACCGCCATGCGGCGCAGCGCCTCGAGCTTCGGGTCGGCGAGGCGGCGGTTGAAGCTCTCGCCGAAGATATGGCCCAGGAATTTCTGGAAGCGCCCGGGTTCGCGCAGGCTCGAAGGCCGGTCGTGACGCGCGAGCATCACGACCGACCACTCGAGCGCCGAAAAGCCGGCGGGAATATCGGCTTTCGGCGCCGCGGGGGACAGCGCGGGGGCGGAAGGGGTGGGGTTTGCGGCGGCGATGGCGGCGGCGAACCCGTCATTCAGTGCAAGATAGGCCATGGGTCGATCCTCCTGGAGATGAAGGTTTTATCGGGGGTGCCGGGCGCAAGGGGGCGCGAACCCCGGGGACACTTGCGCCCGGCGAGGGGAGATTCTGGACAAGGGAAGCCGCGTGCCGCCCTGCGGGCGTCAGCGCGAAATTCCGGAAAAAATTAGGGTTGGGCTAGCGGACTAGTCCCGGGTGCAGTCGCAGTTGCTCATCGGCGTTTCCCTTCGCGTCTGGCGGCGGGGCAGGAGCGCCCTGACCATCTGTACTAAGCGGTATATAAACCCGCCGTTCATCTTGTCAAGGAGTTTTGTACCGATCGGTATCGAAAAATTTCGGGCCGGCGATGTTTTTCTTTCGCCGGCCGACCTGCCCTATTTGCTCGGCCACAGCGCCAGGCTGGTGTCGACCAGCCGCTCGAGTTCGGCGCGCGTCGCCCCGGCCCCCGCCTGCACCGTGATTCCCTGCAGGATCGCGTAGAGAAAGCTCGTCAGCCCCTCGGCGTCGATGTGCGCGGGCAGGTCGCCTTCGCGCTTCGCCTGTTCGAACCGCTCGACCAGCGCCCGCTGCGACGAAGCCCGGCGGCGGATCACATCGGCCTTGATCGACTCGGCCTCGGGGCTGCACGCGAGCGAACTCATCAAGCCCATGCAGCCGTGCGGCTCGCCTTCGGCGGCGTGCACGTCGACCCCGCCGCGCAGATAATATTCCGCGACCTTGCGCGCCGTCGGCTGCTGGAGCGCGGCGCGCGTATATTCGAGCTTTTCCGCCTCATAGAGGTCCAGCGCCTTGTGAAACAAGGCTTCCTTGTTCCCGAAGGCGGCATAGAGGCTGGGCTTGGTGATGCCCATCGCCTCGGTAAGGTCGGTCATCGACGCGCCGTCATAGCCCTTCGCCCAGAAGACGTGCAGGGCTTCTGCCAACGCCTTGTCGACGCAGAACTCACGCGGACGTCCCTTGACGGGGGGGGCAATTGTGCTTTCCATAACGGGCGGTATATAATGACGGACGCGAGAATGTCTAGGGGCTGACCCCGGGGGAGCGGTCCGCGCTCCTTTCGATGACGTTCAGGGCTTGGCTGCCGTCTTCGCTTTCTTCGCGCCAGGCTTGGGGGTTTTCGGCTTGTAGCGGCAGAGATCCTCGACAGGGCAGCGCCAGCATTCGGGGGTGCGCGCCTTGCAGATGTAGCGGCCGTGGAGGATCAGCCAGTGGTGCGCGCCGACCCGGAACGGCTGCGGCGTGTCCTTGTCGAGTTTCCTTTCGACCGCAAGCACCGTCTTGCCGGGCGCAAGGCCCGTGCGGTTGCCGACGCGGAAGATATGCGTGTCGACCGCGAAGGTCTCGGCTCCGAAGGCGCAGTTCATCACGACATTGGCGGTCTTGCGCCCGACGCCGGGCAGTTCGACGAGCGTGTCGCGGTCGGCGGGCACCTCCCCGCCAAAATCACGGACGAGAATTTCGCTGAGCGCGATGACATTCTTCGCCTTGGCGTTGAACAGCCCGATCGTCTTGATGTGCTGCTTGAGCCCCTCCTCGCCGAGGGCGAGCATCTGCTCGGGCGTCTTCACCTCCTCGAACAGCCGCCGCGTCGCCTTGTTCACCCCGACATCGGTCGCCTGCGCCGAAAGCACCACCGCGACGAGCAGCTGGTAGATATTGCCGAATTCCAGCTCGGTCTCCGGGCTGGGGTTCAGCTCGGCGAGGCGGCGGTAGAATTCGAAGATATCGGCCTTTTTGATAGCCCCGCGCTCCCGCCCCAACTACCCCGAATGGGCTATTTGACTCGCCCATAGCGAAGATACAAGGTCCGTTCACTCCGAAGGCGAGTCGTCAGATCGATTGCTTCGGGTGAGTTCGTCGTCGGGGTACGCCGGACAAGGGGGTCCGGGGATCCTCACCCGGCCTGGAGGGCAGATCAATGACCGGAAAATGGAAAGCGGCCGTGCTGGCCGCGCTGCTGTCGTGCGCCGCGACGGCGCCTGTCGCAGCGCAGGATTTCCCGCTCGTCTCGGGCGATTTTACCGAGGTCTCGATGATCAAGATCGCCGACGGCGGCGAGATGGACTATGCCAATTATCTGGCGGACAAATGGAGGAAATCGCAGGAATTCGCCAAGTCGAAGGGCTGGATCACCGGCTACGCCGTCTATTCCAATTTCAATTCGCGGCCGGGCGAAGCCGATCTGTTGCTGGCCGTATCCTTTCCGAGCCTGCCCGATGCGGCCGAAGAGGAAAAGCGCGACGCGGCGTACCGCGCCTATATGCAGCGCAGCGATGCGCAACTCGTCGCCGAATCGGGGGATCGCGCGAAATATCGCACGGTGCTGGGCAGCTACCTGATCCGCGAGCTCAAGTTCAGGAAATGATCGCGCGGACGGCGGGCCGGGTCGCCCGCCGCCCCCGCCGCGCCCCACCGCCTTCTTAGCGACGCCTCATTTGTCCGCGGGCGGATGCGCCGCCTTCCACTCCATCGCCGCGCGCACGCGCCGTTCGACCGAAGGGTGCGAATAGAAGACGAACTCCTCGACCGCGTTCGGGCGCGGGCTGCGATATTCGGCGGTCTTGACCAGCGCGCTGGCGAGCGCGTCGGGCAGGTTCACCGTCTGCAGCGAATAGGCGTCGGCCGCGCTCTCGTCGGTGCGCGACAGCGTGTTCAGCACCGGCTGCGCGAGGAAGGCGAAGAGCGAGAGGAGGAACATCAGCACCGGGAAACCGCGCGGATCGCCGATCCCCGCATCGCTGCCGAAGGCACGCGCGACGCGCGGAAAGAGCCGGTCGGCGAGGAAGAAGAGCAGCACCGCGAGCAACGAAAAGACGATCACGATGATCCACACGTGACCGAGGACATAGTGGCCGATTTCGTGCCCCGTCACCGCCTTCACCTCGTCGAGCGAGGCGCCCTTCAGCGCCACGTCCGAAATCGCGATGCGCGCCGAATGGCCGAGCCCCGAGACATTGGCGGTGAAATTGTTCGACTGGCGCGAGCCGTCGAACATGTAGATGCGGTCGGGGTCGATCCCCGCCTCCTTCGCCTGGACGACGAGCGCATCGCGCACCGGCCCCGCGGGCACCGGCTTGTAATCGTTGAACAGCGGTTCGATCACGACCGGTGCGAGCAGCAGGATCAGCGAAATCGCGGCGGCGGCGAGCCCGCCCGACCAGATCCACCAGCGCTTCCCCGCGCGCCGGATCAGCGCATAGATGCCGAGGAAGAAGAGCGCGCCGAGCAGAACCCCGATGACCAAGCTGATGGCGCCCTGCCCCAGATAATCGCCGAGCGGCTGGCTGGTGCGGCCATAGGCGGTTTCGCGCCACCAGCCGGTGTAGAGCTCCCACGGCAGCGTGACGATCGCCGAAAGCAGCAGGAAGGCGGCACAGACAAGGAAGGTGCGGAGCGCAAAACCGCGCTTGCCCAGCTTTGCGTCGATCCGGTCGAGGATGCGCAAGCGCACGAAAAGATATGTGACCAGCCCCGCGACGACAACGCCCCAGAAACTCAGCCATTCGCTGCCATGGGTATAATCGGCGGCCTTGGCGAGCGCCTCGGGACCGAGCGCGTCGATATAGGCCTTGGTCGCGGCGGCGGGATCGAAACTCATGGCGGTCCTCCAGCTGTGTTGTTTCTATAGAACACAGGGAGAGGCAGCGCGCAAGCGGGGTTCAGAGACCCAGCACCTGCGGCATCGTGTAGCGGCCGGGCTTCTGGTGGACCAGCCAAAGCGCCGCGCGCACGGCGCCGCGCGCGAAGATCATCCGGTTCTCGGCGCGGTGCGCAAGGGTGATCATCTCCTCGGGCCCCGCGAAGATCACGTCATGGTCGCCCGCGACGGTCCCGCCGCGCAACGACGCGAAGCCGATCTTGCCGTGCCCGCGCGCGCCGGTCAGGCCGTCGCGGCCGCGTTCGGAGCAGGTCGCGAGACTGATCCCGCGCCCCTCGGCAGCCGCCTGGCCGAGGAGCAGCGCGGTGCCGCTCGGCGCATCGACTTTCTTGCGGTGGTGCATTTCGACGATCTCGATATCCCAGTCGGCATCGAGCCGCGCCGCCGCCTCGCGCACCAGATGCGCGAGCAGGGTGACGCCGAGCGAGGTGTTGCCGGTCTGGAGCACCGCAATGTCGTGCGCGGCGTCGTCGATCAGATAATGGTGGCGCTCCTCGAGCCCGGTCGTGCCGATCACGATCGGCTTTTTCGCGGCGACGCAGGCATCGAGCGTCGCTTCCAGCGCGGCGGGTGAGGAGAAATCGACGAGCACGTCGCTGTCGGAGGCGAGGCGAACGATGTTGCCGCCCTTGTCGACGCCGCAGCTGCGCTGTCCGGCCTCCGAGATCGCGGCGGCGAGCGCGACGCCCATCCGCCCTTCGCTGCCGATAATGCCGATGCTGGTCATGATACATCCCCTCGATTTCACTCCCCTTAGCCGCTCGCATCGAGCGAAGTCGAGATGTCCCGAAGGCCGGCGCGATGTCGACGGGTATCTCGACTTCGCCCGACCCGAACGGTTAGAGAGACAGCATGTCTCCGATCCAGAATATCGTCATCCTGACCGGCGCCGGCGTCTCGGCCGAAAGCGGCATCGACACCTTCCGCGACGCGGGCGGGCTGTGGGAACAGCATCGCGTCGAGGATGTCGCGACGCCCGAGGCATTCGAACGCGACCCCGATCTCGTTTTCCGCTTCTATGACATGCGGCGCAAAGCGATCCAGACGAAGCAGCCGAACGCCGCGCACCGGGCGCTCGCGCGGCTCGACGCAAAGTGGCCCGGCGAGTTGACGATCGTCACGCAGAATGTCGACGATTTGCACGAGCGTGCCGGGGCGAGACGGCTTATCCATATGCACGGCGAGCATCTGACCGCCTGGTGCACCGGCTGCGACGCGCATGTGCCGTGGACCGGCCCGTTGATCGACCGGCCTGCCTGCCCGGCGTGCGGCGTGCGCGGCCACCTGCGCCCCGACATCGTCTGGTTCGGCGAGATGCCGTACCGGATGGACGAGATTTACCATGCCATCAATCGCGCCGACCTGTTCGTGTCGATCGGCACCTCGGGCGCGGTCTATCCCGCGGCGGGGTTCGTGCGCGAGGCGCGCGCGATGGGGTCGCTGACGCTCGAGCTCAATATGGAGCCGAGCCAGGGCAGCCATTGGTTCGACGAGGCGCGCCACGGCCCGGCGACCGAGCTGGTTCCGCAGTGGGTCGAGCAGGTGCTGGAAGGTTGAACGGACTCGGCTCGATACGGCGCCGACCGGTTGCGACCGGAGGTTGCCGTTTGGTTCCTCCCCGTGGCGAAGCCATGGGGAGGTGGCAGTGCGAAGCGCTGACGGAGGGGCAATTGGCGCGAGGTCGCGCCCCTCCACCATCGCCTGCGGCGACGGTCCCCCTCCCCATCGCTTCGCGACAGGGAGGATCGCTCCATCATCGTCACCCCGGACTTGATCCGGGGCCTGCCTTGTCTTTTTATCCGAGGCCGGAAGAGGAAAGGCGGGTCCCGGGTCAAGCCCGGGATGACGAATAGCGGAAGGGCGGCTCCCCACCCCAAATCCGCCACCGTCGTCAAAACAAGGCCTTTCCTACATTATCCCGCTGTGCCAGCCTTCCTCCGGCTGTTCCATCTGGCGGATAAAGCGGTCCCGGTTCGGCTTGCAGGCGCGGCTGGCGCGATGTGTCCGGCCACCCCCCATCTCCAGAACCGAGGACGCCATAGGCTGAACTTTCCTGAACTTTGAAAATCCAGCTCGCGATCACCAACGAAAGCGTGGCCGCTTCCCGGCCTCGGCAGACAGCGCCGGACTCACCGCCGCGCGGCGAAAAAGTCCTTCAGCAGCGTTGCCGCCTCGCCCGCGCCGATCCCGTCGTAAATCTCGGGCCTATGGTGGATCGTCGGCTGGGCGAAGGTGCGCGGGCCGTGGGCCACCGCCCCGCCCTTCGGGTCGTCGGCGCCATAATAGAGGCGCGCGATTCGCGCGTGCGCGATCGCCCCGGCGCACATCGCGCAGGGCTCGAGCGTGACATAAAGGTCGCAACCGTCGAGGCGCTCGTTGCCGATTTTCGCCGCCGCGGCGCGAATCGCGACGATTTCGGCGTGCGCGGTCGGATCGTGCGATTCGCGGGGGCGGTTATGGCCCTCGGCGATGATGCGGCCATCCTTGACGATCACCGCGCCGACGGGCACTTCGCCCCAGTCTGCGGCAATCTGCGCCAGGTCGAGCGCGCGGCGCATCGGTTGGGGAAGGGGAAATCGAGCCATTCGTCCCCGCTAATCGCTTGACGAATCTCCGGCAAGCCGATAAGCGCGCGCCTTTCCCGGCCCATCCGGTCCTTTCGGAGCCTTTCGGCCCGCCCCGGACGCCGCCCATTGATTCGAGGAAGAAGACGATGTCGCGCATTTGCGAACTGACCGGCAAGGGCCGCCAGATTGGCCACAATGTCAGCCACGCCAACAACAAGACCAAGCGCACCTTCCTGCCCAACCTGCAGAATGTGACGCTGCTGTCGGACGCGCTCGGCAAGGGTGTGAAGCTGCGCGTGTCGACCCACGGCCTGCGCTCGGTCGAGCACAATGGCGGTCTCGACAACTGGCTGCTGAAGGCCGGTGACGAGCAGCTTTCGGCGAACGCCCGCAAGCTGAAGAAGGAAGTCGCGAAGAAGCTGGCCGAAAAGGCCGCCTGACCTTCCGGGTCTTTCGAATTGCAGGAGGCCGCCGGTTTACCGCGCGGCCTTTTTGCTGTCCGGCGCGCGAACCGGCAGGCCGACGAGTTCGAACTGGACGAGCAGGCTTCGCTGCCAGCGATTGAAATTGTTGTCCGATACGAGCCAGAGAAAGATGCGGGCGCCATCGGTCGTTACCGCCGCGCCTTCGTAATTGTCCGCGAGCGCCCCCGGCACGCGCCCGATCGTCCGTGATCGCAGGACGGCACCGGGGCGGATGTCGGCGGGATCGACGATCGCGACGGTCGTCGTGAACACCGGATCGAAACCCACCCGCCGATGCACGAGCAGAATGCGCCCGTCGGGGAGCGTCGTCGCGTCGCTGACCGCACCCTTGCCTTCCGCGTCGTAATAGAAACGCTGCGCGCGCGTCCCCGGGACCGAAGGATCGCCCTCGAACAGCAGCGCCTCGCACCCGCGCGGGTCGTCGTCGGCATTTTCGGAGAAGATGACGATCCGCCCGTCGGGCAAGCGTGCCATCGCCTCCGGCCCGCTATTCTTGGGCCAGTGCGGCCGCGGAAGCGCCGCGCGCGATTCGATCCGGCCAAGCGTCGAATCGAGGCGCCAGACCTCGTTCACAAATTCGAGCGCGACCCGGCTTTGGTCCGTCGCCGGGTCGAAGAGCAGCGCCTCGACGTCGCTTTTCGACTTCTTCCCGACATTGCCGCCGGGCACCGGGATCTTGCCGATCCGCGCGTCCGCGACGCGGTCGCCGGGCAGCACCGCGAAGCGCGCCCAATAGCCATTGTCGGCGATGAGCTGGAACCGGTCCGGCCCCGTCACGGCAAGCGATGAAAAGCCGCCGAACATCGCGTTGGAGCTGCTGAGCCGCCAGCCGCGAACAAACCGCAACGCGCCGGCCCGGCCCGCCGGATGGCCGAGTGCGTGGACCGCGATGTCTTGCGGCGCGGTGTCGACGACGGGCCGCACCTGCCGCGTGCCAAGGACAGGGCCGATGGCGACGAATATCAGGGCGGCAAGGAACAGGCGGCGCATCGGCGCGGCGATAGGGCCGAACGACGGAAAAGCGCAAGGGGAAGGCAATGAAAGCTGAACCTTAGCCAACAGCGGCGTTCAGGCTTCGCTCAAAGCGAATCGGGCAGAACAGCGTCATCGACCCACCCACTGCCCGACACGGGCTGACACAAGATGAAGGAGAATGACGATGAAAAAGATGGTGACCCTCTCCCTCGCCGCCCTGATGTCGACCGCGACGCTGGGCATGGCGGCACCGGCGGCAGCGCAGCCGGGCTATTACAATGGCGGCTACGACGCCTATTCGGCGAGCTATGATCGCGACCATCGTCGCTATGATCGCTACGACCGCCGTGGCGACCGCTATGACCGCCGCGATTATCGTAACGATCGCCGCTATTATCAGGGCAGCCGCCGTAACTATCGCCAGTGCGACAATGGCACCGGCGGAACCGTGATCGGTGCGATCGCGGGCGGCCTCGCCGGCCACGAGATCGCAGGCCGCGGCGACAAGACCGTCGGCACGATCATCGGCGGGGCCGTAGGCGCGATCGCCGGCCGCGCGATCGACAAGGGTAATGACGGCTGCCGCTAAGCAGACCCGAACCCCAATAAAGTCTCTTCCCTCCCTTTGCCCCGTCCGGCTGCCGCCGGGCGGGGTTTTGCTGCGTGCAGGGGGCGGGGTTGCCAACGGGGCTGGCGCCGCCTAGTTTGACGTCAAGTGCACGTTCGCGGCTTCGCGCGGACGCGTGATTGAGACAGGTCAACATAGCCATGCGGCAAATGGCAGCGCCATCAGGGCGATCGCCGCGGCCCGGTCCGCCGGCGAAGCGAATTCAAAAAGGGGATTCTCCGTCCCGTCCGGTGCCGGTTGTCCGGCCCCGCAGCTATGCCGCCATCGATCTCGGGACCAACAATTGCCGGCTGCTGATCGCGCGTCCGCAGGACGGCGAACTTGTCGTGATCGACGCTTTTTCGCGGATCGTGCGCTTGGGCGAAGGGTTGCACGCGACCGGACGGATCAGCGACGCGGCGATGGACCGCACCGTCGCCGCGCTCGCGATCTGCGCCGACAAGCTCCGCCGCCGCCACGTCACCCTGTCGCGTGCGGTCGCGACCGAAGCGTGCCGACGCGCCTCGAACGGCGCCGAACTCGCCGCCCGCGTCAAGCGGGAGACGGGGATTGCGCTGGACATCATCTCCGCTGCCGAGGAAGCGCGACTCGCCGTGCTCGGGTGCCACAATCTCATGGAGCCGGGCGACGGACCCGCGCTGATCTTCGACATCGGCGGCGGCTCGACCGAATTGATGCACGTCGACGTGTCCGACCAGGACGTCAAGATTCACGACTGGATCAGCGTGCCCTGGGGCGTCGTCTCGCTGACCGAGCATGCGGCGCCGGGCGAAGACAGCCTGCCCGCGCGGCAGGCGAGCTATGCGCGGATGCGCGAAGTCACGCAGAGCGCCTTCGCCGCCTTCGCCGACCGCGCGACACGCTTCACCGGCCAGCCGCTCCGTCTGCTCGGCACCAGCGGCACGGTGACGACGCTGGCCAGCGTGTTCCTCAACCTGCCGCGCTACGACCGCCGCGCGGTCGACGGGCTCGCGGTCCCCGCCGATGCGATGCGCGACATCAGCCGCCGCCTCGCCGAAGCGAGCCTCGACGACCGCGCCGACATCGCGTGCATCGGGCGCGAGCGCGCCGATCTGGTCGTCGCGGGCTGCGCGATCCTCGAAAGCATCATCGACCTGTGGCCCGCCGCGCGTGTCGGGGTCGCCGACCGCGGTATCCGCGAGGGCATCCTGCGCACGCTGGCGATGCAGGGCCGCGACGTGCCCGTGACCCGGCGCGAGCATCGCAAATGAGCAAGGGCGCGGGGGGAGGCGGCCGCTCGGGCGGCCGTGGCGGCTTGCGCGAGCGGGTGAAGACCGCACGGCGGCGCACCGCGTCGTCGACGCGCTGGCTGCAGCGGCAACTCAACGACCCCTATGTCCGGCGTGCGCAGGCCGAAGGCTATCGTTCGCGCGCCGCGTACAAGCTGATCGAACTCGACGAGAAATTCGGCTTGCTCAAGAAAGCGCGCGCAGTCGTCGATCTGGGGATCACCCCCGGCGGCTGGTCGCAGGTCGTGCGTAAGGCGAACACGCGCGCGCGCGTCGCCGGAATCGACCTGCTTCCGTGCGAGCCGATCGAAGGTGTCGAGATCCTCGAGATGGATTTCATGGACGACGCCGCGCCTGATGCGCTGATCGAGGCGCTGGGCAGCGCGCCCGACCTGGTCATTTCGGACATGGCGGCGAACACCGTCGGCCATCCGCAGACCGACCATTTGCGGACCATCGCGCTCGCAGAGACCGCCGCCGACTTTGCGGTCCGGAATCTCCAGCCGGGCGGCGCCTTCGTTGCCAAGGTCTTCGCCGGCGGCGCCGACCGCGAGCTGCTGACCGTCCTCAAACGCAACTTCGCGACGGTGAAGCACGCGAAGCCGCCCGCGAGCCGCAAGGGATCGCCCGAACTCTACGTCATCGCGCAGGGGTTCAAGGGACGAAGCACGGATACCGGAGAGGATGGTTGAGGTTCATCGGCGATATAGGTCACAACAGATAATATTGGGTCGTACTGGGGAGACATGGGAATGAACGGGTCAAGGCGGTCGGTCGCGAGCGCGGTGCTCGCGGCGCTGATGCTCTCGGCGTGCGGCGGGGGTGGAGGCGGCAGCGGAAGCAGCGGTCCGGTCACTGTGACGCCGACGCCGAGCCCGACTCCCGCCCCCACCGCAAGTTGCGGCCTGCCCGCGCGGCAGGCGTTCGCCAAGGCGGTGATCGACGAATGGTATCTGTTCCCCGGCGATGTCGCGAGCAGCGCGAATCCGGCGGGCTATTCCGACGTCCAATCCTATATCGACGCTCTGGTCGCGCCGGCGCGCGCGCTCGGCAAGGACCGCTATTTCACCTACATTACCTCAATCGCCGAGGAGAATGCCTTCTACAACAGCGGGTCGAGCGCTGGTTTCGGGGTACGGCTGAGCTACGATTCATCGCTCCAGCGCGTCACGATCCTCGAGGCCTATGAGGGCGCGCCCGCCTTTGCCGCCGGTATCGACCGCGGCACGCAGATCGTCGGGATCGGAACGGCGACGTCGAATATCCGGACGATCGCCGCGATCGTCGCGAGCGAAGGCACCGCGGGCATCACCAACGCGCTGGGGCCGAGCGATCCCGGCGTCACCCGCGTGCTGCGGATCGTCGACGCTGGCGGGGGCACGCGCGAGGTGTCGGTCACCAAGGCCGACTATGACATCGACCCGGTGTCCGACCGCTATGGCGCCAAGGTGATCAGCGAAAACGGCCGCAACTACGGCTATATCAACCTGCGCACCTTCATCCGCTCGGCCGACCCCCAGCTCGAAAGCGCGTTCCTGAATTTCCGCAACCAGGGGATCACCGATGTGGTGATCGATTTCCGCTATAATGGCGGCGGGCTGGTCAGCACGGCGGAGCTGATGGGCGACCTGCTCGGACGAAATCGCACGGCGTCGGAGCTGTTTTCGCAGACGCTTTTCCGTCCGTCGAAATCGGCCGAGGACGACCGGCATTTCTTCGATGCCAGGCCACAATCGATCGCGCCGACGCGTATCGCCTTTATCGGCACCGGCTCGACCGCCTCGGCATCGGAACTCGTGATCAACGGGATGCTGCCTTATCTCGGCACCAACATGACGCTCGTCGGCAGTAACACCTATGGCAAGCCCGTCGGCCAGATCGCGCTCGACAAAGCCGAATGCGACGATCGCATCCGCGTCATCGCCTTCGCGACAGGCAATGCGACCGGGCAGAGCGATTATTATGGCGGGCTCGCGCCCAAGATATCGAACAGCTGCGCGGCGGCGGACGACCCGTCCTTCCCGCTCGGTGATCCGCGCGAAGCCTCGGTGCGCGCCGCGATCGACTTTCTCGCGGGCAACGCCTGCACCGCGCGTATCGCCGAGGCGTCGGCGGGCGCGCTCGCGCGCGGCGGGAGGGCACTGGCGGCCGAGCCCGAAATGCTGATCGCGCAAACCCCGCGTGCGGCCCAGCGCGAGTTGCCGGGGCTTTTCTGACCGAAAACGCGCGGCGTCTTTCAGTTTCGCGTTGCCGCGCTCGCGTCGCGGACCGCCTTGAATTCGCTACCCGCTTTCCAGCCGGGCCATTTACCCGAACGCGCAAGTTCGTCGCCGATCCGGTAGAAAACCGAAATATCCTCGATCGCACCGTCGAGGTTCCAACCGGCGTCCCATGCGTCGCAGGCTTGATGATAGCATTTGCCGGTATAGTCATCGACCCACTTCTGGCCCGCGTCCTTCCCGCCGCTTACCAGGTCAGAGGCGCCCGCGATGCCCATCATCAACAAGACGGGGACGCCGCGTTTCGCCATGCTGAAATGGTCGGCGCGGTAGAAGAGGCCGCGTTCGGGGAGGCTCTCGACGCTCACCGTTCGGCCCTGCTTCGCGGCGAGGCGCGCGAGATCGTCCTCCAGCGTGCCCTGGCCCTTGCCGACGAGGATGACGTCCTTCGCACGGCCCGCGGTCTGAAGGATGTCGAG
Source organism: Sphingopyxis sp. H073 (assembly GCF_001468395.1). GTDB lineage: Bacteria > Pseudomonadota > Alphaproteobacteria > Sphingomonadales > Sphingomonadaceae > Sphingopyxis. Next base: position 153,680 of record NZ_LNSG01000008.1, on the reverse strand, counting down.
GCCCAGATTGGCGACGGTCGTCTCGGGCGGATATAGCGGGCTCTGCGCATAGGCTTCCGAACCCAGCAGGCCGCGCTCCTCGGCGGTCCAGAAGGCGAAGAGGATGGTGCGGTCGGGCGGCGGCGCGGCCTTGAAATTGCGCGCGATCTCGAACAGCCCCGCCACGCCGAGCGCGTCGTCGTTGGCCCCCGCGCGATAGATGCGGCCCTGCTCGTCGGGCTTGCCCTCGCCATAGGCATCCCAGTGCGCGCCATACATCACGACTTCGTTCGGCCGCTTCGTGCCGGGGATTTTCGCCAGGACGTTCTGGCTTTGCACGACTTCATGCTTCACCGGCACCTCGGCATAGAAGCGGGTACCGAGATCGACGGGCCTGAAATTCTTGCGCCGCGCGGCGGTGCGGAGCTTCTCGAGATCCTGTCCGGCGTCGGCAAAAAGCTTCGTCGCAGTCTCGCCCGAAATCCAGCCTTGCAAGGCGAGGCTCGTCCGCTGCTCGGGCGGGACGACGAGGCCATAGTTTTCGCCGCCGCCGCTTTTGACGACGTTCCAGCCATAGCCGACGCCGTCGCTGTCGTGGACGATCAGAGCGGCGATCGCGCCGCGCCGCGCCGCTTCCTCGAATTTGTATGTCCAGCGGCCGTAATAGGTCATCGTCCGGCCGCCGAACTTGCCGGCGCTGTCCTCGCCCTTTGCGGCGACGAAGTCGGGGTCATTGATCAGGAAGACCGCGACCTTGCCCTTGAGGTCGGCGCCCTTGAAATCGTCCCAGCCGCGTTCGGGCGCGGTGACGCCATAGCCGACAAAAACCAACGGCGCATTTGCGACGGCCGCAACGTCGGCCGACTGGAGTGTCGAGACATAGATATCGGTGCCCTGCACGAGCGGGGTTGTCGCGCCCCCGCGCGCGAAGGCGAGTTTCGAAGGCTCGCCGAGCGCGGTGTGGAGGAGGGGGACAGGCTGCGTCCAGCCGCCGTTGGTCCCTGCAGGTTCAAGCCCGAGCGCCTGCAACCGGCCGATCAGATAGCCGATCGTGCGTTCCTCCCCAACCGTGCCGGGCGCGCGGCCCTGAAACTGGTCGGAGGCGAGGGTGCGGACGGTTTCGGTCAGATTCGCGGCGCTGATTTCCTGCGCGCCAGCGGGGGAGGCAACGAGGAGAGCGGCGAGGCAGACGGCAGGGAGTCGGGTCATCCAGGGCTTTCGGTCGATATGTGTGCCCGCGAAGGCGAGGTTCCATCTCCCTCCCGATCATAATGGTGCCGACCGGAGATGGCCCCGCCTTCGCGGGCGAACACGAACATCTATGGATTGTGCAGCCTAGCCAGCGCGGCCGCATTTGTGAACCGCCGTGCTGGCACAGGAGCGCGACTCTGGCGCCATGGCCGCTGCGACCGCGATCAGGGCGCAGTCGACGCCAGCAGATTGTCGCGCAGGTTGGCAATCGCCTTTTGCACTCTGACGAAATCGTCGCCGAGTCCTGTTGCCTCGATCAGCTTGTCGCCGATACATTCATCCTGCAGGTCGCGGCCCTTCGCTGTCAGGCGGATGCGGACCTGCCGCTCGTCGGCGGGATCGCGGCGGCGTTCGACGAAGCCCGTCTGTTCGAGCTTCTTGAGGATCGGGGTCAGCGTGTTCGATTCGAGGAACAGTTTTTCGCCAAGGCTCCCGACCGTCTGATCGTCCTGCTCCCACAATGCGACAAGTGCCACATACTGTGTGTAGGTGAGCCCGAGCGGTTCGAGCACCGGCCGGTAGGCGCGCCCGAAGGCGAGGTTCGCCGAATAGACCGCGAAACAGAGATAGTCGCTGAGCGGAGGGGATTTGGCGGTCGCGGGCGTGGTCATCATGGTCCTCTCCAAGGCTGTTCGGTCGGACACGATAAGATCGCAAGACCCGCTTGCCAACCGGGCGGCGCTGGGGGAGGGGACGGCGCCGCCCGGCAAGCCGGGGTCAGACGAGGGCGGGTTCCGCCAGCGTCAGTTCGATGTCGATGTTGCCGGCAACCGCCCTCGAATAGGGGCAGATCGCGTGCGCGGCCTCGATCAGTTCCTGCGCGACGGGGCGGTCGATGCCCGGAACCTGCACGGCGAGGCGGGCGCGAAGGACGAAGCCGCCGTCCTTGTGAAGCAGGTCGATCGTCGTGTCGATCTCCGGCGTCACCGGCAGTGCGACCTTCTTCTGCTGGGCGGCGAGGCCGAGCGCGCCGAGGAAGCAGGCCGACCAGGCGGCTGCGAAGAGATTTTCGGCGGCAGGGTGCGGCTCGGGAAGCTGGATGTCGAGCACGCCGTTGGTGCTGCGCGCATAGCCTTCGGCGCCGCCTTTGACGTGGGTGGTGCCGGTGAAGAGAGTCTTGTCAGCCATTTTAGAACACCTTTCTGGATTTAGATCGTATCCGGTTATATCGGATGCGATCTAAATATGTGAGTTGCACCCTCTAGTCAATAGGGCGCGATTGAATCGTGTGCGATTGAATTTATGATACTGTCCAAGCCATTGAATTCGGACTGAAGAAATTCAGGGGCGGCGGCGGAGAAGCAGCCAGGTTGCCGCCGAAGAGGCCACTGCTGCCAGCGCCGCGACGAAGGTTCCGGCCTCGGTATGCGCGAAGGGCAGCCCGCCGGTGTTCATCCCGAAGAAGCCGGTGACGAGCGTCGCGGGGAGCAGCAGTGCGCTGATCACCGAGAGGAAATAGAGATTCTGGTTGGTCTTTTGCGCGGCCTGCAGGTCGAGTTCGTCGCGTAGCTGGCGGAGCTGCGCCTGCGTGCTCGCGACGTCGGTGTCGAGCGCGTGGAGGCGTTGGACGTGGCGCTCGGCGACGGGGGCGAACAGCGGCGGAAGGTCGGGGTCGCGTTCGAGCCGGACGAGCGTCGCGCGCATCCCTGCGACGAGGCGGTGAAGCCGCGCGCCGCGGCGGCGCACCGCGATGAGGTCGCGTGTCGCGGGACTCATCCGTTCGTTGAGAAACTCGTCCTCGGCGGTCTGGATGTCGGCCGACAGCGCATGGACATGCTCGCTGAGCCCGTCGACCATTGTCCCGATCGCGAGGCCGAGCGCGTCGGCGCCGTCGCAGACGTCGAAGCCCGCGGCGATGCGCTGGCGCATGATGTCGGCCGAATGGATCGGATGGTAGCGGCCGGTGAGCATCACATCCGGGGTGATGACGATGTGGAGCGCGCCGATCTGCGACGTCTGCGCGACGTCAAACTCACGCTCGAAGTCCTGAAGGACGAGGCCGACGACGCCGTCCTCGACGATCACCTGCTGGTGCGTTTCGCGCGCGAGCATCAACTCGTGGATCGGCTCGGGGAGCTTGATCGAGCGGTCGAGCCAGCGCTGGGTGCGATCGTCGGCAAGATTGAGGTGGAGCCAGCGAAAGCTTGCGTCGGCGCAGGCTTCGCATTCCTCGATCAGCGCGGTGCCTTCGCCGGTGCGCGCGCAGCCCCAGATCAGCCCGGGCTGCATCACGATGGCCCCGAAGTCCGGAGCGGCCGGCGTGTCTCCGCGCGTTGCCGTAGCCCTGATCCTTTAGAAGATGGCAGACAAAAGCATGTATAGCACGCCCGAGAGCAGGATCGAAACCGGAAGCTTGAGCACCCACGCCATCACCTAGTTGCGGATCGTCGCCATTTGCAGCGCCGAGCGGTTCGCGGTGTCGGCGGTGGTTGCGTTCCTGCGCTTGCCTCGTTCCGGAACCGGATGCCGGATCGGGCTATGCCCTCGTGATGACAGGCTTGTGACGCGGACCCTAGTCGTCCGTCGTCAGCGGCGACCAGCCTTTCTTGTACTTCTCGAACCAGGCGAGGATCGCCGATGCTTTCGCGGCCGACTGCGACGGGCGCGCGGCGATCCCGCCGTGGCTGGCGCCGGGCACCTTGATCAGCGCGGTCGGCACACCGCGCAGGCGGAGCGCGGTATAATATTGCTCTGACTCGCTGACCGGGGTGCGATAATCCTCGGCGCCGACGATGACCAAGGTCGGGGTCTTCACATTGCCGACGAGCGACAGCGGCGAAAGCGACCAGTAGAGGTCGGGCTTTTCCCACGGCTCGGCGCCCAGCCAATAGGGGCCGAAGAAGCCGGGGCCGTCGGCGGTGAGCGCCTGCGACGTCCAGTTGATCACCGGCTTTTGCGCGACCGCCGCCTTGAAACGGTCGGTCTTGCCGACGATCCAGCTGGTCAGCACGCCGCCGCCCGAACCGCCGGTGACGAAGAGTGCTTGCGGGTCGGCGATGCCGAGTTCGATCGCGCGATCGACGATGCTGATGAGGTCGAAATAATCATTGCCCGGGTAGGCCTTGTCGATCTCGTTCGCGAAGGCCGCGCCGTAGCTGGTCGAACCGCGCGGGTTGGCCGAGAGGACGGCATAGCCAGCGGCGGCGTAAAGCTGGTTGTCGGTCGAGAAATGACCGCCATAGGCCGCGAACGGCCCACCGTGGATTTCGAGGATCAGCGGCACGCGCTGTCCCTCGCGATAGCCGGGTGGGAGGGTCAGCCAGCCCTCGATCGTCTTGCCGTCGTGGCTGGAGGCGACGGTGATCTTGCGCACCGCGCCGAGCGATTTCACTTCGCGCAATGACCGGTTGAGGTCGGTCAGAACGCGCGCGCTGCCCCCGCGCGCGAGTTGAACCTCGGCGGGGCGCTGCCCGGTGCCGCCGGTGAAGGCGATCGCGCCGCCATCCGACACGCTGAAACTGCCGCCGGTATAGGGCCGGTCGAGCCCACCGCCCGAAAGGCCGGTCGCAGCGGTGCGTGCCGAGCCGTCGAGGCCGATGCGCGCGACCTTGGTTTCGCCATGATCGTCATATTGCGCGTAAATCGATTTGCCGTCGGCGGCCCACTGGATCGCATCGACGCTGTAATCCCAGTTTGCGGTCAGGCTGCGCTTGCCCGATCCGTCGCGGTTCATGACGTAGATCCGGGTGTTCTCATAGGCGCGCAGCTTGTCGTCGAAGCCGAGGTAGGCGATTTTCGAGCCGTCCGGCGAAACGAGCGGATTCGCATCGGGACCGTTGCGGTCGGTGAGCGCGGTGACCGCGCCGCTCGCGACGTCGAGCGCGTGGATTTCGCTCTCGACGGGGTCGCGCTCCCAATCGGGCTTGCGGTTCGCGCTGAAATAGAGGGTGCGGCCGTCGCGCGACCAGCTCAAGGGGCCGGTGTCGTGATAGGGGCCGAAGGTCAGCTGGCGCGGCGAACCGCCGGTCGCGGGAACGACGAATATCTTCTCGAAACCGGGCTCGAGGAATCCCTCGCCGTCGGCCTTGAAGGCAAGGAGGTCGTGGACCTCGAGCGGTTCGGCCCATTTGGCGCCCTCGGGCTTGTTCTTCGGCGCGCTGCCGATGCTCGGCTCATCGTCCTTGACCAGCATCGTATAGGCGATCGAGCGGCCGTCGGGCGACCAGGCCAGCGAGGAGGGCGAGGTCGGCAGGCCGGTGAGGCGAACGGCTTCGCCGCCGCTCATCCAGCGCACCCACAGTTGCGCCGAGCCGCCCGCGGTCGAGACATAGGCGAGACGTCCGCCGTCGGGCGACCAGCGCGGCGCGAAGGTTGCGCCTTCATTGGCGCCCAGCGGGATTTCCTCGCCGGTCGTCGTATCGATCAGCCAGATCGAGCCGACCGCGCGGTCGGTCATGATGTCATTCTGTCGCCGCACATAGGCGATGCGGCGGCCGTCAGGGCTGATCTGCGGATCGGACGCGATGGCGAGGTCGAAGAGGTCGGCACCGGTAAAGCGGCGCTCGGGCCCCAGCCGCGCGCTGCCCATTGCGGAGGCCGGGGCGGAAGCGGATTCGGTTTCCGCGGTCGCTTGCCCGGCGAAGGCGGGCTGGGCGGCGAGAATGAGAAGGCTGGCGCCGAAGCAGATGGGCTTGCGCATCGATATTTTCTCCTCTTTTGTCCTCTTCCTCGCGCTTTTGTGTCTTCGCGCGAAACACGAAAAATCCGGCGCATGGCGCCATCGCTCGCCGGGGCTTGCCTACAGCATATATTTCATCCGGATGGACTGGCGCGTGTCGCCCGTCACCACGAAGCTCGCCGACTTGAAGCTCGGGGCCCCCATGCCGATCGCCGGGTTGCGCGAGAAGCCGAAGCCTTCCTTCGGCAGGAACAGCGCCATATCCATCCTGTTGTTGGCATTCTCGTCATGCACCACCGCGATTGCATAGGTGCCCTCGGCGGGCGCGTGGATCACGAAATTGCCGGCGTCGACCGCCTTGACCGCCATCCGCACCGAGGCCTTGTCCTTGCTGCAATCGGGGAAAGCCTTGGGGTTCGTGGTCAGACAGACGAGAATCTGGCCCTTGTCGTTGCGCAGGCCGGTGACGCTGACCTCAACCGTCGGCGGCGCGCTCGCGGCGGTCAGCAGCAGCGGCAAAAGAACCGAGCCCGATATCCGTGCCGCACGCCTTGTCCCAGAAACGGAAATAGAGCCCATAATTCCCCCGATAGGCGGCGTGATGCGCCTCGTGATGCGTCGCGGTTATCAGCCAGCGCCCCGCGGGTCCATGCACCAGCGCGCGCGGGAACATCTCCCATCCCATATGATTGCCGACGCCCATCACGGTCATGATCGTCAGCACCAGCCCCAGCACCGCGACATGGATCGGGATCAGGAACACCAAAGCCGGGATGACCACGGCGCCGGTGATCGCCTCGACCGGATGAAAGCTCATCGCCGCCCAGGCGGTCGGCGGGCGGCTCTGATGGTGCACCGCATGCGCGATGCGGAACCAGCGTGGCCGGTGCATCAGCCTGTGCGTCCAGTAAAACCATGTGTCGTGGAGCATCAGATAGGCGAGCAGGCTGACCGGCAAATACCAGAGCGGAAGAGCGTGAACGTCGGTGTAGATGCGCGTCCAGCCGCGTTCCTGCCATCCCCAGGCCACGACGCCCGCCGGAATGCCGTAGATCGCGGCGCTCGCAAGGCTCCAGCCGATCTCGCGCTTCATCTGCGGTTCGAGGCCGCGATAGAGGCCCGGGTGCTTAATCCGCGTCGCCAGCGCGAAGCCGCCGCTGCTGATCAGATAGCGCACCCCGACGATCAGCGTCATCGCGAGCGCGGAGAAAAGGATCGCCGCCATGCACGAAGCGATAGCCGCCCGCGCGCGCTGCGGCTAGGGCGGACGCATGGCCGCGGCGAACACCGACTCTTGTGACATAGCGATCGTCGGCGGCGGGCTCGCGGGCGGGCTCGCGGCGCTCGCGCTCGCGGCAAAGCGGCCGGGCCTCGACGTCCGGCTGGTCGAGCCCGGCCCGATCGGCGGCAATCATATCTGGTCCTTCTTCGACAGCGACATCGCGAAGCGCGACCGCTGGCTCGTCGCACCGCTCGTCCGGTATCATTGGGATCGGTACGACGTCGCTTTCTCCGCGCACGCCCGGACGCTGCGCATGGGGTATAAGAGCATTCCCGGCGAAGCGTTGGCCGAGGCGGTAGCGGCAGCGTTGCCCGAGGGCCGCATCATCTCCGACAGGGCCAAGCATGTCGCGCCCGACCATCTGCTGCTCGCGCGCGGCGGGCGGCTTTCGGCGAAGCATGTCATCGACGCGCGCGGCGCGGGCAAGCTTTCGGACCTTGATTGCGGCTGGCAGAAATTCGTTGGCCAGGCGCTGACCGTCGAGGGCGGGCATGGCATCGACCGCCCGCTCGTCATGGATGCTACCGTCGACCAGCTCGACGGCTATCGCTTCGTCTATCTGCTCCCGTTTGATGCCGAGACGATCTTCGTCGAGGACACCTATTATAGCGACAGCCCCGATCTCGACGTTGCGGCGGTCCGCGATCGGATCGCCGACTATGCGGCGCGGCGCCAATGGAATGTGACCGCGACCACGCGCGAGGAAACCGGCGTGCTCCCGGTGGTCGTGGCCGGCGATTTCGACCGCCTCTGGCCCGAATCGGACCGCACCGCGCGGATCGGCGTGCGCGCCGGGGTGTTTCATGCCCTCACGGGATATTCGCTGCCCGACGCCGTGCGAACCGCCGCGGCGCTGCCCGATCTGATCGGCAGTGCCGATCTGCCGATCCTTTTGCGCGATCGCGCCGCAGCATCCTGGCGCCGCCAGCGCTTCTATCGCATGCTCGGCGCGATGCTCTTCCGCGCCGCCGAACCCGCCGAACGCTACCGCATCTTCGAGCGCTTCTATCGCCTGTCGCCGGGCCTCATCGCGCGCTTCTATGCCGGACGGCCGAACGCCGCCGACAAGCTCAGAATATTGTCGGGCAAACCGCCCGTACCCGTCGGCCGCGCGATTGCGGCGCTTTCGAGATTGGACTGGAAATGACCCGCCGCGCGATCGTCATCGGCGCCGGATTCGGTGGGCTCGCGCTCGCGATCCGGCTGCAATCGGCGGGTGTTCAAACCACGATCGTCGAGGCGCGCGACAAGCCCGGCGGGCGCGCCTATCATTGGCGGAAGGACGGCTTCACCTTCGACGCCGGTCCGACCGTGATCACCGATCCGCCGTGCCTGCAGGAACTGTGGGCGCTCAGCGGGCAGAACATGGCCGCCGACGTCGATCTGATGCCGGTGATGCCCTTCTATCGCCTGAACTGGCCCGACGGCACCAACTTCGATTATTCGAACGACGAGGCGGCGCTGCGCGCCGAGATAGCAAAGCTGAACCCCGCCGACATCGACGGCTACGACCGCTTCCTCGATTATTCGAGGGGCGTGTACGAACAGGGTTATGTGAAGCTCGGCGCGGTTGCCTTTCTCGACTTCGCCTCGATGATCCGCGCCGCGCCTGCGCTGATGAAATACCAGGCCTGGCGCAGCGTCTATTCGATCGTTTCGTCCTATGTCGACGACGAGCGGCTGCGGCAGGCGCTGTCCTTTCACACCTTGCTCGTCGGCGGCAACCCGATGACGACGAGCAGCATCTACGCGCTCATCCACACGATCGAAAAGGACGGCGGCGTCTGGTTCGCGCGTGGCGGGACCAACGCGCTGGTCGGCGCGATGGTGAAGCTGTTCGAGCGGCTCGGCGGCGAATTGCGCCTTGGCGATCCGGTGATCTCGATCGCCACAAGCGGGGACCGCGTCACCTCTGTCGCGACACAAAGCGGTTGGCGCGCCGGCGCCGACATGATCGCGTGCAACAGCGACCTGATGCACAGCTACAAGGACCTGCTCGACCATCCGCGTGGGCGGAAGGTCGCAAAGAGCCTCGCCCGCAAGCGCTGGTCGCCCTCGCTCTTCGTCGTCCATTTCGGCGTGAAGGGCGACTATCCTGACATCGCGCACCACAGCATCCTCTTCGGTCCGCGCTACAAAGGCCTGCTGAGCGACATATACGGTGGCAAGGTGCCTGAGGATTTCTCGCTCTACCTCCACCATCCCAGCATCACCGATCCGGCGATGGCGCCACCCGGCCATTCGGCCTTCTACGCGCTCGCGCCCGTCGCGCATCTCGGCAAGACGCAGCCCGACTGGGACGGCGATTTCGGCGCGCGCTTCGCCGACGCGATCCTCGATGAGGTCGAACGCCGCGTCGCCCCCGGCCTCCGCGCCAACCTCGTCACCCGTTTCCATTACGCTCCCACCGATTTCGGCCGCGACCTGTCGGCGCATCTGGGCAGCGCCTTCAGCCTTGAACCCGTGCTGTGGCAAAGCGCGTATTTCCGCGCCCACAATCGCGATGACGCGATTTCGAACCTCTATTTCGTGGGTGCCGGCACGCACCCCGGCGCCGGCATTCCGGGGGTGGTGGGAAGCGCGAAGGCGACGGCAGCCCTGATGCTTGAATGACCACCGCCGTTCGCCCTGAGCTTGTCGAAGGGCCGTTCTTCCGGCAAAGGCGCGAAAGAAAGAGCGGGGCTTCGACAGGCTCAGCCCAAACGGAATTTATGAAAGCCACGAAGCGATGAAACGCCTTGCCGTCTATTGCGGGTCCGCGACCCCCGAAGATCCGATCTATATCGAAACCGCGCGCCACGTCGGCCGCGCGCTGGCCGAGCGCGGGATCGGCGTCGTCTATGGCGGCGGCCGCCTCGGGCTGATGGGCGCGGTCGCCGACAGCGCCTTGGAAGCCGGTGGCGAGGTCATCGGGATCATCCCCGAAGCGCTCGTCGGTGCCGAGGTCGCGCATCGCGGCTGCACCGAGCTCCACGTCGTCAGCGGCATGCACGAGCGGAAGAAGATGTTCACCGACCTCTCGGACGGTTTCCTGACTATTCCCGGCGGCGTCGGCACGATGGACGAATTGTGGGAGGCGATCAGCTGGGCGCAGCTCGGCTATCACAGCAAGCCGGTGGGGGTGCTGAACGCGGCGGGCTTCTACAACGAGCTGATCGCGTTCAACCGCAAGATGGTCGAGGTCGGCTTCATCCGCCCCGCGCATGCCGGGATCATGATCGTCGACGCGGGCCTCGACGAGCTGCTCGACAAGATGGCGTCTTACGTTCCGCACCAGACGATCTTCGCGATGAAGGCCGAAAATCTGTAATGATCGACGGGGGGGCCTATGACGCACATGCCCTCCACGGTTTCGCGCACGACAGCATCGCGCGCGGATCGAAAAGCTTCGCGCTCGCCAGCCAGCTCTTCGACCGGATCACCCGCGAGCGCGTCTGGCTGCTTTACGCCTGGTGCCGCGCCGCCGACGACCTGACCGACGGGCAGGATCATGGCGGGACGATGCGGCCGGGACAAGATCCCGCCGCTGCGGTCGCCCATATCCGCGCGCAGACCGACAAGGCGTTCGCGGGCGAACCGACGGGCGAGCCCGCGTTCGACGCACTCGGGCTGCTGCTGACCGAAATCGCTATTCCACGCTCCGTGATCGATGACATCGTCGCGGGCTTCGAGCTTGACGCGAAGGATTGGCGTCCGCGCAGCGAGGCCGACCTGCTGCGCTACAGCTATCATGTCGCGGGCGCCGTCGGCGTCGCGATGGCGCTGGTGATGGGGATCAACCCCAAGGATACGATCACGCTCGACCGCGCCTCGGACCTCGGCATCGCCTTCCAGCTCGCAAACATCGCGCGCGACGTCGCCGAGGATGCCGCCGCCGATCGCTGCTACCTGCCCGTCGACTGGATGGTCGAACTCGATATTCCACCCGGCCAGCATATGCACCCCGCCTATCGTTCGCGGCTTGCGGTCATGGCGAAATGGCTCGCCGAAATGGCCGGGGAATATGAGGCGTCGGCGCGTTGGGGCGCGCGCAAGCTGCCTCCGCGCAGCCGCTGGGCGGTGCTCGCCGCCGCCGGCATCTATGGCGACATCGCGCGCGAGGTGCGGGCGCGCGGCGATCATGCGTGGGACCACCGCGCGGGGACCTCGCGTCTCGCCAAGCTCGGGTGGGTTGCGCGCGCCGGCTGGTCGGTGCTGCGCCGTCCGCCGGAGCGGCGGATCAGCCGCGACGGTCTGTGGACGCGCGCGCGGAGCGATGAGGCGCCCGCATGAGCTGGATCGAATGGCTGGCCGCCGCGCTGGTCCTCATCAATGTCGCGCTCGTCGCGCTGCGCAGCGTGTGGAACTACCCCTTCGCGCTCGTCGCGGTCAGCCTCTACGCCTTCGTCTTCTTCGAGGCGAAATTGTACAGCGACATGCTGCTGCAGGGCTTTTTCCTCGTCCTCAACCTCTATGGCCTCATCGCCTGGGTCCGGGCGCGCGAGGACAATGGCGTTCCGGTCGGCTGGCTGAGCGAACGCGCGCGCTGGATCTGGGGCAGCGTCACATTTGCCGCCTGGATCGTCTGGAGCGCCGCGATGCACCGCTTCACCGACGCCGCGGCACCATGGATCGATGGCGGCATCGCGATGATGAGCATCACCGCGCAATGGCTGCTCGCGCGGCGGCGCGTCGAAAGCTGGTGGCTCTGGATTGCCGTCGACCTGATCGCGGTGCCGCTGTTCGCGTGGCGCGGCCTCTATGCGACGAGCGCGGTCTATGTCGTCCTGCTCGGCCTGTCGATCGATGGACTGATCCAGTGGCGCCGCGCGGCGTTGACCGGCGCGATCCCCGAATGACACGCCATATCTGCCTTCACGGCGCAGAGAGCACGGGCAAGTCGACGCTCGCGCCGCGACTTGCCTTTCGCCTCGGCGCGCTCGTCGTTCCCGAATATGGCCGCACCTATGCCGAAGAGCACGGCACCGAGTTTGACGAGATCGATCTGCTCGCGATTTTCGACGGCCATGTCGCGGCGACGCGGGCGGCGCTTGCGCAAAATCCCCAGTGGCTGGTGTCGGACACCGACCCGCTGATGACGCAGGCTTGGGCGGTCATGCTGCTCGGTCGGCGCTTGCCCGAGATCGACCTATGGGACGAGCCCGCCGACCTCTATCTCGTCCCGGCGATGAATCTGCCGTGGGAGGAGGATGGAACGCGCCTGTTCGGCAGCGACCTCGCACGGCGCCAGTTCATGGACGTCGCGATCGGCGAGCTCGAGCGGCGGAACCTGCGCTGGGCGTGGGTCGATGGCGACGGCAACGAGCGGCTCGAGAATGCGGTGGCGGCGATGCGGGCGGCGGGGCTTTTGTAGGCGCAAACCGGTCGGTTGGCATCATCTCTGCGCGAATCCTCTTCCATCCGGCCTTGCGGTCGCTACACAGCCGCCATGGCCAACATCCTGATCCTCGCCGCGCTCGCCGAAGAGGGCGATGCGCTGTTCGCCGATGCGGGAACGAAGCGCGATGGCCCCTTCGCCCCGCGCCGCCTCACCGTGAACGGCCACGACCTGACCATCGTCATCTCGGGCCTCGGCAAGGTCAATGCCGCGCTCGCCGCCGGGATGATCGGCGGCGATGCCGATCTGTTGGTGATGAGTGGCACTTGCGGGTCGCTGGGTGCGGCGCCCGGCGCATATTGGCTCGCCGAGGCGGTGCAGCATGATTATGGCGCGAACGAGCCCGGCCGGTTCCGCCGTTACCGCGCGGGCGAGTGGCCGATCGGCGAAGCGGGCGAAGCGCATTTCGCGGCGATGCCCGACCCGGGGCTCGGCCTGCCGCACGCACGGATCGCGAGCGGCGACAGCTTCGTCGCTTGTCCCGACGCTGCGGCGGACCTCAAATCGCTTGGCGCGACATTGGTCGATATGGAGGTCGGTGCGGTTGCCCAGGTGGCGGCGCGGCTCGGCAAACCGTGGGCGGCGATCAAGGCGGTGACCGACGAAGCCAACGGCGACAGCGCGGGCGATTTCCATGCGAATCTGGTACGTGCGGCGCATTCGGCGGGGCGCGAGATCGAGCGGTTGATCGCAGCGATCTGACCGTTTCCCGCTGGGCCCGGCTGTGTTAGCCTCGCGGCTTGACTCGGCCATGGGAGAGGTCGTCATGCACTATCGGTCTTCGTTTGGCCTGTTCGTGGCCTGCGCACTGTTTGCCGCGCCGCCAGCCGTCGCGGCGGACGGAGACGTCGGCGGGGGAGGTTCGACCCCCGACCAGATTGCGGCCGCTTATGACCCGACCGCCGACTATCAGGCGGGTGCCGACGCCTATGCGACGGGCAATTACGCCGCAGCCGCGAAGGCGTTTCGCAAGATCGTCGCGGCGGTGCCGAAGAATCCGCAGGCCAATTATCTGCTCGGCGCCAGCCTGATGGCGCAAGGCGATTACGCGCGCGCGGTCAAGCCGTTCGAGACAGCGCTGCGCTATGACGAAAAGATGATCGACGCGCGGCGCGACCTCGGCATTGCGCAGGCGACGCTGGGCAAGGCGGAAAAGGCGACCGAACAGCTCGCCGCGCTGAAAGCCCTGCAGGAGGCGTGTGGCGGTATTTGCGCCAATTCGGCAAAGATCGCTGACGGGATCGCGCGGATCGAGGCGGCGATCGCCGCTGGTCCGCAGGCGCAAGGCTGGGTCGAACCCGAGATCCGGCTGGCGTAGCGGGGCCGCGCGGCCCGCTGGCGCAGGCGCGGCGCCTTCAGGCGGGGCATCGGCAATTTTGTTGCGATGCAGCAGCGCTTCTGTTAGGGGCGCGGCGTTTCGCGGCGCTCTGCGCGCTGCCCCCTCCCATCAAGGCCCTCTCCGCATGTCTTTGCGCAATATCGCCATTATTGCCCACGTCGATCATGGCAAGACCACCCTCGTCGACCAGCTCTTCCGCCAGTCGGGCACCTTCCGCGACAACCAGCGTGTTGAGGAAAGAGCCATGGATTCCAATGACTTGGAGAAAGAGCGCGGGATCACGATTCTCGCGAAGTGCACCTCGGTCGAGTGGGGCGAAGGCGCCGATGCGACGCGCATCAACATCGTCGACACGCCGGGCCACGCCGACTTCGGCGGCGAGGTCGAGCGTATCCTCTCCATGGTCGACGGGGTCATCCTGCTCGTCGACGCGGCCGAAGGCCCGATGCCGCAGACCAAGTTCGTGACCGGCAAGGCGCTCGCGCTCGGCCTGAAGCCGATCGTCGTCGTCAACAAGATCGACCGCAGCGACGCGCGCGCCGCCGAAGTGCTCGACGAAGTGTTCGAACTGTTCCTGACCCTCGAAGCCAATGACGAACAGCTCGACTTCCCGATCCTCTACGCCTCGGGCCGCGGCGGCTATGCCTCGCCCGACCCCGAAGCGCGCGAGGGCACGCTCGAGCCGCTGTTCCAGACGATCGTCAGCCATGTGCCGACCCCGGGCCTCGACGAGGACGCGCCCTTCACCTTCCTCGCGACGCTGCTCGACCGCGACAATTTCATCGGCCGCATCCTGACCGGCCGCGTCCAGTCGGGCACGGTCAAGGTCAACCAGCCGATCCACGCGCTCGACATGGACGGCAAGGTCATCGAGACCGGCCGCGCGTCGAAGCTGCTCGCCTTCCGCGGCCTCGACCGCGTGCCGGTCGAGGAAGCCAAGGCGGGCGACATCGTCGCGATCGCAGGCCTGACCAACGCGACCGTCGCGAACACGATCGCCGACACCAGCGTCAGCGAGCCGATCGCCGCGCAGCCGATCGACCCGCCGACGCTGTCGATGCGCTTTGCCGTCAACGACAGCCCGATGGCGGGGCGCGAGGGTAGCAAGGTGACGAGCCGCATGATCCGCGACCGCCTGTTCCGCGAGGCCGAGACGAACGTCGCGATCCGCATCACCGAAAGCGCCGACAAGGACAGCTTCGAGGTCGCCGGGCGCGGCGAGCTCCAGCTTGGCGTGCTCATCGAGACGATGCGCCGCGAGGGCTTCGAACTCGGCATCAGCCGCCCGAAGGTGCTGTACGGCACCGACGAGAGCGGCGCGCGCACCGAACCTTATGAAACCGTCGTCATCGACGTCGACGACGAACATTCGGGCACGGTCGTCGAGAAGATGCAGATCCGCAAGGCCGACCTCACCGACATGCGCCCGTCGGGCGGCGGCAAGACGCGCATCACCTTCAGCGGCCCGTCGCGCGGCCTGATCGGCTATCACGGCGAATTCCTGTCGGACACGCGCGGCACCGGCATCATGAACCGGCTGTTCGAGAAATACGGGCCCTACAAGGGCGTGATCGAGGGGCGCAAGAACGGCGTCCTTATCTCGAACGGCAATGGCGAAGCCGTCGCCTACGCGCTCGGCCCGCTCGAAGAACGCGGCATCCTGTTCGTCTCGCCCGGCGAGGCGCTCTATGAGGGCATGATCATCGGCGAGAATGCCAAGCCCGAGGATCTGGAAGTCAACCCGATGAAGTCGAAGCAGCTCACGAACTTCCGTTCGACGGGCAAGGACGACGCGATCCGCCTGACCCCGCCGCGCCGCATGACGCTGGAACAGGCGATCGCCTATATCGACGACGACGAGATGGTCGAAGTGACCCCGAAGAACATCCGCATCCGCAAGGCGATCCTCGACCCGCACGAGCGGAAGAAGGCGAGCCGCAAGAAGGAAGCGGCGTAAACTCGGCGACGACATAGGAATGTGTGTCCCCGCGAAGGCGGGGACCCATCTTCCGCCGGTGCTATTTTGCGCAGTCCGGTGATGGGCCCCCGCCTTCGCGGGGGAACATGATAGGTCTGTTGGGATAGGTGGGAGCCCAACGCATGAGCCGCCTGATCCTGTTCAACAAACCCTATGGCGTGCTGTCGCAATTCACCGACAAGAGCATGATCGCCAGTGGCGAAACCGCGCGCGCGACGCTGTCGGACTATATCGACGTGCCCGGCGTCTATCCCGCCGGCCGGCTCGACCGCGACAGCGAGGGGCTGCTGATCCTGACCGACGACGGCGCGCTGCAGGCGCGGATTTCGTCGCCGAAGCACAAGACCCCCAAAACCTATCTGGCGCAGGTCGAGGGCGAGCCCGACGACGCCGCGCTGGCGGCGCTCCGCCGCGGGGTCACGCTGAACGACGGCCCGACGCGCCCCGCCACCGTCCGCCGCATCGACCCGCCCCAGCTCTGGGACCGCGACCCGCCGGTGCGATACCGCAAGAGCGTGCCCGATGCGTGGCTCGAACTCACCATCACCGAAGGCCGCAACCGCCAGGTGCGGCGGATGACGGCGGCGGTGGGGTTCCCGACGCTGCGGCTGGTGAGGTGGCGCATAGGAGCGTGGGAGATCGGGGACTTGGGGTTGGGGGAGTGGCGTAGCATCGCGTGATCGCGGCGCCGACCGGGGACGCGCTGCCCCCGACCGACGCCGCCCTGTTCCCGAGACTAGCGGCCGGCGAAGCTTGCCTTGATTTCGCGGCCGATCGTCACGGCATTTTCGTCGATCACGAAATGGCCGGCGTCGAGCCAGACGAGGCGCGCATCGGGCAGGTCGCGCTTATAGGCTTCGGCGCCTGGCGCGATGAAGATCGGATCATTCTTGCCCCACAGAATCAGCGTCTTCGGCCGATACTGACGGAACAGCGCGTGCCATTTGTCGTAAGACGCGACGTTCGAGCGATAATCCTCGAACAGGTCGAGCTGGATCGCGTCGTTGCCGGGACGGTCGAGCAGCGCCTGATCGATCGTCCAATTGTCGGGATTGATCGCGTCCGGGTTTTTTGCGCCATAGCTGTACTGGAACCGGGTCGTGTCGAGCGTGAGGAGGGTGCGCGCGCTGGTTTCCGACGCAGCGTTGCGCTGTTGGCCGATGGGCAGCAGTGCCTGCTTGACCGGATCGCCGACGCCGTCGAGATAGGCGTTGGCGTTCTGGATCACGAAGCCTTTCACCTGCGTCGGGCGCTACGCGAAGAGCCGGAAGCCGACCGGGCCTCCATAGTCCTGCATATAGAGGACGTAGGATTTGAGCCCGAGCTGATCGATCAGGCCCGCGACATGCGCGGCGAGATTGTCGAAATTATAGTCGAATTCGGACGCGGGCGGCGCGTCGGACTGGCCGAAGCCGACATAGTCCGGCGCGATGACATGGAATTTGTCGGCCAGCTGCGGGATCAGGTCGCGATACATCTGGCTGCTACTCGGAAAGCCGTGGAGCAGCACGATCGTCGGCGCCGCCGGGTCGCCGGCTTCGCGATAGAAGATCTTGCGGCCGTTTACGGTCGCGAAATGGTAGCTGGTGGAGTGGATCGCCGATGCGGCGGCGGGCGCCGACGCGGCGGGCGCGGCCTCGGCCGAAAGCGGGGCCGCAGCAAGCAGGGCGATCGCGACGGCGCGGATCAGATATTGGGTCATGACGGGTTCCTGTTGGCAGGGTGAGGGGTGGGCGCCGCTAGGGGACGGAGAAGCGGCGCCCGTTTCCGCGCGGTTCAGGCGGGGGTTCGCGCCTGGACGACGGGGAAGTCGATCTCGGTTCGGAAGGCTTCGTTGACGTAGTTGGTGAAGCTGTTGAGCGCGACGTGCAGAACGATCTCGAGCGCCTGTGCATCGGTATAGCCTGCCTCGCGAAGCGCAGCGACATCGGCCTCGGCGACATGGCCGCGATTGTGGACAAGCGCGGCGGCGAAGCGGACGGCGGCATCGGCGACCGGGTCGTTCGACGCGCCGCTGCGGTTCGCGGTCATCTCGGCATCGTCGAGCTTGGCGACATTGCGCCCGAGATAGGTGTGGGCGGAGAGGCAATAGCCGCAGCCGTTTATCTCGGCGACGGCCAGCGCGATCCGCTCGCGCGTCGCGGCGGGCAGGCTGCCCTTGCCGAGCGCGCCCATCAGGCCGACATAGCCTTCGAGCGTCTGCGGGCTCGTCGCGACCAGCCGGAACAGGTTGGGGACGCTGCCGATCTGGGCCTTTACGGCCTGAAGCATTGCTTGCGATGCGGCGGGCGCCGCCTCGATCGTCGCGGGAGTGGGGATCAGGGACATGGGTTTGACCTTTCGTCTGGGGGCCGGGGTTGGCCTGCCGCTGATATAGATCCTCCATATTTCCGAGAGTATTGGTCGATTGCGAAAACCATCCTTCCATATTATGGGAGGAAGATGGATCGGTTCGAGGCCATGCGGACGCTTGTCGCCGCGATCGACGGCGGCAGTCTTTCCGCTGCGTCGCGCGCCCTCGGCATTCCGCTGGCGACCGTGAGCCGCAGGGTATCGGATCTGGAAGCAAGGCTGGGTACCCGGCTGGTTGTCCGGACCAGCCGCCGACTCATCCCGACCGAGGAAGGCGCCCCCTTCCTTGCCACGGCGCGGCGCATTCTCGAGGATTTGGGCGAAGCGGAACGCGCCGCCTCGGGCGAATATCGAGCGCCCCGCGGCGAATTGCTGGTCACGGCGCCGATCATGTTCGGCAAGCTGCACGTCGCGCCGATCGTTCATGATTTTCTGGCGATCTATCCCGATGTGACGGTGCGACTGGTGCTTTCGGATGCGGTGGTCGATCTGGTCGAAAATCATGTCGACGTGGCGGTGCGGATCGGCAACCTTCCCGACAGCAGCCTGATCGCGCGCCGGGTTGGTCAAGTGCGGTGGGTCGTTTGTGCCAGCCCCGACTATCTCGCGCGCCACGCTGCGCCCGAAAAACCCTCCGATTTGTCCGGTCATGCGTGCATCGCTTTCGAGGGGCTGCAGACCTATCGCCAATGGCCGTTCGGCATCGGAGGCGACGCAGCGTCGATAGCCATCCGGCCGCGTTTTTCGATTAACACTGCCGACGGCGTCATCGACGGCGCGATCAAAGGTCTCGGTGTAGCACGGATCATGTCGTATCAGGCGTCGGTCGGGGTCAGCGAAGGTCGGTTGGTTCCCATCCTTGAGTCCGACAGCCCGGCGCCGATCCCGGTCCATCTGGTACATTCCGCCCAAGCGCTGCAGCCCTTGAAGTTGCGTGCGTTCATGGATTTCATGATCCCGCGGATCGAGCGCGTTCTGACGCGCATCGACCAGGTCTTTGACCGGCGTCACGCGGAAGGCCGCGTCGGGTAGGGCGAAGGCGGCCCCCCGCTAGTCGTCCGGCAGACTTCATCATTAGGCCATAATCGCGCCGCAGGTTGCGGGCGGGAGGATGGTATCATGCGACAATCGATGCTTGCGCTGGCGCTCGTCGCCACCGCTGCCGCGCCGCTGCACGCGCAGACGGTTCCGGTCGCGCCGCAGCCCGATGGCGACGCGGGGCCGGTCGCGATGGGGGGCTTTGCGGGGGCGCGGGTCCGCATCCCGCTGGGCGGCGGGACGCGCGAGGACCGGCAGGTGCGCGCGGGGCTGACGATCGCGCCGATGCACTATCGCGGCGGCGGCGATCTCCAGAGCTGGCGGTCGCGGATCGGCGAGGGGGTCGAGCTGGGCTTTCGCGGCGGCGAGCGCGCGCCGCAACTGACGCTTGCGGGGATGCGGCTGACCGCCGCGTTCGCCGGACCGGCGCCGGGGAAGGGGCGCAGCAACCTGTCGGGCGGCAATGCGGGACTGATCGTCGTCGGGGTCGCGGCGCTGGTCGGCATCGGCCTGCTTGTCGCGCTGGGTGACACCAAGGATGATTGCACCAGGGGCGAGTGCAACAACAATTAGCGGCCGACTGACCGGCGGACCAAATTGCCACAATGGCGGCGATTGTGACGCCATCATTTACGGTCCCTTCATCGCCCTCAAGATAGGGAGGCGGCGAGGGACCGCTCATTCTGGATCGGTCATGCCCAATATCCGCGAAATCGAACGGCTGCGCGCCGAACATGCGGCGATCGAGACGCTGTCGCGCTTCCTGCTGGCGCTGGTCGCGGCGCCGCATCCGCCGCGCCCGACCGAACTCGCCGCGGTGCGCGGGATGCTGCGCGACACGCTGGTCCGCCACCTGAAATGCGAGGATTGGGCGCTCTATCCGCGCATGCAGTCGAGCGGCGACGCCGAGGTGATGCGGATCGCGAGGATCTTCGTCGATGAGATGGGGCATATCGCGGGCGATTTCGCCGCCTATGACTCGCGCTGGACGCCCGAGGCGGTCGAGGCAGACTGGGACGGGTTCCGCGGCGAGACCATCGGCATCCTCGAAGCGCTGGGAATGCGGATCGAGCGCGAGGAGCAGCAGCTTTACCCGCTGGCCGAACGCCTTCCCATCGGCGGAGATCGGCACGCGCCGCCGCCGCGCGCTGCCGCCTGAGGTCGATTTTCCCCCCTTTTTCACAGACGGTTCATCGACATGTCATCGCCGTGACACGCCTTCGCCGCAGTGCAGCAATCTGACCGATCTAGAGCCCCCGCGACCCCGGCGCCATTCCGGTGCCGGACAAGGGGATATCCGAATGACGACCTATTTTTCGCGCGGCTTGCGGGCCGGAGTCGCGGCGATCGCGGTGCTGGCCGCGACGCCCGCGCTGGCGGACGATGCAGCGGGCGACGCCGCGGCCGGTGACGCGGCCGGCTATGGCGACGACATCGTCGTGCTCGGGCAGGGCGAGGCGCGGCAGGTGCAGGAAATCGGCGCCGCCGACATCGCGCTGGAAGTGTCGGGAATCAGCCCGCTGAAGGCGATCGACAAGCTGCCCGGCGTGAATTTCCAGTCGGCCGATCCCCTGGGCGCCTATGAATGGTCGTCGCGCATCTCGATCCGCGGTTTCTCGCAGAACCAGCTCGGCTTCACGCTGGACGGCATTCCGCTGGGCGACATGAGCTATGGCAACCATAACGGCCTGCACATCAGCCGTGCGATCATCAGCGAGAATGTCGGCCGCGTCGAAGTGGCGCAGGGCGCGGGTTCGCTCGCCGCGGCATCGTCGAGCAATCTTGGCGGGACGATCGAATTCTTCTCGCGCGAGCCCGCCGAACAGCTCGGCATCGACGTCGCCGGCACCTGGGGCAGCGACGAGAACAAGCGCGTCTTCGCGCGGCTCGACAGCGGCGAGATCGTCCCCGGCGGGCCGCGCCTGTCGCTGAGCTATGCCTGGCAGGATGCCGACAAGTGGAAGGGCGACGGCGCGCAGCGGCAGGACCAGGTCAATGCGCGCATCGTCCAACCGGTCGGCGACGGGCAGGTCTTCGCCTTCGTCAACTACTCGAACCGCCGCGAGAACGACTATCAGGACCTCAGCGCCGAGATGATCGGCCGTCTCGGCTACAAGTGGGACAATTTCGCGAAGAACTGGGACTATGCGGTGCTGATCGCCAGCATCTACCAGAACCAGAATGCCCGCGCCGCCTATAATGTCGGGATCGCGAACGGAACGATCCCCGCAGGCACGCCGTTCGTCGCGCCCTATGCCGGGGTCGGCGAGACCTTTCCGCTGCTGATCAAGACGGTCGACGACGCCTATTATGACGCGTCGGGGCTGCGCAAGGACTGGCTGGCGGGCGTCGGGCTCGACGTGCCCTTCAACGACTATTGGTCGATGAAGCTGCAGGGCTATTATCACGGTAACGACGGTCGCGGTCTCTGGTACACGCCCTATGTCGTGACCCCCGGCGGCGCGCCGATCACGATCCGCACCACCGAATATGAGATCGAACGCTATGGCATCGTCGCGTCGAGTAGCGTCACGCTGGGCGCCAACACCGTCGAAATCGGCATGTGGTACGAGGATAACGACTTCAACCAGGCGCGGCGCTTCTATGGCCTCGCCGACACGCGCGGCGCCCCGAGCCGCGGCAGCCTGACCTTTCCGAAAGACCCGCTCGCGACGCAGTGGGAGTTCGATTTCAACACCCAGACGCTGCAATATCACGTGCAGGACACGCTCGATCTGGGCGCGCTGCGTCTCAACGCAGGGTGGAAGGGGCTGCGCGTCACCAACAAAGCGACCCCGATCGTCAGCGGCGGTCTCGCCTCGGGGCGGACCGAGGCGAAGGACTGGTTCCTGCCGCAGGCGGGCCTGCTCTATCGCCTGAACGACGATAACGAGCTGTTCGCGAGCTATACCCAGAATATGCGCGCGTTCGAATCGTCGGCCACCGGCGGTCCCTTCGCGACGACGCAGGCGGGCTTCGATGCGCTCGACCTCAAGCCCGAAACCTCGACCACCTATGAACTGGGGTTCCGCACCAGGTCGCGCGTCTTCCAGGGCGTGATCGCGGGCTATTATGTCGACTTCAAGGACCGGATCATCGCCTTCGCCAACGGGTCGGGCATCCAGGGCAATCCGGCAATCCTCAGCAACGTCGGCGACGTCCGCTCGTGGGGCATCGAGGCGGCGGGGACGTTCAATGTCACCCCCGAACTCTCGCTCTTCGCCTCCTACGCGTACAACGACTCCGAATATCGGGACGACGTCGTGAATGCGGCGGGCACCGTCATCGTCGCGACCGCGGGCAAGACGGTGGTCAATTCGCCCAAGCATCTCGCGAAGGGCGAGATCACCTGGGACAACGACCATCTGTTCGCGCGCATCGGCGCCAACTACACGTCGAAGCGCTATTACTCCTACCTCAACGACGCGGCGGTCGGCGGCTTCGTGATCGTCGATGCCAGCATCGGCTATCGCCTGAACGAGAAGATCTCGATCCAGGCGAATGCGACGAACCTGTTCGACAAGGCCTATGTCTCGACGATCGGGACGAACGGTTTTGCGAACAGCGGCGACAGCCAGACCCTGCTGGCTGGGGCGCCGCAGCAGTTCTTCGTGACGCTGAAGGCGGGGTTCTGACGCCGCTCCGATCGACGCCTTGTGATTGACTGGGATGGCGCGGTCCAGCTAGGGCCGCGCCATTCTCTTTTTTCGGAAGTTGCATCATGACCGACACGCCCCCCGACCATCTGTCGACCAACCCGCGCTCGCCCCATTTCGACATGGAGGTGCTGCAGCGCGGCATCGGCATCCGCTTCAAGGGCAAGGAGCGCACCGACGTCGAGGAATATTCGATCTCGGAAGGCTGGATCCGCGTCGCCGCGGGCAAGTCGAAGGACCGGTTCGGCCAGCCGATGACGATCAAGCTGTCGGGCGAGGTCGAGGCGTGGTTCGAGGATGCGGGCGCCGACAAGCCGGACGACGGCGCGGCGTCGGAAGACTAACTACCCATCGTCATTGCGAGCGCAGCGAAGCAATCCAGAGTAGCGTCAGGCCGCCCTGGATTGCTTCGCTGCGCTCGCAATGACGTGTCTGGAATAATTTCCGCTCAGCGGAGCGAGGCGACGACGAGGTCGAGGCCGTTGCCGGGCTTCCAGTCGTTCGCGGCCCATCTGGGCTCGCCGCCGCCGAAACGGTGGTCGGGCTTCGCGTCGCCATCGGCATAGATGAAGCCCTGCACCGGATTGGCGCGCAGCCCAAGGTCGCCGATCGGGGCGTACCAGACGCGCACCGCGCTCCAGTCGCCGGCGGCGCTGACGTCGACGACGCGAACGTTGCGCTCGATCTGGCCGCGACGGCCGCCGATCGGCGACCAGTTGGCATGGTCGATCAGGATTTCGCGATCGCTGACAACCTTCTTGACGACGGCGACATGGCCGAGCGGCATACCGCTGGTGCCGGCGAAGGCCATCACCGCGCCCTTGCGCGGTTCCCGCCCGCGCTCATAGGCGCCGGCGGCCTGTGCCCACCAGGTCTTGGCATTGCCGCGAATTTCGACACCCGACTCGGCGCGGGCGAAGGGGACGCACTGCAGATAGTCGCGGGCCATAGCGGGGACGCTGGACAGCAGCGTAGCGCACAGGGCGAAAGCACCCAGAAAGCGGCGATGGAACATGGAAGGCGACCCCCGTTTGGCTTGTCTTCAAGCGTTGGAGCGTCTTTGCCGCAGCCGCGAAAAGTCACCAACCATCTAGCGGTGAATCGCGCCGTCGATGCGGTGAGCGGGGGAACCTTTTGTTAAGCCGCTCGATTCGTCGCGCGAGGCATTCCGGTCGTCGCCGTCAGGCCGCGGCGGTGGACGCTGCGTCGGGGCGACGGAACAGCGTCAGCACGTCGGAGGCGGGCATCGGGCGTCCGTAATAATAGCCCTGGATGTTGCTGCAGCCGAGCGTGCGGAGCGTATCGACCTCGACCTCGGTCTCGGCGCCCTCGGCGGTCGTCGACATGCCGAGGCTGTCGGCGAGCGCGACGACGGCGCGGATGATCGCGATCGACTCGATGCTGCCCTTGGCGGCGCCGACGACGAAGCTGCGGTCGACCTTGATCGTCGAAAATTGCGTCTTGCGAAGATATCCGAGCGACGAATAGCCGGTACCGAAGTCGTCGAGGCTGAGGCGGATGCCGAGCCCGATGAGCTGGTCGAGCAGTTGGGCGGCGCCGCCGCCATCGCGCAGGAACACGCTTTCGGTGACCTCGATCTCGAGCCGCTGCGGGGGGAGCCCGCTCTGCGCGAGCGCCGAGACGACGACCGAGGCGAAGGCCGGATCGGTGAGCTGTTCGGCCGACACGTTGATCGCGACCTTCAGGTTCTGCGGCCATTTCATCGCTTCGTGGCACGCGGTGCGCAGCACCCATTCGCCGATCGGCGCGATCAGGCGGCTGTCCTCGGCAAGCGGGATGAAGCGCCCGGGCGAGACGTTGCCGAGCTTCTGGTTGTGCCAGCGGATCAGCGCCTCGAAGCCGTTCAATGTCCCGTCCTCGGCGGTGACGACGGGCTGGTAGTAGAGTTCGAATTCGCCGCGATCGAGCGCGCCGCGCAGTTCCTGCTCCATCACGCGCCGTTCCTCGGCCTGCGCGTGGAGCGATGCGACATAGGCGGCGACGACATTGCCGCCCTTGTCCTTCGACTTGTAGAGCGCAAGGTCGGCGTTGCGGGTGAGCGTTTCGACCGTCGCGCCGTCCTGCGGACCGATCGCATAGCCGACGCTGGCGCCGACGAAGAGCTGGTGGTTTTCGACCACATAGGGACGGCTGATCGTCTGGATGATCCGTTCGGCAAGCTCCTCCGCCGCGGTCGCCGAGGCGACATTGTGGAGCACGACCGCAAACTCGTCGCCGCCGAGGCGGCCGCAGGTCATGCCGCGCTCCATGATCCCCTTGAGCCGTGCCGACACCTGCGCCAGCAGCTTGTCGCCGGTCGGGTGGCCGAGCGTATCGTTGACGGCCTTGAAGCGGTCGAGGTCGATCATCAGCATTGCGCAGCGCGACTTGGTGTCGATCGCCTGCGAGAGAGCGCGGGCGAGATCCTCATGGAGGCTGAGGCGGTTGGGCAGGCCGGTGAGATTGTCGAAGCGCGCCATGCGCGCGATCTGTTCGGCGCTGGCATGTTGTTCGGTAACGTCCGACCCGACGCCGCGGAAGCCCAGGAACTTGCCCGTTTCGTCGAGGCGCGGCGAGGCCGACAGCTCCCACCAGCGCGGCTTGCCGCCTATCGTGACGGGAACTATCAGGTTCGAGAAGCTTTCGCGCCGCTTCATCCGCTCGGCCATGTCGTGCAGCGTCTTCGAGAAATTGCCCGACTCCCAGGCATCGCCCGACAGCGCCTGGAGCAAAGGCACGCCCTCGAGCGCCTCGGCGGTGCCGCCGAGCGCATAGGCGAGGCGCGGCGAGACGTGGATGAGGCGGCGGTTGTTGTCGGTCTGCCACAGCCAGTCGGCCGAGGTTTCCTCGAACTCGCGGAGCAACAGGCTGACCGTCTCGGTCTTTTCGTGCAGCGTTTCCTCGGCGCGCCGGAACCGGACATGCTGCTGGCCGAAACGGATGCAGAAGGTCGAGAGCATCAGCGCGGCGAGGCTGGCGACCGCGGCCATCGGCGGCGATCCGGCGGCGACCATCGCGCCTGCCGCCGACACGCTGACGGGCACGATGAACTGCAGGCAGGCGCGCGGCATACTGTGCGCGATGATCGCCAGTGTCAGCATCATCAGCAGCACGATCATCCATAGCGACAGCACATGGTCGAGCGGCGGCGCGGTGCCGCGCAGCCAGAAGGGGACCGACCACAGCGCCGCGGCATAGAGGGCGTGGCGGTTGCACAGCCGGTATTCGGTGATTCCCGACAATTTGGGGTCACCGAGCGGAAGCTTTACGAAGAGATTGAACGACCAGAGGCAGAAGGCGAGCGCACAGGCGAGCCAGCCGCTGACGATCGGCCAGGGCATCGACGGCGCCATGGTGAAGGCGGCGACGAACGCCATGGCCGCACCCGCCCACAGGCGCAGCGGACCCTTGCCGCGGAGCGGCGCGAGCTGGAGCTGTCGGAGGTCCCCCAGATCCTCGTCGCGCGGCCCCAGCCCCAAAAGGGTCCGCACAGAAACATCCTTGGCAACAATCTGGTCGGTCAGCAGGCTTTTCACGGGGCCTGCTTAGCGCCCGCGGGTTACCCGAAGGTAACTATGCACTTCTTGGTGCTGGATTTTTCGTCCCGCAGCGGGACAGCGGGGAGTGGCTCGTTGGCCGCTCGTCACCCCGGATCACGTCCGGGATGAAGAAAAAGGGAAATGCCCGAAAGCCTCGCCCGCGCGCCTCAGGCCGCCAGCGCGAAGGGCTGGATTTCGCCGGCCAGATATTGCGCGCGCGCCTTCGAGCGGCTGAGCTTGCCCGAGCTGGTGCGCGGCAGGGTGCGCGGCGGGATCAGTTCGACGAGGCAATTCATGCCGGTGATCGCACGGACGCGGTCGCGAATCGTCTCGCGCAGCGCGAGCCGTTCGGCCTCGTCGCTGGTGCGGCATTGGACGAGCACCGCGGGGGTCTCCTCGCCGCCCGGCGCGGTGATCGCGAAGGCGGCAATGTCGCCCGACTTGAAGCCGGGGAGCTGCTCGACCGCCCACTCGATATCCTGCGGCCAGTGATTTTTGCCGTTGATGATGATCATGTCCTTGGCGCGGCCGACGATATAGATGTAACCGCCTGACAGATAACCCATATCTCCGGTGTCGAGCCAACCGTCCTTCATGCAGGCCGCGGTCGATTCGGGGTCGCGGAAATAGCCGGTCATCAGCGACGGGCCGGTGCACCACACCTTGCCGACGGTCTGGTCGGACAGGATGTTGCCATCCTCGTCGCGGACTTCGATCGTCATGTCCTTGACCGCCTTGCCGCAATTGACGATCGCGCGGAAACGCGTCGGCCGGCCGGCGTCGCCTGCGGCGCCCGACAGCTCGGTTTCCTCGACCAGTTCGACGACGATACCCTCGCCCGGGGGCATGATGCTGACCGCGAGCGTCGCCTCGGCAAGGCCGTAGCTCGGCAGGAAGGCGCTCGCCTTGAAGCCCGCGTCGGCGAAGGCGTCGACGAATTTCTGCATCACGTCGGGGCGGATCATGTCGGCGCCATTGCCCGCGACGCGCCAGCGCGACAGGTCGAAACGGTCCGCTACGTGGCTCTGGCTCGAGATGCGGCGTGCGCAGATGTCGTAGCCGAAGGTCGGCGAATAGCTGAGCGTCGTGCCCTCGTTGCGGCTGATCAGGTCGAGCCAGGCGAGCGGACGGCGGGCGAAATCCTCGGTCTTGAGATAGTCGACCGACACCTGGTTGGCGACGGGCGAGAGGAGGCAGCCGACGAGGCCCATGTCATGATACCAGGGAAGCCACGAGACGCAGCGGTCGCTATCCTGCAGCTCCATGCCGTGCGAATGCGCCGACAAATTGTTGAGCAATGCGCCGTGGGTCACTGCGACGCCATGCGGGAAGCGCGTCGAGCCGCTGCTGTACTGGAGATAGCAGGTCTCGTCGCTCTTCTGTTCGGGGAGCGCAGCGATCGGCGCGGCACGCGTTTCGAACTCGCTCCAGTCGATCGGTTCGACCCCGCGCTCGTTCGCCGCGTCGGTCGCCATCGCGGCGATTTCGGGCGGGAAAAACAGCATCTTGGGGTCCGAGCTCGTCAGCTGGACGACGAGCTGGCCGACATAGGAATCGCGCCCGCCGAAGCTGGTCGGCAGCGGCAGCGGCACCGGCCAGGCGCCGGCGTAGATCGTGCCGAAGAAGAGCGCCGCGAATTCGGGGCCGGTTTCGGCGATCAGCGCGATGCGGTCCTCGGGCTGCACCCCCGCGGCGATCAGGCGGTAGGCGGTGCTGAGCGCGTCGGCCTTGAGCTCGGCGTAGGAATAGGCGCGGGTCAGGCGCCCGCGCGGATCGTGGAAATTGAGGCCGCGCGTGCCGCTGGCGGCATAGTCGAGCGCTTCGCCGACGGTGGCGAAGTCCGAAAAGCGGCGCGGCTGGGCGCAGAAGGTCGGCGTCGGCACGAGCGCGTCCGCCGCGGGGGCAGGTGTGTCGGTCATAAAGGATGCTGAGTCCCGGGAAACAGGGCGCGCGGCAACAATCATGTCATCTTTCGGTGCCATCGTTTGTTTGCACGACCTCTGACAGTTGGAACGAATTGGCCCTTTCGCGGGCCGTTGGGCCCGATATGCGGGTTCTGATCGTTCTCAATCGGGCCCGACTGTGGCACAAACATGGCATATGGCCAATCGTCGCAATCCATCCGACCGGCGCAGGGCGCGACTTGACGCCGCGCGGCTCGACGAACTGGCGCTCGCCTATGTGGCGCGTTTCGCGACGAGTCGGGCCAAACTGCTGCGCTATCTGTCGAGAAAGGTTCGCGAATCGGACTGGATCGACGAGGGTGAAGCCATGGCGGCGTGCGAGGCGGTGGCCGACCGGATGGAACGGCTGCGCTTTCTCGACGACAAACACTATGCCGCGATGCGCGCGGGCGCGATGACGCGGCGCGGGCTGGGGGTGCGGCGGGTGAAGGCGCAGCTCTTCGTCGACGGCATTTCGGCCGACGACAGCGGCGAGGCGATTTCGGAGGCCGAGGAGAGGGCGCTGGCGTCCGCGGTCGGTTTCGCGAAGCGGCGGCGCCTCGGGCCGTTCGCGTTGCGTGCGGCCGACGATCCGAAGGAGCGCGAGCGGCAGATTGCCGCCTTTGCGCGCGCGGGGCACAGTCTGGCGCTCGCGCGGCGCGTCCTCGCCGTCGCGCCGGGCGACGAGGCGGCGCTGGCGGCGCTGGACGGCGAAGCGGCGCTCGATTAGGCCTCCGGCGAGCGAGAAAGAGGATTTGCCGATGCGTGCCCTGATCACCGCCCTTGCCCTGTCGCTTGCCGTGCCGCTTGCCGCGTGCGGCAGCGAAGCGGCGGACGAAGTCACGATCCCGCTGACGATCGCGATGGATGGCAAGACGCACAATTTCCGCGTCGAGGTCGCGCGCACGCCGGAAGAGCAGGAAAAGGGGCTGATGTTCCGGACCGGTCTGCCCGCCGACGGCGGGATGCTGTTTCCCTTTCCGAAGCCGAAGATCGCGAGCTTCTGGATGCAGAACACCGTGATCCCGCTCGACATGATCTTCGTCCGCGCCGACGGCAGCATCGACCGGATCGCCGAGAACACCATCCCCGAATCGCTCGAGCCCGTGGTCAGCGGCGGCGAGGTCGCGGCGGTGCTCGAACTCGCGGGGGGGACGTCGGCGAAGCTCGGGCTCGACGAGACGGCGAAGGTGACGTGGAAAGACGAGAAATAGGGTTGCGGCGCGCGGTTTGCAGCTTGCTTCGCGCGGGGGCTTGCCTGTAAACGCCACGCCATGAGCATCCTTGGCAAGATTTTCACCTGGTGGGACGGCGCGACCTTCGGCACGCTGCTGGATAGCTGGAAAAATGGCGAGAAGGTGGGCGAGGACAACCTCGGCAACACCTATTATCGCGCTCGCAAGGGCAACCGTCGCTGGGTCATTTACAAGGGATCGAACGACGCGAGCCGCGTGCCGCCCGAATGGCACGGCTGGCTACACGGCACGCTCGACGAATTGCCCGGCGATGCGCTGCCCGCGCCGCGCGCCTGGGAGAAGGAACCGAGCGCCAACCTGACCGGCAGCCTTGGCGCCTATCGCCCCGCGGGCGCGCTCGAACGCGGCGGCCACCGCGCCGCGGCGACCGGCGATTACGAGGCGTGGCGTCCCGGCGCCGACTGAGTTCGCGTGACGCCCACCGCAACCCGGATCACGCTGCTGGCGCTTGTCGCAGCGACCACGCTCACCGCCTGCGATCGCGGCGGGGGCGGCAAGCGGCCGGGCGAGACGAGCGCGCAGCTCGCCAAGTCGGACCATGTTCCGAAGGAAGTCGGCGGCATCGCGGGAGCGACCCCGATGGAGCAGCGCGTCGCGGTGCTCGGCCTGCTCAACAAGCGCAACGGGCTGGTCCGCGAGATCGAGATGAAGCCCGGAGAAAGCGCGCGCATTGGCCGTGCGATCGTCCGCCTGCGCGCGTGCGAGATGACCGCGCCGTGGGAAGATCCGCCCGAGACCGGCGCGTTCGTCCAGCTGACCGTTCAGGATCAGCGCGACGACAAATGGTATCGCGTCTTTTCGGGCTGGCTGTTTCGCGAACGGCCCGAACGCAATGTCATCCAGCACCCGATTTATGACGTCTTCGTCAAGAGCTGCGCGATGACATATCCGGGCGGCGAACCGGTGGCTCGTCCCGCGCCCAAATCGGCCTCGGCGGCGCCCAAGGCGTCGAGCGCGCCCCAGTCGCCCGCGACGAACGGCGGCGAGGGCACGCCCGCGGCGCCTGCGCCCGCCCCCGCTGCCGCGGCGCCTAAGGCTGCGCCGTTTCCCGCGCCGTCCGACAAGACCGAATAGAGCCGTCCCAGATAATCGGCCTGGCTGATCTCGATCGCGCCGAGGCTGGCGAGATGCGGGGTGATGAACTGGCAGTCGAGCAGCCGCCACCCGCCCGCGATCAGCCGGGCGACGAGATGGGCGAGCGCGACCTTCGATGCGTCGCGGGTTCGGCTGACCATCGATTCGCCGAAAAAGGCGCGGCCCAGCGAGACGCCGTAAAGACCGCCCGCCAGCGCGCCGTCCAGCCAGACTTCGACGCTGTGCGCGTGGCCGAGGCGGAACAGCCGTTCGTAGCTCGCCTTGATCACCGGGTTGATCCACGTCGTCGGCCGGTCGGCGGCGGGCTCGGCGCAGAGCGCCATCATGTCGGCGAACGCCGTGTCGGTGGTGACGCGAAAGCGGTCGGAGACGATGACCTTCTTGAGGCTGCGCGACAGATGGAAGCCGTCCAGGGGCAGGATCGCGCGCAGCCGCGGCTCGACCCAATGGACCGACGGGTCATCCGCCCCGTCGGCCATCGGGAACAGCCCCTGCGCATAGGCGCTGAGCAGCAGCGCGGGGTCGATCGTTTCCTGATGCCGCGTCAGGAGGCGGGCTTCACAAATTTCAGCGTCATGCGGTCCGATTCGCCGATCGCGAGATATGTGTCGCGGTTCGCGTCGCCCTCGGTCAGCGTCGGCGGCAGCGTCCACACGCCCTTCGGATAATCCTTCGTGTCCTTCGGGTTGGCGTTGATCTCGCTCTTGCCGGCAAGCTTGAAGCCCGCCGCTTCGGCGAAGCCGATGATCGAGCTTTCCTTCATATAGCCCGATTTCTCCTCCTTCGCGCTGTCGTCGCTTTCGTTCAGACGGTGGTCGACGATGCCGAGCGTGCCGCCGGGTTTGAGCATCGCGAAAATCTGCTTGAAGGCTTCGGCGGTGTTGTCCTTGCCGTCGAAGCGCCAATTGTGGACGTTGCGGAAGGTCAGCACGACATCGGCGCTGCCGTCGGGCACCTTGGGATTGGTGCCCGCGTTCGGGAATTCGGCGAGCTTCACCGCGCCATAAACGTCGGCATTCTCGGTCTGCTTGGCCTTGACGCGATTGAGCCCGCGGTCCCACGGCGCCGCGGCATAGAGCGTGCCGCCTCCCGCTTTCGCGAGCGGAGCGAGGATTTCGGTGTACCAGCCGGCGCCGGGCCACAGTTCGACGACGGTGTCGCCGGGCTTCACGCCGAAGAAGGCGAGCGTTTCGGCGGGGTGGCGATATTTGTCGCGGGCGACGTTGGCGGGCGTGCGGGTCGGCGCGGCGACGGCGGCGGCGAGGGCATCGCCCGGCTTCGTGGCGGAATCCTTCGCGACCGCATCGTGCGCAGGGGCGCTGCAGGCGGCGGCTACGGCGGTCAGCAGCGCGGCTATTGCAACGGGACGGAAATGACGCATATCGGCACCTCGTTCTTGGGGGGGAAGGAGCCCCTGTTTGCGAAGGGATGCGCGTCAATGCAAGGGTCGATGCTGACGGTGAGCGCGATGGGCGCTGTGGTCGCGGTGGTCGCCGAGATCGCCGACTATCGCCGCCGTCACCGCCGCGACGTCGATGCGGTCGGTTTCATGCCGTGGCGGGGGATCGCGCTGGTGGGAGTAGCGGTCGCCATATTGGCGGCGGCGCTGGCGTTGAAGCCTTGATTTAGCCGTCGCCCCCGACTTCGCGGGGGCGACGATGTTTTACAGACACGCCTCGAGATAGGGCTGGTCGAAGCCGTACTGGCGCGCCTTTTCCAGCGTATAGGGGCGCAGGCCCATCGCGCGATATTCGCCGACGATCTTGCCGTCCTTGTCCTCGTCGAGATACTCAAACTTGAACAGTTCCTGGGTGACGATGACGTCGCCCTCCATGCCGATCACCTCGGTCACGTTGGTGACGCGGCGCGAACCGTCGCGCAGGCGCTTGATCTGGATGATCATGTCGACCGAGTCGGCGATCTGTTTCGAGATTGCTTCCTTCGGGATCTTGATGTCGCCCATCAGAACCATGTTCTCCATACGGCCGAGGCATTCGCGCGGGCTGTTGGAGTGAAGCGTACACATCGAGCCGTCGTGGCCGGTGTTCATCGCGGCGAGAAGGTCGAAACATTCGGCGCCGCGGACCTCACCCATGATGATGCGGTCGGGACGCATACGCAGCGCGTTCTTGACGAGATCGCCCATGTGAATCGCGCCGTTGCCCTCGAGGTTCGCGGGACGCGTTTCGAGCGGCAGCCAGTGCGGCTGCTGCAGG
This sequence comes from Sphingopyxis sp. H073, assembly GCF_001468395.1. Classification (GTDB taxonomy): domain Bacteria; phylum Pseudomonadota; class Alphaproteobacteria; order Sphingomonadales; family Sphingomonadaceae; genus Sphingopyxis. The sequence goes on along the minus strand of NZ_LNSG01000008.1, from coordinate 120,761 downwards.
CGAAGTTCGGCGGCGTCCTCGATCGTCAGCACGCGCTCGCCGGGGTCGATCATCTTCGACAGCGCGTTGAGCATCGTCGTCTTACCCGAGCCCGTGCCGCCCGAGATGACGATGTTGAAGCGGCTGGCGCCGGCGATCTTGAGCGCGGTGCACATCTTCTGGCTCATCGCGCCCCATTGGCAGAGCATGTCGAGGGTGATCGGCTTGGCCGAGAATTTACGAATCGAGATCGCGGTGCCGCGAAGCGAGAGCGGCGGGACGATCACGTTGACGCGGCTGCCGTCCTTGAGGCGGGCGTCGGCGAGCGGCGTGGTCTGGTCGACACGGCGGCCGACCATGTTGCAGATGCGCTGGGCGATCTGGAACAGATGCTGTTCGTCGCGGAACTGGATCGGCGCAATGACCAGCTGCCCCTTGCGCTCGACATAGGTCTGGTACGGACCGTTGACCATGATGTCGCTGATTTCGGGATCGGCGAGCAATTCCTCGAGCGGGCCGAAGCCGAGCAGTTCGTCGACGAGCACCTTTTCGAGCGCGAACTGCTCGCGGCGGTTGAGCGTGATGCGCAGTTCGGTGAGCACTTCGAGGATGATCGGGCGGAATTCCTCGGTCAGCTCGTCCTTGCTCAGCGTCGCGGCGGCTTCCGGGTCGACGCGTTCGAGCAGACGCGGCAGCACCTGTTCCTTGATCTTGTGGACGCTGGCCTCGAAGCCCTGCGCCTTTTCGGGCTCGGCCATTTCGGCGGTCGAGCGCTGGTTCAGCCGCTCCATCGCCTCTTCTTCGGGCGACAGGTTCAACGAGAGCGGTGGCGCTTCGGCGGACGGCGTGTCGAGGGCAGGAAATTGCGACCCCCCGCCGAAGCCGGGGCCAGTCTGCATCGGCTTGGCCACGCCGAAGGCGGGGCGGCCAGCGGTACCGGGTCGGCGTCCGAATGCGCTCATCACATCATCCTGTTTTAAACCAACAAGCTGGGAAATTTGCCGATTTTCATGGCCAAGTTCCCATTCGATACGGTGAATAAATCGGAAACTTTGACATTCTCCTAATGCGAAGGAGGTTGTGGCATCGCGCATGTAAAAAGGGCCCGCATCCGGTGGATGCGAGCCCTTTTGATGCGCCGTGGACGGCGAAAATCAGCCGGCGATATGCTCGGCGAGGACGGTGAGGCCGGCCTCGTTGACTTCGGCGAAGCCGCCTTCGACCTCGATCGTCTCGGGGGCGGCGCCATTGGTCGCATAAACGGTCAGCGGGCCGTTGCGCAGCGTCGCCATGAACGGCGCGTGGCCTTCGAGCACCGAGAAGTCGCCCTCGCTGCCGGGTACGGTGACCATATAGACATCGCTCGACCGCTCGAGGCGGGCGGGGGTGACGAGTTCGAACTTCAGAGCCATTCTCAAATCTCCCCCCTCCCGCAAGCGGGAGGGGTCGGGGGAGGGACCGTTTCGTTTATAGCGGAGGGCAGTCCCCTGACAGGCCCTCCCCTAACCCCTCCCGCAAGCGGGAGGGGAATTTGATTACGCAGCGTCGGCGGCCAGCTTGGCGGCCTTGGCGACCGCTTCCTCGATGCCGCCGACCATGTAGAAGGCCGCTTCGGGGAGGTGGTCATATTCGCCGTCGACGACGGCCTTGAACGACTTCACCGTGTCTTCGATCGCGACGAACTTGCCGGGGATGCCGGTGAAGACTTCGGCGACGTGGAACGGCTGCGACAGGAAGCGCTGGATCTTGCGCGCGCGGGCAACGACGAGCTTATCTTCTTCCGAAAGCTCGTCCATGCCGAGGATCGCGATGATGTCCTGCAGCGACTTGTACTTCTGCAGCGTTTCCTGAACGCGGCGGGCGGTCTCGTAATGCTCCTGGCCGACCGTGGCGGCGGTCAGCACGCGCGAGGTCGAATCGAGCGGGTCGACCGCGGGATAGATGCCGAGTTCCGAAATCGCGCGGCTGAGCGTCGTCGTCGCGTCGAGGTGAGCGAACGAGGTGGCGGGAGCAGGGTCGGTCAAGTCGTCCGCGGGGACGTAAATGGCCTGCACCGAGGTGATCGAGCCCTTGGTGGTCGAGGTGATGCGTTCCTGCAGTGCGCCCATGTCGGTCGACAGGGTCGGCTGATAGCCCACCGCCGAAGGAATACGGCCGAGCAGCGCCGACACTTCCGAACCCGCCTGCGTGAAGCGGAAGATATTGTCGACGAAGAACAGAACGTCCTGGCCTTCCTGGTCGCGGAAATATTCGGCCATCGTCAGGCCTGAGAGCGCGACGCGGGCGCGGGCGCCCGGGGGCTCGTTCATCTGGCCGAACACCAGCGCCACCTTCGACCCTTCGGGGGTCGGGTTGCCGTCGGCATCCTTGGCGATAACGCCGGCGTCGAGGAATTCGTGGTAGAGATCGTTGCCTTCGCGGGTGCGTTCACCGACGCCCGCGAACACCGACACGCCGCCGTGGCCCTTGGCGATGTTGTTGATCAGTTCCTGAATCAGAACGGTCTTGCCGACGCCGGCGCCGCCGAACAGGCCGATCTTGCCGCCCTTGGCGTAGGGCGCGATCAGGTCGATGACCTTGATGCCGGTGACGAGGATCGCGGCTTCGGTCGACTGGTCGACGAATTCGGGAGCCTTGGCATGGATCGGCGCCGACATGTCGCTGTTCACCGGGCCGCGTTCGTCGATCGGGTCGCCGATGACGTTGAGGATGCGGCCGAGCGTCTGCGGGCCGACGGGGACCGAGATCTGCGCGCCGGTATCGGTGACGGGCTGGCCGCGGGTCAGGCCGTCGGTCGCGTCCATCGCGATGGTGCGGACGGTATTCTCGCCGAGGTGCTGCGCGACTTCGAGGACGAGGCGGTTGCCGTTGTTCTCGGTCTCCAGCGCGTTCAGAATGGCGGGCAGCTCACCCGTGAACTGGACGTCGACAACGGCGCCGATGACCTGCGCGACGCGGCCGGTGGCAGTCGCGTTCGACTTCGCCTTGGGGGCAGCGGTCTTGGTAGCGGCCGGCTTCTTCGGCGCGGCGGCCTTTTTGGCGGGAGCCTTCTTCTCGGCGGGTGCGGTGGCCATGGTCTTCTTCCTTGCTTGGATAGCTTACAGCGCTTCCGCGCCAGCGATGATTTCGATGAGTTCGGTGGTGATTGCCGCCTGACGCGTGCGGTTGTAAACGATGGTCAGCTTGTTGATCAGGTCGCCCGCGTTGCGCGTCGCATTGTCCATCGCGGTCATCGACGCGCCCTGTTCGGACGCGGCGTTTTCAAGGAGGCCCTTGAAGATCTGGATGGTGACGTTGCGCGGCAAGAGGTCGGCGAGAATCGCCTCTTCGTCGGGTTCGTACTCGACCGCCGCGCCGCTCGACATCGGGGCTTCGGCCGGGGCGGGAACGGGGATCAGCTGCTGGCCGGTCGCGATCTGGAGAAGCGCCGAGCGGAACTTCGAATAGAAGAGGTGCGCGACGTCGAAGGCGCCGGCCTCGAACAGCTCCATGACCTTCGCCGAGATTTCGTGCGCCTGCTCGAAGCCGATGTCGCGGATGCCGGTGGTTTCGTAATTCTCGATGATCTGGCCGGGGAAGAGGCGGTTGATCACCGGGCGGCCCTTGCGACCGACCAGGAAGAACTGGACCTTCTTGCCCTGTGCCTGCAGCTCGAGCGCCTTGTCGCGCGCGGCCTTGACGATGTTCGAGTTGAACGCGCCGGCAAGGCCGCGGTCGCTGTTGAGCACGACGAGCAGGTGCGTGTCGCTCTTGCCGGTGCCCGACAGAAGCTTCGGCGCCGAATCCGACGCGCCGACCTTCGACGCGAGGCTGGCGACGACGCCTTCGAGCCGCTCGGCGTAGGGACGCGCGGCTTCGGCCGCGGCCTGCGCCTTGCGCAGCTTGGCGGCGGCGACCATCTTCTTGGCCTTGGTGATCTTCTGGGTCGACTTGACCGAGACGATCCGCCCTTTGAGTTCCTTCAGACTGGCCATCAAGCCTCTCTCTGTGTGTCCCCGCGAAGGCGGGGACCCATGAACCCCCGCCTTCGCGGGGGTACACGTTATGGGTTACGCGAAAATCTTGGCGAAGGCGTCGAGCGCCGCGACCAGGCTCTTCTTGGTGTCGTCGCCCAGATCCTTGGTGTCGCGGATCGCTTTCAGCACATCGGCATGGTCGCTGCGCAGATAGGCGAGCATCGCCGCTTCGTAGCGCGACACGTCGGTCGTCGCGACATTGTCGAGATAGCCGTTGGTGCCGGCGAAGATCGACGCGGTCTGTTCCTCGAACGGCATCGGCTGGAACTGCGGCTGCTTGAGGAGCTGCGTCAGGCGCGCGCCGCGGTTGAGCAGCTTCTGCGTCGAGGCGTCGAGGTCCGAACCGAACTGCGCGAACGCTTCCATTTCGCGATATTGCGCCAGTTCGAGCTTGATCGAGCCCGACACCTTCTTCATCGCCTTGGTCTGCGCGGCCGAACCGACGCGGCTCACCGACAGGCCGACGTTGATCGCCGGGCGGATACCCGCGTTGAACAGGTTGGTTTCGAGGAAGATCTGGCCGTCGGTGATCGAAATCACGTTGGTCGGAATATACGCCGAAACGTCGCCCGCCTGCGTCTCGATGATCGGCAGCGCGGTGAGCGAGCCCGAGCCATTGTCGCTGTTCATCTTTGCTGCGCGCTCGAGCAGGCGGCTGTGGAGATAGAAAACGTCGCCGGGATAGGCTTCGCGGCCCGGCGGGCGGCGCAGCAGCAGCGACATCTGGCGATAGGCGACGGCCTGCTTCGACAGATCGTCATAGACGATCACGGCGTGCATGCCGTTGTCGCGGAAGAATTCGCCCATGGTGCAACCGGTGTAGGGTGCGAGGAACTGCAGCGGCGCGGGCTCCGACGCGGTCGCGGCGACGACGATCGAATATTCCATCGCGCCATTTTCTTCGAGCTGGCGGACGATCTGCGCGACGGTCGAACGCTTCTGGCCGACGGCGACGTAGATGCAATAGAGCTTCTTCGATTCGTCGGTGCCCTTGTTCGCTTCCTTCTGGTTGATGAAGGTGTCGATCGCGACCGCGGTCTTGCCGGTCTGACGGTCGCCGATGATCAGCTCGCGCTGGCCGCGGCCGACGGGGACGAGCGCGTCGAGCGCCTTGAGGCCGGTCTGGACGGGTTCGTGGACCGAGGTGCGCGGGATGATGCCCGGCGCCTTCACTTCGACGCGCATGCGCTTGTCGGCCTTGATCGGGCCCTTGCCGTCGATCGGGTTGCCGAGGCCATCGACGACGCGGCCGAGCAGGCCCTTGCCGACGGGCACGTCGACGATCGTGCCGGTGCGCTTGACGACGTCGCCTTCCTTGATCTCGCTGTCCGAGCCAAAGATCACGATACCGACATTGTCGGCTTCGAGGTTGAGCGCCATGCCCTGCACGCCGTTGGAGAATTCGACCATTTCACCGGCCTGGACATTGTCGAGGCCGTGGACGCGGGCGATGCCGTCGCCGACCGACAGCACCGAGCCGATCTCGCTGACCGTGGCGTCGGTGCCGAAATTGGCGATCTGGTCCTTGATGACCTTGCTGATTTCAGCGGCGCGGATTTCCATTGTTTAGCCTTTCATCGGGCAAATTTGGCGTGCGGGCTTCTCAGCCCTTCATCGCCTGGGCGAAACTGTTGAGACGGGTACGGATGCTGCCGTCGATCAGCTGGCTGCCCAGCTGGACGACGAGGCCGCCGAGGATGGCGGGGTCGACGGTGGTCGCGATCTGGACGTCGCGGCCGACACGGGTCTTGAGGTTCGCGGCGAGCGCCTTCAGCTGCTCGGCGCTGAGCGGATGCGCGCTGGTGACCTTGGCGGTCACTTCGCCGCGGTGCGCGGCCACGATCGCGTTGAAGGCGCCGATCATCCCGCCGAGGTCTGCAAGCCGGCGGTTCTCGGCGAGGACGCCGAGGAAATTGCCCGTCAACGAATCGAGGCCGAGCGACCTGGCGACCGCGGCGATCGCCTTCGCGGCGTCGACGCGGCTGATCACCGGGCTCGAAACGAGCGCCTTGAGGTCGGCCGATTCGGCCAGCGCGTTGCCGAGAACCGAGAGGCTCTTCTGGACGCTGTCGATCGCGTTCGATTCGCGCGCCAGATCGAACAGCGCGCTGGCATAGCGGCCCGCGAGGCCCGCCGTGATGTTGCCCTGAATGCCGCCGGAATTCTCCACGCGCGAAAGTCCTTTTCTACGATCCCTTGGGGGATGGCTGCGCGGATTTTCCCGGCGTCCGAAGACACCCCCGCTGCACAGTCGCGGCGCGCGTAGCAACGATTTTGCTGCAATGCAAGGCGGGGGGTGGGGAGACTGCCCGCTATCTCTCGTCCGTTTGCCTCGCGCTTGTCGAAGGGTCGTCCTTCCTTCAAAGGTTGAAAGAAAGAGGAACGGTGGTTGACCTACGGTCGCCTGGCGGCCCGACAAGCGCAGCACGAACGGAAGAGAGGTGCAGCCCATGGGTGAAATGATTCGCATGACAATGGATGATGGCGCCGAGATCGCCGTCTATCATGTGCAGCCGGAGGGCGACCGCCGGGGCGGGCTGGTGCTGATCCAGGAAATTTTCGGGGTTACCGACCATATCCGCGAGCTCTGCGACGAATATGCCGCCGACGGCTATGAGGTGCTGTCACCCGCGCTGTTCGACCGCGAGCATCCGGGGTTCGAGAGCGACTATTCGGGGCCGCAGTTCGAGCGCGCGGTCGAGCTCGCTCGCAAGCTCCATCCGTTCGAGCAGAGCCTCAAGGATGCGCAGACGTGCATCGATGCATTGAAGGGAAGGGGACCGGTATTCATCACCGGCTATTGTTACGGCGGGTCGGTCGCGTGGCGGATGGCGCAGATCAGCCCCGACCTCTCGGCCTCATCCTCCTATTACGGCAGCCTCGTCCCGACGATGTTCAAGGACGAGGCCCCGGCCTGCGCCACCATCGCCCATTTCGGCCGCTTCGACGGCGGTATTCCGATGGAGGGGGTAGAGGCGCTGATCGCGAAAGACCACCCGACCGCGCAGATCTTCGTCTACGAGGCCGGGCATGGTTTCAACAGCGACCGGCGCAAGGATTATCACGAACCGAGCGCCGATCTGGCACGCGAGCGGACGCTGATGCTGTTCAAGGCGTGCGGGGGCTAAGGCGATGGCGCCTGCAACCGATCGGAGCCGGCCCCGGGCGCGGTGAGCAATTCAAGCAATTCAAAGCGCGGCGGTCAGATCGGCCAGATGCCTCCGCAGCGCCGGGAACTGGTCGTCCTTCGTGATCCCCAGCCGCACGATCGTCACGCGCTGCGAGGGCGAGACGATGATATATTGCCCCTGATGGCCGATGCAGGCGAACAGGTCGTTGGGGCCGCGGTCGGGCCATAGCGCCTCGTCGGCGCCCGCGGGCCGGCGCCGGTTCAGCCAGATGTGCCCGCCATAGCCCGCGTCCCCGGGCGAGGGCGACAGCATGAAACGCATCCAGGTTTCGGGCAGCAGCCGCTGACCGCCCGCGACGCCATGGTTGCGCAAAAACTCGCCGAACTTCGCATAGTCGCGCGCGGTCGCGTGCATGATCGAACCGCCGATCATCGTGCCCTTGGCGTCGAACTCGGGCGTCAGGCTGGTCATGCCGAGCGGTTCGGCGAGCCGTCCCGCGATGAACTCGCGCATCGCCTCGCGCCGCGCCTCGGGATTTTGTGACGGGGTCAGCGTGTCGGTCAATATGTCGGACAGGATGACGCTGGTCGCCGAACTGTAATTGAAAAGCTCGCCCGGCCGCGCTGCCGCGGGCTTGGCCTCGGCAAAGGCGGCCATGTCTCCGGCGCCGGCGCCGAAGAGCATTTCGACCGTGTCGCCCTTCCACACCGGATCGCCATTTTCGACATGCTCGAGCCCCGAGGCCATGTGGAGCAGGTGGCGCAGGCTGATCGTCCCGCGCGGGTCGCCGCTGCGTTCCCACCCGCTGACCGGGGCGGGCGCGTCGAGCGACAATTGCCCGTCGGCGACAAGAAATCCGGTAAGGACGGCGGTGATGCTCTTTGCCATCGACCAGCTGATCAGCTTTGAATCGGGGCCGAAGCCCTCGCCATATCGTTCGTAGACCGGCTGGCCGTCGCGCAGCACATAGAGCGCGCGCGTTTCGCCCACATCGTCGGCGTCGTCGAACAGCGCATCGGCCTTTGCCTTGATCGCGGGGTCGAGCGCCGGGAGCGCGGGCGTCGCATCGACCGGCGTGATCTCGTCGAGCGACACGCCAAGCCGGGGGGCGGGTGCGCCAGGCGCGATACCCCCCTGCCCGGCGGCCTGTCCCAGCGACCAGCCGCCAAGAAGGAGCAGCGCCGCACTTGCCAGCATGGCTTTTTTCGTGATCATGGCGCCGGTGACTAACACCAACCCGCCCGAGACGGCAACGCCCGACCGCCAGCCGTCGGCGCCGCCCCCCGAAATTCCCCCGCACCTGCGCGGCCGCAAGCGTCGCGACGGCAAGAACGGCGGGTGCCTGCCATGGGCAATCGGCTTTGGCGTCCTGCTGGCGATTTTCCTCGTCTGGAAATTCCCCGCGTTCAAGGCGCAGGCCGAGCTGGGATCGGCCTATGCCGCGCGCGTCGGCTGTTCGTGCCGCTATGTGCAGGGGCGCAATCTCGAAAGCTGCCAGACCGATTTCGAACCCGGCATGGAAATGGTCTCGCTGAGCGACGACCCGGCGACGAAGACCGTGACCGGCAGCGTGCCGCTGCTCGCGTCGCGGAGCGCCCGCTTCGCGGGTGCAAGCGGCTGCCTGATCAATCCGTCGGACTAGCGCCCGACGCGCGCGGCGATCAGGGCGACCGCTGCAGGCAGTCCGAAGACGAACAGCCAGACGACGGCTTCCTCGCCCCAGCCATAGCCCGCGCCGAGCACGCCATAGAGAAGGTTGGCGATCGACACGAGCAGCCACAGCGCGAGGAAAGCACGCGTCGCCCGGGACTTGTCGCGGACGAGCAGGCGCAGCCCGATCAGCAGCCCGAGCGCCGCGATCAGCATGATGGCGGTATGCGACATCGTCTATTCTCCCTGCCCATGATCTCTTCGCCTGGCGCGCTCGAACCGGCCGAGCCACGGCGCCCAGCGCCGCCAGCCGCCATGATAGCTGCCCCATTCCCAGATCGCGGTGAAGACGAGCACCGCGAAGGTCGCGATCCCCAGCGTGACCGGCTGCCAATGACCGAACCACGCCGCGGCGCCGACGCCGAAGAGCGCCGCGGCGCCGATCATGTGCGAGAAGGGCGGCAGCGGTCGGCCCGATGTGGCATGCTTGAACCCCATATTGCCGATAAGGAACAGCAGCGGCCCGCCGATCGACACGGCGAGCATCGGAAATTCGATATGTCCGTTCGGGTGCGCGAGCAGCATTTCATCGGCGACCGCCGACACGACCAGCCCCGCGACGATCGGAATATGCCAATAGGTATAAGCGTACCGCGCCAGCAGCCCGGCCGCTTCGGCCGTTTCCATGGCCTGACTGCCGCGCCGCGCGCCGGTGTCGAAATAGAGCCACCACAGCGCCGCGGACCCGAGGAAACAGGTCGCGAAGGCAAGCCAGTGCAGCGGGCTTTGCGGTGTCGTGGCAAAGGTCGCGCCGGTGATCAGCACCCCTTCGCCGAGCGCGATAATGATGAACAGTGCGCAGCGCTCCGCCATATGCGCGCCCGAGATGTCCCAGCTTCCGGCGTCCGACCGGCCGAGCCCGGGAACGCGGAAGAAGGTCGCCGGGCCGGCATAGTCGATCGCGAGCGCCGCCGCCCACAGCAGCATCCGCTGCCCGGGGTCGGCGAGCGCGCCGCCGATCCAGAAGGGCAATGAGAAGAACGACCAGATGATGATGCGGGTGAAGTTGCGCGCCCGCGCGGGGTAAACCCCGTGACTCGCCCAGATCATGTAGAGCGAACGGCCGATCTGCATCGAACAATAGGCTGCGGCGAACAGCCAGCCGGACTTGCCGAAAGCCTGGGGAATCGAACTCGACAGCGCAAGGCCCGCCAGCATCAGCGCGAAGAGCATCAGCCGTACATTGGCGCGCTCCGGGTCGAGCCAGTTCGCGACCCATGTGGTGAAGATCCACACCCACCATACCGCGAACAGCAGCATCAGCGTTTGCAAGGCGCCGAGCCAGCCTAGATGTTCGAGCAGGCCGTGCGACAATTGGGTGATCGCGAAGACGAACACCAGATCGAAGAAAAGTTCGATATTGGTCACCGGCGCATGACCGTGGGCATCGCGAATGCGGAACAGATTTGCCCTAATCGTCACAACTTACCCTCCCGCTCGCAAACGCGCGCCACTCCCCCGGTGACATAGCAAGCTTGCGACGAAAGACAGCACAGAGATGGGCATGGCTCGAAAAGCCGGTGGCGAAGGCGATCTCGGCGATCGAGAGCGGCCGGTTGGCGAGAAACCAGCAGGCACGCCGCAACCGCTGATGCAGCACATATTGCGCGGGGGTCCGGCCAGTCGCGCGCGCAAAATTGCTGATCAGGCTGTTGACCGACATCCCGGTCTCTGCCGCCATATCCTCGACCGTGATCTGGATTTCGAGCTGCGTCTGGATCGACGCCATCAGCCCGTCGATGCGGCGCAGAAGCGCTTGCGGCAAGGGCGGCGCGATGTTTCGCGCCAGTGTCTCCGCCAGCACCGCGACCAGCGTGCCGGCCGCTTTGGTGTCACCGGCCAGCAGTTTGCGGACGAGGACCGCCATCTCCCGATCCCGATGCGCGGCGATCGCCCGCGCCCCGCCGGGGACCGCAAGCCGCGCGGCCGGAATCTCGATGTGGATCGACCGCGCCGTTCCACCCTTGGCCGTGGCCTTGAACCGCCGGCCGGCCGGCACGAACCATATCTCGTCGGGCAACGGATCCCCCAGCGCGGTGCGATGACCGTCGAGCCAGGTTTCGAGCCAGTGATAGCTGCCAGCGTCGTGAAGGATCAGCATATGGACGTCGCGCTCGACCGTCCAGCTGGCCGGGCCGTCGATCATGTCGGTGATCGAGGCGACCTTGAGTCCTCCCACATCCATAGCGCGAATATGGCAAAGGTGGGAGAATCTGAAAGCCTGCAATAGAGGCGAAACTTATGGTTAACTCGCGCCCGGCTTTTTCGGTCGCCTGATTTGACGAATTGCGGACCACCCGCAGAACCGACCCCTCCCGGCAGGCGGCGGCACCCCTGCCGCCTGCCAACTTTTTTCCAAGGATTGAAGGGTTTGGTGCCGGTGGCGGGTCACCCGTTGACCAGAAAATCGACCATCGCCGCGTTGACCGCGTCGGGGGCTTCCCACGGCACGAAATGGCCGCAGCCCGGAACCTTCACGATCGACACATCCGGGACCAGTTCCTCCATCCCGTCGAGGTTGCACGCGGGCAGCGCAACGTCGCCGAGCGCCCAGACCACCAAGGTCGGGATGGTCAGTTTCGGGAAGGGCGCCGCGGGCGGCTCGGCATAGGGCTCGTCCATCGCGGGCACGGTCATCGGCGAACCGCGATACCAGTTGATCATCGCGCGGCAGGCGTCGCGGTCCTCCCAATCTTTGAGCAGCCGCGCGATCTCGTCGGGCGGCTGGATGCCGCCGCTCGGCACCCGGTCTGCGAAGGCGTGCGCCAGGATGCCGGCGATGCCATGCTCCTCGATGATCGCGTCGCTCGCAGGGTCGCGGAAGGTTCGGATATACTGGCTGGCCGCGCGCTGTTCGGGGTTGGCGAGCAGCAGGCGCTGGAAGATCGCGGGATGCGGCGCGTTGGCGATCACCGCGCGCGTCACGCGTCCGGCCCATCCCGGATGCAGCCCGCCCGGCTGTCCGCCGAGCGCGACCCCCCAGGCGATCGCCCCGCCCCAGTCGTGCCCGACGATCGTGAAAGTCTCGACGCCCAGCGCGTCCGCCAGCGCGAAGACATCGGCGATCAGCTTGTCGGGCGTGTAGGATTCGGCGTCCTGCGGCTTCGACGACCCGCGATAGCCGCGCTGGTCGGGCGCAATGCAGCGAAAGCGGTTCGCGAAATGCGGCAGCTGAAAGCGCCAGGTGCGGTGCGATTCGGGGAAGCCATGGAGGAAGACCAGCGCCGGCGCATCGCGCGGCCCGACATCGACGACGTCGAGTTCGACGCCCGTCGAAAGCCTCACCCGCTGCTGCTCGAAATCACCGATCATGCATCGCTCCTTTGGTTTCGTTTCGAAACCAGATGTGGCGGCGTTCGGCGCGGGTGGCAAGCGGCAACGGGTGATGGCGTTGGCGGGGCGGCGGCTGGTGTCGGTCTTCAGCTGCCCTGTAATTCCCCACCCAGCGCACCATATTTCGCCTCGAACCCCGCCTTGTCGCCGCGGGCGAGATAGCCGGCCTGGTCGACGATCGCATCGCGCGCAATGCGCCCCTGGAAGGCGCCGAGCTGTGGGTCGATCGCCGCGACATCGGCGTCGGTCCAGTCGGCGATCTGCTGGAATCGGGTTACGCCGAGGCCGTTCAGCAGCGCGACCATCTTGGGGCCGACGCCCTTCAGCAGTTGCAGATTGTCGGCCTTGGCAGCCGGTGCGGGGGCCGGTTCCGGCGCAGGCTGCGGCTCGCGCGTGGGTTCGGGAGCGGGCGGCGTCTCGGCGACGGGCTCGGGTACCGGTGGAGGAGGCGGAGGAGGGGCGGCGACGGGCGCGGGCGCCGGTTCCTTCGGTTTGAAGCGCGCCGGCTCGGCGGCGATGATCTCGGGCTTCACCGCTTCGAGCGGTTTCTTCGGTTCGTCGGACGGCGCGATCGGGGTCTCGATCTCTTCGGCCTTGTTGCGCCCGAAGAGCCACCACAGCAGCACGACCGCGACGACCAGTCCGACGACTGCGATGATCCAATTTTCCTGAAGCCACACCATGACGATCTCCCTGTAATGTGGTCAGCCTATGCGGACACGTCAGCGCCGTCCAGCGCGGCTTATTCCGACTCGCGCGCGACTTCGCGCCAGCCGATATCGCGGCGGCAAAAGCCGCCCGGGAAATCGAGTTTGTCGACCGCGGCATAGGCGCGCGCCTGCGCCTCGGTGACGCTCTTGCCAGTCGCGGTGACGTTGAGGACGCGGCCGCCGGCGGCGACGAGCGTCCGGTCCTCGCGCGCGGTGCCGGCGTGGAAGACGCGCACGCCGCCCGCTTCGGCGTCGGCGATGCGGCGGATCGCGCCGCCCTTGTCGGGGGTGCCCGGATAGCCGTTCGCCGCCATGACGACGGTGAGGGCATAGTCGTGCGAGAAGGTCGGGGTGTCGGCGGTCGCGAGTGTCCCGGTCGCGGCGGCGTGAAGCAAGGCGGCGAAGTCGCCCTTGAAGCGCATCATCAGCACCTGGCATTCGGGGTCGCCGAAGCGGCAATTATATTCGATGAGCTTCGGGCCTTCGCCGGTCAGCATCAGCCCCGCGAAGAGCACGCCGACGTACGGCGTACCCTCGGCAGCGAGCGTCGCCACCGTCGGGCGGATGATGCGGTCCATGACCTGCGATTGGAGCTCGGCGGTGAGCACGGGCGCGGGGCTGTAGGCGCCCATGCCGCCGGTGTTCGGGCCGACATCGCCGTCGCCGACGCGCTTGTGATCCTGCGCGCTGCCGAAGGCGATCACGTCCTTGCCGTCGGAGAGCGCGAAGAAGCTCGCTTCCTCGCCGATCATATACTCCTCGATCACCACTTCGGCGCCGGCGCTGCCGAAGGCGCCGTCGAACATTTCCTCGATCGCGGCTTCGGCGTCGGCCTGCGTTTCGGCGATGATCACGCCCTTGCCCGCGGCGAGGCCGTCGGCCTTGATCACGACGGGGATCGCGAAGCCTTCGAGCGCCGCGAGCGCTTCCTCGGCCGATGTGCAGCGGACATAGCCCGCGGTCGGGATGCCGGCGCGCGCGCAAAGATCCTTGGTAAAGCCCTTCGATCCTTCGAGGCGGGCGGCGGCGGCACCGGGGCCGAAAGCGGGAATGCCGATCTCGCGGAGGCGATCGGCAAGGCCCGCGACGAGCGGGGCTTCGGGCCCGACGACGACGAAGTCGATCGCATGCGCCTTCACGAAGGCGATCAGCCCATCGAGGTCATCGGCGGTGATCGGCACGCATTCGGCGTGGAGTTCGATTCCGGGGTTGCCGGGCGCGGCATAGAGCTTGGCGCAACTCGGCGATTGTGCCAGTTGCCACGCTAACGCATGTTCGCGGCCCCCAGAGCCCACCAGCAGGATATTCATGTCAGTCCCTTTTCCCGATCCGGCGTCCGACGATGGCACCGAAGCGCGGCTGTTAGCCGAGGCTTCGCCGGGGGACAATGCGCCCGATATGACCGTCAGCCAATTGTCGGCAGCGATCAAGCGGACAGTCGAGGATGGTTTTTCCCGTGTCCGCGTCCGCGGCGAACTGTCGGGCGCGAAACGCGCCGCATCGGGGCACTTCTACGCGGCGCTGAAGGACGAAAATGCGCTGATCGACATGGTGATGTGGAAGGGGCAGGCGGCGCGCCTTGCTTTTCGCCCCGAAGACGGGATCGAGGTGATCGCGACCGGCAAGCTCACCACTTACCCGGGGCGCTCGAAATATCAGCTCGTCGTCGACACGCTGGAAATTGCGGGCGAGGGCGCGCTGATGCTGCTCTTCGAGAAATTGAAGGCGCGGCTCGGCGGTGAGGGGCTGTTCGACCGCGAGCGCAAGCAGCTGCTCCCCTATCTGCCAGAGGTGATCGGGGTCGTGACCTCGCCGACCGGCGCGGTGATCCGCGACATTCTCCACCGCCTCGCCGATCGCTGCCCGACGCGCGTGATCGTGTGGCCGGTACTGGTGCAGGGCGAGGGCGCGGCCGCGCAGGTCGCGAATGCGGTGCGCGGGTTCGACGCACTTGCCCCCGGCGGGCCGGTGCCGCGCCCCGACCTCGTGATCGTCGCGCGCGGCGGCGGGTCGATCGAGGATCTGTGGGCGTTCAACGAAGAGGTCGTCGTGCGCGCGATCGCCGATTGCCGCATCGCGACGATCAGTGCCGTGGGGCACGAGACCGACGTGACGCTCGCCGACTATGTCGCCGACGTCCGCGCGCCGACGCCGACCGCGGCCGCCGAAATGGCGGTGCCTGTCCGCGCCGAACTGCAGGCGCAGCTTGCGACTTGGAACGGGCGGATCATCGGCGCGGCGAACCGCCAGCACGCGCTGCGCGGCGAACGGCTCGCGGCGCTGGCGCGGCATTTGCCGAAGCGCGAGGCGCTTTATGCGCCGCAGCGCCAGCGGCTCGACGACAATGGCGACCGGCTCGACCGCGCGCAGCGGCACCGGCTCGCGGTGACCGGCGAGCGGCTCGCGACGCGCGCGGGGGCGCTGCGGCCCGCGCTGCTGACGCGGACGTGGGACCGCGAGCGCGCGAAGATCGAGGGGCTCGGGCGGCTGCTGACCTCGCTCGATCCGCGCGCGCTCCTGTCGCGCGGCTATGCCATGGTGCGCGATACCGGGGGTGCGATCGTGACCACCGCGACCAAGGCGCGCGATGCGGGCCATCTGCGCCTGATCTTCGCCGATGGCGAAGTGCCGGTCGCGGCAATCGACGGCGATGTGCCGCCGCCGCCGAAGCCTGCGCGAAAACCCTCGCCTCCGCACGGCGCTTCGCCGGGGCGGGGGCAGGGCGAGCTGTTCTGATCGGGCGCGGGGGTGGCCGAACCGCGCATCGATGCTATATCGGCGGTGACACGAGAAGATTTACGGAATGGACCCATGTTGATCGCCAGCAGCAACCGCCTCGCCCGCCTGCACTATGGACCGAACGGGTTTCGCGTCCTGTCGCCCGGCGACCATGTGCTCTGCGCGGTGAGCGGCGTGCCGATCGCGCTCGAGGAACTGCGTTACTGGTCGGTCGCGCGGCAGGAGCCTTATGCGACCGCCGCCCTTTCGGTGCAGGCCGCGCTCGACCATAAGGCATGAGGCCGTCGAGATTTGGACCGTGGCCGATGGTCGCGGTGCCGCTGCTTGTCCTTGCCGCAGGCTGTGTTCCTTCATCCGAGGCGCCCGCAAGACCCGCGCCGTCGCCCGTCACGAGCGCTCCGGTCGCAGCCGCACCGCCGCCGCCCGCCGAACCGGTTCGCGCCGATTTCACGCTGCGGGGCGTTCCCGAACAGGGGGCGGTCATCGTCGGGCGGGCGCCGAGCGCGGCGCAGGCATTGACGCTTGACGGCGCGCCGGTGCCGCTGGCGCCTGACGGCAGCTTCCTGATCGCCTTCGACCGCGACGCCGGGCCCTCGGCGCGCCTCGTCGCGAGGCTGGGGGGTGGCCGCACGGTTGAACGCACGCTGGGCATCGCGCCGGGAAGCTGGCGGATCGAGACGATCAACGCGCCCTATCGCGGCAGCGCGTCGAGCGATGCCGAGTTCGAACGCCGCCGCCCCGCCGAACTGGCGCAGATCGCCGCTGCGCGCGCGACGCCGGTGAGTTCCGATGGCTGGCGGCAGGCGTTTCGCTGGCCGGTGACCGGACGTCTGTCGGGCCTTTTCGGGTCGCAGCGCGTCTATCAGGGCAAGCCCGGTGCCTATCACAGCGGCACCGATGTCGCGGTGCCCGCAGGGACGCCCTTCGTCGCGCCCGCCGACGGCGTCGTGACGCTGGCGGCGGCGTCGCCCTTCACCCTCGAAGGCAATCTGCTGATCGTCGATCATGGCATGGGGCTGTCGAGCGCCTTTCTTCACTGCCAGCGGCTCGACGTGAAGGTCGGCGACCATGTGGTGCAGGGGCAACAGCTCGGCACGGTCGGGCAGACCGGACGGGCGACGGGGCCGCATATGCACTGGGGCCTGAAATGGCGCGATGCGCGCCTCGACCCTGGCAAGCTGGCTGGCCCGATGCGGCCCTGACCGCCGTCCGCGGGGGTTCGTTGTAATTTTATTACGCGTCTTGGCGCAGCTTTATTCGATTTTTCCGCACTGCCGGGCGCCATGTTGCAAATTCGTCACAATGACCGGCGAAACGGCCACGCGCGCCGGGAATTCCCTTTACTCCAGATGAACGAAAGATCATCCCGCTCCGATCAGGGTGCGTTCGTCATGCGTTTTTGACGCCGATTTTTCGCATTCGGGTATCGTAACCAACTCAGTAGCAAGGGACTGCAACTGTGAAGAAAACCCATTTTTCCGCACTGCGGCTGGGCGCTGCCCCGCTCGTTCTAGGCGTCGGCCTGCTGGCCGCTGCGCCGGCGATGGCGCAGGACGCGCAGGGAAGCGAAGACAGCGCAACCTCGGGTGACGAAATCATCGTCACCGGTACGCGTATTCCCCAGGCCAATCTCGAATCGGCCGCTCCCATCACCGTCGTCAGCAGCGAAGACATCAAGTTGCAGGGCACGACCCGCGTCGAAGACCTGCTGAACTCGCTGCCGTCGGTGTTCGCGAGCCAGAACTCGACGACCGCCAACGGTTCGGACGGCACCGCGTCGGTCGACCTTCGCGGCCTCGGCACCACCCGTACCCTCAGCCTCGTCAACGGCCGCCGCCTGCTTCCGGGCGACCCGAGCCCGTCGAGCGGTTCGGCCGCCGACATCAACATCATCCCGGCCGCGCTGCTGAAGAACGTCCAGGTCCTGACCGGCGGCGCCTCGGCGACCTACGGTGCGGACGCTGTTGCCGGCGTCGTCAACTTCGTGATGGACACCGATTTCACCGGCTTCCGCGTCGACGCGCAGTACAGCCTGTTCCAGCACAACAACCGCAACAAGTTCCTTCCCCCGCTGCTCGATCGCCGTGGCTTCGGCTATCCGCGCGGCAGCACCGCCGATGGCGGCACGATCGACGT
Organism: Sphingopyxis sp. H073; assembly: GCF_001468395.1. Taxonomy (GTDB): domain Bacteria; phylum Pseudomonadota; class Alphaproteobacteria; order Sphingomonadales; family Sphingomonadaceae; genus Sphingopyxis. The sequence continues at coordinate 103,007 of NZ_LNSG01000008.1, read as the reverse complement.
CACCGCGACCTTCGGCGCGGCGTTCGACGACGGCCGCGGCCACATCGTCGCCTATGCCGGCTATCGCAAGGCGAACGAAATCACGCAGGCCAAGCGTGACTACAGCTCGTGCGTGCTGCAGAACAGCGGCGGCGGTGCCCCGCAGTGCGGCGGCTCGCTGACCAACTCGGCGGGTACGGCGATCCTGTTCGACCCGACGCTGAACACGGCGTCGTCGACGGTGTACAGCTTCCTGCCGGGCGGCGGGTTCGAAAACACCACGTCGCGGTACAACTTCGCGCCGACGAACCACTATCAGCGCCCCGACGAACGCTACACCGCGGGCCTGTTCGCGAACTATGAGATCAACGAGTCGATCAAGCCGTATCTCGAGTTCATGTTCATGGACGACCGCACGGTCGCCCAGATCGCCCCGTCGGGCAACTTCGGCAACACGCTGACGATCAACTGCGACAACGCGCTGATGTCGGCCGCCCAGCGCGCCATCATCTGCGCCAATCCCAACCTGATCAACGGTTATATCGGCAACTTCCCGACCGCGGTTGCGGCGCCGTACAACCCGACCCCGGGTGCGGCTCCGCTGGTGTTCACCGACACGCTCGGCAACACCTACAACCAGGCGTTCCTGCAGGTGCTTCGCCGCAACGTCGAAGGCGGTCCGCGCCAGAACGACCTGCAGCACACCAACTATCGTGCGGTGATCGGGACGAAGGGCGACCTCGGCAAGGCCTGGTCGTACGACACCTATTACCAATATGGCCGTTCGAACTACACGCAGGTCTATTCGAACGAATTCTCGGTTGCCCGTCTCGGCCGCGCGCTGAACGTGATCGACGATCCGCGCACCGCGGCGTTCGACCCCGTCTGCCGCTCGGTCATCGACGGCAGCGATCCGAACTGCGTCCCCTACAACATCTTCAACGGTGCAGGCGGGGCAAGCGCGGCTTCGGTCAACTATCTGTCGGCGACCGGCTTCCAGAAGGGCTATACGTCCGAACAGGTCGCCAACGCGTCGCTGACCGGCCAGCTTGGCGAATATGGCATCACCTCGCCGTGGGCGACCGATGGCGTCGGCGTCAACCTGGGCTTCGAGTGGCGCAAGGAATCGCTCGACCTGCAGACCGACAATGCTTTCCAGACCGGCGATCTCACCGGCCAGGGCGGCGCGACGCTGCCGCTGTCGGGCAGCTTCCGGGTCTATGAATTCTTTGCCGAGACCCAGATGCCGATCATCCAGGACAGCTTCATCTATGAGCTGACCTTCAGCGGCGGTTATCGCAAGTCGTGGTACAAGACGAGCGCCGACCGCAAGTATGACACCGACACGTACAAGCTGCAGCTCGAATTCGCGCCGATCCGCGACATTCGTCTCCGCGGCCAGTACAACCGTGCGGTGCGTGCGCCGAACATCCAGGAGCTGTTCGCCACCCCGACCGTCGGCCTTGCCGGTTCGAGCGATCCGTGCGCCGGTACGCCGGTCACCGCGACCGACTATGGCTGTATCGCGCAGGGTCTCGCGGTGGGTCAGGGCACCACGCCGAACCCGGCCGGCCAGTATAACGGCCTGCTTGGCGGCAACCCCGACCTGACGCCGGAAAAGGCGACGACGAAGACCTTCGGCGTCGTCCTGCAGCCGAGCTTCCTGCCGCGCTTCTCGCTGACCGTCGACTATTTCGACATCAAGCTGAAGGATGCGATCCAGCCGCCGGCACAGGATGCGATCCTGAAGGATTGTACGCTGAACGCCACCGCGACGTTCACGCCCTTCTCGTGCAGCCTGATCAACCGCGACGCGGCGGGTTCGCTGTGGCTGACCCCGGGCGGCTATGTCGACAACACGCCGTCGAACCTCGGTAAGGTCCGTACGAAGGGCATCGAGATCAACAGCGCGTACAGCCATGAAATCGGCGATTTCGGCACGCTGTCGATGAGCTTCATCGGGACCTATCTCGACAAGTATCGCGTCGATAACGGCATCACCGAAGCCTATGACTGCGCCGGCCTCTATGGTCCGGTGTGCTCGGGCGGCGGCACGACCGCCGGCGGTTCGATGCTGCCGAAGTGGCGCCACAAGCTGCGCACGACGCTGCAGACCGCAGGCGGCATCGGCGTTTCGCTCCAGTGGCGCTTCATCGGCAAGGTCAAGGCCGAAACGTTGGACGACAGCCAGTCGCTGGCCGGCGATTTCAACTTCGATCCGGGTCTGCACATCAAGTCGTACAGCTACTTCGACCTCGCGGGCACCTTCGCGATCGGCGACAGCTATACGTTCCGTCTTGGTGTGAACAACATCTTCGACAAGCAGCCGCCGTTCGTCACCTCGGGTAGCGCCATCCGTGACGGTTCGAACCTTTGCCCGACCGGGCCTTGTAACGGCAACACCTACCCGGGCACCTACGATGCCCTCGGTCGGTATCTCTACGCGGGCGTGACGCTGGACTTTTAAGGTCCGGAATTCGTCCTAAGATAGGGGGCGGCGGGTCGCAGGACCGGCCGCCCCTTTTTTTGATTCGAACCGGTGGACCAAGACGAGATGCTCGATTCCAGAACTGCCGACGCGCTGCGACAAGCCGTGGGCGCCGCCCGTTCCGGCGACGTCGCGCGCGCGAAACTGCTTGCCGAGGACGCCTTGTCCGAAGGCGGCGACAAGGCCGCGCTCAACGCCTTTCTCGGCATGTTGCAAGCGCGCTCGGGCGACCTCGCCGCGGCGGCGCGCCATTTGCAGGCGGCGCACGAAGCCCGCCCGACCGACACGACGATCGCATGCAACCTGATCGCGGTGCTGATCGAGAAGGGCGACCTTGCCGCGGCGCTGGCGGTCGCGACGGCCGACCTCGCCAAGACCGATCCGACCTTGCGCATCGCGCGCTATCGCGGCTTCGTCGCGCAATCGCTCGAGGATTTTCCGACCGCGGTCGAGGCCTATGAGCATGTCGTCGCGGGCGAGCCCGGCGATTTCGAAAGCTGGAACAATCTCGGCAATGCGCGGTCGGCGATCGGCGACCTTGAGGGCAGCGTGACCGCGCTCGAAAAGGCGATGGCGCTCAACCCGCACGCCCCGCCGACGCGCCTGAATCTCGCCGTCGCGCTGCGCTCGGTCGGCCGCGTAGAAGAGGCCGAAGCGCTGCTGCGCCGGACGTCGGAGGAATTTCCCGACGACGCGCGCGCGCTGCACGAGCTGTATGTGCAGTACAAGAAGGAGGGGAAGCAGGACGAGGCGATGGCGGCGCTCGAAGCCGCAATTGTCCGCGATCCCGAGAATGCCAATCTCCAGCTCAAGTTTGGCGTCGAATGCGGATTGATCAATCGCGTCGACGAGGCCGAACAGGCGTTTCGCAAGGTGCTCGATCTCGACCCGACGGTGGTCGATGCCTATGTCGGGCTGACCGTCCAGTTCGAGCACAGCAACCGCGAGGAGGAGTTCGCGCCGCTGATTGCGCGCGCCGAGGCGCATGGCATCGACGAAGGCACGCTCGCCTTCATGCGCGCGTTTGAATTTCGCCGTGCGAAGCGTTTCGACGAGGCGCTGGCCAGTCTCGCGCTGGTGCCGCCCGACCTTCAGCGCGAGCGCACGACGCATTTGCGCGGACAGCTTCTCGACCGGCTGGGCCGCGTCGACGAAGCCTTTGAGGCGTTCAGCGAGACGAACCGCCTGCATCAGGAATCGCAGACCAATCCGCTCGAGCGCTCGGCCGAGCTTCGCGCGCAGGTGCGCGACGACCTGGCTTTCATGACCCACGAATGGGCGGCAAGCTGGCCCGCTGTCGAGGGCGGGGACGAACGGCCCGATCCGGTCTTCCTGCTCGGCTTCCCGCGCTCGGGGACCACCCTGCTCGACACCATCCTGATGGGACATCCGGGCACCGTGGTGCTCGAGGAACAGCCGCCGCTGAACCTCACCGAAAAACATGTCGGCGGGACGGCCGCGATCCCGGGGCTCGACGCGGCTGCTGTGGCCGACGCACGGCGTTTCTATTGGGACGAGATCGCCAAAGTCGCACCCGAGCCGATCGCGCCGGGCAAGATGCTGATCGACAAGTCGCCGCTGTTCCTGACCAAGGCGGTGCTGATCCAGCGCCTGTTCCCGAACGCGCGCTTCATCCTCGCGCTCAGGCATCCGTGTGACGTGCTGCTGAGCTGCTTCATGAGCAATTTCCGGCTCAACAACGCGATGTCGAACTTTCTGCGGCTGGAGGATGCGGCCGAATTCTACGACCTCACCTTTTCGCACTGGGAGCGCGCGAACGCGCTGTTCCCGCTCAAGGTCCACACGATCGTCTATGAGCGGCTGGTCGAGGATGTCGGCGCCGAAGTGCGGCCGCTGTTCGACTTCCTCGGGCTCGAATGGCGCGACGAGGTGCTCGACCACCAGGCGACCGCGAAGAAGCGCGGGCTGATCACCACCGCAAGCTATGCGCAGGTCGTCGAGCCGATCTACAAGCGCGCCGCCGGGCGATGGGAGGGCTATCGCAAGCATCTGGAGCCGATCTTCCCGATCCTCGAGCCGTGGGTCCGAAAATTCGGATACAGCCTGTGAGCGCCGACCGCGCCGCGCTGGTCGCCGAAGCCGATCGCGCGCTCGCGGCACAGGATTTCGCGCGCGCCGCCGCGCTGCTCGAACAATCGCTCGCGATGGGCGAGGATTTTCCGGTGTTGCTCCGGCTCGCAGGGACGCACCGCGCGGCCGGACGTCCGCGCGTCGCGCTCGATGCGGTGCATCGCGCGCTGACGCTCGCGCCGCTCGACTTCACCGCGCTGATGATGCGTGCGAGCCTGCTCGACCGGATCGGCGATCCCGGCGCGGGCGAGGCGTGGGGGCATGCGATCGCGCAGAAGCCCGCGGATGCCTTGCCGCCGCAGCTCGCTGCCGTGCTCGCCGAGGGCGAGCGCAAACATGCGGCGTGGCTCGACACCAAGGAGGCGCATTGGGCGGCGCGGACGGCGGAGGCCGAAAGCCGTGCCGATGCCGAAGAGCGTGCGCGGATCGCGCGCTTTCGCAGCAATGCGCTGCGCCGGACGCGCGTCTATCACAGCGAACCGACGCATTTCCATTTTCCGGGGCTTGCCGAGCGCGAATTTCATCCGCGCAGCCTTTTCCCCTGGCTCGCCGAGATCGAGGCCGCGACCGACACGATCGCCGCCGAACTGGCAGCGGTGATGGCGGCCGAGCGCGCCGAGCTCGTCCCCTATGTCCAATATGCGGCGCACCAGCCGCTCGCGCAGTGGCGCGCGCTCAACCACAATCTCGACTGGACCGCGATCCACCTGTGGCGGAACGGCCGCCGGATCGAGGCGAACGCACGCCACTGCCCGCGGACGATGGAACTGCTGGGGCTGGTCGACCAGCCCCAGATCGCGGGGGCGTCGCCCAACGCGCTGTTTTCGCTGCTCGCGCCGGGCACCGCGATCCCGCCGCACGTCGGCTACAACAACACGCGCCTTGTCTGCCACCTGCCGCTCGTCGTGCCGGATGGCTGCTGGTTCCGCGTCGGCGCCGAGACGCGCGACTGGGAGCGCGGGCAGGCGTTCGTCTTCGACGACACGATCGAGCATGAGGCGATGAACCCGAGCGAGCAGTTGCGCGTCGTTTTCATCTTCGACCTCTGGCACCCCGATCTCCGTCCAGCTGAACGCGACGCGGTCGCCGCGATGATCGGCAGTGCGCCCGACGCCGTGCCGGAGAGCCTGTGAGCCTTGCCGCGCGGCTCGCCGCGGCGCGGCGCGGGCAGGCCGACGCCGATGACATCGCCGATCTTGCACGGCTGGCGCTCGACGAGGGCGAGGAGGAACAGGCGTTGCCGCTCGTCCTCGCTGCCGCGTCGCGGGCCGATACCGCGCGGCTGTGGCAATGGGCGGGGCTGTTGCAGCGCGGGCTCGACGCGCACGCCGATGCGATCGACAGTTTCGCGAAGGCGGCGCGACTGGCGCCGGACGATGCGAGCATTGCGCACGGCCGCGCGCGGGTTGCCTTCGAAGCCGGGCTCGACGCTGTGGCACTGTTCGAGGCGGCCGAGCGGCTGGGGCCGCCGAACGGCGATGTCCTGATCGGCCTTGCCGCGGCGCGCTGGGCGGCGGGTCAGGGCGAGGCGGCCGAGGCGGCGCTCGACGCGATCGTGGCGCAGGTGCCGCTGTGGCTGCAAGGCCATATGCAGCTCGCGCAGCTGCGCGCGCTGATGGGGCGGCGCGAGGCGGCGACCGCATCTTTCGAGCGCGCGCTGGCGCAGGAGCCGGGCGCGGCGGCGCTGTGGCGCGGCCTGCTCGACCTACACCTCCAGCGCGAGGATCATATCGCGCAAGTCGAGGTCGTCGCGCGCGCCGTGGCGGCGGGCGTCGCCGAAGCCGATGTTGCCGACCACGCCGCGATCGCCGCCGCCGAGCTGGGGCAGGCCGATCGCGCCGACCGGCTGTTCGAGGCGCTACCGGGCGAAGCGATGCGGATCGGGACGCGGATATGGCGGGTCCGCTACCTCTTGCGCAGCGGGCGGCTCGCGGTCGCCGCGCCGCTGATCGATGCCGAGATCGCAGCGGGCGGTGCGCGCCGCGCGGCGGTCTGGCCGTATGCGACATTGCTGTGGCGCCTCTCCGGGGATCCCCGGTACGAGTGGCTCACGGGCGATCCGCGCCTCGTGCAGACCTTCGACCTTCGCGACCGGCTGCCGCCGCTGGACGCGCTGGCGGCGCACCTGCGGACGCTGCACGTCGCGCGGAGCGAATATCTTGACCAGTCGGTGCGCGGTGGGACGCAGACCGACGGTCCGCTGTTCAGCCGGATCGATCCCGTGACGCAGGCGCTCCGCGCCGCGGTGGTCGGGGCGGTCAACGCCTACCTAGCCGCCTTGCCCGCAGCCGATCCTGCGCATCCTCTGCTTGGGGTCCGGCGCGACCGGCGGCGGCGCTTTGCCGGAAGCTGGTCGGTGCGGCTGCGCGGCGCGGGATATCACGAAAACCATGTCCATCCGCAGGGGTGGATCAGTTCGGCGCTCTATGTCGCCTTGCCCGAAAAACGCCCCGGCGATGCGCCCGAGGCGGGCTGGCTGACGCTGGGCGAGCCGCAGGCGGCGCTGGGGCTCGACCTGCCACCGACCCGGATGGTCGAGCCCGTCGCGGGGCGGCTGGTGCTGTTTCCGTCCTGGATGTGGCACGGGACCAGGCCGTTCGTCGAAGGGGAGCGGCTCACTGTCGCCTTCGATGTGGCGCCCCCGCGTTGAAACGGTACGGAAAATGGCACAGGCACCCGTCGCAAATGGCTTGGCCGGACGGCAATCCGCGCATAAGCTGCGCGGCGGAACGATGAAAAAGGTTCAGCCCATGTCCCACGTTCGATCATTGTCGCTCGGTGCCGCGCTGCTCGGTGCTGCGCTCGCGATCCCTGCCGCGGCCGGTGCCGCCGAATCGTCGACGACCGCCAGCAAGGGCAAGAAGGCGCTCGACCCCAATGAGGTCGTTTGTCGCAAGCAAGAGGTGCTGGGCAGCCGCCTGAAGTCAGTCCGCGTCTGCCGGACGCGCGCGGAATGGGCCGATGCCCGCAACGAGACGCGCGGCGAAATCGAGCGCGTGCAGGTTCAGCGCGGCGCCATCGGCCAGTAAAAAAGGGCGCCCCTCCTCCCGGAGGGACGCCCTCTACCTTATGCCGGTGTCAGTTTCAGCGCGCCGTCACCCTCGTCGACCCTGATCGTCGAGCCGTCCCGGACGTCACCTTTCAGGATCAGGTCGGCGAGCGGGTCTTGCAGATATTTCTGCACCGCGCGTTTCAGCGGCCGTGCGCCATAGACGGGATCATAGCCGACCCGCCCGAGCCACGCGCGCGCGGCGTCGGTGAGCTCGAGCGTGACTTTCCGGTCGTCTAGCAGCTTCTGCACGCGCGCGACCTGGATATCGACGATCCCGCCCATATGCTGCTGCGCGAGACGGTGGAACAGCACGATCTCGTCGAGCCGGTTCAGGAACTCGGGCCGGAAATGCGCGCGCACCACCTCCATGACGGCGGGCTCGGCCTGCTCGACCGGCGCGTCGTCGGGCAGCGCCGCGATCGCCTGACTGCCGAGGTTCGACGTCAGAATGATCAGCGTGTTGGTGAAATCGACCGTGCGGCCCTGCCCGTCGGTCAGGCGCCCGTCGTCGAGCACCTGGAGCAGGATGTTGAACACGTCGCCATGCGCCTTTTCGACCTCGTCGAAGAGCACGACCTGATAGGGGCGGCGGCGGACGGCTTCGGTGAGCACCCCGCCTTCCTCATAGCCGACATAGCCGGGAGGGGCGCCGATCAGCCGCGACACGGCGTGCTTTTCCATGAATTCGGACATGTCGATGCGGACCATCGCATTGTCGTCGTCGAACAGGAAGCGCGCGAGCGCCTTGGTGAGCTCGGTCTTGCCGACGCCCGTCGGGCCGAGGAAGAGGAACGAGCCCAGCGGCCGGTTCGGATCCTGCAGCCCGGCGCGCGCGCGGCGCACCGCGGTCGAGACGGCGCGCACCGCTTCGTCCTGGCCGATCACGCGCTTGCCCAGCGTCTCCTCCATCCCGAGCAATTTCTCGCGCTCGCCCTCCATCATCCGGTCGACCGGGATGCCGGTCCAGCGGCTGACGACGGCTGCAATGTCGTCGGCGGTGACTTCCTCGCGCAGCATCGCGTTGCCGACGACGGCCTGTGCCTCCTCGAGCTGTTTTTCGAGGCTCGGGATGGTGCCGTATGACAGCTCGCCTGCCTTCGCGAGGTCGCCGGCGCGCTGCGCCTGATCGAGCGCCGAGCGTGCGGCGTCGAGCTGCTCCTTGATCTTCGCCTCGGCGTGGATCTTGTCCTTTTCGGCCTGCCATTTCTGCGTGAGCGCCGCCGACTGTTCTTCGAGGTTCGCGAGTTCGGCGCGCAGCTTGTCGAGTCGGTCCTTCGACGCCGCATCGCTTTCCTTCGACAGCGCCGCTTCCTCGATCTTCATCTGGATGATGCGGCGATCGAGATTTTCGATCTCCTCGGGCTTCGATTCGACCTCCATGCGGATACGGCTCGCGGCCTCGTCCATCAGGTCGATCGCCTTGTCGGGCAGGAAGCGGTCGGAGATATAGCGGTTCGACAGCGTCGCGGCGGCGACGATCGCGCCGTCGGTGATCCGTACGCCGTGGTGCAGCTCGTATTTTTCCTTGAGTCCGCGCAGGATCGAGATCGAATCCTCGACCGTCGGCTCACCGACGAACACCGGCTGGAAACGCCGCTGCAACGCGGGATCCTTTTCGACATATTTGCGATATTCGTCGAGCGTCGTCGCGCCGATGCAGTGGAGCTCGCCGCGCGCGAGCGCGGGCTTGAGCAGGTTCGATGCGTCCATCGCGCCGTCCGACTTGCCCGCGCCGACCAGCGTGTGCATCTCGTCGATGAACAGGATAATCTCGCCCTCGGCCGACTTCACTTCGTCGAGCACGCCCTTGAGCCGCTCCTCGAACTCGCCGCGATATTTGGCGCCCGCGATCAGCGCGCCCATGTCGAGCGCGAGCAGACGGCGGTCCTTGAGGCTGTCGGGGACGTCGCCGTTGGCGATCCGCAGCGCAAGGCCTTCGGCGATCGCGGTCTTGCCGACGCCGGGTTCGCCGATGAGGACGGGATTGTTCTTGGTCCGGCGCGCAAGGATCTGGACGGTGCGGCGGATTTCCTCGTCGCGGCCGATCACTGGATCGAGCTTGCCCTCGCGCGCGACTTCGGTGAGGTCGCGCGCATATTTCTTGAGCGCCTCGAAACTGTCCTCGGCGCCCGCGCTGTCGGCGGTGCGGCCGCGGCGCAGTTCGTTGATGACGTTGTTGAGCGCGTCGGCCGTCACGCCGGCATCGGCGAACGCCTTGCCGACCGGGCTGGACGGAGCGAGCACCATCGCCAGAAGCAACCGCTCGACGGTGACATAGCCGTCGCCGGCCTTGGCCGCGAGCTGTTCGGCCTGGTCGAGCAGGCGCACCGCGTCATTGTCGAGCCCCGGCGTCGCTTGCGCGCCCGAGCCCGAAACGGCGGGCACCTTGGCAAGCAGCGCGTCGATACCCTGCACCGCGCGCGGCACATCGCCGCCGGCGCGCTGGATCAGGCCGGCGGCCATGCCTTCGTTATCTTCGAGCAGCGCCTTGGCGATATGCTCGGGACTGATCCGCTGGTGGTTCATGCGGATCGCGATCGTCTGCGCCGCCTGCAAAAAGCCCTTGGCGCGATCGGTGAATTTTTCGAGGTTCATGTCGAGTAAGCCCCTTTCTCGCCACCAAGATAGTGTTGCCAATTTGCAACACAAGGCCATGGCTTTTCGCGCCATGAAATTTAGGCCATGAGGTCGGCATCATTGATACCGAATGGAGCAGAAAAGCGGATGCGCAAATTTTTCGTCGGCGTCCTGATCCTGTTCGTGGCGATCCTCGCCGGCCTGGCGCTTTGGGAGCCGCTGACGGCGCAGGCGCCGACGGCGACCGAGTTCAGACCGGCCGACGTACAGATTGCGCGCGACAAATATGGCGTACCGCACATCTTCGGAAAGACCGACGCCGACGTCGCCTATGGCGTCGCTTACGCCCACGCCGAGGATGATTTTGCGACCTTGCAGGAAGTGCTGGCGATGACGCGCGGGCGCGCCGGCGCGATGCTTGGCGAGGATGGCGCGAAGGTCGATTATGCCGCGGCGCTGCTCGATGTGCGGGCGACGACCGCGCGCGACTGGCCGCGGCTGCCGAAGGATGTGCAGGCGCTGTTCACCGCTTATGCGGCGGGGCTCAACCATTATGCGGACAAGCATCCCGATGAGGTGCGGCTGTCGGGGCTGTTCCCGGTGACCGGCGAAGACGTCGTCGCGGGCTTCGTGCTGCGATCGCCCTTCTTCTTCGGGCTCGATTCGGTGCTCGGCGGACTGACCGGCGACAAGCCGATGGGCCGCGAGGGCGGGCCGTCGCTCGATGCGAAGGGCAAGCTGGTGCCGCGCGAGCTGACTCCGGTCGGCCGCGATCCCGAAGCGAACGGCTCGAACGGCATGGCGGTGGCGCCGTCGCGCGCTACCGACGGCGCAACGCGGCTCGTCTCCAACTCGCACCAGCCGTGGACCGGCGGGGTCGCTTGGTACGAACTGGTCGTCCATAGCGGCGAGGGCTGGGATTTCGCGGGCGCGAACTTCCCCGGCTCGCCCTATCCCTTCCTCGGGCACAATAAATATCTCGGCTGGACCAACACCGTGAACCGGCCCGACCTGATCGATATCTACAAGCTGGCGCTCGACGAAAGCGGCGAGAAATATCGCTTCGACGGCAAATGGCTGCCGCTCGAGGAAGAGCGCATATGGCTGCGCGTCAGATATGGACCGCTGGTGATCCCGGTGCCGCGGACGATCTATCGCTCGGTGCAGGGGCCCGTGATCAAGAACGACAAGGGTGCCTTCGCGATCCGCTATGCCGGCATGGATCAGTCGGCGATGGTCACCCAATATTACCGGTTGAGCAAGGCGAAGAATTTCGCCGAATGGCGCGCGGCGATGGCGGGGCAGGGCGTACCCGCGACCAATTTCATCTACGCCGATGCGAAGGGCAATATCGGGCTTTTCTACAACGCGATGTTCCCCGATCGGCCCGCCGGTTACAATTGGCGCGGTATCCTGCCGGGCGACACCTCGGCAGACGTCTGGACCAAGACGTTGCCGTTCGACCGCGTCCCCGCGCTGGTCAATCCGCGCTCGGGCTATGTGATGAACGCGAACAACACGCCGTGGGTCGCGGCGGGGCCGGGCGACGAGCTCGATGCCGCCGCCTTTTCGCCGCTGCTCGGGGTCGAAGACGACATGACCAACCGCGCGACGCGTCTGATCACCCTGTTCGAGCAATCGGGCCAGATCGACGAGGCGCGGCTGAAGGCGATCAAGTACGACACCGCCTATGCGAAGACCGGCTACGCGAAGGTGTGGATGGACCGGTTGCTCGCGCTCGATACCAAGGGTGATCGGGCGCTGGCCGAGGCGCAGGGCCTGCTCCGCCATTGGGACTGGAACCTCGACGGCAAGGGCAAGGGCGACGCGCTCGCGCTGATGGTGCTTCGCCCCGCCAACGGCAGCCATTATCAGCGCAAGCCCGATCCCGATCCGCGGCAGGTGCTGAGCGATGCGGTGAATCACCTGCAGGAGCATTTTGCCGGGCTCGATCCCAAGCTCGGTACCGTGCTGCGGCTACGGCATGGCCAGGGCGCGCATCGCATCGACCTGCCGCTCGATGGCGGCAACGATACGGTGCGCGCCTCGACCTTGTGGGACGTCGAACCCGACGGGCGGCTGAAGGTGCGCCACGGCGACAGCTTCATCATGTTCGTGACGTGGGATGCGGCGGGCAAGGTGCGGTCGGAATCGGTCCAGCCCTTCGGCGCGGCGACGACGCGGCCCGATAGCCCGCACTATAACGACCAGGCAAAGCTGTTCGTCCAGCACAAGCTCAAGCCCGTATTGTTCGATCCGGCGGCGCTGAAAGCCAGCGGAGCGCGCTTCTATCGGCCTTGAAAGCCGCGAAGCGCCGTCCTAAACCGCTGATACAGTGCCGTCCGGCACCCCGATCGCGCGTTCGCGCGGCCTTGCTTCAAGAGGAAGTTCATGCCCCGTTTTCCCCGTGCCGCCCTCGTCCTCGCCCTGTCGACCTCGCTCGTCGCCGCGGGCCCCGCGCTCGCCAAGGCAAAGGAGGCGAAGCCCGCGCCCGTCGCCGACCTCGTGAAGGCGGTCGACATTCCGTATCAGACCTTCACGCTCGACAATGGCCTGCGCGTCATCGTCCACGAAGATCGCAAGGCGCCCGTCGTCGCCGTGTCGGTCTGGTATCGCGTCGGGTCGAAGCATGAGCCCGCGGGCAAGACGGGCTTCGCGCATCTGTTCGAGCATCTGATGTTCAACGGTTCGGAAAATGCACCGGGCGATTTCTTCGAACCGCTGCAGCAGGTCGGCGCGACCGACAGCAACGGCACGACCAGCTTCGACCGCACCAATTATTTCGAGACGGTGCCGACCGGCGCGCTCGACCGCGCGCTGTTCCTCGAAAGCGACCGTATGGGGCATCTGCTCGGCGCAGTGACGCAGGAAAAGCTCGATAACCAGCGCGGCGTCGTCCAGAACGAGAAAAGGCAGGGCGACAACAACCCCTATGGCCTGCTGCGCTACGAGATTTTCGAGAATCTCTTCCCCAAGGGGCATCCCTATCACCACAGCACGATCGGTTCGATGGCCGATCTCAATTCGGCGAGCCTTGCCGATGTGAAGAAATGGTTCACCGACAATTACGGCCCGAACAATGCGGTGCTGGTGCTCGCGGGCGACGTCGATCTCGCGACCGCGAAGGCGAAGGTCACCGAATGGTTCGGCGATATCCCCCGCGGCCCCGCAATCAAGGCGCCGCCGGCGTCGGTGCCGACCCTGCCCGCGCCGCTCGCGAAGGAGGTCAAGGATCTGGTGCCCACCACGCGCATCTATCGCATGTGGGCGATCCCGGGGCTGAACGATGCCGAGGCGGTGCCGCTACAGATGGCCGCGGCGGTACTCGGCGGGCTTTCCTCGTCGCGGCTCGACAATGCGATGGTACGCAAGGATCCGGTCGCGGTCAGCGTCGGCGCCGGCGCGCAAACCTTCGAGGATGCGGGCATATTGATCGTCCAGGCCGATGTGAAGCCCGGCGTCGATCCGAAGGTCGTCGGCGACAAGCTCGACGCCGAGATCGCGAAATTCCTCGAAACCGGGCCGACCGCCGACGAACTGCAGCGCGCCGCCGCGAGCTATCTCGGCGGGACGATTTCGGGGCTCGAATCGGTCGGCGGTTTCGGCGGCAAGGCGGTAACGCTGGCCGAAGGCGCGCTCTATTCGAACGATCCTGCCTATTACAAGGTCGAGCTCGACCGGCTGGCGAAGGCGACCCCCGAGCAGACCGTCGCGGTCGCGCGCAAATGGATGTCGCGCCCGGCCTTCTCGCTTACCTACACGCCCGGTGAGCGCACCGAGGGCGGCGAGAACCGCGGCGGCGCGGTCACGGCAGGCAAGGTCAGCGCGGTTGCGCCCGACCGCTACTGGAACCCGGAACTCGGCGATGTGGGTCCGGCGACTTCGTTCGCCGACCGCTCGCAGCTTCCGGCGGTCGCCGACCTGAAAGCGCTCGACTTCCCGGCGATCGAGCGCGCGAAGCTCAAGAACGGGATCGAAGTCGTCTTCGCGCGCCGCGCGACGGTGCCGACGGTCAATGTCGCGGTCAGCTTCGACGCCGGCTATGCCGCCGATCCGCGGGGGGCGCTCGGCACCCAGTCGCTGATGCTGAGCCTGATGGACGAGGGCACGACGAGCCGCGATTCGATCGCCTTCGCCGAAGCGAAGGAGCGCCTCGGCGCCCAGATCGACGGAACCGCGACCGCCGACGAGACGGTGTTCAGCCTGTTCGCGCTGAAGCCCAATCTCAGCGCCTCGCTCGGCCTGCTGGCCGATTATATCCGCAATCCGGCGTTCGACGCGCAGGAACTCGACCGCGTGCGTGCGCAGCAGCTCAACCGGCTTAAGGCCGAGCTCAACAACCCCAATGCGATCGCGAGCCGCGTGCTGATGCCGGTGCTCTATGGCGCCGACCATCCCTATGGCATTCCGCCGTCGGGGCTCGGGACGACGGCGGCGGTGACCGCGGCGACGCGCGACCAGCTCGCGGCGTTCCATGCGGCCTGGGTCCGCCCCGACAATGCCCGCATCTTCGTCGTCGGCGACACCACGCTGAAAGAGGTGACGAAGCAGCTCGACGCGGCGTTCGGCAACTGGAAGGCGCCTGCATCGGCGAAGGGCACCAAGCATTTCGAAACGCCGGTGCCGGCACCGAAGCCGCGCATCCTGCTCTTCGACCGGCCCAAATCGCCGCAGTCGGTGATCATGGCGGGCAAGGTACTGACCGTGAAGGGCAGCGACGAGATCGAGCCGCTGCGCGCCGCGAACGACATTTTCGGCGGCAATTTCCTGTCGCGCTTCAACATGAATCTCCGCGAGACCAAGGGCTGGTCCTATGGCGTGCGCTCGCGCATCTCGAACGACAGCGACCGGCTGACCTGGGTCGCGATCGCGCCGGTGCAGGCCGACCGCACCGGCGATTCGATCAGGGAGTTCCAGAGCGACATCAAGGCCTATCTCGGCAACAAGGGCACGACCAAGGAAGAGCTGGAGCGCACCGTCAACGGCAGCGTCCGCGAACTGCCCGGCAGCTTCGAAACCTCGGGCGATGTGCTCGGCGGGATTCGCCAGATCGTGAAGTTCCAGCGGCCCGACGATTATTACGAGAAGCTGCCCGCGACCTATGAGGCGATGACGACCGCGGAAATCGACGCCGCGGCGCGCAAGGCGCTCGGCACCGGCGATCTCGTCTATGTCGTCGTCGGCGACGCGGCGGTGGTCAAACCGCAGCTTGACGGGCTGGGCCTGCCGGTGGAAATAGCGACACCCGCTAACTAACATCAGTTTCAGTAGGAGAGAGTCTATGTCCGGTGTCGATGGCAGCTATGAGTGCGTAACCAAGTCGCCGATGGGCGACCAGAAGTCGGTTTTCACCGTGAAGAGCGACGGCGACAGCTTCACCGGCCAGAACGCCGGCGCGATGGGTTCGCTCGATGTCGAGAATGGCAAGGTCGACGGCAACAAGCTGACCTGGACCATGAACATGAAGGTGCCGATGCCGATGACGCTCGAATGCGAAGCGACGATCGAGGGCGACGCGCTGACCGGCACGATCAAGGCCGGCGCCTTCGGTTCGATGGCGATGACCGGCACGCGCCAGGCCTGATTTTCGGGTCGCACGGAAACGGAAAGGGCCGTCCCGGATGGGGCGGCCCTTTTGCTTTGCATAGCTTTTCTAGGGCCGGGGGCTATCCAAAGCGGCGGCATGGGCGCATAGGCCTCCCGCAATGCACAAAATGACCGAATCCTCCCAGCGGTCCCGCATGCCCGGCGACCGCGAAATGGTGTTCATGATGGCGATGGTGATGGCGCTGAACGCGCTCGCTATCGATTCGATGCTGCCTGCCCTGCCGGCGATCGGCGAGGGGCTGGGCGTCCTGACGCCGAACGACCGGCAATATGTCATCTCGACCTATCTCTTCGGCATCGGCGCGGGGTCGCTCGTCTATGGCCCGCTGTCGGACCGCTTCGGGCGCAAGGGCGTGCTCGTCCCGGCGCTGTTCGCCTATGTCGCCTTCTCGATCGGCTGCGGGCTCGCGACGAGCTTCCCGATGCTGCTCGCGTTGCGCTTCGGCCATGGCCTCATCAGCGCCGCGCTCGGCGTCATCGTCGTCGCGGTCATCCGCGACCTCTTCTCGGGCGATGCAATGGCGAAGCGGCTGTCGATGATCTTCCTCGTCTTCATGATCGTCCCCGCGATCGCCCCGACGATGGGCGCGGGGGTTGCCGCCGTCGCCGGGTGGCGATCGATCTTCATCGTCCTCGCGGTGATGGGTGTCGTGATGATCCTGTGGCTCCGCCGCCTGCCCGAGACGCTGCATCCCGACGACGTGCGCCCGCTCGATCTCAAGACGATGATTGCGGGCTGGGCGACCGTCACGCGGCACCGCCGCGCCGCGGGCTATATGATCGCCTCGGGGATGATGCAGGGCGCGCTCTACGGCTATCTCAACAGCAGCGAGCAGATCATCGCCGATATCTTCGATGCGCGCAGCTGGTTCCCGCTGGTGTTTGCGTGCGTCGCGCTCGGCATTGCGACCGCCAATTTCTCGAACGCCGCGATCGTCGAGCGCTTTGGCGCGCGGCGCGTGTCGCAGAGCGCGACCTTCGCCTTCATGGCGACCTCGATCGTGCAGATCCTCGTCGCGCTGAGCGGCGCCGAGACGCTGTGGATGTTCACGGTGCTGATGATGGTCAACGTCGGGCTGATCGGCTTCATCGGCAGCAATTTCGGATCGATCGCGATGGAGGACTTCGGCCATATGGCCGGCGTCGCGTCGTCGTATCAGAGCTTCGCCAAGACCTTGCTCGCGGCGACCGTCGGCGCGCTGATCGGGCAGCAATATGACGGCACGACCCTGCCGCTCGCCTATGCATTCCTGATCTCGGGCGTCGTGGGTCTGATATTGGTGTTCTGGGCCGAGCGCGGCAAGCTGTTCACGCGGCCGGGAACCGCGCCCAAGACGCCCTATTAAAGGCGCAAAAGAATGGGGGCCGAAGCCCCCTGTCTCTCCGGTTTCGTGCGAGGCGCTATTTTACTACCGGACCTGGTAGCTCGGTCATGTCCGGCGCTTCTTCGCTGTCTTGGCCGTGGAACAGCCGACTATTGTGCATGCCATACACGAAATAGAGGATGATCGCCGCCACCATGAACCAGGCGAAGAAGATCAGCACACGGCTCTCGACCGTGAAGATCAGCGCGAAGCAGGACAGAATGCCAACCGCTGGAAGCGCGGGATAGAGCGGGACGCGGAATCCGCGCGGCAAATCCGGATGAGTCGTTCGCAGCCAGATGACGCTGAGGCAGACGATGCCGAACGCCGCGAGCGTGCCGACCGACGTCATGTCGCCCAGTGTGTTGATGTCGAAGAAACCCGCCGCCAGCGCGGTCAAGGTGCCGACCAACAGCGTGTTGATCCACGGAGTTTTATATTTGGAATGAACGGTCGAGAAGATGCGCGGCAGCAAACCGTCGCGCGCCATCGTGTAGAAAATGCGCGTCTGGCCGTACATCAGCACCAGAACGACCGAGGTTAGGCCGACGATCGCGCCCGCCTTGATGATCTTGGCGAACCACGCCCATTGCGGCCCGAAGGCATCGACTGCGACCGCGACCGGATCGGGGACGTTAAGGCTCTTGTAGTTGACCACCAGCGTCAGCACCACCGAAACGAGGATGTAAAGCAAAGTACAGACAAAGAGGCTGCCCAAAAGGCCGAAGGGCATGTCCTTGGCCGGATTCTTCGCTTCCTGTCCCGCAGTAGAAACCGCTTCAAATCCGATATAGGCAAAAAAGACGATCGACGCGGCGCGCAGGATGCCGCCCCAGCCGAACTCGCCATCATTGCCGGTGGCGGGGGGGATGAAGGGATCCCAGTTGGATTTGAGTTCACCGAAATTCGCAATGGCAATCGCGCCGCCGATGACGATGAACGCGACGATCACGCTGACCTTGATGGCGACGATAACATTGTTGAACTTGGCCGATTCAGACACGCCAACGATCAGCAACAGGGTCAGGACCGCACAGACCAGAATCGCCGGCAGGTTGAAAGTGCCGATCACGGGAACGCCGTCGATGAGCAATGGCACGCCATCGCGGATGATCTCATGTCCCGCAGGTCCGGTCAGATGAGGCGGTATGACTATCCCGTAATCGCCCAGCAAACTGACCACATAGCCGGACCAGCCGACCGCCACGACCGAGGCGGCAAGCCCATATTCGAGGAGGAGCAAGGCGCCCATGATCCAGGCAGCGAACTCGCCCAGCGTGGTATAACTATAGGTGTATGCCGAGCCCGATACCGGCAGGGTCGAGGACAATTCTGCATAGCAAAGGCCTGCCAATGCGCAGACCGAACCGGCGATCAGGAAGGAAATGAGAACGGCGGGGCCAGCGTGCAGCGATGCCGCGCTGCCCGTTCGCACGAAAATTCCGGCGCCGATGATGCAGCCGATGCCGAGGAACAGGAGATTCCACGGCCCCAACGTGCGCTTCAACTCGCTATGTTCCGTTTCTCGCTGAACCTGCGCCACGCTCTTGCGAGCCATGATGCGTGCCAAGAGACCCCTGGCTGGACGTGATGCCATTATGAATTGCTCCCCAAACTCTATCTCGCGCCAGCCTAGCGTGTCGTCGTCCCAGCGCAACTTAATTTCAGGCGTGTGACAGGGGCTTTGTCGCAGTTTACCGCACTGTGAAGCGGACGCGGTCGATCGGCTTGCCGCCGGGATCGACGAGGGTCAGCATGTGACTGCCGGGGCGCGGGAGAATCTGCTGGCCCGCGTCGGCATCGCCGAGCACCTGCTTATCGAGAATCAGACGGTAGCCCGGAACGTCGCCGCTGACGATCACCGCGAGGCGCTGGCGATCCAGCGGGATGTCAGGATCGAGCGCATAGACGCTGCCGCTGACCGGGCTGGTGATGCGCGGACGGCGCGCGGCCTGCGGTGCGGCCGCCAGTTCGCTCTGCGCGGTGCCGGTCAGGAAATACTCGCGGCGCGGCGGCTCGCGGGTGCCGGGGAGGCTGATCTGGCGCACCTCGACGCCCGCAGGCATTGCGGGGGCCTTGCCGGGGCTGCTCGCGTGGAGCGCGAGCATCACGTCGCGCCAGACGGGCGCGGCGCCCGAAGTGCCCGAAACGGCGCGCATCGAATCGCCCTCGAGATTGCCGACCCAGACCGCGACGGTGTAGCGGTCGGTGAAGCCGATGCACCAATTGTCGCGCATGCCCTTCGAGGTGCCGGTCTTGGCCGCCGCCCAGAAGGGCAGGCGGAGCGCGCTATCGGCGCCGAAAGCGTCGGCGCGCGCGGAGGCGTCGGCAAGGATATCACCGACGATGAAGGCGGCGGGGGCGCTGACGATCCGGCGGGATTCTTGGGGCTTTTCGCCTTCACGGAAGCGCACCGGCGACCAGCGACCCTGATTGGCGAGGGTACGGAACGCATTGGCCTGCTCGACCAAGCTGACCTCGGCCGAACCGAGCGCGAGGCTGAAGCCGTAATATTCGCCGTCCTCGACGAGGCTGTGGTAGCCCAGCGCCCAGAGGCGGTCGCGAAATTCCTGGACGTCGTCGATGACGAGCGCGCGCACCGCGGGGACGTTGAGCGAGCTGGCGAGCGCGTGGCGGACGCTGACCGGCCCCTTGAAGCTGTGGTCGTAGTTTTTGGGGACGTAGAGGCCGGAGGCGGTGTCGAGCTGGACCGGGCTGTCGTCGAGGATCGAGGCGGCGGTGAGCCAGCCATGTTCGATCACCTGTGCATAGAGATGCGGCTTCAAGGTCGAGCCCGCCTGCCGCGGCGCGTTGGCGCCGTCGACCGCGGCCGCGGTCGATTTGAGGCCGACGCCGCCGACATAGGCGAGGACGTCGCCCGTCGCATTGTCGAGCACGACGACGGCGCCGTCGCGGACGCGATCGGAGCCGAGGCCCGCGAGCTGGCGGCGCAGCGCGACGATCGCCGCGGTCTGGATGCGGCGGTCGATGGTGGTCGTGACGCGCTTGCCGGGTTTGTCGAGCAGCCGCGCGGCGAGGTGCGGTGCCAGGCCGGGGTCGAAGCGCGTCGCGCGCTCGCCCGAGGCGAGCGTCGCGGCGGCGGCGTCGATCGCGCCGCAGTCGGCCGCCTTCGCTATGCGGCATGCGCGCTTGCCCAACGCCTCCGCCCTGGCAGCGGGATTGGGGAGCAGGCCGGCGAAGAGTGCGGCGTCGGTGCGGTTCATCTCGGCGGGGGTCTTGCCGAACAGGCTTTGCGCGCCCGCGCCGATACCCTGCGCCTCGCCGCGCAGCGGCAGTAGGTTGAAATAGGCCTCGAGCATCTGCTCGTGCGTCCAGTTTGACGCGAGGTCCTGCGCCGCGCGCATCTGGCGGATCTTGGCGAGCCAGCCGCGCTGGCCCGGTCGCGCGAGTTCGGGCGCGAGGAAGGCGGCGAGCTGCATCGGCAGGGTCGAGGCGCCGCGCGAACGCCCCCCGGTCCAGCGCGTCCGGATCGCGCTCGCCATGGCGAGCCAGTCGACCCCGCCGTGCGACCAGAAGCGATGATCCTCGGCCGCGACGACCATGTCGCGGACATCGGGGCTGATGTCCTTCAGTGGCACCCATGCGAGGCGGCGGCGCTCGAAATCGACGCGCTCGCTGTCGAGGAGCCGACCGTCGCGATCGTAAAGCCACGCTTCGCTGGGCTTCCAATCGGCGCGTACCGTTTCATACTCCGGCATCGCCGGGGGGCGGGTGAGGAGATGCGCGGCGGTGGCGAGGATGAGGGTGGCGAGCGCGAGCCAGCCCAGCGCATCCTGCCAGCGCCACTTGCGGGCCTGCTTCATCATCTAATTCAGCACGTGCTCCCGCGAAGGCGGGAGCCCATCTCCGGTCGGTTCAAAATCGAGCCGTCCGGAGATGGGCCCCTGCCTTCGCAGGGGCGCAAGTTCAAGCGCGTTTTCCATCACTCCGCCGATGCCGCGACCGTCACCGGCGCGTTCGGCCACTGGCCGCGGATTGCGGGGGAGTACATCGCCTCGACGCGCGTCGGAGGCAGGGTAAATTTGCCCGAGCCGCCCAAGCGCACGACATATTCGACCGCGTGGGTGCCCGCGGGCATCCAGCCGTAATAGCCGCGCCAGCTGTCCTTGCCGCGTTCGACGTAGCTTGGCTGCCAGTTCGACCCGCCCGCCTGCGCGCCGAGCATCTCCGACTGGCCGCCGAGATTGCCGACGATTGTCGCGCCCGGGGGAACCGGGTCGTTGATGACGACCCAGGTCCGGCCCGCGGCGGCGATGACCTCGATCCGCACCTTGATCACGTCGCCGCGGGTCAGACGGTCCTTGTTCGCCGCCTTGACGACGCTGACCGAGCGCTTGATCCGATAGCCCGCGTTGAGCGGTTCCTTCAATGGCACCGCGGCCTTGACGCTGACGGTCGCCCACGGCGCGCCGGTGCCTTCATGCTTCAGGCTCATCGTCGCTGCGGCGAGCGCAACGCGAAGCGGCGAAGGTGTTTCGGCGGGCAGCGGCCAGCTTTGCGAAGCGGTTTCGCCCGCAAGGCTGATGTTCGTGACGCCGGTGATCGCGCTCGCCGGATACAGTTCGGCGAAGCGGCGGACGGTGACCGCGCCCCAGGCGTTCGCCGGGGTGGTGTCCCAATGGCCCTTGCGCTGGCGCTGCGCGACGCCGACCATCAGTTTGCCCGCGTCGTCCTCCCAGCCCTTGCGGCCGAGCACGGCTTCGAGCGCCTTGATCGCCATCTCGTCGCCGCTCGTCATCATCCACCAAGGTGCGCGGGCGTCGTCGACGAGGTCGAGGCGCGTGCCTTCATAGACGAGCCGCTTGCGCAGCTCGGCTTCGGCTGCGGTACGAAGCGCCGCGGCGTTGCGGACCCCCGGGGTGCGCTCGATCGCGACGAGCCAGTCGGCGAGGGTGCCGGTCGCCATGTCGATCGGCTTGGTGTCGATCGACGCGACGAGCGCGGGGCTCGACGCATTGTTGCGCGCGAGCGCGGCGAGCGCGGCGATGCGGATCGGGCGGAGATCGTAGGGGCCGTAGCCCTTGCGGGTCAGGCGCCCTTCGACGACCGCCTGCAGCGCCTTCACCATCTTCGCCTTTGACGCCTCAGGGATCGCGAAGCCGTTCGCCGCGGTCACCGCCATCACATAGGCGGTAAGCTCGATCGAGCCGTCCATCCGTTCGTTCGGCCAGTAGCGCAGCAGGCCGTCCTTATCGAGATAGGTCGGCATCGCCCCCGCCAGCGCCTGCCAGCGGCCGAGATCGCCGAGCGCGATCGCGCGCGAGGTCGACTGTTCGAAGCAGTTGTACGGGTAGATCGCCATATAGTCGCGGACGCCCGAAAGCGGCGGCGCGAGCGTGCCCGCGAGCGCGACGTCGACATAGCCGCCGGGCAGCGCGCCCGCGGGGATCGCGATCGGCAGCGTCGTGTTAGGGCCGACGCGGAACAGGCTGGCGGCCCAGGTCTCGACCGGGATCGCGGGCTCGACGACCTGATCGAAGACGAGGCGGTCGCGCGCCTTGCCGTCCTTCGACACCGCATCGACGGTCCACTGGATCGGCCCGGTCGCCTCGGGTGCGGTCACCTGCCAGCTGACCGGCACCGCGCCGCCTGCGGGGATGGTGACGGTGAGCGGCGGCGCGGTCAGGGTCGCGGGCGACAGCGTCGGGGTCGCGGTGACCGTCATCGCCTTGTCGGTGCCGTTGCGGAGCGTGAAGCGCGCGTCATAGGCGTCGCCGGTGCGGACGAGTTCGGGCAGGCCCGCATAGACGCCGAGATCCTGCACGGTGCGCACGCTCGTTTCGCCGGTGCCGAAATATTGCGAGCCGTCGGTGGCGATCGCGACGAGGCGGAAGCCCGAAAGATTGTCGGACATCGGCACGTCGACCGTGGCGCGGCCCTTGCCGTCGAGCGGGACATGCCCCTGCCACAGCAGCACGGGGCGGAAGTCCTCGCGGGTCAGCCCCGAAAGGTCGCCGCCGCCACCGCCGCCGGGTTCGAGCGCCTTGCGGCCATAGTGGCGCTTGCCGACGACCTGCATCTGCGCGGTCGAGGTAAGGACGTCGAGGGTGCGCTCGCCCATCATCGCGTCGATCAGCTTCCAGCTTTCGTTCGGGGCGAGCTGGAGGAGCGCCTCGTCGACCGCGACGAAGGCGACGTCGGCGCCGCTGGCAGGCTTGCCCGACGGATTCTTGACCTCGATCGCGACCTTTGCGGTTTCGCGGATCGCATATTTCGTCTTGTCGGCCTTGACCTTGACGCCGAGCCGATGGCCCTCCCAGCCGACCTTGATCTTCGCGATGCCGAGGCGGTAGCTCGGCTTGGCGAGGTCGACGAGCGCGGTGGGCGGAGCGCCTTCGCTATTCTCGATCTTGAAGCCGACCGCGCGCTTCATCTTGCGGAACCAGCTTTCGTTGCCGGTGACGCGGCCGCGCACCGCCATGACCGAGACATAGACGTCGGGCGCATAGGTGGCGGGCAGCTTGACCTGCACGACGGGATTGGTGCCTTTCAGCGGCACGACGAAGCTCGAGAGCACGCCCTCGCGCTCGACGGTGACGAGCGCGGTCGCTTCGCGGAAGGGCATGCGGACCTGGAAGCGGGCGGTGTCGCCCGCGGCGTAGCGCGGCTTTTCGGCGATCACGTCCATACGGTCGCCATTGTCGCCGCCGAACCACCAGTCGTTGTCGCCCGCGAGCCAGACCGAGCGCACCGCGCGAGCCTCATTGCCGTCGGCATCGACCGTCGTCGCGACGACGGTGACTTCGCCCGACACGCCGGGCGCCATCGCGCAGCTTGCGCGGCCGAGCTTGTCGGTCGTCGCTGCGCAGGTCGCATCGAGCTTCGTCGTGCGCATCTGGTTGTCATAGGCGTAGAAGCCGCCGATCAGGCGGCGCCGCGCGGTGATGATCTCGCGATTGTAAAGCGCGACCTGGACGCGCTGCCCCGCGATCGGGCGGCCATCGAGGTCGAGCGCGACGAAATTGAGGCGGAGATCGTTGTCGCGCATCAGCCAGCCGTCGGTCTTGACGCCGAGGCGCACCGCCGACGGGAAGAGCATGATGCGGCGGCTCGACGTCAGCGTCTCGCCATTCGCGTCCTCATAGTCCATTTCGACCGCCATCTGCGTCGGCTGGGTGACCGGCTGGTCGACGGTGATATTGGTCGCGGCGCTTCCGTTCGCGTCGAGCCTCAGCGGAACCGAGCGCGCGAGCGGAAGGTCGGCCTCGGGTTCTTCGCCGCTGTCGTCGAGCTGGATCACGCCTTCCTTGACCGGCTGGCCGTCGAAATCCCAGTCCCGATAATCCTCGGGCGCGTTCCAGCTGGCGCGGAAATTGGTGCGGATCTCGACCGGAATATTCGGTGCCGGGCCACCCGAGAGATAGCCGACGAAAAAGGAGAGCGGCACCGTCGTCGGGCGCACCGGGGGCGTCTTTGGCCCGGTCACGGTCGCCTTCATCGTCGGCAGGCGATATTCGTCGACCTTGACCGTCTGGCCCGACCAGATCGTCTTGTCCTCGCCCTTCTTGTCCTTGGTCACGAAAACGAGTTCATAGTCGCCCATCGGGGCGGACGCGGGGACATTCCATGTCGTCTCGCCGGCGCCGTTCGCGTCGATGCTGAACGGCATTTCGAATTCGGTATCCGAACCGCGATGGACGAGGCGGAGCTTGCCCGCGAGCGGCCCCGGCGTCGAGAAGCCCGTCCCGACGGGACGGCGCAGGATATGCTTCATGTGGACCGTCTCGCCCGCCTTGACGAGCGCGCGGTCGAAGAGCGTGTGGAGGATATCGCCGCGTTCGGACCATCCATAGGGAAGGTCGAAATCATAGGGACGGATGCCGTTGCCCCAGTCGGTGAGCGTGAAGCTGAAATCGTCGCCGCTGCGGGCGCTGACCATCAGCGCGTGGCCCTCGCTGTTCGCGGGATCGGGGTCGTCCTCGCAGCTCGCATAGGTTTCGGGCTGCGGCAGGGTCGACGCGAAGGCGAGGCGGCCCGACTTGTCGGCGGTGCCGCGCGCGAGCAGGCGGCCGGTGCAGCTGTCGATGACGCGGATCTCGGCGCCCGCGACGGGCAGGCCGGTGTCGAGCGCCGTCACCCAGGCGAGCGAGCTTTCGCGGCCCCATTTGAAATGCACCGCCATGTTGGTGACGAGCGCCGCGGTCGCGACATAACGCGTCGCCTTGCGGCCGAGCAGCACCGCGCCGAGTTCGGGGCTCGCGATCTCGACGATATGGAATCCCTTTTCGGTCAGCGGAATGCCGACGACCTCGAATTCCTTGCCGCCGGCGGCAGGCGCCAGCTGCATGTCGCGGCGTTCGCCGCCTGCGGGCGCGTCCTCGAACACCGATTTGGTGCCGGTGTAGTTGACCGTGACGTCCTCGCCTTTCGCGTTCTTTTCCTCGCGATAATCGGTGTCGTCGGCATCGGCGACGCGCTTCAGCCAGCGCGCGATGGCGGCATCGTCGTCGCCGACCTTCAGCGTGGTCGCGGGCATCTTGAGGTTTTTGCTGACCATCGACGCCTCGACTCCGCGCACGGTGACGGGCAGGATGCCGCCCTCCGACGCTTCGAGAATGCCGAATTCGGCCGCGAATTTGACCAGCGGCGGCGCGCGGTCGATGTGGAATTTCAATGGGAAGTTCGACTGGTTCTGCAGCTTGCGGCCGCTCTGGTCGGTGACGTCTGCCGGCAGGACGAGCGTCGCGTCGACATTCTGCGACAGCGGGCCCGAGAAGTGAACGCGTTCGAGATATGTGTCGTTCTTGTCGTCGTCGTCGAACTTCGCGGCATAGCTCTTGCCGTCGGCGGTCCTGAGCGTCGCAGCGAGCGCGGTTTCGCGCGGCACCGGCGCAGCGAAGATGACATTGACGTCCTTCAGCGGGTTGCAGCCCGCCTGCGGATTGACGCGGCTGCACGACATTTTGGCGGTGAAGGCGGGGCGCACATCATGGTCGAAACGCTGGTCGCGGCCCGCGGTGCGGCCGGGCACTCCGGCCTGCGAAATGCGTGCGTCCCATACGAGCGCCATCTCGCGGCCCGGTGGCAGCGGACGGCGGCATTTGACCGGAACGACACGCTCGAGCAGCGCATCGCGGTCGCTGCCCGCGGCGGGCAGGCGCAGCGGCAGGCCCGCGTCATAGGCGAAGGACTGCGCCGACCAATCGCTGCCGAGGCCTTGGAGGATTTGCACCGCGGTGTCGCGCGGGAGCACGTCGATGGGAATCTTCTCGCCGATACCGTCGACCGCGCAATAGGCGAAGCGGCCGACCGAGGCGCGGTCGGCGGCGACGTTGGTCGCGACGAGGAAGATCTGGTCCTCCTCGATCCCGTCATAGGTGCCGCCCGCCAGCACCGCGCGCGCCGAGGGGCCGCCGGTGTCGATCTCGAACCGGCTGTTTCCGACGACGCTCACGCCGCGCACGGTCGTCAGGTCGCTGCGGAGCTCGACGTGGCAGCTGACGCCGCCGGGGAGCGATTTTTCGAATTCGAGCACCCAGGTGCGCGTGTCGACCCAACGGCTCGTTGCATCGACCTTGCAGTCATGGGTCGCGGGCGCCCTGGCACGCGGATCGCCGAGCGGGACCATGTCCTCGGAGAAGCGCAGCGTGAAGCGGCTGATCGTGCCGTCGCCGGTGCCCGACGAGCCGGGGGTCGCGAGCGTGACCTGCGGGACGGTGTCGCCGCCCGCGGCGACGAGCGCGAGGCCGAGGGGAACGATCAGCGCCAGCTTGATCCTGCCGGCATAGCGCTTCGCCAGCGCCCGCCACCCGTGCCGCATGCCTTGTCTCCCCGGTCTGACCCGAAATGCTATCCTGCTGGAAACGGGTGCATGAGTCCACCCGTCGCCGCGCAGCGCGCACGGTTAATCGCAAAGCGGGAAAGCGCTGTGACGGCCAGCATAGACAGACTCGAAAATGGGGAGAGTCGGAAAACGGATTCAACTTCATTCGTCATCCCGGACTTGATGCGGGATGACGAGGTTGGACGGTTGCCCCCTTACCTTGCGAGCATCGGCCCCAGCTTCTGCCCCGCGAAGATATGGACGTGGAGGTGCGGCACCTCCTGATGACTGTCGAAGCCGACGTTGGCGAGCAGCCGATAACCCGGGGCGACGATGCCCTGATCGCGCGCGACCTTGCCGACGGCGCGGACGAAGCCGGCGATTTCGGCGTCGCTGCCGCGCTCCGAAAAATCGTCCCAGCTGACGTAAGGGCCCTTGGGGATCACGAGGATATGCAGCGGCGCCTGCGGATTGATGTCGTGGAAGGCGAGTGCGAACTCGTCCTCATAGACGGTCTTCGACGGCAGTTCGCGGCGCAGGATGCGCGCGAAGATATTGCTGTCGTCATAGGGAAGCGTCGCGTCGATCGGCATGGAAGGCTCCTATTGGGGGCGGCTGGCTTTTTCGGCGTGGCCCGAGGTGCCGTGGCGTCGACCGAGTTCGGCAGCGACGGCGTCCCAGCCGAGGCCGCGGTCGGCGAGCAGGATGGTGAGGTGGAAGATGAGGTCGGCCGCTTCCCCGGTCAGCGCCGCATCGTCCTCGGTGAGCGCGGCGATGATGGTTTCGGTCGCCTCCTCGCCGAGCTTCTGCGCGATCTTGCCGCGGCCCTTCGCGGCGAGGCTCGCGACATAGGATGCGCCCGCGTCGCCGGCGGCGAGCCGGTCGTTCACCACCGCTTCGAGCTGCGTCAATGTCTCGCCGATCGCCATAGGAGCCGCCCTTTCGTTCGTCGCCGTGCCTAGCGGCGGGAAAGGCGCTGGACAAGCCGCGATGCCTCTGGTGAAGCGCGGACATGGCCGAGGTCAAATTGCATCCCGACTGGCTCGCCGCGATCGGCGGCGAGTTCGAGCAGCCCTATATGGCGGCGCTGAAGGCGTTTCTCGCGGGCGAGCGCGACAAGGGAAAGGCAATCTATCCGCGTCCGCGCGACTGGTTCGCCGCGCTCGACGCGACGCCGCCGCAGGATGTGCGCGTCGTGATATTGGGGCAGGACCCCTATCACGGGCCGGGGCAGGCGCACGGCCTCTGCTTCTCGGTCCAGCCCGGCGTCCGCACCCCGCCGAGCCTCGTCAACATCTACAAGGAAATGAAGGCCGATCTCGGCATCGCGCCCGCGTCGCACGGTTACCTCAAGCATTGGGCCGAACAAGGCGTGCTGCTGCTCAACAATTGCCTGACGGTCGAAGCCGGAATGGCGGCGTCGCACCAAGGCAAGGGGTGGGAGAAATTCACCGACGCCGCAGTTGCCGCGGTCGCGGCCGATCCGGCGCCGAAAGTGTTCATCCTGTGGGGCAGCCATGCGCAGCGCAAGGCGGCGAATGTGCCGGGGCTGGGCGCGGGAAGTCCGCACCTGATCCTGCGCGCGCCGCACCCGTCGCCGCTGTCGGCGCATAACGGCTTTTTCGGGTCGAAGCCCTTCAGCCAGGCGAACGCGTTCCTCGAGGCGCACGGGCGCGGGTTGATCGACTGGCGCCTGCCCGACAATCCGGAGGCGCCCGCCGCATGAGCCTGTTGGCCGACCCGGTAACGCTCGCGGTGCTCGTCGCGGCGGTGATCCTCGTCGGCATGGCGAAGGGCGGGCTGGCCGGAGTCGGCGCACTTGCAACCCCGCTCGCGGCGCTCGTCCTGCCGCCCGCGACCGCCGCGGCGGTGCTGCTGCCGATCCTGATCGTGCAGGACGTAATCAGCGTCTGGGCTTTTCGTCACACATGGGACGGCTGGATCATCGGCTGGATGCTGCCCGGCGCGGCGGTCGGTGTCGCGGCGGGCTGGTTCTATGCCGAGCGGGTCAACGAGGCGCAGTTGATGATGGCGCTGGGCGCGATCACGCTGGCGTTCGGCGTCTATCGCCTGTGGGTCGAGCGCGGCGGACGCGTCGTCGCGGCGTCGACCTCGCCCGGCTGGGTCGGGACGATCTTCGGCGGGATTATGGGGCTGACGAGCCAGATCGCGCACGCCGGCGGACCGCCGTTCCAGATGTGGGTGACGCCGCGCAAGCTGCCGCACCTGACCTTCATCGGCACCAGCGCGATCCTGTTTGCGATCGTCAACTGGATGAAGGTGCCCGCCTATCTCGCGCTCGGCGCCTTTCCGCACGAGGTAATCGTCGCGGCGCTGCTGCTGATGCCGCTCGCGATCGTCTCGACCCTGCTGACGGTGCGCTGGATGAAGCGGATGAATCCCGAACGTTTCTATGTCCTCATCTATCTCTTGATGGTCTTCCTCGGCGCGAAGCTGCTCTGGGACGGGCTGCACGGATGATTGCCGGAATAGGGCGACGCGGGCGTGCAAAGCGCCTAGGCTGTCCGGCGACGGGTGTTCATGCCCGCCGACGCAAAGGTATTTACCATGGCCAAAGGCCAGAAGAAATCGAGCCGCGAAGCCCGCAAACCAAAGGCCGAAAAGCCCAAGAAGCCGAACGCGAGCAATCCGTCGACCAAGCCGGGCGTTGTCGCCGGGCTCGACAATATGAAGAAATGACCGCGCATGCCGCGGTGGAAAACATGAGGCCGTCATGGTGAAGGCCGTGTGGAACGGTGCGGTGATCGCCGACAGCGACGACATCGTCGTCGTCGAGGGCAATTCCTATTTTCCGCGCGCCGCGGTCGATGCGGCGCTGTTGTCGGACAGCGCGACGACAAGCTTTTGCCCGTGGAAGGGCGTCGCGCATTATCATCATGTCACGGTCGACGGGCGGGTGAACGAAGACGCGGCCTGGTATTATCCGGAACCCAAGGAAGCGGCGGCGGCGATCGCGGGCCGCATCGCCTTCTGGAAGGGCGTCGAGGTCGGCTGCCTTCGTCCATAGATGCCCGTGACCGTCCAGATCCTCGTCGATGCCGATGCCTGTCCGGTAAAGGACGAGATCTACAAGGTCGCGTGGCGGCACGAAGTGGCGGTGAAGATTGTCAGCAGCAGCCGGCTGCGCGTGCCAGACCATCCATTGATCGAGCGCGTGGTCGTCTCGGACGGGTTCGACGCCGCCGACGACTGGATTGCCGAGGCTGCCAGTGCGACGAGCGTCGTGATCACTGCGGACATATTGCTGGCCGATCGCGCGCTGAAGGCCGGGGCGACGGTGCTCGCGCCGACCGGCAAGCCATTTACGGCCGCATCGATCGGCCCCGCGATCGCGACGCGCGCGATCATGGCCGACCTGCGCGCCGGCATGGGCGAAGGACTCGGCGGGCCGCCGCCCTTCTCCAAGGCCGACCGGTCGCAATTCCTGCAGGCGCTCGACACGGCTTTGGTGCGGCTGAAACGAGCAGGATAAGTTTCTTCGCTTTCTTTTCAGTCTCTTGTCATTTTTCTTCGCGCGAGTGACCGCGATCACCGCGAGATGTGACGTCATGCGGCAAAAGCTCTTCATCGAAACATCAACCGCCCCCCGGCGGACAGATCGAGAGGAAGAGACGATGACCCGGAAGATGATCGCCCCCGTGATGGCCCTGACGATCGCGCTGTCGGCGACCCCCGCGATGGCGCAGTCGGCGCAGCCCGCGCAGGGCAGCATGACGATCAGCAGCGGCCCGATCCAGATCCTGATCGGCCTTCTCCTTCCCGCGGTGCAGAAGGTCCGCGAGGCGGCGCGCTAATAAGCCTCCCGTTCCGTGCTGGCCCGTACGCCGGCACGGGGCCAGCCCTCCCGCCACGCAGGACCCCGGCGGGAGGGCACAATTTCCCCGCACAGGTTGGCGGCGGTTTATCCGAAGGGGGACCGGGCGGAACCGCCGGCGCCGCCCGACCTCCCGAAGGGTGACGGTCGGGCGGCTTCGTTCAGTTGCCGGCGCTGCGATGACGGAAGAAGGCCAGCAGCAACACGACGGTGACGATGCCGACCATCGCGCCTGCGGAGGTCGTGACCAGCCGGATCGATTCGGCCGGGTCGTTCGAATTCCAGGCACCGCTTTGCGTCTGCCCGATCATCCACCAGGCGCCGCCGATGATGATCGCGTCGAGCAGGACCAGCCCTATGAGCGCGCGAACCGATTTCTTCATGACCGCCTCCCCTGTCCGACCCGCGCGCGACCCTATCACATTGTCACAGAATGCCGAAATATTTGGCGCTGCGACGGCAGGGTGTCTTTCGTTTGACCAGCCGCCATCCGCAGCGCATCCTCGGCGCCATGTCACGGCTCTACACGAACTTCGCCGAATTCTGGCCCTTTTACCTGCGCGAGCATAGCAAGCCGCGGACGCGGGCGCTCCACTATGTCGGGACCAGCCTTGTCGTGCTGATCGCGGCGGCGGCGCTGCTGACGGCGCGCTGGGGCTGGCTCGTCGCTTTGCCGGTCGCGGGCTATTTCTTCGCGTGGGTCGCGCATTTCGGGGTCGAGAAGAACCGGCCGGCGACCTTCACCTATCCGCTGTGGAGCCTCGCCGCCGATTTCCGGATGTGGGGGCTCTGGTTGACCGGCCGGCTCGGCCCCGAGCTCGATCGCGCGGGGGTCGAACGCAAAAATCGATCAGACTGACCGAAAGCCATCGCTGGCCGTTATTGCGAATCATTCTTAAATTCTTGGTGTTCGCAGTTACTGGAGACGGACGATGCCGACCGACCTGATCAAGACCTTCACCTATTTGTCGATCCACCTGAGCATCGGGTTCAGTGTCGCCTATGTGATGACGGGTTCGGCGACGCTCGCCGGCGGGATCGCGATCATCGAGCCCTGTATCAATGCCGTCGCATTCTTCTTCCATGAAAAGGCGTGGAAGCGACTGGGGTCAGGGCGTAAGCTGCTTTCGGCCTGATCGCTCCCCGATCATCATCGAGTCCTGCCGACCCAACCGAAGGAGACCAACATGACCGTCAACCGCGCATCTGCCCGCTACGAAGGCTTCGGCAAGGAAGGCAAGGGATCGATCACGACCAAATCGGGGGTGCTGAATGCACAGCCCTATGGCTTCGGGACGCGCTTCGAAGGTCAGCCCGGGACGAATCCCGAGGAACTGATCGCAGCGGCGCATGCCGCCTGCTTTACCATGGCGCTGTCCTTCGGGCTGGCGCGCGCGGGCTATTCGGGCGACACGCTCGAAACTGGCGCGGCGGTGACGCTCGAGCAGCAGGATGGGGGTTTCACCATTACCAAGTCGGCGCTGACGCTGACGGGCAAGGTGCCGGGGATTTCGGCCGAGGAGTTCGCCGCGATCGCCGCGGAGGCCGAGAAGAATTGCCCGGTGTCGAAGCTGCTCAACTGCGAGATCACGCTCGAACATAGTCTGGAAGGCTAAGCCGCGCGGCGAAGCGGCGACGGCAGTTCGTCGGCCATGAAGTCGAACGCGCCCTGCGCCGGAGCAAGCAGCCGCCAGCTTTGGAGGACGCGGTGGCGGCCGTGTCCGACGTGACTTTCGATCAGGGCGAGATCGCGCGGGATCCAGTTCCACATGACCGGCACCGGATCGAAAGGATGCCTGCCATAGCCCAGCGTCACGTGCGGGCGGAGGCCCGACTGGCGATACAGGGGTTCGATCCCATGCGGCGCGAGAAGCGCAACGATCGCCTCATAGAGTTGGCGAATGGCGGCGACGCTCCCGGCGGTGACGAGTTCGGCGCCCGCGCCCTTGCTGACTATCCGGCCGAACGGGATGCAGGCTGCGCCGGGCAATCCCGCTGCGAACGCCTTCGCGACCCGTTGCCGCAGAAACGGGTGCGGGGCTGACGCCTCTTCGATCGTACAAAGCGTCACATGGTAATTCTGCGGTTTCAGCCCCGCGAACAGATCGCCCGAAACGGGCGGCAATTGGCGCGCCAGCCAGCCGACACGGTCGGCCGGAACCTGAAAGCCCAGAAAATAGCAGAACATCGGCGTCATCGGTCTTCCTCC
Organism: Sphingopyxis sp. H073; assembly: GCF_001468395.1. Taxonomy (GTDB): domain Bacteria; phylum Pseudomonadota; class Alphaproteobacteria; order Sphingomonadales; family Sphingomonadaceae; genus Sphingopyxis. Next base: position 70,021 of record NZ_LNSG01000008.1, on the reverse strand, counting down.
GAATCGGATAATGTTCCTATTATGTTCTCAATCGGCGCGCGAGTCGAATCATCCCGAGGAACCGCGCGCTACTGGCAGTTACCGTCGCGTTTTTCTTCCTTGCCGGTCGACAGGAACCAGCGCGATTTCGCGGCGTCGGCTTCCTCGTCATAATAGCAGACGTCGGTCGCGCCGGTGCGCGGGTCGACCAGCACCGCCCATTGGTGGGCGCCGCAATTATGCGCCTCGCACGCCCACGACATGACCTTGTCGCCGCGCATCTCGATCGGGCCCGAGGGACCTTCGAGCGTCGTGATTGCTTTCAGCGCGGCCTTGTCCCTGACGCTCGCGGCGATGCCCGCCTTGACGAGCGCATGGTCGTTCCAGGCGACGCCGTCGACCTTGTCGAACGGATATTTGCCCACATAAGAGGCGAGCTTCGACCCGGCCGTCGGTGGCAGCGGCGAGGGCGCTTCGGCCGGCTTTGCCGCGGCGGCGGGTGCGGGGGGTGTTCCCTCCGCGGCCGGAGCTGTCGTCGTGGCGGCGCCGGCGGGGGTCTCCTTGGCCTTTTCGCCGCAGGCGCCCAGCATCAGCGCCACGGCGGGCAGGCATATCGTCAAACGGCGGATGGTCATGGCTTTCCCCCCTGAAACACGAATTTCCGAGAGCGGACACGGCGGTGCGCTAATCGCAGCCTAGCATCGTTGCGCCCGCCATGTCATCGTCGGCTCGGACGCTATCGGGCCGAGGCGATGACGGAAAAGGTGGCATTGCTGTCGGGCGAGCAGATGTGAGGAGAGATTTGGGTGTCTGACGAAGATCCCTCGGCGCTGATCGATGCCAAGATCGCGTCGCTCGGCGACTGGCGCAGTGCGACGCTGGCGAAGCTCCGCGCGCTGATCCGCGAGGTCGATCCCGACGTCGTCGAAACGGTCAAGTGGCGCAAGCCGACCAATCCCGGCGGGGTGCCGACATGGGAGCATGCGGGGGTGCTGTGCACCGGCGAAACCTACAAGGACAAGGTCAAGCTGACCTTCGCCAAGGGGGCGGCGATCGACGATCCGGCGCGCCTGTTCAATTCGAGCCTCGACGGCAATGTCCGCCGCGCGATCGATCTGTTCGAAGGCGACGGGGTCGATGCCGCGGCGTTCAGGGCGCTTGTTCGCGGAGCGGTTGAAGCGAATCTTGCGAAGCCTGCACGCACCAAGGCGTAAGTAGGGATCAGCGCGAAGCATCGCCCTGCGCCACCGCGGGGAGATCGGCATCGAACGCCCCTTCGGCCGGCTATTGCGCCGGTCGGCAATCCTTGAGCCAGAGGACATGCTTATACTCGTCGAAATCTTCGACTGTACCCGTCAGCTTGATCGCCTTGTCGGGCTTGAGCTGGAGCGAATAGGCGGCCTGACCCGGTGCCATATAGCAGACGATGTCGGTCTTGAACGGCGCCTGGTTGGGCAGGCGGATCGCCTGATCCCAGGGGTCTGGAACTTTGTAGCCGATGCGAAAGGCATTGCCGTCCTTGGTGACATAGGCGACGGTGCCGTCGACGGTGAATTGCTTGCCCTTGTACCGCGTCAGCACGCCCGCGGCGTTGCGCTCGGTGTCCTTCGACACCTGCTGCGACAGGCCGAGCGCGCTGATCTTGACCGGGGCGGCGGCGACGGTCGTCGCGGTCGCGCCCTTCTTCGCGGCGGCTGCACCCGCCTTGCCGCCCTTGATCGCGTTCAGCATGCCGCACATTTCGGCCATCGCAAGCTCGGTCTTCGTCGACTGGCCGGCGCGCAGCTTGGCCTCCATCACGACCATGCCGACACCGCCGGTCTGCGTGGCGGTGATCTGGATTGGAAAGGCGCGCGCGCCGCCGGTCATCGGCTGTTCGATAAGCATCGACCCGAACTCGGCCTCATCGGCCATGATGTCATAGCCCTTGCCCGCAGCGATCCCGCGCATCTGGCCGATCGCGACCGCGGGCGGCAGGTCGGCGACGGTTACCGCGGCCGTGAATCGGAGCCCGGTGATTGCATTGCCCTTTTTCACAAAGGCTTCCTCGCAGGTCGCGGCCTTCGCGGGCGTGGCGGTGAACAGCAGGGCAACGGGGGCGAACGCAGCGGCAAAGCGTAGGGCGGTCATGGGGTCTCCTGACGATTATGTTGTAGGGCATATTGTGCCCCAGCCGATGCGCGATGGCAATGAGTAAGCCCCTCATATAATGACGGATTAGGTGATTTTAGGACTTGTCCTCTTTGTCTTGATCTCAACTTTGGTTGAGCTTTCATAAGCGTCGGCAGATGATTCGTTTCGAGGAGCCTTTGCCGATGTTGCACCACAGCCAGCCGCCGCTTTCGGCCGACGATCGCCCCGAAGACCGTGCGGGACGGCCATCCTTCCTGTCGCGCTATCTGGCACGCATCGGGCTCGCCAGCCGGCCTGCGCCGACGCTGGAGGGGCTCGCACTGCTGCAGGCGGCGCACCAGGCCGCGATTCCGTTCGAATCCTTCGACGCGCTCACCGGCGCGGGGGTCGATATTGCCCCGGAAGCGATCGAGGCAAAGCTGGTCGACCGTGGGCGCGGCGGCTATTGCTTCGAGCAGAATGCGCTGTTCCTTCGCGTCCTCTCCGAACTGGGTTTCGACGCCGAGGGGCTGATCGGGCGCGTGCGCTGGATGCTGCCCGACGACGCTCCGGCGACGCCGCGCACCCACATGACCATCCGCGTCCGGCTCGGCGGACGGCCCTGGCTGGTCGACGTCGGTTTCGGCGCGACGGTACCGCCGCAGCCGCTCGCAATGGACCAGCCCGGCGCGGCGCAGCCGACACGGCACGAAACCTATCGCCTCACGCCGCGCGGAGGCGGCCACCGCGTCGAGGCCGCAGTCGCGGGCGAGTGGCGCGTGCTGTACGACCTCGAAGATGCGCCGGCGCCCGCGATCGATTACGAGGTCGGCAACTGGTACACATCGCAGCATCCCGCCTCGCACTTCCGCCACCAGCTTATCGCGGCTCGGACGACGGACGAGGCCCGGTACGGCCTGCGCGACAACCGGCTGACGATCCGCCGTGCGGACGGTGGCATCGATCAACGCTACCTGTCGGCCGATGCGATCGAGGCGGCGCTGCGCGAGATCTTTCTGCTGACCCCCGAACCCGGCTGGCGCCGGGTTATCGAGCGCGCGGCGACGGCGGAGGTCGTAGCCTAGCTGCAGCCCGTTCCTTCCTTGCGCGCCGCCCAGCCGATCGCGCCGTTCACCATCTGCAGGTGCGTCGGGTCGCGCCATGCCTCGGCGCGGTGGCCGAGCGCCGAGTAGAAGATTCGCGCGCGGCCCTCGCAGCGCCACCAGATCAGCGCATGACCATCACCCATCCGCAGCTTCTGCTCGAGCCGCAGCGTGCCCTCGTCGAGCCATGCCACGACATGCGCGTCGGCGGCGGGCGGGGCGTCCCAGCTGTAATATTCGTCGGTCCAGCGCCAGCGTTCGGGCAGGTGCCAGGTCGCGGGATGGCCGCGCCCCTTGACGCTCAGCCACGCCGTCTGGAACTGGTCGGCGCCGCTTGGGTGGCCGATGAAATTGCCGTTGCCGCGCATCCGGACGAACCAGTCGGGGTGGCTGCCGTCGCCTGCGCTGTGGAGGCCGACGAAACCGCCGCCGCGCGCGATGAACGCCCGAAAGGCGGCGCGCTGCTCGGGGGTATAGATGTCGCCGCTGGCGTTGGCGAAGACGATAACGTCGAACTTCGCAAGGCTCTCGGGATTGAACACCGCGGCGTTCTCGGTCGCGAAGCTGCTCCAGCCGCGCGCCTTCACCAGTTTTTCGATCGCGGGCACCGCCTGGGCGATGCTGTCGTGGCGATAGCCGTTGGTCTTGCTGACGATCAGCACCGCGGGGTGTTTCAGTTCGGGCAGGGTCGGCGCGACGGTGTCGAAGGTCGGCGCCGGGCGGCGATCCGGCCTGCAGCGTCAGCAGCAGCATGGCGGCAAGTTTGGCGGTGGGCATCCCGGTCTCCTCTCCGTTGCGGTCGCCTTGCTAGTGATACCGGTGGCCGGGTGCAACGCCTTCGCTCTGCGCGAATAGCTGCCCCCTTGGCCGTCCCGACGCTAAAAAGCCGTGCCGAAGGAAATCGAGAAGCGCTTCGAGCGCTCGCCGTCCTGCCGCACGACCGGCTCGGCGAAATTGATCCGGAATTTGCCGCCCGGCGTGTTGAGCGCCACGCCGATGCCGACCGCAACGCGCGGCTTCGCCGAATTGCCGATCAGCACCTCGCCGGGCGCGAGGTCGGACTTGCGCGCGCCGAACACCGATCCCGCGTCGACGAACAGGCTGGGGGTGATTCCGAAGCGGTTCGTCCCCGCGCCCGGCCGGACCGACACCTCGAAACGCGCGACATAATAGGCGCGGCCGCCGATCGCGGTGGTTTCGCCCGGCGCCGCGGCGGTCGGCACGACCTTGGGCCCGAGGCCGCGCAGATCGAATCCGCGCATCGCGTTGCCGCCGATGTAGAAGCGGTCGAACAGCGGCACCTCGCGCCCGCCCAGCGAGGTCAGGAACCCGCCCTCGACCCCGAGCGAGAGGACGAGGTCGCTGCCCAAACCCGCGTAGGCGGTGCCGCCAATGCGCCATTTGGCATAGCGCGATGTGCCGCCCGGACCGGCGAAATCCTGTACGATGCGGACCTGGAAACCGCGCGTCGGGTCGACCGCGCTGTTGCGCCGGTCGAGGCTGAGCGCGAGGCTGAGGATCGAGCTGCGCGAGCGGCCGAGCGCGTTGCAGAAAGCGCCGCCGAGCAGCGCCGGATCGCAGACGGTATCCTGGTCCTTGATGCGGAAATTCTCTTTCGCGAATCGATAGTTGGCGGTCGCGCGAAAGCCGCCCTTGATCGCCTTGCCGATCAATATATTGGCGCCGCGCGCATCCTGCCGGAATTCGGAGGATTGCTTGTCGCTGCCGAAACCGATCGCCGACGAGCGCGACCAGAACAGGGTCGGCGCGAAGGCGAAGCGGCTGCCCATGAAATTGGCATCGGAATAACCGACCTCGGCCTGTGTCTGGATGTCCGAATAGCGGAACAGCGCGGTGATGTCGCGGCCGGGGCCGCTGATATTGGTGCGCGACAGCTTGATCGATCCGACCGGCCCCTCGATCGACGAATAGCCGCCCGACAGCGCCAGCCCGCCACGCGGTAGCGGTTCGGGGCTCAGCAGGTCGACTTCCTTGGCCTGTGCCTCGCCTTCTACCGTGCTGCCCTCGGGGCCGATTTCGGGCGGCGGCGCGTCGGCGGCAGGGGCGCTTTGACCGAGTTCGGACGCCTCGGGCCGCGGCGCTGCGGCGGCGAGCGTCACGCCCCCCTCGCCATGCCCCGCCGGCAGATCGAGAAGCGGCGCATGCATCGGGGAGACGCCGCCCGCGCTGTCGGGGGTCAGCGAGCTTGGGCCATGGCCGCCGTCGGGCCCGCAGGCTGTTTCAGGGCAGGCTTCGCCGCCGGGCCGCTCCAGGTCGGGTGGCGCGGCGAGCGCCTGTCGCTGTGCCCCCTGATCTCCGAGCCAGGACACGGCGGATATATCGGCGTCAAAAGCCGGAAATCCCGCGTCCATGGCGTGCGCTTCCTGTTCGGCTGCAAAGGGGGCATCGGCCGGTGGCACCGCGCCCGGAGGCACGCTGTCCGCCGCCGCCGGAGCGGCAAGGACGATGTCGGCGGGAAGAGGGAGAGCAGCGGGGAGAAAAGCCGTGGCAGGGAGTTCGGGGGAAGTGGCGGCCGGGGCCGGAGGCAGCGGCAGATCGCGTGCTACCAAGGCCGGGGCGGCGTGACGCGAGGCGTCGACCAAGGATTCGGGCGCCGGTGCTATCGCGGCCGGGGCATCCGCCGACGGGCTGGCCGGGGCCGAAGTACGCCAGCGATGCGGCGGCTGCAGGTCGCCGACCGGTTCGAAAAGGAAGGCGCCGACGCGCGTCGGTGTCGCCGATAGCGCAATCGCGTCCAGCCCACCGATATCGGGCGGATCGACAGAAGGCCGATCGATCGCCGGCGACGGACGCGGAAGGTCGGGCGTGAACCGCGGCGGCGGGTCCAGCGGTGCGGAATCGCCGATCCCGATCGCGGCCGCGACTCCCAGTGCAGTCCCCTGCACGGCGTAGCCGACGCCCCGGAACAGTATTCCGTAACCGCACAACTGTTTTTCCCCCCTCTCGCGGCCGGCTAGTCACCGGCCGCTGCCGCCGCCCCGGTCATGATTCCCGGAACGATCGGTTGAAGCTGTCGATCATCGGCTGGAAGAGATATTGCAGCAGCGAACTGGACCCGAGATCGATGAAGACTTCGGCAGGCATCCCCGACATGAGCCGCACGTCGGGATAGCGTTTAAGCTGCTCGGGAGAGATTTCGACGATCACCTTGTAATATAGCTGGTGCGCGTCCTGGTCGTAGATCGCATCGGGGCTCACCTCGCGCACCGTGCCGATCAGGTTCGGGATAACCCGCGCCTTATAGGGGGTCAGCCGGACCTCGGCCTTCAGCCCCGAATGAACCATGTCGATGTCGGTCGGGCGCAGCCGCGCCGAGACGACGATTTTTTCCGACGATGGAACGATGTCGAGGATCGGTTGCCCCGATCCCAGCACGCCGCCTGGCGTGATCAGCCGCAGGTTCGCCACCCGTCCGTCGATCGGGGCGAGGATCTGCTTGCGGCTGCGGACGTCGGTGCTGACCTTGAGCTGCTCTCGCGCCTCGGCGATCTTGAGCTGAACCTCGCGCTGCTGCTGCGCCGCGTCGAGTACCATCTGCCCGCGCAGCGACGTCATCTGCGCCTGCGTTTCGCCGATAGCATCGCGCAGCCGGTCCATATTGTTGGTCAGTTTGCCGCGTTCGCCGGCAACCGCCGATTTCTGGCGTTGCAGCGCGAGCAGGCGCGATTTGCGCTCCAGCCCTTCGTCGACGAGCATGTTCACGCCCATTTCCTCTTCTTCGAGCAATTTGGCCTGGTCGCCAAGCGCCACGATCTGCGCGCCCGAACTGCGAATGTCGGCGTTCGCCTGGCTGATCCGCTGCGACAGGATGGCCGACTGCTCGGCCAGCCCGCGGCGGCGCGAAATGAATTCGGCGTTCGACGCCGCAATGATTTCCTTGACCTCGGGATCGCTTGCGGCCGCGAGCAGTTCGGCCGGGTAACTGATCCGGTCGAGCCGCAGCCGTTCGGCGGTAAGCCGCGCGTCCTGCGCGAGGAGGCCGTAGTAGCCCGAACGCAGCGCGGCGTCGGACGCGTCGTTCTGCGTCGCGTCGAGCAGCACCAGCGGCTGGCCGGCGCGGACCTGCTGCCCCTCGACGACCAGGAATTTGCTGACGATGCCGCCTTCCAGATGCTGCACGGTGCGGCGCCCGCCGCCCGCCGCTTCGAGGAAGCCCGAGGCGATGGCGGCGCTGTTGAGCGGTGCCGCCCAGCTCCAGATGCCGAAGGCGGCGACGAACAGCCCGATCGCGATCATCGCAAGGCGCATCGACCGCCCGACCTTCGGCGCGCTGAAATCCGCCGCCGGTGCAGGGAGGGCGAGCGGTCCGGCCTCGCTGCCGGCCTCGAGACGTACCGGAATGTTCACGCCCCCATCCCCTTTTCGTTTGCCATCGCCGGCGGCGCCTTCGGACCGCCCGGTGCGCCGCCCGGCTGGATCACCCGCCGCTTCCCGGCCATTTCCTCGACGACGGTGCGCGCGTCGCCGAATTTCGCGGCCTGCCCGTCGATCATCAGCAGGATCTTGTCGGCAAGCTCGAGCAGGTTCGATCGGTGCGAGACGATGATCGTCGTCACGTTCATCGCCTTCAGTTTCTTGATCGTGCCGAGCAGCGCCGCGTCGCCGCGCGCGTCGAGGCTGGCGTTGGGTTCGTCGAGCACGACGAGCGGCGGCATGCCGAACAGCGCGCGGGCCAGGCCGACGCGCTGGCGCTGGCCGCCCGAAAGCTGGTAGCCGCCGTCGGTCAGCACGCAGTCATAGCCGCCATCGAGTTGCAGGATCATGTCGTGGCAATCGGCGAGCTTCGCTGCCGCGATCACGTCGGCGTCACTCGCGCCGGGACGGAAGCGGCCGATGTTCTGGCGGATGCTTCCAGGCAGCAGCTCGACGTCCTGCGGGAGGTAGCCGACGTTCGGACCGAAGTCGCTGCGCATCCAGTCGAACGTGTCGGCCCCGTCGAGGCGGACATGCCCCGCGCTCGGCTTGAGGACCCCGACGAGCAGCCGCGACAGCGTCGTCTTGCCCGACGCCGACGGACCGACGATCGCCAGCGCGGTGCCCGCATCGATCGCGAAGCTGACATTCTTGAGGATCGCGCCCTTCATCCCCGGCGCGGCATAGCTCAGCCGTTCGACCGCCATCGCCCCGGTCGGCTTGGGAAGCGACATTTGCGAGGGGCGCGGGCGCGGCAGGTCGCAAAAGCGCGACAGGCGGCGCAGGCTTTCGCGCGCGAGCACGAACTGCTTCCAATAGCTCATCGCGGCTTCGATCGGCGCGAGCAGGCGTGCGATGAGGATCGAGCCGGCGATCATCGCGCCGCCGGTGATCTGCTGGTCGAGGACGAGCAGCGCGCCGGTGGCGAGCAGCGCGATCTGCACGAAATTGCGGATGAACTTCATCCAGGCGAGGATCTTGCTCGACTGGAATTGGGTGCGATCGACCGAATTGGTCTCTTCATGATAGCGGTGCGCCCAGTGGGCGACGGTGTCGTCGGCCATCCCCATGGCGTCGATCGCTTCGCTGTTGCGGACGAGCGATTCGGCATATTGCATGTTGCGCGCGCCAAGCGCCTGCGCCTCGCTGATCGCGTTTCGGGTCATGCGCTCGTTGTACCAGGTCAGCCCGAACAGCGTGATCGCGCCCACCGCCGAGATCAGGCCGAAAAGCGGGTGCAGCAAAAAGACGATGAACAGGTAGAGCGGCACCCACAGCATATCGACGACGCTGAAGACCGTCGGGGTCGAGATGAAATTCTTGACCTGCGCCAGTTCGCGGAGCGCCTCGAGCCGCGTGTTCGGCGCGATCAGCCGCTGTTCGAGCGAGCGGACGAGGAGCGATGGGCCGAGCCGCTGCGCGAGCCAGGTTCCGACCCTGTTCGCGACCTGCTGGCGGATGCCGTCGAGCATCGAACCGAGCCCGATCACCATCGTCACCGCGAGGACGAGGAAGAACAGGGTATCCTTGCTCTGGCTCGACAGCACGCGATCGAAAATCTGCATCATGAACAACGACATGGCGAGCGCCGCCAGGTTGGTGATCATCGAGAAGAAGATGAGCTTGCCGGCGATCGCGCGCTGCGGAAGCAGGCTGTCGGTCAACAGGTTGCCGGAGCGTTCGCGGCCGAACGCGGCGGTCAGGGCATTGAAGGCCATGTCAGAAGTCCCGGAGCGCCGGGCCGTCGCCCGCGTGAAGAGGCAGGACGAGCCCCGAGATCAGACCCGCAAGCTCCATCTGGCGATGCACGCCCAGCTTGGCGCGGACGCGCTTCAAGTAGGTGCGCGCGGTCTCTTCCGACAGCCCGCACCCTTCGGCGGCGTTGCCGAGGCTGCTCGATTTCAGGAACTGGCCGAGGAAACGCTGTTCGGACGGCAGCAGCCCCAGCGCCTCGAGCAGCGACGTCGGTGCGTCGACCTTGCCCGGGCCCATCAGGATCAGCATCGCGCAGCGCGCGGTGACGTCGCCCGACCGCGATTTCGCCGAAACGACATAGGCGAGGCGCCAGTCGCCGTTGCTGCAATCGAGCCGGAACACATCCTCGACCGGCTGCGACGCGGTCGCGGCGCGGCGGATGCTTTCGCGCAATTCCTTCGCCTGCTGCGGGTTCGCGGCGACGATCGCGCCGTCGGCGGCCCGGATCAGCCATTTGCGCTGGCCGAGAAGCGCGGTCGCGGCGCTGTTGATGAACAGCGGGCGTCCGTCGGCCGAGAGCAGCGCCATCGCCAGCGAGACGCGGTCGAACATCCCTTCGAGCATCGCCGACCGCTGCGACTGGCGTGCGAGCTGCGCAGCATGCGTCGCCGAATCGGCGAGCAATGGCGCGACCATCTGCAGCGAGGCGATGTCGCGGTCGCTGAAGCGGGCCGATCCGCCCTGCCGGAAAAACAGCGCGTGGATACAGGCGCCGCCGCGCTTCATCTGGAGCGCGACGCCGCAGTCGTAGAGCCCCGTCGCCGGGTCGCCGTGCGCACCGAGTTCGGCGCCGAAGCCGGTTCCCGCGATCTGGAAATGGTGGACGGGCTGCTCGCCGATGCGCGACCAGAGGTCGTCCATCATAGCGAGGAGCCGCTGCGTCGCATCGGCGTCGTCGCGGACATGGTCGAAGCCGAGCAGATAGGCGTGCCGCTGTGCGCCGCTGCCCGAAAGCGTGACCGTCAGGATCGCCGAGCCGATGTCGAACTGGCCGAGGAAGTCGTGCCAGACCTTGCGCGTGTTCGCCATCGCGTCGACGCCATGCCGGAGCCCCGAGATCGTCTCTCCATGGTCGGGTTCGAACGGGAGATCGCAGGAATGGAAAGCGTCGCCGCCTGCATCGGCATAGAGAGTCGAAAGTTCGGCATCCGAAGACATTATGGCCCCCCATGAGACATTGGACCCGGAGCGGGGGTTGAAAATCCCGCAACAGGACATGCACGCGCGACCATATTGTCCGGCACGCCGGCCCCGTACGGATGGGACCGCGCGCCTTGCCGGTATGCCTTGGGCATCTTACTCAGCGGCTGTCGGTGGACGGACACCCGCCGACAGCGCTCCTGCCGTGACGGCTGCAGGAAGCGGGGTTTGTCTATTTCGATTCGGCGGATCGAGTCTATTACCCACTCGGACATATCCGTATGGGTAGTTTCCCGCCCTTCCGCCGCGGCCTATCCTCACGCCATCGAGATAGCCGGGGTCGCCGCTCGCATCGACGATGTCTCAGGAGGGGGCAAATGCAGGGACCATCGACCAAAAGCGCGCGCCTGCTATGCGCGTCCGGCGCACTCGCGATTGCGGCGATTCCCGCGCTTTTGCTGGCCCAGGCCCCGGCACCGGGACGCGCACCATCGAGCACGATGGCCTCGCTCGCCAAGACTGTCATCGAAACCAATCCCGACATCGAAGCGCAGCGTCAGCAGGTGCGAATCACCAAGGCGCGACTCGCCACCGCAGAAGCGGGCTACTTTCCGACGGTCGAGGCGAACGGAACCGTCCAGCGGCGCGAGATCGACGTCAAGAATGGCGGCCGCGGCGATTCGAAATATACGTCGGCCAACGGCGCGATCGAGGCGCGCCTGCGCTTCTACGACGGCAATCGCACCTATAATTCGGTGCAGATCGCGACCGCCGAGATGGCGGCGGCCGAAGCCGGGCTCGATGCGACCATATCGGACACGCTGCTCGACCTGCTCACCTCCGCCGCCGACGTCCATCTCCAGCGCAAGGTGCTCGAATATTCGCAGCAGCAAAGCGACGCGATCGGCGAGCAGCTGCGCGCGACGTCGCGCAAGCTGGAATTCGGAGAGGCGACGCGTACCGATGAAGAGCTGGCGAAGGCCCGGCTCGCAACGGCGCAGGCCGGCGTCCTCGCCGCGACCGAGGAGCTCAACGTGAACGGCTATGAGTTCCGGACCGTGAGCGGGCAGTCGGCGACGACGCTTCCGGCGCTTCCGGCGCTCGCGCCCGTGCCCGACTCGCTTGCCTCGGCCCAGAAGATCGCGCTCGAGAACGCGCCGCGACTGCGCGCCGCCCGACTTAATGCGGAGGCCGGAAAGGCCGGCGTCCAGTTCGCGGCGGGAGCGCTGTTTCCGCAGGTCGACGCGGTCGGCGGCTATGAGTACTTGGCCGGCGGGGTCGCGAACCTGTTCACCGGCAAGCTGCCCGACGATCGCTCCTCGCTCTATGGCGGACTCGAGGTTCGGGTGCCGATCTTCGTGCCGCGCGACCATGCCGAAATCGGCCGCGCACGCGCTGTCCGCGACCAGCGCCTGTCGCAGACCGACATCGCGACCCGTGCGGCCGCGGAGGAAGTGGCGAGCTATTGGACGCGGTGGCAGTCGGCGAAGAGCACGATCGTCACCGCAACCGCCGCGGTCGCCGCGATCGAACAAGCGGCCGAGGGCCTAAAGAAGGAGGCGCTCGGCGGCAACCGGACGCTCACCGACGTGCTCGATGCGCAGAACGAGTTGCTGACCGCGCGGGTGACGCTCGAACGCGCCAACCGGAACGAATTCGTCGCGCGCGCAGGGTTGCTGGCGGCGATCGGCCGGCTCGACGGCGATGCGATCCTCGAGGGGCGGTGCTGCACGGCTGGCGCGGCGGGCACCGTGTCGCGGCCGGGCGCATCGGGGCTGGGGCGTCCGGCTGCGGGCGAAAGCATCGCCAGCGGGGACGCGTCCGCCAAGGCCTCCGCCACTCCTGTGCGGCCTGGACAGTCGACGCTTGGCAGTGCGCCCGTCGCGTCGGCGCCCGCTGTTCCATCTTCTGGCGGCGAGGCGGCGACGCCGGCCGCGTCGCTTGGCGGCAGGCCGTCGGCATCCGCACTCGGACGCCGCGTCAAATAGTACCGGATCGCGTCGAAACAGCGCGGCGGGCCGCCCTTCGGGACGGCGCGGAGCGTGCTGTGCCCGTGACAGTTCAGCCACAAGAACTGCCCCAAAATGAAGCAGTTCGGAAAATCTTCGGCCATGTCCCCAAGCAGGAATATGCCCCCCTCCGCCCCCGCCATATCCAAGCTTCATGGCTCGGCTTTGGATCGGGCCATGGGGGTGTGATTTCGCCCGAGTCGGTGAGACCGCATCTTTGCGACCCAACAATGAAGAGGATAGCGAAATGCCAACTGTGACTCCTTCGAACGCACCGACTGCGGCCAAGAATCCGACCGCCCGCGGTCAGGTTCTGGGCACCAATGCGGTCGACTTCATCGATCTGAACGCGATCGTTTCGACCGCCACGCTGCCGTACAACGCACGTGGCAACGGCGGCAACGACACCGTCTACGGCAACAACCTCGACAACGACCTTTATGGCGACGCCGGCAATGACGCTGTTATCGGTCGTTATGGCAACGACCGTATCGACGGCGGTACCGGCAACGACACGCTGATCGGTGACCAGGCCGATTTCGTCGTCATCGGCCCCGGAAACGTCCAATATGTCGGCATCGACAATGGTGTGGCCGACGGCAATGACACGCTGCTCGGCGGCGCGGGTGACGACACCGGCTACGGCGGTGGCGGCAACGACTACATCCGTGGCGATGCCGGCAACGACACGCTTTACGGCCAGTCGGGCGATGACCGCGTCGAAGGCAATGCCGGCAACGACTATATCGACGGCGGCAGCGGCCAGGACAACCTCTATGGCGGCACCGAAACCGACGTGGTCCTCGGTGGGACGGGCGACGACTATATTGAAGGCGGCACCAACAGCAACGGTGTCGACCAGCTGTACGGTGGCGACGGCAACGACGTCATTTTCGGCGACAATGGTGTCAACCGCAAGGCCGATCCGGACTTCGCCTACAACCAGAGCGGCTACAATCCGGGTAACGGCCACGCCGATTACATCGAGGGCGGTGATGGCGACGACCAGGTCTTTGGCCAGGGCGGCGGCGACACCATCCTCGGCGGCACGGGCGACGACCTGCTCTGGGGCGATGACGGCAACGACGTTGTTCTCGGCGGCACCGGCTTCGACCAGCTCGACGGCGGTGAAGGCGACGACGTCTTGCTCGGTGAAGACGGCGACGATGAAATCGACGGCGATGCCGGGGCCGACTACATCCGTGGTGGCGCGGGTCTCGACTTCGTCCAGGGCGGCGCCGACGACGACGACATCGGCGGCGGTGCCGAGGATGACACGCTGAACGGCAACGACGGCAACGACCTGGTCCATGGTGACGGCGGCAACGACGTGATCTGGGGCGAAGGTGGCGACGACGACCTGTATGGCGACGACGGCGACGACGTGATCCGCGGCAACGGGGATCCCTTCTTCGATCCGCTCGATCCGTCCAACACCGATGCCGACTTCATCTCGGGCGGCAACGGCGACGACATCATCAACGGTGACGAAGGCGACGACGTCATCGAAGGTAATGACGACAACGATACCCTGTCGGGCGACGAAGGCAACGACGTCATCTCGGGTGGCTCGGGCTTCGACAACATCACCGGCGGCAACGGCAACGACGTTGTTTCGGGTGGCGACGACGACGACCTGATCCAGGGCAACAACGGTGCCGACAATCTGTCGGGCGATGACGGCAACGACCTGATCTATGGTGGTGCCGGAAACGATGTTGTCAGCGGCAACGACGGGGATGACCAACTCGCTGGCGATGCCGGCAACGACACCATGTACGGTGGTGACGGTGACGACATCATGTATGGTGACACGCTGTACGAAAACCTGGGCAACCCGGGTGGCGGCAACGACACCATGTTCGGTGGCGATGGCAACGACTATATGTCGGGTGGCTTCGGCAACGACAACATGAACGGCGATGAAGGCGACGACACCATTCGCGGCGACACCGGCAACGACACCATCAATGGTGGCGTGGGCGATGACAACCTCGAAGGTGAATCGGGCAACGACACCATCACCGGTGGCGAAGGCGACGATCACATGTCGGGCGGCGCAGGCAAGGACCTGTTCAAGTTCGACTCGACCGACAACTCGCCGGGATTTGGCAACGACGTGATCGGTGCTCCGTTCAACCTGGGTGACGGCCGCGACTTCAACCTCGCGAACCGTGACACGCTGGTGTTCGATGTCGACGCGGGCTTCGACCCGGCGAACGACATGGGCGTCGTCACCGGCGACTTCGACGGCCAGGGCGACGGGCTCGACGTCTATGTCTTCACCTCGGCCGGTGCGGTGCTGATCGAAGACTTCTGGGAAGGCGCTTCGGCTCCGATCCAGGCGCTCGCTGCACTGGGCGCCTATGACTCGGTTGCCGCGATCAACGCGTACAGCCAGGGCAATGCGTCCTATGACATGATCACGTTCGTCTGAGGACAAGGCTTCGTACGGGGAGCCCGTTTCCTCGACGGACCTCTGCAGACTGGAGGGCAGGCCGCGGCCTGCCCTCCTTTTTATGCGCGGCGCCGGCCCCTCTCGCGAGGCGTCGGCGCCATCTTTTTTTCATCGAATTTCCCAATGTCCCCATCTGGGAATGGCGGGAAACGTGGGTTTCCGCCATTCCGGTTGCAGGGTGGCGGTCAGAATCATCCTCAAGATGCTCGCTTTGGCCAAGCGGGCTTGCAGAGTAAACGTCAACGGCATTTTCTGCCGGCAAATCGAGGGAATTCCGTACTATTCTCTGGCTTCTGGCAGGTTCCCGAGTTCAGTCGGTCCCTCGGCCGGCTAGCCGTGTCCGCCGCCCAGACCCCCCGGGCGGCGGCCGGCGTCGGGCCTCCGGGCCATCCGCAGGCGGGGTTTGGCACCCTGCCGCAACGCAGATGTCATCCCGATGATCGCGACCATTCTCTCCTTTCCTTTCGCCATGGCGCTGTTCGCGGTGTCGGCGTCCGGCGACCAGCCGGCCTTCGCCTTTCCCGTCGACTGCCGCGTCGGCGAATCCTGCCTGATCCAGAAGCTGGTCGATCATGATCCGGGGCCGGGGCGGAGCGACTATCGCTGCGGGACGCTGACGACCGACGGGCACGACGGGATCGATATCCGGCTTCGGACGATGGCCGACATGCGGACGGGCTATGCGGTGCTTGCGGCGCGCGACGGGCTGGTGCTCCGCACCCGCGACGGGGAGCCCGACATCAGCGTGACCGAACGTACCGCGCCAGCCGACAAACAGGCGGGCAATGGCGTGGTGATCGACCATGGCGACGGCTGGGAAACGCAGTACAGCCATTTGCAGCGCGGCAGCGTCGCCGTCCGCCCGGGGCAGCGCGTCGCGGCGGGCGAACGCATCGGCCTGATCGGGCTGTCGGGGAACAGCGAGTTTCCGCACCTGCATTTCGCGATCCGGCATCGCGGGCAGCCGATCGACCCCTTCACCGGCGGGGCCGCGGACGCATCCTGCGCCGCGGCGGGCGCGTCATCGGGCCTCTGGACCCCCGCTGCCGCGCTGCAGCTCGGTTACCGGCCGACGGCCGTGATCGCCGCAGGCCTTGCCTCCGCCGTGCCCGCAAAGGCCGTCACCGGCCGGGATCCGTCCCCGCGGCTCGCGGGCCGCGATGCGCCGCTGATCCTGTGGGTCGACGCGATGGGTGCGAAGTCGGGCGACCGCCAGACGTTCGCCATCGCGGGCCCCGACCGCGGGATCGTGCACAGCCAGGAGAGCGTCGTGGCCGGGGGCGGCCTCAGCTGGTTCGCCTATAGCGGCAAGCGCGCACCGCCCGGCGGCTGGCCGGCAGGGCAGTATAGCGGGCGCTATATCCTGCGGCGCGGGTCGGATATCGTCGCGGAGTTCGACGTTGAAGGCGTGATCGAATAAGGTGGAGGCGTACTTGAAAATTCAAGTATAGTCTTCATCAAATTGGAGAATAAACCATAACTATTTCGCCAATTTGATCTAAATTGCCCGAGAAAATTCGCCTTTAAGACGAAGTGTCCCGTTTTTGACGTTTCCTGATGTCCATATCTGTGAAGATTAAGGAAGTTTTAACCCTTAAGTTATTCGATCTACCCGAAAGTATAGGGCCGCATACCGAAAATTGCCATTGCAGAATCAGTGACCTGGGTCTGTATTTCCCGGGTCAGTGATGACGCACGGGCATCGGTCGCCAAAGAGAACCTAGCAGATCACAAAAGCGAACATTGCGCATTCGGACGGCCATCTGGCGCGAACGCGATGCCGCTCGCCTTAGTCCGGTGTGACCTCCGTACAGGTCTTCGCCGGACGTCGGGGCGGGGGATGAAGTGCAGGGGGGCCGAAAGGCGATGGAGCGACAGGCAATTCAGCGACCCGAGGAGGTGGCTGGTACCGCAAGGGCCGTTCCGGCGGGCGCGATGCGTATTGTGCCCGCCAATGACGTTGTCCAGCTGCCGCCGGGAACGCGGCTCGACGCCATCAGGCTTTCGGGCAACGACCTTGTGATCACCCTGCCCGACGGGCAGGTTCTGCTGATCGTTGACGGCGCGCTGCATATCCCGCAGTTCCGGATTGGCCCGATCAATATTCCCGCGCCGACGATCGCGGCGCTGATCGCGACGCAGGAGCCCGAGCCCGCGGCGGGAACGCTGCAAAGCTCGGGCGGAAATTTCGCCCAGACTCCGGGTGACATCGGCGACCCCTTCGCGATCGGCAATTTGCTGCCGCCGACCGACTTCGGCCTGCCCGATCGACAGGCGCGCGAAATCATTCCCGACGCGATCGACAACAAGCCCGATATCGTCATCATTACCCCCGATCAGCCGGCCGGTGCCGCCGACGCGACCGCGACGGTGTCGGAGGCTGCGCTGCCTGCGCGCGGCACCGAACCGCCGGGATCGGACGAGGCGTCGGGGCAGGAAACGATCACCGGCACGATCCAGATCACCGCGCTCGACCAGCCGAGCAGTGTATCGGTCAACGGTACGGTGATCACCGCGGTCGGCCAGACCGTCGCCACGACCTACGGCCAGATCACCATCACCAGCATTACGCCCGATGCGATCGGCTACAGCTACGTGCTGACCGACAATGCGACCGTTCCCGACGCGCGTGATGTCGTGACGGTGACGGTGACCGATGCCGACGGCGACGTCGACACGGCAACGCTGACGCTGACGATCGCCGACGATGCGGCGATCGCGCGTCCCGACGTCGACGATACCGAAGCCGGCACCCGCAATCCGGCTGCCGGTAATGTCATCACCGGCGAGGGCACCACCAGCGGCGCGGCCGGCGCCGACACGCTGGGCGCCGATGGGGGGCTCGTCACCGGCATCCGGACCGAGGCGGGGACGGACTTCCTGGCGCCGGGGGCGCCGATCGAGGGCCAATATGGTCGGCTGTTGATCACCACCGACGGCCGCTATGTCTATGTCCGAAATCCGGGGACGCCGGGTGGCGTCTCCGACACATTCGTCTATCGCCTGACCGACGGCGACGGCGACACATCGACCGCGACGTTGACGATCAACATCGCCGACAGCACGCCGACGCTGGCGGTTCCGGTCGCGGGGGGTGAAGGCACCTTCGTCAACGAGGCGGGGCTACCCGAGCGTCCCGGCGAGCCGGCCGGATCGAGCACCGGCGACGATTCCTATTTCAGCTTCGGCACGATCCAGTTCGGGGCGGCCGACGGCCCGGCGGCGATCACGATCAACGGGATTGCAGTGACCGAAGAGGGACAGGCGATCGCGCTGCCTACGGGCACCTTCTACATTGTCGCGATCAACCCCGATTCGATCGAATATGCCTTCGCGCTTGAGGACAATGTGATCGGCGATCCGGCGTCGCAGACGATTACGGTCGGAATCACCGACATCGATGGCGATGCGGTCTCGGCGAGTTTCGAAATCGACATCATCGACGATGCGCCGATCGCGATCGCCGATTTCGACACGATCGTCAGCGGCAGCGACACGGCGACGGGCAATGTGATCACCGACGCCGAAAATGACGGCGGCCGGGACACCGTCGGCGCCGATGGCGCGCTGGTGTCGTTCGTGACCGGCAGCGGCGATCCGGTGCCCGCGGGAACGCCGGTCGCGGGACTCTATGGCGTCCTGACTCTCAATGTCGACGGCAGCTACAGCTATGCCCGCGATCCCGAGGCGCCGGGCGGCGTCGCCGATGTCTTCACCTATCGTCTGACCGATGGCGATGGCGACAGCACGACCGCGACGCTGACGATCAACATCGCCGACAGCGGGGTCCGGATTCGCGTACCGAGCGGCTCGGACGACGGCCTGACGGTTGCCGAGGCGGGCCTGCCCGGCGGATCAGCCCCCGATAGCGGCGGTGCCGCGACCAGCGGTTCGATCGCGATCTCGGCCCCCGACGGGCTCGGGACGATCCGGATCAACGGGATCGAGGTCACGGCAGTCGGGCAGGCGATCGAGGGCAGCTTCGGGACGCTCACCATCACGAGCCTCAGCCCGACGGCGATCGGCTACACCTATGCGCTGACCACGGCGAGCTATGGCGACGATGCGACCGACAGCTTCGGCATCACCGTCAGCGACAGCGACGGCGACAGCGCGAATGCGTCGCTCGAAATCGCGATCATCGACGATGTCCCGACCGCGATCGACGATGTCGACGCGGTCGATGCGGGCAGCGAACAGGGTGCCGACGGCAATGTGCTCACGGGCATCGGCGGCGACGATGCGAATGCCACCGATGGCGCCGCCGACGTGCAGGGCGCCGATGGTGCGACCGTCACGGCGGTATCGTTCGGCGGCGAGACCGGCGCTGTCGACGGCCAGACCCTTGGCGCCTATGGCACGCTCGAGATCGCGTCCGACGGCAGCTACCTTTATGTCGTCGATCCCGAAAACGCCGATGTCGCGGGGCTGGGCGGAAACGAGGAACTTACCGAAACCTTCGACTATGTCATCACCGACAGCGATGGCGACGAAGCGACCGCAACGCTGACGATCACGATCCGCGGCCGCGACGACGGGATCAGCTTCACCGGCCTGAATGCCGATGGCGGCGAAGTCACCGTGTCGGAGACCAATCTCGCCGACGGGTCTGACCCGAACAGCGATGCCCTGGTCCGCACCGGCAGCTTCAGCTTCGACGCGCCCGACGGCATCGCGGCGCTGACCGTCGGCGGCGAGCCGCTCTTCGACGGCGACATCATCGTCGGCACGTCGATCGGCACTGCGCTCGGTATCCTGACGATCACCGATTTCGAACCCGTCTACGACAATGCCGGCGACATCATCGGCGGCACGATCGGCTACAGTTACGAACTGGTCGACAACAGCCTGCTGCACAGCGGCGCCAACGGGGTATCGCTGACCGATAGCTTCGCGGTGGCGATCACCGACAGCGACGGAACGACGTCGACGGCGAGCCTCGACGTTCGCGTGCTCGACGACAATCCGGTCGCGCGGTCGGCGCCGTCGATCACGGTCGCCGAGGATGCGCCGCCGATTTCGGGCAATCTGCTGGCGAACGACACGCGGGGCGCTGACGGCGCGGTGGTGACCGGAGTGACGATCGGCGGCGTGGCGGTGACAGTCGCGGCGAGCGGAACGACGAGCTATACCAACGCGAACGGCACCTATACTTTCAGTGCCGATGGCGCGTGGACTTTCGATCCCGTCACCCAGACGAGCCAGTTCCCCATCGCGGCCGATTTCACCTATACGATCACCGATGGCGATGGCGACCAGTCCTCGGCGCTGCAGCAGATCCGCCTTGCGGACGGCACGGAGCCAAAGGTCGGCGCGCCGATCAGCCTGACCGTCGACGACCAGCATCTGACGACCGGATCGACACCGTCGATTTTCCAGCCGGTGACCGCAAGCGGTCAGATCGCGTTCACGCCGGGCTCCGATGCGATCGCGTCGATCGGCTTCGGCGATCCCTCGGGCCTCGACGGCGGGCTGATCTGGACGCTCGAGTCGGATACGCAGATCATCGGCCGCGATGCGGACGACAATGTCGTCGTCATCCTCGACCTCAGCGTCGCGGGGAATGTCGCGACCGTCACGATGACGCTCGAGTCCAACTACGGCATGCACCCCGACACGTTCGCCGACGACCTTGCCGAACTGGGCTCGGTCGAGGTGATCGCCACCGACGCCGACGGCGACAAGGTGGCGGGCACGGTCGATCTTTCGGTGTCCGACGATGTTCCCTCGATCATGGCGGTGACCTCTTCCACCGGCGCGCTGATGGTCGACGAGACCAATCTTGCGGCCGACGCGACCGCCAATTTCGCGATTTTCTTCCACGTCGTTACCGGCGCCGACGCCGCGGGAAGCAAGGTCAGCTATGCCTTCGAGGTCACGACCGCTTCGGGGCTGGTCGATGTCGCGACGGGGTCGAAGATCATCCTGCAGGCGAACGGCAATGTCGTCGAAGGGCGCTTGCAGGACTCGCTCTCGACCGTCGCCTTCCGGCTGACGATCGACGCCAACGGGCAGGCGACGCTCGACCAGATGCGCGCGATCAAACATGGCGATGCGACCAATCCCGACGATATCGCAACGCTGTCGTCGACGCTGATCCGCCTCGTCGCCACCGTCACCGACGGCGATGGCGACCAGGCGTCGGCGATCGCATTCGTCGGCAACACGCTGGCGTTTCGCGATGATGGCCCGTCGATCGACGCGACGAATGTCGACACGAACAGCATCCTGCTCACCACGCAGGATGCCGACACGCGCGGCGCGGCCTTCGACACCGCGACCGCAGACCTGTCATCGGCTTTCTCGGCAGCGTCGGTGCAATTCGGCGCCGACGGCCCCGCCGGGGCGGGTCAGGTCACATGGAGTTATGCGCTTGCGCTGGGCACGGCGGCTGCGACCACCGCCCTGACCAGCAATGGCGTGCCGGTCACGCTTGCCCTTGTATCCGGACAGATTGTGGGCAGCGCGGGCGGCACGCCGGTCTTTTCCGTGTCGGTGAATGCGGCGACGGGCATCGTCACACTCACCCAGTTCGCCGAAATCGACCATCCGTTGCCGGGGTCTCCGGCCGACTATGCGGCGCAGCTCGTCGAGCTGGGCGCAAATCTGATCGAGCTGCGCGGCACCGCGACGATCACCGACCGCGATGGCGACAGCGTATCGGACACGGTCGCCGTCGACCTTGGCGGCAACATCCGCTTTGCAGACGATGGTCCGACCGTCTCTGCAGGCGGCAGCGCGCCGGTGCTGGAGCTCGACGAGAGCAATCTCGCCGTGGATACGACGGCCGACTTGTCGAGCCTGTTCGCACCGACGACCGATTTCGGCGCCGACGGCCCCGGCACCACCGCCTATGAGCTGGGGGTGACCGCCGGACCGAGCGGGCTGATCGATTCGCTGACCGGCGAGCCGGTGATCCTCTCGATCGTCGGCGGCGTCGTCTATGGCCGCACCGCGTCGCACGAGGTGTTCCGCATTTCGGTCGGCCCCGGCGGCCTCGTCACCTTCGACCAGTCGCGCGCGGTACTTCATACGCCCGACAGTGGCCCCGACCAGGCGCTGTTCCTCGCGGGCAGCAACCGGATCACGCTGACCGCGATCGTCACCGATGGCGACGGCGACACGGCGCGGACGACCGCGGACATCACCGGCCAGTTCGCGATCCGCGACGACGCCCCGCTTGCCGTCCATGACGAGGACAATGTCGCGCGCGACGGCCAGAATTTCGCTGACGGCAATGTATTGACCGGGATCGGTGGCACCGACGAGAATGGCATGGACGGGTCGGCCGACACTGCGGGCGCCGATGGCGGGCTGCATGTCACGGGGGTCGCCTTCGGCGCGACGACGGGATCGATCGGCGCGGCGCTGGCGGGCGACTATGGTGCGATCACCATCGCTGCCGACGGCGGCTATCATTACGATCTCGACCCGGCCGACCCGGCGGTCATCGCGCTCGGCGCGAACGAGACGCTGACCGAAACCTTCCACTACACCGTGCAGGACGCCGACGGCGACAGCTCGACCGCGACAATCACGATCACGATCACCGGCGCCAACGACTTTCCCGTCGCGCGCGCCGACACCAACTGGGTGCTCGACGGACCGAGCGGGTCGGATCCGAGCGCCACCGGCAATGTGCTGCAGGATATCGCGCATCCCGGCGCGCCCTTCGGCCTCTTCGCCGACGTCGCCGACAATGACCCCGACCTCGAGCCGATCACCGTCACCTCGGCAGGCACCTATGTCGGCCTTTATGGCACGCTGGTGATCGCCGCCGACGGCAGCTACACCTACACGCTCGACGAGGACAAGGCGGCGGTCAACGCGCTCGACGCGGGCCAGACGCTGGTCGATACCTTCACCTATATGATCAGCGACGGCGCGCTTTCGGTCGCCTCGACGCTGTCGGTCACCGTGTTCGGGACCAACGATGCGCCGACGATCGGCACTGCGATCGCGCGCGTGTCGGAAGAAGGGTTGGCTGGCGGGGTGCCCGATGCGCTGCCTGATGCGACGCTTGATACCACGAACAGCACAACAGCCAGCGGGACGCTCGCGATCGGCGACGCCGATGCGGGCGAGACGCTGACCGCGACGCTGGGCGATCCCGGCGCGGTGCTGACCGCGGGCGGGGTGCCGGTGACCTGGACGGGCGTCGGCACCGGAACGCTGATCGGTTCGGCCGGCGGGGCGGAAATCATCCGCGTCACGCTGGCGCCGAACGGCGCCTATACGGTGACGCTGTCGAACGCGGTCGACCATCCGACCGTTGCGCTGGAGGATCTCAAGAATTTCTCGGTTCCGGTGTCGGTGTCCGACGGCACCACGACGACGACCAACGCGGCGGCGATCCAGGTCGTGATCGAGGATGATGCGCCGAACGCGGTCGGCGAGGCCGGATCGACTTCGCAGCCGACGCAGGATGTGAACACGCTCTTCATCCTCGATTTCAGCGACAGCATCGACAATGGCGAGCTGAACACGATGATCAGCGCGGTGCAGGGCGCGCTCAGCCAGCTCGACAACGCGGCATCGGGCGTGATGACGATCCGCTTCGTGATCTTCTCGTCGGGCTCCTTCGCCTCGCCCTCCTTCGCGAGCGCTGCCGATGCGAACGCCTATCTCGACTCGCTCAACCCGGCGGCGGGCGGCGAACGTCCGTCGAACGAGGAAATCGGGCTCAACACCAACTATACCGGCGCGATCCAGACCGCGCTCGCCAATTTCACGGCGATCTCGGGCGCCAGCAACCAGGTCTTCTTCCTGAGCGACGGCAACCCGAACCAGGGGGTGCAGTTCGGCGGCATCCCGCCGCAGGTCATCAATTCGCTCGCCGCATCGACCGCGTCGGCGTGGAACAGCTTCGTCGACAATAATCACATCAACGTCACCGCGATCGGGATCGACAACAACCCGCTCCAGCCGCTCAACATCCAGCGGCTGCGCGACGTCGACCTCAATGACGCGCCGAACAACCAGCCGATCCTCGTCGACGATTTCCAGGACCTGGTCGGCACCTTGCTGTCGGTCATCGTGCCGTCGGCGGTGGTGGGCGATCTCGATACCAACGATGCGTTCGGCGCCGACGGCGGCCGCCTGCTGTCGATCACGGTCGGGACGACCACCTACAGCTGGGACGGCGCATCGAGCATATCGGTGTCGACCGGCGGGTCGATCGCCGGCACCAGCCTCAATGCCGTGGCTACGCCGATGGGCGGCACGCTGACGCTCAACTTTGCGACCGGCCAATATACCTACCAGCCGCCGACGCCGATCACCGTCACCGCGACCGAGGTCTTTTCCTATGTGCTGACCGACCGCGATGGCGACACCGCGACGGCGAACCTGTCGATCACGATCAACGCGCTGGCGCCGCCGGTCGCGCTTGACCTCGATGGCGACGGGATCGAGTTCGTGTCGTCCGACGCGGCGGTCCGCTTCGACTATGACGGTGACGGGGTGGCGGAGACGACCGCATGGGTCGGCCGCGACGATGCGCTGCTCGCGATCGACAAGAATGGGGACGGCAAGGTCAACAACGGGTCGGAACTGGTTTTCGGTGGCAAGGGATTGTCCGACCTGCAGGGACTCGCTGCCGCCTATGACAGCAACGGCGATGGCAGGCTCGACGCGGCAGACAAGGATTTCGCGAAGTTCGGCGTCTGGCAGGACGCCAATGGCAATGGCGTGACCGATCCCGGCGAGTATCGCTCGCTGATCGATGCCGGGATCATCAGCATAGCGCTGGTCTCCGACAATCGTGGCTACACGGCTGCGGACGGCCAGGTCGTCGTGCGCGGGGAGGCGACCTATACCCGCGCCGACGGCAGCTCCGGCAAGCTCGCCGACGCCGCCTTTGCGACGAATTTCGTCGCCGACCAGCAGCGGAGCGCGGCGGGGCTGTCGACCGCGATGCTCGTCGCCGGACTCGCTGCGGCGACCCCGCTCGCCGCCGAAGAGCCTGCATCTGCTCCGGCGGAACAATCGGTCGCGGCGACCCTCGCGGTCGAGGCGACGACGAGCGCCGCTTCGCAACAGCAGGACGTCGAACCGGCGAGCAGGGCCGACCTCTCCTCGCATCTGGCATCGGATGAATCGGGCAGCGACCGCCACCATAACGACGCCCCGACGCGGCAAGCGATCGACCGTGGCGGCGAAGACAATGACGCGACCGGCCATGCCGCCGATCCGGCGCCCGAGCGCAGCTATGCGAGCCTGCTCGAAGAGACGCACATCGATCGCGCCGAGGCTGCGGCGCCCAAGCCCGATGCGGCGCCGTCAGTCGATCAGGTCCTGGTGCTGACGCCGGCGCAGATCGTTCCCGCCGACGGGGCCGCGCACGACGTCAAGGCGATCGTCGCCGGAGCGCTCGAAGGGCCGCAGGTCGATCTCGATGCGCTGCTCGGCGCGGCGCCGGCGTCGAACGAGGCGCTGCCGCAGGTGCCCGTGCTCGCGAGTGCAACCGACGGGTTGCTCGGCGATGGTGGGGCGATGGGTGCCGGGCACGGCTTCATGGCGGGTCTCGCCGAACAGCATATCGCCGCGCAACTCGAACAGGCGGCGGCGGTTCACGCGTGACCGCACGAAAGACGGAACAAAAGACAAGGGGCGCAACGGGGGAAGCAACGCAGGCCGACTGGCCGGGACCGCTATCCGCCGACGACGACCGAGGGAAAAGCAGGGGAAGTAAGATGCCGAAGATCCGTACAGCAGCCTTGTTGCTCACCGCCGTCGCCGTCGTCGCGATATCGGGAACGGCGCGCGCGCAGCGTGTCGAGCTCAAGACTGCGGTCGAAACGGCGATGCAGACGAACCCCGAAATCAACCAGGCGGTGGAAAACCGTACCGCAATCGAATTCGAGCGCGAACAGGCGCAGGGCCTGTTCCTGCCGCGGGTTTCGGTCGAGGGATCGGCGGGAATCCGCCGGCTCGAAAACAGCACGCGGCGCAATCTCGGGATCGCCGATGACAAGCTCTATCCGGTCGAAGGCAGCCTGCGCATCGAACAGATGCTGTTCGACGGAGGGGTGCGGAGCAAGGAAGTGAAGCGCCAGGCGTCGCGGACCGACGGCGCCGCCTTTCGCGTCGAGGAACGCTCGCAGTTCATCGCGCTGCAGGTGACGCGCCAATATCTCGACTATCTGCTCCAGCAGCGCATTGTCGCGGCGTCGCAGGACAATATCGATTTCCACAGCAAGCTGGTGGCGGACCTGCGCGAAGGCGTTGCGAAGGGTTCGCTCAGCATCGCGGACCAGCAGCAGGCCGAAGAGCGGCAGCAGGCGGCGCAGGCGCGATTGACCGAATCCAACCTCGACCTCGTCAACACGGGGGCGTCGTTTCGGACGCTGACCGGTCTCGAACTTGTCGACGGCGCTTCGCTGCCGCCGTCGCTTGCGGGCAATATCCCCGCCTCGCTCGAAGAAGCGCTCGGCCGAGCGCGCGAGCGCAACCCCCGCGTGCGCGAGGCGCAGGCCGATCTCGACGCGGCGCACGCGATGGTCGGCAAGGCGAAGGCCGAGCAGATGCCGACGCTCGCGCTCGAGGGCAATGCGCGCATCGGCGACGATATCGACGGCTTCCGCGGCGAGACCAACGATCTGCAAGCGGGCGTCGTCATGCGCTGGGACGTCTTCAACGGCGGCATCAAAAAGTCGAAGGTGCAGGAAATGTACCGCCGCGAGCGCGAGGCGCGCTTCCGTGTCGACCAGATGGTGCGCGAAGCCGAAGAGGATGTGCGCATCGCCTGGAATACGTGGGACGCGCAAGGCCGGCTGGTCAAGGAACTCGAAGAGCAGAGCCGCGTGTCGGACGAACTGCTGCGCTCGTACCGCGCCCAGTTCAACGTGGGCCGCCGCTCGTTGCTCGACGTGCTCGACGCGCAGAACACCCGCTACAATGTCCAGGTTCGCGCCGAGACGGCCAAATTCGCGCAATTTTACGCCGAGTTCAAATTGCTGGCGGCGCTCAACGACCTGCTCGCGGCGATGGAGGTCGCGCCGCCGAAGGCCGCGATCGCCGATGCGCGCGAGCGTTTCAAGGTCAAGCCCGCACCGCAGACCGATCCGGCCTCGATGCGGGAACCGCGGTGAATTTTCCGGGTCATATGCGTGGTGCCCGCCGACTTCGCGACGTTTCGCTGATGACGGGGTTCGATAGCTGGCGGGCCGCGCCTGCCGATGGCGACGAACTGCTCGATACGGTCGCGGGCATCGCCGCGATGTTCGAGCGCCCCTTCGCCGAGGGGCGCGTCAAGAAGGGGCTGGCGCTAGACGAGGACGGGTTCGTCCCGCTCGACCAGATCGACCATGCGCTGGATGCCGTCGGGCTGCGCTGCCATCTCGTGCGCCGGCCGCTGGCGGGCTGGAACACGCAGGACGTGCCCGCGATCCTGCTCGTCGATGGCGAACGGCCGCTGATCCTCACCGACCTCGATGGCGACGCCTGTTCGGTGCGCCTGCCGGGTGCGAGCGCCGACGTCCGCGTCGACCGCGCGCTGCTCGAGGCCGCCTATTCGGGGCAGGGCGTGATCGTGCGCCACGATCCGTCGAGCGAGGCGGCGCGCGAGCGGCCGTGGGACGAGGCGGCAAAGCATCACTGGTTCTGGAGCGAGGTGTGGAAAGAGCGCGGGCAATATGCCTATGTCATGCTCGCGTCGTTCCTGATCAGCCTGCTCGCCTTCGCGATGCCGCTGTTCACGATGAACGTTTATGACCGGATCATCCCGAACAAGGCGGCGTCGAGCCTGTGGGTGCTCGCGCTCGGCGCGATGTTCGCGATCGCGGTCGAATATGGACTGCGGCTCGCGCGAACCGGGCTGATCGACGAGGTCGGACGCGGGATCGACGCGCGCTTGTCGCAGCGCCTGCTCGACAAGGTATTGAACCTGCCGCTCGCGACGCAGCGCGGCAGCACCGGCGCACTGGCGCGGCGGGTGACCGAGTATGAACAGGTGCGCGACTTCTTCGCCTCGACCACCGTCGTGCTGGTCACCGACATCTTTTTCCTCTTCGTCTTCGTCGGCCTGATCGCGGTGCTCGGCGGCTGGCTGGCGGTGATCCCCATCGTTTCGATGGCGATCATGCTCGTCATGGGCTGGCTGCTCCAGCGGCGGATGAGCCTCGCGGTCGCCGACGCGCAGGTCGACACCAGCCTGCTCCAGACGACGCTGATCGAATCGATCGGCAGCCTCGAAACCGTGAAGGCGTGCCGCGCCGAAGGGCGGATGCTCGGCAAGTGGCGGCGGCTCTCGGCATCGAACGCCTATACGCAGGAGGAGATGCGCAAGCTGACCGCGACCGCGGTCAATCTCGCTACGCTCTGCCAGCAGGGAACGAGCATCGCGCTGATCATCGGTGGCTTTTACCTGTTCAACGCCGGTATCATCTCGATGGGCGCGATCATCGCGATCGTCATGCTCGCCAGCCGCTCGCTCGCCCCAGTCGGGCAGCTCGCCTTCCTGATGACGCGCGGGCGGCAGGCGTTCGTCACGCTGAACAGCCTGCAATTGTTGATGGACCAGGAGGACGAGCGCGAGAAGGGCAGCCGCTCGATCACGCCGGAGATCCGCAGTGGGCGCTTGCAGCTCGACCATGCGGGGTTCCATTATCCCGATACCGAGCGCGAGGCGCTGGCCGATATCAGCCTGACGATCGAGCCCGGCGAGCGCATCGGGCTGATCGGCCGCGTCGCATCGGGCAAATCGACGCTCGGCCGCCTGCTTTGCGGCCTCTATGACCCGACCGCGGGCAGCTATCGCATCGACGGCCTCGAAAGCCGGCAATATGATCCGCACGACCTCCGCGAAACGCTTCGCTTCGTCGGGCAGGACGCCGAGCTGTTCAGTGGCACGGTGCGCGAGAATCTGCTCGTCGGCGCGAACGAAGCGAACGACGCCGCGATCATCGAAGCGGTGAAGTGGTCGGGCGCCGATGCCTTCATCGGCCGCGACGCGACGGGGTTCGATTTCCACATCGGCGAGCGCGGATCGCGCCTGTCGGGCGGGCAGCGCAGCTTCCTGGTGCTGGCGCGTGCGCTGGTGACCCCGGCGCACTTGCTCTTCCTCGACGAGCCGACCGGGGCAATGGACAGCCAGACCGAGCAATTGTTCGTCGACCGGTTGCGGACCGCGATCCCCGCCGACCAGACGCTGATCCTCGCGACGCACCGGATGGCGGTGCTGAACCTCGTCGACCGGCTGATCGTGATGGACAATGGCCGGATCGTCGCCGACGGCCCGCGCGACGAGATCCTCGCGCAGCGGACGCTTTCATGAGCGCCGCGGTCGCCCCTCGCCGCTACGGCACTGTCGCGCCCGACGACAATCGTCGCACCGCGCTGTGGGTGCTTGGCATCGTCGTCGTCGTGTCGTTGCTGACCTCGAACGCGCTGTGGGCGCGGCTCGGTGACTTGTTCGGCGTCGGCGAAGCCGACTATCAAGCGCAGGAAGACGCTCGGCCGCCCAAGCTCGACCGCGAGATGGTCGAACTGATCAAGCTGACCGAAGACCCCGCGCAGATGATCGTCGAGGCGCCCGAGACCGCGATCACGCGCAACGAGGCGATCCCCTTCGCCCACGGCCCGGTCGTGAAAGCGCGGCCCTTCGAGCCGATGGCCGCCGACCAGATTGCGCGGCTGACCGCGCTCAAATGCCTGACGCAGGCGGTCTATTTCGAGGCCGGGTTCGAACCGGTCAAGGGGCGGCGCGCGGTCGCGCAGGTCGTGCTCAATCGCATGATGCACCCTGCCTTTCCGAAATCGGTGTGCGGCGTCGTCTATCAGGGGGTGAACCGGCCGGTGTGCCAGTTCAGCTTCACCTGCGACGGCTCGTTGAAGCGGCGGCCCAATACCGAGGCGTGGAAGGAAGCCGAGGAAGTCGCGCTCGCCGCCCTCAATGGCTATGTCGAACCGTCGGTCGGCTATGCGACCCATTATCACGCCAATTATGTGTCGCCCTATTGGGCGCCCAAGCTGGTCAAGCTCGCGCAGATCGGCGCGCATATCTTTTACCGCTGGCCGGGCCGCTGGGGCACGCCGGGAGCCTTTTCGGGCCGCTATAGCGGAATGGAAGCCATACCGGCGATCCTGCCGCGTGCTTCGCTCGCGAAGGGCGGCGGAGGCGCAGGTGGCGACGGGCGGACGCTTGCGGCGGCGGGCGATCCGACCGCCGCGCTGCAGGACCGGCGCGCCGAAAACGACAATGGCGGCCGTCTCGACACTGCGAAGGGCTGGGAGCTCGCGATCCCGGCGCCCGAGGAAGCGAGCCGCGCGTCGCGGATGATCGCCGCGCAACAGGGCGGCGACTTTGATATCGGATTGAAGGAGAGCGGTTCGTGATCAGAGCGCGCCCCTATGTGGGCACCCGCCGGGTGATCCTGGCGTCGGCCGTCGGGCTGTTCGTTTTCGTGAGTTGGGCGAGCTTCGCCAAGGTCGAGGAGGTGACGCGCGGACAGGGCCGCGTCATCCCTTCCAGCAAGGCACAGGTTGTCCAGTCGTCGGAACCGGCGACGATCCTCGACATCGTCGTCCGGCCGGGGCAGCCGGTGCGCCGGGGGCAGTTGCTCGTGCGGCTCGACGACACCGAATCCTCGTCGCAGCTCGGCCAGATCGAGGCCGAGAACCGCTCGCTTGCCGCGCGCGCGGCGCGCCTGGGGCGCGAGGGGAGCGGCAGCGGAGCGGGCGCCGCTTGCGGCCCCGGACAGAGCCAGGTCGAATGCAGCCAGGAGGCGGACCTGCAATCGGTGCGCGCCGCCGCGCTCAAGAGCCGGCAAGCCGCGCTCGCCGCCGCGGTCGAGCAGCGCCGCCGCGATTATGACGAGGCACAGGCGACGATCGCGTCGCTGAAATCGAGCCTCGGCCTCGCGCAGAATCAGGTCGAGCTGCTCGAGCCGCTCGCGGCGAAATCGATCGTACCGCAAACCGAATTGCTCAACGCGCGGCGCGAGGCGACCGAAATCCGCGGCAAGCTCGCTGCCGCCGAACAGGCGGCCTCGCGCGCCTCCGCCGCGATCAGCGAAGCGCGCGCGCAGATGTCGGAGGCGGGGCTGCAATTCCGGCAGGAGGCGCTCAACGAACGCAACCAGCTGATCGCCAAGATGGCAGTGAATTCCGAGTCGCTGCGCGGTGCCGCCGGGCGCCGCGACCGCAGCGAAATCCGCTCGCCCGTGAACGGGATCGTCAACGACGTGCAGGTTACGACGGTCGGCGGCTTCGTCCAGGCGGGACAGAAGATCATGCAGGTCGTGCCCGTCGGTGACAAATTGCTCGTCGAGGCGCGCGTCGCGCCACGCGACATCGCGTTCATCAAGGTCGGTGACCGCGCGAATGTAAAGGTCACGGCCTATGACTTCGCCATCTATGGCGCCTTGGCGGGCCGCGTCGTGCAGGTCTCGGCCGACAGCATCTATGACGAGGTCGCAAAAGAGGCCTATTTTACCGTCGTTGTCGAGACCGACGTCGCTTACCTCAAGAGCGGGCAGCGCAAGCTGCCGATCAGCCCCGGCATGATCTGCGACGTCGAGGTGATCACGGGCAAGAAGAGCGTGCTCAGCTACTTGTTCAAGCCCTTCCTGCGCGCGCGCTCGGAAGCCTTTACCGAACGCTGATCACCGCCGGTCGGGATCCAAAATGAAAGCGGGCCCCGGATTCGATCCGGAGCCCGCTCTTTTTGATGCTTGTCGCAGCGAACGAGAGCGTGCGCGGCTCTCGTTCAGATCGTCGCGGCGATCAGGCCGCCCGTCCCGTGACCGGTGACAGCCTGGGGAGAGCCCGCGCCGGCCGTACCTCCCGCAAATTGAGCTGCACCGGTTCACCTAAACCGTTTTTGACTCCCCACGTCGCGGCCTGGGTGCGGTTCTCGACCCCCAGCTTGCGGAGGATCGCCTTCACATGCACCTTCACCGTGGCTTCGCAGATCCCGAATTGCCGCGCGATGACCTTGTTCGCCATGCCCGCCATGATGCTTTCGAGAATCTCGATCTCGCGGTCGGACAGGCCGACCGACGCCGCGCTGACCTTCCAGTCGCCCGCAATCGCGGTCGGAATCCAGCTCGTCAGATTGTTGACCAGCTGCGACGGGAAAACCTTTTCGCCAAGCGCCACCAGCCGGATCGATTCGGTGAGCGGTGCGCAGGAAATTTCCTTGATGATGACGCCATCGGCGCCGATCTGGAACGCTTCGACCACGTCCTCGAAGGAATAGTGGTCCATGAGCAGCGCCAACCGTGTCCTGCTTCGCTTCGCGGCGAGCTTGCGGCACGCGTCGAGCCCGAAACCGGCGTTTCCGCTGTCGATCACGATCACATGATGATCGTCGTCGCGTTCGATATTCCCCTGTGGGTCGAGAAGCGCCGAGATATCCGACACCGAAGCCTCGATCCGAAAATTGTCACTCGAAAGTATGTTTCGCAAACCCTCCCTTGCGATTTCGTTTTTCGCCACCAGCGAAATTTGAACCACCTCCAACATCACCCGCCTCCCTGAAAGTTCAGTCAAGGCAACCCATTTTGTTTTTCAACGTCACTCGAACCGCATGTCCCCGCCGATCATCAAACCCGGATCGCTTGTTTTGTTAAATCGCGTTAACTTTTTCGATTCGTGATCGATTTACTGCAAATATGGTTATACAATTTGCTTAGGGATTCCATCGGGATTCAGCCCTCTACCCCCAAAGAGGTAGCGTCCGTTCCCGCCCCCCTTGTCCCCTGTCGGCCCTTCCGAAGAGTGGGCGTTGTTTAACACATGAAATGCAGAATGTTAAACGATGCCTGAGTGCGGGAGCGAGCAATGCGGTGCTACCCCTATGGATAGCTCAGCCGGCGCCCGCGTGCGAGCTAAGTGTCCCAAAATATGATCGGTTCGGTCACAATTCTTAATCATTTAGGCCATCGCCCGAGTCGCACGAAGACTCGGCACGCGGCGAGTCGCGTCGCGCGCGACGCTACCGAACTGGCACGATATCGCTGCCCGTATCGATGGTAATGTTAAGGTGGTCGCGTGCCTTGTTATCGCGTTTCGAACAGCCGCCGTCGGCCGACCATGTCGCGCACCGTCCGCGCGGCCGTCAGGCTGGCCAGGACGAAGCCGGTCGCGGTGTCGCGCGTTGCGGCGGTCTTTTCGGGCCGTCGGCCAAGGCTTGTCATCGTCCAATTCCCTATCCGCGCCGGGACGGCATCCGCATTTCCCGGAACGGCGAGCTGTGCTGGCGCGGGCTGGCTGTCGGCATAGCCGTGAATCCAGCGTCGCGCGCCGCTGAACGACAGCATAGGCCGCAACTCGCCGGCTTGCGGGCCGCTATAGAGACGGTCGGTCATATTATCGAGCGCCAGCCAGCCGTCCTTCGCCCGGACGAGCAGCACCGCATGGTCGGCGCCCAGCGCGAGGTCGCGCAGCAGAACGAGCTTCATATGGTCGTCGTCGATCCCGGCGGCGCGCAGCATCTGCATTTTCAGGATCGCGAAATCCTCGCAATCGCCGCGGCCGCGCGCGAGCGTTTCCCCGGCGGTCGCCCAGAAGTCACGCTGGCCGTAGTTGCGCTCGTCCTCGACATAGGCGAGCGTCCGATTGACACCCTGGTTGACGCGCTGGAGCAAATCCCGCTCGTCGATCCCGGCGGTCACGCCGGCCTTGCGCAGTTCGGCGTGCATCAGCGGCCCCGGCGCCGCCCGCCGGACGCGGTCCCAGCGGGCGTCGAAGCGCGTATGAGCGACCGGGAGCGCCACCGTGCCGAGTTCGGACTCCGGATCGCTCGCAACGGGTTCGAAGAAATCGGGGCGCGAGATGCGGCCGGGTACGGCCGGGCGGCCGGAGCAAGTGGCTGGACTCGCCGGTGCCATCGCCTGCAGGGCGTCGGCGGACGGAGTGCGCCCCGTGGCGGCGGGCTCCAGCACGCCGCCCTCCTGGCGCAGGCGCATCCGGTCGAGCGCGCTCAATTGCCGGTAGGGCGTACCGGTCGGCGAAGCGATCGATGCCGGGATGGCGGTATTGGCGACGGAGTGGCACGTGTCGCTATTGAACCAGCCCGGTTTTCCGTTGCCGGTTTTCGCGACGTCGGCGTCGATCGCGGCTTGCGCCGCGGTCGCCACGAGCATTGCCGCCGCCGCGATTGCGGTGCGGGCCATGGGCGAGCAGGATGAGAGAAGCCGGCTCATCATGCTTCGGCAGATGCCTGAACAAGGTAAGAATAAGCTTAATGGCCCCTGCGATCACGTCTCGCGAAGGCGGCGCGGCAGCCGCCCACCGGCGCGATGGAATTCGTAGTCAATGCCTCTTCATGCCTGCAGGCGCCGGGGACCTTTCGCTGCCCCGGTCCCTCGCCTTTCGCCTCATTTTGGCTGAAAACCAGGGCGCGAAACGCCGCGGAACCCTTCTGTGAGGATGGGCGCCGAGAAGAGGAACTGCCCGCATATGCATTGACAAAGAGAACGTTATCATCTAGGTGAACGTTCACATTATTCGAATGCCGTCACCAGAACGGCGCATTTGGGAGGGTTACGGGATGCAGGCTTCGCACAAGCATTGGCTCGCCAAATTTTTGGTCGGCACGTCGGCGCTGTCGCTGATGGGCGCGGCCCAGGCGGCTATGGCGCAGGAAGCTCCGGCGGACAGCAGCGATAGCGTGGGCGACGAGATCGTCGTTACCGGTATTCGCGCCAGCCTCGAGGCGTCGGCCGATATCAAGCGCAATGCGCAGGGCGTCGTCGATGCGATCTCGGCGGAAGACATCGGCAAATTCCCCGACACCAACCTCGCGGAATCGCTTCAGCGCATTACGGGCGTCTCGATCGACCGGTCGAACGGCGAAGGTTCGCTCGTCACCGTTCGCGGCTTCGGACCCGAATTCAACCTTGTGACGCTCAACGGGCGCCAGATGCCGACCGCCTTCATCGGCGACGGCGGCAGCGCGCCCTCGTCGCGTTCGTTCGACTTCGCCAACCTCGCGTCGGAATCGATTTCGGGCGTCGAGGTCTACAAGAGCGGCCGCGCGACGATCGAGTCGGGCGGCATCGGCTCGTCGATCAATATCCGCACGCCGCGCCCGCTCGACAAGCCGGGCATGCACGGCAGCCTGTCGGCGAAGGCGGTGGTCGATTCCTCGCGCAACAGTGGCGATTCGGTGACGCCCGAAGTGTCGGGCATCTTCAGCACGACCTTTGCCGATGACACCATCGGCTTCGCGATCAGCGGCTCGTACCAGAAGCGCAAGTCGAGCACGAACACCGCGAACGTCGGCTGGCGCGACGGCTATCTGGGCAGCGAGAATAATTGGGGTTCACTCGCGCAGCCGGGCGACCCGCGCTTCCCGAACATCACCAATCGTCCCGACGCGACCGATGTCTATCAGGTGCCGCAGAACGCGTCCTATGACCTCAACGATATCGACCGCGAGCGCATCAACGGCCAGGCCGTGCTGCAATTCCGCCCGACCGACGGGCTGACCGCGACGATCGACTATACCTATTCGCGCAACACCGTTCAGACTCGCAACAGCAACGTCGGCGTCTGGTTCAACCATGAGGATACGTCGAGCGCGTGGACCGACGGTCCGGTCGCGGGCCCGATCTTCTATACCGAACGCTTCGGTCCCCCGGGACCGGGCTGCGCCGCGCCGTCGCCGCCGCCGCCGAACCAGTGCGCGATCGGCAAGGATCTGTCGTACAGCGGCGCGCTCACCGAAACGCGCGCCGAGAACAAGTCGCTCGGCTTCAACGTCGAGTGGGAGGGCTCCGATGGCGTGAGCTTCGAACTCGACG
Organism: Sphingopyxis sp. H073; assembly: GCF_001468395.1. Classification (GTDB taxonomy): domain Bacteria; phylum Pseudomonadota; class Alphaproteobacteria; order Sphingomonadales; family Sphingomonadaceae; genus Sphingopyxis. Next base: position 34,281 of record NZ_LNSG01000008.1, on the reverse strand, counting down.
CGCATCATTCGACCGCGACGGTAAAGCCCGTCAACGACTATGGGTCGAGCATCTCGGTCGGCAACGCGGTGTTTGGCGTCGCCAACCAGACGATCAATTTCGAGAATGACTTGCCGGTCATCTCGTACAACATGCATCCGGGCATCGACCCGCTGAATGCCGCGCTGATCACGCCGACGGGCAACGCCTTCCGCAACGCCTATTTCAGGGACGAGATCAACCAGGTCCAGCTGCGCGGCCGATACGACCACGACAGCGGTCTGCTCGATGCCATCGACTTCGGCGTGTCCTATGTCGAGAACAAGGTGCGTTCGGCCTTCGGTACGATCCAGAACGACACCTGGGGCGGTGCGGGTCCGGCGTCGGATATTCCCGACGACATCTTCGAGCTCGAAACCATTCCCGACAAATTCCCGGGGCTGGCGCAGCCGGGGATGATCCAGAGCTTCTACAAGTTCGATTTCGGCCGGATGGTCGACCTGATCGAGGGGCTGTACGGCACGTGCAGCAGCCCGCAGACGGGGGCGCAGGGCGTGCCCGGCACCTGCCTTGCGAAGTTCAACACCGATCGCCGCATCACCGAAAAGACGCTCGCACCCTATCTGCAGGCCTCGGCGGTGTTCGACCTGTTCGGCAATCCGGGTCATTTCGTTGCCGGCATCCGCTACGAGACCACCGACATTTCGTCGGCGGCGCTTGTTCCGGTCCCGGTCGATACCCGCTGGGTCGGCGACAATGAGTTCAACGTCGTCTATTCGGGCGACAGCCAGTTCACGCGCTTCAAGGGCTCGTATGACAATTGGCTGCCGGCGTTCGACCTCGACGTCTCGCCGATGGAGAATGTGAAGCTGCGCGCATCGTACAGCCACACGATCACGCGTCCCGACTATGCCAGCATGCAGGGCGGCCGCACCATCGATACGCTGTTCCGCGTCGGCGGCGGCACCGGCGCACAGGGTAACCCGGGCCTGATCCCCTATAAGTCGAAGAATATCGACCTGTCGGCAGAATGGTATTACGCCCCGGCAAGCTATTTGTCGGTCGGCTATTTCCACAAGGATGTCAGCAACTTCATCTCGTCGACGCGGATCGACACCAATGCCTTCGGACTGACGACCCCGGTCGGCGGCCCGCGCTGGAACGCGGCGATCGCCGCGCTCGGTGCCAGTGCGACGGTGGCGCAGATCCGCCAATATATCATCACCAACTTCCCGAGCACGGTGACCGGAAACATCATCAACAGCGCCCCCGGCGATCCGTTGCTGAATTTCGAGATCACGACGCCGATCAACAGCGACCAGACCGCCTCGCTGAACGGCTGGGAGTTCGCGCTCCAGCACAGCTTCTGGGACACCGGCTTCGGCGTCATCCTGAACTACACGATCGTCAATGGCGATGCGACCTACGACAATACGCAGCCGTCGTCGGTCCCGCAGTTCGCGCTGACCGGGCTCAGCGACAGCGCGAACGCGGTGGTCTTCTACGACAAGGGGCCGCTCCAGGGCCGTGTGGCGTGGAACTGGCGCGACGAATATCTTTCGGGCACCGGTCCCAACCCCTTCTATGTCGAGGATTATTGGCAGATCGACGCCAGCGCGAGCTATGAGTTCATCCCGGGCCTTACGGGTTTCGTCGAGGCGATCAACCTGACGGGCGAAGGACGGCGGGGGCATCTCCGCAGCAAGAACAACGTGAGCTTCGTGTCGCCGGGCTATGCCCGCTACGCTGCCGGGGTCCGGTTCACCTTCTAGGCGCGGCGTCCCCCGTCCGCCCGTTGGCGAGAGAGCCGCGCCTCCCATGGGGTGCGGCTCTTTTGCGTGACGGATCGTTGCGAGTGGCTTAGGAACGTTCCCAATGACGCAAAAGGTCGAGAGGGTTGTGATCGTGGGCGGCGGCACCGCCGGGTGGCTGGCGGCGTCGCTGATCGCGACATCACGCCGCGCGAAGGCGGCGCCGCTGTCGGTGACCGTGGTCGAGGCGCCCGATGTGCCGATCGTCGGGGTCGGCGAGGGCACCTGGCCGACGATGCGCACGACGCTCCAGACGATCGGGCTCGACGAGGCCGAATTTCTGGCTGCGTGCGACGGTGCGTTCAAACAGGCGTCGCGCTTCGACGGCTGGGTCGACGGGTCGGCGGGTGACAGCTATCTCCATCCTTTCACCACACCGCCGCCGCTGCCGATCGGCGAGCTGCTCGCGGCTTGGCAGGCGACCGCGCCCGACCAGCCCTTCGCGGCGGCGATGAGCGCGCAGGCCGCGGTCTGCGACCTCCACCTCGCGCCGCGCCAGCGCGCGATGCCCGGCTATCAGGGCGCGACCAACTATGCCTATCATTTCGCGACCGAGAAATTCGGCGCGCTGCTCGGCGCTCACGCGAAGCGGAACCCGCTGATCACCCATATCCTCGACCATGTGACCGGCGTCCGGCACGCCGAAAATGGCGATATCGCTGCGCTGACGACACGCAGCGGCCGCGAGGTCGAAGGCGACCTCTTCATCGATTGCAGCGGCTTCAAGGGGCTGCTGATCGACGGCGCGCTGGGGGTCGAGTGGGTCGACCGCAGCGACCATGCGTTCAACGACCGCGCGATCGCCTCGCAGGTGCCGGTGCCGCCGGGCAGCCCGATCGCCTCGCAGACGATCGCGACCGCGCACGAAGCGGGATGGATCTGGGACATCGGCCTGCCGTCGCGGCGCGGCATCGGCTGCGTCTATTCGAGCCGCTTCATGGACGCCGAGCGGGCCGAGGCGATCCTTCGCAACTATATAGCCCGCGAATTGCCGGGCGCCGTGCCCGACAGCAATGTGTTCGGGGTGCCGTTCCGGCATATCGGTTTCAAGACCGGTCACCGCGAGCGCTTCTGGGAACGCAACTGCCTGTCGGTCGGGCTCGCTGCGGGCTTCGTCGAACCGCTCGAGGCCTCGGCGATTGTATTGATCGAGCTGTCGCTACGCGCGCTCATCGACAATTTCCCGGCCGACCGCGCGGCGATGGATATCCATGCCGGGCGCTTCAACAAGCTGTTCCGCTATCGCTGGGATCGCATCATCGAGTTTCTGAAGCTCCACTATGTGCTGAGCCGACGCGAGGAGCCCTATTGGCGCGCACACCGCGACCCCGACCATATCCCGCCGCACCTCGCCGATCTCTTGACGCTGTGGCGCGACCAGCCGCCGTCATCGTCGGATTTCCCCTACATCGACGAGATTTTCTCGGCGCAGAGTCATCAATATATCCTCTACGGTATGGGCTTTCCGCCGCCCGCGGGCTGGCCCGCCAGCGACGGTGCGGTGGCGGCGCTCGCCGAGATGCGCCAGCGCGCTCGCACGCTCGCGGCCGGCCTGCCGACCAACCGCGCCTATCTCGACGCACTCGCCGGCGAGCGCCCTGGCGCAGCAGAAGCTGCCGCCGAATAGAAAGACCCGCATGACCAACCACGCTATTCTCGACCAGACTGTCCACCAGGATCTGCGCGTGCGTGTCGATGCGGGGGCCGACCTTGGCGACGGAGTGATGGCGACGCTGACCGTGCCGTCCGAGTTCCGAAACATCCAGGGCCATTTCCCGATCCTGTTCCGCCGCGAGGCCGGACAGGACCAGTTTTTCGCGGTCGCGCTGCTCGGCTTCGAATCGGGCGAGAATCTGTTCCTCGACGGCGCGCGCTGGGATGCCGGATACCGGCCGCTGTCGCTCGCGATCCAGCCCTTCCTCGTCGGCCGCCCCGCGAGCGGCGACGGCCCCGCGCAGGTGCATGTCGACCTTGCGCACCCGCGCATCGCGTCGGGCGACGAAGGGGTGCGGCTGTTCGACGCGGCGGGGCTCGCGACTCCGTATCTTGAGGAGATCGCGGGCAAGCTCGGCGACCTCGACCTCGGCTATCGCCAGAGCGCTGCTTTCTTCGACGCGCTCGTCGCGCATGACCTGCTCGAACCTTTCACGCTCGAGGTGACGCTCGACGACGGATCGGTCAATTCGCTCGTCGGTTTCCACATCATCGACGAGGCGAAGCTGCGTGCGCTCGACCCCGCGGCGGTCGGCAAGCTCCACGAGGGCGGCCATTTGATGCCGATCTTCATGGCGCTCGCGTCGCTCTCGCAACTTCGTCCGCTCGTCGACCGCAAGAACCGCAGGCGGCGCCATGGCTGACCGCGACGGCCCGATCTACGACCGTCTGGCCCGCGTACCCGAGCGCGAGTGGAGCGGCGCCGGGCTCGATTCGCTGCTCGACGATGCGCGCGAACCCTTCGTGCTGCGCGGGCTCGTCGCCGACTGGCCGCTCGTCGCCGCGGCGAAACGCTCGGCGCGCGACGTCCGCCGCTATCTTCTCGATCACGCGCGCGACCGTCCGTTCATGGTGTCGATCGGGCCGCCCGGACACGACGGGCGGCTGTTCTACGATCACGATATGGCGATGAATTTCCGCGCCGGCACTGGGAAGCTCGCCGATATCTTCGGCGGAATCGACAAGGGCGAACAGCTTGGCGACATCCGCACTGTCTATCTCGCCTCGATCGACATCCCGACGCATTTCGACGGGCTCGACGAGGCCAATCCGCTCGATCTCGGCGCGCGCGATCCGCTGAAGAGCATCTGGATCGGCACGCGCACGCGCATCGCCGCGCATAATGATTTTCCCGACAATCTTGCCTGCTGCGCGGCAGGACGGCGGCGCTTCACGCTGTTTCCGCCCGACCAGTTCCGCAACCTCTATCTCGGGCCGATCGACCACACCCCTGCGGGGCGCGTCGTCAGCATGGTCGATTTCGATGCCCCCGATCTCGCCGCGCATCCGCGCTTTGTCCTTGCGATGGCGCATGCGCTGACCGTCGAGCTCGAACCGGGCGACGCGATCTTCATCCCCTCGATGTGGTGGCACCATGTCGAGGGGCTCGCGGACTTCAACATCCTCGTCAATTACTGGTGGCGGCGCATCCCGGCGTGGCTCGGCCAGCCGCAGGAAGCGCTCAATCACGCGATCCTCGCCATCCGCGATCTGCCGCCAGAGGACAAGGCGATCTGGCGCGACCTGTTCGACCATTATGTCTTCGAAAATGATGGCGGCGTGACCGACCATATTCCCGAATCCGCGCGTAGCATCCTCGCCCCGCTCACTCCCGAGACGGCGGGGCGGCTGCGCGCCTTTTTGCTAAGGACTCTCAGCCGATGAACCAGGACAATCCTCTTCGCCGTGTGGTGATCGCGGGCGGCGGAACATCGGGCTGGATGATGGCGGCCGCCATCGCACGGACGCTGGGGCATACGGTCGACCTGACGCTCGTCGAGTCCGAACAGATCGGCACGATCGGCGTCGGTGAATCCACCATCCCGCCGCTCGTCAATTTCAACCGTATCCTCGGCATAGCCGAGCCGGAATTCATGCGCGCGGCGCAGGCGACCTTCAAGCTCGGCATCCTGTTCGACAACTGGAAATATGACGGGCACAGCTATTTCCACAGCTTCGGGCTCAGCGGGAAGGACCATTGGTCGGCGGGTTTCCAGCATTTCTGGCTCGCCGCGCGCGCGAAGGGCTATCCGCACAGCTATGACGATTATTGCCTGGAGCTTGTCGCCGGGCTGCAGGGCAAGTTCGCGCATCTGCCCGAAGACCGGATGAACTACGCCTATCATGTCGATGCGACGCTCTACGGCCGCTACCTGCGCAAGCTCGCCGAGGCCGACGGTGCGAAGCGCGTCGAGGGCAGGATCGAGAAGGTCGAACTCGACGGCGAGACCGGGAACATCGCCGCGCTGCTGCTCGACGGCGACCGCCGGATCGAGGGCGACATGTTCGTTGACTGCACGGGCTTTCGCGGCCTGCTGATCGACGGTGCGCTCCACGCGGGGTTCGAGGACTGGTCGCACTGGTTGCCGAACGACAGCGCGATCGCGGTCCAGTCGGACCATCTCGGCCCGCCGATGCCCTATACGCAGGCGATCGCGCACGACGCCGGTTGGCAATGGCGCATTCCGTTGCAGCACCGGATGGGCGCGGGAATCGTCTATTCGAGCGGATATCTCTCCCGCGATGAGGCGTTGAACCGGCTCATGTCGAGCGTCGGGACGCCGCGGATCGAACCGTTCGACATCAAGTTCAAGGGCGGGGTCCGCCGCAAGCAATGGTATCGCAACTGCGTCGCGGTCGGGCTGGCCGGCGGCTTCGTCGAGCCGCTCGAGGCGACGACGGTCCACCTGATCCAGCGCGCGGTGCTGCGCTTTATCCGTCTGATGCCGAACGGCCGCGTCAGCGAGCGCGACGCGATCGAGTTCAACGAGCAGCAGCGGCAGGATATCGAGCAGATCCGCGACTTCGTGATCCTGCATTACAAGGCGACCGAGCGCCGCGACAGCCCGTTCTGGCGCCATGTTGCGAACATGCCGGTCCCCGACAGCCTGCAACAGAAGATCGAGCTGTTCCGCGAAACCGGCCGCACCTTCCGCAAGAATGAGGAATTGTTCGCCGAGAACAGCTGGGTGCAGGTGATGATGGGGCAGGGGGTCGAGCCGCAGAGCTGGCACCCGATCGCCGAGAAGTTCGGCGACGACGAGCTTGAGAAATTCATGGCGGGCCTGCGCGAAAATGTCGCGCGCACCGCCGCGACGCTGCCCGATCATCACGCCTATGTCGCACGCTATTGCGGCGCCGCGGAGCCGCAGGCGGCGTGATCGGGCTCCGCGCCCTGAAAAAGATGGAAATCGAGCGGGTTCGCGTCTGGCAATGCGCCGATGGGAACGCTAGCAGTCCGCAGTGGAGCGAAACGGAGGGGCAGCGGGGCTGATGGGGCGGCGGCGGCAATCGGTGACGATCAAGCATGTGGCGGCCGACGCGGGCGTGTCGCTGCAGACGGTGAGCCGCGTCATCAACAACGAACCCAATGTTCGCGCCGAGATGAAAGAGCGCGTGCAGGCATCGATCGACAAGCTGGGCTATGTTCCTTCGATCGCTGCACAGCGGATGAGCGGATCGCGCTCGTACCTGATCCTTGCGATCAACGACCGCGAACGCACGATCGCCGACTGGAAGGCGCGGCAGGGCACCGACTGGGTCGACCAGATGCTGTTCGGCGGGATGCTGAAATGCGCCGAATATGGCTATCGCATGATCTTCGAGCTGGTCGATACGCATAGCGATCATGTCGAACGCGAGCTCCGCGCGACGATCGCCGCGCTGCAGCCCGATGGCGTGATCCTGACCCCGCCACACTCGGACAATCCGCTGATCGTGAACCTGCTTCATCACCAGCGGATACCCTTTGCGCGGATCGGCTCGCACGGCGGCGCGGCGGGGATCGCGCTGACGATGGACGACGAGGGGTCGGCGGCGCGTGCGACGCGGCACCTGATCGATCTCGGGCACCGGCGCATCGGCTTCATCTCGGGCTCGGTCGAATATGACCTCAGCCACTGGCGCATCGACGGCTGGAGGGCCGAGATGGCGGCAGCAGGGCTGCCCGTCGACGGCCTGCTCGCCGAGGGCGATTTCAGCTATGCCTCGGGCGAAGCGGGCGCGCGCGCGTTGCTCGCCGGACCGAACCCGCCGAGCGCGATCATCGCGAGCAACGATCAAATGTCGCTCGCGACGCTGGAGGTCGCGCGCGAACTCGGGCTCGACGTGCCGCGCGACTTGTCGATCGTCAGCTTCGACAACACGCCGATCGTCCATTTCAGCCAGCCGCCGCTGACCGCAGTCGACCAGCCGGTGGCGGAGACGGTCGCGCGTGCGGTCGAACTGATCATCGCGGCGCAGCGCGGCGAGAAGCTGCCCGATGGCCCGACCGTGGTCAGCGGCAGCCTGGTCGAGCGCGGATCGACCGCTCCGCATGGCGGCTGAAGCCGCGGCGCCGCGGCGTCAGTCGACCCGCTTTCTGCTGCTTTACGCACTCGCGTCGGCGGGCGGCGCGATCGCCTATGTTCCCTTCCTGACCCTGCTGCTGCCCGCGCGCATGGCCGAGCTCGCAGGCGCCGCCGATGTCGAATGGCTCGGCTATTCGACCTTCCTCGGCGCGGTCGCGGCGAGCGTCGGCGGCATCGTCTTCGGCTGGCTCAGCGACCGTACGGGCGGGCGGCGCGGCTGGATCGCGGGGGGATTGCTGCTCGCCATCCTGCTGCTGCTGGCGGTGCCGCTGGCGAAAGATGTCACGGCGCTGGTCGCGATCATCGTCGCGTGGCAATTGGCGCTCAACATGATGCTCGGACCGCTTGCGGCGTGGGGCGGCGACCTCGTGCCCGACGAGCAGAAGGGCCTGCTCGGCGGGCTGCTCGCCCTCTCGCCCGCACTCGGCGCCTGGTCGGGAGCGCTGGTGACGCTACCGGGGGTCGTGTCGCTCGAACAGCGGCTCGTGGTCATCGCCGCGCTGATGGCGCTCGCGATCCTGCCCGCGCTGCTCGCCGGGCGTCCGCAGCCCTTTCCCCAACTGATTCAGCGCCAAGCGAAGGGCGAAGCGGCGAAGCAGCCGGCGCAGCCTGCCGTGCGCATGTGGCTCGCCCGCCTGCTCGTCCAGATCGCCGAGGCGGCGCTCTTCGCCTATCTCTATTTCTGGTTCCGCTCGATCGATCCCGCAATGGGCGACCATGAGAAGGCAGGGATCTTCAGCATCGCGCTGACGATCGCGGTGCCCGTTGCCCTCCTCGCCGGTCGCTGGGCCGACCGCAACGACCGCCCGTTTACCCCGCTCATCCTTGCCGCCGCCCTGTCATCGGTCGGCCTCGTCGGTATGGCGCTGGCGGGCGATGCGGCATCGGCAAAGGCCGCCTATCTGGGCTTCGGAATCGCGACCACAGTCTTCCTGTCGCTTCATTCGGGGCAGATGCTTCGCGTCCTGCCGCGTCCCGAACGGCGCGGACGCGATCTTGGCCTCTTCAACCTCACCAATACCATCCCGTCGCTGATCATGCCCTGGCTGACGATCTCGCTCGTCCCCAGCTTCGGTTTCAGTACGCTTTTCCTGTTGCTTGCGGGGCTCGCAGGGTGCGCAGTGCTACTGCTCGCAACGTTGCCGCGACGCGCCTGATCGCAATTCCGCCGTGGCCCCTTGATTTCGCGAGGGGGCTGTGCGACAGATCGATTGATAACGTTCACATAAAAATGGGATGGGAGTGAAGATGCGTCGACAGGCGATAGCGATGGCGACCGCGCTGCTGCTGACGGGAACCGCCGGCATGGCGATGGCAGAAGCTCCGGGCGAGGCGGCGTCGGCTGCGGTCCACCCCGATCTCTGGCCCGCCGCCAAGAGCCCCACTGCGATCACCGACCCGGCGACCGAGGCGCGGATCGATGCGACGCTGGCGAAAATGACGATCGAGCAGAAGGTCGGGCAGATCGTCCAGGCCGACATTAGCACGATCACGCCAAAGGACCTTGAAACCTATCCGCTCGGATCGATCCTTGCGGGCGGCAACAGCGGCCCGAACGGCAACGAACGGTCGAGCGCCGCCGATTGGGCAAGGCTGGTCGGCGAATTTCGCGCCGTGTCGCAGCGCCCGCAGGCGAACGGCGTTGCGATTCCGATCATCTTCGGCGTCGACGCGGTCCACGGCCATAACAATATTCCGGGCGCGACGCTGTTCCCGCACAATATCGGGCTCGGCGCCGCGCACGACCCCGAGCTTATCCAACGTATCGGCGCGGTCACCGCGGCCGAGATTTCGGGCAGCGGGATCGAATGGACCTTTGCCCCGACGCTCGCAGTCCCGCAGGATCTACGCTGGGGCCGCAGCTATGAAGGCTATTCGTCCGACCCGGCGCTCGTCGCCGCCTATGCGAAGGCGATGGTGACCGGGCTGCAGGGGCCGCTCGTCCCGGGCCGCTCGGTTGACGCGAGCCATGTCGCCGCGACCGCGAAGCACTTCCTCGCCGACGGCGGCACTTTCGAGGGCAGGGACCAGGGCGATGCCAAGATCGGCGAGGCCGAGCTGGTCGCCAAGCACGCACAGGGCTATCCCGCCGCGATCGACGCCGGCGCGCTGACCGTGATGGCCAGTTTCTCGAGTTGGAACGGGGTCAAGAATCACGGCAACAAGGGGCTGCTCACCGACGCGCTCAAGGGCAAGATGGGCTTCGAGGGCTTCGTCGTCGGCGACTGGAACGGCCACGGCCAAGTCGCGGGCTGCACCGTCACCGACTGTCCGCAGTCGATCAACGCCGGGCTCGACATGTTCATGGCGCCCGACAGCTGGAAGGGCCTATACGAAACGACGGTCCGCCAGGCAAAGGACGGGACGATTCCCGCCGCGCGCCTCGACGACGCGGTGCGCCGTATCCTGCGCGTCAAATACAAGCTCGGCCTGTTCGACGTCGAACATGTCGATCGCGGCAATTTCGCCGCCGTCGGCGCGCCCGAGCATCTTGCGATCGCGCGTGAAGCGGTCGCGAAATCGCTCGTGCTGCTCAAGAACAACGGAAGCGTCCTGCCGATCAAGGCCGGTGCGCGCGTACTCGTCACCGGACCTGGCGCGAACAGCATGGCGATCCAGTCGGGCGGCTGGACGATCAGCTGGCAGGGCACCGACGTGACTCATGCCGATTTCCCGAACGGCCAGACGATCTGGGAGGGCATGGACAAGGCGGTCCGCGAGGCGGGCGGCATCGCGACGTTGTCCGACGACGGCTTCTACAAGGAAAAGCCCGATGTCGCGGTCGTGGTGTTCGGCGAGCATCCCTATGCCGAGTTTCAGGGCGACGTCCCGACGCTCGACTACCAGCCCGCCGAGGCGAAAGATCTGGCGACGCTCAAGAAATTGAAAGCGGCGGGCATCCCGGTCGTCGCGGTCTTCCTGTCGGGCCGCCCGATGTTCACCAACCCCGAGATCAACGCCGCCGATGCCTTCGTCGCCGCGTGGCTGCCGGGATCGCAGGGCGCCGGCGTCGCCGACGTGCTGGTCGCGGGCAAGGACGGCAAGACCGCGCGCGGCTTCACCGGCAAGCTGCCCTTCGCCTGGCCCTCGGACGCGCGCTCGCCGGTCGAGAAGGCGCAGTTCCCGGTCGGCTACGGCCTCGCCTACGGCGACAAGGCAAAGGTTCCGCAGCTTTCCGAAAAGCTCGGCCTCGACCTCGCCGGCATATTGAACGTCGAGAATTTCTTCTCGGGCGGCCGCGCCCGCGCGCCGTGGTTGCTCTCGGTCACCGATGCAGGCGGATCGCGTCAGGTCGAATCGGGCCCGGTCGACAGCAGCTATGGCCTCCTCAAGACGCGTTCGGTCGACGTCGCGGCGCAGGAGGATGGCAAGAGCTTCGCGTGGAGCGGGCCGGCGTCCTTCCATCTGACCGGCCCCAGTGCCGATATGTCGCGCCAGCTGAACAACAGCTTCGCGCTACGCATCGACTGGCGGATCGATGCTGTCGGCAGCGGGCTGACGCAGGTCGAACTCGGCGGCAAGGCATTCGACGTCAGCGGCTGGGTCAAGGCCGCGCCGACCGGGCAGGTTTCGACGATCAAGATTCCGCTGCGCTGCTTCGCCGACGCGGGTGCCGACCTCACCAAGGTCGGCTACGCGACGACGGTGCACGGCGACAAGGGACTCGCGCTGACCTTGCTGTCGGCGCGGATCGAGGCGGTCGGCGAGAATCTCGCTTGCCCGCCGACCGTGAAATAGCCAAACCCGCACACGGGTTGGCGGAGCAGCTTCTCCGGGGAGAGACATCGTGGCCGTCACGCCAGATCTGACCAATAATGATTCCATTGCCCGAGAGGGCGCCGGGGAGCATGTCGATGCTCCCGAACTGCGCTTGTTCGTCATGGGGCTGTTCTTCATCTTCGGCGGCATCACATCGCTCAACGACGTGATCATTCCGAAGCTGAAGGAACTGTTCACGCTGAACTATACGCAGGCGATGCTCGTGCAGTTCTGCTTCTTCACGGCTTATCTTCTGATCGGGATTCCCGGCGCGAAGCTGGTCAAGAAGATCGGCTATATGCGCGGCGCGGTCGCAGGGCTTTTGACGATGATGGTCGGCTGCCTGCTCTTCATCCCGGCGTCGCGGACCGCGACCTACGGCCTCTTCCTGCTCGCGCTCTTCGTCCTCGCGAGCGGCGTGGTCATCGTTCAGGTCGTCGCCAATCCGCTGATCTCGCTGCTCGGCAAGCCCGAGACCGCGCACAGCCGCCTGACCTTCGCGCAGGCGTTCAATTCGCTTGGCACGACGATCTTTCCGATCGCGGGGTCGGCGCTGATCCTCGGCAGCCTGGCAAAAGTGAGCGCCGACCAGCTGTCGGGCGCCGAACTCGATGCCTATCGGACGGCCGAGAGCCAGGCGATCGTCCACGGTTATCTCGGTATCGCGGTCGCGCTGGCGGTGGTGGCGGGAGCGGTGTGGCTGTTCCGCAACCGTCTGCAGGGCGAGAAGCATGAGGCGAGCGCAGGGCTGACGGGATTCGACCTCCTCAAACGGCCGCGCTTCGGTTTCGGGGCGCTCTGCATCTTCCTTTATGTCGGCGCGGAAGTGTCGATCGGCTCGCTGATCGTCAGCTACCTCATGCAACCGGGCGTGATGGGACTGCAGGAACAGGCCGCTGGCAAGCTTATCGGCCTTTATTGGGGCGGCGCGATGATCGGCCGCTTCATCGGCTCGGCGGTGATGCGCGTCATCAGCCCCGGCAAGCTGCTTGCGTGCGTCGCGGTCGGTGCGATCACCCTGATCCTGATCTCGATCGGCACAACGGGCAGCGTGTCGGGTTACAGCCTACTCGCCATCGGCCTGATGAACTCGATCATGTTCCCGACGATCTTCAGCCTCGCGTCCGAAAGGCTCGGGCCGCGCGCGGCCGACGGATCGGGGATCATCAATGTCGCGATCTTCGGCGGCGCGGTCGTTCCGCTTGCGACCGGTGCGCTTGCCGACCTCACGGGGCACCTCGGCTTCGCGCTGTTGCTGCCCGCCGCCTGCTACGCGATCATCGCTGCCTTCGGCGTGTATGCCCGGCGGCCGGCGCCGGACCTCGCGGATCGCACCGCCTGACCCGAAAAGGGGGACCCGCCCACCCGAAAGGGGGGGGGGCGGGTTTCGGGTTCGCGGCGATCCGTTTCCGTCTGTTCGACCAGGCCGCAGCGGGGCGCAGGATTCATCGCCTTTCCGCGCCGCGCTTTGCTATCAGGGCCGGCGCGCACGAAGGAGACACGCCATGGCTCAAGGCACCGCCCGCATCGGCAAGGACAAATATCGCACCCAGATCAGCGTCGGCGGCCGCGACATCGTCGCCGACGAGCCGCCCGCGCTCGGCGGGCAGGGCGCGGGGTTCGCGCCCTATGACCTGCTGCTCGCCAGCCTTGGCGCCTGCACCGCGATAACGCTGCGCATGTATGCCGACCGCAAGGGCTGGCCGATGGAGTCGCTCGAAGTCGCGCTGCGGCTGCACGGGGTCGAGGAAAAAAGGATCGACCGCACGCTGACGATCGCCGGTCTGGACGACGAGCAGCGGGCGCGGATGGCCGATATTGCCGAGCGCACGCCGGTGACGCTGACGCTCAAGAACGGCCTGCCGATCGATACGCGTCTCGCCTGACGGACGATAGCGCGCAGGGCCGCCCGCAAGGCATCGTTTACGCGGCCTTTACCACTCTTGTTGCATGACATCCGGCGATGTTTGCGACTGGGGACATGTGATGGACAGCTTGCGCGGACTGCTTTCGGGCAGCCACGACCAGGACGATGGCGCGATCGACGCGCCGCCGGTGGTCGGGGTCGACGAACGGCGGATGCAGGTCAGGGCCTATAATTACTGGGCTTCGCTGCTGGCCGACCGCGCCTATCCGTCGGTCGAGGATGTCGACCTCGAGGGCGCCGATTTCGGGCCGCACGCGGTGCTGCTCGACTTCACCACCGGCATCGAGAATCCGGGCATTTCCTTCCTTGGCGAAAAGCTGCGCGAGGAATCGGAGATCGGCGAGGACGTGCACTATATCAACCAGATCCCCGGCCGCTCGCTGCTGTCGCGGCTGACCGACCATTATCTCCAGATCATCGCCAACCGCGCGCCGATCGGCTTCGAGGCCGAGTTCGTCAACGATCGCGGCGTGACCATCATGTATCGCGGCATACTGCTGCCCTTCTCGTCCGACGACGACACGATCGATTTCATCATGGGCGTCATCAACTGGAAGGAGGGCGTTCCCGCCGAGCAGGAAGCCGAACTGCAACTTTCGGTCGAGCAGGCGCTGCGCACCGCCGCGCCGCTGACCGCGCCGGTTCCGGTATGGGCCGATGGTCCCGATTCCGAGCATATCGACGAAGGCGCGGCGCCCGGCTTCGCGGCGCTTGGCGACGAGGACGAGATGTTGCTGACCGAGACCGCCGACGAAGACGTCCCCGTCTCCGCCGATCCCGGCACCGACGCCGAACTCGCCGACTGGCTGGCGCTCGCGCGCGAGACCGCCGAGCGCGCGATCGCCGCCGACAGCCGCAGTCGCTCCGCGCTCTATCAGGCGGTGGGCAAGGCGTGGGACTTCGCGCTCGCGGCCGAGGCCCAGCCCGAAGCCTTTGCAGAGATGCTGGAGGACGCCGGGCTGCAGGCGCAGGACCGCGCGCCGATGACCCCTGTCGTCAAGCTCGTGTTCGGGGCGAATTACGACAAGACTCGGCTTGCCGAATATGCCTGTGTGCTTGGGCACGCGAAGGAAGAGGGCGTGGCACGCGGCGAACTCGCTGCCTATCTCGACCGCTATCCGGGCGGCCTCAAGGGACTGGTCAAGGACGCGCGCGCGCGTCGCAAACCCGAAGGTGACGCCTCCGACAAGGGCGAGGATGCGGTCGAGGCACTCCGCCGCGCGCATCCCGCGCTGATCCTCGAACATGATGCGGGCGAGGCCGAGTTCGTCGTGCTGATCGCGCGCGCGATGCCGGGCGGGCATATCGGTATCGTCGCCAAGGCGGCCGACGATCCGGCGCTGATCGCCAGGCTCGCGAAAAAGGCGATCGCGATCACGTCGTAAAATTGCGGGACGGGACGGGGGTGGAGGTGCGGAATGCGCAACCTTCATCGCCGGGAGGATCGCCGCCGGGCCGTCTTCGCAAGTCCGCGTAATAGATAATCCGAAAATTGAAATTATTTTACGCGGGCGCTCGACAAGGTCTTGAGCCGCGCGCGCCACAGGCGCATAGGAGGGCCCTGCAAACGGGCTGGCCGAATCCCCCGCAGAGGCCCGCCCTTCTTGGTTCGGGATGCTGCCCCCTATGACTTCCACCCTGTCCGACGCCGCCGAAGCCGAAGCCTCGCCGGCCCTGCAAGTGCCGGCAAAATTTTCCAAGGCTTTCGCCGCCGCGCTGCACGGTAGTGCGCTTCCTGGCGAGGGCGAAGACCTCGATACCAAGGCGCTGGCGGCGGCGGGCGAATTTGCGGGGCGAGCCGCGCTGGAGCGGAGCGAAGGCAAGCCCTCGCTGCTTCTCGAACCGGTGGTCGCCGACGGCACCGACCGGCGGATGCGCCTTGTCGTCGTCAACGACGACATGCCTTTCCTCGTCGATTCGACCTCGCAGATCGTCGGCGCGCAGGGCCTCGCGATTCACCGCATTCTTCACCCCGTCGTGTCGGTCGACCGCGATGCGAAGGGCAGGCTGACCGGCGTGGGGACGGGCGACGATCGGGAATCGGTCATCTATATGGAACTCGAACGCGGCGATGCGCGCGCGCGCCGCCGCTTGCTCGATGCGCTCGAAGCCGCGCTCGCCGACGTGCGTGCCGCGGTGACCGACTGGAAAGCGATGCGCGCCGCGATGCTCGCCGACGCGGCGATGCGTGCCGACGGCGAAGCCGCCGAACTGCTGCGCTGGTTCGAGGGCGGCGCGATGACGCAACTCGGCCACGAATGGCGTACCCGCGATGGTGCGGTTCAGGACGCGCTCGGCATTTCGACGTCGCGTACCGAGCAGCTGTTGTCGCAGACCGCGCTCGACGCCGCTTTCGACTATTTCGACAAGGGTCATTCCTCGCCGCTGCTGATCAAGTCGAACCGCTTGTCGTCGGTACATCGCCGCGTGTTGCTCGACCTCGTCATCGTCCCGGAATTCAAGGGCAAGAAGGTCGAGCGCCTGTCGATCCATGCGGGCCTGTGGACCAGCGCCGCGCTGTCGACGCCGCCCGCGAAGGTGCCGATGCTGCGCGCGCAGCTCGACGCGCTGATGGCGAAATTCGGCTTCGACCCGGCGGGGCACGCGGGCAAGGCGCTCGCGCACGCGCTGACCGCGTTGCCGCACGACCTACTGATCGCCTTCGATAGCGCCGCACTCGAGGATCTGGTGCTCACCTCGATGTCGATCACCGACCGCCCGCGGCCAAAGATTGTCGCGGTGCGCAGTGCGCTCGGCCGTCACCTGTTCGTTTTCGTCTGGTTGCCGCGCGACGAGGTATCGACCGGCCGCCGCAAGGATGTCGAGGCGATGCTGGTGCGCGCGGCGAAGGCCGGCGTGATCAACTGGACGATGGTGCTGGAAGACGGGGGCGCGGCGCTGATGCGCTTCACGCTCGACCTGCGCGGCGAGGGCGTCGTTCCCGATACCGACGCGCTCAATGCCCAGCTCGAACAGATGGTGCGCGGCTGGCTGCCCGAGGTCGAGGCGGCGCTCGCGCGCCATGGCGACGCTGGCCGCGCGGCGGCGCTTGCTGCGCGCTTCGCGCCGCTGTTCCCCGCGAATTATCGCAACAGCTACAGCCCCGAGGAGGCGGCGCTCGATATCCTCCAGCTTCGCGATCTCGACGCGGACCGTCCGCGCGGGGTCCAGATCGTCCGTCAGACTCTCGACGGCGACGACGAGCTGCGGCTGAAGGTGTACAGCGCCGCTGGACCGCTCGCGCTTTCGGATGTCGTCCCCGCGCTCGAACATTTCGGCTTCGAGGTGCTCGAGGAAATCCCGACCGAGGTCGCGCGCGCGCATGGCGAAGGCGATGATGGCCGGTCGGCCTTCATCCACGACTTCTCGCTGCGCCTGCCTCCGTCGGTCGACGAACTCGGGCTGCTTCCCTTTGCCGAGGTCATCGAAACTGCGATTGCCGCGGTGCTCGACGGCAAGGCGGAGAATGACGCGTTCAACCAGCTCGTCCTCGTCAGCCAGACCGATCCGCAGGCGATCGTGTGGCTTCGCGCCTGGTTCCGCTACCTGCGTCAGGGCGGCGCGAGCTATGGCATGGACACCGTCGTTGCGGCGCTCCGTCATGCGCCGGCGCTCACGTCTGCGCTGATCGACCGCTTCCGGGCGCTCCACGATCCGAAGGCGAAGGACGGCGCGCGCGCCGAGGCGCTCGAAGCCGATATCGTTGCGGGTTTCGCCGACATCCAGTCTATCGACGACGACCGCATCCTGCGGCTGTTCCATGCCGTGATCAGCGCGACGCTGCGCACCAACGCTTTCGCGCCCGCTGCGGCCGAGGCGCTGGCATTCAAGATCGACAGCGCCCTTGTTCCCGGC
Source organism: Sphingopyxis sp. H073 (assembly GCF_001468395.1). Classification (GTDB taxonomy): domain Bacteria; phylum Pseudomonadota; class Alphaproteobacteria; order Sphingomonadales; family Sphingomonadaceae; genus Sphingopyxis. The sequence goes on along the minus strand of NZ_LNSG01000008.1, from coordinate 16,888 downwards.
CTGCCCAAGCCGCTGCCGTGGCGCGAAATCTGGGTGTACAGCCCGCGCGTCGAGGGCATTCACCTGCGCGCCGGCCCGGTCGCGCGCGGCGGGCTGCGCTGGTCCGATCGCCGCGACGACTTCCGCACCGAAATTCTCGGACTGATGAAAGCACAGCGCGTGAAGAACGCCGTGATCGTGCCGACCGGCGCGAAGGGCGGCTTCTATCCGAAGGCCTTGCCGAGCGCGGCCGAGGACCGCGATGCGTGGTTCGCCGAAGGCACCGAATGCTATCGCATCTTCATCCGCTCGCTCCTGTCGATTACCGACAACCTCGTCGGCGGCAAGGTCGTGCATCCGAAGGGCGTCGTCGTCCGCGACGGCGAGGATCCCTATTTCGTCGTGGCGGCCGACAAGGGCACCGCGACCTTCTCTGACGTCGCCAACGCGCTCGCGATGGAGCGCGACTTCTGGCTCGGCGACGCTTTCGCGAGCGGCGGCTCGAAGGGCTACGACCACAAGGCGATGGGGATCACCGCGAAGGGTGCGTGGGTTTCGGTCCAGCGCCACTTTGCCGAATTGGGCGTCGACGTGCAGACCGACAGCATCCGCGTCGTCGGCTGCGGCGACATGTCGGGCGACGTGTTCGGCAACGGCATGCTGCTATCGAAGGCGATCCAGCTCGTCGCGGCGTTCGACCACCGCCACATCTTCCTCGATCCCAATCCCGATCCGGCGAAAAGCTGGAAGGAACGCGAACGCATGTTCAATCTCCCGCGGTCGAGCTGGGAAGATTATGACAAAAAGCTGATCTCGAAGGGCGGCGGTGTCTTCCCGCGCAGCCAGAAGAGCATCCCGCTGACCCCCGAGGTGCAGGCCGCGCTCGGCCTGTCGGTGAGCGAAATCGACCCCGGCTCCTTGATCTCGGCGATCCTGAAGGCGCCCGCCGACCTCCTCTGGTTCGGCGGCATCGGCACCTATGTGAAGGCCGCAAGTCAAAATAATGCCGAGGTCGGCGACCCCGCGAACGACGCGCTGCGCGTCGATGCCGAGGATCTGCGCGTCCGCGCGGTGGGCGAGGGCGCGAACCTCGGTGTCACGCAGGCCGCACGCATCGCCTTCTCGGCGAGGGGCGGGCGGATCAACACCGACTTCATCGACAACAGCGCGGGCGTCGACTGCTCGGATAACGAGGTCAACATCAAGATCGCGCTCAACCGCGAGATGGCCGAAGGGCGCCTGCCGCAGGAGGCGCGCGACGCGCTGCTCGTGCGGATGACCGACGATGTGTCGGCGCTGGTGCTCGAGGACAACCGCTTGCAGGCGCTCGCGCTGTCGATCGCCGAAAAGGGCGGCGCGGCGGCGGTGCCCTCGCTCGTGCGGATCATGGAGAATTTCGAGGCGACGGGCCGGCTCGACCGCAAGGTCGAAGGGCTCGCCGCGAACGACGAACTGCTCCGCCGCTCGGCCGAAGGACGCGGCTTCACGCGCCCCGAACTTGCGGTGCTGCTCTCGACCGCGAAGCTCGCGCTGCAGGATGCGATCGAGGACAGCGAATTGCCGAACGATCCCGCACTCGGAAGCGATCTGGCGGCGGCCTTCCCGGCCGAAATGCAGCGGGATTTTCCGCAGGCGATCGCCGATCACCAGCTGCGCCGCGAGATCATCGCGACCAAGCTCGCGAACCGGATGATCAACCGCATGGGGGTCGCTCATCCCTTCGAGCTCGTCGAAGAGGAAGGCTGTTCGCTCGGCGACGTCGCGGCGGCGTTCGTCGCGGTCGAACGGCTGCTCGGGATGGACGAAATCTGGTCGGCGCTCGACAGTGCGAAGATCGACGAGAGCATCCGCCTCTCGCTCTTCAGCCAGGCGGCGTCGGCGATGACCTCGCAGATGGCCGACCTGCTGCGCGTGACATCGACGCTCGCACAGCCGGGACCGGTCGTTGCGCGGCTCGAACCCGGCGTCGAGCGCCTGATGAGCGGCGTCGACAGCCTGCTCAGTCCATCGGTGCGGCGCCAGTGGGACATGCTGGCGCAGCAATTGCTCGACGCGGGCGCGCCGGAGACATTGACCTCGGCGGTCGTGCGGCTGTTCAAGACCGACGGCGCCATCGGCATCGTCGACCTTGCGGCACGGCGCGGGGATGATGAGGTGGCGGTGACGCACGCCTTCACCCACCTCGGCGAAGCGCTGGGTCTCGACTGGGCGCAGACGCTCGCTGCGCATATGAGCCCCGCCGATCCGTGGGAACGCCTGCTCGTCAACAGCCTCGCGCGCGATTTCCAGCAGATGCGCCTGACCTTCCTTGCCGGGTTGCCGAAGGGCGACCTCGACGCGGCGGTGATCAAATGGCTCGCCGACAACAGCCAGCGCGTCGCGCAATTCCGGGCCACCGTCGATCGCGCGCGGATGATCCCGAATCCGAACGGCGCGATGCTGTCGCATATCGCGGGGCAGGCACGCGGGTTGTTGGGGCGGTAATGCCGTTCCAGCCCCGCGTCGCAATCCTCGTCCCGACGCCTGACTATTACGAGAAGTGGCAGCCCGCCTTTGCACGCAAGGCGGCTGCTCTCACCGCTGTCGGCCTGATCGTCGAACAGCGCGTGTGGACCGATCCGGGCGACTTGTCGGGATACGACCTGATCCTGCCGCTCTTCGCGTGGGGCTATCAGCGCGATGTCGCGGTCTGGTACGCGCTGCTCGACCGGTTGGAATCCGAAGCCCTGCCGGTGGTCAATCCGGTACCGGTGCTGCGCTGGAACAGCGACAAGGCCTATCTCGCCGAACTGGGCGCGAAGGGCGTCGCGGTGGTGCCGACGATCGAGGTCGCCGCGCTCGACGACGCAGTTCTCGCTGCCGCGCGCGCCGAGCTCGATGCCGAAGAGGTCGTGATCAAGCCCGCGATCTCGGGCGGCGCCGACGGCACGCACCGCATCGCGGCGGGCGCGGCTGTTCCCGCCGACGCGCTCGGACAGCGCCGGCTCGTCCAGCCCCTGATGCCCGGCATCCTGACCGAGGGCGAATATTCGCTCTTCTTCTTCGACGGCCAGTTCAGCCACGCGATCGTCAAGCGCCCCGCCTCGGGCGACTTTCGCGTGCAGGAACAGTTCGGCGGGTGCGAGAGCGACTGGGATGCGAGCGCGGAGGCGCAGGCGCTTGCCGCCGCTGCGCTCGCCGCCGCACCCGCGCCCCCCGTCTATGCGCGCGTCGACATGGTCGGCGATGCGACGGGCAAGCTCCACATCATGGAGTTGGAGCTGATCGAGCCGTCACTGTTCCTCCACCATGCGCCCGACAGCGGGGCGGCGTTCGGCAGGGCGATCTACGCCGCGATCTAGTCAGTCCGCCGGTTCCGCCACAGCCATTGCCGGATCGCCGACGTCAGGTTCGGCGGATCCTCCGCCTCCATTCGTTCGACATCAATCCGCGCGACCAACGCGTTCACCGGCAACGACCGGCGCGTAGCCGCTTCCTCCAAAGCCTCCCAGAATATCGGCTCGAGGCTGATCGACGTCGGGTGACCGGCGATGGTGATCGAGCGTTTGACGGGCGGATGCAATCCCGCCCGCTCAATACATATGCTGGCCGCCGTTGATCGACATCGTCGATCCGGTGACGAAGCCCGCATCCTCGCTGCACAGGAAGGCAACGCCGCGGGCGATTTCCTCGGCGTGGCCGAGGCGGCCGACGGGGATCTTCGCGACGATCTTTTCGAGCACGGGCGCGGGCACTGCGGCGACCATGTCGGTGTCGATATAGCCGGGGGCGATCGCGTTCACCGTCACGCCCTTCTTCGCGCCCTCTTGCGCAAGCGCCTTGGTGAAGCCGTGGATGCCCGATTTCGCCGCGGCATAGTTGACCTGACCATATTGGCCCGCCTGCCCATTGATCGATCCGATGTTGACGATGCGGCCCCAGCCGCGCTCGACCATGCCGGGGAAGGTCGCCTTCGCCATGTTGAAGCAGCCGCCGAGGTTGACGCGCATCACATCGTCCCAGTCGCAATATTGCATCCGCGCAAGGGTGCCGTCGCGGGTGATGCCGGCGTTGTTGACGACGATGTCGATCGGGCCGACTTCTTCTGCGATCTGCGCGCAGCTGTCGAGGCATGCCTGATGGTCGCCGACGTCCCATTTATAGGCGGGGATCCCGGTGCGCGCGGTGAACTCGCGCGCCTTTTCGTCGTTGCCGCAGTAATTGGCGACGACAGTGGCGCCCATATCCTTCAGCGCGAGGCTGATCGCCTCCCCGATGCCGCGGCTCCCGCCTGTGACGACTGCGATACGTGCCATGTTCCCGGTCTCCCAAATGTTCTCGGTCCCATGCTTAAGGTGCGCGCGCGCACCCCGCAAGATGACCGTAACGTCAATCAGGCGACAATTCGGGCAGACTGTCCAATCAGTTGCAGGCGATCGCGCGGAGCTGTGTGAAATCGCCACTCGCGAGGTCGGCCTTGCGCATCGCGAGGACGAGATGGCCGCCATCGCGGTGCGCGAGTCCGAGCAGCGCGCTCGCCGGGAGTTCGAGTATCACGACGTCGAATTCGTCATTGAAGCCGGGGGCATGACGCGACGGAAAGCCGCCGATCAATGCGGTTTCGTCCGCCGCCATGGCCTGCCAAACAGGTTCGAAAAAGGCACGCGCAGGAGCCGACAGCCGGTCGGGGTTCGTCGACCAGGCGTGCTTGGCGTGATCGAACAGCACCAGCCGGAAGTCGTCGACCCACAGGTCGCTGTCGGGGCGGCGACGGGTGAGCGGAAGCGTCAGCGTCTCGACCTGGTCCTCGCCGCTTTCGGGGTTCGAGGTTGCGGTGACGCCGGTCCAGCGGATCGCATGCAGCGCCGCCATGACTGCGGTCGCGTCGGACGGCGCGAAGCTCGCGCCGGGGGTGGCGCTTTCGTGGATGATCGCAATGATCTCGGCCAGCTTGGCCTGCGCCTCGCGATTGCTCGCCGCGGCGTCGGCGATCGCTTCCACCAGCTCGTCGTTCGCATCCGGGGGAGCTGCGCCATCGGTCGGTGCTGCCATGACATGGCTTTCGAGAATGTCGGCCATTGCCAGCATGGTCGGCCAGTCGAAAGGATGGAAAGCCGGATCGCCGATATCATAGTCGGCGGCGAACAGCGCCTCAATCGCGGCTCGGCCGGTGCCAGCCGTCGCCACGGACGCCTCGGCGGTGACCGCGTCGACGGGCCATTCTGGAAAGGCGCGTACGGCGAGTGGCGCAAGCGTTGCCGATGCGAGGCCCCATGGGCGGAAATAGGCCGGGCCGGGCGGGTGCGGCGGATCGTGCGGCACGCCGTCTTCGACGAGGTGCAGTGCCATGACCGCACCGGTATCCGGATTGGCGAAGAAGGCGAGCGACCCCGAACGCGGGCCGAGCCCGTCCCACAAGCCGGCCGGGAGGTCGGTGCAGGCAATCTGGGCGAGGAAATCGCCGTCGCGCCCGTCGACCTTTGGCCAGCCGGCACCGGCAGGCAGATACGGCCGCCCGCCGAGCCAGTGCTTGCGCAAGATGACGTCGCGCGGCGGAAACTGCGGAACCAGCCGCACGGTCGGGCCGGTTGGAACGGCGGCAAGAGGTGCGGGTGGCTCATGCGTTGGTTCAGCGAATTCGGTCTCGTGTGCCTGCGCCTCAACTTCGGTGGCGAGAGCCTGAAGAATCCGCTCGTCGATGACAGGGGCCGCGGCTTCGGTTGCGGGTTCGGTCACCGGCTCGAGCGCGGCTGCGGGTTCGATGGCGGCCAAGGGCTCCTCAGCGGCCTCGAATGGCGAAGCTTCTTCGCGCACCTCGGCGGCGACGGCCTCCGCTTCGACCGCTTCGACCGGCTCTTCGAGTGGCTCGTAGACCGGCCGCTTGCTGATGCGTGCGAGCCGCCAGGGCGCGATTTCGACCGGTTCGAATTCAATCTCGGGTTTGCGCGACAGGCGCGGCAGGCGCGCCTCGAACGCCAGGCTCGGCAATTTGGGCATCCGTGGTGCGGCGGTCACGGGGCGTGGATTGCGCTTCCGGTAGACCGCATAGACGACAAACAGAAAGGCGAGCGTAAAGCCCGCGAGGATCAGTGCCGCCTGAGTCAGATCGCTCATGATGTTCCTTCCAACGCGCGATCCCGGCCCCGCGCGGATCGACCCTAGCGAGCGGACCTAAACAGGAGGTAAGCGTCGGAAAAATCAGCGCCAGCCGGCCAGCTCGCGGCGAACCAGCGTTTCGAGCATTGCCATGCCGGGCGCACTGTCGTTGAGGCAGGGCAGATAGGCGAAATTCTGGCCGCCGGCCGCGACGAACTGCTCGCGGCCGCGGATCGCGATTTCCTCCAGCGTTTCGAGGCAGTCGGCGGCAAAGCCGGGCGCGAATATCGCGACGTTACGTCCTTCGCGGCCCAGCCGTTCGAGCGTCACGTCTGTTGCGGGCTCCAGCCATTTGGCGCGGCCGAAGCGCGACTGGAACGCGACTTCGACCGGGCGGCCGATCGCTTCCGACAGCAAGCGTGCGGTTTTTCGGCATTGGCAATGATAGGGGTCGCCAAGCCGGAGCGTGCGCTCGGGCATCCCATGGAAACTCGCGATGATTGTGTCCGGCACGAAGTCGAGCGCCTCCAGCCCCTGCTCCAGCGACGTTTGGAGGGCCTCGATATAGGCCGCCGCGTCGGGATAAGGCGGCAGGAAGCGGAGGGTCGGCTGCCAGCGAAGCGTTGCAAGATGAGCATTGGCGGCGTCGACCACCGTCGCGGTGGTTGCAGCGCAATATTGAGGATAGAGCGGCGCCACGAGGATACGGCGGCACCCTTCGGCCATCAGCGCGTCGATCGCGGGGGCGATCGCGGGCTGGCCGTATCGCATCGCATGGGCGACGCTGATATCGTCTCCCAAGAGGCGCTGCAGCGCTTCGGTCTGTCGCTTCGTGATCGCGGCAAGCGGCGATCCCTGTTCGGTCCAGACCTGCGCATAGGCATGGGCCGACTTCCGGGGACGCACGGCCAGAATGACGCCGCGCAGGATCGGTTGCCAGAGCAGGGCCGGAATTTCGACCACGCGCCGGTCGGAAAGGAACTGGGCGAGGTAACGGCGGACCGCCGGTGCCGTCGGGGCGTCGGGCGTGCCGAGATTGACCAGCAGCACGCCGACGCGCGCGTCGGGAACCGCCGGATGATCGTCGGGGCGTCTCGTCATGCGGGGTTCGCCGAGAGTGGAAGCCGGCGGATGCGGCGACCGGTCGCGGCGGCGATGGCGTTGGCGATCGCGGGTGCGACGACGGGAACGCCGATCTCGCCAAGCCCGCCGGGGTCGCGGTCGCTGTCGACGAATTCGACGATGATCTCGGGCGATTGCGACAGGCGCGGCAAGCCGAGTTGGCCGAGCTTGCGCGCGGTGGCGATCCCGCCCGCATAGTCGGTCGTCGCGCCGGTCGCGGCGGCAAGGCCGAAGATCAGCCCGCCCTCGACCTGCTGGCGTGCGACCGCGGGGTTCACGAGGCGGCCGGCGTCGACCACGGCGACGAGCTGCTGCACCTGCAATCCGTTTTCGCTCGGCCGCGCGGTTGCCATCAGCGCGATGTGACTACCGCGCATCGAATGGCAGGCCAGGCCCTGCGCGGTGCCCGCGACGCCGCCTTCCCAGCCGCCGAGGCTGGTCGCGGTGAGCAGGCAGCGCGCGAGCAGCGGCGATCCTCCGAGCATCGCGACGCGATAGGAGAGCGCATCGGACCCGGAGCGCGCCGCCATCTCGTCGATGAAACACTCGGTGAAGAAGGCCGTGTAGCTGTCGGCGTTGCCGCGCCAGCGGCCGGTCGGCAGGCCGATGTCGGCGGGGCAATGATCGACCGCGAAATGGCGGATGTCATAGGTGCTGAGTGCGCCCTCGACCGAGACCGCGTCGGGCGTACCGGCCGCTTCGCGCTGCGCAACGTCGGCAGGCGTGCCGTCGAACAGCCGCGCGCGAAACTCGTGGTTCGTCGCTGGCACCGCGATGCGCGCGACGAGTGCGTCGATCCCGCCCGCCGCGTCAAGCGTCGCAGTCATCTTTGCGCGAGCGGGCGCGCGCGGGATATCTCGCATAATCTCCTCGGCGCGCGACCACGCGAGCTGCACCGGTCGTTCGATCTGGAGCGCGATGATCGCGGCCTGCACCGCGACGCTGTGATCGAGGCAGGCGTCAAACGATCCGCCCGCCATCATCGGGAACAGCGTGACCTCGGATGGGGCAAGCCCGGTCGCGCGGGCGATCGCGTCCCGGCACTGCGCTGGCGCCTGCGTCGCGACCCAGACGCGCACATGCCCGCGATCGGGCGCGGCGGTCGCGGTGCGCGTCTCGATCGGCGCATGGAGCGCGGGCGCGACGGCATAGTGCGCCGAAATTTTCGTGCGCGCCTCCATCGCGGCGCCGACGTCGCCCTGCTGGCGGATGCGGAAGCCGTCCTCCTTTAGTGCGGCCTTCAGCGCCTTGTCGACACGCGTCGTCGAAACCGGCGGGCCATTCGTTTCGAACACCGGGGCAAAGCGGTCGAGCGCGCGGTTTGCCGCCCACCAGTTGCGCGCGACGGTTGCGAGCCACCGCTCATGCTCGACGATATGCAGCAGGCCGGGCGATTTCATCCCCGCCTTGCGGTCGATGCTCTTGAGGCGAGTCGCGCCGAGCGGGCCTTGCCGGATCGCCGCGAACACCATGTCGGGCAGGCGGATGTCGCCGGCATAGTTCGCCGAACCGTCGACCTTTGCCGGCAGGTCGAGCCGCGTCAGTTCCTTGCCATAGAGCGGATCGGCGACGGGCGCGCGATAGACGGGTTCGGGGGGCGGCTCGAGCGCGGCGGCGCCGGCCGCGACCTCGGCGAAGCGGAGTTTTTTCTTGCCGTGGATGACGAAGCCGTCCTGCGTGTCGCATTCCTGCCAGTCGGCGTCCCAGCGCCGCGCCGCCTCCATCATCAGCAGCGCGCGCGCCTGCGCCGCGGCGGCGCGGCACGGCCCCTCGAACATGCGAACCGAGGACGAGTTGGCGGTCAGCATCACCGCATGGCGCACCGCCCATTCGCGGCGTGCCCAGCTTCGTACATCGGCGACGAAATCGGGAACGAGGCTGCGCGGCATGAAGGTACCGCTGTCCTCGTCGACGAGCAGCGTGTTGGCGTAAAGCGGGCTGATCGGCGCGCTCTCGACCGCGATCGTGCGCCAGTCGGCTCCGAGTTCATCGGCCATGATCTGCGGCAGCAGCGTCGTGACGCCCTGGCCCATCTCGCATTGCGGGACGATCGCGCCGATATGGCCGTCGTCGCCGATCTTCAGGAAGGCGTTGAAGACATGCTCGCCCTCGGCGGCGGTGAGGTTGGTATCGTAGCTGCGCGGCCAGACCGACCAGGCAAGCGCAAGCCCGCCTGCGGCGGTCGCGCCGACCAGAAAGGAACGACGGCTGACGTGCGGCAGGCGCGACCTGTTTTGCCCCACTTTGTCCCTGATGCCGGTCATGCCCGCTGCTGATAGTCAGCCCCGGGAATCGGCGCAAAGAAAATCAGCGCAAGAGCCCGAGGCGGGGAATTTCGATCTTGGGGCAGCGGTCCATCACGACGGCGAGCCCCGCGTCGTTCGCACGCCGCGCCGCTTCCTGATCGATCACCCCGATCTGCAACCACACCGCCTTCGCGCCGTGGACGATCGCTTCGTCGACGGCGGCGCCGGCCTCCGCGCTGTTGCGGAAGATGTCGACGATCTCGGCGGGGGGTTCGACATCGGCGAGCGTTGCGACGACCGGCGCGCCGTGGATCGTTTTGCCGGCGTGGCCGGGGTTGACCGCGATCACATCATGGCCCTGGCTGATGAGGAAGGCGAGCACCTCGTTCGACGCGCGCGCGGGGTTGGGCGAGGCGCCGACGACCGCAATGCGGCGCGGCTGGCCCAGCAACTCGCGGATTTCGCCTTCGTCGTTGATCGCCATCATTTGCCCTTTCGTGCCGCGAGCCAGTCGGCGACCTTCGCCGCTATCGCGTGGAACGGCTCGCCCTGCGGATCGGTTCCGGCCGCCGGCGGCACCCCGCCGTCGCTCGCGAGGCGGATGCCCATCGACAGCGGGATGCGGCCGAGGAAGTCGAGCCCCATCACCTTCGCCGCCGCCTCGGCGCCGCCGCTGCCGAACGGGTCGCTGACCTCGCCGCAATGCGGGCAGGCATAGCCCGCCATATTCTCGACGAGCCCGATCAGCGGCACATCGGCCTGCTCGAAGAATCCGATTGCGCGCGTCGCGTCCATCAGCGCCAGATCCTGCGGGGTCGAGACGATCACCGCGCCCGCGGGCTTGTGCTTCTGGATCATCGTGAGCTGCACGTCGCCGGTGCCGGGAGGCAGGTCGACGATCAGCGTGTCGATATCGCCCCAGCTCGCGTCGATCAGCTGTTCGAGCGCGCGCCCCGCCATCGGGCCGCGCCACGCGATCGCCTGCCCCGGCGCGGCGATCTGGCCGGTCGAGAGCATGGGAACGCCATAAGCGTTGGGGACGGGTGCGAGCTTCGATCCGCGTGCTTCGGGCTTCACGCCTTCGCTGTCCATCAGGCGCGGCTGCGAGGGGCCATAAATGTCGGCATCGACCAGCCCGACTTTCACGCCGCGCCGCTGCAGCGCGACGGCGAGATTGGCGGCGAGGGTCGATTTGCCGACACCGCCCTTGCCGCTGCCGACCGCGATGATCGTCAGCCCCTTGCGTTCGGCGGTCATCGCGACGCGCACCGACGTGACGCCCGGCTTCGTCATCAGGCCGGCGCGCAGCTTGTCCTCGAGCGGTTTGCGCTCGTCCTCGGCAAGTCCCGTCACGTCGAGGACGATCGCGAGCGTGCCGTTTTCGTCGAGGAAGCGGAGGCCCGAGGTGCGGCCGCCGCTGAGGTCGGTCGCGATGCTGGCGAGGGGAGCAGTGTCGGTCATGTCCGCGCGAGATAGGCATGGCGCGGGGGATTGCCAGCCATTTTCACTTGCCCCCCTGTTATTCGCGCTGGTCATCCCTATAAAAGCAGGCATGACGAACGAAAATGAAGGCAGCATGGGAGGCCGCAGCCCGGGGGGTGTGCGGCAATTTTTCCACCAGATCAGCCTGATGGCGAACAGCCCCTGGGGTAGCGGCCCCAAGGGCGACAAGGGTGGAAAAGACGGCGACGGCGACCGCACGGGGCCGCGCAATCCGTGGGTGACCCCCGATCCCGCCGATCCCGCGCGCGGGCGCAAGCCGCGCGGCCCCTCGGCGCTCGACGAGTTGCTGCGCAAGGGGCGCGGCAGCTTCGGCGGCGGCGGTTCGGGCGGTTCCGGCGGCGGCTTCAATCTCGGCGATTCGGCGGGCCTGTGGAAATGGGGCGTCGGCGCGCTGGTTGTCGCCTGGTTCCTCTTTTCCTCCTTCCACATCGTCCCGCCCGAAAAAGAGGGCGTGGTGACGCAGCTCGGCAGCTATTCGCGCACCGTCGGGCCGGGCGTGAAACTCACCTGGCCGGCGCCGATCGAGCGTATCCGCCTCGAAGACGTCCGCGCGATTCGCACGATGCAGATCGGATCGCCGAACGCGACCGACGAGAATTTCGTGCTCACCCGCGACCAGAGCATCGTCGATCTCGCCTATGAGGTCCGCTGGTCGATCCGCGATCCGGAGCTTTACATCTTCCAGCTCGCCGACCCCGACGGGACGATCCGCGAGGTCGCCGAAAGCGCGATGCGCGCGACCGTCGCCAATTTCGACCTCGTCCAGGCGATCGGCCCCGGGCGCGTCGAGATCGAACGGCAGGTGCAGCTGCGGATGCAGGATCTGCTCAACCAGTATCGCGCCGGCGTGACGATCCAGGGCATCGCGATCCGTCAGGCCGACCCGCCGAGCCAGGTCGACGAGGCGTTCAAGGAAGTGACCGCGGCGCGCCAGAAGCGCGAATCGGACATCAACCTCGCGCGCGCCTATCAACAGCAAGTGCTCGAACGCGCGCGCGGCGACACTGCGGCGTTCGACAAGATTTATGAACAGTACAAGCTTGCGCCGGACGTGACCCGCAAGCGCCTTTACTATGAAACGATGGAGGGCGTGCTGTCGAATACCGACAAGACGATCGTCGAGGCGCGAGGGGTAACCCCCTATCTGCCGCTGAATGAAGTCCAGCGGCGCGTCGCCCCGGCTCCCGAAGCGACGACCAAGGGAGGCCAGTGATGTTCGAAGGTCTCACCCGTCATCCCATGCGCTGGCTCGTCGGCGCGCTCGCGCTGCTCGTGATCCTGTCGCAGACCGTCTCGATCGTGCGCGAGGACCAGCAGGCGCTGATCCTGCGTTTCGGCGAAATCGAGCGCACCGTGAACCGCTACAGGCCGAAGGAAGAATTCGGTCGCTCGGGCGCCGGCCTTGCGCTGCGCATCCCCTTCTTCGAGAGCATCCAGTATATCGACAAGCGCATCCTCGGCATCAACATGGAGCGCCAGCAGGTGCTCTCGACCGACCAGCAGCGCTTGCAGGTCGATGCCTTCGCGCGCTTCCGCATCACCAATCCGGTGCGGATGTACACCGCGATCCGCACCGAGGAGCGGCTGCAGCAGCAGCTCGCGACCATCCTCGGGTCGTCGCTGCGCAACGAGCTCGGCAAGCGGACCTTTGCGACCTTGCTGTCGCCCGAACGCGGGGCGGTGATGGACAATATCCAGGTCGCGCTGAACCGCGAGGCGAACAAATATGGCGCCGAAATCATCGACGTCCGCATCAAGCGCGCCGACCTGCCCGAGGGCGCAACGCTCGAGGCGGCGTACAACCGGATGCGGACCGCGCGCGAGCAGGAAGCGATCACGATCCGCGCCGAGGGGCAGAAGGAAGCGCAGATCATCCGCGGTACCGCCGACGGCGAGGCCGCGCGCATCTATGCCGCGAGCTTCGGCAAGGATCCGGAATTCTATGATTTCTATCGCGCGATGCAGAGCTACCGGCAGACCTTCCTCGGTGAAACCAACCAGGGCGGGACGTCGGTGATCCTGTCGCCCGATAACGAGTATCTGCGCCACTTCCGCGGCGGCTGATCCTGAAAATTGGGGCATGAACGGAACCTGCAGGCTCCGTTCATGTTCAAACACCGTTCAGCCTGCGGTGCGCAGATAGCGCCGTGCCGGGGTTGGAATTATTCGCAAGAGAAAAGGAATTGCGATCGTGCGTTATGTTTATGGCATCACTTCGGCCCTGCTGGTGGGCGGTACCGCGCTGGCGCTGGTCACCCAGTCGCCCGTGATCGCGCAGGTTGCGCAGAACGAGCGCAGCGAGATTGCCAAGGCTGTGCCGCGCGCCGGCGCTCCCGAAAGCTTCGCCGACCTCGTCGAACAGCTCCAGCCTGCGGTGGTCAATATCTCGACCAAGCAGGAAGTCACGCTCGGCGTCCGGCTCGATCCCTTCGCCGGGACGCGCGAGCCGGTGACGCAGGAGCAGCAGGGCGGCGGCTCGGGCTTCCTGATCTCCGACGACGGCTATATCGTCACCAACAACCATGTCGTCACCGGCGGCCCGCGCGGCGAGGCGGTGAACCAGGTCACGGTCACGCTGACCAACGGCAAAGAGTATAAGGCGACGATCGTCGGGCGCGATGTGCAGTCGGACCTTGCGCTGCTCAAGATCAGCGCGACCGGCCTGCCCTTCGTGAAATTTGCCGATTCGAGCCGCGCGCGTGTCGGCGACTGGGTCGTCGCGATCGGTAACCCGCTTGGGCTCGGCTCGACGGTGACCGCGGGGATCATCTCGGCGGTGCAGCGCAACCTTGGCCAGGGCGGCGCCTATGACCGCTTCATCCAGACCGATACCGCGATCAACCGCGGCAACTCGGGCGGCCCGCTGTTCGACCTGCATGGCAATGTCGTCGGTATCAACAACATGCTGATCTCGCCCGTCGGCGCGAACATCGGCGTCAATTTCGCGATCCCGGCCGAAGCGGCGATCCCGGTGATCAACGCGCTTAAGGCGGGCGAGAAGATCCAGCGCGGCTATCTCGGCATCAGCATCGCGCCGGTCGACGAGGATCTGGCGGCGGCGCTCGGCCTGCCCAAGGATCGCGGCGAATTCGTCCAGCGCGTCGAGGACGATGGCGCGGCGGCGAAGGCCGGGCTCAAGCGCGGCGACGTCGTGACCAAGGTCGACGGCAAGGAGGTCACACCCTCGCAGACGCTGTCGTACATCGTCGCCAACACCAAGCCCGGCTCGCGCATCCCGCTCGAGGTCGTGCGCGACGGCAAGACGGTGACGCTCTACGCCGTCGTCGCGACGCGCCCGCCCGAGGACCAGCTCGCGGGCGCGAATTTCGACCCCGAGGACGATCAGGCAGTGCCCGAGGATCCGAAGGGAACCGCCGACACTGCGGTCCAGAACGAGCTTGGCCTGTCGGTTCAGACGCTCACCGCCGACATCGCGCGCGCGGTCGGGGTCGATGTCGGCACCAAGGGTCTGGTGATCGGTGCCGCGTCGGCGAACAGCGATGCCGGTCGCAAGGGGCTGCGCCGCGGCGACGTGATCGTCACCGCCAACCGCGTGCCTGTGACGACGAGCGAAGCGCTCGCCAAGGTGGTCGCGGACGCGAAGAAGGCGGGCCGCGACGCGGTTCTGCTCGAAATTCTGCGCCGCGGCGGGCCGTCGCAGTTCATCGCGATCCGCCTCAAGCCCTGAGGCCTCTTCCAACACGGGAACAGGGGCGCCGCGACCTTCGGGTCCGGCGCCCTTTTTGTTGCCTGCGACGGCATATGTTCCTATTATGTTCCATCGATACGAGTCGGGAGATGGAACGATGATCGGATATGTGACGCTGGGAACGAACGACCTTGCCCGCGCGGCGGTATTTTACGACGCGATCGCGGGCGAACTGGGTGTGCCGCGGATGATGGAATATGACGGCTTCATCGCGTGGGGCAAGGAGGGCGGCGGGGCCGGAATCGGCCTGACGAAGCCCTTCGACGGCAATGCCGCAAGCGTCGGCAATGGCGTGATGGTGGCGCTCGAGGCGAAGGATGAGGCGCAGGTGCAGCGGCTCTACGACATCGCGCTCGCCAACGGCGGCACCTGCGAAGGCCCTCCCGGACCGCGCGGAGAGGGCTTTTACGCGGGCTATTTCCGCGACCCCGACGGGAACAAGCTCAACGCCTTCGTCATGGGGTGACGGCTGCGTCGATGGCTGATTTGGGTGGGGAGCGGATGGTGCGTTAACCCGCGCCCCCGCGAAGGCGGGAGCCCCTAGCCGCCTTGCTCGGCCGCGCCGCGTAAATCGAGGGCGGCCCCGCCTTGGCGGGGGCGACGGCTGGTTTCACCCGAACCCTGCGCCTCACCCCGCATAGGCATCGCGGAGCTCGCGCTTCAACACTTTGCCGATCGCGCTGCGCGGCAATTCGTCGACGACGGTGATCCCGCTCAGCCGCTGCGTCTTGCCGACCTTCGCATTGCAGTCGGCCCGCACGCTTTCCGCATCCGCACCGGGCGTCAGCAAGACGAAGGCGACCGGGGTCTCACCCCATTCCTCGCTCGGCATCCCGACGACCGCCGCCTCGACGACGCGCTCGTCGGCGAGCAGGATCGCTTCGAGATCGCTCGGAAAGATGTTGAACCCGCCCGAGATGATCATGTCCTTGGCGCGGTCCATCAGGGTCAGGAAGCCGTCCTCGTCGATCCGCCCGATGTCGCCGTGGCGATAGAAGAGATTCCCGTCGGCGTCGTACCAGTGCATCGCCCTGGTCGCGTCGGGGCGGTTGTTGTAGCCCGTCATCATCGCCGGCGAGCGGCCGACGACCTCGCCGACCGACCCCTGCGGCAGCTCGTTGCCGTCCTCGTCGATCACCTTGGCGACATGCCCCGGCGCGGGCTTGCCGACGGTGTGGAGCTTGTCGGGGAATTGATGCGCTTCGAGGATGAAGGCCGCGCCGCCCTCGGTCATGCCATAGATTTCGACGAGCCCGCCCGGCCAGCGTTTGAGCACCTCTGCCTTGAGCGCCGCGGGGAAAGGCGCCGACGTGCAATATTTCACGACGAAGCTCGACAGATCGAAGCGGTCGAAATCCTCCAGCGCCATGATGCGGCGATATTGCACCGGCACCAGCATGGTGTTCGTCGCGCGCTCGCGCTCGGCAAGCTCCAGAAAGCCGCGCGCGTCGAATTTCTTCATCAGCACGACCTGCCCGCCCGACCCGACGGTCGGCAGGAAACTCGCCATTGTCGTGTTCGAATAGAGCGGCGTCGACAGGATCGTCACCGCTTGCGCGCCATAGGCGGGCTTGCCGCGCTGGATATGCTGCCAGCGCATCGCATGGCTGTGGACGATGCCCTTGGGCGTACCGGTCGTCCCCGACGAATAGATGATGTTGAAGCCGTCGAGCGGATCGATCGCGACCGGTTCGGGCTTCGCGCCGTCGGGCGCCATCCAGGCCTCCAGCGGCGCGCCGACGGTGCTGCCGTCCATCGCGATCCGGTCTGTCGCCGTGACATGCTGGCCTTCGAGGCTCGCCGACGCGGCGGCATCGAGGAACAGGTGGCGCGCCCCGGTGTCGGCGATCATTGCCGCCATCTGCTCGCCCGTCGCGCTGTTGGTGATCAGCCCCGCGACGCCGCCGGCGCGCAGCGTCGCGAGGATGACCGCCATCTGCTCGACGCTGTTGAGGCCCGCGATCGCGGTGCGATCGCCCTTGGCGAAGCCGTCGGCCTGCAGCCGCGCCGCGATGCGGTCCATCATTGCGTCCAGTTCGGACCAGCTCAGCCGCCGCACTGGATCGGCTGCGGCTATGGCATTCGGGCGCTCGGTCGCATGTGCGCGGACGAGGTCGGGCAGGGTGGCGAAGTCGCTATCGAGCATCTCGTGACTGGTCATGGCGACGGAGTTAGCACAGCGGGGGCGGCGCGCAACGTCGGCGGGGGCGGGCATGCGCGCCGCCCCCGCTGTGCTAACTCCGTCGCCATGACC
>NZ_LNSG01000007.1 GCF_001468395.1 Sphingopyxis sp. H073 | reverse complement strand
ACTGGCGGCGCGTCGCCACGCGCTACGATCGGTGCCCGAAGGCCTTCTTCTCCGCCGTAGCCCTCGCCGCTACAGTCATCTTCTGGCTCTGATCAATGATTCCTGACCCTAGCGGCCCGAGCGAGGTGCCCGCATACGGGATTTAAGGGCTACCCACTTCGCCTCGGTCGCCATAAGTGAAAGGCTATGGATTTTACGGCGAGAGCACTATACGAACCCGAGCTATGCCTAATATCGATAGCGGATTTCACTCGGGATTGGCATAGGCCCGCTAACGCTAGGCTTCGATGCTATTGTCATTTTACCCGTCGCTGGATCAAATGACCGAATTTCAAATCGGGCGCCATATATCTCATAAGAAAGTGGGTAGGTCGCATCCTTATTAACGGTCTGGACCCGGGGCACCGTTCCGCTTGTCGTTTTTATGCTGTCGAAATCCATCCGCTTGCCATTCTGGTAGATGACGATGTGAAATGACGGCCGCGACGCTCTGCGAACTACAATCGATACATAATCCCCGGAACCCGCCTCTACCATTTCGCCGACATTCAAGGCCACAGGATTTATTGCGTGGGGCAAGCGGTCAGCGGGAACCCCATCGTCCAACAGAAACCCATGTTCGGCCACACCGTCATAATTCTGGTCAGCGAGACATTTCCGGCCATCCTCCAGCGAACGAATCAGTGCGTAGCCAATCGTTCCCATCAGGCCGCCCCCCTTTTGCTTGAGGTTGGGTACGTTGGTGCAATAGACGATTACGGCGCTTTCAGGGTCGTTTCGCCAATCCGAAACGCTGACCGCCGGAAGCACCGTCCCGGCCGGGATGGATACATCGCCTTCGCTGGTCGAGATTTTGACCTCTTGCCCTATTCTGGCAGCAATGCCCCACAGGATCGGTTGCCTCAACAACTCGTCACCCGGCTCCAAGACCCGATCGCCTTGCTGAACGGCATTTGGGATATAAAAGCGGCCGACCTCGGAATTAATCCCGGGCTTGTCCGACACCTCCGCGGCATCGACCGAAGAGACGGCAGAAAAAACGATCATCAAAGCGCATGCTATGCGCGGCCTGATATCAGTGGCCAACGTCACCCCCTGTTGCGAAGTCCAACATCGCTATAAACAAGTCCGAGCAATGCAACGTAGCAATCTCGTCAGCCCAGCGCCTTCTTCAGCAGTTCGTTGACGACCTGCGGGTTCGCCTTGCCCTGCATCGCCTTCATCGTCTGGCCGACGAAGAAGCCGAACAGCGCTTCCTTGCCGCCCTTGTACTGCTCGACCTTGTCGGCATTGGCGGCCAGCACCTTGGCGATCTCGCCCTCGATCGCGCCGGTGTCGCTCGTCTGCTTGAGGCCCTCGCGATCGACGATCGCCGCGGCGCCGTCGCCGCTTTCAAGCATCTTCTCGAACACCTGCTTGGCGATCGTGCCCGAAATCGTGCCGTCGGCGACCAGACCGAGCAGTTCGCCCGCCTGCGCCGGCGTGACCGGGCAATCCTCGAAACTCTTGCCGAGCCTGTTGAGCGCGCCGAACAGCTCGCTCGTCACCCAGTTCGCGGCCGCGACCGGCTTCGCGCCGGTTTCGAGCAGCGCATCGAACCACAACGCGCTCTCCACCTCGGCGGTCAGCACGTCGGCATTATACGCCGAGATCCCCGCGCTCAGATAGCGCGCGCGCTTGGCGTCGGGCAGTTCGGGCAAGGACTCGCGGCATTCCGCCAGAAACGCATCGTCAAGTTCGAGCGGCAACAGGTCGGGATCGGGGAAATAGCGATAATCATGCGCGTCTTCCTTCGACCGCATCGACCGAGTCTCATTGCGGTCGGGATCGTAGAGGCGCGTTTCCTGCACCACCGTGCCGCCACTTTCGATCAGCGCGACCTGGCGCTTCGCCTCGCCCTCGATCACCGCCATCACGAAGCGCACCGAATTGACATTCTTCGTCTCGGTGCGCGTGCCGAACTCGTCGCCGGGCCGCCGCACGCTGACATTGACGTCGGCGCGCATCGAGCCTTCTTCCATATTGCCGTCGCACGACCCGACGTAACGCAGGATCGAGCGCAGCTTGCGAACATAGGCCCCCGCTTCGGCGGGCGAGCGCATGTCGGGGCGCGAGACGATCTCCATCAGCGCGACGCCCGAGCGGTTGAGGTCGACGTACGACATCGTCGGATGCTGGTCGTGCATCAGCTTGCCGGCGTCCTGCTCGACATGGATACGCTCGATCCCGATCCGCTTCGCCTCAGGAATTCCCGCCTTCTCGTCCGCCTCGATCATCAACGAACCTTCTCCGACAAGCGGATGATAAAGCTGCGAAATCTGGTAACCCTGCGGCAGGTCGGCGTAGAAATAATTCTTGCGGTCGAACCGCGACCATTTGTTGATCTGCGCCTCGATTGCCATCCCCGTGCGCACCGCCTGGCGGATGCACTCGCGGTTCGGCACCGGCAGCATGCCGGGCATCGCGGCGTCGACCAGCGACACCTGCGTGTTCGGCTCGGCCCCGAACGCCGTTGCGGCGCCCGAAAACAGCTTGGCGTTGGAGGTGACCTGCGCATGGACCTCAAGGCCGATCACGACCTCCCACTCGCCGGTTTCGCCCTTGATGCGATAATCAGACATCGTTCAAATCCTCAGTGTGTCCCTGCGAAGGCAGGGACCCATCACCTGCCACTTCAACCTTGCACCATCCGGAGATGGGCCCCTGCCTTCGCAGGGGCACAGGCCCAGCTACCACCACTTGTCGGCGCGGGCGGTAAAGCCCGCCCGCTCTTCAATCGCTAGCCCGGCATTCAGCACGCCCTGCTCGTCGAACGCCTTGCCGATGATCTGCAAGCCCAGCGGCAGCCCCTCGCGGTTCAGCGCCGCGGGGACCGACATTGCGGGCAGCCCGGCGAGGCTCGCGGGCACCGCGAACACGTCGTTCAAATACATCGCCAGCGGGTCGGACGTCTTTTCGCCGAGACCGAACGCCGCCGACGGCGCGGTCGGGGCGAGGATCACGTCGCAGCTTGCAAAAGCCTGTTCGAAATCGCGCGCGATCAGCGTCCGCACCTTCTGCGCCTGCGTGTAGTACGCGTCATAGAAGCCCGCCGACAGCACATAAGTGCCGATCATGATGCGGCGCTTGACCTCGGGCCCGAAGCCGTCGGCGCGCGTCGCGGCGTACATGTCCTGCAGCCCCGCCCCCTGCGGCAGGTCGCGGAGCCCGTAACGCACGCCGTCATAGCGCGCGAGGTTCGACGACGCCTCGGCGGGCGCGATGATGTAATAGGCCGGCAGCGCATATTTGGTGTGCGGCAGGCTGATCTCGACGACCTCGGCCCCCGCATCCTTCAGCATCGCGATGCCCGCATCCCACATCGCGTCGATGTCGGGATCGATGCCGTCGAGGCGATATTCCCTGGGAATACCGACCGTCTTGCCCTTGAGATCACTCGACAAAGCCGCTTCCCAATTGGGCACAGCCATATCGAGGCTCGTCGCGTCCTTGGGATCGAAGCCCGCCATATTCTCGAGCATGATCGCGCAGTCGCGCACGTCGCGCGCCATCGGCCCCGCCTGGTCGAGCGAGCTTGCGAAGGCGACGATGCCCCAGCGCGAGCAGCGGCCATAGGTCGGTTTGATCCCCGAAATGCCGGTGAAGGCCGCGGGCTGGCGGATCGAGCCGCCGGTGTCGGTCCCCGTCGCCGCGGGGCACAGCCGCGCCGCGATCGCCGACGAACTGCCGCCCGACGATCCGCCCGGCGCGAGCGCGGCATTGCCGCCATCCTTGCGCCGCCACGGCGAGATCACATTGCCGAAATAGCTCGTCTCGTTCGACGACCCCATCGCAAACTGGTCGAGGTTCAGCTTGCCCAGCATCCCCGCGCCCGCGTCCCACAATTTCTGGCTGACGGTCGATTCATAGCGCGGCACGAAACCTTCGAGCATATGGCTCGCGGCGGTCGTCTGCACGCCATTGGTGCAGAACAGGTCCTTCATCCCGATCGGCACGCCCGATAGCGGCTTCAGCGTCCCCGCCGAACGGTCGGCATCGGCCGCCTTCGCCGCCGCAATCGCATGCTCGGGCGTCTCGACGATAAACGCATTCAGCGCCTTCGCGCCCGCGACATTGGCGTTGAACGCCTCGGCGACCTCGACGGCGCTGAAATCGCCCGCGCGGTGGCCGTCGCGGATCTGCGCGACGGTCAGATTGGTAAGCTCGGTCATTATTCGATCACCTTGGGAACGCCGAAAAAGCCGTGCTGCGGCGCGGGCGCATTGGCGAGAATATCGTCGCGGCGGTTGCCGCCGGTCAGCGGGTCGGCGTCGACGACATCGTCGCGCAGCCGCAGCTTGTTCGGGATCACCGCGGTCATCGGCTCGACCCCGGTCACATCGACCTCGCCGAGTTGTTCGACCCAGCCCAAAATGCCGTTGAGTTCGCCCTCCATCGCGGCGGCTTCGGCATCGCTGATCGCGATGCGCGCCAGCGACGCTATTTTCCTGACTGTTGCCTGATCGATTGCCATTCATCTTGCCTTATCGGGAGAAGTTGCGCCGCTAGCATCCTCCCCCGTCCGCTTCAACCATCCTGATCCTTCCTGCAACGAACTCGTGAGGGAGTCGCAGACGGCGCGCAACGCCAGCGCGACCGCTGGCGTTGCGAGGGGTGACGGGGCAGCGACGATCGCATCACGCGCCATTTGAAGGGTTTGTCATGACCGGCTAGAGAGCCTGAAAATCCTCTCCCCCACTGGAGCCCCGATGGCCCGCAAATTCCTCTACCTTATTGCCGCGATCATTCTCGTCATCTTCGGCTTCGGCGTCGCCTATCAGCTCAATCCGGGCTGGTTCGGCCGCGTCGCCTTTGTGCCGAGCACGCAGTTCGTCGAACAAGCGGCGGCCGCGCCCAACGCCTATGACGATCCGGCGATGTGGTTTGCGCGTCCGGGTCTCGCGGACGATCCCGCCGATTGGCGCCCGCCGGTCGAAGGCCAGAAGGAAGCGATCGCGGCCAAGGCGGAGGACGGCAAGCTGGTCGGATCGGTCAAGGCCGCCGAAGCCACCGCCGCCAACGCCGAACCGGCCAAGGGCGACGCCGCGATCTTCTTCGTCCACCCGACCAGTTATTACAGCAAGGCGAGCTGGAACGCCCCGCTCGACGACGCCGACGCCAATTACCGCGCGACCCTCTTTATGCAGGGCATGGCGAGCGCGTTCGGCGACGCGGGCGAGGTGTGGGCGCCGCGTTACCGGCAGGCGACGCTCGGAGCCTTCCTCGCGACCGACCGCGTCACCGCGGGCAAGGCGATCGATGCCGCCTATCGCGACGTCGAACAGGCGTTCGACGCCTTCCTCGCCGCGACCCCGAAGAACAAGCCGATCATCCTCGCTGGCCACAGCCAGGGCGCGCTCCACCTGACAACGCTGCTGAGGAACCGGATCGCGGGCACCCCGCTCGCGAAGCGCATCGTCGCGGCTTATGTGATCGGTTGGCCGATCAGCCGCGACACCGACATGGCGGCGCTCGGCCTGCCCGCGTGCGAGACGCCGCAAGAAAAAGGCTGTATCCTTTCGTGGGCGAGCTTCGCCGAACCTGCCGACACCTCGATGGTGATCGGCGCCTATGACGGCACGATCGGCTTCGACGGCCGCCCGCGCGCGGGTACACGGATGCTCTGCACCAATCCGCTGACCGGCATCCCCGACACCGCCGCCGGCCCCGATGCCAATATCGGCACGCTGAAACCCAACGAAGGCTTCAAGGCCGGAACGCTGATCGCGAAAAAGGTCGGCGCGAAGTGCGACGACGACCGCGGCTTTCTGCTGATCGGCGATGCCGAAGCGGCGCAGAATTACGCGCCGAGCTATGTATTGCCGGGCAATAATTATCACGTCTTCGACATCACCCTTTTCTGGGCGAACGTCCGCGCCGACGTACTGCGCCGCCTCGCGGCCTACGAGGGCAAGCCCTCGCCCGTTCCGCCGCCCGCCGCGCCGGTTGCGGTGCCGGCCGCACCGACGCCAACACCCAAAATGGCCACCCCTCAGACCTCGTCATCCCGGACTTGATCCGGGATCCATGGCCCGACCTCGTGACCTTGGGCCACGGATGCTGAAACAAGTTCAGCATGACGAAAATAGGGGATAGACGCAGATGATGATCACCACCGCCGCCCCTGACTTCGCCGCCGCGCTTCCCGCCGGCGGCCGCCTCGCGGGCCTCGATGTCGGCACCAAGACGATCGGCGTCGCGCTCTGCGATGCCGGCTGGTCCTTCGCGACCCCCGACAAGACGATCATCCGCAAGAAATTCTCCGCCGACCTCGAAGCGCTGAAAGCGGTCTTCGCCGCGCAGTCGGTCGTCGGCCTCGTCGTCGGGCTGCCGCTCAACATGGACGGCACCGACAGCCCCCGCACGCAAAGCACGCGTGCCTTTGCGCGCAACCTGCTGCCGCTCGGCCTCCCGATCCTCCTCTGGGACGAACGTTGGTCGACCGCCGCGGTCGAGCGCGCGATGATCGCCGCCGACGTCAGCCGGGCAAAAAGGGCGGAGCGCGTCGACAGCGCCGCCGCCGCCTTCATCCTGCAGGGCGCGATCGATGCGCTGACCAGATGATCCTCCCTGTCGCGCAGCGATGGGGAGGATCATGACTTGCGATTTTCGCATCTCGACCCTAAACGCTCGGCTTTAATGACAAGCGCAACCACCCGACCCGCCAGCGACTATCCGCCCGGCGGCGATGCCTTTCGCCATCGCCACCTGATCGGCATCGCCCAGCTCGCCCCGTGGGAAATTTCCTACGTTCTCGACGCCGCCGAAGAGTGGGTCGAGATGAACCGCAGCGGCGCCGCCAAGCACGACGACCGGCTTGCGGGTCTCACGATCATCAACGCCTTTTTCGAGAATTCGACCCGCACTTTGCTGTCGTTCGAGATCGCGGGGAAACGCCTCGGCGCCGACGTCGTCAACATGCACGCCGCGCAGTCGAGCGTGAAGAAGGGCGAGACGCTGATCGACACCGCGATGACATTGAACGCGATGCGCGCCGACGCGATGGTGATCCGTCACCAGAGCTCGGGCGCGGTGCAACTCATCGCCGACAAGGTCGACTGCCCCGTGCTCAACGCGGGCGACGGCCGTCACGAGCATCCGACGCAGGCGCTGCTCGATGCGCTCACCATTCGCCGCCGCCTCGGCAAGGTCGAAGGGCTGACGATCGCGATCTGCGGCGATGTGCTGCACAGCCGCGTCGCGCGCTCGAACATCCTCGCGCTCACGCTGCTCGGCAACGAGGTGCGCATCGTCGCGCCGCCGACGCTGACCCCGCCCGCGATGGAGCGGATGCACGTCACCACCTTCACCGACATGGACGAAGGGCTGAAGGATGCCGACGTCGTGATGATGCTCCGCCTCCAGAACGAACGCATGGACGGCGCCTATCTGCCCAGCGCCCGCGAATATCACGCGCTCTACGGCCTGACGCCAAAGCGCCTCGAAAAGGCGAAGCCCCAAGCCATCGTCATGCACCCCGGCCCGATGAACCGCGGGGTCGAGATCGACAGCAGCGTCGCCGATCACCCCACCCGATCGACGATCACCGAGCAGGTCGAAATGGGCGTCGCGGTGCGCATGGCGTGCCTCGACATATTGACGCGCCGCAAGCGGGGGGTACCGGGATGGAACTGACCCCGCTGCTGATCGCGAACGCGCGCCTGCTCGGCGGCGACCCGGTACGCCTGCTCGTCGAGCGCGGCCGCATTGCCGCCCTGAACCCTTTGGAAACGCCCGGCGGCGCCGAAACCGTCGATGCGCGCGGGCAGTGGCTCGCGCCCGGCATCATCGACCTCGGCGTCTTCGCGACCGACAAGCCCGCCTTCCATTTCGGCGGCATCACCCGCGCGGCGCTGATGCCCGACAGCGGCCCGCTCGACGGCGCCGGGCTCGTCGAGCGGGCCGCCAAAGGTGGCAAGCCCGACCTCTGGGTTCACCCGCTCGCCGCCGCCACCAAAGGCCTCGCAGGCAGGGAACTCGCCGAGATCGGCCTGATGAAACAGGCGGGCGCGCGCGCCGTCGCCACCGGCCGCGCCCGCATCGCCGATGCCGGCGTGATGCGCCGCGTCCTTGCCTATGCCGCCTCGCTCGGCCTTACGGTCATCGCCCACGCCGAGGACGAGGGGCTGACGGCGGGCGCCGTCGCCACCGACGGCGAAATGGCGACCCGACTCGGCCTCGCCTCGGCTCCCGCGATCGCCGAAGCGATGGCGATCGCGCGCGACCTTTGCCTCGTGGAGGAAACCGGCGCCCCGATCCACTTCCGCCAGGTCACCACCGCGCGCGGGCTCGACCTGATCCGCGGCGCCAAGGCAAAGGGCCTGCCGGTCACCTGCGGCATCACGCCGGCCCATCTCTTCCTCTCCGATACCGCGATCGGCGATTTCCGGACCTTCGCCCGCCTCTCGCCACCCCTGCGCAGCGAGGACGACCGCCACGCCTGCCTCTCCGCCATCGCCGACGGCACGATCGACGTGCTGACATCGGGCCACGATCCGCGCGGTCCCGAGGACAAGCGCCTCCCCTTCGCCGAGGCGCAGCCCGGCATGGCGGGCGCCGAGACTTTGCTGGCGATGGGCCTTCAGCTCGTCCGCGACGGCCATATCAGCGCGGCGCGCCTCTTCGACCTGCTCGCCGCGAACCCCGCAAAGCTGCTCGGCCTCGAAGCCGGCCGCATCGAGCCCGGACTGGAGGCCGACCTCATCCTGATCGACGAGGGCACGCCTTGGCAGGTCGATGCGAAAAAGATGGCGGCCTGGGCCGGCAACACGCCGTTCGACGGTATGCCGGTTCAGGGGCGCGCGACGATGCTGTGGAAGGGCGGGCAGCGCATCAGGTAGCGACGACCGATTAACGCGTCGAAGCGTGCGCGTCCCGTATCAGGACAGCAACAATATTTCACAGGACTCGCTTTCGAATCCCCTTATATGTCGATTTGCGACCCGAATGGATGACAGTCCATTCACCACTCAAAGGCGGCCGTCCCCGGCCGCCTTTTCTTTTTTGCCCTCCCGCCGGGCCCAACCGACTGGCCGGGCACAAAAAAGAAGCCCGTCGGAAATCCGGCGGGCTTCTAGAAGCGGGACGATCCTGCGAACATCCCACCAGTGGGTCGCAGCCCCTCTCTGCCCGATTCGCGCGACAGTTTCGCTACCCACATGGGTAGCGTGGGCGAATTTTTGCTCTATCAAGGGATTTCGCAGCCGGGGAAGCGCATGCCGACCGATCCCGTTCCGACCTTTCCTCCCGACCATAATGCGCCGGCCGAATGGGAGGTGCTGAATGCGCTGATCGGCGACATCTACGATTCGGTGCTTCATCCCGAAAGCTGGAACGACACCCTCGCGCGCATCACCGGCGCGCTTTGTCCCCTGAGTTGGGAAGCCGCCTTCATCCTTTGGGAAAGCAGCAATCCGCCGCGCGCGCGTTTTGTCGCCGCGACGGGCCTCGCTGCGGGGATTCAGGAAATCTATTCCGCCGTCTATGCCGGAAGCCACCCCTGGTCGCGCAAGCTGATGCGCTATGCCAACGGCAGTGTCGTCGACAGCTATGACATCATGACCCGCGAGGAATTCTACGAATCCGAATTCTTCCGGAACTTCCTTGCGCCCTATGGCATCGACCGGCTCGTCGGCGTGCTGCTCGACCGGCGCGGGGGCGAGCGACTGGGACTGATGCTGCCGGGCCCCGGCGACCGCGACGCCGAGAAGCTGAAGCGGGGACTGCGTGTCCTCGCGCCGCATATCCAGCGCGCGATGCGGATCAGCGACCGCCTCGCGACGCTCGAACTCGCTGCAGGCGCGGCGCGCGCCGCCGCCGACGCCGCGCCCTTCGCGATCTTCAGCCTCGACGATCAGCTCAACATCCTCGCCGCGAACAGCCGTGCCGACCGATATGAGCGCGCCGGCTTCATCCGCCGGACCGACGGCCGCTTTGCCTTGACCCAGCCCGCGAGCCAGAAACGGCTCCTCGACCTCGCCAAAAGCCCCGGTCCGGCCGGCCTCGCCTTTCAGACGACGAACGCGAAGGGCACCGAATGCCCCGTCCTCGTCGCACGCATCTCGCGGCAATCGGCCAAACGGATCGGGGGCACCGACCTCGGCGCCTCGCTCATCGTCACGCTGGGCAGTGCGCCGGGTGAAACCCCGGTGGTCGAGATCGACCGCGTCGCCCAGTGGTTCGGCCTGACCCCGGCCGAGGCCCGCCTTGCCGTCGCGCTCGCGGGCGGACAGAGCCTGCAGGACTATGCCGCGTTCCGCGCCGTCAGCCTCAACGCCGTCCGCTTCCTGCTGAAGGGTATCTTCCGCAAGACCGGCGTGACCAGCCAGGCGCAGCTCGTCGCCATCGTCGCGAGGCTTCCCTCACCGACGATGTAGTTGCGGCGGCAAAGAGCAGGTCGTGACCAGCCCTCGGAAACGGGATCGTCCGCGAAAACGGCATCGGGGTCGATGGCGCGCCGCCGGTGCAGGCGGGTTACCATTCGGGAAACAAACAAGAACTGATATTTTGTAACCCGAATTTATTTTGGCTCGCCGATCGGTCCGCCACGAAAAATCGTCGAATCCCCATCGCGGCAGACGCGATCGTCGCAATAATCGTCCCATTATGAAGCATATTGACCAATTCGGGGACGGCCGGACAAAAACAGAACTTAACAATAGTTTACGAATCAGCGGTTCCAAGTTATCCCGTAGTGCGAGTCGTCGGACGCATGGCCATTCCGCCGCGCGATTAGAACGACCGTAACGAACAAGGGGCACTGACCATGCGTAGCCTTAAAGCCGCCGTTGCGGCCGCTCTCCTGCTTCCCGCGACCGCCAATGCGGCGACCGTTGTCAACGGCGATTTCGAGACGGGTCCTAATCCGGGTTCCTTCACGACTGTGAATGCCGGGGGCACGATCGGCGCCTGGACGGTGCTTAGCGGCAGCGTCGACTATATCGGCACCTATTGGCAGCCGCAGGGTGGATCGCGCAGCGTCGACCTCAACGGCCTCAACGCGGGCACAATCCAGCAGGCCATCGACACCGTGATGGGGCAAGCCTACGAGGTGACCTTCTGGCTGGCCGGCAACCCGGACAACGGCCCGGAAATCAAGACCGTGCAGGTGTCGGCGGCCGATGCTAATGGCACATTCATGTTCGATACGTTCGGTGTCTCGCGCGCGGCGATGGGATGGCAGAAGTACACCTTCAATTTCACGGCGAATAGCGCGTCGACCCTGCTGTCCTTCGCATCGCAGAATCAGAGCGCCTACGGGGCCGCTCTCGACAGCGTCTCGATCTCGGCGGTTCCCGAACCGGCGACTTGGGCGATGATGCTGTTCGGCTTCGTGCTGGTCGGCGGCGCGATGCGTCGCCGTACTGCGGCACGCCCGGCGAACCACCTGTCGTTCGCCTGACGCCACAAGCGATTTTCAAAAAAAAGGCCGCCGCCGGAACCATACCGGCAGCGGCCTTTTTGTTGGATTGAGCGCCTCGCCAGCGGTCGGGCGGCATAGCCCAAAAAGAAAGGGGGCGCAGCCCCGCAGCCGCGCCCCTCCCCCTAGGCCCCCCGCATCGCGGAAGGCGCCCCAATATTGATCAGCGCGACGCCAGACGCACCGGCTTTGCGGCAGGTGCCGACGCCCACTGGATCGATTCGGTCCCGCCCATCTGGCGCACGAAGCAGGTCTGCCCCTTTGCCTTGAGTTCGCCGCAGAGCTTCGATGCATCGGCGCGTGTCGCCATGCCGTTGACTGTCAGGCGATAGAAGGTGCGCCCACCCACCACGGCCGAATGGCTCGAGGCCTGATAGCTGGCGAGCACGGCCGTCCGCCTTTTCAGCGTCGTCCATTTTTCCTTCGCAATGCCGAGCGTGTCATAGGCACCAAGCTGTACGGCCCAACCCGAAGGCTTCTTTGCATCGAACGCCATCGCCCGCGGCAGGATTTTCGTCGCTAGCTCGAGCGCCTGCTTCTGTGCGGGACGGATACGCCCCTGCTCACCAGCAACGCGCGGCGCGGCGCGATATGGCTTGGCGTCGGCCATGATGATCTCGGCAACTTTGGGTGTGGCCTTCGGCTGCGGCAGTTCGGTAACCGGCACGACGCCATTTTCGTCGCGCTTCGGCATCGGCAGCTCGACCGTACGGATCGCCGGCTCGGCCGATGCGAGGACCGCGGCGGGCGCCGACGGCTCGGCGGCGGGCGGCGGCGGCGCATAGGTGGCGATGGGCGCCGGATCGGCGCTCGCAAGCTCGACCGGCGCGTCGGCAGCGGCCATCTGCGTGTCGGCGAAGTTGCTCAGTGCCAGGCGCACGGGCATACCGGCATCGGCGCGGACCGTCGTTCCGATCAGGCTCGCGACGCGCATCCGCGCATCGGGCTGCTCGGCGAGCTTGGACCATTCGGCCATGCGGCCCTCGACCTTGTCGAGCGACAGATCCTGTGCGGCAAGAACGCGCGCCTGTGCCCAACGCCCCGACAGGGCGAAAGCCAGCGCAAGATTCTGGCGCGTGCGGGCGTCGGCATCCTTGGCGCGCGCCGCTTCGGTCAACACATAGATCGCCGAATTGGGATCGCCCGCCAGCGCCAGCGCAAGCCCGAGGTCCGACGCCGGAATCGCATCGAAATTGCGCTTGAGCAGATCGGCGGCTTCGCCATTCTTGCCCTGCGCGATACGCGCCAGCGCCAACGCGATAACCGTGTTGCTGTCCTTCGCGCCCAGTTCCATCGCGTCGGAAAGCGCGCTGGTCGCCGACGAGAAACGCCCGTCGTTGAGATAGGCCTGGCCGAGCAGCGCGCGATAGCTCGCGTCACGCGGCGCGCCGGCGACGGCGGCTTCCGCCATCGTCACCGCCTTGCTCGCCTTCCCGGCTTCGAGCGCCTCGCGCGCCTTTTCGGCCGATTTGGCGGCCGAAGCCGAGGTGCCGGGTGACTGCGGCCCCGCTTCGGCCGTTTTGCCCATGCCGCTGCATCCGGTGGCGACGCCGAGAACAAAGCCCGAAACGGCCAGGTTCACCAACAATTTGCGGTTCATGGAAGGTCCCCCTTTGCTATTTCTACGGCATCTTCCGGCGCGTCGGGCGCGCCGCCGGCAGGCGGCTGGCCATCGCGTCGATCTCGGGCAGCGACGACAGATATTCGTCGAGCAAATCGGTCAGGATCACCTGCGAAGAGCGGTTCGTCACCGCGCTCGCAAGGCGCAGGCGGAGGTGACGTTCGGCATCGAGGCGCAGCGTGAAGGCTGCCTTTTCGCGGGCGCGCTGGGCGCGCGGCGCGCGTTCCTTCCTCGCCTTGGGCTCAGGGCGCGCCTCGACCTTGCGAGCGACGGCGGCGACGCGATCGATCAGCGATTCCTGCTGAAGGACGATCTGCGGCACTTCGACGGCCTCGGGCTGGTACGAGTCGGCCAGCGCGTCGGCGAGGTCGGGGCCCGCGTCCGGCGTCAGGGCATGGCCCGGCGCCGCATCGACCGCATGTTCAGCGGCTGCATTATGTTCGAGCACCGACCCGGCAAGGAGCGGCTTCAGGTCGACCATGCGCGCCGATTCGGCGGCATTCTGGTCGGGATCGACGTCATAGCCCATGTCATTCCAGCCAAGGTCGTCATAGCCTTGGCCGATCGGCATCGGTCCGCTGCCCAGCGGCTGGCGGCGCATGGCGGGGCGCGCTCCACCCTTGCGGGCAAGAAGTCCGGCGCTCAGCGAAGCGAGAGGTTTGGGTTCGCCCATGGTTCCCGAGCTCCCCGTCACTGGCCAGCGATGCGGCGGCCGAAGCCACCACCCATCGGGCGAACGGTTCCGTAACCCGGCTGCGCGGGCATCGGGGTCGAGAAGACGGTGCGGCGGAAATTCTTTTCCAGCCGGTCGTTGATATAGGTCCAGAGCTGCCGGATCTCTTCGGCCGATCGTCCGTTCGGATCGACCTCCATCACCGTGCGCCCGTCGATCATCGATGCGGCGTAGTCGGTGCGGTGGTGCAGGGTGACCGGCGCGACGGTACCGTGCTGCGACAATGCGACGGCGGCCTCGCTGGTGATCTTCGCCTTGGGGGTCGCCGCGTTGACGACGAACACCAGCGGCTTGCCCGCGCGTTCGCAAAGGTCGACCGTGGCGCCGACGGCGCGCAGGTCGTGCGGGCTGGGGCGCGTCGGGACGACGATCAGTTCGGCAACCGAAATCACGCTCTGGATCGCCATGGTGATCGCCGGCGGCGTGTCGATGACGGCGAGTTTGAAGCCCTGCTGGCGCAGGATTTCAAGGTCGGAGGCCAGCCGCGCGACCGTGGTCTGAGCAAAGGCCGGAAGGTCGGTTTCGCGTTCGTTCCACCAATCGGCGAGCGAGCCCTGCGGGTCGATGTCGATCAGAACGACGGGGCCCGCGCCGGCAAGCTGCGCCTGCACCGCGAGATGCCCCGACAGGGTGGTTTTACCCGACCCGCCCTTTTGTGAAGCCAATGCCAAAACGCGCACAGCTATCCCCCTGGAAAACCAAAATCAGGCGTTTGGATGCCATGCAGGGCGCTAAAATTGAGTTAACGATGATAAAAAGACGGTAAACGATTGCCTCGCTTCCATGGTAAACAAGCTGCTATGCCGATTCTGTACCGAAGCGGGGCAGGTTCGTGCCGCCCTTAGGCGTTGCTAACGGGGTGTTAGCCACTTTACCCCTACAGGGCTTTCCGGGGACTGCGAACCGGCCGCCGGCTGCGCAAGTCATTGGAGATTAAGGATGCGAGCACTCACCGCCGCCATCGCCCTGCCGCTCGCTGCAGCTGCAGCGGCACTGGCCGTACCCGCCTTCGCGGACGTCAAGGACGGCGTCGATGCCTGGCAGGCGGGCGACTATCAGAAGGCGGTGGCCGAATGGCGCCCGCTCGCCGTCGCCGGCGATGCCGATGCGCAGTTCAACCTCGGCCAGGCGTACAAGCTCGGCCGCGGCGTTCCCGCCGACCTTGGCCAGGCAGAAAGCTGGTACCGCCGCGCCGCGAAGCAAGGGCACCTGCAGGCCGAGGACAATCTCGGCCTGATCCTCTTCACCGCGAACAAGCGCGAGGAGGCGATGCCCTATATCAAGGCGTCGGCCGATCGCGGGGAGCCGCGGGCGCAATATGTCCTCGGCACCGCGATGTTCAACGGCGATTATGCGACGAAGGACTGGCCGCGCGCCTATGCGCTCACCAAGCGCGCAAGCGATGCGGGCCTGACGATCGCATCCGCGCGCCTTGCCCAGCTCGACAGCCTGATCCCGCTCGAGCAGCGACAGGCGGGGCTCGCGATGCTGCCGCAGATCGAAAAGGACGAAGCGCGCACGCGCCTCGCCGCCGTGAGTGCGGCCGCCCCGACACCGGCACCGCCCGCACCTTCGCCGGTCAAGACCGCGAGCCTGCCCGCGTCGACGCCCGGCACCAGCTACACCCCGCCGCCGGTTGTCGCGCCGACCGCGAAGCCGGTTCCGGCCGTGTCGAAGCCCGCCCCGGCCCTGTCGACCCCGGCCGCCGTCGCAGCCGCCAATGCAGCGAACGAAGCCACGACCGCGGCTGCGGTCGCAAAGGGCGAACCGGTCAAGATCGCATCGACGGCGCCGAAGCCGGCCCCCACTGTGGCCAAGCCCGCTCCGCAGGCGGCAAGGCCGGTGACCGTCCACAATGGCGCGAGCCCGTGGCGCGCCCAGTTCGGTGCCTTCGGCGTCGAAGCCAACGCCCGCAGCCTCTGGACCTCGCTCGAGAAGAAATATCCGGCCCTCGCCGCGCGCCAGCCGAGTTATGTGAAGGCGGGAACGGTCACCCGCCTGCAGGCCGGCGGCTTCGCCAGCAAGGGCGATGCGGAAAATCTTTGCGCCACCGTCCGCAAGGGCGGCCAGGCGTGCATGGTCGTTTCCAAATAGGCGTCATTCGGGCGCGCGTCCGGGCAAGACCGGCGCCTGACGCCCGCCAATGTTTCCGCGCTTGATCCGCAAGCGACAGTGATTGAGCTGATCCTCGTCGGCCGCCGCCTGGCAGGGCGCGGCGCGCGTTCGTCCGCTCGCACTCGACCGCAAGGACATCGCCGTCGCGCTTGTCCCCACCGGAATGTTCACGCGCGAACTCGCGACCGAGGCGCTCGTTCGGCCCTTCGCGACTGAAATCGACTTCGGTCGCTACTGGCTCACCCGGCCGATGTCGCACGCCCGAAAGCGATGCGATGGCACAATTCCGTCGGTTGCTCGCCGGCGAAGCCGACGCAACCGGCGAGTTTGCCGACGAAAGGGCTTGACCTCCATCGCCGGCAGGCGCTTGGAGCCCGCGTGGCTCGCTTGCGCAAATTTTCGCTGATCCTCGCCGTCGGACGCCAGCGCCGCCGCCTGCGCGAAAGCGAGGCCGCGTTCATCCTCCTCGCCGCGGTCGCCGGGCTTGCAGCCGGCGCGCTTACCAATATGCTGCAAGCGATCGCGCACGGGCTGCAGCAACTGCTTTACGGTGTCACCATCAACCGGCTCAGCGCGCTCGGCAGCATCCACCATCCATGGAAGCTGCTCGCCCTGCCCGCCGGCGGCCTGCTGCTCGTCCTGCTTGCGCGCGGCCTCGGCCGGCGCGCGCGCGTGCCGGTCGACGTGGTCGAGGCCAACGCCCTGCACGGCGGGCGCATCCCATTCACCGACAATCTGGTCATCGCGTCGCAGACCGTCATCTCGAACGGCGCGGGGGCATCGGTCGGGCTGGAGGCGGCCTATGCACAGATGGGCGGCGGGGTCGCTTCGCAGCTCGGTCGGTGGTTCCAGCTCCGCCGCAACGACCTGCGCACGCTGGTCGGCGCCGGCGCGGGCGGCGCGATCGGCGCCGCCTTCGGCGCACCGCTGACGGGCGCCTTTTATGCGTTCGAAATTGTCATCGGCAACTACACCCCTGCTGCGATCGCTCCGGTCATGGCGGCGTCGCTGTCGGCGGTATCGGTCACCCGGCTGCTCGGCGCGCAGCCCTACCTGATCGCGACGGCCACCACCCGCGGCTTCGCCCTGCCCGACTATCTCCTCTATGTGCTGCTCGGCGCGCTGTGCGCCATCGTCGGCATGGTGATCATGCGGGTCGTTGCCTTCGCCGAGCTTCGCGTGGGCGCGTGGCAAAGGATCGCCGGGTGGAAACCCGTGGTCGGCGGCTTTGTTCTCATCCCGCTTGCGCTCCTGTCGCCGCAGACCCTGTCGGCGGGGCACGGGGCGCTGCATCTCGACCTTGCGCTGCGTCCGGCGCTTACCTTTCTTGCGGCGGTCCTGCTGCTCAAGATCGCGGCATCGGTCATCTCGCTCAGCTTCGGCTTTCGCGGCGGGCTGTTCTTCGCCTCGCTGTTCGTCGGTTCGCTGATGGGCCAGCTTTTCGCGGGACTGGTCAATCTCAGCCCGCTCGGCCTGACGGTCGACCCCAACGACGCGGCGCTCGTCGGGATGGCGGCGCTCAGCGTGTCGATCGTCGGCGGGCCGATGACGCTGGCGGTGCTGATGCTCGAAACGACGCACGACTTTGCGCTGATGGGCGTGGTGCTGGCCGCGACGCTGGTGTCGAGTGCGCTCACGCGCGAGATCTTCGGCTATTCCTTCTCGACCTGGCGCCTGCACCTGCGCGGTTCGACGATCCGCAGCCCGCGCGATATCGGCCGCCTGACGACGATGACCGCCGGGCGG
Organism: Sphingopyxis sp. H073; assembly: GCF_001468395.1. Classification (GTDB taxonomy): domain Bacteria; phylum Pseudomonadota; class Alphaproteobacteria; order Sphingomonadales; family Sphingomonadaceae; genus Sphingopyxis. The sequence goes on along the minus strand of NZ_LNSG01000007.1, from coordinate 224,583 downwards.
ATCATGCGGACCGACTGGGTCTCGGTGGATCGGTCGATGTCGGTTGGCGCATTCCGCGCGGCCGTGCCGCTCGGCAAGACCGCAAAGGCGATCCTGCTCGACGCCGACGGCACCTATCGGGGGGTCGTCCCGACCGCCGCGGCCTTCCACCCCGATCTTGACCCCGCCTCGCCGGTCGCGGCGCTGGCGACGCATCCCGGCGTCGCGCTGCGGCCGGCGATGGACATACGGTCGATCCTGACGCTTTTCGACGAAGCCGCGGCCGACGAACTCGCCGTGCTCGATGACCGCGACCATGTCATCGGCGTCGTCGGCGAACGCCACGCGCGCCGCCGCTATTTCGAGGCGCTGGAGGAATCCGAACGCGAATTGTTCGGCGAAAAGGCCTGACCGGCCTCGCCGCCCCTTACCCCAACACCCAGCTCCGGCGCGGATAGCCCTGCGCCCACAGCAGCGCGGTCAGGTCATGGTGGCGGATCGCCGCATCGGCGGCTTCCTCGGCCGCGGGGTGCGGGCGGTATCCGATGCCGAGACCCGCGCTGGTGATCATCGGAATGTCGTTCGCGCCGTCTCCGACCGCCAGCGTCGCGGCCAGCGGCAGGCCGAGCTTCGCCGCCTCGGCCGTCAGCGTCGCGAGCTTCGCATCTTTGTCGACGATCGGCTCGGCGACCTTCCCGGTCAACATCCCGTCCTTGATCACCAGTTCGTTCGCGACGACCTTGTCGAAGCCGATCGCCTCGCCGACCGGCCCGGCAAAGGCGGTAAAGCCGCCGGTGACCAGCACCGAATGCGCGCCATGCGCCTTCATCGTCTGGACAAGCGTGCGCGCCCCGCGGGTCAGCTTGACCCGCTCGTACCGGCATTCGGCCAACACACCCTCGGACATGCCGCCAAGCAGCGCGACGCGCTCCTCCAGCGCGGCGCGGAAATCGAGTTCGCCCGTCATCGCGCGCTTCGTGATCGCCGCAACCTGATCCTTCAATCCCGCATAGTCGGCGAGTTCGTCGATGCATTCGACCGTGATCATCGTCGAATCCATGTCGGCGATGATCAGCTTCTTGGCGCGGTCGCCCATCGGCTGCACGACCACGTCGAGCGCACCATGGTCCATCTTGGCCAATTCGCTCCGCGCACTGACCAGGCTGCCCTGAAAATAGATGTCCGCCGCGTCATGCTCGTCGAGCCAGTGCGGCGCCCCCACGTCGTGTCCCGTCATGTCGAGCCGGTCGATCGCCTCGCGAACCACCTCGTCGGTCAGCTTTCCGGCTGCTATCAGCGTGGCTACGAACATGGCTTCTCCTTCTGTCTCTTTCGTTCGCGCGGGCCTGCCGCCCGTCGCGCTTATCGCCGGACCGACCGCGAGCGGCAAGAGCGCTTTGGCGGTAGCGCTCGCAAAATCCCTGTCCGGGACGGGCGCCGACGCGCTGGTCGTCAATGCCGATGCGAGCCAGGTCTATGCCGACCTCGCCATCCTCTCGGCGCGTCCGTCGGACGAGGAAATGGCGGGTGTGCCCCACCGCCTCTTCGGCCATGTCGACGGCGCCGAAGCGCATAATACCGCGCGCTGGTCCGACGAGGCGCGCGGCGTCATTTCCCACGCCCATGCGGCCGGGAAGGTTCCGGTTCTCGTCGGCGGCACGGGACTTTACCTGCGTACCCTGCTTTACGGGATTGCGCCGGTGCCCAAGATCGACCCCGATATCCGCGATGCCGTGCGCGCGCTGCCCGTTGTTGAGGCCCATGCCGCGCTGGCCAGAGCCGATCCCGAGGCCGCGGCGCGCCTCAATCCGGCCGACACCACCCGCGTTGCCCGCGCGCTCGAGGTCGTCCGCTCGACCGGCCGCACGCTCGGCCAATGGCAGGAGGCGCGCGAGGGCGGCATCGCCGGCAACATCGCGCTCGCCCCGTTGATCCTGCTCCCTCCGCGCGACTGGCTGCGTGACCGCTGCGACACGCGCTTGGTGCAGATGTTCGACGGCGGAGCCATCGAAGAGGTCGAGGCGCTGCTGCGCCGCCATCTCGATCCCGCCCTGCCGGTGATGCGCGCGATCGGCGTCCCCCAGATCGCCGCTCATCTTCGCGGAGAGATCAGCCGCGCCGAGGCGCTCGAGCGGGCGCAGGCGGCGACCCGCCAGTACGCCAAGCGCCAATATACGTGGTTCCGCCACCAATTGCCCGCCGATTGGATGCGCCACGGAGAGTCATTAAACAATGATTCAATCAATATTTTCGCAATTAAATTACGTGATAAGCTGTTGACAGGATAGAATCATACACCTATTGCCCGCCGACCTGCTGCAACGCACAACGTGCGGATTCCAGGGTTTGCGGGTATTGAGAAAGGAGTTTCGTCGTGACGGAAATGAGTGGTGCCGACATGGTGGTTCAGGCGCTGGTCGACCTTGGGGTCGATACGGTGTTCGGCTATCCGGGCGGCGCGGTCCTTCCCATCTATGACGCGCTCTACAAACACCCGACGATCAAGCACATCCTCGTCCGCCACGAGCAGGCGGCGACCCACGCTGCGGAAGGCTATGCGCGTTCGACCGGCAAGCCCGGCGTCGTGCTCGTCACCTCGGGCCCCGGCGCGACCAATGCCGTCACCGGCATCACCGACGCGCTGATGGATTCGATTCCGATGATCGTGCTCACGGGCCAGGTCCCGACGACGCTGATCGGCACCGATGCCTTTCAGGAATGCGACACGGTCGGAATCACGCGCCACTGCACCAAGCACAATTATCTCGTGATGGACCCCGACCGTCTGGGGCCGATCATGCACGAGGCCTTTCATATCGCCACCCACGGCCGCCCCGGGCCGGTGGTGATCGACATTCCGAAGAATGTGCAGGTCGCGACCGGCACCTATACGGTGCCCGAGATCATCCAGCACAACAGCTATCGCCCGCAGATCGAGCCCGACGCCGATGCGATCGCGGCCGCGATCGACCTGATCGCCGCGGCCGAGCGCCCGGTCTTTTACACCGGCGGCGGCGTGATCAATGCCGGCCCCGACGCCAGCGCGGCGCTGCGCCAACTCGTGTCGCTGACCGGCGCGCCGATCACTTCGACCCTGATGGGGCTTGGCGCCTTTCCCGCCGACGATCCGAAGTGGCTCGGGATGCTCGGCATGCACGGCACCTATGAATCGAACATGGCGATGAACCGCGCCGACCTGATCATCGCGGTCGGCGCGCGCTTCGACGACCGCGTCACGGGCCGCCTCGACGCCTTCGCGCCCGAAGCGAAGAAGATCCACATCGACATCGACCGCAGCTCGATCAACAAGATCGTCCCCGTCGATCTCGCGATCGTCGGCGACGCCGGCCGCGCGCTCGACGCGCTGGTCGCCGGCTGGACCGACAGGGGCCTGTCGGCGCGCGACTATGGCGAATGGTGGCGCCGCATCGACGGCTGGCGCGCGACGCGCTGCCTCGACTTTCCCGAAAAGAAGGACGCCGGCGCCGAGATCATGCCGCAGCGCGCGGTGAAGGCGCTGTTCGACGCGACGCGCGGCCGCGACCCGATCATCACGACCGAAGTCGGCCAGCACCAGATGTGGGCGGCGCAGCATTTCGGCTTCGCGGCCCCCAACCGCTGGCTCACCAGCGGCGGTCTCGGCACGATGGGCTATGGCTTCCCCGCCGCGGTCGGCGCGCAGATCGCGCACCCGAACCGCCTCGTCATCTGCATCGCCGGCGAAGCCAGCCTGCAGATGAACATCCAGGAAATGGGCACGGTCAGCCAGTACCGCCTGCCGGTGAAGATCTTCATTCTCAACAACGAGTGGATGGGGATGGTCCGCCAGTGGCAGGAACTGACCTATGAAAGCCGCTATTCGAACAGCTATTCGGACAGCCTGCCCGATTTCGTTAAGCTCGCCGACGCCTATGGCTGGACAGGCATCCGCATCGACAATCTCGGGCAGCTCGAAGACGGCATCAAGACGATGATCGAGACCCCGGGTCCGGTGATCGTCGACTGCCGCGTCGCACAGCTCGCGAACTGCTTCCCGATGATCCCCTCGGGCGCCGCGCACACCGACATGATCCTCCAGCCGAACGACATCGTCGGAACGATGGACGACGAAGCCAAGGCACTGGTCTAAGCCCATGAAAATCAAAACAGAAGCCGGCGAGCGCCATGTGCTCGCGGTCACCGTCGACAACGAAGCGGGCATTCTCGCCAAGATCACCGGGCTGTTCTCGGCGCGCGGCTATAATATCGAAAGCCTGACCGTCGCCGACATCAGCGCCGACCATGCCTTGTCGCGCATCACCATCGTCACCTCGGGGCCGCCCGCGGTGATCGACCAGATCATCGCCCAGCTCGACCGGCTCGTCCCCGTCCACAGCGTCACCGACCTCACCGACCAGGGCGCGCATGTCGAACGCGAGATCGCGCTCGTGAAGGTCGCGGGCACCGGCGACAAGCGCATCGAGGCGTTGCGCATGGCCGACGTCTTCCGCGCGAAGGTCGTCGACACCACGCTGTCGAGCTTCATATTCGAAATCACCGGGACGAGCGACAAGGTCGACCGCTTCATCGCGCTGATGCGCGAATGCGGGCTGGTCGAGGTCGGCCGCACCGGCGTCGTCGCCATCGGCCGCGGGTCGGAGGCGCTCTAGTTTCACTTTCGTGTTCCCCCGCGAAGGCGGGGGTCCAGTCAACGTCAAATGGGTCCCCGCCTTCGCGGGGACACACTATGGGGAAGAATGACATGCAGGTTTATTACGATCGCGACGCCGACCAGGATCTGATCAAGGGCAAGAAGGTCGCCGTCGTCGGCTATGGCAGCCAGGGCCACGCCCACGCCCAGAACATGCGCGACAGCGGCGTGCGTGAAGTCGCGATCGCGCTCCGCCCCGGCTCGGCAACTGCCAAGAAGGCCGAAGCGGCAGGCTTCAAGGTGCTCTCCAACAAGGAGGCCGCCGAGTGGGCCGACGTGATCATGATCGCCGCCCCCGACGAGCATCAGGCGAAGATCTATGCCGACGATATCGGCCCGAACATGAAGCCCGGCGCCGCGCTCGCCTTCGCGCACGGCCTCAACATCCACTTCGGCCTGATCGAGGCACGCCCCGACATCGACGTGTTCATGGTCGCGCCCAAGGGCCCCGGCCACACCGTGCGCAGCGAATATCAGAAGGGCGGCGGCGTCCCATGCCTGATCGCGGTCGCGCAGGAAGCCAATGGCAACAGCGGCAACGGCCACGCCAAGGCGCTCGCCCTTTCTTATGCGTCTGCAGTGGGTGGCGGCCGCAGCGGCATCATCGAAACCACCTTCAAGGAAGAGTGCGAAACCGACCTTTTCGGCGAACAGGCGGTGCTCTGCGGCGGCATCACCCACCTCATCCAGGCCGGATTCGAAACGCTGGTCGAGGCGGGCTACGCCCCCGAAATGGCCTATTTCGAATGCCTCCACGAAACCAAGCTGATCGTCGACCTCCTCTATGAAGGCGGCATCGCCAACATGCGTTATTCGATCTCGAACACCGCCGAATATGGCGACATCAAAACGGGTCCGCGCATCATCACCGAGGAAACGAAGAAGGAAATGAAGCGCGTCCTCGCCGACATCCAGTCGGGCCGCTTCGTAAAGGACTTCGTGCTCGACAACCAGGCCGGCCAGCCCGAGCTGAAGGCGAGCCGCAAGGCCGCCGCCGCGCACCCGATCGAACAGGTCGGTGGCGAGCTGCGTGCGATGATGCCCTGGATCGCGAAGAACCAGCTCGTCGACAAGTCGAAGAACTGATCGGGATCCTCCCCGTGGCGCAGCCATGGGGAGGGGGACCGCGTCCGAAGGACGTGGTGGAGGGGCCAGCAAAGGTTACGCTACGAGCCCCTCCGTCAGCCCTGCGGGCTGCCACCTCCCCATGGCTCCGCCACGGGGAGGATCGAAACGGCCGCTGACGACCACCGTCTCGGACATGAGAGGCAAAATGGCGAACATCTTCACCGCCCACCGCGCCGACCTCGAAGCGCTCGCCGACGACGACCGCCGCCGCACGCTCAGCCCGCGCACAGGCATCGACTTCGCCTCGAACGACTATCTCGGCCTCGCCGGTTCCTACGCCCTCAACGAAGCGGTCGCGCAGGGTCTGCAACGCGGCCTCCCCGCAGGCTCGGGCGGGTCGCGCCTGCTCCGCGGCAATCATGACGAGCATGAGGCGCTCGAGGCGCACGCCGCGCGCCACTATGGCAGCGAGGCCGCGCTCTATTTCCCGACCGGCTTTGCCGCCAACGCCGCGATCTTTTCGACGCTGCCGCAGCGCGGCGACCTCGTGGTCCACGACGAACTCATCCACGCGAGCGCGCACGACGGGATGAAGCTCGGCCGCGCCGGGCATGTCGAGGCACGGCACAATGATGCGCAGGCGTTCGACGACATCATCAGGCGCTGGCGCGCGGGCGGCGGCGGCGGTACGCCGTGGATCGCGGCCGAGAGTCTCTATTCGATGGATGGCGACCGCGCGCCGCTCGCCGATCTCGCTGCGGTCGCCGATCGCCACGACGGTGTTCTGGTCGTCGACGAAGCCCATGCGACCGGCGTCTATGGTCCCGCCGGACAGGGCCTCGCGCACGACCTTGCGGGCCGCGACAACCTCATCACGCTGCACACCTGCGGCAAGGCGCTGGGCTGCGAAGGCGCACTGGTCTGCGCGCCGGCGATCGTCCGCGACTTCATCGTCAACCGCGCCCGCCCTTTCATCTTCTCGACCGCTCCCTCGCCGCTGATGGCATGGCTGGTGCGCCAGGCGCTCGAGATCGTCGCGAACGAGCCCGAGCGACAGGGCCGCTTGCATGGCCTCATCCGCCGCGCCGAAACGCGGCTCGCCGCCCTCGGGCTTCCCGCGAGCGGAAGCCAGATCATTCCCGTCGTGATCGGCGACAACGCCCGCACGATGCGCATCGCCGCCGCGCTCCAGGCCGATGGCTTCGACATTCGCGGCATCCGCCCGCCGACCGTCCCGCACGGCACCGCGCGGCTGCGCATCGCCATCACACTGAACGTCGGCGAACGCGAAATCGATGCGATGACGGAGAGCCTGTCGGCCGCTATGGCCGCGGCATGACCCGCTTCATCATCACCGGCACCGACACCGGCATCGGCAAGACCGTTTTTTCGGCCGCGCTCGCGGGCGCGATGCGCACGCCCTATTGGAAGCCGATCCAGTCGGGCCTCGAGGACGAGACCGACAGCGAGGCCGTCGCGCGCCTCGCGGGCGTAGCGGTCCTCCCCGAAGCCTACCGCCTCGTCACCCCCGCCTCGCCGCATCTCGCGGCCGAGATCGACGGTGTCACCATCGACGCCAAGGCGCTGACGCCGGCCGAAGGCGCGGTGATCGTCGAAGGCGCGGGCGGCGCGCTCGTCCCCGTCACGCGCAGCCTGCTCTACGCCGACCTCTTCGCGCGCTGGCAGATCCCGGTGATCGTCTGCGCGCGCACCAGCCTCGGCACGATCAACCACAGCCTACTGACGATCGAGGCGCTGAAAAGCCGCGGCGTCCCGATCCACGGTCTCGTCTTCCTCGGCGACGCGATGGACGACAGCGAAGCGATCATCCCCGATATCGGCGGCATCCGGCGCCTCGGCCGCCTGCCGTTCCTCGATCCCCTCACGCCCGAGACCTTGGCCCAAGCCTTCACCGCCCATTTCGACCGCGCCGATTTCGCATGACCTCTCCCATCTGGCACCCCTTCACCCAGCACGGCCTCGGCGATCCGATCCCGCTGATCGCCCGCGGCGAGGGCGCGCGCCTGTATGACGCGCAGGGCAACAGCTGGATCGACGCCATCTCGTCTTGGTGGGTCACCACCCATGGCCACGCGCACCCGCGCATCATGGCCGCGGTCCGCGACCAGTCCGAAAAGCTCGACCAGCTCATCTTCGCCGGCTGGACGCACGAGCCCGCCGAAACGCTCGCCGCCGAGCTGATCCGGATCACCCCCGACCCGCTCACCCGCGTCTTCTTCTCGGACTCGGGCTCGACCAGCGTCGAGGTCGCGCTGAAAATGGCGCTCGGCTACTGGTACAACATCGGCGAGCCGCGCAGCCGCATCCTCGTCCTCGAGCATAGCTATCATGGCGACACGATCGGCACGATGTCGGTTGGCGAGCGCGGCGTCTACAACCGCGCCTGGCAGCCTTTGCTTTTCGACGTCGGCACCATCCCCTTCCCGCACGAAGGGATGGAGCAAGTCACGCTCGACGCGCTCGAAGCCGCGTGCGCAGCCAAACCAGCCGCCTTCATCGTCGAACCGCTCATCCTCGGCGCCGGCGGCATGCTCATCTACCCCGCATGGGTGCTCGCAGAAATGCGTACCATCTGCGCGCGCCACGGTGTCCTGTTCATCGCCGACGAGGTCATGACCGGCTGGGGCCGCACCGGGACGCGCTTCGCCTGCGATTCTGCGGGGGTGATCCCCGATATTGTTTGCCTGTCCAAAGGCCTGACCGGCGGCAGCCTGCCGCTCGCGGTGACGCTTTGCATCGAGCCGATCTTCCAGGCCCATTATTCGACCGACCGCGCGAAAACCTTCTACCATTCGTCGAGCTACACCGCGAACCCGATCGCCTGCGCCGCTGCGAACGCGAACCTCGCGATCTGGCGCGACGAGCCCGTGCAACAGCGTATCGACAAGCTGGCCGAAGCGCAGGCGGCCCATCTCTCGCTGCTCAGCCACGACCCGCGCGTCGCGAATCCGCGCCGCCTCGGCACCATCGCCGCGCTTGACATCGTCGTATCCGACGGAGGCTATCTGTCGGCCCTCGCGCCGCGCCTGATCGCCCTCTATCGCGATCACGGCGTCCTCCTCCGCCCGCTCGGGAACAGCGTGTATGTGATGCCGCCCTATTGCATCACGCCGGACGAGCTGGCGACGGTCTGGACCGCGATCACAGCGTCGCTCGATGCGGTCCAAGGCATACAGGAAGCGGCCGGTTTCGGGTAGTTGCGGCCTTGGTGATTCCCGGCGAAAGCCGGGATCCAGCCAACGAGCGCTGCGCTTACTCCCTAGGCCCCGGCTTTCGCCGGGGTGCACATTATGACTGCAACCGAACGAAATAAGCCGTCGCCCCCGCGCAGGCGGGGGCCGCTGTTGGTTTACGCGGCCGCGCAGAAATAGGCGGCTAGCGGCCCCCGCCTGCGCGGGGGCGACGTTGTTGATCCATCCGCTCCCCACCCCAAAACAGACACGGCCAAAAAGAAAAGGACGGCCCAAGGCCGCCCCTGACAACATCGCATGTCAACCGGACCTATTCCGCCCGCGTCGGAACACCGTCCATCAGTTGGTGAAGCTCGCCGGCTTCCCACATTTCCATCATGATGTCGGAGCCGCCGACGAATTCGCCCTTCACATAGAGCTGGGGGATCGTCGGCCAGTCGGAGAATTCCTTGATTCCCTGACGGATTTCCATGTCCTGCAGCACGTCGACCGTGTCATATTCGATACCGAGGCGGTCGAGCATCGCAATCGCGCGCGAGGAAAAGCCGCACTGCGGGAACAGCGGCGTCCCCTTCATGAACAGCAGCACGGGATGATCGGCGACCAGCTTCGAAATACGGTCGTGGATGGCAGGATCGCTCATTTGAATATCTCCGGTGGCGCGTCGCGCCGAAAAAATTGCGTCTCGGCCCTATGAAGGAACGCCGGTGGTCAATTGCAAGGCATGAAGTTCGCCGCCCATGCGCCCGCCGAGCGCGGCATAGACCGCCTTGTGCTGCGCAACGCGCGTCATCCCCCGAAAGGATTCGCTGACGACATGCGCCGCATAATGGTCGTTGTCGCCCGCCAGATCGGTGATCGAGACCATGGCATCGGGAAACGCCGCCTCGATCATCGCCTTCAGATCATCCTCGCGCATGCCCATGACGACCGCCTCAGTTCTGGCTGTCCATGAACTGGCGGCGCGCCTCGGCGGTCTTGTCGTTGAGCACCGAGCGGATTTCCGCATCGCTGATCTCGACGCCCGCCCCGGTCAGGTCGCCCGCGAGCTTGCGGATGACGTCCTCATCGCCCGCTTCCTCGAAATCGGCCTGCACGACCGCCTTGGCATAGGCATCGGTTTCCTCGGGGGTCAGGCCCATGCGTTCGGCCGCCCATTCGCCGACGAGGCGGTTACGGCGCGCGGTGATGCGGAACAGCGCGTCCTGGTCGCGGGCGAACTTCGCCTCGAATGCCCGTTCACGATCGTCGAATGCGCTCATCTTTGTCCTCGCCGGAAATTGCGTTTCACCATCCAGATAGGTCGCTGTGCCAAGGCGCGCAAGGCGCAGTGCCGCAGATCACTTCCCTTTTTCAGATGATGGGTTTAGGGTCCGCGCCGACGGGATGGGTCGTACCGCAGCATTAAAGACTGCGCCTTGCCGCCGATATCGCGGTCACGGCGCCTTCAGGCTTGGGTTTGGGGGATTTGGTGATGACCGCTCGACGTCCGCAATTTCTGTCGCTGGTGACGGCGCTGGCGCTGGCAGCGCCGGGCACGGCGCTGGCACAGGCCGGCGACCCGACGCTTCGCGACAGTTTTTCGATCGGCGACCAGGGCGGATCGCTCTGCGAGGTGCAGGCCACCGTCCGCGATTCGGTGATCAAGGGCATGTTCGACCGCGCCTGGCTGATCGTCTGCCGCGACGCCAGCCAGCCAATCGGCTATGTCCGCATGCTGCGCGCGAGCCCCGAAGAGGCGCGCGCGCGGATCGATGCCGGCCGCTCGGCTACGATCAGCTGCATCGGCGACGCTTGTACCGTGAAGGACAGCGACATCGGCTGGACGACGCGCGTCGAGGCCGACGGCGACACCGCTTATGCCGTCGAGGGCTTCACCGCCTATGACGACGCGCTCAGGATCGCGCTCGCGTCGATCCGCGAGAAACGCGTCGTCCCCGGCCAGATCAAGGTTGCGACCACCTCGGTCGGCGGCAATGACGGCTTCGCCCGCACGCTCGCCGGGACGATCGACGTCGACAAGGCGCTGGCCGAGGGATATCGCCGCAACCACAGCGGCGACTATGCCGAGGCGGCCGAATTCTTCGAGGCCCTGTCGCGGCGCGCGCTCGACGATCAGGCCGCGGCCGACATCGACCCGACCGAATTCACCCTGAATCGCGCCCTCCAGCGCTCGAACCTCGGCGAATTCGCGGAGGCGGACCGCTTGTTCGGCGAGGTCGAGATGGTCCCGACCAGCGATCCGGTCCAGCTTCGTCTGCGCCGCAATTTCCGCGCCATCCATGCGCTGAACCAGCGCGACTATGACGGTGCGGCCGCCATCCTGCAGACGCCGATCCCGCCGCTCACCGACGCGGTGAAGGTCGATGGCGGCGCGGTCACGCTGACGCCGGAGATCGCGGCGGGGATCAACAGCGGTGCGAATGCGCGCGCGGTGCGCCAGGCAAGCGACCGCGAGCGGCTGACCCCTATCGAACGCGCGCAGATCATCGACGCGCAGGCGACCCATCTGCTCGGGACGGTCGAACGGCTGCGCGGGAATGCCGGGGCCGCGAAGAGCGCGCAGCTCAAGGGTCTGACCGACGCGATCGCGGTGCGCGAAGGCCGTGTGACCTCGATCATCCGGCTGCGCTCGCAAATGCTCGGCGAACTCGCGATTGCCGAGGAAGCGCTCGGCGACAACGCCACCGCCGATGCGCGCTTCCAGGAATCGATCAACGCGCTCGCGGTCGAATATCCCGAAACCAACGCGCTGGCTTCGGCGCAGGCGCGTTATGCCGCTTTCCTCACGCGGCACGGTCAGGACGACAAGGCGCTCGGCATCTATCAGGCTGTCGTGACCGCTCTCGCGGGATCGCAGCGTTCGACCACTGGTATGGCGAACATGATGGCGCCCTATTACCGGCTGCTCGCCGCGCGCGCCGCGACCGATCCGAAGGCCGCCAGCGACTTCTTCGTCGCCAGCCAGCTTCAGGTGCGCCCCGGCGTCGCCGACACGCAAGCGGTACTCGCGCGCGAGCTGTCGAGCGGCAGCAGCGACGGCGCACGGCTGTTCCGGCAGGCGACCACGCTCAATCGGGATATCGAACGCGCGCGGATCGAGGATGCACGGCTCGGGCAAATGCCCGCGACGCCCGAGATCAACGCGCTGCGCGCCGACATCAAGACGCAGCTCGACAATCTCTCGTTCCAGCAGGCGGAAACGATCACCAAGCTCTCGGCCTTCCCGCAATATCGCGTCGTCGCGCCGGGCAAGCTCGACCTCGCCGAACTGCAGCAGGTGCTGCGCCCCGACGAGGCCTATCTGAAGATGCTGGTCGTCGGCGATGCGGTCTATGCGATGCTGATCGGTCCCGACAGCGCGCAGCTGTGGAAGAGCGACATCAGCGCGCAGGGCCTCGAAACGGCCGTCGACACGATCCGTTCGACGATCTCGATCGTGGAGAATGGCAAGCGCGTCACCTATCCCTTCGACGCGGCGACCGCGCGCAAGCTCTATACGCAGCTCTTCGCCCCCGCCGCCGACCGGCTGCCCTCGACAGCGCATCTGATCTTCGAGCCCGATGGCGCGATGCTGCGCCTGCCGATCAATCTGCTCATCACCTCCGATGCCGGGCTCGCCGAATATGAGCAGCGCGTCGCCGACCCCAACGCCGATGCCTTCGACATGCGTCGCATCGCGTGGCTGGGCCGGACAACGCGGCCGAGCACGGCCGTGTCGGCACTCGCCTTCCGCAACGCGCGACAGGCGCCGCCGTCGAGCGCGGTGCGCGAATATTTCGGGCTCGGCGAAAACCTACCCGTCAGGGGCGGCATCCTGCCTTCGACCGGCACGCGCGGCGGGATCGGCGGCGGTGTCGACGACACATGCCATTGGGACGTCAGCCAGTGGAGCCGTCCGATTTCGGCCGACGAACTCGTGACCGCGACGCGAACGATGGACCGCGACGCCGCGACCTTGCTTACGGGCGGCGCCTTCACCGACACGGCGGTCAAGAACCGCAGCGACCTCGGCGATTATCGCATCATCCATTTCGCGACCCACGGCCTCGTCACCGCGCCGCGTCCGTCGTGCCCCGCGCGGCCCGCGCTCGTCACCTCGTTCGGCGACAAGGATTCGGACGGCCTGCTGACCTTCCAGGAAATCTTCGATCTCAAGATCAACGCCGATCTGGTCATCCTCTCGGCATGCGACACCGCGGGCGCCGCGACGGTCGCCGCGACGCGCGAGGCGGGTGTCGCGAGCGGCGGCGGCAATGCGCTCGACGGGCTGGTGCGCAGCTTCATCGGCGCGGGCGGGCGCTCGGTGATCGCCAGCCACTGGCCCGCGCCCGACGATTTCGACGCGACCAAGCGGCTGATCGGCGGCCTGTTCGCGGCGCCGCAGGGCGAAAGCGTCGCCGATGCGCTGTGGGCGACGCAGATGAAGCTGATGGACGACAAGCAGACGTCGCATCCCTATTATTGGGCGGGCTTCGCGATCATCGGCGACGGCGGACAGGCGCTGTTGCACGGCACGCCTTCGACGACAGCACAAAATGGGGGGACTGCGGGCCGCGCGGCCCGCTGAATTGATGGCGACCACGACGATCGACGCGGCGGCGCCCGACGCGCTGCCCAAGACCATATCGCTACGCAAGCGCATCCGCCGGCTGGTCATGCAGCTCGGCCCCTCGCGCATGGCCGCGACGATCCTGTTCCTGATTGTCGCCACATTATTCGCCCGCTTCAGCTGGGACATGCCGCTCGTCGGCGACGCCGAGCGCGCCCTTTACGATGCGCGCGCGATGGTGATGGCGCCGCATGTCGCGCAGGACCAGCGCATCGTCATGGTCACCTATGACGACGAGACGCTGTTCAACACCGGCATCCGCTCACCGCTCGACCGCACGTACCTCGCCAATGCGCTCGCCAATCTCGACCAGATGGGACCGAAGGCGATCGGCATCGATATCGTCTTCGATTCGCCGCGTCCCGACGACGCGTTGCTCAAGGCGCAGCTTCGCGCGATGAAGACGCCGACCTGGCTCGCCTATGCCGAGCAGGCGAGCAACCCGAACACCATCTTTTATGAACAGCAGAAATATCTAGAAGCCTATCTGGCCGAGGTCACCACCGCCCGGACGAAGCCGACGAGCGTGCTGTTCCGCACCGACAGCGACGGCGTGATGCGCAACTGGCCCGACCGGCCAAAGAATCTGCCGCCGCTGATGGCCAACGCGCTCGCGCCGGTCGATCCGGCGCACGCCAACTATCAGGGCAATATCCGCTTCCTCGTCCCCGCCCGCGTGACCAAAGGTGCGGAAGAGCCCGTTTTTTCCAAGATCCCGATCGACACCTTCGCCGCGCCGATGGATGCGGAGACGCGCGCAGCCTTTTCGGAGATGATCCGGGGCCGCTATGTGCTGATCGGCGGCAACATCATCGACAACGATCAGTTCAATACGCCGCTCAGCCGCTTCACCGACCCGATCACCGGTCAGCATGAAACGATGATCGGGCTGGAGGTGCACGCCCATATGCTCGCGCAACAGCTCGACAAGGACTGGCCGCGCCCGCTGCCGGGCCCGTCGCTGTGGGCGCTCGCCGTGCTCGTCGTGCTCGCGGGCGGGCTCACCAGCCTGATCGACCTGCGCGCGCGCTGGGTGGCGCTGGCCTTCCTCGGGCAAATGGCTTTCTTTGTCGCCTTCCCCTTCTGGCTGCAGGGGCATGGCGTCGACACGACCACCCTTCCCGCCTTCGGCTGGGCGATGGGCTGGCTGCTCGGCTATGCCGCGGTCGGCACCGCCGCGCGCACGATCGGGTCGCGCCAGCGCGCCTTTGCCCAGTCGGCGCTCGGCAAATATCTGCCCGCCGACGTCGCGGCGCAGATCATGCGCGATCCCGATCAGCTTTCGCTGCACGGCGAGCGGCGCAACATCTATTGCGTGTTCACCGACCTCGAAGGCTTCACCAAGCTGAGCCACGCGGTGACCCCGGAGACCGTCGCGCGGCTGCTCAACGAATATCTCGACCGGCTGTCCGACGTCGTGCTCGACCATGGCGGGACGATCGACAAGTTCGTCGGTGATGCGATTGTCGCCTTCTGGGGCGCGCCGATCAGCCGCCCCGACGATGGCCCGCAGGCGGCGAAAGCGGCGATTGCGATGCATGCGGTGGGCGAACAGTTCCGCAAGGATCTGGCAGGCGAGGACGTGCCGCCGATCGGCATGACCCGTGTCGGACTGCACGTCGGCGACGCGATCGTCGGCAATTTCGGCGGCGAGGACCGCATCCAGTACACCGCGCTCGGCGACAGCATGAACACCGCATCGCGCCTCGAATCGGCGAACAAGAGCCTCAAGACGCGGGTGCTGATCTCGTCCGAAGCGGCGGCGGGCGCCGGTCGCGACGACCTGGTCCCGATGGGGCGCGTGACGTTGCGCGGGCGAGCGCAACCGGTCGACGTGCTCACGCCGCGCCCCGATCTTTCCGAGGAGCAGCGCGCCCGCATCGCGGCGCTGGTCGAGGCGCACGCCGCAGGCAATAAAAAGGCCTATGTGACCTGCGCCACAGCATTGGCCGGCGAGTTCGGTCAGGATCCAGCCATAATGTTCCTGATAGAACGTCTGAACGAGACC
Source organism: Sphingopyxis sp. H073 (assembly GCF_001468395.1). Lineage (GTDB taxonomy): Bacteria > Pseudomonadota > Alphaproteobacteria > Sphingomonadales > Sphingomonadaceae > Sphingopyxis. The sequence goes on along the minus strand of NZ_LNSG01000007.1, from coordinate 209,014 downwards.
CAAAAAGGAGAAAGCTATGTCCTTTCCTGACTTCTCGATGCGCCGCATCGGCCTGACCGCCGCCGCCGCGATCGCTGCGATCGCCGTCGCGGGCGTCGCCTCCGCGCAGTCGATGGTGGTCCGCTCGACCGGGCCGTCTGCCGGAAAATATCCGAGCGGGACCAAGCTCAAATCGACCGACAAGCTGACCCTCGTCTCGGGCGACAAGGTCGTGCTGATGCAGGCGGGCAAGACCCGGACGCTGTCGGGGCCCGGCACCTATGGCGCCACCGCAACGATCCAGGCGAACCAGTCGATGGGCGCGACGGTGACGCGCATGCTTTCGACCGGCCCGACGATGCGCTCGCGCGGTGGGTTTTCGCGCGGTGGCGAAGAGGCTGCCCCGGTCAACGTCCGCGCGCCGAACGTCTGGCTGCTCGATTATCGCGACGCGGGAACCTTCTGCGTCGTCGATCCGGCGACGCTGATGCTGTGGCGCCCGAACATGGAGGGCGACACTGCGCTCGAAATCGAAGGCGGCGGCAAGAAGGCGACGGTCGCCATCGTCGACGGCGCCAATTTCCGCAAATGGCCGACCGACACGCTGCCGGTGCAATATGGCGTCGACTATCGCCTGTCGGGCGGCGGCCTGCCCAAGCCGGTCACCGTCCGCTTTACCGCGATGGGCACCGTGCCCGACACCGTCGAAGGGTCGGTCGACATGCTGATGGCCAAGGGCTGCACCCCGCAGCTGAATCGTCTCGTCGATGCGATGTCGGAAACCGAGACAGCGGGTGGTTAACGGAATCGCCTTTGCATTGAACCGTTTTGGACCATCTGGTAACAAGCGTGTGAAAAGCAGCCGCAAAATGCGGTAAGTCCTTTCCTTGGGTCGAAAATTCGCACTGTCGCATGGGCGGCAGAGCCTTATGAATTTGTGCGTCCCGGCAGCCGCCGGCGCATATGTACGCAAGGGGTGGTGATGATCGATTTGGGGGTAATGGAATCCGTCTGCGTCGCGCGGGCGGTGCGGCGCACGGGTCGCCGGAAACTGATCTGTTCGGCGGGATTGGCGGCGCTGTCGGTATCGTTCGCGGCGCAGGCACAGATCGCCCCCTCGGTCCCGACGCGCGAAGAAATCCAGCGCCCGACCCTGCCCCCCGCCAGCCCCCCGGGCGAACAGGTGGTCACCGCCGACGACGGCATCGAGCGCGCGCCCTGCCCGCTCGCCAACCCCGAGTTCGCCAATGTCCGCGTCACCGTGCGCAACGTCCGTTTTTCCGAGGTCGAGGGGATCGACACGTCGATCCTCGACGCGAGCTGGCAGGACAAGGTCGGGCAGGATCAGCCCGTCTCGGTCGTTTGCGACATTCGCGACCGCGCCGCGACGATTCTGCGCGCAAAAGGCTATCTGGCGGCGGTCCGCGTGCCCCCGCAAACGATCAGCGACGGCGTCGTCAAGCTCGATATATTGTCGGCGCGGCTGACCCGGGTCGAGGTGCGCGGCGACGCCGGCGCCAACGAAGGCCTGCTCCAGCGCTATCTGTCGCGGCTCGATGACCAGCCGGTGTTCAACATAGTCGACGCCGAACGCTATCTCCTGCTCGCGCGCGATATTCCCGGAATGGACGCGCGGCTGACGCTGCGCCCCGGCGCCGTGCCCGGCGAGGTCGTCGGCGAGGTGACCGTCACGCGCACCCCGATCCTGATCGACGGCAGTACCCAGAATTACGGATCGCGCGATGTCGGCCGTTGGGGCAGCATCAACCGCGCGCGCTTCACCGGCCTGACCGGCATGGGCGACATGACCACCGTCAGCTTCTATTCGACCCCCGATTTCGACGAGCAGAAGGTGTTGCAACTCGCGCACGAATTCCGCGTCGGCGGCGAAGGGCTGCGTTTCGGCGCCAGCTACACCTATGCCTGGACGCGCCCCGACATCACCGGCTTCAACATCAGGTCGAACACCCAGATCGTCAGCCTGTTCGCTTCCTATCCGCTGGTCCTCACGCAGGCGCGGCGCATCACGCTCGGCGGCGGGCTCGACATCATCGACCAGGACATCAAACTGGGCAGCACGCCGCTGAACCGCGACCGCATCCGCGTCTTCAACCTGCGCGCCGACGGCATCTGGATCGATCCCGCCTCGGTCGCGGGCAAGCGTGGCTACAGCCCGTCCGAACCGCACTGGTCGCTCGGCGCCTCAGTCGAGGCGCGGCAGGGCGTCAATTTCCTCGGTGCCAGCAACGACTGCGGCCCGGGCGGCGCGGCCTGCTTCCTGCCCGGCACGGTGCCGCTGACACGGATCGAGGCGAAACCCGACGCCTTCCTGGTCCGCGCCAATGCGCAGGCCGAATGGCGCCCGACAAGATTGTTCACGCTGTCGCTCGCGCCGCGCGCGCAATGGGCGAGCGACCCGCTCGTCGCCTATGAGGAGTTTTCGGGCGGCAACTTCACCGTCGGGCGCGGTTTCGACCCCGGCACGATCATCGGCGACAAGGGCGTCGCGGTCTCGGCCGAGGCGCGCTACGGCTCGTTCGTCCCCGCGAACCGCAAGGCCTTCGCCTTCCAGCCCTTCGCCTTCTTCGACGCGGCGTGGGTGTGGAACACGGACAGCGCCTTCAACGGCCTCAATCCGCAAAAACTCTATTCGGCCGGCGGCGGGATGCGCGTCGCGTGGGGCGACCGGGCGCGGCTCGACGTCGCGCTGGCCGTCCCGCTCAACCGCGGCGGCTTCCTGACCGAAAGACCCGATCCGCGGCTGCTGATTTCGTTCACAAGCCAGTTCGGCGTGAAGGCGCGCTGACCATGACCATTGCATCAAGGACGACCGCCATGCGTGCCCACCCCGCCCTCTCGCCCGCCCGCAAAGGGAAACGGCGCCTGCTCGAGAGCTGCGCGATCACCGCCGGGCTGGTCGCCCTGGCCTATGGCGGCCCCGCGATGGCGCAGGGCGTGGTCGGGACGGGAGTGATCACGACCGGCGGCGTCGGCGGCTCGATCACCGATTCCGCAAACAAGACGACGGTCACGATCACCTCCAACGAGGCGATCGTCAACTGGACCCCTTCGGGGACGCCGACCGACGGGGTCATCGACTTCCTGCCGGTCGGCAATACGCTGGAATTCCGCGGCGGGCTCGGCGGCTACACGGTCCTCAACCGCTTCGTTTCGGGCACGGGGACTTCGATCAGCGACACGATCGCGCTCAGCGGCACGGTGCAAAGCTTCCGCACCGCGGCGGGCGTCCCCGACGCGCAAGGCGGCAACATCTGGTTCTACAACGCGGGCGGCATCCTGATCAACTCGGGCGCGGCGATCAACGTCGGCAGCCTCGTTTTGACGACCAACGACATCGACACGACCGGCGGCCTCGCCCCCGGCGGCACGATCCGTTTCCGCGGCGCGCCGAACAGCAATGCGACGGTGACGGTGGCGAACAACGCCTTCATCGGAGCCGACAACGGCGTCGCGGGCGGCAGCTATGTCGCGCTCGTCGCGCCGCGCGTCGTCCAGAACGGCATCGTCAACGTCAACGGATCGGCCGCCTATGTCGCGGCGGAAGTCGCGGATATCACGATCAACGCCGCCAACGGCCTGTTCGACATCAACGTGACCACCGGCGCGAACGGCGGCAATGTCATCGCCCACGGCGGCGTCACGACAGGCCCCGAACAGACGGGCGCGCTCGCGCACCGCGTCTATATGGTGGCGATTCCCAAGAATGACGCCGTCACGATGCTGGTGTCGGGACAGGTCGGCTATGACGACGCATCGTCGGCGACGGTGTCGAACGGTTCGATCGTCCTGTCCGCGGGCTATAACGTCACCGCGGGCGCCATGAACGAGACGCCGGCCAACAACACGGCGGCCAATATCTCGGTCAACGACATCATCTTCCTGAGCGACGTCACCGCGCACGCCAGCAACGACTTCCTCGGCCAGCCGCTCGGCGTGGTACCGACGGGCGGCCCCTTCACGGTCCTGCCGCCGGCGTGGCAGGGGCGTTTCTCGATCCAGGGCAACGGCACTTTCGTCGGCGAGAACAGCGCGACGCTGGCCATCAATGCGGGCCGGCAGAGCATCGTCACCGGCGACTTGCTGGTGCAGGCGAACGGCACCGCCGCCGGGCCCGGAAGCGCCACGATCACCGTCGATGGCGGCGGCCTGGTGGCGCTCGGCAACATCAACCTGCTGGCAACCGGCGCCCCGAACGGCACGACGGGCATCGGCCAGGGCGGCAGCGCGACGCTCAATGTCCTGAACGGCGGCCAGATGGGCGCGGGGGTGGACCTCACGGTGTCCGCCGACGGCTTCGGCGGGTTCGACGATGGCGGCGAAGGGGGCTCGGGTACCGGCGGGACGGCGGCAATCAATGTTTCGGGGACCGGGAGCCTGCTGATCGGCGACACCATCTCCGCCAGCGCCGATGGCTTGGGTGGCGCGCTCGCCCTCGACGCCGTCACCGGCAATGCGATCGTCGCCGACAATGGCGGCGACGGCATCGGCGGCAATGCGGCGATCAGTGTCAGCGGCGGGGCGCAGTTGACGGCGACCGTCGGCGTCGTCGCAAGCGCCGCCGGTCGGGGCCGCGTCGGGCTCGACCAATCGGGCAACGGCACCGGCGGCGATGCGCGGATCCAGGTTACGGGTGCGGGCACCAGCTTCACTGCGCCGCAGACGACGGTCAATGCCGCGGGTGTCGGTGGCGGCTCGATTTCGGATGCTATCTATGGAACGGTGCTGTCGGCAAATGGCGGCGATGGCGTCGGAAACGCGGCGCTGCTCAGCTTCGGGACCGATACGGGCTCCTCGGTCAGCGCCGGCGCGGTTTCGGTCAATGCGTCGGGGACCGGCGGCGGCGCCAATGGCGACGGTGCGGCCGGCGGCAACGCCGTCGGGGGCGGCATACTGGTCGAAGCCAACGGCAGCGGCACGGTCGCGCTGAGCCAGCTTACCATCGACGCCAGCGCCAACAGCGGCGGCGCGTCGAGCGCCAGCAGCGGGGGCAACACCGCGCGCTCCGGCGACGCCCAGGGCGGGACCGCCTTGCTCCGGACGAGCAATGTCTCGACCCTCGCGATCAGTACGGGGCTTTCGATCGACGTCAGCGGGCGCGCCGTGTCCAGCGAGAATGTCGGCAGCGGGACCGGGGGCGGCGCCAGCCTGTCGGCGATCGAGAGCAGCACGATTTCCGTCGGCGACACCATCGACGTCACGGCGTTCGGCGGCAGCCAGAGCAGCGCCATCCCGGTTGTTGCCGGCAGCGGGACGGGTGGTACGGTCGATCTTCTCGCCGATCTCAGCGGCACCATCTCCGCCAGCAACTACAGCCTCGACGCCAGTGCGTCGGTGGTCAATGTCAGCGGGACGAACGGGCCGGCGCAGGGCGGTTTCATCACGATGACCGCACTCAACGGCGGGCTCATCAGGGCGACGAACGACGGCGTCGACCAGCTCAACGTCAGCGCGCAGACGGGCGTCAGTACGGCGGGCAGCTCGGCGACGGGCGGCAGCATCACGATCTTCGCCAACGAAGCCGACATGCAGTTTTCGAACCCCGTTTTCTCCGCCAGCGGGGTTTCGGGCGGCGCGACCGACCCCAACGCCACCGGCGTGGTCGGGATCGGCGGGCTCATCCAGATCGGTACCGGCTTCGATCCAGCGCATGGCATCGACCTCGGCGGCGGCCTCAACGCGGACGCCGACGGCCGAACCTTTGTCGACGTCGAAGCCGCACCCGGCCTGCCGCGCGACACGTCGGGCGACGGCCAGGGCGGCACGATCGACGTCCAAGTGAGCGGCGGCAGCCTGACCGGCGGCAGCCTCTTCCTCACCGCAAACGGTTATGGCGGCGCAAGCGGCAGCAACAGCACCGGCCGGGGCGGCGCTGTCACCTTCACGCAGATCGGCGGCGATACGTCGCTCGGCGACGTGACCCTGAACGCCGACGGCATTGGCGGCGACTTCGCCGGACCGGCGGGCGGCGGCGTGTCGGGCGACGGGATCGGCGGCAACACGTCATTGGAGATCACCGGCGGCACCTTCACCGCATCCGACGTCAGCCTGTCGGCATCGGGCCAAGGCGGACGCGGTTTCGACGGCGACGATTTCGACTTCCTGAATCCGACGGCGGCGGGTGATGGCGGCAACGGCCAGGGCGGTGGAGCCGGCATCTCGATCGCCGATACCGCAGTCGTCAACACCACCGTCCTTGCCGCCTATGCAAGCGGCAGGGGCGGCGACGGCGGCGATTATCGCACCGTCGGCAGCGTGCCGGGCAACGGCGGAAACGCCGGCTTCGGCAGCGGCGGCAACGCGACGATCAGCCTGAACGGCGGCGAGCTCGTCAGCGATGCCGTGACCGTCGACGCCAGCGGTTTCGGGGGCGCGGGGGGCAGCGCCTTCCTGTCGAGCAGCTCCGGCCCCTCGACAAGCGTCGGCACCGGCGGCCGCGGCGGCGATGCCTTCGGCGGTTTCGCGACGATCGGCCTCGGTCCGACGCTGGTCAACATCAGCGAAAGCATCACCACCTATTCGACGGCGTCGGGGGGTGTCGGCGGATCGGGCACCGGCGGCGGCGGCGGCGGCAATGCGTCGGGCGGCGTCGCGCAGGTGCTGGTCGACGATTTCGATGCGGGCGAACTGTCGATCGCGCTCGACGGCTCGGCGACCGGCGGCAACGGCGGTATCGGCTACGACGGCGCGGGGGGGAACGGCGGATCGGCGCGCGGTGGCACCACGGCGGTCGAGGCGCGGGGACCGAACGGCAATGTCATCGTCTCGCAGTCCAATTTCGTCTCCGTCGCGACCGGCGGCACCGGCGGATCGGCCTTCACCGACTTCTTCTCGACCCCCGAGGTCGCCGGCAGGGGCGGCGACGGAGGCGAAGGTATCGGCGGCGAGATCAGCATCGTCGCGACCGATGGCGGCACGGTCGGCCTCGGTATCGGAGGCACCGGCGGCGGGACGCTGAGCAGCGTCGGCAACGGCGGCGACGGCGGCCGCGGCGCCGACAATCCGAACACGATCCGGCAGCCCGGCCCCGACGGGATGCTGTTCACGGCAGACGACACCTTCCTCGGCCTGACCGGCGGCAATGGCGGGTTCGGCGGAGCCGGCACCGGCGGCACCGTGGCGCTGCTCGCGCGCGGCGGAACGATCACATCGGATGGCGCGCCGGTGGACATCTCGGTCTCCGGCATCTCGGGCAATGGCGGCGACGGCGGGGTCGGCTCGGGCGGTACCGGGTCGTGCTGCACCAGCTTCGTCGATCTCGGCGGCCGCGTCGTCTTCCGGTCGGAAACGACCGAGGCGGGCGCGGGCCAGATTTCGCTCGGCGACACCACTATCGCGGCGAACGGCTTCATCGCGGGTCGGATCGAGCTGCGCAGTTCGAGCAGCATCTCGCTCGCCAGCCTCGATGCGAATGCGGCTGGCTTCGCACAGCCGACCAACAACGACACCGATCTGTCGGCCTATGGCGTCTTCTTCGCGGCGAACGGCGGGTCGATCGAGGTAGCAGACGACCTGACCGTGCAGACCGGCGGGTCGTTCGGCGCCTATGCGCAAGGCGGCGGACAGGTGCGCGCCGGCGACCTGTTCCAGATCAACGCCGCAGACCAGGTCGATATACTTCACGACATGCGCGGTGCGTCCGAGGAACGGACGCTGTTCGCGGGCGGCGATCTGTCGATCACGGCGGGCACCACGATCCGCGGCGCAACCGGTTCGCTGCTGGCTGGAAGCGGCGTCGTCACGCTGACGGCGCTGGGGACGACCGGGCGCATCGACGTCGACCATGTCGAAGGCGGCACGGTCGTCATGTCCAGCACCGGCGCGACCAGCGTCGAGCATGCCGAAGCCGACGATGACTTCACCGCGAGCGCAGGCAGTTTCCGCACCGGGCTCAATTCGATCATCACCGGCGGCGACATTTCGATCACCTCGCCAGGCGCGGTCGACCTCGGCAATTCGAGCGCCGGCGGATTCGTCTCGGCAACGGGCGAGTCGATCGTCTTTACCAACATCGACGCGGGCCAGACGGTCGACCTCACCGCGAACGGCACCGTGGCGGGCGCCGAGGGTATTCGCGGCGGATCGATCGACGCAGGCGGCACGATCACGCTGTTCGGCAACAGCATCGCGCTCGGCGGCAACGTCACCGGCACCGGTTCCTTCTTCGCCTTCGGGACCGGCGGCAATGTGGCGGTGAACCAGGCCGATGTCGACGGCACCGTCTCGGTCTTCGCCGACGGCAACCTTACCGGCAATTACGCCGCGGGCGGCGACGTTCTTCTGAATGCAAATGGCGACGTCACCGTATCGGCGAGCGCGGCGGGGACATATGTCGACCCGAACGGGATCGGCACCAACGGCAACGTCTATATCGACGCGGCGGGCAATGTAACGCTCACCGGGGGTGCGGCGGCGCGAATGCTCGGCATCAATGCCGGCGGATCGGCCAGCGTCGGGGCCGCCAGCGCGGGCGAAGACGTCCTCGTGGTCGCGGGTACGACGGCGTCGCTGAACGACGTCAGCGCGGGCGACGACGTCAACGTCCGCGCGCTCGGCGCGATCGATGCCGTCAACGTCCGCACGACGGGGACCGGACCCGATAACGCATTCCTGAACTACACGCCCCCCGCCTCGTCGGGTTTCGGCGGCTTCACGATCACGGTGGGCGAAGGCAGCTCGGCGACCGACGGATCGGATATCGTCCTGTCGTCGGGCAGCAATATCGACGCGACGACCCTGTCGGCGGGTGACGATATCATCGCGCTGGCAAGCGGAACCATCGGCCTCAGCGGTGCGACGACGCTCGGCCTCGGCGTCACGACCGGCGGCAGCAACATTCGCACGCAGGGCGGCGACACCAGTGTGACCGGGCTCGATGCCTTCGACGACGTGCTCATCGACGCAGCCGGCGCGGCGAGCGCCGATGGCGTGGTCAATGCGGGCCGCGACATCGTGATCAATGCCGACAGCATCGGGATCGCCGAATTGACCCAACCGGGCGGGACGCCGGTACCGACCCTGGTTGCCGATGGAACGATCAGCCTTGCATCGGCGAACGCGATCGAGGGAGGCAGCCTGTTCACGCAGGGCGACGTCAATCTGGACGCCGGAACATTCGTCGACCTCGCCGGCACGGCCAGCGGCGGAAATACCGTTATTTCGGCTGCCGAAGACCTCTCGGTCCGCCGGCTGGATAGCATCGGCACGACGACGCTGCTCGCCACCGGCGGCGCGATCGATATCGGCGCTCTTTTCTCGGCCGGAGAGATCGATGCGCAGGGCGACACGATCAACGTCGCGGGTGGCGGCGACATGATCTTCGCCAATCTGGTCACCGATGTCGGCGACGCATCGCTGGTCTCCAGCGGCGACCTCTTCGTCCAGAACGGCAGCATCGCGGGCCGCGCCACCCTTCGCGGCACCGGCGAACGGGTCGGCGTCGACGCGCTCACCGCCGACAGCGCTTCGATCGAGGCAACCGGCGGGTTCGTCACGCTGAACAGCGTCTCGGTCACCGACGACCTCACCGCCACCGCCCGCGGATCGCTGCTGATCAGCGGCATCGTAACCGGCCGCAGCATTTCGCTGGGGTCGAGCGACATCACGATCGACACCGCGGCGCGCGTCGGCACTGCCGGGACGACCGAAGCGCTGTCGGTCATGAACACCGACGACCAGCGGCAAACCTTCGTCGGCGGCACCGGCACGCGCAATGGCTATCATATCGACGCCGCGGAACTGGCACGCCTGTTCGGTTCCGATATGGTCATTTTCGCGCCCGAGGTCGGGGCGGTAAGCCAGCAATCGGTCGGGAGCAGCGCGCCGCCCGACGTGATCGTCGACAGCTTCACGCTCGCGGGCGGCGCCGCCGGGTCCAATCTTGGTGCGGGCGGCTCGCTGACCATCCGCACGCCGGGCAAGATGCGGGTGATCGGCAACGTCCAACTGACCGGGCTTTCGGATACGAACGCGCTCAACCTGTTCGCCGACGAAGCGCTTGAAGTCATCCTCGGCCAGGGCACCGTCCGGTTGCTGGGCGCCAACAACGCGCCGGGCGGACAGCTGAACATGGCATCGGAGGATATCATCGTCGCAACGACCGCCGCGATCGCCGACGTCGCCAACGCAAGCTCGATGGCGGCGATCAACACCCGTCTCGGCCAGAATGACGGCGTCACGATCGACGAAGGCGCACTCTTTGCACGTGGCATCCGTTTCAACGTCATCGGCGGCGTCTATGTCCAGAACAGCGGTACGGGCACCGACTTCGGCCTGCGCCGCGGCCTGACCTTCGGCGCGGGCGGGCTCGACGTCCTGACCGAAGGGCCTTCGTCGCGGATCGTCCTCAACGGCGTGCAGCTCGGGGCGAGCGGACAGGTCACCGGCCTCGACACGCTCCAGTTCCTGACGGTCGCGGGCGTTCCTGCGAATACCGCGACGGGCAGCTACGATCCAGAATCGACGCTGAACGGCTGCTTCATCTCGAACGTCGCATCCTGCACGACCGTCCGCATCGATTTCGACAATAATTTCCCGGTCCAGGACGTGATCGAGGACGAAGTCGGCGACGGCAGCGAGGATGAGGGCGACGGCACCAGCCTGCCGACCGCGCTCATCACGATGCGCGACCTCGACCCGCTCACCGGCGAGCCGCTGCTCGACGATCCGGTGACGGGCGCGGGCAACGACGATCTGTGGACGCCGGCGCCCGACACACAGCAGCCTTAAGCCTTTCGGTTGACGGACCGCCTCGGGGCAAGGCATGGGCGCGGTGATGATCGACGCCCCTGTCCCCCCTTCTGGCGCCCCTCTCCGGCTGTTCAACAGTCTGACGCGCCAACTGGAAAAGTTCCAGCCCGTCCACCCGGGTGAGGCGCGCGTCTATTCGTGCGGCCCGACCGTCTATAATTACCCGCACATCGGCAACATGCGCGCCTATGTCTTCGCCGACACGCTGGGGCGGACATTGTCGTACAAGGGGTACAAGCTGACCCACGTCATCAACATCACCGACGTCGGCCACCTGACCGACGACGCCGATGCGGGCGAGGACAAGCTGGAAAAGGCCGCGGCCGAACGTGCGCAGTCGATCTGGGACATCGCGAAGCATTATACCGAGGCCTATTGGGCCGACGTGAAGGCGCTCGGCATCCGCCAGCCCGCGCACTGGTCGATCGCGACCGACTATGTCCCGCAGATGATCGAGTTCGCCAAGGCGATCGCCGACAGGCATTGCTACGAAATCGCTGAAGGCCTGTATTTCGATACGTCGACTGTAGCTGACTACGGACACCTCGCAGGCAGACATATACTTGATCAGCTGGAGTTCAATGAGTCCGCGCACATGCGGATCAGCGAGGTTGAGGGTAAGCGCCATGCGGCCGACTTCGCGATCTGGCGCAAGACCCCGGCGGGCGAGACGCGCCAGATGGAATGGGATTCGCCCTGGGGGCGCGGCGCTCCCGGCTGGCACCTCGAATGTTCGGTGATGTCGGAGGCGCTGCTCGGCTTTCCATTCGACATCCACACCGGCGGCATCGACCACCGCGAGATCCATCACCCGAACGAGATCGCGCAGAACCAGGCGCATAGCTGCACGACCGACAGCGGCGCGCGGATGTGGCTGCACAATAATTTCCTCGTCGAACGATCGGGCAAGATGTCGAAGTCGAGCGGCGAGTTCCTGCGCGTGCAGTTGCTCGTCGACAAGGGCTATCACCCCCTCGCCTACCGCCTGATGTGCCTGCAGGCGCATTACCGCAGCGAACTGGAGTTTTCCTGGGAAGGCCTTGGCGCTGCATTGACGCGGCTGAAGCGGCTGGTGATGGCGGCGGCCCCGCTGCGCGATGTCGAAGTGGCGGAGGTTACCGACAAGCGCCTCGTCGACCTGCTGGCAAAGTTCGACGCGGCAATGTCCGAAGACCTCAACACGGCGGTCGCGCTCACCCTGCTCGAAGAGGCCGTCGCGATGAAAAAAGTCGACGCGGCGCAGAAGCGCAGTGCGATCGCGGTGATGGACGCGGTGCTCGGCCTTCAGCTTCTGTCGCTGTCGCGCGCCGATCTCCGCGTCCGGCCAAAGACCGCGACAATCACCGAAGGCGAAATCGAAACCATCCTCACCCGCCGCAAAGAGGCGCGCGCCGCCAAGGACTTCGCAACGTCCGACAAGCTCCGCGACGAACTCATCGCGGCGGGCGTCGAGGTGATGGACGGCGACCCGCTCGGCTGGGACTGGCGGCTGGAGGCGTAGCCCGCCCCTCCGTCAGCGCTTCGCCGCTGCCACACATTGCAAGTTGTTAGGAAGGATCGTTAATAGCCAATCCTCCCCATCGACTTGCGATGGGGAGGGGGACCGCCCGCGAAGCGGGTGGTGGAGGGGCAATAACGATGCGTCCTGATAAACCGGCAAGATCGGTGCGCCGCGCCAGACGCTTGCGGCATACTCTAACACTCCCGGAAGCAATGCTTTGGCAGCTCCTCCGCGTCTCGCCGAGCGGCCATAAATTCCGCAAGCAACATCCCGCCGGCCCCTACATCCTCGACTTCTTTTGCGCCCGCGCCAATCTCGCGGTCGAAATTGATGGCATTGCGCACGATATGGGCGACAATCCCTTGCACGACGAACAACGCGACGCATGGCTTTGTGCCAATCGCATCGACACGCTCCGCATCAGCGCGCGCGACGTGCTGGACAGCGCCGAAACAGTCGCTCAATCTGTCGTCGACATCGTCGAAAGCCGTCTGAAGGCATTCGGCAAAGCCCCTCCGTCATCGCTTCGCGATGCCACCTCCCCATCGCAAGTCGATGGGGAGGATCAGAAGGATCGTTTATGACCAAAACCGTCACCGTCCTGTCCGGCCTGATCCGCCCGCTCGTCGAAAACCGCCTGCCCGACTGGGTCCAGCCGCGCTTTTTCGCGAGCAAGGAGGAAGCGATGGGCCTCGCGCCCGAGGCCGAGATCGGCTGGTTCGACATGTACGACAAGAAGGACATGGCCGCGGTCATCACCGCCGCAACCAACCTCAAATGGCTGAACTCGATCTATGCCGGGGTCGACGGGATGCCGCTCGACTTGCTTCGCGAACGCGGCACCGTGGTCACCAACGGCGCCGGGATCAACGCCATCACCATCGCCGAATATGTCGTGATGGGGATGCTGACGGTCGCCAAGGGGTATCGCGAGGTCGTCCGCGCGCAGGACCGGCGCGAATGGCTGATGGACTCGCCCGGCAAGGTCGAACTGTTCGGGTCGAAAGCGCTGCTGCTTGGCTATGGCGCGATCGGCAAACTGGTCGAGGAGCGCTTGAAGGCTTTTGCCGTCGACGTGACCGTGGTGCGCCGTTCGCCGGGGCCGAACACCCTTGGCCCGGACCAGTGGCGCGCGCGGCTCGGCGATTTCGATTGGGTCATCCTCGCCGTCCCCGCCACGCCGGAGACCGATGGCATGATCGGCAGCGCCGAACTCGCGGCGATGAAGCCCTCCGCGACGCTGATCAACATCGCCCGCGGCAGTGTGATCGATCAGGACGCACTGGTCGCGGCGCTCGACACGCAGCAGATCGCCGCCGCCTTCCTCGACGTCACCACGCCCGAACCCCTGCCCGACAGCGACCCGCTGTGGAGCCTCGACAACGCCCATATCACCATGCACCTGTCGGGCCGCGCGCAGGACAAGATGTTCCTGCGCTCGGCGCAGCGCTTCCTCGAGAATCTCGATCGCTGGAACCTGGGCGAGGCCGTCGAACCGCGCGTCGACCTGGCGCTGGGCTACTGATCGCGACAGCCTGTCACTTTTCCGGTCCCGACTGCGAATGGGAAGCAGCGCGCTTCCCACATTGCAGAGGATTTTCATGGATAATTCGATCGATCGCCGCTCGCTCTTGATCGGCGCTGCGGCCTCCTCGCTGATCGCCCCCATTCCCGCTCGCGCCGCACCGGCCACGATCCGCGCCATCGGCTTGGACGGCTTCCCGATCTTCGATCCCCGCAGCGTCGCCGCACGCGCCAAGGCGATCATCGGAGACAAGGGCGAAATGCTGGCCGCGCAATGGGCGACGAAATTATTCGGCTACAGCTGGCTCGAAACCGCGGCGGGCCGATATCAGGACTTCGGCACCATCGCCGACGCATCGTTGCGCCATGTCGCGGCGGCGCTCCGGATAACGCTCCGCGAGACCCAGCGCGCCGCCCTTGTCGCAGCCTATGACGAGCTCGAGATCTGGCCCGACGTGCGCCCCGCCCTCGAAAAACTTCGCACCGCCGGCATCCGTCTGGCGTTCGTTTCGAACCTGGGCGCCGACACGCTCGCCGCGAATATGCTGCGCAACGACATCGCGCATTATTTCGACCCCCCGCTCAGCACCGACCGCGTCCGCGCGTTCAAACCGTCGCCCAAAGCCTATGCGATGGCTATCGATGCATGGGGTTTGCCCCGCGCCGAGATCGGCTTCGCGGCGTTCGGGGGCTGGGACGCGGTCGGCGCGACGTGGTTCGGATATCGCACCGCATGGGTCAATCGCCTGGACGTGCCGGCCGAAACGCTGGATGTTGCCCCGGCTATCACCTCACGGGGGATCGACGGCGTGCTTGCGCTCGCCGGAATCGACTAGACCGGCCGTTCGGCCTTCAGCTCGCGCACCAGTGGTTGCAGCCGCTCGTCATATTTGGCGAGCATCGTGTGCGCCCCGGCATGGTCGTAGAAACTGACGAGTTCGCGCCCGTTCCAGCGATGCAGCGCATAGGCGGGATCCTCGGCGACGATCATCGGGCGGTCGTCGGGATGATTTTCGTCGATCGGCCGGAGATCGAGCGACACTTGCGGCGCGGTCGACGAGCAGATGGCGACGGTGCGCCCCGCCCACGCCACCGTGACGCTGCGGTGGAGATGGCCGCAAATCAGCCCGCGCACCTGCGGATGGCGCTGGACAATCTCGCTGAAGGCCGCGACCCACGGCTCGTCGGGGTGCGTGTTCATCCACTCGATCCCGCTTTCGACCGGCGGGTGGTGCATGACGATATAGGTCGGCTTGCGGCGATCCTTCGCCAGTTCGGCATCGAGCCACGCCGCACGCGCTTCGCAGAAGGCCCCCCCATGGCGCCCTTCCTCGAGCGTGTCGACGGTGACGAGGCGCAGTTCGGGCAGGTCGATCACATATTGGATGAAGCCGTTGCCGTCGTCGAACCCCGGGAATTGGGCATGAAAATTGTCGCGCAGGTCATGATTGCCGACGCTCGGCCAGACCGGGAACGGGCAGCGCGAAAAGGCGGTGGCGAGCCGGCGATAGCTGTCGGGATCACCGCGATCGGTGATGTCGCCCGTCGCCAGCAACAGGTCGGGACGGTTCGGCCCCTCGATCAGCACGTCGAGCACGTCGTCGAGCCGCTTGCGGTTATATTCCGCCGGATTGTCGGGATCGAACCCGATATGGATATCGGTGATCTGCGCGATCAGCATATCCGTCCCCTGCTCCCGCCGGTCGACCCCGGACTCAATCCTAGCCGCCCCGCCTTGCCCCGTGCAGGGCGGGTGTGCGCCACGTCACATCATAGAGCCCCCGCTCCGCCGAGCCTGTGACCATGCTCACACCATAGGTAGCACGAAGAGGTTTATTTGTGATTGCCGCGCTGTTTACCTTACGCTGACGCGCCGGCATCCACGGTTTGCCCCCGTCCGAGTGATATTCGTGACACATTGCGCAAGGCGATTCGGTCGCCGTTTCGACCTTCACCAGCCGCGCGCCGCCCTCGCCGACATGGCAGTCGCGGCACTGGCGGAGGCCCGGTACGAGCAGGTCGGTCGCTGCCTTCGATCCCCGCGCCGCCGTATGGCAGTCGGCGCAGTCGGTCTCCTTGTGCGCATCATGGTCGAACCAGCCCTTGGACAGGAAACGCGGCGTCTGGTCGACCGCCATCACGCGCCAGCCTGTCCCTGCCTGCGGCGCGAAGATGGTGTGGCAGTCGTAACAGGCCCCGCCCTTCGAGAAGACCGCGCGCACCGCATCCTCGGCGCGGTTCGGACGCAACGCAACCTCGCGGAAATAGATGTTATAGACCTGCCCTTCGGCATAGTTGCCAGGGCGGCGGCGCTGCATCCCGCCAAGCTGGAGCGGCCGCGTCGGCGGCGTCGAGCGGTAATAGGCCATCAGGTCGGCGACGACCTGGTCGGGCTCGCCGTGGCGCAGCGTACGCGTCACGCCGCCGACGGTCTCGAACGCAAGGCTGTGGCACATCGCGCAATCGCGCTCCATTTCGACCGGCTTGACCCGCACGCCGTCGGATTCGACGCGGTGGCAATTTTCGCATTCGAGCTTGTTGCCAAAGTCGTACCTGCCGCGGAAACTCGCCGCCATCCGCGCGACGCCGCCGGTCGCTTGCAGGTGCAGGTCGTGCGGGAATTTGAGGCCGTCATAATCGACGAGCGCGCCCTTGCCCGGCATTGCGCGCACCGGCTTTGCACCCGGCGAAGCGCGGACGAGCGGGCGGAATTCGGGATGGATGGTGCCGAAATCGGCGGCGTCGGCGACAGTCGACTTGAAGCCCGCATCGATCAGCCGCTCCGACATGCCATCGTGGCAATCGGCGCAGAATTTCTGCGGCGTCGCGGGCATCGGCCCCGCCCCCTCATGCTCGGTATGGCAACCGACGCAGCGCCCCTGCGGCTTGTTGAAGGTCTTCGCGAAACCCGCAAGAATGCGCTCGCCGACCCCCGGCGGATGGCGCGCCGCGAGCAGCATCGCGGTCGGCGCATTGGCATGCGCCATGCTCATCGCCTTATGCTCGCCGGTGTGGCAGCCAACGCACGCCTTGTCGGTCACCGCGACGAAGGGCTCGACATGGCACGACTGGCAGTCCTTCTTCAGGCTCTTGTGCGCGCTCGACAGCGGCCCCGAGAGCCAAGCCTGGTCGGCATGATAGCCCTGCGGGCGCTCGTCGACATTCCTGAAGCTGCTCCATGCCCAGATCGGGCCGATCAGGAAAGCCAGCAGGACAAGGACGCCGAACACCCACGCACCCATGCGCTTGCCGGGCATCACGCCCGCAAGCGAGAAGGCCTTTGCCTCGTCGACATCCTTCGACGATTGCGACAGTTCGTCGATGCGCTCGACGAGCAGGATGATCTTCTCATCCTCGCGCGCGATCGTCAGGCGGTGCCCGCCGAACCGCAGCTCGGCGCCCGCGGCGCTGTCGATGTCCGCCGTGTCGACCGTCCGGCCGTTGATGTCGAAGCCCAGCCCCTCGCTCGCCTGCACGCGAACGTGGCGCCCGTCGGTGCTGGTGATCGTCGCATGATGCGGGTTCACCGCCAGATCGGCGATGTGGATGACATTGCTGCCCTCGCGGCCCAGCGTGATCGTATCGCCCGGCAGCGGCTGGTCGCGGACGATCTGCTTGCCCGTCTTGGTGGTCGAGATCCGGCGCAGGATGAAGCTCATCGTCGCCGCCTCACCAGTAGAAGAAGACGCTGATGATGTGCGCCGACAGCGCTGCGATCAACGCGAAGGTCAGCGGCACATGCACGTAAAGCCAGATTTCGAGCAGCGCGCGAATGCGGAGGTGCTGGCGCAGCCGCGCGAGCGCGACCTCCTTTTGCGAGAGCAGCCCGACCACCTTCTCGCGCGCCTCGGCATCGCTGCTCCGCGAGGCGCCGAGCGCCCGGAGTGCCGCCGCGGTCGCGCAATGGGGATAGCGGCCCGACAGCCGCGCCATGATGCCACCCGCGAAGGGGTCCTCATCGAGCGCGGCGAGCACCGGCGCCGTATCCTGCGGCGTCAGCGGCTGCGCGGCGGCGTGAAGCTGGCGGTCGAAGGCGCGGATCGCCTCGAGCATCTGCATCTGCGTCATCTCGTCGCGGTTGTTCGACAGCGCGGCGGGCAAGGTCGAATAGACGATGACGCCATAGAGCCCCGACAGGATGACGAGCATCATCAGCACCCACGCGAGGGTGTGGACATTCCAGCCGAGCTGGAAGCCGGTGTGCCACGTCCCGATGACGATCAGGCTGAGCCCAAGATAGACATGCGCCGAGGTCCAGGCCTTCAGCGACCAGTGATCACTGGTCATCTTGCGCTTGCGATAGCCGAGCGCAGTCAGCCACAGGATCAGCCCCGCGCCGATCGTCCCGAGCGTATAGCCGTACCAGCTCCCGCCATTGGGCCGCGGCGTGACGTCGATCAGCGCATAGGAGACGATGATGAGCAGGCAGAGCCCGCCCGAAATCTTTGCCCAGCGGAAATTGGCGTAGCGCAGGAACCCCTCGTGCCGCCGCTCGCGAACGCGCTCGGTCTGGGTCGCCTTGCCGCGACGGCGCTGAAACAGGCTCGCCATCAGCCCGCGTCCTCCTGCAGGCGCGCGATCGACAGAAATTCCTCGGGCGAGACACGGATCGCGGCGCCGGTCGGGCAGGCGCGCACGCAGGCGGGGCCGCCCGCGATTCCCTTGCACATATCGCATTTGACCGCGATCTTCTTGGGCTTCTCGTCACCCAATTGCTTCTTCGTCCATTTGGGCGACGGCTCGCCCGGGCCGGGGCCGAAACCGGTGAGCAGCCAGCGCAGCAGGCCGGGCTTCGGCGGCGGCGCCGCCTCCATGCGGATCACGCCATAGGGGCAGTTGCGCATACAATTGCCACAGCCGATGCAGCCCGGCTCCATGAACACTTCGCCATCGGGCCCGCGATGGATCACGTTTGGCGGGCAGTCGGCCATGCAGTGCGGATGTTCGCAGTGGCGGCAGCTTGTCGGCACGTGCAGATGCGCGAAGGTCTTGCCCGCCTCGCGGTCGAGCCGCGACAGCCCCTCATGGCTGTCGGCGCAGGCCTTTTCGCAATTGTCGCAGCCGACGCACAGATTTTCGTCGATCAGCAGCGCGTCGGTCGCCTCGCCCAGCCCCTCCTTCATGATGAAGCTCGCGGTGTCCGAATAGAGATCGACCGCGCTCGAATAGGTCGCCTTGCGCGATTCGATGAAATTGTTCATCTGCGCGCGTTCGGCGACCGCCGCCTCGGTCGCCTCGCGCACCTGCGGCCGCGCCGCGAGCATCTTGCGGAAGCTCTCGCCGGTCAGCTTGATCAGTTCGGCGCCGACTGCGGCCTTGACCGTTGCATTTCGGGGCTGTCCGCTGAGCACACCCATCTCGCCGAAGAAGCTGCCGGCGGGAAGGTAGCGCAGGAAGATCGGCTTGCCGCCGATATCCTTCTCGACCACCATCGAGCCCGAGCGGATGACATAGACATCGTCGCCCTGCTCGCCCTCGGTCAGCACCACCTTGCCCGCGGGCACGCGCTCGACCTCGGCGGCGTCGACGACCGGCGCCAGATCCTCGACCGTCAGCCCGCCCTTGAAGATCTGCAGAAGCTGGCGCTCGAGCGAGATGCGATTGATCACGCGCTTCGCGCCCGGCACCGCCGCCATCAGCTTGAGCGCCGCAGTACGCGACACCTCGACGAAGATGCTGTCGGCGCCGGCGCGGATCGTCGCGCCGCGCTTGCGGCCCGAGATCAGGCCGACCTCGCCGAAAATCGACCCCTGCTCGATCGGCACCGTGATGCCCGGACCGACCTCGACCTCGGCATGGCCGTCGGCGATCGCGAACAGCGACGATCCGGGCTCGCCCTTTTCGAACACGACGTCGCCCTTGCGATAATATGCCACTTTGGAATCGAGCATGAATTCGCGCATCTGCAGCGGCGACACGTCGGCGAAGATGCGGACCCGCTCGCGCAGATAGTCGAGCCATTCGCTGACCGACTTCTTCTGCGGCAGGTTCGCGAAGATCGCCGCCAGATCCTTTTCGTCGGCGGGGGTCAGGTTCTTGTTGCCGTTGATGAACTCGACGACGTCATAGCCCTGGTTCATGCAATGCTTGATCAGCGGATAGCCCGCGAGCGCGCCGATCACGAAGATGCCGGGCACGGTCGATTCAAAGGTCGGTGACAGCTTCGGAAAGGCTTCGCGGTCGGGCCCGGTGAATTCGATCCCCATCGACTCGACAAAGCCGCGCGGCGCGACAGATCCCAGCCGCGCCACGATGACGTCGCACGGGATCTTCTCGTCGCCGGTCGGGGTTTCGAGCGTCAGCCAGCCGGGCTCGACCTGCTTCGG
This sequence comes from Sphingopyxis sp. H073, assembly GCF_001468395.1. GTDB lineage: Bacteria > Pseudomonadota > Alphaproteobacteria > Sphingomonadales > Sphingomonadaceae > Sphingopyxis. The sequence continues at coordinate 188,917 of NZ_LNSG01000007.1, read as the reverse complement.
CTGCGTCTCGGTGCGAATCGACATGAAGCCGTTCTCGGCCGCCTCCATCATGTCGGAGACATTCTTCGCCTTGGCGCGCGCGAAATCCTTTGAGCGGTTGAGGATCGTGACGGTATTTTCCAGCGCCTCCTCGGCAACGCCCAGCGCATTCTCGATCCCCGCGTCGCCCGATCCGACGACGGTGATATGCTTGTCCTTGAAATCCTCGGGATCGTCGACCTGATAGATGATGTGCGGCAGGTCGGCGCCCTCGCAGCGCATCCGGTTGGGATTGCCCTGCGTCCCGATCGCGAGCACGATCGTCTCGGCATGATAGACGTCGCCCTTGGCGGTCTTGATCTCGAACGCCCCCTTCTGCCCGGTCACCGCGGTGACTTCGGCATGTTTGACGACATTCACCTTGTTGTTGACCGCATCCTCGTCCCAATTGCCGAGAATATATTCGCGCGCGCCCTCCGCGAAGCGGCAGTCGGAACGGAGGTCGAGGCGTTCGGGCGTCGCGAGGACGCGCTTGCCCTTCTGATATTTGAAGATGGTGTCGGAGAGGTGATCGGTCTTTTCGAGGAGGATATGGCTGAGTCCGAGCTGGCCCGCGCGCGACGCGGCGCTGAGGCCCGCGGGGCCCGAGCCGATGATCGCGACCTTGACGGGCTCGCTCATGCGCGCGCGCCCTCGTCGCCCCTGCGGCTGTTCCCGGCCCTGATGCAGACGAACGCGCGAACGGGCATCCTGATCCCCCTATCGCCCACCCCTGGACGACCACCAAACTGGATGCGACCCGGACTATGTCCTGGACGAAGAGCTATGCCCTTGAAAGCGGGAAAAGGTCAACCGGCGAGGGACAGTTTTCCGCTGCTGCGAGACGTTCGCAATAGCGCGGATTCACGCGACTTCGAACATCGCGGCGATGCGGTCCGATGTCGCCGGCTCGAAGCGCGACCAGCCGTCGGGGCCCAGCTTTTCGAGCGGGCGGAAACGCGCCTTGTACGCCATGCGCGACGACCCCTCGATCCAGTAGCCGAGATAGACATAGGGCAGCCCAGCCTTCGCCGCGCGCAGGACATGGTCGGCGATGATGTACGTCCCGAGCCCTTCGCGCATCGGATGCGCGGAATCGAAGAAGCTGTAGATCATCGACAGCCCGTCGCCCTGCCGGTCGGTCAGGCAGCAACCGACGAGGCGGCCGCGGCTGCCGTCGGTGGTCGGCTCGCGATATTCGATCATATAGCTGTCGACCGGGGTCTGTTCGACCATGTCGGCGAAATCCTGCTCGTCCATGTCGGCCATCCCGCCATTGGGATGGCGCGAGCCGAGATAAGCGCGGAGCAGCGCATATTGCTCCTCGGTCGCCCACGGCTTGCACGCGGTGGCGACGAGATCGCGGTTGCGACGGATCGTCCGCTTCTGCGAGTTGCTGGGGACGAACTCGCTCGCGCACACGCGCACCGACACGCACGCCGAACAATCGGCACAGCTCGGACGATAGGCGACCGACTGGCTGCGGCGAAAGCCGATGCGGCCGAGCGCGTCGTTGAGCTCGCTCGCATTGTTACCGCTGAGTTCGGTGAAAACCTTCCGCTCGGTCTTGCCCTCAAGATAGGGGCACGGCGCGGGACTCGTGACGAAAAAGCGTGGGAAACGGAACGGTGCGGACACGCGGATTGGACCTCCCAGCTGATGATGCGGATCCCCCCGATGCGGGTCCGATGCACGACATGCAGCGAATATGCCGTGCCCGGTCAATGGTGCAAAGTCTATTTACCATTTTTGTTCGTGCCGAACTGAATCAGTCCCGAAATTTTCTGAATCGCGCGGTAACTTTTGTGCCGGACTGAATCAAAAAGGCGCGGGGGGAGGTCAGCGGCATCGCCGGTCCGGACCATGCTTCTCAGATCGTCACCCCGGTGAAGGCGGGACGGCGAAGACGGGCGAGCCCCCGGTCAGCTATATCCGCGCAGTTCCTCGCCGGTCAGCGTCGCCACGTGCAGCACGTTGGTCGACCCCGGCGTACCGAAGGGAACGCCCGCCATCATCACCAGCTTCGACCCCGCCGACGCGACGCCATGACGAAGCGCCATGCGCTTGCCCTTGGCGATCATCTCCTCAAAGCTGCCGATATCCTTCGTCGGCACCGCATGGGCGCCCCACAGCAGCCCCATGCGCCGCGCCGCCTCCTTCTTCGGGGTCAGGACGAGCAAGGGCGCTCCCGGGCGCTCGCGCGCCACGCGGCGCGCGGTCGATCCCGAAAAGGTGAAGCAGATGATCGCGTCGGCGCCCACCGTCGCGGTGATGTCGCCCGCCGCCTCGGCCAGCGCGTCGGCGGTCGTCGCATCGGGCTGCGTCTCGGTGAAATGCAGGCGGCGGAAATAGTCGGGATCGCCTTCGACCGAACGCGCGATCGAATCCATCATGGTGACGGCTTCGACCGGCCAGGCGCCCGCCGCGGTTTCGGCCGACAGCATGATCGCATCGGCGCCGTCATAGATGGCGGTCGCGACATCGGACACTTCGGCGCGGGTGGGCGTCGGCGAGACGATCATCGACTCCAGCATCTGCGTCGCAACGACGACGGGCTTGCCCATCCGCCGCGCGGTCGCGACGATGCGCTTCTGTAGCGGCGGCACCGCCTCGGGCGGCAGCTCGACGCCCAGGTCGCCGCGCGCGACCATCGCCGCGTCGGCGATCTCCAATATCTCGTCCATCCGCTGAACCCCCGAAGGCTTCTCGAACTTCACGAGCAGCGCCGCCTTGCCGCCGATCAGCCGCCGCGCCTCGGCGACGTCTTCGGGACGCTGGACGAAGGACAGCGCGATCCAGTCGACATGCTGTTCGAGCGCGAAGGCCAAGTCCTTGCGGTCCTTTTCGGTCAGCGCCGCGAGCGGCACGACGACGTCGGGGACGTTGACGCCCTTGCGGTCGGAGATCTTGCCGCCGACCTCCACGATCGTCTCGATGCGGTCCTTCGCGACGCTCCTCACGCGCAGCACCAGCTTGCCATCGTCGACGAGCAGCCGCGTATCGGGTTCGAGTGCAGCGAAGAGTTCGGGATGCGGCAGGTGGACGCGCGTCGCGTCGCCCGGCGCCTTGTCGGTGTCGAGGACGAAGGATTTGCCCTTCACCAGCTCGGCGGGACCGTCCCTGAACGTCCCGACGCGCAGCTTCGGCCCCTGCAGGTCGACGAGGATCGTCGTCGGACGGCCGGTTTCCTTCTCCAGCGCGCGGATCGCGGCGATGACCTGCGCGTGGCCCTCATGGTCGCCATGGCTCATATTCACCCGGAAGGCGTCGGCCCCGGCGCGATGCAGCGCCGCGATCATTTCGGGATTCGCGCTGGCGGGGCCGAGGGTCGCCAGAATGCGCACCTTGCGCTGGCGGGGGGTGAAACTCTGGGCCACAAATGCTCCGATGACGTGGGGGAATTCAGACCGCTTGCCTAGTCTCGTTGCCCCGGCCAAGGCAAGCCGCGTATAGCTATTCATCCGCCGAGCAGAAGGAAAGCCATCATGTCCTGCAGCAACGATACGACCGCCCCGACCGACGCACTCGATACGCTCGACGACGCGGTCGCTGCAGCGGCCTTTCGCCGTCTCGTCCGCCTGCTCCAGCACCGCAGCGATGCGGCGAACATCGACCTGATGGGGCTTGCCGGCTTCTGCCGCAATTGCCTCGGCGACTGGATCGCCGAAGCCGGCGGCATCGACAAGGAAGCCGGCCGCGCGATCGTCCACGGCATGCCGACCGCCGACTGGAAAGCGCGCTTTCATGTCGCCGCGACCCCCGAACAGCTCAAGCGGATGGAAGAAAGCATGGCCAAGAATCCCTGACCCCGCTAATCGGGCGCCGGGGCGATTCTCGCCAACCCACCATCCATCCCAGCGGAGTACACAATGAGCGAAGCCACGACTGCCGACGAACAACTGCGCCTTTTCATCGAGCGCATCGAGCGGCTGGAAGAAGAGAAAAAGGGCATCGCCGACGATATCCGCGACGTCTATCTGGAATCGAAGTCGCAGGGCTATGATCCCAAGATCATGCGCCAGATCGTCCGCCTGCGCAAAATGCCCGTCCACGACCGCAAGGAAATGGAAGCGATCCTCGACGTTTACAAATCAGCGCTCGGCATCGTCTGAGCCCGATCAACCAGCCCCCCCATCAACCACCCAGGGAGAGTGACGATGTTCAGCACCACGACCAATACTATCGAAGGCCATCCGGTCCGCGAATATCTGGGCATCGTCACCGGCGAGGTGATCGTCGGCGCCAACCTGTTCCGCGACTTGTTTGCCAGCATCACCGACATCGTCGGCGGCCGCTCGGGCAAATATGAGGACGTCCTCGCCCGCGCGCGCAAGGAAGCGATCGGCGAGATGGAAGCCGAAGCCGCGCGCCTCGGCGGCAATGCGGTGGTCGGCGTCGACCTCGACTATGAAGTGCTCGGCCAGAACGGCTCGATGCTGATGGTCAGCGCGTCGGGAACCGCCGTGGTTGTCTGATCGGCGTCGGCACGCTAGGGCGACGCCACATTTCCCGTTTCGATGGAGGTAGGCCGTGGCCGGCCATAGTAAATTCAAGAACATCATGCACCGCAAGGGCGCGCAGGACAAAAAGCGCAGCGCCCTTTTTTCGAAGCTTGCGCGTGAAATCACCGTCGCGGCGAAGATGGGCCTGCCCGATCCCGATGCGAACGCGCGCCTGCGCGCCGCGGTGAACGCGGCGAAGGCGCAGTCAATGCCGAAGGACAATATCCAGCGCGCGATCGACAAGGCGTCGGGCGGCGAGGGCGAGAATTACGAGGAAATCCGCTACGAGGGCTATGGCCCCGGCGGCGTGTCGCTGATCGTCGAGGCGCTTACCGACAACCGCAACCGCACCGCGACCAACGTCCGCACCGCCTTCTCGAAAAATGGCGGCAACCTCGGCACCTCGGGCAGCGTCAGCCACGGCTTCGACCGCCTCGGCCTGATCAACTATCCTGCCAAGGCGGGCGACGCCGACACGGTTTTCGAAGCCGCGCTCGACGCGGGCGCCGACGACGTCGAGTCGTCCGATGAAGGCCACGACATCTGGACCAGCGTCGACAGCCTGCACGAGGTCGCGAAGGCGCTCGAGGCGAAGCTCGGCGAAGCCGAGGGCGTGAAGCTCGCGTGGCGCCCGACGCTGAAGAGCGAAGTGGCCGACGAGAGCATCGCACAGACGCTGTTCAAGCTGATCGACACGCTCGACGACGACGACGACGTCCAGACTGTATGGGGCAACTACGAAATCCCCGACGCGGTGATGGAGAAACTGGGTTGATGAATTTCCTCCCTGTGGCGAAGCCATGGGGAGGGGGACCGCTCGCGAAGCGAGTGGTGGAGGAGCGGCGACGTTCGCGCCAAAGCCCCTCCGTCAGCGCTTCGCGCTGCCACCTCCCCATGCCTATGGCACAGGGAGGATTGAAAATATGATCATCCTCGGTCTCGACCCCTCGCTCAGCTGCACCGGCTGGGGCGTGATCCGCGTCGAGGGCAGCCGGATCAGCCATATCGCCAACGGCCAGATCAAGACCGACGCCAAGGCGCCCCTGCCCGACCGGTTGGCGCATCTCGACACCGTGCTCGCGGCGGTGATCGCCGATCATGCGCCGACATGTGCGGCGGTCGAGGAAGTGTTCGTCAACGACAATCCGCAATCGACGCTGAAGCTGGCGCACGCCCGCGGCGTCGCGCTGCTCGCCTGCGCGCGCGGCGGCTTGCCGGTGGGCGAATATGCTCCGCGCCTCGTCAAGAAAGCCGTCGTCGGCACCGGCGGCGCGGCGAAGGAGCAGGTGCAGGCGATGCTGCGCGTGCTGCTGCCCGGTGCGAAGGTCGCGGGCGCCGATGCGGCCGACGCGCTGGCGGTCGCGATCTGCCACGCGAACCACCGGCCGCGCGTCTAGACATTCGTCACCCCGGACTTGATCCGGGGTCCATACCCAGCGCCGCGATGGATGCCGGATCAAGTCCGGCATGACGAGGACGGGAAATTGATTCCCTTTTCGTTCTCCCCGCGCTAGCACGGACGCATGATCGCAAAACTGACGGGACGGCTCGATTCAAGCGGCGCAGGCCATGCGGTGATCGACGTCGGCGGCGTCGGTTATCTGGTCGAGGCATCGGCGCGCACGTTGGACGCGCTCGGTCCGGTCGGCGGCGACGTCACCATCCACACCGAAATGCTGGTCGGCGAGGATTTCCTCCGCCTGCTCGGCTTTGCCAAGGCCGCGGAACGCGACTGGTTCCGCCTGCTCACCAGCGTCCAGGGCGTCGGCGCGAAGGTCGCGCTCGCGATTCTCTCGGCGCTCGAGATCGGCGACCTGCAACGCGCGCTCGCGAGCGGCGACAGCGCGATGATCGCGCGCGCCAATGGCGTCGGCCCGAAACTCGCGCAGCGGATCACGCATGAGCTCAAGGACAAGGCGGGGGCGCTGGGCGGCATCGCCGGTTCGAGTCCGGCCAGGGGCACCACCTCCGGCCCACTCGGCGACGCCGTCACCGCGCTTACCGGCCTCGGCTTCAAGCCCGGCGAGGCAAGCGCGGCGGTCGCGGCTGCAAGCGAGGAATTGGGCGCAGATGCCAGCCTCGACGCGCTGGTTCGTGTGGCGCTGAAGAAAGCGGCGAAATGAACGGCAGGACGATCGCGGTCTATAGCCTCAAGGGCGGAGTCGGAAAGACGACGCTCGCGGTCAATCTTGCCTGGGCGGCTGCGACCCTCTCGAGCCGCCGCACCCTGCTCTGGGACCTCGACGGGCAAGCTGCCGCAACCTACATCCTCGGCCACGAGGGAACGGGCAAAAAGGCGCAGGCCGCGATCCGCCGCGATCTCGATCCGGCGAAGCTGATCGCGCCGACCGCGACCGACCGGCTGAGCCTGCTTCCCGCCGACCGGTCGCTGCGCGGGCTCGACGTCGAGTTTCACGAGCTCGACAAAAAGAAGCGGCTCGCGAAAATTGCCGGGGACTTTGCGCGCGGATTCGAGCGCATCCTCATCGACTGCCCGCCGGGACTTACCGACACCTCCGAACAGATTCTCCGCGCCGCCGATCTTGTAATCGTCCCCGTCATCCCGTCACCGCTCGCGCGCCGGGCGCTGGAGGCGATCGAGGAGCATATGGGCGGCAGGAAAGCGCTGCGCGTCCCGCTGCTCCCGGTGTTCTCGATGGTCGACCGCCGCCGCGCGCTCCACCGCGAGACTCTCGCCGACGCGCCCGACTGGCCCGTCATACCGATGGCGAGCGCCTACGAGCGGATGACGGAAGCGCGCGCGCCAATCGGGATGCTCGGTGGCCGGAAGAGCGCTCCCGTCGCGGCGATCGCCGCCCTCTGGCAGACGGTCGAAAAGCGGCTGGCAGCCAGCGCATCATGAGCGACCGCATCCGCCACGCCTCCTGCCGCTGCGGCCAGATCCGCATCGCCTGCACCGGCGAGCCGATCCGCGTGTCGGTGTGCCACTGTCGCAACTGCAAGGCGCGAAGCGGCAGCGCCTTTGCCGCGCAGGCGCGTTTTCCCGCAGCAAATGTGCGCACCGAAGGCGAAGCGAAGCTCTACCAACATGCCGGTGGCAGCGGCACTCTCGCGGATTTCTATTTTTGCGGCAATTGCGGCTCGACGCTCTGGTTCCTCAACCGCCCAGAGATGGACAGTTACGCGGTGCCGATCGGCAATTTCGAACCCGGCCATGATTTCGAACTTCAATTTTCGGTCTATGAGGATCGTCAGGAACCTTGGGTTTGCATCGTCGGCGAGGCAATAGAACGGTTATGACTGAGCCCGCCCTCACGACCCCGATCCGTACCCCCGAGGATGCCGACGCCGCGCTGCGGCCGAAGTCGCTTGCCGAATTCGTCGGACAGGCGGCGGCGCGCGAGAATTTGCGGATATTCATCGAGGCCGCGAAAGCCCGGTCGGATGCGCTCGACCATGTACTCTTCTATGGTCCTCCCGGTCTCGGCAAGACGACGCTGGCGCAGATCGTCGCGAAGGAGCTCGGCGTCGGGTTCCGGTCGACCAGCGGCCCGGTGATCGCGAAGGCCGGCGACCTCGCGGCACTGCTCACCAATCTGGAGGACGGCGACGTCCTGTTCATCGACGAGATCCACCGGCTGTCGCCCGCGGTAGAGGAAATCCTCTATCCCGCGATGGAGGACCGCGCGCTCGACATCATGATCGGCGAAGGGCCGTCGGCGCGCAGCGTGCGGATCGACCTGCCGAAATTCACCCTCGTCGGCGCGACGACGCGGCAGGGCCTGTTGACGACGCCGCTCCGCGACCGCTTCGGCATTCCGGTGCGGCTCAATTTCTACACGCATGGCGAGCTCGAACAGGTCATATCGCGCGCCGCGCGGCTACTCGCGCTGCCGATCGCCGCCGACGGCGCGCTGGAGATCGCGAAGCGCTCGCGCGGGACTCCGCGCATCGCCGGCCGCCTGCTCCGCCGCGTGCGCGATTTCGCGACCGTCGCGGGGCACGCGGTCGTCGATGCGAAAGCTGCCGACGCCGCGCTCAACCGGCTCGAGGTCGACGCGCTCGGGCTCGACGCGATGGACCGCCGCTACCTCGCCATGATCGCCGACATCTATCGCGGCGGCCCCGTCGGGGTCGAGACCCTCGCCGCCGGGCTCAGCGAACCGCGCGACACGATCGAGGATGTGATCGAGCCCTATTTGCTGCAGGCCGGCCTGATCGCCCGCACCGCGCGCGGGCGGATGCTCAACGCCAGCGCGTGGAAGCACCTTGGGCTCAATCCGCCCCAAGGCACGCAGGACGGGCTATTCGACGAGGGAAAATAGCGCCGATTCCTGCGCCTTTCATTCCACCAACCGGCTCTTGGGTACGACGAACCGTTGAAGAGGGGTTCCCGCCGACTCACCCACCCGCTATCGGTCTTAACCATGGTCAGCGGCCCTCCCCCCTTCGTCCCCGGCGCCTTCGTCGGGGCGGCGCATTTTTACCGGTTGCGCGTCTATTTCGAGGACACCGACCTCAGCGGCATCGTCTATCACGCCAATTACCTGCGCTATATGGAGCGCGCGCGCTCGGACATGCTGCGCCTTGCGGGCATCGACCAGCGCGCGGCGATGGAAGCGGGCGAAGGCGCCTGGGCGGTTACCGACCTTGCCATCAAATATCTGAGGCCTGCGAAGCTCGACGACGACCTGACCGTTGTCAGCACCGTCGAGACGGTGCGCGGCGCGAGCGTCATCATCGCGCAGCGCATCCTTCGCGGTCAGGATGAGTTAACGCCAGAAGTGCTGACAGGCGGACGTGTTACCGCGGCCTTCCTGTCGCCCGAAGGCCGGCCGCGCCGTCAGCCCGCAGGCTGGGCCGAACGCTTTACCGCGATCATGAATGGAGAGACGAACCCTTGCTAGACAATATCAAGCTGGCCGCCGATGCGGCGACGCTGTCCCCCGTCGCGCTGTTCATCCAGGCCGACATCGTCGTGAAGGCGGTGATGATCGGGCTGCTGCTCGCCTCCATATATGTCTGGGCGGTGATCTTCACACACGGCCGCAGCGTCGGCAAGCTGATGCGCGCATCGGAACAATTCGAGCGCGATTTCTGGCGCGCCGAGAATATCGACGCCTTTTTCGACAAGAATGGCGGCGAAGAGCTGCCGAGCGCGAAGGTGCTGGGCGCCGGGATCAGCGAATGGCGCCGCTCGACCAAGGGCAAGGTGATCGACCGCGACGGAACGCGCGAGCGGCTGGGCGTCGCGATGAATTCGGCGGTCGAGGGCGAGGTCGACCGCCTCGCCGAGAAGATCGGCACGCTGGCGACCATCGGCGCCGTCGCACCGTTCGTCGGTCTGTTCGGCACCGTCTGGGGCATCATGCGCAGCTTCACCGCGATCGCGGCTGAGAACAACAGCAGCCTCGCCGTCGTCGCGCCGGGGATTGCCGAGGCGCTGTTCGCGACCGCGATCGGCCTGTTCGCGGCGATCCCGGCGGTGATCGCCTACAACGCCTTCTCGCAGCGGCTGAACCGCCTCGAATCGCGCCTCGGCCGCTTCGCCGACGGGCTGCACGCGACCTTCAGCCGAGAGCTGGAGGCGGACGCCTGATGGCGATGTCGGGCCCTTCCGGCGGCGCCGGCGGACGGCGGCGCGGTCGCGGCGGACGCCGCGCGCCGATGGCCGACATCAATGTCACCCCGCTCGTCGACGTGATGCTGGTGCTGCTGATCATCTTCATGATCACCGCGCCCCTGCTCGCCTCCGCGGTGCCGATCGACCTGCCCGAAAGCCGCGCGAAACCGGTCGAGACCGAGGAGCAGGAACCGGTCCAGCTGTCGATCAATGGCGACGACACGATCTACATCGGCGATCAGGTCGTGGCCGAGGCCGAGCTTCCCGCTCGCCTCGACGCGATCGCGCGCGAGAATGAGGGCCAGGACAAGCCGCGCCAGATCATGCTGCGCGCCGACAAGACTCTCGACTACGGCCGCGTGATGCGCGTGATGGGCGAACTCAACCGCGCGGGGCTGACGCGCATCGCGCTCGTCACCACGGGATCGGACGACGCGCCGGCTGCGGTCACCACCGGTTCAGATAGCGGCCAATAGGGTCGGATGATGGTTGCGGAAACGGCGCCAGGGGCAAATCAGCGGATCGGCATCGCGGTGGCGGTGCTGCTGCATGTCGTCGTGATCGGCCTGCTCTCGGTGCAGTGGACGCGCGGCGACCGCCGCTTCGACAATCCGCCGATGGAGGTCGATCTGGTCGCCGAGACCGCGCCGCAATCGACCGCGCCGGTGATCACCGAGGAGGCTCCAGCCACAAGGCTGGGCGAAGAAGACGCGACGGACATCGCCGCGCCCGAACCCATGCCCGCTCCTCCGGTCCCCGAGCCGATCGTCCGCCCGACCCCGGCGCCCGCGCCCAGGCTGGTGCAGCGTCCGACCCCGACACCCGCGAAGAAGCAACCACCCGCGCAGAAGGCGCAGCCTAAACCCGCGCCCAAGGCTGCACCGCCGCCGAAGAAAACACCGACGCGCCCGACCGGCCGTCTCGACGGCATCACCGAAGGGCTGAGCAGGGCGCCGAGCAAGTCGACGCAAACCAAGGGTGCGCCCGCGGCCGCCACCGCGGCCGAGGTCAAGCGATCGATCGACGTCGCGATCGACGGCAAGATCCTGCCCTTCTGGCGCCGCAACGTGCCCTCGGGCGTCGATATCGACCAGCTCCGCGTCGTGCTGCGCATCCAGCTCAGCCGCGACGGGCGGATCACGAGCATCGCCCAGGTCGGCGAACTCACCGGCAAGACCGACAGCAATGCGCCGCAGCAGAAATTGTTCGTCGAGCGCGCTGAGCGGTCGATCCGGCAGGCCTCGCCGTTCGACCTGCCCGACGAATATTATGATCAGTGGAGGGTCTGGGACGTGACCTTCCGAGCGAAAGGAATGTGATGAAACGCTCGCTGGCCACCCGGCTCACCCTTCTCGCCGCCGCGATGGGCGCGTTCGCAGCGCTTCCCGCGGCGGCTCAGACGCCGCCCGCGACCACCGAGGACACGCCGCGCACCGCCGAGGTCGTCGCCGAAGTCTCGACCGAGCGCACGGTGATCGCGGTCCCCGCCTTTGCGACCCCCGCCGTCGTCAATGTCGCGGGGCTCAGCACCGGCACGCTCGGCCGCCAGATCGCCGACGTCATCGCCGCCGACCTTGAACGCAGCGGACTCTACGCGCCGCTTGGCCCCGGCAGCGTGCGCGCGATCACGATGGGCGAAGTGCGCGCGCCGCAGTTCGCCGACTGGCAGGCGCGCAACGCCGACAATGTCGTCCATGGCTTCGTCCAGGCGAGCAGTACCGGTGGGCTCGTCGTCGGCTGCTATCTCTACGACACCGCGCTCCAGACCGAACTGGTGCGCCAGGGTTACGAGATACAGCCCGGCGACTGGCGCCGCGCCGCGCACAAATGCGCCGACGCCATCTATTCGCGCCTGTCGGGCGAATCGCCCTTCTTCGACAGCCGCGTCGCCTATATCGCCGAGAGCGGGCCCAAGGGGAACCGCATCAAACGCCTCGCGATCATGGATTCGGACGGCGGCAACCACCGCTTCATCACCAATGGCCAGGCGCTCGCGATCAGCCCGCGTTTCTCGCCCGATTACAAGAAGATCGTGTACGTCAGCTACCTGAACAACCGCGTTCGCGTGTTCATCTATGACATCAACGCGGGGACGCAGAAGCTCGTCACCGAAAGCAGCAACGCGACCTTCGCGCCGCGTTGGTCGCCCGACGGGCGGCAGATCCTCTATTCGATGGCGGTCGGCGGCAACACCGACATCTATCGAGTCTCGGCCGACGGCGGCACGCCGGTTCGGCTGACGAGCACGCCGGGGATCGACGTCGGCGGCAGTTTTTCGCCCGACGGGCGCAAGATCGTGTTCGAAAGCGACCGGTCGGGCAGCCAGCAAATCTATACGATGAATATCGACGGTTCGAACCAGCAGCGGATCAGCTTTGGCGGCGGGCGCTATGCGACCCCCGAATGGTCGCCGCGCGGCGACCTGATCGCCTTCACCAGGATGGGCGGCGGCGAGTTCCGCGTCGGCGTCATGACGCCGTCGGGGGGCGGCGAGCGGCTATTGACCAACAGCTGGCAGGATGAGGCGCCGACCTGGTCGCCGAACGGCCGCGTCATCCAGTTCTTCCGCACCTCGCCGGGGCGCGAGGGCAAATCGACCCTGTGGCAGGTCGACCTGACCGGCGTGAACCTGCGCCGCCTGCCGACGCCGCAGGACGGATCGGACCCGAGCTGGGGGCCGATCCTGCCCTGAAGCGCGGGCGCGGAACCAAAGGAAAACCGGGGGGTTCAACTTGAGTTCATCCCCGACCCCCACGACTGAAGACTGAGCAACAAGAGGACAGAACCCATGACGATACGCAAAACCACCGCGATGATCGCGGCGATCACCATGCTGACTGTCGGGGCTTGCGCGAAAAAAGCGCCCGATACGCTTCCGCCCGCGCCCGATGGCAGCGGCACCGACACGGGGGCCGGAACCGGCACCGGCGTCGTTCCGGGATCACAGGAAGACTTCCTCGCCAGCGTCGGCGCCATGGGCGACCGCATCTTCTTCGATCTCGACCAGTACAATGTCGATGCGCAGGATCAGGCGACGCTGCAGAGCCAGGCGCAGTGGCTCGCCCGCAACCCCGCGGTCCGCGTGACGCTGGAGGGCCATGCTGACGAACGCGGCACACGCGACTATAATATCGCGCTCGGCGAACGCCGCGCCAATGCCGCGAAAAACTATCTCGCCTCGATCGGCGTCGATCCGTCGCGCATCGACGTCATCAGCTATGGCAAGGAACGCCCGGCGGCGCTCGGCTCGACCGAGGAAGCCTGGGCGCAGAACCGCCGCGCGGTGACCGTCGTCATCGGGCGATAAGGACAGGCCACAGCGGCACCGCGACCCACGCCGCGGCGCACGCGAAAAGACCGAAGGGGATCTGCTGCTCACCAAGCGGCCGGTCCCCTTTTTTCTTGCCGAGCACCGCAAAAACAACCCCTCCGAGGCTCGCGAGCAGCAGCATGAGCGGCAACGCCTGCCAGCCGAGCCATGCGCCGATCGCCGCGACGAGCTTCGGATCGCCGCCGCCCATCCCGTCCTTCAGGCGCAGCTTGCGATAGAGAGCCGCGATTCCGGCAAGCGTCAGCCCGCAGACTACAGCGCCGACCCAGCGGTCGACGAGCGTCGTTTGCAGCAACGGCCCCGCGATGAGCAGCCCTGCAACGCCAAGCAGCGCGTTGAGCCCGTCGGGGAGCCAGAAATGCCGCGCGTCGAGCAAAGCCAATGGCAAGAGCAGCCAGCCGAACAGCGCCCAGAGCCATCCTGCCGTGCCGGGCATGATCGCCAGCGCCGCGACGCCCAGCAGCGCCGACCCGAGCTCGACGCGCCAATGAAAGGGATCGATGGCTCGACCGCATTCGCGGCATCGCCCGCGTGATGCGAGCGCCGACAGCAGCGGCACGAGATCGAGCGCACCTAGCTGGCGCCCGCAGCCATCGCACTGCGACCGCCCGAGGACGGACCTGCCTGCCGGCCAGCGCAATACCAGCGTCGCGATAAAGCTGCCGAGGACAAGCCCGATCAGCCCTGCCAGAAAGACGCCCGCGCCGATGGGCAAGGCGTCGAGGATGGTCACGTCAGAAGCGGCCCGAGGTCGCCAGCACGAACCCGTTCGCTCCGGACTTGAAGCCGAGTACCGCCAGCGCCGCCGCCATCGCCGGATCGCGGTCGACGTTGATCGCGAACTCGGCGCGATAGGCGCCCTTGCCGTCGAAGGCGAGCGTCAGCCGCTCCATCCCGGACTGGCTCGCAAGCGCCGCCTGCGCCCGCCCCCCCGCGCATCGCAGCGGCCCCGACAGCCCCTGCGACAGGTCGAGCCCGGCGATCGGCGCCGCGACCGACAGCTGGATGCGTCCCGTCGCTTCGGCGCATTTGCCGCCATCGTCGAAACGCACCGTCGCGCCCTCGAAGCGGATCGTGTCGGCGGGGATCAGGCCCAGGCCGCCCGCAATCGAGGTCGTGCCGTTGACATCGGACATGCCGCGCGGGTCGCTGCCATAGAGGCGCCCCGACAGCGGGCCGAGCCGTTCGTCGGCGCGTTCGAAGGTCAGTTCGGTGCTGCCGCCCAGCAAGTCGATCGGCGACAGGCTCGCACGCACCGTGCCGAGCGGCAGCGCGCCCAGCCGCGCGTCGATCAGCGCGCCAGACCATATCGAGCCGCGAATTTCGCGCGCCGATACGCCCGCGTCGGCGGCGCCGGCCAGCGACAGCGCCAGCCGCATCGGAAAGGTCGCGACGATCAGCAGCAGCGCCAACAGCGCGGCCGCGATCGCCCAGCGTCGCCGCGCGCTCATTGCCCGCCCTTTCTGAGTTCGGCGGTCATCCCGACGGTTCCGTCCGCGGCCGGCGTGATCGTCAGCTGGTCGACGACGAAACCCTGCGCTTCCAGGCCGGCGAGCCAGTCGGTCAGCACCGGCGCCTTCGCCGTCGCGATCGCGATCGTCACCTGCCGCTCGCCGCGCGCCTCGTTGCGGTCGAGCGTCAGGCCGATCTCTCCCGCCGACTGCGCAAGATACTGGTCGATCGCCACCGCATCGACCGCCGCCGCGACCGACTTCGCCGGGCGCCGGGAAAGCAGCCCGACCTTGGCCGCGACGCGCCCCTCGCGCTCGATCGCGGCGCGATGGCGGCTTTCGAGGTCAAGGAACGCTGCGACCGCCGGGCGCCCGAGCGCCCAGCCGAGCACGGCGACCGCCAGCGCGCCTGCAACGCCGACCAGCCAGCGTTCGCGTGTCGACAGCCCGCTCCACCAGTTTTTCATCGCTTCCATCATGGTACCGCCCGAATCGTCACATTGGCCATCTGCTGGCCGTCGGTGCCCGCCATCGGCTGCGCGGTGATGCGATATCCGCGCGCCTGCAGCGCCAGCAGCACCTTGTTGATGTCTTCGACGCGCGGGGCGGCGAGCGTCGTCGACAGCGTGCCGTCGGTGCGGTGCGACAGCGTCTTCAGCGCCACCCCCGGCGTATCGCGCATCGCGTCATAGAGCGCCGACGCGGGTACGGAGAAAGCGAGCGGTCCGCCGCCCGCCGCGGCGAGGCGGCGATCGAGTTCGGCCTCGGCCGCTTCGGCATCCTGGGCTTTGATGCCGGCCTTTTGCGCAAGATCGACAGTCGCATCGTCGGCACGGCTGGTATCGCTCGTCAACCGCACCGCATGGACGATCGGGATCAGCAGGCTCACCGCGACGAGCGCGATCAACAGCCGCTTGCCGATCCGCACCAGCGCGGGATCGAGCGACCAGCTCCGCTTCGGCTTCCACGCGCCGGTCAGCAGGTCGATCGGCGGGGTGGCAAGCGACAGCAACAGCGCCTCGCGCATCGGCTCGGCCGCCAGCGGCGCAATCACCCGCTCGCCCGCGATCAGCTGGTCGAGCTCGGGATCGGACAGAAAGGCGCGGTCGGCGGTGCGCACAATCGCTTCACCGCCGACATCGGCGGTCCACAGCGCATCGGGCTCGGGCGGCGGGACGGTCGCGGCCGACGGAACGATCGCTGCCGCCGAAAGCCCCCGTGCCTCGAGCCAGTCGCGCCAGGCCGCCATCGCCGCATGGGTCGTCACCGCGACCGGAACCGCCTGCCCGTCCCCCGTCGGCTGCCCGGCAACGACATGGAGCGCCGCCGCGTCGCCCAGACTGCCGCGCAGCGCGTCGACCCGCGCCGCGGCGGCCGCCTGCGCGGGCGCGGCGTCGGGATAGTGATACCAGCGAACCGGAATATCGGCGGCGGGGGCCAGCGCGACCAGCCGGTCCTCGGCTTCGCCGTCCGCCGGTTTCTCCCAGGCGTCGATCCAGCCATCGTCCTGCCCCGAATCGACGATGACGCCATCATCGACGCGCAACCAAGCGGGGCGGAAGGCATCCTCGCCCGACAACGCCGCCAGCGGGGGCAGCCAGAGAACAAGCGTGCGGCTCACGTCAGTCGGTCTCGCCCCAGTCGCGGCGGACGATCGTCGGGGCGGCCTGGCCGGCGCTGGCCGCCCCGCCGTTCGCGTCGATGAGCGATCTTGCCGTCAAAACCCCGTCCCCTATCGTAACATTCGTCGTCAGCGCGAGCCAGCGGCTGTTCACCCCGGCCTGTTCGGCGACATCCTGCGGCGGTTCGCGGCCCTCAAAGGCCCGGCCCTCCCAGAATCGCACGCTGCTGCCATAGCCGCCCGCAGGCCGTGCCGCCAGCGCCGCCCGCGCGTCGGCGACACTGATCTGGCCGGGCAGCAGCATTGCGATCAGCGGCGCCTGTTCGGGGGTCAGCGTGTTGACGTTGAGCTTCACCGCGTCGGTCACCGGCAACACGCAGACCCAGGGTTTGAGCTGCGCATAGATTTTCGGCGTCACCCCCCGCACGGCGCGCAGTTCGCTGACGTCCGCCATCTTGCGGTTCGCCGCGAGATAGCTCGTCTGCATCCCGCGATAGACATTGTCTTCGGCGCCGAGCGGGCCGTCGTTACTGTCGCTGTCGACCCAGTCGGCCGCCGCGCCGGCGATCTGCTGCGCCTGTCCCTCGCCGATGCCGATCAGTTTCATCAGCGCGGCGAATTGGCGCACCGAACCCGACCGCTGGCTCAGCCTTCCCGGTGCGGTTTCGGCGGCGAGGCTGTTGAGGTTGAAACAATTGTTCGCATCGGTCAGCCGCGCCTGCCCCTGCCCGCCCGGCAGCGGCAGGGTGAAATCGCGCCCGAGCCACCCCCCGTCGAGCGTCAGCCGCGTCGGATCGCGCGACACAAGGCTGGAAACCCGGCGCAGCGCAATCTGCTCGGCGGCGAAGGCATAGGCGCGCCCCTGATCGACCGTCGATGCGCTGCCCGCGATCCGCGTCGCGAGCGTCAGGCGGTCGAGCGCGGTCGCGGCGATCACCGCCATCACCGCGACGAGCAGCAACACCGTGAGCAGCGCCGCGCCGCGTTCGCCTTTCGGATGGCGGGTCATGCGGGCGGCGCTCCCGCAGCGACGGGCGGCGGCAGCGTCGGCCCGGTCAGGAACAGCATCGTCAACGGCGCGCGGCCGGTCCGCGTCAGCCGCACCTCGACCGCACGCGGCAGGCGGTCGCCGGGATCGCTGCTCCAGCTTTCGCTCCAGTTCCCCTGCGCATCGCGATAGCGCACCGCAGCCGCGGTGACGTCGCCGATCAGCCGGTCGCCATCCGACAGCGCGGTGCCGTCGAGCATCGGCTGGGTCGCGCGGCGCCATTCGCCGCCGGTCAGCGCGTAGCCGACGCGCTCGACGTTCGGGCGCGGGCTGCCGTCCAGCGACCCAGCGCCCGCGTGAACGAAGGCGAAGCCGTTGGACGATCCGACAAAGGCGGGGACGGGCTCGCCCGCCTGCCCGCGCGTCGACCGCTGCACCGCCTGCGCAAGGTCGTTCGCCATCACCGCGCGGACGCGGTTGATCCCGCTCATGCCCTGAAGCCGCGCCTGCACGGCATCCTGCGTGTCGACGCTGCTGCGCAGCAGGCTGACCCCCATCGCCGCGATCACCGCGAAGATCGATAGCGCGACGAGCATCTCGACGAGGGTGAAGCCGCGTTCGTCCTTCATCGCGACGGCCTGATGATCGTCAGCGTCGCCTGCCCGCGCCCGCTTTCGGGCCGGACGATCAGGTCGATGCGCAGCAGGCTGTCGTCGGCGGTCTTCGCGACACGCTGTTCGACGCGCCAGTTGCGCCCCGCATTGGCAACGTTGCCCGCGCTCGCACCGATCGTCGGCGGCGACGGGTCGGTCCAGAGTTCGACGGCGCGGTTCTGCGCCACGATGCCCGCCATTGTGCTTTCGTCGAGATCGCCGGCGGTACGCACCGCATAGGCATCGAGCCGCACCAGCGTCAGCGCCGCGATGCTGATGATGCTGAGCGCCACCAGCATTTCGAGCAGAGTGAAGCCTCGTTGATTATTCTCCACGACTGACATCCCCCGTCGCGGAAACGCGGACAATCTCGCGCGCGTCGCCGCCCGACAGCACAACCGCCTGGGGGGTCGGGCTGGTGCCGACGCGGTCGAACAGGATGCGCGCCGCGCCCAGCCCGTCGCCCGCGACGAAGCGGACATCGGACGGCCAGTTCCGCTGTTCGAACGCGCGGCCGGGCAGCGGCTGCCAGGCGCCCTCGACCCGCCGCTCGAAGCCATAGCCGGAGGGCGCGAGATTGACCGACACGCTGCGCCCCTCGATCACCGCGACATCGCGCGCGGCGGCAAGGCGCGCGGCGAGCCGGTCGGCCTCGCTGCGCACATTGCGCTCTTCGCCGGGAATGGTCAGCACGACCGCGGTCGCTGCGAGCGCCATGATCGCCAGCACGACCATCAGTTCGACGAGCGTGAAGCCGCGTTCGCTTACCGGCGAACGCGCCCCCGCGAAGGCGGGGGCCCAGTCGAACATCGGCGGCTTATCCTTCGCTGCGAATATCCGCATTTTCGTCGGTCCCGCCAGGCGCGCCGTCGGCGCCCATCGACCACACGTCGAACGCCTTTCCGTTCGCGCCGGGCGCCTGATAATTATAGGGGCGGCCCCAGGGATCCTGCGGCAGTTTCTTGATGTAACCGCCGCGGCGATAGCGCTCGGGCTGCGCGAGCGCCGGCGGCGCGGTGGTCAATGCGTTCAGGCCGTCGGTCGTCGCCGGATAGCTGAGATTGTCGAGGCGATATTGCTCGAGCGCGCTTTCCAGCGTGGCGATATCGGCCTTCGCCTTGGTGACCATCGCCTTGTCCTGACTGGGCAGGACGTTGATCAGAACGACCGTCGCAAGCAGGCCGATGATGAAGATGACGACCATCAGTTCGGTCAGGGTAAAGCCGCGCTCGTCCTTCTTGCGCCGACGGCTGTCGGGACGTGCGGGATCGATCATGAGGCGAAGGAAAAGCTGCATCAGCGACATGTATTTATAGCCCTGCAAGGTTCTGCAACTGGAGGATCGGAAGCAGGATGGCGAGGATGATGAGTGCGACGCACGACCCCATAACGACAATTATGACAGGTTCGAGAAGGGCCATGGACGCGGCGGTGAAACGGTCGAACTCGCGTTCGAGATAGTCGGCGGCGCGCTCGAGCATCTGCTCGACCCGCCCGGCGCTTTCGCCGCTCGCGGTCATATAGACGAGCAAGGGCGGAAAGACTCCGGCGTCGCGGAGCGCGGCCGACAGGCTGCCGCCCGCGCGCACCTGATCGACGATGCTGGCAGTGGCGCCGGCGAGCGCGGCGTTGCGGATCGTCGGCACGGTGAGCCTGAGCCCCTCGACCAGCGGCAGGCGACTCGACACCATCGTCGACAGCGTGCGCGCGAAGCGCGCGGCGTAAAGATCGCGCAGCAGTCGCCCGAACAGCGGCAGCCCCAGCAACCGCGCGTCGACCGCGGCCTTGAACGCCGGGCGGCGCATCGCGCTGACCCAGCCGAAGGTGGCGACGGCGATCAGCAGCGCGATGAGCCACCACCAGCTCGCGGCGAAGCTCGAGATGGCGATGACCGCGCGGGTCAGGAAGGGAAGCTGCTGCCCGACGTCGTTGAACTGTTCGACGACGCGCGGCACGACGAAGATCATCAGCGCGGCGACGACGCCGATCGCTACCACCGCGAGCACGACCGGATAGGCGAGCGCGGCTATCAACTTGCCGCGCACCTCGGCCTGGCGTTCGAGCAGGTCGGCAAGCCGCGCGAGGATCGTCGTCAGGCTGCCCGTCGTCTCCCCCGCCGCGACCATCGCACGATAGAGCGGCGGAAAGCTGCCCGGCTGGCGGGCCATCGCGTCGGCAAGACGGCGCCCTTCGAGCAGGCCGGCATGGACGTCGCCGATCACCGCACGCGCGCTTTCGGCCTCGCTCTGCCGCGTCAGCGTGCGCAGCGCCTCTTCGAGCGGCGCGACCTCGACAAGCGTGGCGAGCTGGCGCGTGAACAGCGCGAGCTCCTTGGAAGAAAGCTTGCCCCGGCGAAAGGCGAGCAACGAGCGGCCGGTTGTCGGCTTCGTCCCCGCCTCCTCGACCGCGACGATATGGAACTTGCGGCGGACCAGGTCGGCGCGGGCGGCATCGTCGTTCGCGGCGGCCAGCCGCCCCTTGCGCTCGCGGCCCTGGCTGTCGATCGCAACATAGCGATAATCAGGCATCGACATCCTCGCGCCGCGCGATGCGGATCGCCTCCTCGGGCGTGGTAAGCCCCTTGGCGACCATCGCGCGCGCCGCCGACGCCAGCGTCGGGGCCTTCAGGAAGGCGTGCTTTGCGATCATCGATTCATCACCGCCGGCATAGATATAGCGGCGCACGGTCTCGTCGACCTTGATTGCTTCGAACACTCCGATCCGGCCCTTGAAGCCCGTGTGGCCGCACTGGTCGCAGCCCTTCGGGCGCCAGATCACCGTGCCGATGTCGAGCCCGAGCATCGCCGCGACGCTGTTGTCGGCCTGCACCGGCTCGCGGCAATGGTCGCACAGCTTGCGGACAAGCCGCTGCGCCAAGACCGCGCGCAGGGTCGAGGCGAGCAGGAAGGGCTCGACCTTCAGGTCTTTCAGGCGCGTGATCGCACCGACCGCATCGTTGGTGTGGACCGTCGAGAGCACGAGGTGACCCGTAAGCGACGCCTGCACCGCGATATCGGCGGTCTCGCGGTCGCGGATTTCGCCGACCATCACGACGTCGGGGTCCTGGCGCAGGATCGCGCGCAGCCCCGCCGCGAAGTCGAGCCCGACCTTCGCATTCACCTGCGTCTGGCCGATGCCGTCGACGGCATATTCGACCGGATCCTCGACCGTCAGGATGTTGCGCTGGCCGTCATTGAGCTGCTTCAGCGCCGCATAGAGCGTCGTCGTCTTGCCCGAACCCGTCGGGCCGGTGACGAGGATGATCCCGTTGGGTTCGGCCAGCGCCTCGCGCAAAATCCGGTCCGCCTCGCCCGACAGTCCCAGAACGTCGAAGTCGATCCCTGCCGTGTCCTTGTCGAGGATACGCATCACGACGCGCTCGCCGGCCCGGCTCGGCAGGGTCGAGACGCGAACGTCGACCGCCTTGCCCGCCAGCGTCAGCGCGATGCGCCCGTCCTGCGGCACGCGGCGCTCGGCGATGTCGAGGCGCGCCATGACCTTGATGCGGCTGACGACGACGGGGGCGACGTGCGGCGGCATCCGCAGATGCTCGCGCAGCACGCCGTCGGTGCGCATCCGCACGACGAGCCCGCTTTCATAGGGTTCGATATGGATGTCGCTGACGCCCTGCCGCACCGCTTCGGCGATGATCGCGTTGATCAGCCGGATCGCCGGGGCGTCGTCGGCGCTGTCGAGCAGATCCTCGGCGCTCGGAATGCCGAGTTCGAGGTCGCTGCCATCGAGCGTCCCCGCCATCGCCGCTGCGGAGGCGTCGACCGCATAATGGTCCGAAAGCAGCCGGTCGAAATCCGCCGCGTTCGCGGTCGCAACCCGGATCGGCTGCGCGAGAAAGCGTTTGACCTCGATCAGCACCGCGGGGTCGCTGCCTTCGCGCAGCGTAGCGAGCCAGCGCCCGCCCTCTTCCTGCGCGATCACGACGCCGTGGTTTCGCGCGAAGCCATAGGGAATATCAACCGGCGCCGGGGAAGGCGCCACCGGTTCGATGTCGCTCACGGATAGTCTCCGGCGGGAGGGGCGGGCGCCTGCGAAATCGAGGGCGGCACGCCGGTGCTGATCACCTTGCCGTCGGGACCGCGCAGTTCCTGCAGGTTGACGGGACCGACCGTGACGTCGGTCGGGGTCGCCGCGCTCGGAACCGGCGGCACCGTGCCCAGATAATCGCGCACCAGCGTATCGATCGCGGGCTCCTCGCCCGGATTCCGCTGGAGCTGGAAGTCGCGGATATAGCCATAGCGGCGCGCGGTCAGCGCGGCATTATCCTCGCGATTGCGCAGCACCGTCGGACGGATGAACACCATCAGGTTCGTCTTCGACCGGCTCCGGCTGCGCGATTTGAACAGTTCGCCGAGCAGCGGGATGTCGCTCAAAAGCGGGATGCGCTCGATCGTCTTGCGCTCGTCGTCGTTGAGCAGGCCACCGATCGCCAGGATCTCGCCGTCGTCGACGGTCAGCACGGTTTCGAACGAGCGCTTGTTGAGGATCAGGTCGCTGTTGCGCGACGAGACCGGTCCCGCCACGCTCGACACTTCCTGACGGAGGAAGAGCTTGACCTCGCCGGCGCCATTGACTTGCGGCGTGACCTCCAGCTTGATGCCGACCTCTTCGCGCTGGACGGTGCGGAAGGCGTTGTCGAAATTGTCGCTGAGCGCTTCGCCCGTCGTGATCGGCACTTCCTGCCCAACGAGGAATTTCGCGGCCTGATTGTCGAGCGTGACGATATGCGGCGTTGCAAGCAGGTTCGAAGTCGTGTCGGACTTCACTGCGTTGATGATCGCGCCGAAGATCGTGTTCTTGCCGATATCGCCCGCGAACCCCGCGAAGCCGCCGGTCGCCGAAAGCAAGGAAGCTGCAGCAGCTTCCTGCAGGCTGCTGCCGAGCGCGCTCGACGTCTGCGTGACGACCGTGGTGCCGTCGACCGTCGTCTTGTCCTCGGTGAGCTTGGTCGCAGCGTAAGCGCCGCCAAGCGTGAAGATATTCGGCTGCGCATTGCTGTAGTTCGTCGCGACGAACGGGATATTCTTGCCGCCGAGCAGGAACTGGACGCCGAGGCGCTTCGCGGCGTCGTCGCCGATCTCGACGACGATCGCCTCGACGAGAACCTGCTCGCGGCGGCTGTCGAGCTGGCGGATCAGCTCGCCGAGCATCCGCTGCACCTCGCTGTTCGCCGCGACGATGATCGCGTTGGCGCCCTCATAGCGCGTGACGATCGCAGGGCCGCGCGTCGCGATGCTGCCGCCCGAGCCGCTGACCGAGGTCGGGGTGCTGGTGGTGGCAGCCACAGGCGCCGGCGTGCTGCCGCCCGTGGTCGTCGACGAGGAGGAGGATGCCGGGGGCAAGCCGGCCTTCTGCGCGGGGTCGCTGCCGCCCCCCACGAGCTGTTGCAACGTCGGCAGCAAGGTCTCGGCATTGGCATGTTCGAGCCAATAGACGCGCAGCTCGGTGCCGCCCGCCGCCTTCGCGTCGAGGTCGTGCGCCATCGAGACGAAACGCGCGACGAGCGCCTGGTCGCCGCGCAGCGCGATCGCGTTGCTGCTGTCGACCGGCACGATCGCGATCGGCGCCTTCGCCCCCTCGCCCGCCGCGGGGACGAGCGCGGTGAGCGCGGCGGCGATCTCGCGCGCGCCGGCGTTTTTCAGCGTCACGATCTGGCTGGTCGAGCTGTCGCGGTCGATGCTCGCCGCGAGCGCGCGAATGCGGCGGATATTGTCCGCGAAGTCCGCCACCACGAGACTGTTCGCGTTGCGGTTCGCGGTGAGCGACCCTTGCGGGCTGACGAGCGGGCGCAGCGTTTCGACCGCCGCGACGGCGTCGATATGCTTCAGGCGGATGATCTCGGTCACGAACTGGTTCTGCGCCGCGCCGCTGCTGCCGATGCGGCCCGGCTGCGCTGCGGCGCCGTCGATCGGCTGGACACGGTAGCTGCCGTTCGGACCCGGCACCGCGACAAGCCCGTTCGAGCGCAAGGTGGCAAGGAAAATCTCGAAATATTCGCTGCGCGACAGCGGCCGGTCGGTGACGACCGAGACCTTGCCGTTGACGCGGCCGTCGATCACGAACGTGCGCCCGGTGATCCGCGCCGCGTCCTGGATGAAGGCGCGGATATCGGCGTCGCGCACGTTCAGCGTATATTGCGCGAACGCGGGGGCTGGCGCAGCGGAAACGAGCGCGGCGGCAAGCATCAGTGACAGTTTGAGGCGCATGATATCCGTTATTTCGAGAGGATGAGAGCGATGGGGACGACGCTGGCGCCGCGTTCGACCTCGACCGAGATCCGCGCGCCGGGCGAAAGCTGGTTCGCGAGCGAGGCGGCGTCGCTGGCCGAACCGATCGGGCGGCCGCCGACCGAGCGGATGACGTCGCCGGGGCGCAGGCCAGCGGCGCGGAAGACGGCGCCGTCGCCCTGCGGCTGGACGAGCAGGCCGGTGACCTTGCCATTCTCGGCCCGCGGCGCGAAGGCAACCCCCGCCTTCAGGGCGTCGGGCGAAATCTCGCCGCTCGGCGAGACGCCGTTCGCGCCCGCCGACCCGGGCTCGGGCGTCGGCGCCGGAAGCGCCGCGCCCGGGGTTGCGACCGGCGCCGCGGCGCTCTGGTCGAGGAACAGGCTTTCGCGCGCCCCGCCGCGGTCGAGCAGCACATGGTCGAAGGCGACGCCGACAAGCTTCAGCCCCGGCGCGATCTCGTCGCCGACGGCATAGCTGGTCTGGATTCCGTCCTCGCCCGCGATGATCGCCGAACCGCCGCCGGTAGCCTCGTTGATGTTGACCCCGAACAGGGTCAGCCCTGCCGAGGTGACGGTGGCGCTCGCGGGCCCCTGCACGGCGTTACGGAAGAAAGGATCGAAGCCGGCGAAGAGCGCGCGGCGTTCGGCGGGCGATGCGATCACCGCGGTCTGCGGCTGCCATGCGCCGAGCGGCGACAGCGGCACGACGAGCGTCCACAGCAATCGGACGCTCTGCCAGACGAGCAGCGCGCCGAGCAGTCCGATGACGAGCAGCGGGAGGATCGCGCGCGGCGACCGCTTGCCGGCGCGGAGCCAGGCGGGCAGCACGCGCGGCAACCGAACGGCCGATCCGGACATCAGCGTTGCCATGAACTTGTCCCTGTCCCCCAGACTGAAAAACGGTCTCGCGAATCGCCTAGGGACGATCGGTGACAATCAGTTGACAGGAAGATTACAGTTTTTTGTCAGCCGGGCGAGTCCGCCCTGCACGGCTTGCCTCGGGCGTGACCCCGGCCACAGCCGGGATCACGCACGGGGATTTCTTCAGAATTTCAGCGACCCGCCAAGCGAGAAGGTCGTGCCGGTCTTGTACAGGTTGTAGTAGATGGTGTTGTCACCATTCTGCTGCAGTTCCTTGTACTTGGTTCCGAAAATATTGCGCGCCTCGAACTTGATCTCCAGCTCCTTGCCGAACAGCGGGAAGCCCTGCCGCGCGACGAAATCGACCTGGATGCCGGGCTTTTCGAAGATATCGGGCTGACCCGACGGGCCACGCCGCGTGATGCGGTCCGACGCGTAGGAGATCAGGATCGTCTGCTGCGACAGCTTTTCGGTATCCTCGAGGCCGAATTCGACGTTCACCAGATGGTCCGACTGGCCGGTCAGCGGCGCCCCGTCGCGGAAGAACTGGCTGGCCAGGGTTGCGCCGGTGAAGGGGAAGGCCTTGACCGGATCGTCGGCGCCGACCTTCAGCTTCGAATTCGACCAGGTATAGTTGCCGATGAACACACCGCGGCGCGTCGCGAAAAAGCCGTCGCCCCAGCCGCTGAGATCGAAATGTTTCTGCACTTCGAACTCGGCGCCATAGAGCGTCGCTTCGGGCGCGTTGGCAAAGCGCGTCGTCACGCTGTTGCCGTCGAAGCTGGCATAGGTTTCGATCGGATTCTTGATCTTCTTCCAAAAGCCGCCGATCGACACGCGCTGTTCGGGCGCGAAATACCATTCGAGGCGGCCTTCGGCATTGTAGAGCTGGCTGTCGACAAGCTGCGGGTTGCCCTGGAAGCTCCGGTTGGTGTCCGGGTCATAATAGGACTGGAACACAAGTTCGCGGAACTGCGGCCGCGCGATCGTCTTCGAGGCGCTGAGGCGAACCTGCATCTGCGGCTGGATTTCGTAGGTGATCGTCGCGGCGGGAAGCAGGTAATTGCGATTGAGGTTGGTGTCGGGCGGCAGCGTCGGGTTGACGGTATAGACCTGCACCGCGCTCACGCGCTCGACCGCGGTTTCGTAGCGCGCGCCGATGTTGACGTTCAGCCCGTCGAGAAGGTCGGCCTGAATCTGGAAATAGGCCGCATGGTTGCGCAGGATCGCGCGGAACGTCGGGTTCGAACCCGTGCTGTCGACCAGGCTGATCCCCGTCGGGCTCGGGTTGGCCGGGCAATTGG
Source organism: Sphingopyxis sp. H073 (assembly GCF_001468395.1). Classification (GTDB taxonomy): domain Bacteria; phylum Pseudomonadota; class Alphaproteobacteria; order Sphingomonadales; family Sphingomonadaceae; genus Sphingopyxis. The sequence goes on along the minus strand of NZ_LNSG01000007.1, from coordinate 162,363 downwards.
GGTCGGTCGGCGGATTGAGCGGCGGGAAACAGATCACCGCCTGCGACAGCAGCAGGTCGGGACGCAGCAGCGACACGGCCAGCGGGATATCGTTGTTGCCCTGGAACAGGAAGTCGCGGCGTTCGGTGACGCGGTTCGTGTCGCTATAGGCATAGCCATAGACCGCCTTGATGCCCGGCGCGATCTCGTAGGTGAAGTCGATCCCCGCCGAATAGAGGTTTTCGTTGAGGTCCGAAAAGGCGATCGATGCGCTGCCCGGACGCTGGCCGGTGTTCAGCGTGTTGGTGAAGAACTGGCCAAAGGGATCGGTCGCGCTGTTCGACCGGCTATAGAGGAAGCTCAGCTCGAACGGTGCTTCGCGCTGCGAATTGGCATAGCTCGCGCGGACGTCGATATCGAGGTCGTCGAACGGCTGGAATTCGCCGACGAACTGGGTGTCGATCAACTGGCGCGCATACCAGGCGGTGTCCTGGTACTGGAAGCTGACGCCAGGGTTGGAGTCGGCGGTCAACGGGCGATCCTCGGCGCCTAGACGCGCTTGCTTGATCGTGTCGCGAATATAAAGGCTGGTCCAGCGAACCTTGTTTTCGCCGAATTCGGCGCTGAGGCCCAGCAGGCCGTTCACGACGACGCGGTTGTCGGTGATCACGCGATTGATATTGGTGTTGAGCGACGACAGGTCGAGCGCGTTCGCGGTCTGCTGCGTCACGTCGCGCGTGCGCCACTTGCTGGTATAGCCCGCTGTCGCGATCAGGCCGATCTCGGTGCCGCCGATCGTCCACGACTTGCCGCCGGTGATGTTCGCGCCCCAGTTGACGGGCATGTCGTTGTTCGTCTGGACGAGCGCATTGCGCGCGGTCACGAACTGGCCGGCGATCGCCTGCTGGTTCACGCTGGGATCGTTGATGCGAAGGCCCGAGGCGCGCCACGCGCGATAGGCCGACGGCAGGTTGCGGCCGCCATCGCCGAAGCCGGTCCAGTCGCTGCCGGTGCCGTAATAGGTGTAGCCGAGCTGGCCGGTGGTTTCCGAATTGCCGCCGATGCTGCCACCGATCGTCAGGAAGGGATCGCGGGGGACTGCCTTGGTCGTGAGGTTGATCACGCCGCCGCCGAACTCGCCGGGGAAATTCGCCGAATAGCTTTTCTGCACCAGCGACGAGGCAATGATGCCGCTCGGGAAGATATCGAGCGGCACGACGCGCTTCAGCGGCTCGGGGCTCGGCAACGGCGAACCGTTGAGCAGCGCGAGCGAATAGCGGTCGCCAAGGCCGCGGACATAGACGAAGCCGTTGCCGACGACGCTGAGGCCGGTGACGCGCCCCAGCGCGCCGGCAATATTGCCCTCGCCCGTCCGCGCGATATCGGCGGCGCCGAGTACCGAGACGACCTGCGGCGCGGTGCGCTCGATATTGGCGTTGCGGCGGCCGGTGACGACGATCTCGGCCCCCGGGATCGACACGTCGGTTTCGTCTTGGGCGGCCTCTTCGGCGGCCACGTCGGCCGGCGTTTCGGCGGCGGGGTCGGCCGGATCGACCGGCGTTTCGGCGGCGGGGTCGGCCGCGGGCGGCGCGGGGGTTTCCGTGCCCGGCTCGGACTGCGCCATGGCCGTGGCGGGCGCGACGAGCGCCGTGGAAATCAACAACAGGCTGGCGAGCGGGAGCGGCTTGGACATGGCGATCACCCCTTGGGATCCTTAAAAATCTGGAAGATATGCGAGAGGGAGCGGCGCGCGCCGCTCCCTCCCGGTCGAAGCCAAAAGCCTCAGAAGGTCGGCAGCGAGGTGCACAGACCGGTGTTGCCCGTACCGAAGTTGGCGGTGGCGCTGTTGCAGGTCCAACCCTGGAACCACGTGTCGGTCGCATCCTTGACCGCGCCGATATAGGTCGTCTGGTCGAAGAAGCCGGCGCGGGTCAGTTCGATCGAGTTGAACGTCTGGCCGTTGAGCGTCGAGACGTTGAACGGCGTCACGGCCGTTTCGGTCGCGCCGTTGATGTAGAGGCTGGTCAGCGTCGGCGTATAGGCGTCATTGTTGCCGTTCGTACCCGTGCCGAAGATGGCCGCCGTCGCACCGGCGGTGATGCCGCTGTCGATATATTTCGTCGACGAACACTGCATCAGCACCGAACGGAAGATCGGGGCGCCGAACTCGTCGATCGCCGCGTCCTGGGTACCCGAGGCAGTCTGCGTGCGGCTGATGCGCAGGCAGGGGTTGTTCGGGCTGACCAGCACAGAGTTGTACACGCCATAGTCGGTGCCGCCGCGCAGCAGCATCGACGCCTGGTCCGCCGAGGCGTTCTGCGAATTCTGGTAGAAGACGAAGTTCGCGACGCGGGTGTTCTGGCGCGGCGTGTTGCCGTCGAACGCATTGTCGGTGTCGGCCTCGATCATCGCGTCGCCGACGTTCGGACGCTGCACGATGATGCCGTACTGGAAGTTCGCCTTCGCGCCGACGTCGGTGTCGAGGTTATCGTCCTCGGCGCCGATACCGATCAAATGCTTCACATGGGCGTGCCCGCCGAAGACTTCGAGCGCGTCGTCCGAGCTGTTGTACGACATGATATGGTCGATCTGCGTCGCCGAACCGATCGCCTGCAGCGTCAGCGACTGGAGTTCGCTGTTGCCCGACAGGATATAGCCCGAGAAGCGGATCTGGACATAGCTCATCCGGCCGCTGTTGTCGTTGTTGAGCACGCCGCCATAGAGCGCGGGGTCGACCGCGCCTTCGGTCTGGCGTTCGCAGGCGTTGGTGCCCGGCGTCGCGGTGCCCGATGCGCAGTCGGTGATCTGCGAGCGGCCGCTCAGCACCACACCGCCCCACTGGCCCGACGAATTCTCGGTGTTCAGGCCCTGGATATTGTCACGGCTGGTGAAGATGATCGGGCGCGTGGGCGTGCCGACGGCCGAGATGCGGTTGCCGCGGTTGACGTTCAGCCACGACGGACCCGATTCGCCGTAAAGGATGACACCCGGTTCGATCGTCAGCACGACGTCGGCCGGATCGGACGTTTCTTCGGTCGGCCCCTGGTCCGAACCGACATCGACGCGGCCGTTGATGCGATAGACCAAGCCGGCGATCTTGGGCAGCGTGGTGCTGCCGGTGATGACGGACGGCAGGGTGCAGACGCGGAAGCTGCCGATCGACGGATTGTTGATCGTGCCGCTGTCGGTCAGCGAACCACCGCTGATCGTCGGACAGCCCGCAGCCGGAGTCACCGACGGCGGGGTCGGGGTCGGGTTGATAATGATCGTGCCACCTTCACCCGGCGACGCGATGTCGTCGGCGCCGCACGCGGCAAGGGTGGAACAGGCCACGCTGGTGAGCATGATCAAACGAACGCGTGCGAAAGCCGCCATGAAATTCTCCGTTCCCGGTGTGCGCCGCGTTGGGCGCTGTGATAAACCACCGGCGAACGAAGGATGAGCACCACCTTGCCCCCGGTGCCGCCGCCACTAGGGTGATTCGATGACGGTCTGACGCCAGAGCGATGACAGTTGGATGACTCTTTGGAGTCCATTTGGTGACACCCGCCGAAGCCGCGGACTTCTGGCTTCGCACCTGCAAAAAAATAAAAGCGCCCCAGCTCGCTTGCATCGCCCGAAAAGCTTTGCTAGGCGCCCGCTCCTACCTGGTGCCGGACGCGATCCGGACCATCATGATGTGCGGTCGTGGCGGAACTGGTAGACGCGCAACGTTGAGGTCGTTGTGGCCGAAAGGCCGTGGAAGTTCGAGTCTTCTCGACCGCACCATCATCGCCAGAATATGGCGTATTTTCAAAGTCTTAGGTCGATTTTTGCAATTTGCAGTCCACCTTACGGTCCACCTTGTGAATGCAGTCCAGCATCGACCTTCCGGCGTCAGCGCGATGTCGCCAGGATATCTCATTCAAATTGTTGTTATTTTTGAACGCATCGCAAACAAATATGGCAGCAACTGGCCGACAGCGGTCAGGCAGCTAATGGAGAGGAGTTTCAGTTAGCGGTCGTTAAACCGTGGCGCCTAATGTTCAGTCCCTTGGCTCTCAAGCCCTTGCACCTGCCTACGCGCGATGGCCACCAAATCTCGAAAGGCCAACTGCTGCGTCGTTACTCCGGCTACTGCTGTCCGAGTGGCCGGATCGTAAAGTGCATAAGTTCCCCAAAACCCGCTGTGCCAGTAGAATGTTCGGCCATTGAATTGTTCGGCGAACATTCCCAGCCGGTAGCGATCAGAGTCTTTATGTGATCCCTGCCGCAGCATCTCATCGAGGGTACCGGGTTGAGCAAATATCTTGCCCTCGAAGAGCGCCTTCCAGAATATCGCCATGTCGCGCGCCGACATTAGCAAGCCCCCACCTCCAAAGAGATCGACGGAGGCGTGAACGTTCGTTACCTCACGATTCCCGATCCACTGACGGGTCCTAGGAACGACGCCGGCGGGCGGCTCTTCCAGAATTTCCCACCATGTGTCGAGCACCCCGATGCGAGAAAAGCCAAGCTCCTCACGAACTGCCGAAGCCAGCGATTTGCCGGTAATGCGTTCGATGATATTGCCGAGCAGGATATAGCCATCGTCCGAATAACTGAACTCCATTCCGGGTACGCTCCGCGGATCACCATATTCGGTCATTAGCCCTAAGAGGTCAGACGGAGTCCAAACGCGTCCGGGATCGGCCATAAAGGTTTCGGCAAATCGCGGGTCACTGGCGTGATCGAAAAGTCCAGCGCTGTGACTCAATAATTGACGTACTGTAATTCGATCGGGGTCGTAGCCAACTGTGACGACGATATGGGCCGCAGGGCGCGACTGATCGCCCGCGGCAGGCTGTTTGGTGCAAGGCCAGCGGTGCGTTCACTCCCGCCCGTCATTTCAGCCTGATTTTTCGCGTGCCGGCTCAGGCGGCGACGGGGATATTCTGCGCACATCTCATCAAATCTCCCACCCGTCTACCAAGACCGTTGATAAAATCCCGATTAGAAACAATATAAATTACCCAATATATTTATCATGATATGAAAAAATAAATCGAATCTTGAAACCATAATTTCAGGAAACGGGGGAAATAGGGGAACTATAAAAAATACTGAGCGTTGTTTAATTGCGAGCGGCATCTTGTCAGCTCCAGGAGCCCCCAAATGTACAGGTTTATTCTCGCGGCGAATATCGCCGCCATCGCCCTTGTTCCGTCCATCGCCGGCGCACGAACGCAGTCGCAGGCGACCTGCGAAGAACAGCGCTCGACGCGCGTCGTCGCCACCATCGGTGGAGCGGCGGCCGGCGGCGTGCTCGGCAATGTCGTCGCCGGTCGTGGCGACAAGACGGTCGGAACCGTGGTCGGCGCCGCCGCAGGAGCCGTTCTCGCCAACCAGATCGCCAAACCGACGCGCGATTGCCGCGATGCCTTTGGCTATTACGACAATGAAAATCGCTGGCACGCCACCGGGGTGAACTCCTCCGATGCCCGCGGCTATTATAATCGTGACGGGATATGGGTCGATGGTCCGCCCAACGGTCGATATGGCAGCGATGGCCGCTGGGTCACTTACGCGGCGTCCAGTCGCGGAGAAGGCGACTATCGACCGGGCGGCGAATGGGTGCCCGCATCAGCGAACGGTTATTACGACCGCGACGACCCAGGCAAGATTCTTTGACTTCGAACTGGGCATCCGTCTTCTCCTCGACCCAAGTTCGAAAGCTCGCCCGGAATCCATGCGGCCGGGTTTCGAGACCGGCGCGTTTCATCAACGTCGCCATTGCGGCGTCCGAAATTGGCTGGCCGCAGTATGCTGGAAACAGAAAGTTCGTGCCTGATGCTGCAACGCGATTTCGCACAATCTCCTGCGCTTCGGCAACGAGTGGAATTCAGCGGCCAATGCCCGTTTTCGTGCGCTCGTCCGGTAGGGTCCAAATTTCCTCTTAGAATTCTGGGAAAGCCGAGAGGCGGACCTCGGTAGTACGGGACACCGTCAGGATCAGAAGGCGAAGCGCGCTTGCTGACACCGTCGTTTGTCCCTTCAACCATTTATAAAAGGAGGGCACCTCAGCATCGGGCATGGAAGGAATATGGGTCGTGGTTCGCCGCTGCTTGCCAAGGAGCGCCTTGGCCTTCATCGTAGCCTGAAGGTCGACCGACAGCCCGAGCGTGGCTGGGTGCCGCAGCGCGATTTGGATGCGGTTGAGTGCCTTTTCAGCAGACTCCGCTTTCTCATGCCAAATCGGCGCCAGCGTCTGTTTCAGTACATGCTGATCTACCTCCTCGATGGGATATTGGCCAATCTTGGGAATCACGTGGACGAGAAGCGGGCTCATCCACCTACCGTTTTTGCCTTCCCCCTTCAGTTCGGCTTTCCTGGCCTCGAAGCAGTCGTCAATTACCTCCCTGGCCGTCAGCGGCTTGGCTACGCACTTTAGCTTAGCTCTTTCGAAGACCGGGTCTTTCCCCTCGCGAAAGGTTCGCCGAGCAGCCTCTGCTTTTTCCCGCGCCTCAGCTATGGATACATCCGGCCATCGCCCAAGCCCCATTTCACGGCGGCGGCCATTTATGGTGAGGCATAAAAACCACTTACCCGTTCCCTGTGTTCGCTTCACAAACCACAACCCTTGGCCGTCGGCATGCTTGCCAGGCGGGAGCGAAACCGAACTCGATTTCGAAAGGGCGTTTATGCGCAAACGGGTCCACCTTCTAGTCCACCTCAACGCATAAGATTGGATGAGACGGAGTGATATTGGATGAGGTAAGCATATCAAAATATGAGAGTAAATTCGATGATCGGTGAGGTGCGCTGCGCTGCGCTGGGATCTTAATTTTTCCCTCTCGACCGCACCAAACAGTCCTGCGGGACTTCGAAAAAAGCAGCAGTGATCCAGGATCGCCCCGCAAGGGCGCGCCTTGCCGAGGCTAAACGCCGGTCTCCGCGATCGACGTGAAGCATGATCTTTGGGTGTCGCTCCGGCGGCTTTTCTAACGGCCATTCGGGCGGGGCGGCGATCGCGGACAAAAAAAGCGCCGGCCGGAATGGAACCGGCGGGCGCCAGATGAAGATTTCCGTCCTCGAACGAGGAAGAACTCTTCTGGGTCGCAAGGCGCAATTACACCCCGCGACCGGGTCGCGATTGGACGAAAGCGCCAAATCGTCCCCTGATATCACACTCTTGCTAGAGAGTTTTGGCAGCGCCGCAACGGCGGGCCGGGGGCCGCTTATGCCGAGAACAGCTCGGCGCGCGTGAAATCGACCGATCCCGCCTCGCTGCCCATACGCAGCCTGCCAAGCCGCCGGTTCCAATAGCTTTCCGACCCGTCGGCCAGCCGCCACGCGTGCAGGCGGCGGGTGAAGAGCTGGAGGTCGTATTCCTCGCTGATTCCGATCGCGCCATGAACGGCGTGCGCGCTCGCCGCGATCCGCGCCGCCGCCTTGCTGGCGACCGACTTCGCCGTGGCGGCGGCCGCGAGCGCCGGCGGGAAGGCGCCCGCGCAGCCGAGCTGCGACGCGATGCGCGCGGCAACCGCGTCCTCGGCCATGACCGCCATCGTCTGCTGCAGCGCCTGCTGGCGCCCGATCGGCTTGCCGAACTGGATGCGCTCGTTCGCATAGGCTGCGGTCATTTCGACGAGCCGGTCGGCCGCCCCCGCGATCAAGGCGGCGCGCAGCACCGCTGCCACCGCGCGCAGTCCGGTTTCGGGCGCGGCGGAGGCGTCGGCGTCCGGCAAAGCGTCCCAGCGCATCACCGCCGAGAGGTCGCCGGTCACGCCGGTTGCTTCGGGGTCGCCCGAGGCAACCGCGACCAGATGCAGCCTCCCCTCGCTCTCGACCAGAACATGGTGCGCGACCCGCCCGAACGGCACGACGGTGCGCCGATCCGGGCCGGCAACGGCGAGCGCGACCGGTCCGTCGGGGATCGGCCGTCCGGCCGCGGCGAGCAGCGCGCGCGCGATCATTGTCTCGCCGACCGGCAGCGGCACGGCGCGCCGCCCGAGTTCCTGCCACAGCGCATTGGCGACCGCGAGCGGCAGGCCGGCGCCGCCCGCATCCTCGCCGACCAGCGCGTCGAGAAAGCCCGATGCCGCAACCTCGGCCCACATCGCATCGGCGCTGCCGCCATGCTCGACGGCGCGCACCGCGGCGGGCGCCGCGATCGTATCGAGCATCCGCGCGAAGGGTTCGATCAGATCCGCAGCGTCCATCAGCGTAATCCCATGCCGCGCGCGACGATGCCGCGCAGGATTTCCCGCGTCCCGCCGCGCAGCGAAAAGCTGGGCGCGAGGTGGGTGACGTAGAGTAGCGTCCGGTAGAGCTCGGCATCGACCGCCTCGTCCGGCCACGCGGCAAGATCGGCGCCGATCGCCACCGGCAGCTCCTGTTCGAAACTGGTGCCCAGGTCCTTCACCAGCGATGCCTCGACGACCGGGCTCTCCCCCGCGGCGAGGCGCGCGGTGCAGGCGATCGACATCGCGCGCAGCACGCCAAGCCGCGCGGTGAAATCGCCGACCAGATCGAGCGTCGCGGTGTCGTCGCGCCCGGCGCCACGCAGGTGGCGGATCCACGCATCGAGCAGCACGACGCTCGAATAGATGCGCTCGGGCCCGCTGCGTTCGAACGCCAACTCGGCGGTCACCTGCTTCCAGCCCTCGCCCTCATGGCCGATCAGCGCCTCGGCGGGAAGGTCGACATCCTCGAAGAACACCTCGGCAAAATGCGCGTCGCCGGCCAGATCGACGATCGGCCGCACCGTGACGCCCGGCGCCTTCAGGTCGATGATCAGCTGCGACAGGCCCGCGTGCCGATCCTCGCTGCTGCCCGAGGTGCGGAGCAGCGCGATCATATAGTCGCTGTGCATCGCGTTGGTGGTCCATATCTTCTGCCCGTTGACGCGCCAGCCGGTCTCGGTCCGCGCCGCGCGGGTGCGGACGCTGGCGAGGTCCGATCCCGACCCCGGCTCGCTCATTCCGATGCAGAAGAACAGCTCGCCGCGGCAGATGCGCGGGATATAATATTGCCGCTGCTCCTCGGTCCCGAAATTGAGGATCAGCGGCGCGCTCTGCCGGTCGGCGATCCAGTGCGCCGCGACCGGCGCCCCTGCCGACAACAGCTCCTCCACGACCACAAAGCGCGCGAAGGGTCCGCGCTCGTGCCCGCCATAGCGCTTGGGGAGCGTCAGCCCCAGAAAGCCGGCCTCGCCGAGCCGCCGGCTGAACGCGGCATCGAACCCCGCCCACGACCGGGCGCGGCGATCGTCGGGCAGCGCCGCGACCGCCTCGGCGACGAGCGCGCGGATCGCGGGACGGATCGCCTCGTCTTCGGGCGGCAACGCCGCCAGGCTCAATGTGTCGAACAGCGTCCCGCCTCCCGCTTCTCGCCCGCACCTACACGCGGCTGGCGGCACATTGCAGCCGCGCGCATCGGGATCAACCGATTTCCTCCGCCAATCGCTCCCGAAAGCGCGCGAGGCGCGCGGCCGCTTCGTCGAGGACCGCACCCTCCTTGGCGAAACACAGGCGGACGATAGACGTCGGGCCGCCGCCCTCGCACAGCGCCGAAACTGGGATCGACGCCACCCCCGCCTCCCGCACCGCGCGCTCGCTGAACAGGCGGTCGTCGATCGCGAGTCCCGATGCCGCGAGGTCGACGCACAGGAACCATGTCGCCGCGCCGGGCAGGACGGCGAAGCCCGCGCCGGTCAAACCCTGCGCCAAACGTTCGCGGCCCGCGGCCCAGGCAGCACGCTGCGGCGCGAACCAGCCCTCTGGCCGGTCCAGACCCTCGGCGACCGCCCATTGCAACGCCGGCGGCGTCGTGAAGGTCAGGAACTGGTGCGCACGCCCGATCGCGCGCGCCATGCCGGGCGAAGCGCAGAGCCATCCGACCTTCCACCCCGTCAGCCCGAAAATCTTCCCCGCCGACCCGATCTTGACCACACGCGCCGCCATGCCGGGCAGCGAGGCGAGCGACCGGTGCGCGATTCCGTCGAAGCGGACATCCTCCCACACCTCGTCGCAGATCGCGACCAGATCGTGCCGCCGGCACAGGTCGGCGATCATCGCAAGCTTGGCGGCGCTCGCGACCGTGCCCGCCGGGTTGAGCGGATCGTTCAGCACCAGCGCCCGCGTGCGCGGCGTGATCGCGCGCGCCAACGTATCGGCGTCATAGTGCCAGCCGGGCGGGCGAAGATGGACCGACACCGGCGTGCCGCCCGCCCGCCGGATCATCGGCGCATAGCTGTCATAGGCGGGCTGGAACAGGATGACCTCGTCGCCCGGCCCGACCAGCGACAGGAAGGTGGCGGCAAGCGCCTCGGTCGCGCCCGACGTCACGATCACCTGCTCGCTCTCGAGGGCCATTCCCTGCCGCCGCGCATAGAAGCGGCAGATCGCCTCGCGCAGTTCGGGGATCCCCCAGGCCGGGGGATATTGCTGCGACCTTTCGTGCAGCGCGCGCACGGCGGCGTTCAGCATGTCGGGCGACGGCGGCCCGTCGGGAAACCCCTGCCCCAGATTGATCGCGCCGTGCGCGCGGGCGAGCCCCGACATATGCTCGAAGATCGTCGGCGCCATTGCGTCGTAAATCGGGTGAATGGCGGGCATCATGCTCCGGCGCGTCATGGGTGGCGGTTTGCACACGATGTTCGCACCGAGGGACGCTGTAAAGGGGGCAGCCGTGCGTCGCCCTTCGGGCAACCGGGCCGCGGATTCTATGCCCGCTGGACCTCCGGCTGCCGCTGGGCCCCGGCGGGGTCGTAAGCCGCCTTCATCCGGGCGAACATCATCACCTGGCTCGTCATGATGTCGATCTGCACCGCGATACCCTCGTCGGTCAGCAGCCCGTCGGGATCGAACAGCGGCTGGCTGCTGTTCGCGGTGACCGCCATCGGGGTCGGCCAGCCGCGCAGCGCATGGGTGATCGAACGCAAGGTCGCGAGCGTGCTTCCCGCCGCCTGCCAGCCGCCCGCGACCGCGACCAGCCCGACGGCACGGCCATCGAAATAGGGCTGCGCGTCGGAGACGAGATCCTGCGCATAGTCGAGCGCATTCTTGACCACCCCCGACACGGTACCGTGATAGGCGGGCGACGCGACGATGATCCCCTCGGCATCGCGCAGCGCGCCGGTCAGCGCCTCTGCCTTCGCGCACCGCTCGCTATGGTGGGGGGCATAGAGCGGCAGGTCGATCGCTTCGCCCGCGAACAGCATCGTATCGGCACCCCGCGCCTCGCAGCGCGCAAGCGCGTGGCGGAGCAGCCGCTCTGCCGAGCCGCCGGTCGTGGCATTGCCCCCCAGCGCGACGATGCGCGGACGGCGGACGGAAATGGGACGATCGATCATCACGCTCTCCCTTAGTTGAAGGTCACCTGGCTACCGCCGCGCAGGAAGGCGATCGCGTTGCGGCGAAGGTGGTTGGTGCCGGGATTGAGGATCGGCTCGGGCGAATATTGCGCCAGATAGACGCGGCGCATGTTCGGGGTTGAATTCGATCCGGTCGCGTGGAGCGCAAGGCTGGAAAAGGCGACAACGCTGCCCGCAGGGACTTCGAGCGTCACACCCTCATCGTCGCCGGTGTAGCCGACCAGATCGTTGCTCCCCGGCTGACGGACGTGCGGGACGATGCCTTTGCGCGTCTCGGGCGCCTGCGAAAAGGGCATGATGCGCACGGTGCCGTTCGCCACCGTGGTATCGTCGAGCGTGCACCAGCAAGTGAGGTACGGCTTGTGGTCGGCGGGGCCGCCATTGCCGACGACATAGCCCGAATCCTGGTGCCAGCTGAACGGCATGCCTTCGCTGGCGCCCTTCACGACATATTGGTCGTAGAAGAAATAGGCGTCGTCGCCGAGCGTCGCGCGGCAGATGTCGGCCATCGTTTCGCTGAACAGCATCTTCCTGAGGTCGGGCTGCTTGCGCTGGCATTCGCCGGCGAAATAGCGCTTGCCCTTGTGGCTGATACCGTCGACCTCGACCCCCAAAGCGTCGAGCCGGGCGTCCTCGCGCTCGATGACGCGACCGCATTCCTCGCGCAGCAGGTCGAGCAGCGGGCCTTCGAGAATGCGTTCGAACACTGCATAGCCTTCGGTCGCGAACTGTTCGCGCTGAGCCGCGTAATCCATTTCCGTCTCTCCCGGATTTATCCGATAGCGACTCGATACCCCCAAATCGGCCATCGTATCCAATCGAATTGCATCCCTCAGCCATACGTCTATACTATGGCTCATGCGAATGAGGCAGGTCGAGGCGTTTCGCGCCGTGATGATAAGCGGGGGCATCACCGCCGCCGCGACGATGCTGAACATCAGCCAGCCATCGGTGAGCCGGCTGATCGCCGACATGGAGCGGGCCGTGGGGTTCCGGCTCTTCGACCGACGCGGCGCGCGCGTCCATCCGACCGCGCAGGCGCAGGCGCTGTACGAAGCGGTGCGGCGAAGCTACGCGGGGCTCGACCTGCTCGACCAGGCGGCGCGGCGTATCCGCGCGCACCCGGTCGGCACGGTGCGCATCGCGGCGCTGGCCGCCATCGCCATGTCGGTGCTGCCCGCGGTGATCGCGCGCTTTCGCATCCTCTATCCTGAGATCAAGATCACGGTCGAATCGCTGGGCCAGCGCGCGATCGAGGAACGCGTCTTCCTGGGGCAGGCGGACCTTGGCATCGGGGTCGATGCGCCGGGGCGCGAAGGCATCAGGTCGACGCTGCTCGCGCGCGCCGAATATGTCTGCATCCTGCCCGCGAACCACCCGCTTGCGGCGCGGCCGCAACTCGCGGTGGCGGATCTGGCGGGGGAGGAGTTCATCGGCCCGATGCACGAGGCCGACGCGCTGTGGAACGGGATCGACGCTGCGCTCGACCATTCGGGCATCCCGGTGTCGCGGCGGCTGGAGACGCAGCATTCGCAGATATTATATGCCTTCGTCGAGGCGGGGCTCGGCGTGTCGATCGCCGAACCGTTCAGCGCCCCGCTGTTCCACCGGCTGAACGTTGCGGTGCGGCCGATCGCGCCGCCGGTCTATCTCGATTTCGCGCTGCTCGAGCCCGACATCGGGCCAACGCCCGAGATCGTCGCGTGGCTGAATGCCGATGTGGCGCGCGAGACGACAGCGTGCCTCGCGCATGTGCGAAAGGTCGTTTCTTCCAATTAGCGTCCGGTGGTTGGGTGGCTGTCAGATGCCCGGCGCAGTCCGGTCAGGCCGCCATGCGCAGCCGGTTCCGTCCCTCGCGCTTCGCCGTATAGAGTGCCTGGTCGGCGCGGTGGAGCAATTCCTCGGCGTCGAGCTCGCCGTCATAGACCGCCAGCCCGATGCTGACCGTCGCGGGCGGCAGGTCGCCGCCGCCGTCGTCGGCCTCGATCGCCTTGCGCAGCCGTTCGGCGACCAGTTCGGCCGCCTGCGCGCTCGACCGCTGGAGGATGCAGACGAACTCCTCGCCGCCGAAGCGCCCGACCATGTCCTCGTCGCGCAGCGACGCCTTGGCGCGCCGCGCGACGCGGCGGATCACTTCGTCGCCGACCGCGTGGCCGAACTCGTCGTTGATGCGCTTGAAATGGTCGATGTCGAAGATCGCGACCGCCAGCGGCGCGCCATGGTCGCGCGCGCCGACCATCGCCTTTTCGAGGAAGGCCAGCGTGTGGCGCCGGTTCGGCAGGCCGGTCAGCATGTCGGTGTTGGCGACCCGCTCGGCCGCGTTCCGCGCGGCTTCGAGGATGCGGGCATTCTCGACCGTCTCGGTGACGTCCTGCAGCGTTCCGAAGATGCCGACGGGCTTGCCACCGCGTCCCGTCTCGATCAGTCCGTGCGACTTGACGTGCCTGACCTCGCCGTCGGCGCGCCGCAGCCGGCCCTGATATTCGAAGGGCTGACCGCTTTGCACCGCCTCCCGCAATATGCTTTGCGCGATTTCCCGGTCCTCGGGCAGATATTGCTCCATGCTGTATTCGACGTCGACTGGCGTGCCGGGGGCGAGCCCGTGGATGCGATAGGTCTGATCGGACCATTCGATCGCCCAGCGCACCAGGTCGACGCGCCAATGGCCGACGAGCGCCGCGGCTTCGGCCTGCAACAAGGAACGATTGCTCTGTTCGAGCCGCCTCGCCAGCCGCCGCTGGGCGACGAGCAGCGCGGCGAGCGGCAGCGTCGTGAACAGCATCGCGAGCAGGTAGAATTGCAGGAACAGGACGCGCGTCGTCCGATCGGCCTCGATCGCGGCCACCGGTCCCATTCCCTGACCGGTCAACAGCGAGGTAATGATCGTCACGATCAGCATCGCGGTCGCGGCGCCGAACGGGCCGACGCGATAGGCGGCAGCGACCACCGCGATACACGGCAGGAAGGTCGAGGGGAAATGCGCCTGCGAAAAGGCGGTTGCGGTCACCGCGGCGGTGGCGGTCAGGATCAGCACCGCCTCGCCCTTCATCCGCGCCGGGGCGTGCTCCAGCGCCTTCGAGCCGATCAGCCGCGCCAGCGTCACGATCGGCGGCGTCACGATCAGAATGCCGAGCGCGACCGTCGTCAGCCACGACAGGAAGAAGTCGAGGCTGCGCCCGCCCAGACTGGCGCCGACGAGCGCGGTCGCGATCGAGGCGCTGAGTGCGCTTGCCGACAGCGCGGCGATGCAGAAATTGGCGAAGGAGCGCGGGACCATGAACGACAGTTCGCCGGCTTCGCGGCGGCGGATCAGCCACAGCGCGGTACAGGCCTCGCAGCCATTGGCGACGGTGAAGGCGGCCGACAGGGCGAGACTCGATCCGCCGAGCATGTTCGCGGCCAGGCTCGCCACGGCCATGCCGGCCAGCGACGCGAGGCGGGCATGGGCGGGCATCAGCAACAGCAGCGCGAGCAGGTAACCGCTCGGCGGCCAGACCGCGGCGGTGTTGTCGGCCCCCTTGGTGGCATGGAGCGACACGGCGGCCAGCAGGAAATAGCCGAACGCCGTCAGCAGCGCCCATACCGCCACTTCGACTCGGGGAGAGTGCGACCGCGTCATCGGGTTACCCTAGGTCGACGCTGGCAAATAAAGCGCTAAGATTTTCCCCGTTTTGTACCATTTTGCCGCCATACCTCCCCCGGGCAGGCTGGGTCGCGGTGTCAGTCGACCCCGCCAAAGGTCATTCCGACCACCTGCTCGACCATCGCCTCGTCCCATTCGATGCGGCGGTCAAGCACCAGCATCGCAAGGCCGTGGACCAGCGACCAGGCGTGCAGCGCCGCGACATCGACCTTTTCTTCCAGATGGGGCAGCGATTGCTGGACGCCGGCGCGGAGCAGGCCATAGGCGACATCGCCGCCGTCGCTGCCCTTTTCCTGATAGCGTTCGGGCATCTGGCGCGTGAAGCTCAGGCGGAACACCGCAGGCTCGTCGTGCGCGAAGCGGACATAGGCGACGCCGATCGCCAGGAAGCCGGTGCGGCCGCCGCCGGCGCGCAGCCACGCCTGCGCCTGCAGCGCGCCGAGCCGGCGCAGCCCCTCGTCGGCCAGCGCGTCGAGCAGCGCCTCCTTGTCCGGAAAATGGCGGTAAAGCGCGGTCGCGCTGACCCCGACGTCGCGTGCCAGCGCGCGCAGGCTGAGCTCGGCGCCGTCGCCTTCCTCCAGTCGCCTCAGCCCCGCCGCGATCACCGCCGCGCGCAAGTCGCCGTGGTGATAGGCGCCCGCGGTTTTCCCACCGGCATTTTCCATGTTGACACTGTTATCTTGTTCGGTCATGTTGTCACCGTAAACATTCCGAGTCGCCCGCGCAACCCCCACACCGCGCGGCACCTTCGTAACCTTCCACTTAAGGAGCATCGACATGGCGAGCAACGTAGAAAGCCTGATCCGCGGCGCGGTGAAGAAAGGCATCGGCGCCGTCGCCGACTTCAACCGCAAGCGCCTCCCCACCCCCGCCGACGCGCATCCCTATCTCACCGGTATCCACACGCCGATGGACGAGGAACTGACGCTGGAGGCGCTGCGCGTCGACGGCGAAATCCCCGCGGCGCTGACCGGCCGCTATCTGCGCAACGGCCCAAACCCGGCGGTCGCCCCCGATCCCGCGAGCTACCACTGGTTCACCGGCGCGGGCATGGTCCACGGCATCCGCATCGAAGGCGGCAAGGCCGACTGGTATCGCAACCGCTGGGTCCGCGGCACCGAAGCCTGCGCCGTGCTTGGCGAGGAAATCCCGGCCGGACCGCGTGAGGCAAGCAACGACGCCCCGAACACCAATGTCATCGGCGTCGACGGCCGTACCTTTGCGATCGTCGAGGCGGGCGGCAAGCCCGTCGAACTCGGCTATGAGCTGAACACGATCGCGCACAACCCGTTCGACGGGACGCTGAAGGGCCCGTACACCGCGCACCCGCACCTCGACCCCGCGACGGGCGAGATGCATTCGATCACCTACAAGGGCGACGACTTCAACACCGTCTGGCACGTCGTCGTCGACAGCAAGGCCCATGTGATCCGCGAGCTGGCCATCCCGGTCAGCGACGGCCCGTCGATCCACGACTGCGCGATCACCGAAAATCATGTGCTCGTCCTCGACCTGCCCGTCACCTTCTCGATGAAGCGCCTGCTCGCGGGCCATAGCTTCCCCTATGCGTGGAACGAGAAGCATCCCTCGCGCGTCGGCCTTCTCCCCAGGAAAGGCAACGCGGACGACATCGTCTGGATCCCGATCGATCCCTGCTATGTCTTCCACCCCGCCAACGCGTTCGAGACCGTGGACGGCAAGGTGATCGTCGATGTCGTCGCGCACGAGACGATGTTCGCGGAATCCACGCGTGGCCCCGACAGCCAGAAGGCGCAGATGGAGCGCTGGACGCTCGATCCGGTCGCGCGAACCTCGATGCGCTCCGTCATCCACGGCCATGCCCAGGAATTCCCGCGTTACGACGAGCGGCTGACCACCAAGCCCTATCGCTATATCTATACGATCGCGATTCCCGACGCGGCCAGGTCGGAATGGCAGCTCGCCGATACGCGGTTGTTCCGCCACGACCTCTATAAGGGCGTGACCGACATCCACGACTTCGGCCCCGGTCGCCATCCCGGCGAGTTCGTCTTCGTCCCGCGCAGCGAACAGGGCGCCGAGGATGACGGCTGGCTGATTGGCCTCGTCGTCGACATGAATGACGAGACCACCGATCTCGTCATCCTGAACGCCGACGATTTTACCGGGTCACCGCAAGCTGTGGTTCACCTGCCGCACCGTGTTCCGCCGGGATTTCACGGAAACTGGGTCGCGGATTGACCATATCGGGGCGCCTGATCAGCGCCTCGGTAACGCGCAGCGACCGCTCGTTGTCGACATCGATCGCCGTCGCCCCGTTGCTCACCAGCAGCGGGGCGATGTCGACTTTCAGGTGGCGCGAAATGCGCTGGAAGATGTGGTGGATCGGCCCGAGCCCGAAGCGGAAGCGCAGCAGGTTGACAAGGCCGAAGGCACGGATGATGCGGACGGGCTTCTTGACGAACTGACCACCGCCGCGAAACGCCTCGGCCGCGCGGAGCGCCGACCGGTCGCCGATCCAGTAGGCGTTGCAATTCGAGACCGCGACGTCGGAAAATTCATAGAAGCGCCGCTGCCCCTCGGGATGAACCGCGAGCACATCCTCGCGCCGTGCGAGCGCAACCCCCGCCCCGACGCCGAGCCGCGCCGCCTCGGCGCCGATCTCGGCGATTGTCGCGGGGGTCAGCAGGCAATTGTCGGCCGTGGTGATGAACAGCGGAAACTCGGCCTGTTCGGCAACCGCCAGCACCGAGTCCGCCAGATTGTCGGCCGCCGGCACAATCGTGAGCCGGTCGCCCAGTCGCTCGACCACCTCGTCGGCAAGGTCATCAAGCAGTTTCTGATGATGCGTCGAGACGAAGATATGCGCGGCATTGGTCTGCGCCGCGCTGTCGAGCACATGCGCGATCATCGGGCGGCCCGCGACCGGAACCAGGCATTTGTCGCGAACGCCATGCGCCTCGGCCAGCGCGTCGACCGCGCCCGGCCGGCGCCCCGCGAGGATGAGGATCGAGCCGCTCATGCCGCATTCCTCCGCGCAAAGCCCACAAGCTGGCGAATCATGCTCTCGGCCACGATCGTCTCGATCAGGTCGGCCTGGGTGAAACCCGCGGCGATCGCGGCGCGGCCGAACACCTTCTCCGACCAGAGATTGCAGTTGAGATTGACTTCGAGAAGCCGGATTTCGCCCGTCGCGAAATCGACACGAAATTCGAAGCGGCCATAGTCGAAGGGCCGGAAAACCTCCGCCATCTCCATCGTATAGCGAACGAGCCGCGCACCGACCTCGGCGTCGTCGAACAATTTGAGACTGTATTTCTGGCTGCGGTCTACGAGGTCGCGCTTTTCCTGATAGGTACGCAGGTGGCTGGGGTCGGCCTGTTCGAATATCATCATCGGCAACATTGCGGGGACGCCATCGGTCGTGATGACGGGCACCTCTACGTCGCTCCCCTCGATAAACGGTTCGACGATCGCGTCATGATCCAGCGCATGAATTTCGGCGACCGCCTGCGCGAGTTCGCTCCGGTCTTGGGCGTCGCGAATACCCCATGAGGCCGAGCTGTTGTTCGGCTTGATCACCCAGCGCCGCGCGGGCGGGCATCGTGCGACGTCGACCAGCGCGCCGCGGCGAAAAAGCGACCAGGGCGCGGTCGGAATACCCCGCGCCGCCGCTTCCAGCTTGGTCAGATGCTTGTCGTCGGAGAGCCCGCGGATGATTGGCGATGCCCCGACATAGGGCAGCCCCAGCCGGTTACAGAGCAGCGGCAGGAGCATCTCCGAATTAAAGAAGCCGCCCCTGTTGAGCAGCGGGAAGACGAAATCGGCGTCGGGCCTCGCGAATAGGTCGGCATAGTCATCCGCGATGACGAGCGGTATCCCCAGCGCCTCGAGTATCTCGCGCGTCTCGCGATGATAAAGCGCGTGATTGCCGTCGTCGGGATGCAATCCGCCGGTCCA
This sequence comes from Sphingopyxis sp. H073, assembly GCF_001468395.1. GTDB lineage: Bacteria > Pseudomonadota > Alphaproteobacteria > Sphingomonadales > Sphingomonadaceae > Sphingopyxis. The sequence continues at coordinate 143,467 of NZ_LNSG01000007.1, read as the reverse complement.
GCGCGCATGTTTGGCGATGAAAAGGAGCCGCTGCGTGTCGCGCAGGCGTTGGGGGAGCCGGGTCGGCACGAGGTCGGTGGTTCGCATGTGACGGATTCACCATGGCAAGGTTGCACCGCGATGACTTTTCAATGACCGGGCTGACACCAAACCGCCAAATCAGTGTCATCCTGCGCCGGTAGTTTGCAGGAAATCTCCTCCATTCCGGATAGCTCCCCATGCTCCTGAATTCGCAAAGTTTAGACTACCCCTCCTCGCGCGCGAGCACCCGATACGCGGCCCGCCTCGCCTCCGCGCTGGTCAGTGGAGGCGACGGACGCATCCGGCTCGATGCGCAGGGGCGCAATCAATATCATGCGAGCGCCGCGCCGAGCGACGCGCTCGCCTATGGCTCATCGACCATCAGCAGCATTTCGGCCCACGCATTCGACATGCTGATCGGCCACTGGCGCGACCGGCTCGACCAGCCGGTGGCGAGCGCCGACTATGTCGAGGGGCTGGGCGCGATCCGCGAACGGCTCGGCGACTATTTCGGCCTCGCGGGCGAGGCCGCGATCGTCTTTGCAGCGTCGGGAACCGATCTGGAATATGTCGGTCTCGCCGCCGCTTATGACGGTCATCCCTTGACCGCAGTGCTGCTTGGCCGTGACGAAGTCGGCAGCGGCTGCGTCCATAGCGCCGCCGGCCGCTTCTTCGCAGGAGAAACCGCAACCGGCGCGCGCGTCGTCGCGCAAGCTGCGATCGACCCAACATTTGCCGGAACCGAACTGATCGACGTCGCGGTGCGCGACGCAACAGGCAATCCTCGCGCTTCGGCAGCGGTGACCGCCGAACTGTCGCTCCATATCGAGCGTGCGGCGGCGCACCGGCGGCGCGCGGTCGTGCACGTCGTGCACGGATCGAAGTCGGGGCTCACCCTTCCCGCGCTCAACGATGTCGAGCGACTCGTCGCGACGCATGGTGATGCGATGACGATCGTCGTCGATGCCTGCCAACTCCGCATTACCCCGGAGGTGGTCCGCCGGTATATCGCGCTCGGCTGCGTGGTATTGATGACCGGATCGAAATTCGCTGGCGGTCCGCCGTTCAGCGGCTTTGCGCTGGTTCCAGCCTCAGCGCGGGATCGTGCGCAGCCTTTGCCGGAAGGATTTCGGCGCCTTTCAAATCGCGCCGAGTGGCCGGAGGATTGGCCCGGCACCGATCGCCTGCACGCGACGGGCAACTTCGGGCTCCTGCTCCGTCTGCAAGCAGCGCTCTTCGAAATGGAGCGCTTTGCCGCGCTGCCCGAGGACCGCGTTGCGCATGTCGCCGCGCGGTTTAGCCACCATGTGATGCGCCTCGTTGAACGGCTCGAACTCGCGGAGGTGTCTGGCGCCGGGACGAGTTGCCTCGCCACCGAGACGCTTCGCACGCTCGATCTGTCGGCACGTTGGCCGCAATGTGATTTCGATGCGGCGAAAGACATGCACGGGCTGATCGCGCGCGAGACGCGGCAGTGGCTGGGGCAGGAGATCCGGCTCGGCCAGCCGGTGAAGACCCACACGCTTTTTGATGGCCGGATCGCGGGTACGCTCCGCCTGTCGCTTTCGATGCCGTTGCTCACCGAGATGGCCGGGCTGCCTGACGGCGCGCTTGATGCGCGTCTCGATCGCGACATGTCGCTCATCGGCGCGGCGATCTCGGCCGCAGGCGCGGTGCGCTTCGCGGCGCCACGGCCCGCCCCGGTCGATTGAACCGGAAAGCGATTCCGGAACACGACGAACGGGACCGGAATCGTCGCCGCGCCGTCCGGCCGGCACGGCTCGTCGTGGAATCCGCCGCATTTTTGCAGCGCTTTCCGACTGCCGCTCGTTTGTCCCTCGCTATGACGAAAAATCTCCCCCTCTCTCGCTCCGCCACGAGCGCGATTGCCGCGTTCCTGGCCCTGTCCACCCCCACTGCCTTCGCGCAGGAAGCGCCGGTCGTCCCGATGACGCCGCCGGTCGCCGAACCGGCGGCGCCGCCGACCGTGCAGCCGCCGAGCCCGACGGCGCCGACCGCTTCGCCTGCCGCCGCCGAGCCCGCGGCGCCGCCGGTGATCCGCGTCCCGACGGTGATAGAAACGCCGCCGGCGCCGAAGGCCGCCGAACCGAGCGCGGCCGCCGCTCCGCCCCGCGAGGCCCGTCCAGCGCCGCGCCAGCGCGCTGCGGCCCCGGCCCCGGTCCGCGCCCGCGCCACCGTGCCGGCCGAACCCGCTGCCCCGGTCCTGACCGAGGAGGTCGCGCCGCTCGCGGCACCGGTCGCCGAGCCCGTCCAGCCGATCGCCGAACCCGCGCCGGCGCCGGTCCAGAAGGCGACGAACGGCGGCGACAGCTTCCCTTGGGAAATCGCCGGTGGCGCTGCCGCGTTGCTGGTTGCGGGCGCCGCAGGTTTCGCGCTGATGCGCCGCCGCCGCGCCGCGAACGAAGTCTGGGAATTCGACGAGAGTCATCGCAGCGCCGAATGGGTGCCGGCGGCGGAACCGGCCTTTGCCCGCGAGGAAATTGCGCGTGACGACATCGCCGCGGCCCCCGTCGCCGATCCTGTGCCCGCGCAGCCGGTTACCGCCGCCGCGCCCGGCTTCCCCCGGGTGCCGACCCGCAGCATGGGTCGCCACGAAACTCTCGCCATGGCGGGTCCGACGCCGGACAATCCCTTCACGACGCTGAGCAAGCGCCTTGCCCGTGCGCGGTTCCTCGATCGCCAGGAACGCGCCGACTATGACGCGGCGCTGGCGACCAGCCAGCCGCAGACCGAACAGGTGCCGGTGCGCAAGCCGGTCAGCGCGTGGGAAATCTCGCAGCGTCATACCGTCCCGGCCCCCGCCGAGCAGGAGGTCCGCCGCCTGCAGCCCGGAGGTATCCGCAAGGTTCTGAAGCCCGGCTGGACGCGCAACTGATCCGCCCGCTCGCGGGCCAAAGAAAAAGGGCGGCGCCGCGAGGCACCGCCCTTTTCTTTGTCGCAAGCACGGCGGGCGAACCCGCCGGACCCGAACCGAATTACTTCAGTTCGACGGTCGCGCCGGCGGCGATCAGCTTGGCCTTCAGCTCTTCAGCTTCAGCCTTGTTCACGCCTTCCTTGACGGCCTTCGGCGCGCCTTCGACGAGCGCCTTGGCTTCGCCGAGGCCCAGACCGGTGATCGCACGGACTTCCTTGATCACGTTGATCTTGTTGCCGCCGTCACCCGTCAGGATGACGTCGAATTCGGTCTGCTCTTCAGCAGCCGGGCCGGCAGCGGCAGCGGCCGGAGCGGCAGCAACAGCAGCGGCAGCCGAAACGCCCCACTTTTCTTCGAGCATCTTCGAAAGGTCAGCCGCTTCCAGAACGGTCAGCGCCGACAGGTCTTCAACGATCTTTGCGAGATCAGCCATGTTCATTCTCCATCAGAACCGGGATATCCCGGTAGGTAGTTTCAAGGTTAGTTCGAAATCACGCTGCTTCTTTGGCGGCATATGCGCCAAAAACCCGCGCCAGCTGACCCGCCGGGGCTGCGGCAATCTGCGCAACCTTGGTGGCCGGAGCCTGCACCAGACCGATGATCTTGGCGCGCAGCTCGTCGAGCGAGGGAAGCGAAGCCAGCGCTTTCACGCCATTCACGTCGAGGACCACGTCGCCCATGCCGCCGCCAACGATTTCAAGCTTGTCGTTGGTCTTGGCAAATTCCACGGCGATCTTCGCAGCCGAGACCGGATCGGTCGAGGTTGCAAGGGCCGTGGGACCGGTCAGCAGGTCGCCGATACCGGTGTAGGACGTGCCATCGAGCGCGATTTTGGCAAGACGGTTCTTCGTGACGCGAAAGTCGGCTCCTGCGTCGCGCATCTGCTGGCGCAGAACCGTCGACTGAGCGACGGTCATGCCGAGGTTGCGGACGACCACAACCGAAGCGGCATTTGCCAGCGTAGCGTTCAGCGAGGATACGGCTTCGGCCTTTTCCGTACGATCCATGCCTATACTCCACTCATCTGCCCGGATGCGCGGGGCGCCGAAACGCACGCGCCGCCGGGCGGCTAACACACGCTAAGACAGACGCGAGCCAAGGCTCGCCTGTCGTTCGCGCAACGATGTCCGATGGGGTCGGTCAAGCCGCGTCACCTGCATCGCAGGCGGGCGACCGATAAAAGACTGTTCCCCGTCTCGGCTGGAAATTAAGAAGGGCAAATCCCCTTCACCAACTGTCTCGGACGGAATTGCCGCAGGCGAACCCGCGGCAACACGGGGGCGCTCATAGCGGGAATGGGCGGGGAGTCAAGGAAATCGGCGGAAGTTGGCTAACTTCGCGCACATCGCGACGGTTGCCCCTTGCAAAGTCTGTTTTACGATATATCTTAGATACATCGAATCGCATGAAGGAGTTTGCTATGCGACATGGAATGAACCGGCATGGTTGCGGCGAGCGCCATGCCATGCATCGGATGATGCGCGAGGCGATGCGGCATGGAATGCGCGGGGGCGGCCGCGGTTTCGGATATGGCTTTGGCGGGCGCCACGGGCGCGGCGACGACGACGGCCGCGGCCGGCGCCGGCGGATGTTCGACAGCGGCGAGCTGCGGCTCGTGCTGTTGAAGCTGATCGCCGACGAACCGCGCCACGGATACGACCTCATCCGCCAGATCGAGGAGCTGACCGGCGGCGCCTATGCGCCGAGCCCGGGCGTGATCTACCCCACCCTCACCCTCTTGGGCGACATGGGGCTGATCGAGGCGGCCGACAGCGACGGCGCGAAAAAGCTGTTCGCGATCACCGCAGCCGGCCAGGCCGAACTCGATGCGAACAAGGACGCGGTCGAGGCGCTGATCGCCCGGCTGGCCGAGGTCGGCGACGAGCGCCAGCGCGCCGACAGCGCCTCGGTCCGCCGCGCGATGGGCAATCTCCGCGCCGTGCTGATGAACCGGCTGGGCGACCGCGCCCTCGACGAGCCGACGCTGCACGCCGTCGTTGCACTGATCGACGAGGCCGCGCAGAAGATCGAGCGGCTGTGATGGCAAATGTCGTCGCAAACGTCCCGACCGGGCACGCGAGCAAATATCTGCAGCAGCTGTGCAAGCACTGGCAGCATAGCCTGACGGTCGAATTCACCGCCGATCGTGGCACCGTGACCTTCCCCAAGGATGCACGCGGTGCCACCTGGGCTGGCGACGCGCTGGTCACCTTCGATGCGGGCGCCGACGCGCTGACGGTGCGCATCGATGCCAGCAGCGACGCGCATGTCGAGGCGATGACGGGCGTGGTGGCCCGGCACCTCGACCGGTTTGCGTTTCGGGAAGCGCCTTTGGCGTTCGACTGGCAGCGCGTTTCATCCTAAAGCAGCAGGCGAGGTGGGAGAATCGGCAAAATTTGCCAGTTTCTTCGTCAAGGAAAGGAAATTCCGTGTCCGAACCTCAAGGTCTGCTTTGCCCCACCTGCCGCGTAAATTTGACGATGTCGGAGCGTCAGGGGATCGAGATCGACTATTGCCCGCAGTGCCGCGGCGTCTGGCTCGACCGCGGCGAGCTCGACAAGATCATCGAGCGCAGCGAAGGCGCCGGGGCGCCGCCGCCGCGGCAGGCCGCGCCGCAGCCGCAATATCGCGAGCCGCGCTACGACGACGATCGACACTATGCAAAGCCCTACAAGAAGAAGAGCTATACCAAGAGCTTCCTCAGCGATCTGTTCGATTGACCGAGCATTCCTCCCTGTGCCGCAGGCATGGGGAGGTGGCAGCGCGGAGCGCTGACGGAGGGGCGATGACGCTGCCCCTCCACCACGCGCTCCGCGCGCGGTCCCCCTCCCCACCGCTTCGCGGCAGGGAGGATCCTATCCCACCACCGCATTTCGCCGCGCGTAGGCGAAGTACACCGCCAGCCCTGCGACATTCCAGATGCCGAACCAGATCTGCGTCTTCGCCGGCAGGCTGAGGAATAGATAAAGACAGCCGAGCACCGCGATCCCGCCGACGACCCAGGGCATCGGCGTGCGGAAGGTGCGCGGCGCGTCGGGCGCGCGGCGGCGCATGATGAGCATGCACAGCGACACCGCGGTGAAGGCCGCGAGGGTCCCCGCGTTGGCGAGCGCGGCGAGTTCGTCGAGCGGAATGAAACCCGCGAGGATCGCGACGACGATCGCGGTAAAGATGGTGATGCGCACCGGCGTCCCGCGCCCCGACAGCCTGGCGAGCCCCTTGGGAAGCAACCCGTCGCGCGCCATGGTGAAGAAGATGCGGCTCTGCCCGAAGAAGAAGGCGAGGATCACCGTCGGCAGCGCCACGATCGCCGAGATGGCGAGATATTTCGCCGCAAGCGGCTGGCCGAGTTCGCGCAGGATCAGCGCGAGCGGTTCGGGGCTGTTCGCGAATTTGCTGTAGGAAATCGCACCGACCGCCGCGATGGCGACGAGGATATAGATCGCGACGCAAGCGAGCATCGATCCGACGATCCCGATCTTGAGGTCGCGGTCGGGATCCTTCGCCTCCTCGGCCGCGGTCGCGATCGCATCGAAGCCGTAGAAGGCGAAGAAGATGATCGCAGCGGCCGCCATGATCCCGCGCTCGACGCCGTCGGGGCCGACATGCTTTGCAAAGCCGAAGGGGCTGAAGGGTTCGAGGTTCGCGGCGTCGAACGCCGGCAGCGCGACCGCGACGAAAACGGCGAGCGCGATGATCTTCACAACGACGAGGATCGCATTGACGGTGGCACTCTCGCGCGTGCCATAGAGCAGCATTCCCGCGACCACCGCGATGATCGCAATCGCGGGCAGGTTGACGATCCCGCCAAGCTCGGGCCCCTGCATCAGTTCCATCGGCACGTTCGCCCACGCCTGGAGCAGCGGCGCGGCATAGCCCGACCAACCGACCGCGACCGCGCTGACGACAAGCGAATATTCGAGGATCAGGCTCCAGCCGACGATCCACGCGATCAGCTCGCCGATCACGACATAGCTGTAGGTGTAGGCGCTGCCCGAGGCGGGAATCATCGTCGCCATTTCGGCATAGGCGAGCGCGGCGCAGGCGCAGATCAGCCCCGCGACCAGGAAAGAGACGATCACGGCCGGCCCCGCCTTGTCGGCGCCGACGCCGATCAATGTCAAAATACCGGTGCCGACGATCGCGCCGACCCCGAGCGCGACTAGATGCGGCCAGCTGAGCGTCCGTGCGAGCCCGTGCCCCTCCTGCTGTTCCGGAACGATGGTCTTGCGACGCAGCAGGCTGTCGGTCATTCGAGCTCCCCTTAGGCTATGGCCCGCTTGTAAGGGAGTGACGCGTCAGCGCAAGATAATGACGACGGCGGAGGCTGGGGTGGGCCGGCCGTGGAAACGCGCCATGCCGGGCATGGTTCTGTGCGGGCGGCGGGAATGGCAGGACCATGGATGTCGCCTTCCGGGCTTTAGCTGCCCTTTGCGGCCGATCTGGGTTTAATGACCGGGAACGACCGGTAGCGGACCTTGCGGTAATGGCTCATATAAGATCGAGACCGCAGGAGATGGAAACGATCATGAAGCTGAAAAAACCAAAATTTCTAATCGTCGCCATTTTGATGTTGGTCGGCGGTGCTGCGGGGGTCAGCGAACTTTACCAAAGTCGCGATTGGTCCAAAGGCTATTACGGACCGATATTCCTGATTCTCGGTCTCCTCTGGCTTTATGGTGCGTTTCGTGAACCTTCATCGAGCGTAAGTGAACGCTGACTGGAAACGACCGATTGCGGTCCTAGACGATCCTCCCCCACCAGGGGAGGGGGACCACCCGCAGGGTGGTGGAGGGGCACAGGAGATCATAGGCCGCGCCAGACTGCACGTACCCCTCCACCATGCTTCGCATGGTCCCCCTCCCCGTGCCGGGGAGGATCGGCGAAGTCCGCTCCCCCACCCAAATTCAGACATTCCCTCTTCGTCATCCCGGACTTGATCCGGGATCCATCGCGGCGTTGAAGTCGTGGACCCCGGATCAGGTCCGGGGTGACGAATGTCTGGAAACCACCCCAAGCGGCCCCTCCCCGGGAGAGGGGGAGCGAGCGGGTCGAAGGAGCGCGCGGGGCGCGTTGCTGCCCGCGAGGCCGCAGGGTGGTCGAGGGGTACAGGAGGTCATAGGCCGCGCCAGACTGCACGTGCCCCTCCACCATGCTTCGCATGGTCCCCCTCCCCGTGCCGGGGAGGATCGGCAAGGTCCGCTCCCCACCCCTGGACCGGGAGAGCGCCATTGTTCAGGTCATAGCATTTGGACATACTATACCGACATTTCTCGATTGGACTGCAATGATATTGGCGCGCATCCCTGTGCAGGCTGACGGGCGCAGGCGCCGGTCAGTCGATTCGCGGCTGTGGGCGATGCCCCGACCGCGGCTTGCAAGTCGAAGCGGACGGACGATCCGCGATGACATGGGGAGACGTCGATGCCTTATGCCGGGTGGGGAGCAGAACGCGATCGCGTCGCGCGCCGCCCCGTCGCGCAGATCGTAGCATTTGCACATGGCATCGCGACATTTCCCTATTGGACCACAAACATATTTGCGCGCATGGGTCGCCCATGATTATCAATCAAATCGATTGAGAAGTTGATTCAGCAGCGCATCCAAGGGAGGATTTGAGGATGATTTCGTCGAACGCCAAAGCGTATCTTGCGGTCACATCGGCACTGGGACTGGCGCTGGCCGCCGCCCCGGCCCACGCCCAGACCATTCCGGCCGAAGCCGATGCCCCGTTCGCCAGCAACGACATCATCGTCACCGCGCAGAAGCGCGAACAGAATCTGCAGGACGTGCCGGTCGCGATCTCGGTCGTTTCGGGCGACATGCTGGAGCGCGCGAACGTCAATTCGGCCGAGCAGCTGTTCCAGCGCGTCCCCACCCTGACCTTCCGCAAGGGCAACACCAACAAGGATTCGGCGCTGTCGATCCGCGGCGTCGGCACGATCAGCTTTTCGTCGGGGGTCGAACCGTCGGTGTCGACGGTGATCGACGGCGTCGTCTATGCGCGCACCGGCCAGCAGACGTCGGACTTTCTGGACGTCGAGCGCATCGAGGTGCTGCGCGGCCCGCAGGGCAGCCTGTTCGGCAAGAATGCCAGCGCGGGCGTGATCAACATCGTCACGCGCGAACCCGGCGACGCGCTGGGCGGCTATGTCGACGCCGCCTGGTACGAGGGCAATGAATATCGCATCCGCGGCAGCGTCGGCGGCGCGCTTTCGGACAGCGTCAAGGCGTCGCTCACCGGTTTCTGGTCGCAGTACGACGGCAACGGCCGCAACGTGTTCAACGGCCACAAGGTCAACGGGTACGAGCACTGGGGCGTGCGCGGCAAGCTGATCGCCGAGCCGACCGACGCGCTCAAGATCACGCTGATCGCCGATTATTCGAAGAACAGCGACAATGGCTATGCCGACAGCATCGGCACCGTTTTCCCTTCGGCATTCAACAATGCGGTGTTCATCCCCAGCCTCGCGCCGCTGGTGCTCGACGGCAAGAACAAGGACATCGACAACGACCTCGACCCCTATACCAAGGACAAGAACAGCGGTGTGTCGGGGCAGTTCGACCTCGACCTTGGCGGCGCGACGCTGACCTCGATCACCGCCTATCGCCACTGGTACAACTTCCAGCAGCGCGACGGCGATTTCCGATCAGACGCGCCGAAATATGTCAACACCGGCACCGCATCGGGCGACGTGCGCTCGCACGACCGCGGCGACCTGAAATTCGACCAGTTCACGCAGGAGCTGCGCATCGCCTCGTCGAACCCGCAATTCTTCGAATATGTTGCGGGGCTCTATTATTACCACACGAAGGAAGTCGACTTCTTCAACCGCACGGTCACAGCGTGCACCGCATCGACGCTGCCGACCGTCGGCGGGCTGACGCCGTGCGCGCAGGGATCGTCGACCTATACCACCAACGAGGGCAATGCCGATTTCACGACCAAGCTGACCAGCTATTCGGCGTTCGGCCAGGGCACGCTCAATTTCACCGATGCGTTCCGCGGCATTTTGGGCCTGCGCTATACCGAGGACAAGGTGTCCTATGACTTCGCGCGCCGCTCGACCTCGCTGACTGCCTTCCCCGGGGTCAATCCGGCGTTCACCGCATCGGGATCGATCAAGGATCACGGCTGGTCGGGCAATGCCGGGCTGCAATATGACGTGACCGACGATGTCATGGCCTATGGCATGTACACGCGCGGTTACAAGGGACCGGCGCTCAACGTCTTTTTCAACATGCAGGCGCGCGACACCGGCCGCATCGACCCCGAAAAGTCGAACGCCTATGAAGCGGGCCTGAAGACGCGGCTATTCGACCGCCGCCTGACGCTGAACCTTGCCGCCTTCTATGCCAAATATGACAATTATCAGGCGAATTTCCTCGACATCGTCGCGGGGCAGGTCGTCACGCGCCTGACCAACGCGGGCACGGTATCGACGCGCGGCGTCGAGCTGGATTTCAACGCCGCGATCACCGACGATTTCTCGCTGTCGGGCGGGGTCAACTATACCGACGCGCACATCAACAAGTTCATCTGTCCGACCGGCGCGGCAGTGACCTGCGCCGATGCGATCAACGGCAAGCCGCTGCCCTTTGCCCCCAAATACAAGGGCACCGTGACGATGGACTGGCGCCTGCCGCTGAACCTCGACGGGTTCAATGTCGATCTGAACAGCTCGCTCGTCTATCAGAGCAAGACCAATTTCGACATCAACCAGAACCCCAACGCCTTTCAGAGCGCCTATGCGATCTGGGACGGCGGCATCCGCGTGAGCACGTCGGACGACAAGTACAGCCTGTCGTTCATCGTCAAGAATATCACCGACAAGCAGTTCGTGATCCAGCGCATCCCGAACGGTACCAGCTTCATGCGCCAGATCACCCCGCGCGACGCCGAGCGTTATTTCGGGGTGACGGGCCGCGTGAATTTCTGACCCTCCTGCCCCCGCCGCGGTCGCTATCCAACGCGGCGGGGGCTTTTCCTGGCCGGGCAACGGCCCGATATCCTGAGCCGTCGCCACGGACTCGATCCGGGGACCGTCTTCGCGAGCGAAAGGGCGGGTGCCGGATCGGGCCCGGCACGACGGGAAACAGTCGAAAGGATCCTGCTCCATGGCGCTCGAAGCGCTCGACACCGGTTTTGCGATCCGTCTCGGCGGGCGGGCGATCCTGACGCACAGCGAAGGCACGCCCTGTTTCGCGGTCGGGCGCGGGGTGCCGCATGTCCATGCGAAGCTCGGGCATTTCGACGTGAGCCAGGAGGTGATCGAGCGGATCGCGCTGGCGCATGTCGAGGGCGATGGCGATGTGCTGCGTTTCGCCGAGGCGGCGGGGAAGCCGTGGCTCCTCGAAGCAACTGTATCGAGCGATGACGAGGATGCCGCGATCGCGCTGACCGCGCTCGACCCGGCGCTCAACCGGCTGTGGCTGCGCGTCCCCGCCGAGGCGGGCGAGCATGTGTGGGGGGGCGGCGAGCAATTCTCCTATTTCGACCTGCGCGGGCGGCATTTCCCATTGTGGTCCAGCGAGCCGGGCGTGGGCCGCGATCCCTCGTCGGCGCTGTTCCGGCAGGTCGAGGCGCACCGCAAGGGCGGCGGCGGCAGCTATGCCCACACCAATTATCCGCAGCCGACCTATGTGAGTTCGCGGCGTTATGCGCTGCATGTCGACAGCTTTGCCTATGCCGCGTTCGATTTCCGCCATGAAGATTTCCACGAGGTCGAGGTGTGGGAGATTCCCGCGAAGATCGAGCTGTGGGCGCGGCCGCGGTTCACCGAGCTGGTGTCGGCGCTGTCGGCGCGTTTCGGGCGCCAGCCGCCGCTGCCCGAATGGCTGCTGAAGGGCGCGGTGATCGGGCTGAAGGACGGCGACAACAGTTTCGCGCGCCTGAAGGCCTATGAGGAGGCCGGGGTCGCGGTGTCGGGGCTGTGGTGCGAGGATTGGGTGGGCCTTCGCATCACCAGCTTCGGCAACCGGCTGTTCTGGGACTGGCAGTGGAACGCCGAGCGTTACCCCGACCTGCCGGCGCGGATTGCCGAGCTGCGCGAACGCGGCATTCGCTTTCTGGGTTATGTGAACCCTTATCTGGCGGTCGACGGGCCGCTCTATGCCGAGGCGGCGGCGCAGGGCTTCATGGTGATGCGGCCCGACAGGGACGAGCCCTATATCATCGATTTCGGCGAGTTCGACTGCGGGCATGTCGACTTCACCAACCCGGCCGCGGCGGCGTGGTTCGCCGATACGATCATCGGCGAGAAGATGATCGATTTCGGGCTGTCGGGCTGGATGGCCGACTTCGGCGAATATCTGCCGGTCGATGTGCGGCTGGCGAATGGCGAGAGCGGGATGACCGCGCACAATCGCTGGCCGGCGCTGTGGGGCGAGGTCAATGCCAAGGGGATCGCCGGGCGCGGGCAGACGGGCGAGATGATGGTGTTCATGCGATCGGGCGCCGCCGGCGTGCAGGGCCATTGCCCGATGCTGTGGGCGGGCGACCAGGCGGTCGATTTTTCGCGCCACGACGGGATCGGCACCGTGATCTGCGCCGCGCTGTCGGCGGGGATGCTGGGCAACGCCCATCATCACAGCGATTGCGGCGGTTATACGAGCCTGTTCGACACGGTGCGCGATGCCGAGCTCGCGATGCGCTGGGCCGAGATGGCGGCGTTCACGTCGATGATGCGCACGCATGAGGGCAACCGGCCGCGGCAGAATGTGCAATATGACGACGACCCCGACCTGCTCGCGCATTTTGCGAAGATGACGCGGATCTATGCGCATCTAGCGCCCTATCTGCGGCGACTGTCGCAGCAGGCTTCGGAGACGGGATTGCCGGTGCAGCGGCCGCTGTTCCTGCATTTCGAGGACGATGCGGAGACCTATGCGATCCAGACATCCTATCTGCTTGGCCCCGACCTGTTGGTCGCGCCGGTGATTGCGGCGGGGAAGCGCGAGTGGACGACCTACCTGCCCGCGGGGGCCGCGTGGGTGCATATCTGGTCGGGCCAGACATATGGCGGCGGCGCGGAAGTCACCGTCGCGGCGCCGTTCGGGCAGCCGCCGGTATTCTATCGTGCCGGATCGGCGGATAGCGCATTGTTCGACGGAATCGTCGCGGCGTGAGCGGGACTGCGGTCGACACGCGGCAGCGACGACAGGTCTTTGCCGAGCTGGAAGCGCGGACGTTCGACCTGGCGGTAATTGGAGGCGGGATCACCGGCGCCGGGATCGCACGCGATGCGGCGATGCGCGGTCTGTCGGTCGCGCTGGTCGAGGCGCGCGACTATGCGAGCGGGACGAGCAGCCGGTCGTCGAAGATGATCCACGGCGGGCTACGCTATCTTGGCCAGGGCGATATCGCGCTGGTCAAGGAAGCGGCGTCGGAGCGGCAAGTGTTGCGGCGGATCGCCCCGCACCTGACTCGGCTGACCCCCTTTCTGATCCCGACGACGAACATGGCGATGACCGCGAAGCTGCGGACCGGCCTCTGGACCTTCGAGAAACTCGGCGGGGTGCCCGAGGCCGAGAAGCATGAGGTGATCGGGCTGAAGGCGTTGCAACGGCGCGAGCCGTTGCTGCGCACCGACAGGCTGAGCGGCGCGGTGATCTATCCCGAATTCCTGACCGACGATGCGCGGCTGGTACTCGCGAACATCCGCAGCGCGCAGGGTGCAGGCGCGGTGGTGGTCAATCATGCGGCGGCATCGGAACTGATCGAGGGCGGACTGGTCGCGACCTCGACGCTGGGCGACGGGCTGGGCGCCCGGATCAAGGCGAAGCTGGTGGTGAACGCGGCGGGCGCATGGGTCGACACGGTGCGCGGGCTCGAGACGGGCGAAGGCGATACCCGGCTGTCGCTGAGCCGCGGGATCCATCTGGTGCTGTCGCGCGCGCGGCTCCCGGTCCATTCGACGCTGATCATTCGCGCGCCCGACAAGCGCAGCATCTTCGTCGTGCCGCGCGCGGCGTTCACCTATATCGGGACGACCGATGTGTTCCACGAGGGGGCCGATTACTGGCCCGCGCCGACGCGGGGCGACATCGACTATCTGCTGCGCGCGACCGAGGCGGCGCTGGCCATCGATCCGATCCGCGACGCCGAGATCGTCTCGCTCTGGTCGGGGGTGCGGCCGCTGATCGCGCAGCCGGGGAAGAAAGCGAACGAGGTGTCGCGCAAGGACGAAATCTGGACCTCGCCCACCGGGCTGGTGTCGATCGCGGGGGGCAAGCTCAGCGCCTATCGCGCGATGGCCGAACGCGTCGTCGATCTGGCGGTCGAGCGGTTGGGCAAGAGCGCCCTGCCCTGTGCAACCGCCGAGGTGCCGCTGCCGGGCGGCTTTCGCGAGTTGCGACTTGCCGGACTCGATCCGCTGGCGGCCGAGCGGCTGGCGGGGCTGTATGGCGACGAGGCAAACGAGATCGTGATCGCGGGCTGTGATGTCGCCGCCGAAGCCGCACGCGCGGTCACGCACGAGGGCGCTGCCAGCCTTGAAGATTATTGGGTGCGGCGGAGCGCGCGGGCGTGGTTCGACGAGGATGCGGGGCTGGCCACATTGGCGCCCGCCGCCGAGGCGATGGGCGCGTTACTCGGCTGGGACGACGCCATGACGGCGGCCGAGATCGCACATTGCCGACAGATCAACGAGGAAAGCCGCAGGCTGCTCGCGGCAACAGAGAGATGACATCCAACAACCCGCTTCCCCGAACGAGCCCCTCGTCTTCGCTCGGGGCGACGGAGTGGAAGGATGCAAAGGGCTTTGAGGGAGAAATAGCGTGAGTTCGATTGCCGAAGCCCTTGCCGCCGCGATCGGCGCCGACCGCGTCGCGACCGATGCCGCTGCGCTGAATGCCCGCCGCTACGACCAGTGGGCGGTCAAGCATCTGCGCGACTGGCGCGGCGCGGCCGTGCCCGCGCCGGGGTGCGTCGTGCGGCCGCAGTCGGTGATGGACGTGCAGAAGGTCGTGCGACTGGCTGCGGAGAAGCGCGTGCCGCTGATCCCCTATGGGCTTGGCAGTGGAGTCTGTGGCGGGATCGAGCCGACGCCGGATGCCATCCTGCTCGACATGAGTTCGATGAGCAAGGTTCGCTATATCGACGAGGGCGACCTGCTCGCGAGCTTCGATGCCGGGCTCAACGGCATGGAGGCCGAGGAGGCGGTCGCGGCGCACGGGCTGACGATCGGCCACTGGCCGCAGTCGATCGCGATCAGCAGCGTCGGCGGCTGGGTCGCGACGCGCGCGTCGGGGCAATTCTCGACCGCCTACGGCAATATCGAGGACATCATCCATTCGATCGAGGCGGTGCTACCGAACGGCGAGCTGGTGACGCTGGGCAAGGCGGTGCGCGCCGCCGCCGGACCCGACCTGCGCCATCTGCTGATGGGCGCCGAAGGAACCATGGGGGTGATCACCGGGGTGACCTTCTCGCTCCGCGCCAAGGCATCGCACCGCGATTACAGCATCTTCTATGCGAACGACATGCGCGCGGGGTTCGAGGCGCAGCGCCAGATCGTCCGCGCCGACTGGCGCCCGCCGGTGATGCGCCAGTATGACGGGCGCGAGGTGCGGCGGCTGTTCCGCGATCATGAGCGGGACGGCAAGGCGATGCTGCTGATGGTCCATGAAGGACCGAAAGCCCGCGTCGATGCCGAACTGGCGGCGATGCACGAGATTTGCGGCGCTGCCGGCCTCGAAGCGGGCGATCCGATGGCGGCGAAGCAGTGGATCGAAAAGCGCAACCATGTGCCGAGCTGGCGCGACATGTTCGAGCGCGGCTATGTCGCCGACACGGTCGAGATTTCGGGGCGCTGGAGCGAGATCGGCGCGATCTACGACGACAGCATCGCGGCGCTGAACGCGATCCCCGGCGTGATCAACGCGTCGGCGCACAGCAGCCATGTCTATCGATCGGGCATCAACCTCTATTTCAGCTTCGCCGCGACCTTCGAGGACAGCGCGAAGATGGAGCCCGCCTATTTCGCGGGATGGCGCGCGATCATGGAGGCGACCGCGAAGCATGGCGGCGGGGTGGCGCACCATCATGGCGCGGGGCGGCTGAGGAAGCCGTATCTGCATCATGATCTGGGCAACGGCGGTGTGGCATTGCTGCGGCGGGTGAAGACTTGTCTCGATCCGGACGGGATCATGAACCCGGGCAATCTCATTCCGGATGCTTGAAAACTCCGTCATTGCGAGCGGCGAAGCCGCGCGGCAATCCAGAGCAGGCGTATACCACCCTGGATTGCTTCGCTTCGCTCGCAATGACGATGACGAGAGGGCGACGTGAGCATCCACGGCCAGCTCCTCCTTGCGCTCGACGCGGGGACCACCGGCGCGCGCGCGATGCTGGTCGATCCGGCAGGCGCAGTGCTGGGGGTGGACAAAAGGCCGATCGCCAGCCGCTTTCCCGCGCCCGGTCTTGTCGAACAGGACGCCGCCGAGGTCTGGACCATCTGCCGCGCGGTGATCGACGGCGCGCTCGCTGCGGCGGGGCGCAGCATCGCCGACGTCGCGGCGATCGGGGTGACGACGCAGCGCGCGAGCATCGTGCTGTGGGATCGCGCCACCGGCGAGCCCGTCGCGCCGATGCTGGTGTGGAGCGATTTGCGCGGGATGGACGAATATAAAAGGCTCCGCGCGGCGGGGTTTGCCGGCTGGCCGCAGGTGCCGTCGGCAAAGCTGCCCGCGGCGATCGCGCTATCGGGGCGCAATGCCGCCGATCTGCAATGGGGGACGCTCGACAGCTGGCTGATCTACAAGCTCAGCGGTACGCATGTCACCGACGCCTCTGCGGCATGGCTGACGGGCTATTATGATTATGCGAACGGCGCGGGATGGGATGCAGCGTTACTGAGGTACCAGCGGCTGCCCGCGACGATGTTTCCGGCGCAGGTCGAAAGCTGGGGCGCTATTGCGGAGAGCGACGCCGCAGTGCTTGGGGCACGGGTGCCCATCACCGCGCTGATCGCCGATCAGGAGGCCGCGATGGTCGCGCATGGCGCATTGGAGCGCGGCGACTGGAAGGCGACCTATGGCACGTCGGGGGTGCTGATGGCGGGGACCGGCGAGGTGCCCCAGACGATCCACAGCAGCATGCCCGCCGAGGCGCTGGCGTTCGCGGGCGGGAAGCCGCGCTTCTGTGTCGAGGGGATGGTGATCACCACCGGGTCGATGATCGAGTGGCTGTGCGGGGGGCTTGGGCTGTTTGCCTCGCCCGCGGCGCTCGAAGCGGCGGCGGCTTCGGTGGCCGACGCCGGAAAGGTTGTGGTGCGGCCGTCGCTCGCGGGCATGGGCGCGCCGCACGGGAAGTTCGAGGCGCGCGGGCTGATTGCGGGGCTGAGCTTTGCCGACGGGCCGGGTCAGGTCGCGCGCGCGGCGCTCGCGGGGATCGCCTTTCGCTTTCGGGAGATTGCCGAGGTGATCGCGGCGGCGCTGCCGGTGCCCGAGGCGCTGCCCGTCGCGGGCGGGCTGTCGGCGAGCGATACGCTGATGCAGTTGCAGGCCGATGCCTTGCAGCGGCCGGTGCGGCGACACGCGGTGCGCGAGGCGAGCGCCTATGGCGCGGCGCTGGCGGCGGGGATGGGCGCCGGATTGTTCGGGGAAAGCGATCTGAAGCGGTTGGCGCGATATGATGCCGAGTTTCTGCCGAGGGTGTCGCGCGATGAGGCTGACGCGGCGTTTGCGCGCTGGCGGGAGGCGGTGGCGGTGTGAGAAACGCCCTTCCCTGTGCCCCTGCGAAGGCAGGGGCCCATCATCGAACCCATCTGCTATCTGCCGCCGGCTGCTTGGCAACGAAAGGGCCGGTGATGGGCCCCTGCCTTCGCAGGGGCGCGGCGTTAGTTACCCGTCACCTCGCGCCACAGACCGCGCACGATGTCGCGCATGCGCTGCGCTTCGTCCCAGCGGTTCGTGAGTTCGCTGCCGTCGGGCGCGGTGATCGCATAGGGCGGCGGGCCGAGCTCGCACATGAAGGTCAGCGCGTCGCCCGCGCGCGCCTGTTCGAGCCACAGCTCGAAGCCGCGGCGCCACCAGGCGATATGCTGGTCGAGCCAGCCTTGGTGCTGCGGCGCATCGATCGCGACCTGCACCTGATGCGTCGTCGAAACGCGGCCGTGAAAATTATGACTGCCCTGCAGGATCGTTTCGATCGCGGCGAGCTGGTCGGGGCGAAGCGGCAGCTCCATCTCGCCCGCGACGGGATAGTGCGAAAGGTCGGCGGTGAGCGGCAGGCCGGGGCGTTCCTCGAGCAGGCGCAACGTGAAGAGCAGATCGTTGGTGAGGCGGCCGCGGTGGGTTTCGAACCAGACGGGGAGCGGCGCATCCTTCGCCGCGGCTACGAGGCTGTCGATCAGGTGCAGCGCGGCGCGGAAGTCGGCGGTCGGGCCGGCGATCTGGACGTTGAGATGGTGCGCGCCGAGGCGCTGCGCCTCGCCGATCCAGTGGGTGAGCTGGGCAGCGTCGTCGACGAGCACCTGCCCTTCCCATGCGAGGCCGAGCGGGTTCATCGCGCGCGCGACGCCGTCGGTACGCGCGGTGCGGGCGAGGTTGACGCCGACACCGTCGAAGCCCGCGGCGACGACTTGCTCGAGCGCGTCGTCGAGGCGGTTGTCGATGTCAAAACCGGGGCATTTGTCGAGGCCCCAGACCGACTGGAGGACGAGCAATTCGGGCATGGACTTCCTTTTCAGACAACGCTGTCATATCGTGCCGGGGGTGGGAGTCAATTGCGTGTTGCCTAACCTCGTCATGCCGGACTTGATCCGGCATCCATTGGGACGTGACGAGGGCAGATCGACCCCGGATCAAGTCCGGGGTGACGAAGAAAAGAAGAAGAGTGAGAGGATGAGATGACCGCCGAAGCCCCCGCCCCGCCCGCCATCGCGCCGGTGTCGAAAGCATATCGCCGCTACGCGCTGAGCGTGCTGCTCGTCATCTATATCCTCAATTTCCTCGACCGGCAGATCGTCGCGATCCTCGCCGAACCGATCAAGCACGACCTCGGCCTCGCCGACTGGCAGCTGGGGGTGATGACCGGCCTCGCCTTCGCGCTGTTCTATACCGTGCTCGGCATCCCGATCGCGCGCTATGCCGAGACGGGGCACAGGCCGCGGATCATCGCGGTGGCGGCGGGGCTGTGGAGCCTGTTCACGCTGGCGTGCGGCTATGCGCAGAATTTCGTGCAACTCGTCGCGTGCCGCGTCGGGGTGGGGATCGGCGAAGCGGGGTGCACGCCGCCCGCGCATTCACTGATCACGGATTACACACCGCGCGAGAAGCGCGCGTCGGCGCTCGCCTTCTACGCACTCGGGACGCCGCTCGGCGGGTTGCTGGGGCTCGCGCTCGGCGGACTGATCGCCGATGCCTATGGCTGGCGAACGGCGTTTCTGTTTGCGGGACTGCCGGGGCTGTTAATGGCGCTTGTTGCGTGGACGACCTTGCGCGAGCCGCGGCGGCAGATGAATGTCGACCTGGCTGCGCTGAAGGCCGCGCGGCCCGACTTCAAGACCGCGATGGCCGAAATTCGCGGCAAACGCACCTTCTGGCTGATCGCCTTTGCTGCCGCGATCAAGGCGTTCATCGGCTATGGCGCCGCGGCGTTTCTGGCACCCTTCTTTTTCCGCAACCATGCGGCCGAGCTAACCGTGATCGCCGACGATTTCGGGCTCGGGCTGACGGGCTTTCTCGGCGTTGCGCTGGGGATCGTGCTGGGGCTGACCGGGGCGGTCGGGACGTGGATGGGCGGCTATCTCGCCGACAAATATGGCGCGCGCGACTTGCGCTTCTATGTCGCGATCCCCGCGGTTTCGACCTTGATTGGTATTCCTTTCTACATCGCCGGCCTGCTCTCGGACTCCGCGGTTTTCGCGCTGATCATGTTTGCCTTTCCGCCGGTGCTGAACACGATGTGGTACGGGCCGGGCTATGCCGCGGTGCAGGGGCTGGTGCAGCCGCAGACCCGCGCGACGGCGTCGGCGGTGCTGCTGTTCATCATCAATCTGATCGGGCTGGGTTTGGGACCGCTGGGCGTCGGTGCGGTCAGCGATTTCATCAGCGGCCCGATGGGGCTAGGGTCGGCCGAAGGCGTACGCTGGTCGTTGATGATCTTCATCCTGTTCGGCGCGGTGGCGTCGGGACTGTTCTGGCTGGCGCGGAGGTCGATCCGCGAGGAGATGGTGAGTTGAGTATCGCAAGCATCGCCCTGCCCCGCATCCTGCGCATCGGCGGTGGGGCGTCGAAGCAATTGCCCGAGGTGCTGGCGGCGCTGGGGCTGTCGCGGCCGCTGATCGTGACGGACCGATATCTGGTGAGCAGCGGGCGTGTCGCCGAGCTGACCGACGGGCTGGCGGCAGCAGGAATCGCGGCGCGGGTGTTTGCCGATACGGTGCCCGACCCGACAGTGGCGTCGGTCGATGCGGGGGTCGCCTATCTGCGGGACGGCGATCATGATTGCGTCGTCGGTTTCGGCGGCGGCAGTCCGCTCGACAGTGCGAAGGCGATCGCGCTGCTTGGCCGGTTCGGCGGGGCGATGGCGGATTACAAGGCGCCGCATGTTCAGGACGCGCCGGGGCTGCCGGTGATCGCGATCCCGACGACGGCGGGCACGGGGTCGGAGGCGACGCGCTTCACGATCATCACCGACGAGGCGACCGACGAAAAGATGCTGTGCCCGGGGCTCGCCTATCTGCCCCTCGCGGCGCTCGTCGATTATGAGCTGACGTTTACGAAGCCCAAAAGGCTGACCGCCGACACCGGCATCGATTCGCTGACACACGCGATCGAGGCCTATGTGTCGAAGCGCGCCAATCCGTTCAGCGACGGCATGGCGCTGCTCGCAATGCGCGCGATTGCGCCGAATTTGCGGCGCGTGTGCAGCGACCCGACGGACGCGGCGGCGCGCGAGGCGATGATGCTGGGCGCGACGCAGGCGGGGATCGCCTTTTCGAACAGCTCGGTCGCGCTGGTCCACGGGATGAGCCGGCCGATCGGCGCGCATTTCCATGTCCCGCACGGGCTGTCGAACGCGATGCTGCTGCCTGCGGTAACCGCATGGTCGGCGCCCGCGGCGCTGCATCGCTACGCCGATTGCGCAAGGGCGATGGGGGTGGCGGACGAAGCCGAGGGCGATCAGGCAGCGGTGGCGCGATTGCTGGATGAACTGGCGGCGCTCAACCGCGAGCTCGAGGTCCCGGGGCCGGCGGCGTGGGGCATCGACGCGGCGCGCTGGGACGCACTGGTCCCGACGATGTGCGCCCAGGCGGCGGCGTCGGGATCGCCTGCGAACAATCCGCGCGTGCCGGATAGCGAGGAAATGGCGATGCTCTATGCGCAGGTTTGGGCGGGTTAGTGGCCGCTTAGTCGGAAATTTTGAAGCTGTTGATCCGGGTTCCTGGCGGCAAATCCTTTACCTGCTCATGTATCTGCCCGGCTATGTGCAGTTTCACGACAAAGGACATTTTTTCAATATTTTCAACGTCCATTTGGCCGCCAAGGATCGGAGCTATCCTGTAGTCATAGCACTCTTCCGGCGAGAGGACCAATCCGCGACTTCGTGCAGCTAATACCATTCCACCGAACAACAGCTGATCGCGCTTCTCCACCTCCTGAAGGTCAGCAGTGAAGGCGGACAGGCTGGGCGCGATGGCGACAATTCGACCCTCAATTGTGTCCAGATAGAGAATCTCTTGGCTGTCGGTCTGAAAGAAAGTCTCGCCAAACGCCGAGACAGCAACCACAGTCAGACCCTCAAGGCCAATCCACGTCCAGCCTTCCAGCGCGCGAACCACATCTATCGGCTTCGGCCTGATAAAAAGAAAATCAAGTTCTGGAGCACCGCCAATGCTGATCAGAGAGACCTTAATTTCTGGCTCCGCATCGGCAGTTGGTGGCGCCTGTTCAGCAGGCCGTTTCCCAAAGAGTCGTTTGAACATTTCATTCTCCCCAAGAGGAGGGCGTAGTTTCCAAAGTCGAGCTTCGCAATCGCCGGGAGAAGGGGCAAGCCGCTCCGTTCACCCGCCCGCAATCCGTTTCCTGCTTAAGCGCGCTCGCCCCGTCCCCTTCTCTCCTACGTCTCAAACGTGGGGGCGGGGCATCCTCCTCCCGCCATCGTCATCCCGGACTTGATCCGGGATCCATGACTTCGATCGCGGTGCTAGCTCTCGTGGACCCCGGATCAAGTCCGGGGTGGCGGGGTTTGGTTGCCGCGCATCACCACTTATCCGCGTCCCCGCGAAGGCGGGGATCCATCTTCCGCCGGTTCCATTTCGCGCGGACCGGAGATGGGCCCCCGCCTTCGCGGGGGCACGCAGCTTTCAATTCGGACGGGTCAGAGCACCAGCGGACCGTGGTTCATCTTCGGCAGCACATGGCGCGCGAAGAGGTCGGCTTCGGCGGCGTGCGGGTAGCCCGAGAGGATAAACGCCTCGATGCCCATGTCCTGATAGCGGTTCAGCTTCGCGAGCACCTGGTCGGGGTCGCCGACGATCGCGGCGCCGCAGCCCGAGCGGGCGCGGCCGACGCCGGTCCATAGATTATCCTCGACATAGCCGTCGTCGGACGCCGCTTCGCGCAAGGCGACCTGCGCGTTGACGCCGAACGACTGCGAATCGAGCGACTTCGCCTTGATCTCGGCGCCCTTCGCGGCGTCGAGTTTCGAGAGCAGCCGGTCGGCGGCGGCGCGCGCTTCGCTTTCGGTGTCGCGCACGATCATGTGCGCGCGGTAGCCGAATTTGAGGGTGCGGCCGTACGCGGCGGCGCGCTGGGTCATGTCGGCGATGATCGCCTTCACCACCTCCTCGCGATCGGGCCACATCAGGAAGACGTCGCAGCCCTTCGCGGCGGCGTCGCGCGCGGCCGGAGACAGGCCACCGAAGTAGAGCGGCGGCGCCTTGCCCGACACGGTGCCGACGCGTGGCGGTTCGAGTTGCAGCTTCCAGAACTCGCCGTCATGGTCGAGCGCTTCGCCATTGAGCAGCGTCTTCAATATGTGCATCGCCTCGACCGTGCGGCGGTAGCGCGGTTCGGAGTCCATCGTCTCGCCCGGCATGTCCGACGAGATGATGTTGACGGTCAGCCGGCCGCCGAGGATCTGGTCGATCGTTGCGATCTGGCGCGCGAGCTGCGGCGGCCAGCTTTCGCCGATGCGAACCGCCATCAAGAGGCGGATGCGCTTCACCATCGTCGCGATCGCCGCGGCGAAAGCGGTGGTGTCGATGCCGAGCGCATAACCCGACGGCAGCAGGATATTGTCGAAGCCCTGGGCATCGGCCTGCATCACGATATCACGGCAATGCTCCCAGCTCGATTTGAGCATCGGGTCGGGAACGCCGAGGAATTCATAGTCGTCGTCGCAGAGCGCCGAAAACCAGCTGACTTCGCAACTGCGGTCGGTCATGGCAGATTCTCCCCCATCGATGTTTGCAGCACCGCGTACCACTCGGCGCGCGTCCAGCGCGGGGCGAAGGCCTGCGGAATTTCCTTGATTCGCTCGACATTCTGCGTGCCGACGATCGGGATCGGGCGCGCGGGATGCGCCATCACCCAGCTGTAGGTCGCGGCGGCGCGCGAGACGCCATACTCCGCGGCCTTCGCGTCGAGCAGTCCGGCGACTGCGCGCGTGCGCTCGCCCTCCGGATCGCCGAGCCGGCCGCCGCCGAGCGGCGACCAGGCGAGGAAGCTCATGCCCTCGGCCATCGACTGATCGAAGATGCCGTCGAAGAGCGGGTTCAGGTGAAGCGGCGAAAATTCGCTCTGATGGCTGACCACCGGAACGGGCAAGAATTTGGCGAGCGCCTCGGTTTGCGACGGCGTGAAGTTCGACACGCCGATCGCGCCGATCTTGCCCGCGCGATGCGCTTCCTCGAGGGTCCGCGCGATTTCCTGCGGGTGGCTGAGCAGGTCCGGGCGGTGGATCTGCCACAGCTCGACATGGTCGGTGCGCAGGCGTTTCAGCGAGATGTCGATGGCGGAGGTCAGATAAGTTGCGCTGCTGTCGTAGGGGACGCCGAGGATGATCCCGCCCTTGGTCGCGAGCACCATTTTTTCACGCAAGTCGGGGGCTTCGGCGAAGACTTCGCCGAGCAGCGCCTCGGCCGAACCGAAACCGCCGGGGGTGTCGCAGCCGTAGATGTCGGCGGTGTCGAACAAAGTGACGCCCGCCTCGAACGCGGCGTCGATGCGCGCGCGGGCAGTCGAAATATTGACGCCGGCGAAGCGCCACATGCCCCAGGCGATGGGGGAGACTTCATGACCGGCGAGGGTCACGTTGGCGGGAGCGGGAAGATGGTCTGACATCGCTGTCATATACTCCATAAGTCAGGTCGAGGGAAGCGGGTTTCGTATGCGGTTTTGCGGTTCGTTAAATTTCGCCCTTCGTGTTCCCTGACGAAAGCCGGGGTCCATTCAGCGGCAGGAGATGGGCCCCGGCTTTCGCCGGGGAACATAAAATACGCGCCAGCATTCCGATCAATGCGCCAGCACCTGCACCTCGCCATCCTCCTCTTCATCGACCGCGACGATGCGCGGCAGGATCAGATGGATCGCCGCGAGCGCGACAAGGTAGGTGACGGCGCAGACGAGCATCATCGGCAGATACCCCCTGCCCGTGTCGAGCGACCAGCCCGCGAACTCGATCATCGCCATGCCCGAGAGATTGCCCGCAAAAGCGCCGATGCCGATCGCCGAGCCGACGATCCGCGCGGGGAAGACGTCGGTGGTGAGCCCGAAGAGATTGGTCGAGAAGCCCTGATGCGCGAAGAGCGCGAGGCCGAGGATCATCGCCGCGACCCACGCGCTGTCGACGCCGACGAGCAAGGGCACCGGCAGGATGAGCAACGCGTAGATGAGCATCGTCGTCTTGCGCGCGGCGTTCACGCTCCAGCCGCGGCGGCCCATCAGGTACGACGGCAGATAGCCGCCGGTGATGCCGCCCAATGCCGCCATGAAATAGACGAAGGCGACGGGAAGACCGAGCGTGCCCTGCGTCAGGCCGAAGACGCGGTGGAACAGGTCGGGCATGAAGAAGAGCAGGAACCACCAGACTTGGTCGGTGAGCGCCTTCCCCAGGATCACCGCCCATTGGCGGCGGTCGCGGAGCAGGCTGGCCCACGCGATCTTCGGCGCGGCGGCGTCGCGCGCGGCGTTCGGCTGTTCGGGGATGCGCACCATCAGCCAGACGACGACCCAGACGAGCCCGAGCCCGCCCGCGATCAGGAAGGTCGCCTGCCAGCCCCACATCATCGCCATCAGGGGGATGAGCAAAGGCGTGAGGATCGCACCGACATTGGGGGCGATGCCGCCGAGCCCGAGGACGAAGCTGCGCTCCTTCGCGTTGAAATAGGTGGCGGCGGTCTTCACCGCGGCCGGGGTGCCGATCGATTCGGCGGCGCCGAGCACGGCGCGCGAGGTGACGAAGCCCGCGACGGTCGACGCGAAGGCGTGCGCCATGCCCGCGAGGCTCCACACGCCGACCCCGATCGCGAAGCCGCGGCGCAAGCCGACCTTGTCGATGAACCAGCCGGTACCAAGGAAAGCGAGCGCTGCGGCGAACTGGAACGCCGAGGCCATGTGGCTGTAATCGCGGTCGGTCCAGTCGAATTCGGCCTGCAAGGTCGGCTTGAGCAGCGCGAGGATTTGGCGGTCGACATAGTTGAGGACGATCGCGACGAAGACGAGCCCCACCACGAGCCAGCGGCGTTTGTCGGCGATTTGCGCCAAGATCGTCTCTCCCCGAATCTGTTTGGCTGATGAGATAACGTTGTCATAGCCGGATTGATAGCCGGTTTTTTCGATGGTGGCGGGAAGGGGGGGGAGCCGTCGCCACGTCAGTCGTCATCCCGGGCTTGACCCGGGATCCGCCTTTCCTCTTCGGGCCTCGGATGAAAAGACAAGGCAGGCCCCGGATCAAGTCCGGGGTGACGATGAAAGATAGGTCAGCTTCCGGTCGTTTTCAGGCCTTCGTCATCCCCGACTTGATCCGGGATCCATTGGCCGCGGCGGCGCGGTCGATCCGCGGACGATCAGTTCGTGCGGCAATTGCCGGCGCTCGATCGTCTCGCCGAATTCGAGCAGCAGGTCGGCGGCGGCGTAGCCCAAGTCGCGGATCGGCTGGCGGATCGTCGTCAGCGCGGGCCAGACGACCTGCGCGAGGTCGGTGTCGTCGAAGCCCGCGACCGAAAGCTGGTCGGGCACCGATATGCCGATGCGGTGCGCCGCCGCGAGGACGCCCGCCGCCATGTCGTCGCTGCTCGCAAAGATCGCGGTCGGCGGCTCGTCGAGCGCGAGCAGCGCCTCCGCCGCCGCGGCGCCCGACTGGAAATCGAACTGGCCGGGAAAGACGAGCGACGCGTCGAAGCCGATGCCCGCGCGTTGCAGCGCCTGCCGGTAGCCGGTCAGCCGCTGGCCGCTGGCGAAATAATTGGCGTGCCCGGTGACGAGCCCGATGCGCCGATGGCCGAGCGAGATGAGATAGGCGGTCATGTCGTCGGCCGCCTGCACATTGTCGATGTAAACCGCCGAGGTCGCAGTGAGGTCGGTGCCCGGCTGGACGCGGACGACGGGGATCTTGCGCCGGAATAGCTCGGCGAGCGCGGTGCCGACGTCGGTGACCGGCGGGGTCATGATGATACCGTCGAGCTGCGCCTGATCGATCAGCGCGCCGATATCGTCGACGAGGCCGGGCGAGTTGATGTCGCACGGCTGGACGATCATGCGAAAATCGGCCTCGCGGCACCGTTGCCCGACCCCGGCCTGCATGTTGAAGATATAATAGGGGCTGGGGTTGTCGTGGATCAGCCCGATCTGGAACGAACGCCGCCCCGCGAGCGTGCGCGCGGCGAGGCTGGGATGGTAGTTGAGCCGTGCGACCGCCTCCTCGACCTTTTGCCGCATGTCGTCGCTGACATAGCGTTCCTTGTTGAGGACGCGCGACACCGTCTTGATCGACACCCCCGCGACGCGCGAGACATCCTTGATCGTCGCCCGGGTCATCCGCGCAAACGCTCCGTCCCCGGCTGGCAAGTCCCTGTCACGGCCGCGCATCTCCCCGTCCCGCCGATTGACCATCGCTGTCTGCTTTGGCGCGTCGCGCCGCGCACCGCAAGAGAAGCCTTGCGCCCTTCCCTCGCCTCGCGATATGGCGCGATCCTATGACAACGTTAGACAGAAACGTCGGCACCTCGATGCGGCACGCGCACTGGAACGACCTGCCGAGCGGCGGCGACCTGTTCGGCGAGTTGCACCTGGCGCAGGTCAAGGCGGGAACCGCGCCGAAAGGCAGCCTGTTTCCGGGTCTCGCCGCCTGCGCGGCGGGATCGGCGGCGGCGGCGTGGCTGTCCGACCATTATGGTTTTCCGATCATCCTGCTCGGGCTGCTTGTCGGGCTGTCGCTCAACTTCGTCTCGGCGAACGCGGTGACGCACCGCGGGCTCGATTTCGCGTCGCGTACCTTCCTGCGCATCGGCATCGTCGTGCTGGGGCTGCAGGTCACCTTCGGCCAGATCGCGGTGCTGGGGCCGGTGCCGTTCGCGGCGCTGATCGTGATCATGACGCTGACGATGGGCGCCGGGTTCCTGGGCGCGCGGCTGTCGGGGCAGACGCCCTACGCCGGATTGCTGGCGGGCGGCGCGACCGCGATCTGCGGCGCGAGCGCGGCGCTCGCGCTCTATGGCGTGATCGGGAAGAACCGGCTGTCGCAGGCGCAGTTCGCGCTGACCCTGGTCGGCGTTTCGCTGGCGAGCGCGCTTGCGATGACGATCTATCCGTTGCTCGCGGGCGAACTCGGCCTCACCGACAAGCAGGCGGGCTTCCTGATCGGCGCGTCGATCCACGACGTCGCGCAGGCGATCGGCGGCGGCTATGCCTTTTCCGACGCGGCGGGAGCGAGCGCCACGATCGTCAAGCTCGCGCGCGTGGCGCTGCTCGCGCCGGTCGTCGCGCTCGTCGGGCTGCTGCTGAAGCCCGAGGGCGGTGGCGACACGCGCATCTGGCGGCGCCTTGCCCTGCCCTGGTTCATCACGGCCTTCTTTGCGATGGTGACGCTGAACAGCGTGGCGCCGATCCCCGAAGCGATGCGCGCCGCCGCGCTCACCGGGTCGAAGGCGCTGCTGCTGCTCGCGGTGACGGCGACCGCGATGCGGACGCGGCTGGAGCTGCTGCTCGAGATGGGCTGGCGCGCGGCGGTGCCGGTACTGCTGGCGTCGCTGACGAGCTTTGCCGCATCGCTGCTGTTCGCGCTGTCGATCGTCTGAATCGCCACCGCGCCGGTGGCCTGAAATCGGTCTGGGAGATATGGTGCCCGGGGACGGGGTCGAACCGCCGACACTGCGATTTTCAGTCGCATGCTCTACCAACTGAGCTACCCGGGCAGCACCGCTTCGGCCGGTCGGCCGTGCAGGCGAGCGGCGGCTATAGGCAGGGTGTTTCGTCCTGTCCAGTGACTTTCTTGGCTAAAATCGCGCCTCAGTCGCCGCCGAATTTCCCGTCGTCGGTATTGCCGTCGGGCCCCTCGTGCGCGGGAACGCGATAGCCCTCGTCGAACCATTGGTTGAGATCGCGGTCGCGGCAGCCGCGGCTGCAGAAGGGGCGATATTGCTGGACGCGCGGCTTGCCGCAGAGCGGGCATTTGCCGGATTTTGCGGGGGTTTCACTGGGCATGGCCGACTCCTTTCACCTGAACGTCGCGCGCCAGCTCGACCGGGCGACCGGTGCGGCGTTGCAGCTCGGCGATCCATTGCGGGTGCGCGGCGATATGGTCGGCCACGGCGGGGCGCGCGGCGAGTTGCAGCGCGCCGACGCCCCGCGCGCGTTCGGCCTGGCGCAGCAGCAGCGCGGCGTCGGTCGCGACGGGATCGAATCGCACCTGCTCGATCAGCGACGGCCGTTCGCGGCGGCGGATGATCTGCAGAAAGCCGAAGCCGTTGATCGCGGTACGCTCGAAAGGCTGCGGCAATAGTTCGTCGACCAGCGCGTCAATCGCCTGCCGCTCGGCGCGGCCGGCGAGCGACGGGAAATCGATGCCGATCGATCCGCCGACATCGCAGCAGCGGACGAGGCGCAGCGCCGCGGCGCCCCCCGCCTTCGCCAGCACAAATGCATCGCCCTCGCCGTCGATGTCGATCAACAGCATCGCAGGCGTCGCATCGACCCACAGCGCGCCGCCCGGAAAGGGGACGTGGCCGGTGCGGACCCGGTCGATCAGTTCGGACCAGCCCGCCTCCTCCAGCCGGTCGGGACCGGTTTGCGACACTTCGGCAACGGGCCATCCGCTCGCCGCGATCCGGGCGCGCAGGTCGGGCCCATCGGTCGGCGCCGCATCGGTGATACGCGCCCGCGCCGGCTTGTCGCGCCCGCGTTCGCTGAGCGCCATCCGAACGATCTCGACGTTGAGGCGCGCGCCGATCGAGGTTCCGGGCGGGACCGACGCCAGCGTCGCCTGCGGTTCGCCCGGCAGGTCGAGCGTGACGCGCGCGCCCCTCCCCGCCTCGACCAGCCGCGCCTGAACGACCGCGCCGACGCGCGGCCCTTCGCCGTCGCGCTCGATCCGCGCTTCGAAGATCTCTCCGTCCTCGACGAGCGCGGCGCGGCGCTCGCCGATGCCGTCCTCGTACAGCCACTCAGCCAAGCGGCACCCCGGCGGCGGCCAACAGCGACCGCGTCTCGAACAGCGGCAGGCCGACGACGTTCGAATGGCTGCCCGACAGGAAACGCACGAAGACCTCGGCCTTGCCCTGGATGGCATAGCCGCCCGCCTTGCCCATCCCCTCGCCGCTGTCGACATACCAGTCGATCTCGGCCGCGCTCAGCGCCTTGAAGGCGACGATCGTGTCGGCAACCCGGACGCGCGGCTTGCCGTCGGCGCCGACGACGCACACGCCCGACCAGACATGGTGCCGGCGGCCCGACAACAGCGCCAGCATCCGGCGCAGATCGGCTTCGTCGGCGGGCTTTTCGAGGATGCGGCGGCCGACCGCGACGGTCGTGTCGCCCGCGAGCACCACCTCGCCCGCCGCGCGTTCGACCGCGAGCGCCTTCGCTTCGGCGAGCCGCGCGACATAGGCGCGCGGGAGCTCGCCCTTCAGCGGGGTCTCGTCGATTTCAGGGGCCGCGATGCGCGCCGGCGTCAGGCCGATCCGCGCCAGCAGTTCGCGCCGGCGCGGTGAGGTCGATGCCAGTACCAGCGCGGGAGAGGTCGCCGCGCCGCTCACTTGAAGCGATAGGTGATCCGACCCTTGGTCAGGTCATAGGGGGTGAGTTCGACGAGCACTTCGTCGCCCACCAGAACGCGGATGCGATTCTTGCGCATCTTGCCGGCCGTGTGGCCGAGAATCTCGTGGTCATTTTCGAGTTTGACGCGAAACATCGCGTTGGGCAGCAGTTCGACCACCTGGCCGCGCATTTCCAGAAGTTCTTCTTTCGCCATCTATCCTCTATGGGCTCGAAATATCAGGATGCGGGCCCATAACGCCAAATGACGGCAATTGAAA
Source organism: Sphingopyxis sp. H073 (assembly GCF_001468395.1). Taxonomy (GTDB): domain Bacteria; phylum Pseudomonadota; class Alphaproteobacteria; order Sphingomonadales; family Sphingomonadaceae; genus Sphingopyxis. The sequence goes on along the minus strand of NZ_LNSG01000007.1, from coordinate 113,029 downwards.
GCAATCTGTCATCCGGCCGGATTGTGCTTCGCGAGGAAGGCATCGAGGCGGTCGAACCAGTCTTTCAGGTTCACCGGATTCGAGAATCCGTGGCCCTCTTCCTTATAGGCGACATATTCGAAATTGCTGTTCCCTGCGGCCTTCAGCGCCGCGATCAGATTCTGCGACTGGCCGATCGGGACCGTGCCATCATCCTCGCCATGCGCGATCAGCAACGGCCGCTGCAGGCGCGCGGCCTGCTGCGTCGGCGAAACCGAAGCGAGATCGAATTCGGGTTCGCCGGTGACGCGGGCGCGCCAGCGCTTGCCCGCCTCCTTGTCGAGATAGCGCCGGTTATATTTGAGCATGGCCTTCAAATCGGCAACCCCCGCCAGGCTCGCCGCGCAGCGATAGCGTTCGGGATTGCGGATCGCGCCCCACATCGCGGCATAGCCGCCATAGGAGGCCCCGACGATGCACACCCGACCCTTGTCGACGATGCCCTCCTTGACCAGCCAGTCCATCCCGTCGTCGAGATCGTCCTGCATCTTGCGCCCGATCTGGCCGATGCCGGCATCGCCGAACGCAGTGCCATAACCGCCCGATCCGCGGAAATTGGGCTGGAGCACCGCATAGCCGCGGTTCGCGAAAAACTGGACCTGCGGATCATATTCGAGCTTGTCGCGCACCCCATAGGGGCCGCCGTGCGGATAGACGATCAGAGGAAGACCCTTCGCCGCGCGCCCCTTCGGCAGCGTCAGATAGGCGGGGATGTCGGTTCCGTCGCGCGCAGCGTAATGCACCGCCCTGGTCACCGCGAGCCGTTCCGGGTCGAGCGCCCGCTGCATCGCGGCGATCGGAGACATCTGACCGGCGGTGCGGTCGAGGAAATAATATAGGCCCGGTTCGTCGGGGGCTGTCGCGAGGACCAGCATCTGCTTGCCGTCGCGACTCCGCGACGCAACCCACGCCTCGCGGCCGGGAATGGCCCGATCGAGCTGCCCCTGCAGCTTCTTGTTCACTGGATCGAACCATTCGACCCGATCGCGATCGTCGGTATAGGACACGCCCTCGAGCGCGGTTCCACCAAGGTTCAGCCAATAATCGTCGATGTCGTAACGGTCGTTGCCATAGACCAGCTCGCCGAGTTCGCGTGTGCGATAGTTGAAGCGATACAATGCCTGCCGGCCATTTTTGTCGCTGAGCGCATAGCCTTCGTCCGATCCCGTGACGATCTTTGCGATCTGGAAATAGGCGTTCTCGTCGCTCGGCTTCACCGCCGCGATCAGATCGAATTTCTCGCCGTCCGAGCGCCGGTAGTAGAATTTGAGCTTGCCGGCCTCGAAACCGACGCCGGCGCGGACGATACCGGTATCGTCGGCATACCATTCCCAGATCGGCGCACGCCGCCGGATGAGTTCGGTCATCGCCCCGTCGGGAAGGGACACGCGAAAGACCGACGGATAATCGAACATGTCCGACTGCATGGACAGAAGCAGATAATGGCCGTCGGGATCGATGAAGAGCACGTCGTCACCCTCCAGCGAACGCCCGACCCGTCCGAGCGCCTTGTTGGTCTTCGTGGCGAAGTCGTGGAGCAACAACACCGTCTGGCGCACATCGACATTCATGAAGCGCGAGCTGCGTTCGATACTGATCAGAAGCTTGTCGTTGCCCGCCCACCGCAGCCAGCGAAAATCGACCTTTTCGGGCAGGTCGACGCGCGACATCGCCTCCTGGTCGACGGCCCGATACAGGATTGCCTGCCGACCCTTGATCCGGCCGAGAAAGGCGATCGACTTGCCATCGGGTGACAAGGCCGCGTTCGATATTTCCGGAAGCCGCGCCAGTTCCTCGGTAGAGATCCGTGCCGGAGGTATGGCCGCCGTCGTCTGCGCGGCGGCCGTCGCCGGACGGATGATCGCTGCCGCAAGCGCAAGCAGCATGCACTCCAATGCCCTCATCATTCCCCCATTCCCTGCGGCCGAACAATAAGCCCCCGGAATTTCGAGGCAATCGGGAATTAGTTCACAATGCGCAGCTTTCGCGCGACGCGCCAGCCGACGGTCTTGGCCCACGCATAACTCGGCCAGCGCGGCGGCATCTTCGGGTCGAGGCCGATGCGGCGGAGCGCGGCGTTGGCGGCGTGCGCCTCGGACTCGCGGTAGCTCCATTCGCTGCGCCAGGTGATCGACAGCGAGATCGAGGGCGCGTCGCCATTGGCGACGAAATGCGGCGCCATCACCGGCATCAGCACCGCGTCGCCGGGGCCGAGCGGCACCTGCTGCGCGGCGCCGAGATACTCATCCTGCCACGGCAGGTTGCGATGCCCGCCGGTGTGATAGCGCTCATGCTGGGTGCGATGCGCGAAGCGTTCGTCGCCCGAGGGCCAGACGTGCATCACCTTGGCCCCGCGCAGCTGGAGCAGGATATTATGCTCGGGGTCGAAGTGGAACGGCGTGATCGATCCCGGCGACGAGATGAAGACGAAGCCCTGCGGCGTCAGCATCGCGCCGGTGCGCGGCTCGACCACCGGCGCCAGTTCGCCGAGCAGGTCCATCAGCAGCGCACGATAGTCGGGCACCGTCTCGATATTCTTGAGTACCGCCCAGCTTCGGTTGGTGTCGATGGTACGGATTGTCTCACCGATCGACAGGCCGTTCGACGGCACATCCTCGGGCGCGATCCCGATCGGCACATCGCCCGGATTATATTCGACCTGGCCCGCGGGCAGATTCTCGCCGAGCGCCGCAAGCGCGTCGAGCGACAGCAGCCGGTGATCGGGCAGACGGTGGTGCAGCAGCCCCGCTTGCGACGGGTACAGCGCCTCCATCCGCGCAAGCGTTTCCGCCGCGAAAACGGGCTGGTCGCTGGTGGGCTGGTCGATGATGGTCTGGCCGGTCATGCCTGGTCTTCTACCTTCGATGCGGGGCGCTTCCAACGGCGCCAGATCCTTTCCGCCTGCGCGAGCGCGCGAAAGCGCAACCGGTCGCCGCTACCACCGAGTGGCGCGTTGACCCAGACGAGATGCCGCCGTTCGCGCCAGACGCTGTCGATCATCGGGTGATCGGGCGCCGCACAGCTGTCCACCCACGCGATGCGCGGATCGCCCAGCAGGTCGAGGTTCGCCTGCTGGAGCAGGACGCCCGGCGAGAAGCGGGCATAATCCTCGTCGAACGCGGTCTTGAAGGAGAAGGCGCCGGGGACGCTGAGGAAGTTGACGAGCATCGCGAGCGGCCGGTCGTTCAGCACCAGCGCGCGCATATCGAGCTTGCCCGCCGCCGCGGCCGCGGTGAGGATCGCGCGGAACCACGCCTCGGTATCGCCGTGGCTGGCGAGCGCCGAGCCCGCCCGGCCCTTCCATCCGCGCGCCTCGAGGTCGAGGAACGCGCCAATCCATTGCTCGACCGGCTCGTCGCCCGTCCAGCGGCGAAAGGAGACGCGCCCTTCCTCGCCGAGACGGTTGGCCTGCCGGCGCAGTTCCTTGCGCTTTTTCGCGCGCACCGCCGAGTCCCAATAGGCTTCGGGCGAAAGGTCGCTTTCGAGCAGCGCGCGCTCCTCGCGGTGGACGATCTCCGCCGCCGCGCCGCGATCGCGCGACACGTCGGCGAGCGCGCGGTGCAGCGGCCCGTCCTCGGTCAGACGCGGCACATGGATCAGCGTGTGCGCCCAGCCCGCCGCATCGCACCAGCCGAGCAGGATCGACCAGAAAAGATGCTCCATCCCCGCGCGCACCAGCGGCGCCCCGTGGAAATGGTTGGGATGCGCCCAGCCGGTGACGTGGCGCAGCGGCAGGGGGCCATATTTGACCGCCGACGCAAGCGGCATCACGCCGATCAGGGGACCGTCGCGCTCGCCCATCACCATCACCAGCCGCGCTTCGCGCGCGGGGTCGAGCAGGTGCAGCGCCGGTTGCAGGCACCAGCGTTCGACGAAGGGATTGGGCTCGCTCGCCTCGTCCGCCAACCCGTCCCACGCTGCAGCGAGGTCGTCGGACAGCGCCAGCGGGTCGACGATGCGCACCGCGAGCGCCGCCGAATCCCCGGCTGCGGTGGCAGTGACCGGAAAGGCTGGATGGACCGTCATCGCCGGTTATCCTAGCATCGAAGCGTTAAGAGGAGGTGGCAATTCGTCTAAGCGCGAAGTCTGTAACTTCGTCATCCCGGACCCTTCGACAAGCTCAGGACAGGCTCGATCCGGGATCCATGTTTGAGGCGCGAGCTCGAATGGACCCCGGATCGAGTCCGGGGTGACGATGGGAGGAACGCCCAACCGAGACGCCAGCGCGTTCAGATACCGAACAGCTTCGCCAGCGACTTTTCGAGCATGAAGAATTGCCAGATCAGCCGGCCATGATCGCGGCGGCCCGACTGGTGCGCGGCGACGACACGTTCGATCTCGGCCATGTCGAACCAGCCCGACCGCGCGAGCGTCGCCGAGGTCGCGAGCGCCTTTGCCTGCGGTGCGAGCGGTCCGCGGAACCATTGCGTGACTGGCGTGACGAAGCCCATCTTCGGCCGGTAGAGGATGTCGTGCGGCAGATAGCGTTCCATCGCCTGCTTCAGGATCGCCTTGCCCGTCCCGCCCTTGACGCGCATCGACGCCGGCAGGCTTGCGGCGAATTCGATCAGGCGATAGTCGAGCAACGGCTCGCGCGCCTCGAGGCTGACCGCCATGCTCATCCGGTCGGTCTTGGTGAGGATGTCGCCGGGCAGCCAGATCATCAGGTCGGCATATTGCGCCCGGTCGAGCGCCTCGCGCGCCGGCGCCTCGCTCATCGCCTTCCAGTAGCGCGCTTCGGCGATATGGTCGCCGAGCGCATGGATCGCGGCGTCGTTGTAGAGCCGCGCGCGCTGCGCGGGACCGGTCACGCCGACCGCCTCGGCATAAGCCTCGATCCCGCCCTTCGACAGACCGGCGAGCGTCGCGCGCGCGCGCAGCGGGCGCGGCGCCCAGTCCATCTGCGGCCAGACGCGCGACAGCGGGCCGAGCAGGCCGCGCCGCAGCACGCCAGGGATCAGGCCGCGCAGCCGCTCCTCCTGATGCTGGAAGACGAGGCGGCGGTATCCCGCGAACGCCTCGTCGGCGCCGTCGCCCGAGAGCGCGACCGTGACCTGCTCGCGTGCGAGTTCGCAGACGCGGTAGGTCGGCAGCGCGCTGGCGTCGGCGAAGGGTTCGTCGAACATGTCGGCGATCCTGTCGACGAGCGCGAAATCGGCGGCGGCGACGGTGCGCGTCCGATGGTCGGTCGCGAAGCGTTCGGCGATCGCTTGCGCATAAGCGGTCTCGTCGAGCGCCGCCTGGTCGAAGCCGATCGTGCAGGTCTTGACCGCCTTTGCGCTCGCCTCCGCCATCAGCGCGACGACCGCGCTGCTGTCGACGCCGCCCGACAGGAAGGCGCCCAATGGCACGTCGGACACCATGCGGTCGGTGACCGCGGCGCGCATCAGGTGGACGAGATGCTCGGCCGCCTCGGCCTCGCCGACGCGGACGCGCTTCGAAAAATCGGGCGCCCACCAGCGCTGCGGCGCGGGAAAGGGCTTGCTGCGTTCGAGGAGGAGAAAATGCCCCGCGGGCAATTTCTCGACCCCCGCGACGATGCAATTGTCATCGGGGACATAGCCCAGCGCGAGGAAGTCCTCGACCGCCGCAAGATTGGGCTCTTGCCGCAGCAACGGATGGCGCAGCAACCCCTTCAGTTCCGACGCAAAGGCAAGCGAACCGTCGGACAGCCGGACATGATGGAGCGGCTTCACCCCCAGCCGGTCGCGCGCGAGGAACAGGCAGCCGCGCGCATGGTCGTGGATCGCGAAGGCGAACATGCCGTTCAGGCGCGCCAGGCATTCGACGCCCCACTGCCGCCAGGCCGCGAGGATCACCTCGGTATCGCCGCTGGTGCGGAAGCGGTGGCCGCGATCTTCCAGCTCGGCGCGCAGCTCGCGGAAATTATAGATTTCGCCGTTGTAGGTGATGGTGACGATCTCGTCGTCGCTCGCCATCGGCTGCGGGCTGCCCGCGATATCGATGATCGACAGGCGCAGATGGCCGAAACCGACGCCGGGCGCGGTCCAGGTGCCGCTGCCGTCGGGGCCGCGATGCGCCATCGGGTGGAGCATCGCGCGCAGGCGCGAGGGATCGACCGGCTTCGCCGTCTCGATATGATAAATGCCTGCGATCCCGCACATATAGAAAGCGGTCTTAACGCGTTTCGAGCGCGCGGTCAGCCATTGCCTGCGCTCCACCCGACGCGGAAACGAAAGCGGCGATCGCATCGCGGCCGCCGTGCGCCTCTTCGGCCGAGACGATCAGCGACAGCGCCCGGGGGTCGCCGCCGAACAGGCGCGCCCTCAGTCCGGCCAGTTTCGCGGTCCGCGCGCTGCCCGTCGCAGTGCCGCCCACAACATACCAGCTCGCGGCATCGCGCAGCAGCGGGCCGGGGTGGAGCAGGCGTTCGGCCTTGCCGCCGTCGACCGCGGGGAGCGCGGCGCTCCATGCCCATTTACCGTCGGGATCGATCGCGCCCTGCCCGAAGGCGACGACTTCGCGCCCTTCGCCCTGCCGTTCATAGCCGCCGATCGCGACCGTGACGCGGTTCCCTTGTCGATCGGTGAAATGGCCGACGACCCGCCGGTCGGCGCCGTCGAAGCGGGGCTCCCAGACGACAGGCTCGGGCGCGGCGGCGGTCCATCCGGCCGGGGTCGCGACCGCAATCGTTTCGGGCAACTCTGCCGTGCGCCCGCCGACGAGCGTCGCCCAGCCGACGAAGAGCAACGGAATGGCAATCGCCCCGCACAGCACAGCCGCCGCATGGCCGGCGCGGCGAAGCACGCCTTCGAGCCCGCTCACATCGACCGCGACATCGTTCGCGGGCCGGTCGAACCAGCGGCGGGCAACAAGCATCACGACCAAAATGACCAGGCCGAAGAAGATCCAGCCATAAAAGACATGATCGATCCCGCCCGCCGCCTCGATCCCCCAGATTTCGGCCGCGACCATCGTGCCATAAGCGCGCAGCGCGTTGGCTAGGATCGTCGTGGCCAGCGCGAGGCCGACGAAGATGATACGCCGCGTCCAGCTTTTGAAACAGAGGTGCGCGGCGAACACCGAATAGGCGAGCATCGCGATCAGGAAATTGACCCCCGAACAGGCCTCGGCCACCTCGAAAAAGCCTGCGCGGGTGGTGATGAACACGCCCTCGATCTCGGCCGACAGGCCCGACAGATGCAGCAGCGCAAGCGAGATTTTCGCGGTGAGCGTCTGGAGCAGCGGCACCAGCTCCTCGCCGAACGGCACGAGGAGCAGTGCGTAAGCGAGCGGAAACAGCAGCCCGCGCACCAGCTTCTCACCCAATGTCGCGGCCACGGCGCCCTGCAGCATCAGCACGAGGCCGAGTTGCCGGAACAGCCCGACCCCCGCCGCCTCGCCGACGAGCCACACCAGCCCCGCGCCCGCGATCCAGACCAGCGCGGGCCACCAGAAAGCGGGCGTCAGCGGGCGCAGCAGCGCGGTACGCTGCGACACCAGCCAGCCGATCATCGGCACCATCAGCAGGCAGTGGGTGAAGGTCGAACTGTGCCACCAGATGCCGGCCATATCGGCGGCGTCGCGGTGGAAGACCGCGAGCATCGCCGCCGCCACGCCCGCGAGTGCGGCAAGGTGCCGCTGCCAGCGCGTCCAGTCCCGCGGGCGGGCGATGGTGTGCGCCGTCATGCCGCGAGCCCGAGCAGGCGCGCGAGCGGCGCGAGCTGCGCATCCCAGCCATAGCGCGCGATCATCTGCGCCCGCGCCGCCCTTCCCATCGCGGCGGCGGCGGCGGGGTCGTCGAACAGGCGAACGACGGCGTCGGCCATCGCACCGGCACCGTCGGCGACGAGCAGATGCTCGCCCGGCGCAGCGTCGATCCCGGTCGCGGCGGCGGCGCTCGCGACCACGGGCCGCGCCATCGCCATCGCCTCGAGCAGCTTGTTCTGCACCCCGCGCGCGAGGAGGAGCGGCGCGACCACCGCATCGGCGGCGGCGAGCCACGGCCGGACGTCGGGCACCTCGCCGGTGACGATCACGCCGGGCAGCGTTTCGAGCGCGCGCACCTCTTCGGCCGGCGCGCGGCCGACGATCGCGAAGCGCGCTTGCGCGTGATGCTGGCGGATGTGCGGCAGGATATCCGACGCGAACCAGCGCACCGCGTCGATGTTCGGCCGATAGTCCATCTGGCCGGTGAAGACCGCGAGCGGGCCGTCGCCCTCGCCCACGCGGTCAAACGACAGCGCGGGATCGAAATGGCCGGTGTCGATGCCGTTCCCGACGGCATGCACCGTGTCGGCGCCGAGCCCGCTGCGCGCGCGGAACAGCGCCGCCTCGGCTTCGCTGACGAACAGGCTCGCATCGACCGCGCGCGCGACCTTGGCCTCGAACGCGCCGAGCCTCCGCGCCTCGCGCGCATGAACCCAGTGGAGCGGCTGGCGTTTGTCCTGCTCGGCATAAGTGGCGAACTTCGCCGAATCGACGTCGACGAAATCCATGACGACCGGCCCCGCGAACCCGGCCGGCAGATATTGCGCCATCTGCCCCGAGAAGGCGACGATATGGCTCACCTTGCCGATCGCGAGCAGCGCGCCGACATGTTCGGCAAGCGCGGCGCTGCGGAACAGGCGGTTCGACACCGGTTCGCCGCGCAGGACTGCCGACGCCAGGGCCACGGGGCGCGATACGCCGCGCACCTCGATGCACAGGCTCCTGCAAAGCGGCGCGAGTTTCGCTTCGGCGACGGCGGCATCCTCGGCCGTATCGGCGAGCGCAGCGACATGGACGGGCGCGAGCTTTGCCAGCGCCTCGAACATGTGCCAGCTGCGGATACGGTCGCCGCGGTCGGGGGGCCAGGGCGCGCGGTGGACCAGAAACAGGATCTCGGCCATTACCCGAGCCCGCGCGCAATCAGCGGGCCGATGCGGTTCGCCGCCCATAGCGGCAGTTTCTTCCAGAGGTCGACCTGCAGCCTATATTTGGCGCTGGTCGGGTTGGTGTCGCGCGCGCGTTCACCGGGCGCGAGCCAGCGCGCATAGACGAGCGGCTCGGGCTCGAAGCCCCAATTCTTCTTGTACGCGAAGGGCCCGGTGCCGAGTTTCGAGCGGCCGAAATCGAAGCGCGTGCAACCCTTCGCCCGCGCATGGCGCAACAGCGCGAAATACATGAGCTCGTTGGCGCGCAGCCTGCGCGCGTCGGCGGTGCCGCCGCCCCAATAGGGCATCACCGTACCGCGCCAATAGAGGCTGAGCACGCTCGCGACCGGCGCGCCATTGGCACGCACCGTCAGGATGTCGGCGTCGCCACCGAATGCGTCGAGCACCGCGTCGAACAGCGCCTTCGGGAACACCGGCGTGCCAAGGTTGCGGACGCTGGTCGCATAGATGCGATAATGGTCGCGCCGTTCGGCTGCATCGGTGCCGGTCGTGACCGTCAGCTCGCTTTCGAGCGCCTTGCGCACCTCGGCGCGCTGCTTGCGCGGAACGGCGAGCAGTTCGGCGTCGTCATCGGCGGCGAGGTTGCGGACGAAGCCGGCATAGACACCCTCCTCGCGGAGCCACCCGTCAGCGTCGGGAAGCGCCCCGCCGCGCAGTTCCACCGAGGGAACGCCGAGCGATTTCGCCATGTCGGCCGCGCCCTGCGCGAGCGTTGCGGCGACCGCGTCATTGTCCGCCAATATACCGCCGTCGACTGCAAAGCCGCTGCCGACGAGCGCCTGCCCGAAGAGCGGCGAGCGGACATGATGAAGCGGCAGCAGCCCGGTGAGCGCGCCGCCCGCGCCGCGCGCGGTCAGAAGGTGGCAGACGTGTCCGGTCGCGCGCGTGATCGCCTCGCACCACGCGCGGCTGTGGAAGGGCGTCGCCTCTGGATGCGCGGCGACATAGGCGTCCCATGCGTCGACATCGGTCAGCGGCACCGGTGGCTGAATCGGCGCGTTCACGCGGCGGCGCGCCACGACTGCGCGCGCTCCTGCTGCGCGGGGAGCAGCGCGTCGGCGCGGGTCCATTCGAAATCGGCGAGCAGTTTCTTCAGCTTGCCCGCCATTGCGGAAAGGCCGGTGTAGTGGCGGATTCTCGACCTCACCGGCGCATCGGCGACGCGCGGCTGGCCGGGATCGATTTCCCACGGATGGAAATAGAGGATCGCGGGATGCCCCTCGCCATTCATCCGCTCGATCGCCCAGCGCGTGAAGCCATAGGGGAGCAGGCGCATGAAGCCGCCGCCACCCGCCGCCAGCGTGCGCCCGGCAAAGCGCGCGGTCGTCACCGGCCATTCGACAAGCTCGCTGTCGGGCAGCGGGCGCCAGGCGTGGCGCGGGCTCTGCGGCCAGCCATAATGGTCGTGGACGACGGGTGCGACACTCGACGAATAGGCATAGCCCTGTTCGGCGAGCACGGCATGCGCCCACGGCGTGCGCGTATCGACCGAGAAGCTCGGCGCGCGATAGCCGCGGATCGCGACCCCGCCGAGATCTTCGAGGATCGCCCGCGTCTTTGTGAGGTCGGCGGCGAAATCGCCGGCCGTCATCGAGAAGACGCGCTTGTGATCATAGCCGTGGCTGGCGAGTTCATGCCCCGCCGCGACGATGCGCCGGATCAGCGCCGGATAGCGTTCGGCGACCCAGCCGAGCGTGAAGAAGGTGCCCTTGGCGCCCGCCTCGGCGAAAATCTGCAGCACCGCGTCGCAATTCGCCTCTACCCGGCATTCGAGCGTCGGCCAGTCGGCACGGTCGATCGTGCGCTCAAAGGCGCCGACCTGGAACCAGTCCTCGACATCGACCGACAGGCCGTTCTGCATCGTCCCTCACCTTCATCAACATCTTAGCAGTCGATGTTCAGAACGTCACGCCGCCCAGACTTCGGACTTCGTGGGGTTGGGCGAATTTTCGGGATCGCGTTCGACCCATTCGATGAGCAGGTCGAGCACGCGGCGCAGCGCCGCATCCTGTTCGACGAGCCGCGCCTCGAGGCTGGCGATCTGGCTTTGCAGCGCCGCGATCTGCGCATCATGCGCGGCCGGGGCCTGAGCGACGGGTTCGGAAACAAGCTCGATCACGTCGTCGGCCGCGGCGGGCGTCCCGGCCTGATCGGCGACGAGCGTCCGCGCGGCGGCGAAATCGGTAGGCGCGGCAAAGGGCGGCCGTCCATCGTTCGCCGCGTCGGACCACGCCTGCGGCGGCTCGGCGGCGGCGGCCGCGTGCGCGACAACCTCCTCGACCGGTAGCGGGGCCAGGCTTGCTTCGTCGATCCCGCGGTCGGCCTCGATCTCGCCGATCACGTTGCGGACATGCTGCGCCGAAATGCGGTGCAGTTCCTCGACCGCGCCGAACAGCAGCAGGCGGCTGACCAGCACGTTCAATTTGCGCGGCACGCCGTCGCTATAGTCGTAGATCAGCTCGAACGCCTCGGGCGCGAAGCTCGGATTGCCCGTCCAGCCGACCTTCTTGAGGCGGTGGAGGATATAGGGTTCGACCTCCTCGGGCTCCATCGGGTCGAGGTGGTGCGTCGCGATCACCCGTTGACGAAGCTGCTCGAGCGCGGGCGTATGGAACAATGTCTGGCGGAACTCGGGCTGGCCGAGCAGGAAGATCTGCAGCAGCGAATGGTCGCCGAGCTGGAAGTTCGAGAGCATGCGCAGCTCTTCGAGCGCCGAGATCGCAAGATTCTGCCCCTCGTCGACGATCAGCAAGGTGCGGCGGCCGGCGCGCGCCTGTTCGCGCAGATATTGCTCGATCGAGCGGAGAAGCTCCGCCTTGCTCTGCTCTTCCCACTCGATGCCGAACTGTTCGGCGACGAGGCGGAGCAAATCGTCGCCCTCGACCTGCGTCGACACCAGCTTGACCGCGGTCAGGCGGTTGGGATCGATCGTGTTCATCAAATGGCCGACGAGCGTCGTCTTGCCGGCGCCGACGTCGCCGGTGATGACGATGAACCCCTCGCCCTGCGCGAGGCCGTAGCCGAGATAGGACATCGCCTTGCGGTGCGTGCCGCTCTCGAAATAGAAAGCCGGATCGGGCGTCAGCTGGAAGGGCCGACCGGTGAAACCATAATATTGATCGTACATCGAAATTCCCCGATCAGAAATTGTACCGCAGGCCCACCAAAGCCGAACCGATCAGGCGGCTGTTGAAGCCATCCTGGTCGAACGCGCTCAGCGCCGCCGCCGCGCTGCCCGTCAGCGAACGCCAGATGCGCCGCGAATAGGCTGCCGAAATCCCCGCCGACTGGACATCGCCCGCACCCGGCGCGCCATTGTCATAATAGTTCAGATAGCCCGCAATGCTGAGATCCGAATCGACATCGAGCTGGCGCCCCGCGGTCAGGAAGAGATAATAGCTCTCGTCCTTCGTCCCATCGAGATAGGCGAGCGGTGACGCCGCCGGAACGAGCAGGCGGCGGCGGTCGTAACCGACCCCGACGCCATAGCTCCAGCGGCCGTAGCTCGAGCTCAGGATCGCCTGCACGCCGCGGTTGCGATACTGGAACGTCCCCGCATTGCCGAGCTGGTTGTTGAGGCAGCCGCCGGTCTGTTCGCCGAAGACGCAGGTGTTGACCTCGCCGCTCACCGGATTGCGCGTCGGGTCGAACTGGGTCGGCAGCGCTGCGAGGCCGGTCGACAGACCGCGACCGAAGCTCGACAGCCCGTCATAGACGCCGACCTGGACCAGGGTCGCATGGTCGGGGCGATAGGCGAAGCTGCCGGTATAGACGGTGTCGCCATAGCGGCGGCCGACGCGCGCGGTCAGCGAGGTGCGGCGGCTCGGCTGCCACATCACGCCCGCGTCCCAGATCAGCCCGTCGACGTCGAACGACAGCTGGCGCGGGCTCGATGTGTCGGTGACATAGCGGCCGTTCGCGTCGAGCACCGGCACGCCGTTGGCATCGACCACCGGGTCGCGCTGGCCGATCTCGACATCCTCGTAACCGACGCCGCCGAGCAGCGCGACGGTCGGCGAGATCGGGACGGTGATGTCGGCGCGGGCGTATTTGCCGTCGAAACGCTGGTCGAGCTGGCTCGCATCCTCGCGTTCCCAGCCGCCCGATACCTGCCAGCCGAACGGCAGGTCGCCCGGCCGCTGGCCGATGCTGCCCCACGCGACATGGTTGGTCGAATGGTCGAAGACATCGCGGGGCTGGACGCCGGGCGCGAGCACCGCGGGATTGTCGACCTCGACCTTGGTGTAGCCGAAGCGATAGCCGGCGCCGACGTCGAGATTGCCGATACGCCGCGCGAAGGTCGGCCCGGCGTAGATGGAATAGAGGTCGGCGACATTGGTCCCGCCCCCGATGAAGAAGCCGCTGTCGGCACCCTGCCCGTCGGCGCGCGCACGCGTCGCGAGCGCCCCGGCCTCAAGGTTCAGCCCCTGCGCGGCTTCGAGGCGGCCGCGCACGAGGCCGCTCAAAATATCGGCGTCGCTGAGCCCGCCGCTTTCGCCGAAGCGATGTTCGTAGCGGATCGTCCCCGCAAGCTCGGCGCGGCGCGTCACGATCGCCGCGTCGACACCGACCGCGACGGTCGTGTAGGTCAGGACATCGCCGTCGCCGCCTTTCAGGTCGGCGGTCAGCACCTGATCGACCTCGAGATAGGGGCTGACGTCGACCTGCCGCTGGCGCTTCTTGCGTTCGCCGCGCTTCGCCTTGCGGCCGGTTTCGGATGCCGAAGGCGCGCTGCTTGCGCCCGGATCGCTGGACGCGGCGCCGGGATCGCCGGAGAATTGCGCCTCGGCGCTCGTCGCGGTTCCCGCGAGCAGCAGCGCGGCAAGCGCCGCCGCCGTGCGCAAGGTGATACGGGGAGACATCACGCGCCGCCTCCCTGGCCGTAATAGGTGCCGAAACGGCGGCCGCCCGGCGAGAATTTCACGCCGTTGAGCAGGAGCTGGATGTGCGGGCACGCCCCCATCAGGCCGATCGCGTCGCGCAGCGCACTTTCCATCGTCAGATCGGCGCGCACGACCATGATGAGTTGGCCGACATGCCCGGCGAGCACCGCCGCGGGCGACGCTGCAAGAACGGGCGGCGAATCGAGGATGACGATCCGGCCCGGCGCGCCCTGTTCAAGCTGCGCGAGCAGTGCTTCGGTCCGCGCCGAGGCGAGCAGTTCGGTATCGTGCATATGCTGCGTACCGGCGGGCATGACCTTCAGCCCGGGAATGTCGGTCTGGATCAGGCAATCGGCGAGCGGCAGATGCGGATCGGCGAGCGCATCCATCAGCCCCGGACTATTTTCAAGGCCAAGCGCTTCGAGCACACTCGGCTTCGCGATATCGGCGTCGATCAGCAGCACGTCGTGGTCGGCCTCGACCGCGAGGCTGAGCGCGAGGTTGACCGCGGTGAAGGTCTTGCCCTCGCCGGGGTTCGCCGAAGCAATCAGCACACGGTGGCCGCGCGGCACGACCGGACGGTTCGCGGTCCCCGCGAAATTGCGGATGATCTCGCGCTTCACGATGCGATATTCTTCGGCAATGCCGGTCACCGGGGCGCCGGGCACGACCATGCCGCGGGACGCAAGCCGGTCGCGGTCGATGCGGCCGTGGCGCGCGGGCTCGATCGCGGGCGCCGCCTTCGCGACATCCTTGCGCGGCGAGGCCTTCACGGGCGCCGGTTCCACGACGGGCGCCACCTCGATCACGGCTTCGGAAGCGGCCTCGGGCGGCAGTACGTCCGCGACCGGTGCAGTCTTGGTCTTCCGCACCTTCTTCTCGGGCTCGGGCGGCAGCTTCGACACGTCGATCGTCGACGCATTCTTCGCGGGATCGAGGCCGAACATGTCGGCGGCGCGTTCGAGCAGCGAGGGCTGGCGCTTGACGGGGCGTTGGTCGTTCATGTCCTCTTCCCCGCTCACGCGACCATGCCGCGCTGGACGAATTCGGCGATCAGCAGCAGCGCATAGAGGCCGACGAGCGCCCCCGCTCCGCTGGCGAGCCACACCAGCCTCTTCCGGCGCTCGACATGGCGGTCGGGCGTCACCACCTCGGTAATCGACCCGATCACCGGCAGCCCGCTCGCACGCTCGAGCTTCGCGGCGGTGGCATAGCTCGGGCGGACCTGCGCGAGGCCGAAGGCCGCGCCGATGCCGCCGCCGATCCCCGCCAGCAGTACCAGCGTCAGGAACAGCGGCCGGTTCGGCGCCGCGGGGCTGGTCGGCTTCGACGGGGGATCGAGCAGTTCGATCTTGATCGCGTCGGTTTCGGTCTGCGCATCGCCGCGCAGCCGCACCTGCTCGCGCTGGGCGAGCAGCTTGTCATATTGCGCCTTGGTCGCGGTATATTCGCCGTTGATCCGGTCATATTCGGCGGCGACACCGGGGTTCTGGATCTGCTGCGAGGTGATGCGCGCGATGTCGCCCGTCAGCTGCGACTTGCGCGCGGTCAGCGCGCTGACCGTCGCCTGGCGCTCGGCGCGCATCGCGGCGAGCGAGGCATAGGCGGGATTCTGCATCCCGCCGCCGCCACCGCCGCTGCCTTCGCGGTCGGCGATGGCCTTCAGCGACGCGATCTGGCTCTTCAGCGCGATGACGTCGGGATGCGCGTCGGTGAGCCCGCGCGCGCGCATCGAGGAAAGTTCGTTCTGCGCCCCGGCAAGCTGCTGGCGCGCGACGCTGCCGCCCACGCCGCCGCCGACGCCGGGGACCGACTGCGGGGTCGAGGCAAGCTGGCCGTTCGCGGCTGCAAGCTGCGCCTGCGCCGATACAAGCTGACTGTCGATCTGGCCGAGTTCGGCGCGCGCCGCCTCGACGCGCTGCGCGGGCGAGCCCGTGCCGCCCGGGATCAGGCCGATATTCTGCGCCTCGAACGCGGCGCGGCGCGCCTCGATCTCGCGCAGGCCCTTTTCGCGGTCGGCGATCTGCGAATCGAGGAATTTCAGGCCCTCGCGCGTGTTGACGCGGCCACCGCGCAACTGATCGTCGCGGAATACGGTGATCAGGCTGTCGAGTATTCCGCTCGCGAGCTTCGCATTGTCGGCGTCGGACAGGCTGCCGATCCCGACCGAAGAGGTCAGCTCGAAGATATTCTGCTGCTGCGGCACGACCTTGATATTCTGCTGCAACATCGCGACCGCGCCCGCCTTGTCGCGCTCGCCGGCATCGGCGCCGATCAGCCCGGTCGTCGCCGCAACCTTTTCGAGGTTGCGCGCGCTGGTCAGCGTCTCGCGGATCTGGTCGATCTGCTGCCCGGCCCCGAACGAGCCGCCGGTGCCATCGTCGGGCAGGATCTGGTTGACGTCGACGAGCAACCGCGCGCGGCTGTCATAGCGGTTGGGGATCGACGCGACCGCAAGCCAGCCGAGGATGCAGATGCCCCAGGCGACCGCGAGCACGAGCCAGCGGCGCGTCCAGACGCTGTGCACCGCCACCCGGATTTCGTCGTAAAGGCCGTTCATTGCTCGCTGTCAGTCCTTGGCAATCATGTCGGTGGGGGCAAAGATCAGAACATGCTTTCGGGGATGATGATCACATCGCCCGGTTGCAAGCGGACGTTCGCCTTGATGTCGCCGCGCTTGATGAGGTCGTTGAGGCGGAGCCCGAATTCCTCCTGCTTGCCGGTGCCCTTGTCATAGCGGACGAGGCGCGCCTTGTTGCCCGCCGCATATTCGCCAAGGCCGCCGACCGCGATCATCGCGTCGAGCACGGTCATGTTGGCGCGGAACGGGATCGAAGCCGGCTTCTCTGTGGCGCCAACGACGCGCACCTGCTGCGAGAAGGTGCTGTTGAAACTGGTGACGATCACGCTGACGATCGGATCGGTGATATATTGGCTGAGCTGCAGCTTGATGTCCTGCTGCAGCATCGTCGGCGTCTTGCCGACCGCGGGCATGTCGGTGATCAGCGGGGTGGTGATGCGGCCGTCGGGGCGGACCTGCACCTTGCCGCCGAGTTCGGGATTGCGCCACACGAAGATCTGCAGCTCGTCGAGCGGCCCGATGATATATTCCTCGCCCGGCCCTTCCTGGTTCGCAACGAAATTGGCGCTGGGAAGCTGCGGCGCCGACCCCGTGCTGCCCATGCATCCCGCGAGGGCGGTCGCGGCGATACCCGAGACCAGCGCAAGGCGTGCGACATGAAGCGAGGGGAAGGACGTCATATTCAAATCACCTTTCGAGCGGCCGAGTGCCCTCTGCCGCCCCTAAACGGCTGCAAAGAAACCCATTGCGTCAGCTTCCGCTATTGCTCGAAAGGGTGAATATACCGTTAGTCTTGCGCTAAGTTCGAGCCGCGTTTGCCTCAGTTTGTGCCGTATCGGCACAGAAACGGCTCTATACGAGCATTTCGCGCGCCGGTCCCTGTCCGAGAAAGCCCGCCGGACTTGCCGACGCACCATAGGCGCCGGCAAGGAAAAGTACAATCAGATCACCGACTTGCGCGCGCGGAAGCGCGACCTGATCGCCCAGACGGTCGAGCGGGGTGCAGAGGCAACCGACCACCGAGACGGTCTCCTCGGGATCGGCGCCGAAGCGATTCGCTACCCCTATCGGATAGTTGCGGCGGATGACGGTGCCGAAATTGCCGCTCGCGGCGAGCTGGTGGTGGAGGCCGCCGTCGGTGACGAGAAAGGTCTCGCCATGGCTGGCCTTGCGGTCGATCACGCGCGTCAGATAGACGCCCGCCTCCGCCACCAGCCAGCGCCCGAGTTCCATCGCGAACCGGCTGTTCGCGAGCGCCGCGTCGCGCGTCGCAAGCGTGTCGCCGAGCGCGGCACCGACCGCCGCGACGTCGACCGCGACGTCGCCGGGGAAATAGGGAACGCCCATCCCGCCGCCGAGATTGACGAGCGGCGGCGTCGCGCCGATCGCGTCGGCCAATCGTCCGGCAAGCGCCACGGTCTGCGCCTGCGTTTCGGCGATGGCACCGGCATCAAGTGCCTGCGATCCTGCGAAAATATGGAACCCCTGCCAGTCGGCTCCGGCGTCGATGAGGCGGCGGACGAGCGCGGGAACGGTGTGGGCGTCGACCCCGAAGGGCTTGGCGCCGCCCCCCATCTTCATCCCCGATCCCTTGAGGTCGAAGTCGGGATTGACGCGCACCGCGAGCCGCGGCGCAACGCCGAGCCGCGCGGCGATCGACAGCGCCCGTTCGGCTTCGCCGGCGGATTCGAGGTTGAGCGTCGCGCCCGCCTCGATCGCGGCTTCGAGTTCGCGGTCGCGCTTTCCCGGCCCCGCGAAGCTGATGTGCTCGGCCGCCATTCCGCTCGCCAGCGCGGCCTTGAGTTCGCCCCCCGACGCAACGTCGAAACCGTCGACCAGCCGCGCCATGAAGGCGAGCAGCGGCGCATAGGGATTCGCCTTCATCGCATAGTGAAGCTGGACCGATGGCGGCATCGCGGCGCGCCATTCGGCGACGCGTGCGGCGAGCAGCGCGCTGTCATAGACGAAGAGCGGCGTGTCGCCCGCCACGTCGGCGAGCGCCTCGGCGCGGTCGCCGCCGATCAGCAGCATGCCGTCGGCATCGGCCGCAAAACCGGGCGGGATCGGACCGTGGGGCTTCATGCCGCCACCGCCTTCGCCCAGTCGGCGGCGATCGCGACGCGGTCGAGCTTGCCGTTGGGGTTCCGCGGCAACGCATCGCGCCACTCGATCGTCTGCGGCTGCATGAAATTGGGGAGGTTCTGGCGGAGATAGGCCGAGAGCGCGGCTATGTCCTCGCGTCCCTCCCTGCCGCGCACGATCAGGACGATCGCGGCGCCGAGCCGCGGATCGGGAACGCCGAACGCGACGGCTTCGAAAATCAGGCCCGATGCCACCGCGACATCCTCGACCTCGGTCGGGCTGACGCGATTGCCCGCGGTCTTGATCATCGCATCGTCGCGCCCGATGAAAGTGAGCAACCCATCGCTGTCGCGCCGTACCGTATCGCCGGACCATACCGCCGTTCCGCCGTATCGCGACGCGGCAGGCGCCGGCCGGAAGCGTTCGGCAGTCCGCGCCTCGTCCTGCCAATAGCCCTTCGCCACCAGCGGTCCGGCGTGGACAAGCTCGCCCGGCTCGTCATCCGCCGCGACGCTGCCGTCGGGACGGCAGACCAGAATTTCAGCGTGCGGAATCGCCCGGCCCATCGAGGTCGGATGCGCCGCGACGAGCGCGGGGTCGAGGAAGGTCGAACGAAAGGCTTCGGTCAGCCCGTACATCGGATAGATGTCGGCCTTCGGAAAGGTCGCGCGCATCGCGTCGATCAGCGAGGGCGTCAGCGCGCCGCCGCTGTTGGTCAGGCGTCGGAGCAGCGCTGCGATCTCGGCAGGCCAGTCGCTCTCGACGAGTTGCACCCAGAGCGGCGGCACCCCCGCCAGCGTCGTCACGCCATGGCGCGCCACCGCCTTCACGACATCGCGCGGGGTCAGATAGTCGAGCGGCGCCACCGAAGCCCCCGCATACCAGCTCGAAAACAGCTGGTTCTGACCATAGTCGAAACTCAGCGGCAGCACCGCCAGCACGCGGTCGCCGGGCACGATCTTCAGATAGGTCGCGACGCTCTCGGCCCCCAGCCACAGATTCGCATGGCTCAGCATCACGCCCTTCGGCAGTCCGGTCGATCCGCTGGTGTAGAGGATCGCGGCCAGATCGTCGGGTTCGGCGATCGACGGCGGCAGGCCCTCCCCGCCCGAATCGATGACGTCCTCGGCAAGCTTCAGATCCTGAACCGCGCAATCATCGGGCAGTCCGTCGCCGAGCATGTCGGCGCGCGATCGGTTGGTGACGAGCAGTTTCGCGCCGCTGTCAGCCAGGATATGCGCGACCTGCGCGCCCTTGAGCAGCGGGTTGACCGGCACATGGATCAGCTCGGCGCGTGCGGCCGCCAGCGGCAACAGGCAGGTCGCGCGCGACTTCGCGCCCCAGCTCGCGACGCGCTCGCCCGGACCGCCGGCCTCGGCCAGCAGCCACGAGGCGAGCCGTCCGACCGCCGCGTCGAGGTCGCCGAAGCTCAGCACGCGGTCGCCGGTCAGCAGCGCAGGCGCATCCGCCGCGCCGCGAAGCGCGAGATGGTCGACCGGATACGACTGTGGGTTTTCGGCTTTGGTCATCGGCTGTTAGGAGAGAGTTGATAGAGGGCCGCAGCATGCAAGGGAACGGTGAAGATCGCGCTAATGATAAGACGCTGCCCGCCACAGCGCGCGCGGCGGATGGCGCATCGCCGTTCGACCGTGCCGAATGGTTCGCGCTGATCGAGGCGCATGGCTTTGCCGCTGGCGGCCGGCACGATGCAAAGGCGACCGTCGGCGACGTCACCGCATGGCTTCCTCTGCGCGCCGAGAAATCCGGTCATTTCGCGGGCCTGACCAACTGGTACAGCTTCGCCATCCGGCCGCTTTACGAGGGTGACGGGGATCGGGGCGTAGCCCTGACCGCGCTTCTGCGCGATATCCGCAACCGGGCCGCGCGCCTTTCGCTCTACCCCGTTCGCGACGGTGATCGCTCCGCCATCCAGTCGGCGCTGCGCGCCGCCGGATGGTGGGTGGACGCCCGCCCCGCGGGTGACCGCCACTGGCTCGACCTCTCCGATATGGACCATGATGGCTGGTGGGCGAGCCGCCCGGGCGCGCTGCGCAGCACCGTCCAGCGCAAGGCGAAGAAGGGCATCGTCGATATCGCGTTGCTGACCTGCTTCGATCCGGAAAGCTGGGCCGCCTATGAAGAGATTTACGCCGCGAGCTGGAAACCGGAAGAAGGCCATCCCGCGCTGCTGCGCGCCTTTGCCGAGGCCGAAAGCGCGCGCGGCACGTTCCGGATGGGATTGGCGCGTATCGAGGGCGCGCCGGTCGCCGCCCAGTTCTGGACGGTCGAGGACGGCACCGCCTTCATCCACAAGCTCGCGCATGTCGAGGACAGCCAGAAGGCGTCGCCCGGCACCCTGCTCTCGGCCGCGCTCTTCCGCCATGTGATCGACATCGACGGCGTGAAGCGCGTCGATTTCGGCACCGGAAACGACGCCTACAAGCGCGACTGGATGAACCGGCACGAGCCCCTTTGGCGGATCGAGGCTTTCAATCCGGCGCGCATCGCGGCATGGGGGCCGGCATCGAAAGCCTTTGCGCGTTCCATGCTGGGGAAAGATACGTGACCGAACCGACCTTCGAACCGTCCGGCGTCGACGCCACGCTTCGCGCGCTGCTCGCCGATGTGCTCGGCCTCGGCGAAGAGCGGGCGGCGGCGCTGACCGACGACAGCGGCCTGTTCGGCGAGCTGCCCGAATTCGATTCGATGGCGGTCGCGACCGTGCTGACCGAGATGGAGGACCGCCTCGGCATCATCATCGACGACGACGAGATCGATGGCGAGATTTTCGAAACCTATGGCAATCTCCTCGCCTTTTCGCTGCGCAAAGTGAACGGTTGAGGTAGGCGCGGGGCGGCATGGCAGAGCATCTGTTCCGCATCGCCCCGTCCGGCGCGAGCCGCGCCACCATCCTGTTCGTGCCGCCGCTGTTCGACGAAGCGAACCGCCTGCGCCGGACGCTGGTCCTGGCGATGCGCGCGCTGGCAGCGGAGGGATATGCGGCGGTGCTGCCCGATCTCCCCGGCCAGAATGAAAGCCTGATCGCGCTGGAAGACGTCGATCTCGAATGCTGGCGGGATGCGCTGGCAGAGGTCGCGGCCGGAATCGACGGCCCGGTCGTGATCGCGTCGATTCGTGGCGGCGCGCTGATCGATCATCGCGCGGAGGCCGCCGCCTGGTGGCGGCTTGCCCCCGTCGGCGGCGCGCCGTTGCTGCGCACGATGCTGCGCGCGCGCGTGACCGCGGATCGCGAGGCGGGGATCGAATCGTCGCTGGAAAGCTTGCAGGCGGCGGCAAGGGACGCGCCGCTGCTGCTCGCGGGCAATGCGCTGTCGCCCGCGATGGTCTCCCAGCTCGGCGCCGCCGAAGCGCAGCCGGTCGCGCCGCTGCGCGCGATCGGCCTTGGCGCCGACGGCATCGCGGGAACGCCATTGTGGCTGCGCGCCGAGCCCGGCGAAGATGCGGCGATGGCGGCTGCGATCGCCGCCGACATCGCCGCATGGAGCAAGACATGCGGCATCAGCTGAGTTTCGTCTGCGAAGGGGCAGCGCTCGCCTCGACCATCGACGAGGCGCCGGGCTCGACGGGCCTGCTGATCGTCTCGGGCGGCAATGAGGTACGGAGCGGCGCGCATCGCGGGATGGCGATGTTGGCGCAGCGGATCGCCGCGGTAGGGCAACCGGTGTTCCGCTTCGACCGCCGCGGAATCGGCGACAGCGAGGGGGTCAACGGCGGCTATGCAAGCAGCGGACCCGACATCGCCGCCGCGATCGCGGCGTTTCGCGAGGCCGCACCCCATGTGACGCGCATCGTCGCGTTCGGCAATTGCGATGCGGCGAGCGCGCTCTTGCTGCACCAGCCGCTGGCGCTGGACGCCCTGATCCTTGCCAATCCGTGGACCTATGAAGACAGCGTGGAGGAAGCCGACGAACCCGCGCTGCCGCCCGCTTCGGCGATACGCGCGCGCTATCTGGCGCGGCTGAAAGATCCGAAAAGCCTGCTGCGCCTGCTGAAGGGCGAGATCGACATAGGGAAATTGTTTCGCGGCCTCTCCGCCCTGAAACAGGCGCCGCAGCCGCCCGCACCCGACAGCCTCGCCGACCGGCTCGACAGGATCATCGCCGAGCTGCCCTGCCCCGCAATGATCCTGCTCGCTACCGGCGACCGCACCGCGCAGGCCTTTATGGACGCGCTGGCGCCGTCACTCGCCTCTATCGAGGCGAACCCTTCGACCGTCGGGATCGAAAAGCTCGCCAGCCCGTCACACAGCTTTGCCGGCAAGGATGCCGACTGGCTGTTGGCTCGGATATTGAGAGGGCTGGCCTGACGGCCGCGTCGGGTTGGGGAGCGGACCAAACGCCCTCTCCCCTTCAGGGGAGAGCGCTATTCCGTCAATGTCCACCACCGGTCGTTACCCGCCGCGCGGCCTATGCCTCCACCATCGCGTGATATTCGGCCTCGGCCAAAAACCGTTCGGCGTCGAGCGCCGCCATGCAGCCCATGCCCGCGGCGGTCACCGCCTGACGATAGACCTTGTCGGTGACGTCGCCCGCGGCGAAGACCCCGGGGATCGAGGTCAACGACGTGCCGGGCGTCACCTGCAGATAGCCGTCGTCGTCGAGCGGCAGCTTGCCCTTGAACAGCTCGGTCGACGGGCTGTGGCCGATCGCGACGAAGCCGCCGTCGGTCGGCTCGTGGCTCGCCGCGCCGGTGACGGTGTCGATCAGGTCGACGCCGACCAGACCCGACACCCCCTCGCCCGAAACAAAGCGGTCGACGCGCTTGTTCCACAGCACCTTGATCTTCGGGTTGGCGAACAGGCGATCCTGCAGGATCTTCTCGGCGCGAAGGTGGTCGCGGCGGTGGATCAGGGTCACATCGTTGCTGTGGTTGGTGAGATAAAGGGCTTCCTCGACCGCGGTGTTGCCGCCGCCGATGACGACGACCTTCTTGCCGCGATAGAAGAAGCCGTCGCACGTCGCGCAGGCCGAGACGCCCTTGCCGCCCAGTTCCTGCTCACCCTCGACGCCCAGCCATTTAGCCTGCGCGCCGGTCGCGATCACGAGCGTTTCGGCGAGATAGATATCGCCGCCGTCGCCGGTCAGCCTGAACGGACGCTGCGACAGGTCGACGTCGACGATCGTGTCCCAGATCATGGCTGTCCCGACATGCGTCGCCTGCGCGGTCATCTGCTCCATCAGCCATGGGCCCTGGATCACTTCGGCAAAGCCCGGATAGTTCTCGACGTCGGTGGTGATGGTGAGCTGGCCGCCGGGCTGCAGCCCCTGCACGACGATCGGCTTCATCCCCGCGCGCGCCGCGTAAATGGCGGCCGACAGGCCGGCGGGGCCGGAACCGAGAATGAGCATTTTGGTGTGGTGCGTGGCGGGCATGATCGTCTTTCGGGTCCGGAGGCGAATCCTGTGCGGGATCGCACAGATGGGTGTTGCCAACCGCGCTAGCAAGGGTCAGTTTCCGCGCCAAGGGGGAGCATGGAAAAGGACATTTCATCCGAGCAGCGAGAGGGAGCGGGCAGGCGGCCCGACCGCTGGGTGCTGATAACCGCCTTGGCGATTGCCTTCGCGGTCGCCGTTGGCTCCTACACCGCCGCCGCCGCGGGCACCGCCGGGGCCATCGGCTACACGGTTCTCGTCATCCTGCCCGCCGCACTGTCGGCCTTCGTCGCATGGGTGGGCAGCATGGGACGCAACTGGCCGCGCTCCACCTTCGCCCTCGTGCCCGTCTGGTTGAGCGTGGGCGTCGCCGTCATCGGCGCCGTTGCATTTCGCGAAGGAATCGTCTGCATCCTGATGCTGTTGCCGCTTTGGCTTCTATTCGGAATGCTGGGCGTCTGGCCGGTCTATCAGTATCGCAAACAGAGCAATGGCGTGGATTCCAGCATCTTTCGTGCGAATGCGCTCTTGCTGTTGCCGCTGCTTTCCTTGGTCGTCGATCAGCATGTCGCGCCGCCGACCGCTCGCTATCAGGTCGTTCGTGAAATCAGCGTCGCTGCGCCGCCGGAAGCGGTCTGGCCGCAATTGCTTGCAATTCCCGACATCGGCGCGGCTGAAGGTGTCTGGACGTTCAGTCAGAGCCTTCTTGGCCTGCCCCGCCCAACCGGCGCCAAGCTGACCGGCCGGGGCGAAGGTGCCGTCCGCGACGCAGAATGGGAGGGCGGGGTGCGGTTCCAGGAAATCGTGACGCGCTGGCAACCCGATCGCGCGCTGCAATGGCGTTTTTCATTTCCCGACGCGTCGATCCGCCTGCGCACCGACGAACATATCGACCCGCACGGCCGCCATCTCTGGATCGAAAGTGGGGGTTATGACCTGATTCCCATGCAAGACGGCGGGACGAAAATCCGGTTGTGGACGCACTATCGCGCCGCGACGCCGCTCAACGCCTATGCGGCGATGTGGGGGGAGATGATTTTGGGCGACATCCAGAATAATGTGCTCGCCATCGTCGCCGGCCGGATCGCCCAGGAGAAGGACCATGAATAGCTGGTGGGAACGTCATGGGGTGCCGCGGGTGATCAAATGCGCCTGCTCGCAGGGGCAGATCATGAAGGCGCGGAGCAAGGTCGTGCCGCACGCGCAGGGCGATGTGCTCGAGCTTGGCTGCGGCGGCGGGATCAACATGGAATTTTACGAGCCCGCGCGCGTGACGAGCTTCACCGGGCTCGATCCCTCGCCCGAGCTGCTCGCGATGAGCCGCGCGGCGGCGTCGGCGCGCGGGATGGACGCCGACATCCAGGGCGGGATCGGCGAGGCGATGCCGTTCGAGAGCGGGCGCTTCGACACCGTCGTGACGACCTTCACCCTCTGCTCGGTCGCCGATCAGGCGGCGGTGCTCGGCGAAATCCGCCGCGTGCTGAAGCCTGGCGGAACAGCGCTGTTTCTGGAGCATGGCGGCGCCCCCGACGCCGGCGTCGCGAAATGGCAGCGGCGGATCGAGCCGGTGTGGAAACGCATCGGCGGCAATTGCCACCTGACCCGCCCGATATCGCAGGCGTATGAAAAGGCCGGTTTTTCGGTGGACCGGCAGGGCGCGGCCTATATGCCCAAGACGCCCCGCCCCTTTGGCTGGGTCGAATATGGCGCCGCGCGCGTCGCATCGTGACGGGAGGATAGCGCGATGATCCGTTTGTGGCTCTTCATTCTTTCCGCCGCCTTTCTTATCGCGCCGACCGGCGCCGAGGCGCGCAAGGTCGCGCTGGTCATCGGCAACGGCGATTATGCGAACACCAGCCGCCTCGCGAACCCGCCGAACGACATCAAGCTGGTCGCGGCGTCGGCGAAGCAGGCGGGGTTCGACGATGTGACCGTCGCGGCCAATCTTTCGGTCAACGATTTCCAGAAAGTCATGCGCGACTTTCGCACCAAGGCCGAAGGGGCCGAGATCGCGATGGTCTATTATGCCGGGCACGGGATCGAGGCGCAGGGAAAGAACTGGCTGATCCCGACCGATGCGCAGCTCAAATCCGACCTCGACCTGCCCTATGAGGCGATCAACCTCGACCGGATGATGGAAGCGGTGTCGGGCGCGCGGATCCGCATCGTCATCCTCGATTCGTGCCGCAACAACCCCTTCGGGCGCACATGGAAATCGGGGACGCGCGCGGTGCAGACGGGGCTCGCCGGCGTCGAGGCCGACGATGTGCTCGTGATCTTTGCCGCCGCGCCGGGCCAACTCGCCGCCGACGGCACCGCCGGCAACTCGCCCTTCGCGACTTCGCTCGCGAAGCGCCTCCCGCAGCCCGACCTGCCGGTGCAATTGCTTGGCGGCGCGATCCGCGACGATGTGCTGGCCGCAACCGGCGGCCGGCAGCGGCCGTTCGTCAGCGCCAGCATTACCGGCACGCCCTTCTATCTGGTCCCGCGCGCGGGTCAGGCTTCCACGGGAAATCGCGCCGCGCTCGAAGAGCTGATGTGGAAGGGCGCGGTCGCCGAGAACAGCGCCAGCGCGTTTAAGGCCTATCTTGCCGAATTTCCGTCGGGCAAACATGCGGCGCAGGCCGGCGAGAGCGTCGCGCGCCTCGCGAAAAATCCCAGGGCCACGCCGGTCGCCGCAAAATCCCTGGTGACGGCGTCGCTTCCGGCGACGAAGAAATACACGCTCTCGAACATCCGCGTCGAGGCGGTGAAGCTGACCGGGCGGCTCGGGCTCGGCCTGCCCGACCAGTTGTTCCTGCGCTTCAACACCGGCGAGCGTTTCCCCGAGGGGTCGCGCGAGATTTTCTCGATCAAGAAGGGCGAGAGCTGGGTCGTCGACCGGAATTTCACCTTCGAACAGCCGGTGAGCTTTCAGCTGCGCGAATTCGACGATATCGGCGGCAGCGACAATATCGGCACCGTCGACCTGGGTTCGACGCCCGGCACCTTCACCCGGACGCTGAACGGCGACGCCAGCGACTATAAGGTGACCTATACGCTGACGGTGGGGTGACGGCCGGTTGCGGACATTCAATATTTCGTCGCCCCGGACTTGATCCGGGGTCCATGACTTGAGCGCTGCTGTGGATCCCGGATCAAGTCCGGGATGACGAAGGTCTGGAGTCCAGCCAAAGCGGCCAGAATATAGAGTCCGCGCTATTCCTTCTCGCCGACCTCGACCAGCCCGTGCCCGACGCTGACGCGCTCGTCGAAGACGAAGCAACTGCCGTGCCAGCGGCTGTCGGCTTCGGGCACCTGCTCGAGATAGGCGAGGATGCCGCCTTTCAGATGCGCGACGTCCTCGACGCCTTCGCTGCGCAGGAAAGCGGTCGATTTCTCGCAGCGGATGCCGCCGGTGCAGAACATCGCGATGCGCTTGCCGGCGAAACGCTCGGCGTTAGCGCGCCACCAGCCGGGGAAATCGCCGAAGCTTTTGGTCCCCGGATCGATCGCGCCGTCGAAGCTGCCATAGCCGACCTCGAACGCATTGCGCGTGTCGATCACCACCGTGCCCGGATCGTCGACAACCGCATTCCAGTCAGCCGGGTCGATATAGGTTCCGGCGTCGCGCGCCGGGTCGACCCCCGACACCTTCATGGTCACGATTTCCTTCTTCAGCCGCACCTTCAGCCGCTGGAAGGGCATCGCCGCGGCGGCCGAATATTTGACGTCGAGTTCGGCGCAACCGGGCAGCGCGCGGATATGGGCGATCACCGCCGCGATGCCGGCTTCACTGCCCGCGATCGTGCCATTGACGCCCTCGCGCGCGAGCAGCAGCGTGCCCTTTACCCCCTGCACGGCGCAAAGGTCGAGCAGCGGCTGGCGCAGCGCGGCGGGATCGTCGAACGGCGCAAAACGATAGAGGGCGGCAACGGTGAAGGTCATAGGGCGCTCCCCTTACCCGCTCGCATCGAGCGAAGTCGAGATGCCTATCGTTGGCGCATGGCCTCACGGTGTCTCGACGTCGCTCGACACGAACGGATATCGTGAGGTCGCCTACCGAAAGGGATCGCTCCGCGCGGTCGCATAATGCGCCATCGCCATTGTGGTCCATTGCGCGTTGACGCGGATGCAGGTCGGGAAGACGCTGGCGTCGGTCACCAGCACATTGGTCGTGCCGTGGACGCGGCATTCGGGGTCGACGACGCCATATTGCGGGTCTTCGTTGATCGCGTTGCCGCCGTGCGGGTGGCTGCTCGACAGCGTCGCGTCGTCAGCTTCCTTTATGGCCTCTTCGAAGAAATCGTCGATATCCATGTCGGGTGTCACCACCTGGCCTTTGGTAAGCGCCGGATAGCATTCGAGCGCCCCCGCGGCGAAATGTACCTTGGTCAGCGTCGCCATCGCGCGGCGCAGCAGCGGCAGGTCTTCGTCGACGTCGAGCTTGAACTTGAGCTTGCCGTCCGTCACCTGCCCCCGCCGGTCGGCGGGGAAGAGGATGCCCGCCGAATGGACGCGGCCGAAATTCTTCATCCGGGCCGCATGATCGCCGAACCAGCCGGGCATCAGCGACGCCATCGCCATCGGCGGCTGGAAATGACTTTCGAGCAGGAAGTCGCCGCAGTCGACATAGCTCGTCATCTGGTCCTCGTCCCACGCATTGCCGCCGACGCCCGGCGGCATCAGCGCGACGACGGGCGACGCGATGTTGAGCGACACCTGATATCCGGTGCCGCTGATGTCGCTGCGATCGAGGAATTTCGACGACGCGATCGTCCCCGCCGCGACGACCACCCCGACGCGCGCGCGGACGAACCGTTCGGACCCGCCCGGCAGCACCAGCTTCACCGCCTCGGCCTCGCGGCGTCCGTCGATGCTCGTCTGCCAGACGATGCGCTCGGCCTTCGTCCCCGGCAGGATGCGCGCGCCATGGTCGCGGCACGCATCGGGCAGATAGGTCTGCGCCATCCCCATCCGCCGTCCATAGGGACATCCCGCGTTGCAATAACCGCAATAGGCGCAGGCATTGGGCGTATTCGGCGGCCCGAAATTCTTCGCGAACCAGTCGGCGACCGCGCGCTTTTCCCTGGGGTCCGACGAGGTCGCGGCATAGGCGTGCCAGCCGTTCGTCAGGTGCGGCCCGTTGTGCCGTCCGCTGCGCGGCTCGGCCGTGTCGATGCCGAGGCGCCCCCTGATCGCGTCGTAGCTCGCATGAAACGCCGCCTTGTCGACCGGCGCGCCGATGCTGGCCCATTTGTCGAGGACATCGACCGCGTCGGGATGCGTGCGCCCGGGTTCATTGACGCGCAGGCAGATACCGTTGTTGACCGTCGACGACCCACCGACGCAGCGCCCCTGAAACACCACGAAATCGCGATCGGTCGAGGTCTGGAGCGCGCCATGCTTGAACAGGTTCGCGACCATGTCGAGTTCGTGGTGATCGATCCGCGGCGAGGGGTAGAAGGGCCCCGCTTCGACAATCAGCACCTTATAGCCCCGCGCCGCGACATTGTAGGCGGCGACCGACCCGCCCGCGCCCGAACCGACGACGATCACGTCATATTCATCGCCGAGCGTCGCCGCATCCAATATAAAGGCATCGTCGATCTCGCGGCCTTCGACGCGCTTGATTTCCAGCTCGCCGGGTCCGCGAACGCGATGCTTCGGCAGGGTGAAGCCGATCTGCTTGTGGACGGGGTTATTCAGGTTGGCATCCTGATCGCCCGGCATCCAGTGACCATAATAGCAGGCGTAAACGATACCGCGCAGCCGCGCCATGTCCTGGAAAAGGTCGATCTGGCTGTTCTGCAGGCGGTTCCGGATCCGCTCGACGCGCGTTGCGACGCCGACCTCGGCGAACATCGGCCCCAGCACGATCTCGGTCCCGGTGAGCGAGAGGCGGATCTCGTCGAGCTTGGTCCCGCCGACCTTGCCGAACAGGCTGCTGATGTTGGCGACGACCTGATCGGGCGTGATTTTCATCTCGGCGCCATGGAACAGCGCCTCGGTCAGCGCCTTCAGGAATTTGAGTTGCCCGAAATTGAACGGTGCGGCCACAAGCCCTTCCCCCCCCCCCTGCTGAGCAGGCGTCTGTGTCCGGGCTCCGCGCCCGAAAGGCAAGCCTATATCGCGCTCAGGCGGCGGCCGTCGCAACCGTTTCGGACAGGAACGGCCGCACCGCCGCCATCGCCTGTTCGACATAGAGACGCTTTTGGCCGACCGGCGCGACATAGTGAAGCGCCTCCTCGACCGCCTCGACGCCAGCCAGCCGCGCGATCATCCACGCCGCGAGATATTGCGAGGCAAGGCAGCCGCCCGCGGTCGCGACATTGCCGTGCGCGACGAACGGTGCGTCGATCACCTCGACCCCGGCCTCGATCACCCAGGGCTTGGTGGTCAGGTCGGTGCAGGCGGGCAGATCGCCGATCAGGCCGAGCTTCGCCAGCAACAGCGTTCCCGAACATTGCGCCCCGACCAGCTGGCGCGCGGGGTCGAGGCGGATGGCGTCCAGAAATTCGGGGTCGGCGGCATAGTCGCGGGTACGAGTTCCGCTGCCGATGATCACCGCGTCGGCCTCGGCGGCGAACGCGATCGGCTTCTGCCGCGCCACGGTCACGCCGTTCATCGACGTCACCTCGGCACTCGGCGCGGTGATATGCGCCGCCCAGCCGCGCGGGCGCAGGCGATTGAGGATGGCGGCCGCGACGAAGGAGTCGAGTTCGTTGAAGCCGTCGAAGGTCAGGACCGCGATCTGCATATCATTCTCCGCCGCCAAGATAGGCGAGGACCCGGCCTTTTCCAGCGCCAGCCGCTACACGGTTCCGGAAAATATGTCGGCGCGCCATGCGGCGAGCGCGGCGGCGTCGCGCGGCGACGCGAGATAGCGGCCCCAGGCCAGCGCCTCGTGCGCAACGATTCCGAACTCCCAGACGCAAAAGGTCGGCCGCACCGTCCCCGCCGCGTCGGGATAGGCAGGATCGAACGGCGCAAAGGCGGACATGTCGCCATGGCGATACCACACCGCCTCCCACAACTCGTTCGACCCGCGCCAGACCGAGACGAGCAGGAAATAGAAATCGGCGCCGCAGCGATGGAGCAGCACGAAGCCGCAATCGCCGGGTTCGACCGCCGCATCTGCCTTACCGCCGAACCAGTCGTCGCACAGGCGCGCGACGCCGTCGGGAACGGGCGCATCGGGTGCGGTCAGATGGTAGAGTTTGAGAGCCGCGCCGCCGGCTTCGCGCAGACCCGCAAACCTGCCGACCTTGGCATAGTGGCGATAGGCATCATCGACGGCAGCGGACATGGCGGACTCCCTTTTGTTCCACCTATGTTCTACATGCCGCCGATCGGGCGGGCAACCGGCTTTCGATCAGGCCGCCTTCTTCTCTTGCCGATATTTGTGAAGCAACGGCTCGGTATAGCCCGACGGCTGCGCCACGCCCTCGAAGATCAGCGCGCGCGCGGCGCGGTACGCAATAC
Organism: Sphingopyxis sp. H073; assembly: GCF_001468395.1. GTDB lineage: Bacteria > Pseudomonadota > Alphaproteobacteria > Sphingomonadales > Sphingomonadaceae > Sphingopyxis. Next base: position 81,690 of record NZ_LNSG01000007.1, on the reverse strand, counting down.
CGTCGGGCGTCAGCTTTTCGTACAGCGGATCGCCCGCATTCTGTGCATCGACCTTGGCCGCCATGCGCGCCAGCGCGGCATCGATCTGCGCTTCGCTGCAGACACCGTGGAGCAGCCAGTTGGCGAGCGCCTGGCTGGAAATACGGAGCGTTGCGCGGTCCTCCATCAGGCCGATATCGTCGATATCGGGCACCTTCGAGCAGCCGACACCCTGATCGATCCAGCGCACGACATAGCCCAATATGCCCTGGCAATTATTGTCGAGCTCGCGCGCGATCTCGGCCTCGCTCCAGTTGCGCCCGGTGGCGACGGGAATGTTCAGCAGCCGATCGAGCGACGGCACCGCCTCGCCCGCGATCTCGCGCTGGCGGGCGAACACATCGACCATATGATAGTGGAGCGCGTGCAGCGTCGCGGCGGTGGGCGACGGCACCCACGCAGTGTTCGCCCCCGATTTGGGATGACCGATCTTCGCGTCGAGCATCGCTTTCATGAGGTCGGGCATCGCCCACATGCCCTTGCCGATCTGCGCCTTGCCCGAAAGCCCGCACGCAAGGCCGATGCGGACGTTGCGGTCCTCGTAGCTCGCGATCCAGTCGCTCGACTTCATCTCACCCTTCGGGATCATCGGTCCCGCACGCATCGAGGTGTGGATTTCGTCGCCGGTGCGGTCGAGAAAGCCGGTGTTGATGAAGACGATGCGGTCGCGCACCGCCTCGATGCACGCGGCGAGATTCGCGCTCGTGCGGCGTTCCTCGTCCATCACGCCGACCTTGATCGTGTGGCGATCGAGGCCGAGCATATCCTCGACCGCGTTGAAGAGGCGGTCGGTGAAGCCGCATTCCTCGGGGCCGTGCTGCTTGGGCTTCACGATATAGATGCTGCCCGCGCGGCTGTTCTTGCGGCTGCCGAGGTTGTGCAGATCGTGGAGCGCGCAGAGGCTCGTGATCACCGCGTCACACAGCCCCTCGGGCGCTTCGGCGCCGTTCGGCAGGCGGATCATCGGCGTCGTCATCAGATGGCCGACGTTGCGCACGAACATCACGCTGCGGCCCGGCAGTTTGAACGCCGTACCATCGGGCGCGGTCCAGCTGCGGTCGGGCTCCATCGCGCGCGTGACGGTGCGGCCACCCTTCGCGAAGCTTTCGGTAAGATCGCCGCGCATGAGGCCGAGCCAGTTGGTATAACCGAGCACCTTGTCCTCACCATCGACCGCGGCAACGCTGTCTTCGAGGTCGATGATCGTCGTCAGTGCGGCTTCGAGGATGACATCGGCAATGCCCGCCGGGTCGGTCCTGCCGATCGCGCTGTCGGGGTCGATCACCAGCTCGATGTGCAGGCCGTTATGGCGAAGCAATATCGCGCCGGGCTTGCTGCCCACCCATTGCGACGGATCGGCGAGCGTGAGTTGCCCGCCCTGCCAGTCAGCCCAGCTTCCCGAAGCGAGGGGGACAGTTTCGTCAAGGAACGCCTTGGCGCGCGCGATCACCGCCGCGCCGCGCTCGGGATCGTAGCCGCCAGGCTTCGCCGGCGGCGCGTCGAGCGCGTCGGTGCCATAAAAGGCATCGTACAGGCTGCCCCAGCGCGCATTTGCGGCGTTCAAGGCGAAGCGGGCGTTGAGCGCGGGCACGACGAGTTGCGGCCCCGCCATCGTCGCGATCTCGGGATCGACGTCGGCGGTCCCGACCTTGAACGGCGCGGGTTCGGGGACGAGATAACCGATCTCGCGCAGGAACGCCTGATAGGCGGCGGCGTCGTGCGCCTGCCCTTCCCGCGCGCGGTGCCAGGCGTCGATCTTCGCCTGCAGATCCTCGCGCTTTGCGAGCAGCGCGGCATTTTCGGGCGCGAACCGGCCGAGCAGATCCGCAAAATCGCGCCAGAACTTGGCGCTATCGAGCCCGGTGCCGGGCAGCGCCTTTGTCTCGATGAAATCGACCAGACGCGAATCGACAGAGAGGCCATTTCGGTCGAGAAAATCAGTCATTCAAGCACCCTTTGGTCAGCGCGATCGCGCAATGGAATCCGGGGAGGAAAGGGCCGCCGCCCTATGCCGCGAATGCAGCAGCTTGGCAATGGGGTGCCAATGCCCGCGCAGACCGCTATAGGCCCCGGCATGATACCGCGCGAACATCTCGGCACAGCGCCCGTCCCCGGCGGCGATGCGCTCCATCTCTATCGGCGCGGCAAGGATTTCACGATCGCGCTCGATGGCAATGACCTGATGAGCACCCGGATGAGCGGCTCCGAGGAAGCGCTTGCCGAAATGAGCTGCGACCGGCTGCGCGGCGACGCCGAAAAGGGTGGGGCCCCGCACCTGCTCATCGGCGGCTATGGCATGGGCTTTACCCTGCGCGCGGCCCTGGCGCGGCTCGGCCCGGACGCGCGCGTCACCGTCGCCGAACTGGTGCCCGAGATCATCGATTGGGCGCGCGGGCCGATGGCGGAGCTGACCGCCGGGGCGCTCGACGACCCGCGCGTCGAGCTGCGCATCACCGATGTGTCGGGCGTGATCGGCGGCGCGGCGCAATCGTTCGACGCGATATTGCTCGACGTCGACAACGGCCCCGACGGTCTGACGCGCGAGAGCAACGACCGCATCTATTCGATGGGCGGACTTGCGCGCGCGAAGGCCGCGCTGCGGCCCCGCGGACTGTTGGCGATCTGGTCTGCCGCGCCCGACGCCAAATTTTCACGCCGCCTGAAAGAATCGGGCTTCGCGGTCGAGGAAGTCGTCGTGCGGGCGCGCAGCAACGGCAAGGGGCCGCGGCACATCATCTGGTTCGCGCGTGCCCTTTGACCGGCAATGACAAGGGGTCGCAAAGCCCGGTTCGGCTGGCTATAGCCATGCGATGACCAGCCTCACCGCCACCGAAAACGCGACGATCGAACGCGCCGCCGATGCGCCGATGCTCGCGCAGGTCGAACAATGGGCGACCGTGAACAGCGGCACCGGCAACCTTGCGGGGCTCAGGACCGTCGCCGGTCATCTCGCCGATGCTTTTGCGGCGCTGCCGGGCGACATCCGCCTCGTCGCGCCCGATCCGGTCGAAAGCGTCGACGCCGCCGGCAACATCCGCACCGCGCAGCGCGGCGACCACCTCCACCTCCGCGTCCGGCCCGACGCGCCGGTCCAGTTGCTGCTGACCGGCCACATGGACACGGTATTTCCCGCCGATCATCCGTTCCAGACGCTTCAATGGCTCGAGCCCGGCGTGCTCAACGGCCCCGGCACCGCCGACATGAAGGCGGGCATTTCGGTGATCCTCGCGGCGCTGAAGGCGCTCGAAACCTCGCCGTTTGCGCCGCGCATCGGCTATGACGTGATGATCAACAGCGACGAGGAGACGGGCAGCCACGCCTCGGCCGCGCTGATCGCCGAACTCGCGAAGGGCAAGACCGCGGCGCTGACCTACGAGCCCGCATTGCCCGACGGGGGCCTTGCCGGCGCGCGGCCCGGCAGCGGCAATTTCTCGGTGATCGTCCACGGCCTGTCGGCGCACGCCGGCCGCAACCCCGAGGACGGCCGCAACGCGCTGATCGCCGCCGCCGATCTGGCGCTGCGGCTGAACGCGCTGAAATCGCCCGACCTCAAGGTCAACCCGGCGAAAATCGACGGCGGCGGCCCGAACAATGTCGTGCCCGATTCTGCGATCTTGCGCGTCAACCTGCGCCCTTCGACTCCCGAGGCGATGGCGGCGGCCGAAGCCGCGCTCCGCGACGCGGTCGCCGCAGTTTCCCGCGAGCACGACGTGCATTGCCATATCCACGGCAACTTCAACCGGCCACCCAAGCCGCTCGATCCGGCCGCGACCCGGCTGTTCGAACTGGTGCGCGACTGCGGCGCCGCGCTCGGCCTGCCGCCGATCCGCTGGAAGGCAACCGGCGGCGTCTGCGACGGCAACAATATCGCGGCATGCGGCGTGCCGGTGGTCGACACGATGGGTCCGCGCGGCGGCGCGATCCATAGCTCGGACGAATTTCTGATCGTCGACAGCCTCGCCGAACGCGCGCAGCTGTCGGCGCTGACCATGATGAGAATAGCGGAACGGGGGACTGTGTGAATTATGTGATCCGGGCGGCCAAGCCGGGCGACCTGCAGAGCATTTACGAGATGGCGAAGCTGACGGGCGGCGGCTTCACCAACCTCCCCCCCGACAAGAAGGCGCTGCGCGCCAAGCTGGAGCGTGCCGAGGCCGGATTCGCGTCGGAAAAGGAATATCCGGCCGACGAGCTGTACCTGATGGTGCTCGAGGATCTGGACAGCGGCGAGGTGCGCGGCACCTGCCAGATTTTCGGGCAGGTTGGCCAGCGCTGGCCCTTTTATTCCTATCGCATCGGCACCGACAGCAAGCATAGCGAACAGCTCGGCCGCACCTTCCACGCGCAGGTACTGATGCTGAGCAACGACCTCAACGGGTCGAGCGAGGTCGGCGGACTGTTCCTCCACCCCGCGGCGCGCGCCGGCGGGCTCGGGCTGCTGCTCGCCCGCTCGCGCTATCTGTTCATCGCACGGCACCGCGCGCGCTTCGGCGACCGCATCCTCGCCGAGCTGCGCGGGGTGATCGACGAAGCGGGCGGATCGCCCTTCTGGGACGGGGTCGCCGGCAAATTCTTCGGGATGAGTTTCCAGGAGGCGGACCAGTTCAACGCGGTCCATGGCAACCAGTTCATCGCCGACCTGATGCCCAAACACCCCGTCTATATCGCGATGCTGCCCGAAACCGCGCGCGCGGTGATCGGCGTCCCGCACCCGACCGGACGTGCGGCGATGCGGATGCTGGAGAATGAGGGCTTCGCCTTCGAAAATTATGTCGACATTTTCGACGGCGGCCCGACGATGACCGCGCGCACCGATCAGGTCGCGAGCATCCGCGATGCGAAGCATGTCGAAGTGAGCGGCATTGCCGAGGGCGGCGAGGACGCGCTGATCGCGACCGGTCAGCTGCGCGATTTCCGCTGCTGTTTCGGCACGGTCGGCGCGGGTGGGACGATCGATCCCCATGCGGCAGAGGTGCTGGGGGTCGGGGCCGGCGATCCGATCAGCTGGATCGGGAGGTAAGCCATGCTCACCGAAATCAATTTCGACGGCATCATCGGCCCGACGCACAATTATGCGGGGCTCAGCCGCGGCAATATCGCATCGGCGTCAAACGCGGGCGATGTGTCGCAGCCGCGTGCGGCGGCGTTGCAGGGCATCGAGAAGATGCGCCACAATATCGCGCTCGGGCTTCGCCAAGGCTTCTTCATGCCGCTCGACCGGCCCGACGCGCCGTGGCTCGAAACGCTGTGCACCTCGCTCGATACCGCCGAGCCGCACCTGCGCGCGCAGGCGTGGTCAGCCTCGTCGATGTGGGCCGCGAACGCCGCGACCGTCTCGCCCGCGCCCGATAGCGGCGACGGCAAATGCCACCTCACCGTCGCCAACCTCGTCACCATGCCGCACCGCAGCCATGAATGGCCGGGGACGCTGGCGCAGCTGCGCATCGCCTTCGCCGATCCGGCGTTCGCGGTGCATGGTCCGGTTCCCGCGCCGTTCGGCGACGAGGGCGCGGCGAACCATATGCGGCTCTGTTCGGGGCACGGATCGGCCGGCGTCGAAATCTTCGTTTACGGGTTGAGTGGCGGCCGCTTCCCCGCGCGCCAGCATATCGACGCATCGAAGGCGATCGCGCGCAAGCACAAGCTCGATCCCTCGCGCACGCTGTTCATCCGCCAGTCGGACACCGCGATCCAGGGCGGCGCCTTTCACAACGACGTCGTCGCGGTCGCGAACGAGCATGTGCTGTTCACGCACGAAACCGCGTTCGAGGATCGCGAAGGCGCGCACGCGCAAATCCGCGCCGCCTTCCCCGATGTCGAGATCGTCGAGGTGCCCGCGAGCGCGGTCAGCCTGCCCGAGGCGATCAAATCCTATCTGTTCAACGCCCAGCTCGTCAGCCTGCCCGATGGCGGCATGGGGCTCGTTCTCCCCACCGAAGCGCGCGAGACGCCCGCGGTCTGGACCTGGCTGGAGGCGCATGTCGCGGGCAACGGACCGATCCGCCGCCTGCTGCCGGTCGATGTCCGCCAGTCGATGGCGAACGGCGGCGGCCCCGCCTGCCTGCGCCTGCGCGTCGTCGCCGACCCGTCGACCGTCGACCCGCGCTTCCTCGCCGACCCCGCGAAGCTCGACCGGATCGCCGACGTCGTTGCCGCGCATTGGCCCGAAGCGATCGCGCCCGGCGACCTCGCCTCGACGGCGCTGGTCCGTGACGTCCAGCGCGCGCGCTCGGCGTTGCTGGAGGCGCTGGGGCTGGCGGAATTGATCTAGACGGGTTTCGACCGGAGGTTGCCGTTTGGTTCCTCCCCGTGGCGAAGCCATGGGGAGGTGGCAGCGCGAAGCGCTGACGGAGGGGCAAATGGCGCGACGTTGCCGCCCCTCCACCATCGCCTGCGGCGACGGTCCCCCTCCCCATCGCTGCGCGACAGGGAGGATATTCCTTTCTTCGTCATCCCGGACTTGATCCGGGATCCATCGCGGCGTTGAAGTCGTGGACCCCGGATCAAGTCAGGGGTGACGAATGTCTCGAATCCACCCCAATGCAGACACCACCCTCAAATAAGCCTTTCCTACATTATCCTGCCGTGCCAGCCTTCATCTGGCTCTTTCATTCGGTGAAGAAAGGCGGTCGCGGTCCGGCTTGCAGGCGCGGCCGCGGCGAGACATGCGAGATGCGTTCGCCCCCCCTTCCAAACCGGCGATGCAATGGACTGAACTTTCCTGAACTTTGGAATTCGGGACACGATGACGAACGAACGCAGGACAGCTTCCCATTCCAATCCGAACCGCCCCTTCCCTCCTCTGTCGGGTTAATTTACAGTTTACCATAAGCCCGGCGCGCCGAATCAAGGATTTGCGCCACTGGCACATCCCTTGCTTCGGGAGATGGTGATGCTGAAAAAAATCGGTCGCCTGTTCGTCATCAAGACCCGCTTCGAAGCGTGCCTCATCATTTATGCCCTTGCCGTCGGCGCCATGGCACGCGGCATGGCGTATATCGACCATTATCCGGGGGTCGGCGGCAAGCTGCTGCTGCTCGCCTGCACCGGCTCGGTCTTCCTTGCCGGCGGGAAGATCTTCGACTGCCTGCGCTACGAAAAGGCGGCCGAGGCGGCGAAGGTGGCCGATTGAGGCGGCGGACTTTCGTCCGTCACCAGTTTGTGCCAAGGCCGATCGCATGAGCAGGATCGGCGGGCGTCCCGAAATCAGCACCCAGCATGTCTATGGCCTTACGCTGCGCGTCGCGCGCTGGCGGGCGGGTGCGTCCGGAACGCCGCTGCTGTTCCTTAACGGCATCGGCGCCGACATCGCCGCCGCCGCACCGCTGCTCGCGCAGATTCACGGCCGCGAGGTGTGGACGCTCGACATGCCGGGGGTCGGTGGGTCGCCCGACGCGATCCTGCCCTATAACGCGCCGACGATGGCGGCCATCGTAATGGAGATCGCCGACCGGTTCGATCAAGCACAGATCGACCTTGCGGGATTCAGTTGGGGCGGCGCGCTGGCCCAGCAAATCGCGGTGCAGTTTCCGGGCCGTATCCGGCGGATGGTCCTGATGGCGACGACGCCGTCGGTCGGCGCGCCCGGCATCGGCTGGGCGGCGCTGCTCGACGACGATATGCTCGCAAGCGGGCTCAAGCTGCCAACCGCAACCCCGCTGGGCCTCACCTATCAGACCATGGCGATGGCGGGCTGGACGAGCGCGGCGATGCTGCCGCACCTCAAGAACACGCCCGTCCTCATCCTGATGGGCGAACGCGACGGCGTCGTCCCCGCGGGCCATGGGCAGGCGATCGCCGACCTGATCGACGGTGCGGTGCTGGAAGTGGTGCCGGGATCGCACCTCTTCCCCTTCACCCACGCCGCGAAGATCGCGACGCGGATCAGCGAGTTTCTGGATCGGCCGGACGCGGCACAAGCTGCCGCTTGAGGAAATCGTCGATCGCCGCGGCGGTTTCGTCGGGCGCTTCCTCCATCGGCAGATGACCGATGCCGTCCAGCAGCACGACCTCCGACCCCTCGATGCGTTCGTGGAAGGTCTGTGCGGCGGTCGGGTTGATCAGCCGGTCCTTCTTGCCGAACAGGATCAATGTCGGCGCGGTGATCGCGCTCACCTGGCTCGCCATCGCGGGCTGGCGGTCCATCCGCGCGCGCAGCACCGTCGCCTCGCGGTTGCCGGGGAAGCGCAGCAACTCCCAATAGCGATCGATCATCGCGTCATCGACGATATCCTGCTTCTCGATCGATCCGCGCAGCGATTCCTCGACGAGCGAACGCGGCGTGATCTGTGTCGCGAGCCAGCGGCCGATGGGATATTGGAGGACGCGGAAGCCGACGTTCGACGGCGGCGCCTTTTCGCCCTTGCGCAGCGGCATTCCCGCGGCGTCGATCAGCAGCAGCGCGTCGATCCGCTCGGGCCGCGCCAGCGCATAGCGCCATGCGACCCAGCCGCCCATCGAATTGCCGCCGATGCTGAAATGGTCGAGCGCCAGCTTCGCCATCACGACATCGACCGCCGCCATCATGCCGTCGGCGCTGTAATCGGTGTCGGGGGTGGCGCCGGTGAGCCCATGCCCCGGCAGGTCGAGCGTCACGATGCGGTAGGTGCCTCCAAGCCGCTTCACCAGCGGCTCCCACGTCTGAAGGCTGGCGTTCGAGCCGTGGAGCAGCAGCAGCACCGGCCCGTCGCGCTTGCCCTGATCGCGGTAGTGGACGCGCTGTCCCGCCGGCCCCGCAGCGAAGGCGGCGCCCGGCCCGCCATATTTGGCGATCATCGCGTCGCGGTCGGTGTCGGGGGTACGCAGAACGAGGAAGGCGACGACGATCGCGAGCAGCAGGCCGAGCGGGATCAGGACGCGCTTGCGACGGAACAGCGGACGCCGCGGCGGCAACGGTTCGAAATCATCCTCGTCGATCGTTTGCATATGCCCCCCTCCGAGCATGCGGACCCTAGCTCCGATGCCCGTCCCGTCAATCCACCCTATTGGTGAATCGGGCGGCGGAAGGTTTCGGGCAGGAACAACAGGCCGACGACGACGGTCGATGCCGCGACGATGACCGGATACCAGAGGCCGTAATAGACATTGCCCGTCGCCGCGACCATTGCGAAGGTGGTCGTCGGCAGAAAGCCGCCGAACCAGCCATTGCCGATATGATAGGGCAGCGACATCGCGGTATAGCGGATGCGGCTGGGAAAGAGCTCGACCAGAAGCGCCGCGATCGGGCCGTAGACCATCGTCACCAACAGCACGAGCCAGAAGAGAATTGCGACGACGAGCGGCTTGTTCATCGCGGCGGGAGCGGCCTTTTCGGGGTAGCCCGCGGCGGCGGTCGCGGCGGCGAGCTCCTTGCGGAACGCCTCGGCCGCGCCCGCGCGATCCTCCTCGGCAAGGCGCCAGGGATCCGGCGCGATCAGGATTCTCTTGCCGACCCAGACGTCGGCGCCCTCGCCCGTGATCCGCTCGCGCGTCACGCTTGTATAGCTCACCCCCGCCCTCGCCAGCGCCGACTTGGCGATGTCGCAGCCGGTGCTTTCGAACTTGTTCTTGCCGACCGGATCGAACTGGAAGGCGCACGAGCCGGGATCGGCGGTGACGGTTACCGCCGCGGCCTCCTGCGCCTTTGCCATCGCCGGATTGGCGGCGGTGGTGAGAAGCTGGAAGGTGGGAAAATAGGTGAGTGCGGCGAGCGCGCAGCCCGCGAGGATGATCGGCTTGCGTCCGATCCGGTCGCTCAGCCAGCCGAACAGGATGAAGAAGGGGGTGCCGAGCGCCAGCGCGATGGCGATCAGGATGTTCGCCGTCGCACCGTCGACCTTCAGCGTCTTCTCGAGGAAGAAGAGCGCATAGAATTGCCCCGCGTACCAGACCACCGCCTGCCCCGCGACCGCGCCGAACAGCGCAACGAGCACCCATTTGAGGTTCGCCCAGCGGCCGAAGGCTTCTGTCAGAGGTGCCTTGGAGGTCGTCCCTTCCTCCTTCATCTGCCTGAAGACCGGGCTTTCCTCGAGTTGGAGGCGGATCCAGAGCGAGACGCCGAGCAGCACGATCGAGATCAGGAAGGGAATGCGCCAGCCCCAGTCGGCAAACGCCTGTTCGCCCATCGCCGAGCGCGCCGCGATGACGACGAGCAGCGCCGCGAACAGCCCGAGCGTCGCTGTCGTCTGGATGAAGCTGGTGAAGAGCCCGCGTTTCCCCTCGGGCGCGTGCTCGGCGACGTAAGTGGCGGCCCCGCCATATTCGCCGCCGAGCGCGAGCCCCTGGAGCAGGCGGAGGCCGATGAGCATCGCCGGGGCCGCGGTACCGATCGAGGCATAGGTTGGCAGCAAGCCGACGAGAAATGTCGAGAGGCCCATCAGGCCCATGGTGACGAGAAAGGTGTTCTTGCGCCCGACGAGGTCGCCGATGCGCCCGAAGACGAGCGCGCCGAACGGTCTTACGGCGAAACCCGCCGCGAACGCCGCGAGCGCGAAAATGAAGCCGGTCGTCTCGTTGACGCCCGAAAAAAATTTCGCCGAGATGATCGTCGCGAGCAGGCCGTAGAGGTAGAAATCATACCATTCGAAGATCGTGCCGAGCGACGAGGCAAGGATGACCTTGCGCTCGCTCTGGCCGCTATCGATGGGTGAGGCTACCCCTGCGTCCGTCATTCGCTACCCCCTCGCCCAATTATGGCGCGAAGGGTACCCGGTCGCGGACTTCGGTCAATGGCGCAGATGCACCAACCCCACAACTTCGTCATTGCGAGCGAAGCGAAGCAATCCAGAGCGGTTTAAGCCACCCTAGATTGCTTCGTCGCTACGCTCCTCGCATTGACGAGGGTTTTCGTATCAACCGACGCGCTTGACCGCGCCCTTGTGCGCACCGACACTCTTGTTGCGCGGGCGGAAGCGGCGTTTGCGCTGACCTTCCGCCCCCTCGCCGCCGCCTGCAGCACCGTCACGGCGCGGACCGCGATCACCACGGGGCTTGTTCGCGTCGCGACCCCGCAAGGCTTCGTCGCGCTGGCGCTGCGGGTTGCGGCCCTGGCTGCCGGTGTCGCGCGGCGGCTGCGCCGGCTTGGGCAGGTTGCGCACCAGCTCGTTGAAATTCTCGGGCAGCGGCATCGGCTCGGACTTCGACCGCGTGACGCGCTCGATGTCGCGCATGTACGGACGCTCGTCGGGGGCAATGAAGCTGATCGCCTTGCCTTCGGCGCCGGCGCGCGCGGTGCGGCCGATGCGGTGGACATATTGTTCGGGCACGTTGGGGATCTCGAAATTGATCACATGGCTGACCCCCGACACGTCGATGCCGCGCGCGGCGATGTCGGTCGCGACGAGCAGCTTGATGTCGCCCGAGCGGAAGGCCTGCAGCGCGTGGGTGCGCTGCGACTGGCTCTTGTTGCCATGGATTGCCATCGCCTTGATGCCCGCACCCGCGAGGTGGCGCACGACGCGGTCGGCGCCATGCTTGGTGCGGGTGAAGATGAGCGCGCGGTCGATGTCTTCGCGGGCAATGACCGAATGGAGCAGCGCCTGCTTTTCCTTCTGTTCGACGAAGGTCGAATATTGGCTGATCTTTTCGACCGTGGTCGCGGCCGGCGTCACCGATACGGTGACCGGATCCTCGAGGAACTGTTCGGCCAGATGCGCGATCTCCTTCGGCATCGTTGCCGAGAAGAAGAGGTTCTGGCGGCGCGACGGCAGCAGCTTGGCGATACGGCGCAGCGAGTGGATGAAACCCATGTCCATCATCTGGTCGGCCTCGTCGAGAACGAAGATTTCGACATCGTCGAGGCGCAGCGCGCGCTGGTCGATCAGGTCGAGCAGGCGGCCCGGGGTGGCGACGAGGATGTCGACGCCCTGCGCCAGGTCGCGGATCTGCTTGTTGATCGGCACGCCGCCGAACACGGTCGAGACGCGCAGCTTGGTGAAGCGGCCATAGTCGCGGCAGCTCTGCGCGATCTGCGCCGCGAGTTCACGCGTCGGCGCGAGGACGAGCATCCGGCAGCTGCGCGGATTGGCGCGGTGCGGATAGGTCAGCAGATGATGGATCGACGGCAGCGAGAAGCCGGCGGTCTTGCCGGTGCCGGTCTGCGCGATACCGCACAGGTCGCGGCCCTTCATCAGCGGCGGGATCGCCTGCACCTGGATCGGGGTGGGGACGGTATAATCCTTGGCGGCGAGCGCGCGATTGATGTCGGCGTGCAGGCCAAAGTCGTTGAAAGACGTCATAAAATACTCACATAGGGCGACGCGCAGGCGCATCCGTTCGCATCGAACGGACGGCGCACGGCCGCGGGTTCGAAACGACCCGCGTGAAAGGGTGCCTCAAGGGGACAAAGCGCTGGTCCGGCTCGCCCGCGCCTGAAAATGGACGGGAAATCACGCTGCCGGTGGTTGCGGCGGGGAAACCCGCCATGCTGCGCTGCACAACATATGGCATAGCGTGCGCAATTTTGCAAGCCGGTTACGAATGTTAGTGTCGCTACGCCTTGTCGCCGCCCTTTTCTTTCGTCATCAAACGCGATGGAGGGAGAGCGATATGGCCGAAAAGATCATCGTCATCGACGAGGGCACGACCTCGACCCGCACCATGCTGTTCGATGCCGATGGCACCCCGCTCGGCAGCGCGCAGCGCGAGTTTCGCCAGCATTATCCCGGCCCCGGCCTGGTCGAGCATGATGCGGCCGAAATCTGGACTGCCACGCTCGACTGCACGCGCGACATCGTCGAGCAGGCGGGCGGGGCGCATCAAGTGGCCGCGATCGGTATCACCAACCAGCGCGAGACCGTGGTGTTCTGGGACCGCAAGACCGGCGAACCGCTCGCCCCGGCGATCGTCTGGCAGGACCGTCGCACCGCCACCGACTGTGCGGCGCTGAAGGAAGCGGGGCACGAGGCGGCGGTGCAGGCGAAGAGCGGCCTGCTGCTCGATCCCTATTTTTCGGGCAGCAAGATCGGCTGGGCGCTGAAGCATTGGCCGCAGCTTCGCGATGCCGGCGACCGGCTCGCGGTCGGGACGATCGAATCCTACCTCGTCTTCCGGCTGACCGGCGGCATCCACGTCACCGACGCGACGAACGCCTCGCGCACGCTGTTGATGGACATCAACGGCGCGGGCGGCTGGGACGCCGATCTGTGCGGCCTGCTCGGCGTGCCAATGGGCCTGCTTCCCGAAATCGCCGGCTGCACCACCGCCGTCGGGACGACCGACCCCGACCTGTTCGGCGGCCCGATCGCAATCAGCGGCATGGCGGGCGACCAGCAGGCGGCGACGATCGGGCAGGCGTGCCTGTCGCCGGGGCAGACCAAGGCGACCTTCGGCACCGGCGCCTTCATCCTGTCGGCCAGCGGGCGCGAGCGGCCGGTGTCGACGAACCGCCTGCTCGCCACGATATTGGTGCAGGAGGGCGACGCGCGCTCCTATGCGCTCGAGGGATCGGTGTTCGTCGCGGGGAGCCTGATCAAATGGTTGCGCGACGGGCTCGGCCTGCTCGCGAGCGCGGGCGAGAGCGAGGGGCTCGCGCGGTCGGTTCTCGACAATGGCGGAGTTTATCTGGTTCCCGCCCTCTCCGGTCTCGGCGCGCCGCACTGGCGACCCGATGCGCTGGCGGCGCTGTCGGGGCTGAGCTTTGCGAGCACCAAGGCGCATGTCGCTCGCGCCGCGCTCGAGGCGCAGGCGTATCAGGCTTATGACCTGAAATCGGCCTTCGCCGCCGACGGGGTCGACTGGGCCGAGCTGCGGATCGATGGCGGTATGGCGGCGAACGACTGGATGGCGCAGGACCTGGCGGACATTCTGGACATCGCGGTAGAGCGGCCCGGCTTCGTCGAAAGCACCGCGCTGGGCGCGGCGATGCTGGCAGCAACTGGCGCGGGGCTCTATCCCGACCTGGCCAGTGCCGCCGCCGCGATGCGCGGCACCGCGACGCGCTTCACGCCCGCGCTGGAGGCCGACAAACGCAAAACGCGCCTTGCCGGCTGGCAAAGCGCGCTTGCAAAAGTCCTCGGCTGAGGAAGCGAATTAGCGCTTGAGGGTGAGGCCACCGAAGCGCTTGTTGAACTTCGCAACCTGGCCGCCCGCGTCGAGCATACGGCCCGTGCCGCCGGTCCACGCCGGGTGCGCCGTCGGGTCGATTTCGAGCGTCATCACGTCGCCCTCTTTGCCCCAGGTCGAGCGCGTCTGATATTCGGTGCCATCGGTCATCTTGACCGTGATCATGTGATAGTCGGGGTGAATGTCTTTTTTCATGTCCTGGCTCCTGTGCCGCCGGTTACCGACCGGCGACTGAGTCGATGCTGTCCCCGTCACGGGGCCCGCGAAGCGGCGTCCCCTAACGGCGAATCTTGGAAATTGCAACACCTACGCTCGTCATCCCGGACCTGATCCGGGATCCATCGCAGGCGTTGAAGTTGTGGACCGCGGATCAAGTCCGGGGTGGCGAAAGGAGGTATCCCTCAGTCGCTCGGCGGATCGGCGATCATCGCGGTGAACTGGCACTCGGTCGCCAGTTGGCCGTCCAGCATCGCCTTGCCCTCGAACTTGCAGATGTTCCGCTTCGCCTGAAGGATGGTGACGTGCAGGTCGAGCAAATGCCCCGGCTCCACGGGCTTGCGGAATTTCACCCCGTCGATGCCCATGAAATAGACGAGCTTGCCCGATCCCGCGAGGCCGAGCGATTCGATCGCGAGCACGCCGCCCGCCTGCGCCAGCGCCTCGACGATGAGGACGCCGGGCATGATCGGCCGGCCGGGGAAATGCCCCTGGAAAAAGGGCTCGTTCATCGTCACCGCCTTGACCGCGTGGATCGAGGTGTCCTTCACCATCGAAACCACCCGGTCGACGAGCAGCATCGGATACCGATGCGGGAGCAGGCTCAGGATCCGGCGGATATCCACCGGACCCAGAGTTTCGCCCGCGTTTTCCCCGTCCGCCATTTGACTTAGCGGGTCGTCGGCGCGCTGCCGGTCGGCGCAGCGGGAGCTGCGCCCGGCTGCGCGTTGCGCGCGGCGTCCATCAGCTGCTGGTTGCGCTGCTGGACGAGCTGGCCGGGCTGGTAGCCGGCGGGAACCGTGATCGACACGTTCGGCAGCAGGCGGTTGATTTCGGCGACGACAGCGTCGGTGATGTCGACGTTGTTTTCGCGCGCGAGGACGGCTTCGGGGTTGACCAGCAGGTCGACCTTCTTCGCGGTCATCGCGGCCTTGATCGCTTCGTTCATGCGAACGCTGATCTGGTCCTCGACATAGGCGACGGCCAGGTCGATCGGCGCACTGATGCGCTGCAATTCGGCCGTCGCGGCCTGGCGCTTGTCCTGCACGGCCTTCGCGGCGGCCTGGAGCGCGGCCTGGTTCTGCGGGGTCTTCTTCGCTTCTTCGTTATATTTGGCGACGAGGACGTTGAGTTCGGCCTGCAGCGTCTGGCCGCGGGTTTCCTGCTGGTCGATCTGCGCCTTGTAGGTCGTCTGGATCTGCTGCGAGGCGACGGTGAAGGCGTTCGACCTGGCGGCGGCGGCGCGAAGGTCGGCGACGGCGACGGCCTTCGCCTGCGCCGCGGCGGGAACGGCGACGATGGGCGAAACCGACAGCGCGGCAATGGCGAGCGCCGAGGCGGTGAAAATTTTCTTCATCAGAATTGGGTTCCTACGTTGAATGAGAAGCGTTTGGTATCGTCACCCTCTTCTTTGCGGAGGGCGTAGGCGAAGTCGATGCGGAAGGGCCCGAACGGCGAGTTCCAGTTGACCCCGGCGCCGATCGCCACGCGCGGCATCCAGGTGTTCCCGTAGAAACGCTCTTCGAACGGCGGGAGCGGCGAGAAGCCGTTCGCAACGTCGCAGGTCGAATAGAGCGGCGTCGTGCTGCCGGCCGTCAGGGTCGCGAAGGTCGTCTGGCCAGTTGTCGAGTTACGGCATTTCCACTTGGTCAGGCCGTCCGACGGATCCTTGAAATCGGCGAGCGTCGTCAGCGTCGGGCGCTTCACGCTCCACACCGACCCGACGTCGAGGAACACCGACGGACGCAGCCCGAGTTCCTTGGCGCCGGTGCCCAGCGGAATGTCCATCTCGATCCGGCCCTGATAATAGGCGCGGCCGCCGAGGGCGTCGTCGATCAGGTTGTTGCGGTTGCCGAGGTCGTCGTTGAGCACGGGGTTGGCCGGGTCGGCCAGGTCGACGTCGGTGAAGCGGATCACGCGCGGACCGATGCCGCGGATGTCGAAGCCGCGCATCTGCGGTTCGCCGAGGAAGAAGCGGTCGGTCAGGCGGACCTTGTCGCTCGTCGGGCTCGGGGCATTGCCGAACGGATAGATATAGCCACCCTCGGCCGAGATGTTCAGGATGAAGCGGCTGCCAAGGTTGAAGTGCTTCGATCCCGACAGGCGCGTGCGGACATATTTGACGCTGCCGCCGAGGCCGGCAAA
Organism: Sphingopyxis sp. H073; assembly: GCF_001468395.1. Lineage (GTDB taxonomy): Bacteria > Pseudomonadota > Alphaproteobacteria > Sphingomonadales > Sphingomonadaceae > Sphingopyxis. Next base: position 65,250 of record NZ_LNSG01000007.1, on the reverse strand, counting down.
ATCCTGGCTGAGCGACAGCGACTGGCCGCGCGTCGGGCGCAGCCGGTTGTCGCGGTCGTCATAGGCGAGCGTGAAGCCGACGAGCGAGGTCGTCCGCGTGCCGATCGCGTCGCACAGATAGCGGCCCGCGACGAGCGGATCGCACTGACCGCCGAAATAGTAGAGATTCTTGTCGAGCGTCACATCGTCATAGTTCAGGCTGTAGCGCCCGAAGAAGGACATGAACTCGGTCAGCGGCACGCCGACGTTGACCTGGAAACCCGTCGTCGTCTGCTCGAACGTCGTTTCGCGGTCGTTGTTGATGAAGTTGAACGAGTTGAGGTCGCGGCGATAGACGCTGCCGCCGATCGAGATATTGCGGTCGAACAGATAGGGCTCGGTAAAGCCGAGCTCGATCGATTTCGAATAGCTCGAATAGTTGACCGACGCCTGCAGCTGCTGGCCGAGGCCGCGGAAGTTGCGCTGGCGGATCGAGGCCTGGAGCAGGAAGCTTTCGATCGACGAGAAGCCCGCCGACAGCGACAGCTCGCCGGTCGGCTTTTCCTCGACGTTGGTTTCGAGGATAATGCGGTCGGGGGTCGTCCCTTCCTTGCGCTCGATCTCCAGATTCTCCTGGAAATAGCCGAGGCTGTTGATGCGGTTCTCGGTGCGCTTGACGCCGAAGCTGTTGAAGGCGTCGCCTTCGTTGAGGCGGAATTCGCGGCGCACCACCTTGTCGTGGGTCAATGTGTTGCCGTTGACGTCGATCCGTTCGACATAGGTGCGCGGGCTTTCGCCGACATCGAAGGTGATGTCCATCGTGCGCGCTTCGGGATCGCGGCGAAAATCGGGATTGATGTCCGCGAAGGCATAGCCGAACAGGCCGGCCGTCTCGCTGAGGCTTTCGACCGTATCCTCGACTTGCTTCGCATTGTACCAGTCGCCGGTCTTCATCGGCAGCAGTTTCTGCAACATCTCCGGCTTGAAGTCGCGCAGGTCGCTCTTCACGTCGACCTTGCCGAACTTGTAGCGTTCGCCTTCCTCGACCACATAGGTGATGATGAAGTCCTGCTTGTTGCTCGTCAGCTCGGCGACCGCCGAGATGACGCGGAAGTCGGCATAGCCGTTCTGCAGGTAGAAGAGACGCAGCTTCTGCTGGTCGTAGGCGAGGCGATCGGGGTCGTAGCTGGTGTTCGACGACAGGATCGTGAGCAGCCCCGACTCCTTGGTCGCCATCTCGTCCTTGAGATCGCCGTCGCTGAACTTCTCGTTGCCGATGATGTTGATCTGGCGAACCTTCGACTTCGGCCCCTCGTTGATCTCGAACACCACGTCGACGCGGTTCTGGTCGAGCTGGACCATCTTCGGATCGACGGTCGCTGCAAAGCGGCCCTGCCGCTTGTAGAGCTCGATGATGCGCGCGACGTCGGCGCGGACCTTCGACCGGGTGAAGATCTGGCGCGGCGCAAGCTTGATCTCGGGCCGGATCTTATCTTCCTTCAGGCGCTTGTTGCCTTCCAGGATGACGCGGTTGATCACCGGGTTTTCGGCGACCTGGATCGTCAGCGCGCCATTGTCGTCGCTGATCTGATAATCCTTGAACAGCTCGGTCGCGGCGAGATCCTTGAGCGCCTGGTCGAGCACCGAACGGTCATAGCTCTGGCCGACGCGCAGGCGCAGGTACGACAGGATCGTCTGCGCCTCGAGGCGCTGGTTGCCGACGATATTGATCGACTTGATCGTCGCGGCGGTCGGCGCGGCTTCACCCGACGGCGCGGGCACGCTCGATGCGGGGACGGTGGGCGGTGCGACCTGGGCGGCGGCGGCAACAGGCCATGCCAGCATGGTTCCCGCCATAAACAACGCCGACCGCTGCGCCCGGCGCTTGAAATTCTGTGATGCCACGCTGTTCATCCCGCAAAACTAACTCAAAAGCGACCAACCCGCTTCCCCGCAGGTTGGCGCGCACTCCCTGCCCCAGTCCGGCTATCCAATCAAGCGCGCGATCCGGTCCCAAAGGCCGAATGAGCCCAAATCATTGAAAGTTACGACCAGCATCAGCGATACGATCGCGGCAAAGCCGAATCGAAACGCCCATTCCTGCGCCTGTGCGGGCGCGGGCCGGCGTCTGATCGCCTCATAGGCATAGAAAAGCAAATGGCCGCCATCGAGCATCGGCAATGGCAAGAGATTTATGAACCCCAGATTGATGGAAATCAGCGCGGCGAGGTAGATCAGCGCCTCCGGCCCCATGCTCGCCGCCTCGCCCGAAACCTGTGCGATCTTGAGCGGGCCGCTCAAGTCCTTCACCGAACGGTTGCCGGTGAGCAACTGGCCAAGCACTTCGCCGGTCTGGCGGATGATCTGGCCGGTCTGGCGCATCGCGACCAGCGGCGCTTCGGCCAGCGGCATCTTTTCGAACACCACCTTGCCGGGCGAGACGCCGATCAGCGCGCGCTCGAACTCCTTGCCGAACTGGTCCTTCTCGCGGACAAGGCGCGGCGTGACGCGAAAGACCTGCTCGGCGCCGCCACGCTCGATGCGGACCGCCATCGTCTCGCCGGGGCGATGGGCGACGGTCATCGGGATATCCATGAAGACATCGATCTGCCGGCCGTCGATCGAGACGATCCGGTCGCCGGAACGAAGGCCTGCGGCTTCGGCTGCCGAACCCGCCTGCACCGAGCCGACGATGGGCGGGCTGGTCGGCGTTCCGACGAAACCCGCAAAACCTGCGAGGATCAGGATCGCGAACAGGAAGTTGGTGACCGGACCCGCTGCCACGATCAGCGCACGCTTCCAGACCGGCTGCGCCGGAAAGGTATGCGACCGTTCGGCGGCGGGCAGCGATTGCCATTCGGCATTGGGCTGGCTCACCGCGTCGCGGTCGCCCGCGAACTGGACGTAGCCGCCGAGCGGCAGCCAGCCGATCTTCCACTCGGTCCCGCGCTTGTCGGTCCAGCCGAGAATCTTTCGTCCGAAGCCGATCGAGAAGGCATCGGCCTTCACCCCGCACCAGCGGCCGACGATATAATGCCCATATTCGTGGACGAAGACGAGCGGCCCGAGGACAAGCAGGAAACCGACGAAATAGAGCCACACCGGCACGTTATGCATGTTCGTAATGGTCCACAAAATGCTGCGCAGCCGCGCGGGATGCGGCATCGACGCTGAATATGTCCTGAAGCGACGCCGGCACTGCGGGCGCGTCTGCATCGATCACCCGGCGCACCGTATCGACGATCGCGGGGAAGGAGATGCGTCCGGCAAGGAACGCCGCGACCGCGACTTCGTTGGCGGCGTTGAGCTGCGCCGGGCGGGCGCCGCCCTCTGCGATTGCCCCGCGGCACAGTGCGGTCGCGGGAAAACGCTCCTCGTCGGGCGCCTCGAAGTCGAGCCGCGCGAGGCTGGCAAGGTCGAGCGGCGCGCATGGCGTCGCCATCCGCTGCGGCCAGGCGAGCGCGCTCGCGATCGGTATCCGCATATCGGGCGACCCGAGCTGCGCAAGGGTCGAGCAATCGACATATTCGACGAGACTGTGGATCACCGACTGCGGATGGACGAGGATTTCGATCCGGTCGAGTCCGACGGGGAAAAGATGATGCGCCTCGATCAGTTCAAGCCCCTTGTTCATCATCGTCGCCGAATCGACGCTGATCTTCGCGCCCATCGACCAGTTGGGATGCGCGACCGCCTGCGCCGGGGTGACGGTCCGCATCTCCTCGGCGCTCCTGGTGCGGAAGGGTCCGCCGCTCGCGGTCAGGATGATCCGGCGCACCTGCTCGATACGGCCGCCCGCAAGGCACTGGAAGATCGCATTATGCTCGCTGTCGATCGGCAGGATCGTCGCGCCCGATTTGCGCGCTGCCGCGATCATCAGTTCGCCCGCCGACACCAAAGATTCCTTGTTGGCAAGCGCGACGTCATGGCCCGCTTCGAGCGCGGCCATCGTCGGGGCGAGTCCCGCCGTGCCGACGATCGCCGCGAGAACCAGATCGGTCGGCCGGGTCGCCGCTTCGGTCAACGCCGCCGTCCCCGCCGCGACGCCGATATTCGTGCCGGCGAGGGCCTGCTTCAGCGCATCATATCGGGCCTCGTCGGCGACCACGACGAGCTCGGGACGGAATTCGAGCGCCAGCCGCGCGAGTTCGTCGACGTCGCTGTTCGCTGTCAGCACATCGACCCGCCACGCCTCGCGATCGCGGCGGACGAGATCGAGGGTCGATTGCCCGACCGATCCCGTGGCGCCGAACAAGGAAAGGCGGCGCGTCATCTCAGCCGGCCGCCCGCACCGCGATGTGCCCCGCGAACGCCAGCGCCCCGAGCAGCAGCGCCACGGGCAGCAGCCCGTCGACGCGGTCGAACAGGCCGCCATGTCCGGGGATGAGCTTGCCCGAATCCTTGACCCCGGCGCGGCGTTTCATCCAGCTTTCGCCAAGGTCGCCAAGTTGCGCGAGCAGGCCCATGAACAGGCCGATCCACAGCGGCACGCCGACGATGCCGCCGCGGTCGCCGATCGTCGCGCTAGCAACGAGCGCGGCAATCATGCCGCCGATCAGCCCCGACCAGGTCTTTGACGGGCTGATCTTCGGCGCGAGGCGCGCACCGCCGAAGGCGCGGCCGGCGAAATAGGCGCCGATATCGGTCGCCCAGACCATGCCGAAGACCCAGAGCGCGGCGGTCATGCCCAGATGCTCGCGGATGAACCAGAGTCCCGCCATCGCGCCGAGGATCGCGACCGGGCCAAGCGCCGTCAGCGCCGCCTTTGCCCCGCCGCCGAGCCCCATCGCGCGCACGAGAGCGAGCCATTCAACCACGACGAGCGCGCCGCCGACGAGGAGCAGCAGCCCGAATGCGATACCACCGAACCACAGCGCGATGCCCGCGATCGCGAACAGCACGATCGCCGATCCCACCCGCGTCAAAAGGTCCGACCTTGCAGCAGCCATATCCTAAAGCCCCCCGTAGCGGCGCTCGCGCCGCGCAAAATGATCGAGCGCCGCCTGCAGGTCGGCGGGCTTGAAATCCGGCCACAATTTGTCGGTGAAATAGAGCTCGGCATAGGCCGACTGCCAGAGCAGGAAGTTCGACAGCCGCACTTCGCCCGAGGTGCGGATGAGGAGATCGAGCGGCGGCAGGTCGGCGGTGTCGAGATGCGCCTCGATCGCCTCGGCCGTGATCGGACCGTCGACCGCGGCGGCGTTCGCCGCGCGCACCAGCTCGTCCTGCGCGCCATAGTTGAGCGCGACCGCCAGCGTCGTGCGGCTGTTGCCCGCCGTGCGTTCGAGCGCGCCTTCGATCAGTTCGACGACATCGGGTGCCAGCGCGCGCCAGTTGCCGATGATCTTCAGTCGCACGTCATTCGCGGCGAATTCGTCGAGGTCGGAGAGGATGAAGCGCTTCATCAGCCCCATCAGGTCGCTGACCTCTTCCTCGGGCCGTTTCCAATTCTCGGAACTGAAGGCGTAGAGCGTCATCGCCTCCAGCCCCATTTCGCCAGCGGCGCGCACGATCGTGCGCACCGCCTCGACACCGGCCTTGTGCCCGGCGACGCGCGGCAGAAAGCGCTTCTTGGCCCAGCGGCCGTTGCCGTCCATGATGATGGCAACATGGCGCGCGCCGTGACGGGGATCAGACACGGGCCAATTCCCCAAGCGATGGCGAGGGGCTCGTTCGAGCGCCGCGAGACCCGACGCCAAGCAGGGGCCTCGACTTCGCTCGGCATAGCCCCTCGTCTTCGCGCGGGGATACGGAAGCTTTTGACCAAAACGTCGCGCGAACAGGCACTAACCCAGGATTTCCTTTTCCTTCGCCGCGGCCGCCGCATCGATCTCTGCAATCGTGCTGTCGGTGAGCTTCTGGACGTCGGTTTCCGACCGCTTGCGCTCGTCCTCGCTGATTTCCTTCTTGTTCTCGTCGGCCTTCAGATTGTCCATGCCGTCGCGGCGGACGTTGCGAACTGCGACGCGCGCCTTTTCGGCATATTGCCCCGCGAGCTTCGACAGCTCCTTGCGGCGCTCCTGCGTCATTTCGGGGATCGGCAGGCGGAGCAGCTGGCCGTCGACGATCGGGTTGAGGCCGAGGCCCGCCGAACGGATCGCCTTGTCGACCGGGCCGACGTTCGCCTTGTCCCACACCTGCACCGCAAGCATCCGCGGCTCGGGGACGCTGACCGACGCCACCTGGTTCAGCGGCATGTGGCTGCCATAAACTTCGACCGTGATCGGATCGAGCAGCGCCGTGTTGGCGCGGCCGGTGCGCAGGCCCGCAAGGTCGTGCTTCAGCGATTCGACCGCGCCGTGCATCCGGCGTTCGAGGTCGGCCTTGTCATATTTCGGCATCTGTCTTTCCTCTCTTGATTCTGTCAGTCGTCGGCGCGGACGACTGTGGCAACGCCCTCGCCCGTCAGCACGCGCGCCAGATTGCCGGCCTCGCGAATGTTGAACACGACGATCGGGATATTGTTATCGCGGCATAGCGCCACCGCGCTCGCGTCCATCACCTTCAAATTGTCGGCGAGCACGCGGTCATAGCTGAGGCTGTCGTATCGGACCGCATTCGGATCCTTCTTGGGGTCGGCATTATAGACGCCGTCGACGCTGGTGCCCTTCAAGAGCGCGTCGCACTTCATCTCCGCGGCCCGCAGCGCGGCGCCGCTGTCGGTGGTGAAATAAGGCGCCCCGACACCCGCCGCGAAGATCACGACTCGGCCCTTGTCGAGGTGGCGTTCGGCGCGGCGGCGGATCACCGGCTCGCACACCTTGTCCATCTCGATCGCCGACTGGACGCGGGTTTCGACGCCAAGCTGTTCGAGCGCATTCTGCATTGCGAGCGCGTTCATCACCGTCGCGAGCATCCCCATATAGTCGGCCTGCGCGCGGTCCATGCCCTTCGCGGCCCCCGCCATGCCGCGGAAGATGTTGCCGCCACCGATCACGAGGCAGATTTCGAGCCCGCGATCCTTCGCCGCCTTCACCTCGGCCGCCATGCTCGCGACCGTTTCGGGATCGATGCCGAACGGGGTCGAGCCCATCAGCGCCTCGCCCGACAGTTTGAGCAGGATGCGTTTCATGCCGGGCAAAGCCATGTGCGGGGGGACCTCTTATATTCTTCGGATATGCGAATGGCGCGCACCCTAGTCAGAGTACGCGCCATTGCCAAGCGGACTGCCACGCCCTTGGCGCAGCAATCCGATTCTGTTTTTAAACGCCAGCGGCGGCGGCGACTTCCGCCGCGAAGTCACTTTCTTCCTTCTCGATGCCTTCACCGAGCTGGAAGCGGACGAAGTCCTTGAGCGTGATCGTCGCGCCGACATCCTTGCCGGCAGCGGCGACGACTTCGGCGACCGGGGTCTTGCCGTCGATCACGAACAGCTGCGACAGCAGTGCATTTTCCTTGCGGAACTTGGCGATCGAGCCGTCGACCATCTTCGCGACGATGTCGGCGGGCTTGCCCGACTGGGCGGCCTTTTCCTCGGCGATCGCACGTTCGCGCGCGACGAGGTCGGCGTCGAGGTCGTCGCCGTTCAGCGCCAGCGGGAAGGCGGCGGCGACATGCATCGCCAGCTGCTTGCCGAGCGGTTCGAGAACGTCGGCGCCGGCGGTCGATTCGAGCGCGATCAGCACGCCGATCTTGCCCATGCCGGGCGCGGCGGCGTTGTGGACATAGCCCGTGACGACGCCCGAGTTGACGGTCAGGATCGCAGCGCGGCGCAGCGACTGGTTCTCACCGATCGTCGCGATGTTGCTGGTCAGCTTCTCGGCGACGGTGCCGCCGGTCGGATAGGCCGCGCTACCCAGCGTTTCGATGTCGGTGATGTTGTTCTGAAGTGCGACCTGCGTCACTTCGCGGACGAATTCCTGGAACTGTTCGTTCTTGCCGACGAAGTCGGTTTCGCTGTTCACTTCGACGAGCGCACCCTTGGTGCCGTCGGTGGCGAAGCCGACAAGGCCCTCGGCGGCGACGCGGCCGGCCTTCTTGGCGGCGGCGGCGAGGCCCTTGGTGCGCAGCCAGTCGATCGACGCTTCGATGTCGCCGCCGTTTTCGGCGAGCGCCTTTTTGCAGTCCATCATGCCGGCGCCGGTGCGGTCGCGCAGTTCCTTGACGAGAGCGGCCGTAATCTCAGCCATGGGATATTCCTTTCCAAAAGCGGCGGACGCTTGTTCGATCCGCCGTCCGCCGCGCGCATGGCGGCGGGATAAGTCAAAGTGATGACCGGGACGGCGCGCGCGGAGCGCCGCACCGTCCCGTCACCCACAGAGCGGATTAGGCGTCGCTCTGACGTTCGGTTTCGGCAGCCGCTTCGGCGGGAACCTGTTCGTCTTCGGTCACCGGAGCGGCGGCTTCGGCTGCCGGCGCTTCTTCGACCAGCGCCGGTTCGGCGACGGGCTCGACGGCCGCGCCCAGGTCTTCGCCGCGATCGGCGCGGGCCTGCTGGCCGCCACGGGTCGCCGCCTGGGCAACCGCGTCGCAGTAAAGGCGGATCGCGCGCGCGGCGTCATCGTTCGCCGGAACCGGGAAAGCGATGCCGTCGGGCGAGACGTTCGAGTCGAGGATCGCGACGACGGGGATGCCAAGGACATTGGCTTCCTTGATCGCCAGCTCTTCCTTGTTCGCGTCGATCACGAACATCACGTCGGGAATGCCGCCCATGTCGCGGATGCCGCCAAGCGACATTTCGAGCTTGTCGCGTTCGCGGGTGCGGTTGAGCACTTCCTTCTTGGTGAGGCCCGAGGTGTCGCCCGAGAGCTGCTCTTCGAGCGTCTTGAGGCGCTTGATCGAGTTCGAGATCGTCTTCCAGTTCGTGAGCATGCCGCCCAGCCAGCGGTGGTTGACGAAGTGCTGACCCGACGCGCGGGCCGCATCGGCGATCGGACCCTGCGCCTGGCGCTTGGTACCGACGAACAGCACCTTGCCGCCGGCGGCCGAAGTCGAGGCGATGAAGTCGAGCGCGCGCGCAAAGAGCGGCACGGTCTGCGACAGGTCGAGAATGTGGATGCCGTTGCGCGCGCCGAAGATGTACGGCTTCATGCGCGGGTTCCAACGGTGGGTCTGGTGGCCGAAGTGGGCGCCAGCTTCGATAAGATTCTGCATCGTGACGACAGGTGCCGCCATGGTATTTCTCCTTCCGGTTGATCCTCTGGAAAGCAAGAACCGGGTTCCGCAAGCGGATGGTCCCGGCACCGGTTTATGTGCGCCTTCCATGTGGAATGGGCGGGCGGTTAGACGCGATTCTCAGAAAAAGCAAGGGGCGGCGGCGCTTTTCAGCCATCGTTCGTCGCAGCGCGAAATATCGGATCGTCGGCAAAGTGACTCCGTTCATCGCATTTTGCTTGAGAACAAAACAAGAACATGGAACGAAAGGCGCAACGAAGCCGTAGCAAGAAGCGGTTTCGCGGGAAACGAAGCCGAAAGGACACAAGATGGTTCAGGTCGCTGCCGCTCTCCTCTTCGCCATTGCCGCCGGTCTCGGCGTTGCGGTCATTCTCGCGATGTTCCGTAGCAACGCCGATGCGATCCTGTCGGCGCTCGCCGGCGATGGCGCCTTCCCCCATGCATCCGCGCCGCAGCCGGGCCCGTCATCGACCGTCATCAAGCTGCGCCCTTCGGCACCGCGCCACCACATCTCGCGCGCCGTCACCGCCCGCCCGCAGTTCAGCCGCGCCGCCTGACCTTCGCGTAGCTTGCAAGCCCGAAGGGGATCAGCGCCACATAGACGGTGCTGACCGCGAGCAAGGTATGCCAGGGCGCGGTGACCAGCGCCGCGCCGAGCAGGCCGACGCCGGCGAGCGCGAATAAGCGCCACGACCGGCGCAGGCGGATCGACGACCAGCTGTACGTCGGGATCGCCGAAATCATCAGCATCGCGACGGCGAGCCCCCACGGCATGACGACATACCATTCGCGGAACAGGTCGCTGCCCGTCACCAGCCACAGATAGACGGGAACGAAGGCGAGCCCCGCCCCGGCCGGCGCCGGAATGCCGGTCAGGAAGCCTGCCGACTTGTGCGGCTGAAACTCCGAATCCATCCGCGAGTTGAACCGAGCGAGCCTGAGCGCGCAGCACACGGCGATAGCGAGCGCGGCGGTCCAGCCGAACTTCGGCGCATATTGCAGCGACCAGAGGAACAGGATCATCGCCGGCGCGACGCCGAAGGCGATCACGTCCGACAGCGAATCGAGCTCGGCGCCGAATTTGCTCTGCGCGCGCAGCAGCCGCGCGATGCGTCCGTCCATCCCGTCGAGCACGCCGGCGAAGATGATCGCGGCGAGCGCCTTGTCCCACTCCTCGCCAATCGCGAAGCGGACGCCGGTCAGCCCGAAGCACAGCGCGAGCGCGGTGATCGCATTGGGCGCGAAAGCACGCAGCGGGATTCCGCCGAGCCGACGCGCTTCCGCGCCGATGCCGTCCTGCGCTTCGTCGGCCACGCTACTGCCCGACGCCGTCGAGGATTTCGGCCTTGCCGATCCGCGCGACGACCGTTTCCCCCGCCAGCGTGCGCTGGCCGAGCAGCACTTGCGGAGTCGTACCCGCCGGTAGATAGACATCGACGCGGCTACCGAAACGGATAAGCCCGACGCGCTGGCCGACTTGAAGCTCGGTCCCCATGCTCACGAAGGGCATGATGCGCCGCGCGACGAGCCCGGCGATCTGGGTGAAGCCGATCCGCACCCCGTCGGCGCGTTCGACGACGAAATGCTGCCGCTCATTCTCCTCGCTCGCCTTGTCGAGGTCGGCGTTCAGGAATTTGCCCGGGATATAGACGAGCTTGCGCAGCGTGCCCGCGACGGGGGTGCGATTGATATGGACGTCGAACACGCTCATGAAAATCGAGACGCGCAGCATCAGCGGATCGGCAAGACCATCGGGTCCGGCGATTTCGGGCGGCGGCGCGACTTCGGCGATCTGCGTCACCAGCCCGTCGGCGGGCGCGATCACGACATCGCTGCCCGTCGGGGTCACGCGCACCGGATCGCGGAAGAACGCCCCGACCCAGGCGGTGACGCCGAGCATCAGCCAGCCGAGGATCTCCCAGCCGAGAAGCCAGAAACAGAGGGTGACGATACCCGCGATCAGCAGGAACTTGCGGCCTTCGGGATGCACCGACGGCCAGCGCCACTTGATACCGCCACCGGGACGGTTCGAGGAAATGGTTGTGGACATGGGCAGTCTTCTAAGGGGCCGGTTCCGCCGTGACAACGGAATAAGACACCAGGATTGCCGCATGATCGCCGCCGGCCCGGCTGCGACGGGGCAGTTGCACGATCGCGCGGCTTTGCCTAAGGCCCGCTGCAACTCCGACTCCCCAAGGAAAAGGCTTAAAGCATGGGCAAGATCAAGGTAGCCAACCCGGTCGTCGAACTCGATGGCGACGAAATGACCCGGATCATCTGGCAATGGATCCGCGAACGGCTGATCCTGCCCTATCTCGACATCGACCTGCACTATTACGACCTCGGCATCGAGGAACGCGACCGCACCGACGACAAGATCACCGTCGAGGCCGCGAATGCGATCAAGAAGCATGGTGTCGGCGTGAAGTGCGCGACGATCACCCCCGACGAAGCCCGCGTCGAGGAATTCGGCCTCAAGAAGATGTGGAAGTCGCCGAACGGCACGATCCGCAACATCCTGGGCGGCGTCGTGTTCCGCGAACCGATCGTCATGAAGAATGTCCCGCGCCTCGTCCCCGGCTGGACCGACCCGATCGTCGTCGGTCGTCACGCCTTCGGCGACCAGTATAAGGCGACCGACTTCCGCGTCCCCGGTCCCGGCAAGCTGCGCCTGGTGTTCGAGGGCGAGGACGGCACGCTGATCGACGAGGAGGTGTTCCAGTTCCCCTCGTCGGGCGTCGCGATGGGCATGTACAATCTCGACGATTCGATCCGCGACTTTGCGCGCGCCAGCCTGAACTATGGCCTCGCGCGCGAATGGCCGGTGTATCTGTCGACCAAGAACACGATCCTCAAGGCCTATGACGGCCGCTTCAAGGATCTGTTCGAGGAAGTGTTCCAGGCCGAATTCAAGGCGAAGTTCGACGCGCTCGGCATCGTTTACGAGCATCGCCTGATTGACGACATGGTCGCCTCGGCGCTCAAGTGGAGCGGCAAGTTCGTCTGGGCCTGCAAGAATTACGACGGCGACGTCCAGTCGGACACGGTCGCGCAGGGTTTCGGTTCGCTCGGCCTGATGACCAGCGTGCTGATGACCCCCGACGGCAAGACGGTGGAATCCGAAGCCGCGCACGGCACCGTCACGCGCCACTATCGCATGCACCAGCAGGGCAAGGCGACCTCGACCAACCCGATCGCGTCGATCTTCGCCTGGACCGGCGGGCTCAAGCACCGCGGCAAGCTCGACGGCACGCCCGAGGTGACCAAATTCGCCGACGACCTCGAAAAGGTCTGCGTCGCAACGGTCGAGAGCGGCAAGATGACCAAGGATCTCGCCCTGCTGATCGGTCCCGACCAGAACTGGCTGACGACCGAAGGCTTCTTCGAGGCGATCGTCGAGAATCTCGAAAAGAAGATGGGCGCATAAACAAGCAAAAAGCTTGAGATAGACGTCTAGCCAATCGGGGCCGGCCTGCATAAGGTCGGCCCTTATGGTATCGGAGACAGAAACCTCGGCGATCGGCAACGCGCTGGTCGTATTGGGCGCCGCGGGCATCGTCATTCCGGCCTTCGCGCGGTTCCGGATTTCGCCGGTCATCGGCTTCATCCTCGTCGGCCTGCTCGTCGGCCCGTCGGGGCTCGGCGCCCTCGCCGCCGACTATCCGTGGCTGAAACATGTCACCATCGGATCGGTCGAGGACATCGCGACATTCGGCGAATTCGGGATCATCCTGCTGCTCTTCTCGATCGGGCTCGAACTGTCGTTCCGCCGCCTTTGGCAATTGCGGACCTTGGTCTTCGGCATCGGCGCCGCTGAACTGTTCGTCGGAGGCGCGATCCTCGGCACCGCTTTGCTCCTGTTCGGCGAACATTCGACTGCCGCCGCCTATGGCCTTGGCATCGCGCTCGCCCTCTCCTCAACCGCGCTCGTGCTGCCGATCGCCGGCACCAAGTCGGCGGTTGGGCGTGCCTCCTTTTCGATGCTTTTGTTCGAGGATCTCGCGCTCGTCCCGATCATCTTCATCCTCGCCGCGCTGTCGCCGGCCGCATCGGGCGACAGCGCCGAACTGCTGCTGACGACATTGTGGCATGGCGCGCTCGTCGTTGCAGCGCTTGCGATCGCCGGCTGGTTCCTGTTGCCGAAAATCTTCGCGCAGGCGGCGCGCGCCAAGGATCCCGAACTGTTTCTCGCCGCCAGCCTGCTCGTCGTGATCGTCGCCGCGCTCGCAACCGCTGCGGTCGGCCTGTCGCCGATCGTCGGCGCGCTGCTCGCCGGGCTGATGATTGCTGAGACCGAATATCATAACGAGGTCGAGGCGATCACTGCGCCGTTCAAGGGGCTGGCGCTCGGGGTGTTCCTGATCAGCGTCGGCATGGGGCTCAACCTCAAGACAATCGCCAGCCAGTGGCCGGAGCTCGTCGCGGCCGTGGTCGGCGTCGTGCTGATCAAGGCCGCGGTCACTGCCGCGCTGCTGCGCTTTTCGGGGCAGGTCCGGCGCGGCACCGCGGCCGAGGTCGGGCTGCTGATGGCGAGCCCGTCCGAAACCACCCTGATCGTCCTCACGACCGCGCTGCAGGCGCAGCTGATCAGCCGCGATACCGCCGAATTCTGGCAGCTGGTCACCGCGATCGGCCTGACGATCACGCCCCTGCTCGCGCGCGTCGGGCACGACATCGCGCGGCGGATCGAGATGCGGACGGGCGACGCCCAGGCCGAGGAGACACCCGAGGGGCGCACGGTCATCGTGGGCTTCGGGCGCGTCGGGCGCACCGTTGCCGAGCTGCTGCGCGAACATGGCCGACCCTATATCGCGGTCGATGCCGACATCGACACGGTCGCCGCCGCAAGGCGGGACGGTTTCGTCGTTCGTTTTGCCGATGTCGCCCGCCCGGGGGCGCTCGACAGGCTGGGGATCGAAAGCGCGCAGGCGATCGTGCTGACGATGGACGATCCGGTGCAGCAGCTCCGCATGACGCGCCAGCTCAAGCAGAAGCACCCCGATCTGCCGATCATCAGCCGCGCGCGCGATGCCGATCATGCCGCCGCGCTGTACAAGGCCGGCGCCAACGACGCTGTGCCCGAAACGCTCGAGAGCTCGCTACAGCTCGCCGAGGCGGTGCTGATCGACCTCGGCGTCGCGATGGGGCCGGTGATCGCGTCGATCCACGATGTGCGCGCCAAGATGCGCCATGACATCATGACCAAGGGCGACCTCGATCACGAGCCGCGCATCAGCAAGCTGCGGACGCCGGGAAGCTGATCCTAGCGGCCGCCCGTCGGCGCGGCCGCCCGGTCGAGCGCCGCCGCGTCGGCGAGCGTCATCCCCTTGGGCAGGATCGCGAGCGACCATTGGCGCGCGGGGACCAGATATTCGCGCGCGAGTCGCTGGATATCGGCCGGGGTGATGCCCGAAATGTCCTGCTCTACCGACAGTGCCGCCGCCGCGACGCGCGGGTCGCGCGTCGCGCCTTCGAGCAGGAACATCCAATAGACGTTGCCCGTCGATGCGCGCGCGATCTGTTCGCGGATCGGGCCGGCGTTGCGCGCCAGCTCGTCGGCGCTGACCGGCCTAGCGACGAGGTCGGCGGCGATATCGCGCGCGATGCCGTAGAAACGATCGACATCCTTCGGCGCCAGCAGGCTGCCGACGAGCAGATAGCCGCCGCTGCCCTCGAACCCCGTCGGCCAGTGGCTGTCGACTGCGGGACCGTAGCTCGCGCCCTGCTCGGCGCGCAGCCGGTCGAACAGGCGGTCGTTGAAGATCGCCGCCAGCACGTCGAGCCCCTGCGCGTCGCGCGGGGCCGCGCGTCCGCCGCTGGTCGGCCAGGCGGTCATCGCCGCCGCCTGCCCGGTCTCGCCACGATGATAGGCGACGACCGGCGTGACATTGTGCTTGGCGAAGGCGACCGTCTGCCCGGACGGGGGAGTAATCGCTGGGCGCGCGGGCAGCGCGCCGAGCGTCTCGGCGAGAATCTTCTTGTAATCGACCGTCGACAGATCGCCGAACAACTGGACCTCGATCGGTCCGCTCGCGAGGCGCGGTTCCCAGAAGGCGCGAAAGGCAGCGGGCGTCAGCGCGGCGATCTGCGCCTTGTCGGGCGCCGCCCAGCGCGCGTCGTCGTTCGCCAGCCAGCCGCGCATATTGCGGTCGAGCACCGCGTTGGGCGTCGCGTCGTTGAGGTCATAGCCGGTGAGATAACCGACGCGCAGCCGGTCGACCGGCGCGGCATCCCAGCGCGGAAAGGCGAGCTTGCCGGCGATCAGCTTCATCTGGTCGGCCAGGTCGGCGGGCTTGCTCTCCGCCGCGATCTCGAACGCGTCGTCGTCGATCGAGAAGTTCATCTGGATCTGACGGCCGTTGGTCAGCTGGTCGAGCTCGTTCTGCCCCCACGGCCCGATCCCGCTCGCCATCAGCGCATAATCGCCGGTCCACAGCAGATTCGGCGCATCGGCGGCAACGCTGCGGTTGCCGGTGCCGAAGCGGACGTTGACGCGCACCTTGCCGGGCTCGACGCGGTTGTTCGACACGAGCGCGGTCACGCCATTGGCGAACTCGAGCCGCTCGGCGCGAAGGCCGGGTAGGCCGCCGGTCGAGACCAGCGTGCCAGGCTTGCCGATCGCGGGAAGCTGACTCATGTCGACCGCCGCGGTCGCGACCCGGTCATCGCGGATCTTCGCGGGCGCCGCGAGCGCGGCGACGAGCGCGGCGTCGCCACCGCGCGTCGGGGTCGGCGTCGTCAGCACGACGCGCGTCACCGGCGCGCCGAAAATCGCCTTGCTCGTCGCCAGCATCACCTTCGGTGTCGCCGAGGCCCGGATCGCCTTGAACATGTCGACCTGGCCCTGCGGGCTCGTCACCGTCTCGTTGATGTCGACCGCGCGCACCATGTCGTCGGCCAGCCGCGATCCGGGCTCGTTGCGGGCGTTTTCCAGTTCCTTCGCGAGGAAGGCCTCGATCTCGTTCGCCTCGCGGTCGATATCGGCCTGCGACGGCGGCGTCGTGACGGCATCGGCGATCACCCCGCGCACATCGGCGAGCGCCGCTTTCCAGTCATTGAGCGGCACGACTTGCGCCATCGTCACATCGGCGCTCCGGCTCAGATATTGCTGCTCGACCGTCGCGACG
Source organism: Sphingopyxis sp. H073 (assembly GCF_001468395.1). Taxonomy (GTDB): domain Bacteria; phylum Pseudomonadota; class Alphaproteobacteria; order Sphingomonadales; family Sphingomonadaceae; genus Sphingopyxis. The sequence goes on along the minus strand of NZ_LNSG01000007.1, from coordinate 49,030 downwards.
AGATAGCTGCCGCCCGCCCGCGCACGATTTTCGAGGCGACGATTGACGAGCGCCTGCGCGATGAATTCCAGATAGAGCCGCCGCGTATTCTCGACGGTATCGACGCGCTTCACCCACGGGCGGATCATCGCCAGCGTCAGCGCGAGCGGCTGGTTTGGTTCGACCACCACTTTCGCAACCGGCGCCTTGGGGTCGGGCTTGCCGAAATCGGGCTGCGCCGGCGGCGTCCCATCGCCGCGCCAGTCACCATAATATTGGGCAATCAGCCGCGCGAACTCGGCGGGGTCGCCGTCGCCGACGATTACGACGACCGCGCGCTCGGGCCGATACCAGCGATCATGGAAGGCCTGCACTGCCGGCGCGCTTGCCGCCGCGAGCGATTCGACCGTCCCGATCGGCGGCCGCTTGCCCAGAAGCTGTCCGGCAAACAGATGCGCGTTGGTGATGTCGGCGATCCGCTTTTGCGGCCCGTCGGATTCGCGCAGCTCGGACATGACGACGCCGCGCTCTGCAGTCACCGCAGTGTCCGAAATGCGCGGCTCGCGGACCATCCCGGCGAGCAATTTCATGCTCTCGTCCAAGGTCGCGGCATTCACGTTCGGCAGGTCGAGTTGATAGACCGTCTGCGTCGGCGTCGTCTGTGCATTGGAATCGCTGCCGAAGGTCACCCCAAACCGCTGCCAGATGCGCTTCGCCTCGCCGTCGGGGATATGCTCCGATCCGCGGAAGGTCAGATGCTCGAGCAAATGCGCGAAGCCCAGTTCCTTCTCGCTCTCGAACATCGACCCGACATCCATGCGCACGCGGATCGACACCTGTCCCGGCGGCACGCCGTTGTTCCGCACCGCATAGCGCACGCCGTTGGGAAGCACCCCGAACTGCCACGCGGTGTCGCGGGGGATGTCGCTGCCGGCATAGAGCCAGCTCTCGTTCTTCGCCAAGGCGACGGGCGAAGGCGCCGGCGCCGGTGCGGTCTGGGCGCTTGCAACCGAAGCGAGCAGCACGCCCGCCGCGGCGGCGCAGGAAATGAGGATCGATGCGAGCGGGGAAAGCGGGGCTAGCCGGGGAGAATAGGACATCCATCCACCTTATCGCCTTCGAACCTTGCTGGCCACTGAACTTCGTGCCGCTTGTCCTCCACCGCGCTTCGGCCTAGCCAGACGCGATGGACGCCAAGCTCCCCCCTCTCGCCGCGATCGTGCAGATGACGAGCGGCATCGACCCCGACGCCAATCTGCGGGCGATCGACCGCGCTTTGGGCGAGGCAGCGAAACATGGCGCTGCGATCGCCTTCCTTCCCGAAATGTCGCTGCTGCTCGACCGCGATCGTCAGCGGTCGGCGGCGCAGATCGTCCGCGAAGCCGACAGTCCCTGGCCGGCTGCATTGCAGGACATGGCGCAGCGCCATGGCGTATGGCTGCACTCGGGGTCGATGCCGCTGCTGTCCGACGATGGCAGCAAGCGCGTCAACCGCAGCCATGTGATTGGTGCCGACGGCAGCATCCGCGCGCGCTACGACAAGATCCACATGTTCGACGTCGACCTGCCGACGGGCGAGAAATGGACTGAATCGGCCGCCTATGCCGGCGGCGAAGCGATCGCGCTCGTCGACACGCCCATCGGCCGTTTGGGCCTCAGCATCTGCTATGATTTGCGCTTCCCCGAACTCTATCGCGCGCTCGTCGATGGCGGGGCGGAGGTGATCGCCATTCCCGCCGCCTTCACGGTGCCCACCGGCGAGGCGCATTGGCATACGCTCGTTCGCGCGCGTGCGATCGAGACCGGCTGTCACGTCATCGCCGCGGCGCAATGCGGCGTCCATGCCGACGGCCGCGCGACCTATGGCCACAGCCTGGCGGTCGATCCTTGGGGCGTCGTTCTGGGGGAGGCAGCGGCGAAAAGCGGCGCTGGCGACCAGGGCTTCGACCTGATTGCGGTCGAAATCGACGCAGAGGCGGTCACGAAAGCCCGTCAGGCAATCCCGCTCGCGCGGTCGCGGATGGTTCGCTCGATTACGCTATAGGCAAAGGCAAGACAGGCGCCGGGTCTGCCAGCCACAAGAAGCGAACCTCCGATTGCGGCCCGCACTGAACCGGAATTTATACCGCCCAAAACACAAAGGGCCCCGGACCATGGTCCGGAGCCCTTCGGTAACTGTCGAAACAGCCTTATTACGGGCTGGTCGGCGCGTCGTCGTTGTTGTCCGACGCGATGATGATGCCACCAACGATAGCAGCCAGAGCAACGATCGCGATGATCCAGCTGGTGCTGCCTTCGAGTTCGCTTTCGCCACCGAGATCGGTGGTCGCACGAGCCGCCGGGGCAGCCGAAGCAGCAACCGGTGCCGCGATCATCGACGTTGCTGCGAGGGAGATCGCAGCCTTCTTGAGCAGGTTCATCTTATTCTCCGTCCACTGGAAAACTAGTATTCTCGAATCACAGCGGACCTAGCCACCCTGATTCAGCATCGTTCTTCTATGCATTGTCGCCAGCGATTGCAACGACGTTTTGCCAGTGCCCAACAAATGTTAGGAATTTGCTAAATCAGTAAAAAAACACCAAATTGGTGGCAAATTACCCCCGCCTGACGCGGTCGAAAGCCTCCCTCGTCACGGGGTATCCCAGATGGTCGGGAATGCACAGATAGGGGCGGCCGTCACGCTCCTCGATCCAGGGCGTTACCAGCTCGACCGGGAACTGCCCGGCATGCAACGAAAACTCTTCAAAATCATTGGCTTGTGACAGGCGTTCGAGGTTCCTGCGGGTCGGGAAAATGATCGAAATCTCGCCTGCATCGGCCATCGCCAGCGTGCCTTTCGCGCTGGCCCAGAAGATGTGGCTGTGCTCGGCCTCTTCCACCGTCAGCTCATGGCCGTGTGGCGGCGCGGAAACCGCATAAAAGCGCGTGTCGAAGGTTCGCGCTTCCTTGAAATTGGGGCACCAGCGCGTAAACGGCACCAACGCGTCGAGCGCGACCCGATCGTTCCGTGCGGCGAGGATGTCCGAGAGCAGTTCGCCGCCCAGCAGAGCCCTCCGAACATCCGATGAATCGTGCTCGGAAAGCGACGGCCAGCCGACCGCAAGCCCCGTTTCCTCCAGTGTTTCGCGGAGCGCGGCGACCCGCGCGGCGCCATCGGCATCGCCTTCGGCAAATCCGTGCCGCTGCGCGACGGTGAAATCGTCGGGATCGATACGACCGCCGGGAAACACCACCGCACCCGCCGCAAAGGCCATGTTGCTCGATCGCTTGACCATCAGGATTTCGTCGGGTCCGCCGCCCGCCGACGGGCGCATGATCACGAGCGTGGCGGCGGGAATGGCGCCTTCGGGGAGCGCGGGAGCGAATGATGAAGCGATTCCGGTCATGCCGAATCGATAAACGTGCCGGGCCGCCTTGTCATCTGGTGACACCGACAGGCCATTGCGAGGAGCCCTCCCCGCGTGCAAGATGCGGCGCATCCGCACCGGCCGATGTGGGAGCAGGGCCATGGGAATATTGGAGATTTTGGGTGTCGCCGGTAGCCTGAGCCTGCTCGCGGGCTGGCGCCTCTACCTCACCATTTTCGCGACCGGGATCGCCATGCACTTCGGCTGGCTGCCGCTGCCCGAGCATCTGAAGGCGCTGCAGATCCTCGCGAACCCGTGGGTGCTCGGCATCGCGGGCGTCGGGACACTCGCCGAATTCCTCGCCGACAAGGTCGCGTGGGTCGACACCGCGTGGGACACGATCCACAGCATCGTCCGCCCGCTGGGCGGTGCGCTGCTCGCGCTGGCGCTCGTCGACAGCTCGGACCCGGCCTGGCAGGTCGTCGCCTTCCTGCTCGGCGGCGGCGGCGCGCTGCTCAGCCACGGCGCCAAGGCGACGACGCGCGCGGTGGTCAACGTCAGTCCCGAACCCTTCAGCAATGCCGCAGTCTCGACCGGGGAGGATGTCGCGACGACCGGCCTCCTCGCGCTCGCAATCGCCTATCCGCCGCTCGCGATCGTGATCGCGATCCTGCTGCTGGTCGCTGCGGTGATCGTGATCATCGTGCTGCGCCGCCTGCTCCGCAAGATCAAGGCGACGCTCAAACGCGCGCTCGGCGACGAGCCGGCAGAGTCCGCCCTGCCCCCGCTTTAGGAGGGCAGCAATTCCTTGAGCGGCTTTTCGCTGTCGGCGAGCTGCTCAGGAGTGGCGTGAAGACCGGCGGTGACGATCATCCGGCCCTGGACATAGTCCTTGGTCGCATTGACGCAGTCGAGGGCGATGACCTTGCCGGCCTTCAAATAGACGATCGAGAAGCTGCGCGTCGCGGGATCGCCGCGCAGCACGGCCCGATCGTGCCCGGTCGACAGGCCTGCGGTCTGGAGTTTGAGGTCATACTGGTTCGACCAGAACCACGGGATCGCATGATAGGGCGCCTCGTCGCCAACGATGCCCTTCGCGACGACATTCGCCTGGTCATTGGCATTCTGGACCGATTCCAGCCGGATCGTCGCGCCTTCGGCAAAATCGTTCACATGCGCCGCGCAGTCGCCGATCGCATAGATGTCGGGCAGGCTCGTCTTGCAGAGCCGGTCGACGAGCACGCCCCCGCTACCGCTCGCGCCCTCGGCGCCCGCCGCGATTAACGGTCCGACCGCGGGTACGATGCCGATACCGACGATAACCAGGTCGGCGGGGATGACCTCGCCGTCGGCGAGCCGGACTCCCGTGACATGCGTATCGCCCTCGATCGCATCGACGCAGACGCCGAGCCGCAGGTCGACGCCATGGTCGCGGTGTTCCTTCTCGTAGAAGCGTGAGAGCTCGGCACCCGCGACACGCGCGAGGACGCGGTCGAGCGCTTCCAGAAGCACGACCTTCTTACCCGCCTTGGTCAGCACAGCGGCCGCCTCGAGCCCGATATAGCCGCCGCCGATCACCACGATCTGCTCTGCTGTTTCCGACGCCGCCTTCATCGCATCGGCATCGGCCTTGGTCCGCACCCCCTGCACGCCCGGCAGGTCGCCGCCGGGGATCGGCAACATCCGCGGGCTGCCGCCGGTCGCCCAGACAAGCTTGCCATAACCGATCGTCTCGCCACCGTCCGTCGTCACCGTGTGCGCCGACGGATCGACCGAAACGACACGCTTGCCGAGCAGCATCGTCACTTCGCGTTCGTCCCAATATTTGGCGGGGCGAAGCTGGATGCGTTCGAATTCCTTCTCGCCCGCGAAATATTCCTTGGACAGCGGCGGGCGCTCATAGGGCAGCTCGGGTTCGTCGCCGATGATCGCGATGCTGCCCTCGAACTTCTGCGTGCGCAGCATCACCGCCACCTGCGCGCCGCCGTGTCCGGCCCCCACGATCACCACGTCGAATTTCATAATCCCTCCGCTACGGCATGCGCCCAATTTACGCGCGTCCCTGACATGCACGGCAGAGCCGTACAAGAAACAATGGCTATGCGGCTTGCAGGATCAGCTCGTCGCGCAGCAGGATCAGCTTTGCCCCTAGCGCCGCGATTTCGGTATCGCTTTGCGACCCCGCAACGACCGACGCCGACAGGCAAAAGCCGGGCGCTATGCCCGTCGTCCCCGCCGCCACGGTCCACACCCCGCGATGCGTATAGCCCTGATCGATCGCATAGCCGCGCGCCGCCGCTTCGTGGACCTGCCGCACATAGGTTTCGAACGGCAGGTCGGCCTGCCAGCGGACCGGCGCATAGCGGCGCGCCAGCTCGCCTTCGCCCACGCCCTGCACCGCCGCGATCGCTCGTCCCGCCGCGCCGCTGCCGAGCGGCTGGCGCTGGTCGTCGGCGAGGCTGAGTCGCATCCCCGCATCGCTCTCGGCACGCACCGCGAGCTGCATCCGGTCGCGCGACACGATCTTCCAGAGGCCGACCGCGGCTTCGGTTGCTTGCGCGAACGCCGCCATGCGCGGCAGCGCCCGGTCGACAAGCCGCGTGCCCGCGCTGTCGCGTAGCGCCTCGGCGGCCTGCCACGGCGCGGTCAGGCGATAGCGTTTGCCCGCCGTCTCCCGCTCGATCGCACCCTCCGCGACGAGCGTTTTCAAGAGATTGAGGCAGCTCGACGGGCTCAGGCTGACGCTCCGGCCGATATCGGACAGTGTCAGCGCTCCGGCCTCGCCGAGCAGGCGGAGGATCGCGAAGGCTTGCGAAACAGAGCGTACGGGGCCGGTCATCTTCGCTGAAATATTTTCAACGTGATGAAAAATCAATTCTCAATGTTGAAATGATGCGAAGGGCGGCATATCGCGCTACCAACACGAATCGAACGGGAGAGCGGCGATGAGCGGATGCCTCGACGGAAAGGTCGTTGCGATAACAGGCGCCGGGCGCGGTATCGGCCGCGAACTCGCGCTCCACTGCGCGGCGCAAGGCGCGGCGGTCATCGTCAACGATCCGGGTGTCGCGCAGACCGGGGACGGCGGCGACGCGGCTCCGGCCGAGACGACCGCGAACGACATCATCGCTGCAGGCGGCAGGGCCGCCGCCAATTTCGGCAATGTCGCCGACCCCAGGGAAGCCGCGGGCATCATCGAGGACGCGGTAGCTAGATTCGGCCGCATCGACGCCGTCGTGAACAATGCCGGGATCCTCCGCGACACCATCTGGCACAAGATGAGCTATGAGGACTGGAAGAGCGTTATCGAGGTGAACCTCACCGGCGTCTTCAACGTCTCGAAGGCCGCGACGCCCTATTTCCGCGAACAGCAGTCGGGCAGCTTCATCCATTTCACCTCGACCAGCGGCCTCATTGGCAACATCGGGCAGGCGAACTATTCTGCCGCCAAGCTCGGCGTCGTCGCGCTGTCGCAATCGATCGCGCTCGACATGGCGCGCGCCGGCGTGCGCTCCAACTGCATCGCCCCCTTCGCGTGGAGCCGCATGACCGCCTCGATCCCCGCGACGACCCCCGCCGAGCAGGAGCGCGTCAAGCGCATCCAGGAAATGTCGGCCGACAAGATCGCTCCGCTCGTCGCCTACCTCGCATCGGACCTGTCGAAAGATGTGACGAACCAGATATTCAGCGTGCGCAAGAACGAGATCACGCTCTTTTCGAAACCGCGTCCCGTGCGATCGATGGCGAAGCTCGAAGGCTGGACCGCCGAAGCGATTGCCAACGAGCTGATCCCGGCCTTCCGCCCCTCCTTTGCACGCGCCGACGAGGTTTCGGCGCATGTCTTCCCCTACGACCCGATCTGAGGAAAAGCCCATGAGCAACCCCGGCATGGACGCGGATGTTTTCGACCAGTTCATCGAACAGCTTCAGCGCTATGTGCGCGAGCGCCTTCTCCCCGCCGAAAAGGAGATCGTCGAGAGCGACGCGATCCCCGACGACATCCTCGCCGAAATGCGCGACATGGGCCTGTTCGGCCTGACGATTCCCGAAGAATATGGCGGCGCGGGAATGAACGTCAGCCAGTATATCAAGACGATCCACACGATCAGCTATGCAATGCCGGCGTTCCGCTCGATCATCTCGATCAATATCGGCATGTTCGCCTCGGCGCTGAAAAATGGCGGCACCGAAGCGCAGAAGGCCGAATGGCTGCCGCGCGTCGCCGCCGGCGAAATCGCCTGCTTCGGGCTGACCGAACCCGGATCGGGGTCGGATTCGGCGGGGCTCCAGACCACCGCGACGCAGACCGACAACGGCTGGGTCCTCAACGGCACCAAACGCTACATCACCAACTCGCCCTTCGCCAAAGTCGGCCTGATCATGGCGCGGACGAGCAAGGAGAATCTGCCGAAGAACGCGCATGTCTCGGCCTTCGTCGTGCCCTTCGACGTCCCCGGCATCACGATCGGCAAGTCGGACAAGAAGATGGGCCAGTCGGGCAGTCATATTGCCGACGTCGTGATGGACGATGTCCGCGTCGGCGGCGAGGCGCTGCTCGGCGGCGAGCTCGGCAAGGGCTTCGCCTATGCGATGATGAGCCTCGACAACGGCCGCATGTCGGTCGGCGCCGCGGCGACCGCCTACGCCCGCCGCGCGCTCGACAGCGCGGTACGCTACGCGACCGAGCGCAAGGCGTTCGGCGAGCCGATCGCGAACTTCCAGCTGATCCAGCAGATGCTCGCGCAGAGCGAGATCGACATCTACGCCGCCGAATGCATGATGGAGGACGTCACGCGCCGCGCCGACGCCGGCGAGAATGTCCTGCGCAAGGCGGCGGCGTTCAAGGTATTCGCCAGCGAAATGTGCGGCCGCGTCGTCGACGCCTGCGTCCAGGTCTATGGCGGCGCCGGCTATCTCGCCGAATATGACGCCGAACGCTTCTTTCGCGATGCGCGCATCTATCGCATCTACGAAGGCACGACGCAGATCCTGCAGCTCCAGATCGCCAAGCATATGCTGCGCGAGTTTGCGGCGGCTTGAAGGTGATTTTCTCCCAATCCCTTTCCAGCGTGTTCCCCCGCGAAGGAGTGTCGGGTCGGATCGTCCCCCGGACGATCCTTGAACATGCGGGGCAAGTTCAACCCGATACTGGGCCATCACCTACCCTCGCTTTATTTGGCGGACGGCGATGGCAAGACGATAGCTCGGGTGATGGACCCCCGCCTTCGCGGGGGAACACAGAGGGGGTGGGCCCGGTCCATGTATAACCTCCTCTCCGGCCTCTCGGTCATCGAAGCCTCCTCCTTCGTCGCCTCGCCCACGGCCGGGCTCTATTGCGCGCAGTTCGGCGCCGAGGTGATCCGCGTCGACCAGATCGGCGGCGGCCCCGATTTCCGTCGCTGGCCGGTCACCGCAGAGAATAACTCGCTCTATTGGGAGAATCTCAACCGCGCGAAGAAGTCGGTCGCGCTCGATCTGTCCAAGCCCGAGGGGCGCGAACTGCTGCAAGAATTGGTGCGCGCGACGGGTCAGTTCATCACCAACTTCCCCGTTGACGGCTTCCTCTCGCACGCCAAGCTCGCCGAGGGCCGCCCCGATCTGATCACCGTCCGTGTGATGGGCTGGGCCGACGGCTCGCCCGCGCTCGATTACACGGTCAATAACAGCGTCGGCTATCCGATGCTCACCGGCGCGGGGCCCGAACCCGTCAATCATGTGCTGCCCGCATGGGATCTGCTCACCGGCGCCTATGCCGCCTTCGCGCTGCTCGCCGCGATCCAGCGGCGGAGTGTCAGCGGAGAGGGCGGCGAGGTGCGCATCCCCCTGTCGGACGTCGCGATCGGCACCGTCGCCAATCTCGGCGGGATCGCCGAAGTGCTTTACTCGGGCGAGAATCGCCCGCGGCTCGGCAATGCCGTCTATGGCCTCTTCGGCCGCGACTTCGTGACCCGCGACGGCGCGCGGACGATGATCGTCGTCGTCACCCCGCGCCAGTGGGCGAACCTGATAGCAGCGCTGAACCTCGGCGATGCCATCGCGAGCATCGAAGCATCGCGCGGCGTGTCCTTCGCCAGGGACGATGGCCTCCGCTTCGACCACCGCGATGCCCTCTATCCCTTGTTCGAACAGGCGATCGCGAGCCGCGACCATGCCGATCTCGCCGCCGCCTTCGACGCGGGCGGGATCGTCCATTCGCCCTATCGCACGATGCACGACGCCGCGAACGACCCGGCGCTCGTCGCGGACAATCCGATCTTCGGCAGCACCACTAACCCCAGCGGCTTCGCCTATCCCGCCGCGGGCGCCTTCGCCACCATCCCGCAGGCGGATCGCGAGCCCCCGCGCCCTGCGCCCCTCAACGGCCAGCACAGCGAAGAAATACTGTCCTCGCGCCTTTCGCTGTCCTCGGGCGAAATCGCCCGCCTGATCGATGCGGGGATTGTCGGTGTCGGCTGAATTGCCCCACTCCCCCTTCCTGTTCCCCCGCGAAGGCGGGGGCCCATCATCCGATCCTTGCGATGCCGGCCAGCGGTTGCTGAGGGCTGAGAGGGCAGGTGATGGACCCCCGCCTTCGCGGGGGCACACGCAATTTATGTTTGGAGATTAGAAAATGACCCTTCGCCGCGCCGCCATCGTCGCCCCGATCCGCACCGCCGTCGGCAAGTTCGGCGGCTCGCTCTCGTCGATCACCGCCGGCGATCTCGGCGCCGTCATCCTGAAGGCGCTGATCGAGCGCACGAAGATCGATCCCGCGCGCGTCGACGACGTCGTCTTTTCGCAAGGCTATGGCAATGCCGAAGCGCCAAGCATCGGCCACTGGTCGTGGCTCGCCGCGGGCCTGCCGCTCGAGGTGCCCGGTTACCAGCTCGATCGCCGCTGCGGCTCGGGGCTGCAGGCGGTCGTCAACGCCGCGATGATGGTCCAGACCGGCATGTCCGACGTCGTCGTCGCGGGCGGCGTGGAGTCAATGTCGAACGTCGAGCATTATACGACCGACGTCCGCAAGGGCATCCGCGCGGGCAACCTCACCCTCCATGACCGCCTCACCCGCGGCCGCGTCATGTCGCAGCCGGTCGAGCGCTTCGGCGTCATCACCGGCATGATCGAAACCGCCGAAAATCTCGCCAAGGACTATGACATCAGCCGCGAAGCCTGCGACGCCTATGCCGTCCGCAGCCACCAGCGCGCCGCCGCCGCATGGGCGAACGGCCTGTTCGACGACGAACTCGTCCCCGTCTCGGTCCCCCAGAAGAAGGGCGACCCCGTCGTCTTCGCGCACGACGAAGGCTACCGCGCCGATGCCACCATGGAATCGCTCGGCAAGCTGAAAGCCCTCGAAGGCGGCGTCGTCACCGCGGGCAACGCGAGCCAGCAGAATGACGCTGCCGCCGCGTGCCTCGTCGTTGCCGAGGACAAGCTCGACGAACTCGGGCTCACCCCCATCGCCTGGTACCACAGCTCGGCCGCCGCGGGCTGCGACCCCAGCCGTATGGGCATCGGCCCCGTCCCCGCCGTCGAACGCCTCTTCGCGCGCAACGGCCTCGGCTGGGGCGACATCGACCTCGTCGAGCTCAACGAAGCCTTTGCGCCGCAGGTGCTCGCGGTGCTCAAGGGCTGGGGCTGGAGCGACGACGACAGCCGCAACGAGATTTTGAACGTCAACGGCTCGGGCATCTCGCTCGGCCACCCGATCGGCGCGACCGGCGGGCGCATCCTCGCCAATCTGACGCGCGAACTCGTCCGCCGCGACGGCCGCTACGGGCTTGAAACCATGTGCATCGGCGGCGGTCAGGGCATCGCCGCGATCTTCGAGCGCGCGGCTTGAATGTCTCGGCGATCGGCAAACAGCAGACAACCAGCGTGAACCAAGCCCCTCCTCCTCGTCACCCCGGACTTGATCCGGGGTCCATAGCGCCGCCGATGGCATGGACCCCGGATCAAGTCCGGGGTGACGAAGGAATAGGGGGCAGGCTCTGACGATGCGTGCGGATCTGAACGGCGCTCTGATCGCAGCGCAGGTGTATCGCAACGCCGCACAGCAAGCCCTAAGTGAGCGGTTAAATCATCCGTGTGTCCCCGCGAAGGCGGGGACCCATCATCCAACGGCTCAAAATAGCACCGACGGGAGATGGACCCCCGCCTTCGCGGGGGAACAGGAAAGCCCGAAAAGCTCCAGGCCGGACCTCTCCCCCATCGACCGCGAACAACGCGCCGCGCACGGCTTCGCATGGGTCGCAACCACCGTTGCCGCGCTCGAAGCCACGCTCGGCTGGCTCGACTCGAACGGCGACTCCAATCCCCTCGACGACAAAATCGCCGCCCTCGCCTTCGCTGAAGGCATCGGCCAACTCACCGGCGGCCTGCCGATGGGGCAGAACGAAATCTTCCGCCCCGCCGACCTCGGCCTCACCGCCGCAGCCCGCACGCTTGCCGACGCCTGCGCCGACCTGCTGAATACCGACCACGCCACGACCCGCGCCAGCGTCGCCGCCGCGCTCGCCGAAGGCCATTGGCCGAGCGAGACGCTCCACGACGCCGACCTCGACGCGATCCGCGAACAATATCGCCGCTTCACCGACGCCGCGATCGTCCCGCACGCCCACGCTTGGCACCTCGCGAACGACCTGGTCCCCGATGCAACGGTGCAGGCGATGGCTGAGCTAGGCACCTTTGGTGTCTGTATTCCCGAGGAATATGGCGGGCTCGGCCTCGGCAAGCTCGTCATGTGCATCGTCACCGAAGAGCTGTCGCGCGGCTGGATCGGCGCCGGGTCGCTCGGCACGCGGTCGGAGATTGCGGGCGAATTGATCGCGATGGGCGGCACCGACGCGCAAAAGACCGAATGGCTGCCGCGGATCGCCAGCGGCGAGATCCTGCCGACGGCGGTGTTCACCGAACCCGACGTCGGCTCCGACCTCGGCGCGCTGCAAACCAAGGCGCGTCGCGAGGGCGACCGCTGGATCATCGACGGCGCGAAGACCTGGATCACCCACGCCGCGCGCTCGGACCTGATGACCCTGCTCGCCCGCACCCTGCCCGATGCGAAGGGCTATGCCGGCCTGTCGATGCTGCTCGTCCCCAAGCCGCGCGGGACCGAGAGCGATCCCTTTCCTGCAGCCGGGATGACCGGCAGCGAGATCGAGGTACTCGGCTATCGCGGGATGCGCGAATATGCGCTGCAGTTCGAGGGGCTTACGGCACCCGCCGACGCGCTGCTCGGCGGCGAGGAGGGGCAAGGCTTCAAGCAGCTGATGCGCACCTTCGAGGGCGCCCGCATCCAGACCGCCGCGCGCGCCGTCGGCGTCGCGCGCCGCGCGCTCGAACTCGGGCTCGACTATGCACTGACCCGCAAGCAGTTCGGGAAGGCGATCATCCATTTCCCGCGCGTCGCCGACAAGCTCGCTATGAGCCTCGTCGATTTCATAACCGCGCGCGAGCTGAGCTACGCAGCCGCGCGCGCGAAGGATTCGGGCAAGCGCTGCGATATCGAGGCGGGCATGGCGAAGCTGCTCGGCGCGCGCGCCGCCTGGTCGAACGCCGATGCCGCGCTGCAGATCCATGGCGGCAACGGCTATGCCCTTGAGTATGAGATCAGCCGTATCCTCTGCGACGCGCGCATCCTCAACATCTTCGAGGGCGCAGCCGAGATTCAGGCGCAGGTGATCGCGCGCGGACTGACCGGAGGACGCAATTGATGAGCGACTGGCAGGCCTGGATCGGCCGCGAGGATGTCCGCCACGATCATATCGATCCCGCCGCGGTCGCGCGCTGGCTAGCGACGCTCGACCGTAGCGCGCCCGCCGACGGCAGCGTCCCGCAGGCGTATCACTGGTGCCTTTGCCTGCCCGACGCGCCGACCGCGACCCTCGGCGCCGACGGCCATCCGGTGCGCGGGGACAGCGACGACAGCTTCCTGCCCCCCATCCCCCTGCCGCGCCGCATGTGGGCGGCGAGCAAGGTCGAATTCCTCGCGCCCTTGCGCCCCCGCCAGTCGATCATGCGCAGTTCGCGCGTCGCCTCGATCACCGAAAAGCAGGGCGGCACGGGCAAGCTCGTCTTCGCCGAAATTGCTCACGAAACCCGTGGGGACGGCGCCCTCGCGGTGCGCGAAATCCAGTCGATCGTCTTCCGCGAGCCCGCGCCCGCCGGCGCTCCCGCTGCCCCTCCCCCGCCCGGCGAGGGCAAGTTCGACGCATCGGGCTGGGAAGCGCACCGGATGCTCGTCCCGTCCGAAGCGCTGCTGTTCCGTTACTCGGCGCTGACCTTCAACAGCCACCGCATTCATTATGACCTGCCCTATGCGACCCACGAAGAGGGCTACCGCGGCCTCGTCGTCCACGGCCCACTCACCGCGACGCTCCTGCTCGACCTTGCGGCGCTACATCTCGGGGACAACATGCTCCAACGCTTCGCCTTCCGCGGCCTGTCCCCCGCGATCTGCGGTGATCCGCTCCATCTCGTCCTTCGTCGCGACGACGACACCATCGCCCTCGCCGCTTTTGCCGCCGATCGCCGACAGGTGATGGCGGCGACGGCCAACTGAAAGAGAAATATCGATGTCCGAACCATTGCACCCCGAAATTCGCGAATCCGTTCGCCGCCTGTGCGCCGAATTCCCCGGCAGCTATTGGCAGGCGCTCGACCGCGATCGCATCTATCCGACCGACTTCGTCCGTACCCTGACCGAAGCGGGTTTCCTGTCGGTGCTCGTGCCCGAAGAATATGGCGGCGCCGGGCTCGGCCTGTCGGCGGCGACCGCGATCCTCGAGGAGATCCATCGTTCGGGCTGCAACGGCGGCGCCTGCCACGCGCAGATGTACACGATGGGGACGATCCTGAAGCACGGCTCGCCCGAGCAGAAGGCGCGCTACCTGCCCGGCATCGCGAGCGGGGCGCTTCGCCTGCAGGCCTTCGGCGTCACCGAACCGACGAGCGGCACCGACACGACGCGGATCAAGACCTTCGCGCGCCGCGACGGCGACGATTATATCGTTTCGGGCCAGAAGATCTGGATCAGCCGCGCCGAGCACAGCGACCTGATGGTCCTGCTCGTCCGTACCACCCCGCGCGATCAGGCCCAGAAATCGTCCGACGGAATGAGCGTGCTGCTCGTCGACATGCGCGAGGCGGTCGGCAACGGCCTCACCATCCGGCCGATCCGCACGATGCTCAACCATGCGACGACCGAGCTTTTCTTCGACGACCTGCGCGTTCCCGCCGCAAACCTGATCGGGGAGGAAGGCAAGGGCTTCCGCTATATTCTCGACGGCATGAATGCCGAGCGCATCCTGATCGCCAGCGAATGCATCGGCGACGGCCGCTTCTTTATCGACCGCGCCGCCGCCTACGCCTCGGAGCGCGAGGTATTCGGGCGCCCCATCGGGGAGAATCAGGGCATCCAGTTCCCGATCGCGCGTGCGCACGTCCAGATTTCGGCGGCCGCGGCGATGGTCGACAAGGCGGCGGCGATGTTCGAGGCGGGCGAGCCTTGCGGCACCGAAGCCAACATGGCGAAAATGCTTGCGTCGGAGGCAAGCTGGTACGCCGCCGATATGTGCATCCAGACGCACGGCGGCTTCGGCTTCGCCGAGGAATATGACATCGAACGCAAGTTCCGCGAAACGCGCCTCTATCAGGTCGCGCCGATCAGCACGAACCTGATCCTGAGCCACGTCGCAACGCATGTGCTGAAACTCCCCAAGAGCTTCTGAGCGGGACGCGCGGAGAATTTGGGGAAGCTATGGTGCCGCTTACAGGACTCGAACCTGTGGCCCCATCATTACGAATGATGTGCTCTACCAACTGAGCTAAAGCGGCACTGGTGCCCAGAAGAGGATTTTTCGCCAAAAGTCAAATCTGGCGGAAAACCGTGGGTTTGGGTCAGCTACGTTGCGGCGGTGGACTAGTCGAATGGAGTACCTAGCGCAAGCCCCCTTATCCGCCTGATTGCTCCGCCTTCCATTTTTCTAGTGCAGCCCAGCCACAACGTATGTCCGCTATTTGCCGCCAAGTCGCGTAGCTCTCGGTGTTGTCCTCGACCACATAGGCATCCGCAACCTCTTTGGCCTTGGCGCAAAGCTCTTGCTGCGTTGCCCCTCCCTTGGCGAGAACTTGGAATTGGCGGAACAATACGGCTGACCGCGGTTCGCCACAGGCGGACAGGATCAGGGGCGACAACAACAGCAACCAACGCAATGCGACCTCCTAGCTACAAACAAGTTGCGCGTATGAGCGACGGGTTGCCAACAACTTAAATTCTGGGGTCCCCAAACCGAAATTCAGTATCATCATGTTCGGGCTGTTGATCCCTCATGCAGGCCAGTGCCTCATCGTGCAGTTTACTCGCAGCAACGGCGATAGACGCGGTCAGCATAAAACGGGCTTTTTGCTGCAAGGCAGCGTCCGGTATCTTGCCGTACTTCACAAGCTCGCATTTTTCGGCGGCCCGCATCCAACTGAAGAAATAGGCGTTAACCCGGCGCACCCTATATGCGACTTCGGGGTAAGTTAGGGATGCGACTTCGCCCTTTCCTGCCGACGCAGCCATGAACCAGCGCCTGCCCGCTCTCCGCCCGAAAAAGTAGCCAGACAGGAAAATTGCGGGCAGCAACATTAGCAAGAAAAAGGAGAGCAAATTGGTATCCGGCATCTATCGGTCGCCAGCCGCTAGGGCCTCGATAATCATTGCCAACCTATCCGCATGGCAAAAAAGGCGCTGGGGATACTCCGCGACAAGCGAGTTAAGGCCTAGCGCCTCTGGAGAAGCGATGAGAAGCATGGGTAAGAATATCTCAAACATCCACCGCCGGTATTATTTTGCCGTCGGGAACGCAACAATGGCCAACTAGCCTAAATCGAAAATCGGTATCCTCATGCGAGGGGGCAACTCTGACCATAGACACGGCAGTTACCCCCCGTGGGGGGCGCCCCCGGCTCCATACAGCGCGCGCCCGGCGATTGCCCGGCTTCATCCCCTGCCGATGATCGGGCGCGGCCCAGCGTCAAACCCTCTTGCATCCCTGACTGTTCACGCATAAACGTTCGATAACTTGTGAACGCCTAGGAGCGATTTCATGCCTACCCCGAGCAAAGCCATTGCCTATCTCCGTGTATCGACTGACCGGCAGGGACGCAGCGGTCTTGGCCTAGAAGCCCAGCGTGAAGCCGTGGCGCGCTATGCCGCTGCATCGGGGCTGGATATCGTCGGGGAGTACCAAGAGATTGAAACCGGCAAAGGCAGCAATGCCCTCGCCAAGCGTCCACAGCTTCTTGCCGCGCTCACAGAAGCGAAGCGGACGAAGGCCAAGCTAGTGCTCGCCAAGCTGGACCGCCTTGCCCGCAACGTCCATTTCATTTCAGGCCTCATGGAGACCGGGGTTGATTTCGCCGTGGCGGACATGCCGAACGCTGATCGCTTCCAGCTTCATCTCTATGCGGCCCTCGCGGAGCGGGAAGGCGAGATTATATCGCAGCGGACGAAGGCAGCCCTTGCCGCGGCCAAAGCGAAGGGGACCGTGCTGGGGACCAACGGCAAGGCGCTGGCAGCGGCGAACAAGGCAGCGGCAATGGAGCGCCTAGAGCCTCTTGCTGATCGCCTACAGGCCATGAAGGACAGCGGCCTATCCGTTCGCCGGATGATCGCAGCCTTGAACGATGAAGGCATTCCTTCGCCAGCCGGGGGCAAGTGGCATCCTGCCAATCTGCATCGGGCGCTTAGTCGGCTGGCCGCGTGAGGGCTGGCGCGGCTGGATAGGGGCGCCCCTTTTGAAGTTGTCCACGGGTCGGCACACGGGCGCGAGACAAACGGGTGGAAATGGCCTCTCTTCATGGTTGGCTTTCTTGAAAACTAGGGACATAATTGTCCCCGACACCCGGCACGGATTGATTTGACCCTTTATAAGGAGAAGTCCGTGCAACGCTGGTCTGCCCTCGTGGCTATCGTCAAATCCTTCAACGAGCGGGGATCGCCCCGGCTGGCTTTCGCCACGGTGATAGCGTTCCTCATTCCGCCGATCTTTTTTGCGGCGCTGGTGGCCTTTAAGGTCTCTTGAGGGCCGGGGGAAATGCGTCAGTCGGATTGATACCACTATTGACATAGAGAACGCGGCCCAGCGCCCGGCAAGGCGTCGGCCTATTGCGGCTGCCCTATTCTGATACCGACACAACATCAGCACCCGCGAGAGGACTTCCCATGCTCATCACCATTGACGCCAGCAAGCTATCAGACCCCGATGCAGTCGCTCGATACGCAGGCCGCGAGCGGTCCTATCGCTCCGGGATGCGCCATGCTCTTGAAGCCCTTGGCGTCCCCGTCCCCGCTCCGCTGCAACCGCGTCAGCCGGGCCGCAAGCGGGCGCACTCACCGACTTAAATCCTTAGTCTCGACGCGCGGGCTTTTCCGTTGAACGCGCATCGCGATTTTCCTTGGGCCGTCGGCCCCTCCCTGCCGCTGTCCTACATTCTCCTGTGGGCGGCAGGGAGGGGCCGCGCCTTGGGCCTCCCCGTCTGCGCTGTCTGTGCTGGCGCGCTTGCGCCCCGGATTGAGCCGGGCCGGACACAGGCGAGCGCGGGGGATAGCTGTCTCGGCTTTGATACACATGAAAACAATCGAAAGGACACCATGACTAATTCGGGCACCCTGCCCATTTCCGCCGCTGGTCTAGATGCTTTGCGGAACGACCCCGGCCTTGCCGACTATTTCCGGCGCAATCGGGCGCGCATGGCTGCTTGCCGTGCGATGCTGGACCTGCTCCGCATTCCGTACCCCGATTGGGCGCTCCGCGACATTAGCGGACGTGGCGCACAGCACAGGGATATGATCGCCATGTTCAACCGGGACAACCCGCATGAACGCTTCCCCTCGGCTCGATAGATGGACGACCACGACCCAGCCGGGGACGCACAGGCTATGCGGTTCGCCCTAGATCGGCTTGACATTGTCGGTGGACCCTCCCCGCATTGGGCGCATTGGAACATCACCGGCCCAAGGTCGGAGCACAAGGCGATGCTCGCCCGGTTCAATGCCGATAATCCCGACATCAATAATCCCTGGGGGTACACCCCGGCCATCGGCTGACTGCCGCCCTTACCTATAGGAGAATAGAATATGCTCGCCGTACCGGCCTGCAAATACCGTGCTGTCATCGACGCTAACCGCCAGACCTTCTTCGATTGGGCTATCCCGATCATATTCGGCCAAACACTTTTCGCTGATGAACGCATCCCCTTCTTGTCCGACGATGAACATATGAGCCTGATCCTGTTCGTCATCGGCAACATCATGGACGACCCGGCCTTACTTGCTGACTTCATGCAAGCTAACCGCAAGGGCGCGCCCAAGGTCTTTCGTGCAATCCGATAACCCCCTCGTCCCGGACGGCATATGCCACGGCCCGGACCTATCGAAGATGACGCAGCGGGACCGGATGGAGCATCACCGCAAGCAGATACGGAACGCCGCCAAGTGGCAAGGTATCGACGGGGTGAACGCTTACAAGGCGCAGCATCCCGAAGCGAAGCGCATCCGGGTTATCAGTGAGCCGGTGGCCTATCCGCCAAAGCCAAAGGGATATGACGCAGCGATCCTCGCCCTAGTCATCCTGTGGTTCAACAGCGACGCCGCCTTGGCCTCGACCAATCGGGACGACGTGCTGCGCCTCAATGCCAAGCTCGGGAGCGACTTCGACCCCGACCGCTTCTTTAGCCGGGCAGTATCGAAAGGCCTCCGGGAAAAGATCGCCGCAACATTCACCCAGCAGGGCGCGCATCTGGACCCCTCCACCATCAAGAGCCTGTCCACCGTCCGAAAGGCCGTCGCCGCCGCCAAGGCGCGCGCTGCGCCCGCGGCAATCCCCTTCGCCGGGATCGGGACGCGCACCGGGAATATGCTGACGATCGGCAGCCAGACGTTCCGTATCGAAAACCATTATGGGCGCGAATGTGTCCGGCTTTCGATGAACGGGAAGCGGCAGCGGATACCCCTCGACGCATTGCAGATCATGTTCGCGGGAATGGAGCGGGAAAAGCGGGGGGACACCCCCTCTTACCTACTATGTAATAGTATAGGGGAACTGGCCCGAAACTCCGAAAGTCCCACAATCGACCCCCCGGAAAGCAGCCTTCGGGCCAATTCCCACCCTCCCGAATGTAGGGAACTGGCCCGAGAAGTCCCGCCCCCCTCGACCGCTGACCGCATTGCGAAGCTAGCCGTCACCACAGCGGCGGGCGCTATCGCTGGCAGGATGGGGCAGACCCCTCCAGTGCGCTTTTCCTTTCGCATTTACCCGATGCCTTCCTGAAGCGCGTGCAGCCAGCCGTGGCGGAACCCGACGAACGGGAGCTGGACGAAACCGATAGCGAGATTGCCCGCCTGAAATCCGCGCTGGAAACCGTTTCCGCCGATTGTTCGCGCAATGACTGGCTGCTTGTCTTGTTGGCCATTCATTCGACCGGCTGGAGCTGCGCCGAAGAAATCGCCCGCGAATGGAGCATGACAGCTCCGCATCTTTGGGACGAACGGGCTTTTGCCGCCGTCTGGAAAAGCGCCAGTGCCAGCCGCGAAGGCGGGCGCACTGTTCGGAGCATCTACTATGCCGCCGCCCGCAACGGCTGGATTGACCCCGACGCCAACATCTATGCCGAAACGCTTGGCGATATCGACAACGGCCACCGCTTCGCCGCCGCCAATCGGGGCCGCCTGATCCATGACCGCGCGACCGGGAAATGGCGCGAATATGCCAATGGCATCTGGCGACTGTGTGAAACCGGGCAGGAAGTGACCGCCGCCAAAGCGGTAGCAGATGCCAACTTGCGGGAAGCTGGCGCGAAGCTCTCTGCCAACCCAAGCGACGGCAGCAAAGCGGACTATGGCCAGGCCTTGAAGGTCCATCGATCCGCGCCCCGCATTGCCGCCATGATCGATATGGCGAAGGCCGAACAGGGCATGACTGTTGCTGATCCTACAGCCTTTGACCGCAACCCGCTTTTGCTTGGCGTCGAAGGCGGGGCCATCGATTTGCGCGCGGGCAAATGGCTGGCCCCTTCGCCCGCGCACCGGATCAGCAAATGCGTTGGCGTGGCCTATGATCCGAATGCCACCTGCCCGCGATGGGAAGCGTTCCTGTCTGACATTCTGGCGGATCAGGAACAGGTTGCCTTCCTCCAGCGGTTCGCCGGATATTCACTTACCGGGCTTGTCGATGAAGAGGTATTCCTGTTCATGCAGGGGGCCGGGGCCAACGGCAAAAGCGTCATGGCGAACGTGCTGGCTGCGGTGTTTGGCGAATATGCCGTTACAGTCGGTTCGGAATTGCTGGCAGTGACAAAGAACGAGGGGGAGGCTTCGCGCTTCAAGCACCGCTTGCTTGGGGCACGGCTGGCGTTGGTCAATGAAGTTGGACAGGCCGACACGTTCAACGATCAGCGGATCAAGGAAATCGTTTCGCGCGAAGCCATCCCAACCCGTGCCCTTTATGGTGAAGCGTTCGATTTCTATCCGACGCATACGCTTTGGGTTCGCGGCAATCATCGCCCTGCCATCCGCGATGCAGGGGACGGAATGTGGCGGCGGCTAATCCTGTTGCCATTCGCTCGCCAGTTCGCACCGGATGAACGGGTGCGCGACCTTGACCGGCAATTGCTGGAGGCGGAAGGCAGCGGCATTCTGAATTGGTGCATTGCCGGTTGCCTGCGCTGGCAAAAGATCGGCCTTCAGGTGCCGCCGTCAATCTTGCAGGAAACGGCGATGTATCGCGACGACACCGACGTTATCGGGGACTGGCTGGCAACCGAATGCGATATGAGGCCGGATGCCCGGTGCAGCATCGCTACCATTTTTGCCTCCTACCAGAATCACTTCGCCATGCTTGGCATGACTCCGATGACGCGCCCCGCCTTCGTCCGCATGATGGGCACGAGGGGGTTCCGGCGGCTGAAGAGCAACGGCAAGAGCTATCTCTTGGGAATCGATGTGAGTTTCGGCGATTTGTGAGGGCACGAAGGGCGCTACTAAAGCAGTTCGCCAAAACCTTGTCTGAAAACGCAATTCAGGGAGGGTTACGGGAAACAAGCCTTGAAGCGCCCTTCGCGCCCTGAAATCATTTTCGGTGATCCTATGGCCGATTCCCGGTGGAATCTGAATCAGCGGCTCCGCGCCCCCGCCATACGGATGCCCCCGCCAGAGGGACCCAAACTTGCATCAAGCAGCGCGCAAAGTGTCGAGATAGTCGGACCACCATTGCGCCATTTCCACCCGCTCCGCCCAATGTGCGCCGCGATGATAGGCACCGCGCAAGCCATCCGCCGCCTTGTGCGCCAGCGCCCGTTCAATGGCATCGGGATTCCACTTGCCGCTTTCGTTTAGCAGCGTGCTGGCCATTGCGCGGAAACCGTGCGCCGTCATTTCATCGCCGGAATAGCCCAGCCGCCGAAGTGCCGCGTTGATTGTGTTTTCCGACATGGGCCGTTTACCGGGATAGAGCGAAGCGAACACATAGCGATGACGGCCTGTCAGGGCTTGTGCCGCTTGCAGGATAGCAATTGCTTGGCGGGAAAGCGGGACCATGTGTGGCTGGCGCATTTTCATCTTGGACGCTGCGATTTTCCAGACGCCCGCCTCCAAATCGATTTCCTCCCATTCGGCTTGCCGCAATTCGCCGGGGCGCACGAACACATGGGGAGCGAGCTTCAGCGCCAGTTGCGTCATGGGTTGGCCGTCATAGCCATCTATCGCCCGAAGCAACGCGCCCACGCCCTTGGCATCAAGGATGGCCGCATGGTGCGTGACTTTGGGGGCCACCAATGCGCCGCGCAATGTAGCGGCTGGATCAGCTTTGGCGCGGGCCGTGGCCACGGCATAGCGGAACACCCGGCTGGCGAAGGACCGCATTCGCCGCGCTGTCTCCAGATGCCCCTTGGCCTCCACTTTCTTGAGCGCCCCAAGCAATTCAACCGGGCTGATTTCATCGACCGGGCGCGACCCCAAGGCCGGTTCAAGCAACGATAGCAGCCAGCGCGCTTTGCCAATGGTGACAGCCGCACGGCCTTCCCTGTCCGACTTTTCGATGTATTCTTCGGCCACTGCTTTGAACGTGTTTTCCGCCCGTAGCGTGGCGTCCAGCCGCTCTGTGCGCTTTTGTTCCGATGGATCGATGCCAGAGGCAATCAGCTTGCGCGCTTCAGTGCAGCGTTCGCGGGCTTCCTTCAGCGCCACATCGGGATAGCGGCCAAGCGAGAGCTTCTTTTCCTTGCCCGCAATCCGATACTTCAAGCGCCAGAGTTTGCCGCCGGACGGCTGCACCAGCAGGAACAGCCCGCGTTCGTCCGATAGCTTGATGGGTTTGGGGCCAGGCTTGGCCGCGCGGATTGCAATGTCACTCAGGGGCATGGGGGCCACTCCAAAAGCTAGTTTGGATTTGGCCCCCATCATGGCCCCCACTTTTGCCCGGTTGCGGGCGAATGGAGGCGGACAACAGCGGCCAGATCAGGCCACTTTATCGCAGATTTCCTTGGTTTTTTCAACTGTTGGCGCATATCGCCGAACAGGTAAATGGTGCCCAGAAGAGGACTCGAACCTCCACGACCTTGCGATCGCCAGCACCTGAAGCTGGTGCGTCTACCAATTCCGCCATCTGGGCACGGGGTAGGAGCGGGCGCTTAGCGGCGGCGTGACCGGCTTGTCAACCGCGCGAGCGCGCGGTGCGCAATTTTATTCGCCAAGCCGCGGTTTCGCGTCGTACCGTACACCCTGCCCCCTTGCTCCGGCGGACGCTTCGCGGCATGGGGAGCGCATTCGGCGCCGTGTGCGCCGCCAGAGAATCGGACACAGGCGCACATCATGCAAAAGCTTGACGGACAATTGATCACCGTGTTCGGCGGCGGCGGCTTTCTCGGCCGCTATGTCGTCCAGCGGCTGCTCGCACGCGGCGCGCGCGTCCGCATCGCCGAGCGCGAGCCGCGCAAGGCGCTGTTCCTGAAGCCGCTCGGCGGGCTCGGCCAGATGCAGTTCGTCGCCGCCGACGTCCGCGACGCCGCAAGCGTGGCGCGCGCGGTGCAGGAAAGCGATGCGGTGATCAATCTCGTCGGCGCGTTCGACGATATGGCTGCCGTGCAGACCGATGGCGCGCGCCATGTGGCGGCCGCCGCCAAGACCGCGGGCGCGCAGGCGCTCGTCCATATCTCGGCGATCGGCGCCGACAGCAACAGCCCTTCGGCCTACGGTCGCAGCAAGGGCGAGGGCGAAGCCGCCGTGCGCAAGGCGTTTCCCGACGCCGCGATCCTGCGTCCCTCGATCCTGTTCGGCCGCGAGGACAATTTCATCAACCGCTTTGCGACGATGATCCGCTTCCTGCCTGTCCTTCCGGTGATCGCGCCGGAGACGAAGTTCCAGCCGGTCTATGTCGGCGATGTCGCCGATGCGGTGGTCGCCGCGCTCGGTGACGAGGCCGCGGGTAAGATTTTCGAGCTCGGCGGGCCGCAGGTTCTGACGATGCTCGACCTGCAGCGGTGGATCGCGGAGGCGACGGGCCGCAAGCGGCTGTTCGTCGAATTGCCCGACATGGTCTCGGATGCGCTTGCGACCGGCCTCGGCTGGGCCCCCGGCGCACCGATCACGAAGGACCAGTGGCTGATGCTCCAGCGCGACAATGTCGTCGCGGCTGGCGCCGCCAGCCTCGGCCAGCTTGGCATCACCCCGACCTCGCTCGCCGCGGTCGCCGAAGGCTGGCTGGTGCAATATCGCCGCCACGGCCGCTTCGCCCAGACTGCCTGATAGCGGCCGGAAATAGCGGCTGGAAAATAGCGCGCGGGCTGTTAGGCTCGGCCGAGGACATAAGGGGCGTCCGGCATCGGTCGGGCGCCCTTTCGTTTATTCGCAACCTTCAAGACGGAATCCCATGAGCATCTGGCTGACCGCGATTATCCTCGGCATCGTCGAGGGGCTGACCGAATTTCTTCCCGTTTCCTCGACGGGCCACCTGATCCTGGCGACCGAGCTGCTCGGTTATGACGCGGCGAAATGGGCGGTGTTCAACATCGCGATCCAGCCCGGCGCGATCCTGGCGATCGTCGTGCTTTACTGGCGCACCTTCCGCGACATCTTCACCGGGCTACTCCGGCGCGACCCCGTCGCCTTCGCCTTCGTACGCAACCTGCTTCTGGCCTTCATTCCCGCCGTCGTGCTCGGGCTCGCCTTCGGCGACTATATCGAGGCGCTGCTCGAGAATGCCGTCGTCGTCGCCTGGGCGCTGATCATCGGCGGCGTCGGTATCCTGATCGTCGAGCGCTTTGCCAAGCCGAAGGAAAGCGGCGGCGTCGCGGCGCTCTCGACGCGCCAGTCGATCATCGTCGGGCTGGTCCAGTGCATCGCGATGATCCCCGGCGTCAGCCGCTCGGGCGCGACGATCATGGGCGCGATGGCGCTCGGTATCGATCGCAAGACCGCCGCCGAGTTCAGCTTCTTCCTCGCGCTGCCGACGCTGACCGGGGCCACGGTGCTCCAACTCGCCAAACATCATGACGCGATCACGAAGAACGACATCGGGCTGATCGCGCTCGGCGCCTTCGTATCGTTCGTCGTCGCGTGGGCGGTCATCAAGGCCTTCCTTGCGGTGGTAACCCGCTATGGCTTTGCGCCTTTCGCCTGGTATCGAATCATCGTCGGCGTGGCCGCGCTAGTATGGCTCGCCGCAAGATAGGGCCGATTTGGTATTATATGCGAAACATAATTGCGCAGTAAGGCCGGTGCAGTCCAAGAGCGTCTGATTTAAGGTCAGTATTATTGACCTAATCGGCATTTCCTTCGTGACAGGCCTTTCCCAGCCATGCCATCGCCCCCGCAACGAAGGGGATACTGCATGGCTTCCGAACGCATGCTCCAGTTTGTGGGGCGTGAACAATCCTACCCTGACAAGCGGTCGGCCGAGGAGCGCGCGCGCGATTTCCGCGAGATCGCCGAGCGCTATGCGGCGCCCGACGCCGATGCGCAGGCCGCGCGCTGTTCGCAATGCGGCGTGCCCTATTGCTCGGTGCATTGTCCGCTGCACAACCATATCCCCGACTGGCTGCGCCTGACCGCCGAAGGGCGGTTGCGCGAGGCGTATGAGCTGTCGAACGCGACCTCGACCATGCCCGAAATCTGCGGCCGCATCTGCCCGCAGGATCGGCTGTGCGAAGGCAATTGCGTGATCGAATTTTCGGGCCACGGCGCCGTCACGATCGGCAGCGTGGAGAAGTATATCACGGACACCGCCTGGGCCGAAGGCTGGGTCGAGCCGCTGTATGTCGGCACGCCCACCGGCCAGTCGGTCGGCATCATCGGCGCCGGCCCGGCGGGCCTGACCGCCGCCGAATATCTGCGCGCGATGGGGCACGAGGTGCATGTCTATGACCGCCACGACCGCGCCGGAGGGCTGCTCACCTACGGCATCCCGGGCTTCAAGCTCGAGAAGGATGTCGTGATGCGCCGCATCGAGCGGCTTCGGGACGGCGGCATCCATTTCCACCTCGGCTTCGAGGTCGGCAAGGATGCCACGCTCGACCAGCTGCGGCAAAAGCATGACGCGATCCTTGTTGCGACCGGCGTGTACAAGGCGCGCGAAATCAACGTACCGGGCAACGAGGCCGCGGGCGTCGTCGCCGCGCTCGACTATCTGATCGCCTCGAACCGCAAGAGCTTCGGCGACACCGTCGTGGAATTCGAGGACGGCCGCCTCGACGCCAAGGGCAAGCACGTCGTCGTCGTCGGCGGCGGCGACACTGCGATGGACTGTGTCCGTACCGCGGTGCGCCAGGGCGCCAAGTCGGTGAAGTGCCTCTATCGCCGCGACCGCGAGAATATGCCGGGTTCGCAGCGCGAGGTCGCCAATGCCGAGGAGGAAGGCGTCGAGTTCGTCTGGCTCTCGGCACCCGAAAGCTTCACCGCCGACAAGAGCGTCAAGCAGGTGGCGGTGCAGGGCATGCGCCTTGGCGCGCCCGATGCGAGCGGGCGCCGCAGCCCCGAGCCCGATCCCGGCCGCAAGTTCGACCTGCCCGCCGACATGGTGATCAAGGCACTGGGCTTCGACCCCGAAGAGCTGCCGCACCTGTTCGGCGCGCCCGACCTCAGCGTCACGCGCTGGGGCACACTGCGCGTCGATCACCAGACGATGATGACCAGCCTGCCCGGCGTTTTCGCGGCGGGCGACATCGTGCGCGGCGCCAGCCTGGTCGTCTGGGGCATCCGCGACGGCCGCGACGTCAGCGATCAGATGGCAAAGTGGTTGAAAGCGAAGGCGATAAGCGAAAAGAAGGCAGCATGACCAACAGGGGAAGGATCATGTTTATGTCGAAATGGAAATCCGCGCTGCTCGCCGGCGCCATGCTGATCGTGCCTGCGCAGGCTTTTGCTGCGCCGAACAAGGAAGCGCCTGTCGTCGTTTTCGAACCTTCGCAGACGAAACCGGAGACGATTCCGGAGACCGAATATAACAGCGAGGCCGCAATGGCCGACGCCAAAGCGAAGATGCAGAAGGAGATCGACGAAGCGATCAAGCTGGTCGAGAAGATCTTCGGCACCGACAAGCTGCCACCCGTCGCGCCCGCACAGCTGGCGCTCGCGCAAACGACGACCACCGCGCTGATCCCGCCGGGCAGCCTCGAGAAGATGCTCGACAATCTCTACGGCAAGCTTTTCAAGGGCCTGCTCGGCGAGTTCGGCGGCATGTCCGACGTGATGTTGTCGATCAAGACCGGCGTCGACAGCGAAAAGATCGCGACGCTCGACGAGAAGAGCAAGACCGCGATCGCCGACCTGTTCGACCCCTATCGCAAGCAGCGCGAGGACCAGCTGATGACGGTCGTCAAGCCGTTGATCAGCGAAGCGCTCACCGACTTGGAAGGACCGATGCGGAGCGGGCTCGCGCACGCTTATGCGCGCAAATTCTCTGCCGCGCAGCTCGGCGAGATGAACGCCTTTTTCGCGACCCCGACGGGCAAGGCGTACAGCGCCGAATGGATGGCGCTCCAGGCCGATCCCGAGGTGATGCTGGCAATGATCAAGGCGGTGCCGCCGCTGGTCGGCAAGTTCATCGACCGCGGGCCCGAGATCGAAGGCAAGTTCAAGGCGCTGCCCAAGGAAAAGCAGCTTACCGACATGAGCGACGCCGAGCTGGCGAAACTCGCCAAGCTGATGAAGGTCGACGTCAAGACGCTGAAGGAAAACCGCGACGCGTGGAACAGCCCGCCGGTCGAGGACGCGGTCGAAGCAAGCGAGGATTGGGGCGCCGCCGATGCCGCCGCCGATGCTGCTGCGGCCGATGTCGCCGAGGCCGCGGCAGCGGCTGCGGACGCTGCCGGGGAGGCGATCGACGATCCCGCCTTCGACCGCGAAAACTGGTCGGCCGCCGATCGCGCCCGCGTCGAGCAGCTCGAGGAAGCGGCGAGCAGCGCCGCAAGCGCCGCCTATGACGCGCAGGAAGCGGCTATCGCCAACGCGCGCAAGAAGAAGCCATCCGGAAAATAGAAGCGGCCGCGGCCGTGAGGAACTGTGAATGACCCACTACCCCACCCCCGATCACGCGCGGCTCGCCGAAAGCGGCATGTATCGCCCCGACATGGAATCCGATGCCTGCGGCGTCGGCATGGTCGCGGCGACCGACGGCAAGCCGTCGCGCCGCGTTGTCGAGGCGGCGATCGAAGCCTTGCGTGCCGTCTGGCACCGCGGCGCGGTCGACGCCGACGGCAAGACCGGGGATGGCGCGGGTATCCACGTCGACCTGCCGGTCCGCTTCTTCGACGATGCGATCGCGGCGTCGGGGCACAAGGTGCGCCCGAACCGCCTCGCCGTCGGCATGGTCTTCCTGCCGCGCACCGACCTTTCCGCGCAGGAAGAATGCCGCACGATCGTCGAGGCCGAGATCATCGATGCGGGCTACACCATCTATGGCTGGCGCCAGGTACCGGTCGATGTATCGGTGATCGGCGACAAGGCGCAGCGCACGCGCCCCGAGATCGAGCAGATCATGATCGCCGGGCCCCTGCCCGACGAGCAGTCCGCCGCCGAGTTTGAAAAGCAGCTCTATCTCGTCCGCCGCCGCATCGAAAAGAAGGTGATCGCGGCGCAGATCGCCGATTTTTACGTCTGCAGCCTGTCGGCGCGCTCGATCATCTACAAGGGCCTGTTCCTTGCCGAGAGCCTCGCCGATTTCTATCCCGACCTCACGAACAAGCTGTTCGAAAGCCGCGTCGCGATCTTCCACCAGCGCTATTCGACGAACACCTTCCCGCAATGGTGGCTCGCCCAGCCGTTCCGTACCCTCGCCCATAATGGCGAGATCAACACGATCCGCGGCAACAAGAACTGGATGAAGAGCCACGAGATCAAGATGGCGAGCCTCGCCTTCGGCGAGCATTCGGAGGACATCAAGCCGGTGATCCCGGCGGGCGCCTCGGACACGGCCGCGCTCGATGCGGTGTTCGAGACGCTCTGCCGCGCCGGCCGCGATGCCCCGACCGCGAAGCTGATCCTCGTCCCCGAAGCCTGGGCGACCGACAGCGAAATGCCGCAATCGCACAAGGCGATGTATAATTACCTCGCCAGCGTCATGGAGCCGTGGGACGGCCCCGCCGCGCTCGCGATGACCGACGGCCGCTGGGCGGTCGCGGGGATGGACCGCAATGCGCTGCGGCCGCTGCGCTACACGCTCACCGCCGACAATCTGCTCGTCGTCGGGTCCGAAAGCGGCATGGTGCTGCTGCCCGAGGCGAGCATCCGCAAGAAGGGGCGCCTCGGCCCCGGTCAGATGATCGCCGTCGATCTCGAAGAGGGCACGCTCTACGAAGACCGCGCGATCAAGGACAAGATCGCCGGCGCGCATGATTATGGCGCGCGCGTGAAAGGCTTCCGCACGATGGCCGACCTGCCCAAGGGCGGCAAGTCGACGCTCGGCCAGTGGGACCGCAGCGAGCTGCTCCGCCGCCAGGTCGCTGCCGGCCTGACGATGGAGGATATGGAACTGATCCTCAGCCCGATGGTCGAGGATGCGAAGGAGGCCGTCGGCTCGATGGGCGACGACACGCCGCTCGCGGTCATTTCCGACAAGCCGCGCCACGTCGCGCAATTCTTCCGCCAGAATTTCAGCCAGGTCACGAACCCGCCGATCGACAGCTTGCGCGAACGGCATGTGATGAGCCTCAAGACGCGCTTCTCGAACCTCGCCAACATTCTCGACGAAAAGGGGCAGAGCGCGCACGTCCTCGTGATCGACTCGCCCGTGCTCGTCGGCGACGACTGGGACCGTCTGCGCGCCTATTTCGGTGACGCGGTCGCCGACATCGACTGCACCTTCGCGGCCGGGGGCAACGCCTCGACGTTGCGCGACGCGATCGCGCGCATCCGCCGCGAGGCCGAGGATGCGGTGCGCGCAGGACGCAGCGAGCTATTCCTCTCGGACCAGAATATCGGCGAGACGCGCGTCGGCGTCGCCATGGTGCTCGCCGCCGCCGCGGTTCACACCCACCTCGTCCGCAAGGGCCTGCGCAGCTATGCCTCGATCAACGTGCGGTCGGCCGAGGTGCTCGACACCCACGCCTTTGCGGTGCTGATCGGGGTCGGCGCGACCACCGTCCACGCCTATCTCGCCGAAGCGGCGATCGCCGATCGCTGGACGCGCGGGCTGTTCGGCGGCGAGCTGTCGCTGGCCGACTGCCACGTCCGTTTCCGCAAGGCGATCGACGACGGCTTGCTCAAGATCATGGCGAAGATGGGGATCGCGGTGATCTCCAGCTATCGCGGCGGCTATAATTTCGAGGCCGTGGGCCTCAGCCGCGCGCTCGTCAACGACCTCTTCCCCGGAATGCCTGCGAAGATTTCGGGCGAGGGCTATCAGTCGCTCTTCATCAACGCGACCGAAAAGCATGAAGCGGCGTTCGACAAGCGCGTTACCGCGCTCCCCATCGGCGGCTTCTATCGCCAGCGCGCGGGCGGCGAAACGCACGCCTATTCGGCGCAGCTCATGCATTTGCTGCAGACGGCGGTCGCGACCGACAGCTATTCGACCTACCTGCAATTTGCGCGCGGCGTTGCCGACCTGCCGCCGGTGTATCTGCGCGACCTTGTCGAGTTCAACTATCCGTCGCAGGGCGTCGCGCTCGACAGCGTCGAGGCGATCACCGAGATCCGCAAGCGCTTCGTCACCCCCGGCATGTCGCTCGGCGCGCTCTCGCCCGAGGCGCACGAAACGCTGGCGATCGCGATGAACCGCATCGGCGCCAAGGCCGTCTCCGGCGAAGGCGGCGAAGCGAGCGAGCGTTACCAGCCCTACGCCAATGGCGACAACGCCAACAGCAACATCAAGCAGATCGCGAGCGGCCGCTTCGGCGTCACCGCCGAATATCTCGGCGCGTGCGACGAGATCGAGATCAAGGTCGCGCAGGGTGCAAAGCCCGGCGAGGGCGGCCAGCTTCCGGGCTTCAAGGTGACCGAATTCATCGCGCGCCTGCGCCACTCGACCCCCGGCGTGATGCTGATCAGCCCGCCGCCGCACCACGACATCTATTCGATCGAGGATCTGGCGCAGCTCATCTACGATCTGAAGCAGATCAATCCGAAAGCGCGCGTCTGCGTGAAGCTCGTCAGCTCGGCGGGCATCGGCACCGTCGCGGCGGGCGTCGCCAAGGCGCACGCCGATGTGATCCTCGTCTCGGGCAACACCGGCGGCACCGGCGCAAGCCCGCAGACCAGCGTCAAATATGCCGGCACGCCGTGGGAGATGGGGCTCAGCGAGGTCAATCAGGTCCTCACGCTCAACGGCCTGCGCCATCGCATCCGCCTGCGCACCGACGGCGGGCTCAAGACCGGCCGCGACATCGTGATCGCCGCGATCCTCGGCGCCGAGGAATATGGCATCGGGACGCTGAGCCTCGTCGCGATGGGCTGCATCATGGTGCGCCAGTGCCACAGCAACACCTGCCCTGTCGGCGTCTGCACGCAGGACGAGAAGCTGCGCCAGAAATTCACCGGCAGCCCCGAGAAGGTCATCAACCTGATGACCTTCATCGCCGAGGAAGTGCGCGAAATCCTCGCCAAGCTCGGCTGCCGCAGCCTCGACGAGGTGATCGGCCGTACCGAGCTGCTGCGCCAGGTCAGCCGCGGCGCCGAACATCTCGACGACCTCGACCTCAACCCGATCCTCGCGAAGGTCGACGCGCCGGATGATCAGCGTCGTTCGCAGGGCCCGAACTTCCGCAACCCCGTCCCCGACAGCCTCGACGCGCAGATCCTGAGCGACGCCAAGCCGCTGTTCGAGCGCGGCGAACGGATGCAGCTGACCTACAATGTCCGCAACACGCACCGCGCCGTCGGAACGCGCCTGTCGGCCGAGGTCACCGCGCGCTTCGGGATGAACGGGCTCGCCGACGATCATGTGCAGGTGCGCCTCCGCGGCACCGCGGGCCAGTCGCTCGGCGCCTTCCTGTGCAGCGGCATCACGCTCGAGGTATTCGGCGACGCGAACGACTATGTCGGCAAGGGTCTGTCGGGCGGCCGCATCGTCGTGCGCCCGACGGTATCGAGCCCGCTCGTCAGCCAGCACAACAGCATCGTCGGGAACACCGTCCTCTATGGCGCGACCGCGGGCACCCTGCTCGCGGCGGGTCAGGCGGGCGAGCGTTTCGCGGTCCGCAACTCGGGCGCCAAGGTCGTCGTCGAGGGCTGCGGCGCAAACGGCTGCGAATATATGACCGGGGGCACCGCGGTGATCCTCGGCCCGGTGGGGTCAAACTTCGGCGCGGGGATGACCGGCGGCATGGCCTTCATCCTCGACACCGACGGCAGCTTCGAGGGCCGCGCCAACGGCGAATCGATCATCTGGCAGCGGATCGCGAGCAGCCATTGGGAAGCCGTCCTGAAGGAGCTGGTCGAGGACCATGCGCGCGCGACGGGCAGCAAATGGTCGGCCGAAATCCTCGCCGACTGGGACCGCTGGCGGGACCAGTTCTGGCAGGTGTGTCCGAAGGAAATGCTCAGCCGCCTGACGCAACCGCTGAACGAGGAAGAGGTCGCCGTGGAGGCGGCGGAGTAGTTCGTCGTGCGAAGGATACGGTTCGCCGTACCGCCACAGGATGTTCAGCCGCGCGAAAGCGTCGGCCCGCTAGACGCGCGGATCGATCTTCGTGTCCGAAAGGATATGCCATGCGCCTGACCATCGCCGCCCTCCCCCTGATCGCGCTTGCCGCGCCGCTGCCGGCGACCGCCGCCGACCGCGAGGTCGCGGGCGCCGTCGCGACGCTGAACGACCCGGCGACGCAGGAACGGATGGCCGACACCGTGACCGCACTGGTCGCCGCGTTGATGCAGATGCCGGTCGGGCCGCTCGCCGATGCCGTCGCGCGCATCGACCCGGCGTCGCGCGCTGCCGACATTCCGCCCGACGCCACCGTCGGCGACATCGCGGGCCATGACCCGGCCTATGCCGAACGCATGGGCGCCGATGTCCGCGCGGGGACGCGGATGGCGGGACAGGCCGCCTCGGCGCTCGCAGCCTATGCCCCGGTCCTCAAGGACATGGCGCGCGACCTCGCCGCGCAATGGGAGCGCGAACGCGCCGCCGCGCGCCGCTAGGGGGAATGCGAGCGCGAAGCCGCACGCCGCTAGATACTTAGTCCACAGACATGCGCCTATAGGCGTTGCACGCAGCGCCTGCCTGCCGCTATGCGGTAAGCATGTGGCAGCTCTATCAATTCCCGCTCTGTCCCTTTTCGCGCAAGATCCGGCTCCTGCTGGGCGAGAAGGGTGTCGGCTATGAGCTGGTGCGCGAATCGCCGTGGGAGCGCCGCGACGAATTCATCGACCTCAATCCCGCCGGCCGCACCCCCGTGATGGTCGATCAGGCGCGCGGGCAGGTGCTGATCGACAGCAACGCCATAGCCGAATATTTCGAGGAGACCGTCGAGGGCAAGGCGATGATCAACGGCACCGCCGCCAATCGCGCCGAGATCCGCCGCCTCGTCGCCTGGTTCGACCAGGATTTCTATTTCGAGGTCACCGGGCCTTTGCTCTTCGAGCGGATGCAGAAGCGCATCGTCCACCGCCAGCCCCCCGATGCCGGCGCGCTGCGCGAGGCGATGAAGGCCGCGAACCAGCATCTCGATTATATCGACTATCTGATCGACCACCGCACCTGGCTCGCCGGCGCAACGATGAGCCTCGCCGACCTCGCGGCGGCGGCGCACATCTCGGTCGCCGACTATCTCGGCGGCATCGACTGGACGGGGCACGAGCAGACGAAGGGCTGGTATTCGGGCCTCAAGTCGCGCCCGAGCTTCCGCCCGCTGCTCGCCGAGCGGATGGAAATCGTGACCCCCCCCAAATATTACGAGGATGTCGACTTCTAGGGAAGCGGATCGCGCTAATGCGCGTCGGTCGGCGCCGGGCCGCCGATCGGCGGTGGCTTGCAAAAGGGCACCATGACCAGCGCCGCGAGGAACAAATAGGACATCAGGCGGAAGACGTCGTCGAAGGCCAGCGTCAGCGCCTCGCGCCCGATGATCCGGCCTAGCGTTCCCTCTGCCATCTGCTGCGCGAGTGCGGGGTCGGACACATAGCGGCCGATGCTTTGCGCCAGCGCCGACGCCGCCTCGTTCGCGGCATCGGCCGAACGCCCGAGCGCTTCGGAGAGGCGCAGCATGTGGAGCCGCATATTGTCGCCGAGCCAGGTATTGACGAGCGCAATCCCGATCGCGCCGCCTAAATTGCGCATCAGGTTGAACAGCCCCGACGCGTAGCGCAGCTCGGGGCCCTCGAAATTGCCGAGCGCGAGCCCGACCGACGGCACGATGCAGAGCATGATCGCAAAGCTGCGCACGACCTGCGGCCAGAAGAGCGCGGCGAAAGCCCATTCGGGGGTCATGAAACTGAACATCCAGAGGCCGACCGCGAACAGGGTCAGCCCGAATGTGATCACGATGCGCTGGTCGACGCGCTGCGACAGCGCGGCGGCGATCGGCACGCCGAGCAATTGCGCGAGACCCGCGACGAACACCGTCGTCCCGATCTCCGACGCATTATAGCCCTGCACGCGGCCAAGATAGATCGGGATCAGATAGGTGCTGGCATAGAGACCGAAGCCGATGACGAGGTTGAAAAGGCAGGCGAAGGCGAAGGTTGGAACGCGGAATGGCGACAGCTTGACGATCGGCCCGTCCGAGCGGAACGAGCGTTCGAGAAACAGGGCGAAGGCGACGAACGACACCCACGCGCCGATCGCGATCTCGGGCTCGCTGAACCAGTCGTGCTTCGGCCCTTCCTCCAGCACGAATTCCAGCCCCGCAAGGAACACCGCCATCGAGGCGAGATGCACCCAGTCGATCCGGCGCAGCATCGGCAGGTTCGGCTTGTCGACGCGAACGAGCGCCAGAATCATCAGCGTCACCATCGCGCCCGGCAAGACATTGATGAAGAAGACCCAGCGCCAGCCGAGCGCGTCGGTGATCCAGCCACCCACCGTCGGGCCCAACGTCGGCGCAAGCACCGACACCATGCCGAGGATCGCGGGGATCATCGCGCGCTGCTTGCCCTGAAAGAGCATATAGCCCGTGGCGAACACCGTCGGGATCATCGCGCCGCCGACGAAGCCTTGCACAGCGCGGAACAGGATCATCGATTCGATGCTCCACGCCATGCCGCAGAGGATGCTTGCGATGGTGAACAACCCCGCCGACGCCGCGAACAGCCACCGCGTCGACAGCGCCTGCGCGAGAAAGGCTGAAAAGGGGATCATCACCAGCTCGGCCATCAGATAGGCGGTCTGCACCCAGCTGATTTCGTCGGGCCCGGCGCTGAGTCCCGCCTGCACCTCGTTGAGCGATGCCGCGACGATCTGGATGTCGATCAGCGCCATGAACTGGCCGAACGCCATCACCGCAAAGATCAGATATTTCCGGGCGTTGGGCATCGCCGCCGGATCGAACGGCGCATCGGGCACGGCGGGCGACTGCCCGGGGGAGAGGGGAATGGAGGCCATGGGTCTTGTGTCCTGTCGTCTTTATATTATATGCGTCATATAAAAGGAGACGCAAGTGCGCTATTCAAGCGACCACAAGGCCGAGACCCGTGAGCGGGTGCTGAAAGAGGCCGCGAACGAGATCCGCGCCAAAGGACCCGACAATGTCGCGGTATCGGGCATCATGGCGCGTGCCGGACTGACCCACGGCGGCTTCTATGCCCATTTCCCGTCGAAGGATGCGCTGGTGAAGGAAGCGATCGGGACCATGTTCGCCGACGCGCGCGCGCGTAGCGACAAGATCGACGCCGACGGCGATCCGCGCGACGTCCTGCGGGCCTATATCGATTTCTATCTTTCACCCGCGCATCGCGATCGGCGCGATCGCGGTTGCCCGCTGCCGACGCTGTCGGGCGATTTTGCGCGCTCGCAGCCCGAAACGCGCGAGCGCTTCGGCGCCGGGGTGGTCGGTATCGCGACCCGTCTCGCGGCTCCGCTCGCGAAGCTTGGATATGCCGATCCCGACGCCGAAGCGCACGCACTATTGGCCCAACTCGTCGGCGGCGTCGCGCTTGCGCGTGCGGTCGGCGATGCCGCGCTGTCCGACGCGCTGCTCGCCGATACCCATGCCAGCATCGTCCGCCGCTATTCGCTGGAGACCGCGCAATGACGCTCGCCAAGGTGCAGGGCCTGATCGCGAGCGGTGGCCGCCCGCCGATCGGCGAGACGCTGGGCTTCCAGCTCGTCGAGGCCGGCGATGGCTGGGCGGCATTCGAAGGCGTTCCCGGGCCCGAACATTATAACCCGATGGGGATCGTCCACGGCGGCTATGCCGCGACCCTGCTCGATTCCGCCTGCGGGATCGCGGTGGTGACGAAACTCGCCGACGATCAGGCGATGACCACGCTCGAGCTCAAGACCTCCTATCTCAAGGCGATGACGGGCAAGACCGGAAAGGTGCGCGCCGAAGGGCGTGTGATCTCGGTCGGCCGCCGCGTCGCCTATGTCGAGGCGAAGCTGACCGATGCCGAGGGGCGGCTCTATGCGACGGCAACCTCAACCCTGCTGGTGATGCAGCCATGAACGCGCCCGTGACCATCGAGACCGAAGTCGCCGCACCCACGCGCCGCCGGATCGCAGTGCCCCAAAAGGCGTGGAAGGTCGGGCTGGTCGCGCTTGCGATCGCCGCCCTCGGCATCTGGTGGCTCGTCTCGCCCGCGACCGCCGAATCGACCGACAACGCCTATCTGCAAGCCGATTCGAGCGAGGTTGCGCCGCGCGTCGGCGGGCTCGTCACCGCGGTGCTGGTGAAGGACAATCAGGCTGTTCGCGCGGGCGATCCGCTCGTCCGCATCGACGTGCGCGATTATGATTCGCGCGTCATGGCGGCCGAGGCCGCTGTCGCCGACGCCGACGCGCAGGTCGCGACCGCGCGCGCCACCCTTGCGTCGCTCGGCGCCGAACAGAAGCTTGCCGCCGCGCACATCCGCTCGATGAACACGCAGATCGCCGCAGCTGACGCCGAATATGCGCGCGCGGCCGCCGACCGGAAACGCTATGACGCGCTGCTGATCGACGGATTCGTGCCCAAGCGCGATGCCGAACAGGTGTCGGCGAACGCGGTGAGCGCCGCCTCGGCGGCACAGCGTTCGCGCGCCGATCTCGGCGCCAGCGTCGAAGCGGCGGCGGTGACGCGTGCCAAGGGACCGATCCTCGCAGCGCAGGTGCAGGCGGCCGAAGCCACCGCGGCGAAGGCCCGCGCCGCGCTCGCGCTCGCGAAGCTCGATCGCGGCCATACGCTGGTTACAGCGCCGATCGACGGCGTCGTCGGCAATCGCCGCATCCAGGTCGGCGACTATGTCCAGCCGGGCTCGCGCCTGCTGACCGTGGTTCCCGTAAAATCGATCTACGTCACCGCCAATTTCAAGGAAACGCAGACGCGCGAGATGCGTCCGGGACAGAAGGCCGATATCTATGTCGACGCGCTGGGGCAGACCTTGACCGGCACGGTCGAAAGCCTCGCGCCGGGATCGGGCAGCGAGTTCACGCTGCTGCCCTTCGAACCCGGATCGGGCAATTTCACCAAGATCGTCCAGCGCGTCGGGGTGCGCATCCGACTCGATCCGGGGCAGGCGGCGCTGGCGCAACTACGGCCGGGGCTGTCGGTGACGGCGAAGGTGCGCCTGCGCGACTGACCGCGTCGAAGCATCGTTTCGGCGCGGCTCATGTTAACAACGTAAATTTCACCTTGACCCGGCGTCGTCCGTCGATCAATGTTTACATCGACAACATTGAGTCGCGAAAGGATCGGCGGATGAGGACGCTGCTTTACGCCATTGGGCCGATGATCTTCGATTCGCTGGGGATCATCGTGTTTGCGGTGCTGCTAGCGCTTGGCGCCGACATCGTCGCCGCCACGGTTGCCGGCACCGCGGTAGCCGTCGCCGTCGTCGGCTATGAGGCGCTACGCGGCCACAAGATCGCGGCGCTGCAATGGATCAGCCTCGCCTCGGTCCTCCTCGCTGCTGCCGCGACGCTGACGACAGGCGATCCGCGCTTCGTGATGGCGAAGCCGACGATCGTCTATCTGATCGTCGGAACGGTGATGCTGCGCCGCGGCTGGCTCGACCGCTATATCCCGCCCGAACAGAAGGCGCTGGTGGGCGACGTCATGGACCGCTTCGGCATGATCTGGTCGGCGCTGATGTTCCTGAGCGCCGGGCTCAACCTGATCGTCGCGGTATTCTTCACCGAGTGGTGGCCGCTGTTCATTGCGGTATTCCCGCTTGCCTCGAAATTCGGCCTGTTCGCGATCCACATCGCGGTTGTGCACGTCACCGGCCAGAATCGGCTGCGCCGCCGCGCGGGCGGGCTGCAGCCCGCAGCGGAGTGAGGCCTGTGCTCGCAATGACCCTTGGGGGCTGAAGCTACGCGGCGTTCAGAAAGTCGACGACCATCTTCACCGTCGCTTCGGGTTGTTCTTCCATCAGCCAATGCCCGGAATCGGCTATGACACCTTCGCGGACATCGGTCGCGGCGGACCGCATGACGAGCGCCATCGTCGGACCGAACGACTTGGCGCCGCCGATTCCCAAGACGGGCATCGTCAGCCTTTTACCCGTGGCGAGCCAAGCGCGATTGTCGATCGCATCCTGATCGAAGGCTGCAAATTGTGCGAACCCCGAATGCATGGCGCCCGGCAGCGCATAAAGCGCCGCATAATGTTCGCGCGATGCTTCGTCGAATTTCTTCGGATCGGCGGAAAATTCGTTCCAGAAACGATCGAGGTATATGCGCTCGCGGCCGGCGACCAAGCGTTCCATATCGGGGCCGCCGAAGCGGAAATGCCAAAGCAGCGGGTTCTTCAAAATCTCCTCCCACGGCCCGACGCCCGGAACCGGCGCGTCCAGTAGTGCGAAGCGCGTCACGCGACCGGGGTTTTGCGTCGCGAGCGCGAAGCCGACCATATTGCCGATGTCGTGGGTGACGAGCGCGAACTTGTCGATCTTGAGCTGGTCGAGAATCGCCGCGATGTCGCGGCCCTGCGTCGCCTTGTCATACCCGCCGTCGAGATGCGCCGACAGCCCCATGCCGCGCAGGTCGGGGACGACGACCGTGTGATCCTTCATCAGCGCGGCGGCGAGCGGCGCCCACATGTCTCCCGTCTCACCATAGCCGTGAAGCAGGACGACCGCCGGGCCTGCGCCACCTACGCGGACGTGCAGCGTCGTGCCGTTGGCGGCGATGTCCCGCGACTGGAATGCTGCCGGGAAGGGTGGCACCTGCGCCATCGCGGGCAGGCTCATCAGCCCGAGCGACAATGCCGCAAGCAATCTGCCAGAATTTTTCATGGGCCAGCTCCCCCGATCGAAGCCGGCCAGCGCCGCTTCAGGCAGTCAACATGCTCTGAAGGATGATTTTACGCAAGGCCCGGCTCGACCCGGCGTCCGTCTGGCCGGGGGCGACACTTCGACGTTCGGTTTTATTCGGCGTCGAGCCCGTACGCCGTGTGCAGTACGCGCACCGCGAGTTCGGTTTCGTCCTCGTCGATCAGCACGCTGACCTTGATCTCGCTGGTCGAAATCGCCTGGATGTTGATGCCGCGGTCGGCGAGCGCGCGGAACATCGTGCTCGCGACGCCTGCGTGGCTTTTCATGCCAACGCCGACGACGCTGATCTTCGCCACCTTGTCGTCGCTGATGATCCGGTTGAAGCCGATTTTGTCCTTCGCGCCCTCGAGCAGGTCGATCGAGCGCAGCAGGTCGGTTCCCGGAACGGTGAACGTCACGTCGGTCTCGCCCTTGTCGCGCCCGACGTTCTGGATGATCATATCGACGTTGATCCCCGCCGCGGCGAGTGGGCCGAAGATCGTCGCGACGGCGCCAGGCCGGTCGGGGACGCGGGTGACGATGACCTTCGCTTCATTCTTGTCGTGGGCGATGCCGGTGATCAGCTGCCGTTCCATCTGATGTTCCTCTATTTCCTCGTCGCTGACGATCATCGTGCCTTTTGCGGGAGCCTCGTCGCCCTCGACGAAGCTGGACAGCACCTGCACGCGCACGCCCATCTTCATCGCGAGCCCGACCGACCGGGTCTGGAGCACCTTGGCGCCGACGCTCGCGAGTTCGAGCATTTCTTCATAGGTCACATAGTCGAGCTTGCGCGCGCGCGCGACGATGCGCGGGTCGGTGGTGTAGACGCCATCGACGTCGGTATAGATATCGCAGCGATCGGCCTTCACCGCCGCCGCGACCGCGACCGCACTGGTGTCCGAGCCGCCGCGGCCGAGCGTCGAGACGCGTCCGTCGTCCATCATCCCCTGGAAGCCCGGGATCACTGCGACCTCGCCCCTGCCCATCGCGGTCAGCAGCGCGCCCGTGTCGATATCGAGGATACGCGCGCGCGCATGGGCTTCCTCGGTGCGGATCGGAAGCTGCCAGCCAAGCCAACTACGCGCGGGAACGCCCATCGCCTGCAGGGTGAGCGCGAGCAGGCCCGACGTGATCTGTTCGCCCGCCGCGACAACGACGTCATATTCGGCGGGGTCGTAGCGCGGGTTCGCCTCGCGGCAGAAGTTGACGAGCCGGTCGGTTTC
The DNA here is from genome assembly GCF_001468395.1 of Sphingopyxis sp. H073. Taxonomy (GTDB): domain Bacteria; phylum Pseudomonadota; class Alphaproteobacteria; order Sphingomonadales; family Sphingomonadaceae; genus Sphingopyxis. The sequence continues at coordinate 8,635 of NZ_LNSG01000007.1, read as the reverse complement.
GCCCGCCATCGCCGAGACGACGACGGCGACTTCATTGCCGTTCGCCACTTCGCGCGCGACGAGTTTCGCGACGGTGCGAATCCGCTCGGTGCCCGCCATCGACGTGCCCCCGAATTTCATCACGATCCGCGCCATCTCGCCCCGCTTTCCTGAACTGGTTTCGTCCGCAACTTTCCCTTGGGTTTCTGCGGCGTCCGGCTGTTAAGCAAGGGGGCGGACGATGGCAAGCGCGCGAACGCGTGCACGGGATAGAATTTCTTGCACCCGCGAAGGCACAGTGCCAAATCGCTGGGCATGAGCGCCCAAACGATCAATCCGAACGAAGCCGCCCATTTCGGCGCTCTTGCCGCCGACTGGTGGGATCCGCACGGATCGTCGGCGATGCTGCACAAGCTGGGTCCGGTGCGCCTCGCCTATATCCGCGGCCAGATCGACGCGCATTGGCACGTCGACGCCCGCGAACGCTTTCCACTCAAGGGCCGCACCGCGATCGACGTCGGTTGCGGTGCCGGGCTGCTCGCCGAGCCGCTGGCGCGGATGGGGGCGCAGGTCACTGGCGTCGACGCGGCGCCGGAGAATATCGCCGCCGCGCTGGGCCATGCGGCGGGACAGGGGCTCGCGATCCGCTATCACGCGGGCGAGCTCGCGGCGCTGCCGCCCGCGACCTTCGATCTCGTCACGTCGATGGAGGTCGTCGAACATGTCACCGACCCTGCCGCCTTCATCGCCGAGCTGGCGGCGCGGCTCGCGCCCGGCGGATTGATGATCCTGTCGACGCCGAACCGCACTGCGCTATCGAAGCTGTTGCTCGTCGAAGCCGCCGAGCGGCTCGGCGCGGTTCCGCGCGGGACGCACGACTGGGACCAGTTTCTGAAGCCCGAAGAGCTCACCCGGTTAATCGAGGACGCGGGGCTCGAGGTCGTCGACCGCACCGGCCTCTCCCCCTCGCCTACCAAGGGCTTCAAATTGGGCGGCAGCGAGGCGCTCAACTATCTCGTTGCGGCGAGGCATCGGGTGTGAGCCGCGACCCGCGGGTCGATGCCTACATCGCGGCAGCGCAGCCTTTCGCCCAGCCGATCCTCAGACACCTGCGCGAGCTGGTGCACCACCATGCGCCGGGCGCGGAAGAGACGCTGAAGTGGAGCGTGCCGCATTTCATCCTGAACGATCAAAATCTGGCGGGCATGGCGGCGTTCAAGGGCCATGCGACCTTCGGCTTCTGGCGCGACGAGGAGGTGACGGGTTCGCCGCGCGACACGGGCGCGATGGGCAGTATGGGGCGCCTCGCGACGCTCGCCGACCTGCCATCGGACGAACAGCTGGCGGCCTGGATCGCGAAGGCAGCGGCACTCTGTGCCGAAGCAAAGCCGAAGCGACCCAGGCCTGCGCCGAAACCGGCGCTCGAGGTGCCCGCCGACCTCGGCACGGCGCTGGCGGCCAATGCCGCCGCGCAGGGCCATTGGGACGCCTTCTCGCCCGGCAAGCGCCGCGACTATATCGAATGGGTGCTGGAGGCGAAGCGCGAGGAGACCCGTGCGAAACGCATCGAGACGATCGTCGCGCAGGTCGCCGAGGGCAAGGACCGCAACTGGAAGTACAAGAGCTGCTGACCCTGTCGCCTTGAGCCTAAAAAAGTAGACCCGCCCCCAGGCCCATGTCCCCGGGGGCGGGTCGCGACCCGTCGTCTGTGCCGAAAGCTCAGGCGAGGTCGAAACGGTCGGCGTTCATCACCTTGGTCCAGGCCTTGACGAAGTCCTTCACGAACTTCTCTTCGTGACCCGTCTCGGCATAAACTTCCGCCACGGCGCGGAGTTCCGCGTTCGAGCCGAAGATCAGGTCGGCGCGGGTCGCGCGCCAGGTTTCGCCGCCGCCCTTGCGGTCGGTGGCGACATATTCCTGATCGTCCGAACCCTCGACGGCCTTCCACACATTGGTCATGTCGAGCAGGTTGACGAAGAAGTCGTTGGTCAGCTGGCCCGACCGCTTGGTGAAATGGCCATGCCCGCGTTCGCCATGATTGGCGCCGAGGACGCGCAGCCCGCCGATCAGCACCGTCATTTCGGGCACCGACAGGCCGAGCAGCGAGGCGCGGTCGAGCATCATTTCCTCGATCTTCACCGCCAGTTTCTTCTTGCCGACATAGTTGCGGAAGGCGTCGGCTTCGGGCTCCATCACGTCGAAGCTTTCGGCGTCGGTCTGCTCCGCGGTCGCGTCGCCCCGGCCGCCGGTGAACGGCACCGCGACGTTGAAGCCCGCATCCTTGATCGCCTTTTCCAGCCCGACCACACCGCCAAGCACGATCGTGTCGGCGATCGACAGGTTGCCGCGCAGCCCTTCGAGCGTAGTCAGCACCTTGGCGAGCAGCGCGGGTTCGTTGACCTCCCAGTCCTTCTGCGGCGCCAGACGGACGCGCGCACCATTGGCGCCGCCGCGGAAGTCGGACTTGCGGAACGTGCTCGCCGACGCCCACGCGGTCTTGATCAGTTCGCTGACGGTCAGGCCGCTCGCCGCAATCCTTTCCTTCACCGCGGCGATGTCGGCGTCCGACGGCTTGGTGCCGGCGGGAATCGGGTCCTGCCAGATCAGGTCCTCGGCGGGCACTTCGGGCCCGAGATAGCGGACCTTCGGCCCCATGTCGCGGTGGCACAGCTTGAACCAGGCGCGCGCGAAGGCGTCCTTGAACGCTTCATGGTCGTTGCGGAACTTCTCGCTGATCTTGCGGAATTCCGGATCGACCTTCAGCGCCATGTCTGCGGTCGTCATCATCGTCGGAACCTTGATGGTCGGATCCCATGCCGCCGGGGCCATATCTTCCGGTTTCTGGTTGATCGGCTGCCATTGCTGCGCACCGGCGGGCGAGTGGACGATCTCATACTCATAGTCGAGCAACAGACGGAAATAATTTTCCGACCACTCGGTCGGGGTGTTGACCCACGACCCTTCGATACCGCTCGTTACCGCGTGCTCGCCGATGCCGCCGCTCTCGTGGCTGCTGACCCAGCCGAAGCCCTGCGCCGCCAGATCGCCGCCCGCGGGCGCCGCGCCCAGCAGCGACGCGTCGCCATTGCCGTGCGCCTTGCCGAAGGTGTGGCCGCCCGCGGTCAGCGCGACGGTTTCCTCATGGTTCATCGCCATGCGGTGGAAGGTTTCCTTTATGTCGCGCGCCGACTGCAAAGGATCGGGGTTGCCGCCCGGTCCTTCCGGATTGACATAGATCAGGCCCATCTGGATCGCAGCGAGCGGCCCTTCGATCTCATGAAAGCCCTTGTCGGGGTCGATACGCGTCTGCACGCCTTCGTTGACCCACTTTTCTTCGCTGCCCCAATAGATGTCGCGCTCGGGCTCGAAGACGTCGGCGCGGCCGCCGCCGAAGCCGAACACCGGCCCGCCCATGCTTTCGATCGCGACATTGCCGGCGAGGATGAACAGGTCTGCCCAGCTGATCTTGTTGCCGTATTTCTGCTTGATCGGCCACAGCAGGCGGCGCGCCTTGTCAAGATTGCCATTGTCGGGCCAGCTGTTGAGCGGTGCGAAGCGCTGCTGCCCGCTATTCGCGCCACCGCGGCCGTCCGCGGTGCGATAGGTGCCGGCGGCGTGCCACGCCATGCGGATGAAGAAGGGACCATAATGGCCATAGTCGGCCGGCCACCACGGCTGGCTGTCGGTCATCAGCGCGGTCAGGTCATTCTTCAGCGCCTGATAGTCGAGCGACTTGAACGCCGCCGCATAGTCGAAATCGTCACCGAGCGGGTTCGATGAACCATTGGGATTGAGGATCTCGGTCGCCAGCATGTCGGGCCACCAATCCTTGTTGGTCCGACCGAGCAGGGCGCGGACGCCGCCGGGCTGATGCACCGGGCAACCGCTGCCGATGGGGGTCTGGTCGTTCATGCAGTCTCTCCTCTTTTCAGATGTTGTATGATCGTGATGCGGCAGGATGACGGGCGCATGACGGCGCTGCGGCCAAGGGGCCGCAAGGGTCGGTCGGCGCGGGCAGGCGTCGAGTCGATGGTGTCATCCTTTCGTTCTGACCGGAGCAGACTACGCCGCGCCGTCCGATCGACCTAAACGAATAAGCTGAATTCAGTCATCGACCGAAGCGATCAACGGCGCGGCGGGCCGCAGGTGCGACGAGCCGCCCGTCGCGGCCCGGCCACGCCCCGGCGCGACGGCGCAACATCTTGATCTCGCACGAGTTGATGAAGCGTCGCAGCATGATGGCATGGTGCGGCATCAAGGAGATGGAAAGTGGCTAACACCCCCGACCAACATAACCAGAAGACTCCCCAGGCTGATCGCGACGAAGAACAGCGTCGTCAGCAGCAGCAGCAGGACGGTAACGACCGCCAGCAGGGCGGTCAGCGCTCCGATCAGGATCGCAACAAGAACCCGCAGCAGCGCTGAGCCCAGGCTGCACGAGAAAGGGCCGCTCCCTCGCGGGAGCGGCCCTTTTCTTTCGTGCGGCGGAAGCCCGCACCTAGAAACTGAACTTGATCGTTCCGCCCCACGTCCGCTCGTCACCCGGCGTACCGGCGATGAGGCCGGTGTTACCGGGCGCGACCTGCAGCAACTCGATATAGTTCACGTCGAACGCGTTGCGGACCCAGCCGAACACGTCGACACCGTCGCTGCGGAAGCCGACACGGAAATTGGTCAGCGCATAGCCCTTGACCTCGGTATAGATCGACGGCGACGCGTTCGAATTCCAGTGCGAGCGGTAATTGCCGTCGACCCCGAAATAGAGCTGCCCTTCCTTCGCGAGCAGTTCGAGCGGCGCATTGATCTCGGCCCCGTAGGAGAAGGCCCATTTCGACACGCCCGGCAGGCGCTGGCCTGAAATGTCGCACTGCCGCGGGCTGAGCGCGCCGGGGACGCCGGGCTGCGAATAGTCGGGCGTCGCATTGGCCGGCTGGAACGTACCGCCCGACAATTCGGGCGGGCACGGCGCATTGGTGAACTTTTTGTATTTTGCGTCGGTGTAGGCGCCATTGGCATAGGCGGTGAGGCGGTCGTTCGCGACGATCTTGAAGTCGGCCTCGATCCCCTGCGAGCGCACCTTCTCCGCATTGGCAAGGTAACCGCGCACCGTGCCGAACTGGCCGCCGTTCACCGTCGCCTGGAAATTCTTGATCTCGGTCCGGAAGGCGGAGAGATTGAAGGTCGCGCGGCGGTCGAGGAACTGGGTCTTGAGCCCGATCTCATAGTGATTGACCGATTCGGGCTTCACCGTGCTCGCGTCGAGGTTCGGCGTATTGTCGGCGTTGAGCGGCAGGCCGTTCTGGTTGATACCGACGGTCTTGAAGCTCTTCGCATAGGTCGCATAGGCAAGGATGTCGCGGCCCAGCTTGTAGTTGACGTTGAAGTCGTAGCTGAAGTTCCAGTCGCTGACCGAAGGCTGGGTGAGCTGCGGCTGATAGACGCCGCACTGCGCTGCCAGCACCGATCCCGCGGGCAGGCTGGTCGCCGGGGGGATAGGGGTACAGTTGAGCACCTGCCCCGCCCCATCGGTCACGATGCGCTGATAGAACCCCGTCTTCTTGTCATAGTTGAGGCGGAGACCCGGCTGGATCGTCAGCGCGTCGGTCACCTTCCAGCTAAGCTGCCCATAGGCAGCCGCGCTGGTCGACGTCAGATATTGGGTGTTGGTCGCCGTGAGCCCTTCGAGGATGCTCGGGATGCCCGCCTGCGCGCCGGTGAGGCTCCAGCGGCTGGCGTCTGCACCCTGCTGTTCGGTGCCCTGCGTGTCGATGCGCTGCTTGAAGCCGAACAGACCGACGACGAAGTCGATCCTGTCGCCCTCGTAATTATAACGGAATTCCTGGCTATACTGGTCCTGCTGCGAGGGATTCTGCGACTTGGAGACGATCGACAGGCCGGTGAAGTCGCGGTCGTTCTCGGGCTTCCAGTCCCAGAAGCGCCAAGCGGTGATCGAGGTGACGGTGCCGGGGCCGACGTCCCACTTCACGCGCAGCGACGCGCCGCCGATCTTGTTGCCCGCATTCAGGCTGGCGTCGATGTCGGTCAGGCGATCATAGACGTTGCGGCTGGGAACCGCATAGGGCCGGGTCGGATTGGCCGCATTATAGGCGGCGACAAGCCCGTCATACTGGCGCGCGAGCGCGCGCTGCGTCCGCCCGACGCGGACGAACGCGGTGCCGAAGCCTTCGGGATCCTGCTTGCTGTAGTCACCCGAGAGCGTGATGCTGAGATCGTCGTTAGGCTGGAACAAGAGCTGGCCGCGCAGCCCGAGATTGTCCTGTTCGTTGATCCAGCGGTCGCTCGTCGTGTTGAACAGCGTGCCGCGACGGCTGGTCGCGGCAATCGCGACACGCGCAGCGATCTTGTCCGAAAGCGGACCGGAAATCGCCGCCTTGGCCTGCCGGTATTTGAGATTGCCGACGCTCAGCTCGGCGCGGCCCTCGAAGTCGAAGGTCGGCTGGTTGGTCGTGATGTTGATCGCGCCCGCGGTCGTATTCTTCCCGTAGAGCGTACCCTGCGGACCGCGGAGCACCTCGACCTGGGCGACGTCGAGGAAATCGAAGGTCGCGGCGGCGACGCGCGAATTATAGACGTCGTCTACATAGATGCCGACACCTTGTTCGAAGCCGTCGCTGGTCAGGCCGAAGGGCACGCCAAGGCCGCGGATGTTGACCGAGGTGTTGCGCGGGTTCGAGGTATAGACCTGCAACGTCGGAGCGAGTTGCTGGAGCTTCACGACGTTGAAGTTGCCCGTCGCCTCGATCGAATCGCCCCGGATCACCGAGATTGCGACCGGAACTTCCTGCGCCGTTTCCTGGCGGCGGCGCGCAGTCACGATGATCACGTCGCCGCGGCTGACATCGTCATCGATCTGCGTGGCGGCATCGGCCGCGCCGGCCGCCGCCCCGGCGACCGCCGAGCCGTCTTCCGTTCCAGCCGCTGCTTCCGCCGCGAAAGCGGGCGTGGCGCCGAGCGCGAGCAGGAAAGAAAGCGTAAGAGCCGACGCCGGCAAGCGGCGGCGGGCGGACGGATATTTTGCGGTCATGACAATTTCCTGTTGCTTTGATGATGCAAGAAAATTGCCACATCCGGCGGTCCGGTCTGCGGCAGGAAGGGGAGAATCCCCGGTCGGGAGCTGTGAAAATCAGTTCGGGTAGCGGTGGCGTTCGGTCACATCGACCTGCACCAGCCGTCCTTCGTGGACGGTGAGCTGGATCGCTCCGAACTTCAGCTTTTCCAGCGCATCGAGCACGGTCTGCACAGCGCGCGGCGTATCGCCGCTTTCACCCTGCGGCTGTTCTTTGGTGGTGCTCATGCTTTGCCTTTCCCTCCTTGTGAGTCGACGAAACCATATCCTAAGTGTTTTAGTTGACAATCAATAAATTTGCTTTCTGCGCCCAAAGGTGAAGTTGCCGCGCCGAACGGATTCAGCGCTGCGACCAGCCGAAACCGTTCGTCGCCGAAGTGATTGCGCCCGCGCGCCAACGCTGGCAAAGGCGCAGCCAATGACCAAAATGAACGAACTGATGGCCCGCGGTACCGAACTTCTCGGCAGCGACTATGCCATCCTTTGCGGCGCGATGAGCTGGGTCTCGGAACGCAATCTGGTGAGCGCGATCAGTAACGCCGGCGGCTTCGGCGTGATCGCGTGCGGCGCGATGACACCCGAAATGCTCGATACCGAGATTGCGGCGACCAAGGCGCTCGCGACGCGCAATTTCGGCGTCAACCTGATCACGATGCACCCGCAGCTCTTCGAGCTGATCGAGGTGTGCGCGAAGCATCGGGTCGGCCATGTCGTGCTCGCGGGCGGCCTGCCTCCCAAGGGCAGCCTTGAGGCGATCAAGGCGTCGGGCGCGAAAGTCATCTGCTTTGCGCCAACGCTGGCCCTCGCCAAGAAGCTCGTTCGCTCGGGAGTCGACGCGCTGGTGATCGAGGGGATGGAAGCCGGCGGCCACATCGGCCCGGTATCGACGAGCGTGCTGGCGCAGGAGATTCTGCCCGAACTCGCGAACGACGTGCCGATCTTCGTCGCCGGCGGCATCGGCCGTGGCGAGGCGATCGCGGGCTATCTCGAAATGGGCGCCTCGGGCGTCCAGCTCGGCACGCGCTTCGTCTGCGCGACCGAGAGCATCGCGCATCCCAATTTCAAGAAAGCCTTCATCCGCGCCGCGGCGCGCGACGCCGTCGCCAGCGTCCAGATCGACCCGCGCCTGCCGGTGATCCCGGTACGCGCGCTCAAGAACAATGGCACCGAAGCCTTCACCGCGAAGCAGCGCGAGGTCGCGAACAGGCTCGACGCGGGCGAGGTCGACATGGCGGCGGCGCAGCTCGAAATCGAACATTATTGGGCGGGCGCGCTCCGCCGCGCGGTCATCGACGGCGACGTCGACGGCGGTTCGTTAATGGCAGGGCAATCTGTGGGTATGGTAACCCGCGAGGAGAGCGTTGCCGAGATTATCGCAACTTTGGTGCAACAGGCCGACGAGGCGTTGCGTGCCCGGGGTTGAAACCGCATGGTCGAGCGGTTGGGGAGAATATCATGACTATGTCGCGTAAGATCATCGCAGTCGGCTTGCTGGCGAGCGTCGCCGCCTGCTCGGCAAAGAAGCCCCCTGCCCCGCCGCCGCCCCCGCCGCCGGTCGCGATCGTGATC
>NZ_LNSG01000006.1:292500-316693 GCF_001468395.1 Sphingopyxis sp. H073 | reverse complement strand
CACGATATGCCGCAGGCGATGAGGTTCGCCCTTAGTCCGTCATGCTCCGCTCGGCCTGAAAGCTGACCGAGAACTCACCACCCCAAAACAGCCCTTCCGGTCCGCGCAGAATTCGTGCGGCTGTCCTAATCCGGCGAGCCCGCATCCTCGCTCGGGATGCGGTAGAGATAAGCGGGCTCGGCCGGGTGGCGGAGCTTGCGCCAGATGGCGGCGGGGAGCAGGCGGTCGGTGCCCGTTGCCTCGAACAGCCGCGCGAGGTGGCTTGGCGCGGCCTGATATTCGCTGACGAGCTGCCAGCCGGGTTGCGGGCGGTAGAGCGGCGCGACATCGGCGGCGATATGGCCGGCGGGTTTCGCGGCGCGCAGGGGGTTGTAATAATAGAGGCTGCCCGGCGCCGGGGGCGCTTCGTCGACGCGGGCGGCCGCAGCCGCCCAGCGGAGCGGGATCTGCGCGCGGAAGGCGGTTTCGGGGTCGGTGCCGATGCGCTCGCCCGGATGGTCGGCGAGCGCGGCGACGAGCGTTTCGTCGCCGAAGGCGGGGTCGCGGTTCTCGACCGCGATGCCGACGAGGTTGGTCCCCGCGAGCAGCGCGAGCCCGCCGAGCGCCGCCCAGCGCGTGCGTGCGCTGCCCTGCTGCCACAGCCAGCCGAGCGCGGTCCCCGCGAGCAGGCACGCCATCGTCGAGGTAATCATGAAATAGCGCGGGTTGAGCGGCAGCAGATGCTGCGCGGCGCCGACGCAGACGAACCAGCAGCCGCCGAAGAGCGCGATCTGGCGCGCGAAGTGGCGCAGCCTTTGCGGGATCGACCGCGACAGGCAGAGCCACGCGCCGAGCGGCAGCGCGAACAGCATCAGCGCCATGAATTCCTGGTTGAGCAGCAGGACGAGCAGCGGATCGACGAGCGGGTGGACGATGACGTTGCCCGCAAGGTCGATCGACCGGTCGATCGTCGAATCATGGTGGAGCGCGATGTTGAAGCGGTAGAGCGGGTCGCCGGTCATGATACCGAGATAGACAAGCTCGAGCGCCCAGACCGCGACGAAGCCCGCGGCGATCCAGAGATAATTCCAGCGGCCGATGCGGTGGCCGGCGAGGAAGAGCAGGCCGAAATAGACAGCGACGAACACCGCGGTCTCGCGCGTCAGGAAGGCGAGGCCCGCGAGGATGCCGGCGCCGATCAGCTTGCGCTTGTCCGCCACACCCGTCTCGAGGCAGCGGAAGCAGAGCAGCCATGCGGCGAAGAGCAGCGCCATCTCGATGATATCGACGCTGGCGATCGACGCCTGCACCGCGATCAGCGGATTGGTGACGACCGCGACGAGCGCGGCGAAGGCGGGAAGCGGCCCCGCGACGTCGCGCGTCACGCGCCAGGCGAGGATGAGGAACAGGATCAGGTAGAGCAGCGAGGGCAGCACCATCGCGACCTCGTTGCCGCCGAGGATCAGGAAGGAGGCGGCCATCGGCACGGTGATCGGATAGCGGATCGTGCCATGCCCGCCGACATAGGGGAAATGCTCGATCCAGCCATAGGCGCCGCGCGCATAGGTGGTGTCGTCCGACGCGATGAAGCCCACCCAGGACAGCGCCACGAGCAGCGCGAAGAGCGCGAGGCCGATCCAGAGCCCGCGGCGGCCGGGGGTGACGAGCGAGACGAGGCGGTCGGTCATAGGGGACGATAGACCCAGAGGCGCGAGAGGAGGAAGGCGGTGCCCACGACGACGATGTCGACGCCGAGCTTGGCGAGATAGGCGTTCGCGCCGAGCAGCCGGATCGCGAACCAGAGCAGCGCGGAGGAGAGCAGCAGGTTGAAGCCGAGCACCGCGAGATAGGCGGCGACCTGGCGCGCGGCGCCGTCGCGCTGCGCCCAGCGGAAGGTGACATGGCGGTGCAGCACGAAGCCGAGCGCGGCGCCGGTGAGCTTGCCGCAAAGGTTCGCGGCGAGGAACTGGCCGGGGAACAGCGCGAGCAACAGCGAATAGACGCCGAAGTCGGCGGCGAGCACGACGAGGCCGACGAGGCCGTAGCGCGCGCCCTGTGCGATCAGCCCGTTACCGGTCATCTGCTGCGGGATCATCGGCAAAAAGGTCGGCGAGGGTCAGCGTCGGCTGGATCGGCACCTTGGGCTCGTTCGCCATGTCGAAGGCGAGAAAGTTAAGCAGTAGCTGGACGCCGAGAATGATCGGCAGCACCGCGATCATCACCGTCCCCGTGCTCGCGATCTCGCCGGTGCTGACCGAGCGATACCATTCGGCGGCGCCGTAGATGGTGCCGAAGAGGAGGAAGATCGCGCCGATCAGCAGCTGCAGCGTGGCGGGCGAGAAGTCGCGGAGGAAATAGGTGTAGAAGATGCGCTTCACCACCTCGCGCAGGTGGGTGCGCAGAAAGGGCCAGAGTTCGTTTCGGATGCGAAGGTTGCTGACCTCGTCGGCATAGACCGCCTCCATCGGCACGTCGGCGACGACCGCGCGCGCGTTGCCGAGGTTGATCAGCATGTCGGTCTCGAAGAAATAGCGTTCGGAGACATTGGCGAACTCGATCCGTTCGAGCGCCGCGGCGTGGATCGCGGTATAGCCGTTGGTCGGATCGAAAATGCCCCAGTAGCCGCTCGACAGCTTGGTCATGAACGACAGCGCGGCGTTGCCGTAGAGCCGCACGCGCGGCATCCGGCGGACGTTCCAGAGGCTGTGGAAGCGATTGCCCTTCGCATAGTCGGCCTGCCGCGCGAGGACGGGGCGCGCGATGTGCGGGATGAGCGCGGGGTCCATCTGGCCGTCGCCGTCGACCTTGACGATGATGTCGGCGCCGGCGCCCAGCGCGGCGCGATAGCCCGTCATCATCGCGCCGCCGACGCCGCGGTTGACCTCGTGCCGCAGCACGCGGACGCGGGGGTCGCGGCATTGCTCGCCGACGAAGGCGCCCGATCCGTCGGGGCAGGCGTCGTCGACGACGAAGATCATCGCGACCTCGGGCCCGATGCGCGCGATTACGTCGAGGATATGCGCCTTCACACGGTAGCTGGGGATCACGACCGCCAGCGTCTGTTCGAGCCGCACGCGGCCGGGAAGGCGGATCGGAGTCTGCATCGCGGCTTCATAGCCGGGAAATGTAAAAATATCCTGTTTTGATACAGGCCGGTAAGCGGGTGCGGACCCTATAGCTTCTCGCCCGGAAAGAAGCGCGCGACCACGTCGCTCGCGAGGCGGGCGGGGCGCAGGGTTTCGGCGTCGACGCAGCACCAGCTCGACTTCACCTCGGCCAGCACTTCCTCGCCGCGCCGGATCACCGTTTCGTAAAAGGCGCGCGCGCCCTGCACCTTTTCGAGGATCACCGTCGCGATGACCTGATCTTCGAGGAAGGCGGGGCGGCGGTAGGTGATCTCGTGCTTCAGCGCGACCCAGAGATGCGCGGCGACCGCGTCGGGCGGAGCGATCTTGCGCCAGTGCGACAGCACCGCCTCCTGCACCCAGCTCAGATAATGGGCGTTGTTGACGTGCCCCATGAAGTCGATCTGGTCGGCGCCGACGGCGATGGCGTGGTCGTGCGGAAGTGCGGTGCTGCTCATAACGCTGACACTAATGTCAACAATCTGTGACGGAAAGATGAAATCCGACGGAAACTGTCACACGTTATGCTAACCCCGCCCGCGGTATGGCGCGACGCCCTGGTCGGGGAGCCACAGGCCCGCAGGCGGCGGGCCCGACTGCCAGAAGACGTCGATCGGGATGCCGCCGCGCGGATACCAGTAACCGCCGATGCGCAGCCATTGCGGCTGCATTTCGTCGAAGAGGCGGCGGCCGATGCCGACGGTGCAATCCTCGTGGAAACCGGCATGGTTGCGGAAGGCGCCGAGAAAGAGCTTGAGGCTCTTCGATTCGACGATCGTTTCGCCGGGCGCATAGTCGATCACGAGGTGCGCGAAATCGGGCTGGCCGGTCACCGGGCAGAGCGAGGTAAACTCGGGCGCGGCGAAGCGGACGAGATAGAGTTCGCCGCGGCGCGGATTGGGGACATAGTCGAGCACCGCCGCCTCTGGCGAGGCAGGCAGTTCGCTGGACTGGCCGAGATGTTTGGGCGCGAGTGGCGCAGGGGTAGAATCGGACATGGAAACCATCTAGGGACGCGCGCGGCCGATGTCATCCGCCTGGGTGACGTCGCGGCCGGGTTCAGGGCCGATTCAGCGCCCCGGCCCGAGGACATGTTTCGGGATTGCGGACGATTTCAATGACGGTGCGGACGATCGGGCGGAGGAACGACAGGGCGCGGTTGCCGCTGATCGCGGTGGCGATGGCGCTCGCGGTGCCCGCGGCCGCGCAGGAGACGCAGAGCCCGGCGCCGACCCCCGCGCCCGCGCCCCCTTCGACCTTTCGCCTGCCGCCCGCGGGCGACGGCCGCACGCCGGGCGTGCAAGGCCCCTCCGACGGCGCGCTGCCCCCGCTCGCGCCCGGCGAGCGCGGCGGCCCGCCGACCCCGGCGCCTACCCCTGCACCGACTCCGGCGCCCGCGCCGACCGCGCCGCCGTCGGTGGTGACGACGCGGCCCGTCCCGACGACCACGACGCCGGCACCGGCCGCGACGACGCGGCGCGATGCGCCCGCAGCGGCGGCATCGCCGAACACGGCCAGCGCGGCGCCTGCCGCAGCGGCGGCTGCGCCCGCGGCGGCGGCGGGAGCCGGCGACACCGCCCCGGCGCCGGGCTTTTCGGCCGACCCGACCCTTCCCGCGCCTGTCACGCCCGCGCCCGAAACCGCAGCCGTTGGCGCGCCAGCGGGGAGCAGTGACGGTCCGCCGGTCTGGGCCTGGCTGCTCGCCGGGCTCGCGGCCGCAGGCGCCGGTCTGTGGTACTGGCGGCGCCGTCCGCTGGTCGCGGGCGAGCTGCCGGTCGATCTCGACGAGCCGATCGCGCCGCCGCCGCCTGAGCCGAAGCCGCAACCGCTGGCGCGCGCCGCCGAACCCGCCGCGCGGCCGGTGCCGGCGGCGGCGCCTGCGGTTGCCGCTCCCCGCCCTCCCGCCGCCGCCTCGCCGCTGGTGACGCGCCCTGTCGCCGAGCGCCGCGCGCGCGTGTCGATGGCGCTCGAGGTGCGCGGGATCCGCATGACGAGCGACCAGCTGATCGTCGCGCTGACGCTGAACCTCGTCAACGAAGGCGCGGTCGCGGCGACCGGGCTGATGGTCCGCGTCGCGCTCAACCAGGGGTCGGCGATGCCCGAACCCGTGCTCGCGCGCTTCTATGACGGCGCGGGCGGCAGCGTGCTGCGCGACGACATCCATCTTGCGGCGGGCGCGGGCGAGCAGATCGGCACCGAGGTCATGCTGCCGCGCGCGATGATCGAGCCGCTGATGATCGGCGGCAAGCCGATGCTGATTCCCGTCCTGGCGTTCGACGTCACCTATCACTGGGACGGCGAGGGCGACGCCTTTGGCCAGTGCGCGGGCAGCTTCGTCCTCGGCCGCGAGCAGGGGACGAGCGGGAGCGAGCGGCTGGCGCCGCTGCCGCTCGACCGCCCGAACCTGATCGTCAACCGGCCGGGCGCGCGCACGACCGCGGTCCGCCGCGACCAATAAAGCGCCATGACGCCGCTTTTCTTGTTGCGGCGCACCATAAGCTGAGGCAGACCGCCAGCGTGCTTGAAAAAGGGCACGCCGGGGCATAGGCTTGGTCTCCCCGGAGAGAAAAGAGCCGCAGCAGGATGGCCGGACAGGGACAGGAAAAAGGGTTCCGCCCGGCCGCAACAGGAGCATGACATGGACGCCTTGGTCTCAACCGACTGGCTGGAACGCGAACTGGGGGCATCGGACCTGCGGGTCGTCGATGCGACGAAATTCAGCGCCGACGCCGGCCGCGACGCGCGCGCCGATTACGAGACCGGGCATATTCCGGGCGCGGTGTTCATGGACCTGGCCGAACTGGTCGATACCGCGTCCGCGATCGACAACATGGCCCCCCCGGCGGAAAAGTTCGCGAGCCGGATGCAGTCGCTGGGCCTTGGCGACGGCAGCCGCATCGTCATCTATGACGACAGCCCGCTGAAGAGCGCGGCGCGTGCCTGGTGGCTGCTCAAATTGTTCGGCGCCCACGACGTCGCGCTGCTCGACGGCGGCCTTGCCAAGTGGAAGGCCGAGGGACGCCCGCTCGAAATGGGCAAGCAGACGCTGCGCCACCGCCACTTCACGGTGTGGCGCGACGCGAAGGCGGTGCGCACCAAGGAGCAGATGCAGGCGAATGTCGAAAGCGGCGCCGAGCAGGTGCTCGACGCACGCGACGCCAAGCGTTTCACCGGCGAGGAGCGCGACGCGCGCCCCGGCCTGGCGCCCGGCCATATCCCCGGTTCGAAGAACCTGCCCTTTGGCGAGCTGTTCAACGCCGACGGGACGTGGAAGCGCGGCGACGCGCTGAAAGCGGCGTTCGACGCGGCGGGGGTCGATCTCGACAAGCCGCTCGTCACCACCTGCGGCAGCGGGATGACCGCGACCGTGGTCGCCTTTGGCGCGCACCTGCTCGGCAAGGACGATGTCGCGGTCTATGACGGCAGCTGGCTCGAATGGGGCTCGGATGCCGCGACGCCCAAGGCGACCGGCGCCGCCTGAGGGTGAAGCACGGCTTCGCGGCCGCGCGGCTTTTTCTTGCTTGTCCTGCTCCGGTCCGCAGCGTTAGCGTTGCGGCATCGGGGCAAGGCAACCTCCCGGTCAGGCGCTCGCCCAAGCGTTGCTTTTTCGCCCGGCTCCGCCGGATGGAGAAGCACGACCTATGACCGACGTCCCCGACGCATCCCTCAAGATACCCGCTTTCGGTGACGCCGTGCGCGCCTATGCGCGCATCGGCTGGTTGAGTTTCGGCGGCCCCGCGGGGCAGATCGCGCTGATGCACCGTGAGTTCGTCGACGAGCGGCGCTGGGTCGACGAATCGACCTTCCTCCACGCGCTCAACTTCTGCCATCTGCTTCCCGGTCCCGAGGCGCAGCAGCTTGCGACATGGATCGGCTGGCGGCTGCACGGCCTTCGCGGCGGGCTGGCGGCGGGGCTGCTGTTCGTCATCCCCGGCGCGCTGGTGATGTTCGGTCTGTCGCTGCTCTATGTGACCGCGGCGGGGCTCGACTGGTTCGCGGCGCTGTTCGTCGGGATCAAGGCGGCGGTGCTGGCGATCGTCGTGCAGGCGCTGCTGCGGATCGCGGGGCGCGCGCTCAAGACGCCGCTGCTCCGCGGCATTGCCGTCGCCTCCTTCGTAGCGCTCGCGGTCCTTGCCGCGCCGTTCCCGATCGTCGTGCTGTCGGCGCTGGTGGTCGGCTGGGCGGCGGCGCGCTGGCGGCCCGGATGGATGAAGCTGGCGCCCGCGAAGGAGGGCGCGGCGCCGCCGCGCCGATCGGCGTGGCGCGAATCGCTGACGGCGGCGCTGCTGTGGGGTGCGATCTGGGCGGCGCCGATGCTGCTGATCCTCGTCACATTGGGCCGCGATCATGTGCTGTGGGACATCGGCGCCTTTTTCTCGCAGCTCGCGGTCGTGACCTTTGGCGGCGCCTATGCGGTGCTCGCCTATATGGCGCAGGAGGCGGTGTCGGGGTTCGGCTGGCTGCGCCCCGGCGAAATGGCCGACGGGCTGGGGCTCGCCGAGACGACGCCGGGGCCGCTGATCCTGGTGACGCAGTTCGTCGGTTTCCTCGCGGCGTGGCGCGACGCGGCGCCCTTCACGCCCTTCGTCGCCGCGCTGCTCGGCTCGCTGCT
Source organism: Sphingopyxis sp. H073 (assembly GCF_001468395.1). GTDB lineage: Bacteria > Pseudomonadota > Alphaproteobacteria > Sphingomonadales > Sphingomonadaceae > Sphingopyxis. Next base: position 308,977 of record NZ_LNSG01000006.1, on the reverse strand, counting down.
GACCCTGTGGGTGACCTTCGCGCCCTGTTTCCTCTGGATCTTCGCCTTCGCGCCGTGGATCGACCGGCTCGAACGCGCCGCGGGGCTGAAGGGTGCGCTCGCGGCGGTGACCGCGGCGGTGGTCGGCGTGATCGCCAACCTGTCGCTGTGGTTCGCGCTGCATGTGCTGTTCCGCCGACTGGAGCCGACGGCGTGGGGGCTCGACCTGCCGGTGTGGGCGTCGGTCGATCGGGCCGCGGTGCTGCTGGCGTTGCTCGCGGCGCTGCTGCTGTTCCGCTTCAGGCTGGGGATCATCCCGATGCTCGCGATCTGTTCGGCCCTGGGGTTGTTGATCGGGCCGGGCGGGCCATTGCTGGCGTTGGTGTAAAACCTGCGCGTAGCGCTATTTTGACTCACACAAAGACACAAAGAGGGCAGTCGATGCGCGAATCGTGCGCGCATCGACTGCCCTCTTTGTGTCTTTGTGTGAGATATTGAATGGCCCGCTGCGCGGGCGGGAATATGCGCGCCTCTGGCTTTTGCGCCGCGCGCCGCTAACAGGGATGGCATGAGCAAGCGCGACGACGACAGCCTCCGCCCGGCGACGAAATTGGTGCAGGGCGGGCGGCGGCCCGAATGGACCGGCGATCCGCGCCTTGGCGGCAGCATCGTCAATCCGCCGGTGTGGCGCGCCTCGACGATCCTCTACGACAATATCGCCGACCTGAAGGCGCGCGGCCACGCGACGCACGACAAGCTCTATTACGGCCGGCGCGGGACGCCGACCGTGTGGGCGCTCGCCGACGCGCTGACCGCGCTGGAGCCGGGGGCGGAAGGCACCTTGCTCTATCCGTCGGGGGTCGCGGCCAATTCGGCGGGGCTGCTGGCGCTGCTGTCGCCGGGCGATCATCTGCTGATGGTCGACAGCGCCTATGAGCCGACGCGGGCGTTCTGCAACGGGATGCTCGCGCGGATGGGGGTGCGGACGAGTTTCTACGATCCGCTCGTCGGGGCGGGCATCGCGGAATTGATCGAGCCCGAGACGAAGCTGATTTTCCTCGAATCGCCGGGCAGCCTGACCTTCGAGGTGCAGGACATCCCCGCGATCACAAAGGTCGCGCGGGCGCGCGGCGTGCTGACGATGCTCGACAACACCTGGGCGACGCCCTTGCTCTTCCCCGCGCTGGCGCATGGGGTCGATGTCGCGATGATGAGCCTCACCAAATATGCGGGCGGGCACAGCGACGCGATGATGGGATCGCTGACCGCGACCAAGGCGGTCTGGCCGAAGCTGCGGCAGGCGGCGTATCAGCTGGGGCAGGCGGTCTCGCCCGACGATTGCGCACTGATCCTGCGCGGCCTCCGCACGCTCGACGTGCGGCTGGCGCGGCATGGCGAAAACGGCCTCGCGGTCGCGAACTGGCTCGCGGGGCGCGCCGAGGTCGGGCGGGTGCTGCATCCCGCGCTGCGCGGCGACCGGGGGCACGAGCTGTGGACACGCGACTTCAAGGGGACGAGCGGGCTGTTCGGCTTTACGCTGAAGGGCGCGGATGAAGCCGCGCGGACGCGCTTCATCGATGCGCTCGACCATTTCGGCATCGGCTTCAGCTGGGGCGGCTATGAAAGCCTTGTCGTGCCGAGCAACCCCGCCGACATCCGCACCGCGACGGTGTGGAGTGATCCCGACCCGCTGGTCCGCCTGTCGGTCGGGCTCGAGGATCCGGCCGACCTGATCGCCGACCTTGCGCGCGGGCTCGCCGCGCTGTGAGCGTCGAGACGAGCCTTCGCGAAGGCTTTGCCCGCACCGTCACGCTGATGAAGGATATCGGGCTCGACGTCGGATCGTACCGGCTGTCGCTCTATGGCCTGTTCTCGGCGATCGTCGTCGCGATCCTGCTGTGGATCGCGGTCAAGCTCACCATGCGCGCGCTCAAGTGGCTGCTGCGCCGGAACAGCCAGATCGACGAGGCGCAGCGGCTGCTCGCCGAAAAGCTGATCGCGATCGCGCTGTTCACGCTTGCCCTGCTGTTCGGCATCGACCTGCTCGGCATCGACCTCACCGCGCTCGCGGTCTTTTCGGGGGCGGCGGGGCTCGCGATCGGTTTCGGGCTGCAAAAGACCGTCGGCAACCTGATCGCGGGGATCATCCTGCTCATGGACCGCTCGATCAAGCCGGGCGACGTGATCGTCGTCGGCGACGGCAGCAGCATGGGCGGGGCGACCGGGCCGGGGACCATCCCCAATGTCGGGCGCGTCGCGAAGATCGGGGTGCGCGCGGTCAATGTCGTGACGCGCGACGGCAAGAAGCATCTGATCCCGAACGAGCTGCTAATGACGCAGCCGGTCGAGAACTGGAGCTATTCGAGCCGCGACGTGCGCGTGCGGCTGCACGTTCCCGTCGCCTATGAATGCGATCTGCGCGCGGCGCAGGCGATCATCATCGATGTCGCGCGGTCCAACCCGCGCATCCTGAACGAGCCCGAACCCGCGGTGTGGATCACCGCCTTTGGCGAACGCGCGGTCGAGCATGAGCTGCGCTTCTGGATCTCGGACCCCGAATCGGGGCTCGGCAATATCCAGGGCGAGGTGTTCCTCGGCATCTGGGACCGCTTCAAGGAAGCGGGAATCCGGATTCCCTATCCGCGGAGCGAGGTGCGATTGCTGACGAAGGAGGAGGACAGTCCGACGCCTTGAACTTCGTCATTGCGAGAAGCCGCAGGCGACGCGGCAATCAAGGGCGGCCTAAACCGCCCTGGATTGCTTCGCTCCGCTCGCAATGACGAGGTTGGTTTTCAGTACCCCACCTTCTTCGCGCGCTCGATGCATTCGACGATGATGCGCTTGGCCTCGTCGACGTCGCCCCAGCCGTTGAGCTTCGCCCATTTGCCGGGTTCGAGATCCTTGTAGTGGGTGAAGAAATGCTCGATCTGCTGGAGCACGATCGGCGGCATGTCGGTGTAGGTCGCGACGTCCGCATAATAGGGGAAGGTCTTGTTGACCGGCACGCAGAGCAATTTCTCGTCGCCGCCGGCGTCATCTTCCATCTTGAGCACGCCGATCGGGCGGCACTTGACCACCGCGCCCGCGACGATCGGCGAGCGCGCGACGACGAGCGCGTCGAGCGGGTCGCCATCTTCGCCCAGCGTGTGCGGGACGAAGCCGTAATTGGCGGGATAGCGCATCGGGGTGTGGAGGAAGCGGTCGACGAACAGCGCCCCCGATGCCTTGTCGAACTCATATTTCACGGGTTCGCCCCCGATCGGCACTTCGATCAGCACGTTCAGGCTGTCGGGCGGGCTGTCACCCGCCGGGACGAGGTCGATACGCATGGGAGAAGTCCTTTTTTGTCGTTTTGCAGTCGCGCGCGCCTTTAGCGCCGGACGCGGCGCAAAGTCGAGGCCGGAAAGCCCCTTTTCCCGAGAGAAAAGGTCAAAGCGCGCGTTTGGGGGCGAGCAGGCGGTCGAACCAGTCGGGCCCGGCGCCGGTCTTTTCAAGGTGCGGCCAGCGCAGCCCGCCATGATAGTCGATGTCGACGCTGCGGTAGCGGCCGCCGCGTTCGACGAGCAGGCGGACGGGGGTCTTGCCGTCGGTCGCGGCGCGAATCGCGGCCTCCAGCCGCTCCCTGCTGTAGCTCATGCCGTCGACGGCGAGGATCTTGGTACCGTTGACGATGTCGGCGCGGAACGCCGGGCCGTTCCACAATATGCTGCCCGCGATGCCGTCCTTGTCGATCGTCATGCCCAGCGAGTGGGTGAGCTCGAAATTCTTCGCGTTCTTCATCTTGTCGCGGTCGAAGGCGTTGGGGACGTCGCGCCAGACGAGGCGGTATCCGGCGCGCTCGATCCCCGCGACCGGCGCGGGCTGGCCGGGAAGCTGCATCCGGTCGCGCAGGAATTTCGGCCAGTCATAGGGATAGACGGCGTTCAGCGTTTGCGCGACATCGTCGAAATCATAGGTGACCTCGCCCCAGTCGCCGCCCTTGCCGCTGAAAAAGGCCTTGGCGAAATCGTCGAGGCTTTTCGCGTCGTTGGTGCCCTGGCGGATGATCATGTCCGCCTCGAGCCACATCAGCGCGCCCTCGTTGTAATAATCCTCGGTCCGCGTCGCGCTGGGGAAGGCGCGTGCCTTGCGCGCCGCGATCACGGGGTCGAGCGTCGTATCCTCGACCGAGCGCCAGTCGCGCCCCGCCTGCACGCTGTAGTTGCCGGCATTGGTCGCCCATTCGGCGAGGATCATCTCCTTCGACTGCATTCCCGACCGGCCCGCGATCACGAGATCCCAGAAGCTCGTCTGCCCTTCATAGACCCAGAGGAGATTGCCCTGCATCGGGGTGCGATAGTCGGGGGTCCACAGCTTGTCGGGGCGGCGGTATTTGCCGTTCCAGCTGTGGGTGAATTCGTGCGGCAGCAGCCCGCGCTCCGAATCATTGCTGTCCCAGTTGGTGAAATAGTCGGGGTTGCGGCTGTTCTCGCTCGACCGGTGATGTTCGAGCCCGATGCCGCCGAGCTCGTCGGTGAGCGCGAGCAGGAATTCGTAGCGGTCGAAATGCTTCGTCCCGAACAGGGCGATCGCCTCGGCGACCATCGCCGCGTGGCGCGCGATATGGTCGGGCTTCGCGTCGAGGAACTGCGGCTCGTCGGCGACGACGTTCAGCGTGACATTCTGGCCAAGATCCCATTTGCGGAAATAGCGTCCGGCGAACATCGGGCTGTCGACCAGCGTCTCGTAGCTGGTCGGGGCATAGCTGTAGCGATTGCCCGCGACCTTCAGCCCGTCGAGCGCCGCCGCGCCGGTCCAGCCCTCGGGCAGGGTGACGTCGAGCTGCACCGGAATGCCGCGCGTGAAATAGCCCGCGGGGTACAGGCTGACCTGTTCCCACTGCAGGTTCATCATCGCCGGGGTGACGACGACGCGGCCCTCGCTGGTGCGCGTCGGCGAGAGGAAATCGAAGGCTACCTCGATGCTCTTCGCGCCCGCGGGCACGTCGATGTCGAAGGCATAGACGTCGGTCGGCTGGCGCGTCCAGGCGAGCGGCTTGCCGCCCGCGGTCGCCTTGAAGCCCGCGATTTCGGCAATCGCACCGCGCGGCGCGTGCTTGCCGGGCAGCCATTGCGGATAGAGCAGGGTGAATTTGCCGCTCTTCGCGACCGGGATCGTCTGGCGGACGCGGAAGATGCCGCGCATCGAATCGCTGGCGTCGACCTTGAGCAGCATCGTCCCCGGATAGGGCCGGTCGGCGGGCAGCGGGATGCTGTGCGGCTGGACGACGGGTTGCGGACGGCTGTTGCCCTCCTGCGCAAGCGCTGAAGAGGCAAGGGCGGCGGGGGTGAAGGCGATCAGGGCGGACGCGACGAACAGGGTCTTTTTCATGGGCCAATCTCTGCCGCCAAACCGGCGCGGCGTCCAGTATCGGCTCTGCAAGCGCACTTTGCCTTTCGACGAAAAAGCATTAGACGCGCGGCGCATGAGCAAGGACAAGCCCGCAAAGATCGCGACGCCGCAGCCGGTGCGCGGCACCCAGGACATGCTCGGCGATTTCGCCGACCGCTTCCAGCATGTCGTCGATACGTTCGACCGCGTGCGGCGGCTCTATGGTTTCAAGCGCATCGAGGTGCCGGTGATCGAGCCGACCGCGGTGTTCGCGCGGTCATTGGGCGAGACGACCGACGTCGTGTCGAAGGAAATGTATTCGTTCGAGGATCGCGGCGGCGAATCGATCACCTTGCGGCCCGAATTCACCGCGGGGATCGCGCGGGCGTATATCACGGGCGGCTGGCAGCAGTTTGCGCCGCTGAAGGTCGCGACGCACGGCCCGCTGTTCCGCTACGAGCGCCCGCAGAAGGGCCGCTATCGCCAGTTCCACCAGCTCGACGCCGAGGTGATCGGCAGCGACAGCCCGCTCGCCGACGCCGAACTGCTGGTCTTTGCCGACCAGCTTCTGAAGGAGCTGGGGATCGCCGAGGGCGTGACCTTGACGCTCAACACGCTGGGCGACGCGGCAAGCCGCGACGCATGGCGCGCGGCGCTGGTCGAGCATTTCATGGGCCATCGCGGCGATCTGTCGGAGGACAGCCTTGCGCGGCTCGACAAGAATCCGCTGCGCATCCTCGACAGCAAGGATCCGAAGGACCGCCCGATCGCCGACAGCGCGCCCGATATCGACGCGTTTCTGACGGGCGAGGCGCAGGATTTCTTCGGCGCGGTGACGGCCGGGCTCGACGCGGCGGGGGTCGCGTGGGAGCGCAACGCGCGGCTGGTGCGCGGGCTCGACTATTATCGCCACACCGCGTTCGAATTCGTCACCGACCGGCTGGGCGCGCAGGGCACGGTGCTCGGCGGCGGGCGCTACGACGGACTGATCGAGGCGCTCGGCGGCCCGCCGACCGCGGCGGTCGGCTGGGCGGCGGGGATCGAGCGGCTGGCGATGTTGTTGCCGGAAGTTGCAAGGAGTGTAACCGACGTTATCGTGGTCATCGAGGATGATGCCGTCGTTCCCCTAGGAATTTCGATTCTGCAGACTTTGCGCGAGGATGGTTTGTCCGCGGAGATGATTGCAACGGGTTCGGCTCGAAAGCGATTCGACAAAGCATCGAAGCTAAATCCAAGAGGCATCTTGAGCCTGGGAGGCACAGGGACGTCGGCGGCACCAATCAGAAGCAGCGATGAGGCGTTGACCGAACGAGTAGCAAGCCTAATCTTTGAGCGCCACTTCGAAGGAAAATAATCTCGTCACCCTGAACTTGTTTCAGGGTCCATGGGGGTAACCTTTCGGCGTCGCGCCGTGGATGCTGAAACAAGTTCAGCATGACGGTTTCCGAACGGGTTCGGAAATTCCCCACTCGACCGCCAAATCCTTCCAGTCGGGATTGTCCGCCTCGATCAGGTTGATCTTCCATGACCGGTGCCAGCGCTTCAGTTGCTTTTCGCGCGCAATTGCGGCCGCCATGTCGTCGAAGAACTCGGCGTGGACAAGCCGGTACACTCGATATCGCGTCGTGAAGCCCGGCACTGTGCCCGACCGGTGCTGCCAGATGCGTGCGGTGAGGTCAGACGTGACGCCGATATAGAGCGTGCCCTGCTTTTGGCTGGCGAGAATATAGGTGCAGGGTTGCCGCGACGGCATGTTGGCCTCTATGCGGCGCCATGGATGCTGAAACAAGTTCAGCATGACGTAGTTTTTACCATTTTGGACCAGATGACCTCCGTTTCCGAAAAGCAGATCGACGCCATCATCGAACGTCATGCCGCGCTGCAGGCGCGGATGGCGACGGGGGATATGGCGCCCGCCGACTTCGTCGCGGCGTCGAAGGAGTTCGCCGAACTCGAACCCGTCGCCGAAGCCGCGCGCGAGGTGGTGAGGCTGCGCGGCGAGCTCGTCGCGCTCGGGGAAATGCTCGCCGATCCCGAGATGAAGGCGATGGCCGCCGAGGAAATGGCGGCGGTCGAGGCGGCGTTGCCCGCCGCCGAGCATGATCTGGCGATCAGGCTGCTGCCCAAGGACGTCGCCGACGCGCGCGCCGCGATGCTCGAAATCCGCGCCGGCACCGGCGGCGACGAGGCGGCGCTGTTCGCGGGCGATCTGCTCCGCATGTACAGCCGCTATGCCGATACGCAGGGGTGGAAGGTCGAAATCATCTCGGCGAACGAAGCGGAAGTCGGCGGCTACAAGGAAGTCGTCGCGTCGGTCGCCGGGCAGGGCGTGTTCGCGAAGCTCAAGTTCGAAAGCGGCGTTCACCGCGTCCAGCGCGTCCCCGTCACCGAAAGCGGCGGCCGCATCCACACCAGCGCCGCGACCGTCGCGGTGCTGCCCGAGGCCGAGGAAGTCGACGTCGCGATCAACGACAACGATCTGAAGATCGATATCTACCGCGCATCGGGTGCAGGCGGCCAGCACGTCAACACGACCGATTCGGCGATCCGCATCACGCATATCCCGACCGGGCTCGTCGTGATCCAGCAGGACCAGCGCAGCCAGCACAAGAACCGCGCCAAGGCGATGCAGGTGCTGCGCGCGCGGCTCTATGACCTCGAGCGCGAGAAGATCCACAGCGCCGAGGCGTCGGCGCGCAAGTCGATGGTCGGATCGGGCGACCGCTCCGAACGCATCCGTACCTATAATTTCCCGCAGGGGCGCGTGACCGACCACCGCATCAACCTGACGCTCCACCGCCTGCCCGAGATATTGGAAGGGCAGATGGACGAGCTGATCGACGCGCTGATCGCCGAGGATCAGGCGCAGCGACTGGCGGGGCTGGGTGAGTGACGCGATCGGCCGATCTCAACACGGCAATCGTTTCTTATCTGGGTTTCAGCCGCGCCGCCGAGCCGCAGACCGACTGGCGGGCGGTGGTCGACGCGATCGGGCTCGACCGCGCCGAGGCGGTCGAATGGGCTATGCTCGATGTCCTTCAAGACCTGCGCGAGAGCAAACCCGACTGGCGGATGCATTCACTTTGGGCGGGGAGCGAGTGGGCGGTGCGCGAATTGAGAAAGCGTCACCCCGAGCTGGACGATGCCGCAGCCAAGGCGCTGACCTGGGCGCTGGTCTGCGAGCATAAGGGGAGCGTTGGCGCCGCACTATCGTCCGCCGCCCGGCGTCTGGCGGATATATCCGATACGCCGCGGCTCGATGCCGAACTGTTGATGGCGCACGCTCTGGGCGTCGAGCGCGGCGCGCTGTTGCTCGATCCGGCGCGGTTCGGCGCGCCGGACGATTTCGGCGGACTAGTTGCGCGGCGAATGGCGCACGAACCCATCGCCTATATCGTCGGCTATCGCGATTTCTGGACGATCCGGCTGGCGGTCGGTCCCGGTGTCCTCATCCCGCGTCCCGACAGCGAGACGCTGATCGAGGCAGCGGTGCAATATTTCGGCGCCGCGGGTCCGAAGCGGATCCTCGATCTCGGGACGGGGCCGGGGACATTATTGCTCGCCGCGCTCGCCGAATGGCCCGCGGCGACGGGGCTCGGCGTCGATGCGGGCGAGGCGGCGCTGACCTTTGCGCGCGCGAATGCCGATGCGCTCAATCTGGCCGATCGCGCCGCGTTCCGAACGGGCGACTGGGCCGATGGCGTCGAAGGCCCGTTCGACCTCATCCTGTGCAACCCGCCCTATATTGCCGACAGCGAGGAATTGATGCCCGATGTCGCCGGTTTCGAGCCGGCGAGCGCGCTGTTCGCGGGCGCCGACGGGCTCGATGATTATCGCCGGATCATCCCCGCTTTGCCGCGACTTCTGGCCCCCGGCGGGGCCGCGATCCTTGAAATCGGGCACCGGCAACGCATATCGGTATCCGAGCTCGCCGAAGCAGCGGGATTCGCCGTCGCCTGCAAGCAGGATCTGGGCGGCCGCGACAGGGCGCTTTTGCTGACCCGCCCCTGACGCCAGAACAAGAATTTTCTTGGTTTCCGCCGCAAAGCACGGTAGGGGCGGCTTACAGACCCGGTACGGGGCCTTGACTGGTCCGATCGGTCTGCTTCCCACTTACGACGCTGGTGCGGGCCGCGGGGCCCGGCGCAAGCGGTAGAGGGAACCGCGCAGAGGGCGCGGGCACGACGCGCAAATAGCGCGTTCGGCCATAAGGGGTTGGCGTAGCTTATTAGCTTATCAGGATGTCTCAGTTGAACATGAACAACCGGCAGAGCGGTCGCCGTCGCGGCCGCAACAATAACGGCAACAATAACAATCGCTCGCAGTCCGGTGGCGGACGCGGCGGTGTCGATCAGGCCAACCGCATCGACAGCCGGGCGCGCGGCAACGCCGCCCAGATGATCGAGAAATACCGCAACCTCGCGCGCGATGCGCAGCTTTCGGGCGACCGGGTCCAGACCGAATATTATCTCCAGTTCGCCGACCATTATTTCCGCGTGCTGAGCGATTTCCGGGCCCGCCAGGAAGAAAAGGCGGCGGCAAGCGGTCAGGAACGCAGCTATGACCGCCACCGCGACATTCGCGGGGTCGAGGATTTCGACGGCCATGACGACGCGAGCTTCGAGCCCGAATCGGAAGGCGACGAGACTGGCGGCCGTGAAGGCGCCGGCCGCGACAATGAGGGTCGTGACAGCGGCGCACGTGAGGGCGGACGCGAGCGCGGGGGCAGCGATCGCCGCGACGAGGACGGCCGCGGCAATCGCCAGCAGGGCCGCGGCAACCGCCGCGACCGCGGCGACGACCGCGACAACCGCGCCGACCCCGAAGCCGAAGGCGGCGACGAGGCCGAAGCCGTCGAGACGGCCGAGGACGCGGCGCCCGCGCCGCGCGGCAATCGCCGTGGCCCGCGCCGCAATCGCGCGGCCGAAGGCGACGATGCCGGCGCCGGTATCGATTCGGCGGTGCTGCCGCCCGCGATCGGCCGGCCCGAGCGCGACGCCGGCGAAGACGCCGCCGAGGCGCCCGCGCCCAAGCCGCGCCGCACCCGCCGCACGCTGGCGGCGCGCGATACGGGTGTCGAAGCGGCCGAATAAGCCCGCGATTTCGCACTGGTTTTTACGGTTGGACTGACATAGCCTCCCCCGGACAGCGGTTCGGGGGAGGTTTTCATGCGTGCTTTTACTGCGATCGGTGTGGCTCTGATCGCTGGCGCGGTCCCGGCGGCCCCGGCGGCCGCGCAGGATCCCGCTGCGGCGAATGCGCAGGGCCAGCTTTCGGTCACCATCTATAATGGCGGGCAGGCGCTGGTGCAGGATATCCGCCAGATCGCCTTTCCGGCGGGGCGCTCGCGGCAGGAATTCCCCGACGTGTCGGCGCAGATCCGGCCGCAGACGGTGTCTTTCGCCGCCGACGGCACCGCGATCGTCGAACAGAATTTCGACTACGACCTGCTGTCGCCCAACGCGCTGATGCAGAAGGCGGTCGGCGAGACGGTGACCCTGCTCCGCATCAACCCCGCGACCGGGGTCGAGACGCGCGAGCGCGCGAAGGTGCTCGCGGTCAATGGCGGCGTCGTGCTGCAGATCGGGCCGCGCATCGAGATATTGCGCGACGACGGGCTGCCGGTTCGCGTCATCTTCGACAAGATTCCGCCGAACCTGCGCGCCAAGCCGACGCTGTCGATCACGGTCGACAGCAAGGGCGCGGGGACGCGGGCCGCGACGCTCTCCTACCTGACCGGCGGGCTCGGCTGGTCGGCCGACTATGTCTCGCTCTACGATGAAAAGGCGGGGACGATCGACGTGCAGGGGTGGGTGACGCTGACCAACAACACCGGCACGACCTTTGACAATGCGAAAACCCTGCTCGTCGCGGGAAGTCCTTCCGCCGGCGGGATTTCAAGCTACGGCCAGCCGGGACGCTACCGCCCGCAGCCGGCCGGGCCGGGCAATCTCCGCCGCGCCGGGACCGAGACCGCGCCACGCGAACAGCTTGGCGACTATTATCTCTATCCGCTGTCCGAACGCACGACGATCGCGAACGCCCAGACCAAGCAGGTGAGCTTCCTCGACGTCGCGAAGGTGCCGGCGCAGAAAATCTATGAATTCACGCTCGGCGGCTTCAACAATATGACCGAGCCGATGAGCGCGGCGAGCGTGATCAAGTTCAGCTCGAGTCGCGAAGGCGGGCTGGGCGACGCGCTCCCCGCGGGGACGGTGCGCTTCTATCAGCGCGACCTGCGCGGCGACCCGCAGTTCATCGGCGAAAATCAGATCGGGCACACCCCGATGGGTAGCGAGCTGGGACTGAAGACCGGCGACGCCTTCGACGTGAAGGTCAAGGCAACCGTCGTCGAGCGCAAGGAAATCGCGCCTTGGCGGTGGCGCTCGTCGATGTCGTATCTGCTCACCAATGCGCGGCCGCAGCCGGTGACGCTCGACCTGCGCCAGCGCGGGCTCGACTGGTATTGGGCGGAGACCAAGGTCATCACCGAAAGCCAGAAGAGCGAGCGGCTCGATGCGGACGGCGTTCAGTGGCGCGTGACGGTGCCCGCGAACGGCGAGACGACGATCACTGCCACCTTCGAAACGCGCTACTGACGCACGCGCCGTGCGCCGCATTGCGCCTTTGCTGCTGATTCTCGCCGCCTCGCCCGCGGCGGCGCAGCCGGTCGTCACCTCGGCGGCGCCCGAGAAGGTGTCGGTCAGCGTCTTTCGCGATCCCGACCGCGCCGAGGGCGGCGAAATCGATCCCAACTGGCTGCAGGGCTTTGCGCTGATATCCGAGCAGCGGACGATCGACCTGCCCGCGGGCGAATCGGTGCTGCGCTTCGAGGGCGTTGCCGAGGGGATGGTCGCCGTGTCGGCGATCGTCACCGGTCTGCCCGGCGGCGTCGTCCAGAAGAATCGTGACGCGGCGCTGCTCTCGCCCGCGAGCCTGCTCGACGGATCGCTCGGCAATCGCGTCCATTTGCGCCGCACCGACCGCGCGACGGGCAAGGTGACCGAGGAGGATGCGATCATCCGGTCGGGGCCGCAGGGCGCGGTGGTGTTGCAGACGCCGGCGGGGTACGAATCGCTGCGCTGTACCGGGCTTCCCGAAACGCTGGTCTATGACGGGGTGCCCGCGGGACTGACCGCGAAGCCGACGCTGTCGGTGACGACGCGCAGCCCGGCAGCGCAGCGGGTGTCGGTGACGCTGACCTATCTGGCGACGGGGTTCGACTGGGCGAGCAATTATGTCGCGCGCGTTGCCGCCGACGGCCGGACGCTCGATTTGTTTGCGTGGCTGACGGTGGCGAACAGCAATGGCGAAAGCTTCGCCGACGCCCGGCTGGCGGCGATCGCCGGGACGCTGAACAAGGTTTCCAACTTCAAGGCGCTGGCCGATGTGCCGCAGGCGCCGCCGTTGCGGCTGCGTTGCTTTGCGCTCGGGACGGGCCGCTATGGCACGCCGCCCCCGCCCCCGCCGCCCCCGCCGCCTGCGATGATGTCCGCCGAAGCGGGGCAGGACATTGTGGTGACCGGGTCGCGCATCGCCCGTTACGAGATGATGTCGCCGGTCACGGTGGTGGCCAGCCAGGAAGATCTGGGCGACCTCAAGCTCTATCGCGTACCGATCCCGGTGACGGTCGCGGCGAACGGGCAGAAGCAGGTGGCGCTGCTGGTCAAGGATCGTGTGCCGTTCAAGACCGTCTATCGCCTGCGCAGTTCGCCGGAAGACAGTTTCGAGTCGATGGAGGTCGAGCGGGTTTTGCGGATGGAGAATAAGGAAGCGACGCGATTGGGTGTGCCGCTGCCCAGCGGCCAGGTCGCGGTGTTCGCGCCGCGCGGCGAGGAATCGCTGCTCGTCGGCGAAGGGCGGGTTCGCGATCATGCCGTTGGCGAAAAGGTCGACCTGGTTATCGGCGAAAGCAGCCAGGTGCGCGTCGATATGGTTCGGGGGGTCGCCCCAAAGATGGCCGATGACGATTACCGGGTCACCGTGACCAACGCCAACCCGTTCGCGGTGGATTTCGAATTTGGCTTTTACGTCGATCCCGACCCGAAGCTCGACAAACGGCTACGCAAGCTGCCGCGCCGCGACGGATTGCTGACCTGGGCGATTCGGGTTCCCGCCAACGACAGCCGCAGTTTTGACTATCGGTTTATCGAACCCGACTAGGGAGCTGCCCTAGATCGGCGGCAGCGCCCGCGGGCGGTGATTCTCGTCGAGCGCGACGAAGGTGAAAACCCCCTCGGTCACGCGCTCCTCGGTCCGGCCGCCGTCGCGCGTCGCGATGACCTCGAGCCGGATCGCCAGCGAGGTGCGGCCGCGCCGCTCGAGATGCGCATAGACCGAGATGATGTCGCGCAGCAGGATCGGGGCGATGAATTCCATCGTCTCGATCGCGACCGTCGCGACGGGGCCGCAGGCGATCCGGCCGGCGACGATGCCGCCCGCGATATCCATCTGGCTGAGCACCCAGCCGCCGAAGATATGCCCGTTGGCATTGATGTCGGCGGGGCGCGGGACGACGCGCAGGATCGGGTCGCGCGGACAGTCGGCTTCGCTCTTATCGGTCATGATTCATATCCGGGTCGTCTTCGAAAGGATCCTCAATCGCCTCGTCATGCCCGCTGCCGCTCGACAGGAAGACGAGCCCCATCAGCGCGGCGCCGAGCATGACCGACAGGCCGACCCCCGCCGCGGTGGCGATGATCATATGGATGGTGAGCTGGTCGCCCATCGTGAAGCGCAGCCAGCCGAGCGCGAGGACGACCGCGCCGAAGGACACGATCGCCATGCCCTTCATCAGCCGGCGATAGCGTGCCCAGGCGATATCCGACGTGTCGCGATCGTCGAGCGGGGAGGGTTTGACCATGCGCGCCTCCATGAACCAAGCGGCGGGCGACGCCAAGCGGTAACGGGCGCGGGTTTCGGCTTTGCCGCGAATCATGTTAGGTTCGGCCGCGCAACGGACAAGCAGGATAGGGAGCGGCATCTATGACGATCGGAGCGATTCTTCACGGACGTACGAGTGCTGTGGTTTCGGCGCGGCCCGACGATACGGTGCGCGCTGTGATCGATCTGCTCGCCCAGCACCGCATCGGCGCGGTGCCGGTGGTTGACGGCAATGCGATCGTCGGCATCTTTTCGGAGCGCGATCTCGTCCGGCTGATGTCTTCCTATGGTCCCGAGGCGCTCGACCGCCGGCTCGACGAGGTGATGACCAAGTCGCCGGTGACCTGCGATTCGCGCATGGCGGTGATCGCCGCGCTCTCGCAGATGACGCAAAAGCGTATCCGCCACCTGCCGGTCGTCGACGACGGCGCACTGGTCGGATTCGTGTCGATCGGCGATCTGGTCAAGTATCGGATCGACCATATCGAGGCCGAGGCCGCGGCGATGCGCGACTATATCGCATCCTGATCGGGCGCCGACCTCAGGCCGGATCGGCCGCGGGTTCGCGGCGCCGCACGATCTGGATCCCCTCGGCGATCACGTCGCGCTCGAAGGTCCAGAGGAGAGCGCCATAGAGCGCGACGCCGAGGCCGACGAGCAGGCCGAGGCGAATCGGCGCGACCCAGTGAAAGGGTACGATCAGCTCCGCCGCGAGCTCGACACCGATCGCCATCATCAGCGCGGGGGCGAGGCCCGGCAGCATCGCGCGCACGATATCCCAGAGCGACAGCCCGATCAGCCGCGCCGACAGCCGGACGGTATAGAGCAGCAATAGCGGCGCCGCGACGAGCCACGCCCATGCCATGCCGATCAGCCCCCATTGCGACCCGATCAGGAAGGCGGTCGGAAAGATGATCGCGCCGCCCAGCGACACGAACATCGTGACCGAGGGCTTGCCGAGCGCGTTGTTCACCGGCGCGAAGAGAATCTGCACCGTCATCAGCATCAGCGCGAGCGAGATATGCTGCACATAGGGCGCCATGCCCAGCCACTTCGGCCCGAACAGCGTTTCGACGAGCGGCGCCGCCACCACGGTGAGCCCGCAATAGAAAGGTGCCGACACCAGCATCAGCAGGCGGACGGTCTTGAGGAAGCCGCGCCGCATCGCGGCGGGGTCGTCCTTGATTCGCGAATAGGCGGGGAAGGCCACCTCGTTCAGCGGCGGCACGAACTTCGACATGAAGATCTGCGAGAGGAACAGCGCCTCGGCATACAGGCCGAGCGCGTGCGGATCGAACAGCCGCCCCGCGATGAAGACGTCCGACTGGCTCTGCACCAGCCAGAAGAGTTGCGAGAAGAGAATCGCCGAGCCGAATCCGATGATCTGGCCGCAGCCCTTGAAGTCGAAGCTGGGCCAGACGAGCAGGCGCGCGAGAATCGTGAGCCCGATCGCGCGCGTCCAGAACATGGCGAGCGGCGCATAGACGAGCGTCCACACACCGAAACCCGAAAGCGCGCACGCGAGCGCGGTGCCCGCGCCCGCGGTGGCGGCGGCGAGGTTGACCACCGCCTGCCGGCGGAAGTCGAGCGCGCGGCTCATGATGACTTCGGGCAGCGCGATGAAGGGAATCGCCAGAAAGAGCAGCGACTGGACGCGCAGCAACTCGGCGACCTTGGGCTGGCCATAATAGGCCGCGGCGAGCGGGCCGCCGAAAAAGAGCATCGCGGCGAGCATCGCGTTGAGCAGCAGCAGCAGGCCGAACGCCTGCCTGATTCGAAAGGGGTCGACCGAATCGGATTGCACGAGCGCGCTCGCGAATCCCCAGCCGTTGAGGAAGGTGAGGAAGGCGAGAATCGCCTGCGTCATCGCAAAAAGCCCGTAATCGGCCGGATTCAGCAGTCGAATCACGAGCAATGTCGAGGCCCAGGTGATGATCTGCGCGAGAATCTGGCTGCCCGAGCGCCAGATCACGGCGCTCCGCACGCGGTCGCGGAAGGCGTTCGCACTTTCCTTTTCGTCGGTGCTGCCCTTGTTTTCCGCGGTTTCGCCTACCATCTGGTCCTTCTGGCCCGGGGCTTCCCGGCGTGTCGAGCAACTTTTGAAACAAAATTGCAAAAAGGTTGTTGACGCGAATCAACGATGGGCCTAGAGGCCTGTTCACCGGACGGGACGCGGCGCCAGACGCCACGAACCACCCGGTCGCCAACAGATACGGACAGATGTCCCCCGATAGCAATAGCGGGG
>NZ_LNSG01000006.1:0-290000 GCF_001468395.1 Sphingopyxis sp. H073 | reverse complement strand
ATGGGGAAACCCACCCTCACCATTTAATTTCGCCGCCGAGCAATCGGCGTCGAAGGTTAAATGGGAAGGGTATCACCGAAGTGAATACATAGCTTTGGTGAAGCGAACCCGGGGAACTGAAACATCTCAGTACCCGGAGGAAAGGACATCAACAGAGACTCCGTTAGTAGTGGCGAGCGAACGCGGACCAGGCCAATGCCTTTGATTCAACTAGCAGAACCTTCTGGAAAGTAGGGCCATAGCGGGTGACAGCCCCGTATGCGAAAGTGATGTCAAAGGATTTGAGTAGGGCGGGACACGTGAAATCCTGTCTGAACGTAGGGGGACCACCCTCTAAGCCTAAGTACTCCTGTATGACCGATAGTGAACCAGTACCGTGAGGGAAAGGTGAAAAGCACCCCGATGAGGGGAGTGAAACAGTACCTGAAACCGAACGCCTACAAGCAGTAGGAGGGCCCTTGAGGCCTGACTGCGTACCTCTTGCATAATGGGTCTGTGACTTAGTGTATCAAGCAAGCTTAAGCCGTTAGGTGTAGGCGCAGCGAAAGCGAGTCTGAATAGGGCGACATAGTTTGATGCATTAGACCCGAAACCCGGTGATCTAGGCATGACCAGGCTGAAGGTGCGGTAACACGCACTGGAGGGCCGAACCGTTCAATGTTGAAAAATTGTCGGATGAGTTGTGTTTAGGGGTGAAAGGCCAATCAAACCGGGAAATAGCTGGTTCTCCGCGAAATCTATTGAGGTAGAGCGTCGGATGAATACCATGGGGGGTAGAGCACTGGATGGATGCGGGGGTCGCGAGATCTACCAATTCTAACCAAACTCCGAATACCCATGAGTACTATCCGGCAGACAGACGGCGGGTGCTAAGGTCCGTCGTCAAAAGGGAAACAGCCCTGACCTACAGCTAAGGTCCCCAAGTCATCACTAAGTGGGAAAGCATGTGGGAATCCCAAAACAACCAGGAGGTTGGCTTAGAAGCAGCCATCCTTTAAAGAAAGCGTAACAGCTCACTGGTCTAAATAAGGGTTCCTGCGGCGAAAATGTAACGGGGCTAAAGTGATGCACCGAAGCTTAGGGTGTGTAGCAATACACGCGGTAGCGGAGCGTTCCGTAGGCTGATGAAGCGGTCTGGTAATGGGCCGTGGAGGTATCGGAAGTGCGAATGCAGACATGAGTAGCGATAAAGAGGGTGAGATGCCCTCTCGCCGAAATCCCAAGGGTTCCTGCTTAAAGCTAATCTGAGCAGGGTAAGCCGGCCCCTAAGACGAGCCCGAAGGGGGTAGTCGATGGGAACCACGTTAATATTCGTGGGCCTGGAGGTGTGTGACGGATCTCGTAAATTGTCTGACCTTATTGGATTGGTCAGGCTTTGAAGAGGTTCCAGGAAATAGCCCCTCCATTATAGACCGTACCCTAAACCGACACAGGTGGGATGGTAGAGTATACCAAGGCGCTTGAGAGAAGTCTCCTGAAGGAACTCGGCAAATTGCCTCCGTACCTTCGGAAGAAGGAGGCCCCACATTTGGGCAACCATTTGTGGGGGGCACAGGCCAGGGGGTAGCGACTGTTTAGCAAAAACACAGGGCTCTGCTAAGTCGGCTTCAAGACGACGTATAGGGCCTGACGCCTGCCCGGTGCCTGAAGGTTAAGTGGAGGGGTGCAAGCTCCGAAATGAAGCCCAGGTAAACGGCGGCCGTAACTATAACGGTCCTAAGGTAGCGAAATTCCTTGTCGGGTAAGTTCCGACCTGCACGAATGGCGTAACGACTTCCCCACTGTCTCCAGGAGATGCTCAGCGAAATTGAATTCTCCGTGAAGATGCGGAGTACCCGCGGTTAGACGGAAAGACCCCGTGCACCTTTACTGCAGCTTCAGAGTGGCATTAGGAAAGAACTGTGTAGCATAGGTGGGAGGCTTTGAAGCACTGGCGCCAGCCGGTGTGGAGCCATAGGTGAAATACCACCCTGTTGTTTTCTGATGTCTAACCTCGATCCATGAAACTGGATCAGGGACCCTCTGTGGCGGGTAGTTTGACTGGGGCGGTCGCCTCCTAAAGAGTAACGGAGGCGCGCGATGGTAGGCTCAGGACGGTTGGAAACCGTCTGTTAGAGTGCAATGGCATAAGCCTGCCTGACTGCGAGACTGACGAGTCGAGCAGAGACGAAAGTCGGTCATAGTGATCCGGTGGTCCCGAGTGGAAGGGCCATCGCTCAACGGATAAAAGGTACGCCGGGGATAACAGGCTGATGATTCCCAAGAGCTCATATCGACGGAATCGTTTGGCACCTCGATGTCGGCTCATCACATCCTGGGGCTGGAGCAGGTCCCAAGGGTTTGGCTGTTCGCCAATTAAAGTGGTACGTGAGCTGGGTTCAGAACGTCGTGAGACAGTTTGGTCCCTATCTGCCGTGGGCGTCGAAATTTGAGAGGAGTTGACCCTA
The DNA here is from genome assembly GCF_001468395.1 of Sphingopyxis sp. H073. Classification (GTDB taxonomy): domain Bacteria; phylum Pseudomonadota; class Alphaproteobacteria; order Sphingomonadales; family Sphingomonadaceae; genus Sphingopyxis. Next base: position 287,553 of record NZ_LNSG01000006.1, on the reverse strand, counting down.
GTACGAGAGGACCGGGTTGAACATACCTCTGGTGTACCTGTCGTGGCGCCAGCCGCGCAGCAGGGTAGCTATGTATGGACGGGATAACCGCTGAAAGCATCTAAGCGGGAAGCCTCCCTCAAGATAAGATTTCTTAGAGCCGTGGAAGACCACCACGTTGATAGATCGGATGTAGAAGCGCGGTAACGCGTGGAGCTAACCGATACTAATTGCTCTATTCGCACTTTAGAGTCCCGCCATCAACGACAAGCCTGACGGGTTTGTCCGCGATAGTGGATGATTGATCAGACAGTATTGCACGGACATCGATTGAAAGACTTTTGACCCTACGCCGGCTTCATTGCTTGGTGACCATGGCGTCAGTGACCCACCCGATCCCATCTCGAACTCGGCCGTGAAACCTGACAGCGCCGATGGTACTACCGCTTAAGCGTTGGAAGAGTAGGACGTCGCCAGGCATTGCAGCCGACGTAAGGTCGAAAAGAAACCCATTCACAAAGTTAGAGGCCGGCAGAGATGCCGGCCTTTGGCTGTTTTTGGCGGTCCTGAAAGGGAAAAGCCGCTGGTTGACGCGGGATGGAGCAGCCCGGTAGCTCGTCAGGCTCATAACCTGAAGGTCGTAGGTTCAAATCCTACTCCCGCAACCAAAATTAGCCCGCTTTCTCGATGAGTTAGCGGGCTTTTTCGTGTCTGGCGCGGGCGCGCCTTCATCGCCGAGGAAGTGTCTGAAAAGGGGTGGATTCCAGACATTCGTCATCCCGGACTTGATCCGGGATCCACTGCAGCGCTGAAGTCATGGACCCCGGATCAAGTCCGGGGTGACGATGATGGATAGGGCAGCAATCGGCCGAAACCGGCCATCCCCTCGCCTCGAAAGTGAAGCAATTGCGCAACACTGTTGACATGATCGTCAGCAGCCCGTGCTTCGCCGATTGATCGCGGCGGCGCGGATCGCCAAAGAGCGGTTGGTTTTTCGCTCTCCCAACGTTCACTCTGTTTCAGGAAGCTCGCCATGCGCCTTTTTCCTTCCGCTACCGCTATAGCCCCCGTCCTCGCCATCCTCGCCGCCGGCTGGGCCGCCCCCGCCGCCGCGCAGGACGCCGCCCCCGCCGCCGAAGAAGGCCAGCTGGGCGAGATCATCGTCACCGCGCAGCGCCGCGAAGAGAATCTGCAGGACGTGCCGATCTCGATCACCGCGGTCTCGGGCGACAAGCTCGACGCGATCGGCGCCGGCGGCCAGGACGTCCGCTCGCTGTCGGCCAAGGTGCCCAGCCTTATGGTCGAATCCTCGTTCGGCCGCACCTTCCCGCGCTTCTATATCCGCGGTCTCGGCAACACCGATTTCGACTTCAACGCGTCGCAGCCGGTCAGCCTTGTCTATGACGATGTGGTCCTCGAAAACCCGATCCTGAAGGGCTTCCCGGTGTTCGATATCGAACGCGTCGAAGTGCTGCGCGGGCCGCAGGGCACGCTGTTCGGCCGCAACACCCCCGCGGGCATCGTCAAGTTTGACTCGGTGAAGCCGAAGGATGAGTTCGGCGGTTACGGCCGCATTTCCTATGGCCGCTTCAACGCGATCAACGCGCAGGGCGCCGTCGGCGGCCCGCTCGGCGACAAGGTCGCGATCCGCGTGTCGGGGCTCTACCAGCGCCAGGACGATTATGTGGACAATGTCGTCCCCAGCGGCACCACCAAGGACGCGTTCGAGGGCTTCGACGAGCTCGCGCTCCGCTTCCAGGGCCTCGTCAAGCCGACCGACAATCTCGAAATCCTGCTGACCGGCCAGCTCCGCCGCCTCAACGGCACCGCGCGCCTGTTCCGCGCCAATGTCTTCACGCGCGGCGAGACCGGGCTCAACGACAATTTCGACCGCTACCGCGTCTCGACCGACGGCAAGAATGAACAGCGCGTGCGCACCGGCAATGCCTCGGCGCGCGTCAACTGGGATCTCGGCCCGGTCTCGCTGATCTCGGTCACCAGCCTGTGGAAGGGTCACGCGACCTCGGTCGGCGACGTCGACGGCGGTTTCGGCGCCAACTTCCTGCCGCCGAACCTCTATGGCCCCGGCGACATCCCCTTCACCGCCGAAACGCGCGACAGCGTGCCGAAACTGCGCCAGTTCACGCAGGAAGTCCGCCTCGAAAGCAACGGTAACGGCCCGCTCTCCTATCAGGCCGGCTTCTTCTACTTCGACGAGGATCTCGACATCCTCAGCGAGAATTACTCGACCCTCGGCGACCCGAACAACGCCGTCGGCGGCGTGAACATCGTCGTCGCGCAGGAACAGCACAGCAAGGCCTATGGCGTCTTCGGCTCGCTGACCTATCACCTCACCGACCAGCTCAGCGTCACCGGCGGCGTCCGCTACAACGACGACAAGCGCCGCTATACCGTGGTACGCAGCAAGGACACGCAGTTCCCGAACTTCCTGCAGAACCCGCTCGGCACGGTGAACCGCCGCGTCAGCGATAACAATGTCACGTGGGACGCGAACATCGCCTATGCCGCGACCGACGACATCAACCTCTATGCCCGCGTCGCGCGCGGCTATCGCGCGCCGAGCATCCAGGGCCGTATCCTCTTCCCGCCGGCGACCGCCACCCCGCTCGAATCGGGCGTGACGATCGGCGATTCGGAAACGATCACCTCCTATGAGGCGGGGGTGAAGTCGACCGTCCTGGGCGGCCGCGGCCGCATCAACCTGTCGGGCTTCCTCTACAACCTCAACGATGCGCAGCTCACCGCGGTCGGTGGCGGGGTCAACGCGAACCGCCTGATCAACGCCGACAATGTCCGCGGCTATGGCTTCGAACTCGATGTCGAACTGATGCCGGTCGACCGGCTGCTGCTCACCGCGGGCCTCAGCTACAACCATACCGAGATCCGCGACCCGAACCTGACCACCGCGGCGTGCGGCGCGACGCGCGTCGACCTGCTGCCCGGCGATCCGTCGCTCTGCACCGTGCTCGACCCGATCGTCGTTCCGGCGGCGCCGTTCGCGGCCGCGATCGTCAACATCGACGGCAACAGCCTGCCGCAGTCGCCGCGCTGGATCGCGAACTGGACCGCCAAATATGGCGTCCCGGTCGGAGACGGCGAGGTCTATGTCTATACCGACTGGTCGTACCGTTCGAAGATCAACTTCTTCCTCTATGAATCGGTCGAGTTCCAGGACAAGCGCCTGCTCGAGGGCGGCGTGCGCGTCGGGTACAAGACCGATCATTACGACTTCGCCGCGTTCGTCCGCAACGTGACCAACGACACTTCGGCGGTCGGCGGGATCGACTTCAACAACCTGACCGGCTTCGTCAACGAGCCCCGCATCTGGGGCGTCGAAGCCGCGTTCAAATTCTGACGATGCGAGCGGGCGGGCGCCGTACGGCGTCCGCCCCTGTCAGGCGACCGGCCCGACGCGCGGATCGGGTTCGAGGCGAATGAGCGGGCGCGCCCGTCCCGTCAGCTTCGCGAACAGGCGCGGCACCAGGGCATTCGCCTGCGCCCAGTTCCAATAGGCCTGATAGGCGGGATCGGCGAGGAGATGCTTTTCCTCGGTCTTGGCGCGCCAGTAATAGACCCCGCTGACCAGCCCGAGCAGGACCGTGTTGCGCACCGCCTCGATCGGCCCTCCGGCGGTGACGAGGAAGGGGAGCGAGCCGACCCACCAGCTCAGATTCTTCGATACATAGGCGGGATGGCGCGTGAAGGCATAGGGGCCGTGGGTGATGACGCCGCGGTGCGTCAGGTTCGAAAAGCGGATGCCGAACGCCATCGTCGCCCAGGCATAGACCGCAACGAGAGCGAACAGCAGCGCCGCCCAGAGCGCCATCAGCGTGTCGTGCCCCTGCAGCCAATAGCCCCAGTCGGCGCCGTTGACCTGATAGTCGAGCGGGCCGCCGTTCATCAGGATGAAGGGCGGGTAGCAGACGAGCGCCGCGACCCAGCCCATGAAATAGGGGTTCGCCGTCCGGATGTGCGAATCGAGCGGCTTCATCGTCAGTATATAGCCGACGGTCGCGATATGGACGTCGACGAGGTAGAGGATGTTGATCGCCCAGATGCCGGTCATATAGGGGTTGGCGAGCACGTCGCTCCACCCGACGGTGACCAGCGCGGCGAAATTGCCCGGCACGATCGACAGCATGAAGGCGGTGAAAAAGCCCTTCACCGCCCAGGCGCGGAAATGATGCGCGATCGCACGGCCGTCGACCGGCTGGCCGGGCGCGATCATCCAGCGGCCGAACTGGTAACAGCCGTCGCGCGGCTCGACCATGCGGCGGTCGAGCCAGAGCGTATAGGGCACCGAGACCAGCAGCAGCCACGGCACGACGCGCTCGAGCAGGTCCATCGAAAAGGCGTAGCTGCCCTCCCAATAATAGCGCATCGTCGCATAGAAACCCGCGAGCAGAAGCCAGGTCGCCCAGAGCCCGGCGAGCTTGGTCAGGCTGATGTCGAGCGTGTCGCGCCACGGGCGGCGCTGGTTCCAGTCGATCCCGGTCGAGGGATTGCGGTGCACCTTGTCGACGAACAGCGACCACAGCACCATCGGCACGCCGCAGGCGAGCACGCTGACGATTGCCGAATTGGGCCCGCTCATCGGACCGCGGTCGCCCCAGTCGACGCCAAGGAAGGCGGCGATATCCGGGGCGTGGCGCGCGATGAGCAGATACCCCAAAAGGCCGATCAGGCCGACGATCCCGACCCCCGCGCTGACCGCCGAGCGCGGACGGCGGCGGCTCGCAGGCGCCTGTTCCTGAAGGGCATTTGCGCTTGCGGGGATCGGGGTATCGGACATGTCGGTCACCCTCTTTCCCTACCCCGAAATGGTAAGCAAGCCGTCAATGTTAACAGGCGATTCGCGGGCCTGAATCCTCCCAAAATGGCGCCATTGGCGCCCTTTGACACCGTTCACCGCGAGTCATGTTCGACTCGGCGCGACTCGCCCCGCAATGATTCGCAAGGGGGTTCGCGCGCTGGTAAGGCGCCCTCCAAGCGGGGCGGAGGGCTCCACAGAACAACAAGATGGGGTCGCCACTTGTCTTCGAAATTAACGGGCCTGCGCCATTGGCGGCAGCGCGTCTCGGCGCTGTTTCAGGACCATGAAATCTTCATCCGCACGCACGGTCACGTGCGTTTCCTTCGCGTCAGCGCGGTCTGGCAAAAGCGCGTCGCGCTCATCGCCGGCGCGGTGCTGCTTGCCTGGGCGGGCGTGACGCTCGCGATACTGGCGAACCAGATGCTGAGTTCGGGCGAGCGCGCCGAAGTCGCGGCGCAGAAGGCCGCGGCAACCGCCGCCGAAGCCCGCATCGCCAAATATCGCGACCGCGTTGCCGAAACCGCCGCCGACCTCGAAGAGCGGCAGGACCAGCTCGACGAATGGTCGGAGACGCACTTCGGCGTCGAACCCGCGGCGGTGACGCCCGAAGCCGGCACCGAAGCGAAGGCCGAGCCCGCGACGCTCGAAACCAGCGCGATCGACCCGAACCTGCCGCCCGAGGCGCAGGCGCTCGCCCGCATCGAAAAGCGTCAGGAACGGTTCGCGGCGCGCCTGCTGGCGGCGGTGAACGAGCGCGCGGCAAAGGCCGAGGTCGCGGTCGCAAAGCTCGGGCTCGATCCCCGGGCGCTCGTCCGCAACGCCGCGTCCGGCCGCGGCGGTCCCTTCATCCCCTATCGCGGCACGACCGGCAAGGCGAAGGCGTTCGGCGCCTCGTTCGCCGCGCTCGAGGGCGCGCTGTTCCGCATGGAAGTGCTCGAACGCACGCTCGTCGCGGTGCCCTCGGGCAAGCCTGCCGACGTGCTGATGCTCTCGTCGAGCTTCGGCTATCGCAGCGACCCCTTCACCGGCGCCGGCGCGATGCACGCCGGGCTCGATTTCCCCGGGCCGCTCGGCACCCCGATCCTCGCCGCCGCCCCCGGCCGCGTCGTCTTCGTCGGGCAGAAGTCGGGGTATGGCAATGTCGTCGAGGTCGATCACGGCCAGGGCATCCTGACCCGCTACGCGCACCTGTCGGGTTTCAACACCGCGGTGGGCGCGCAGGTCGCCGCAGGCCAGCAGATCGCCAAGATGGGCTCGACCGGCCGTTCGACCGGCAGCCACCTGCATTTCGAAGTTCGTTTGAACGGGGTCGCGGTCAACCCGCGCCGCTTCCTGGAGGCCAAAGCCGATGTTCTTGAAGTCAAAGACGACGCCCGACAGCGAGTCGGCGCCCTCGCTGCCAGCCGCACTGCCAGCTAAGATGGCGACCGGCGCGCGTCACACGACCTTTTCGGTCCTCGGATCGGACGTGGTCATCACCGGCAACGTCTCGGCCAGCGTCGACCTGCACGTCGACGGCAAGATCGACGGTGACCTGAAATGCGCCAACCTGGTGCAGGGCGAGGCGAGCGAGATCAAGGGCGCGGTGATCGCCGATACCGCGAAGATCGCGGGCCTGCTCGACGGATCGATCGAGGCCAAGACGCTGATCGTCCATGCCACCGCGCGGATCACCGGCGACGTCACCTATGAAACGATCACGATCGAAAACGGCGGCAAGGTCGAGGGCAAGCTCTCGCACCGCCGCGCCGGCGCGGTGAAGTCGCCGCCGCCGCTCGAGGTGGTCGAGAATAAGTCGGTCGGCGCCTGATTCCCGAGCCGTCCGGCCAGCGCCGGTCACAGGCCTTGCCGGGCTTTTTTGCGAAGGACGGCTTTGGGGTGGATTCCAGACCTTCGTCATCCCGGACTTGATCCGGGATCCATTGCAGCGCCGAATTCGTGGACCCCGGATCAAGTCCGGGATGACGAAGAGGGAATTATCCTCCCTGCGGCGCAGCCGTGGGGAGGGGGACCGTCGCCGCAGGTGATGGTGGAGGGGCCGCAACGTCGGCGCAAAAGCCCCTCCGTCAGCGCTGCGCGCTGCCACCTCCCCATGGCTGCGCCACAGGGAGGAACGAATGTCCACCTTCGGTCGTTTCCGCCCATGCGATCCAGATCGGCGCCAGTGGCAGCCGACGCCCGGTTTCCGTCATTCCGTCTGAAAAGGTGACGGCGCCCCCCAAAGCGCGCTATCATTGTCGCGATGCGGGAAAAGGAACTGCGCTTCGCCCTGATTTGCTACGGCGGCATCAGCCTCGCCGTCTATATGCACGGCATTACCAAAGAGGTCTGGCGGCTCGCCGCGGCGTCGCGCGCCTTTCATGAGGGGCGGCCACAGCAGGGTTCGGGGCGCGTCTATGGCGAGTTGCTCACCGCGCTCGGCGAGCGCGGCGGGGTCAGGCTGCGGGTCATGGCCGACATCGTCGCGGGGGCGAGCGCGGGCGGGATCAACGGCATCTTCCTCGCGCGGGCGATCGCGACGGGCCAGTCGCTCGATCCGCTGACCGAGCTGTGGCTGAAGGATGCCGACGTCGATTATCTGCTCGACCCCGACGCGCGGCCGCTGTCGGCGGCGACCAAATTCTGGGCGGTGCCGATCGCGGGCTGGGCGATGAAACGGCGCGGCAACGTGATCGACCGGACGGTTGGCGAGGGCGCGCAGGAGGAGGTGCGCGCCAAGCTGTCGCGCTTCGTGCGTGCGCGCTGGTTCGAACCGCCCTTCGGCGGCGAGACCTTTTCGAACCTGCTGCTCGATGCGTTCGATGCGATGGACAGCGGGCCGGTCGGGCCGTCGCTGGTGCCCACGGGCCAGCCGGTCGACCTGTTCGTCTCGGTCACCGATTTTGCGGGGCACAGCGCGCCGCTGTCGCTCAACAGTCCGCCGCGCGTCACCGAGCAGGAACATCGGCTGGTGATCCATTTCCGGCAAGACCCGAAGGCGGCCGACGGGCTGGACGATGTGCCGGCGCTCGCCGCGGCGGCGCGCGCGACCGCAAGCTTTCCGGGTGCTTTCCCGCCCTTCACGTTGCGCGAGCTCGACCGCGTGCTGGGCAAGCGCGGGATCGAATGGCCCGGCCGCGACGCCTTCATCCGCGCGCAACTTCCCGCAGGCGGCGAGGCCGATCCGGCCGACCGCGTGCTGATCGACGGATCGGTGCTTGCCAACGCACCCTTCCGCCCCGCGATCGCCGCGCTCAAGCAGCGGCCCGCGCGGCGCGAGATCGACCGGCGCTTCGTCTATATCGATCCTAAGCCCGACTACCGCTCGATCAGCTTCGGCAAGCCCGGCGAGGCAACGGCGGGGGACGAGAAGAAGCTTCCGGGCTTCATGTCGACGATCCTCGGCGCGCTGTCCGAAATTCCGCGCGAACAACCGATTCGCGACAATGTCGAGGCGATCGAGGGCATGTCACGGCGCATCCGGCGGATGCAGTACATCATCGACGCGATGAAGGTCGAGGTCGAGGAACAGGTCGCGGCGCTGTTCGGCACCACCTTCTTCCTCGACACGCCGACCCCCGCGCGGTTGCAGAAATGGCGCGCGAAGGCGCAGGATCAGGCCTCGGCGCGCGCAGGCTTCGCTTATGCGCCTTATGGCCACCTCAAACTGTCGGCGGTGGTCGAGGAACTGGTCGGCACGGTCGACCGGCTCGCGCCGCCCGAGGGCGACATCCACCAGCGCAATCGCCGCAACGCGCTGTGGGACGAGGTGCGGGCGCGCGGGCTCGACCGGCTGTCGGGACGGCGCGGGCTGGGCGCAAGCGACGATGCGGTGGTGTTTTTCCGCACCCACGACCTGGGGTTCCGTATCCGCCGCTTGCGCTTTCTCGCGCGCGAGCTCGACCGCGTCGTCGAGGCGAAGCGCGAGGCGCGCGACCCGGCGTGCGATGCGATGCGCGACGCGATCTATGCGGCGCTGGGCCAATATGTCGAGCGCGAGGGCGATGACTGGCTGTCCGAGGTCGACGTGCCCGCCGACGCCGGTGCGGCGGCATGGATCGACGCGATCGGCGCGCGCCGCGACCTGATCGGCGCCGATGCCGAGGCCGATAATCTGGTCGCCGAAGGGCTCGCGCAGCTCCCCAAGGACGACCGGCGCAAGATGCTGCTCGCCTACCTCGGCTACCCCTTTTACGACATCGCGACCCTGCCGCTGTTGCAGGGCGAGGGGTTCGACGAGTTCGATCCGATCAAGGTCGATCGTATCTCGCCGTCGGACGCGACCGCCATCCGCACCGGCGGGGCGGGGGCGATGCTGAAGGGGATCGAGTTCAACAGCTTCGGCGCCTTTTTCAGCCGCGCGTACCGCGAGAATGACTATCTGTGGGGGCGGCTCCACGGCGCCGACCGGCTGGTCGATATCGTCGCGAGCAGCGTGGCGGGCGCCTTGAGCGCGGAGGAACTGGCGGCGATCAAGCGCCGCGCCTTCCATGCGATCCTCGACGAGGAGGAAAGCCGGCTGCCGCAGGTGAAGGCGCTGATCGACGAGCTGCGGGTGGAAATCGGTTAGATGGGTTCGTCATCCCCGCGAAAGCGGGGTCGCAGAGCGCGCATCGGCTTACTCTGCCCCTGGGTTCCCGCTTTTGCGGGAATGACGATGTTTGGTATGTCGACGAGAGGGCCGGATCACTCCGTCAGATCGTCCCACATTTCCTTGATGCGCCCGAAGAAACCCTGGCTCGCGGGGCATTCCTCACCCGTCTCGGTCTCGCGGAACTCGCAGAGCAATTCCTTCTGCCGCGCGCTGAGCTTCGTCGGTGTCTCGACGTCGATCTGGACGACGAGGTCGCCCGTACCCCGGCCGTTGAGCACCGGCATCCCCGCGCCGCGCTGGCGGAGCTGCTTGCCCGACTGGATGCCCGCGGGAATGGCGATGTCGTGCTTCTTGCCGTCGAGCCCGGGGATGGTGATCGACCCGCCGAGCGCTGCGGTGGTGAAGCTGATCGGCGCGCGCGTGAACAGCGTCGTACCCTCGCGCTCGAACACCTTGTGCCGCGCCATGTGGAGGAAGATGTAGAGGTCGCCGGGCGCCGCACCGCGCGCGCCGCTTTCGCCTTCACCCGACAGGCGGATCCGCGTTCCCTCGTCGACCCCCGGCGGGATGGTGACGGTCAGCGTCTTGCGCCGGTCGACGCGGCCTTCGCCATGGCATGTATTGCAGGGGTCGGCGATGACCTCGCCCGCGCCCTGACAGGTCGGGCAGGTGCGTTCGACCATGAAGAAGCCCTGCTGTGCGCGGACCTTGCCGTGGCCGGCGCAGGTCGAGCAGCGATTGGTCCGCGTGCCGGGCTTGGCGCCCGAGCCGTCGCATGCCTCGCAGCGCCCGGCGACGTCGACCTGAATCTCGCGCTCGCAGCCGGCGAAGGCGTCTTCGAGCTTGATCTCCATGTCGTAGCGCAGGTCGGCGCCGCGCGCGGGACCGCGCTGCTGGCGCCCGCCGCCACCAAAGGCCGAACCGAAGATCGATTCGAAAATATCGCCGATGTCGCCGAAATCGGAGGCATTGGCGCCGAAGCCGCCGCCGGGCCCGCCGTTCTGGAACGCCGCCTTGCCGAACCGGTCATAGGCGGCGCGCTTCTGCGGGTCCTTCAGACAGTCATAGGCTTCGTTGATCGCCTTGAACCGCGCTTCGCTGTCGCCGCACCCCGGATTCTTGTCGGGGTGATATTGCATCGCGAGCTTGCGGTACGCCGACTTCAGCGTCTTGTCGTCGGCGTTGCGCTCGACTTCGAGCAATTCGTAATAATCGATGTCGAGCGACATTCTCTGACCCCGTCATCCCCGCCGCGCCCAAAGGACGCGGCGGGGAGAGTTTCCTGCTTACTTCTTGTCGTCTTCGACTTCCGAGAATTCGGCATCGACGACATCTTCGTCGGCCTTCTGCTCGCCAGCGTCGGCGGCGGGCGATGCCGCGGCCTGCTGTTCCTTCTCGTAGATCGCCTGGCCCAGCTTCATCGCGACCTGCGCGAGCGCCTGCGCCTTTTCGGTCATCGCGGCGCTGTCGCCGCCTTCGACGGCCGTCTTGGCTTCGGCGATCGCCGCCTCGATCTCGCCCTTGAGGCCGGGGTCGACCTTGTCGGCGTGCTCTTCGAGCTGGCGTTCGGTCGTGTGGATCAGGCTTTCGGCGTTGTTCTTCGCCTCCGCCGCCTCACGGCGCTTCTTGTCCTCTTCGGCAAACTGCTCGGCGTCCTTGACCATCTGTTCGATGTCGGCGTCGCTGAGGCCGCCCGAGGCCTGGATCTTGATCTGCTGTTCCTTGCCGGTGCCCTTGTCCTTGGCGTGGACCGACACGATGCCGTTGGCGTCGATGTCGAAGGTCACCTCGATCTGCGGCACGCCGCGCGGCGCCGGCGGGATGCCGACGAGGTCGAACTGGCCAAGCATCTTGTTGTCGGCGGCCATTTCGCGTTCGCCCTGGAAGACGCGGATCGTCACCGCCGACTGGTTGTCGTCGGCGGTCGAGTAGACTTGCGACTTCTTGGTCGGGATCGTGGTGTTGCGGTCGATCATGCGCGTGAATACGCCGCCCAGCGTCTCGATGCCGAGCGACAGCGGGGTCACGTCGAGCAGCAGCACGTCCTTGACGTCGCCCTGCAGCACGCCCGCCTGGATCGCGGCGCCGATCGCGACGACTTCGTCGGGGTTCACGCCGGTGTGCGGTTCCTTGCCGAAGAAATCCTTCACGACGTCGCGGACGCGCGGCATGCGCGTCATGCCGCCGACGAGCACGACCTCGTCGATCTCGCTCGCCGAAACGCCGGCGTCCTTGATCGCCTTCTTGCAGGGTTCGAGCGTGCGCTTGATCAGATCCTCGACCAGCTTTTCCAGGTCGGCGCGGGTGATCGTTTTCACCAGGTGCTTCGGCCCGTTGGCGTCGGCGGTGATGAAAGGCAGGTTGACCTCGGTCGTCGCGGCCGACGACAGTTCGATCTTCGCCTTTTCGGCGGCTTCCTTCAGACGCTGCAGCGCGAGCTTGTCCGAACGCAGGTCGATGCCCTCGTCCTTCTTGAAGGTGTCGGCGAGATATTCGACGATCTTGCTGTCGAAATCCTCGCCCCCGAGGAAGGTGTCGCCGTTGGTCGACTTCACCTCGAACACGCCGTCGCCCACCTCGAGAATCGAGATGTCGAAGGTGCCGCCGCCAAGGTCATAGACGGCGATCGTCTTGTTCTCGGTCTTGTCGAGGCCATAGGCGAGCGCGGCCGCGGTCGGCTCGTTGATGATGCGCAGCACTTCGAGGCCCGCGATCTTGCCGGCGTCCTTGGTCGCCTGACGCTGGGCGTCGTTGAAGTAAGCGGGAACGGTGATGACCGCCTGCTCGACCTTTTCGCCGAGATAGGCCTCGGCGGTTTCCTTCATCTTCTGGAGGATATAGGCGCTGATCTGCGACGGCGAATAATCCTCGCCGCCCGCCTTGACCCATGCGTCGCCGTTGGTGCCCTTGACGATCGTATAGGGGACGAGCTCCATATCCTTCTTGGTCATGGGGTCGTCGAAGCGGCGGCCGATAAGGCGCTTCACCGCAAAAATCGTGTTCTCGGGGTTGGTGACAGCCTGGCGCTTTGCCGGCTGGCCGATGAGGCGCTCGCCATCCTTTGCGAAGGCGACGATCGACGGCGTCGTGCGCGTGCCTTCGACATTTTCGATAACCTTGGGCTTCCCGCCTTCCATCACCGCGACGCAGCTGTTCGTGGTGCCGAGGTCGATCCCGATCACTTTGGCCATATTATCAACGTCCTTGTTGCTTCTTGGGCGCCCTCAAAAGGCACGCCTCACATGGAAATGTTGTGGGCGATATAGGTGCGCTTTAGCTTGGCACAAGGGCTTTGACGGCTTATCTGGACGATGAAAATTGACGCATTTCGGGAGTCCCAGAACGATGAAGCCCTTCGCACGCCGCGCTTTGATCGGTGCAGCCCTTGGCGCCGCCGCGCTCACGCTGACCGGGTGCAAGGAGAATCTGGGCGCCGGACCGCAGCTCAATGTGGTCGGCGGCTATATCCAGCTGGGCGCGACGCCCGACCGACCGGCGGTTGGTTATTTCACGGTCACCGGCGGGCCGCGCGATGTAAAACTGATGGCGGTGACCGCCGACCTCGCGCAGCGCGTCGAAATGCACGAGAGCGTCAAGGAAAATGGCGTGGTGACGATGAAGCCGCTGATGAGCGCCGATGTGCCCGCCGAAGGCAAGCTGCAGTTCAAGCCCGGCGGCAAGCATCTGATGATCTGGAACATCAACCCCGCCGCGGTGCGCGCTGGCAAGCTGCCGATGGCATTCGTGTTCACCAACAACAATAACGAACGCATCCTCTTCGACCTGCCGATCAAGCAGGCGTCGGCGGCCGGGGGCGATGAGGGGATGGCGATGGACCATAGCAAGATGGGCCATGGCGCGATGGGGGCTGAAGAGCCGGCTGTGGACGCGGCGAAGAAATAAGCGCGGGTGGCGCGGCCGTCGCGACCCCTCACGACCGGTGAAATCGCGCTCGCCCGGACGGTTTTCGGCGATGCGATCGATTATGCGCGCGTGCGCGTGCGCCGATACAAATGGATATTCTTCCAGCCGCGCCGCATCGTGATGGCGCCGATGGGCGATTTGCATTTCCACCCCAAGGGCGGCGTATATTGCGACGATTTCTCCTGCCCGGCGGGCGGGCGCGACGCGGAATTGCAGGCCAAAGGGCTATTTCTCCACGAAATGACGCATGTCTGGCAGGCGCAGCGGCGCGGGCGCTGGTATCTGGTGCTGATGCGGCATCCGTTCGCGACCTATGACTACAGCCTCAAACCCGGCTGGCCGCTCGAACGTTACGGGCTGGAGCAGCAGGCCGAGATCGTCCGGCACTACTGGCTTCTGACGCAGGGCCGGCTTGTCGGTGGCGCGCCCGACGCCCAATCCTATCGCGCGATCCTGCCGGCCGAGTGGGGAGCGGGAGCGTGAGCGATTTCGAGTTCGTCTTCGCGCTCTACAGCCTGCTTCTCGGCCTCTCGATGGTCGAGCTGCTCGGCGGGCTCGGGCGCGCGCTCGAGGCGCGGTTCGCGGCGGAGGCCGAGAAGGAGCGGTTCGCGATCGGGTGGCTGACGCCGCTCCTCGCGGTGTTCGTGATGCTCGACCTGCTGTCGTTCTGGGCCTCGGCATGGCGCGTGAAGGCGGATGTCGTCGTATCGTCGACCGCGCTGATGGCGGTGGTCGCTTTCGCCGGCCTCTATTTTCTCGCAGCGCGACTCGTTTTTCCCTCGCATCCCGAGGGGTTTGCCAATCTGGATACCCATTATTTCCGCGTGCGCCGACTGGTGTTCGGCCTGCTGCTTGTGCTGCTGGGCGCGCAACTCGCCTATTTCCTCAATCATCCCGACCTGTCGCGGCTACTGTTTCGGCCGTTTCCGCTCGGGATGACGCTGCTCTTCGTCGCGCTCGTCGTGGCGGCGATGGGGGTGAAAGGGCGGCGCGCGAGCATCGCGATCCTGTCGCTGCTGATCGCGCGCTATATTGTTGCCAATCTGATCGTTTAGGCCAATCTGATCATGGGGGAGGTGCATATGCCCGAAGTTCTCGATCGCTTCCGTTCCTCGACTTGGGGCTGGCTGCGCGGCACGCTCGTCGGCTGGCTGACCCTGCTGCTCTGCCTCGTCGGGGTCGGCTTCCTGATCATCCTGGTCCAGTGGATCCGCAATCTCGACATGACCTATGAGCTGACCGAGGACCGGCTGATCCTGCGCAAGGGGATTTTCGTCAAAAGCGTCGACGAGATCGAACTCTATCGGGTGAAGGACGTGCGCATGGATTTCACGCTGATCAATCAATGGGCGGGAATCGGAACGATCAGCATCGATTCATCCGACGAGACGACACGCGAGGGCGCGCTTGTGATGCCGCATATCGACCGTGCGGCCGAACGGCGCGAGGAACTGCGCCGGCTCGTCGACGCGGCGCGGCAGAAGCGCCGCGTGCGCGAACTCGACGTCGCGAGCGATCTCCTCTGAGGGGATTTTAGCGCTAGCCAGAAGGGCGGTGTTCGATCTATGTTCCGCGCATGGATATCACCGCGCTCGTCATCGCCCTTGCCGCTCTCTGTCTCGGCGGCCTGATCGGCTGGCTGCTCGCCGGGCGGCAGGCGGGGGCGCTCAAGGCCGAGCGCGATGGATTGTCCGAGCGATTCAAGGCGGCGGTGGCCGATCTGGCGGCCGAGGCCGAGGCGCGCAAGGCGGCGGACCTCAAACTCGCGTCGCTGCTTGCCGAACAGCGCGCCCGCGAGGAGGCGCACGAGGCGCAGATCGCCCAGCTTCGCGACGCGCAGACGGCGCTCACCGCGCAGTTCCGCGAAGTCGGGCAGGCGATGCTCGGCGAAGCGCAAAAGGCGTTTCTCGAGCGCGCCGAGCAGCGCTTCAAGCAGAGCGAGGAGACGGCGGGGCAGAACCTCAAGGCCTTGCTGTCGCCGGTCCACGAGCGGCTGCAGAAATATGAGGAAGCGGTGGGCAAGGTCGAGGCCGAGCGCCGCGACGCCTTCGGGCTGCTCCACGGTCAGATCGCCGCGATGCGCGAGGGCACCGAACGCGTGTCGAGCGAGGCGGCGAAGCTCGTCAACGCGCTCCGCAACGCCCCCAAGGCGCGCGGGCGCTGGGGCGAGCAGCAACTGCGCAACGTCCTCGAAAGCTGTGGGCTTTCAGAACATGCCGATTTCCAGACCGAGGTCAGCGTTGCCGACGGCGACGGCGGGCGGCTGCGCCCCGACGTCGTCGTGAAGGTGCCCGGCGGGCAGAGCCTCGTCATCGACGCCAAGGTGTCGCTCAACGCCTATCAGGATGCGTTCGGCGCGGTCGACGAGAGCGAGAAGGCGGTGCATCTCGCCGCGCACGCCGCGGCGATGAAGGCGCATGTCAACACGCTCGGCGCCAAATCCTACTGGAACCAGTTCGACGACACCCCCGACTTCGTCGTGATGTTCGTCCCCGGCGAGCATTTTCTTGCCGCCGCGCTCGATCAGGATCATGAGCTCTGGGACTATGCGTTCGAGCGCAAGGTGCTGCTCGCGACCCCGACCAACCTGATCGCGATCGCGCGCACTGTCGCGGCGGTGTGGCGGCAGGAGAAGCTCGCGGGACAGGCGCGCGAGATCGCGGCGCTGGGCAAGGAACTCTATGCGCGCATGTCGGTGATGGGATCGCACATCGCGCGCGTCGGCAAGAACCTCGATCAGGCGACCGGGGCGTACAACGCCTTCGTCGGCAGCTTTGAATCTCAGGTGCTGACGCAGGCGAAGCGTTTCGAGGCGCTCGATGTCGAGACCGGCGACAGGGAAATCGCCCCGCTTCCCGTCGCCGAACAGACCGCGCGCCCGCTGGCGAAGCTAGCCAGCGCTCCAGCCGCAGTGAACGACGCGAGCCAGTAGCACCGTTGCCCCCGCCTGTGCGCGGGCGATGCTCAGATCGCGCGCTTCAATACTGCCGTCTGCCCATCGGCTCCGGTGATTTCCAGCGTGCCGTCGCTCGGGAAGCTCAGGGTAACCGGGCCGCGCATCAGGGCGAAGAAGGCGCTTTCCTGCATCATGCCCGCACCGGGACACGCCATTTTCGTCGCCATCAGCGGCCCTGCGGTCAGCGTGCGGCCTTCGACCTTGTAGCTGCCGGAAAAGCGGTTGCATCCCGCGCTGCCGCTGAGCCGCTCGCCGTCGAATTGCAGCGAGGTCGGGCGGTCGCCCGCTACCGGCGCGCCGCCGATCGACACGAAGGTCCAGCTCGTCCCCGCCAGTTCGCCGGGCGGCAGCACTCCGCCGCCGCAACCCTTCACCGTCTTGCCGTCGGCGGTGACCGTCACCGTGTCGCGATAGCGGCGGTCGCTCATCCCGTCGCTGCATGTCGCGTGCGTGACGTCGACCGTCAGTCGGTCGGTGACATAGCGCTCGCCATTGAAACTCGGGCGCGCACCGGGGTTGGCGACGGCGATCTTCGTCTCGCCATAGTCGCCGTTGTAACCAAGCCGTTCGGGGGTGATCTCCAGCGTCCAGCCGGGCTCGGTGCCGAGCGCGAAATAGGCGGCGGGCTTCGGACCCTGCGGCGGCTCGGCGACGGGTGCGCAGGCAGTGAGGGCGGACAGAGCGAGCAGCGGCAACATACGCATCGTGGGGGCGGCCTTTCCATTCTCGTCACCCTGAAGTTGGTTCAGGGTCCATGGCGCGACCATTTCCTTGGCGTGACGCTGAACGGGGGCGCCGGTCATGGATGCTGAAACACGTTCGGCATGACGAATATGCACTAAATCGGCGCGCGTGTCTCGACGATGAACCGGCGCTAACGCGTCCGCCGCTGGTTCAGCACCTCATAGGCCATGACCGCGGCCGCCACCGCGGCGTTCAGGCTGTCGGCCTTGCCCATCATCGGCATCTTCACGCGCACGTCGGCGGCCGCGGCATAGTCCTCGGGCATCCCCTGCGATTCATTGCCGATGAGGATGAAGGTCGGGGCCGCATAGCGCACCGCCTGATAATCCTGCGTATCGTCGCCGAGCCAGGTCGCCACCAGCTGGCCGGGACCGCTGCGCAGCCAGGGAAGGAATTCCTCCCAGCGTGCCTGCACAAGGCGCTGGGTGAAAATCGCCCCCATGCTCGCGCGGACCGCCTCGACCGCATAGGGATCGGTCGACTCGTCGAGCAGGATCAGCCCGCCCGCGCCGACCGCATCGCCGGTGCGCAGCATCGTGCCGAGATTGCCCGGATCGCGCAGCCGCTCGGCGACGAGCCAGATCGGCGCAGCGGTGCGGTCGAGGTCGGTCAGTGCGGTTTTCGGTTCGGCATAGATGCCGACGATCGTCTGCGCATTGTCCTTGCCCGACAGTTTGGAGAGGATGGCGGGCGTCGTGTCGATCACCTCGCCGCCGTTCGCGAGCGTCGCCTCGACCAGCGCCCGTGCGAGCGGATGCGCGGCGCCTTCCTCGGCGAGGAACAGCCATTGCGGCAGCACGCCTGCCTCGCGTGCCTCGGTCGCGATGCGCAGCCCCTCGGCCAGGAACAGCCCCTCGGCGCGCCGGTGCCGCTTTTCGCGCAGCAGGCGCATCCGCTTGACCAGCGGGTTGGAAAGGCTTTCGATGCGGCTGCGGCGACCGGTCGCCATGGGATCAATCCTCGCCGAAGCTGTCCTTGACCAGCCCGACGAGCTTCAGCAGCGCGGCATCGGCGCCGTCGCCGCGGGTGTGGATCGTGATGCTGTCGCCCTTCGCGGCGCCAAGCATCATCAGCCCCATGATCGAGGTGCCGTTGACGCGCGACCCGCCCTTTTCGACCTCGACCGACACGGTGTCGGGCAGGCGGCTGACGAAGGTCACGAACTTGGCGCTCGCGCGTGCATGGAGTCCCCGCTGGTTGGTGATCTCGACCGTTTCGCTGGCTTCGCTCATGGCCCCACTCCCAACATCTCCGATGCGACGGAGATATATTTCTGGCCCGCTTCTCTCGCCGCGGTCACCGCGGCGCGCAGGTCCATCGTCTTGCGCGCGCTTTCGAGCCGGATCAGCATCGGCAGGTTGACGCCCGCGATCACCTCGGTTCGGCCGCTTTCGAGCAGGCTGATCGCGAGGTTCGACGGCGTGCCGCCGAACAGGTCGGTCAGCATGATCACGCCGCGCCCCTCATCGACGTTGCGAATCGCGTCGGCGATTTCCTTGCGGCGCATCTCCATATTGTCGTTGGGGCCGATGCAGACGGTGGCGATCGCGCGCTGCGGGCCGACGACATGCTCCATCGCGGTCACCATTTCCTCGGCCAGCCGGCCGTGGGTCACGAGGACCATCCCGAGGAGCGGCAGTGCTTTGTCGGTGGGCATGTAATGCGAGACCCTTATCTGTTGCCGACGGCCGCGGGAGCTGCGGGCGGGGGCTTGCCCTCAAGCCCATCTTGCGGCGCCGAGTCAAGATTGCGGTGGGTCAGCACTGGCTCATAACCGGACTCGCGTAGCGTTTGGGCAACACGCGATGCGACATGGACCGAGCGGTGGCGTCCGCCGGTGCAGCCGAAGGCGATGGTGACATAGCTTTTGCCCTCGGCGCGGTAGCGCGGGAGCAGGGTCAGGATCAGCCTTTCGATCTGCGCGACGCTGTCGGCATAGGCAGGATCGGCCATCACATAGGCCGCGACATCGGCGTCGAGCCCGGTGCCGGGCTTGAGCTTCGGATCCCAGTGCGGGTTGCGCAGATAGCGCATGTCGAACACCAGGTCGGCGTTGCGCGGCAGGCCGCGCGCGAAGCCGAAGCTCAGCACATTTAGGACCGGCGCGCCCTCTTCGGTGTCGCCGAACCGCTGGCGGACCTCCTGTTGCAGGTCGTTGCTGCTGTAGTTGGTGGTGTCGACGACATGCTCGGCCCAGCGGCGGAGCGGCTCCATCATCTCGCGTTCGCGCGCGATGCCGTCGGCGGCGGGGCGATCCTCGGCCATCGGATGGCGGCGACGCGTTTCGGAGAAACGGCGTTCGAGCTCGGCGCCGGCGCAGTCGAGGAACAGGGTCTGGACATCGCGGCCGCCGTTCTCGCGCAATTCCTTGATCTGTTTGACGAGCAGCGCGGGCCGAAAGCCGCGGCTGCGGCTGTCGATCCCGACCGCGATCGGCCGATGCGCCTCGCTGCGCTTTACCGGTGCCTCGATCAGCGCATCGAGCAGCGCGAGCGGCAGATTGTCGACGACCTCCCAGCCCAGATCCTCGAGCACCTTGAGCGCGGTCGACTTGCCCGCGCCCGAGAGTCCCGTGACGAGGAGCAGGCGCGGCTCTGCGGCGGCGGCGGTCATCGCTCGGGAGCCAGCCGTTCCAGCGCGAGCAGGATCTTGATCGGGGCGGAGGCTTCGAAGGCCGAGAGCAGCAGCGCGGGAAGCGGATGGCCCGCGACCATCTCGACCTGACCCACCGCCGGCATGCGGTCGTAGCGGTCGCTCAGCCGCACCGCGAGTGCGAGCGGCACCGGCGCGGTCCACGGCTTTTCGACGATGCCGATCCCGCGTACCTCGAGCTTGCCGGCAAGCGCTTCGGGCGGGCGGCACCACAGCCGCTCGCGGTCGTACCAGATATCGCAGCGGTCGTCGGCGACCAGCCGCGCTCCCTTGTCGATCAGCCGCAGCGCGAGGTCGGACTTGCCCTGTCCCGAATTGCCGAGGATCAGCACCCCACCACTGCCCGCCGCGACGCAGCTGGCGTGGATATTCTGGATCTCGGGCTTGGTCCGGCTCGGGAACATCACCGGGGCTTAACGGCGATGTTACGCCGCTGCAAGGAAGATGGGGCGGCGAGCGTTAACCCTGCTCTTCCGATCGTTCGCGCGCGGGCAGGGTGATCAGCAGGCTCGCGCCGCGCTTGCCGTCGTCGCGGTCGCGCGCGGAAATCGTTCCCTGGTGCCCCTCGATGATCGTCCGGGCGATCGCCAGCCCCAGTCCGCTATGCTTGCCGAACGCTTCGTCGCGCGGCCTTTCGCTGTGAAATCGGCGAAAGATGGCCTCGCGCTGGTCGGGGTCGATGCCCGGGCCGTCGTCGTCGACGCGAATATGCACCTCGTCGCCGAGCCTCGTCGCCGCGATACAGACGAGGCCCGCATCGGGGGAGAAGCTGATCGCATTGTCGATGACATTGTCGATCGCACGTTCGAGGCGATGGCCGTCGCCCATCACCGTCGTCGTGCCCTTGCGCGGGCGGGCGAAGGCGATGCGGGGGTTCGGCGCGTTCCGCGCGCGCGCGGCGCGGCCCGCGAGCATCGATTCGATCATCAATCCGATGTCGATCGGCTCGAACAGGGTGCGCGAGAGCTGCGCGTCGATGCGGCTCGCATCGCTGATGTCGGTGACGAGCCGGTCGAGGCGGCGGACATCCTCGTCGGCGATGGCGAGCAATTGCTCGCGCTGCGCGTCGGTCGTGACGCGTCCCAGTCCCTCGATCGCCGAGCGGACCGACGCGATCGGATTCTTGAGCTCGTGCGTCACGTCGGCCGCGAAATGCTCGCCCGCGTCGATGCGTTCGCGCAGCGCCTGCGTCATGTCCGACAACGCGCGCGCGAGCGTGCCGATCTCGTCGCGCCGGCTCGGCAGGCGCGGGACGACGACCTCGCGCGCGCGGCCCAGCCGGACGCGCACGGCGGCGCGCGCAAGCCGGCGCAAGGGGCGGACGATCGTGCGCGCGAGGAACAGCGAAAGAAGGACCGAGGTGATCAGCACCATCGAGACGACGATCGCGAGCCGCAGGCGCTCGGCGCGGACGGTGCGGGTGATGTCGCGCGCGTTGAGCGTCATCATCATCACCTCGGGTGTTTCGAGGTCGACGACGCGCGCCGCGCTGAGCAGCGGGGTGCGTTCGGGGGCGTAGCGGAAACGGCTGCTCGCCTTGCCGGTGCGGAACGCTTCGACGACCTCGGGCCAGGCCCCGCCCACATCGATTCGCGGCTCCTCGAAATCGGGATAGGTCGGCGCGCCGACGATCCAGTCGATGCCGCGGTCCATCGCCCGCGCGGCATCGCGCTTCCATGGCTGCAGATCGGGGTCGCGCAGCGTGTAGGTCGGCGCACCGGTCGTGAAACTGTCCGACAGCTTGGCGCCGCCGGGCGCATAGAAGCGCAGCCGCGATTCGGTCGCGCGGGTGAAGCTGTCGATCAGACGCTGGCGCTGGTCGGGGCGGGCCGCCTCGAGCGCCTCGTCGAGCTGCGCGAGCTGGTCGGCCATCACGTCCATGCGGGTGTCGACAAGGCGGGTGCGATAGGTGTCGAGGTAGAAGAAGCCGCCGCCGAACAGGATGATCGCAAGGATGTTGACCGCAAGGATGCGCGTCGTCAGCGACCAGCGCGCCGACCAGACGAGCGGTGCCTCTTCCTGCTCGGCAAGGCTACCCTCGGGGCGCTTGCCGTCAGCCGTCATCGGAAAAGCGGTAGCCCGCCCCGTACAGGGTCGCGATGGCGTCGAATTCGGGGTCGACCTCGCGGAATTTCCGGCGCAGCCGCTTGATGTGGCTGTCGATCGTCCGGTCGTCGATATAGACATCGTCCTGATAGGCCGCGTCCATCAACTGGTTGCGGCTGCGCACGATGCCGGGGCGCGACGCCAGCGTTTCCAGGATCAGGAATTCGGTGACGGTCAGGGTGACGTCCTTGCCGTCCCAGCTCACCTTGTGGCGCGCCGGGTCCATCGTCAGCCGGCCGCGGCTGATCGGATCGGCGACGGGTTCCTCATCCTCGCTCGGCGACGCACGGTTGAGCTCGACGCGGCGCAGGATCGCCCGGATGCGCGCAATCACCAGCCGCTGCGAGAAGGGCTTGGCGATATAATCGTCGGCGCCCATCGCGAGACCCAGCGCTTCGTCGATCTCGTCGTCCTTGCTGGTCAGGAAGATCACCGGAAGCTGGCTTTTCTCGCGGAGGCGCCGCAGCAGTTCGAGGCCGTCCATGCGCGGCATCTTGACGTCGAACACGGCAAGATCGGGCGGATTGTCGATCAGCGGCTTCAGCGCCGCCTCGCCGTCCGAATAGACGCGCACGACAAAGCCTTCGGCCTGCAGCGCGATCGACAGGGATTGCAGGATATTGCGGTCGTCGTCGACCAGCGCGATGGTTGCCGTCATGCTCTTTCCATTGGGCGGACCAACGAGCGATTAGCCGATAAGGGGCCGAGCGACAACCGGGCCCGACCGGCCGGTTATTTACCCTTTAATCTTTTGACCTCGGCCCTCATCCTCGCTAACGCGGCCGGGATTTCGGAATCGACGTATCCGTCGGCACCCCATGGTCATGCGGGCCCAACGCTTTCGCATGGCATGCCCTGCATACCTATGCATAAGGTGCGGTCGGGACAGAGGAGAGGCGAGAAAAATGACGAAGCTTGCGATCGGCACCGACACCGTCGACACGAAGGCCGACGTAGCCGAAAACCTTGGCACCTCGGCGTTGATCGAGGAAGCAATCCGGGGCGGCGAGGGCCTGCTCGCCAAGGATGGCCCGCTGGTCGTCCAGACCGGCAAGCACACCGGGCGCAGCGCCAAGGACAAGTTCATCGTCCAGGACGACGAGACGCGGGGCACCATCTGGTGGGGCAAGACCAACGTCCCGATGACGCCCGAGCATTTTGCGGCGCTGAAGGCTGACTTCTTTGCGCACCTTGCCGATCGCCCGCGGCTTTATCGTCAGCAGCTGTTCGGCGGTTCGCAGCCCGAGCATCGCGTCGGCGTGCAGGTCATCACCGAATTCGCCTGGCACAGCCAGTTCATCCGCACCCTGCTCTGCCGCCCGACCGCGGCGGAGCTCGCGGCGTTCGTGGCCGAATATACGATCGTCGACCTGCCGAGCTTCCGCGCCGACCCCGCAAAGCACGGCACGCGAACCGAAACGGTGATCGCGGTGAACTTCACCGAAAAGCTGATCCTGATCGGCGGCACGCAGTATGCCGGCGAGATGAAGAAGTCGGTGTTCGGCATCCTCAACTATCTGCTCCCCGTAAAGGGCGTGATGCCGATGCACTGCTCGGCGAATATCGGTCCCAATGGCGACACGGCGGTCTTCTTCGGCCTCAGCGGCACCGGCAAGACGACCTTGTCGGCCGACGCGTCGCGCACGCTGATCGGCGACGACGAGCATGGCTGGTCGGACACCGCGGTCTTCAATTTCGAGGGCGGCTGCTACGCCAAGATGATCCGCCTCTCGCCCGAGGCCGAGCCCGAGATTTTCGCGACGACCAAGCGCTTCGGCACGGTGCTCGAAAATGTCGTGATGGACCCCGAGACGCGCGAACTCGACTTCGACGACGCAACGCTCGCGGAGAACAGCCGCGGCTCGTACCCCATCGACTTCATTCCGAACACGTCGGAAAAGAACATGGGTCCGGTACCGAAGACGGTGATCATGCTGACCGCCGACGCCTATGGCGTGCTGCCTCCGATCGCGAAGCTGACCCCCGATCAGGCGATGTACCACTTCCTTTCGGGCTATACCGCGCGCGTCGCGGGGACCGAGATCGGCGTGACCGAGCCCGAAGCGACCTTCTCGACCTGCTTCGGTGCGCCCTTCATGCCGCGCCACCCGTCGGTCTATGGCAATCTCCTCAAGGAACGCATCGCCAAGGGCGGGGTGCAGTGCTGGCTGGTCAACACCGGCTGGACCGGCGGCATGGCGACGATGGACGGCATCAAGCGCATGCCGATCAAGGCGACGCGCGCGCTGCTCAATGCCGCGCTCGACGGCAGCCTGAACGACGCCGAGTTCCGCAAGGACCCGAACTTCGGTTTCATGGTGCCGGTTGCGGTTCCGGGCGTCGACAGCGCGCTGCTCGACCCGCGCGAAGCCTGGGCCGACAAGGCCGCCTATGACCGCACCGCCCAAACGCTGGTCGGGCAATTCATCGACAATTTCGAGCAATTTGCCGAGCATGTCGACGAAGGCGTCCGTCAGGCCGCGCCGCAGGCGGCCGTCGCAGCATAATCAGCCCGGATCTTCCGGGTGCTCCATCACCCGGAAGGACCGGAAAGATGACCACCGAATTTTCAGCCCGCCTGTTCGCCGGCGACGAAGACATCCGTGCGATCGGCACTGGCCTGCTCGCACGCACTTTGCCGCGCGAGGCGTGGACACACGAAGCGCATCTCGGGGCCTGCCTTTGGCTGCTTTCCGAGCGCCCGGACATCGACGTCGATGCCGAGATTGCGGACATCATCCGCCGCTTCAACGAGAGCGTCGGCGGCGTGAACGACGACACGCAGGGCTATCACGACAGCATCACCCGCGCCTATGTCGCGGGCGTGCGGCTCTTCCTGTCGGAGACCACCGCAACGGGCCTTGCCGAGCGTGTCAACGCGATGCTGCTCTCCGACGTCGGTCGCCGCGACTGGCCGCTGCGCTTCTACAGCCGCGAGCTGCTCTTTTCGGTCCCGGCGCGGCGTGGGTTCGTCGAGCCCGATCTGGCGCCGCTGCCCCAGGTCTAGCCCTTCGTCCCTGCGATATATTCGTCGACATTCTTGGCGAGCACGTCGAGCGGGACGTTGCCGCCCTTGACCACCGTGTCGTCGAAATCGCGGAGGTCGTATTTTGCCCCCAGCGCGGCCTGCGCCCGGCCGCGCTGGCGGACGATCTCGCTGTGCCCGACCTTGTAGCCGCACGCCTGGCCGACCCAGCTGCAATAGCGGTCGACTTCGCTCGCGACCTCGAGCGGGTTCGAGCCGTTTTCCTTGACGAAGAATTCGACCCCCTGCTCGCGCGTCCAGCGTTTCGCATGAATGCCGGTGTCGACGACGAGGCGGCATGCGCGGAAGGCGAGCGACTGAAGATAGCCGAGCCGCCCGACCTCGAAATCGTCGTAGAGGCCGAGTTCGTCGGCGAGCTGTTCGGCATAAAGTGCCCAGCCTTCCGAATAGGCGTTGAACGCCAGCATCGTGCGGATGAGCGGCATCGAATGCGCATATTCTCCCTGCCACGCATGGCCGGGGATCGCCTCGTGCATCGTCAAATCGGGCAGCGAATATTTGCTGTGCAGATCGGTGGTGCGCAGGTTGATCCAGAAGCGCCCCGGGATGCTGCCGTCGATCGACCCCGCGCCGCCATAGGCCGCCGGTGCGCCGGGTTCCTCGGCGAGCGGGAGCCG
This sequence comes from Sphingopyxis sp. H073, assembly GCF_001468395.1. Lineage (GTDB taxonomy): Bacteria > Pseudomonadota > Alphaproteobacteria > Sphingomonadales > Sphingomonadaceae > Sphingopyxis. The sequence continues at coordinate 262,122 of NZ_LNSG01000006.1, read as the reverse complement.
CTTCACCTCGACATTGCCCTTCACCAGCGTGCGGAAGGCACGTGGCAATTGCGCCCGGATCTTGCCGAGCCAGGTCTGGATATAGGCGACGATCTCGGCGCGGCCCTGATCATTGTCGGGGAATTTGAAGCGCGGATCTTTAGCGAGCTCGTTCATCCGGTCGCCGACCGAGCCGTTGGTGTAGCCGAGCTTCTTGAGAATCGGGTCCATCCGGCCGTGCAGTTCGGCGAGCTGCTCGCGGCCCATCGCATGGACCTCATCGGGCGTCATGCGCGTCGTTGTCGAGGCGCGGAGCGCCCAGGCATAGAATTCGTCGCCATGCGGACGCGCCCACATGCCGGCGTCCATCGTCGCCTTTGGCCGCTGCGCCTTCAACTCGGCGAGCTGGCGTTCGAGCGCCGCCGCGACCGGCCCCTGCACGATCTTCGACGAGCGCGTGGACCAGTCGCCGGCGATCTTCGCCGCGGCGGTGCGGGTGACGAGGCTCTCGACCATCCCGCCGCCCGCCTTCGCGTCGGCGAGCGTCGCCTCGAGCTGCTTGACCGCCTTGTCGATCAGAAAGGCCGGGGCGATGAGGCCCTGGCCCCCCGCGGCTTTGAGGCGTTCGGTCTCGCCTTCGAGAACGCCCGGAAAGGCATTGAGGCGGGCGAGATAGGCTTCGGCATCGGCGGCGCTCTTCACCGGATGGTCGCTGTCGAGGAACTTCGGAATGTCGAGATAGGCGCCGACATTCTGGATCACGACATAGGGCGTGTTGCGCCAGCCGCCGACCGCGACGTCGCCATAGGGCTGCGCGAAGCCGTCGATCGCCACGCTGTAGGCGCTGTCGACGACCGCGAGGCTGGTGCGCGTCGCATGGTCGAGCCCGTCGGTCTTGAAAGCACGGATACGCGCGACGTCGGCCTTCAGCGTGTCGGCGATCGCCTTTTGTCCTGCGGCCGACCGGTCGCCGAGCTTTCCGCGCATCGCGGCACGCGCGCCGGTGTCGATGCCAAGCCCGGTCGCACCTTCGGGCGAGAGGGCGAGGAGATTGTCGGCGATCGAATCGAGCAGCGTTTGCGCCTCGCTATGCTCCGGCGCCTGCAGCGCTGCCACCGGATGCGCGATCGCAAGGCCCGCTGCACCTGCGCCGAGCGTGGCGAGCGTCTGGCGGCGGCTGACGGCGGTGGAAAGAATATCGGACACGAACAGGCTCCCTCGGGCGACTTTGTTGCTGTTGAAACCTGTCTAGGCGGCGGCTCGCGCCGGTCAACGAAAAGGGGCCGGGAAAGCCTGCGCTCTCCCGACCCCTGTCGAAAATTATGGACCGTCGGTCAGTCGGTGAGGTCGGCGGGCACCTTGCCGCCGTTCGCGGCGAGTTCGCGCATCACCGCCTTGTGCAGCCAGATGTTCATTTCCGCGCTGCCGTCGAGTTCGCCGGTATAGCCGAGCTCGGTCGCCAGTTCCTTGCGGTTGGCGAGGCTCGAATCGATGCCGAGCAGCTTCATCAGGTCGACGATCGACGTGCGCCAGTTGAGATCCTGGCCTGCCTTCGCGGCTTCGGCCGACAGGATCGCTTCGACGTCGACCTCGCTGATCGGGGCGGGGGTCTCGGCCGCGGTGGCCATCGCGCTCGTCGCGGCGCCGACCGCGGCGCCGATCGCGCTCGCCGATGCCGACGGGGCTGCGGGTTCTGCGGCCTCGGCCTTCTTGCCGAAGATCGCGTCCTTGATCTTGCCGAAAATGCTCATCTTTTCACTCCCACTAAGATGCGCGGCCATCCCGACCGGGGGGCGAGTCGCGGGGCCACAGGATGGACCTATGCATTTGTAAATGACAGCGAAATGAACGACTCCTCCTGGCTCCCCGACGGGGCTATGCTGGCGCCTATCGGCATGGCTGGATCGCGTGCCGAAGTGGGAGACTTGGCATGAATCTGGCCGACATATTGGCGCAAGCCGGTGGCATCGAATCGATGGCGAAGGAGCTGGGCGTTCCGCCCGGTGTGGCGCAGCAGGGCGCCGAAGCGCTGCTTCCCGCGATCCTCGGCGGCTTCAAGAAACAGGCACAGGGCGGCGGCGGGATCGAGGGTCTCGGCGCGTTGCTCGGCCAGCTCGGCGGCGGCGGGTTGCTCGACTCGGTGCTGGGCTCACAGCCGACCCCGGTCGAGCCGGGCAATGAGGTGCTCGGCCAGATTTTCGGGTCGAAGGACGTCAGCCGCTCGGTCGCCGACCATGCGGCGGGACAGACGGGGATCAGCGCAGGCCTGCTCAAGCAGATGCTGCCGATCCTCGCGATGATGGTCGCGGGTTATATGGCGAAGCAGGGTGGACAGGGGCAACAGGGCGGCGGCGGTCTCGGCGATCTGATCGGCGGCGCGCTCGGCGGTAGCGGCTCGTCGGGCGGCCTTGGCGGAATGCTCGGCAGCGTGCTTGGCGGCGGTGGCGCGTCAGGCGGCGGGCTCGGTGGCCTCGGCAAGATGCTCGACATGGACGGCGACGGCAATCCGCTCGACGACATCATCGGCATGGCAGGGAAGCTCAGGGGGTAACGAGCTTCTGATCGCGTCGTCCGGATCCGGCCGGTAGAGGCCCTAACTAATCCCGTTCGCATCGAGCGAAGTCGAGATGCCCCTGGGTCCAGGCGCTGCTTCGATGGGTGTCTCGACTTCGCTCGACACGAACGGAAATAGGGGACGGTCTGGAAACCACCCCTAAGCGGTCGCTCGACGATTCGGCTCGGGCGTCTCTTCAGGCCGCGATCAGGCGGATTTCCTCGCGAAAGTCGGCATCGATGTCGATCCGGCCGCGCATTGGGGTGACGGCATTGCTGCCGTCCCCGTCGTCGCCTTCCTCGAACAGCGCGCACGCCGCCTCGCCGCCGCGCGCGACACTATAGCGCTGCGCGACCTTGCCGGTCGGCCGGAACCCGAGCTTGCGCAGCACCGCGCCCGATGCCGGATTGTCGACGAAATGCCCAGCCGACAATTTCGGCAGGTGCATCGCGCGGGCAATCCGCAGCAGCTGGCGCCCGGCTTCGGTCGCGAAACCGAGACCCCAATAGGGACGGGCGATCCAGTAGCCCATTTCGAGCTCGCCCTCGGGGCCGGGTGAAATACCACAGCCGCCGACAAGGCGCGGGGCGCCAACGGTGCGGGCGAAGATCAGGAAGCGCGGCTGGGTCGGGTCGATCGGCTGGTTCAGGAACTTCTGCGCCTCTTCCTCGCCATAGGGCCAGGGCGCGCGGGCAAGGTTCCGCACGACCGCCTCTTCGCCGATTGCCCGCGCGAGGGCGGGGGCGTCTTCTTGCCAGCCGGGCCGCAGCAACAATCTTTCGGTACGCGCAAACATTCTTATCACTCCCATTTGCCTGTCGCCCTAGCCGCCACATGGTGACTCTTTGACGACAGTCGATGCGCGAGGGAGATGGATGGCCCTGTTTTCGCGTCCGGAACCGAGGCAATCGACGGCGGACAAGAAAAAAGGGAGTCCGGGGGTGACCCGTCTCCCTCTTTTCGAACCTTGTTTCCGCTTGGGGCGGAAAGGACGGCTCCGGGTCATCCCTTGATGGGCGACCCGTGCAAGATCGCCCTTATTCGGCGGCTTCCGCCATGGCGTCGACCGACACATATTTGCGGCCAAGCTTGCCATCGTGGAATCGGACGCGGCCGTCGGCGGTGGCGAACAGCGTGTGGTCCTTGCCCATGCCGACGTTGACGCCCGCGTACACCTTGGTGCCGCGCTGGCGCACGATGATGTTGCCGCCGATCACTTCCTGACCGCCGAACTTCTTCACGCCAAGGCGCTTGGCCTGCGAGTCGCGACCGTTGCGCGACGAACCGCCTGCTTTCTTATGTGCCATGACCTAAACTCCTTACTTCGCTTGAGGGGCCGAGCTGCGTTACCGCGCTCAGGCTTCCTTCTTGGGGGCCGCCTTCTTGGCAGCGGGCTTCTTTTCGGCGGTCTCGGCCTTGGGGGCAGCGGCCTTCTTCGGCGCGGCAGCCTTTTCGGCGGCGGGAGCAGCGGCGGCCTCTTCGACCTTCGGCGCGGCTTCCTTCTTCGGTGCGGCCTTCTTGGCTTCGCCGACGGCAAGGATGCGCAGCAGCGTCAGCGACTGGCGGTGGCCGTTGCGGCGACGGTAGTTGTGCCGGCGGCGCTTCTTGAACACGATGACCTTTTCGCCGCGGGTCTGGGCGATGATCTCGGCCGAAACGGTCAGACCCTTCGCATCCTTCACCTCGCCGCCGTCACCGGCCAGCAGGACGTCGCCCAGCGACACGGTGTCACCGGCTTCACCCTCGATCTTCTCGACGGCGATCTTGTCTCCGGCGGCAACGCGATACTGCTTTCCGCCCGTGCGCACGATTGCGAACATGGTCTTCCATCCAATCAGAAACTAGAACACCCGCGCTGCCGGTCACCCGCCAAAGCAGGCGAATTTTCCAGCAAGCGGGAAAGACCGCGCACCTAGCGATCTCCGTTCGTGCTGTCAACCGCATATTTCCGTGCTTTTTAACGGATAATGCAGCGAAGCCAAGTTGGCTCCGGGGATTCCGATTCGGCACTTGCCGCCTGCGCACGCGCCCCATATCAGGGGCGGCAATGAAGCGCGCCTCCTTATTCCTGCCTGTCATGGCTGCCCTGACCCTGTCCGCCTGCGCCGGCGGGCCCGGAGCAGGCGGACCGGCGCCGTCGCTGGCCAAGCGCGCGGTTGAAGGGCGGTTCGAAGTGGTCCCGCCGTCGGTCGCGGTCACGCCCCCCGGGCCGTTGCCTACCGACCTTGCCGGCCGGCTCGGGCGGTGGGAAGCCGATTCGACCGCTGCCCAGCAGGCTTTCGCCTCCGAGCGCGACGCGGCAGCCTCGGCGGTTGCGGCGGCTGCTGGCGCGCCGGTGGCGAGCGAACGCTGGGTCGTCGCGCAGCAGGCGATCTCGCGTCTCGTCGCTGCGCGGGCGCCGCTGACCGAGGCGCTGGCGGACCTCGACCGGCTTTATCTGGAGCGCAGCATCGACGAAGCGGTCGACGGCCTTCCCGACATCTACGCTCTGCGTGACCGGCTTGCCGATACGGCGTCGGCGCAGGAGGCGATCATCGAGGCGCTGAGCAAACAGCTGCCTGGGGAGTAACCCCTGCCTGTCGCCATCCCGGACTCGATCCCGGATCCATCGTTCCAGCGCCAGGATGAATGGACCCCGGATCGAGTCCGGGGTGACGAAAAACGGCAGGGCGGCGTTACTGATTCAGCCCATGCTTTTTTAGTGCATGGCGAATCTGGTCGTAGCTGAGGCCCAGCGCCTCGGCCGCGACCTTCTGGTTGAAACGGCAGCGCGCCATCGTGTCGGCCAAGATCTGCTTTTCATAGGCGTCGACCGCGGCGCGCAGGTCGCTGACCGGGCCCGATTGCGGTTCGGGGGCGGTGGGGGCGCCTTCGCTCGCCGCGGCAGCCGCTGCCGGTTTGGCGGTCGCGTTGCGGACGACCGGCTGCCAGGGACTCGCGAAGGGATCGAAGCTCAGCGCGTCGACCGGCCGCTCGGGATCGGCCCAGCGATAGATGGCGCGCTCGATGACGTTACGCAGCTCGCGGACATTGCCCGGCCAGTCGTGGCCCTCCATCGCCGCCAGCGCGCGCGGGCCGAAGCCGGGCCATTCCTCCCAGCCGAGTACCGCCGCCATGCGCTGGCCGAAGTAGGTGGCGAGCACCTCGATATCGCCCTCGCGCGCGCGCAGCGGGGGGAGGGTGATGACCTCGAACGACAGCCGGTCGAGCAGGTCGGCGCGGAAGCGGTTGTCTTCGACCAGCGCGGGCAGGTGCTCGTTCGTCGCCGCGACGATGCGGACGTCGACGCGGATCGGGCGCGACGAGCCGACGCGGGTGACCTCGCCATATTCGACAGCGCGCAGCAGCCGCTCCTGCGCCCCCATCGACATCGTCGCCAGCTCGTCGAGGAAGAGCGTGCCGCCGTCGGCCTCTTCGAAGCGTCCGGCGCGCGTTTTGGTCGCGCCGGTAAAGGCGCCCGCCTCATGCCCGAACAGCTCGCTCTCGATCAGCGTCTCGGGCATCGCGGCGCAGTTCATGATCACATAGGGGCGGTCCCAGCGCGCCGACAGGCGATGGAGGCGTTCGGCGATCAGTTCCTTGCCGGTGCCGCGCTCGCCGATCACGAGCACCGGGCGGTCGAGCGTCGCCGCCTGGCTCGCGCGGTCGACCGCATCCTGAAAGGCCGCCGACTGGCCGATGAACTGCGTTTCGCGTTCCATTCCCAATCATTGGCAAATTTTCCCGCTGAATGGCAAGTCAATTCGCGGCGAGGCCAGGTTTCTGCGTCAAGTTTGGCGCTTTTCTGCCATTGCGGGCAATTGGCACGCCTCCTGCAATGATATTCACGAGCCGGCGCACATCGCTCCGGTGCAGCGAAAAAGGGAAGGTAGAACCCATGAAGACGATGTTTGCCCAAGCCGCCACCTTCGCGCTCAGCGCGTTCGGAGCGCTGGCTATTTTCGTCGGCGTGATCGACCAGCCGAAAGTCCTTTACGACATCGCTGCGGCAACCCCGGCGGTCAGCCATCTGGCCTGACCGAACACTGGTGCCGGGGCACTCTCCCCCCTTGCCCCGCCCCGGCACCAGCATTTCTTAGGACCAAGTTTCGACAGGAGTTTCCAAATGGGTATTTTCTCACGGACCCGCGACATCATCGCCGCCAACGTCACCGACCTGCTCGACCGCGCGGAAGATCCCGAAAAGATGATCCGCCAGATCATCTTCGAGATGAACGAAACGCTCGTCGAAGTCCGCGCCTCTGCCGCCCGCACGATCGCGGACCAGAAGGAAATGCGCCGCCACATCGCCAAGCTCGAAAGCCTGCAGGACAGCTGGAAGGAAAAGGCCGAACTCGCGCTGTCGAAGGACCGCGAAGATCTCGCCACTGCCGCCCTCGTCGAAAAGCAGAAGGCCGGCGACATGGCCGACAAGCTGAAGGCCGAGATCGCCGTCCTCGACGACGCGCTGCAGGGCTATGAAGCCGATATCGCCAAGCTGCAGAAGAAGTTGAGCGAAGCGCGCGCGCGCCAGTCGAGCGTCGTCAACCGCCTCGAAAGCGCCGAGAACCGCTATAAGCTGCGCGAGATGACTAATGGCGACCGCGTCCAGGATGCCTTCTCGCGCTTCGAGATCCTCGAACGCCGCGTCGACGAAGCCGAAGGCCGCGCCGATGCGCTCGGTCTCGGCTACAAGAAGTCGCTCGACGAGGAAATCGCCGACCTGCAGGCCGCCGACAAGGTCGCCGACGAACTCGCCGCGCTGAAGGCCGCGCAGGGCAAGAAGTAAGGAGCCGGACCGATGGAAGAAGTGATCATTGTCCCGATCGTCATTGGCACCCTCTTCCTCGGTCTGCCCTGGCTGATCCTCCACTACATCACCAAGTGGAAGCAGGCCAAGACGCTGACCGGAGAGGATGAGCAGCTGCTCGACGAACTCTACGACACGGCGCGCCGGCTCGAAAACCGCCTGCACACCGTCGAACGCATCATCAGCGCCGACCATCCCGACTTCCGCCCTTCGGTGCGGAGCGATGAAGAGCTGGCGCAACTCGAAAACAACAGCACGAGCCGGAGGAACTGAAGATGTCTGCCAGCCGCACGAAATTCTACCTCGACAAACAGAACGCCAAGTGGAGCGGTGTGTGCGCCGGGATCGCGGATTATAGCGGGATCGACGTCCTCTGGGTTCGCGTCGGCGCGGTCCTCCTGACCCTGATGGGCGGGTTCCCCTGGACGCTGATCGCCTACTGGATGGTCGCCTGGATGGGGACGCCCAAGCCCTTCGCGCTCTACGGATCGAACGAGGAGGCGAAGTTCTGGCAGGGCGTGCGCTCGAACCCCAGCGCCTCGACCCGCGACATCCGCTCGCGCTTTCGCGACATCGACCGCCGGCTCGCCGACATCGAGCTCTACTACACCAGCCACAACCGCCGTCTCGCCGACGAGATCGACGCTCTCCGGTAATCGGCGCGCAGATCGACTGACGGGCAACAGGGAGAATAAGAATGAACTTCGGTGGTCCTGCTTTCGTCCTCGCCATCATCGCCCTGTCGATCGGCGGCTGGATGTTCACCACCTGGATCCGCGCCAAGCACGGCTATCCCGTTGAGAATGAATGGGGCGGCACGGTTCATCGAACCGACGTCGACGCTGATCGAAAAATCACGCTGCTCACGGAGGAGAATGCCAGACTCGTCGGCCAGATCGGCCGGCTCGAGGAACGCATCTCGGTGCTCGAACGCATCGCGACCGACAATCACGGCCAGGCCGCGCAGCTCGCCGACCAGATCGACCGTCTGCGCTGAGAGGATAGACGACAATGGATCTCGTATTGCTCAACACCATCGCCCCCGTTGCCGCCATCGTCGGCCTGGCCGGGGTCGGCGGCTGGGTCTTCACCACCTGGCTTCGCGTCAAGAACGGCTATCCGCTCGAAAACAGCTGGGGCAAGGCGATCTATCCCAAGACGAGCGACGAGACGATCGAGCGCGTCAAGCTGGTCAGCCAGGAAAATGCCCAGCTCCGCGCCGAACTGGGTTCGGTCAAGGACCGCCTTGCAGTGATCGAGCGCATCGTCACCGACGAGGGGCATCGGCTGAGCCATGAGATCGAGGCGCTGCGGCGCCCCGCGAACTGAGGAACATATCATGGAAAATATGATCTACGCGCTGATCCCGCTCGCGCCGTTCATCGTCGGGGGGCTGTTCATCTGGACCAAGCACCAGCAGAAGATGATCGAAAAGCAGTCGGAAATGACCGCCGAGAAGGCGGCGCAATATGCGGCGCAGACCGAACGGCTCGAAGCCCGCGTCCGCGTCCTCGAACGCATTGCCACCGATCGCGGTGTCGATGTCGCCGAAGAGATCGAAAAGCTGCGCGACGCGCCGCTCAACTGACACCGACAAAAGACCACAACAACAAGAAACAAGCGAAAGGATCCCCCCATGAACCCCTTTGAAATGGTCATCGGCATCGTCCTCATCGTGACCATCGGCAGCATCGTCCGCGCGAAATATGGCGTGCGCCGCGATCGCCACGGTAATGAAGTCTATGTCGCGAACAACGCCGCGACCGAAGCCGAGACTAGGGCGCTGCAGGCAGAGATCCGCGCGCTCAAGGAGCGCATCCAGGTGCTCGAACGCATCGCCACCGACAATAACCGCGCGGTCACGCTCGACCAGGAAATCGAGAGCCTGCGCGACCGGTCCCTCCCCTGAGACCTTGACGAAGAAGGAGCCAACCCATGGGCACCATGACGTCTGACCTCGCCACCAACCTGATCACGGCGGCGGTCGCGCTGTCGGCGCTGTCGATTATCAGCCTTGCTGCGCTCCGCGGCTGGCGCGACTGGATCCAACTGAAGCGCGAGGAACTCGCGGCGGGCCACGGTCCCGCGGCGAACGACCCCTCCGTCCCGCACGCCGGATCGCGGATCGAGATCGCCGACCTCAAGGAACGGCTGCGCAAGCTCGAAGCCATCGCGGCGGGGGTCGATCTGTAACCACCCATTTCTCATGGTCACCCTGAACTTGTTTCAGGGCCCATGGCCGGAGCCCCCCAAGCGCGGCGAATATCGAGAGCGGGGGGCCATGTATGCTGACACAGCGAAACCATGGCCGCAGCCAGCATGGCGAGTGTTGAAGCGAGGGGCAAAGCCCTTTCCTCCGCCCCCCAAATCTGCCACTGGCGCCGCCATGCGCAGCCTGACCGACATCTTCGAAGAATATGACTTTCTCGACGGCGACGATCGCTATCGCCTGCTGATCGAGCTAGGCCGGGAACTCGAGCCGATGCCCGACGCGCTCAAGACCGACGCGACCTTGGTCCGCGGCTGTTCGGCCAGCGTCTGGGTTTATCCGGTACCGCAGGACGGCGGGCGGCTCCATTTCCTCGCCGACAGCAATGCCGCGATCACCAAGGGGATCGTCGCGCTGGTCCTTGCGGCGGTGCAGGACCGCCCGGCGGCCGAAGTCGCGGCGATGGACGTCGCCGCCGCGCTCGCCCCCTTCGACCTCACGCGCCAGCTCTCGTCGAACCGCACGCAGGGCGTCCCCAACATGATCGCGCTTGTGCAAGACACCGCGCGCCGGATCGCCGCGGACTGAACCGCCTGCCGCTCCGGCCGGTCGAGCTGCTTTTGGCGGCATCGGGGTGGATTCCAGCCTTTCAGTTCACGTCCTGCTGAACTTGTTTCAGCATCCATGGACCGAGCGTTCGTCCGGCGTCGCGCCGAAGGAAACGGCAGACCATGGACCCTGAAACAAGTTCAGGGTGACGATGGGAAGATGTCGACCTCCGGTCGATAGCCGCAAAAGAAAAAGGGCGCGGGAGTTTCCTCCCGCGCCCGATTTCCTGGTCGTTCGTTGGGGCCTAGAAGCCGACGACGATCGAGCCGATGAAGGTCCGCGGCGAACCGATCTGGACGAACGGCACCGAGTTGTTCGCAAGCTGGCCGTCGAAGCCGCCGACATAGAGCTTGTCGAACAGGTTCGACACGTTGAGCTGGAAATAGACCTTGTCGCCGAAGCCCGCCCAGTCGAGGTTCAGACGGGCGTCGAGATCGACCAGCGTGTAGGCCGGCGCCTTCGCACCATAGACGACCGTGTTGGCGACGCCATTGACCGTCTGGTACAGCGGCGTGTTCTGGTCGTTGACGTAACGCGGGCCGGTGCGCTTCACCTGCACGCCGAGTTCGACCGGGCCGAGCTGGCCCTGGGCGCGACCGCCGAAGGTGTAGGTCGGCGAACCCGATTCGCGCTTGCCCTTGGTCAGCGCGAACGACTGCTGGCCAACCGCCGTACAGCCATAGAAGCCCGCTGCGACGTCGGCCGCGGCGCACGTGCCGAGACGGACATTGTCCTTGATTTCCGACTTCAGGTACGAACCGAAGGCATAGACCGAGAGTTCGGGGATCGGGCGGTACGAGACGCTGGCGTCGATGCCATATTTGTCGACGCGGCCGAGGTTACGGTAAACGTTACGCTCGGTCTCGGGATCGAACGACGAAGCGAGACGATCGTGGAAGATCGTGTACCAGGGACCGATCTGCGCCTGGACCTTGCTCGTCGAGTAACGGACGCCGACGTCGAAATTGTCGGTGGTTTCGGGCTTCGGATTCGCCTGATCGGTGTCCGTCGGGAAATAGAAGGCGTTGTAGAGATTGTCCGTACCCGGGACCTGAACGCCTTTCGAATAGTTGGCGAAGATGCTGATGTCGCCCGTCGCGTCGAAGGTCAGGCCGACGTTCGGCGTGAACTTGTTATACTTGCGGATGCGCTGCTGCGGACCCTGCACCGGCGCGGTGACGCCAGGGGCGATGGTGACGGTCGGGTTCGCTGCCAGCCAGGCCTGCAGGCCAGCGGTGTTCGTGCCGAAGCATTCGACGAAGCCGGTCGCGCTCGAGGTCGCGCAATAGTTGTTCAGGTCGCGCTTAAACATCTTGTACGAACCGCCGACCTGCACGGTCAGGGCGCCGAATTCGCCGCGATATTCGCCGCCGACGAGGTTCAGCGTCGCGATCGACTTGCGGTCGCGCTTCTGCAGGACGTTGCCCGACGCATCGGCCAGCGGGTCGTTGACCGGGAAGACGTCGAAGGGCTTGCCATTGGCCTGCAGGAAACCCGTTTCGCCGGTCTGGCGGTGGCGTGCGCGGTCGAGGCTGTAGAACACGCGGAACGTGTGTTCGTCGTTCAGCTCATAGCGCAGACCGGCGATGACGCCGTAGCGACGGGTCTGCGTCTGGCTGGGCGCGAGGACGCGGACGGTGTCGAGCAGGTCGCCGTCGCCGTTGAGATCGCGGCCATAATAGGGAGTGCCGCCGATATAGCCCATCTGGCAGCTCACCGTCGCGCTGTTCGGCGTGGTGTTGCAGTTTGCGGCGCCGCCGGTCGGGTTGACGTCGCGGCGCGCTTCCTGGCCGACGACCGTGCCGCCGCCGTTCGCCTTCACATATTGGAAGCTGGGGTCGACCGTCAGGACGAGGCCCTGCGCCAGCGTGAAGCGCGAGTTGACGCGGATATTGCCGGTATTCGAGGGGTTGTACCGCTCGTCGAACGTCGAGCCGCAGCTGTTGGCAACGTCTGCCTGACCCGGGCGCGCGGCCGAGTTGATCGTGCACTTGGCGATGCCATAGTCACGGTCGTCCTTGCTCTGCGGGAAGATGTTCGGGACGAAGTTCGACGCGATGTTATGGACGTCGCGAAGGCCGACCGAACCGAAGAAATTGTTGCGGTTCTGGTTGTAGTGGCCAGAGATCGCAACGAAGTCGCCGTCATCGCCGATCGGCTGATAAAGCTTGGCGTTATACTGCTGCTTGTGGATCTTGCCGGTGCGCGAATCGATCGCAGCGCGCGCTGCCGTGGTCGGCGTCGCGGCGTAGGCCGGCTGGTCTTCGTTGCCGAACACCGTGTCATTCTCTGCGTTGCTTGCCGAGATGAACAGGCGCGTGCCCCAAGGGGTCAGGACGCCGCTGTCGATCATGCCGAAGATGCGGAAGAAGCCAAAGTCGCCGGCCGAGCCGACCAGCTTGACGCCGAACTCTTCGCCCGGCGTGCGCGTGCGATAGTTGACGGTCGAACCAGAGGCCGCGGCGGTCGGGCTGTCGACGTCGGTCGAGCCGAGGTTGACGTTGACCTGCTCGATCAGCTCGGGGTCGAGTTGCTGGTTCGAATAGAGCGCATAGTTACCCGAGTCGTTCAGCGGAATACCATCGAACGTCTGGTTGATGCGGGTGTTGTCGAAGCCGCGGATCGACAATTTGCCGCCCGCCGAGCCGAAGGGGTCGTTGTTCTGGAAGCTGACGCCCGGAAGCTGGTTGATGATGTCGTTGATCGTCTGGCCGGGCGCCTGGCGTTCGATGAACTCCTGCGTCAGGACGGCTTTCGCTTTGGTGGTGTCGGGCGTCTGGACGCCGGCGACGCCGCGGTTGGTGGCCGTGCCAGTGACCACGATTTCGTTTTCGAAGTCCTGCGAACCGGTCGACTGGGCGAAAGCCGGGGTGGAGAGCAGCGCGACCGGAATCAGCGCGGCGCTGGCGGCGAGCGTATGGCGGAATTTCATTTCAGGATGTCCCCTTGGTGGTGCGTTCGGCAGACGCGCGACAAAGGGCGCCCCTGACCTGCGAGCGCCCCTGAAGCCCGCATGTGGCACGATTGTGACAGCAATTGTGACAGTGCAAGCCGGGAGGGGAGGCGCGGCCGGTGAAAGGCTAAAAAAGCGCGAATTTTCGTGACCCAAGCCAAACTATCCACAGGGTGAGCGGCTTTTTTTTGGCGAACTGTTGCTGCAATGCAACAAAAAGGGGCGCCGCGCATTGCGCGCGGCACCCCGTCATGTCCGGAAAAGGCGGTCGCGACTCAGGCGGCGTCGCCGGCTTCCTTTGCCTTGTCGGCATAGACGCGCACCGGATCCTTGCGGCCTTCGACGACGTCCTTGTCGACGACGATCTCGACGACGTCGGTGAGGTCGGGCAGGTCGAACATCGTGTCGAGCAGGATCGCCTCGACGATCGAGCGGAGGCCGCGCGCGCCGGTCTTGCGTTCGATCGCCTTTTTCGCGACCGCGATGAGCGCATCGTCGGTGAAGGTCAGCGACACTTCCTCGAGGTCGAACAGCTTCTTATACTGCTTGACCAGCGCGTTCTTGGGCTCGCCCAGAATCTTGACCAGCGCGTCGATGTCGAGATCCTCGAGCGTCGCGATGACCGGCAGGCGGCCGACGAATTCGGGGATCAGGCCGAACTTCAGCAGATCCTCGGGCTCGATATTCTTCAGCACCTCGCCCGCGCGGCGTTCGTCGGGCCCGGCGACATGCGCGCCGAAACCGATCGACTTGCCCTGCAGGCGGTCGCCGATGATCTTTTCGAGGCCGGCGAAGGCGCCGCCGGCGATGAACAGGATGTTCGTCGTGTCGACCTGCAGGAATTCCTGCTGCGGATGCTTGCGGCCGCCCTGCGGCGGAACGCTGGCGGTCGTGCCTTCCATCAGCTTGAGCAGCGCCTGCTGCACGCCTTCGCCCGACACGTCGCGGGTGATCGACGGGTTTTCGGCCTTGCGGCTGATCTTGTCGATCTCGTCGATATAGACGATGCCGCGCTGCGCCTTTTCGACATTATAGTCGCTGGCCTGGAGCAGCTTCAGGATGATATTCTCGACATCCTCGCCGACATAGCCCGCCTCGGTGAGCGTCGTCGCGTCGGCCATCGTGAAGGGCACGTCGAGAAAACGCGCGAGCGTCTGCGCGAGCAGGGTCTTGCCGCTGCCCGTCGGGCCGACGAGCAGGATGTTCGACTTCGCGAGTTCGACGTCTTCGCCGCGACCCGAGTTGGCGAGGCGCTTGTAATGGTTGTGGACCGCGACCGACAGCACGCGCTTGGCCTTGTTCTGGCCGATCACATAGGCGTCGAGATGCTGGCAGATTTCCAGCGGCGTCGGTACCGCGCCGTCCTTGCGCGCGGCGACCCCGCCCTTGATCTCTTCGCGGATGATGTCGTTGCAAAGCTCGACGCATTCGTCGCAGATGAACACGGTCGGTCCGGCAATCAGCTTGCGGACTTCGTGCTGCGACTTGCCGCAGAAGGAGCAGTAAAGAGTGCTCTTGCTGTCCGAGCCGCTCAATTTGGTCATATAATATCCTCTGGCGGACCCAAATGGGGCGCCGATTCCTTTATCCTAATCCCCGGCCACCCAATTACAATATGGCAATTGGGTGACATGGGTACAATGTCCGGTCTGGCACAGGTCGGCGAAAGAGCCGTCAAGAAACGCGGTTACTGACGGTTCTGCGTTGCTTGATCCGGGCGCGCCGCGCGTTGCTCAGGGCGTCGGGCCTTCGCTGATTTCCTTGGGCGACTCATCGCCGGGCAGGCCCGGACGGCGGTCGTACACATGGTCGACGAGGCCGAAGGTCTTGGCTTCGTCGGCCTCGAGGAAGGTGTCGCGGTCCATCGCCTTCTCGATCTCTTTCAGCGACTTGCCGGTATATTTGACATAGAGGTCGTTCATCCGCTTGCGGATGCGCAGGATTTCCTTGGCCTGGATCTCGATGTCCGATGCCATGCCGCGCGCGCCGCCCGACGGCTGGTGGATCATCACGCGCGCATTGGTCAGCGCGACGCGCATCCCGGGCTCGCCCGCCGCGAGCAGGAAGCTGCCCATCGAGGCGGCCTGGCCGATGCACACCGTGCCGACGCGCGGACGGATATATTGCATCGTGTCGTGGATCGCCATGCCCGCCGTGACGACGCCGCCCGGCGAGTTGATATACATATAGATGTCCTTCTTCGGATTTTCCGATTCGAGGAACAAGAGCTGTGCGACGATCAGCGAGGCCATATTGTCCTCGACCTCGCCGGTGACGAAAACGATCCGTTCGCGCAGCAGGCGCGAGAAAATGTCGAAGCTGCGTTCGCCGCGACTCGTCTGTTCGACGACGACGGGAACAAGGGCGGCCAGCGGATCGATCATCGGGATTAAGTCCTTACATTTATCGGGTTGCCGCGCCGAGGACCGGCGGGCTGCCCCTCCGTCGCCCTACATCGGCGGCAAGACGGAGCGTTTCAAGGGGGCAAATTGTTGGGGCACGGATTACGGTGTGCCGCCTCTATGTCGGCTGCGGGGTGCGGAGCTGTCTTTACCTGCTCGTCATGCTGGCTGCGGCGATGGCCTCGCTGTTTCAGCATCCATGGCCGGCGCTCTAATTCTATGCCGCGCTGAAGGAAACGGCAGACCATGGACCTTGAAACAAGTTCAGGGTGACGATATTCTGAGCGTCCGCAATTGACCAAAAGGGAGCGCGGGACACCAACCCGAAAAAGAAAAGAGGCGGGAATGACCCGCCCCTTTTGCCTTGCCGCCGGTGCGGCGATCAGTCGCCTTCGCCGGGCTCGGCGGAGAAATGGTTCTCGTACTTGCCCTCGACGCCCTTCCATTCGTCGGCGTCGGCGGGGCTGTCCTTCTTGACCGTGATGTTCGGCCATTCGGCGCTGAACTTGCTGTTCACTTCGAGCCACTTTTCGAGACCGCTTTCGGTGTCGGGCAGGATCGCTTCGGCGGGGCATTCGGGTTCGCACACGCCGCAGTCGATGCACTCGTTCGGATTGATGACGAGCATATTCTCGCCCTCATAGAAACAGTCGACGGGGCAGACCTCGACGCAGTCCATATATTTGCACCGGATGCAGGCGTCCGTCACAACATAGGTCATGGGCTTTTGCTCCCTTGGCCGGCGGCACCCTTGCCGTCCGGATGATCGTTCGACCCGCCTCTATGCCGCGCGAACGCGGCGCGTCAACGCAAAGCGACAGTTGCGAATCACTCTCATTCTGTAGGCCAACGGCGCCGGTTTCGGGCGACAGCTTTTCCTTCGCCGCCGATAGCTCAGATGGAGGCGACGGGTGCTCCGGCATCGAGCCGGATATAGCAGGCCTGCGCTTCGGGCGCGGGGCCGCGGCGCCCGGGGAGGGTGAGGAGGCGGATCACCTCGATGCGCTCGCCGACCGGCAGCACCAGCGTTGCACCGGCATGGACCGCGGCCGAGGGGCGGGTGATGCGGCGGCCGTCGAGGCGGATATGTCCCGCCGTCACCATCGCCTGCGCGATGCTGCGCGAGCGCGCGAAGCGCAGATACCAGAGCAGCTTGTCGAGCCGGATGCTTCCTGCGGCGCCGGGACTGGCCATCGGCGCGCCGTCAATCCTTGCGCACGTCGGCGAGCAGCGCGGCGAGGCCCGCGAACGGGCTGTGCGGCGACGGGCCGCGCCGTTGCGGGCGGTCGGGGCGCGGCGAGCGCGGCGCGGCGTTGGCGGGGGCCGGGATTCCATGCTTCTGACCGGGCTTCTGGCCATGCTTCGGTCGCCGGCCGCTGGCCTGCTTGGCGTGCGAGCGCTCTGCCTTACCCTTGGCGGCGGCGGTGTTTTCGTGCGGTTGTTCCTTACCATGCTTGCGGCGCTGACGCTTGTCGGGATGCTTGAGCCCCGCCCAGCGCCAGCGTTGCAGCGCCGGGTCGCCGACGGTGCGGAAGCCGAAGCTTTGCAGCAGGGCGCGGCGCGTCTCCTCGTCGAGGCCTAGCGAGGTGGCGAGCGCGGGGTCGATCGCGAACCCCGGCGGCGAGGCGGCGGTGGCGTCATGGCCGTCGTCGGCATGATGCCCGTCATGATGGTCGTCGTCGCCCGCACGCGCCTTGCCGGGGATCGCCGCCGCCTGGATGCGCGCGGCGTGCGCCTGACGCGCGAGCCGCTCGGCCATGTCGATGCGCAGCCAGCCCGCGGCGCAGCGGCGGAAGCCGGCGATGCGCAGCCCGGTGTGGCTGCCGGTCTTTTGCAGCACCGCGCCCTGCGGCGGCAGGGCGGGCACGCTCTCGCCCTGCTGCGCTGCGAGCAGCGCGGCGCGCCAGCGCACCGCCTCGGGCTTCAGAAGCTGGTGGTGAAAGATGTCGAGCGAGCCGATGGTCAGGCCGAGCTTGCGGAGCTGCGGCCGCTCTTCGGCGCTCATCACCTCGAGCTGCGCTTCGACCGAGGCGCGCGGGACGGTGCCGCCGCCATCGACGAGCGCGGCGAGCAGCGCGCGGACGCGCGGCGGGGTGAAGAGGTCGCCCGCGGCTTCTCCCATCGTGGCGAGCGGCCCCGCGTGGCGCGCAAGCTGCTGCGCGACGAAAATCTGCAACCGCTCCGAGATCGCCTGAACCTGCTGCGGCTCGAGGCGGCGCAGCGATGCGTCGATCTGGATCGCGGGCTGGACGAGCGTCGGCCCGCGCGCGAGCGTCGCGACGATGTGTCCGTGCCAGGCGAGGCGCGGCGCGCCGCCGGCTTCGCTGACGAGCGACAGCGCATTATCCTCGCCTGCGGCCAAGGTCGCGGCGCGGCGCGCGAGTTCGCTGCGCAGATGCTTTTCCGCCGCGGCAAGGAGCAGGCGGTGGTCGCTTGCCCGCGCCCGCGCATCGACCTTGAACGAAAAACCCTTGAGCGTGCCGATCGGCTCGCCGTCGACCGCGACGGTGCCGTCGACGGCGACCGCGACGGGAAGCGAGGCGTGACGCTGCCCCGCGTCGCGGATCAGCAGCGCGAGGCGGCGGTCGACGAAACGCTGGGCGAGCGCGGCGTGCAGCGCATCCGACAGGCGCGATTCGAGATCCTGCGTCCGCTCGGTCCATCCGGCGCCGCCCGCGATCCAGTCGCCGCGCTGCGCGATGAAACAGAGCGTGCGGACCGCGGCGATGCGGCTCGCGAGCTGGTCGATGTCGCCGTCGGTGTCGTCGAGCCGCGCGAGGCGTTTGGCGAACCAGTCGGGATCGATCATCCCGTCGCCGCTCGTCCGCCATTGCCAGAGCCTCAGCACGGTACGGCTGTGATGCTCGGCGCCCAATTGCTCGAAATCGGGGAGGCCGCAGACGTCCCACAGGCGCGCGACCGCTTCGGGCTCGTTCCCGCGCATCCGCACTTCCATGTCGCCGGCAAGATGCTTCAGGACCGCGATGTCGACCGCCTCGGGCGCGGGGCGCAATGTCGGCTGCCCCGGCGGCTGCGCAAGATCCGCGAGCAGCACGTCGAGCGTGTCGTAGCGCGGGGTCGGGTTGCGCCAGAACAGGCTGGCGAGCGGCGGGAAATGATGTCCCTCGATCGCCAGGATTTCCTCGGGCGTGAAGCCGCCCTGCGGCAGGCCGACGGTGCCGAAGCTGCCGTCCTGCTGGTGGCGACCCGCGCGCCCTGCGATCTGCGCCATTTCGGAAATCGTCAGGCGGCGAAGCCGGCGTCCGTCGAATTTCTGCAGGCTTGCGAAGGCGACATGCTGGACGTCGAGGTTGAGCCCCATGCCGATCGCATCGGTCGCGACGAGATAGTCGACCTCGCCCGCCTCGAACATCGCGACCTGCGCATTGCGCGTCTTGGGGCTGAGCGCGCCCATCACGACCGCTGCGCCGCCCGAAAAGCGGCGGAGCATTTCGGCGATCGCGTAAACCTCTTCGGCCGAGAAGGCGACGATCGCCGATCGTTTTGGCAGCCGCGACAGTTTCGACGTCCCGGCATAGCTCAAGGTCGAGAAACGCGGGCGCGTGACGATTTCGGCCTCGGGAACGAGGCTGCGGACCAGACCCCTGGTCGTCGCCGAGCCGAGGATCATCGTCTCCTCGCGCCCGCGTGCCCGCAGAAGGCGGTCGGTGAAGACATGGCCGCGCTCGGGATCGGCGCCGAGCTGGACCTCGTCGATGCCGACGAAGGCGACGTCGCGGTCGACCGGCAACGCCTCCATCGTCCCGAGCAGGTAGCGCGCGCCCGGCGGCATGATGCGCTCCTCGCCCGTCACCAGCGCAACCTCGGCCGCGCCCTTGATCGCGACGACGCGGTCGTAAACCTCGCGCGCCAGCAAGCGCAGCGGGAAGCCGATCATGCCGCTCGCATGGGCGGTCAGGCGCTCGACCGCCAAATGGGTTTTGCCGGTGTTGGTGGGGCCAAGGACAGCCTTGACCGGAGTGGAAGAGAAGGACGTCATTGTCGTTGGCGCCACGCTGACACGCTCGCGCCCGCCGCGCAACAGCCGATCGTCGGACGGTGCAGGCGAGCGCGCATTTTTCCGCGCGCGACACACCGCATCGCGCCGCCGCCACGGCCCACCGCAGGACTCCCGCGATACCCAGCCATTAAATTGACTTTAACGACCTTTCTTTACAGACAGCGGGCCGAAAAGATCATTCGGCGGCCGGGTCAAAGGGAGGCCCGTCGAGCGGGGGTTGCATTTTTTGTTCCAGCGCCACGAACCCATATCGGGTCACGAGCCCATTGCGGTTATGTCCGGCAATACGGCCGTGCTGTCGATGGCGCAGGCAATTCCGTTTCGCCCCGTGCGCGCCGATCCCGAACCGCTGTCGTGGCGCGACCGGCTGGCGCATCTCGACCTTGTTCCCGATCTCGGCGCCGATATCGGTTCGCAGGATTGGTGGCGCGGCCTCGCGACGCTGACCCTGCTGTGCGGCGCGGCCATTTCGACCTTCCCCGGCGTCAAGCCGCTGTCGGTGCGGGCGCCTGCGCTCGACGCCGCCGATTTTAACGAAGCCCGCGCGCAGATGATCGTGCCGCTGGCATTCGGCGGCGACACCGGCCGCCACATGGCGGCGACCGACGCCGTTCGCCCGCTCGCCCAGACCCCCGAACGCCCGCAGATCGAATTGACCGCAACCCTGGGGGCAGGCGACAGCTTCGCCCGCGTGCTCGAACGCTCGGGCGTCGGCAGCGGCGACGCGCAGGCGATCGCGGCGCAGGTGTCGAGCGCCGTCCCGCTTGCCGACATCGCGCCGGGCACGCGCGTCGACCTGATCCTCGGCCGCCGCGCCGCGCGCACCATGCCGCGCCCGGTCGACGCGCTCGCGATGCGCGCGCGCTTCGACCTTCGGATCGAGATGGAGCGAGAGGGCGGCCGCCTCGTCATGCGCCGCATCCCGATCGCGGTCGATTCGACCCCGCTGCGCATCCGCGGCACGGTCGGCGGCAGCCTCTATCGCTCGGCGCGCGCGGCAGGCGCCTCGCCCGAGGTGATCCAGTCGTACCTCCGCGTCATCGGCCGCCAGATTTCGGTCGGCAGCGACATACGGTCGAGCGACCAGTTCGACATCATCGTCGACCATCGCCGCGCCGAAACGGGCGAGAGCGAGACCGGAAAGCTGCTCTACGCGGGTCTCGTCCGCGGCGGGAAGGCGAAGCTGTCGATGATCGAATGGACTGTCGACGGCCGCACACAATGGTTCGAGGCATCGGGCGTCGGCGAACAGCGCGGCGGCATGGTCCGCCCGACCAATGGGCGCGTGACCTCGACCTTCGGGATGCGCCGCCATCCGATCCTCGGCTATCGCCGGATGCACAGCGGTGTCGATTTCGGGGGCGGCTATGGCGCCCCCATCTATGCCGTCAGCGACGGCTTCGTGTCGATCGCCGGCCGCACGGGTGGCTTCGGCAATTATGTCAAGCTCAGCCATGGCGGCGGGCTCGGCACCGGCTATGGCCATATGAGCCGTATCGCGGTGCGTCCGGGCCAGCATGTCTCGCGCGGGCAGGTGATCGGCTATATCGGGTCGAGCGGCCTGTCGACGGGTCCGCACCTCCATTACGAGGTCTATCGCAACGGCGTCCCGGTCAATCCAATGTCGGTCGCGTTTGTGACGCGCGCGCAGCTCGAGGGCAAGGCGCTCGCCGACTTCCGCGCGCGCATCCGCCAGCTCACCTCGGTCGCGCCGGGCGCCGCGATGTCGGCGGTCGTGGCGAAGCCTGCCGAGGGCCCCAAGCTCGGTTCGCTCGCCGACGTCGCAGAGAAGCGGGTCGGCGGCGGCATCTGACCGCGCCCCGCGCGCACCAATATCCATTTGCCCTCGGGCTCGGCGCCGCTATGCACGCGGCATGACTCATGCCCCCTTTCCCGACCTGCGTCTCCGCCGCACGCGCCGCACCGGCTGGAGCCGGGCGATGGTGCGCGAGCATCACCTGACGCCGTCGAACCTGATCTGGCCGCTCTTCGTCTGTCCCGGCGACGGCGCCGAGGAGCCGATCGCGAGCCTGCCGGGCGTGTCGCGCTGGTCGGTCGACCGGATCGTCGACCGCGCGAAGGAAGCCGCCGCCGCCGGCATCCCGTGCCTTGCGCTGTTCCCCTACACCGAGCCCGCGCTGCGGAGCGAGGACGGCGCCGAAGCGCTCAACCCCGACAATCTGATGTGCCGAGCGACCGCCGCGATCAAGCAGGCGCTCGGCGACGACATCGGCGTCCTCACCGACGTCGCGCTCGACCCCTATACCAGCCATGGACAGGACGGGCTGATCGGCGACACGGGCTATGTCCTCAACGACGAGACGGTCGAGGTGCTGGTCGGGCAGGCGCTGAATCAGGCGCGCGCGGGCGCCGACATCATCGCGCCGTCGGACATGATGGACGGCCGCGTCGGCGCGATCCGCGAGGCGCTGGAGACCGAGGGTTTCGGTCATGTCCAGATCATGAGCTATGCGGCCAAATATGCCTCGGCCTTCTATGGCCCGTTCCGCGATGCGGTCGGCTCGCGCGGGCTGCTCAAGGGCGACAAGAAGACCTACCAGATGGACCCGGCGAACGTTGAGGAGGCGCTGCGCGAGGTCGAGCAGGATCTCGCCGAGGGTGCCGACAGCGTGATGGTGAAGCCCGGTCTGCCCTATCTCGACGTCGTGCGCGCGGTGAAGGAGCATTTCGCCGTGCCGGTCTATGCCTATCAGGTGTCGGGCGAATATGCGATGATCGAGGCGGCAGCGGCGGTAGGCGCGGGCGACCGCGACGCGCTGGTGCTCGAAACCCTGCTTGCATTCCGCCGCGCGGGCGCGTCGGGGGTGCTGACCTATCACGCCCTGCACGCCGCGCGGCTGCTCGGCGCATGATCGAGACCGCGCGACTGATCATGCGGTCGTGGCGCGACGAGGACATCGCGCCGTTCCAGCAGATTTGCAGCGATCCCGATGTGATGGCGACGCTCGGCCCGCCGCTCGACATGGACGAGACGGCGGCGCTGATCGGGCGGGTCCGCGCGATCGAGGCGGAGCATGGTCACACATTTTGGGCGCTCGAACGCAAGGAGGACGCGCGGCTGATCGGCTGGTGCGGGGTGATACGGGGCAGCGCAGGCCCGGTCGCGGGCAAGGCCGAACTCGGCTGGCGGCTCGCGCGCGACGCCTGGGGTGCGGGCTATGCGAGCGAGGCGGCGCGCGGCGCGGCGGACTGGGCGCTGGCGCATCTTCCCGACGACGACGACCTCTGGGCGATCACCTGGGAAGGCAATGGGCGTAGCCGCGCGGTGATGGAGCGGCTCGGCATGGCCTATCGGGCGGGGCTGGATTTCGATCATCCAAAGCTGGCGGAGGGCGATCCGCTGCGCCGGCATGTCACCTATTCGATAGCGAGGACCAAGGCCGCAGCATGACGAACCGCGAAGCATCGAGCCCGCGCCGCTGGCTGTTCGTGCTGACGATCCTCGTCGGCAGTTTCCTGCTCTTTCAGGTCCAGCCGATGGTCGCGCGCATGGTGCTGCCGAAACTCGGCGGCGCGCCCGCAGTGTGGAACAGCGCGATGCTCGTCTATCAGGCGCTGCTGCTCGGCGGCTATGCCTATGCGCACTGGCTCGGCCGTTTTGCGGTCCGGCGGCAGGCGACGATCCATGTCGCGCTGCTCCTCGTCGCGGCGCTGTGGCTGCCGATCGGCATTGCGAGCCTTGCGCCGCCCGCGCCGGGGCAGGAGGCGCTTTGGGTTCCGCTGCTCCTGCTCGCCTCGATCGGTCCCGTCTTCTTCGCGGTGTCGGCGCAGGCGCCGCTGATGCAGCGCTGGTTCGCCGCCGACGCGCGCGCGGGCGATCCCTATTATCTCTATGCGGCGTCGAACCTCGGCAGCTTTGCGGGGCTGATCAGCTATCCGGCGCTGGTCGAGCCCTCTATGCCGCTGGCGACGCAGAGCTGGCTGTGGACTGCGGGCTATGGCGTGCTGGTGCTGCTCGTCGCGGCAAGCGGCGCGGCGCGCTGGCGCGGCGAGGCGGTCCACGAGACCGAAAGCGTCACTGCTGGCGAATCGCGCCCGACGCTGCGCCGCCAGATCCACTGGCTGCTGCTCGCGGCGGTGCCGTCGGGGCTGATGCTGTCGACGACGACGCATCTCACCACCGACATCGTCGCGATGCCGCTGCTCTGGGTGCTGCCGCTCGGTCTCTACCTGTTGAGCTTCGTCATCGCCTTCTCGACCGCTGAGCGCCTGACGCAGGTTTTCACGACGATCGCGCCCGCGGTCCTGCTGTCGGTCGGCGGGTTGGCGTTGCTCAGCACCAGCGGGGGTACGATGCTCGTCGCGCTCGCGGCGCTTGCGATGCAGTTCATCGTCGCGGTCGCGCTGCACGGCTATCTCTATCATCTGCGCCCCGCAACGCAGCACCTGACGCTCTTCTATCTCGTCATGTCGGCGGGCGGCGTGCTTGGCGGCTTGTTCGCGGCGCTGTTCGCGCCGCTGCTGTTCGACTGGGTCTATGAGCATCCGTTGCTCGTCCTCGCCGCCGCCATGCTGCTGCCGCTGCCGGCCTTGTTCCCTTGGGACAAATGGGCGAAGCTGTCTCCCGCGACCGCGCGGACGATCGTCGCCGCGCTTATGGGGGTCGCCGCCTTCGCTTGCTGGAAGATGGTGCATTTGTGGCTCGGCCGGATCGAGGGCGAGGTTGCGATGTGGGGGATCCTGCTCTTCGTCATCGGGCTGCTCGTGATCGGCTGGCGATGGGCCTTCGTCCTGTCGCTCGCGATGCTGATGCTGGGGGTCGGCGGCTGGGGCACGCTGCAGGAAAGCTTTACCGGCAATCGCGTGCGCAGCTATTTCGGCGTCTACACCGTCACCGATTATCCCGCCGAACATCAGCGCCGGTTGGCGCACGGCACGACGCTCCACGGGCTGCAGCGTACCGACGCCCCCCACCAGCTCGAACCGACGACCTATTACGGCCACCAGTCGGGGGTCGGCCTGACGCTCGACCGGGCGGAGGAACTGGCGGGCCCGACGGCATCGGTCGGCCTCGTCGGCCTCGGTGCCGGGACGCTGTCCTGCTATCGCAAGCCCGGCCAGCGCTGGACGATCTTCGAGATCGACCCGGCGATGGCGAAGATCGCGCGCGACCCGTCCAAATTCACCTTCATCAGCGAATGCGCCCCCGACGTGCCGATCGTGATCGGCGACGCGCGGCTCCAGATCGCGAAGCTGCCGCCGGCGCAGTTCGACATATTGGTGATCGACGCCTTTTCTTCCGATGCGATCCCGCTGCACCTGCTGACCGCCGAGGCGATCGGCATCTATGCGCGCGCGCTGAAGCCGGGCGGGGTGCTGCTGATCCACATCTCGAACCGCTTCTTTGAGCTCGAGCCGGTGCTGTCGACCGAGGCGCGGGCGCGCGGCTGGTCCGCGGCGATCCGTATGGACACGCGGCCCGACGAACTCAGTGGTCGCGATGACATCGGCGCCTTGACCGGATCGAACTGGGTCGCGCTGACCGCAACATCTGCGCGGTTGCAGCAGTTGACGGGCGGGCTGAAGCCGCGCGAAAAGGCCGAGGCCGACGGCGTGTGGGTGCCGCTCGAACGGCGGGCAGGCTTCCAGCGCTGGACCGACGATTATGCCTCGACCCTGCCGGTCCTGCTGTGGGGCCATCTTATCGGAAGGCGCGAATGACCTATAAAGACGTCAGCATCATCGCCGTGAACGGCAAGGCGCCGCAGATCGACCCCAGCGCCTTCATCGCGCCGGGATGCCGGATCATCGGCGACGTGACGATCGGCCCCGACGTCAGCATCTGGTACAATTGCGTGCTGCGCGCCGATGTCAGCCATATCGTCGTCGGCGCGCGCTCGAATATCCAGGACGGCAGCGTCGTGCATTGCGACGGTCCGATGCCGCACCGGCCCGAGGGGTACCCCACGATCATCGGCGAGGATGTGCTGATCGGCCATCTGGCGATGGTGCATGGCTGCACATTGGCGGATCGCGCCTTCGTCGGGCTCAAGGCGACGGTGATGAACGGTTGCGTGATCGGCAGCGACGCGATGCTTGCGGCGGGCGCGTTGCTCACCGAGCACAAGGAGATTCCCGGCCGCGAGCTCTGGGCCGGATCGCCCGCGCGGCGTGTGCGTGATATCGACGATGCGCAGGCCGCGGGGATGCAGATGGGCGTCGCGCACTATGTGCACAACGGCCGCATGCACAAGGCGGCGGTGGAAGGGTAAGTAAATCCTCCCCGTGGCGAAGCCATGGGGAGGGGGACCGCTGCGAAGCAGTGGTGGAGGGGCCGCGACGGTGCGCCATCGCCCCTCCGTCAGCCCTGCGCCGAAGGCGCAGTTTATCCTGAGCGACTGCCGCAGGCAGGCAGTCGAAGGGGGCTGCCACCTCCCCATCGCTGCGCGACAGGGAGGATCGTCACATCAGCTGAAGTTCACCATCGCATAGAGCATCGGGATCGACAGCAAAGTGTTGGTCCGCGAAAAGATCATCGCGGTCTTGGCCGAGGCCGCCTTGGTCGCATCGTCGGCTTCGACGATGCCGAGGGCCTTCTTCTGGTTCGGCCAGATCACGAACCAGACGTTGAACGCCATGATCAGGCCCAGCCACATGCCCGCGCCGATCAGCTTGTACGGATCCTGGAAGCTCAGCGCCGGGATTGCATATTTGGCGTGGAAAGCGATGGCGAGTCCCAACAGCACCGTGATCAGTGCTGCCCAACGGAACCAGAAAAGCGCCGCCGGGGCGATATGCTTGCCCACCGCGGGTTTCAGTTCGGCCGGGATCTTGGGCATCGTCGGGATCTGCACGAAGTTGAAATAATAGAGCAGCCCGATCCACAATATGCCGAAGAAGGTGTGCAGCCAGCGCAGGATCGCGTTGCCCGCGGCGATCCCGTCCTCGAAATTCTGGCCGTTGAGACCGAGCATCAGGATGATCGCAAGTACGAGGCCTGCGCCGAGTACGGCGTGCAGATTACCGAAAAATTTGTCCATGATAGTCCCCCTCCATCTGTTTTGCCTCCGCGCGACCCGGAAGCGTGAAGGGGGATATGCCAGCGAGTGGCGGCGGGCTCAAGCTTGCTTGTCGGCGCCCTCGGTAACCGCAAGGCCGTGCTTCAGCATCACCGGCACCTGCGTCAGCGTGAAGAGGAAGGAGAGGGCGGTGACGCCCCAGACCTTGATCGTCAGCCAGAGGTCGAAACTCATCTGCTTCGCCTGGATGAGTTCGTACATCACATGGTTGGCGACGCCGAGCGCGGCGAAGAACAGGCCCCAGTTGCGCGACAGCAGCAGCCAGCCCCGTTCGGTCACCCCCTCGAGCGCCGATTGCAGCAGATATTTGAGCATCGGCTTCTTGAGGAGCCAGCCGCCGAGCAGCAGCACCGCGAAGGCGGCGTAGATGATCGTGGGCTTCATCACGATGAAGCGCTCGTCGTGGAACCAGATGGTCAGCGCGCCGAAACCGAGGACGAGGATGCTCGACATCCACAGCATCGGCGAAATGCGCCCGAGCTTCCACTTCGAGACGATCATCGCGACGATGATCGCCGCCATGAAGGCGACGGTGCCCTTGA
Organism: Sphingopyxis sp. H073; assembly: GCF_001468395.1. GTDB lineage: Bacteria > Pseudomonadota > Alphaproteobacteria > Sphingomonadales > Sphingomonadaceae > Sphingopyxis. The sequence continues at coordinate 235,024 of NZ_LNSG01000006.1, read as the reverse complement.
TCGCGCCGGTTGTCGCGGCGAACGCGCCGGTGCCGCCGGAGGAGAATTTATAGGTCAGGAAGAAGACGAGCAGCGGCCCGAAATCGATCGCGAAGTTGAGCCAGCCATGTTTGGCAGGCGGCGGCGCGGGGATCGGCTCGGGGCCGCCCGGAAGCTGGTCTATCTGTTCGCTCATCGGATGTTTCCGGCAATGATGCCCGCGATCTCGTCGGCGTCGAAGGGGCGAAGATCGTCGATCGTCTCGCCGATGCCGATCGCGTGGATGGGAAGGCCGTGGCGCTCGGCCGCGGCGACAAGAACGCCGCCGCGCGCGGTGCCGTCGAGCTTGGTCATCACGAGCCCGGTGACCCCCGCGACCTCGCGGAACACGTCGATCTGCGACAACGCATTCTGCCCGGTCGTCGCGTCGAGGACGAGCACAACGTCGTGCGGCGCGGCGGGGTTGAGGCGGCCGAGCACGCGCTTGATCTTCGCAAGCTCGTCCATCAGCTCGCGCTTGTTCTGGAGCCGCCCGGCGGTGTCGACGATCAGCACGTCGATGCCGGTCGCGGTCGCCTGCTTCACCGCATCGAAGACGATTCCCGCACTGTCGCCGCCTTCGGGGCCGGCCATGATCGGCACGCCGAGCCGTTCGGCCCAGACTTTGAGCTGGCCGATCGCGGCGGCGCGGAAGGTGTCGCCAGCGACGAGCATCACGCCATAATCCTGTTCCTGGAACAGGTGCGCGAGCTTGGCGATGGTGGTGGTCTTCCCCGATCCGTTGACGCCGATCACCAATATGACCTGAGGGCGGGGGAAGGCGTCGATGTCGAGCGGCTCGGCGACGGGGCGCAGCACCGCGGCGATCTCTTCCGCTACCACCTTGCGCAACTCGTCGGTGCCGTTCGCGGCGACGTCGCGGCGTTCGGACAGGCGGTCGCGGATGCGCGCGGCCATATTGGGGCCGAGGTCGGCGGTGATCAGCGCATCCTCGATCCGGTCGAGATCGTCGTCGTCGAGCCGCGATTTGCCGGTGAGCCCCGACAGATTTTCGCCGAGCCGCTCCGACGTGCGCTTGAGACCGCCGAGCAGGCGTTCGCTCCAGCTGAGGCCGCTCATGCCGCGAGCATCCTGTCGCCCTCGCGCGCGGTCAGGCGAACCGGCAGGATGCTGCCAGGTTCGGCGGGCGTCGCCAGCGTCAGCGCTGCGAAATTTTCGGCATGGCCGGTCAGCCCGTCGCGCTCGACGAGCATCGACGCGGTGCGGCCGATCTGTGTATCGAGCCAGGCGGTGCGGCGGCGCGCGTTGGCTTCGCGGAGCTTGGCCGCACGCTCGCGGGCGATGGCGCGGCCGACCTGCGGCATCCGCGCGGCGGGGGTGCCGGCGCGCGGGCTGTACGGAAAGATGTGGCCGAAAACGATGTCGCAATCGTCGATCAGGGCCATCGAATGGGCGAACATGGTGTCATCCTCAGTGGGGAATCCGGCGATCAGGTCGGCGCCGATCGCGATGTCGGGGCGGGCGGCCCTGAGCCGTTCGGTCAGGCGCACGGCGTCGGCGCGGCGGTGGCGGCGCTTCATGCGCGTCAGCACCATGTCGTCGCCCGCCTGCAGCGACAGATGGACGTGCGGCATCACGCGCGCCTCCTCAGTCAGCAGCGCGAACAGCGCATCGTCGATGCGGTTCGGGTCGAGCGACGAGAGGCGCAGGCGTTCGACGGGCAGCGTCAGCAACGCTTCGACCAGCGCCGCGAGGCTGGTGCCGCTGTCGTCGCCATAGCTTGCAAGATCGACCCCGGTGAGGATGATCTCGCGCTGGCCGCGATCGATCGCCGTGCGGGCGGCGTCGAGCACCGCTTCGGTTGTTGCCGAGCGGGCGGTGCCGCGGGCGAGCACGGTCGCGCAGAAGGTGCAGCTGTGCGAGCAGCCCGTCTGGACGCCGAGGAAGGCGCGCGCGTGATCGGCGCCGGAGAGGGCGGGTTGGTACGGTGCGGGTTTATCAAAAGTCATGTTCCCCCGCGAACGCGGGGGTCCATCTCCCGCCGGTGCTATTTCGCGCCTGCCGGTGATGGGTCCCCGCCTTCGCGGGGACACGGGGGCTTTATAGCTTTTAACCAAACCCTTGGCATCGTTGCGTACCACTCGCGCGCCCATCGCAGCAAAGGTTTCGGCCTCGAGCTCCGCCGCGCATCCCGTCACCACGACCTCGGCCCCCGGCCGCTCGCGCAACGCGCGGCGGACCGCTTGCCGCGCCTGCCGGACGGCTTCGTCGGTCACGGCGCAGCTGTTGAAGACGATCGTGTCGCGCGCGCCCGCCGCCCTGGCCGCGGCGCGTACCGCCTCGCCCTCGGCGATGTTGAGCCGGCAACCGAAATTGACGACCTCGACGCGGTCGGCGAGCGCAATCGTCATCCGAAGCGCGTCCAGTCGGTCTCGCCGTCATAGACGCGCGTCGCGGCGCCGCTCATCACGATCGGCTCGCCGGGCGCCCAGCGGATGATCAGGTCGCCGCCGGGCAGCGACACGGTGACGGGCGATTTGACCAGCCCGGCGCGGATTGCGGCGACCGCGGTCGCGCACGCCCCGGTGCCGCACGCCTGTGTCAGGCCCACGCCGCGCTCCCAGACGCGGAGCTGGAGCTGGTTCTCGCCGTCGAGGCTCGCGACATTGACGTTGACGCGCTCGGGGAACAGCGGATCGGTCTCGATCCGCGGGCCGAGTTCGTCGAGCGCGACGGCGTCGGCTTCGGGCACGAAAAAGACGATATGTGGATTGCCGACATTGACCGCGGCGCCATGTTCCAGCTCGTCCCAGGCGACGGGCATGTCGCGCGTGTCCATCGGCATCGCGAGCGGGATATGCTCCCAGTCGAACACGGGTTCGCCCAGCACCACCTCGGCACCGCCGTCGGCAGGGGTGACGCGCAGCATCCCGCCCAGCGTCTCGATCACCGATGGTTCGCCGAGCAGCGTGGCGACACAGCGCGTCGCATTGCCGCACGCCTCGACCTCGCTGCCGTCGGCATTGAAGATGCGCATCTTCACATCGGCGCTTGTCGAGGGTTCGAGCAGGATAAGCTGGTCGCATCCGATGCCGAAGCTGCGGTCGGCGATCGCATGGGCGCGCGCCGGGGTCATCTCGACGGGACGCTCGCGCGCGTCGATGACCACGAAGTCGTTGCCCAGCCCATGCATCTTGGTGAAGCGGTCAGCCATAGCCGCGCATGTAAGGGCGCGGGGGCGGGAAGTCTAGCGACCTGGGTGCGTCACGCCGTCTTGCGGAGCGGTTCCTCGTCGCCGGCAGGCGGGGGAGGCAGCGGCCGGGCGCTCTCGCGCAGCAGGCCGCGGTCGGCGAGCAGGCGCGCCGTGTCCGCGGCGGATGCCGCGCGGCCATAGTACCAGCCCTGGCCCTTCGAACAGCCGAGCCGGGTGAGTTCGATCGCGGTCGCTTCGTCTTCGACACCCTCGGCGGTGATCGGCATCGCGAGGCTTTCGCCGAGGCGGACGATCGCGACGACGATCGCCTGCGCGTCGGGGCTGCCGCGCATCGCCGCGATGAAGCTGCGGTCGATCTTGATCCGGTCGAACGGCAATGCACGGAGATGCGAGAGCGAGCTGTAGCCGGTGCCGAAATCGTCGAGGCTGAGCGAGACGCCCTGATTCTTGAGGCTGGTGACGATCGAGCGGACGAGCGGGAGGTTTTCGAACAGCGAGCTTTCGGTGATCTCGACCTCGAGCTGGTTCGCTGGGAAGCCCGTCTCGACGAGCAGCTTGGTAAGCTTCTGGCTGAACCAGGGGTCTTTCAGCTGCTGCGGTGAAATGTTGACCGCAAGCACGATCGACGGATCCCAGCTCTTGGCGATCTCCATCGCGTCGCGGACGACGCGCAGCGACAATTCGCCGATCAATCCGCTTTCCTCGGCGACCGGGATGAAGCGTTCGGGCGGGATCAGGCCATATTCGGGCGATTCCCAGCGCATCAGCATCTCGAAGCCGAGCAGGCGGCCGCTGGCGATGTCGACCTGCGGTTCGAAATAGGGGATGAATTCGCCGCGCGGCATGCCGTCGCGAATGCCGGTTTCGATCTGGTTGCGGATCTGCACCGCCATTTCCATGCCCGCCTGGAACCAGCAGTGGCGGTTCCGCCCCTCGTCCTTGCAGTGATACATGGCGATGTCGGCCTGGCGGACCATCGTTTCCATCGTGATGCTGGCGTCGGTCGCGAGCGCGATGCCAAGCGACGCGCCGATCCGGATCTGCTGCGAATCGTGCGCGACCGAATCTTCCAGCGCGGTGACCAGCGCCGCGGCCAGTGCGTCGATCTCGGCGCGCGCGACGGGCTCGAAGGGGAGCATCGCGACGAACTCGTCGCCGCCGAGCCGCGCCTTGGTAGCGGTCGGGGGCAGGATTTCGTTGATGCGCTCTGCGGCAACCTGCAGCACGCGGTCGCCGGCGGCGTGGCCGTGGATGTCGTTGACGGTCTTGAAATGGTCGAGGTCGAGCAGGAACAGCGCGACGTAGCGACGCTCGCCAGTCGCTTCCGCGATCATCCGCTGCCCCTGCGCGAGCAGGGCACGGCGGTTGAGGAAGCCGGTGAGCGGATCGGTGTCGGCGAGGTAGCGCGCGCGCTGTTCCGCCTCGGTGCGTTCGCGGATCTCGCGGTTCAGGTCCTCGTAGCGGCGCCAGCCGAAGAGGATCAGCGCGATATTCAGGATCATCGCGGCGGCAAGCACCTTGTCGGGCCCCCCACCGAGGCCGATGATCGTCTGCACGATCGACTGCATCACGCTGCCGCCGGTGCCGACGAACAGCAGGATCGCGGCCACGACGATCCCCCCGGCGAACATGTCGCGCCGCGCGTCCTCGCTGCGGTCGCGCGCTTTCGGTTCTGCTGTCATGTAACTATTCCCACCCATCGCAGCCATAGTGGCGGCGAGCGGTGAAATTTGCGTTAAGTGCGAACCGACGCCGTGCTTGCCTTTTGCCGCCGTTTTGCGTAATGGCGCCCCGTTCGGACGCATCTTGCGGACGGGCAGATACGACATCCGCGACGGAAAACACTGTCCACGGATACCGCTGGTTGGCGAGGTTTCGCTCACCGGCGTGTTTTGCGTTGCGGTCGTCAGAAAGGGTTTTTTAGGCGCATGTTCGACAGTCTGAGCAATCGGCTTGGCGATGTTTTCGGAAAGCTCCGCGGTCGCGGCGCGCTGACCGAGGCCGACGTGCGCGCGGCGATGCGCGAAGTGCGAATCGCCCTGCTCGAAGCCGACGTCGCGCTGCCCGTCGTGCGCAGCTTCGTCGATCAGGTCACAGACCTCGCGATCGGCCAGAATGTCCTCCGCTCGGTGACCCCGGGGCAGCAGGTGGTCAAGATCGTCAGCGACGCGCTGACCGAAATGCTCGGCTCCGAAACCGCCGAGCTCGAAATCGCCGTCACCCCGCCCGCCGTCATCATGATGGTCGGCCTTCAGGGCTCGGGCAAGACGACGACGACCGCGAAGATCGCCAAGCGGTTGAAGGACAAGGAGCGCAAGAAGGTGTTGATGGCGTCGCTCGACGTCAACCGCCCCGCCGCGCAGGAACAGCTCGCCGTCCTCGGCAGCCAGATCGACGTCGCGACGCTCCCGATCGTCGCCGGCCAGCAGCCGGTCGAGATCGCCCGGCGCGCGCTGCAGGCGGCGAAGCTGCAGGGCTATGATGTCCTGATGCTCGACACCGCGGGCCGCCTCCACGTCGACCAGCAGTTGATGGACGAGATGCAGGCGGTGTCGCGCACGGCGAACCCGACCGAGACGCTACTCGTCGTCGACAGCCTGACCGGTCAGGACGCGGTACAGGTCGCGCAGCGCTTCACCGATCAGGTGCCGCTGACCGGCGTCGTGCTCACCCGTATGGACGGCGATGCGCGCGGCGGTGCCGCGCTGTCGATGCGCGCGGTCACCGGCAAGCCGATCAAGTTCGCGGGCACGGGCGAAAAGCTCGACGGGCTCGAACTCTTCCAGCCCTCGCGTATCGCGGGCCGCATCCTCGGCATGGGCGACGTCGTCAGCCTTGTCGAACGCGCCGCCGAGACGATCCAGGCCGAAGAGGCCGAGGCGATGGCGAAGAAGATGGCGAAGGGTCAGTTCGACCTCGACGATCTTCGCACACAATTGAACCAGATGCGCCGCATGGGCGGCCTCGGCGCGCTCGCCGGCATGATCCCCGGCCTCAAGAAGGCGCAGGCGGCGATGGCGGAGAGCGGCGCCAACGACAAGATGCTGATTCACTTCGATGCGATCATGAGCTCGATGACCCCCAAGGAACGTGCGAAGCCGGAGATCATCACCGCGAAGCGCAAGATCCGCATCGCGAACGGGTCGGGGACGACGGTGCAGCAGGTGAACCGGGTGCTGAAGATGCATCAGGAAATGTCCACCGCAATGAAGAAGATCCGCAAGATGGGCGGCCTGAAAGGGCTCGGCGCGCTGTTCGGCAAGGGCGGCGGCATCCCCGGCATGGGTGGCGGCGGCATGGGCGGCGGCGGTGGCCTCGGCGGGCTGCCCGGGCTCGGCGGCGGGGCGATCCCGCCCGACCTCGCCAATCTGATCAACAAGAAGAAATGATTTCGACCAACTCTACTATTTGAACGTAAAGGAAAATATCATGGCTACCTCCATTCGCCTTTCGCGCGGCGGTTCGAAAAAGCGCCCCTATTACAAGATCGTCGTCGCCGATTCGCGCAGCCCGCGCGACGGCCGCTTCATCGAGCGTCTCGGCAGCTACAACCCGCTGCTCGCCAAGGACAATCCGGAGCGCGTGAAGCTCGACGCCGAGCGCGCCGCGCATTGGCTGAGCGTCGGTGCGCAGCCGACCGACCGCGTTGCCCGCTTCCTCGACGCCGCCGGCGTCAAGGAACGCGCCGCTCGTAACAACCCGAAGAAGGCCGAACCCGGCGAAAAGGCCAAGGAACGCGCCGAAGAGAAGGCCGCGAAGATCGCTGAGGCCGAAGAAGCTGCAGCCGCTGCCGCCGCCGCTCCGGCGCCGGAACCCGAAGTCGAAGCGCCGGCCGCTGAAGAAGTCGCTGCCGACGAAGTTGTTGCCGAAGAAGCCGCTGCTCCCGAAGCTGCTGAATCGGATGCGACCGGTTCGGTGAAGAGCGAAGAAACCGCCGAAGCGGTGGCCGACGCCGTCGCCGAAGAAGTCCCGGCCGACGCTACCGCCGACGACGCGACCGCGATTGCCGAGGAAGTCGCCGAAGGCGGCCCGGTGGCCGAAGAAGCTGCGGCCGAAGAAGCTCCGGCTGCCGAAGAAGCGCCCGCTGAAGAAGCCGGCGAAGAAAAGGCCGAAGGCTAAGCCTTGGCCGACGCAAACCGCCCCGTCACCCTCGCCGCCATCGCCGGCGCGCATGGGGTGCGGGGCGAGGTGCGACTCAAGCTATTTGGCGAAGGCGCAGAGGCTCTCCGCGCCTTTTCCGTTTTCGACGCGGGCGGGCGGAAACTGACGCTCAAGTCGGTGCGTCCCGCGAACCAGGGTGCGGTCGCGATCTTTGCCGAAGTGCGCGACCGCAGCGCGGCCGAAGCCTTGCGCGGCACGGTGCTGACCGTGCCGCGCTCGGCGCTGCCGCCGCTCGGGCCGGGCGAATATTATCATCACGATCTGGTCGGCCTACCGTGCGTCTCGACCGATGGCAGCGCCATCGGCCATGTCGCTGCGGTCGAGAATTTCGGTGCCGGCGACATCCTCGAAATCGAGAAACCGGCCGAGCCCGGCAAGAAGCCCGTCCGGTTCATGGTGCCGATGAACGCGCAGGCGGTTCCGGCATGGACCGACGACGGCGTGACCGTCGACGCGGCGTTCGTCGAGTAACGGGCGCTCCCTTATTGCTCGTCACCCCGGACCTGTTCCGGGATCCATTTTCCGGCGCTGGCGGCAATGGACCCCGGATCAAGTCCGGGGCGACGAAGGAGTATGATTGTCGACGGTCTCACCCGCTGTTAGCCTGACCGGGATTTGCCAGGGAGGGACTATGCGCTGGGAAACAGGCTTCGCTTTTGCTCTCATATTTGCGGGCGCGGTTCCCGCCACGGGGCAGGAAGGCGGGCCCAAGACCCTCGACCAGCTCGCTCCCGAAATCGATGCGCTCTTCGCGAAATTCCAGGCTGACCAGCACGTCCCCGGCCTCGTCTATGGCGTCGTGAAGGACGGCAAGCTCGCCTATGTGAAGGGCGTCGGCGTCCAGAATATCGACGACAAGCGGCCCGTCACCCCCGACAGCCTGTTCCGTATCGCCTCGATGACCAAGGCCTTCACCGCGCTGTCGATCCTGAAGCTGCGCGACGACGGCAAGCTGCGGCTCGACGATCTCGCCGAGGACTATATCCCCGAGATGAAGGGCTGGACCTACCCGACGAGGGACAGTCCGCGCATCCGCATCCGCGATCTGCTCCAGCATGTCGGCGGTTTCGTCACCGACGACCCCTGGGGCGACCGCCAGCAGGTGCTGCCGCAAGACGAATTCACCAAGATGATCGCGGCGGGCGTGCCGTTCAGCCGCGTACCGCAGAGCCAACATGAATATTCGAACTTCGGCTACGCCTTGCTCGGCCGGATCGTGTCGAAGGCGTCGGGCATGGCGTACACCGACTATGTCCGGCAGACGATCCTGACCCCGCTCGGCATGACGAGCAGCGGTTATGACGCGCCGCAGGCCCCGAAAGCGCGCTATGCGCTCGGCTATCGCTGGGAGAATGAGCGCTGGACCGCCGAGCCCGAGATGGTCGACGGCGCGTTCAACGCCATGGGCGGGCTGCAGGTCAGCGCGCGGGATTATGCGAAATGGGTCGCCTTCCTGCTCTCGGCCTGGCCCGCGCGCGACGATCCCGATCGCGGGCCGGTCAAGCGGTCGACGGTGCGCGAGATTGCGCAGGGGCTCAATTTCGTCGCGGTCACGAACCGCATCGGGTCGAGCGGCGGAACTGCGTGCAAGCTGGCGACGGCCTATGGCATGGGGTGGCGCGTCGCGCAGGACTGCGACCTCGGCCTCACCCTCGCGCATGGCGGTGGCTATCCGGGATATGGCAGCCATGTGATGCTGATGCCCGATCATGGCGTCGGCGTCTTCGCGCTCTCGAACCGCACCTATGCAGGGCCGTCGGCGCCCGCGTGGGACACGGCCGTCGCGATGCACAAGGCGGGGTTGCTCGAGGTTCGCGCGGTGGCGGTTTCGCCGGCGGTTGCGGGCCTCTATGCTTTGTCGAAGGCGGCTTATGCGGCGGGGAACCTGGGCCCTCTTCGGGGCAGGTTGGCGATGAATTTCCTGATGGACCGCTCGGCGGAGAATTGGACGGCCGAATTCGCGCGATTGAAGGCGGAGGTCGGCGAATGCCCGGCGGACGAGCCGTTGGCGCCGACGGGCGCGATGTCGACGGCGTTTCGCCTCAAGTGCACGAAGGGCAAGCTCGACGGACAGTTGCTGCTGGCGCCGACCCGGCCGGCGACGGTCCAGGCGCTGCGCTTTCGTGTCGTCAGGGACGCGCCCTGATATTTGGGCCTGCCGCCCCGTTGCAAGGGGGGTGGGGCGGCAGGCCTGCGCCGCTCAGCGGCGTTTCGTGACGCGCGCCGGCACCGCCCGCTTCGCGAGGCGGCGCGCCGGGACGGCGCAGTCGAAATAGGAATCTTCGCCCGGCGCATGGATCGGGGTGACAAGGTCCACGAACGCGCGGAACCTGGCGCCGAGCCATTTGATCGCGCGATCGATATCGGCGCTCATCCGTTCGTGGCCGTGTACCCAGCCGCGCATGAAATGCTCTTCCATCATGGCCTGTCTCCTGTCTTGGCCCCCTTCAAATGCGCCTGACGAGACGGCAAAGCCAACAAAAGCTTTGCTGGATATCATAAGTAGAGCTTATATATCGCCGATGTCGAAACTTCCGCCCCTTGCCGCCGTTCGTGCCTTCGAGGCGGCCGCACGCCTGCAGAATTTCTCGCGCGCCGGTGAGGAACTCGGGATGACGCAGGCCGCGATAAGCTATCAAATCCGCCAATTGGAGCAGCGGCTCGGCCGTGCGCTGTTCGTGCGGGAGAAGGGACGGGTGCGCCTTTCCGAAACCGGGCAGCGGCTGTTGCCGACAATAAGCGGAGCTTTCGCCGCGATGGGTGACGCCTTCGCCGCGATCAGCAGCGACGATGCGGAGGTGCTGACGATCAGCGCCGCGATCACGCTCGGCGGCACCTGGCTTAGCGCGCGGATCGGCCGCTTCCAGCTTCGCTACCCCGACCTTGCCGTCCGGTTGCTGATGTCGAACGACCTCGTCGATTTTGACGCGACCAGTGTCGACGTCGCGCTGCGCACCGGCAACGGTCACTGGCCGGGGCTGCGCACCGACTTTCTGTTCCGCAGCCATGTGACCCCGATCTGTTCGCCGGTGTTTCTTGATGCGAACCATATCGCGACGCCCGCCGACCTGCTGCGCGCCGAGCGTTTGGCGCCCAACGATCCCTGGTGGGCGGGCTGGCTGGCACAGGCGGGCATCGGCACGCCCCCGCCGCCGCGCCGCGGGATCGAACTCGACAGCCAGTTGCAGGAAGCGATCGCGGTGCAGGGCGGCTTCGGCATCGCGCTGATGACCCCGCTCTACTGGCGGACCGAGCTCGAGACGGGGCGGCTCGTGCGGCCGTTCGAGACCATTTACGAGCCCGGCACCGGCAATTTCCTCGTCCACCGCGACAATCGGGTGGGGGTGCGCAAGATCGAGCGCTTCCGCGAATGGCTGCACGAGGAGCTGGAGATGGATCGCCAGATGATCCCCGAGCCGCTATGGGAGCCGCTGCCATGAGTTTCGCCGCCGTTCCCCTGACGCTTTATCCCGACATGTTCCCCGGTCCGCTGGGGCACAGTATGGCGGGACGCGCACTCGAAAGCGGCATTTGGTCGTGCGCGCCCGTGCAGATCCGCGACTTCGCCACCGACAAGCATCGCACCGTCGACGACACCCCCGCGGGGGGAGGTGCGGGGATGGTGCTCAAGGCCGATGTGCTGGCGGCGGCGGTCGATCACGCGAGCGCGGCGCACCCGGACCTCCCGATCCTCGCCATGACGCCGCGCGGAATGCCGGTGACCCAGGCCCGCGTGCGCGAGATTGCGGCAGGGCCGGGTGCGATCATCCTGTGCGGTCGGTTCGAGGGATTCGACGAGCGCCTCTTCGATGCCAGGCCGATCGAACAATTGTCGATGGGCGACATCATCCTGTCGGGCGGCGAGATGGGGGCGCTGTTGCTGCTCGACGCTTGCATTCGGCTGCTTCCCGGCGTAATGGGCGCGGCTTCAAGTGGTGATGACGAATCGTTTGAAAACGGTTTGCTCGAATATCCCCACTATACCCGACCTGCCATATGGGAAGGGCGCACGATCCCCGAAGTGCTGCGATCGGGGGATCATGCGAAGATCGATGCCTGGCGGAAACGTCAGGCGGAGACGGATACTCGGTTACGCAGGCCGGACCTTTGGGAGCGTCATGTCGATGCTCGGGACCGACCTGCCTCTGGCGCGCGGCGAAAGAATAAGGACTAGAGGACATGAACCTCATCCAGACGATCGAAGCCGAAGAAATTGCCAAGGCCGGCAAGACGATCCCCGAATTCCGCCCCGGCGACACGCTGAAGGTCGGCGTGAAGGTGGTCGAAGGCGAACGCACCCGCGTCCAGAATTTCGAGGGCGTGTGCATCGCGCGCTCGAACAAGGGCATGGGCTCCAACTTCACCGTGCGCAAAATGTCGTTCGGCGAAGGTGTCGAGCGCGTCTTCCCGCTCTATTCGCCGAACATCGACAGCATTACCGTCGTCCGCAAGGGCGCCGTGCGCCGCGCGAAGCTTTACTATCTGCGTGGTCGCACTGGTAAATCGGCGCGTATTGCGGAACGCCGCGATTACCGGTCGGAAGCCGGCGAAGGCTAAGGAGAGCTTCTCTCACCCAAAGCCGAAACAGCTTTCAAAAACGACCGGTTCCGCCAACAGGCAGAGCCGGTCGTTTTCATTTGGGCGAAACGAATTTGCTGCAGCCGTCCCCCTTGTTCCAACCGACACGGCGCGCCTTCCTCGGCGCGGCGCTCGCGCTCGGCTTTTCGGGAAATGCGACGGCTGCAACCGATGCGCAGCGGCTCGTTGCGGCGGCGCGCAGGCAGATCGGTGTCACGCTGCGCTATGATCCCGCCTATACGGTGCTCGCCTTCCCGAACGGCGATGTCGAGCGGGTGAAGGGTGTTTGCACCGATGTGGTGATCCGCGCCTTTCGCGACGCGCTCGCGCTCGACCTGCAGGCCCTTGTAAACGCCGACATGCGCGCCAATTTCGGGGCCTATCCGAAGAATTGGGGTCTCGGCCGCCCCGACCGCAATATCGATCATCGCCGCGTTCCCAACCTTGTAACCTTCTGGCGGCGGCAGAAGGCGGCGGTGCCGGTCACCGATGCTGGGGACGACTGGCGTCCGGGCGACATCTTCACGCAAATGGTCGGCGGGCGCCTGCCGCATACCGGGATCGTGTCGGACAGGAAGAATACCACCGGCACGCCGCTGGTGATCCACAATATCGGCGGCGGTGCCCGCGAGGAGGATGCGCTGTTCGCGCATCCGCTGACCGGCCACTTCCGCTGGAAAGTTTAAGCCTACCCAATGTTTTCAACCGAGTTCTACGCTGAGGAGTGAGTAAATGGGTTATCGTATCGTTGTCGCCGGCGCGACGGGCAATGTCGGGCGCGAAGTGCTCGCCATCCTGGCCGAGCGTGAATTCCCGATTGCCGAACTGGCCGCGGTCGCATCGTCGCGCAGCCAGGGCGACGAGATCGAGATCGGCGATACCGGCAAGACCGTCAAATGCCAGAATATCGAGAATTTCGACTGGACCGGCTGGGACATGGCGATTTTCGCGATCGGCAGCGACGCGACCGCGATCCATGCGCCCAAGGCCGCCGCGGCGGGCTGCGTCGTGATCGACAACTCGTCGCTCTATCGCATGGACCCCGACGTGCCGCTGATCGTGCCCGAGGTGAACCCCGACGCGATCGACGGCTATGTGAAGCGCAACATCATCGCGAACCCCAATTGCTCGACCGCACAGATGGTCGTCGCGCTGAAGCCGCTGCACGATGCCGCGAAGATCAAGCGCGTCGTCGTTGCGACCTATCAGTCGGTGTCGGGCGCGGGCAAGTCGGGCATGGACGAGCTTTGGAACCAGACGCGCCAGATCTTCGTCGGCGACGAAAAGGACGTGCAGAAATTCACCAAGCAGATCGCCTTCAACGTCATCCCGCATATCGACAAGTTCCTCGACGACGGGTCGACCAAGGAAGAGTGGAAGATGGTCGCCGAAACCAAGAAGATCCTCGACCCGAAGATCAAGGTCACCGCGACCTGCGTCCGCGTGCCGGTGTTCGTCGGCCACTCCGAGGCGATCAACATCGAGATGGAGGATGAACTGTCGGCCGAGGACGCGCAGCGCATCCTCCGCGAAGCGCCGGGCGTGATGCTCGTCGATAAGCGCGAGGATGGCGGATACATCACCCCCGTCGAGTGCGTCGGCGACTATGCGACCTTCGTCAGCCGCGTGCGCGACGACAGCACCGTCGACAATGGCCTCAATCTCTGGTGCGTCAGCGACAATCTCCGCAAGGGTGCGGCGCTGAACGCGGTCCAGATCGCCGAACTGCTAGGCCGCCGGCACCTGAAAAAGGGCTGAGGCCGATCCTCCCCATGGCTGCGCCACAGGGAGGATGGTCGTGGCGGTGGCACGGCGTTCGGGCTATGCCCCTCGCATGACCAGCCCCTTCGCCTTCACCCACGCGCTCTGCCGCGCCCCGGCGCCGTCTGCCGTGAACGGCATCCGCGCCGGTGGTGGTCCCGACCCCGATTTCGCCATGCTCGTCGCCGAGCATGGCGCCTATGTCGCGGCGCTCCGTGATCTCGGCCTGATGGTCGACGTCCTCCCGCCGCTCGACGACTTTCCCGACGCGCTGTTCACCGAAGACGTCGCGCTGACCTTTCCTGGAGGCGCGATCCTGCTCCGCCCCGGAGCGGAAGCCCGCGCGGGCGAGGTGGCGCATATCCGCGAAGCGATGGCGGTGCGGCATCCGGTCCTGCTCGAAATGACCGTCGGGCATGTCGAGGGCGGCGACGTGCTGCGGCTCGCCGATCGGGTGATCATCGGCCTCTCCGACCGGACCGACCGCGCCGGCGCCGAGGAACTGGCGGGGCTGCTCGCTGAGCTCGGCTACCGCGCCGAGGTTGCAGAAACCCCCAAAAGCGTCCTGCATTTCAAGACCGGCTGCAGCCTGATCGACGAGCGGACCGTGCTTACGGTCCCCGCGATGCGCGACTGCCCCGAATTCGCCGGGTTGGAAGTCGTGGTCACCCCGCCTGGCGAAGAGGGCGCCGCGAACATCCTGCGCGTTCGCGACACGGTGCTGATCGGCGAGCGCTGGACGGCGACGCAGGCGATGCTCGCCGCGCGGGGGGTGCCGTATCGCACCATGGCGACCGACCATGTCGCGCGGCTCGATGCGGGGCTGAGCTGTATGTCGCTGCGCTGGTAATCGCGCGCGGCGGTGGCATAAGGATCGGGACGCGAAACAGGAGGCGGTGATGCGGGCATGGACGGGCTTGGTGATGCTGGGACTGCTCGCGGCGTGCAAGCCTGCCGACAAGCCCCCTGCCGACGAGACGGCCGTGCCCTCGGCGCCGCCGGTGCCCGAGGCGAAGGCCGACGGTCCCGCTGCCGCCACGACCGCAGTCGCGCTCGACGCCGAGGGGCTGCGGTTCATCGACAAGGCCAGCGGCAAGGCGAGCCTCCTTGCTTTCGGCGTTCCGCGCGAGCAGGCCGAAAAGGCGCTCGCGAACGTCGCGGGCAGGGCCGACGATCGCAGCGACAACAATGAATGCGGCGCCGGGCCGATGGCGTTCACGCGCTTCGACGCGATGACGCTCAATTTCCAGGACGGCAAGTTCGTCGGCTGGTTTCTCGGCAACGAAAAGGGCGCGAAGGATTATTCGACGGCGAGCGGGATCGGCATCGGGACGACGCGAGCCAAGGCGAAGCAATCGGTCACGATCACCGATATCGAGGACAGCACGCTCGGCGAGGAGTTCAGCATCGGCACCGGTGACACGGTCGTCGGCGGCATGTTCGCCGAGCCCGGCGACGCGGCCAAGGTCGACGCGCTGTTCGCGGGCGTGAACTGCTTCTTCCGCTGACGACCGTTATGTGCCCTTCGCTCCTCCCTGTGGCGCAGCCATGGGGAGGTGGCAGCGCGAAGCGCTGACGGAGGGGCAATACCGCCGCCGTTGCGGCCCCTCCACCACCGCCTTCGGCGGCGGTCCCCCTCCCCATCGCTGCGCGACAGCGAGGATCGCTCCATCATCGTCATCCCGGACTTGATCCGGGATCCACGGCGGCGGCGAAGTCATGGACCCCGGATCAAGTCCGGGGTGACGAATGAGGATCAGCGAACGACCGCTCCTCACCCCAAAGCAGCCACTACCCTAATGCCCCATGTCGGCCATTGATGCCTTCGGTCCACCCGGTTTCGGCGGCCGCAGCAACAGCACCAGCGGCACCGCGGCGAGCGTCACCCACATCATCAGCCAGAAATCGTCGATATAGGCGACCATCGCCGCCTGCCGGTTGATCTCGGCATTGACCATCGCCATCGCGGTGTCGCCGACGATACCGAAGCGGTCGGCGGTCGAGGCGTCGAGCATGCTCGTCGAGCTGTTGGTGACATGGCTGACAAGGTCTTCGTGGCTGCGCTGGATATTGGCGCCGAGCAGCGTCGTGACCACCGAGATACCGACCGACGCACCGATGCTGCGCAGCAGATTGAGCAGGCTTGACCCGTCGGTGCGGTACTGCGGCGGGATCGTCGCAAAAGCCATGGTGTTGAGCGGGATGAAGACCAGCCCCATGCCGATACCCTGGACGAGGCCGCTGACGATCACCGGCCGCATCCCCATCTCCAGCGACCAGTGGCTCATCTGCCAGAGCGACAGCGCCGCGATGGCGAGGCCGGTGCCGACCATCCAGCGCGCGTCGACCTTGCCGAGCAGTTGGCCCGCGACCCACATGCTCATCAGGATGCCGATCCCGCGGACGGCGAGCACCCAGCCGGTGTCGATCACCGGCCAACCGAACAGATTCTGGAGCATCGGCGGCAGCAGCGCCATCGAGGCGAACATCACGATGCCGATCACGACCATGAAGCCCATCGCGGTGACAAGGTTGCGGTCTGCCATCATCTGCCGGTTGAAGAGAGTGTCGCGGCTGGTGCAAAGATGGACGACGAACATCCACAGGCACGCGATCGCGACCGCCATCTCGATCCAGATCTCGCGGCTGTCGAACCAGTCGAGATGCGCGCCGCGGTCGAGCATCAGCTGGAGCGCCGAAAGACCGAGCGCCAGCATGGAAAAGCCGAACAGGTCGAACCGGCGGTCGCGCCTCCGCGTCGCGGGAAGCAAAGCCCACATCATCGCAAGCGTCAGCAGCCCGACGGGCAGGTTGACGTAGAATACCCAGCGCCAGTTGACCGACTCGGTCAGCCAGCCGCCCAGGATCGGCCCCAGGATCGGTCCGATCATGATCCCCATGCCCCAGATCGACATCGCGCGCGCCTGTTTCTCGGGCGGGTTGATGTCGAGCATCACCGACTGCGAGAGCGGGCCGATGAAGGCCGCGCTGATCCCCTGCAGGAAGCGGAAGGCGACCATCTGTTCGAGCGACTGCGCCGCGCCGCAGGCCATCGACGCGACGATGAACCCCGCTATGGCGCCAAGGAACAACTCGCGGCGGCCGATGCGATCGGCAAGCCAGCCGGTGATCGGCATCGCGACCGCCGATGCCAGGATATAGCTCGTCAGCACCCAGGTCACCGTTTCGCTCGTCGCGCCGAGCGCCGATTGCATGTGCGGGATGGCGACGTTGGCGATCGTCGTGTCGAGAATCTGCATGATCGACGCGCCCATGACCGCGACGGTCAGCAGGCCGCGAAAGCGGACCTGCTGATGCAGCGGGATCGCATCGTCGACCGCCGTGGCTGGCGACCGGCGGAGAAAGGCGCGGCTCGCCACGGCCTTACTTGTCGGTGAAGACTTTGACGTCGGCCGACAGCCCGGCGATCATGTCGCGCGAGGGCTTTTCGTCGAAGGCGATCCGCACCGGCACGCGCTGTGTCACCTTGACCCAGTTGCCGGTCGCATTCTGCGCCGGAAGCACGGAGAATTCGCTGCCCGTGCCCGCGCCGATCGTCAGGACATGGCCGCGCACCTTGAGCCCCGGATAGGCGTCGAAGCTGATTTCGGCGCGCTGGCCGACGCGCATGTTCGCAAGGTCGGTTTCCTTGAAGTTCGCCTCGACCCAGGGGTGCAGCGTGTCGACGATCGTCACGGCGGGCAGGCCTTGCACCATCATCTGGCCGACCAATAGCCGGTCGGACTGCGCGATACGCCCCGCGCTCGGTGCACGGACTTCGGTGCGGCCGAGATTGACCTCGGCCTGCGAACGCTGGACCTTCGCCGCCTCGACCTGCGGATTGATCCCGTTCGCGCCGGTAGCGAGCTTCGAGCGCGCCTCGGCGGCGTCGGCGCGGGCTTGCGCCAGCGCGGCGCGTGCCTGTTCGACCGCATGTTTCGAGGCGTCATAGGCGGCCTTGGTCGTGAAGCCCTTCTCCATCAGCGCAGCCTGGCGCGCGAAGTTCGACTGGGCGAACGCGACACCTTCTTCGGCCGCCTTGATATCGACCCCCGTGGTGGCGAGGCTCGCCGACAGGTTGCCGACATCGACGTTGGCGGCGTCGATCGCGGCATTCGCCTGCGCGACACTCAGCGCATAGGGTTCGCCGTCGATGCGGAACAGCAATTGCCCCCGCTGCACCATCTGGCCGTCCTTGACCGCGACCTCGGTGATCCGGCCGCCGACTTCGGCGGCGATCGAGACCTTGTCCATCTGGACATAGGCATTGTCGGTCGACACCGATCCGCCGCTCGTCAGCCAATACCAACCGCCTGCGGCCAGCAAAACGGCGGGCAGGGCGAACATCAGCAGGCGAGCGCGCCAGCTCGGCCCGGGCTTGCCTGCGGCGGCAGTGGCCGCCTGCGCCGGAGGCGGCACCGGGTCGGCCTTGGGTGCGCGCGCCGGCGCGGCGTCTTCGGCCTTGGTGCGGGAAGGGGAGAGCTGGTCCATTATGCGGTCTCTCTTAGGCATTCGCGGCGGGAGAGGTTGGCGCGC
Organism: Sphingopyxis sp. H073; assembly: GCF_001468395.1. Lineage (GTDB taxonomy): Bacteria > Pseudomonadota > Alphaproteobacteria > Sphingomonadales > Sphingomonadaceae > Sphingopyxis. The sequence goes on along the minus strand of NZ_LNSG01000006.1, from coordinate 216,795 downwards.
ACCTTTTCGACGAGCGTCACGAGCTGGTCGACTTCGGCGGCGCTCAATCCTTCGGTGGCTTCTTCGGTGAGTTTTTCGGCGATCGGACGCATCGCGCCTAGCATGTCGCCGGCGCGCGCCGTCAGATAAAGGCGCCACGCGCGGCGGTCGGTGGGATCGGCCCGCCGCTCGACGAGCCCCGCTTCGGCGAGCCGGTCGACCATCCGCGAGAGGGTGATCGGCTCGACCTCGATCAGTTCGGCGAGCGGGCCCTGCCTTATGCCCTCGTGGCGCTTCAGATAGGTGATCATGCGCCATTGCAGTGCGGTGATGCCGGTGTCACGCGTGCGTGCGTCGAAGGCGCGACGGAACAGCCGCGCACTGTCGTTGAGCAGATAACCGATCGTCTCACTCATGGCAGCGGATATAATAGCAATTGCTACTATATTCAATCCTGATGTGTCGTCAGAGGGAAATATCTGATTTGGTGTTAAATTCCTTTACAATGCTTGCGCTGGGGCGCTTTTTGGGCAGGATAAGGGTATGACTCTGACTGCCGACCTCTTCTGGTCCTTTCGCTCGCCCTACAGCTATCTCGCCATCGGCCGCTACCGCGCGCTGGCGGCGAGCCATGACCTGTCGATCAACCTGCGCCCGGTTTATCCGCTTGCGATCCGCCAGCCCGACTTTTTCGAACGCAATCACCCCAACTGGCTGAGCTACACGATGCGCGACATGATCCGCGTCGCGCAATTCCACGGCATTCCCTTCGGACCGCCGCGTCCCGACCCGATCGTGCAGAATGTGATGACACGCGAGATCGCAGCCGAGCAGCCCTATATCTATCGTCTGACGCGATTGGGGCAGGCTGCGTCGCGGCGCGGCCGGAGCCTGGGCTTCTGTCACGAAGTGGCTCAGCTCATCTGGGGCGGGGCGCAGGACTGGCACCTTGGCGATCATCTCGCGGGCGCGGCGCGGCGCGCGGGGCTCAGCCTCGCCGAACTCGACGCCGAGGCGGAGGCCGATGCCGAGGCGCTCGACAACGAGATCGCGGCGAACCAGGTCGCGCTCGAGATCGCGGGCCATTGGGGCGTGCCGACCTTGGTGTTCGATGGCGAGCCTTTCTTCGGCCAGGACCGGATCGAGATGGCAAAGTGGCGCATGGAGCAGAAGGGCTTGCAGCCGCGCTGATCGGCCTTGCCCAACCCATCGCCGAGGGGGCATAGGCCGCGCATGAGCATCGAACCCCGATTTTTCGTGGCGCGCGACGGCGTGCGGCTGGCGTGGCGCGAGATGGGGGAGGGGCGCCCGCTGGTGCTGCTCCACGGCCTGTTTTCGAACGCCGAGGTCAACTGGATCAAGTTCGGCACCGCCGCGCGGATCGCCGCGGCGGGGTTTCGCGTCGTGATGCCCGACCTGCGCGTCCACGGATCGAGCGACGCGCCGCACGAACCCGAACATTATCCGCCCGATGTGCTCGTGCATGATCTGGAAGATCTGACCGGGCATCTTGGCGTCTCCGATTTCGACCTCGGCGGCTTTTCGTTGGGCGCACGCACGAGTACCCGTGCCGTGGTTGCCGGGATGAAACCGCGCAAGCTGATCCTCGGCGGCATGGGCCTTGCGGGGCTTGCCGGGTGGTCACAGCGCGGGCAATTCTTCCAGCGCGTGATCGCCGACTATGAAACCGCGAAGCGCGGCGACGACACGTGGATGTCGATCCAGTTCATGAAGACGATGAAGATCGACCGCGTTGCGGCGCGCCTGCTCCTGGACAGCTTCACCGATACCACCCCCGACATGCTCGCGGCGCTGACGATGCCGACCTTGCTCGTTTGCGGCGAGCAGGATCAGGATAATGGGTCGGCCGGGGAACTGGCGGCGGTGCTGCCCGACGCGACGCTCAGCATCATCCCCGGCACGCATATGTCGAGCGTCACGCAGCCCGAGATGGGCGCGGCGATGGTTGCCTTCCTGATGGCTTGACCCTGCCCGCGGGCCGGTCCAGATTGCCGCCATCGCGCCCGAGAGCGCATCAGAATATCCAGAGGACGCCCCCATGAAAGCCATTATTTCAACGCTGTCGCTTGCCCTGTCGCTCGCGGCGGCAACCCCCGCCTTTGCACAAGCCGCTCCTGCCGCCCCCACGGCTGCGGATGCCGATGCCTTCGTCGCCGCGGTCGAAAAGGACCTGTTCGACTATACCGTCGAGAGCAGCCAAGTGAACTGGGTCAACGCGACCTATATCACCGAGGATACCGACGCGATGGCATCGCGGATCAACGCGGTCGGCACCGAAAAGTCGGTCAAATATGCGCTCGAAGCCGCCAAATATGCCGGCGTGGCGGGGCTCAGCGCCGACACGAAGCGCAAGCTCGATATCCTGCGTACCGGCATTGTCCTGCCCGCACCGACGACGCCGGGCGCGGCGACCGAACTCAACACGATCGCGACCGACCTGCAGTCGCAATATGGCAAGGGCCGCGGGACGCTGAACGGCAAGGAAATCTCGGGCTCGGACATCGAAGCCGAGATGGGCAATCTCAAGAACACGCCCGCCCAGTTCGCCGAAATGTGGACGAGCTGGCACGACCAGGTCGGCGCGCCGATGAAGGACGACTATGTCAAGATGGTCGGCATCGCGAATGCGGGCGCGAAGGAGCTGGGCTTCGCCGACACCGGCGCGATGTGGCGATCGGGTTACGACATGCCGCCCGAAGAATTCGCCAAGCTGACCGAAAAGATCTGGCAGGATATGAAGCCGCTGTACGTGGCGCTGCACACCTATGTCCGCTGGAAACTCAACGAGAAATATGGCGACGCGGTGCAGCCGAAAACCGGCCCGATCCGCGCCGACCTGCTCGGCAATATGTGGGCGCAGGAATGGGGCAATATCTACCCGCTCGTCGCGCCTCCCGGCACCGGCGACCTTGGCTATGACATCGGCGACCTGCTGACCGAAAAGGGTAAGGGGCCGCTCGACATGGTCAAGGCGGGCGAGAATTTCTATTCGTCGCTGGGGATGGCGCCGCTGCCCGACACCTTCTGGAAGCGCAGCCAGTTCCTGAAGCCCGCCGACCGCGAAGTCGTGTGCCACGCCTCGGCGTGGGACGTCGACAACAAGGACGATCTGCGCATCAAGATGTGCATCAAGGTGAACGCCGACGACTTCATCACGATCCACCACGAGCTCGGTCACAACTACTACCAGCGCGCCTATAACAAGCAGCCGTTCCTCTATTTGAACGGCGCAAACGATGGCTTCCACGAAGCGATCGGCGATTTCGTCGCGCTGTCGATCACGCCGCAATATCTGGTCGACATCGGCCTGCTCGACAAATCGAAGGTGCCGAGCGCCGACAAGGACATCGGCCTGCTGCTGCGGCAGGCGATGGACAAGGTCGCCTTCCTGCCCTTCGGCCTGCTCGTCGACCGCTGGCGCTGGGGCGTCTTCGACGGCTCGATCAAACCCGCCGACTACAACAAGGCGTGGACCGACCTGCGGCTGCAATATCAGGGCATCGTCCCGCCGGGTGAGCGGCCGGCGAACGCATTCGACGCGGGCGCGAAGTACCACATCCCCGGCAACACGCCCTACACGCGCTATTTCCTGGCGCGCGTGCTGCAGTTCCAATTCTATCAGGCGGCGTGCAAGCAGGCGGGCTGGAAGGGGCCGCTCCACCGCTGCTCCTTCTACGGCAACAAGGAAGTCGGCGCGAAGCTGAATGCGATGCTCGAAATGGGCGCGTCGAAGCCGTGGCCCGACGCGCTGCAGGCCTTCACCGGCAGCCGCGAAATGTCGGGCAAGGCGATGGCCGCCTATTTCGCACCGCTCAAGAAGTGGCTCGACGAGCAGAACAAGGGCAAGCCGTCGGGCTGGTAAGCCGGGTTCGATCGAAATGGAGAGGCCGGGGTGGCGACGCCCCGGCCTTTTTATTGCGCCTCGACCGATTGCTTGAGCCGCGCCAGCCGCACGCTCGCGGCGGCGGCGTGCGGGCCGATCCAGCGATCGTGGATGTCCTGGATCGGCATCGCGTTCAGATGATTCCATCGCTCGCGGCCGCGCCGCTCGGCGATCACCAGCCCCGCGTCCTCCAGCACCTTCAGATGCTGCATCACCGTGCAGCGGTCGATGTCGGCGAAATGGCCGCACAGCGCGCCGGTCGTCAGCGGCTGGTCCTTGAGATCATCGAGGATCTGTCGCCGGATCGGCGAGGCGAGCGCCTTGAAGGTCGCATCGAACTGGTCGTGAATTGACATGTTATATAAATATAACATAAAAGGCTTCGACTCAAGCGGAGAGTGGGTATGGAGCTGAAGTTCAGGGTCGCGGCGCGGATTGCGAAGCCGGTGCACGAGGTGTTCGAGGCGGTCGCCGATCCGGCGCAACTGTCGCATTATTTCACCACCGGCGGCGCCAGGGGGCGGCTGGAGACCGGCGCAACGGTGACGTGGGACTTCCACGACTTTCCCGGAGCCTTTCCCGTCTATGTGATCGAGGTGGTGCCGGATGAGAAGATCGTCCTCGAATGGCAGGCGAGCGAAGGCGAGGCGCACAATGTCGAGGGCAGCGAGCCGAAGGACGCCGATTACCGCACGCGCGTGACGATGAGCTTCAAGGGCCTCGACGACGGCCGCACGCTGGTCGAGATCGCCGAGGAAGGCTGGCGCGAGAACCAGGGCGCGCTAAGCGCCTCCTATGGCAATTGCCAGGGCTGGTCGCAGATGCTCTGCGCGCTCAAGGTATGGATCGAGCACGGCATCAATTTGCGCGAGGGCATGTATCGATAGCGGGGCGATCGGAAGGGGTGAGCGAACCGCCCTTACGTCACCCCGGACTTGATCCGGGGACCATGACTTCAAGGCCGCCAATGGATCCCGGATCAGGTCCGGGATGACGAGAGAAAACACCGTCGCTTTTCAGTCCGGATATTCGAAGCGCAGCGGGCGCGTGCCGAGCGGGGCGCCGGTGTTGGCATCGATCACCACCGGCCGCACCGGTTCGCCGGTTTCGACATCGATCTGGCGCGTCAGCGCGCCCTTGCCATTATATTTGCGTCCCCACGCGCCGATCGCGGCGAGGATCGGCAGGAAGTCGCGGCCCGCTTCGGTCAGCAGATATTCGTCGCGCGGCGGGCGCTGGCTGTAGCGCCTTTTCTCGATCAGCCCCGCGTCGGTCAGCGCCGCCAGTCGCCGCGACAAGATGTTCGGCGCGATGCCGAGGCTGGTGCGCATCTGGTCGTAGCGTGTCAGGCCGCGCTCGATATCGCGCAGGATCAATATGCTCCAGCGATCGCCGACGCGCATCAGCCCACGGTCGACGGGGCAGGTGCCCGAATTATTTTCGTCGATAGCCATTGAAGTCATATGGGGCAGTTACTATCATTTTGCAAGTGACCCGCTGCGGGCCGCCTGCAAAGGAGAATGACGATGACTATCCCCACTGGAACGGCCCTGATCACGGGCGCCTCGACCGGCCTTGGCGCCGTTTATGCCGACCGCCTCGCCAAGCGCGGTCACGACCTGATTCTCGTCGCGCGCAACGGCGCGCAGATGGAAGAACTCGCGGCAAAGCTGCGCGCCGACACCGGCGTGGCGGTCGACGTGATCGCCGCCGATCTGACCAAGGGCGACGATGTGGCGCGGATCGAGCAGCGTCTGCTCGACGACGCGGCGATCACTTTGTTCGTCAACAATGCCGGCATGTCGCTCAACGGCGGCACGCTGGAGAATAGCGCGGCCGAGATCGAAACGATCATCGCGCTCAACATCACCGCCGCAGCGCGGCTTGGCATAGCGGCGGGCAAGGCGTTCGGCGCGCGCGGCAAGGGCGCGATCGTCAACATCGCCTCGGTCCTCGCGCTCGCGCCCGAGACGTTCGAGGGCGTGTACAGTGGCTCGAAGGCGTTTCTGCTCAATCTCAGCCACGCGCTCGCCGCGAACGGCCGCGACAAGGGATTCCATGTTCAGGCGGTTCTACCCGGTGCGACGCGCACCGAAATCTGGGAGCGGTCGGGCAAGGATGTCGATGCTTTTCCCGCCGAGATGGTGATGAGCGCGAGCGACCTCGTCGACGCGGCGCTGCTCGGCCTCGACCGCGGCGAGGAAGTGACGATCCCGCCGCTCGCCGACGAAGGCCAGTGGAAGGATTATTACGCGGCGCGGCTGGCGATGGGCCCCAACCTGTCGAAGCGCGATGTTGCGGCGCGCTACCGCGTGAACGAAGCGGTTTGACTGGACGCGAGGGCGGCGATCAAAAGCCGCCCTCCCAACGTCTCGAACGACGAAAGCTGCCCTAACAATCATCGTCACCCCGGACTTGATCCGGGGTCCATGACTTCAGCGCTGCGGTGGATCCCGGATCAAGTCCGGGATGACGAATGACAGCATACGGCCGATTCCGGACATCAGCCTCCGCGCATGCACTCGCCGACTATAGGCTCAAGTAAACCCTCATCGTAAGCGCCATAATCTTTAAAGGCCTCGCGTTCAGAAGCTTTCTTGACAATGCAGCCGCACAGTTGGAGGCGCGCCGACGAGTTGGGTTCAAGCTTAACCGCCTTCGCTTCGCATGCCTCAATGCGTGCGCTTTCGGTGCTACCCGAAGCGTCTAGGGCCTCAAGCTCACTGTTAGTGCCTGACGCGTTCCAGAGGATCAGTGGGATGCCCACAATTACGAAGAGGAGGCCGAAGCCCTTGGGTGCCTGCGTGCCAATCATGGCTCGGTGATGGCAGATACAGGTAACAAGATGGTAAACTCTGCAGGGTCCGCTTCCCACCCCAAAGCAGGCGCCGCAGTCAAATAGGGCCTTTCCTACATTATCCGCCCGTGCCAGCCTTTGTCAGGCTCTTTCTTCTGGCGGGCAAAAGCGGTCGATCTGTCGGCCGGTGCAAGGCACGCGAGATGCGTTCGGCAGTCCTCCCGGTCCAGAACGGGCGACGCATAAGGCTGAACTTTCCTGAACTTTGGAAATTCGGGCTGCGATGACAAGAGAAGGCGTGAGGCTTGTCCACCCCAATGCGGTCTAGGCATTCCGCGCCATAAGTCCGCCGTCGACCGGGATCACCGCGCCGGTGATATAGCTCGCCGCGGGCAGCGCGAGGCTGAGCGTCATATGCGCGACCTCCTCGGGTTCGCCATAACGGGGGAGTGCGGTGCGGCGCCGCGCGAAGATTGCCTTGTCCTCCTCGGGAACCTTGTCGGTCATGCCGGTGCGGATCGGGCCGGGGCAGATGCAGTTGACCGTGATGCCCTCCTTGCCGAGGTCGACCGCGAGCCCGCGCGTGAGCCCGACGACGCCCGATTTGGCCGCGACATAGGGCGTGTCGCCGGGCGTTGCGCCCAGCCCCTCGGTCGAGGCAATGTTGACGATGCGCGGCGCGTCGCTTTGGCGCAACCACGGCAAGGCGGCGCGGACCATGCGTTGGTGCGCGGTCAGCATCACCGCAAGCGCGCGGTGCCAGATCGCTTCATATTCGTCCTCCGCATCGAGCGGGGCGAAGCTCGAGACGCCGGCGTTGTTGATGAGGATGTCGATGCCGCCGAAATGCGCCGCGACGGCGGCGACGGTCGCCTTGATCGCCTCGCCGTCGGCGACGTCGAGCGCGAAGGCCTTGGCGTTTGGACCGGCTTCGGCGGCGACGGCTTCGCAGGCGGCGAGGTCAAGGTCGGTGACCGCGACCTTCGCGCCTTCGCTCGCGAGCAGCAGCGCGGTGGCGCGGCCCATACCGCTCGCCGCGCCGGTAACGATGGCGACGCGCCCCGCGATGGACCGCGACAGCGTCAACGGAACGGCGGCTCGTTGCCCCCGCCGTTCATCTGAACGGCGGCTCGTTGAATGCGCGCAATTTCCGGCTGTGGAGCTTGGCGCCCTCGTCGCGCATCGTCTCGCACGCGCGAATGCCGATCTGGAGGTGCGCGGCGATCGCTTCCTCGTAGAAGCGGTTGGCCTGCCCGGGCAGCTTGAGCTCTCCGTGGAGCGGCTTATCGCTGACGCAGAGCAGGGTGCCGTAGGGGACGCGGAAGCGATAGCCCTGCGCGGCGATCGTGGCGCTTTCCATGTCGATGCCGATCGCGCGCGACTGCGAGAAGCGGAGCGCGCTGTCGGTGTAGCGCAGCTCCCAGTTGCGGTCGTCGGTGGTGACGACGGTGCCGGTGCGCATGCGCTTCTTGAGGTCGGCGCCGGTGGCGCCCGAGACCGCCTCGGCGGCGCTGGCCAGCGCAACCTGCACTTCGGCGATCGGCGGGATCGGGATGGCGACCGGCAGCACCGCGTCGAGGATATGGTCGTCGCGAAGATAGGCGTGCGCGAGCACATAGTCGCCGATGCGCTGGCTGGGACGGAGGCCGCCGCAGTGGCCGATCATCAGCCACGCTTCGGGGCGCAGCACCGCGAGGTGGTCGCAGATCGTCTTGGCGTTCGACGGGCCGACGCCGATATTGACGAGCGTGATGCCGCCGCCATCGGGCGCGATGAGGTGATAGGCGGGCATCTGGTGCCGCCGCCACGCGCTGTCGGCGACGAGCGCGCTCGCGTTGACGCCCGGCTGGTCGACGTAGAGTCCCGCAGCGCCGGCGAGCGCGGTGTAGCGGCCCTGGCCAACCTGCGCGCCCGCCCAGGCGACGAATTCGTCGACATAGCGGTGATAGTTGGTGAAGAGGATGTAGCGCTGGAAATGCTCGGGCGCGGTGCCGGTGTAGTGGCGGAGGCGCGCGAGGCTGAAATCGGTACGCAGCGCGTCGAACAGCGCGAGCGGTTGCGACGCGGCGGGGTCGGCGCCGAACAGGCCGTCGGCGAGCTCGTCGCCGATGTCGGCGAGCTCGGTGGTCGGGAAGTGGCGCGCGAGTTCGAGCGGGGTGACCCCGCCCATATCCGACCCGTCGCTGGCGTCGAGCACATAGGGGAAGGGGATCTGCTGCCCGGTGCGCGTCACCTCCAGCGTGATGTCGTAGTGGCGCGCGAGCAGGGTCAGCTGATCGCGCAGATAATCGGCGAACAGATCGGGGCGCGTCACCGTGGTTTCGAAGGTGCCGGCGCGCTCGAAGCGACCGAAGGACAGATTATGACCCTTCTGCCCCTCGCGCTGCTCGCCCGTGGTGGTCAGGCGGATCGCCGGATAGTCGAACAGACCCGTCGCGGCGGCGTCGGCCGGGGGTAGCGTGCGATCGTGCACATAGGCGGCGATGGCGGATTTGAGATTGGAAACCGACGTGCGGAACTTGTCCTGAAGTTCGGCAATAATGCCCTCGACGAGAGCGGTAGGGTCGGCGATGTTCTGATTGTTCGATGCGTCTGATGTCATCGCGTCGCTGTTGCACGAAAATGTGACGAAAGGGAAGAGGGCGGCCCAGATTGCTGCGCCGCCCCGAAATTCCTTACAGCTGTTCGAGCATATGGTCGGCGCTCGACACCTTGAATTCGCCGGGCGCTTCGACGTTGAGCTGTTCGACGACGCCGTCATTGACGATCATCGAGAAGCGCTGGCCGCGCTTGCCCATGCCGAAGGCGGTGCCATCCATCGTGAGACCAACCGCATCGGCGAAGGCGCCATTGCCGTCGGCGAGCATCGTGACGGCCTCGCCGGCGCCCGCGCTCTTGCCCCAGGCGCCCATGACGAAGGCGTCGTTGACCGCGGTGCAGACGATTTCGTCGACGCCCTTGGCCTTCAGTTCGTCAGCCTTGTCGACGAAGCCCGGCAGATGCTTCGCCGAGCAGGTCGGGGTAAAGGCGCCGGGGACCGAGAAGAGCGCGACCTTGCGGCCCTTGAAATAGTCGGCGGTCGTCACCTGTTCGGGACCGTTCTCTGTGACCTTGACGAAGGTCGCGTCGGGCAGCTTGTCGCCTGTCTGGATTGTCATCGGGGGCATCCTTTCGTTGGAGGGGATCGTGTCGGACGCGACATTGGCTTGGCGTCGCCCGGAGTCAAGCGCGTCCGGTTCGGACAATTCATGGAAAGGCGCTGGACCCCGCCGCGATGGCGGGGCATGATATCGCCATGGAGAATGCCCCGACCTTCTTCACCGGCCAGTTGCTGCTCGCGCTGCCCGGGATCGGCGACCCCCGCTTCGAACATGCGGTGATTGCGATGATCAGCCATGATGCGGAAGGCGCGATGGGGATCGGTATCGCCGACCCGATCGACGGGATGACCGTCGGCGCGGTACTCGACCAGCTTGAAATCGACCATGACGATCCGCTCGATCAGCCCGTCTATCTCGGCGGGCCGGTCGAAACATCGCGCGGGTTCGTGATCCACAGCCGCGACTGGGGCGGCGAGGGGGCGGTGCAGGTCGCGGGCCGCTGGATGGTGTCGAGCTCGCACGACATATTGCGTGCGATCGGCCAGGGGCGCGGGCCGAAACAATGGATGGTCGCCTTGGGCTATGCGGGCTGGTCGCCGGGACAGCTCGAGGGCGAGATGGTGCGCCACGGCTGGCATGTGACCCCGGGCAGCGACGCGCTGATATTCGAAACGCCGCCCACCAAGCGCTGGCAGGCGGCGTTTGCCGAAGCGGGAGTGGACGCCCGCCTGCTCACCACCGAAGGCGGCGAAGCGTGATCCTCAGCGTGCGAGGGCGAGGAGCGGCTTGCCCTGATTCAGGTGCGACAGCGCGGTGCGCGCCGCCCAGCGCGAATCCATATAGGTGCCATTCGCAAGCTCGACGTCGTAGCGGATATCGCTGGTGATCGCGGCCTTGTAGGCGGTCTGCGCATCGGCGGTCTTGCCGAGCCGAGCATAGGCGGTGCCGAGATTGATCAGCCGCGAGGGATCCTGCGGGTCGATGTCGCTGTGCGTCAGCTTGTCGACCGCGAGCGCATTCTGGCCGGCCTTCAGCTCTTCATAAGCGACCGAAAGCGGAGCGAGACCCTCTTCGTCCGAACCGGTAACGACGATCGATTGTGCCGCGGCAGGGGTCGCGAAAGCGAGCGCGACGAGCGGCAGCAGAAATTTTTTCATTGTCTGTATCTCCCCGAAAACTTTAGCCGATTTTCTCGCTCGCGCCGGGAAAAGTCAATATTTCGGGCTCTATGTAACAGTGCTGTCACAAAGAGGAATTAAGCTAAACGCTAAGGCGCATTGTAAGTCAAGATTTTCAGTATCTTGGCGTCCGGGGCCCGCTGTCACACGGTGGGTCCCCCGGCTGTCACATTTCTGCGCGCGAAAAATTTATTTTCGGCCGTCTCGCATTTCGGGGCGCCGAGTCGTGCGCAACGCGCGCGGGTACCGCAGCGCGCAAGTTCGCTCCCGCTCCGCCGATCTTGCGGATATAAAGAAAAGTTTATATTTGATCGAGGGCTCGCTTTCGGCTAGGGCGCGCACGAAAATTTCGTGACCGCTCGCCTGCGGTCGTACTCGCCAGACTGGAGAAAACCCCGTGGCCACTCTCGCCGCCGACACCCGCGACTATGTCGTTGCCGACATCAGCCTTGCCGACTTCGGGCGCAAGGAAATCAACATTGCCGAAACCGAAATGCCCGGCCTGATGGCGCTGCGCGCCGAATATGGCGCGGCGCAGCCCCTCAAGGGCGCGCGCATCACCGGTTCGCTGCACATGACGATCCAGACCGCGGTGCTGATCGAAACGCTGACCGCGCTCGGCGCCGAAGTCCGCTGGGCGACGTGCAACATCTTCTCGACGCAGGACCATGCCGCCGCCGCGATCGCCGCGTCGGGCGTGCCGGTATTCGCGGTGAAGGGCGAGAGCCTCGCCGATTACTGGGACTATGTCGGCCGCATCTTCGACTGGGGCGTCGAAGACGGCACGACCGCGAACCTGATCCTCGACGACGGCGGCGACGCCACGATGTTCGCGCTGTGGGGCGCGAAGCTCGAAGCCGGCGAGACGATGCCGGCGCCCGAGAATGAGGAAGAGATCGAAATGCAGCGCGCGCTGAAGGCGTTCGTTGCCGCCAACCCCGGCTACCTGACCAAGACGGTCAAGGCGATCAAGGGTGTGTCGGAAGAAACGACGACCGGCGTCCACCGTCTGTACCACATCGCCAAGAAGGGCGAGCTGCCCTTCCCCGCGATCAACGTCAACGACAGCGTCACCAAGTCGAAGTTCGACAACCTCTATGGCTGTAAAGAGTCGCTCGTCGACGCGATCCGCCGCGGCACCGACGTGATGCTGGCGGGCAAGGTCGCGACCGTTGCCGGCTTCGGCGACGTCGGCAAGGGCTCGGCTCAGTCGCTCCGCAACGGCGGCGCGCGCGTTCTCGTCACCGAAATCGACCCGATCTGCGCGTTGCAGGCGGCGATGGAGGGTTTCGAGGTCGTGTCGATGGACGAAGCCGTGAAGCGTTCGGACATCTTCGTCACCGCGACGGGCAACGCCGACGTGATCACCGCCGAGCATATGGCGGCGATGAAGAATATGGCGATCGTTTGCAACATCGGCCACTTCGACAGCGAGATCCAGATCGCGGCGCTCGCCAACTACAAGTGGACCGAAGTGAAGCCGCAGGTCGACCTGGTCGAATTCCCCGACGGCAAGCAGATCATCATCCTGTCGAAGGGCCGCCTCGTGAACCTCGGCAACGCGACGGGGCACCCGAGCTTCGTGATGTCGGCGAGCTTCACCAACCAGACGCTCGCGCAGATCGAGCTCTGGACCCGCAGCGAGCAGTACAAGAACGACGTCTATGTCCTGCCAAAGCATCTCGACGAAAAGGTCGCGGCGCTGCACCTCGAAAAGCTCGGCGTGCATCTGTCGAAGCTGACGCAGAAGCAGGCCGACTATATCGGCGTGCCGGTCGAAGGCCCGTTCAAGCCCGACCATTATCGTTACTGAGCGTTCATAGTCCTTACCGGACGTTCACAATTTGTTGCGTTTGGGCCACATCGCTCCCCGAAAATCGGGGCGCGGGGTGGCCCTTTCGCGTTATCGCGTTGACTTGTTAGCCGTTTGATCCTGATCTGGGGCTAGCCGGGGGGCATGACGATCAGGAAGGAGTTCCGGGGATGATCACCTCGCGCGACATGCGGGCTGGCTTTTACACGAGCATTTCGGCCCTCGCTTTTTTTGCTTCTACCGTTCCGGCCTACGCCCAGGACACGGCAACCGACACCCAGAGCAGTGACACCGCGGCGCCGGCGGACGAAGGGTCCGGCGACGAGATCATCGTCACCGGCTCACGCATTCCGCGCGCCGGTTTCGACACGATCCAGCCCGCGCTGGTCACCACCGCCGAACAGATCGACAAGCGCGGCTATACCAACATCGGGCAGGCGCTGTCCGAGCTGCCGGCCTTCGGCGTTCCGGGAAACAGCAATGTCGGTGCGCAGGCGGGCTCCTTCGGCGCAGGCCAGACCTTTGCCGACTTCTTCTCGCTGGGCAGTCAGCGCACGCTGACCCTGGTCAACGGGCGGCGCTTCGTGTCGTCGAACACGTCGTCGATCTTCGGTCCCGTCGCGGCGGGCAGCCAGGTCGACCTCAACGTGATTCCCGAGACGCTGGTCGAGCGGATCGAGACCGTCGCCGTCGGCGGCGCGCCGATCTATGGCTCCGACGCCATCGCGGGCACCGTCAACATCATCCTGAAGAAGGATTTCGAAGGGCTCGAGTTGAAGGCCCAGACCGGGATTTCAGAGCGCGGCGACGCGCCCGAGTATCGCATCAACGGCCTGTGGGGCATGAACTTCGCCGACGGACGCGGCAACATCACCGTCAGCGGCGAATGGAATCGTGCGACCGGCCTCTCCACCGAGGACCGCTTCCTGACGAGCGCGCGCGGGCCGTTCTTTACGACCGCCGCCGATCCGAGCGCGCCGTTCCAGCAGCAGCTCTATTATGGCCAGCGCTATAATATCTTCACCAGCAGCGGGGTACCGCTGGCGGGTGACAGCATTCCCGAATTCGCGGGCATCTTCGACCAGCAGGGCAATGTGCTGACCTTCAACGAGTCGGGCCGCCTCGTCCCGCTCGATTTCGGGACTCGGACGGGCAGCCTGATCGAAAGCGTAGGGGGCAACGGATTCCCGCTGGCCGATTTCGGCAACCTGGCGACGAACACCGAGCGCTATCTGGGCAACGTCCTCGCCAATTTCGAGATCAACGACAATATCCGCTGGTTCGGCGAAGGCTGGTACGCGCACAGCAAGGGAACGAACCTGCGCGACCAGCCGGTGTATAACACCGCGCTGTTCGGCAACGCCGGCGATCCCGACGGCAATTTGATCTTTAACCTCGACAACCCCTATCTCGACCCTGCCGATCGCGCGATCATCGCGGCGAATCTTGCCCCCGGCGACACGCAGTTCCTGCTGACCCGCGCCAACACCGACCTCGCGAGCGGCCGCGCATCGACGACGGTCGAGGTCTATCGCTTCGTCACCGGCTTCCAGGGCGAATTCGGGGCCGGCGACCGGACGTATAATTGGGAAGTGTCGGCGAACTACGGTCATTCGGAAACGCGTGGCCGCGAACGGGTGATCGTGCAGCAGAATTTCCTGAATGCGCTCGATGCAGTCGATCAGGGCGTGTTCAACGGCGGCGCGCCGAACGGCAACATCATCTGCCGTCCGGGCTATACCAACGCCAATATCGCGACACTCAGTTCGACCTGCGCGCCGCTGAACCTGTTCGGGGTCGGCCGCTTCAGCCAGGAAGCGCTCGATTATGTTACGACGATCGCCGACCCCACGGCGAACAATTCGCAGCTCGTGCTCAACGCGAACATCAATGGCCCGCTCTTCCGCCTGCCGGGGGGCGATGTCGTTCTGTCGCTGGGGTATGAGCACCGCCGCGAGAAAACGTCGTTCGACCCCGGCACCTTCTATTTCGGCGAGGATGACGGCAACGGCGGGCGCACTCAGTTCGGCCGATCGATCCCGATCGACCCCGTGAAGGGCAAGTTCAACACGAACGAATTCTTCGGCGAGCTTTTGATCCCGATCATTTCGCCGGACATGAACACGTTCATCCACTCGTTCGAATTCGATGGCGCTGCGCGCTACATCGACCATTCGATCGCCGGTGGCGACTGGACATGGACGGCGGGCGGGCGTCTGACGCCGGTCGAGGGTTTCACGATCCGCGGCAACTTCACCCGCTCGGTGCGCGCGCCCGCGATCACCGAAATCTTCAACCCGACCTCGCAGGCATTCGATACCGCGAACGATCCGTGCGACGCGCGCTTTGTCGATTCGGGGCCGAACCCGTCGCAGCGCCGGGCGAACTGTATCGCTGCGGGCATAACCGACCCCGACAATTTCACGTCGAACATCGTCGATTTCACGTCGCCGATCTCGGTGTCGGGCAATACCGACCTACAGAATGAAAAGGCGAACAGTTGGACGGTGGGCACGGTCATCCGCCCGCGCTTCGTACCGGGGCTGACCGTCGCGGTCGACTGGGTCAACATCAAGCTGAAGAAGGCGATCGTGACGCTCAATACCGAGCAGACGCTCGAGGCTTGCTATGACTCGGCGAATTTCCCGCCGGCCATCTGCAACGCGATCGACCGCGATCCGGCGGGGCAGGTGACGTTCGTGCGCACTGGCTATGCCAACGCCGCCTCGCTGAAATTCGAGGGGCTGACCGCCGAAATCGCCTATCGCCGCGAAGTGGCGCCCGACACGACCTTGGGCCTGTCGCTGAACTATCTCTACCTGAACAAGCTCGAAACGCGGGTCGGTTCGGGCGATATCGACACGGGTCGGGGCGAGATCGGCGATCCCAAGCATTCGTTCACGGCCAATATCAACATCGACCACGGCCCGGTGAACTTCCTGTGGCAGACGCAATATTTCGGCAAGAGCGTCTGGGATGCGGACGCGGCGCCCGATGCCTATGAATATAACGGTGTCGGCGACTGGTGGCTGTTCAACGCGTCGCTCGGGTTCGACGTCGCGAAGAATTTCGAGATGCGCGTGATCGTCGACAACGTCTTCGACAAGGCGCCGCCTTTCCCGGCGCCTGCCGCGGGCGGCACGATCACCTATTATTCGGGCATTCTCGGCCGCTATTTCCGCGTCGCCGGCAAGGTCAAATTCTGATCCGAAGGGGGCGGTGGGCGCTTCCTCCCCGCGAGGAAGCGCCCATATCGCCCTTTCCTTTCGTCCGCCGCTGCGCTTCCTTCCACCGACGCGGCGAGGCTCCCGGTCGCGATGTCATAAATCCCGATACGCCTGACGATTGAACAGCGCTCGCGCAATCGATAGGGGCGGACGGATGGTGTCCGGCGATCCTTCCTTTTTCAGACCATGCAGCTGAGCCCCGGCGCGCTCTTTGCCATCGGGCTGTTCGCCGCGCTCTGGCTGCTCGCCGGGCTGTGGGCGATCGGGCGCGGGGTCGCGATGCAGCGGCGCTCGGCCTTCATTGCGGGGCAGACCGACCGGCTGGCGAGTCTGGTCGAGGCCTCGCCGCAGCTTCCCGTCATCGTCCGGCCCGACTGGCGGATCGAGGCGGCCGAGCGGCTGTCGCGCTGGTTGGGGCTGCCGCAGGGGCCGCGCAATTTCGACGAGCTGCGCGGGATTGACGCGGGGCTCGACCCTGCCGGGCACGAACAATTGCGGCAGGCGATCCTCGGCGCGCAGCGCGGTGCGAAACCCTTCACCCTCAGCCTGAAGCCGCTGGGCAGCGCGCGGACAATCATCGTTCATGGCGCGGCCGCCCCGCAGACGGTCGGCGGCGCGGGCAGCGTCCTGCTGTGGCTCAGCGACGCCACCGAAGGGCAGCATTCGCTGGCGCAGGCGCGCCGCGAGCGCGACGAGGCGCTGGCGGCATTCGAGGCCTTGTCGGGGCTCATCGAGGCCGCGCCCTTCCCGATGTGGTTCCGCGAGGCCGACATGCGGCTCGCGCTCGTCAACGCCGCCTATGTCCGCGCGGTGGAGGCGACGAGCGCAGCGGCCGTGATCGAGGAGGGAGTCGAACTGTGCGAACCCGTCGCGGGGATCAGCGCGACCGACGCCGCCGAAGCCGCGCGCACCGCGGGCGCCGCGCAGCAGCGCACCGTGCCGGTGACGATCGAGGGCGAGCGGCGGATCATGCGCGTCGTCGACGTGCCGCTCGCCGCCGAGGGCGGGCGCGTGTTCGGCATTGCGGGCTATGCGATCGATATTCAGGAGCTGGAGAGCGAGCGCGGGGCACACCGGCGTTTCGTGACGACCCAGCGCGAGCTGCTCGACCGGCTGTCGGCAGCGGTCGCGCAATTCGGGCCCGACCAGGGGCTGGTGTTCGCGAACCAGCCCTTCCGGCGGCTGTTCGCGCTGTCGGCCGAGGATGTGTCGGAAGGACGCAGCTTCGCGCGCTTGCTCGACCTCTGGCGCGAGGGCGGGCGCACGCCCGAGGTGCGCGACTATCCCGAATGGCGGCAGGCGCATGTCGACTGGTTCGCGAAGCCCGACGCGAGCGAGGAGGACTGGCTGCTGCGCGACGGCACGCACCTGCACGTCGTCGCGCAGCCGACCCCCGATGGCGGCCTGCTGCTGATCGCCGAGGACCGCACCGAGCAGGTCCAGCTGGCCGGGGCGCGTGACACGCTGCTCCGCGTCCGCACCGCGACCTTCGACAATCTGTTCGAGGCGATCGCGGTGTTCGCACCCGACGGGCGGCTGCACCTGTGGAACCAGCGATTCCGCCGCTTGTGGAACGTCGACGAGCATATCCTAGCGGGGCACCCGCGCGTCGATGCGCTGATGGGCGGGCTCGCCGACCGGCTTGCCAAGCCGAGCCAGATCAGCGTGATGCAGGAGGTGATCCGCGCCGCGACGCTCGAACGGACGCAGCGTGTCGGCGAGATCCGCTTCGCCGACGGACGCCATTTCGATTTCGCGTCGATTCCGCTGCCCGACGGCAACGCGCTGCTGATCATGCTCGACATCACCGCCAGCCGGAAGATGGAGGGCGCGCTGCGCGAGCGGAACGAGGCGCTGGAGGCGGCGGACAAGGTCAAGACCGCCTTCCTGTCGCGGATGAGTTACGAACTGCGCACGCCGCTGACCTCGATCGGCGGGTTCGGCGAGATGCTGCAGTCGGGCTATGCCGGCGAACTGCCCGTCGCCGCGAAAGCCTATATCGACGCGATCATGGATTCGGTGGCGGTGCTCGGGCGGCAGATCGACAATGTGCTCGACCTTGCGCAGGGCGAGGCCGGGACGCTGGCGGTCGAGCGCGCGCCGGTCGATGTCCGCGCGCTGCTCGACAAGGCGCTGGCCGAAGCGAAGCCCTTCGCCGCCGCCGAGAAGATCGAACTGGCCGGGCAGATGTCGAACATGCTCGGCACGATCGAGGGCGACGCCCCCCGCCTCGCGCGGCTGGTGGCGGGGCTGCTCGACAATGCGATCCGTTTTACCGCGCCGGCGCGGCGCAGCGGCGGGCGCGTGCTGCTGCACGCCGATGGCGACGAGAAGGGGATCGAGTTCGTCGTTTCCGACAATGGCCCCGGGATGCCCGATGCGGTCGCAGCGATCACCAGGGGCACGCAGGCGGGGACGCAAAGCGGGGGTATCGGCCTCGCGCTCGCGCGCCAGCTCGTCGCCGCACACGGCGGGACGATGGAAGTATTGAGCGAGAAGGGGCAGGGGACGCTGGTGCGCGTGAGCCTGCCGCGCGGGGCATGAGCTTTCGTACGGATTATACGTTGGCCGACGCCGAGCGCATTGGCGCGGTGATCGGCGCGGCCTTGGTGCCGGGTGATGTCGTGCTGCTGTCGGGCGACCTCGGCGCAGGCAAGACGACACTTGCGCGCGCGATGCTCAAGGCACGCGGGCTTGCGGGTGAGGCGCCGAGCCCGACCTTCGCGATCGTCCAGCCTTACGCACCGCCCGAGGTCGATTTGCCGATCGCGCATGTCGATCTCTACCGGATCGAGCAAGAGGACGAGTTGATCGAGCTTGGGCTCGACGATTATCTCTATGACGGCGCGCTGCTGATCGAATGGCCCGAGCGGCTGGGGGGCCAGGGCTGGCCCGAGGCGCTGGCGCTGCGGATTTCGGGCGCGGGCGACGCGCGCGTCTTGACAGCCGAGGTGCCGGCGGCTTGGGAAACGCGATGGCCGCTCCGATGATTCCGCCCGCCCACGCCCCGGCGTTCCTCGCCGCGCATGGCTGGGGCGACGCCCAGATATTGCCGCTTGCAGGCGACGCATCCTTCCGCCGCTATTTCCGCGTGCGTGATGGCGACCGGCGCGCGGTGCTGATGGACGCGCCGCCGCCGGACGAAGACCCGCGTCCGTTCATCGCGGTTGCCGAATATCTCTGTAACCACGGTCTCAACGCGCCGACGATCCTGGCGCGCGATCTGGAGCAGGGGCTGCTGCTGATCGAGGATTTCGGCGACGTGCGGCTCCGCGAGACGGTCGACGAGCAGCTGCACAAGGAGAGCGATTATTACGCGGGCGTGACCGACCTGCTGGTGCACCTTCATGCGCGTCCCGCCATGGACGGGCTGCCGGTGCATGGGCTCGATCAGTGGCTGGACGAGGTGATGCTCTTCACCGACTGGTATTGCCCGGCGCTCGATATCGAGGTCGATCGCGACGGCTTCCGCGCCGCATGGCAAGCGGCGCTGGCGCCGGTCGAGGTCGACGGGTTGCCACGCGTGACGGTGCTGCGCGACTTTCATGCCGAGAATATCATGCTCGTCGCGGGTCAGGACGGCGTCGCGCATTTCGGGCTGCTCGATTTCCAGGACGCGCTGGTCGGCCATCCGGCCTATGATCTCGCCTCGGTGCTCGAAGATGCGCGGCGCGATGTGACGCCCGCGGTCGAGACGGCGATGCTCGATCGCTATGTCGCGGCGACCGGGCAGGGCGCGGCGTTTCGGGGTGCCTATTGGGCCCTCGCGGCACAGCGCAACACGCGCATTCTGGGGGTCTTCGTCCGGCTGTGGAAGCGCGACGGCAAGCCCGGATACCGCCAGTTCCAGCCGCGGATGTGGAGGCTGCTCGAACGCGACCTCGCCCACCCCGCGCTTGTCCCCGTCCGGCAATGGTTCGACGCCAATGTCCCGCCTTCGAAACGGGCGGAGGCGTGGACGTGAGTGTGAAAATCGAAAGCGCGATGGTGATGGCGGCGGGCATCGGCAAGCGCATGCGCCCGCTCACCGCGACGCGGCCGAAGCCGCTGGTGCGCGTCGCCGGCAAGGCGCTGATCGACCACAGCCTCGACCGGATCGAGGCGGCGGGGATCGACCACGTCGTGGTCAACGTCCATTATCTGGCCGACGCGCTCGAAGCGCATCTCGCGGCGCAGAAGCGCAGCTTCACGATCGCGGTGTCCGACGAGCGGGAGCAATTGCTCGAAACCGGCGGCGGGATGATGAAGGCGCTGCCGCTGCTCACGGGCGATCCGATCCTGATCGTCAACAGCGACAATATCTGGACGGACGGGCCGCAGGACAGCATCGCGAATCTCGCGCGCCATTGGGACGATGCGAAGATGGACGCGCTGCTGCTCGTGATCCGGCAGGCGAGCGCGACAGGACATGGCGGCAAGGGCGATTTTCACATGGATCCTACGGGCAAGCTGTCGCGGCGCAAACCGGGGCGGATCGCGCCCTTTGTCTATACCGGCGTCCAGCTGGTCTCGCGGCGGTTGCTCGTCGATGCACCCGAGGGGCCGTTTTCGACCAATATCTTCTGGGACCGCGCGATCGCGGCGGGGCGGCTCTTTGGGCTGTCGCATATGGGGCAGTGGTTCGACGTCGGGACGCCGGCTGCGATTGCGCCGACCGAAGCCGCATTGGGCGAGGTCTAATCATCTCAATTCGTCATTGCGAGCGCAGCGAAGCAATCCAGAGTTGCGTAAACCGCCCCGGATTGCTTCGCTGCGCTCGCAATGACGATGTGTGAATCCGATGGCTGACGCGAAGCCCGTCATCTTCTCCATCCCGGTCCACCGGGCCTTCGCCGACGCCTTCGCCGCCGGAATCATCGCGCGATACGCCGACGGCGCGCTGGGGCTGGCCGAAGGGCTGATCCTGCTGCCGAGCAACCGCGCGCGGAGCGCGGTGCAGGCGGCCTTCGTGCGCGCGGGCGGGACGGGATTGCTGATGCCGCGGTTGGCGGTGATCGGCGATGCGGACCTCGATGAGTCGGTGGCGTTGTCGCTCGATGCCATCGACGATGACCCGATCCCCCCCGCGATCGACGCGCTGCGGCGGCGCCTGCTGCTCGCCGAACTAATCGAGCGATACACGCCCGCGGGCGAGCCGTCGATCGTCGGCGCCGCGGCGTTCCAGCTCGCCGACGGGTTGGCGCGGGTGATCGACCAGCTGCATTATGAGGAGGTGCGCGTCGGCGATCTCGTCGATCTCGACCTCGGGGCATTCGCCGAACATTGGCAGGCGTCGCTCGGCCGGCTCAGGCTGCTCGTCGATCATTGGCCCGCGGTGCTCGCCAAGACCGGCAGCATCGACCGGGCGGAGCGGCGCAACCGGTTGCTGGGGCGCGTGACCGCGGGATGGCGCGCGGCGCCGCCCGCGCCGTTCGTCGTCGCTGCGGGCATTACGACCGCCGCGCCTGCGATCGCGCGGTTGCTGCGCACCGTGGCCGATCTGGAGCGCGGAATGGTCGTGCTGCCCGGCCTCGACCGGGCGATGGCGGCCGAGGAATGGGAAGCGCTCGGCCCGACGCGGCCCGATCCCGAAAATCCGGCGCGGCCGCTGGAGACGCATCCGCAATATCATCTGAAGTTGCTGCTCGACCGTATGCGCGCGAGCCGGGAGGAAGTAGTCGAATGGGATGCGGCCTCGGCGTTCGACGGGCCCGAAGCGCGCACCCCCTTCGTTTCTTTGCTCTTCGCGCCCGCCGACTATAGCGCGCAATGGCAGGCGGCGGGCGACCTGTCGGCGGCGACCGCGGGGATTTCGGGCGCCGTTTTCGCCGACGACGGGCAGGAGGCGCAGGGGATCGCGCTCTTGATGCGCGAGGCGGTCGAGACGCCGGGGCGCACCGCGGCGCTGGTGACCCCCGACCGCGGGCTCGCCGAGCGCGTCGCGGCGGCGCTGGCGCGCTGGGGCATTTCGGTAGACGACAGCGCGGGGCAGCCGCTTTCGCGGACGCCGCCGGGCGCGCTGCTGCTGCTGCTGGCGAAGCTGGCGTCGGCGTTCGATCCGGTCGCTTTGGTGTCGCTGCTCGGACATCCGCTGGTACGCAAGGGTGAGGGAAGGTCGGCGTGGCTCGACCAGCTGCGGCGGCTCGACCTGCTGCTGCGCGAGCCGGGGTTGCTGCCGGGATGGGACGGGGTGAGCGCGCGGATTGCCGCACGTGCGGCCGATCCGCGGGGACACGGGCACGGTCTCGCGGTTCAGCTACAACCTTGGTGGGACGAGGTTTCGGGCGCGCTCGGCGTGGCACTTGCCCCCTTCGCCGGACCGACGCCGCCCGCGACCTTGCTGGCGGCGCTGCAACGGGCGGCCGAATGGCTCACGGGCGACGCGATATGGGCGGGGCCGGCGGGGCGGATGCTCGCCGAGCTGTTCGACCAGTGGGCGCTTGCGCGCGGCGATGGGCCGGCGCTCGTCGATCCCGCCGATTTTCCGGAGATGCTGGGGCAATTGTTGGCCCAGGCGAGCGTGCGGCCGCCCTATGGCGGGCATCCGCGCCTGTTCATCTGGGGCCTGCTCGAGGCGCGCTTGCAGCGCGCCGATCTGATGATTCTCGGCGGGCTCGACGAGGGGCGCTGGCCCGCCGCGACGCAGCCCGATCCGTGGCTGGCGCCGGGCATTCGCCGCCTGCTCGGCCTGCCCGCGCCCGAGCGGCAACAGGGGATGGCGGCGCATGATTTTGCGAGCGCGCTGGCGGCGCGCGAAATCGTCGTCACGCGCGCGCAGCGGAGCGGCGGCGATCCGGCGGTCGCGTCGCGCTTCTGGCTGCGGCTCGCGGCGCTGGCGGGCGATCTGCCCGAACCGGCGCCGGGCGGGGTAGCGCTGACCCGGCTCGTGGCCGAACTCGATCTGCCGACGGGCGTCGTGCAGCCGGTGGGCAGGCCGGCGCCGCGCCCCCCGGTCGAGGACCGCCCGCGCAAGATCAGCGTCACCGCGGTCGACCGGCTCGCGCGCGATCCTTTCGCCTTTTATGCGAACCAGATGCTCGGCCTGTCGGCGCTCGATCCGCTGAGCGCCGCGCCCGATCCGCGCTGGCGCGGAACACGCGTGCACAGATTG
Source organism: Sphingopyxis sp. H073 (assembly GCF_001468395.1). Taxonomy (GTDB): domain Bacteria; phylum Pseudomonadota; class Alphaproteobacteria; order Sphingomonadales; family Sphingomonadaceae; genus Sphingopyxis. The sequence continues at coordinate 193,706 of NZ_LNSG01000006.1, read as the reverse complement.
TTCGAGGATTGGGTGCGCGGCGGCGCGACACCTCAAGGGTTCGAGCATGAACTGGCGGCGCTGCGGGAGGACGCTGCGCTCGATGCGATCGCGCGCGCTTTCTGGTTGCCGCGGATCGAGCCGGCGCTGCGCTGGGCGGCGGTGCAGGTGTGGGATCGCGCCGATCGCAAACCGCTCGACGTCGAGGTGAAGGGTGCGATCAGCGTCGATGGCGTGACGCTGCACGGCAAGGCCGACCGAATCGACCGCGATGCCGAGGGGCGGTTGGCGATCGTCGATTATAAATCGGGCGGCGCGCCGAGCGCGAAGGCGGCGTTCGACAGGCTCGACAACCAGCTCGGCCTGCTCGGGCTGATCGCGCGCGAAGGCGGGATGGAGGATATCGCCGCCGCGCCGGTCGAGGCACTCGAATATTGGAGCCTGCGGCCCGATCGCCGTGCGGGCGGCGCGGGGAAGATTTCGAACACTTATGGGTCGCGCAGCGATCTCAAGAGCGCCGATCAGGCGATCGACCATGCCGCCGACGCGCTGTCGGAACTCGCCGCGATCTACCTGTTCGGCGACGCGCCCTTCGAGCCCGGCGAGGTGGCGGGCTATGGCGAGTATGACCAGCTCATGCGGCGCGACGAATGGTTCGGCCGCGGGGAGGAGGGCGCATGAGCCGGCCCGGCGGCCTCGCGACGCTCGACCCGCGGCAGGGCGCCGCCGCCGATCCCGAAAGCCATGTCTGGCTGGGCGCGTCCGCGGGGACGGGCAAGACGCAGGTGCTGTCGGCGCGCGTGCTGCGACTGATGCTTGCCGGGGTGTCGCCCGAAGCGATCCTCTGCATCACCTTCACCAAGGCGGGCGCCGCAGAGATGGCGCATCGCATCCACGAGCGGCTCGCGGCGTGGGTGCGGATGGACGACGGCGATTTGCGGCTCGACCTGCGTGCGCTGGGACTGGAGTGGGACCGGCCGGGGCTGATGACGCGTGCGCGGTCCTTATTTGCGACGGTGATCGACAGCCCGGGCGGTGCGATCCGGGTGCAGACAATCCACGCCTTTTGCCAGACTTTGCTCGCGAGCTTCCCGCTCGAGGCGAAGCTGCTGCCGGGCTTCCGCGCGATCGAGGAGGATGAGGCGGCGGCGTTGCAGCGCGCGGTGCTGAGCCGTCTGCTCGAAGAGGATGACGAGCGCGACGTTCTGCGCGAGGCGGCGGCGATGTTGTCGCGGCGGCTGGGGCAGGAGGCGGCGCTCTCTTTCCTGTCGAGCTGCGCGGCGGCGTTCGGCGGGCCGCGTGCGGCGCTGCCGCCGTCGGCGCACGACCTGCGGGCGGCGTTCGACCTGCCGGGCGGCGATCCCGATGCGTGGATCGCGGGCGCGCTCGCGGCGGGCGCGATCGACGAGGACGATATCAGGGCGGTCGCGGCGAGCGGCGCCGATTGGGGCACCAAGACCGGGCTCGCGTGCAACGATGCGATGATCGGCTGGCTGATCGCCAATCCGGCGAAGCGCGCCGCGATGCTCGGCGAATTGCTCGGCTGTTTCCTGACCGGCAAGGGCGAGCTGCGCGCCGATTTTGCGGGCGAAAAGGGGCGGATGACCGACTGCGTCGAGAACGCGGTGCGGATCGTCGATGCGGTGCAGGGCCTTCTCGGAACCGTGACCGCGATGCGCGTCGCCGACGACCTCGCCGCGGCGTGGAAGCTCGGGAGCCGCTTTGCCGAGGCTTATGCGCTCGCGAAGCGCGAACGCGGGCTCGCCGATTTCGACGACCTCATCACCCTCGCCGGATCGCTGCTGCGCGTCAGCAGCTTCGGCGAGTGGGTGCGCTTCAAGCTCGACCAGCGCACGGACCATATCCTCGTCGATGAAGCGCAGGATACGAACATGCGCCAGTGGGGGATCGTGCTGTCGCTGGCCGAGGAATTCTTCGCGGTGAACCCCGAAGACGCCGAACGCGTGCGCACGCTGTTTACCGTCGGCGATCGCAAGCAGGCGATTTTCGGCTTTCAGGGCACCGAACCCAAGGCATTCGCGACGGCGCGCGAGCTGTTCCATATTCTCGGCGAGCGCGCGGGACAGGATTTCCGCAACGTTGACCTGGTGTCCAACTATCGTTCGACGCCTGCGGTGCTGGAGGTGGTCGACGCCTGGCTCGCGGCGGGTGGTACGTCCGACATGGGGCTAGACGGCGAGGAGCCCCCGCATCGTCCCTTCCGCTCGGGCCACGCCGGCCAGGTCGAGCTATGGCAGCCGCTGCCGGTGGGCAAGGCGCTCGACGCCGAGGCCCGGGAGAGCGATGAAGGAGTCATCGAAGGCGAGGGCGACGGAAGCGCGCCCGCCTCCGATCCCGCCTCGATGCGGCTCGCGAAGGCGATCGCGGCCGAGGTGCAGGCGTGGATCGCGCACGGCAAGGACGGGCGGCCGGTTGCGCCGGGCGATATCATGATCCTTGTCCGGCGGCGCCGCGACCTCGCAGCGCGGATCGTCGCGCGGCTGCAGGCGCTGCACGTCCCGGTCGCGGGTGTCGACCGTTTCGCGCTGACCCAGCCCCTGGCGATACAGGATCTCATTGCGGCGATGCGCTTTGCGGTGCAGCCGCTCGACGACCTCAATCTGGCGTCGCTGCTCGTGTCGCCGCTGATCGGCTGGTCGCAGGACGAGCTTTACGCGCGCGCGCATCGGCGTGGCCGCGCGGCGCTGTGGGAACATCTGCGTGCGACCGAGGGCGACGTTCCGGCGGTGGCGATGGCCGCGCTGCGGCACCTGCTCGGCATGGCCGATTTCACGACGCCGTTCCGTTTTCTGGAGACCGTCCTGTCGGGGCCGATCGACGGGCGGCGCAAACTTTACGCGCGACTGGGGCGCGAGGCGCGCGATCCCATCGACGAGCTTCTGAATCAGGCGCTGGCGTTCGAGAGCCGCGAGACCGTGTCGCTGCTCGGCTTCCTGACGCAGGTCGAGAGCAGCGCCGCCGATATCAAGCGCCAGACCGAGGCGCGCAGCGACGTCGTGCGCGTGATGACGGTGCACGGGTCGAAGGGGTTGCAGGCGCCGATCGTGATCCTGGCCGACGCGACCGACGACCCCGGGATCGGGCACCGCCCGTTCAGCGTCGATGTTGCAGCGTGGGAGAAACTGCCGGTCTTTGCGCTCCCCGCCGACGAGCGGCATGGCGCGCTGGCGAAGGCCTATCAGGACGCCGCCGACGCTGCGTCGCAGGAGCATTGGCGGCTCTTCTACGTTGCGATGACGCGCGCCGAGGAAATCCTGATCGTCGCGGGCGTGACCAGCAAGGCCGACCGGACGATCCCCGAAGGCAGCTGGCACGCGGCGGTCGAATCGGTGCTGCCGGACATGGGCGCCGAATGGGAGAATGCGGGACCGCTATGGGGCCGGCGCCGCGTCCACCGCGCCAATGCGAGCAAATGGGCGCGGAGGGAAAAGGCGGAGAAGGTCGCGGCGCCTGCGCTCGTGCTTCCCGAATGGGCGCTGAAACCCGCCCCCGCGGAGGCGCGCCCGCCGCGCCCGCTGGCGCCATCGGCGCTTGGCGAGGACGATGTCGCGGTGCCGCCGCAGGGGACGGCGCGCGTTGCGGCGGTCGAGCGCGGGTTGTTGCTCCATGCGCTGTTCGAACGGCTGCCACCGGTTGCGGCGGCGCGGCGGCGCGAGGCCGCGCTGCGCTGGCTCGGCTTGCAAGCGGGGCTGGATGAGGCAACCCGGTCGGCGATGGCCGATGAGGTGCTCGCGGTGCTCGACGATCCCGCGCACGCGGCGCTTTTCGGCCCCGGCAGTCTGGCCGAGGTGCCGCTGTCGGCCGTGGTGGACGGTGCGGTCGTGGCGGGGATCGTCGACCGGCTGCGCGTCACCGACGACGCGGTGACGGTGATCGATTACAAGACGGGGCGGCATGTGCCCGAAAGCGCCGGGGGGGTGCAGCCGGCCTATCTCCGCCAGATGGCGGCCTATCGCGATGCGCTGCGCGTGATCTTTCCGGGCCGGCGGGTCGAGGCGGCGCTGCTCTACACCGCCGCACCGCGGCTGATTGCGCTCGATAACGCGCTGCTCGACACGCACAAGCCCGGCTTGGCGGCAACCAAGGCGAATTTGCCGGGTTCAGCCCTTGAGCAGGACGCGCCGACGCCTTAGCTTGGGACCAACGATATTTCAGGAGTTCAGATCATGGGTACCAAGGCCATTACCGACGCCAGCTTCCAGAGCGATGTTCTCGACAGCGACACCCCCGTGCTGGTCGATTTCTGGGCCGAATGGTGCGGTCCGTGCAAGATGATCGGCCCCTCGCTCGAGGAAATCGCCGACGAACTGGGCGAGAAGGTCGTGATCGCCAAGATCAATATCGACGAAAACCCCGACGCGCCGAGCAAATATGGCGTGCGCGGTATCCCGACGATGATCCTGTTCAAGAACGGCGAGATCGCCGACACCAAAGTTGGCGCAGCGCCGAAGAGCGCGCTCAAGGGCTGGCTCGAAGGCGCCCTTTGATCGAACATCGGGCCCCGGCCGAAGCCGGGGCTCCTTGTTTCAGGTCAGCGGAATCATGACCTGGCCGGCATAGCCCGGCCGCATTTTCAGCCGCGCGTACCAGTGCTCGACATGCGGCAGCGACGGCCGCTCGATCGCGAGCGAAAAATAAGTATATACATAAACGCCCATCGGGATGTCGCCGATTCCGAACGCGGCGCCTGACAGCCACGGCGTGCGCGACAGCGCTTCGTCGAGGATCGCCATCTGCTTTGCCGAGGCCGCCGCCGACGCCGCGATCGCTGCCGCGTCGCGCGCTTCGGGCGTCCGGCGCACGAGATTGAGGAAGGCGTCGCGCTGCGCATCGGCATAGCCGGTCTGCCAGTCCATCCATTTATCGCCGACCGCGCGAGCGGCAGGATCGGTCGGCCAGAAGCGTGTCCCGCCGTGCCTCGCGGCCAGATAGCGCAGGATCGCGTTCGACTCCCACAGGGTGACGCCGTCGTCGTCGATCGTCGGGATCAGTGCATTGGGGTTCTTCGCGAGATAGGCGGCATCCATCCCGAACTGACCGCCGACATCGCGGCGCTCGAACGGCAGGCCAAGCTCGACCGCGAACCATGCGACCTTCTTCACATTGTGCGAATTGAGGCGACCCCAGATCGTGAGCATCGCGGCTCAGCTCCGATAGTCGGCGTTGATGCTGATGTATCCGTGGGTCAGGTCGCACGTCCACACGGTCGCACGGCCTTCGCCGAGGCCGAGGTCGGCGCCGACGCGGATGTCCCGTCCTTTCAGGTGCGCCGCAACCGGCGCCTCGTCATAGCCGTCGACGGGCAGGCCATCCTTGGCGACCCAGTGATCGCCGAAGCGGATCGCGAGCTTGTCACGGTCGGCGGGTTCGCCGGCCTTGCCCACCGCCATGACGACGCGGCCCCAATTGGCGTCCTCGCCCGCGATGGCGGTTTTCACGAGCGGCGAATTGGCGATGGCCAGCGCGACCCGTTTGGCGCTGGCGTCGCTGGTCGCGCCGGTAACCTGAATTTCGATGAATTTCGACGCGCCTTCGCCGTCGCGCACGACCTGATGCGCGAGATCGAGGGCGACTTCGCGGATCGCCGCGTAGAGCGCGTCGGCGCCCGGATCGTCGCGGGTCGTCAGCGTGGCATTGCCCGCCCGCCCCGTCGCGAAGAGCAGCACCGTGTCGCTGGTCGAGGTGTCGCTGTCGACGGTGATGCTGTTGAAGCTGCCGCCGGTCGCCTCACCGAGCATGTCCTGCAACAGCGCGGGCGCGACCGCGGCATCGGTGAAGATATAGCCGAGCATCGTTGCCATGTCGGGCGCGATCATCCCCGATCCCTTGACGATGCCCGCTACGTGGACGGTCGTGCCGCCGACGATCGCGCTCGCTGCCGAACCCTTGGCGAAGGTGTCGGTGGTGCAGATCGTTTCGGCGGCGGCCTCCCACGAGCAGGGCTGGGCGGTGAGCGCGGCTGCAACCCCGGCACGCGCCTTGTCCTTGGGCAGCGGCACACCGATCACGCCGGTCGAACTGACGAAAACTTCGCTGGCGTCGCAGCCGAGATGGCCCGCGACCTGCGCCATGATCTGCTCGACCGCCTCGCGCCCCCGATAGCCGGTGAAGGCGTTGCTGTTGCCCGCGTTGACGATCAGCGCACGGCCCTTGCCACCTTTGACCTGTTCGCGGCCGAGTTCGACTTCGGACGAGCAGCAGACATTGCGCGTGAAGACGCCCGCGACCGTGGTGCCCGCTGCGAGCTCGACATAGGTGAGGTCGCAGCGATCCCAGTTCTTGTACTGCGCGCGCGCGACGCGGCGCGTGACCCCGGCGATGTCGGGGAGGGCGGGGAAGGCGGCGGGAGCGAGCGGTGAGCGGGTGGTCATGGGGATGCGCTTAGCCCTCCCTCGCACAAAGAAAAACCCCTCCCGAGGTGAAGGGGCTTTCGATCCTCCCTGTCGCGAAGCGATGGGGAGGTGGCAGCGCGCAGCGCTGACGGAGGGGCTGATGACACTATCGTTGCCGCCCCTCCACCACCGCTTCGCGGCGGTCCCCCTCCCCATGGCCTTCGGCCACAGGGAGGATCTTTGTCTTACGCCGGAATGCCGCTGATCGACTTCACTTCCATGAAATCCTTGAGGCCGAACACGCCGCCCTCGCGGCCGTTGCCCGACGCCTTGTAGCCGCCGAACGCCGCGCCCGGGCCGGGGCCCCAGGCGTTCACCGCGACCATGCCGGCGCGCAGCTTCGGCGCGACTTCGGCCGCCTTGGCGGGGTCGCCAGAGACGACCGCCGACAGGCCATATTCGGTGTCGTTGGCGATCTCGACCGCTTCGTCCAGCGTGTCATAGGCCATGATCGTCGCGACCGGGCCGAACACCTCTTCCTTCGCGATGCGCATGTCGGGCGTAACGCCCGAGAAGACCGTCGGCTTGATATAATAGCCGCGGTTGACGTTGCTTGGCAGGCCGGTGCCGCCGGTTTCCAGCGTCGCGCCCTCGTCGATCGCCGACTGGATCAGGCCCTGGATCTTGTCGAACTGCGCCTTGTTGACGACGGGGCCGATGTGGCCGCCCTCGCTCATCGGGTCGCCGACCTGCGTCCCGTCGAACATCGCCTTGATCACGCCGACCGCCTCGGCCTCGCGCTCCTTCTGGACCAGGATGCGCGTCGGCGCGATGCAGCTCTGCCCGGTGTTGACGAGCACGCCCTGCACCGTCGGCGGCAGCACGGCTTGCAGGTCGGCGTCGGGCAGGACGATGTTGGGCGATTTGCCACCGAGTTCCTGATGGACGCGCTTGACCGTGTCGGCCGCCGCCTTGGCGACGAGGATGCCGGCGCGGGTCGATCCGGTGAAGCTGACCATTTCGATGCCGGGATGCGCGCTGATCGCGTTGCCGACGGTCGGGCCGTCACCCTGCACCAGGTTGAACACGCCGGCGGGGACGCCCGCGGCTTCGAGGATCTCGGCGAAGATCACCGCGTTACCGGGGCATTCTTCCGATGGCTTCAGGACCATCGTGTTGCCCGCGGCGAGCGCCGGCGCGACCTTGAGCGCGATCTGGTTGAGCGGCCAGTTCCAGGGCGTGATCATGCCGACGACGCCGATCGGCTCGTAGGCGATGACCCCCGCGGCATATTTTTCGGTGAAGCTGAAATCCTTGAGTGCGGCGATCGTGCCGAGGAAGCCGCCGATGCCGGCGCCGACCTGGGCAGTGCTGGCGAAGCTGACGGGGGCGCCCATTTCGCTCGCCATCGACTTGGCGAGATCGGCGCCGCGTTTCTTATATTCCTCGACGATGCGGTTCAGCAGATCGAGGCGTTCCTCGCGCGTCGTCTGCGAGAATGTCTTGAAGGCTTCCTTCGCCGCGGCCACCGCGTCGTCAACGTCGGCGGCGGTGCCGAGTACGACGGTCGAGGCCGTTTCTTCGGTCGCGGGGTTGATGACGTCGTGGAGCTTGCCGCCCTTCGAATCGACCCAGCGGCCGCCGATGTAGTGCTGTTTCAGGTGGGTTTCGGTGTCGCTCATCGTCATTCTCCCAATCGCGGTGAATCCGTCTCGGATTGCTACCTAATCACTGTGGCGGATGAATCAAGAAAAGGCCAACTGCCAATTGCTGCCGTTCAGCGCTTTTCAGCAGAAAGGCGTGACATCAGGATGGCAGCGCGGGTCGCCTGCCGCGAAATGCTGGGGATATCGACCGCCTCGCCGGGCGCATGGTCGCCGGTGCTGTACGGGCCGAGTCCCGCGAGGCCATCGACGTCGGCAGCGACGAAGCTGATATCGCCCGCGCCGCGCTTCAACGGATCGAGCGGCGCCATTTCGGCGAGGCCGAGGTCGCGGTTCACGCCGTTGAGCTTTGCGAGCAGGGCCTTATTGCCCTCGGTCGGCGCCATCGGCGGATAGCCGCCGGGGTCGAAGCTGATCTTCGCGTCGGTGCCGGGGGCATGGTCGGCGACGATCGCGGTCATTTTCGCTTTCACGCGCTCGATCTGCTCGGGTGACAGCGCGCGCAGGTCGCCGCGCGCGACCGCGGTTCCGGCGATGATGTTCGTCTTGCCGCTGACGCTCGCGCGAATGCCGCCCGCATCGAGATCGGCCTGCTGTCCGCCGGCGATCAGCCCGACGTTGAAGGTCAGGTTCGGCTCGGGCAGCTCGGTGCGGAAGCGGTGGAGGATGCGCGTCAGTTCATAGATGGCACCGTCGCCCGCGGCGGCGCTGAAGATGCCCGAACTGTGACTTGCCTTACCGGTCGCGGTCACAGTCCAGCTGTCCGACGAGCGGCGCGCGACCGATCCCATATCGGCGCCATTGACCCGCACAAGGCCTTCGAAATCGAGCGCAACGTCGGCGCGCTTGCCCGCGGCGATCAGGTCGGCGCGCGCCTTTTCGATCGGACTGCCCGAGTCTTCCTCGTCGCCGGTCATGTGGAATTCGATATTGGCATTCTTCAGCGTTCCCGCCGCCTGCATCGCGCGCAGCGCAGCAATGACGACGACCATCCCGCCCTTGTCGTCGCCCGCGCCGGGGCCCTCGCCCATATCGCCCTGGCGGGTAAATGACTGGAAGGGTGAGTCGGGTTCGAACACCGTGTCGAGGTGCGCGATCAGCAGCAGGCGCTTGGCCCCCGGTTTGCCGACGTGCGTCGCGATCAGATGGCCGGCGCGGCCGGTGTCGCGCATGTCCTTCCATTCGACCTTGAAACCGAGCGGTTCGAGTTCGGCGCGCATCATCGCCCCGACCTTTTCGACGCCTTCCAGATTCTGCGAGCCGCTGTTCTGGTTCACGAGCTTCTCGAGCAACGCGAGGCCGCGGCCTTGCTCGGCCTCGACGGTCTTCGCCATCTTTGCCTCCGCCGGGCTAAGCTTCGCCTGCGCAGCGGGCGCCAAGGCGAGCTGCACGGCGACGAGAACAGCGAAAGGCAATGATTTCATGGGGGACTCCTCTGGACGTCCCCTTGTGGCTGGTACAACGCCCCGCCGCAAGCGGTCAGCCGGGCCGGACCATGAAGATGTCCCCGCCGATGCTGACGATGAACAGATTGCCCGCGCTGTCCTCGCCGAACGAGGCGATCGAACTGAGTGTTCCGGCATCGGGTGCGAAATCCTCGTTGCGCCGGGCGAGGCGCGATGAGGGAAGCGTTTGACCCGCCACTAAGCTGGAGAAGGGGATAGACCAGATATTTCCCGAGACGAAGTCGGCGAAGACATATTGGCCCTGCAGCGAGGCCACGGGCCCGCGATAGACATAGCCGCCGGTGATCGAATTGCCTTGCCGCGGCCCGCTGCCATGACCGTATTCGACGACCGGATCGCTCAGGCCGCCGGGCGGCGTGCCCGAAAAGGTCTGCGTCCCCTCCTTGAAGCGCCAGCCGAAGTTGAGGCCGGGCTGGGTCGTGGTGACGAGGTCGACTTCCTCGACCGCGCCCTGGCCGACATCGCCGATGACGAGCGTCGAGCCGTTGAACGAGGCGCGAAACGGATTGCGGAGGCCATAGGCATAGACATAGGGATCGCCGCCGCCCGAAAGGAACGGGTTGCCCGGCGCGGGAGCATAGCTGCTGCCGTTCGCGCCGACGGTGAAACGCAATATCTTGCCGAGGCGGATGTTGGTGTTTTGCGCATTGTTGCCGGGGTCGCCGCCGCCCCCGCCGTCGCCGATGCCGACATAGACGAGGCCGTCGGGGCCGAAGCCGATCCAGCCGCCGTTGTGGTTGTCGGCGCCGGGATGCGGCACGCTCAGCACTGTATCGTAGCTGGTCGAGCTGTTGGGCTGCCCCAGCGTGTAGCGGCGAACCTGCACCGTGCCGTCGGCGGCGGTCGCGACTGCCAGCAGCCGCTGCGACGTCGCATGGTCGGGATAGGCGGCGAGACCGAGCAGCCCGCGCTCGCCGCTCGTCGAAATGTCGGTGATGTCGAGCACGCGCGTGCGGCTGCCGTTCGCGGGATCGAAGCGATAGACGTCGCCTCCCTTCTCGACGACATAGACATTGGTGCTGCCGGGGATCGGCGCGACATAGAGCGGCTGGCTGAAGCCGGTGCCGACGCGTACAACCGATAGGCCCTCGCGGCTGTTGGTCACCGTGATATTCACGGGCTGGGTGGCGCTGGCGCTGCCGTCGCTGACGCGGAGCGTCACCGCATAGACATTGTCGCCATTGGCGTCGCCGGGCAGGTCGTAATCGGGCGCGGTGTTGAAGCGCAGCGCCCCCGCCGAGGTGATCGAAAAGAGCGCCGCGTCGGCGCCGCCGTCGATCGTGAAGGTCAGCGGATTGCCGTCGGGGTCGCTCGCGGCGGCCTGATAGACGGCGGTCGTGTTTTCGGTGACGCTGGCGGTTTGCGCCGACGTGAAGCTGGGCGGTGCGTTGTTGGCCGGCGGCGGGGTGCTGCCACCGCCGCTTCCGCCGCCGCAGGAGGCGAGAAGGAGGGGCGCGGTGATGAAAAACAGGCGCGTTCGCATATCAATGCCCTTTGCGATCCGCCCCCGCCGGCAATCTGCCATCGGCGGGCGGGCGTCGCAACCGGCAAAGACGCGCGGCGTTAAGCGGGTTCCTTTACCTCTTCGAAATCGTCGAGCTTGTTCAGCGCATCGCGGCCGAGCGCGTGGAGCTTCAACGTGTTGACCGAAAGCCCCGCGGTGTCGTGCCCGGTCAGCTCATCGATGGTAAAGGACACGCGCGTCTGGCCCGGCGTCAGTTCCTCGAAGGAGAATTTGAGGCCCGCCTGGATCGCGCCGTCGTCGACACTGTAGATGATGTGCGTCTCGCGCGGGATTTCCATCGCGACCGCCAGCTTGACCTTGGTCGCATCGGGACGTTCTTTCGGCGCGATCTGCGCGAAACCGGGGTCGCCCTTCTGGACGACCAGTTCATAGAGCCGCGTCGACCCGCCGTTGGTGACGAGCGGGATTCCGTCGAACTGGCTGCCGTCGGTACCGAACATCTTCTTGAACACCTGCTCGCGCGGCGCGGCGACGGTTTTTGTCTGGCTGACGAGCTCGGCCATCCTGCCGCAACTGCCGAGTAGCAGCGCGGCACCGATCAGAAGCAGGTTACGCAACATGAAATTTCCCCCGAAATCCGGGGTCGTCTAGCATTGAGGTTTTACGAAAGGGTCAATGCGAAAAGGCGGACAATTGACCCTTTGCTCGCAAAATAAAAGGGGCGCCCGGTCCCCCCAGACCGGACGCCCCCTACGCGTCGCTGATCGCTGCCGATCAGGCGCTGTAGTACATGTCGAACTCGACCGGGCTCGGGGTCTGTTCGAAGTTGTAAACTTCGGGCCACTTGAGTTCGATATAGGCGTCGATCTGGTCCTTGGTGAACACGTCGCCCTTCAGCAGGAACTCATAGTCGGCAGCGAGGCTGTCGAGCGCTTCGCGAAGCGATCCACAGACGGTCGGGACTTCGGCCAGCTCTTCCGGCGGCAGGTCATAGAGGTTCTTGTCCATCGCGTCGCCGGGGTGGATCTTGTTCTGGATGCCGTCGAGGCCCGCCATCAGCAGCGCCGAATAGCAGAGATAGGGGTTCGCCATCGCGTCGGGGAAACGGAATTCGACGCGCTTTGCCTTGGCGCCCGCGCCGTAGGGAATGCGGCACGACGCCGAACGGTTGCGCGACGAGTAGGCGAGCAGCACCGGTGCCTCGAAGCCGGGGACGAGCCGCTTGTAGCTGTTCGTCGTCGGGTTGGTGAAAGCGTTGAGCGCCTTGGCGTGCTTGATGACGCCGCCGATGAAATAGAGGCACATGTCGGAAAGGCCGGCGTAGCCGTTGCCCGCGAACAGCGGCTTGCCCTTTTCCCAGATCGAGATGTGCGTGTGCATCCCAGAACCGTTGTCCTGACGGATCGGCTTCGGCATGAAGGTCGCGGTCTTGCCGTAGGCGTTGGCGACCTGATGCACGACATATTTGTAGATCTGCATACGGTCGGCGGTTTCGGTCAGCTTGCCGAAGGTCAGGCCAAGCTCGTGCTGCGCAGCGGCGACTTCATGGTGGTGCTTGTCGCAGGGCAGGCCCATTTCCAGCATCGTCGAAACCATCTCGGCGCGGATGTCGACGGCGCTGTCGACCGGCGCGACAGGGAAGTAGCCGCCCTTGGCGCGCGGACGGTGACCGAGGTTGCCGCCTTCGTAAGCGCGGCCGGTGTTGGTCGGCAGTTCGATATCGTCGATCTCGAAGCCCGACTTGTTGTAGCCGGTTTCGAAGCGGACATCGTCGAACATGAAGAATTCGGCTTCGGGGCCGACATAGACGGTGTCGCCGATGCCGGTCGAGGCGACATAGGCCTCAGCCCTTTTGGCAGTGGTGCGCGGGTCGCGGGCGTAGCCTTCGCCGGTCGACGGCTCGACGATGTCGCAGAACATCACCAGCATCGGAGTCGCCGAGAACGGATCGTCATAGACGGCGTCGAGATCGGGCTTCAGGATCATGTCCGACTCGTTGATCGCCTTCCAGCCTTCGATCGAGGAACCGTCGAACATCAGGCCGTCTTCGAGCGCGTCCTCGTCGATCACGCCGGCGCACATGGTGAGATGCTGCCACTTGCCTTTCGGGTCGGTGAAGCGCAGGTCGACCCATTCGATGTCGTTGTCCTTGATCCGCGCGATGATTTCCTTGGGCTTGGTCGCCATGGTCTGAACTTCCTTCTTGCGATGATGACCGGCTTTGCCGGGTCTTGTTGAACAGGATCGGGGAGCGGGACGGGTCTAGAGCGCGTCCTCGTTGCGTTCGCCGGTGCGGATGCGGAGCGCGGTTTCGACCGGGATCACGAAAATCTTGCCGTCGCCGATGCGACCGGTCTGGGCGGCCGCGGCGATCGCCTCGACGACGCGCTCGGCGAGCCCGTCCTCGACGATGACTTCCAGCTTCACCTTGGGCAGGAAGTCGACGACATATTCGGCGCCGCGATAGAGTTCGGTGTGGCCCTTTTGACGGCCGAAGCCCTTTGCCTCGGTCACGGTGATGCCGCTGACTCCGACGTCGTGCAGCGCTTCCTTCACTTCGTCGAGCTTGAACGGCTTGATGATCGCCTCAATCTTCTTCACGCGTCTTGTCCCCCACTGGGCATGTCTGGTGCCTGCAGCCAAAGCCGGATCAGGGCCCGCCTGGTCCGGTTCGCTCCTCCATGAGTCGCCGCAAGGCCCCGTCATCTTGCACCAATCAAGACCCGTGCCAATTGGCGAATCGCAAGCTTTCGGTAAGATTTGTGACAGGAAGTTGCGCCGCTGCCCAAGCGGTGTGCAACGGCGCAACTCTTGTGATCAAAAAATAGGCAAAGGCCGCGTCAGCGCCCCATCGGCGCCGCCGTGTCGGCCAGATTGGCCTTGGTCCAGTTCGACCGGTCGATGACATAGGCGCGAATCGCCTCGACATCGGCGGGGGTGAGTACCTTGGCGAAGCTGACCATGCCGCGATCCTTGAGCGCACCGCCCAGGATCACGCCCTTCCACGCCTCGGCATTGGCGAGCGTACCCGAGACGCGCAGGTCGGGGGTGAAACCGTTGCCGATCGCGCTGTCGCCGTGACAGACCATGCAATAGCGCCCGAAATGCGCCTTGCCGGCGGCAATCTGCCCGGGCGTGCCGATCGGCGCGGGCGGGTTCCATGCGAGCGTCGTGGTTGCCGGCGGGACAGGGAGTTTCGCGGTGCCGCCGATCTTGAGCACGACAAGGCGCGGCAGGTTGGGCACCTTGCGCGTCACCCCGCCCGCAACCCCGGCGACGAGCGGGAAGGCGCCGCCCTTGCCCGTCTGGAACGCGACATATTGCACCCCGCCGACGCGGAAGGTCGAGGGCGCGCTGACGATCCCCGATTGCATGTCGAGGTCGAGCAACTGCTTGCCGGTGTCGGCCGCATAGGCACGAAAGCGCCCGGTGCTCGTCCCCTGGAAGACGAGGTTGCCCGCGGTGGTCATCGTACCGCCGTTCCACGCCGCGGGATAATCGACGCCCCACGCGACCTTGCCGGTGCGCGGGTCGAAGGCGACGAGGCGGCCGCTGGTGGCGGCGACCGCGGCCTTGAACGCGGCCTTGTCGTCGGGCAGCAGCGTCTTGTTGAGCGAGGTGCCGACGTTGAAACCCAGCACCTTGCGCCGGTCGAGTTCGTCCATGTCGGCGAGATAGCCCTGCGGAATCTGCTGCGCGGGGATATAGACGAGGCCTGTCGCGGGGTTGAAGCTCATCGGATGCCAGTTGTGCGCGCCCAAGGCCCCCGGGATCGCGATGAAGGGTTTGCCGGTCTTGTAGAAGCGCGCCTCGGGCTTCTCGATCGGGCGACCGGTCGTCATGTCGTAGCCGCTCGCCCAGTTGATCCCGTCGACGAAGGGCTTGGCGTCGATCAGCTTGCCGTTGGTGCGGTCGATCGTGAAGAAAAAGCCGTTCTTCGGCGCATGGTACAGCACTTTCGTCGGTTTGCCGTTCACCGCCTGCTCGGCGAGGATGATCGGCTGGGTCGCGGTATAGTCCCACGTTTCGCCGGGCGTTTCCTGATAATGCCATTTATATTGGCCGGTGGCGGCGTCGAGCGCGACGACCGATGAGAGGAACCAGTTGTCGCCTTCGCCATTCGAGCGCGTGCCGTGGTTCCACGGATTGCCGTTGCCGACGCCAAGATAGATCTGGTCGAGATCCTTGTCGTAAACGATCGCGTCCCACACGGTGCCGCCGCCGCCCGAGGTCTGCCACTCGCCCTTGTCGGACCAGGTGGCGTTGGCCTTGCTCGCGAAGATATCGTCCGACGCTGCGCCGTCCTTTTCCTTCTTCGGATTGGGCGCGGTGTAGAAGCGCCAGCGTTCCTTGCCGGTATCGGCATCGTACGCGGTGACATAGCCGCGCACCCCGAACTCGGCGCCGCCGTTGCCGATCAGCACCATGTCCTTCACGACGCGCGGGGCGCCGGTGATCGTATAGGGCTTCGAGGTGTCGAAGGTCTGCGTCGACCAGAGCTCCTTGCCGGTCTTGCGGTCGAGCGCGATCAGGCGGCCGTCGAGTGCGCCGACGAACAGCTTGTCGCCCCAGACGGCAACCCCGCGGTTGACCACATCGCAGCAAGCGCTGACCGCGCGCTCGCCGGGCACCTTGGGGTCGAAGCTCCAGAGCTGCTTGCCGGTTGCGGCGTCCCACGCGTCGACCTTCGACCAGGCGTGGCTGACATAAAGCGTGCCGTCGACGACCACAGGGGTCGCTTCCTGCCCGCGCGCGTCTTCCAGGTCGGCGAACCAGGCGATACCGAGCTGCCCCACATTCCTGTCGTTGATGTCGGTCAGCGGGCTGAAGCGCTGTTCGTCGTAACTGTAACCGATGCCGGCCCAATCATCGCCGTTGCCGCCGGTCTTGAGCAGGGCCTCGCTGGCCTTTTCGGCGTCGTCGAGCGAAGCGCCCGAGATACTCTCATTCTTCGATGCGTTGCACGCCGCCAATGCCAGTAGTGCGCCGCCCAGCAGCGCGGCCTTCAAGACCCGTTTCGCCATCCCATTCTCTCCCGACGCCTATGCTTGACGTTAACGTCAAGACTGCGCCCGAAGTATCGGGCACGCAAGCAGGAAAATGGGGGGTGGAGGAGGGGGCTTCCCCGCAATAATAACGCGATCGTCACCCCGGACTTGATCCGGGGTCCACAAAGGCGATTGCAGAGCCGGAAGTCATGGATCCCGGATCAAGTCCGCGATGACGAACTCGTCGGGATCAATTCCAAGGCGGTGCGTTCAGGCCCTTCGGACTGGCGGTGAAAATCTCGCACCCGGTGTCGGTGATACCGATGCTATGTTCGAACTGCGCCGAGAGTGAGCGGTCGCGCGTTACCGCGGTCCAGCCGTCGGGCAGCATCTTCACCGCATATTTTCCGGTGTTGATCATCGGCTCGATCGTGAAGAACATGCCGGGGCGCAGTTCGGGCCCGGTGCCGGGACGGCCCGCGTGGACGACCTCGGGCGCGTCATGGAACATCTGGCCGAGCCCGTGGCCGCAGAAATCGCGGACGACGGAATAGCGATGGCGCTCGGCGTGGCTCTGGATCGCGTGGGCGACGTCGCCCATGCGGTTGCCGGGCTTCGCCTGCTCGATCCCGAGCATCAGGCATTCGTAGGTGACGTCGACAAGACGCTTCGCCTTGATCGGCACGTCGCCGACCAGATACATGCGGCTGGTGTCGCCGTGCCAGCCGTCGATGGTCGTCGTGACGTCGATATTGACGATGTCGCCATCGCGCAGCGGCTTGTCGTCGGGGATGCCGTGGCAGACGACATGGTTGATGCTGGTGCAGCAGCTGTGCGTGAAGCCGCGATAGCCCAATGTCGCCGGGATGCCGCCGCCGTCGAGCATCATCGTGCGGACGAGATCGTCGATCGCGCTGGTGGTCACGCCGGGCTGGACGAAGGGAACGAGCGCGTCGAGGATTTCGGCCGAGAGCCGGCCCGCCTTGCGCATTCCGGCAAAGCCAGCCTCGCCGTGCAGCTTGATCGTGCCGTCGCGAACGCGGGCGGGCGCCGATGCTTCGTCGGCGGTTACGGAGACATAGTCGTACATGGGGGTGATATAGTCGCGCTGGCCTCAAAAAGCGAGGGGCGGTAATGAAAGCCCCTCCCGCTTGCGGGAGGGGTTTGGGGAGGGGCTGTGGCGTTACAACCCTCCCCGCTGCGACTAGCGAGCAAGCTCGCAAGTCTCGCTGCCCCTCCCGCAAGCGGGAGGGGAGCTATTTGGCTTTACTCCGCCGCCTTCTCGGGCTTGGCCTTTGCCTTGCCCTTGCCGGCCTTGGGCGCGGCGGGGGTGATTTCGAAGGTCAGCGGGTTGCCGACATGGGCGTCCTCGCCGGTCTTCAGCTTGACCTTGACCTCGCCGCCGTGGACCAGCTTGCCGAAGAGCAGTTCCTCGGCGAGCGGCTGCTTGATCTTTTCCTGGATCAGGCGGCCCATCGGGCGCGCGCCATAGAGCTTGTCATAGCCCTTGCCCGTCAGCCATTCGCGCGCCGCGTCGTCGAGCTGGATGTGGACGTTGCGGTCGGCAAGCTGAAGCTCCAATTGCAGGATGAACTTGTCGACGACGCGCGCCACGACCTCGGGGGGCAGATAGCCGAAAGGCACGATCGCATCGAGGCGATTGCGGAATTCGGGGGTGAACATGCGTTTCACCGCCTCTTCCTGCACATCCTCGCGCGTCGACTGGCCGAAGCCGATCGACTCGCGCGCCATGTCGCTGGCGCCTGCGTTGGTCGTCATGATCAGGATGACGTTGCGAAAATCGACCGTCTTGCCGTGGTGGTCGGTCAGGCGGCCATTGTCCATCACCTGCAACAGGATGTTGAACAGGTCCGGATGCGCCTTTTCGATCTCGTCGAGCAGCAACACGCAATGCGGGTTCTGATCGATCGCATCGGTGAGCAGGCCACCCTGATCGTAGCCGACATAGCCCGGAGGCGCGCCGATCAGGCGGCTCACCGAATGCCGTTCCATATATTCGGACATGTCGAAGCGCTGGAGCGGGATGCCCATGATATGCGCGAGCTGCTTCGCAACCTCGGTCTTGCCGACGCCGGTCGGGCCGCTGAACAGATAGTTGCCGATCGGCTTCTCGGGATCGCGGAGGCCCGCGCGCGACAGCTTGATCGCCGACGATAGCACCTCGATCGCGGTGTTCTGACCGAAGACGACGCGCTTCAGGTCGGTCTCGAGCGTTTCGAGCACCTTCTTGTCGTCGCTCGACACCGACTTGGGCGGGATGCGCGCCATCGTCGCGATTACCGCCTCGATCTCCTTCGCGGTGATCGTCTTGCGGCGCTTCGACGGAGGGACGAGCATCTGCATCGCGCCGACCTCGTCGATCACGTCGATCGCCTTGTCGGGCAGCTTGCGGTCGTTGATGTAGCGCGACGACAGCTCGACCGCCGCGTTGATCGCGTCGGCGGTGTATTTCACATTGTGATGGCTCTCGAACGCTTCGCGAAGGCCCGCGAGGATCTTTTTCGTATCCTCGATGCTCGGCTCGATCACGTCGATCTTCTGGAACCGGCGCAGCAGCGCGCGGTCCTTTTCGAAGTGGTTGCGGAACTCCTTGTACGTCGTCGAACCGATGCAGCGGATGACGCCGCCCGACAAAGCGGGCTTCAGCAGGTTCGATGCGTCCATCGCGCCGCCAGACGTCGCGCCGGCGCCGATCACCGTGTGGATCTCGTCGATGAACAGGATCGCGTGCGGCAGGCCTTCGAGTTCGGAGACGACCTGCTTCAGCCGCTCCTCGAAGTCGCCGCGATAGCGCGTGCCCGCGAGCAGCGCGCCCATGTCGAGCGAATAGATCACCGCGGGCAACAGCACCTCGGGCACGTCGCCTTCGACGATCTTGCGCGCGAGCCCTTCGGCGATCGCCGTCTTGCCGACGCCGGGATCGCCGACATAGAGCGGATTGTTCTTGCTGCGGCGGCAGAGAATCTGGATCGTCCGATCGACCTCGGCGCTGCGGCCGATCAGCGGGTCAACCTTGCCGCCCTTCGCCTTCTCATTGAGGTTGACGGTGAACTGGTCGAGCGCGGTTTCCTTCTTGGATTTGCCCTCGCTCTTGTCCTTCGTCTCTTCCTTTTCCTCGGGCTCGGCGGTGGGCGACGGCTTGCCGCCCTTGCCGACGCCGTGGCTGAGGTAGGAGACCGCGTCGAGCCGCGTCAGGTCCTGCTGTTGCAGGAAATAGACGGCATAGCTTTCGCGTTCGGAGAAGAGCGCGACGAGGACGTTGGCGCCCGTCACCTCATCCTTGCCCGACGACTGGACGTGCAGGATCGCGCGCTGGACGACGCGCTGGAAGCCCGATGTGGGCGACGGATCGCTGTGCCCCTCGACCTTCAGGCTGTCGAGTTCGGTGTCGAGATAATGGACGACCGCCGATTGCAGGTCGTCGAGCGCAACGCCGCACGCGCGCATCACTTCGGCGGCATGATCGTCGTCGATCAGCGCATAGAGCAGATGCTCGAGCGTCGCATATTCGTGATGGCGCTCCGAAGCGGCCTTCAGCGCGTTGTGTAGTGTCTTTTCGAGGCTTTCCGAAAAGGACGGCATGGTCTTCATCTCCTTGCGGGGACCAGGCCGGGGAGAGCGGCCCCCTTAGGAACATAAGGTGGCGATGCCGCCGCCACACCGCAAGGGAAAAGCGGAGGCGAATGTGAAATTGCCGTGACACTGTTGTATTATGGTTAACAACGCATGGCCGCGTCCGCGACCCGGCTAGCGTCCTGCGGCGGCCGTTTGTGTGCTCGTCCTGCCTGTTGCGAGGCGGAACAGTGGGACCGTGAGCGTCGTTGAAAGCAGCGCCAGCGTCACGAGCACGGCAAAGACCGTCGGGGTGATGAGCCCCGCCTGCGCGAGGATCGTCGCCGCGACGATCTCCATCAAGCCCTTGCACTGGAGCAGCAGGCCGAGCCGCGTGCGTTCGGTTGCTGGCAGGCTGGCATCGGGCGGCGCCAGATGCACCGCCGCCAGCTTGGACGCACCCGCTATCAACAGCAGGAGCATAGCGGCGCCGATGGCGGCCACGGTGACGACCGCGCCGTCGATGCTGAGACCGCGATGCGCGAAGAAAAGCGGGGACAGGCCGAACAGGGCGACCTTACCGACCAGTTCGGGCCGCAGTCGTTCGGCGAGCGGTTTCGGCGCCATCGCCCCCGCAAAATAGGCGCCGAGCAGTTCGTGCAGGCCGAGCGTCGCGGTGCTCCACGACCCGGCCGCGAGATAGGCGACACCCAGCGCGATGGTGATCGCCGGATGGTCGGGCAGGAAACGGCCGATCCGGCTCCGCAGAGCGGCCATCGCCGCGATGAGGGCGATCGCGGCGATCGGAAACCGGCCACCCGGGAGTGGCGCGCCGCCCTCGCCGCGGTGGAGGAAGAGCAGCAGCGCGAGGCCCGACCACAGGATCGCATCATCGAGCGCAGCGATGCGCAGCGCGAGATGGCCGAGCGGTCGGTCGGCGACCGGCAATTCGCGAACGATGCCGACAAGGACGGGCAGCGCGCTCACCGAAAGGCAAAGGCCGATGGCGGCCGCGGACAGCAGCGGTGACACCCCCTGCGGGCGCGCCAGGACCGCGTCCATCGTCCCCGAGACTGCAGCCGCGAAGCCGACCATGAACGGCAGCGAGAGCGCGGCGAGCGCGGCGCCCACAAGCCGGCCGTCGAGGCGCGGCGCATGGTCGGTGGTCGTTCGGGTTTCGAGCCCGGCACTGAACGCCAGTGCCAGCACGCCGAGCCATCCGATCGTGTCGCCGAGCGGCGAGGGGCCCAGCACCGACTTGTCGAAGCCGAAGCGGTCGGCGGCGATCGCCACCGCCAGCCCGGTCAGGATCGGCAACACCGCCAACGGGACCGCGCCGCGAACGAGGCGCCAGCAGAGCAGCGGCACCACGAGGAAACAGAGCAGGTCGATGACGAACGCCATACGCGAGGATTATCGGTCGGGCCGTCGCGCGACAAGGATTTTGTGAACGTTCTCTCTGGGCGTCGGCGCCGTTGCGCTGCGCCTACCCCTTGCGGAACAGCGCCTCGGCGCTTGCCTTGAAAGTTCCCGCAGCGGCCTTGTGCGCCTTCACGCGCGCGATCTCTGCTTCCAGCACCGCGATGCGGTCGTCGAGTTCGGCGACCGACAGCGGATCCAGCACCTGTTTCGTCAGCGCCGCGAGCACATCGTCGCGGCGGCGGGGAAGGTCGTCATCGTCCATGGCGCATCCTTTCTCTCGCTGGTCCCTGATTTGCCCGGCTCCGTTTTGAAGGCGCGCGACTGTTGACCCGTGTCGCACCTCTGTCAATAAGGCGCGCCAAGGGACGATTTCATCAGTGGGGGATTAACCAGCGTGACCAGCCTGCCAGCCGAAATGACCGTGATCGCGATCCGCGAGCCGGGCGGACCCGAGGTGCTGGTTCCCGAAACCCGCCCCGTGCCGCCGCCCGGCCCGGGCGAGGTGCTGATCCGCGTCGCCGCTGCCGGGGTGAACCGTCCCGACGTCTTGCAACGCATGGGCTTTTATCCGCCGCCGCCCGGCGCGTCGGATCTGCCGGGGCTCGAGGTCGCGGGCACCGTCGTCGCGGTCGGGCCGGCGGGCGATCGCGAACTGCTGGGCCAGTCGGTCTGCGCGCTCGTCGCGGGCGGGGGCTATGCCGAATATTGCGTCGCGCCGGGGGGAAGCTGCCTTCCGGTGCCGCTGGGCTTTTCGATGGAAGAGGCGGCGGCGCTGCCCGAGACCGTGTTCACCGTCTGGCACAATCTGTTCGAGCGCGCCTATGTCCGCGACGGCGAGACCGCGCTGATCCACGGCGGCACCAGCGGCATCGGCACGACCGCGATCGGGCTGTGCAACCTGTTCGGGGTCCGCACGATCGTCACCTGCGGCAGCGCAGATAAGTGCGCCGCCGCGACCGCGCTCGGCGCGACCCACGCGATCGATTATTCGGCGGAGGATTATGTCGAGGCGGTGAAGGGTCTGACCGGCGGCAAGGGGGTCCAGGTCGTGCTCGACATGGTCGGCGGCGATTATGTGCCGCGCAACATCGAGTGTCTCGCCGACGACGGGCGCCATGTCTCGATCGCGTTCCAGCGCGGCGCGAAGGCCGAGGTCGATGTGTCGCAGATCATGCGCCGCCGCCTGACGCTGACCGGCTCGACGTTGCGCGCGCGTAGCGCCGAATTCAAGGCTCTGCTCGCGGACGAGATTCACCGTACGCTCTGGCCGCGCCTGTCCGAAGGCGGCTGGAAGCCCGCGATGGACCAGAGCTTCCCGCTCGCCGAAGCCGCCGCCGCGCACGCACGGATGCAGGCAGGCGCGCATGTCGGAAAGATTGTGTTGAGGCTGTCCTGATCTGGCGCCGTCTTGGTGCGGGGACGACAGCGAGAGGAAGCAGCGGATGAGCGACCGGCCTATCCTTCACGAATATGCGCCGAGCGGAAATTGCTACAAGATCCGGCTGACAGCGGCGTTTTTGGGTGTCGCGCTCGACCGGCGCGAATATGACATCATGAAGGGCGAGACGCGGACGCCTGAGTTCATGACATCGGTCAATGCCAACGGCCGCATTCCGGTGCTCCAGATCAGCGACAAATTCCTGCCCGAAAGCAACGCTGCCTGTTTCTGGCTGGCCGATGGCACGCATCTCGTTCCCGACGACCGCTTCGCACGCGCCGACATGCTGCGCTGGATGTTCTGGGAGCAGTATAATCACGAACCCAATGTCGCGACCCTGCGCTTCTGGATGGGGTGGATCGGCGACGCGAATTTGACCGATGTCCAGCGGGCGCTGCTGCCCGGCAAGATCGAGGCGGGAAAGGCCGCGCTCGCGTTGATGGACGAGCATCTGGCGAAGCACGACTGGCTCGCGGGCGGGGCGCTCTCGCTCGCCGATATCGCGCTTTATGCCTACACGCATGTCGCGGAGGAGAGCGGCTTCTTCGCGCTGGCCGATTATCCGGCGGTGCAGCGCTGGCTCGCGCGGATCGAGGCCGAGCCCGGATTTGTGGCGATGGAGGCATAGCTGAAGGTCCGGAAACGACCGATTGCGGTCGTCGCGCGAGCTCGCTACCATTTCTCAGAGAGGGATAATTGGTGAGCATTTTTCGCAGATCAAAGCCCGCTCCCAATCCGCTTGCAGAAGAGCCTATTTGGCTGATTCCGTTGCATGTGAAGGCTGGTGCCGAACAACTTCCTTCCCCGTTTACCGGCGCATATGTGCAGGTTTTCTGTCGAGGAGAAACCGCTACGACAGCGGCGTGGGCGGCGATCCAAGCTATTGAGGCGATGGGGTATTCGGTCCCGGAGAATCCGACGTCGGCAAATCAATGTAGAGCTGCAGATTACGAAGCTGTCGTTGCGGCGAACTGGCCCGGACTGAAGGGTGAATTACCGAGCCAAGCAGAGTTTTACGAGCGCATCGCCGATCACCGTGTCGTGCTTGGGCCCTTCGGGGCGTATGAAACACCCGCGGATGGCAGCTAACCATCCCATTTCACCCGGTCGCCGCTGATCTGGATCGAATGTCGGGAAACGACAGGAAGCTGACCTATCTTTCATCGTCACCCTGAACTTGTTTCAGGGTCCATGGTCTGTCGTTTCCTTGGGCGCGGCGCCGGATGCAAGGCCCGGCCATGGATGCTGAAACAAGTTCAGCATGACGAGAATTGAAAGGCTGGAAACCACCCCAAAAGCAGACACCGCCTTCAAACAGGCCTTTCCTACATCATCCCTTTGTGCCAGCGTTAATCCGGCGCTTTCATCTGGTGGATAAATGCGGTTGCGGTCCAGCTTGCGCCTGCGGACGGGGCAAGTCGTGCGAGAGGTGTCGGGCAATCCTCCCGGTCCAGAACGGGCGACGCATGAGGCTGAACTTTCCTGAACTTTGGCACCCGGGCCGCGATGATGAACGCAGGCTTGACCGCTTTCCCACCCAAGGCCGCCCTCGAATCCGAGCACTTGCCCCTTTCGTCAAACCGGCATATATCCCCCGCCAATGTCCGGCCGCCCCGCGAGGGGCGGCCCTTATTATTTCCGCTGGAGATTTCGCCATGGCCAATGCCAACGCTACCCCGCTGATGCCGCATGCGACCGCCGCCTGGCTGGTCGACAACACGGGGCTGACCTTTGCCCAGATCGCCGAATATTGCGGTATCCACATCCTCGAGGTGCAGGCGATCGCCGACGAGACCGCGGCGACCAAATATACCGGCCGCGACCCCGTCCGCGCGCACGAGCTGTCGATGGACGAGATCGAAAAGGGCCAGAAGGATCCGAACTACAAGCTCAAGATGAGCGTGCAGGCGCAGGATACGATCCGCCGTACCCGCGGCCCGCGCTACACGCCGGTCAGCAAGCGCCAGGACAAACCCGACGGCATCGCCTGGATCCTGAAGAACCACCCCGAGGTGTCGGACGGCGCGATCGGCAAGCTGATCGGTACCACGCGCAACACGATCGGTGCGATCCGCGACCGCAGCCACTGGAACAGCGCGAACATCGTGCCCAAGGATCCGGTGACGCTTGGTCTCTGTTCGCAGCGCGAACTCGACGCGCTGGTCGCCAAGGCCGCGAAGAAGGCCGGCATCAAGGCGCCCGAGGACAGCCGTCTGGAGGGCGACCGCGAAGCGCTGCTCGAAGAGCTGCGCGCCGAACGCACCGCCGCCGCCGAAGCGCGCGCGGCCGAGGAAGCCGACGCCGACAGCGAAGCCTGACGCATGGTCGGGGGCGGCGACGAGGATCATATTCCGGCAGCCAGCGGCTCGCCGGACGCGTCGCTGACCCAGGACGACAGCTTCACCGCGACGAGCCACGCCGGGCTGACCTATCCGTGGGGCGAGGCCGCGCCGGCACCCGGCGAGACGATCCGCATCGCCGACGGCATCAGCTGGGCGCGCATCCCGATGCCGGGGTCGCTCGGCCATATCAACAGCTGGCTGCTCGACGACGCCGACAGCGAAGGCCGCGAGGGGGTCGCGGTCGTCGACACCGGCATCTGCCTGACCGCCTGTTCGGACGCGTGGAAGGCGCTCTATGCCGGGGCACTCAAGGACAAGCGGATCACACGGGTGTTCGGCACCCACCTCCATCCCGACCATATCGGGCTCGCGGGCTGGATCGCGAAGAAGCAGGGCGTCAAACTCTGGATGACGCGCGGCGAAATGCTGACCGCGCGCGCGATCGTGGCCGATTCGTCCGAAGTGGCGCCCGACGAGGTGCTCGCCCAGTCGCGCGCCGCCGGTTGGGACGAGGCCGCGATCGAGCAGCAGCGCGCAAGCGGCTGGAACATGTTCCAGCGGATGATCTTTGCGCTGCCGCGCAGCTATGTCCGCATCGCCGACGGCCAGCGACTCGATTTCGGCAAGCATGTATGGCGCGTCGTCACCGGGTCGGGACACAGCCCCGAACATGCGTGCCTGTGGAACGAACGCGAGGGCGTGCTGGTTTCGGGTGACCAGGTGCTGCCGCGGATCAGCTCGAACGTGTCGGTCAATATCACCGAGCCCGACGCCGATCCGCTCGGCGAATGGCTGGCGTCGATCGACAAGCTGATCGCGACCGTGCCCGCCGACGTCGTCACCTGCCCCGCCCATGGCGAGCCTTTCAAGGGTCTGCACGTCCGCCTGATGGCGCTCCGCGACGAACATCGGATGCGGCTCTACAAGGTCGCGGAGGCGGTCGCCGAAAGGCCGATGCGCGCGGTCGACACCTTCGCGCTGCTGTTCAACCGCCCGATCGCCGGCCACAACCAGAATCTCGCAACCGGCGAGGCGCTCGCGCACCTCAAGCGGCTAGAGGTCGAGGGCCGCATCCGCAAGGAGGATCGCGGCGGGGTGTGGTGGTATCACGGGGTCGCGTGACGCCGTCGGCTTTGGGGTGGAAAGCTGACGCTTCGAAAATGCCTTATGGCGCGTTCTGCGCGCCGCTGAGAAGCCAAAGTCCAAGGCTGATGGCGCCGCAAAACAGTACCGCAAAGATTACAAATAATGGGCCTCTCGGGTCGTCTCTGTTACCCTTAGGAATAAACAAGCCTAGAATGACATCCCACATCAGATTTCCGTTCAATCAAAAGTGCACCGTATCACCCTAATGCAACTAGGCACCAAAGTTCGCAATCGGTCGTTTCCGGTCATTTAACGCCGCTGGCGACTGATCGGCCGAGATGGGGTGGGAAGCGGACGGGAGAGGTTAGGCAACGACGACGCCTTCGCCGACAATGCCGCCTTCCCACAGGTAGAGTTTACCAGCTTCTCGGACGGCAGATGCACCGTCTTCGCCAAATATGAAGTGAATGCCGATGCGACGACTTTCGCCAGGAGCAATTGGCTGATCACGCAGTAACAAAATGGCATCCCAGCCCTGCCACGGTTGATCGTTCGAGATCATAATAGGGCATCCCCAACCGGGAAGCGCAGGCCCCTTGCGGCCGCCGGCATCGGTTTCGTACATCTGCAAATCCGCAATGATATGGGGATCGGCTGTGCGTTGAAATTCTATGCGAGCGGACATTGGCGCTTACTCACTCGTATTCGCAACGTCCGCAATCGGTCGTCAGGCGACCACAGGTTCGTCATCGGTGGAACCAGACCTACCATGTCGTACTGCCTGTCTGATTGCTGCTCGCACTTGGACGCGAAGATAATCGGCGCGATGTTCTTCCGCTACCGTTGCGCCTTGTGTCGCGATTTTCTCAACGGTGGCGTCTTCCCACTGTTGATAGGTCCAATGTTCCTCGCTCATCTATGCACCATGGCTCAGTGATGGAGCGTCCGCAACCGGTCGTTACCGGCCGTTCTCTACCCTATTCCTCGGTCCGGATCAGGATCATCTCGCCGATCAGCGCGAAGAGGATGAACGGCCCCCACGCCGCGAGGAAGGGCGTGTAGGCGCCGAGATCGCCCATCGCGAGCGCGAAATTGTCGGCGACGAAGTATGCGAAGCCGAGCGCCATGCCAAGGATCGCACGGACGAACAGCTTGCCCGAACGCGCGAGGCCGAAGGCCGCGACCGCGCCCAGCAGCGGCATCAGGATCGCCGACAGCGGCCCCGAAATCTTGTGCCACAGCACGCCCTTCAGCGAATCGACCGGTCGGCCCGCTGCCTCAAGCTCGTCGATGGCGGTGCTGAGCTCGGTGAAGGGCAGTTCGTCGCCGTCGACCTGCGCCAGCGTGAACTGGTCGGTGCCGACCCCCTTCATCGCGACGATCGTGCCGAGCGGTTCGAGCGTTCCCGAACGGCGGATGAAGCGCCGCGCGTTGGTCAGCTCCCAGCCGCCCGCGACGGGCTTCGCGCTGTCGGCCTTCAGCATCGACGACAGCACGCCCTGCGTGCGTTCATAGACGGTGACGTCGCGCAGCACGACGGGGCCGCGCGTTTCGACCGTGCCGGCGTTGATCAGGTCGTTGCCCGCGCGCACCCAGATGTTGGCGCGCACCCCGCTGTCCCTGGGCACTTTCGCATATTCGACCTTCTGCCAGGCGCTGAGCGCCGCGGTCGAGCGCGTGACGATGCGTTCGTTGAAGGCGAAGCTGATCCCCGCGACGAGCAGCGCGGCGAGGAACAGCGGCGCCAGCACCTGGTGCGCCGACATGCCCGACGCCTTCATCGCGATGACCTCGCTGTTCTGGTTCAGTGTCACCAGCGTCAAAATGGTGCCGAGCAGCACCGAAAAGGGCAGAAAGGTCTCGATGATCTGCGGGATGCGCATCCCGACATAGCGCCAGACCTCGCTGTCGCCATTGCCCGCGACCGCGAGGATCTTGCCGCTCTCGCCGAGCAGGTCGAGCGTCTGGAGGATGAGCACCAGCGCGAACAGGATCGAAAAGCTGCGGATCAGGAACATCCGCCCGACGTAAAGCGCCATCGTGCGCGACGGGAAAAAGTGGAGCTGGTGCATGTCAGGCGGCTCGCGGCTTCCGCTGGAAGGCGCCGACCAGGCGGCGGATCTTCTGTCCCGCCTTTGCCGCGAAGCGTTCGAGCGCGCCGATCGGCTGGCCGCCAGGGACATAAGCGACGGTGTAATACATCCAGATCGCCAGCCCTGCGAACAAGAGGAAGGGCACCCACAGCGCGATCAGCGGGTCGACCGCGCCGCGCGCGCCGAGATCCTCGGCATATTGGTTGATCTTGTGCTGCGTCACCAGCAGCACGATCGACAGGAACACCCCGAGCGCCGAGGTCGATCGTTTGGGCGGGATCGCCAGCGCCACCGCCATCAGCGGGATCAGGAACATCGACATCACCTCGACGATCCGGAAATGGAAATTGGCGCGCGATTCCAGCCGCGTCTTCAGCGACTCGTTCTTGTCGCGCCCGGCGACGAGCAGTTCGGGGATCGTCAGTTCGCGGTCGGCGCCGCCGCGCAGGCGGAACGCCTCGATCTTCGGCAGCGGGATCGGCAGGTCGTGGTTGTCGAAGGTGAGGACACGCGGCACCGCGAATTTCGGCGATTCATGGATCAGTACGCCCTGCGACAGGCGCAGGATGATCGTGTTCGGATCGTCGGTCGCGAGGAATTGCCCGCGCGATGCGGTCGCCGACACGCGCTGGCCGTCCTTGTTTTCGCCGCGCACGAAGATGCCGCGCAGCGACTTGCCGTCGTTGTAGCTTTCCTCGATGCGCAAGGTCATGCGGTCGCCCAATTTGGTGAACTCGCCGACCTTGATCGAGGCGCCGAGCGCGCCCGACCGAAGGTCGAATTGCAGCCCCTCATAGGCGTAGCGGGCATAGGGCTGGATGAAGCCGACGATCGCGAGATTGAGCGCCGCGAGCGCGATCGCATAGGCATAGGGAACGCGCAGCAGCCGCCCGAACCCCATGCCGACGCCGCGCAGCACGTCGAGCTCGCTCGACGTGGCAAGCCGCCGGAAAGCAAGGAGAATCCCCAGCATCAGGCCGATCGGGATGCCGAGCGAGAGATATTCGGGGATCAGGTTGGCGAGCATCCGCCACACGACGCTGACCGGGCCGCCTTCGGTCGCGACGAAATCGAACAGCCGCAGCATCTTTTCGAGCACAAGCAGCATCGCCGAAAGGACGAGGGTGCCGAGCATCGGGAAAAACACCAGCCGCGCGATATAACGGTCGATGGCGGGTAGCTTGTTCAATCTTTGGTCGCCCCATCACCATGATTTGGCCGCAAATGATTCCGATATGCCGATTCACGGGCAACAGGGACCCATGTCAGCGTGACGGCTGGCGTGGCTATAACCACTGGGAGCTATTGCGTCATGTCGAAATTTACGTCGGCGTCGCTCTGCGTGGCTCTGCTGTCCATGTCGGTGGCAGCGAACGCAGAGGGGCAGGTCTTACCGAACGACCTCGCCAAATGCCGGAGCGGGCCGTCCACCCTGGTCCAGATCAGCGGCGTCAAGGCCGGATCGGGCAAGATCCGTGTCCAGAGCTATCGCGCCAACGCGTCCGAATGGCTGGCCAAGGGCCGCTGGCTTACGCGCATCGAAGTCCCCGCGCGTGCGTCATCGATGACCGTGTGCGTGCCGCTTCCCCAGGCCGGCGCCTATGGCATCGCGGTGCGCCACGATTTCAACGGCAACGGCAAGACCGATCTGTCGACCGACGGCGGCGGGATGTCGAACAACCCGAGCATCAACATCTTCAACCTCGGCAAGCCGAGCTACAAGAAGACGGCGTTCGAGGTTGGCAATGCACCGAGAACGATCTCCATCACCATGAAATATATGTAGCCGATGGCCAGCGTCGCCCTTCTTTCCAATCCGCGTTCGACCGGCAACCGCTCGCTGTTGCCGCAGGTTCGCGAATTTTGTGCGGCGCACCCCGACATCTTCCACTATGAAGTGGAGGACGTCGGGCAGATCGGCGAGGCTATCCGCACGATCGCGATGGTCAACCCCAGCGTCGTCGCGATCAACGGCGGCGACGGCACGGTGCAGGCGGCGCTCACCGAACTCCATTCGGGCGGCCATTTCGACGGTTCGCCGCCGCCGGTCGCGGTGCTTCCCAACGGCAAGACCAATCTGATCGCGCTCGACCTCGGCGCCGAGGGCGATCCGATCAAGGCGCTGCAGCGCGTGCTCGACCTCGTCCATTCGGGCGAGCTTCAGGAGCATGTGATCGAGCGCCAGTTGATCGCGCTCGACAATGACGGCGGCCGGCCGGTGCTCGGCATGTTCCTCGGCGGCGCTTATCTTGCCGACGTGATGCTCTATTGCCGCAACCGAATCTATCCGCTTGGCCTGCCGAACGGCATTTCGCACATTCTTGCCGCAATCCTCGGGCTGTTCGCGATCATTTTTGGCCTCGGCGGCGGGCGGCTCCCGCCGAAGCCCGAGCCGATGACCGTCTCGCTGGTTCGCCAGGGCGAGTTCAAGGGCAAATTCTCGCTGCTGATCGTCACGACGCTGGAAAAGCTGCTGCTCAGTATCAAGACCAGCGAAAGTCACGGGACCAATGGGCACATGAAGCTGCTCGCGACCGACAGCAATGTCGGTGCGCTCTTCCGGATGCTCGGCGCGACGTGGCGCGGGACGCTGGGGCAGAAGCCGCTCAACGGGGTGCATTTCCAGCAAGGCGACGAAATCCGCATCGAGGGCAAGCGTTCGAACGTCATCCTCGACGGCGAAATTTTCGAAGCGAAGAACGGCAGGCCGATCATCCTGACCTCGACGCAGCCGGTACCGTTTCTGCGCCTCGCGGCCTGACGCCCGCCTTATGTCCGATATCCGCGCCCTCGTCCGCGAAGAGCTTGCGACGCCGGTCGATCCGCGCGCCGCGGCAATGGCCGCGGCGATCGCGGTCCACTATCCGGGCAGCGCGCGTGCGGTGCTGTTCTATGGCTCGTGCCTCCGCGAGACGCAGCTCGACGGGCTGATGCTCGATTTCTACCTGATCGTGTCCGACTATGGCGATGCCTTTCCCAAGCGCTGGATGGCGCTCGCCAACCGGCTGGTCCCGCCGAACGTCTTTCCGTTTCAGCACGGCGGGCTGATCGCCAAATATGCGGTGCTGAGCGAGGCCGACTTCGACCGGCTGAATGGCGCCGAAACGCGCAATGTGTCGGTATGGGCGCGCTTCGCGCAGCCGTCGCGACTGGTCTGGGCGGTCGACGATACCGCGCGCGACCGGGCGATCGCGGCGGTCGCGCGCGCCGCGCCGACCTTGCTCGCGGCGGCGGGGCGCGTCGAGGGCGAGGCACCGCTCGACTGGTGGCGCCGCGCCTTCGCGCTCACCTATTCGGTCGAACTCCGCGCCGAGCGCACGAACCGCGCGCAATCGGTGGTCGATGCCGATCCCGATCGCTACTTGCGGTTCAGCGAACCGGCGATTGCCGCGATTCCCGCGAACGCGCGCGGCGGCGGCTGGGCGCGGCGGCGGATCGAGGGCAAGCTGCTCAGCATC
The DNA here is from genome assembly GCF_001468395.1 of Sphingopyxis sp. H073. Lineage (GTDB taxonomy): Bacteria > Pseudomonadota > Alphaproteobacteria > Sphingomonadales > Sphingomonadaceae > Sphingopyxis. The sequence goes on along the minus strand of NZ_LNSG01000006.1, from coordinate 162,379 downwards.
GCGCGGCTCGCGAAGGCCAGCCTGACCTATGCCGGCGGGATCGACTATCTGGCGTGGAAGATCAATCGTCACGCGGGCACCAAGATCGAGATCAAGCCCTGGCAACGCCGCTGGCCGCTCGTCGCCGCGCTGACCCTGGTGCCGCGCCTGATCCGGGGCGGGGCGATCCGTTAGGCATGCAACGCCGGTGACTATGGACCCCGGATCAAGTCGGGGGTGACGAAAAGACAAGCTGTCGCTTCAGCTCGCCAGCCGCTGCCCCTCGGGCCGTCCGTCGCCGCAGCGCCGGATCGCCTGATCGAGCGCGGTCAGGGTGAAGGGCTTGCGCAGCACGTCATGGTCGCCGAAGGCCTCGACCTCGCCCGCGTCGCCCGCATAACCGGTGACGAACAGGATCGGGAGGGCCGGCCAGCGCCGCCTGAGCTGAGCGACCATTTCGGGGCCGGTGAGCTGCGGCATCAGCACGTCGGAAAGGACGAGGTCGAAACCGCCGTGGCGTTCGACGATCGCCTCTGCGTCGAGCGGGTTGGCGCAGGCGACCGCCTTGTGTCCGAGCTCCTCGACCGCATCGACGGTCGCGGCGAGCACGCGCTGGTCGTCCTCGACGACAAGGATGTTCAGCGCTTCGGCGGGGGACGAAGCGGCCGGATCGGCGTCGGCGTTGCTATCCGCCAGCGCCGCCGCCTCGGCTTTCGCCACGGGCAACAGCATCGCAACGCTGGTGCCTTCGCCCTCGGTCGAATGGATCTGCACCTCGCCGTCCGACTGACGGCAGAAGGCGAAGACCTGGCTCATGCCGAGCCCGGTGCCCTGACCCGCGGGCTTGGTGGTGTAGAAGGGGTCGAACACCCGCTCGAGTACTTCCGCCGACATGCCGCAGCCGGTGTCGATGACCTGCACCGCCAGCGCGGCGGTCTGGTCCTGCTCGTCGGCGAGGGTGCGGATCGTCAGCGAGCCATGCCCCTCCATCGCGTCGCGTGCGTTGACCGAGAGGTTAAGCAGCGCGTTCTCGAACTGCTGCCGGTCGATCCAGCAGGCGAGGCCGGGGCTGTTGAGATCGAGCGTCAGCGCGATGCGGTCGCCGATCGTGCGCTCGATCAACTCGGCGAAGCTGGCGATGCAGTCGTCGACGACGACCATTTCGGGGCGCGCGGGTTCGGAGCGCGCGAAGGCGAGCAGGCGGCGGGTCAGGTCGGCGGCGCGGTTGGCGCCGTCCATCGCGTTCGACAAATGGCGCTGCGCCTTTTCGGGCGCGGTGACAACCAGCCGCTGCGCGAGCTCGAGCCCGCCGACGACGACCGCGAGCATATTGTTGAAGTCGTGCGCGATGCCGCCGGTGAGCTGGCCGACCGCTTCCATCTTCTGCGCCTGCCGCAGCTGCGCCTCGGCGGCCTCGCGCTCGCTCATCTCGCTGCGCAGCGCGACGTTCGCTTGTTCGAGCTCGGCGGTGCGCGCTTCGACCGCGGCCTCCAGCTGCATGGCGCGGTCGCTCTCGGCCCATTGTTCGCGGCGCGCGGCGCGGCGTTCGCTTTCGGCGCGGACCAGCGACACGGTCGCGGCAATCGCGATGACCGCGGCGGCGGCGCCGAGCAGCGAAAAGAGCAGGATCGCTTGGTTGAGGCTCGCGCGGTCGGCCGACGCGACGCGGTTGCGCTCGGCGAGGATCGTCCGCTCGTTGCGGATCAACTCGGACAAGAGCCGGTCGATACGGGTCAGCGCGGCGTCGTGACCGGCGGCATTATATTTGGAGATGGCGGCGACGGTCTGGCGATAATTGGCGCTGAGTGCCGCGTCGCCGAGCTGCTCGCCGCGCACGTTGAGTTCAGCGGTCAATTGCTTGACGAGCGCGTCCTGCTTGGGGTTGTCGCGGACATTGCGTTGCAGCAGCGTCAGATATTGCTGCGACAGCCCCCATTGCTGTTGATAGACGCGGCCGTCCTCCTTCTGCAGCCCGACCGCGAAGCGCCCGAGCGCAGCCTCGGCGCGCGCGAGCGCGGCGTCGAGGCTGCGCGTCTGCGAGATGATTTCCAGGCTGTGCGCCTGCCAGCCTAGCGAGCGGTCGTAGCTGTCGTTGGCGCGGGTGAGCAACAGCACGAGCGCGCCGACGATTCCGGTCAGGATCGCGCCGAGGACGATCGTCAGCCAGAAGCGCAACCGCTCCCGCCGATCCTCGGTTTCATTGTCGATATCCCGCTCGAACACGCTCATCTTCTACCGGACGCGCGCTTTACCGCAAAGCCGCGAAGGCGCCGCGCCGGGGCAACGCCTTCAACTCGCCGCGAAAAGGAATCCGCTGGTCGGCGCGGCGGTCCGGTTCAGCCAATGATCTGCGCGCGCTTGCCCGCGCGCTCGAAGCGGCCAAGGATCTCGTCGACCTGGTCGCTGGTGTGCTCGGCGCAGAGCGAACAGCGCAGCAGCGTCATCCCCGCGGGGGTTGCGGGCGGACGGGCAAGGTTCACGTAAAGACCTTCCTCGAGCAGCGCTTCCCACATCATCGCGCCCTTTTCGAGGTCGGGCATGATCACCGCGATGATCGCCGACTGCGGCTCTTCGGTGCCGAGCTGGAAGCCGAGCGCGCGGAGGCCCGCGTGGAGTTTCTTGCTGTTCTCCCACAGGTGCGCGCGCTTGTTCGACCCGTGCATCAGCTTGCGGATGCTCGTCGCGGCGGTCGCGACGACGCTGGGGGGCAGCGAGGCGGTGAACACATAGGGGCGGCAGACGAGCCGCATGATCTCGAACTTCGGGTGGTTCGACACGCAGAAACCGCCGACGGTGCCGACGCTCTTCGAAAAGGTGCCGATGATGAAATCGACATCGTCGATCACGCCCTGCGCCTCGGCAACGCCGCGGCCATGCTCGCCGATAAAGCCCATCGAATGCGCTTCGTCGACGAGGACCATCGCGCCATTTTCCTTGGCGATGCGGACCATCTCTTTCAGCGGCGCGATGTCGCCGAGCATCGAATAGACGCCCTCGAGCACGACGAGCTTGCCCGCCTCGGCGGGCAGGCGCTTCAGCCGCTTTTCGAGCGCCTCGATATCGTTGTGGCGAAAGGCGACGATCTCGGCATCGCCCATCTTGCATCCGTCATAGATCGATGCGTGGCTGTCGATGTCGAGAATGACATAATCGCCCTTGCCCGCAATCGTCGAAATGATCCCGAGGTTCGCCTGATAGCCGGTCGAGAACACCATGGCGTGGTCCATGGCGTAGAATTCCTTGAGCGCCTCTTCGCATTCCTTGTGGCCCTGATAGGTGCCGTTGAGGACGCGGCTGCCGGTGGTGCCGCTGCCGAACGTGTCGAGCGCCTCCTTGCCCGCGGCGATGACATCCTCGTCGAAGGTCATGCCCATATAATTATAGGTGCCGAGCAGGATCGTCTCGCGCCCGTTGCAGATCGCGACGGTCGGCGAGAGCACTTTCTCCATCACCAGGCTGAACGGGTCGGTGACGCCGGTCGCGAGCAGATCCTCGCGCTGCTGGATCAGCGGGTCGAATTTCGAGAAGAGGTCGGTCATTTGAGTTCTTCCGTGTGCCCCGGCGAAAGCCGGGGTCCAGATGGGTGGTGCGTCGTCGCGATGGGCCCCGGCTTTCGCCGGGGATCACGGATGCGTCAGCCCTGCAGCTTTTCGACTGCCGCAACCAACTGGCCGACCGTCTCGATCTCGGCCTGCTGGTTCATGCTGATGATGATGTCGAACGTGTCCTCGACCTCGGCGACGAAATCCATCACGGTCAGGCTGTCCCATTCGAGATCGCCGGCGAAGGTGGTGGCGTCGGTCAGCGCGACGCCTTTCTTGTTGAAAGGTTCGATCAGGCCGAAAATCTGGTCCTTGAGGGCGGTGCTCATCTGGTGCGTCCCATAATGGAAGAAAGTTGCGCGCGGGAATGCCGCGATGCTTCCCGCTTGGCAAGCGAATGCGGCGGGAATCGGGCAGCATCTTGCCGTTTACGGCGCGCCATGCCATCCCGATCACGGGTCGCTGAAGCCTTCGGGCAGGGGACAGGACTTTATGGACAGCGAAAAATCGAGCGTGACGCCGGAGCCGGCGACGGGCTTTCCGTCCAACGCGGTGCATCTCGTCCGCACGACGCAGCAGATCACGATGCAATTGTCGCAGATGGCGGATCAAAAGGCGTCGATCCTGATGGGCGCGACCTTCGTCGTCTTCACGCTCGCGGTCGGGCAGGCGCGCTCGGGCGGCGGGGCGCTCGCGATGCCGCTGACGATCCTCGCGACTTTCTCGTTCCTTTCGGCGCTGCTGGCGGTTTCGGCGGTGCTGCCGCGTGTCGGCAAGGCACCGCCCGTCGTTTACAAGGACGGCAAGGACCACAGCAATATCCTGTTCTTCGGCCGCTTCGAGCAGATGGAGGAAGATGAATATATCGCGGCGGTCAAGGCGCGCCTGCGCAGCGAAGAGGATATGTACGAGGCGATGCTGCGCGACACCTATCAGAACGGGATCGTGCTGGCGCGGCGCAAATATCGGTATCTTGCCTATGCGTACCGGCTGTTCGTGACGGGGCTGACGTTGACCTTCGTGGCCTTCGGGGTCGAGATGGCGATGCTGCGGGTGGGATGATGCAGCGACGCACCAGGTAATATCATTCGTCATCCCGGACTCGATCCGGGATTCACTCACGCGGCGCTGGAGGAATGGATCCCCGGTCAAGTCCGGGATGACGATGAAAATGTTGGCAGATGCATTGCTGTTGCCTTTGTGCCACCCCCTGCAGACAAATAAACCGCCCGCGCCGGACCACACTTGAACCCCCAAGCCGTCCCGCCTATCCGGGCCGGCTATGCTGGAGCAGGCCCACCCCCTGACTGCGGATCGCCCGCAGGATTTCCGCGCCGAGTTTCGCGCGACGCTGGCGCTCGCCGTGCCGCTGGCGGCGGCGAACTTGCTCCAGATGATGGTCCACGCGATCGACGTCATTTTCGTGGCCCGGCTCGGCGACAAGGATCTGGCGGCCTCGTCGCTCGGGGTTTCGATCTTCGGTCTGTTGCTCTGGACCGGCACCGGCCTCGTCAGCGCCGCCGCGCCGCTGATCGCCGCAGAACTCGGTCGCCGCAAGCATAGCGTGCGCGAGGTGCGCCGCACCGTTCGCATGGCGCTGTGGCTGAGCGCGCTCGTTTCGCTGGTGTTCATGGCCGTTTGCGCGGCGGGCGGGCCGATCATGCGCGCGACGGGGCAGCCCGAGGAGCTGACCACGCGCGCGGCGAGCTTTTTGCTGATCCTGATGCTCGGGATGTTCCCGATGATCGCGGCGGCGGTGCTGCGCATTTTCGTCTCGGCGCTGGGTCGCCCGACGATCGCGACGATGATCACTTTCTTTGCGCTCGGCACCAATGCGCTCGGCAACTGGGCGCTCGTCTTCGGTCACCTCGGTATGCCCGCGCTCGGCCTCCACGGTTCGGCGCTGTCGAGCATCATCACGAGTACGCTGATCCTGCTCGCCTATGTCGTTGTGATCCAGAGCGACCGGCGCTTGCGCCGCTATCGCCTGTTCGGCAACTGGTGGCGCAGCGAATGGAGCCGCTTCGTCGAGATGCTGCGCATCGGCACCCCGATCAGCCTGACCATTCTGGCCGAGGCGGGGCTGTTCACCGGCGCGGCCTTCCTGATGGGGCGCATCGGCGAAGCGCAGCTTGCCGGGCACACGATCGCGCTGCAGGTCGCCGCGCTCGCGTTCCAGATCCCGTTCGGGGTCGCGCAGGCGGCGACGATCCGCGTTGGGCTGGCTTATGGTGCGCAGGATCATCGCGGTATCGGGCTCGCGGGCTATGCCTCGCTCGCGCTCGGCATCGGCTTCATGGGTTTTACCGCGATGCTGATGTGGTTGTTCCCGTCGCTCGTCCTGTCGATCTATGTCGACGTCGATGCCGCGCGCAACGCTGCACTGGTCGGTTTCGCGATGCAGTTCCTCGTCGTCGCCGCGGCGTTCCAGCTGTTCGACGGTGCGCAGGCGGTCGCGGCTGGCGTGCTGCGCGGGTTGCAGGACACGCGCGTGCCGATGATCATCGCGGTCTGTGGCTACTGGATCGCCGGATATGGCACCGCGATCTACCTCGGCTTCTGGACGCCGCTTCAGGGCGTGGGCGTCTGGATCGGGCTCGCCGTGGGCTTGATCGTCGTGGCCGCGCTGCTGCTTACGCGCTGGCGGATGCGGGCGCGATTGGGGCTGCTTCCTTCAATCGCTGCTGGCTGAATTGGTGCGCCAGCTGGTTGAGGCGCCGGGTCATCGCGACCAGTTCGTCACGACTGGTCAGCATCGGCGGGCGCTGCGCGTTCGATGAATTCTGGAAACTCAGCCGGCTGGTCACCGTCCGGCCATCGAACACGAGTGCGACTTCGAGCACCGAATGGACGATATCGGCTCTGACAGGTAGAAGCTGCTGGATAGCTGCAACGCGAACGTCGAGACGCTTCGGGTTGCGGAACCGATCGCGCGCCTTCTGTAGAAGGGTCAGCTTCTGGCTGAATGGCTGTCCCGGACTCGCCTTCACATCGGTCCTGCCGATATATTGCATAACCGCCGATTCGAGGCGGGCAAAGGCGTCCAAAAAATCGCATCGCAGCAACTGCGCATCATTTCGAAGCACCGTTAGATCGGTGGCGTCGCTGCCCTTGATGATCGGAATTTCGTACCCCATCTCAGCGGCGTAACGCGCCGCCGAAAATTTTCCCTTAATCGCCTTGACGCTGTCACAACCCCCACCCATATGCCGGCTGTTAGCACTCGCACCCCGTGAGTGCTAAAACGACATCCATTGCATCTCTGGAGGGATATCCATGCAATTTCGTCCGCTGCACGACCGCGTGCTCGTTCGCCGTATCGAAGCCGAAGAAAAGACGGCCGGCGGCATCATCATCCCCGACACCGCCAAGGAAAAGCCGCAGGAAGGCGAAGTCGTCGCCGTCGGTTCCGGCGCCAAGGCCGAAGACGGCAAGGTCACGCCGCTCGACGTCAAGTCGGGCGACCGCATCCTGTTTGGCAAATGGTCGGGCACCGAAGTCAAGGTCGACGGCGAAGAGCTGCTGATCATGAAGGAATCGGACATCCTCGGCGTCATCGCCTGAGTGATTTGATCGAATCTCGAGTGAAGTTGCGCAGTTTCCTGCGCCTTTGAAAGGAATAAGCCCATGGCTGCTAAAGACGTCAAATTCTCGCGCGACGCGCGCGAACGCATCCTGCGCGGTGTCGACACCCTCGCCGACGCGGTGAAGGTCACCCTCGGCCCCAAGGGCCGTAACGTCGTGATCGACAAGAGCTTCGGCGCGCCCCGCATCACCAAGGACGGCGTGACCGTCGCCAAGGAAATCGAACTCAAGGACAAGTTCGAGAATATGGGCGCCCAGATGCTGCGCGAAGTCGCATCGAAGGCGAACGACAAAGCCGGCGACGGCACCACCACCGCGACCGTGCTCGCCCAGGCGATCGTGCGCGAAGGCATGAAGTCGGTTGCCGCCGGCATGAACCCGATGGACCTGAAGCGCGGCATCGACCTCGCGGTCACCAAGGTCGTCGAAACGATCAAGGCACAGTCGAAGCCCGTTTCGGGCACCGCTGAAATCGCTCAGGTCGGCATCATCTCGGCGAACGGCGACAAGGAAGTCGGCGAGAAGATCGCCGAAGCCATGGACAAGGTCGGCAAGGAAGGCGTGATCACCGTCGAGGAAGCCAAGGGCCTCGATTTCGAGCTCGATGTCGTCGAAGGCATGCAGTTCGACCGCGGCTATCTGAGCCCCTATTTCATCACCAATCCGGAAAAGATGCTCGTCGAGCTGGCCGATCCGTACATCCTGATCTTCGAAAAGAAGCTGTCGAACCTCCAGTCGATGCTTCCGATCCTCGAAGCCGTGGTGCAGTCGGGCCGTCCGCTCCTGATCATCGCCGAGGACATCGAAGGCGAAGCGCTCGCAACGCTCGTCGTCAACCGTCTGCGCGGCGGCCTGAAGGTCGCGGCCGTCAAGGCGCCGGGCTTCGGCGATCGCCGCAAGGCGATGCTGCAGGACATCGCGATCCTCACCGCCGGTGAAATGATCAGCGAAGACCTGGGCATCAAGCTCGAGTCGGTCACGCTGAACATGCTCGGCCAGGCGAAGCGCGTCACGATCGACAAGGACAACACCACCATCGTCGATGGTGCTGGCGACCATGACGCGATCAAGGGCCGCGTCGAACAGATCCGTGCGCAGATCGAAACGACGACCAGCGACTACGACAAGGAAAAGCTGCAGGAACGTCTGGCGAAGCTCGCCGGCGGTGTTGCCGTGATCAAGGTCGGCGGCGCTTCGGAAGTCGAAGTGAAGGAACGCAAGGACCGCGTCGACGACGCGCTCCACGCGACCCGCGCCGCGGTCGAGGAAGGCATCGTCCCCGGCGGCGGTACCGCGCTGCTGTACGCCACCAAGGCCCTCGCAGGCCTGTCGGGCGTCAACGAAGACCAGACCCGCGGTGTCGACATCATCCGTCGCGCGCTGCAGGCTCCGGTTCGCCAGATCGCCGAAAACGCGGGCTTCGACGGCGGCGTCGTCGCGGGCAAGCTGTTCGACCAGAACGACAGCAACTTCGGCTTCAACGCCTCGACCGACGTCTATGAAGACCTGGTCAAGGCCGGTGTCATCGACCCGACCAAGGTCGTCCGCACCGCGCTGCAGGATGCGGCCTCGGTCGCCGGCCTGCTGATCACGACCGAAGCCGGCATTGCCGAGACGCCCGAAGACAAGCCGGCGATGCCGATGGGCGGCGGCGGCATGGGCGGCATGGGCGGCATGGACTTCTAAGTCCGTACCGTTCGGCGCTCAGCCAACTAGAAACGGGGCCGGGGGAGCGATCCTCCGGCCCTTTTTCCTGTCCTCTCTCATCGTCACCCCGGACTTGATCCGGGGTCCATTCAAGCGGTCGTGGCGATGGATGCCGGATCAAGTCCGGCATGACGAAGGAGGATATCGAAATAGGATGGCCGGGGCATTGCCAGTTCACCTCGGGCAACATAGCTAGACGTGATGTTTCTGCTCTACGCCCTTGCCGCATCCGCTATCGCCGGCGATCCCGCTCCGATCGAACGCTGCGGCTATCGCATCGTGCAAGGCTACCCGCACGATGCGACCAGTTTCACCCAGGGCCTCTTCTGGGACGAGGGGCATCTCTACGAAGCCACCGGTCAATATGGCCAGTCGCGCGTCGCGCGGCTCGACCTCAAGACCGGTCGCGCGCTGATCCAGACGAAGCTGCCGTCGGACCAGTTCGGTGAGGGCATCACCCGCTGGGGCGACCAGATCGTCGGCGTAACCTGGCAGAATGGCGTGGGGCATCGCTGGTCGATCAAGGATCTGAAGCCGCTCGGGACCTTCAAATATGACGGCGAGGGGTGGGGCGTGACGATGGTCGGGGACAGCCTCGTCCTCAGCGACGGATCGTCGGAGCTCAAGTTTTTCGATCCCGCGACGATGACGGAACAGAAGCGCATCACCGTCCGCTTCGGTGGCCGTCCGCTGGCGATGCTCAACGAGCTCGAAACGATCGACGGTCAGGTCTGGGCCAATGTCTGGATGACCGACCTGATCGTGCGCATCGATCCGGCGAGCGGCGACATCAAATCCTACATCGATCTGACCGGGCTCAGGCAGGATGCGGGTGCGACGGGCGGCGACAGCGTGCTCAACGGCATCGCGTGGGACGCCAAGAAGAAGCGGCTGTTCGTCACCGGCAAATATTGGCCGAAGCTTTACGAGATCGCGCTCGCCGACTGCGGTTAGGCTCTCAGCGCCGCCTCCATCCGCGCCGCCGCAGCATCGTAGACGCGGGCCTTCAGCCCCTCGGTGATTACCGCCGGCGTCCGGTCGGGATGGCCGCCGGCGAAGGGCGGGGCGGGGTCATATTCGATCGCGAGCTGGATTGCCTGCGCCACCGCATCGCCCTTGATCCGGGCGATCAAGCTCAGCGCGAAGTCGAGTCCCGAGGTCACGCCGCCGCTGGTGACGACGGGGCCGTCCTCGACGATCCGTTCCGCCTGGTGGGCCGCGCCGACAAGCGGCAGCAAATGCGTGTAGCCCCAATGGGTCGTTGCGCGCTTGCCCTTGAGCAGCCCAGCGCGGCCGAGCAGGAAGGCGCCGGTGCAGACGCTCGTGACCCATGCGGCGCCTGCCGCCTGCCGTGCGATGAAGTCGATCGTCGCCGCGTCGCCGAGCGCGTCGACGACGCCGTGCCCGCCGGGAACGCACAGGATGTCGGCTTGCGGCGCGCTGGCGAAATCATGCGTTGGCAGGATCGCAAAGCCGCTGTCGGTCGCGATCGGATCGAGGCTTTGGGCCGCGCCGACCAGGGTCGCGCCGGGCATCCGGCAGAGTGCCTGCGCCGGCGCGGTGAAGTCGAGCTGCGTGATGCCCGGAAAGAGCAGGAAGACGATGGTGATCGGGGTTTCGGTCATGCGGATGGTCCCTCTTCGGCAGTGGATCACCCAGGCGCGCGGCTTACATCGGCCCCGCTTCCCGATGGAACTCCACCTTCTTGCGCCAGTCGCGGGACAGCGTCATCCTAATCCCGCCGCGCTTCGAGGGGAAGACTATTTTGCCGTTTCTTCCCTGGTGGCGGCCTCGTCGGCTGCCGGCGCGGCGGCGTCGCGGCTTTCCAGCATTTCGGCGGCATCGTCGAGCGCCTTGGCCTCGCTGACGGTCACGCCGCCGGGGCCGGGCTCATTCTCGGTGCGGCTGCATCCCGCCGCCAGCATCGCAAGGGCCGCGGCGGGCAGGAAATATCGCATCATCCACTCCAGCAAAAAGGGGCCCCATCCGGCAGGATGGAGCCCCTCGATATCAGCCAGAAGGCCAGCCTGCGACTTACTTCTTGTCGTTGGCTTCGGCCTTCTTGGTTTCGTCGGCAATCTTGTCGCCCGCGGCCGCGGCGGCGTCGCCTGCTGCGTTCACGGTGCCTTCGACGGCATTGCCGGCCTTGTCGGCGGCGCCTTCGACAGCGGCGCCGGCATCCTTGGCGGCATCGGCAGTCGCGTCGGCAGCGTCGGTGGCGGCATCGGCCGCGGCATCACCGGCGGCGGCGGCATCGTCGGCAACTGCGCCCGCGGCTTCCGACGTTTCTTCCTGCGCCTTTTCCGAGCAGGCGGCGAGGCTGAAAGCGGCCGCGGCCATCGAGGCGATGATGATCTTGCGCATGGGGTCTCCCTCTATCCAATATAATGGCCGAAAAGCCATCATGCCGAGATTAAACGGCGATGCGCGGCTTGGCAACCGGCGAGCATCCGCCGAGCAGAAAGGCGCGAAAAGGAGGGCGATTCGCTATTTGCAAACGCATGACGGACCGTCCGGTATCGGGCGGTTAGCTGCCATTTGCGACCGATCCGGCTTCGATGACCGGTTTCGACTGAAGGTGACCTATCCATCATCGTCACCCCGGACTTGATCCGGGGTCCATGACTTCAGCGCTGCGGTGGATCCGGGATCAAGTCCGGGATGACGAATGACAGCATACGGCCGGTTGCTGCCATAAGATCCTCCCCATCGACTTGCGATGGGGAGGGGGACCGCCGCGAAGCGGTGGTGGAGGGGCGGCGGGCGTTAGCGAGCGCTGCGCGCTCGGCCCCTCCGTCAGCCCTTCGGGCTGCCACCTCCCCATCGCAAGTCGATGGGGAGGACCATAACGGCAGCTCACCACCCCCATAGCCGTCATCCTCGGCCGAATTTGCAATCGACATGATCGCCAAAAGGAAAGGGGCCGCCAGCGCGTGCCGACGACCCCTCGATCCTTTCGGCCGCAACGGCCGGAAAGAAGCTTACTTCTTGGCTTCTTCCATCGCGCCCTTGGCGGCGTCGGTCGCTTCCTTCGCAGCGTCGGCGGCTTCGGTCGCCTTGTCGGCAGCCTTGGCAGCGTCGCCAGCGGCAGCGGCATCGGTCGCTTCCTTGGCGGCGTCGCCAGCGGTCGCAGCTGCGTCGGCAGCGCCTTCGGCAGCCTGCATCGCGCCGTCGGCAGCGCCTTCGACGGTTTCGGTCGCCGGGGTTTCGGTGGTGGCGGCGTCGTCGGCAGCCTTTTCACCGCAAGCGGCGAGGCCCATCGTGGCGGCCAGAACGAGCGACAGAGTGATCGATTTCTTCATATGGGAATACCCCTCTCGGTTTGAACGGATCGACCGGCATGGGAACCAATCGATCCCGTGAACTTGCCAATCGCGGGCAGAATTACCGCCTCGCCAAATGGCGTGCAATGACCTTTTTTCAAGGATGCCCGCCATTTGTCGTAATTTCGGGCCTGCCGATTCGCCAGCGGCGGAAATCGCGGCTTGCGGACTGGTTGACCAGATATAAAGAAAGCTTTATATGTGAATATATGACCGAGCTGCTCGACATTTTTCGCGCCCTTGCGGACCCCACGCGCCTGCGGGTCGTCGCGCTGCTGCGCGAGATGGAACTGGCGATCGGCGAGCTGGCCGCGGTGCTCGACCAGAGCCAGCCGCGCGTATCGCGCCACGTCCGCATCCTCGCCGAGGCAGGGATTGTCGAGCGGCGGCGCGAGGGGAGTTGGGTGTTCCTGCGGGTCGTCGAAAAGGGTCCCGTCGCCGATATCATCGCGCAGGCGGGCGGCTGGCCCTTTTCGGCGCGCGAGGCGCTGGTGATCGCGCACGATGCGCGCCGGCTGGCTGCGGTGCGCGACGAGCGCGCGGCGGCCGCCGAGCGCTATTTCGCCGAACATGCCGCCGAATGGGATGCGATCCGGTCGCGCCACGTCGCCGAGAGCGAGGTCGAGGCCGCGATGCTCGCGATGATGCACAATCGCCGGCTCGGTCATCTGCTCGACATCGGTACGGGAACGGGCCGGATGGCGGAGATTTTCGCGCCCACCGCGCGCCGGATCACCGCGCTCGATCGCAGCCCCGAAATGCTCCGCATCGCGCGCACGAAACTGTCGGGCCAGCCGCTGCCGATCGACCTGGTTCAGGGCGATTTCCTGCATCTGCCGCTTGCCGACGCCAGCACCGACAGCATCGTCATCCATCAGGCGCTCCATTTCGCGCACGAACCCGACCGTGTGATCGCCGAGGCGGCGCGCGTGCTGCGCGGCGGCGGCCATCTGCTGATCGTCGATTTCGCGCCGCATGAGGATGAGGAGCTGCGCACGCTCGGCGCGCACGCGCGCCTCGGCTTTTCGGATGCGCAGATCCGCGGCTGGTTCGCCTCGGCGGGGCTGCTGCTCGAAACCACCCAGACGCTGGAAGGCGGCGACCTGGCCGTGAAGCTGTGGCTCGGCCGCCGGCGCAGCGACGAAGATCAACCCCCCGTCGCCGAGGGCGGGCAAAATAAAAGGCTGGCCGCATGACCTCGAACCTCAACTCGCTGGCGGAGGCGCGCCGCGCGGCGGCCTCGCCGCTGTTCGCCAATCTGGATGGCGACATCGGCGTCAGTTTCGAGTTCTTCCCGCCGAAGACCGAGAAAATGGAGGCGCAGCTGTGGGATACGTTCCGCACCCTCGAACCGCTGGCGCCCAGCTTCGTCTCGGTGACCTATGGCGCCGGCGGATCGACGCGCGAGCGCACGCACGCCACCGTCGCGCGCATCGCGGCCGAAAGCGCGGTCCCGCCCGCGGCGCATCTGACCTGCGTCGAAGCCTCGCGCGCGGAGATCGACGAGGTCGCGCGGGCCTATTGGGAGGCGGGCGTGCGCCATATCGTCGCGCTGCGCGGTGATGTGCCCGGCGGCGAGCCCTATCGCGCGCACCCGGATGGCTATGCCAATGCAATCGAACTGGTCGCGGGACTGAAGGCCGTGGCGCCGTTCGACATTTCGGTCGCCGCCTATCCGGAGGTGCATCCCGATGCGTCGTGCGCCGAGGCCGACCTCGACAATCTGAAGCGCAAGCTCGACGCGGGCGCGACGCGAGCGATCACGCAGTTCTTTTTCTCTCCCGAGGCCTTCCTGCGCTTCCGCGATGCGGCGGCGGCGGCGGGGATCGCCGCGCCGATCATTCCGGGCATCCTGCCGGTGTCGAACGTCTCGCAGACGCGGCGCATGGCCGATATGTGCGGCACTGCGATCCCGGCGTGGATGGTGTCGCTGTTCGACGGGCTCGACGATCATCCCGCCGCGCGCCAGCTCGTCGCGGCGACAATCGCCGCCGAAATGTGCCGCCGCCTTTACGCCGGCGGGGTCCGCGATTTCCACTTCTATACCTTGAACCGCGCCGAACTCAGCTATGCGATCTGCCACTTGCTGGGACTGCGGCCGGTCGCGAACGCAAAGGATCAGGCGGCATGACATCAGCACGCGAAGCGCTGCAGGCGGCGGCGAAGGAGCGCATCCTGCTCACCGATGGCGGCTGGGGCACCCAGATCCAGCTCCGCAAGCTGGCCGAGGGCGATTATGCTGGCAGCCTCGGCCTGTCGCACGATCAGAAGGGCAATAACGACATCCTCGCGCTGACGCGCCCCGATGTCGTGACCGCGATCGGCGAGGCCTATCTGGCGGCCGGGTCGGATATCGTGTCGACCAACACCTTCAGCGCGAACCGGATCAGCCAGGCCGATTATGGTGCCGAGGCGCTCGTGGCCGACATCAATATCGAAAGTGCGCGGCTGGGTCGTGAGACCGCGGTGAAATATGAAGCGATCGACGGGCGTCGTCGCTTCGTCGCGGGCGCGGTCGGGCCCACGAACAAGACGCTGTCGCTGTCGCCCGACGTCAACAACCCCGGCTTTCGCGAGATCGATTTCGACGAGCTCAAGGACGTCTACCTCGAACAGGTCGTTGCACTGGCCCAGGGCGGCGCCGACTTCATCCTGATCGAGACGATCTTCGATACGCTCAACGCCAAGGCGGGGATCGCCGCGACGCTCGAGGCCGAGGCGAAGGTCGGGCGCGAGCTGCCGCTGATGATCTCGATGACGCTGACCGACCTGAGCGGCCGCAACCTGTCGGGGCATACGGTCGAAGCCTTCTGGTACGCGGTGCGCCATGCAAAGCCGCTGACGATCGGGCTCAACTGCTCGTTCGGCGCGGCGCAGCTTCGCCCGCATGTGAAGGTGCTGTCCGAACTCGCCGATGCGCTGGTGATGGTCTATCCGAACGCGGGCTTGCCGAACGAGCTCGGCGAATATGACGAGCTGCCCGACACGACCGCGGGTCTCGTCCGCGAGTGGGCCGAGCATGGCCAGGTCAACATTCTCGGCGGCTGCTGCGGATCGACCCCGGCGCATATCGCCGCGATGGCGAAAGCGATCGAGGGGCTGCCGGCGCGGCAGATTCCCGAGGTGGCGGTGCGTACGCGGCTGGCGGGGCTCGAGCCCTTCACGATGGCGGCATAATTCCCCTCCCGCTTGCGGGAGGGGCGAGGGGAGGGCCTGTTTGCTTCCCGTCGCCCGAGATTTGAGACAGACCCTCCCGTGATGGGAGGCACGTGACTCCCATCACCCCCTCCCACCAGCGGGAGGAAGAAGAAGAGCCCGATGACCGAGAATAGTTCCGCCTCCTCCAGCTTCGTCAACATCGGCGAGCGCACGAACGTCACCGGCTCGGCTGCGTTCAAGAAGCTGATCCTCGCCGACGACTATACCGCGGCGGTCGAGGTCGCGCGTCAGCAGGTCGAGAACGGCGCGCAGGTGATCGACGTCAATATGGACGAAGGCCTGCTCGACGCCGAATATGCGATGACGACCTTCCTCAAGCTCATCGCCGCCGAGCCCGATATCGCGCGTATCCCGGTGATGATCGACAGCTCGAAATGGGACGTGATCGAAGCCGGCCTCAAATGCGTCCCCGGCAAGCCGATCGTCAATTCGATCAGCATGAAGGAAGGCGAGGAACCCTTCCTCGCCCACGCGCGCAAATGCATGGCCTATGGTGCGGCGGTCGTCGTGATGGCGTTCGACGAGGTCGGACAGGCCGACACCAAAGAGCGCAAGATCGAGATTTGCGAGCGCGCCTACAAGCTGCTCACCGGCATCGGCTTCCCGCCCGAGGATATCATCTTCGACCCCAATATCTTCGCCGTCGCGACGGGGATCGAGGAGCATGACAATTATGCGGTCGATTTCATCGAGGCGGTGAAGGAAATCCGCATCCGCTGCCCGCACGCGCATTTTTCGGGTGGTCTGTCGAACCTGTCGTTCAGCTTCCGCGGCAACGAGGTGGTCCGCCGCGCGATGCACAGCGTCTTCCTCTATTATGCGATCCCTGCGGGACTCGACATGGCGATCGTCAACGCAGGCCAGCTCGACGTCTATGACACGATCGACCCCGAACTGCGTCTGGCGTGCGAGGATGTGATCCTCAATCGCAAGGTCGAAGGCGAAGACCTGACCCCGACCGAGCGCCTGATCGCGCTCGCCGAACGCTACAAGGGCAAGGATGCCGCGCAGGAAAAGGCGGCCGAGGAATGGCGCGGCTGGGAGGTGCGCAAGCGCCTCGAACATGCGCTGGTCAAGGGCATCGACGCGCATATCGTCGACGATACCGAGGAGATGCGGCAACAGATGGACCGTCCGATCGAGGTGATCGAGGGCCCGCTGATGGACGGAATGAACGTCGTTGGCGACCTGTTCGGATCGGGCAAGATGTTCCTGCCGCAGGTGGTGAAATCGGCGCGCGTGATGAAGAAGGCCGTGGCGCATTTGCTGCCCTTCATCGAGGCTTCGAAGGAACCCGGCGCGAAGGGCAAGGGCAAGGTCGTGATGGCGACCGTCAAGGGCGACGTCCACGATATCGGCAAGAATATCGTCGGCGTCGTGCTGCAATGTAACGGCTTCGAGATCGTCGACCTCGGCGTGATGGTGCCGTGGAGCAAGATCCTGGAGGCGGCGAACGAGAATGACGCCGACATGATCGGCCTCTCGGGCCTGATCACCCCTTCGCTCGACGAGATGGTGACGGTGGCGGAGGAGATGCAGCGCGCGGGCATGACGCTGCCACTGTTGATCGGCGGCGCGACGACGTCGAAGGTGCATACGGCGCTGCGGATCGACCCCGCATACAAGGGGCCGGTGCTCCACGTTCTCGACGCGAGCCGTGCGGTCGGGGTCGCGACCTCGCTGGTGAGCGATACCGGGCGCGACGCGTTCGTCGATGGCTACAAGTCCGAATATGAGCATATCCGCGACGTGCGCGCGGGCAAGGGACAGAGCGTGCTGCTCAGCATCGAGGAAGCGCGCGCCAACTATTACGATGCCTATCTCAGCGACAAGCCCGCGCCGCCGCTGCAACCCGGCCTGCACCGCTTCGACGATTGGTCGCTCGAGGATTTGCGCGAATGCATCGACTGGACGCCCTTCTTCCGCGCGTGGGAACTCCACGGCACCTATCCGTCGATCCTCGACGACGAGGTGGTCGGCGAGACCGCGCAAGCGCTGAAGGCCGACGCCGACGCGATGCTCGACAAGCTGATCGCCGAGAAATGGCTGACCGCGCGCGGTGTCTGCGCCTTCTGGCCGTGCGCGCGCGATGGCGACAGCGTGACGATCCACCTCGCCGATGAGGAGCGCCATGTGACGCTTCCCTTCCTGCGCCAGCAGATCAAGAAGAGCCGCGACCGCGCCAATATGTGCCTCGCCGACTTCATCGACCCCGCGGGCGACTGGATCGGCGGATTCGCGGTCGGCATCCACGGCATCGAACCGCATTCGGAGCGCTTCCGCGCCGACAAGGACGATTATTCGGACATCCTGCTGAAGGCGCTCGCCGACCGTTTTGCCGAGGCGTTCGCCGAGCGGCTGCACCAGCATGTCCGCACGACGCTGTGGGGCTATGCGCCGGGCGAACAGCTCACCAACGAGGCGCTGATCAAGGAGGAATATCGCGGCATTCGGCCGGCGCCGGGCTATCCGGCGTGCCCAGATCACAGCTTGAAGCCGATCCTGTTCGACCTGCTCGCGGCCCACGAGAACGCCGGGCTGGTGCTGACCGAAAGCTTTGCGATGCTGCCGACGGCGGCGGTCAGCGGTTTCTATTTCGGCCACCCCGAAAGCCAGTATTTCGGCGTCGCGCGGATCGGCAGCGACCAGCTCGAGGATTATGCCGCGCGGCGCGGGGTCGATCTTGAGACCGCCACGCGCTGGCTGCGCCCGAATCTGGATTGATACCAAAAGCTCGTCCCCCCGGATTTGATCGGGGGTGACGACGGTTTAATATCTCGATGCAGGGTCGTCCGATAGCGAGACAGGCGCGCGATTAACCAGCTTCGGGCACGACGGACGCGGCGGAAACCGCTATAGACCGCGCATGTTCATGGCTCTCCTTCGCCGGCCGTTGCTGCCGCTGCTCGCCCTGCCGCTGCTGCTCGCGCCGGCGCCGCTCCCCGCCCAGACCGGCGGCGCGCCCTTCAGCGTCGACGGGCGTGGCTTCAACCGCCTGCAGGATGCGGTCGATGCGATCGGCGACGGCGAAGCGACGATCCGGATCTCGTCCGGATATCACCGCGACTGCGCGGTGCAGACCGCCGGCCGCATCGCCTTCGTCGCGGTCGAGCCCGGCCGAGCGATCTTCGACGGCGTGACCTGCGAGGGCAAGGCGGCGCTCGTCCTGCGCGGGCGCGGCGCGAAGGTCGACGGCATCGTCTTCCAGAACCTGCGCGTCCCCGACGGCAATGGCGCGGGCATCCGCCTCGAACAGAGCGATCTCGACATTGCGAACAGCCTGTTCCGCAACAGCGAGGAAGGCATCCTCACCGGCGACGACGCCGAAGCGACGCTGACGATCGACCGATCGACCTTCTCGCGGCTCGGCCGCTGCGACCGCGGGCTCAGCTGCGCGCACAGCGTCTATACCGGCCTCTATGGCCGCGTGGTGGTGACGCATACCCGCTTCGAAAAGGGCAGCGGCGGCCATTATCTCAAGACCCGCGCAGCCGATGTCGAGATCGTGGACAACAGCTTCGACGATACGCAGGGGACGGCGACCAACTATATGATCGACCTGCCGTCGGGGTCGGTCGGCCGGATTGCGAACAATCTGTTCGTGCAGGGTCGCGACAAGGAAAATTACTCGGCGATCATCGCGGTCGCCGCCGAAGAGCGCAAGAACCCGTCGCGCGGGCTGGTCGTCGAGGGCAATCGCGCGAGCATCCCCGAGGGGATCGGCCGTCAGTCGGTATTCGTCGCCGACTGGAGCGGCGAACCACTCGCGATCGGCGCCAACACGATCGGACCGGGACTGAAACGCTTCGAGAAGAGGTGAGGCGTTACGCCTCGCCGCGCGTCTCGATCAGCGACGCGGCGAGCGCCTCCGCGGGGGTCTTGCCGCCCCACAGCACGAACTGGAACACGGGGTAGAAGCGCTCGCACTCGTCGATCGCACTTTCGATCAGCGTTTCGGCAAGGTCGAGCGGCAGCTGCGCGTCGTTGCCGAGCAGCATGCCGTGGCGGAACAGGATCGTGCCGCTGTTCGACCAGAGCTCGAAATGACCGAGCCACAGCTGTTCGTTGATCAGCGCCAGCGCCTCGTGCGCGACCGTGCGCTTGTCTTCGACGACGCGGATGTCGGGGAAGGCGAGCAGCTGGATCACGCCATCCTCGGCGCGCCACACCGCGCGCAGTTCGTAAGTCGTCCAGCTGCCCTGCGCGGTCGCGACGATCTCGTCCTCGCCGACCATCTCGTGCGGCCAGTCGTGCGCGGCGAAATAGGAGGCGATCATGTCGATCGGCGCCGCTTCCTGGCCGTCATCGTCGTCGTAGATATCGTCGGTCATGCGCGGGCCTTAGACCGAAAGCGGCGAAGACGCGAGTCCGCGTCCCGCCGCCTTCGGGGACTGTCCTGTGCATAAATGGGCGGGCGTCAGGCCTTGGGTTTGCGCGGAGCCGATTTGGCGGCGGGCTTTGCAGCCGGCTTTGGCGCGGCAGCAGCTTTCGGCGCCGCAGCGGGCTTCGACGCGCCTTCCAGCTTGTCGAGCCGCGCCTTTAGCGTTTCGGCTTCGGCGCGCGCCTTGGCGGCCATTTCCTTCACCGCCTCGAATTCCTCGCGGCTGACGAAGTCCATGCGGCCGACGAATTCCTTCGCGCGCTCGCGCATTGCGGCTTCGGCCTCGCGGCCGGCGCCCGCGACGGTTCCGGCGATGCCGTTGATCATCTTGGCCAGATCGTCGAAAATCCGGTTTTCGCTTTGCATTTCACTTCCTTCCAGGGGGGAGAACCCGTTGCCCTTCATCCTATCTGGGTAGTCGCGGCGGGGATCACAACCCCTTCGTTTTCAGCATTGGGATTGGCTTGATCGATCTGGAAATTCAGCACGCTCGCGAAACAGAGCCACGCGATATAGGGCACGAGCAGCCATGCCGCCGCCTTGCGGATCGGCAGGAAGGCAAAAAAGGTCGCGACCGTCACCATCAGGATGAAGATGATCAGATAGAGCGCGCTCGTCACCTGATGCGCGCCGAAGAACAGCGGCGACCAGGCGAAATTGGCGATCAGCTGGACGAAGAAGAGCAGCAGTGCAAAACCGCGCCCCTTCGCACCGCGCGCATGGAGCACCATCGCGAGCGCCAGACCCATGCAAATATAGAGGATCGTCCATGCGACGCCGAACACCCATCCCGGGGGAACGATGCTCGGCAGATCGAGCGCGGCGAACCAGCGATTGTTGTAGCCGCTGTTTGACAACAGTCCCATCAGGCTGCCGACCAGCACGATCGACGGCACGGTGACCATCGCCCAGCGCCAATAGGACATGCGTAACTGGCCGGGCGTAGCAATCTCGGTCATGCGGATCTGGTCCCTGAATCTTTGAACATATCGGCGATTCTGCGGATGACAGGTGTCGCGGCTGGAATTTGCGCCGTCAAGCGGCTCGCTTGGTCGCAGCAATCAGGAATTCGACATTGCCTTCGGGACCGGTGATCGGGCTTTCGACCAGATCGAGCACATCCCAGCCTTCGCCGGTCAGCCAGCCGCGGACTTCGCCGCAGACGCGTTCGTGCACCGCGGCGTCGCGCACGACGCCCTTCTTGCCGACCTCGTGCCGCGCCGCCTCGAACTGCGGTTTGATAAGCGCGACTAGGCGTGCGCCGTCTTTCGCGAAGCTCATGGGCACCGGCAGCACCTTCGACAGCGCGATGAAGCTGGCATCGCAGACGATCAGATCGACGGGCTCGGGAATATGGTCGGCAGTCAGGATGCGCGCGCTCGTCTGTTCGTGGACGATCACACGCTCGTCCTGCCGCAATTTCCACGCAAGCTGGTTGGTGCCAGAGTCCACCGCATAAACCCGCGCCGCGCCGCGGCTCAGCAGCACGTCGGTGAAGCCGCCGGTCGACGATCCGACGTCGATCGCGACCGCGTCCGTCACGTCCCAGCCGAGATGGGTCAGCGCATGATCGAGCTTGATGCCGCCACGCGACACCCACGGATGGTCGCGGCCCTTGACGCTGACCTCTGCTTCCTCGGCGATCTGCTGACCCGCCTTGTCGATCTTGCGGTCGCCGACGAAGGCGAGCCCGGCGAGGATCAGCGCCTGCGCCCGCGTCCGGCTCTCGGCAAGGCCGCGGTCGACGAGCAGCTGGTCGGCGCGCTGTTTCGCCATCAGCCGCCGGCCTTGTCGATGAGCAGACCGGGGGTCAGAATCTGCGGCAGGATTTCGGGCTCGCTCGCTCCCGGTGCATACCAGAGATAGAGCGGCACGCTGTTGCGGCCATGGTCGGCCAAGGTGCGCGTGATGACGGGGTCGCCGTTCGTCCAGTCGCCGACGAGCGTCACGACTCCCTTTGCCTCGAACGCCGCCTGCACCGCCTCGCGGTTGATCGCGCCTGCCTCGTTCGCCTTGCACGACAGGCACCAGTCGGCGGTGAAATAGATGAACACCGGCTTGCCTGACTTGCGCGCCTCGGCAAGCGCGGCGGGCGAGAAGGTCGATCCTGCGCCGTCGGCCTGCCGCTCGGCCTGCGCCACATCACTCACCGTTCCCGCCAGGCTCACGACGAACAGCAGCCCCGCCGTATAGAGCAGCCACGCGCGCCGGTCGCCGCGCTGGATCGAGCCGTAGTGGGCGAGCAGCACGACCGTCATCGCGACGGCGACGAGCGGCCAGACGATCAGGTTACCGTCGCCGACCTGGCGCCACAGCAGCCAGCCGAGCGCGAGCGCGGTCAGCCCCATCGGCAGCGCCATCCATTTGCGGAACTTTGCCATCCACGGTCCGGGTTTGGGCAGCCGCTTGCGGAGCGCGGGCACGAAGCCGATGGCAAGGAAGGGCAGGGCAAGCCCGAGCCCGAGCCCGCCGAAGATCGGCAGCGCCGCCCAGGCAGGCAGCACCAAGGTCGCGCCGAGCGCCGCGCCGAGCAGCGGTCCACTGCACGGCGTCGCGGCGAAGGCGGCGAGCGCGCCGGTCCAGAAGCCGCCCGCGGCGCCGCTCTTTTCGGTGAGCGCCTGGCCGCCGCCGAACGAAGGGAGCTCATAGCTGCCGAGGAGGTTCATGGTGATTGCGATCGCGAGGATCAGCAGCGCGAGCACGCTGACCGGATGCTGGAGCTGGAAGGCCCAGCCGACCTCTTCGCCCGCAGCGCGAAGCGCAAGCAGCGCGCCGCCGAGCAGCAGCGCGGTCAGCACGGCGCCGCCGGTATAAGCCAGCGCCTCGACCTTCGCCGCGCGCGCGTCACCGCCCGACCGGGCGAGGCTCAAAGCCTTGAGGCTGAGGATCGGAAAGACGCACGGCATCAGGTTCAGGATCAGTCCGCCGAGGATCGCGCCGCCGAGTGCGGTCCAGAACAGGTTCATGTCGACCGCGCGGGGCGCGACCGCGATCGTTTCGCCTTTTGCGGGAACAGCGCCGGGCTCGAAATGCACGGTGAGCCCGCGGCCGTCGCCGAGCTTGAGCAGGCCTTCGGCGCGCCCGGCCGCGTCGCCCTTCGCCGCCGTCTCGACGATGATCCAGTCGCCGTTGCGGCTGAAGCCCTGCGCTGCCGGGTAGTCGACGATATTCTGCGTTTCGAGAAACAGGTGCGGCGCGTCGAGCGTGGTGCCAACCGGCAGCGGGATGGCGAAGCGCACGCGGTCGCCCTTGCGCTCCCATTTTCCCGCCCGGTCGAGCGGTTGCGGCAGTCTGGCGCGCCACGGGTCGAATTGCGTGCGCGTCGCGGGCGCGATCTGGCCGTCGCCCGCCTTCAGCGCGACCGAGATCACCGCCTTTTCGGGCACGCACACCTTGTCGGTGCAGGCGAGCCAGTTGGCGATGCCGGTCAGCGTCAGGTCGGTTCCCGGCGCGACGCTCTTGTCGACCTTTACATCGGCGAGCAGCGCATAGGGATGCTCATAGACATGGTTCATCATGCCGAAGAGGATCAGCGGTTCGGGAACCGGATAGCGAAACGGGCTGACGGTGACCCCTTCGGGCGCGTTCCATTCGACCGACAGGCCGAAACCCGCGTCGCCGCCGTTGGTCCAATAGCCGTGCCAGCCCTTCTCGGGCGTCATCGTCAGCGCGAGCGACGTGCTTCCGCCGGGGGTCGGGGCGGGCGATTCGGCGACGAGCTTTGCCGTGATGTGCGGCGGTTCGGCGCGCGCGGGTGCGAGCGACAGCATCGCGAGCGCGAGCAGGGCCAGCAGCGCGCGTCCCAGGCCTGTCACAAAAACGTCTTTCCGCAATTCCACACTCCGCCTGTCGCCGTCCTTCGTTCCGGGCTTGCCATATAGGCGGCTTTCGTCGAGAGGACAGCCCGCGCTGACGACCCCCCAATCGGAGAAGCTGCCCGTGAAGACGAAAATGCTCGCCACCGCCGCAAAAATCACGCTGGCCGCCCTGCTTTCGATCACCGCGACGGGCGCGGTGCTTGCACAGAGTTCGGGTGCGCCCCCGGCGAAGGTTACGGCATCAACCCCCGCGCCCAAACTTGTCGTCGTGATCGCGGTCGACCAGTTCTCGGCCGACCTGTTCGCCGAATATCGCAGCCACTTCACCGGCGGGCTCGCGCGCCTCGCTTCGGGCGTCGTCTTCCCGGCGGGCTATCAGTCGCACGCCGCGACCGAAACCTGCCCCGGCCATTCGACGATCCTGACCGGCAACCACCCGGCGCACACGGGCATCATCGCCAACAATTATTTCGACCTGTCGGTCTCGCGCGACGACAAGCGGGTCTATTGCGCCGAGGACGAGACCGTCGCCGGCACGACCTCCGGCAGCGGAAAATATGCCCCGTCGGTGAACCATCTGCTGGTGCCGACGCTCGGCGACCTGATGAAGGCGGCGAACCCGAAGGCGCAGGTCGTATCGGTCGCGGGCAAGGACCGCGCGGCAATCATGATGGGGGGGCACAAGGCCGACGAGCTGATGTGGCTCGTCCCGACCGGGCTGACCGGCTACCGGGGTACGACGTTGTCGCCGACCGCGCAGCAGGCGGGCACCGCGATCGCCGCCGCGATCGCGCAGCCGCGCCCGGCGGCGACGCTGCCGGCGGACTGCGCGTCGCATGACATCGCGATTCCGCTCGACAAGGGCGGCAGTGTCGGAACCGGCCGCTTCCAACGCGACGGCGGCGACTTCCGACGCTTCATGGCGTCGCCCGAGGCCGATGGCGCGGTGCTCGCGGCGGGCGCGGCGCTCCGTCAGGCGCGGGGGCTGGGCGAGGGCGATACGACCGACCTCCTCATCCTCGGCCTGTCGGCGACCGACTATGTCGGCCACAGCACCGGGACCGAAGGCAGCGAGATGTGCATGCAGATGCTCGCGCTCGATCGCGAGCTCGGCGACTTCTTCGCCCGGCTCGACGCGACGGGGATCGACTATGTCGTCGCCTTGACCGCCGATCATGGCGGCCACGACCTGCCCGAACGCAACCGCCAGAATGCCTGGCCGGCCGCCGAGCGCGTCGACAAGGCGCTCGATCCCGACGCGATGGGCAAGGCGGTCGCCGAAAAGCTCGGCCTGCCGCAGCCCCTGCTCTACAGCGACGGCCCGTTCGGCGACATGTATCTGTCGAAGGCGCTGACCCCGTCGCAGCGCAAGGCGGCGATGACCGAACTGCTCGCCCGTTATCGCGCGCATCCGCAGGTCGAGGCGGTCGTGACCGGCGAGGAACTGGCCAAATATCCGATCTCGAAGCGGTCGCCCGACGTGTGGAGCCTGATGGACAAGCTGCGCGCCTCGTACAATGTGCAGCGCTCGGGCGATTTCCTTGTTGTGCTGAAGCCGCGCGTCACCCCGATCCCCGAATCGGGCATGGGCTATGTCGCGACGCACGGATCGGTGTGGGATTATGATCGCCGTGTGCCGATCCTCTTCTGGCGCAAGGGGCTTACCGGATTCGAGCAACCGAACGCCGTGATGACGGTGGACATCCTGCCGACGCTCGCGTCGGTGATCGGCGTGCCGCTCGACGCGGGCAAGATCGACGGGCGCTGCCTCGACCTCCTCTCGGGACCCGAGAGCAGCTGCCGCTAAGCAAAGAAGAAACAGGACAAGATGACGAAGAGTTTGGCGAATTTCACCGGCCGGATGCTGCTGGTCGGCTGCGGAAACATGGCGGGCGCGATGCTCGATCGCTGGCTGCAGGCGGGGCTCGATCCGTCCGCGGTCGCGATCGTCGATCCGTTCGCGCAGCCGCGCGAGCATATCGCCCACTTTGTCTCGCTTGCCGAATGGAAGGCGGCCGGCGGCGCGGCCAACTGGATCATGCTCGGCATGAAGCCGCAGCAGCTCGGCGAGGTCGCCGCCGACCTCGCCTCCATCGTCACCGACGACGTCCATCTCCTCTCGATCCTCGCGGGCGTCTCGCTCGCCGACCTCGCGCAGCGCTTTCCCGATGCAAGGGCGCAGGTGCGCATCCTGCCGAACCTCGCGGCGCGGATCGGTGCGGGTGTGTCGGCGGTGGCCAGCCTCGGCGACGCCGATGCGGCGGCGGTCGATGCGTTGCTGGCGCCGCTGGGGACCATTGTCGCGCTCGGCGACGATATGACGATGGATCTCGTCACCGCCTTCACCGGCAGCGGTCCGGCCTTCGTGTTCCGGCTGATCGAATCCTATGCGGCGGCGGGCGAACGTCTCGGCCTGTCGCCGGACGACGCGCTCAAGCTGGCGACAGCGACCTTCGGCGGCGCCACCGCGCTGCTCGCCGAAAGCGGCGAGAAGCCGGGCACGCTGATCGCGCAGGTGGCGAGCAAGGGCGGGACGACGCAGGCGGGGCTCGACGTGCTCGACAGCGACGGCCAGATCGCCGCGCTGCTCACCAATGTGCTGCGCGCGGCGCGCGACCGTGGCCGCGAACTCGCCGACATCGCGCGCGGCGACGCCTAGTTTTCGGTCCCCAGCTTCGCGGCGCGCGCGCGGTCGCGCGGCGTCATCAGCGCCTCGTTGACGTGCCAGAAGCCGGTCACCGCCTGCTGCCCCGCGTGGGTATAGGCGCGGCTCATCGCGTCGCGCAGCGGCTGAAAGATCGCCGCCTCGACCGCGCGCCCGGCGGCGGTCAGGCGTAGCTCCTTTTGCCGGCGGTCGCGGTTGCCGGGGCGCGTCGCGAGGAAATCGCGCGCCTCAAGCTCCTTCACGACACGGCCGAGCGACTGTTTGGTGATCCCGAGCAGGGCGAGCAGGTCGGAAATCGTCAGCCCCGGCGCGCGCGCGATGAAGTAGAGCGCGCGGTAATGCGCGCGGCCCAGCCCGTTTTCGGCCAGCCGCACGTCAGTCGCGCGCCACAGCGCGCCATGCCCTAAAAACAGATATTCGATCCCGCGACGCACTTCCTCTTCGCGCAAGAAAAGGGCAGAGGCGGCGGGAACTTGTGAAAGAAAATTTTCATCCGGCATAGCGACTACCGTTGCGCGCGCGGCGCCTCTTTGGCAAGAGGCGCGCATATTCTTGTCCCGAGTCACGCCCCAGATCACAAGGTTTTGCCATGCTTGCTCCCGCTTTCGCCCGCCTGCCGCACCCGAATCCGACGGCGGACGAGGTACGCGCGGCGGCGATTGCCGATCCGGTTTTCGGGCGCGTCTTCACCGACCATATGGTCTCGATCCGCTATTCGGACGCGAAGGGCTGGCACGATGCGCAGGTGATGCCGCGCGGGCCGCTGCTGCTCGATCCGGCGACGGCGGTGCTTCATTATGCGCAGGAAATCTTCGAAGGGCTGAAGGCGTACCGGCTCGACGACGGCTCGATGGCGCTGTTCCGCGTCGAGGCGAATGCCGCACGCTTCAACGCCAGCGCACGGCGCATGGCGATGGCCGAAATCCCCGAGGAACTGTTCATCGGCGCGGTGAAAGCGGCGGTCGAGGCCGATGCCGACTGGTTCCCGCCGGTCGCGGGCGGCGCGCTGTACCTCCGCCCCTTCATGTATGCGAGCGAGGTGTTCCTGGGCGTCAAGCCGGCGTCGGAATATCATTTCCTCGTCATCGTCTCGCCCGTCGGCAATTATTTCAAGTCGGGCGCGCCCGCGGTGTCGCTGTGGGTGTCGGAGCATTATACGCGCGCCGCGCCGGGCGGCACCGGCGCCGCCAAATGCGGCGGCAATTACGCCGCCAGCCTGATCGCGCAGCAGGAAGCGATCGCCAAGGGGCACGA
Source organism: Sphingopyxis sp. H073 (assembly GCF_001468395.1). Lineage (GTDB taxonomy): Bacteria > Pseudomonadota > Alphaproteobacteria > Sphingomonadales > Sphingomonadaceae > Sphingopyxis. The sequence continues at coordinate 134,906 of NZ_LNSG01000006.1, read as the reverse complement.
CCAGGTCGTCTTCCTCGACGCCGCCGAACATCGCTGGATCGAGGAACTGGGGGGCATGAACATGTTCTTCGTGTTCGACGACGGCAGCATCGTCACCCCGCCGCTGACCGGCACGATCCTGCCCGGCATCACCCGCGATGCGATCATCACGCTCGCGCGCGACGCCGGCCTGACGGTGCGCGAGGAGCCTTATTCGATCGACCAGTGGCAGGCCGATGCCGAGAGCGGTCGCCTGACCGAAAGCTTCGCCTGCGGCACCGCCGCGGTGGTGACCCCGGTCGGCAAGGTGACGCGTGGGCAAACGAGCTTCACCATCGGCGCGGGCGGTCCCGGGCAGGTCACGACGACGCTGAAGGACAAGCTCGTCGGCATCCAGCGCGGCCTCGCGCCCGACCCGCATGGCTGGGTCACGCGGCTCTAAGGGCTGCCTTGCAATCGGCGACCGCGCGTTCTAGAGCGCGCGTCGCACCGGCGCGTTGGGGCGTAGCCAAGCGGTAAGGCAGCGGTTTTTGGTACCGCCATGCGCAGGTTCGAATCCTGCCGCCCCAGCCAGCCGGTGCTGTGCCTCAGCCAAGGGACGGAAAACCCCAGGTTTCTCCCTTAACTGAGCAAGGCCGACCATCGCAGTGGCATCAATTGCTACCAGTGGGTGGAGCCAGTGCCTGATGCCAGCAATCGAAAATGTGAACCGTCGCGGGGCCACCTACTGGTGGCGTCGCCGGGTGCGCTTCGTTGGACGGCTTGAACGTCCTATAACCATCGTAACAACGGTCAGCCTTTTGACGAAGGACCAGTCGGTCGCGCGACGGCGCGCGGTCGCGATGACCAGCCGAAGCGAGGTTGTGCGAATGAGCTTATACGAACGGATCGAGCAGGAAGGACTGACCAGCGAGCAGGTGAACCATCTCTTTCGAGAGGAGATGGTGCGGTATCGCAACATGCTGGCGCATCAGTTGGCGGTGATCGAGAAGGACGGTGAGGGCAATGTCACCGCTCGCTTCCACCAGATGCTCTCGATCTATGCAGCGTTTAACGGCGATTTCATCGCAAATGGCTTCGACGACTATATGGGCATCGATTACATCGGGTCATTCGACAAGCGCTTTCCGTCGCTGGACGAAGAGGCCCGCGCCAATCTTTATGCGATGCTTTCCCAAGCCGGCGATGTTCCCGGCAATTTGCTGAATGAGGCAAAGGCATTGCTGGAGCGGCTCGGCATCGAGCCAGCGGCTGACCGAATCGAAATTGCCCGGCAGGTCATGTGTGGGGCACGGTTGACGGCCGCGGCAACCTACGACAGCCCCGAGGTTCGGGCGATCGAACACAGCTTGGCGCTGATGAACGCGCTCGGGCGAGCGCCTCTGCTGACTTCGATGCCTCCCCCGATCTCCGCCCCTGCGCCTCCAAACGCGTGGAACGCCAGCACCATTGTGCCTGCGTCAGCGTCGACACTCACCGATGTGCAGACCCATTATGCCACCCTTAGCCCGGTGCAGGCAGTAGAAAAATATATGGAGCTGAAACCAAAGGCGCGCGGACGGGAAGATGCGCCGGTCCTGGCCGAGGGTGCGAACCCCAAAAAGCGCAAGTCGCAGCCGAAGGTCTGGGGCGCCAGCCAGAAGCGCCAGTTCAAGGCCGCGCCCTTTCTGTTCGGCAAGTCAAATAATGGCAAGGCCATGGCAGCAACATGCCAGGAAGACCTGAACCAGTTTTACGACCTGTTGAACCGGTTACCGTCGTCGCATCATAAGTCGCCTCGACACGAAGCGATGTCGCTGGAGGAAATTTGCAGCGAGGCGCTCGATCGTCTTACTGAAGAAGAGGAGCGCGGCGAAGAAATCTCGTTCGCGATTGGCCTCGACGTAGGAACCATCAATCGTCATTTCGCCAACCTCAAGAGATTGTGTGCGTGGCTTGCGACGAAAACGCCAATGGCGCCTCTCGATTTTTCAGATTTTATCCTCGATGAGGACGACAGGGACGAGCGCGACGAGCGCGACCCCTATACGATTGCGCAGGGTGAAGAATTGTTTCGTCTCGGCATCTGGACCGGCGGTACGGGCGTCGATTTGCCTCAGCGTTTGTCCGTGACGCCGGGAGGCTCGATTTGGCACGACGCAGCCTATTGGGTCATGCCGCTGGTCTGGTATTCAGGTATGCGGCGCGAGGAAGCTTGTAAGCTTTTGGTCGATGATATCGGCGAAGAAGACGGTATCTTTTTTGTCAACATCAGGAAAACTTCTGCGGGCGGCGTCAAGAACGCGACCAGCGTTCGTAAGATTCCTGTTTGCGAAGAGCTGCGTCGCTTGGGCTTCATGCATTATGTCCAAGCCATGAAGGAAGCTGGCGAGCAGTACCTCTTTCCAGAAATCCAACCCGGTCGCACAGGGCGTGCGCTGGGAGATGTATTTTTCAAAAATATATGGCTTCACATTAAGCCACGTCTGAAACTCGTAAAGCCGGGACAGGCGGTTCACAGCGGTCGGCATATGGTCAGCACTGAATTGAAGATGTTGCAGACATTCGAAGAATTTCGGTCGGATCTTCTCGGTCAGAAGCATGGCGGCGAAAATGCCAACCGATACGCGAGCGCCACACGCCTCCAGATCCTGCTTGATGTCGTGAACCAGATACCCAAAGTGACCGCCCATCTGCAAGATACCGTAGAAATCCGGTTGCTACCCGTTTGCATGCGCGGCGCGCGGCCAACTCGCGAGAGCGCCGGGCGGCGCAAGCGCGGTTGACACCATGTCGGACTAAATATCGAATAGTCGCTGGGTGGCTAAGCCATCGTTTACGGCTGCTATGCGCCTATCTAAGTCGTAGCCGGCCATCTGACGGGTGCCTGTAACCTGCCGTTCCCGCATGTAGGGAACAGGCGTAGGCAATGCGTCTGATTTGAGACATCACAGACGGTGCAGTGAGCGTCGTAAACTTGCCGTTCGCTTGAATCTGGACCGCGTGGCCACCGCGCATGCCAAAACGTTCGTGTAGCAATTTCTAAAAGTCATCTCGGCTCACTGACGGAGAGAGGTTTGGACCTTCCGGTCCACGAGGTTTATGAGTTTCAATCGATTATTCGGGTTGCGCAAGTTGTCCGTTTCTTATGAGTGCCTCGTGTAAGGATGCTGTAGCAGCGCGTGCTATGTCGCTTGTCCTGCCAACCGAAAAAAGCCGTCAGTATTTCTCGTAGCTTGGGTTGTAATATTGGTCGGCAAACTCTCCGAGCACAGAGCGCGCCGTCCGGAGTGCCTTCATGGCCTCGGGTGTTGCGACCTTCGCGGGAGCTACATCTTCTTTGGTGAGCTGCAATATGATACGCATCAGGACCGCCATCGCTTGCCGAACAAGATCGAGCGTATCTTCGTGTGCCCAAAAGTCGCCAAACTCACGCTTCCGGATAATGTCCCCCCACCTCCCATTTCGCATGTAGAGCAAGACGCCATCGATGCAGCCGGGTGTGCCGTGCACGATGTTATTACGTATAACAAACCCACTCCGAGCAGCTTTACACCAAGTCTCGATCATATTCCGCACATCGCCAGCTTCAAGTCCAGCAGCGAAATGCTCCAACATGCCGATCAAATCCGTGATATTCTTATTGTCTGTATCAGGCCGAGTTCCGGCTGGATTCATCTGCCGTAGGGTCCAAAGCGCACGCTCCAAATGATGTTCGATAGCTGCACTGAAGGTGATGATTGCGGCAACCTTCTGACCGACCACGAGATTCAAGCCCAACCTGTCTTGCACTAAATCGGCGTGGCCATATTCGATCATGTCTTTTATCATGCTCTCTTTTGGCCATACAGTTGCTTCTGGGCAATAGTGGCAACGTCCCATACCTTTCTGAGCGGGGGGCTTCGCGCATGCGTCTGACCTGTCGGGCAGAGTAGGTGATCTCTGAGAGGTACGGCACTCGTCTATTGCCGTAGCGATCGATCGGGGCGCCTCTTGCCGTGCCGTTATATCGGACAAAGCCGGCATTATCGTGTGTATCGGCGCTTGGGTTGAGACGCAGTCTGCTGATTCTTTTAAGGCGTGCGAAATCGCCAGCCCGGAGGGCACTACGAAGGCTGATCGACCCATCGAAATTTTCGGCTAGACAGCTTCTTGCATGCCTCGCATGGTGGTCGCGCAGTACTTCGCTGGCAGCGTAAAATCGCCGATCAATAGTGAAGGCTCAGGGGGAAATAGGCAGATCGGATGGTGTTGGCACTTGTTATGAACCCGACCGTTCGGGATGTCCTCGATCGGCTCGACACAGACTTTTCCGCCGTCGCTGCCGCCGTTGGTAACGGCGAGTTCGCCCTTTGGGTTGGATCGGGTATATCGGGTCGTTCACCCAATCTTGGCGGGTTGATCGAAAGGGCATTAGAATTTCTGCGCTCCGCCGCTGTCGATCCAGCGACTATGGCGACTTATCGGCCCGCGTTTGACGAGGCGATTGACCTTGCCGAGACGGACCAGGCAGACGTGGCGCCCCATCTTAACACATTGCTGTGCAATTGGCCGGAACAGCTGCGGAATGCCGTCGTTGACCGGCTATGGAAGAAGTATTCCGCGCTGCTCGATATCAGGATTCAAGGCAAGGATGAGGATTTTATCCTTTGGGAGGCTATAGACATTCGTGACGCGTTCGCTGCGCCTGCGCCGCCCGCGGCGGAGCACCTGTGTATCGCCATACTTGTTCTGGAAGGTGCAATTTCCGATATTGCGTCAGCTAACTGGGACGGCTTCATCGAAGCTGCTGTGGAGCAACTTGGCCCCGGCCGCGAGGGCAATATTCAGGTTGTCGTCGACCCTGACCAATTGCGGGACGGCGCCGCAAAAGCGCGGTTGCTCAAGTTTCATGGCTGTATTATCCACGCCACCGATCAGCCAAATCTCTACCGGAAATTTCTGACGGGGAGCACCACGCAGATCAATGGCTGGGCAGGCAAACCTTTATTCAAGCCGATGGTCGACCGCGTTACCGCCGTGGCGACGGACAAGAAGGCGATGCTGGTCGGCTTGTCGCTGCAGGACGTCAATCTACAGATACTATTCGGAAATGCTCGCGAGGCACATCCATGGCCATGGCCATGTGCTCCATCCGCTCAAGGCCATGTGTTCTGCAATCAAAAAGGCTTAGGGCCTGAGCATCTCACGATGCTGAAAAGCGTATATTTGAACAACTACAACACGGACATAGCCGGTATCAAAGCGAGCGCTTTATTGCAGGCGTGGCCGGAGCAAGTCTTGCTCGCGCTGGTTTTGCGGATTGTTACTGATAAGCTAAATACTTTCTTGCTGAAACATCTCGAAGGATCGCTGCTCGCACCGGATGTGCAGAGCCTTTCGCTAGCGCTGCGCAATTTGCGGAACGCGGCCGCCGAGCATGCAACCGGGGACCGAACCGCCTTTACCTATTCGGCGATCGCCAGTTGGACAAAGCTGCTCGCGATCTTCCGCAGCGGGGGATTGCCCCTTCATCCTGCTTCATATTCCGCGATAAACGACAACGTCGTCGCACTGGCCGCCAACGACCAGAATGCGGTCGCTGCTGGATTCGGAACGCTTGCCACCATGTTGTCGCTGCTGCAGTCGGGTGCCGACAATAAGCGATGGACAATCGGTTCCGCTGGCGCGCAACTCGCCGAGGGCGCGTTGACGGGCTTGGGAGAGTATCCGGGCGCGCAGGCCACTCCAATATTTCTCGTGCGCGGGGCAGCGGAAGCTATCGAGCTTCAGAAAGCGGGGAGCTTTAGCGATGGCGCAATTGTAATTCATGGCGATGATCTCTGGACGATGATGCAACCGGCTGGTCCGGCCGCAGCCCCGACTTCCGGCCGAACGCGAAAGCGGGCACCGGGACGGACCGGCAAAATCACGAGGCATGTGTGCCTTAAACGACTGATAGAAAACTCGGATACTATGGCCGATCTGCATGATCGCTTCGCAAAAGCGATGGCACTATGAGTGACTCCATTCTTGTCGCGACGCTGGTTCGCCGCCTCGAATCCGCAGGGTATGAGCGACTGCCAAGGCCGTTCCGGGTCGCGTCCGTCGAGTTTGATTTCGCTGCGACATTACGTGGCAAAGGCGCGCGGGGACTCGACCTAGTTCTTGTGGTGGACACTGCGACGGGAAGTCCCGACGATCGCTCAAGCGACGATGTTAGGAGCCGCGTCGAGGCCTTGAGCCGAGCACTTGACGTGACAGGGTCGCGATATACTTTAACCTTGGTAATCGTCGGAGCAGTGGTCACGGACGATGTTCGGGTACTTTCCGAGACGTGCCGCGTGCTGGCCGTCGCGGCGATCGATCTGAAAAGTGCCGACGGTAACACGCTGGGGGACGAGAGCCCCTTCGACGATTATATCCGCATTCTCTTGCCGCTGCGACTTCCCCCAGGTGAAAGAGAGCGCCACGAGGATGGACCCACTGGTACGCTTGGCCTGATTTCTGGTGAATTGGAGTCTTCCGTCGACCAGATTCTGGTCCAGGATTTAGTCCGCGGTTCCTACCGCGGCGAACAGGGGGTTCGGGCCGCGCTCGGCAAGCGTATCGATACAGTGCTCGGGGAGACAACAGAATGACTGACGTTCGTCTCGCCAGCCTGCGCGTCACTAACTTTCGGAGCATCCGGGGCAGCATTTTCGCCCCACTCGATGCGCAGACTATTTTGGTGCACGGAGAGAATGGCGTTGGGAAGACCAGCTTGCTTTCTGCAATTGAATTGGCTCTGCGAGGAGGAATCGAGTTCCTCGAACTCGCCGACAGGAAATATGATGAGCAGTTGCTGCATCGTGCGCCCGAGATCGACCAAGGGCAAATCACGCTGACCACACGGGGCTTGGAGCGTGCAAATCTCTTCGATGTGAAAATCCACAAAGCCGGGCATAGTACGACGTCTAAGCTTGATCGGCGCTTGGGAGATTTCTTCAAAGAGCGCTGCTATCTCCCTCAGGCACTGCTGAATCAATTGCTGCAGATCTATCAAAATTCAAGTGAAGCAGCGGCTTCGCCACTGGCGAGCTTTGTCTCGGCTTTGCTAGGCCTTGAGCGATTGGATGCGATTGAAGCGGGGTTAGCGCCCGTCGATGATATTCGCAATTTGCGAAAAGTCTCCAGGAAGCTGACGGACTTCGAAGGTGAGTTGAGCAAGGTAGAACGGGAGATTGCGGAACGGCGCCAACGTTCAGAGGAACTCGAGAGCATTATCGCTGGAGCGGCCGGAGACATTTATGATGTGCTCGCGGACGCGCACCTGGATTCGGCAGAGGATTTTCCGGATGATGATCTTCCCAAGCGTGAGGCGTTGCTAAATGAAGAAGACAATGCGGCCCTGACCAAGATTGAACATTTGCATCGACGAGTAGAACATCTTGAAATCCAGAATGCTTCCGCATCAGAAACCGATGGCGAGGCCGAGGAGCATTTATCCGAGGCTCACCGACGCGCCTCGGAACAGCTTGAAAAATGGCGCGCGAATTTCGAGCTCTTGGTTACAGATTTGATCGGCCGCATCGCCGAGACGCTTCCCGCCACCAGCCTGCCTACCGAGCTCTCCGACATTGCTGAGTTGGCGCTCCGGGAACTTCAGTCGCGCGCAAATGCCGTCGTGGATCAGGCCACGCGGCAGCAGACCGACAGCCGTAGATCCGGCGAGATTGTCGAGCAATTGGCGGTCGCGCGTCGCAATCTGGCGACGGCTGAAAGCGAGATAGAGAAAATTTCGAAAGATCCCGATGGCTTGGGCTCCCTGTTGGCGGAGATCGCCGCGCATATCCAGGGCGACATTTGCCCCGTCTGTGATCGCGACTTCACCGAGAAGAAGGCGGGGTCGCTAAGCGAGCACGTCAATAACCGTGTTCAGACGTTGTCCTCGGTGGCAGAGCGAATGCTCAGCCTCGGATCGGTGCGAAGTGATTTGCAAAGCCTCATCGCGCGCCTTGAACGCGAGGCCACCGAGCTCAATTCTCGCGCACTTTCGCCGGATGCAGTCGTAGTGCTTCAGAAATCGTCGGTAAACGTGGGTCGCCTGGCGCATGACCTGCAAGAGAACCGCGCAGCGTTCGAAGTCGGATCTCGTTACATCCGCGAGGAAGCGGACGCTCGACGACGCCTAGCCGGTCTGCAGTCGCGCAATGCCGACCGTCGCGCAACAATGAGCATTCTGAATGAGATTTCTCTAGATGCGGGCATCCCGCAAGCGCAGGATCAAGACACTGTCGCCATGACGCTTGGCCGAATGTTGGACACGCTCACCGAGCGATCGAGAAAGTTGCAAGCTCGTATTAGCGCGCGCCGACGCGCGATCGAGATGCTCGACTATATCGACCGCGAGCGCGCCGCAAAAGCCAAGATCGATGCAGAGATCAAAGCGCTCACAAACCGGCGAAAGTCATTGAAACTCGCCTTGGCCCGTGGCGCTGACATTCGCTCTTCCGCACAGTCGATCAAAGCAGCGGTTGAGACGGTCCGAGCACGAATCATTCGACGGGAATTTAACGACCGCCTTAATGCCCTATGGAGGGATCTTTTCGTCCGCTTGGCTCCAAGCGAGCCGTTCCTGCCGGCGTTCCAAATTCCTGAAACCGTCACGCAAAATCTCCAGCCGAAGCTAATCACCCGTCATCGTTCAGGTATCATCGGCGGCACGCCAGGGGCGATGCTAAGTGCCGGCAACCTTAATACTGCTGCATTGACCTTATTCGTGGCGCTTCACCTAACAATGAAACCCGAGCTCCCTTGGCTGATCCTCGACGATCCGGTACAATCGATGGACGACGTTCACATCGCCCATTTCGCCGCGTTGCTTCGTACGCTCGCAAAAGAGCACGGACGCCAAGTTATCATTGCCGTGCATGATCGACAGCTCTTCGAATATCTTCGGCTTGAGCTCAGTCCAGCCTACGAAGGTGACACTTTGCAAACGCTGGAGCTAACCCGGCGCAAGGATCAGGACACGCTCTGCGACCAAACTTCGTACACATATCGCGAAGAGACCGCGCTGCGCGCGGCGTAGGTCATTCAGGGTGAGGGGCGCAGTTTCGACGCTGAAGGGCAGAGATCGCCAAGACAGAATGAGGCCAATATGGATCAGCGACTTGTCTCGACCGTCCCGCCGCATCCGCGATATTCATTGTCTCGCAAGCAAAGTGTGTCACAAGTTGTCCGATGGACCTAGAGTTCACCTTCCGGATCTCGGGCAGCTATTCGCCCGACGACATCCCCCTTGAGCGCCTCGGGGAATATCTCAAGGCGCTGGGCGAGCTATTTGGCGAGCGCGCCAATGTCCATTTTCGCAGTCTGGAATTGGGGTCGACTGTCGTCCGCGCGATCGTCGATCACGCCGCGGTGCCCAAAGTCGAAGCGCGGATTCAATGCATTGCTACCGGAAACGCAGGAGCAGCGCTCGCGAAGGCGTACGAGCGTATCGACGCCCTTTTGCGTGACGACAATGCTACTGGCGAGATTGCCGACTCAAGCGGTCAGGTAATCCACGTTGACTTTCCAGGCCGCAAGCGCGTGGAGCCCATGGTCTACGGACCGATTAAGCAACAAGGCACGCTCGACGGGACAGTTTTTCGAGTGGAAGGCCGCGATTCGACAGTTCACGTCGGCATCATGGATGGCGAAAGGAACTATTCGCTCGAGGCCCCTGCCGCGATGGGCAAGCAGCTCGCCGCGCTATTCCGAGCGGGTCCGATCCGATTCCGCGGCATGGGCACTTGGTTCCGCAGTGGAAATGGAGCTTGGGATCTCCGCAAATTTGTCATCGATGGTTTCGATGAACTGGATGATGGGCCACTGAGCGCGGCGATCGCCGACATACGAAATGCTCCGGCTTCGGATTGGCGAACAATGGACGATCCGTTCAGGTCACTCGGGGAAGAACGTGATGACGGGGAGAGCACGCATTGATTGCGGCAATCGACGCATCCGTCCTGCTGCTCATGTTCGACCCGGAGAGCGGCGCTCCGCTCGGCCCTGACGGTGAGCCAGTCGATCGCTGCAAAGATCGGGTCGATCATTTAGTCGATCGATTGTCTAGGAGCGGCGGGCGTCTACTTGTCCCTTCTCCGGCGCTCTCTGAGCTTTTGGTCGGAGCAGGCCCTGCCGGCCCAGAGTGGATGTCGCGGCTCAGTAACAAGCGAGCAATCCGCATTGTGCCATTCGACGCTCTCGCGGCGGTCGAATGCGCTGCGCTCGCACGAGATCGGGGTTCCAGAAATTCTACCTCGCCGCGCGCGAAGGCGAAATTCGATGAGCAGATCGTGGCGATCGCAAAGCTTCACGGAGCCGTCGAGATCTATTCAGACGATAGCGATATTCGAAAGCTCGCTTCTCCCGATATCGCCGTAATTGGCGTTGCCGAGCTTCCGTTGCCGCCAGCCGCAGCTCAGGGAAGCTTGGACTGGGACAATTTCGAGCCTGTCGGTGAGTAGCAAGATAAGACGAAGCAATTTAGGGCATTCTCCTATGCGGGATCGGGTCTGGGCTACCCGCAATTGGTCGATTGCGCCCCATCCGACAGATCGGCGACGGCGAATGTCCGCTTTCGAACTTTCCTGCCTGAAACGCGCCTGCCCGAAATCGGCCAGTACTGTCCACAGGGCGCATCAGGGGCATCTTCGGTCAATCGTGCTAGCTCTAATCGGCCGGTTATTCACCACCTTCTGATCATGCTGCTATCAAGCCGGCAGCACCTGCGTGAGAACGCTGCCTGCAAGCCGCGCTGTAGCGAGGAGGCGCGATAGGTCGTGTCCGCTTCGCGCCTTTGCCGAAAGCCCGGACATCGTCGTGGCGACAAAATCGGTCACTTGATCGGCCGCCTCCGGATGGCGCGCCGCGATATAGTCATGGATGAACGTTTCCGCACCGAGGTTGAGCGCGCGAGCGGCTTCGCGCGCATCGTCGTCGTTGCAACGCGTGCCTTCGAGTACAAGGCACCCGCCTGCCGCCGGGTTGAACGCATAGCGACGCGCGGCCTCCTCCAGCATAGCCGCAACGGCATCGGCGACGGGGACGTCGGGACGCAGAATGTCCGCGAGCGGAATCGCTTCGGTGTCCGTCCAATAATCGAGCACGCGCTGGTAAAGTCCGGCTTTGCTGCCGAAAGCGGCGTAAAAGCTTGGCGGATTGATGCCGAGCGCGTCGGTGACATCGGCGACGCTGACGGCGTCATAACCGCGTTCATGGAAAAGTTGCTGCGCAGTCGCCACCGCTGCCTCGGGATCGAACTTACGTGGACGGCCACGCGTGCGGGATCTATTTGTAGTAACCATTACAAAATGCCTTGACGATGGCTTTCGCGATATTATGTAGTGGACGATACATTAATAAGCAAGGAGTCTCCCGATGTCCAACTTTCAAGGAAAATCCGTTCTGGTCCTCGGCGGCAGCCGCGGAATCGGCGCGGCGATCGTCCGCCGTTTTGCGTCCGACGGCGCCAAGGTCGTCTTCACCTACAACGGATCGCGCGAGGCGGCCGAGCAGCTGGCGACCGAAACCGGCACCAGCGCGGTAGCGACCGACAGCGGCGACCGCGACGCAGTGATTGCACGCGTGCGCGAGAGCGGCCCGCTCGACATACTGGTCGTCAACGCCGGCTTCGCGCTGTTCGGCGACGCGCTCGACCTCGATCCCGACGACGTCGACCGGCTGATCCGCGTCAACGTCACCGCCCCCTATCATGCGTCGGTCGAGGCCGCGCGGCAGATGCCCGACGGCGGCCGCATCATCGTGATCGGTTCGGTAAACGGCGACCGCATGCCTCTCCCCGGCATGGCCTCCTATGCACTGAGCAAATCGGCGCTGCAGGGCATGGCGCGCGGACTGGCCCGCGATTTCGGACCGCGCGGAATCACGATCAATATCGTGCAGCCCGGCCCGATCGATACCGACGCCAACCCCGAGGACGGACCGATGCGCGAGCTGATGCACAGCTTCATGGCGATCAAGCGCCACGGGCGGCCCGAAGAGGTCGCTGGCATGGTTGCTTGGCTGGCTGGCCCCGAAGCGGGTTTTGTCACTGGCGCCATGCACACGATCGACGGCGCATTTGGTGCCTGAGGTGGAGCAGGGGACGGTCGCAAGACCGCCCCCTTTGCCGACGGTCGCGCCTTAAATGGCAAGATTTGGCCGTGAGCAAGCCCTGACTTACGGTCAGCAGATATGTCCATCCAGCGGTTCAATGCCATGTGGGCGGAATAAGTGCTCTATACGCGAATCTACACGAAAGAGCGGATCTGCCGCTACTTGCTCGCGACAGCATTCTGGCATCTCTTGCTGAGTATCAGGGACAAGCGCCGATGGACTGTGAAGCTCGGCGCGACTTTGCTGGTCCTCGCTGGGGTCACGTTTGTCTGGGTGACGCTCGCTCTCCACCTCTATGGCTTCAACATGGTTTTTTGATGCCGGCGGCGGGTGGTCAGTCGTTTTCGCGCGATCGGCGCGGTCGAGCCGCCTTTCGGGGAGCAGCCCTGCGACATTTCGCGGCATGTCTTTATCGAGGCCGCACCGCTTGTAGGGACGCCCTTCGAAGCCAAGGACATCGCCATCGACGTCGACTCCCCGGAGAGGAGCGCAACGGCGCGCAGCGACATGTGATGTGTCAGGCCTCGTCTAGTTCAGGGCTTCAAATGCTTCCATGATCCGGTCACGAGTCCGCCTGTCAGGTGCAACTTCCGACATGGCGAACAGGCTTGCCTTGGCGCCCTCGACATCGCGGGATTGCAACTGCAGACGCGCCAGATCTTGCCAGGCCTCGAGGCGCCTCGGTGCGACCCTGGTTATCCGCTGATAAATTGCGAGACCCCGCTGATGATCCTTTTCCTGCTCTGCGCGGATTCCCTGATTGTTCAGCAGCCGGGCCAGCACATCGCGATTGCTCATCCGCACGGCGCTGAGTGCGGCGGCGCCGCCTTCCTGGCCTAGACTCGCACGGTACACCGCTGCAACTTGTCCCGCTGACAGCACAGCGCCTCCGGCAAACGGATCGAGCACCACCGGATTCTTCTCGCCCAGCTGGACAAGCACCTTGCCGGGGAGATTGAGCACATAGGCGCTCCAGCCCGTCCGGCGGGCCATGGCGACATAGAGGATCGACAGTGCAATCGGCAGGCCGCGCTTTCGGTCCAGCACCCTGATGAAGTCCGCGTTGACGGGTGCATCATAAGTTTCATCGTCGCCAACGAACCCCAGTTCGCCGTGCAGAACGCGCGAAAGCGCCGCGGCCCGTTCTTCCGGAAGGAACGCGCTTCGGCCTTCAGCGCACACCCGGTCCTCAATATCTTCGAGCATGTCGAGATAATGGGCGATGTCCGCATTTTCATGATCGAGTTGGCTGAGAGCGAGCGATGCCAGGTCGAGCAGGATATCTTCGTCTTCGATGAGGCCGATGGCAGCAATATCCATGATCATGTCTCCTTTTCGACCAAACCAAGCCGCTGCGCCAGCACGGGCCGGCTTTCGCGAATGTCCTTGCGATAGGCTTCATTCTCGCCCGGTGCTTCTAGCCGCGGATTGGCTAGCCACGCGCATTGTTGCGGGCTGAGAAAGTCCGCGAGCGGTGTGCGATAGGGTATAGCGAGGTTGATCTGCGTGCGCTGAGCCGGCGTCAGCGGCAGATGGCGCGCCGCATTTTTGCGCAGATAGAATTGCGGTTCACCGTCAAGCGCGAACCCGCCACTGTCGATCGCGCCAAATCCCTCCTCGTGGGCATAAGCATCGAGTTCGGAACGCGCCGCCGCGCGGGGATCGAAATGGACCTGCACCACTTCCTCGCCATCGATCCAGCCAGCGTCGGTCGTGATGACCGCCGGATGCTGCGCGAGGCTCGTTTCGCCCGACCAGAAGCACGGCGTCGTGTAGGTCGCCGATTTGCTGAGGCCATTTTCGATCAGCAGGTCGCGCCCCAACAGGCGGAAGTAGCCAGGAACGTCGCCGCCGAGCAATTCCAGCACGGCGACGATCTTTTGGTGCAGAGCCGGCGCATCATAACGATCGGCGAGCTTGGGCAGCAACTCGGCGCCATCGGGCCCGAGAAACCGCACCACGGGATTATTCCATGATGGCTCGTCGAAGCGGCGCAGGATCTCGGCGTCCGCCCCCGGGCGGTTGTTGAAGATGGCCACGGGCACGAACCGATCTGCGATAAGTTCCACCATCAAGGGATGGGTCAGTACATCCTGCCCGAAACGCACGCACGTCGAGCAGCCCGGCACCTCCTGAAAGAGCAGCAGAACCGGTTTTCTCTGCTCGGCTGCGACCGCGAGACCGGCGTCCAGATCGCGCAGCCAGGCGACGTCGCCGAGCTCGCGATGCTCGCGCAAGGAAACTAGATTTTGTTGCATGGGTCTAATCTAGTGAGGGCGGTTCGCAATACAATGCGAGCGGGGCTATCGCGAAGTGATTCCAGAGCCGGCTCAATCGTGTCGTAATCCGAAAAGGCTAAGTTCCAATTGCATCGATTTTCGGTTCCAGTTTTGGTTGAAGAGCCCTCCATTTGGGTCGCACGGATGCACATAACTGTTCGCGTCTTCCCTTGCTTTGCAGAATCAGTCCTGCATCTGCGCCCTGCGTCCGCGCGGCGCAGTTGAACATGGGCGCGGAACGTCAGACGGTGAGATCGAAGGCATAAAACGCAAAACAGATATATGCGCCATTCATATACGTATCCGTGCACCTCATGGGCGGCAGCGCGACAATTTAGAGAGGAAGTGGTAACGGCCTACCGAGTTGGAAGCGTCAAACCTTGTTCGCGCGACTGCATTCCGCAGGTATTAAGGCTGGCCGCTCGGCCAGAAAGGAGGGGTCTCGCTCCATGTCCAACTTCGTCGCTGAGAAATCGATCGCGGCGGTGAGAGCAGTCGATGAGGTTCGCGATGGCATGCTTGTCGGGTTAGGGACCGGAAGCACCGCCGCTTATGCCGTGAAAAGCCTCAGCGAGCGCATCAAGCACGGCCTTCGCATCACCGCGGTCGCCACATCCCAAGCGACCGAAGCTCTAGCTCTCCGTCTTGCGGTGCCGCTTGTTCCCTTTCAACAGCTTAGCGCTGTCGACCTGACGATCGACGGCGCCGATGAAATCGATGACCGCTTCCAAGCCATCAAAGGGGGAGGCGGCGCCCTGCTTCGCGAGAAAATCACCGAGTCCGCATCCACGCGCGTGATCATCATCGCCGATTCCAGCAAGCTTGTTGCGCAGCTCGGCAAATTCCCTCTGCCCGTGGAGGTGGTTCCTTTCGCCACCGAGTTTGTTCGTGCACGCCTGTCCGCACTCGGAGCCCGTGTTACTGTTCGCGAAGCGGGTGGGACGCCCTATCTCACGGACCAGGGCAATTACATCCTGGACGCAGCTTTGGATGAGATACCAAGGCCGCGCGAGATCGCCGCCGCGATCACCACAATCCCGGGCGTCCTGGAGCATGGACTGTTCTTGGATGAAATCGATACAATCATGATTGCGCGCGGTGACATGGTGGAGGTGCGACACCGGGGTGAAGCTTGAGGTCTTGCATATCATCACCTGCGCGGCGTCGATGGCGGCGCTGACACATTCTTAGCCGCGACCTCGGGCATTTTTTTAACCCGTTCGTCGCGCGCCATAGCCCCAAGGTATCAATCCAGCCCGGCGCCTTGATAAGATGGAAGTGATTTTTTTGGCGCGCGCTATCAGTCGGTGGAATCAAAACCCTTTTAAAACCGAGATTTCCTCGCCGGACGCGCGGATAAAAGGAGGCTAGTCTATGACTTGCTGTCTATGCCCCGCGCACATATAGACGCGCCGATGGATGGACCTCGAGACCGCAATATATTTGGGGCGTTCGCACTGATGATCAGCGACGACATCGTTCGCGCTAGTTCATCGCGGGCACCGGAAGCTGGCCCCGCCGCCTCAGCGCTGGCGCTACTCGCGCACCAGCCCGGGCTCTCGATCCGCATGCTTGCGGTCGGGGTAGGCCTTTCCCATGCAGGGACGGTTCGCCTGGTGGATCGATTGGCTACCGAGGGATTGATCGAACGCAGGGAGCATTCGTCAGATGGGCGCACGCGGGCCCTCTACCTCACTCCAACCGGAAAGATTGCGAGCGACGAGGTTCTTGCTTCGCGCGACGAGGTGATTGCCGAAGGATTATCGATCCTGAAGCCCGACGAACTGAAAATCCTATGCGACATGGCTGAACGCGTCCTGCGCGATCGCCTGGAAAACCTGGAGCATTCCTACCGCATCTGCCGCCTGTGCTGCTATGACGGCTGCACCAACTGCCCCATCGACGCCGAATTGCACGAACGGGGGGTGGAACGCGGGAAAAGTGGCGACGGGTAGGGCTCGCAATTTGCGGACGTGATGGGCCGATCTGGAAGGCAAATTACGAAGGCGCGCTTGCGCGAAGCGCGGCGCCCGTGACGAGGGCAAGCCGCTTGATGTAGGCGCGATCCGATCGTCCCCCCAATACCGCGATCCGCCAGTATAACGGGGCTGCGATGAGGTCGGCCGCCATCTCACGGTCCACCAAGGGCGACACTTCCCGGCGTTTGATCGCCCGATTAATCAGGCCATTGATCCGCTCGCGCCGTGCGCGCTGGAAAGGCCGGATCGCCATTTCCAATGCCGGCGTCCGCTCGATCTCGCCATGAAGGTCGGTCAGAATCCGTCGCACCTTGGGATGCCTCAGAACGCGGCGGATGGCGAGGAGCACCGCTTGCAGATCAGCCTCCAGCGAGCCGTGCTCTTCCACATCGGTCATCGTCAACCCGACATGCGACAGCAAATCGCTGGCCATCGACACCTTGTCCGGCCAGCGGCGGTAAAGCGCAGCCTTGCCGACCCCTGCAGTTCGCGCCACCCGTTCGAGGCTCAGACCCGCATAGCCAGTCCTTGCCCATTCTTCGAAGAAGCTGCGCGTCAGTGCATTCGTTACGTCAGCACGCATGACCGCTGCTCCGCTGAGAACACGGGCTGCTTTCGGATTTCCGTCGGAACGCTTGTGTTCCATCGATGCCTTCCTATATATCTCAGCGGAACGCTACCGTTCCAACCGATTGGGATTAGTTCATGACAGACAGTGTGGAAAGCTTTTCAGCGATGCTTCGAAAGGCATTGGGTGATCGTCTCGCTCCCGATGCTGCCACCTTTCTCGACATGGTGGCTGAAAATGGGGTGATGGAATTTCCTTATTCGCCGCCAGGCCTTCCGACCCGGTTGGTTGGAAAGGCTGCTATCGCGCGTCACCTTGAAAGCCTTGGTGACATGATAGCCTTCGACCGCATGGGTGAGCCGACCATTCACGCCACGACCGACCCCGATGTTACCATTGTCGAGTTCGAAGGCTTCGGAAGCGGCGTTGCGACCGGGGAATCCTATGACCAACGCTACATATCCGTGATCCGGACGGACGCCGGGCGGATTATGCACTATCGCGATTACTGGAACCCGCTGGTGGTGCTGCGCGCGCTTCGCGGCAGCGCGGTTGTCGATGCCCTTGTCGGCGGAGCGTCAGACCATGGTTGATCGGGTCTTGGTGACTGGGGGCACGGGCAAGACGGGCGCGCTGGTTGCGCAGCAGCTTACGGCACGCGGTGTCGAACCCCGCATCGCAACCCGCAACGCCACGATGCCGGAGCAGGTTCGCTTCGAGTGGGGCGACGTTGCCTCCCACCGTACCGCGCTCGACGGTGTGGACGCGATCTACTTGGTCGCTCCTACCGACCGAACGGACCACCTGACCGTCATGCGCCCGCTGCTGGAACAGGCCGTGGCACAAGGAGTGGCCCAGCTGGTGCTGCTGAGCGCATCGTCTATCGACGAGGGCGGGCCGATGATGGGTGAGGTTCATCGTTGGCTCAACGCCAACGCGCCTCGCTGGACGATACTGCGCCCGAGCTGGTTTATGCAGAACTTCGTTACGCAGCATCTCCCGTCGATCATCAACGAGGGTTGCATCTACTCGGCGACGAAGCATGGGCGTATCCCGTTCATCGACGCAGCCGACATAGCGGCGGTCGCAGTCGAAGCCTTGGTGGATCCAGTTTTCGGGTCAGGAGAAAGGATCCTGACCGGTCCTGAAGCTCTCTCATATGACGAGGTTGCGGACCGAATCACCGCCGTGGCCCAGCGCCCCGTCCACCACTGCCGGTTATCGGTGGAGCAGCTTGCACGCCGCTACGCCGGGTTCGGCATTCCTGAGGGATATGCGGACACGCTCGCGCGCATGGACGACGCGATCTCATATGGGTCGGAGGACAGGACCACAACAGAGGTCGAGCAAATAACGGGACGCATGCCAACCAAGCTGACCGCCTTCCTCGCCGCTCACAGAGAGGCATATCAGGGGCGCCAATCAGGCTGACGGTGACCCGTCCGCTAAGAATGAGACCACGGTACCGAGGTGGTGGCTGGCCGGCAGCCGGGCGCCGACACGATATTCGTTGGTCATTGTCACGGCCATCCCTATGGTGAGATCGATCTGGTGATTCCGGTCGATGATGCGGTGGAGCTCGCCGGGCCCGGCGATTGGCAGGGTTTGGGCTGGGTTTGCGCGGCGCGCGACACGCTGCATTTCCTCAAGGTGCGTAACGGCGCACTGATGACCCTAAATTATATGCCTGCGGGCCGTATCCTGTATCAGTTCGATCCCGCCGAGATCCGGGCGCGGAGGGGCGGCGCATAGGGCCCCGTCGCAGAGCAAGGCGGCGCAAGCTTTAGATCAATCTAGTTCTTCAGACGCCTCGAGGTGTCCGGACAGCTAAGAGCCAGCCTCGCGAATACACGTGAATATTGTCGCTGTCATATGCGTCGGACCGCCGTCTGGAGGCTTCGCCGTTGTGTTCCCAGACCTTTCGGCAGCCCGAGCGCACGGCCACGGCCACGGCTACGCATCGCATCGCGTATAAAATATATGCGCCGCGCATATAGACAAAGCTGCACACTATGATTATATGCGTCGCGCATACTTATTTCGCCTCTCCCAGGAACGCGGTCTTTCGGAAGAAGCATCAGTCAGGCGCATGGATCGACGGACTATGGAACTCAATCAGGTCAGCTATTTCATCAACTTGGCCAAGACGCTGAATTTTACAGCGGCCGCTCGCCTGAGCGGTGTGTCGCAGCCGAGCCTGACCCGCGCAATCCGCCGCTTGGAAGAGGAGCTCGGCGGGCCGCTGATTCACCGCGACGGGAAAAACAGTCGCCTGACCGGCCTTGGCCGGGACGTCGAGACAGAATTCCGGCGCATGCTGGTGGCGATGCGAAGCGTCCGCAATCATTCCGAGAACTGGGCGATGGGGATGCACCGTGTTCTGGATGTGGCGGTCGCGCCGACTGTCGGACCGCAGGAGTTTGCCGCGTTTTTCGAGAGCGCGTTGGCGGAGGTGCCATCCATTGAAATCAAGCTGCACTCGCTTCAGCCGAACGAGGACACCTCGGACATTCTGTCCGGAAAATATCATGCGTGCATCATGCCGCGCGAGACAAGGCCGGAGCCTAAGCTCGATGTGCATCCGCTATTCAGAGAGCGCTTCGTACTGGGCTGTTCTGCGAGCCATCCCTTGGCATCCCGCGAAATCGTGCGCGGAGAAGACCTGCTCGAGTTTCCTTTCGTCGATCGCCTCAAGTGCGAGTTTCGCGATCAGATCCTCGATCATTTCGCGCGGCACGACCTGCTCATGCAGCCCCGCTTTCGATCGGACCGCGAGGACTGGGTGCAACACTTCGTCGCCGATGGCACCGCCATATGCATTCTTCCGGAACGATCCGCCACGGCGCCCGGTCTTGTTACGCGGCCGATCGAGGGATTTGCCCTGGAGCGCGAAGTCGTGATCGCGACGGTATCTGGCTCCACCGCACCCGTCGAGATACGGAAGATCGCGCAACTGGCAGCCGGATATGCGTGGCACTAAACCCCGTCGCGAGAGCGTCGGTGCTATGGAAACTATAGGCACAGCCTATTGGATAAATCCTAGGCGCACTGCGATAGTCGGCGCAGTGACTGACACGATAAGCGGCGGCTTTTTCGCCCTCTCAGATCAATATCGGAGACTATCATGAAGTTCGAAAAGTCGCAGGAAGCTGTTGATCTCCTTACTGCCGAGCAGCGCTACGTCACCCAGGAGTCGGGCACCGAGCGGCCCTTCACGGGGGAGTATGATGACAACAAGGAACCAGGCATCTACGTCGATATCGTGTCGGGAGAGCCTTTGTTCGCCTCGACCGACAAATTCGACTCGGGTTCTGGCTGGCCCAGCTTCACCAAGCCGATCGTTGCAGCAAATGTGAACGAGTTGCGCGACAGCGCGCACGGTATGGTGCGGACGGAAGTCAGATCGGTGCACGCCGACAGTCATCTCGGTCATGTATTCCCGGACGGTCCCTCCGATCGCGAAGGTTTGCGCTACTGCATTAACTCCGCGTCGCTTCGCTTCATTCCGCGCGACGAGATGGAGAGCGAAGGATATGGCGAATATCTCGATCAGGTCGAGGAGGCCTGACATGCACCAGCGCGCTATTCTCGCCGGCGGATGTTTCTGGGGCATGCAGGATCTGATCCGCAAGCAGCCCGGCATCGTATCGACCCGTGTCGGCTACACCGGCGGCGATGTCCCGGACGCCACTTATCGCAATCACGGCACGCATGCCGAAGGGATCGAGATCATCTTCGACCCGGCAGTGACGACCTTCCGCAATATCCTGGAATATTTCTTCCAGATCCACGACCCGACGACCAAGAATCGCCAAGGCGGTGATATCGGGCTCTCCTACCGGTCGGGCATCTATTATGTCGACGAGGAGCAGAAGCGCGTCGCCGAGGACACGATCGCCGATGTGGATGCCTCCGGACTGTGGGATGGCAAGGTGGTGACAGAGGTCGTGCCGGTCGGAGATTTCTGGGAGGCCGAGCCGGACCATCAGGATTATCTCGAGAAACGCCCGGGCGGCTACACCTGCCATTTCGTCCGTCCCGGCTGGGTGCTTCCAAAGCGCCAGAAAGTTGATGATGATCAGTCCGCGGCGGGGACGGCAGCGGGATAGGCTTAACTGCTGTTGCCGCTCCGCCGATCCCGTTCGCAATCTTCATGACCGCGTCGTACAACGACGCGGTCATCCAACTCTGCTTCAGAGAGACGGGTCGGTCCATATAGTCGCCATCGCAGCACAGGATCGCAGATTTATGCCAGACCTCTCGACCTTTCCTATTACGCAGCGCTGGCCCGCATTGCATCCCGATCGCCTGCAACTCTACGCCGCTCCCACCCCCAATGGCGTCAAGGTCTCGATCATGCTCGAGGAGACCGGCCTGGCGTACGAGCCCCACCTGGTCGATATCTCGAACAACGAGTCGAAGGATCCAGCGTTCGTATCGTTGAACCCCAACGGCCGCATACCGGCGATCATCGATCCGGCTGGTCCTGACGGCAACCCTATCGCCATATGGGAATCGGGCGCGATCCTCCTCTACCTAGCCGACAAAACCGGCCAGCTCAATTCGAGTGCGCCCGCGCAGCGTTACGAGACGCTGGCTTGGGTATTCTTTCAAGTATCCGGCGTCGGGCCGACCTTCGGTCAGCTTGGTTTTTTCCTGAAATTTGCCGGCAAGGACTATGAGGACAAGCGCCCTCGGCAGCGCTTTATCGATGAATCCAAGCGTCTCTTGGGGGTGCTGGACCGCCAGCTCGAAGGCCGCGAATGGCTTGTCGATGATTATTCGATCGCGGACATTGCGACACTTGGGTGGGTCAACGCACTGGCCGAAGTCTACGCGGCCGGCGACATCCTCGGCCTCGGCGAATATTCGAACGTCCAGACATGGCTCCGCCGCGGGCTGGCGCGGCCCGCGGTGCAGCGCGGCCTGCGCATCCCTGCGAGACCGGCATGAGCGTCATCGCTGCTTATTATTACAACAAGGGCCTGCGGGTCCGCGAAATCGCGATCGACGAGCAGGTCCAGCTCGATAAGGATCGCTCCGGCTTTTGCTGGATCGCGCTTCGCGAGCCCACCGCCGACGAGCTTAAAGCGATCCAAACGACGTATAACCTCCATCCGTTGGCAATCGACAACGCGATGCACCCGCTCTGCCCGCCCAAGCTCGAAGCGTATAATGAAGAGCTCTATGTTGTCGCTCAGACCGCCGAGCTGGATGGAGACCAGATCCGCTACGGCAAGATGGCGATCTTCACCGGTCACAACCATCTCATCAGCGTACGGCACGGCAACGGCGGAGCGCTCGGCAATCTTCGCGAGCAACTCGAGGCTTCGCCGGCGCTTTTTGGCAAAGGTGTCGACTATGTGCTGCATGCGATCCTGCACCGGATCGTCGATCAATATCTTCCCATCTTCGAGATGATCGAGGATGACGTTCTGGCGATGGAGAGACGATCGCTCGACGACTTTCTCGGACGGGCAGAAATCGACCGCATCTTCGGGCTGAGAAGCGAACTCACGCGCTTCCAGCGCACGCTCGGCGCTATGGCTGAACTGGTCCGGAAACTCGTCCGAGGCCATTTCCCCTGCATCAGTTCAGAAGTCAGACCCTATTTCAGCGACGTCGCGGATCATGTCGCTCGCGTGCAGACCATGGTCGATGGCCTCCTGCAGGTTCTGTCCACCGTCTTCGAGTTCAGCAGCCTGTTGGAAGCGCAAAGAACGGGCGTGACCACGCGCCAGCTCGCGGCCTGGGCCGCCATATTGGCGGTCCCGACGGCCATCGCCGGGATATATGGCATGAACTTCAGGAACATGCCCGAGCTGGACACGGTCTATGGCTATTTTGTCGTGCTCGGGTTGATGACGATGTTCTGCCTGTACCTGTTCGTGCGGTTCAAGAAGGCCAAGTGGATATGAATAGCGCGCGTTTGCTTTTCATCTCCGTCAGCTGAGCCGCAACAGCCTCCCTGATATTAGAGCGTGTCCAATGCCATGCAAAGCCAAGGTGCAACAATGACATCCCAAGTGACCGACGTCCTAGCAGCAGTCCAGTCCTTCGTCGCGAAGGGCTACGACCGCGAGTACCGCGTCAAGGACGGCCATCTCATCGATCTCGAACTGGGATCAACGCTCGATCCATGCGCGATAACCGTCGATGCGGCGTTGCGCCTCGAAAGCGGGGATGATGGAGAAGACGCGTCCAACATATACGCGATTACCGATCCCGCGACCAACCATAAGGGTCTGCTGATCGACGCCTTCGATGTCTTCGACGAAATCTGTCACCGCGACCTTTCCGAGCGGCTTGTCGCGGATCGGCAAACGACGCCAGCGGGCGACGAGGATGTTCCGAGCAAGCACGGCCTGCGCAAAGTCTACAAGAATGAGTTTGAGCGCGATCCCGAGCGCTATGTGCTGCGCGAGGGCTTTCCAGACTTCCCGCCATGCCCTTTCGGCGGCGCCTTCAGCATTCTCGGCTTCGATACCGCCGAGCAATCCTATGTCTGGCTTGTAACCAGCATCATCCGGGATTCCCGGCTGATCAGAGCGCCCTACCAGGGAGATGACGCCCCAGGCGACGAGTAGCGGGCCGGCGAGCCCAATGGGGGCACTCCCGCGGCGGTGACGGACCGAAGCACGAACTTTCGAATGATCCAAACACAACGAGGTGATGATGAACTGGAATAAAAGCCACATCCGCGAAACCATGCTTTCGCTGGAGACTGCCGCCCTGCATAGCGCTCGCACCAATTATCTGGATTATGTCTCCATCGCTCAGCTGGATCGGAGCGAGCCGATCGAGAATGACGAGCAGGCGCAGGCCGAAGTCGCGAGCGACTTGGCTGAAGCGCTTGACGACACATTGCACGACTATGCCGATAAACTTGAAAAGCTCAGGACGATCGACTTCGGCCCCAAGTCGGCAGTGGAGGAGGGTGCTGTCATCAAACTGTCGGGGCGCCATTTCGTGATCGCAGTGTCAACGAGCAAGTTCACCTGTGATGGGCGTGAGTTCATGGGCATTTCAACGATGGCGCCGATCTTCGAGGCGATCGAAGGAGCACGAACAGGAGAGACCGTGCAGTTCAACGGCCGGGACCTCATCGTAGAAGATGTAGAATAGGACGCCCGTCGCAGTAGGCGCGCTAGTGCCGGGCGGCCTCCGTCTCTGACTCCATGCATATCATCACATCAAGAGATCCCGTGATCATCGGTGTGCTTGGAGAGCGGGCAGCCTTGGCGTGGATGCGGCGCCTTGGCTGGCTGCTCCCGATAGCCAACACCGCCAATATGGCAAGCAATGCGGCCGCATAAAGGAACAGCCCACCGGGGCCGGCGATAGTCATCGCAGCACCCCCGATAAGGGGTCCGGCGGCTGTCCCGATCCCGTTGAGCAGCAGAAGCCCGCGGGCGGTACCGAGCAGCCGGCCGGCCGGAAGGTCGTCGTTGGCAACCGCGAGACACAATGAATAGATCGGGATGCCAAAGCCGCCGAACAGCGCGCCCGCCGCGAGGAGCAGCGGCAGGGGCGCCCCTACCGCGAGGGCGACGCCGACGGCCGCCGCTGCGGACGCCAGGGCCGCAGCGGCGATGACAAGGTTCCGCGACACGCGATCCGAAAGCCAGCCGAGGGGCCACTGCAATAGGAGCGTCCCACCCAGCACCGCAGCCATGAAAGCGGAGATGCCGCCGACATCGAGTCCGATCCTCTGGGCGAAGTTCGGGCCCATGCCCCAAAAACCGCCGATAGCCAGGCCAGCGAGGAAAGCGCCAGCCGCAGCGAGCGGTGATGCGCGCACGAGGTCGCTGAACGCGACCCGTTCCTGTGTCACCTGCGCCGGCGGATGGCTGGGCAGCAAGGTGATCGGAACCACCGCCGCGGAAATTAACAGCGACACGATAAGGAACAAGGTCATGTCGGCGGGCGGGGCGACGTTGAGCAAGGCCTGGCCGATGGCCCATGAGCCCATCGAGACGACTCCGAAGATCGACAGGAGTTGGCCGCGCGTGGATGGCACTGCATGGGCGTTGAGCCAGCTCTCCGTTGCGAGGATCATGCCCGCGTAGGCGAAGCCCGTGATCAGGCGAAGCGGTATCCAGGCGATCGGTTCCACGAGCGCAACATGGAGAAGGGCAGTCATCGAGGCGATCGCCGCAAAGCCGGCAAAGGTTCTGACATGACCCACGGCGACGATGATCCGCGGCAACATGAGCGCGCCGATCGTGAAACCGGCGAAGTAGAACGACATCATCGCGCTGATCGCGCCGGACGAGAAGCCCTCCTGGCCGGCCCTGACGATCAGGAGCGTGCCCAGCAAACCATTACCCAGCAGCAGAGCCGCGACGCTCGCCAGCAACGCCGCCACCGGTGCGAGCTTGAGGCCACGTCGGCCCGCCGACCGCATGCTATCCATCGCCGGGCTCATTTTAGCGCCTGACGCGACGGTCGATACGCTGCCGCGCTGATGAACTGGTCGAACGCTTCGCACCAGATGACGACCGTGTTGTAGTCGCGAACATCGATCCCGACAGGCACGTCGACGATGGCCTGATAGGCTGCCGGCTTCGGCGGCCTGGCCGCGGTGAGGATTGGCAGCGTGTAAATGCCGGCCGCAAAACCAATGCCGAGCATTGCGAGGTGGCTGGCGGTCAGGAAGAGCCAAGGCCGCACGGATTACACCAGCTCCAGATCCTTTACGATCCTGTCCGCGTCGAGATGGAAGTCCGAGAAGACGATACGGCCGCCAGCGTCAATGATCGAGAACCAGGGCGTTCCTCGCGTGCGATAATCCTCCATGAAGGTAGGCAGCGTCGCGCCGACCAGTGGTTCATCATGGCCGAAGGCGACAGGAAGCGCATATTCGAGCTGGTTCACACGCAACTTCTCGAAGGTGTTTTCATCCGCACCTTCGAAGACGGTCTGGATCACCGCAAATCCCACGCCCCTGGGGCTCAATGCACTATGCAATCTTTGTAGCGTCGGGAAGCCATGCACATGGCAGCCGCGGCACCAGTGCTGGAAGGCGAACAGGATCTTTGGGCCGGAGCCGAGATCCGACAGCTTGAGCGGCCCGGTGCTTTCTCCGTCCGCGCCGATCCATTTCTGCACCCGAAGATCCGGCGCTTGGGGTTCGAGCATGCTCATCTGATCCTCCAGCGCGATGAAGAACCGCGGCGAATTGTGGTGCGCGCTATCATGATATGTCATTCCAAACGCATCGGACCCCGGTGTCGTGCTCCGCGACGCGATCAACAAGCGTGGCGACCGATTGCTTGGTTGCATCGAAACGTTCGCGATCTTTGCCCACGAGCCTCAAGGAGAGGCTGTCGCCGTCCGCAGTTAATATAAGCTCGCCGCCCGGAAGCTGGATTTCGGCTGTCAGCGCGTCATATCGAACCGGGTAAGTATGAACCCACGCCTCAGCGAGTCTCGTCAGATATCGACTCGATTCGATCGTAGCGATGCGTGCCTCGGCCTCGATCATTTAGAAACTTCCGGTGTTGGTGTTTGGGCGCACAGCTCTTGGTCAGTACCGCCATTATAATGCGGGGGAGTCAACGCAGCCCCTCGACGATAAACCCGCGGTAGCGGGCACCGGCGAAGCGATGCGCAGCAACAGCTTGGTAGGCGGGGCTATGATACCAGTCATGCGCGGCTTGCATCGTGGGGAACCGCAAGATGACGGCGCCTTCGATCGGCGACCCCTCCAAATTCTCCATCGCGCCATAAGCGGCGAGAAAAGTGACGTCATGCCCATCGAACGACGGGCCGACGCGGGCAGAATAAGCCGCGAGTTCATCCACATCCGTGGTGTCTTCCCGCGTGAATACGACAAACGCTTCCATCATAAGATCCTTCGCAAGGTGAGATCTGCCGGCCATCGCCACCGACGATGGCCTGACAGTCGTCAGGCTGGCAGTTCGAACCCGATTTTCTGGAGTGCCTCAACGCAGGCATCCTGGTCCTGCTGATAAGTGCCTCCGGAGATGCCGATTCCGCCGATCAGCTTTCCGTCCTCAAGGATCGGATAGCCGCCACCGACGGCGACCATCCGGGGGCGATAGGCCAGCGGCGCCACTTTGGGATCGTTGCTCACATAGTCGTTCCAGACATGGGTCGGATATCCAAAGGAGGCGGAACTCCACGCTTTGTCGATGGCAACATCGACGGTGAGAAACGGCGCGTCGTCGGTGCGCTCGAACGCCCGCAGATACCCGGTTGCGTCGACGACGGCGACGGCAGCCGGGATGCCGATTGCACGGGCGGCGGTTATCGCTGCGTCGATGAGGGCGACTGCGGTTTCACGGTTGATCGAGGCAGTGGCAATGGACTTGGTAATGGGATTTCCTTCGCCGCGGCGTTATCGTCCGGCGTTACTTGGACTGGAAAAGATCAGAATCCTTCGAGGACGGTCTTGCCTTTCGCCGCGCCACTTTCGATCAGTGCGTGCACTGTCTTCAGATTGGCAGCATTGATCGGCGACAGTCGCTCGGTCAGTGTCGTACGGATTTTGCCCTCATCGACCAGCACGGCCAGCGCGTCGAGGATCTTGCCCTGCTCATGCATATCGGGCGTGCCGTAGATCGACCGGGTGAACATCAGCTCATGGTGTATCGACACCGCCTTGCGCTTGAACAGCATGATGTCGAATGCCGTGGGATCGTCGATCAGCGCGAACCGCCCTTGCGGCGCGATCAGCTCGGCGATGTCGGCGGCATGCTGCTCTGTATGCGTGGTCGAAAAGACGAACGCGGGAGCGCCGATGCCAAGCTCGGCAATCTGTGCCGCGAGCGGGCGCCTATGGTCGATGACATGGTGCGCGCCAAGCTCCTTCACCCACTCCTGGGTTTCCGCTCGGGAGGCGGTGGTGATGACGGTGAGGTCTGTGCGCTGGCGCGCGATCTGGATCGCGATCGACCCGACCCCACCCGCGCCACCGATGATGAGGATCGCCGGCGCCGCACCGGGGACTGGCTTCGCCACGTCGAGGCGATCGAACATCGCCTCCCAGGCGGTCAACGTCGTTAGCGGCAGCGCTGCTGCTTCCGCCCAGTCGAGCGAGGCGGGTTTGCGACCGACGATCCGGGCGTCGACAAGATGGAACTCGACATTGGTGCCGGGCCGGGTGATCGATCCGGCATAATAGACCTCGTCGCCCGGCTGGAACTGCGTCACGTCGGGGCCGACCTCGCGCACGATCCCGGACGCATCCCACCCCAGCACCTTCCATTCACCATCGGCTGGCGGCGAGCTGCCGCGGACCTTATAGTCGACCGGGTTCACCGAGACGGCCTTCACCTCAACCAGGATATCATATCCTGCCGCGACAGGCTGGGGCAGCTCGATGTCGACCAGCGCAGCATCCTCGGCGATGGGTCCCGGGACCTTGTAACCAACGGCTTTCATCAATGTCTCCATCTTGCTGCGCCCCGAAGTCTCGATCGATCAGAGCGCCACTTCTTCGAAAATTCGCACGGGGTTCAAGGGTTTCGCACGCAGGACTATGAAGATGTGCACCGACTATTTCCAATAGCGGCGGAACATAGTTTCCATACCTTGTTGCCGTTCTATCCCTGAGAGGCGCTTACGAAGCTGTGAGGCGCGGCAGCCAACCTGGAAAGCAGGCGGACCGAGCCTCATGCCGTGCCTAAATCTGCAGCCGACGTGATGCGCGCGTAATTTATTCAAAGCTATAAAAACTATAGCGATAGGGTATTGGGAAATCGGCCCGGCGTCGCGTTATAGTCCATAAGCATCAAATCACCGATTCACGAAAATGCGATCATCGAAAATCCGATGAAGCATCGGGCGTTTCAGGCTTCAAGCCATCGGTTCGTACCGCGGCCACGCGTATCAGGTCTGAAGTGAAGCCGGTTATCGTCTGTCGCATCGAGCAAAAAGGGGGCACTATGGTCACCAGAGGTTTCACCGGTCGCGGTTCAAGTGGCGACCAGTCCGGCCGGATTCCGCCGGGTCAGCATCTCGTGGAGAATTTTCCGGTTCTCACGGCGGGGCCGACGCCGAACGTGGAGCTGGCTGATTGGAAATTCACCGTCAAAGTCGGCCCGAAGCCGGTCAAAGTGTGGAACTGGAGCGAGTTTAACGCCCTGCCAAAGACCAAGGTGACCAAGGATATTCACTGTGTGACCTCTTGGTCCAAGCTGGATACCATATGGGAGGGCGTCCTCATTGAAGACATCCTTGCGGATGCAGGGCTCGACCGGCCCACTGATTTCGTCCTGGCGCATTCCTACGACGATTATTCGACAAACGTCCCGCTGGCGGACCTGCTGTCCGGGAAAGCGATGGTCGCTCTCAAATTTGCCGGCCAGCCGATTACCCGCGATCATGGCGGGCCGGCGCGTCTGCTGGTTCCGCATCTGTACTTCTGGAAGTCCGCCAAATGGGTGAAGGCGCTGCAATTCACAACCCGTGACGAGGCCGGCTTCTGGGAGCTGCGCGGCTATCATATTTACGGCGATCCGTGGCGCGAGCAACGATACACCGATGACTGACAACGGCACGCAAACCGCGTCATGGCAATCATGCGTGATCGAGGAAATCGTCCAGCAGACGCCGAGCATCAAAAGCTTCTTCCTCCGATTGAGCAGGCCGTTCGCGCACATCGCAGGCCAACATGTCGATGTCCGGCTGACCGCGCCTGATGGCTATAGCGCGATGCGCAGTTACTCGATCGCGTCATCGGCAGCCTCGTCCCCGATCATCGAGCTCGCTGTCGAACGCCTGCCCGATGGCGAGGTGTCGGCCTATTTTCACGATATCGCGATAGTCGGCGATGAGATCGAGCTTCGCGGTCCGCTCGGCGGGCACTTCCTATGGCCTGAACCTGCCGTAGACGCGGTGCTGTTGATCGGAGCAGGCTCCGGGCTCGTGCCGTTGATGGCGATGATCCGGCATCGCCGCACACAAGACCCGGCCGTGCCAACCGCGTTGCTCCTGTCCGCGCGCACCGCTGAGGATGTTCTGTTTTCGGAAGAACTACATTCCGTCGAGATCAACGATGCCGCATTTGTCCTGGCGCTGGCGATCACGCGCGAAGATCCGATCCGCGCATCGGATTTCGGGCGGCGGATCGACAGCGCCATGGTCGAAGAGGTTCTCGCCCGGCTTCACCGAAAGCCCACACAGATATTCGTTTGCGGATCCAACGATTTCGTCAACATTGCGACCGAGGGCGCGCTGCTGGCCGGGGTCGACCCCTCGATAATCAAGACCGAGCGCTATGGTGGTTAGCGGCGCATACTCCGTCGCGCCCCACCTTTCACCCTGCGGATAATATTTGGAGATCGTCATGAGCCGCTTTGCTGAACCCGTCTTTGTTGCCGCCGGCCTTCGCACTCCCTTCGGCCGCGGCGGAGGGGCTTTGGCTGCTTATGATGCCGTCTCTTTGTCCGTCCCTCTTGTGCAGGCGATGGCGGCGCAAGCAGAGCCGGATCTTCTCATCTGGGGTACCGTGATCCCGAATTTGGGTTGGAGCAACATTGCTCGCGAGACCTGGCTTGACGCCAAGCTCAATCCGAATGTCCCCGCATTTTCGGTCGTTTTGGCATGCTCTACCAGCATGACGGCGACTTTCGCTGCGGCAGGGATGCTGGGCGGAGGAACCGATCTCACGATGGTGGGCGGTGCCGAAGTCATGAGCCGACCTCCCATCGCTTTGACGGCCGATGCATCGAAGCGGCTCACCGACCTCTTTGCGCAAGATCCAGCGGCGGCGCTTGCGGCCCTCCAGTCTCTTGCCCTCCACGACTATGTGCTCCCGACCAAGGGATGGGCCAACCGGATCACCGGCAGGACAATGGGCGATCATATGGAGGACACCGCCAAGGCCTGGCGGATCTCGCGCGAGGCGCAGGACGATTGGGCGCTAAAGAGCCACCAGCGGTCGGTCGCTGGTTGGGAGCGAGGTTTCTTCGACGATCTCGCGATTTCCCTTCCTGAACTGGCGCGCGATGCGAACCCCCGCGCCGATACGTCGCCCGAACGGCTTGCCGCACTCAAGCCCGTCTTCGATCGCGACAGTGGCAGGGGAACGCTGACTGCCGGCAACAGCTCGCCGATAACGGATGGCGCCGCCGGTTGCTGGGTGGCAAACGAAGCCGGCGTGGCACGACTGCCGGCGGGCACCCCCTACGCGCGGCTCATCGATTACGAGGTGTCGGCCGTCGATTTCCACACCGAGGGTCTGTTGATGGCACCCTCCTATGGCATTCCACGTCTGCTCGCGCGGCATCAACTAAGCTTCTCCGATATCGCTCTTTGGGAAATCCACGAAGCCTTCGCCGCCCAGGTCCTGGCGAATGTCGCGGCCATCACCGACCGGGAGTGGGTGCGCGAAACCGCCGGTGTCCAGTCGGATTTGGGCGACTTCGACTGGGACCGCGTCAATCCCAACGGGGGCTCGGTAGCAATCGGTCATCCCTTCGGCGCGACAGGCGCGCGCGACCTCAGCCAGGCAGTGAAGGAGCTCTGGGACATGCCGAGCGGATCACGGGCAATCGTCAGCATCTGCGCCGACGGCGGCCAAGGCACCGTCGCACTCCTCGAACGCCCCTGATTCACGGGCCGCTGCGAACGCCGTGCCATTGACAATATGAGAGGATATTCCGTTGGTCTCAGCAGTTTGGAACGACACCACCATCGCCGCAAGCGACGAGACAATCGTCGTCGAGGGAAACCACTATTTCCCACCTTCCGCGGTCAATCAGGAGCTCCTTGAAGCGAGCGCACACACTTCTGTCTGCCCGATCAAGGGCACCGCGAGATACTTCCATATCCGCGTAGGCAGCGCGCTCAACGCGGACGCGGCTTGGTCATATCCCGATCCGAATCCGGTTGCGGAAGCCATCCGGGATCACATCGCTTTCTGGAAAGGCGTAGAGGTTGGATAGCAGCCAAGGCGCAGCGGGCCTTCGCTGATGGCTGTGTCGCTTCATGCGCGCATCCTTGATCATCTCGCGCGGGTAATTGGCGATCTGCAGGTGGCGGGGGACGTTCCTGCGGGCCTCGACCGGGCGGGGCTGACCGTGGAGCGTCCGCACGACCCGGCGCATGGCGATCTGTCGACCAACGCGGCGATGGTCCTGGCAAAACTTACCGGCACGCATCCGCGCCAACTCGCTGAGAAGTTGGCGGGCCGGTTGGCCATGTTGGAGGATGTTGCAGACGTGGCCGTCGCTGGCCCGGGCTTTGTAAATATCCGGCTGACCGACCAGGCCTGGCAAAACGAGCTGGCGGTGATTGCGGACCAGAAGGACCGCTACGGCATGTCGCCCGTCGGCGCGGGCAAGACGGTGAATATAGAGTTTGTCTCGGCCAACCCGACCGGTCCGATGCATATGGGGCACTGCCGAGGGGCAGTGGTCGGAGATGCGCTCGCCAACCTGCTCGCTTTCACCGGCCATCGCGTCATCCGCGAATATTATATCAATGATGCCGGCGGGCAGGTCGATATTCTCGCTCGCTCGGCACACCAGAGATATCGCGAGGCGTTGGGCGAGAGCCTCGGCGAGATAGCGGAAGGTCTATACCCGGGCGATTATCTGAAGCCGGTCGGGGAGGCGCTGGCCGCCGATTTTGGGGGCCGCTATGCCGACGCCCCGGAGACGGACTGGCTCGCAATCTTTCGTGCGCGGACCGTTGCCGCGATGATGGAGACGATCCGCGAAGATCTGGCGCTGCTCGGCATAAGTCACGACCGCTTCGCGTCGGAGGCGGACCTCGTCGCTGCCGGAAAGCCGGATGATGCCGAGGCCTGGCTGCGCGAGCGCGATCTTGTCTATGACGGCGTTCTCGAACCTCCGAAGGGTGAAGTCTCCAAGGACTGGGAGCCGATCGCGCTGCCGCTGTTCCGGTCGACGAAATTTGGCGATGACCAGGACCGTCCTATCCGTAAACCGGATGGGAGCTGGACCTATTTCGGCGTGGATCTGGCCTATCATTTCGAGAAGGCGCGCGATGCCGACGAACTGATCGACATCTGGGGCGCCGATCATGCCGGGACCGTGATGCGCATCGTTGCCGCCGCCGAAGCTCTAACCGAAGGCAGGAAGCGGTTCGACGTCAAGCTGGTGCAGATCGTGCGGCTGCTGCGCGCGGGTGAGCCGGTCAAGATGTCCAAGCGCGCAGGCAATTTCGTCACGCTGGCCGATGTCATTCGAGAAGTCGGAAAGGACGTCGTTCGCTTCATGATGCTGACCCGCAAAGCGGAAGCGTCCATGGACTTCGACTTTGCGACCGTCGTCGAGGCATCGAAGGATAATCCGGTCTTCTATGTGCAATATGCCCATGCGCGGATTTGCTCGCTAGCAAGCCGCGCGGCCGAAGCGGGTATCGAGTTGGGCGACCCGCCCGATCTCGCTCTTCTGGACGGTCCGAGCCTTACGCTTGTGAAGCGTGCGGCAGAATTCCCCCGCATCGTCGAGGCGGCTGCGGCAGCGCGCGAGCCGCACCGGATCGCCTTCTTCCTTGAGGGGCTGGCCGCGGAATTCCATGCGCTGTGGAACACAGGAAATGCCGACCCGACGCGCCGCTTCGCCTACCCGGAAAACCTGCCGGTTAGCCGCGCGCGGTTGTTCCTGGCCGCCGCGATCGGGCAGGTCATCCGCAACGGCCTGGCGCTGATGGGGGTTGAACCGACACATGAGATGGAGAGGGCCTAGTCGAATGCGCGCTTGTTCCTGGGGCTCGTTGCGCGCGCCAGAGTTGGCGGGCCCGAACATGCTGTGCGTCTTCTGATACTGGTGGAACGAGATGGAGCTTACCGATTTCGACGCTGCCTTCAAAAGGCTTCCCGAGGGTCATAGCGAAGGCATTCACGAAGGCCGGCGTTTCGGCTTGATCGTCCGGCGGTCCGACGACGGGCGCCGCAACAGCCTGTTTGCCAGGGAGTTGGGTGGGACCGACATCGTCAGCTTCAACCTGTATCGGTTCACATCAGGCAAAACATCGCTCAAGCCGTGCGAGATGTCTGCGAAAAAGGTCGTGGATTTCGTGCTTGGCTTCCAACCGGACTGAGGGTGTCGCAGTCGCTGCTCTGTTCGCAATGTCCGCCCCGGCACTGCGCATGTCGCTAAATGGGTATCGAAACTATAGCGCCTGGTTATTGGACTTCGTCTGGCGATGAACTCATCCTCCATTCAGTGCCAAGGCGCGGCGAAATTTGCATACTCATGGTAACCTGCCAGCGAGCGGTGCGGTCTCGTTGGATCGTGACGGCGGGGCGTTGGTCGGAACTGTCCGCGCCGGGTGAACTTCTGACAGAAGGATTTGAACAATGCGTCTTGCAATGATCGGCCTCGGCCGCATGGGTGCCAATATCGCGCGTCGGCTGATGCGCGGCGGCCACGAGGTCGTCGCCTTCAATCGCGATCCGGCCGCGGTTACTCAGCTCGCCGGTGAAGGTGCCATCGGAGCGAATTCGCTTGAAGATGTCGTCGCCAAACTCACTGCGCCGCGGATCTTCTGGGTAATGCTCCCGGCGGGCGCTCCCACCCAAGACACGGTCGACAAGCTGATGGAATTGTCGGAGCCCGGCGACATCATCATCGATGGCGGCAACAGCTTCTACAAAGACGACATCAAATGTGGTGCTGCGGCAAGGGACAAGGGGCTCCATTATATCGATGTTGGCACATCAGGCGGGATATGGGGGCTCGAACGCGGTTATTGCATGATGATCGGCGGCGACAAGGAGATCGTCGATCTGCTGGATCCCATCTTCGATACGCTCGCGCCGGGCTATGGTTCGATCGTCCGCACCATTGGACGCGACGCGCCCGACAGTCGCGCCGAGCGCGGCTATATCCACGCCGGCCCAACCGGCGCCGGGCATTTCGTCAAGATGGTCCACAACGGAATCGAATATGGCCTGATGCAGGCCTATGCCGAGGGCTTCGACATTCTCAAGGGCAAGTCCTCCGAACGGCTCGAGCCTGATGAACGCTTCGACATCAACCTGACCGACGTGGCCGAAGTCTGGCGTCGCGGCAGTGTCATCTCGTCCTGGCTGCTCGACCTTTGCGCGATCGGCCTGGCCAGGGATCCGATGCTCGAGCAATTCACCGGCCAGGTCTCGGACTCTGGCGAGGGCCGGTGGACGATCGATGCGGCAATGGAAGAAGCCGTCCCGGCCTATGTCCTTTCGGCCGCCTTGTTTGCGCGCTACCGCAGCCGCGTCGACCACACTTTTGGCGACAAGCTTCTCTCGGCGATGCGCTTTGGCTTCGGTGGGCATGTCGAGATGCCGCAATAAGTGACGCGTCACGCTATCCGGCGCTATGAAAACTATAGGCACAGCCTATTGGAAAAACGTCTGGCTCACTGCGATAGTCGGCGCAACGGCTGACACAGAAGCGACGGCGTGCCTGACGCTGCGCCCCAGGATGAATGAGAGCGTCTTAGCCGAACGGACAATCTTCAACGGCGCCGCGGTTCGTTAAAATAGGTACGGCCGCGAAGACGATGAAGAGAACAAGGGAGCTCGCGCCACAGTGCTGCACCTCATCGAGCCAGAGATACTTCCATCCGGCGCCTTCATCTTCACGCCGATGGAACTGACGGTAATCGCACTGGCGCGGAGCGAGAAAGGCCAAAGGTTCGGATCGCGAGCCGGTCTCGCGCAGGCCCTCTTCAAGAAACATCAACTTCTCCCGGGACGGCGTGCAAATGGGACACTCGCTGATCCCCGGCTCGAAATACTCCGCGCGTTCGTTAACCTCCTGCATCGGCGGGGCCAGCGGTTGGCTGCGGCGACCCAGACATTACGCGAGGCCGGCTTCAGCAGCGTGCAGGAAACCTGGCTTCGTTCGGAATGTGCACGGCCGCTCTGACTTACTTCGTACCTTGAACCTTGCTGCCGGAAGGCAACCATTTATGATCAATATCTTCGGAACTTCCCTTTGGTTCAAAGACAACAAACCCCGTGCTTGGCGCGCATTGCGACTTGCATCGGTCGCTTTCGTGATCCTCGGGTTAGTCGGCCTGTATTTGCGCCCAGCGATGATGCATGTCCACAGTCCACTGCTACTGGGCGTTCTTATCGGCGCGCTGATGCTTACATTGATTGCGTCCGCAGCCAGAAGGCTCAGGCGCGCGAGACGGCGCTGATCCGCAGAAAGAAATACGTCTAGGCGCGAGAGGTGAAGATGGCGAAGATCGGCTTTGGAGGGGGGTGCCATTGGTGCACCGAAGGGGTGTTCCAGGCGCTGCGCGGCGTTGCGCAGGTCGACCAGGGCTTTGTCCAATCGGACGCTCCGGCAGATAGCTGGTCAGAAGGGGTGATCGTCACCTTCGATCCTTCAATCATTCCGTTGGCAACGCTGTGCGAGGTGCATCTGAGAACGCATTCAGCCACCCGGGCCCGCTCTCCTAGCGACAAGTACCGCAGCGCGATCTATATTTTCGATGACAACCAGCGGCATGAGGCCGAATTGGCGATCGTCCGATTTGCCGAGGAATTCGGCAATACGGCGCATACCCTGGTTCTGCCGTTCAGAAGCTTCAAGGCTTCGGACGAGCGTTACCAGAACTATTATCGAACCGATCCGAGCCGACCCTTCTGCCGCCGCTTCATCGATCCCAAGCTGGACTATATTCGGCAGCATTTTTCGGAAGTGGCCCTGCCTGAACCGAACTCTGTCGCCGAGCACGCTGTCGATCGCGACAATGTCTCGCAAGACCCCGCCAGCGCTGGGATAATGACTGACAGTTCTTCATCCATCGCAACTCAATCAAGGACGTCGCCATGATGATCAAAAAGCCATTCACTATTCTCCCTCTCGCCCTGGCGCTGCTTGGCCCGATATCCTCTTCTCCCGGTTTAGCGGCTCCGACGCCCGCCGCGGTGCCCGACACCATAGCCGGGACCGTCCGCCAGACCGCTCCCGCAATTTATCGATTTACGATTGGCGATGCCCAGATAACGGCATTGTCGGATGGGTCGGTCCCGCTGGACCTGCACCAGTTGCTGCGCGGCGTCTCGGCGCAAACGATCGACGAAATTCTTGCCCGCAGTTTCCTAGCCAATCCCGCAGAGGCTTCGATCAACGCTTATCTGATCGACTTCAACGGGCGGCGGATCCTTGTCGATGTCGGTGCCGGCGATCTTTTCGGCCTAGGCAACGGCGGCAGGCTGCTCGAAGCGCTGGCAGCAGCTGGGGCCGCGCCGGAGACAATCACCGACATACTCATCACCCATGTCCACAGCGACCATAGCGGCGGTCTCACGAAGGCGGGCAAGATCGTCTTCCCGCGCGCGACGGTCTATGCCGGCGGTGCAGATATTCGCTTTTTCTCCGATGTTGCCAACGCGGCTAAAAGCGGGATCGACAAGCGCTTCTGGACCCAGACCGAGCAGACGCTGACGCCCTATGTCACGGCCGGCCGGGTGAAGCCGATCGATACCGATGGCGAAGTCGTGCCGGGCATTCGTGCCGAACTGCAGCCTGGGCACACCCCGGGCACCGCCTTCTACACCTTGACCAGCAAGGGGCAGAGTATCGTCTTCGTCGGCGATGTCATCCACGCCGGCGCGGTTCAATTTCCACGCCCCGACGTGACGATCACTTTCGATGTTCGCCAGGACGAGGCGCGCGCCGTGCGGAAAGCCGCGTTCACCCGCTTCGCTCGCGACCGTATGATGATTGCGGCGCCCCATCTTCCGTTCCCGGGGGTGGGTCACATTGCCGCCGACGGATCCGGCTACCGCTGGTACCCCATCGAACAGACGGATCGCGAGCCCATGAAGGAGAGGCTCAAGCTCTGAAGCTCGCATCGCCTCTTGCATTCTCCAGCCGCTGCGCTATTTATATGCGCGACGCATATATACTGGAATGCGATTGACCAAGGACGCTTCACCTTCCGATCGGCTGATCAATCTCTTCGGCGCCCTCGCGCAGGGGGTGTCGGATGAGATGCGCGGTGCGATATCACAGCGCTTTCCGGCCGGCGGGGAGACCGCGGCGGCATTGAGCCTCATCGGCCATGAACCGGGCCTTTCGATCGACCAGATCGGCAAGGCCCTGCGCCTGTCGCATGCCGGTGCTGCCCGCGTGGTCGAACGGCTGGTCGCTCAGAATTTCGTCTCGAAATCGCAATCCCCCGGCGATCGCCGCGTCATGCACGTGTCGTTGACGTCCGGCGGCGAGACGGAACGCAGGGCGCTCCTGAATCTGCGCAGCACAGCGATCACCGGGTTGCTCGCTGCGGTCGGCGAGAAGGACCGCGCTGCGCTGGAGCGCGTCGCGGAAACCATCCTCGCGTCATTGCCGCGCGACGAAGTGCGCGCGCGCACGACCTGCCGTTTCTGCGACGAAGAGAAGTGCACCAACTGTCCGACCGACATCGTCGGTCCCGGAATTACAAACTGACGCCTCTCGCCACATTTCCATCAACAAAAAGGGCATTGATTATGAGCTTATTGGAGAAATATTCATTCAGCGTCCCCGAGCATCAAATGCGCGAACTCGCTCTGCTGCGATGGGCCCTAGTCATTGTCTTTCTGTGGTTCGGCGGCATGAAATTCACGGCTTATGAGGCGCAAGGCATTGCCCCATTCATCGAACACAGCCCGCTTATGAGCTGGCTTCACCCGCTGTTCGGCGTCCAGGGCGCCAGCCAGTTCATCGGCACGATGGAACTCGCCACGGCCGCTGCCCTGATCCTCGGTGCATTCAAACCGATTTTCTCGGTCCTCGGCGGCGCCATGTCGGTGGCGACCTATACCATCACCTTGACATTCTTCTTGTCAACGCCTGGTGTCGCAGAGCCGACCGCCGGCGGGTTCCCGGCCATTTCGGCCATCCCCGGGCAATTTCTGTTGAAAGACGCCGTTCTGCTTGCCGCTTCGCTGGTATTACTCTCGGCGGCTATCCGACGGAAAAAGCCTGCCGACGCCCAGGTCTAAGGCACCAACAAACCGCAAGTTACGATGCGGACCTGTGGCGGGGAGCGTGAGGCTCCCCCAGCGACAGGCGCCGCGAGCTTGCTCATCGATCCTCGCGGGCTTTCCGCCCCACCGGGGAGGTGAGGCCGGAACGCTATGCTTCGCTCGCGCGAGCAGGAAATCAGGGCGGATCTCCCCCTCGGCCGTGCGCGATCCAGGCTCGGGCAAAGGCTCTGCCGGATTTGCGCCGTTGCAAGGTGCCGATATTCTATCCGAGCCGAAGGCGGGCACCGCTTGGCCTAGCCTCCCGGACCACAGTCGATGCAGCGCAGCGGCGGATTCGGTCCGAACCCGAGATGGTGGTTGAGGTGGCGAAGCGCGGTGCGCAGCCCTTCCTCAATGACAGGATGATAGAAGGGTCGTTCGAGCAATTCGGCGACGGTGAGCCGGCTCTCGATCGACCAGGCGAGGAGATGAGCGAGATGTTCCGCCGCTGGACCGAAGATTTCGGCGCCAAGCAGCAACCCGCTCGGCCGATCGCCATAGACGCGCAGCAATCCCCGGTTGAGCCCCAATATGCGAGCCCGTCCCTGGTCTTCGAACGACACTTCGCCGATGGCGAAATCCATCCGGTCGCGAAGAAGGTCGGCATGGCTGCGCCCGGCGATGGCGATCTGGGGATCGGTGAAGACGATCGTCAACGGGGTCCGGCGCGCGCGGCGATAGCTGTGCGGATAGCGCGCGGCATTTTCGCCTGCCACCCGGCCTTCGTCCGCGGCCTCGTGAAGGAGCGAGAGATCGACCGCCGAGTCGCCCGCGATGAAGATGTCGCTGTAACTGGCGCGCATCGACAGGTGATCATAAGTGGGGACGCCATGGGCATCGAGCGTGAGCGAGGTGTTTTCCAGTCCGAGATTGTCGACATTGGCCCGTCGGCCTGCGGCCGCGAGGAGATAATCGAACCGCTCCTCGCCCCCCGCTGACCGGACGATCACAGCGTCCCCGTCGCGCGCGACGCTTGCATCGGCTGCCATCCAGTCGATAGGAATTTCGCTCGAGAACTGTGCCGCCGCATAAGCCGCGACGTCGGGATCGGTGAGCGGGCCGACGCTGCCGCCGCGCCCATAGATATGGGTGCGGACACCGAGGCGATGCAAAGCCTGCCCGAGCTCCAACCCGATCGCGCCGGTGCCGAAGACTGCAACCGAGGACGGCAGATCGGTCCAGTCGAACAGTTGGTCGTTGAAAATCAGCCGATCGCCCGCCGGTTCCAGGCCTGCGGGTACGACCGGCCGCGAGCCCGTTGCGATCACGATGCTGCGCGCGCTGATCTGCTTGCCGCTCGCAAGTTCGAGCCGATTGTCATCGACAAAACGCGCCTGCTCGCGAAGCAGGCCTCCGGGTGCAAACCCCGCAATCGCCTCGGTGGCGAAGCTAACAAAGTGGTCGCGCTCGGCGCGGACGCGGTTCATGACCTGCACACCATCGACCTCGACGGGTCCGGCGCGAAGTCCGAACAGGCCGACGCTTTCGGCACGGTGGCGCGCCTCTGCCGCAGCGATCAGCAATTTGGAGGGCATGCAGCCAACGCGGGCGCATGTGGTCCCCAAGGGGCCGCCATCGATCATGACGACGCGATCGCTATATTTGAGCGCTTCCCGGTACGCCGACATTCCAGCGGTGCCCGCGCCGATTATCGCCACGTCATAGTCGAAATCGGTCATCCCGCTGTCCCTTCCTGATTACACGATGCGCATATTGCGCGCATCGAGCGCGCAAAAACAGTTGGCCCGTGGGCATGGTTTCTATGCCCTGCGGGAATAGTTTGTGGCGGCGAAGATGAGCATGAGGGTCAATGTCATCCCGAAATAGGCGGTCAGGGCATGGGGAGCGAAGGAGGGCAGCCCGTAGACGATGATGACCCCATTGCCGCCCGGGATGAGCTGGGTGGCCAACCCCATGATGGTGCCGCCGACGAGATGCCGCGAGCCTTGACGCCAGTTGGTGCCGCGCAACCGGAAGCCGGCGGAGCGGACGGCTGCAAATAGTCCGCCGCCGATCATCATCGCGGTGCCCAAAAGCGCCGGCAAAGGAGAAATCGGGGCGAAATCGTGCATGACGAGCTGCGAGGGGTAGCTGGACAGGAGGCCCAGATAGGTCCAGCTCCCGGCGCAGGCGTACAGCAGGCCGCCGCCGATGCCGATGATGAGCATGGCCTCGAAGGGACGCATCCGCGCGCGTCCAAGCAGCATCTTGCGCCAGCGCGACCGGCGGCGCAACAGTCGCAGGCGCGGCCAGCTCCACCAGCAGACTGCGGCGAAGGCCAGCCACGCCGCTATCGCGGCGAGCGGTGACGTCGCAAGCAGCGAGGGCTCGGGAATTTGCTGGGGCCTGTAGACTTTGGATATGAACGAGGCGCCGATTACCCAGCCGGCGAGGGTCAGAAGATATCCGAGCCTGCCGCCGGTCAAATGCGCGAGTGTTCCAAAGCCGCAAGCCTGGTTCGCCCACGCGCCGATCCCGTAAAGACACCCGAACAGGAAAGCCTGGATCAGCTGGTCGTAGCCCGGGGACAGATGGAAAACAGCTGGTGCGGTCCATGCCAGTGGAACAAGCAGAAGCCCTGACCAGCAAGCCGCCGTCGCGAACCCGATGAACTTGTCGGGTCGGCGCCGCACGACAAGATCCTGCGCCGCAACGACCACGCAGACCGTCCCCCGCCTGATCGCGAAACCCATCGCAAAACTCAGCATCGAAGCAGCGATGGCAACCGCAATAGCGTTCATGAGAGCAAGCCGGGTCGCTCATCGGCAAAGATCGCGTTCATCTGCGGGCGGAGCCAGTCGAGAAAAGCGCGCACTCTCGCGGTCTGGTCGCGGCCAGCCGGCAGCAGGGCCCATAGATCAATGTCTTCGAGCATATGGTTGGGCAGCAACTCGACAAGATCGCCGGTATCGATCAGATCGGCGACGAAGGGCCGGGGCAACATCGCATAGCCGAGACCGGCAAGCGCTGCCGACCGGGCTGCGTCGTCGCTGTCGAGAATGAGCGCAGGATGCACCATGATCGCGATGCGCGCGCTGCCATCGCGGAAGACCCAGCTATTCTTCGCATGATGAAGGCGCGAGATGATCGCGGGCTGCCCCATGAAATTGTGCGGGGCGTCGAGACCATTTTCGGCCTTGTTCGCGACCAGCGCCATCCGCGTGCGCGCCATGCGAGAGGCGACGAGCGCGGTGTCGGCGAGCGTGCCAATTCGCAGCGCGATATCCACGCCCGATGCCACGACATCGGTTTCGCGATCGGTGATCTCCAGATCGAGCGTGACTTCGGGAAAGCGATCAGAGAATTCCCGGAGACGCGGCACGAGATGCAGCCGGGCAAGGCAAGTCGGGACCACGACGCGCACCGGTCCGGCGAGACGGCCCCCGTCTTCCTTGGCGGCAATCTCCGCGGCGGCGGCGGCTGCAATCGCACGCTCGGCGCCGTCGCGGTAGCGACGGCCCGCCTCGGTGAGCGTCAGGCTGCGGGTTGAGCGCTGGAACAGCCGGACGCCGAGATAGGCCTCAAGCTGCGCCACGGCTTTCGAAATCGATGGCTGACCGACATTGCGCCGTCGCGCCGCCGCGGAAAAGGAACCCGCCTCGGCCACGGCGAGGAACTGCTCCATGACGGCAAGTCGATCCATTTCATTCCCCTGCGGAATAGGTCCTATCGACTCAACCCATCTGCCGCAAGCAATCGCTACAGCCTAAATACGGCTCATCCGCAAAAACGGACCCGAGACAAAGCCTCCTGGAGTTTTGAGATGACCATCATGAATGCCAGATCAGAACCGACGCCGCTTTCGCGGCCCTGGATCGCGGGGTCCGTTTCCTTGCGGGTTGCGGCGGCCTTCCCTTACCGCCGCAAAAGCCTCGAGCCCGGACGCGACGTCCGAGCCGGTAATTCCCCTTCCCGGCTTCGTCGCTTCGCTCGATCCACCTTGGGCTGGGCGTGACTCCCGGCGCCCGGCTCGAGGTGGACATTGAAGGAAAGGCTGGCGCGAGCCGCGCCAGCCTTTCCCCTCCCCAATTTTCGATGCAGAAGAGTCGAATGAACTTCCGAACGGACATGAGCATGATCGAGCAAGCCTATTTCCAGGCAGCCGGCGACGAGGGGAGGGTGGCAATCGCCGAAGGCGATCGGCAGATCCTGGCCATGGGCATCGAGGTCTCGGCTGTCCAGGCCGGAGATGTCGCGCCGGAGTTCCTGCTGGAAAACGCCCTCGGCGGCACAGTCTCGCTGCGTGGCCGATTGATTGGCGGACCAGTGGTCCTGAGTTTCTTTCGCGGCGGATGGTGCCCCTTCTGCCGCGCCGAACTTCGGGCGATGTCGAAGGCGGCGCAAGCGGTCGAGGATAGAGGAGCGAGCCTGCTCGCGATCTCCCCGCAGCCGCTCGCCGACAGCATCGCAATGGCGCGGGCCGAGGAAATGACGCTTCCGTTGCTCGCCGATCGCGGAATGACGGTCGCGAGCGATTATGGCCTCGCCTTCGAACTGCCCGAGAGTATGCGCCGGGCGGCGCTTGCGGACGGGATGGTCGCAGGCGACGACGGCGCCGACTGGCGCATTCCGATGCCGGCAACCTATGTGATCAGTACCGACGGGATCATCAGATATAGTTTTCTCGATCCCAATTATCGCAACCGGCTCGACCCGGCGGTTCTCATGAGCATCCTCGACCGCCTCTGAGCCAAATTTCGAATTTCGGGACTGTCTCCACCGGCGCGCATGCGGCGCACCGGGGTGGAAAGACGTGCCGCAACTGTCAGACAAAGGAGATATCGAATGACCTACCTCAAGACCAGCGAAGCCATTGCGAAGCTGACGCCCCAACAG
Source organism: Sphingopyxis sp. H073 (assembly GCF_001468395.1). GTDB lineage: Bacteria > Pseudomonadota > Alphaproteobacteria > Sphingomonadales > Sphingomonadaceae > Sphingopyxis. Next base: position 91,208 of record NZ_LNSG01000006.1, on the reverse strand, counting down.
CGCCATGTCACCCAGGAAGGCGGCACCGAGCGTGCCGGCAGTGGGGAACTGCTGCACAATAAGGAGCCCGGCATCTACGTCGATATCGTCAGCGGCGAGCCCTTGTTCGCCTCGACCGACAAATTCGATTCCGGCAGTGGATGGCCGAGCTTCACCAAGCCCATCGTCCCCGCCAATGTCGATGAAATACGCGACGACAGCTACGGGATGATCCGCACCGAGGTGCGCTCGGCTCATGGCGACAGCCACTTGGGACATGTGTTTCCCGACGGTCCGCGCGACCGTGGCGGCCAGCGCTACTGCATCAACTCGGCTTCACTCCGCTTCGTCCACCGCGATGACATGGAAGCCGAGGGCTATTCCGAATTTCTGAACCAGATCGAGGAGAATTGATCATGACCGAACGTTCCATCCTTGCCGGCGGCTGCTTCTGGGGCATGCAGGACCTGATCCGCAAACTCCCCGGCGTCGTCAGCACCCGTGTCGGTTACAGCGGCGGCGATGTGCCGAACGCGACCTATCGCAACCACGGCACGCACGCCGAGGCGATCGAGATCAATTTCGATCCCGATCAGATCAGCTACCGCCGGATCCTCGAATTTTTCTTCCAGATCCACGATCCGACCACGCGCAATCGCCAGGGCAACGACCGCGGCGGGAGCTATCGCTCGGCGATCTATTATGCCGACGAAGCGCAGCGTGAAACCGCGTTGCAGACGATCGCGGACGTCAACGCATCCGGCCTCTGGCCGGGAAAGGTAGCGAGCGAGTTGGAGCCGATTGGCCCCTTCTGGGAGGCGGAGCCGGAGCACCAGGATTATCTGGAGCGCCGTCCCAATGGTTACACCTGCCACTTTCCGCGCGCCGCCTGGGTCCTTCCATCGGCCGGCGAGCGGTCTGAGGCAGCTTGATCGGAGACATGAAATGAAACCGAACATAACCCTCTATACCAAGGACTATTGCCCCTTTTGTCACCGGGCCAAGGCGCATCTTCGCGCCAAGGGGGTGACCGACTGGATCGAAATCGACGTCGAAGATGATCCGGTGCAGTTCCGTGCAATGCAGACAGCGTCTGGTGGACGCAGGACGGTTCCGCAGATCTTCATCAACGGTACGCATGTGGGCGGGTCGGATGATCTGGTGGCGCTCGATGCCGACGGCGGCCTCGATTTGCTGCTGCGCGAAAAGATGCTCGTCTGAAACTAACGGGCGTCCGCCGAACAGCGGGCGCCCGTTTGCGCGTTACCGTGAGCCGCCCCGGAGTTGCTCGCGCTTAGAGCCAACGGCGATCGGCCGTGAAGTCGATCGTGAGCCAATATCCGGGGCGCAGCCCGCCCATCGCGTCCGCAAATTCCTGACGAATGGCGTCCTGCTCGCCAAGCGTCATCGTGGTCGATGCCGCGGCACCGACAAAGCCGATCTCGATAAACCCTGCGCGGCCGACCTGGGTCACATAGGATTGATGCTCGACGAAGCCGTGCCGTGCCGCGACTTCGCGTGCGATGCTGCTGACCTGCGCATCGAGATCGGCTGGCGCGATCTGCAGTATCTCGCGACCGGCCGCTGCCAAGGCCCGAAGGGGAAGCGGAGCCAGGAAGATTGCAAGGAGGATGAGGATTGCCGGATCGAAATAGGCCGAGAGCTTCTCCGCCTGCGTTCCCTCGAGCACGACCGCGGTGACAAATGCGGCGCTCAGCCCGGCGTTGAGAAGTGCGCCGAAAAGCCACGCGGCCGCGTCGATATTCAGAAGCGAGGACCCGAGGCCGCGAGCGCGGCGCCGGATATAAATATACATCCCGAAGCCGATGAGCGCGCTCGCGCCGGCATATCCGATACCGGGCCCGAAACTCACGTTCCGTCCTCCCATCATCACGGTGTCTACTCCGTCAATCAATGCATAGGCGCAGGCGAGGAGCAGAACGCTGCCGTTGACGAACCCAAGCATCGGCTCGATGTGCCAGTAGCCATATTGGAACCGGCGGTCTGCGCCACGCGCGATCAGCCGCGCGGCGAAAAAGGCGGCCAGCGTAAGCCCTGCGTCGGCAAGGCTGTACACACCGTCGAACAAGATCGACTTTGCGCCGCTCAACAGGCCAATAGCGATGCCAACAAGGGAAAGGGCGAGGGTGCCGGTGGCGGAGAACAGGAGAAGCCGTTGTTCCTTGCGCTCCGAATGCGGTCCCAATTTCCATCTCCAATATTACAGCGGTCCAAGGGCCGTCACCTGAGGCTGTTATCGTAGCGAGTTACGCTGCCGGCGATGTATTTCCAACTGGCCTGACCTAAGGATGAAGCTGCAGTAAGATCTGCTATTCAAGCCCGCCCCGCATATCAAACATGATGTTGCACCAGCAGAAACGCCGAAAGAAAGCCCGTCACGGTAATCAAACCGATCATCGGCGGCGCGTGATCGAAGGCTTCCGGGATCATGGTTTCCGCGAGCATCGCCAGCACCGTGCCTGCAGCGAAACAGAGAATGACCGTCGTTGCGTCGGTTGAGACTGATCCCAAAGCAAAATTCCCGAAGGCGGCTGTGAGCCCTATCAGGAGCGGGATGCCCGCCCAGATCGCGTAAATGTAGCGTCGTGATCGTCCAGCCAGCTTCATCCCCGAGGCGCTTGAGAGTCCCTGAGGAATGTTGGCGAGGAAAAACCCGGCGACGACGCCCATCCCGATCTTCCCGCCGCCAACCATAGACAGGCCGATCACGAGTGCTTCGGGAATGCCGTCAAGAACCGTCCCAACAGCAATCGCGACGCCGCTTCCGGCATGCTCATTTTCGGTCGTTTGCTTCACGCATTCGCCGCAACGTTTCCTATTTTTCGCGCCGCTTGTGGCGAGATACCAGTTGATGCCGCTGAAGATTGCCGCCCCTCCCAGCAACGCTGTGATCGCAGCGGCGGACATGCCAGTTTTGATTGCGTTCCCCATAAGCTCGACAGCGACAATGGCGATAAGCACGCCGCCGCCAAACCCCATCACGGTCGCGATGAGGCGATGAGACAGCCGGTTTGAAAACAGGTCCGCGACAACGGCACCGATCAAAAGGCCGCTGGCTGTAAACAGGCCCCAAAGGCCAGCTCCGAGGAAATCAGCGATGACGCGACTTTCTTTCGTTTCGGATTTTACTGGCCTAGCACGGGTTGCGGTCAGTCTGGAATGCGGGCGATTACCTTGATCTCGAAATCGAATCCGGCCAGCCAGTTCACACCAAGTGCTGTCCAGTTCGGATAAGGCGCTTCAGTGAAGATCTTGCTCTTCACGGCCATAATCGTTTCGAACTGATTTTCGGGATCGGTATGGAAAGTCGTTAGATCGACGATGTCGTCAAATCCGCATCCCGCAGCCAGCAGGGTCGCTTCCAGATTTGCGAAGGCCAGCCGAACCTGCTCCGCGAACTCTGGTTCCGGCGAACCGTCTTCACGACTTCCGACCTGGCCGGATACGAAAAGCAAACGATCCGACCGGATCGCTGCGGAATATCCATGCTCTTCGTAGAGAGCATGTCGGTTTGCGGGGAAAACCGCATCACGTTTGGCCATGTGTCATTCCTTTGATTGAGGACATTCGGGCCTTGGCAAAAAATCGCCCTTGGCTGAATAGTCCGTTGAGTTGTTTTGTGCCTCAAGCATCAATCTGACTAGCCACCTTCAGTGGCTCATGCGTCTTACCGCCGCTCGCGAGCGGGAAGCCGCCGTCGACTACTGTGCGACGCTTTTCAGATAGACGATGATATCGCGGCGCTGACCCGGATCCTTGATCCCGTTGGGGAAGAGATTTCCCATGCGATTCCCGGGAATGAAGGATTTTGGCGCCTCGATATGTTTGTCAATATTGTCGGCTGTCCAGGTTATGCCGGAATTCCGTATCTGGTCCGAATAATCAAAGTTTGGCACGGTGCCCGCCTTGCGGCCGACGACGCCAGCCAGCGTTGGTCCGATGCCGGCACCACCAAGGTTTATGGAGTGGCATGCCCTGCAAGTCTTGTCGAAAGCCATCTTGCCTGAAGCCACGCCGCTCGTCATGGCCTGCGTTGCGACGGCGGGAACTATCCCGGGCGGGTTACCTCTATGTGAATTCACCGGCAGGCCGACTTGGCCTTTCTCACCCAGCGCTGGGTAGGCATAGGTGTAAACCCATTCGGATGACTTGGCCGGAATGTGGCATGATTTGCAGTCGGTTTGGTAATTCGTCGCCGTTTGCTTCTTGGTGTCGGTCGGGTCGAATTGCGCCCAGCCCCACCCGTCACCCCAGAGGGGGTTGCCCGCGAACCGTCCCTTGCGATCCTTCACCATGAGGAACCAAATCTTGCGATCACCGGCCCAGGATGCGCGGCCTGTGACGAGGTCGGCGCTCTTCGCAATTGTGACTTCCTTGATCAAGACTGCGCCGTCAGGAAATTTCCCCGCGCTCCGAAAGGCGTCAACATCCGCCGGTCGGGAATAGACGGAATGAATTTCTGCCTCTCCCGAGGGCGCCGTGACCGACCAGGTGCCAATGAACATGTAACTCTCGGGGAAGTCTGCGGGAAAGGAGATCGTCCCATCTTTGTTGACCAGCGACGCGTAAGTATCGTCGGGCGCACCCGCATCGCTCTTTTTGCCGCAGGCTGTGGTGAACAGCGCGACGGCGCAGATGACCGCAATGGTCTTCCCGGTCAGCAAATCGTCGTTCCTATGAGCACTGAGCATGGCCGCTGCTCTTGCATCGCCTGTCGCGCCGCAGACGCCGATGGCTGCAGCAGCGTCATGTCAACCGCGGGGGAGCGGTAGCGGATCGAGTATGGGCTTGTAGAATTTGATGTAGACCATGTCTTCTGCATTGGCGATGTGGCACCCCGCGCATTCGTCGACGGATTTGAGCGCTGCCGTGGCCAGATAGGGCGGAGCGGAATGATTGAAGTTGAAATAGCCCCAGCCATTTGAATCGGCGAACCGTTTGCTGTCCTTGACTGAAACGTCGAGGCCATTGGGCGGACCGGGAAAATATCCTCGCCCGGATGGTGCCGTCGTTGATCCGTCAGGAAATTCGCCTTTCGGATCACTGACGAGCTGTAGTTCCTTGATCATCATGGTGCCTTCAGGCCATTTGCCGGTCGCCCGATAGGCCTTGAAGGCTGCTGGCTGCGTGTAGACATTGTGGAACTCGGGAAAAGACGCTTTCCCGCCGTTAAGACCGTGCGGTGTCAGCGGCGCCCCGAGGAAGACCAACTCGCGAAAGTCTTTTGGTTGGACCAGCTGTCCTTTGGCATCCCAAACGGGCGGGATATCGATCTCGGGATAATTGGGGTCGCGAGCGACGGCCGCTTGCGTTCGCGGTTCCGCACTGTCGGATTTCTCGCCTTCCCCTGATGCGCCGCCGCAAGCCGAAAGTGTCGATAGCAGGAAAGCCGCACTCGCGACGCTCAAAAACGATTGATTATAGACTGGAGTCACGGCACCCGTCCTCTTCTTGAAATCAATATATGGTATCTGATCATCAAGCATCGTGGGAGAGATGTCCAATAGCCGGTCGGTATAGTTTCAATAGTTTGAAGGCCTATAATTTTTATATAACCCATTGAACTAAGTGATTTTATTGGTCGGTTCAATGTTTTCGACAATTTATGTGCCGTTCAGCTAATGAGTATGCTGGTCGTTGCTCGACCGACGACGTTGAGCGCGAGCTGCTCAACCTACGGGGTATATGCAACGCAAAATCTTCGCCCGGATGAAATCGCCAGATCGAGAATCGGTTGTGCGAGCCGCAGTCGCCCATGGCCAGCCGGCGCACGGCGAACGTCCGCTTCTCTTCGGTTCAGACTGAAAGCGGCCTGACCGAAAACGGCCAGAGTCGGCGGTATCGCACGCCTGAATGTGAGTTCGGGGGGTGTCGCCTATTCCGTAGGATTTTGTCGCCACCAAGCGTGGATTAATCGCTTTCCTACAATATTTCGCGCTGTCATGCCGAGCCTATGCAAGTACGCGGAACCAAATGGCGCGACCGGGCGCTCGCTATCGAATTCTGGATTGCGACCGCGTTGATGGGTGGCTCATTCCTCGTCGGGGCATGGCAGGCGCTCAAATATTTGTTCTAGCGGTGCAGGTGGTGCAGTGGGGCTACGCGCCGGCCGCCAGCGGCGAAGAAGCAATATTCTCGGGAGCCACACCGTCGACATCGACCAGGTCTTCACCGACCACGATGCCGGTAATGCGAACACGCTTTTCGATATGGTCGACCGGAACGCGGTGGAGGTCGAGGCGCCACCGACCGCCAAGGTCACGGCGAAGCGAGAATCCGCCCGCGTCGCGGAGCAAGGTTCCCGTCTCTTCGATTCTCGTGCCGATCATCATCATGTCGTTGGCCTACCCAAAGTCGCAACACCGCGCCAGAAACTTTGGATGAAGGCCTTTCAACCCAGCCTAAATGCTCAGCGCCGCCGAAATGGCTCGCAAGCCACCCCGTCACCGTCGCCATCCATTTCTGGCCGATATCCCGGCTGACCGCGGTATAACGGCGCAGCACCCGCTGCCCATGCCGCATTGCAATTGCGGTAATAGACGCCGGACGGCGCCGGTGATGCAATAGGCTGACGCACGGCGGATGCCTGCGGCTTGGGCCGATGTGCCCTGGGATTGGCGGCCCGATAGTCCGCTGGCTTTTGGAAGTCGGAACTCCAGATGCCTAGTTTGAGGGCCTTGGCGCGCGCCTCGGCGCCGAGATAGCGATCGCTAAACTGAGGCAACGCAACTGCAAGGCCCGCTTCGACCATGGCTTGGCCTAGATCTATCTGCCGCGCGGTGCAGCTGGCGACGATCCGGTCATAGTCATCAACATCGCGCTGCTCACAGCGCAATTCGGCACCATTCACCAATTGCCCCAATTTCGCCATCGCTTCTTTCCCACATGCCCAGCTTTGACCCTGCCGCGAACATGTCTGATAAAGCTCGGGGGCATCGACGCCATGTAAGCGGACGGCAATCCCTGCCATGTCGAGGGAGTCGCCGTCCTTTGCACGGCCCGTTCCACTAATGTCCTGCGCGGACGCGGAAAGCGGGGTCAGCGCGAGTGCGATTACAAAAAGCCATTTCATGGGAAGGATTCTAGCGCGGTTAACTTACCAATTTCTTGAACATCCTCGATCGATCGAGCCGAATGTCCGCTATGCGAATATTCGTCCCAAAGACCGGCTGACAGAACCGGCAATAGCCGAATCGACCAAAGCGCCGACCGCGCCGAACTCCTTTGCTGCGGACGTGGCGCCGGTGACGACCACGACGGTATGGGTAGGGCATTAGAACCAGTGCTAAGAGCGCCCGCTCCGCTACCGCCCGGACCGACGGTTCTGCATTCCCTTTATAATGTCTCCAAGAACCAAGCGATCTTGGTGATCGAGAGATTTCAGATCACGGTACATGACGAGCAAATGCTCGTCATCGCTATCTTCGTCCGGCTTCTCCCCGACAAGGCTTGCGATAGATACCTCAAAATGATCGGCGAGCTTTCGGACAAGTTCGATCGACGGATTCTTGGCGGTGCCTTTCTCAAGCTCCCAGATATGCGCCTTCGACGCACCGATGGCGTCAGCCACTGTTTGAAGCGATTGCCGCTTTGCCGTGCGAAGGTTCTGCAGCCTCATCGCCAACGACATGTCCATGACCTCCCTCGACACAACCTAACATGAGAGCAACGCCATAGGAATCAAAGAGCGTTCGGTCAAACGAACGACTTCGTCCGACCGATTGACTCTAGTCGTTGTCTGATATAGCGAACGATAACGTAACTACGAATCTTACTGATGGCATCGCATGAACCACCGTCGGGATACCATTCCCCACCCTCGCATCTGGGCAGTCCACTCGGCAGCGAAACCTGGGGTCTCGGACCGATCATCGCTTGGCCGACATGCGAAAATGATACGCACTCGGAGACCGCCCCGGGGGCAGCACCATGACGCGTAGCCGGAAGCGATCAGCATCCGTGCCGCAGATTAAGTTGGAGAGAAGAAATGGCTAAAACCACCAAGTCCAAGGCGCTAGTGCCCGCTGGGCAGCGCAAGACGTCCGTGATGCGAAAGGCAGCCACGGTTGCCGTTGCGCCGGCCACGGACGGCACACTGCTGCCGATCCTCGGCTCCGACCTCGCTCTGGCGAAGCTGATCGGCGACGGAGGCGATGTCATGCGAGAGGGCGGCGTCGTTCTCGTAACCGGTCGCGCTTATGCGACCCGCGCGTGCGTCGTTCCCGCGGAAGAAATATTCTATGATCAGGCAGCGCGGCCCGATGGCAAGGGGCCGTGGCTCGGAGAGGCGGACAAGATCAGCTGGCGCGACGAGGCGAGTGGCTATGACTGCATCATCTTGCGTGACACGGAAGATGGTTTTCTGTCCGGATATGTCGGCATTCCCCACGACCACCCACTCTGGGGCTGGGATAATGGCGCAGTTCCGTCGGACATCGGGATCGAGGTGCATGGCGGTTTGACCTATTCAAGACTGTGCGAGGAAGGGCCGAGTCCGGCGCGTCGTTTAGCCGTCGAGGCGCGCCGTATCTGCCACGTGACATTACGCCCGGCGGTCTACCATCCGGTAACGCACGCTACCGATCACCGGGTCGAAGACCCGCACGCATGGTGGTTCGGCTTCAGTTGCGATCATGCGTACGATCTCATTCCCAGGCATGCGCAGGGTTCCTCCAGGCCCAAGTCATCGGAACTCGCACGGACCTATCGCGACGATGCCTATGTTGTCCGGGAAACGGTTGCGCTCGCTGCCCAGCTGCGCGCGATCGCGGAGGGGGACGCAGCGCCCCAGCGCGACGACCAGCCGCCGCCGATCGGCCTCGATCCCAGTCGCGGAGGTGGCCGTGGCCGACTTTGATCGCCACGCCAGCGAGCTCCCATGGGGATGGTGGTTTCGAGCCAATCCGCGCGGCTACGAGGATGCAGCGGGACGCCATTGGTCGAGCGTCAGGGACGCCTTCTGGGAAGGAGAACTTGGCTTCCCGCCGGTCCACTTCGCACCCGAACAGCATGAACTGATGCTGAGGGTAATGACCGCGATCAATGCGAGCTGGTTTGGCACGGAGAGCAACCACGATGTTTTCGGCGGGGACATGATGTTCTGGCGATTCTATCAGTGCTGGCTCGCCAGCATCGGTATGGTCGAGACATCGGAGGGGAGGAACGTCTTCGATGGGGGATTGAGCTCATTGGGGAAGTCGGTCCTCATGATGCTGCAGGCCACGCGCGAGCCGGAATTCGAGCGCCTGCCGATGTCGGCGGTTGTGGCGGCGGTCAGTGCGAGCAAGGGGCTCGACGCCGAGGCACGAGAGCGGGCGCTGATCACCTTTGAGCAGCAGGTTGGGTTTCGTCGCCATCTGTTCGCGCGCGAAGATTTGGGAAGTCGATACCTGGTGACGTTGACCGGACTTAAGGTTGGCGCGCGGATGCCGACGCGCAATATCGCGTGGTCGCAGTCCTTCGCCGATGCAAAATCGCGTGACGACCTCTTCGCCTGGCTCGCCGAGCGGGTGCACCGTTGGGATGATTGGGGTGAAATCGCCTACCGAAAGGGCGCGTCTGCGCTGACAAGCCATTTGTTGTCCGTCATCGTCGGTGCGGGCGGTCTAGCTCGGTGAATCCTATTCGGTGGCGCAATTAGTGCTGTGCTGGCGTGATCACGACGAGGCGGCGCCGCTATTACTGTGCGCGACCGCTAGCTTAGGGAGCCTCGGCCCCAGCTCCAACGAGGCAGGTAAGTGAAAGGAGCCAACCCGCGCCGAACGAAGTGTGTTATAGCTCGAGACGCGCGCATATTGCTGATAGTTCATTTTGAACCAACGGGTGATCAACTGCGGTCTCGAACATGTCGGCGACCGGTGGTGCGTCCGGTCGGGCGTTAAGCCGAATATCCCCTGTAGACGACCGCGCGTACAGTTTCCGAATCTTATTGGGGCCGGCCCGGAGCCACTCGACAAGTCTCTGGGCAACGACCGGATCTGTTCGAGGTGCTTCCCGACGTGGCGGCCACAGCTTTTCATTGTCTTGACCATTGCGGCTCGGCGGAGTGTCCATCTGCAGCGGCTCGGCAACGGCAGCCATCGGCTGGACGTCATCTTCAGGTTCCGGGTTGTTATGATGCGCCTTTCTCTGCTCGGCGGTGAGCCAGCGGTTTACCTGCTCGATCTTGTTCGGATCGCGCAAATAGCTACAGATGAGATGCGTAGTGTCCGACGTCGCGCCGCCTCGGCGGATGATGGTCTCCAACTGCCTGATTGCTTCTTCGCGATTACGGATCGCTTGACGAAGCGCTTTCTGCTCATCGGCAGAGAATGCATCCATCTCGAACCCGATGACGCTCGTTGAGCGCTCCGCTTTTGGCCGCGCTTGGGTGCGCGGTTTAGCCGGCACAGATCGGATCATATCGTCGTAGAAGAGGCGTGCGATCGCAAGCCGGAGCTCTGCCCAGCGCAGCTCTATCGCCCGCTGGTCAGAGTATCCGGCGACGTAATTGTCGTATGCTCTGATGAAGTAAGCTTCGGACCGGCGCAATTCACTGATCGTCGCCTCAAGCTTTAGGCCCGGGTTGCGCAAGGTCTTGCGGAGGTCGGCAAAAGCCGGTCCATTCAGATCCTGGCCCGCGAACATGGTTTCGATCGTGACGATTTTGCCACTCGCTTGGGCGGCTTGGATGATGGCGACTTCAAGTTCGCGCGTCAATTTTTCCATCTGGGCAGAATGCGCAGCCATACCTTCGACGATTACGCGCGCCATGGCCTCGGCAAGCAAGTTTTTCATGATTATCTCCTTGCTTGGTCGGTAGGTTGGAGCCCCGGTGAACGACGAGCCATTCTGTCGCTGATAAGGCACGGCTCGTCGCTAAAACCTGACATTCAAGCTCGTTGTTCCACTGCAAATTGGTGCATGGATATTACAACGAGCATTTAAATATCCAAAGACCGGATATTGGGTCGACTTCGCCGCCACCGAGATCGGGTATCGTTGCAAGTCAGATAGTATCTGAAGCCGATATTCTCTCATGCTGAGAGATATCCGGTTCGAGTTCAAAATCTCTTAACTAAATATCTTGCGAAATATCGGTAATGTATCCATAATATCTGAATAAGATATCGAGAATATATCGGGAGTAACTGAATATTTTTTGCGAAATAGGTTAGCTGCCCATTCTTCGATTGTGGAAGCTAACATCAACATGATATCCTTCGGATTAGGAAGGTCGGTTTCGCTCGGGACTTCCCGAGCGGGCGCCTGCCGCGGGCTGGTAGGACGGGCGCTGCCCGCCTTTGGAAGCGTGGACTGGAGATCATGGATCCGATCGGAACTTTTCGTAGGCGCGCGGTAAAGCGGATCATCCGTGACTTGCCGCTCGACCTGGCGGAGACCGAACTCGACGATCCCCTGGGGCTCCTGCGCGGCAAGGTTCGGGCCAGCCTTGATTCCGCGCAGCGCTGGGAACGCGGGAAAGCGGCTCCCGCCCGTCGAGCGTGGTTCGGCATTCCGAGCGTGCCGGACACGTCGCGGCTGACGAGCGCGGCGGGGGAGCGCAGCTTCCACCTGGCGCGCAACGTAACTCGCGAGCGATCGGCGGCCGCCTTCGATGATTATGCGACGGGTAAGATCGGCGATCCGAATGCGGAGCCAGAGCTGGCGGCAGAGGAGCGGCGCCCTGCGGCGTTCGACCGCTATACGCAGGATCATGGCCAAGACGATCGCCAGATCCTCATCACGACGCTCGATCCGGATCCGGTCAAGCGAGCCAGGCAGTGGGACGCGGTCGAAGCGCACGAGTTTGGGCGGCGCCAGAACAAATCCGCCGGACCGCCGCGTCTCAACATCAAATATGAACTCGCGCCTGAGTTTCTGGCCAGCGCTGCGCGTCGCAACGATTGTCCCGAAGGTTTGCGTGACATCCTCAACGCCGAGCAGAGGCGAGTGGATGGCGGCAAGGCGCTCGGCGAAAAGCGCCAGTTGGTTGGTGTGCCGTGGATCGATCCGGAGGCGCCTGCCGCGCTGAAGTGGCTGGAGGCACTGCCCGGCTGGCCGGATGCGGCTCCGCCAGTGAAGCTCAGCGAAGGTCGCGGCAGCTATGCGGTCATCGCGGGCGAGGCGGAGCTGCCCGCCCATCTCGACGGTGCGGCGCACGAACGCATTCTCGTTGGCGCGAACGCCTGGGTGCAATCGCTCGCCAATTCTGACAGCGGCGATGCTGACGCAAAGCGGGTCGTGCCCGCCCTGTTCGTGCGGCATGAACCCGACGCGCTCAATAACCTGACGAACTGGCACCTGCACTTCCAGGTCGGTAAGCGTACGGTGACCATCGATGGCGACGGTGAACTGGCGTTCGACGCCCACGTCGTGCCGCAAATCGCGACCAGCTTCATGAAACCGTTCCGCTGCGAGATCGCGCGACTCGTCAACGTCGAACTGAAGGCCGCTGACGCTGACTATCGGCTTTCGCCAGAAACCTACGCCAAGATGGGGCTGGATGCGCAAACCATGCGCAAGGTAGGTGGCAAAGCCACCGTACTCGAACGCGCGGGAGATACGCCGGATGTGTCGCTCGACAATGCAGCGATCGGCTGGGCGCGGGTGCTCGCGCAGCAGGTGGCGAAGCGCGATGCGGATTTCGCGGATGCCGATGCGGCTTTCGAATTACGCGAAGCGCGCGTGCGCGAAGTCCGCACTTCTGACGACCGCGACCGGCTGGAGCGGCTCGCGCGCGAGCTTCGCGATCACGAGCATACCGCGATCCGGTTGCGCGCCGAGGCCGCCGAGATCGAAACGCTGTGCGCTATGGCACGCAGCCACCCGCGTATCGTTGCGCGATTTGCCCCGGGCTATGCAGACAAGGCGCGTAAGGACGGACACGATACCTATCTGTCGGACGCGTGGACCCGGCGGGGTAACGAGGCCGAAGCCTATCTCGATGAACTCGAACGGGAGTTGGTCGTTGAACAGGCCGCGATGGCCGAGCGCCGCGAGCAGGCGAAGTTTCTTGAACGCACCGCCGCCGATCTTCGCGAACGGCTCGAGCGAGACCTGAGACTTGCGATCCAGAACCCTGAGCCGACGCGCGTTGTCGACGCAATGCTGTCCAGCGAGGTCAGCTCCGCAACGATGCTGGATCCCAATGCGGTGATGAAGCGCATCGCCGAGACGCCGCTCCTTCTCAGCGAAGTCGACGGACGCTTGGTCGTGCTTCCCGCCAACGATCCTCAGGATTTGATCCACGGCGTCGATTTGAATGCCGCACCCTATCGAAAGCGGCTTCCGGCGATCCGCGATACCCAGCAGAAAGAACTCGCCCAGGTCGGCGCGTTGTTGGCGAAGCGCGGGCCGGCAGGTCTGGATGATGATAATCTCGTCGACAAGAGCGCGTGGCTGCAGACGGCGGTGAGGCGCTGGCGCGATACTCCCGAGATTGGGCGGCGGATCAAATTGCGCGATCTGCGCTTGAAGGCGGCCCGCGAAATCGCGTCAGGCCGCCAGCTGGAGGCCAACCAAGAATTTGCACTGTCGCCGCCTCGCGCGCTCGATCAGCCCTTACCGACCATGGCATCGCTCGGCGCACGCGGACTCGATATGGTGGGGCTGGGCGAGCTCACACCTGGCCGCGAACCACAGCCGGTGCCCGCATGGCTTTCGCCGCGTGCAGAGCTGTCGCGAGAATTTGATATTCCCGCCGAAGACTCTGTTTCCGTCGCGCCGAAGCAGGCCAAGATCCTACGCGATGTTCGCGCTGACGACTATCTACCCATCCATCACAATGGGCGAGAAAAGTTTGCTGATTTGTATAAGCGGCTTGCCGACACCTCAATCAATGGGCCGTTTCCCGACAAACCGACCATCAACGAGCTCCAGATGCTACAATCGGTCATCGAGACCTATCCTGTTCGCATCGTGCACTGGCGCGGCGCGCTACAGATCGATCTGCGCGACGACCCACGCGGCTGGTTCGATACCCCTTACATCCGGAGTGCTGCGGGACAGGACCTGCTTTCGACAATCGTCGATAAGCGTGTGCAGATGTTCAGGAACCTACCCGATCTCGATCCGGCGCGCCGGCCAACGGCTTGGGACGTGGAGCAGAAGCGACGGGCATCTTGGCTTGATCGACCTGCCACGCACGTCGCGCCGGTGCCTGCCGAATTAATGGACGCCCACCAAGGTGCCGATCCTGCCGTGCTGTGGCGCCGTGCGCCTGTCCCTTTCCTGTTCGCGCGGCGTGCGGATGCCGAGGCACCGGACACGGTGGAGACGCTGCGCGACGCCCTCGGGTCTCGCGCCGAGTGGCTGGCACTGCCCGACTTACGCGCCCGCACCCGCGCCGCCTGGTTCGTCCAACAGGAGACGCGGAGCGATATCCTGCATGATCTTATGGTCGATTCCGGCTTGCGGCCAGCCGCGCCGCTGCGGGCAAACGAAGCGGACCGGTTGCTGCACATGGGCGATCCGCTGCTCGACGAAGAGTGGCTGCTGATCAAGCGCGGTTCGGTGCGGTTCGATCCGCCGAAGGCGGCGGACCGGTTGAAGCGCGCGTTGGCATCGGCTCGATCCAGCGAGGATATGGCGGCTGCCGCGGCGATCATGGCGTTCGGGATCAAGCGGCGAACAGCGAAACAAAATGCGAAACGGTCGAAGCCATCTAAGGGCCGTAATCCCTACGATCGCGGGCTGCCCGGCCGAGAGCCCAGCGGGCGCGGACGCTGAAGGCCTCATTGTCAGGAAATCATGCTCCTTGTATCGACTCTCACCCCCAAGACGACGCGAACACAGTCGCGCGTTCTCGTAATTCTTTCTGGCCGGGATCGCGCGCTCGCATAGAGGATTCCGATTACCCAGAGAAACTTCGCAGCTATATTAAAGATTTATTCATCTTTAGGGTCTATATGCCCGGCACAGTTGCGAACATGCGGCGGGGATAGCATCCCAAGTCGGTGACCTATGAATTTGTGATTCGCGCCAATTTTCGAGCTCCGCATCTGCTGATGCGGGCTTGAATGGCGTTCGAGGTCATGAATGAACCAGCCTAAACATTGCTGCCAAGCAGCCATGGCTTCGCTCGCCGAGCGAGGAAACCATAGCCATGGGAAATGCACAGAACACAAAGCAGTCGAATAAATTATCCCTTACATCCCCCGCACTCCCCCGCGGTTCGGATGTCTGGGCAAACGCTTCTCCTTCCGGGCTGTCAGCGGCAAAATTGCCGTTCGGCGGCAAATCGTCGAATTGCATCGGTTCGAAGGTTAGTAGCGGTTCGGCCGGATCGTCAGTCCGCCCGGAGCCTGGAGGCGAAAGTCGTGCTAACCTAATTGTTGAATTGCGCGAAGCGCGCGTATCAAAGGGTTGGTCGCGAAAGGTCATGGCCAAGCATGTCGGAGTGTCGCCCCAGACAATTACGCGGCTCGAAAAGGGTGTCGGCACCGTGTCAACGCTTGTGGCGGTAATGGACTCAACCAATTTCATGCTGACAGGTCTGAGTGCCGGTAAGACGCTGTTCGAAAAGCTCCGCAACACCCGTATCAAACACGGAAAGTCGCTGGAGAATTTGGTTAGGCGAACCGGACTGTCGCACACGGCCATCCTCGACCTCGAAAATGGTGCGGGATCAGTTGAAGACTTGCTGCGCCTGCTGGCAGCGCTTGCGCCGAGAGCTCGGCGTCAAGCTCCCGCTCGAGCGTATTGGGCGCTGGGTCAGAAGGAAGATCGTGATTCCCGCTTCACCCCGCCAGATTTCATGGACAATATTTATAAAGCGTTTGGCGAAATAGATCTCGATCCATGCGCTCACAAACTCAGCCCTGTCCTAGCGCGTCGTAAGATATTGGCCAGCAAGGGCGGCGACGGACTTAGCCAGACATGGTCAGGGCGTCTCGCTTTCGTCAATCCGCCGTACTCATGTGCCCTGCAGTGGCTACGCCGAGCTCATGGGCAATGGTCATGCGCTGCGCGTCGCGACCGCACGCCTGATGCTGTGGGCGCATGTCGAAGCGTTCCGCAGCGCGCGACCGGAACCTTTCTTCGAGACGATGCTGGCCCTGCGCGACTGGATCGACGCCAGCGAGTATCTGAAGGCCGCGCTCGCCGATATCGGGAACTCACGCCCAATCCGCCGTGCAGACTCGTTCGCGCATCATTATCGCGACTATCGACAACGCCTTGCTGCGGGCGATGAGACTGCGCGATGGGTCAGCTTCGAAGACGGGCTGTTCCATGCCTGAGCGAGCGTACTCGTAAGCCCACCATGGAACGACAAAATGGCCTCGCTGCTCGGGTCGCGCGAGCAGCGAGGCCTGCGAGCGTGCATATGCATAACGCTTCGCATGCGATGGGCCGCTGTCATGCCCGTCAGGGCACGGTCTAGCGACCAGCGTTAAATATCCGGTGAATCGACGTCCAGCAGCCGCTGCGGCGCCGTCTCGCCATCCCTCCATCACACATAAACTCAGCAAGGGGGCCGCAGCGATGCGGTCCCTTTCTCCTTTATAGAAAGACGTACCAAATGACGACCATCCACAACATCCGACCGTTCAACACCCGCTATGTGATCCGGGACCGGTCAAGCCGTTATACGCCCGAACTCTTGCGCACCCACCGAACCGCGCAGGCGAGCTACGCTTACATCAACCGCCAGAATAGCGTCGATGAATGGGGGCCGACGCCGAACTGGGCGTCGCGCTCCGACCTCGCGGCGGCGGGCCGATGTGCTCCTGCCCGCGCCGCTGGACCCAAGCTGGGGGGAATTGCGCTGTGGGCACAAGCGGACGAGAATGCGGCCCGGTATCGGCCCGACGAGCCGACCATCGCGCATTGCGTTGGCAGTCTGCCGCGCCATGAGGACCTCGCCTTCTGGCGCAATCTGATCGAAGGCTTTGCCGAGGACTATCTCGTGGCCCGCGGCATGGTCGTCGACTGGGCGATCCATCACCAAGCGGAAACCGACGATCAGCCCGAAATCGCACCGCACGTGCATTTCCTCATTACCTTGCGAGGATATGACCCGGAGCACCGCGATTACGGCAAGGTTCGCCAGAACTGGCTGCGGACGGACAACTCTCGCAAGCGCCTCGCCGAGCGTTGGTGGGACCGTACCGGAATCGTCCCGCCCGAATATGTCATGGCAGCGACAGCGCAAAAATCCCGCTGAGATCGGGTCGGCACCGAGCACCGGTAACGCCCGGTGCCGAACACCCTGAATATCGCATTGCCTGTTCTGGCTTCAGAAGGATCGGATAGCGAAGTCTTCAAACCAGAACAGGAGAGAAATTGAGCGGAGAGGGTGATCTGAAGGTCGGAGGAGAAAATAGAATGTTTATCGTTGAACTAACTGCTGTAGTCATTGCCGCGTATGTCACGGCCCTCGTTATGCGCGAAATGCCGCGCCTGTTTGCATTGCTCGTCGTCCAGATCGCTGACCGGCTGTCGGGAGCTAGGCGCACTCACATCGTGGAAGCACTTAACGGTCGCCAAGTCCCAGTGACTTGGGCGGCAACGTCGGAAGATCGCAATTTGTTGCACGCCGCCATGCGCTCCACGATGCGTGTGACGACGTTTCGCTCGCTCTATCCTCTGAACCGCTGGAATCGGCTGTTAGGCCCATTTTGACTGTGACAATTTCCCAGAATGATTTGCATGAGCTTCGCCTCGCCCGCCAAACACGGCATTCTTTAAATTCGAACCGTGCGACGTCGCGGAGCCAGTGTATCCAAGGAAGCGGAGATCTCAGATGATGGCTTTTCGGGCGAATGCTTACCTCCCGGTCAATTGGCGATAGAGTGACACGATTTCCGACTTTGATAAGCTCGGATTGCCCGCCACGTTGAGCGCGACCTTGGCGAAGTTGAGCCGTTTCATTATTGGCTCCACATTACCTCGAATGAAATAGTGGGAAGACGGACTCCGCGTGAGGTCTCGGTGCACGCGACCTGCTCGCGCACCGACGCGCTGTATCGCGAAGTCGGCTCGTTCTGGCGTCGTCCAACTCCAATCCCGATGGTGGAATGCGACATGTTGCAACTCTCGCAGGTCATCGCGACGCTCCCAGATTTGGAATACAGCCGGTACATCGTACGGCTTGGACCTGAATAGGAACGCGTCACGCTGCACAGTCTCCTCGTGGATTAGATGGAAGTTACGATCAAGGCGATTTTCTATGGAGGCCTTCCGAATTGATCTCGGCAGTATGAGTGCGATGACACTCGCCTGGCACGCAGCATGGTTGAAGAAGCGCACTGCTATACTGGCATTCCGGCCGAACGGCGGATTGCCGATCACAGCCACCTCTCGTTCGCTGCGGATTTCAACGCATAGGAAATCAGCTGTGCGGATACCCGGATATTTTGGATCAACATCAAACGCGAGGCTCTCATGGGGCATCAGTCTGAAAAACGATCCGGTGCCAGCGCTCGGCTCGACTAGCTGATATTGGTTCGGATCAAAATACTCCTGGAACACGCCATATAGTTTTCGTGCGACTTGTTGACACGTATAATACTGATCGAGCAGTACATCCTGCGGCTTTGGCCAAATTTTCATTTTTCACTCCTTGGAGACAATATTCCATCTCGTCGGACGTGATTATTTCGCCGACCCTGAGTTATAGGATCGTCGCAATGTCATCCCAAGCTACTCAGAAGTTTTTTTCATTTATTCGAATTTCAATAGATCTGGGCGCAAGGTAACGGGTGCCCGCCCGCACCGCGGGTGGCCTCCAGTCATATTTTCTGGAAGCATTATCGCAGCGCTGCTACCTGAATTGACGCGCTTAGTCGGTGGACAGGCAAGATTGCAGCACTGATTTAGGTGTATTTGCCGCGCGGGCAGCCCTTTTCTCGCGGACTAACTTGGTAGACGCGGTACGAGGGGTTTTTCTGATTGCTGACGAGATAGGACGGCGCCTACGAGGCGCGGTTGCTATGGAGAACCTTTTTCATTCGGGCGAGAGCGGGCGGCATGCGATGTGCAAATTAACGCCGTGACATCGCTTAACAACGCGCTGCGCAAGAGCCCAGGGGCCCGTACTCGTACGCAGCACCGAAGCTCTATTGCAGTTGGTCTGTGATGCCACTAACTGTAGCCAGTGAGTGTAGCCAGTCGCAACTGGTGCCACGCGAGAATGGCCGAAATCAGGGCTTTTTGAGGTGCAGCTTTTCCTTAGGTGAGGTTCCTGCCGCCCCAGCCAGCCGGTGTTTTCAGAAGCGCTCGCAAGCTATCAGAGCGTCTCCACTAACTCAATAAAAACAATGAGTTATTTTGAGACGGAATCGCGATTCCGCTCAGGTCGTCCCCTTGCAGCTCGACCCGTTTTTGGTCAGATTGTTGGTAGCAATTCCGCTCTTACCAACAAAACGCGCGCGCACAGGATTCGAACCTGTTCGCGTGAGCGACGCGCGGCCGACCTCTTCTCGCGCGATCTGTGGGGCGGGGCGTTCGGCTGATGCAGGCGGCAGACCCAGAGCGTCGGAACGCTTTGGCACGCTCGTCAAAAATTTATGGCCAGAATGAAAAGGCCATCGGGGCCTGCCGGAAGCAGCCTGACCGGCGGAAGAAGTCCCTCGCTTGTTCTGTCGACATCGAACCGGCTGAGGCGCCGTGATAAACGTCGGCGCCGCGCGACATGGGGCGGTCTAATCCTCCGCGCAATGCGATCAGGCCGTCGGCCTTCACTGAATCAACGTTCCGGGCATCTGCTCATGACCGCGTGGTTCACCGGATCGCGCGTTTTGCGGTGCTGGTCGCGTCCCTGCTGTTGCATGACTTTAAACTGTTTTCGCGACCCGCTCAGGACTTGCCCGGGAGCGTAATGGTTCTTCGCCCGAACGAGCGAGCATCTGCCGAATAGGCGCCCGGCCCTCCGAGCATCAGCGCGGCGAGAGCCGACAGATGGCAAAGTAGCATCGCCGTGCTTTCCCCGACGGGAGGCTCCCACAGCGTCATGAATATGCCAGTCAGGGCGGCCGCTCGGGTCCGAAGGCCGAGAAGCAGGGCAAGGGCCAACAGTCCCGTCAGCCAGGAGTGGATAGCGGCCGCAGGCAGCGGGTCCAGAGCCAGCGAAGCGGCGTTGGAGAAGCGCATCAGCAAAAGGCCAGCGCCGAGGGTCCCCGCAGGATACTCGGGAAAGAATGATCGCATGGCTGAGCGATATGAGCGCGGCGGTCGCCAAGATACATCCCGATATTGGGTATCGCAGACTTAGCCTTTTGGGGATGAAGAGCGTTCGCGATGAGCGTAGAACGGCATTGCTGGATCGCTGCTATGGGGTATGCAGGTGGGCCATTTGAAGACATCTGCACCGAAGACCTATTGGCGTCGAGCCCCTCTATTGCTTCTGGCGATGTCGCTGATTGCAGGAACTATGCTCGCGGAGCGACCGGCCTTCGCTCTCGATCCTAATCGCGGTATTGACCAGTATCGACATACGCGCTGGACCCGTGACGATGGCGCGCCCGCCCCGATCCACGCCATCGCGCAAACACCCGACGGATATCTGTGGTTGGCGAGCGGCGAGGGCCTGTTCCGGTTCGACGGGATCGCCTTCGAGCGAATGGATGCAGCCGTCGAGGACGAGACCGGAGGGCCACGTACGCTCCTGGTTGCGAAAAACGGTGACCTCTGGACGAGCTACTCCGCGTCGGGACGCTTCGCCGTCTACCGTCGCGGCAAGCTCTCCTTCGTCCCCACCCCGCGCTTCGACGGGGAAGTCGTACATATGATCCAGACGCCGGATGGCGATATCTGGGCGGCAATCGGACAGGTCGGCAGGCCCCTTCTGCGTTATCGGAAAGGATCGTGGACCGAAGTCCAGCCGACAGCGGGTCATGGGCGGGATAGCAACACCGGCCTTGCGGTGACGCGCGACGGAGCGCTTTGGGCGGCATATCGCGACAAGATCTTCCGCAAGCAAAATGGAAGCGAGCGCTTCGAGCTCATGATTTCGCAGCCCGGCATGCGGTCTCACCTCTCTGTCGACCCGGAAGGGCGGCTTTGGGCACGCGACACGCTCGGCGTCCGGCCGGTGACAGGACCCGGCGGCCGCTGGTCGGGCAAGCCGGCTGCATTCAACTATCCGACCAACAAGGTCCGGCGCGGCTTCACCATCAAGTTCGACAGGGATGGAAACCTCTGGGTCGCGCGGCGCGGCGACGGGATCGAGCGGCTTCGGATGCCTTCTGCGCTCGGCCCGGACCATGCGCCAGCCCCGTCGACGGAATTTCTCGCAGCCGATGGCCTGACGTCGGATGCGACGATCGCAGTCTTCGAGGATCGCGAGGGAAATATCTGGGTCGCGACGTCGCTCGGGCTCGACCGGTTTCGCAACGCCAATGTCGCTGTCGAGAAAGCGCTGACCAAGCCAGCCGCTTATGGCGACATCCTGCATGTCGCTCGCGATGGAAGCGTCATCATTGCGCAGGCGGACAGCATCTATCGCGCCCGGCCCCGCGCTGCGCCCGAGCTCGTGGAGGGAGGTACTGGCGAGCCCGAGGCGATTTGCGACGGACCCGGAGGGTCGATTTGGGTCGTGCTGGGCGACCGAATCCTTGTCATATCTCCCACGTCGCGGCGCTCGCTCGCCCGCCCGCTGGGTACCGAGACGGGGATTTACGGATGCGGTCTTGATCGCTGGGGCCGGATGTGGATGACCGCGGCGGGAAGCGGCCTCTTCCGGCAGACCGCGAACGGCTGGTTCAACATCCCGGCCAAGGCCGAAAAGCAGGAATTTTATCCGACCCAGATGGTGCGCGATCCCGCGCAGGGGGATGTCTGGATGATCTGGGGTACCGACCGCTTTGCCCGCCTCGATGCCGAAGGCCAGACTCTCTTGACCGCCAATCGCCCGTCGCTCGGCACGATTTATACGATGGCGCCGACCCGCGCCGGCATATGGATCGCCGGAGCGGATCGCTTCGGCCGTCTGAAGGATGGAAGGATCACGTCCTTCGGCTTCGCTCGCGTGCCAGGGTTGCGCGGTGTGAACGGGATCGTTCAGACCGCGGACGGGGAGACATGGGCGCTCGGCTACCAAGGCTTTGTGCGCATGCGGTCCGCCGACCTTGACCGCGCCTTGAGCGATCCAAAATTCACGGCACCTTACCGCCTGTTCGACTTCGTCGACGGCCTTCCGGACCGATACGCCCGGCAAAGCATGCAATCGCTCGTTCAGGGTGGCGATGGGCGAATCTGGGGAGCGACGCTCGCCGGGACGGTGTGGATCGATCCCGCGCATATCACGTCGAACAAGCTGCCGCCGCCCGTCGCAATCGGAACGCTGATCGCGGGCGGCATCAAATATTTCGATCCGAAGCAGATTCGGCTCCCGGCTGGCAGTTCGTCGCTGACCTTCGGCTTCGCAGCGCTCAGCCTCGGCGTACCCGAACGGGTCCAGGTCCGGTATCGGCTGGAGGGTCAGGACGCGGAGTGGGTCGACCCTGGGCGCCGCCGACTGGCAAGTTACACGAACCTCGGGCCCGGCACCTATCGTTTTCGCGTCATCGCCGCGAACGAGGACGGCGTATGGAACCGGAAAGGCGCGGTCCTGGAAGTCACCATTCCTCCGACTTTCTTGGAATCGATCTGGTTCAAGATGCTTGTCGGGCTTTTGCTGCTTGCGCTTGGCGCGGCCGCTTATCTGTTTCGGGTCCGACAACTCGAGGCGCGCCTGCAGGGCCGTTTCGACGTCAGGATCGCAGAACGCGAGCGCATAGCGCGCGAACTGCACGATACGCTTCTGCAGGGCTTCCAGGCGCTCATGCTCCAGTTCAAGGCAGGTGTTAATCGGCTGCCGGCAGGCGAACGCAAACCGCTCGACGAGGCACTGGCCCGGGCGCAGGGCATATTGGTCGAGGGCCGCGACCGCGTGCGCGACCTCAGGGCCCCGCGCAGCGACACGGGTCTGGAGACGGTTCTTCTCGACCTCGCCCGGGATATCACGACCGGCTCCGGGATCGACGTGCGGATGACCAGCGAGGGAACGCCGCACGGCCTCCACCCGATCGCCTTCGAGGAAATCGAACGGATCTGCGAAGAAGCGATCCGGAACGTCGTTCATCATTCGGGAGCTGGGTCGCTCCGGATCGATCTGCTGTGGGGCGCCCGCGACCTCAAACTGGCGCTTCGCGACGACGGCAGGGGAATTCCGGAGGATGTCGCCTTGCAAGGCTCGCGCGCCGGTCATTACGGGCTTGTCGGGATACGCGAACGGGCCGATCGCATTGGCGCCGAACTGACGATAAGCAGCCGACCCGGCCGGGGGACGGAGGTCGCGCTGTCGATTCCGGCCGCTGCGGCGTATAGTAGCCGTCCCGTCGGTATCGTGCAGCGGCTCCGCTCGCTGTTTCCCTTGCGAAAGCGCATGCCTTGAAACCAGACCATCCGACCCGCCTCCTCATCGTCGACGATCATGTCATGTTGCGCGAAGGTATCGCCGCCATCGTCGCGCCCGAGGCGGACATGCATGTCGTTGGCGAAGCCGAGAATGGCGCCGAGGCTGTCGAACTCCACCGCAAGCTCCGCCCGGATCTGACGCTGATGGATCTCCAGATGCCGGTGATGTCGGGTCTCGAGGCTATTACCGCGATTCGCTCCGAATCCCCCAATGCCCGCCTTGTCGTGCTGACGACTTACTCCGGCGACGTGCAGGCGGTGCGGGCGCTCAAGGCAGGTGCATGCGGCTACCTGCTCAAAAGCTCGCTCATCGATGAGCTGCTGACCGCCATTCGTTCGGTGCATGCGGGGCGCCGCTACGTTCCGGCCGACGTCGCGCAGGAGATCGCCATTCATGCCGCAGAGGAGCCTCTGAGCCCCCGAGAAATCGCCATTCTCGAGCAGGTCGCAACGGGTAAGGCGAACAAGCTCGTGGCCTGGGAACTGTCGGTTTCGGAAGAAACAGTGAAGGCGCATCTGCGCACCATTTTCATCAAGCTCGGCGTCACCGAT
Organism: Sphingopyxis sp. H073; assembly: GCF_001468395.1. Taxonomy (GTDB): domain Bacteria; phylum Pseudomonadota; class Alphaproteobacteria; order Sphingomonadales; family Sphingomonadaceae; genus Sphingopyxis. The sequence goes on along the minus strand of NZ_LNSG01000006.1, from coordinate 67,277 downwards.
CGCACCCAGGCGGTCACGACCGCGCTCCGCCGGGGCATCATCACGCTTTAATCTGCGGCTTCAGCCGCCGGCGTGCCTGTCCCTGACGCGCGCGTTGAGGTCCCTCCAGGATGCCTCGGTCCCTGCTTCCTCGCCCTGTTCACATATTGCGATGCCACCAGCCACCCCTTAATCGGCCGGAGGGCGAGAACGCAGGGGACGGTTATCAGCGGAAGCGAGACGAGCAGATGCACCCACCACGGTGGCCTCAGCATGACTTCGAATCCGACGACGAGGAACAGCAGCGGAAAGGTGATGAAGCAGAGCGCGAAAAAGGCCGGACCGTCGTCGGGGGTCGCGAAGTCGTAGTCGAGACCGCAGCTCGGACATTTGTCCGCGATCTTGAGCCAGCCGTGAAACATGATGGCCTTGCCGCAGCGTGGACAAAGCCCGCGAAGCCCGATGCCATATATCCAGCGCCAGTCGTGACGCTCCTCGCGTCCGGTGTCGTCAGCCGAGGAAGGCAAGCGACGTTTCCCATAGCCGGTCGGCATTGCCGGGATCGAGCGCATAGCCGGCGACGCCGCCACTGAAGTCCGTCGGCCTCGCCGTGATACGCGGTGCCTCGTTGCAATCCTCGAAATAGAGGCCGCCGACGCCCGCAAGCAGAGGTGAGGCAGCTAGCAGGACCGAGGTCGCTGCGCCTTGCTCGACCGTCTTTCTGAGCTCTACCGGCGTCCGAAGACCGCCCGTATGCTGTTGGAGACCCGTTGCGATCGCGCCCGGATTGAGTGCGTTCGACAGGATGCCGTCATCCTTCCAGTGATGTGTCAGCGCGACTGAGAGGAGAGCGCAGGCAGATTTGGATTGCCCATAAGCGCCGATCGGCGTGTAGGGGACGAAGTCGAATGCAAGATCGTCGAACAGGACCGGGCTGAACCAGTGCCCGCTTGAGCTGAGCGATACCACGCGCGCGCCGTGCGCGGCGGCGAGAGCCGGTCGCAGCCACTGGGTCAGCGCGAAATGGCCAAGATAGTTGGTGCCGAACTGGAGTTCATGTCCTTGAGGCGTTTTCTCGAGTTCGGGCGTAGCCATGATGCCGGCATTGTTGACGAGAATGTCGAGGGGCCCTTGCCAGTCGTCTGTGAAACTGTTCACCGATTTGAGGTCGGCGAGATCAAGACGCCGGACTTCAATGGCAGCATTGCCCGTCGAGGCGCGGAGAGCGTCAGCAACCGGCTGCGCTGCTTCGGGCCGGCGCACGGCGAGGGTGACGGCCGCGCCTGCCGATGCCAGCGCGCGCGCCGTCTCGACGCCGATTCCGGCGGCCCCGCCAGTGACGATCGCCCGCTTCCCATGGAGGTCGACATCCCGAATGACCTCGTCGGCCGTGCTACGGGAATTGAAGGGCGTCGAAAATCTCATGATTACTCCTTGCCGGGAGCGGCGCACGAATTGGCGGCCGCTCCCGGGATGATGGACATCAGCTCTTGAGGAACGCGGCGATGTCCGGGTTGATGATGTCGGGGTGGCTGGCGAACATGCCATGCGGCAGGTCCTTGTAGACCTTGAGCGTCCCTGCCTTCAGCAGCTTGACCGCGAGCGGCGCCGAATCCGCGAAGGGAACGACCTGATCGTCTTCGCTGTGCATCACCAGCGTCGGAACATCGATCATCTTCAGATCCTCGGTGAGATCGGTTTCGGAAAAAACCTTGATGCAGTCGTAATGCGCCTTGGTTCCGCCCATCATACCCTGGCGCCACCAGTTGCGGATCAGACCTTCGTATATCTTGGCGCCCGGCCGGTTGAATCCATAGAAGGGCCCGCTCGCCACATCGAGGTAGAATTGCGCCCGGTTCGCGGCGAGCGCGCTGCGGTAGCCATCGAAGACTTCGATCGGCGTGCCCCCGGGATTGGCGGCAGTTTTCAGCATCAGCGGCGGGATCGCGCTGATCAGCACCGCCTTGGCGACGCGGCCGTTGCCATGGCGCGCCACATAGCGCGTCACTTCGCCGCCGCCAGTCGAATGCCCAATGTGAATGGCATTTCTGAGATCGAGCGCGTTGGCCAGTTCCGCCACGTCGGCGGCGTAGGTGTCCATATCATTGCCATGGTCGGTCTGCGTCGACCGGCCGTGGCCGCGGCGGTCATGCGCGATCACGCGATACCCTTTCGCAAGGAAGTATAGCATCTGGTTGTCCCAGTCGTCCGAGCTCAGCGGCCAGCCGTGATGGAAGACGATCGGCTGACCCTCGCCCCAATCCTTGTAGAAGATTTCGGTGCCGTCCTTGGTGGTGATCGTGCCCATGGGTTTGCGTCCTTTCCGGGTTGAGGGGTGGGATGATGTCGCCGGCGCGGCGGCGGCAGCAATCGGAAGCGTCGCGGCGACGGTCGCGCCGACCGCGCCAAGCAATATGTCGCGCCGGGAACCGGAGAGTGCGGGCAATGCAGAATCTTGTTGGGTCGTCATGTCTGTCCTCCTTCGGTTTTGAATTTCCTGAGATTCGGCGGCAGCATCTCCCAAAGCCGGACGAGTTCGCCGACCGAACGGGCGCGAAGCTTGCGCTTGAGATTGCCGCGGTGGATTTTTACGGTGATCTCGCTGATCCCGAGGTCATAGGCGATCTGCTTGTTGAGCTTGCCGAAGGCGACAGCGCCCATCACCTGCCATTCGCGGGGTGTCAGTTTGGCGACCCGCTCCATCGTCTGACGCGCCGAGCGATCGACGTCACGCCGCATGCGGTCGCGGTCGAGTGCGAGGTTGACGGCCTCGCGCAGAGCCTTCTCGCCGACGGGCTTCAGGAGAAAATCGACGGCGCCATTCTTCATCGCGCGAATGCCCGTCACAAAATCTCCGCCGCGCGAGACATAGACGATCGAGCGTCTGAGGCCGCGCTCGCGCAGATATGCCTGGAATTCCAGTGCGCCCGGGAGCCATGCGTCGATGAGATAACAGGTCGCGCAATCAGGAAGCACGGCCTCAAGCAGCCTCGGCAGCGACGAAAAGGCGACGGCCGAATGACCCGCAGCGGTGAGGCGGCATTTGAGCGCATCGCGCGTTGTCGGTTCGCCGTCGACGATTACCACGAGCGTTTCCGCTTCGCTCGCGAGCGCTTCCACGGCTGTCGCGGTCGTACCGTTCGGGGCAATGACGCTGGCCGCATCGGAGCGAGCAACTCCCAGTCCAGGATAGCTACGGGGCGGGGGAGGGAGAGGCGTCCTGGACTGGGGGCCGGGGGAGAGCGAGGCGGTCATTGAAATCGGTCCTTTTCGACACGTCTTTCTGAGGCCATCATCCCCCTCGCGCGCGTCTTGATCCATCCCGAGCCAAGCTAGAGGGCGCATCCCAATTCGAGTGACGCATACCTTATTCCGTCTCGCGAAGAGCGGACGCGGAGCGAGCTAAACCGCGATAAATGCCCAAATCTATCGAGTATCGCCAAAGTCAGCCGCCGCTCCGGGTTACTCCCCAGTTGGCTGCGAAACCGATAGGGCCCGCGAGGATATTTGCGGCACATTCAGTCGTTGTTACGGCGCTCTGGTACAATGATGGTCCCACGGCAGATCGGGAGAGGCATGGAACTCTTGGTCTCGCCCATCTGCGGAGCATCTTCTCAAAGCTCCACGTCTCAGATCGGACGCAGGCGGTCACAACGATGCTGTGGCGGGCATCATCGGCGCAGTTTCCGGGGAGCGATAACTCATACCAAGGCATGACTACCGATCGCGAGTGATGTGGGGGAAGCTTGCCCGGCACGAACGGTTGCCGCTGGTAGCCGAGACCAGGAAGGATCGATCATGCCCTTTGTGAACGTCAAGCTCGTCGACGGCGTCTTTACCCCCGAGCAGAAGCACGAAATGGCCAAGGCACTCACCGACGTCATGGTGCGGTTCGAAGGGTCCGAGGCCTTTCGCGAAGTCGTCTGGGTTCTTATCGAAGAGCTTCACACCGATGGGTGGCACATCGGCGGGCGGCCGTTCGCGGGCCCCGCGTCGCTCATGCAGTCGCTCGAGAAGTCGAAGGCGACCGTCGAGATGATCGACGGTCAGCCCAAGACCCGCGCCGAATTCGCCGCGCAGCTGCCCCCCCTCAGCTGACGCGCGTTCGGCGCTACCAGAAGGCGGCGGGCCCAGGCGGTCCGCCGCCTCCACCTGGAGGGGATGCTCATGACGCCTTTACCCTGCGAAGCCACGAGCGTTACGTTCGGGTCGTCGGCATTCAATATTCCGCGCACCAGATGACAAGGCCGGACGATCTGTCGATCGCCCGGCCTTGCAGCGCAGTCGTCGGGATCAGAGCGCGACGTCGATCACGAGCTTGCCCTGCGCCGAACGATCGGCGATCGCGGCATGCGCATCGGCGGCCTCGTCGAGCGTGAAGCGACGCGGGTCGAGGCGCGGCACCAGCTTGCCCGCTTCGACGAGCTTCGTCGCTTCGGCCATGATCTCGCCATGATGGGCGCGGCCTTCGCCTGTGAGGAGCGGCAGGAGCGTGAATACGCCCGAGTAGGTTGCGGCCCGGAACGACAGCGGCGCGAGCGCGTGCGTGCCCCAGCCGAGGCAGCTCACGACATGCCCGAAGCGCTTGACCGCGACGAAAGCGGTGTCGAGAACCGGCCCGCCGACCGTGTCATAGACGAGATCGAAGCCGGTGCCGCCGGTCAGCCGCTCGACATAGTCCGCGACGGCTTCCTCGCGGTCGATCGGGATCGCGCCGAGCGATGTGAGGTAGTCGGCGCGGTTTGAATGGTCGACTGCGAAGACCTTTGCCCCGCGTGCGAGGGCGATCTGGACCGCGACATGACCGACGCCGCCGGCGCCGCCGAGTACGAGGACCGTCTGGCCGGCGCGGACCCCGGCGCGGTCGACCAGCCCTTCCCAGGCAGTGATCGTGACGAGCGGCAGGGCGGCTGCCTCGCGCATCGAGATGTTGGCGGGCTTGCGGGCAAGAAGCGCGGCGTCGACCGCCGCATATTCGGCGAGCGAGCCCTGGACGTTACCGACGCCGCCGGTCATGCCCCACACCTCGTCGCCGGGCTGGAAGCCCGTGACGTCGGTGCCGACTTCCTCGACCACCCCGGCAAGATCCATGCCGAGGATGCCGGGGAAGCTGTGCCGCGCATGCGCCGCCTGGCCGGCCCGGATTTTCGTGTCGAGCGGGTTCACGCCGCTCGCATGCGCGCGCACCAGAACCTGGCCGCTCCCGAGCTCGGGACGCTCGGTCAGCACCGACCGGAAGGGCGCATTGGCCTCATCGAGGATCAAAGCCCGCATCGAATTCTTGGTCATGATGATATCCTTTATTCGGTGATCTTGACGAAGCCCTGCTGGACGAGCTGAATCGTCCGGGCCATCGCGTCGAGGTTGATCCGGATGCCCGGCAGAAGATCGGCATTGACCCACCCGTTCACCTTGGCCGTCGCGCCGCACAATTCCATCTGGACGCCCACCGCCTGGAGATCGGCGACAAGCTGCTTGTAGGGATTGCCGGTCGCGATGTTGCGCGCCGCATTATAGGCGTCGTCGTGTAGCGCGACATGGCCGGCATTGGTATGGAAGACCGTGATTACCTCCGCGGCAGCGCCCCAGTCGGCAATGTCCGCCGTGATGAGACCCAGATGGAACAGCGCGGCCGGCAGGTCGCCTTCAAAGGCGAGGCCTCCGATACTGTGCACCGATTTTACCTCGGCGAGCTTGACGGGGATGTCGATGGTGAGGAGCCTTGCGTCGGACATGATGATTTCCTTTCGCTGTCCGGGCCGGTGCGGACCGGAGGGGAGAATTTGTCTTGCCTGACGAGAATATGCTCTTCCCTGCCCGGGAAAATTCATACGTTGGTTTCGGATGGGGGAGGCCGTGCAGACGCGATCGCCCCCGGCAGGGAGGGCTGCCGGGGGCGCACGGGGCGGGGCCTTGGGAGGACGCCTGGGGCTGGGCGGACCGCCGCCGCCGTGTCAGGGTTTCAACAGGAGCTTGCCCGTCGAACGTCGCGACTCGATGTCGCGGTGTGCATCCGCTGCGGCAGCGAGAGGATAGCTCTGCCCGACATGAAGCCGGAGCTGGCCCGATCGCATCCAGTCGAACAGCTGACGGGACCGCGCCAGCAGCGCGTCGCGGTTGCGGACATGGTGCATGACCACCGGGTAGGTGATCTTGATGCTCTTCGGGATCGAGAAGGGATCGATCGGTGGAAGCGGCTCCATGAGCGGCCCGAACAGCGCGAGCGTGCCATGATAATCGACCAGATCGAGCGAGGTGCGAAAGCTCTCGGCGCCAGTGCCGTCATAGACGACGTCGACGCCGCGGCCGGCGGTGATTGCGAGCACCTTATCGCCGATTTCATCGCCGCGCCCGACGAGGACATGGTCGGCGCCGGCCTCGCGCGCGAGCGCGACCTTCGCCTCGCTCGATACGCGCGCGATCACCTCGCCGCCGAGGAGCTTGATCATCTGCGTGAGCAGCAGGCCGACGCCTCCCGAAGCCGCGTGAACCAGCGCGACGTCCCCGGGCTTCACCGGGTGGCTTTCAAACACCAGATTGCTCGCGGTGAGGCCCTGCATCATAATGCCCGCGCCATCTTCGAACGAGAGATCGTCGGGAAGGGGTACCAGCTGGTCGGCCGGGGCAATGAGCTGTTCGGCATAGCTCCCCCACGCGAAATACCAGGCAACGCGGTCGCCGGGTCGAATGTCGACGACCCCCGGCCCGACCGCCAGCACCGTGCCGGCGCCTTCGACCCCGGGCACGACCGGAGCCGACTTGCCCGGCGTCAGGCCCCGGCGGGTGCCGGTATCCATGAAGTTGACGCCGGCGGCGCTCACCGCGACGAGTGCTTCACCGGCGCCCGGCGAGGGCAGCTCGGCTTCTTCGATCCCCAGCGCTTCGGGGCCGCCGAACGCGCGAACGACAATCGCTTTCATATTCCGTCTCCTTGCTCTCAGGCCGCACCGACGGCGCTGCCGCGCTGCGCGATCGTGTCGATCAGCCGGTGGAGTGCGACGGCATCGTCGAAGCTTGGGGCAAGCGACGTCCCCCCGAGCATGTCCGAGGCGAGCCGTTCATAGGCGAGGGCGACGCTTTGCGCCGGGCCGGCCTCGAAGCGCGTTGCGCCATAGCGCTCGGGAATCTCCAGGGCGTGGAGCGTCTCTTCGCCGCGCGCGCCGCGAAGCTCGAAGTCGCCAATCCCGACATATCCGACGGGAGCGGTCAGGATGAGATCGCCGGCGGTGCCGTTGATCTCGACGTGGAAATTGGTGCCGCGCGACAGGCCGCCCCGGAAATGGGCCGAAAGCGCCGCGCCATTGCCGAGGCGCCCCGCGACCATCACCTGGTCGGCGACGGTCATCGGCACTTCGGCGCCCGTCTCCTCGATGCGAATGGTGGGGCGCGCCGTGCCGAGTACCGCCGACAGGTTGTCGAACTCGCTGCCGAGGACATGAAGGAGGCCGTCGAGCGAGTGCGCGAACGGCACGTTCAGCATCGCCGCCCCGCTTGCCGGATCGAGCGTGTAGGCGAAGCCCTCGCTCAGCGTTTCGCCCCAGACGATACCCGAGCCGATCATCGTCGCCGAGAGCGGCTTGCCGACATAACCCTCGGCGATGAGGTCGCGCATATGGGCGAAGGCCGGAATGGCACGGGTCTGGAGGCCGATAGCGGTGCGAACGCCGTGCCGCGCCGCAAGGTCGCGCATTGCAGTCGCCTCCGCGAGGCTCGTCCCGAGCGGCCACTCCGAAAAGATGGCCTTCCCGGCAGCCGCCGCTTTCGCGACGAGATCGCGATGCTCGAGCACCTTCACCGCGACGACGACAAGATCGACATCGCCATGCGCCACCAGCTCGTCGGCGGAGCCGAAAGCATGGTCGACGCCATATTTGGCGGCAGCCGCCGCGGCGACCTCGGGGCTGTGATGGCTGACAGCGGAGATGCGATACTGGGGAAGCTGCAGCAGGGCGGGGACATGGGCCGTGCTGGCCCAACCCTTGTCGGGATGCACGCCGATGATGCCGACGTTGATACGATCCTTGGTCATGATGGATTCCTATGCCTGGATGATGTCGAGGATGGTGCGGCGCAGCTCGAGCGCGGCGATGCGCCAGCCGTCGGGACCACGCTCCCAGATTTCGTGATAATGGCCGTAGCCGTTCATCCTCGCGGTCTCTCCCGGAGCGGCGTCGGGGAAGACAATAAGGTCTTCCATCGACCAGACCGCGGCCACGCGGCCGTCGGGGAGTTCGTCGATCTCGGCGTTATGGACCTGGTGGATCGACCGGCCCTTTTCGAGGAACTGGCTCGACAGGGCAACGAATGCGTCGCGCTCGTCGAAGGCGAACAGGAGATCGCCGTCGGGGCCGAACATGCGGATCTTCGGGGCTTCGGCGAGAAGCCCCGCGAAGGCCTCCCACTGCTTGGTGTCGATGAAGCGGCAGTAGCGGGCTTTCGCCGCTGCTACTTCGTCGGTCGGGCTCTTTATAGTCATGCTGTTGTTCCTGCGTCTGGAGGGGAGAAAGACCGGAGCAGGCGTCGCCCGCGTTTCGCGGGTCGGCGCCTGCCCTTCGGGTTCGGGTCAGCTCTGGATGAAGGCGAGGAGGTCGGCGTTGACCTGCTCCTTCATCGTGATCGGCATGCCGTGCGGGCCGCCTTCGTAAATCTTGAGCTGCCCCTGCGGGAGGAGGCCCACGGAGAGGCGCGCCGAGGCATCGATCGGGACGATCTGGTCGTCCGAACCGTGGAGAACCAGCGTCGGGATCGTCATCCGCTTCAGGTCTTCGCTATAGTCGACCTCGGAAAATTCATGGACGCAGTCATATTGGCCCTTGAGGCCGCCCATCATGCCCTGCAGCCAGAAATGGTCGCGGGTGCCTTCCGAAATCGCCGCTCCGGCACGGTTGTAGCCGAAGAAAGGCGTCGTCAGATCCTTGTAGAACTGGCTGCGGTTGTCGAGCAGCGCGGCGCGGATGTCGTCGAAGGCCGCGAGCGGCGTCCCGTTGGGGTTGGTCTCGCTTTGCAGCATGACCGGCGGCACGGCGCTGATCAGAACCGCCTTGGCGACGCGGCTGGTGCCGTGACGGCCGATATAATGGGCAACTTCGCCGCCGCCCGTCGAATGGCCGACGAGAATGATGTCCCGAAGGTCGAGTGCCTCGATCAGGGCCGCGAGGTCGTCGGCATAATGGTCCATGTCGTTGCCGTCCCAGACCTGGTCGGAGCGGCCATGGCTGCGGCGATCATGCGCGATGACGCGATAACCCCGTTCGCCGAGGAACTGCATCTGGCTGTCCCAGGCATCGGCCGAGAGCGGCCAGCCATGGCAGAAAAGGACGGGCTGGCCGGCACCGAGATCCTTGTAGTAGATCGAAACGCCGTCGGGGGTCTTGATGAAGCTCATGATCCTACTCCTTGCTCATGCGCGAGAGATTTCGCGGGATTGGCGGGAGCATTTTCGGGTCGCGCGGGCACGCTTCCCATCATTCTTAGGTTTTAATTATGGCCCGGCGGGCTCAGTCGAAGACGTTCGCCGCGGGCGGGTCGCTCGCCGGAAAACTGTCTTCGAGCGCATGATCGATGCGCTCCTCGGTCGCGGCACGCGGGTCGGGTGTCCGCGCGGCTTCGAGGTCGGGGCGCTGGCTTGCGGTATCGGATTTCGACATGATCTGCCTCCACGGCGGGCACGGCTGTGCCGCTTGCAGAGCGAAGATAGGATCGCCGCGGGCCATGATGATTCACATCTTGGTATGACTGGACGGCCCTCGCGCCGTGCGCAGGATCAGCGGTTGAAGCGGCTCGCCGATGCCTCGCGCGCGCCCAGTTCCTCGGCCATCCGGACGAGGTCGGCGAGCGAGTCGGCCTGCATCTTGCGGGTCATGTTTCCACGGTGGATCTTCACGGTGATCTCGCTGAGCCCGAGACGCGCGGCGATCTGCTTGTTCATCAGGCCGGCGGTCACCAGTCCCATGATTTCACGCTCGCGGTTGGTGAGCGCGTTATAGCGCTGGCGGGTGCCGTCGAGCGCCGCGCTCGCGGCGCGCCGCACTTCATCCTTGCGGATCGCATCCGAAACTGCTGCCAGAAGCACATCGTCGGAAAGCGGCTTGGCGAGGAAATCGAGCGCTCCCGCCCGCATGCCGCGCACGGTCATCGGGATGTCGCCATAGCCGCTCATCAGGATGACCGGCACGGGGATCTCGTTGCCGGCGAGCTCTTCCTGGAAGTCGAGGCCGTTGGCATCGCCGAGATTGATGTCGAGCAATAGGCACGCCGCACGATCGACGCTGTCGCACATGACGAATTCCGAGGTCGAGGCGTAGGTCTGGACCGAGAACCCCTCAGCGCGCAGCAGGCTCTCGATGCTGCCGCGGATATCGGGATCGTCGTCGAGCACGCACACGAGCGGCGGCAGCGGCGGCGCGTTTTCGGGCGCCGTCTCGGCGCCGCCGCGGTTTTGCCTGATCAGCATAACACATCCTCCAGCTTGTCGATGAGAAGGTCGCCGTCGATCGGCTTCACGAAGAAGCCGGCCAAGCCCTGTTCCTTGGCGTCCCGGCGGACGACATCGGTCGGAAAGGCCGTCATGAGGATCACCGGCAGTGACGGTCGGTCGCGCGCAATCTTCCGGTGGAGTTCGAGGCCGTTCAGCCCGGGCATGTTGAAGTCGGTGAGAAGGCAATCGATGATGTCGCGGTGGGACGAGGCGAGGAAGCTTTCCGCGCTGCGAAAGCAGAACGGGCGATAGCCCGCCGATCGCAGCAGGCTTTCGATGCTGGTGCGGACATCTTCATCGTCGTCGACGACGCCCACCAATTTACTCGGCACGTCACTTCTCCTGACAGGAGCCTCCGCAACAGCAGCTGAGTGGCCCCGCCGCCATCATACCTAAGGATGATGTGGGCCCGGTATAGCATGGCGGCGGCGGCTCCGACCCGCCTAAACCGCGACCGGGATGGTGAAGCTGATCGTTGCCCCGCCACCGGGATTGTTGGCGGCGGAAATGCGCCCGCCATGCGCCTCGACGATCGATCGCGAAATCGACAGCCCCATGCCCATTCCGTCGGGTTTCGTCGTGTAAAAGGCGTCGAACAGGGCATGCGGTTCGATCCCGACGATACCGCTGCCGCGATCCACGACAGCGATGTGCGCCATGCCCTCCGTATCGATCGTGGCCGTAATCGATATATCGCCCCCCGGTTCGGCCCCCGCGCTTGCATGGATTGCGTTCATGACGAGGTTCACCAGAATCTGCTGGATCTGGATACGGTCGGCCGCGATGCTGATGTCCGAGGGCTCGATTTCGGTGCGGATCGTGATGCGTGCCGCGCACGCTTCGCGATCGACCAGCGCCAGCGCTTCGTCAACGAGCTCGGCGAGCGAGATCGCTTCGATCTGGGCGCTGCCCTTGCGCGCGAGGTTCCGGACCCTCGCGATGATCGTGCCCGCGCGCTCGCTGTTCGCGTCGATCCGCTCGATGCAGTTCGCCACTTCGTCAAGGTCGGGCGTGTCGCGCTTGAGCCAGCGGCGTGCCGATTTCGCATAGGTCATGATCGCCGACAGCGGCTGATTGACCTCATGGGCGATGGAGGCCGCAAGCTGACCGAGAATCGACACGCGCGACGCATGGGCGAGTTCGATCATGTTGCGTTCGAGCCGGGCGCGGTCCTCATTTCGCTCGGTCATGTCTATGGCCATGATGAGGACGCGCGACCAGGGTTCGCCCTCGGGGACGAGTCTCACGCGCAGGACTACGTCGATCGGCTTGCCCTTGAGATTAGTTATCCGCGTCTCGACCTCGACCAAATCCTCGCCGCTTGCCAGCCGCGCGAAAAGCGTCGCAAGCGCGAGGCCGTTCGTCTCGGGATAGCGTGCGATGACATTCTTCCCGATCAATTCGCTCCGATCGGCAACGCCGAAGAGCGTCGCGGCCGCCTGGTTAGCCTCATGGATATGCGGCGTTGCCGCCACCTTCCGGAGCAGGTCCGGATTGGCGATGAGATAGGCTTCCAGATTTTCGCCATCGGGAGCGATCGTCGCGAGGAGCTGCCGCACCCCGGTCCAGTCGGTCTCCCACGCGGCGAACCCGGCGGCATCGAAAATGGCCTGGTAGCGATTTTCGGAGGCGCGACGAGCCGCATCGGCCCGGCGCTGCTCCGACAAATCGATGCTTGCCTCGATCAGCCCGTCGGGCGCGCCGGCGAGATTGCGACGGCGCACCATGCGCGTCGATACCACAAAAGGCGCGCCGTCCTTCCCCACGCCCGCCATCTCTTCGGTAAGGTCGCCGCTCTGCTCGAGCCGTTGTTTCGCGGCCTCGCGCGGGGCATCGAGCGTGATGAGGTCGTCATAGGCCCTGCCGACCGCCTCCTCCGCGGACCAGCCATAAATCCGCGCCGCGCCTTCGTTCCAGCCCGCCACGCGGTCATGACGATCGAGGACGATCACGCTGTCGTGCGTCAACGCGAGGATATTGGCCTGTTCGCTGCAAAGCTTCCTCGTGCTGAGAATGCCGTAGGAAAGGATGGTGGTGACACCGATCGCGGCGAGGCTGACGCCGAGCCGGACATGCGCGGCGCCGACCGGCTCGCCCCAATGACCGGCAAGGAAGGCAATCATTGCCGCGATCGCGGCGACTATGCCGCCCAGCGCGACCATGACCGGTCTGCCGCCCCGCGTCAGCAGGATGATGCAGACCGTATATAATACGGCGATTGCCCCGCCGAGCGGGCTGAACATGTCGACCGCGAAGATGCCGATACCGAGCGCCAATGCGAGCAGCGCGAACGCGGTTGACCCTGTAAGCCTTGTCCCCATCGGCCCCCTCCGGACGGACAGCATATGTGCTGCTGTCTGCCGCCATCGCACCGGACCGGATGACCGGGCAAGCGCAATCGGCGGGTCTAAACCTTCATATTAGTTACTCGCCCTCTCAACTGACCGATGATCGGCTCCTCGCAACAGCATCGGAGTCATATCATGAGCAATATTCTGTTTCGCCGCCCGGGTCTGGCCTCGAGCGCCCTCCTTGCATTGGCTCTTGCCGTCGGCGCACCGGCGCATGCCGACGAGGCTGCCAAAACGCCCTATGACATCATCAATACGGCGACCGCGGCTTCGCCGGTCACGCCCACCGCGCTGCGCGGCAATGTGACCGTGCTCGACGGCGCCGGCGGTTCGATCGTCGCGCTCGCGGGCCCGCAGGGGCTGCTGCTCGTCGACGACGGCATCGCGGTGTCGCGCGCAAAGATCGAAGAGGTGCTGACGGGCCTGCGTCCCGGCGGCCTCAACTTCGTCATCAATACGCATTGGCACTGGGACCACACCGACGGCAACGGCTGGGCGCATGAAGATGGCGCGACGATCATCGCGCATCGCAACACCGCCGCTCACCTCGATAAGTCGATCCGCGTCGTGGAATGGGGGCACACCTTCGATCCGGTGCCTGCGGGTTACCGTCCGGCGATGCTCGTCGATGAAGAGAAGGTCATGACCTTCAATGGCGAGACCGTCGAGATCCGCCATTATATGCCCTCGCATACCGACGGCGACCTTTCGGTCTATTTCCGCAAGGCGAATGTTCTCGCGACCGGCGATACCTGGTGGAACGGCGTCTATCCGTTCATCGACTATGTCGCGGGCGGCGGCATCGACGGCATGATCCGTGCGGCTAACTGGAACATCGAGAAGTCCGGGGCGGAAACGATCGTCGTGCCTGGCCACGGCCCGGTCGGATCGCGCGCCGATCTCGTAGCCTTCCGGGACATGCTGGTCACGATCCGCAACCGCGTCGCGGCGTTGAAGGCACAGGGCAAGTCGCTCGACGAGACGATCGCTGCCAAGCCGTCGGCCGAATTCGACGCGAAATGGGGCGGCGGGGTGATCAATCCGGCGCTCTTCACCCAACTCGTCTACCGCGGCGTCTGAACCCTCTCTCCCCCCTGGGCGGCGACCGGAACCCGGTCGCCGCCTTCTTTTTTCAGGCGACGAGTGGTGCGGCGATCGCATTGATCGCCGATATTGCCGCCATGGGTTCGAGCCGAAGCTGAAGTCCGCGCTGGCCCCCATTCACATAGACATAAGGCTCGGCAAGCGCGCTCTCTTCGATCGCAGTCGACACCTGCTTGCGCTGTCCGAAAGGGCTGATGCCGCCGACATGATAGCCGGTCAGGCGCTCCGCATCTGCCGGCGCCATCATCGCAGCCGATTTGCCGCCGAGCGCGGCGGCGAGCTTTTTCATCGACACCTCGCGATCTGACGGGACGATTACGCAGACCGGCTTGCCATCGACTTTCGCCATCAACGTCTTCAGTACCCGCCGGGGCTCCTCTCCAAGCGCTTCGGCAGCCTGGACGCCGATGCGATCCGCGCCCGGATCATAGTCGTAAGTGCGGGTCTCAAAGGCGATTCCTGCCTTTTCGAGTGCCCTCGTTGCTGGCGTGGTCCGTGCCATGCCTTCTCTCCATCAATGTGCCCACCGCGTGATTGCGGTTTCTGTCGGTTGGCGCATCGGCGCCCGAACCGGGCAGCGCGGTTAGTCCAAGTCACGGTGCGGGCAAATTCGTACCTAGGTATGAATAGCGCCTCGGTCATCCGCGATGAACAATGATCGCGCATCGGCCGCGCGCGGCGCGGCGGGAAGGAGCCCGACCAATGGCGCAACCCTTTGATTTTCACGGCGCGCGCGGCAACCGCCTGTCGGGGCTTGTCGATCGTCCTGCGGCGACGCCGCGCGGATGGGCGATTTTCGCCCACTGCTTTACCTGCGGCAAGGACAGCCTCGCGGCGGTGCGGATCGCGCGTGCGCTTGCGCGGCAGGGTATCGGTGCGTTGCGGTTCGACTTTGCCGGCCTCGGCTCGAGCGAAGGCGCGTTCGGCGAGACACGCTTCGCTGATAATGCCGACGACTTGATCGCGGCGGGCGAGGCTATGGAAGCGGCAGGCATGCCGCCCGCCCTCCTCATCGGTCACAGCTTCGGAGGGGCGGCAGCACTTGCCGCCGCCGGCGCGATGCCCGGGATCAGGGCGATCGCAACGATTGCGGCGCCCGCAGAGGTCCGCCATGTGCTTCACCTCCTTGACCCGGCGAGCCTTCAGCAGATCGATGTCGAGGGACGCGCCGACGTCCTCTTGGCCGGCCGGCACTTCTCCCTCGATCGCAGCTTTGTGGCGGACGCGCGTCAGCAGGATTTGCTGCCGCGCGTCGCGACGCTGCACCGGCCGCTCCTGATTCTCCATGCCCCTCGCGACGAACTCGTCGGGATAGACAATGCTTCGGCGCTGTTCGGCGCCGCGAAGCACCCCAAGAGCTTCGTCTCGCTGGGCGAGGCAGATCATCTTCTCACCGGTCCCGGCGATGCGGAATTCGCTGCGGCCATGATTGCCGCGTGGGCGCCTCGATATTTGCCAATCCTGGAGGCCGACCTGGAAGCGCCCGACGGCGGCGGTGTTGTCGCTGAAGAAACTGTTGGTGGCAAATTTCAGCTGGCGGTGCGGAGCGGGTCGCACAACTTCTTCGCCGACGAACCGATTTCCGAAGGTGGACTAGATTCCGGGTTGGCGCCCTATGAACTGGTATCGGCAGGGCTGGCAGCCTGTACGACGATGACAATGCGTCTCTATGCCGATCGCAAGGGCTTCGGGCTTGCCAAAGCGAGGACGATCGTAACGCATGACAAGCGCAGCGGCCAAACCCCGCAAGACGTGTTCACGCGAACGATCGAGCTCGAAGGAAGTTTGTCGGAGGAGGAGCGCGAAAGGATCCTGGCGATCGCGGAGCGGTGCCCCGTAGATCTGACGCTGGTCCGCGGATCGGAAGTCGTCACATGCCTGGCCACGGGGCGATACTGACGACGCACCGACGTTCATCAGGGATGTCGGCAGACCCTCACCGGCGCCGCGTGGAGAGTATTTTCCCGCTCGGTTTGTTCCAAACTGGTCGGTCCTTCTGGCGCTCCGCAGTGGAAATTTATGGTCGAGCGATAGGCTTCGCTTTGTCGGAATTCCTCCTGCCGTGAGAGGTGAACGCCTTGTCGATTTGGGACACGCGGTCGCAAAATGCCTCGCTGAAGCTCACAAAAATTAGGGCTAAAGCACGGTATATTCACTAAGTATCGACACAATATGATTTTTTAACAACGGTTTAAGTTGGCCGAAAACATCTGCCGCCCCAGACAGCCGGTGTTTTCAGAAGCGCGCTTCAGTCCTCGCGGCCTCTCAGTAAATCAACGAAAACAGTTGGTTATCTCGAGATGGAATCGTGGCTCCGCTCAGGACATCCTCTTTCAGCCCGTCAATACCAGCCTGGGGTCGAAGGGCGAGAGCGGATGGTCGGCGTCGCTGTGGGCGAAGAATCTGTTCAACAGCTATTCTTGGTCGGTGGTCGCGAGCAATGCCATGTCGTGGTACGTTCCCCGAACCCGTCGCGCAGCTATGGGCTGAGGCTGGGCTTCGACTTCTGAGCCATCGCGGGAAGGGCGCGTGCGGCTATGCAGGACAAGTATCTGGGCACGATAATCGACTTCGCATCTCCCGCCGGGGAGCCGGCCCTGCTTGCGCCCGACAGCGTCCAGTGGCGCGTATACAAGAATCCGGTCGCGCTCGGCATCGGTGGTATAGCGGCGGTGCTGCTGGAATTTGCCGAGCCGCGCATCCGGACGGGCGTTTGGGATCATTCGACATACAAGGCCGATCCGATCGGTCGCTCGCGCCGCACCGGACTCGTCGCGATGCTTGCCTGCTACGGTCCGGCGAGCATGGCGAAAGAGGTCATCGGCAAGGTCAATCGCATGCACGGCGCGGTGAAGGGCGCGACCCCGGCCGGCGAAGAATATCGCGCGCTCGATCCAATCCTGCTCGATTGGGTCGCAGCCACCGCCTCCTACGGCTTCCTGACGGCCTATGATCGTTTCGTCCATCGGCTGAGCGCCGCGGACAAGGATCGCTTCATGCGCGACGGCGACGCGATCGGCCGCGAATTCGGCGCCCGGCGCCTGCCGCAGACGATCGATGCGTTCATGGCGATGATGGCGCAGCTTGCACCGCGCTTCGAACCGCACCCGATCATCTTCGAATTTCTCGACATCATCGAGTCCGGCCGCGCTGCACCGGGCGTGCCGCGCTTCCTGCACCGCGCGATAGCCCGCGCGTCGGTGTCGCTGCTGCCCGAGTCGGTCCGGCAGCAGCTCGATCTTGGTCCTCGCTATGATCTGACGCCGATCGACCGCCTGATGCTCCGGGCCGCGGGTCGCCTTGCCGACCGGCGCATCGACCGCAATTCGCCCGCGTGCCAGGCGAGTGTACGGCTTGGCCTGCCCCATGATTTTCTCTTTCGATCTAACGGCGAGAAAATCCGGATGCTGGCGAATCAGAAAGTGGAGCCAGGGTCCTGACCCTGGACGTTACCGGCCCGTCGTCGCGCGCTGGGGTCGGTTTTGGCGGCATCCGCCCATTGACCGGTGCGCGCGGGGCGTTCAGCTTCGCTTGCTGCGGCAACTCGATCAAGGTTTACCGATGGCGATTTCCATGCTCCGACGATCTTCCCTGCCCATCGGTACGCTGGGCACAGCGCTTTTGCTCCTTGCGCTCGCCGCCTGCGACGATGGTGCGCCGGGCGAAAAGGCCGCGGCGGTCGGCGCGCCGCGCCAGTGCCCCCGAATCGCGGACGCGCCCGTGAAGCTGCCGGGCGGCACCTTCGATATGGGCGAGGATGATGTGTATGACGAGGAAGGGCCGGTGCGGAGGACGACGGTCCGCGGCTTCTGGATCGACCCGCACGAGGTGACGAACCGCCAGTTCGCGGCGTTCGTGAAAGCGACCGGCTATGTCACGGTGGCCGAGAAGCCCGTCGATCCCAAACAGTTCAAGGCGCCCGCCGACCGGATTCCGCCCGACATGCTGAAGCCGGGATCGGCGGTCTTCACGCCCCCCGACTTTCCCTCGAACCGCTACACCGACTGGTGGAAATATGTCCCCGGCGCGAGCTGGCAAAAGCCCTATGGGCCGCAGGGTCCCGATCAGGTGCCGAACGAGCCGGTCGTCCATCTCGCGTGGGATGACATGATCGCCTATGCGAAATGGGCGGGGGGACGCATCCCGACCGAAGCCGAATGGGAATATGCCGCGAGCGCGGGGAAGCGGTCGAAGAATGTCCAGCCCGACGAGGCGAACAGCTGGCAGGGTGCCTTCCCGAACTACAATGCCGAAAGCGACGGCTTCAAGGGCGTTGCGCCCGTCGGCTGCTACAAGCCGAACGCCAACGGCCTGTACGACATGGTCGGCAATGTCTGGGAAGTGACGGCCGACTTCTTCCGTCCGGGTCACGACCCGAAGGACAGCGACGACCCGAAGGGACCCGACGAGGGCAGCGCCTATGACCCGCTCAATCCGGGGATGCCATCGCGCACGGTAAAGGGCGGCAGCTATCTATGCGCCCCAAATTATTGCCAGCGCTATCGCCCCGCCTCGCGGCAGGGGCGCGATCCCGGGATGGGCACCAGCAATGTCGGCTTCCGCCTGGTCTATGACAAGGCACCGGCCGGCTGATGCCGGGCAGCCCGGTCCGCGCGTCACTCACGATGTTGGCGAAAGGAAGGGCGATCCGAAATACCGCGCCTTTATCCCCCGTCCGCCGCGCTTGGCGGCCGCGACGGGGGAACAGGTTGTTCGTGCACGAGAAGAACAATAGGTGAACAAAATTTCTTTGTCAACTGGGCTTGATGGCCCGCGAGCCGGTTGACGGTACCCGCACTTTGCTGCCTAGCTGCAGCGAATGCGAAAGAAGGGATGAGGAATGACGCCGCAAATCAGTTTCGATCTTACGGGGCGCGTTGCGCTCGTAACCGGCGCCTCGTCGGGCCTCGGCGCCGGCTTTGCCAAGGTGCTCGCCGCGGCTGGGGCCAAGGTGGTCCTCGCGGCGCGCCGCGCCGACCGGCTCGCCGCACAGGTGGCCGAGATCGAGGCGGCCGGCGGGGAAGCGATTGCCGTCAGCCTCGACGTTACCGACGAAGCGTCGACGAAAGCGGCTTACGACGCCGCCGAAGCCGCGTTCGGCACGGTCGACACGATCATTGCCAATGCGGGCGTCGCAACCGAAAAAATGGCGTTCGGGCTGAGCGTCGAGGAGGTTGACGGGCTGTTGGCGGCGAACGTCCGCGGCGTCTTCCTGACGGTCACCGAGGGCGCAAAGCGGCTCGACGCCGCAGGCAGCCGCGACAAGCAGAACGGACGTATCGTCATCATCGGATCGATCACCGCGGAGAAGGTGTTTCCCGCGACCTCGGTCTATGGCGCGACCAAGGCGGCGGTGCGGCATCTGGGCAAGGCACTGGCGCGCGAATGGGCGCGGCGCGGGATCAGCGTCAATGTGATCCAGCCCGGCTATTTCGAATCCGAAATGACCGCCGCGCTCTTCGAGAGCGAGGTCGGGGCGCAGATGGTCAAGAGCTTCCCGCGGCAACGGATGCGGCCTCCGAGCGACCTGCATGCGCCGCTGCTGATGCTCTGCTCGGACGCGGCACTCGGGATCACCGGAACCGTGATCACCGTCGATGACGGACAGACGCTGTGAACGGCGAACTGCTGATCGAGGCGCGGGGGGCGGTCGAGATCGCGACGCTGAACCGGCCCGAACGGCTCAACGCGCTGAACGAGGGACTGGTCGACGAACTCAACGCCTACTTCGGCGGGCTCGCCGACCGTAAGGATGTGCGCGTCGTCATCCTGCGCGGTGCGGGGCGCGGCTTTTGTGCCGGGCTCGACATCCAGGAGGATCGGTCGAGCGACGAAACGCCGGTGCTGCGCACGCTCCGCACCCAGACGAACATCGGCAATATCTATCGCAAGATGCGCGCCTGTCCGCAGCCGATCATCGCGCTCGGCCACGGCGCCGCGGCAGGCGGCGGCCTGTCGCTGTTGCTCGCGTCCGACGTCCGCTATGCGACGCCCGATTTCCGCTGCAACGCCGCCTATATCCGCATCGGGCTTGGCGGTTGCGACATGGCGTCGAGCTATTTCCTGCCGCGCCTTGTCGGGGCGAGCCTCGCGTCGGAGATGATCCTGACCGGACGCTTTATCGATGCCGAGCGGGCCCTGCGCGCGGGACTCGTCAGCGAGATCGTCGGGCAGGACGAACTGCTGGATCGCGGACTGGCGCTCGCCGACGAGATGTTGGCGACAAGCCCGTACGGACTGCGGCTGTCGAAGCAGGCGCTGAACCTCAATATCGATGCGCAAAGCCTCGACACCGCGATGGCGATCGAGGATCGGCAACAGGTGATCCTTTCGGTAACCGAGGACCATCGCGAGGCGCTGGCTGCCTTCCTCGAAAAGCGCGCGCCCGAATATCGCGAACGCTAGATCGCGCCCATTGACTCCCCGATATATTGACATATCAAGTGCCAATATAAAGGCGGGGAGAGAAGCAATGGCGGTGCCTGTCCGGGCCAGAGGGGTGCCGGGTCGCAAAGGCAGGTCCGGATACGCTGCCAGTGTCGTTTCAGCTGCCCTGCTCGCGGCGGCGCCGATGGTGGTCCATGCCACTCCGGCGCCGCCGCGCCATCCCAATATCGTGATCCTGCTTGCCGACGACTGGGGGTTCAGCGACGTCGGTTCGTTCGGGGCCGAAATCGCGACCCCGAACATCGACGCGCTCGCGATGGCAGGGATGCGCTTCTCGAACTTTCACGTCGCCGGATCCTGCTCGCCGACGCGCGCGATGTTGCAGACGGGGGTGATGAATCACAGGAACGGCCTCGGCAACATGCCCGAGACGATCCCAGACGCGCATCGCGGCAAGCCCGGCTACGACACGGTGATGAATTTCCGCGTCGTCACGGTCGCGCAGCTTCTGAAAGCCGCAGGATATCGTACCTACCTGACCGGAAAATGGCATCTCGGCAGCGACGCGAAGCGGTTGCCGCACGCGCGCGGCTATGACCGCGCCTACAGCCTCGCCGATGCCGGCGCCGACAATTTCGAACAGCGGCCGATCGAGGGTATGTACGCGACCGCGGCGTGGACCGAAAATGGCAAGCCCGCGACTTTGCCCAGGGATTATTATTCGTCGCGCTTCGTCGTCCAGAAGATGATCGATTATATCGAGGCCGACCGGGCAAGCGGCAAACCCTTCCTCGCCTCGGTCAATTTCCTCGCCAATCATATTCCGGTGCAGGCGCCCGACAGCGACATCGCGCGCTATGCCGCGATGTACAAGGAGGGCTGGACCGCACTGCGCGAGGCGCGGGCGAAGCGCGCCGCGGCGCTCGGCATCATGCCACAGGGTGCGCCGATGGTGACGATGGCGACCACGCCCGACTGGGCGACGCAGGACGCCGAGGAACGCGCGGCGGCGATCCGCGTGATGCAGGCTTATGGCGGGATGGCGACCGCGATGGACCGCGAGATCGGCCGTCTCGTCGCGCATCTCAAGGCCACCGGCGATTATGAGAATACGATTTTCGTATTCCTGTCCGACAATGGCCCCGAACCGACCGATCCGTTCAACCGGACGATCAACCGGCTGTTCCTCAACAGCAAATATGACACCTCGACCGCGAATATCGGCCGGCGCGGCAGTTTCAGCGCGATCGGGCCCGGATGGGCAAGCGCGTCGGCCTCGCCGCTGTCGGGTTACAAGTTCACCGCGTCAGAGGGCGGGCTGCGCGTTCCGCTGATCATCGCCTGGCCGGGGCACGCGCAAATCCGCGCCGGGACGATCAACGACGGCTTCGCCCACGTCACCGACATATTGCCGACCTTGCTCGACCTCGCGGGGGTCACGGGGCAACAGGGGCGATGGCAAGGCCGGCCGGTCGAGAGCATCGTCGGACGCAGCCTCGCGCCGATGCTGGCGGGCACCGAGGGCAGCGTCCATGGCGACACGCCGCTTGGCTACGAATTGTCGGGCAATGCCGCACTGTTTCGCGGCGACTACAAGCTGGTGCGCAACCTCGCGCCGACCGGGGACGGAATGTGGCGATTGTTCAATCTCAAGGCCGATCCCGGCGAGACGAACGACCTGTCGGCGGCGATGCCTAACCGCTTCGCCGCGATGCGCGCCGACTATGCCAACTATGCCAAGGCGAACGGCGTGCTGGAGATGCCCGCGGGCTATACCGCCGACGAGCAGATCAACCGCTATGCGTTCGAACGGCAGGGCAAGCCGCGCCTCATTCGCTTTGCGACATGGGCGGGCGGGATCATTGTGCTGCTCGCTGCATTGTTGTGGTGGCGGCGCCGGCGGCGGCGTGTCTAGGGTCCTGACCCTAGGCCAGGCTCGCGACCAGCGCTTCGACCGTCCGCTCGACCACTGCGCTCGCATCCTCGACCGAGAGTGCCTGGTCCTGCCGGATCGCGCGCCAGCTCTGGAACGACAGCGCCGAGCACAAAGCCTCGACGAAATAGCGATCGCCACTCACCTCGGCGGGCAGCAGGCGCAGCACGAACTCGCGCTCCAGCGCCACCACCTGCCCATATTGCGCCATCAGATAGGGCGATTGGTAGCGTTTGATGTTTGCGGCGAGGCGGAAGGGCAGCATCAACTCGAACACCCGCGCGCGCCGCCGCGTCAGATCGCGCAGCTTGGCGCGCCAGTCATCGCCGCGATGGGGTTCGCTGATGATCGGCCAGATGCGCTCGCCGACGATCTTCGAAATCTCGCGATAGAGCGCGTCCATATCGTCGAAGTGACGGAAAACGGTGCGCAGGCCGACGCCCGCCTCTTCGGCGACGCGCGCCGCGCTGGGGGTCAGGTCGCCGCTTTCGATGAGCGCCATCATCGCGGCGACGATCCGCTTGTGGTTAGACCGGCCGCGCTCGCGCCGGCCATCGACGCGCGGTTCGGCCGCGCCGACGATCCGTTCGATTTTGGTCCTGTCCCCCATGCCTCCTCCGCTGGACCAGCTTGAACAGCGGGTCAATGGCCGTGTTTAACCATCTTGCACGTCCATCAATATAGTGACACATATAGTGCCATAATATTCTGAACAAGACCAGCGGGTGGGAGATGGACGGACAGGGGCTGCTCTTCGCGGCGATTTGGGGCGGCGCCTTGCTGCTTTGGCTTGCTTTTCTGGCCTTCTATGATGGCCTGCGCCGTCCGTTGCGGCGCGATGAGATCGACGCGTTCCTCGCCGCGCTCGGCCCGCGCATGGACGAAACCGGCAACGACAGCGCGCGATTGCGTGCCTTCCTCGAGGCGGACGACGGACGCGAGTTCGTGATGCTCAATCTTGTGCGCACCCGCCCCGGCCCGGTCACCGATCCCGCCAGCGGCGAGACGCGCGAGGGTAGCGAGTGGCTGCGGCGCTATTCGGACCCCTTCGTGCGCGGCCTCATCGCGCGCGGCGGACACCCGCTGTTCGTCGGGCGCAAGGTCGGCGGCTATATCGACGCGTGGAACGCCGGCGAAGACCCGGGCTGGTCGCTGGTCGGCACGATGCGATACCGCAGCCGCCGCGATCTCGTGCGCATGGCCAGCGATCCCGCGTTTCGCGCGGTGCATCCGAATAAATCGCTGGGGATCGAGAGCACATTCTCCTTCCCGACCCAGCGGCAGGTTGCTTTCTACGCCAGCCCGCGCGTGACGATGTTTCTGGCGCTGATGCTTGCGGCCGCGCTGCTGCACATCGCGGTTCTGACGTTCGGTTGGGGAGGGACGGCATGAAGAAAAGATGGCTGGCGCTCGGGCTGGTCGCGCTGGTCGGCGCGGGCGGCTATTGGACATTTCAGGAGAATAAATACCGTCTCCCCGGCCTTTTGCAGGACTGGCGCGATCCGGTGCAGGACAATCGTCCGGTCGTCTGGCAGCAGGGACCGAAGGCCGCGCCCGCGGGCACGCGGCCACCCAACATCGTCCTGATTGTCGTCGACGACATGGGCTGGAACGACATCAGCCTCAACGGCGGCGGGGTCGCCGGCGGCATCGTCAAGACGCCGAACATCGACGCGATCGCGCGGCAGGGCATGAACTTCACCACCGCCTATGCCGCGAACGCAACCTGTTCGCCGTCGCGCGCGGCGATGATGACGGGGCGCTATGCGACGCGCTTCGGCTTCGAATATACCGCCGTCCCCGTGCAATTCTCGGAGAACCTCGCCCATGGCGACGGCGTCGGACCGCTGAAGGCGGTGTTCCACAAGGAGCTGATTACCCCCGACATTCCCGACTATCCCGACATGGGCGTCCCCGCCAGCGAAGTGACGATCGCCGAGGCGGTCAAGGCGGCGGGCTATCATACGATCCATATCGGCAAATGGCACCTTGGCGAGGCGCCGAGGCTGCAGCCGCAGCGCCAAGGCTTCGACGAGAGTCTGGCTGTGCTGGGCGGTGCGGCGAAATTCCTGCCCGACGACGACCCCGACACCGTCAACGCAAAGCTGCCGTGGGATCCCATCGACCGCTTTATCTGGGCGAACCTCCGCCACGCGGTGACCTTCAACGGCAGCAAGCGCTTTCACCCGAAGGGGCACATGACCGACTATTTCGCCGAAGAAGCGATCGCCGCAATCGAAGCGAACAAGAACCGGCCCTTCTTCATGTATCTGGCGTTCAACGCGCCGCACACGCCGCTGCAGGCGACGAAAGAGGATTATGCGAAGCTGCCGCAGATCAAGGATCACAAGACGCGCGTCTATGGCGCGATGATCGCACAGCTCGACCGGCGGATCGGCGACGTGATGACGAAGCTGAAGGCGGCGGGGATCGACGACAATACGCTCGTCATCTTCACCAGCGACAATGGCGGCGCCTGGTACAACGGCATCCCGAACCTCAACGCACCATATCGCGGGTGGAAGGCGACCTTCTTCGAGGGTGGCATCCGCACCCCGTTCTTCATGCGCTGGCCTGCGAAGATCGCGCCGGGATCGACGCGCGCCGACATGACGGGGCACATCGACATCTTTTCGACCATCGCCGCGGCGGCGGGCGCGAAGGTGCCGACCGACCGCGTGGTCGACAGCGAGAATATCCTTGGCGGTCCGGCGAAGCGGGCGGCGCTGTTCTGGCGCTCGGGCGATTATCGCGCGGTGCGGATGGGGGACTGGAAGTTGCAGGTGACCAAGCGGCCCGAAAAGGTGCGGCTCTATAATCTCGCCGCCGATCCGACCGAGCGGCAGGACCTTGCAGCCAGCGATCCCGCGCGCGTCGCGCGGCTTCGCGCGATGCTGGAGGCGCAGAACAGGGGGATGGCGAAGCCGATCTGGCCGGGGCTCATCGAGGGGCCGGTGCGCATCGACGTGCCGCTCAACGCGCCGTGGAAGGACGGCCAGGACTATATCTACTGGACGAACTGATCGCGGATGAAGGCCGCGACCAGCGGCGCGTCTGCCGATGGCGGATTGCCCGCCGGCCGGTCGATCAGGAGCGCGTCGTCCTTTGCCAGGTGGATCGTATCGGCGCCGACGGTGACCCGGGCGGTGCCGGTCGCCAACAGCAGCAGCCTGTCCGCCGCCCTCGCGCATGACCATCGTTCGAGGATTGCCGAAGCCCTCCCGCGCCGCGTCATGATGTTGAGCGCGGAGCATGAGCCGCCAAGCGGCTCGGCGCCGACGCTGTCTTCGCCGCCGAACAACAAGGCCGGTGAGCCGGGGCGGAGCCGTTGCTCACCCCGGTCCCCGACCTCGATCCGCAAGTCACCGCGAAGCAGCAGGAAGGCGCGATCGACGCCCGGAAAGACCGAGAAGGGTCCCGCTTTCTCTATCGTCGCGATGCTCGCGCGCCACAGGAAATCGGCGTCGCCCGCGCCATCCGGAAAGACCGCGATGTCGCGCGTGACCCCGCCGCCATTCTTCCACGGCCGCGCGATGCGGTCGTTCGCGCGCAGGAGCCGGACGCCCGTCATCAGAGGATGCCGGGGAGATCCAGACCCTTCTCGCGCGCGCAATCGAGCGCGATGTCATAGCCAGCGTCGGCGTGGCGCATGACCCCGGTGCCGGGATCGTTCCACAGCACGCGTTCGAGCCGCTTGGCCGCTTCGGGGGTGCCGTCGGCCACGATCACCATGCCCGAGTGCTGCGAATAGCCCATGCCGACGCCGCCGCCATGGTGGAGCGACACCCAGGTCGCGCCGCTGGCCGTGTTGAGCAGCGCGTTGAGAAGAGGCCAGTCGCTCACCGCGTCGGATCCGTCGCGCATCGCCTCGGTCTCGCGGTTGGGGCTCGCGACCGATCCTGAATCCAGATGGTCGCGGCCGATCACCACCGGTGCGCTCAGTTCGCCCGACGCGACCATCTCGTTGAACGCTAGGCCGAGCCGGTGACGGTCGCCGAGCCCGACCCAGCAGATGCGCGCGGGCAGGCCCTGGAACTTGATCTTCTCGCGCGCCATGTCGAGCCAGTTGTGGAGGTGGGCGTTGTCGGGCAGCAGTTCCTTCACCCTGGCGTCGGTCTTGTAGATATCTTCCGGATCGCCCGACAGCGCCGCCCAGCGGAAGGGGCCGATGCCACGACAAAAGAGCGGGCGGACATAGGCGGGGACGAAGCCGGGGAAGTCGAACGCATTCTCGACGCCCTCGTCCTTCGCCATCTGGCGGATGTTGTTGCCATAGTCGGTTGTTGGAACCCCGGCCGCTTGCAGGTCGAGCATCGCCTGCACATGCACCGCCATCGAAGCCTTCGCGGCCTTGGCGACCGCGGCCGGATCGCTCTCGCGTTTTGAAAACCACTCGTCGAGGGTCCAGCCGGCGGGAAGGTAGCCGTTGACCGGATCGTGCGCCGAGGTCTGGTCGGTGAGCAAATCGGGGCGGATGCCGCGGCGGACCATCTCGGGCAGAATTTCGGCGGCGTTGCCGAGCAGGCCGACCGAGATGGGCTTACCCTCTGCGTGAGATGTCTCGATAATCGCGATGGCTTCGTCGATGCTGCCCGCCTGCTTGTCGAGGTAGCCGGTGCGCAGGCGCATTTCGATGCGGCTCGGCTGACATTCGATCGCGAGACACGAAGCGCCCGCCATCACCGCGGCGAGCGGCTGCGCGCCGCCCATGCCGCCGAGACCTGCGGTGAGCAGCCAGCGGCCCGCAAGGCTGCCGCCATAATGCTGGCGGCCCATTTCGACGAAGGTTTCGTAGGTGCCCTGCACGATGCCCTGGCTGCCGATATAGATCCAGCTGCCTGCGGTCATCTGGCCGTACATCATCAGGCCCTTTTTATCGAGCTCGTGGAAATGCTCCCAATTCGCCCATTCGGGAACGAGGTTCGAATTGGCGAGCAGCACGCGGGGCGCATTCTCGTGGGTACGAAACACCCCGACCGGCTTGCCCGACTGGATCAGCAGGGTTTCATCGCCCTCGAGCCGCTTCAGCGTCTCGACGATCTTGTCATAGCTTTCCCAGTCGCGCGCGGCGCGGCCGATGCCGCCATAGACGACGAGTTCGTGCGGCGCCTCGGCGACGTCGGGGTGGAGGTTGTTCATCAGCATCCGCATCGGCGCTTCGGTGAGCCAGCTTTTCGCGCTGATTTCGGGGCCGGTCGCGGGGCGGATCACGCGGCTGTTGTCGAGGCGGGTCATGAATGTCCTTTCGCAAAGTCGAGGGTCGCGGCGATCACCTGCTCCAGCACGGGCCGGATCGCGGGATTGGGGTCGAGGGGGGAAGGCCAATTGGCGTGGGTGATCGCGTCGGGCTCGGCCATATAGCCGCGCTGCGCGAGTTCCATCTGGATCGCGTGGATGCCGTCGTCGGGACGGCCATAGTGGCGCGTCGTCCAGCCGCCCTTGAAGCGGCCGTTCACGACATGGCTGTGGCCGCTCGCGGCGCAGATGTTCGCGACGATCGTTTCGAGCTCGGGCGCGCAGGTCGCGCCGCGGTTCGTCCCGATGTTGAACTGCGGCAGTTCGCCGTCGAACAGGCGCGGGACATGGCTGCGGATCGAATGGGCATCGTAGAGGACGACCTTGCCGTGCACGACCCGCAGGCGGTCGAGTTCGGCGGCCAGCCTATCATGATAGGGTCGGTGGTAAGAGTTCAGCCGCTGCATGATCTCGGCCTCATCTGGCGCGTCGAAGCGATAGAGCGGTTCGCCGTCGAAGGTTGTCGTCGGACATAGCTCGGTCGTCGCCTGCCCCGGATAGAGCGAGGCACCCGACGGATCGCGGTTCATGTCGATCACGCTGCGCGAAATATCGGTGGCGACCAGCGTGGCGCCGAGATCGGCGGCGAAGGCGTAGAGGTCGGCGATCCACCAGTCGGTGTCGATCTGCGCGTGCCAGGGCGAGACGAATTGCTCGTCGAGACCGGCAAGGTCGGTGCCGCCGTGCGGGAAGGCGATGACGAGCGGCGCGTCGCCGCGCTGGACGCGCAGCCAGTCCATCAGCCGACGCCCGGCAGGCCGGCGGGCACCGCGGCGACGAGGCTGCCGGTGCGGATCAACGCGGTCGCGGCTTCCATGTCGGGGTGGAAATGCCGGTCGTCCTCCAGCGTCGGAACGACGGCGCGCAAATGCTTATGTGCGGCTTCAAGTGCATCGCTCGATTGAAGCGGTGCGTGGAAGTCGATGCCCTGGCAAGCCGCGAGCAGTTCGATGCCGATCACCGCGCTGGCATTATCGGCCATGTCGAGCAGGCGCCGCGCGCCGTGTGCGGCCATCGACACATGGTCTTCTTGGTTCGCCGAGGTCGGGATCGAATCGACGCTGGCGGGATAGGCCCGCTGCTTGTTCTCGCTGACGAGTGCGGCGGCGGTGACTTGCGGGATCATGAAGCCCGAGTTGAGGCCGGGGCGCGGGGTCAGGAAGGCAGGGAGGCCCGACAGCGCGGGGTCGACGAGCATTGCGATGCGGCGCTCGGAGATAGAGCCGATCTCGCACAGCGCCATCGCGATCATGTCGGCGGCGAAGGCGACGGGCTCGGCGTGGAAATTGCCGCCCGAGAGCGCCTCGTCGGTGTCGGCGAAGATCAGCGGATTGTCGGAAACGCCGTTCGCCTCGATGCCGAGCGTTGTCCCCGCTTGCCGCAGCAGGTCGAGCACCGCACCCATCACCTGCGGCTGGCAGCGCAGACAATAAGGGTCCTGCACGCGCGGATCGCCCTCCGCGTGCGAGGCGCGGATCGCCGATCCCGCCATCAGGGTGCGCAGCGCGTCACCGACCTCGCGCTGCCCGGCATGGCCGCGCAGCGCATGGATTCGCGCATCGAACGGCGCGTCGGAGCCCTTTGCGGCCTCGGTCGAGAGCGCGCCGGCGATGAGCGCCGAACGGAAGACCGTCTCGGCGCGAAACAGGCCGGCGAGGGCGTTGGCGGTCGAAAATTGCGTGCCGTTGAGCAGCGCGAGGCCTTCCTTGGGGCCGAGGTCGAGCGGAGCGAGCCCCGCCCGCGCGAGTGCATCGGCAGCAGGCAACGTCTTTCCGCCGACCTCGATTTCGCCGACGCCGATCATCGCCGCGGCCATATGCGACAGCGGCGCGAGGTCGCCGCTTGCCCCGACCGAACCCTGCGAGGGAACGACCGGCGTCAGCCCCTTGGCGAGCATCGCCTCCAGCATTGCAACCGTCTCACGCTTTACGCCCGAGGCGCCCATACCGAAGCTCGCGAGCTTCAGCGCCATCATCAGCCGGACGATTTTCGCGGGTGACAGCGCGCCGGTACCCGCTGCGTGGCTGAGCACGATATTGCGCTGGAGCGTCGCCAGATCGTCTTCGGCGATCCGCACGCTGGCGAGCTTTCCGAAGCCGGTGTTGATGCCATAGACGGGGGCGCCCTTGGCGACGATCCGCGCGACCGCGGCGGCGCTGGCGTCGATTGCCTGCCAGGCCGCCGCATCGAGCGCGACGCTCGCACCCTCGTAGATTGCGCGCCAGTCCACCAGCGTCATGGCGCCGGGGGTGATTATGACCTTGCTCATAGTCCCATCCAGATTCGTTGGTGCAGCGGGTTGAAGCCGATCCGGCCGACAAGGTCGGCGGGCCGTTCGATGTCCCAGATCGCGAGGTCGCAATGCTTGCCGACCTCTAGCGTGCCAACCATCTCCTGCATCCCCAGCGCTTGCGCCGCGTGGCGCGTCACGCCGAGCAGGCATTCGTCGACGGTCAGCCCGAACTGCACCGCCGCCATGTTCATCGTCAGCAGGATCGAGGTCAGTGGCGAGGTGCCGGGGTTGCAGTCGGTCGCCAGCGCGATCGGTACGCCCGCGGCGCGAAGCGCGGCGACGGGCGGCTGCTTGGTTTCGCGAAGGAAGTAGAAAGCGCCGGGCAGCAGCGTCGCGACCGTCCCGGCTTCGGCCATCGCGGCGATGCCCGCGTCGTCGAGATATTCGAGATGGTCCGCCGACAGCGCGTGATGGCGCGCGGCCAGCGCGGCACCATGCTGGTTCGACAACTGCTCGGCATGGAGTTTCACCGGAAGGCCATGCTTCTTCGCGGCCGCAAACACCCGCTCGGTCTGCGCCGGGGTGAAGCCGATATTCTCGCAAAAGGCGTCGACCGCGTCAGCGAGCCCTGCGGCCGCAATCTCCGGCAACATCGTTTCGGTGACGAGTCCGATATAGCCGTCCGCGTCGCCCGCATATTCGCCCGGCAGCGCATGCGCGCCGAGGAAGGTCGTGCGCACCGTCACCGGTCTTACCTCGCCGAGGATACGCGCGGCGCGGAGCATCTTCGCCTCGTCGTCGACCGACAGGCCGTATCCCGACTTGATCTCGATCGTCGTGACGCCCTCGGCGATCAGCGCATCGAGGCGGGGGAGGGCGCTTGCGACAAGTTCGGCCTCGCTCGCGGCGCGCGTTGCGTGGACGGTCGACACGATACCGCCGCCCGCACGGGCGATCTCTTCGTAGGATGCGCCTCGCTGGCGCATCTCGAACTCGCCGATGCGGTCGCCGGCGAATACCAGATGCGTGTGCGGATCGATCAGCCCGGGGGTGATCCAACGGCCTTCGCAATCGATCGTCTCGCGCGCCGCCGGCGCATCGACCATCGACCCGGCATAGGTGATCGTCCCTGCCGCCATACCGACCGCACCATGCTCGATGACGCCGAGGCCGGGCACGCCACCTTGCATCGTCGCGAGCCGGGCGTTGGTCCAGAGCCTTTCGCACTTCATGCCAGCCTCTCCTGCTTGCTGACGGCGACTCAATTATGTATATACATTAATGGAAGACGCGGTACGATGTCCAGATGGGATGTGCGATGGCGCTTTGGTGCGAGCAGGCATGGTTGGCGGAAGGGTGGCGGAACAATATCCGCCTGAGCCTTGATAACGGGCGCATTTCCTCGATCGAGATCGGAGTGGACGCCGCGCCGGGCGACGAGCGCCACGCGATCCTGCTGCCGGCGCTCCCCAATCTGCACAGCCACGCCTTCCAGCGCGGAATGGCCGGTCTCGCCGAGCGCGCAGGGACGGGCGACGACAGTTTCTGGACATGGCGCGAGGTCATGTACCGCTTCGTCGACCGGCTCGATCCCGATGGGATGGAGGCCGTCGCCGCGCTCGCCTATACCGAGATGCTCGAGAGCGGCTTTGCCCGGGTCGGCGAATTTCACTATCTGCATCATGACCCCGACGGCCGTCCCTATGGCGATCTCGCGACGATGGCGCAGGCGATCGCGGCGGCGGCGGGAGAGACCGGGATCGCGCTGACGCTGCTTCCCGTCTTCTACGCCCATTCGGGTTTCGGCGGCGGCGCGCCGACGCATGGCCAGCGGCGCTTCATCAACGATGTCGGCGGGTTCGGGGCGCTGCTGGACGGATGCCGAGACGCGGTGGCGGGGCTGGACGACGCGGTGGTCGGCGTCGCGCCGCACAGCCTGCGCGCCGCGACCGCCGGCGAACTCGCCGAGGTGGCGGCGATGGCGGCGGGCGCGCCGATCCACATCCATATCGCCGAGCAACTGCCCGAGGTTGAGGCCTGCCTTGCGTGGAGCGGCGCGCGTCCGGTCGAATGGCTGCTCGATCACGCCGACGTCGGCCCCGACTGGTGCCTTGTCCATGCGACCCACATCAGCGAAGCCGAACGGTGTGCAGTCGTCGGGAGCGGCGCGGTCGTCGGCCTTTGCCCGATCACCGAAGCGAACCTCGGCGACGGGCTGTTTCCCGCGCGCGAATTCATCGCCGAGGGCGGACGCTTCGGCGTCGGGTCGGATTCGAACGTCGAGATCGACGCCGCTGCCGAGCTGCGTCTGCTCGAATATGGCCAGCGCCTGGCGCATCGCGGGCGCAACCTGCTCGCGGGCGGTGCCGGACAGTCGACCGGCGCCAGCCTTTATCGCGGCGCGCTTGCGGGCGGCGGGCAGGCGCTCGGGCACCCGTCGGCGGGGCTTGGCGTCGGCGAGCCAGCGGACATCGTCAGCCTGAAGGCGGACGATCCCACATTCGCCGGGCGCAGCGGCGACGCGATCCTCGACAGCTGGATTTTCGGGGGCGGAGCGCGGCTTGTCGATTGCGTCTGGCGCGGCGGCGTCAAGCGCGTTGCGGGCGGGCGCCATGTCGCGCGCGAGGCAATCGACACGCGCTATCGAGCTGCGATGGACAAGCTGCTCGCATGACCGAGAGCGGCGCCATCCACGCGCGTATCCGCCGCGATATCGAGGCGCGGATCATGTCGGGCGAATGGGCGCCGGGGACGCGCATCCCCTATGAACATCAGTTGATGGCGACCTACGGCTGTTCGCGGATGACGGTGAACCGTGCACTGCGGATGCTGATGGAGGCCGGGCTGATCGAAAGCCGGCGGCGTGCGGGCACCTTTGTCTCGCATCCGCGCGTCCAGCGTGCCGCGCTCGAAATTCCCGACATTCGCGACGAGGTGGCGGGGCAGGGCGAAAGCTATCGTCTCGACCTCGACCGGCGCGAAATCCGCGCCGCGAGCGAAGAGGACAAGCGCCTGCTTCAGATCGACGGCGGTTCGGTCCTCGCGCTCGAATGCCGCCACCACGCCGGCGGCCGCGCCTACGCGCTCGAACGCCGCCTGATCAACCTGGCCGCGGTGCCCGAGGCCGCCGAGGTCGATTTCGCTATCGAACCGCCAGGGTCGTGGCTGCTCTCGCACGTTCCCTGGACCGAGGCCGAGCACCGGATCACCGCGTTCAACGCGGGCGGCAAGGAGCTTGTCGCGCTCGGGATTTCGGCGGGGGCGGCGTGCATGGCGCTCGAACGCTGGACATGGCGCGGCGAGGAACGCATCACCTATGCGCGGCAGGTTTATCCCGGCGACCGCTATGCGCTTGTCGCGCGCTTCCGCCCCTGACGAAGGACAAGACCATGGATTTCTCGCGGCTCGAAACCAGCAGCAAGATCGGCGACGGTTGGATCTATCCGGCGGCCGAAGCGCGCAGCAGCGGCTGGCTCGCGGTCGACGCCGAGGCGGGACACCGCATCTATTGGGAGGATTATGGCGCCGCCGATGGCGAACCCGTGATGTTCCTGCATGGCGGGCCGGGCGGCGCATGCGCCCCCGATATGGCGCGCTTCTTCGATCTGTCGCGCTACCGCGTGATCCTGTTCGACCAGCGCGGATGCGGCAAGAGCGAACCCAATGTCGCTGCGGCCGGCCCGGCGGCGGCGCTGCGCAACAACACCACCGCCGACCTGATCGGCGATATCGAGAAACTGCGCGATGCGCTGGGCATTTCCGGCAAGATGCACGTTTTCGGGGGCAGCTGGGGCTCGACGCTCGCCATGGCCTATGCGATCGGATTTCCGGGGCACTGCGCAAGCCTGATCCTGCGGGGCATCTTTCTCGGCGCGTCGGAGGATCTTCTCTATCTCTATCAGGGCAATGCCGCAACCTGGCATCAGGCGCCGCACGCGTTGACCGCGCCCGGCGCTTATATCAGCTATCCCGACGAGTGGGGCGAGCTGTTGTCGGTGCTGACCGTCGAAGAGCGCGCCGACGTGATGGCGTCGTACAAGGCGATCTTCGACATGGTCCCGCCGACCGAGGCGGAGCGCGCGAAGCAGTTGCACGCGGCGCTGACCTGGTCGCTGTGGGAAGGGGTGATCTCGAACATGATCCCCGAAGATGCGGCCGCGGGAAAGTTCGGCGATGCCGATTTCGCGCTCTGCTTCGCGCAGATCGAGGCGCATTATTTCGCGAACAACCTGTTCATCGAGCCGGGCCACCTGCTTGGCAACGCCGCGATCCTTGCGTCGATCCCGGTGCATATCGTCCATGGCCGGTTCGACCAGGTCTGCCCGCTGACGCAGGCCTCGCGCCTCGTCGATGCGCTGCGCGGCGTAGGGGCGGAACCCGCGACCTACGTCATCACCAACGCCGGGCACAGTGCGATGGAGCGGGAGAATGCTCTCGCGCTGACGGCGATCATGGACGGATTGCCGCCTATCGCGGGATGAGGGACTGGTGCCGGCTGTCAGACTCGAACTGACGACCTACCGCTTACAAGGCGGTTGCTCTACCAACTGAGCTAAGCCGGCGCTGTCCGGCCCTTTGCGTCAAATTATGCCGAAGGTCCAGCCTTCGGTTGCGGCGAGCGCGGTCGACAGCGGCGCGGGCGACCAAGGCGCGGCGTCGCCGGCGATCGCGCGCAGCCACGCGGCCGTGAGCAGCGCGTCGGCGGCATGGTCGCTGACCGGGCCGGAGAGGCCGGTCCGCCGCGAACCCAGCGCGGCGAGCGCTGCGTCGAGTGCCGCGCCGTCGCGGATCTTGCTCCGTCCCGCCGCCATTCCCGACGCGCGGGCGGCGAGGCTGGTATAGATTTCGACCAGCAGTGGCCCGCCTGCGGGCACCGGGTCGAGCGGCCAGAGCGGCAGTAGCTCGTGCAGCCGGTGCAGGACGCGCATTCCCGCAAGGCTGGCCTTGCCGACCTGCGCCGCGCCGACGAGGTTGAAGTTGCTGACGCTTGCCGCCTGTTTCGTGCCACGCTGATGGCGTTCGACACGGCGCAGCCGACCCGCGCCGCCCTCGAACAGGTCGCCGACGTTGCCCTTCGCATGGCGGAAATGCCGCCGCGCCTCGGGATGAGACAGGAAGCCGTCGATCCCGAAATGCGGATCGCGGGCGCATAATTGCTCGACCAGCGCCCACAGCTCGGGCAGGTCGGCGGGGCTTTCGCTCCAGTCGGGGAAATAGGCGCCATGATCGGCAAAGGCGAAGGCAGCCGAAAAATCGAAACCGATCAGCATGTCGGTCCCCGCCGCCGCGACGTCCAATAGCCAGCCGAGGATTTCGGCGCGCGACCAGATATGCCCGGGGCGGACGAGTTCGGGCGCGCCCGCGCCGCTCGCCACGGCCAGCGCGATCCCGCGCTGCCGCTCGCCGCGCGCGCCCGACCAGTCGATGGCGGCGAAATGGGTGAAGCGGCGCATAACGCTCTCCTAGCCGACGCGACCGACCTTGCACAAAGCCGCATTGCGTCCCACATGCGGCCCATGCTGATCGAAACCGAATCGACGCCCAATCCGGCGACGCTCAAATTCCTTCCCGGCCGGGCGGTGATGGAGACGGGAACGCGCGATTTTTCGAGTCCCGAAGAGGCCGAGGCCTCGCCGCTGGCGACCGCGCTGTTCACGCTCGGCGATGTGACGGGGGTGTTCTTCGGCCGCGATTTCATCTCGGTGACGATCGCGCCGGGCGCCGAATGGGCCGATGCGAAGCCCGACGTGCTCGGCATCGTGATGGACCATTTCCTTGCCGACATGCCGCTGTTCCACCCGGCGAGCGCCGCTGGTTTCAGCGTCCCGGGCGAGGATGAGGGCGGGTTCGCCGACGATCCGGCCGACGCCGACATCATCGACCAGATCAAGGAACTCATCGAGACGCGCGTCCGCCCCGCGGTCGCGAACGATGGCGGCGACATCATCTATCGCGGTTTCGACAAGGGCAATGTCTATCTGAAGATGCAGGGCGCGTGCGCCGGCTGCCCGTCGTCGACGGCGACGCTCAAAAACGGCATCGAATCGCTCTTGAAACATTATGTGCCGGAGGTAACGGCGGTTCACGCCGTCTAACTGTTTCAGGAGATCAAGCCGATGAGCGAGCCGCTTCCCGACAGCGCCCTCGACCAGCTTTTCCGTGCCGCGCGCACCTATAATGGCTTTCTCGAAAAGCCGGTATCCGAAGACCAGCTGCGCGCGATCTGGGATCTGGTGAAATATGGCCCGACCAGCGCCAACGCCCTCCCGGCGCGGATCGTCTGGTGCGTGTCCGTGCAAGCGAAGGAAAAGCTCGCCGCGCTCGCCATGCCGGCGAACGCCGAAAAGATCCTGAAAGCGCCGGTCACCGCGATCATCGCGATGGACACCGAATTCTACGAGCATCTGCCCGAACTCTTTCCGCACACCGATGCGCGGAGCTGGTTTGTCGGCAATGAAGCGCTCGCGCAGACCACCGCCTTCCGCAACTCTAGCCTGCAGGGCGCCTATTTCATCCTCGCGGCGCGTGCGCTCGGGCTCGACACCGGGCCGATGTCGGGCTTCAACAATGAAGCGGTCGACGCGGCCTTCTTCGTCGATACGCCCAAAGTGAAGAGCAATTTCATCTCGACGCTCGGCTATGGCGATCCCGCGAGCATCTTCGAGCGCAGCCCGCGCCCCGATTTTGAGCGCTTCAACCGCATTGCCTGACGGCCGATGCCTCGTCATCGACAGCGCCAGCGAGGCCTGTTCGGTCGCGCTGGTCGATGACGGCGTCGTCGTCGATTTTCGCCACGAGCTATTGGGCCGCGGCCATGCCGAGCGGCTTGTCCCGCTGATTGCCGAGCTGGCGGACGGCGGGCGTGCGACTTCGATCGCGGTCGGTTGCGGTCCGGGAAGCTTCGCCGGCGTGCGCATCGGCGTCGCGGCGGCGCGCGCGCTTGCCCTTGGATGGCAGGTGCCCGCGCACGGTTTTTCGAGCCTTGCGCTGGTCGCGGCCGCCGCGGCCGACGATATCGCCGCAGCGGGCGGCGCGCTGGTGGTGATGGAGGGCGGCCATGGGCAATGGTTCGTCCAGCGCTTCGGTGCCGACCTCGCGCCGCAGGGCGATCTCCGTTCGCTCCTCCCCGACGAGGCGGTGCGCGAGGGCGATACACTCATCGTCGGCAACCGCGCCGCAGCCTTCGTTGAGCGCCGCGGCTTGGGAACCGCCGTTTCCGCGCTGCCCGACGCGCGCGCCTTCGTCCGCCTGCCGACGCGGGCGCTGTTCGCCGAACCGAGCCCGATCTACGGCCGCGCGCCCGACGCCAAGCCGATGACTTCGGCATGAGCCGCGCCATCCGCCTTGCGCCCGCCCGCGTCGGCGATATTACCGCGGTGATGCGCGTGATGGAGGCGGCGTTCGACCCCGCCTATGGCGAGGCGTGGAGCACCGCGCAACTCCTCACCCTCTTTGCCCTCCCGTCCGCGCGCGTCGCGGTCGCGTGGGATGGCGACACGCCCTGCGGCTTTTCGGCGGCACGCGTCGCGGGACCGGAGAGCGAGT
This sequence comes from Sphingopyxis sp. H073, assembly GCF_001468395.1. GTDB lineage: Bacteria > Pseudomonadota > Alphaproteobacteria > Sphingomonadales > Sphingomonadaceae > Sphingopyxis. The sequence continues at coordinate 29,973 of NZ_LNSG01000006.1, read as the reverse complement.
TGCTGTTGCTCGCGGTCGATCCGGCCCGGCGCGGGCAGGGGATCGGCAAGCGGCTGATCGACGATTGGCTTGCGTGGGCAAAAGAACAGGGCGCCGACGACTATTTCCTCGAAATGCGCGCCGACAATGATGCCGTGCATTTATACGCCCGCACCGGTTTTACCGAGTGCGGACGTCGGCCCCAATATTACCGCGGCAGCGATGGCGTGGTGCGCGATGCGATCACGATGCGGCGAACCTGACAGTCCAACGATATAAGCCGCAAATCGGTGATTGCGGAATTATAACCATAATGGCATGAATCGGCTATTGCCGAAGATAAGGCCCAATATTCGGCAACCTTCTCTTTTGGGGTAGCAGATAAGGAAATTGCGATCATGTCGGATCAAGCAGATGCCAATGAAATGCTCGTGACGTTGACTGCCGATATTGTTGCTGCGCATGTCAGCAATAACAGCGTCGCCATTTCGGACCTCGCCCTGCTGATCAACAATGTCCATGCGGCGCTGTCGAACCTCGGCAACCAGCCCGTCGTCGAGGAAAAGCCCGTTCCCGCGGTGTCGATCCGCGCGTCGGTGAAACCCGATCACATCGTCTGCCTCGAGGACGGCAAGAAGCTGAAGATGCTGCGCCGCCACCTGATGACGCATTATGGCATGACCCCCGACGACTATCGCGCCAAATGGGGCCTGGCGGCCGACTATCCGATGGTCGCGCCCGACTATGCCGAACGGCGCCGCGCGCTGGCAAAGGAAATCGGCCTCGGCACCAAGGGGCGGGGTGGCGGACGCAAGCGCCGCAAGCCCTGATCCGGTCGCTTTTTGCAATCAGGCGGGGCGGGACCGGCGGGTGCCGCCTTGTTCTATTTGCGGTGCGTGCCTATACAGTTGGCGAAAGAACAGAAGCGACTGCGCCCGGCAGGAAAGGCCCGCATGACCGGTACTATCGACCTTGAAGCATTGTGCCACGAAAAGGGGCTTCGTATCACCGAGCAGCGGCGCGTCATCGCGCGCGTGATTTCGGATTCGGAGGATCATCCCGACGTCGAGACGCTCTATGAGCGCGCGTCGAAGATCGACAGCGGCATCTCGATCGCGACCGTCTATCGCACCGTGCGCCTGTTCGAGGAGGCCGGGATTCTCGACCGCCACGATTTCGGCGACGGCCGCTCGCGCTACGAAGCGGCGCCCGAGGCGCACCACGACCATCTGATCGATGTCGAGACCGGCAAGGTCATCGAATTCGTCGATCCCGAGCTCGAGGCATTGCAGCGCGTCATCGCCGAGCGGCTGGGCTATCGCCTCGTCGACCATCGTATGGAGCTTTATGGCGTCCGGCTCGACCGCAAGGACTGACCCGGCCGAACAGCGCGCCGCGATCGCGGCAGGGTATCCGGCACCGATTTCGCTGAGGGGGAAGGCGCGCATCCTCTGGCGGGTGCTGTTGCTCGTGCTCGCGCTGCTGGTGCTGGTGCCGCTCCACTATCTCTATCGCATCTTCCGCTACGGCTCGCCGTTCCCGAAACTGTTCCTGTTCCTCGCCGCATGGATCGTCGGTGCGCGCGTGACCACGCACGGGACGCCGCTGCGCCGCGATGTCTTCTTCATCTCGAACCATGTGAGCTGGGTCGATATCCTCGCGCTCGCGGGCGCGAGCGGAACTGCCTTCGTCGCCAAGGCCGAACTGGGGAGGGTGCCGGTCATCGGCCGGCTCTGCCGCCTCAACCGCACCGTTTTCGTCAGCCGCGAGGATCGCGGCGGGGTTGCCGACCAGATCAACCTGCTCCGCGAGGCGCTGGCCGACAACTGGTCGGTGACGGTCTTTCCCGAAGGGACGACGACCGATGGCCAGTCGTTGTTGCCGTTCAAGACCTCGATGATGCAGGTGCTCGATCCGCCGCCGCCCGCGGTGCTCGTCCAGCCGGTAATGCTCGACTATGGTCCGATTGCCGAATGGATCGGCTGGATCGGGGTCGAGCAGGGGATCGACAACGCCAAGCGTATCCTCGCCCGGCCCGGCACCTTCCGCCTCCACATCCATTTCCTCGAGCCCTTCCACCCGCGCGACTTCCCCGGTCGCAAGGCGATCACCGCGGAGGCGCGGCGCCGGATCGAGGCGGCGCTGGTCGGCGCGCTGGGCAAGCCGCTCCGGTCCTTTCCGCATCATGTCGCGCCGGTGCGCTACCAGCCGGCAACGCCGGAAGGCGACGGATGACGGGTCGAATCCCCTTCATTTCCGCGGCTCCTTCCTCTATCGGGGCCGCATGACCGCTACCCCTCCCGCAAAGACGTTCCACGTCAAATCCTTCGGCTGCCAGATGAACGTCTATGACGGCGAACGCATGGCCGAGGTGCTGGGCGCCGAGGGCTATGTGCCCGCGGCCGACGGCGCCGATGCCGATCTCGTCGTGCTCAACACCTGCCACATCCGCGAAAAGGCGGCGGAAAAAGTCTATTCGGATATCGGGCGGCTGAAGCGCGAGGACGGCAGCACGCCGACGATCGCGGTCGCGGGCTGCGTCGCGCAGGCCGAGGGCGCCGAGATCGCGCGCCGGGCGCCGAGCGTCGATGTCGTCGTTGGCCCGCAGGCCTATCACCGCCTGCCCGAGCTGATCGCACGCGCCGAGCGGGGAGAGAAGGCGATCGACCTCGACATGCCGCTCGAGAGCAAGTTCGGCGCGCTGCCGAAACGCGCCGGCGGCCAGCGCCCCACCGCCTTCCTGACCGTGCAGGAAGGCTGCGACAAATTCTGCACCTATTGTGTCGTGCCCTATACGCGGGGCGCCGAGATCAGCCGGCCTTTCGTGGACCTGATCGCCGAGGCGCGCGCCCTGGTCGCGGGCGGGGTGCGTGAGATCACCTTGCTCGGCCAGAACGTCAATGCGTGGGACGGGGAAGACGCGAAGGGCCGGGCAATCGGCCTCGACGGCCTGATCCGCGAACTCGCGCGCGAGGACGGGCTCGAACGCATCCGCTACACCACCAGCCATCCCAACGACATGACCGACGGGCTGATCGCCGCGCATGGCGAGGTCGAGAAGCTGATGCCCTTCCTCCACCTGCCGGTGCAGGCGGGCAGCGACCGCATCCTCGCCGCGATGAATCGCAGCCATTCGGTCGAAAGCTATCTGAAGGTCATCGAACGCGTCCGCACCGTGCGCCCCGACATCGCGATCTCGGGCGACTTCATCGTCGGCTTTCCCGGCGAGAACGAAGCGGATTTCCTCGCGACGCTCGATATCGTTCGCGCGACCAATTACGCGATGGCGTACAGCTTCAAATATTCGCGCCGTCCCGGCACGCCCGCCGCGACGATGGGCGACCAGATCGACGAAGTCGTGATGAACGACCGCCTCCAGCGCCTGCAGGCCCTGCTCAACGAACAGCAGCAGGCGTTCAATCAGGCGACCGTCGGCCGCACGACGCGCCTGCTCCTCGAACGCAAGGGCAAGCATGACGGCCAGCTCATCGGCAAGTCGCCCTGGCTCCAGTCGGTGCACGTCACCGCGCCGGGGCTCGCGATCGGCGACATGGTCGACGTGCGGATCACCTCGGCCGGCCCTAACAGCCTCGGCGCCGAGCCGCTGGTCGAAGCGGTCGCCTGAATGGGCCGCGGAGTTTTCTGCTCCGTCCGTCGAATTTCGAGAGCATCGGTGATGGACTCCCGCCCTCGCGGGAGTAGAGTTGTGCCATCCTTTGAAGGAGACCTGCCCACGTGTCGAAACGCCCCCTGACTGCCGCCCCCCCCGCCGAACCCGGCGACCGTGTCAAACTGACCGCGGAATTCGAGCGAACGCAGCTGTTGGGCATTTTGTTCGGGGAGTTCGACCGTAACCTCGTCGCGATCGAGAACCGGCTGGGCGTCTATATCTCGGCGCGCGGCAACCGCGTGCAGATCGAAGGCGAGGCGGAAGCGGCGGCGCGGGCGCGCGACGTGCTGACCGAACTTTATGGCCGGATCGAGCGCGGCGAAGAGGCCGACGCGGGGCTGGTCGACGCGGTGATCGCGATGTCCGCGCAGCCGACGCTGGCGGGCATCATCCGCCATGACGTCAGCGAAGCGCCGACGGTGATGATCCGCACGCGCAAGAAGACGATCGTGCCGCGCGCGCCTTCGCAGGTTCCCTATATGCATGCGCTGGCGCGCGACGACGTGATCTTCGCACTGGGCCCGGCGGGCACCGGCAAGACCTATCTCGCGGTCGCGCAGGCGGTCGCGCAGCTCATTACCGGTAGCGTCCAACGGCTGATCCTCTCGCGCCCGGCGGTCGAGGCGGGCGAGAAGCTCGGCTTCCTGCCCGGTGACATGAAGGAAAAGGTCGATCCCTATCTGCGCCCGCTCTACGACGCACTCCACGACTGCCTGCCCGCCGAACAGGTCGAGCGCCGCATCGCGAGCGGAGAGATCGAGATCGCGCCGCTCGCCTTCATGCGCGGCCGGACGCTGGCAGACGCCTTCATCATCCTCGACGAGGCGCAGAACACGACGATACCGCAGATGAAGATGTTCCTGACGCGTTTCGGCATGAACAGCCGCATGGTGATCTGCGGCGACCCGAAACAGGTCGACTTGCCGGTGCCCGCAACCTCCGGTCTTGCCGACGCCGTGGCGCGGCTCGAAGGGCTGGAAGGGATCAATGTCAGCCGTTTTACCAGCGCCGACGTCGTCCGCCACCCGATCGTCGGGCGGATCGTTGAGGCTTACGAAGGGCCGGGAAGCTAGCTTCCCGTCTTCTTGAAGGTGACCGTAACCTTCGGTTCGTCGTCATAGCTCGGCGCGATTTCGCGCGTCCCCTTGCGCACCGTGCCATCGGGCCATTTGACCTGATAGACGTACCGGCCCGACAGCGTCTGGTCGACGCCGGTCTCTATCTCGTTCCACTTGCACGCGAAACGGTCCCACGGATCGGGCTTCTTGCGCGTGCAAACCTTGAAGGCGAAGGCGTTGATCATCAGCACCTCGCCCTGCGGCGGGCTGGTGCGGACGACCACCGGATTGCCTTCACCCGCGCCGCAGCCGCCGTCGGCGACGACCTTCGGCAGTTTCGGCGCGAGCCGCGCGCGGTTCGCCTCGACCGCCTGGGCGAGCCGGTAATAGGGATCGTTTTCAAAACCGCCCCCGTCGGCGGGCTCTGCCGCCGCATCCGACACATCGGCTTCCATCGCGGCATCGGCGGCGGCGATGTCCGCCTCGCTCATCGGTTCGGGCGCGGCCTTCGCATCCTCGATCATCGCTTTTTCGAACGCCAGCAGGGGTTCGGCATAGACCGCGACGGGATATTTCATCCGCTCGAACTCGGCGCGCAGCCGCGCGACCTCGAGTGCCACCCCGCCATAGCGCGCGGTCAGCGGGTCGGTCTCGTCGAGGCTGACATATTCGGCGTTGCAGTCGATCACGTCATAATAGGGCGGCTGGCCGTCGCCCCAGTCCATCGTCAGAGTGTCGCGCGGGAAATCGGCAATCTGCCCCTCCGCGGCGATGCGGATGTCGTAATAGCCGTCGGGATACCAGCCTTGCGGCGGCACCTTCGCTTCGATCGCCTTGAGCCCCGCCGCGCCGATCGGCTCCTTCGCGCCAGCCGCGACCGGCGACGCGAGCGCCGCGACCAGCATCAGCATCCGGATCCTGCGCATCTCAACCCTCCTGTTTCAGCCGCCGCGGCCCGCCCAGCCAGCCCGTCACGAGCAGGCTGGCGGCTGCGGCGATCAACCCCCAGCTTCCCCCCAGCATCCATTTCACGCGCCCGATCGACGCCGCGGTCCACAGCGTCGCCGGATCATAGGCGGCGTCGGCGAGCGCGTCCGACGGCAGGTCGGGGCATTCGCTTTCATACACCAGCTTCGCATCCAGCGTGCATTCGGTGCCACGCACCAGCGGCGCGCCCTGCTCGCCCGCGATGACATAGGACGACGACGCCCAGCCATAGACGCCCGCTGCGACGAGCAGCAGGGCAAGCAGTGCCCCCCGCATGGCGCGCGTCGTCCACCATGTCACCTGGCCACTCCCGGCGACGCCGGCCGGGATCGCGAGCGCAAGCAACGCCGCGATCCAGCCGACCGGCGAGGCGGGCGGCGCCAGCCCCCCGAGCCACGCGGCGAGCAGCAACACCGCGAGCGCCGCCCCGCCCGCGACCGCGCGCACCAGCCCGTTGTTCCACGACAGCCGCTTCGCCCCGCGCGGCTTGCCGGGGACATAGCCGGTCTTCGGCCCCGCGATCAGCATCGCGACAACGTCGGCCAGCTTGTCGACATGATCCTCGACCGGCGGCGACAGCGCGTCGAACCAGTGCGGCACGCTCATGAAATATTCGAGGCTGCGTTCGGGCATCACATCCTCGATGCGGAAGGGGAGGATCGGCAGGCCAAGGTGCACCGCGCGCTCGACCTCGCGCAATATCTGCGGCGACTCATTGGCGTGGCGCGAGAAGACGAGGACAAAGAGGGTCGAGGATTTGAGCGCATCGATGATCGCCTCGCCCCACGACGTCCCGGGCACGATATCGCGCGGCGCGATCCAGCAGCGATGCCCGCGTTCCTCGAGCAGCGCGCACAGCATGTTCGCGATCGTCCGGTCTTTTGACGAATAGCTGATGAACACCTGCGCCGGCATCGGTCCCTGTCCCCCTGCCGCCATCATGCCGCGCGGGGGAGGGCGGGGCAATCGCCGAGTTTCGCGGCCGCCCCGATCTCCTGCAGCGCCGCCACATCGGAATTTCAACGCGTGACGCCTTGTTATTGCAAATACCTCGCAATAACATATAAGCCCGCCCACGGCGCGGTCCGGCAACTCGCGCTCGCGCCGATGCCATGCCTCCAGATTTCAGAGGATCAAGCAATTCTGCTTGGACTCGGGCACCGGTTTTCGCTTGGGGAGGGTGCCCGGGCATGCGCGACACGCGCGCTGCTCGCCGACGGTGACAGCGTCGGCCCGATCGCGAAGGCGATGGAAACCAGGGCCCGCCGGTTGATCGCGGCGGGGTTCGACATGCCGGTCCTCGCGGCCGGTGCCATGACCTGTCAGGAAAGTTCAAAGTGATGAGTGACCGTATCGCCGCCGCCGCCAAGCTGGCCCCCTCCGCCTCGCTGACTGTCGAGGAGGTGCTGCGCCTCCGCCACTGGAACGACCATCTGTTCAGCTTCTCGATCAGCCGCCCGGCGAGTTTCCGCTTCCGCTCGGGTGAGTTCGTGATGATCGGCCTGCCGGGCGGCGAGGGGCGGCCGCTGCTGCGCGCCTATTCGATCGCCAGCCCCGCCTGGTCGGACGAGCTCGAATTTCTGTCGATCAAGGTGCCCGACGGCCCGTTGACCTCGCGGTTGCAGAAGATCCAGCCCGGCGACCCCGTCTATCTCGGCCGCAAGCCGACGGGTACGCTCGTCGCCGATGCGCTGCTGCCCGGCAAGCGGCTTTTCCTGCTCGCGACCGGCACCGGCCTCGCGCCCTTCCTCAGCCTCGCACGCGATCCCGACATTTACGACCGTTTCAGCCAGATCGTGCTCGTCCATTGTGTCCGGCAGGTCAGCGACCTCGCCTTCCGCGAAGAGCTCGAAAGCCAGCTCGCGGGCGATCCGCTGGTGCGGGATCAGGCGTTGCTGCAGTTCCACTATCTGCCGACCGTGACGCGCCAGCCCTTCCGCAACGAAGGCCGTATCGACGCGCTGATCGACAATGCCCGGCTGTTCGGCCCGCCTTTGACCGGCCCGCATCATTTCGACCCGGCAAGCGACCGCATCATGATGTGCGGCAGCATGGCGATGATCCGCGACCTGCAGGCGCGCTTCGCCGCGCTCGGCTTCAAGGAAGGATCGAACGCCGCGCCCGGCGACTTCGTGATCGAACGCGCTTTCGTCGGTTAGGGCTTGCTGGCATAGGCCTTCACCAGGTCGAACATGAAGTCGCGCCCGACATAGAGCGATTTCACCTCGATCCGCTCGTTGAGCCCGTGGACGCCATTGCCGTCGGGATCGCCCCAGATGCCGGGAATGCCATAGGTCGGGATGCCCGCGGCGCCGAGGAAGGTCGCGTCGGTATAGCCGTTCGCCATCGACGGGATGACCTTCAGCCCCGGCCAGTACTTCGCGACCAGCTTTTCCATCGGTCCGATGATCTTGGGATCGAGCGGCGGCTGCGGCGGGGTGGGGCGCTTCGGCGGCAGCTGCGTGATCGTGACGCCGGGATCGCCGATCACCCTCATCAGCTCGTCGCGAATGCTCTCGATGCTGTGGCCGGGGAAGATGCGGCAATTGACGTTCGCCCCGGCGCGCTGCGGCAGCGCGTTCGGCGCATGGCCGCCATCGAGCAAGGTCGCGACGCAGGTGGTGCGGATATTGCCGTGCAGGAAGCGGTCGGTGTTGACGACCGCCTCGGCGGTCTTGTCCGCCGGGTTCTTCGCCAGCGCGACCATCGCCGCGCCGATCGCGTCGCCGCGGGCGGCCCCGGCCTCGGTGAAGAAGCGCCGCGTCGTGTCGGTCATTTCGACCGGAAATTCATGTTCGTCGATCTTCGTCAGCGCTCGCGCGAGCTGGTAGATCGCATTGTCGCGCACCGGCACCGAACTGTGCCCGCCGGGGTTGCGCGTTTCGAGGCGGAAGTTGGCGAAGGTCTTCTCGCCGACCTGCACCGACTGGCCGAGCACTTTCCCCTTGCCGTCGCTGTCGCCGCCGCCGCCTTCGTTCAGCGCGAATTCGGCGTCGATCAGGTCGCGCTTGTTCGCGGCGAGCCACTCGACCCCGTTGAACGCGCCATTGGTCTCCTCGCCGCAGGTGAGCGCGAGCTTCACGGTGCGCTTCGGCTTGTAGCCCTCTTTCTTGAAACGCAGCAGCGTATCGACCCACACCGCCGCCTGCGCCTTGTCGTCCAACGTGCCGCGGCCATAGAAATAGCCGTCCTCCTCGATCAGCGTGAAGGGATCGCGCTCCCAATCCTCGCGCTTCGCCTCGACGACGTCGATGTGCGCGACGAGCAGGATCGCTTTCGCCTTCGGGTTCGTGCCCGGATATACGACCGCGAGCCCGCCTTCCTCGCGGTGCCCTTCTTCCATGAACAGGATGAGCTGGTCGCCCGGAAACTCCGCCGCCTGAAAGCGTTTGAGCATCCGCTGCGCGGCGAGCGTGCAACTGCCCGACGACAGTGTCGTGTTGGTTTCGACGAGTTCCTTATAGATGTCGCGGAAGGCGATCTGGTCGGGGCGCGGCGGCGCCTCCTTCGCCGCGGCGGGTGCCGCAACCAGCAGCATGGAGGTCAGCAATGCGGTCAGCGTTTTCATGCGGCTCGTCTCCCCTGTCGAGGCGAAGGGAGCAGAAAGCAGCGCGGCCCGCAAGCCGCTTGCGCGGGGCGCGGCTTTCGCGCAAGTGCGGGGCAGGGAGAGAATTTTGACGAGCATCGAAGACGATCCGCCGGGACTGGTGGCGCGCGCCGTGCGGCGCCTGCTGCTGCTGCTCTACCGGCTGCGCGGCTGGAAGGCGGTGGGCGAGGTTCCCGAGCCCCGGCGCTTCATCATCATCGCCGCGCCGCATACCAGCAACTGGGATTTCGTGAATTATCTGGGGCTCACCGCCGACCTGGGCGTGCGCCCGCATTTCATGGGCAAGCTGTCGCTGTTCCGATGGCCGATCGGCGGCTTCATGAAACAGATGGGGGGCGTGCCCGTCGACCGCCGCCATGCGAGCAACGTCGTTCAGCAGATGGCCGACGAATTTGCGCGCCGCGCCGAATTCATGCTGACCGTCGCGCCCGAAGGGACGCGCGGCAAGGCGAAGAAATGGCGCACCGGCTTTTACCAGATCGCGATGGCGGCCAAGGTCCCGATGGTCGTCGGGCTGATGGATTATGGCAGCAAGACCGGCGGGCTCGGGCCGCTGATCTGGCCGACGGGCGACTTTCGCGCCGACATGATGAAGGTGTTCGACGTCTATAAGGGATGTATCCCGAAATTCCCCGAGCGCGCGGTGCGTTCGATCGACGATATATTGGGAAGCGACGAGGCATAAGGAGCGCACCGATGAGCGAAGGGCTGACGCTGCTCGGTCTCAATTTTGCCGGGCTGATTGCGGTGATCCTGATCCTGTGGGGCATCGCCGTCGCGATCCGCGACGTCTCGTTCATCGACGCCTTCTGGGCGTTCGGCATGGTGCTGCTCGCATGGGGCAGCGCGTTGCAGGTCGGCGTCGAGGGCGTGCATGCACAGTTGCTCCTCGGGCTCGTGACGCTCTGGGGGCTGCGGCTTGCGATCCATCTGTTCCTGCGCTGGCGCGCGCATGGCGAGGATCCGCGCTATGCGAAGATTTTGGGCGGCGTCATGAAGCAGCGCGGCTGGAACTGGCCCGTCGCGGCGCTGGTGATGGTATTCCTGATGCAGGCGCCCTTGCTTTTCATCACCTGTCTGCCCGCGCAGCTCGGCATCTGGGCGAGCGCGACGATGAGCCATGCGGCCGGCCCGCTCGCCTGGGCGGGCGCCGCGATCGCGCTCGCGGGAATCGCGTTCGAGAGCATCGGCGACGCGCAACTGAACGCCTTCCGCCGCGATCCGGCGAACAAGGGCCGCGTGCTCGATACCGGGCTCTGGCGCTACACGCGCCACCCCAATTATTTCGGCGATGCGCTGACCTGGTGGGGGCTGTGGCTGATCGCCGCCGACATGGGCTGGGGCATCGCGCTCGCCACCGTCATCGGCCCGATCTTCCTCACCTTCACGCTCACCCGCTGGTCGGGCAAGGCGCTGCTCGAGCGGGAGCTGCACAAGAGCCGCCCCGGCTATGCCGACTATGTCCAGCGCACCTCGGGCTTCCTTCCATGGCCGCCAAAGACCGGGGCCTAGGTGCCGCCGAAAGCGCGGCGGACGTCGGCGCACTCGGCGATGCGCCGCGGATCCGCGCGATCCTGACCGAGGCTGCACGCGAGGGACGCAGCGTCAGCTATTCCGAACTGCTCGGCGACCTCGGTTTCCGCTTCACGCGCCCCAAGATGCGCGCGGTCTGCCGCACGCTCGAAGAGGTCGACCGGCTTTGCGCGATCGACGGCGAGCCCGACCTCGCCGTGCTGGTGGTGCGCGAGAGCGACCGGCTGCCAGGGCAGGGCTGGTGGGTTGGCGGCACCGCGCTGCTCCTCGGCTATGACGGGCCATGGGAAGGCGCCGCCGCGGCGCGTTTCATCCGCGAGCAGCAACAGGCGGTGTTCGACTTTTGGGAGCGGCGCTAGAAAAGGTCAGGGCGCGATCGCCAGTCCGTCGCCATTCGTCCCTGCCGCGATCCGCCGCAGCACCTTTCCCGTAGCGACATCAATCTCCGCGACCTTGTCGACCCCCGTTTCGGCCGCGTAGAGCCGCTTTGAATCGCGGCTCCACAGCAAGGTAACCTGCCGCGCCGCATCGCCTTCCGACACCGCGATCACCTTTACAGGCGCGCGCGTTTCGGCGTCGAACAGGCTGATCGTGCCCTTGCCGATATTGCTCGTCGCGACCCATTTGCCGTCGGGGCTCGCCAGCACGCGGATCGCGACCGGATCGACCGCCAGTTCGGTGATCTTCTCGCCCTTCACCGTATCCCACACCTGCACGCGCGGCGCCGACAGGTCGCCGACCCACAGCTCGCGCCCGCCCTTCGTCAGCGACAATCCCTCGGGCTTGCCGCCCACGGCGAGGTCGCGCAGCTTCTTGCCCGCGGCGAGGTCGAGCACGCTCACCGTCCCCGACGCGATATTGGCGGTGTAGGCGGTGCGATTGTCGGGCGCGACGACGATCATGTGCGTGCCCTGTTGTCCTGTCGCGATCGACGTCACCGTCCCACCCGGCGCGATCACCGCGACCGACTGGCTCCCCTCGGCCGTTGCCACGAGTCGCCCGTCACTGAGCCACAGCAGGCCGTGCGGCCGCTGGTTCGGGCTGAGGTCGATCGTCCGCAGCTTCACTCGCTTCGCAATGTCGACGATGTCGATCGTCGTCGCACCATAGGCCACGACCGCCGCCTGCTTCCCGTCGGGTGAGACCGCAATCTCGTGCGGCATCTTGCCGGTCGGCACCCGCGCCAGCTCGGCGCCGCTATCGAGCGCGATCAGGCTCAACGTGTCCTCGCCCTTGTTGCCGACGAGCAGGGTCTCGGCGGCGGCAATCGACGGTGCCATCATCAACATGCCAAGGGTGGCGGCAATCGTACGGCGCATGGCTTTTCTCTCCGTTTCGATCGTCGCACCCTAAGCGGCGCTGCCCATCGGGCAACCGCGCTTCGACCAGCGACATGGGAGGAATTACGAGAAGTTAACTGTGCGCGCGCCGCGCCCTTTCCTAGCCCGTCACCGGCGGCACCTCTCGCCGCCGTCCCGCACAGGAGCCTCATATGGACGTACCCGCCATCGACATCGACGCCCTACCTTTGCTCGACACCCATGTCGGGCTTTTCGGATCGTTCGCTGGAGACAGCACCTCGGCGAACGCCTCGGTGTTCGAGGTCGGCGTGACCGTGATCATGATCATCCACGATTGATCGGGACGCGGGCGGCCCATCGCGCCGCCCGCACCCTTGCCGGAGCAGCCGATGACCGCCCAGCCGTCCCGTCACGACCATTACCCGCGCGCAGACGCATTGCGCCGCCAACGTCTTCGCGCCGCGACGGCCGAACTCGATGCGCGCTGGCGGGCCGAAGATGCGTCGCCCGGCGGCCTGGTCGCTGCGATCGATTCCGCCGCTGGGGCGTCGCCCGACGAAGCCGTCGCGGCTCTGACGCCCTGGCTCGCCGATACCGGCTGGCTGGTCGAACGCCTCGACGCGGGGTTGGCGCTGGCCGCCGCTGATCCTTTCGCGCGCGTTCCGATGCGGGTCGTCGGCGGGGAAGAGGCGGCCGGCGGGCTCATCCTCGCCGAACGCGGCGCGATCCGCCTGACGTTGCAAATCCAGCCCGCGCACTTCGCTGCGCCGACGAAGGCGCTCTTCATTCCCGGCCGGTCGGCGGTCCGCATCCTTGCCGACGGCGGCGCCAAGGTCCGCTTCCACCATGTCGCGCTGACGCCGGGCGAGGTGGCGGGGGCATTCATCGTCGCCGCGGCGTCGCGCTGCCACAGCGACCCGCCGCGCGCCGTCGCGGCGGATGAGGTCTGGACGCTCGACACCGCGCAGACCGCCTTCACCCTGTCGGATGCGCACCGCGACGTGCTGCTCCTCGAACTCGCGGTCCAGCCGCCGTCGCCGCTTCCGGTGCGCAGCTACGACATCGCGAGCGGCCAGCTCGTCCGCGCCGCCTCCGCGCGCCGCGACAGCAGTTTCCGCCAGATGGCGCTGGCCCTGCTCCGCCACCTCGGCCGCCGCGACGCCGCGCCGCTCTTCGCCGCCGAGACCCGCAGCGAGGATTTTGCGGCGCGCTGGTCCGCGATGCGCGAGTTCGTCGCGCTCGAACCCGCCGCGGCGCACCCGCATCTCGCCGATATGGCGGCCGATGATCCGCACCCCGAGGTCCGCCGCGCTGCCACGGCAACCCTCGCGCTCTACCCGCCAGCCAAGGCCGACCCATGCCCCGCCTGATCGATCCCCCCGCCGGTCCCGAGCTCGACCTCGATGAAATCGCCGCCCGCCTCGACGAAAGCGGCGTCGACCTCGGCGACGAGGCCAGCGTCGCGCGCTGCGCCGCCCTCCTCGCCGGGCTCCAGCGCAACCGCAGCTTCCTCGCCGATCGCATCATCGACGCGCTCAAGGCGAGCTACACCGACCAGCTCGCCGCGAACCGCTATTCGGCGCAGGTCTTCCTCCTCCACCGCAGCCCGCGCGGGCATTTCCTCCGCGCCAATCTCTGGCCCGCCGCGAGCGACGCGGTGTACGCGGCGAGCGGCCCCGCAGCCTTCGCCTACGGCCTGCCGCACGACCATAATTTCCACTTCCTGACCACCGGCTACTCGGGCCCCGGCTATGTCAGCGACTATTATGATTATAATGCCGAAGCCGTCGACGGCCGCGTCGGCGAGCCGCTGAACCTCCGCTTCGTCGAGCGCAGCGCCCTCGGCGAAGGCAAGATGATGCTCTACCGCGCCCACCGCGATGTCCACAGCCAGCTCCCGCCGGAAAGCCTCTCGGTCAGCCTCAACATCATGGACGAGGGCGAGCATATCCCCTGGCGCGACCAATATATCGTCGATCTCGAAGCCGGCACGATCGCGCGGCGCCCGACCCTGACCCCCACCGAAATGCTCCTCCGCTGCGCCGTCCACCTGACCGACAACGCCAAGGACATCGCCGAGCATTTCGTGAAAGCCCACCCGGTGCCGAGAGTGCGTGCAAACGCGATCGCCGCGCTGGCGGCGGTGGCGGATGATCGCGAGGCTATATTGGAGTGCGGTTTGGCCGATCCCGACGCGCGTGTCCGCGAAGATTGCGTTCGCTGGCTCACGCGATAGCCAAGCCTGCTGACAGCGCGGCTTTCCGCTGCTAACGGGCCGCGATGACCACGCCTCTCTCGCATATCCGCAATTTTTCGATCATCGCGCACATCGATCACGGGAAATCCACGCTCGCCGACCGGTTGATCCAGTTCACCGGCGGGCTCACCGCGCGCGAGATGTCGGCGCAAGTCCTTGATAACATGGACATCGAAAAGGAGCGCGGGATCACCATCAAGGCGCAGACGGTGCGCCTCAAATATACCGCGAAGGATGGCGAGACCTATGAGCTGAACCTCATGGACACGCCCGGCCACGTCGACTTCGCCTATGAGGTCTCGCGGTCGCTCGCGGCGTGCGAGGGCGCGCTGCTCGTCGTCGACGCGGCGCAAGGGGTCGAGGCGCAGACGCTGGCCAACGTCTATCAGTCGATCGAGCACGACCATGAGATCGTGCCGGTGATCAACAAGATCGACCTGCCCGCGGCCGACGTCGACAAGGTGAAGGCCGAGATCGAGGACATCATCGGCCTGCCCGCCGACGAGGCGGTGCTCGCGTCGGCGAAGTCGGGCATCGGGATCGAGGAATGCCTCGAGGCGATCGTCGCGAAGATCCCGCCGCCGAAGGGCGACGCGGCCGCCCCGCTCGTCGCGATGCTCGTCGACAGCTGGTACGACCCCTATCTCGGCGTCGTCATCCTCGTCCGCGTCGTCGATGGCGTGCTCAAAAAAGGCCAGCAGATCAAGTTCATGCAGGCGGGCACCACCCACCTGATCGACCGCGTCGGCTGCTTCACGCCGAAGCGCGAGGAGCTGACCGAGATCGGCCCCGGCGAGATCGGCTTCATCACCGCGCAGATCAAGGACGTCGCGCAGGCGCGCGTCGGCGATACGGTGACCGACGCGAAAAAGCCCGCGGCGAACCCGCTGCCGGGGTTCAAGGAGGTTCAGCCGGTCGTCTTCTGCGGCCTGTTCCCGACCGACGCGAACGATTTCGAGAAGCTCCGCGAAAGCATCCAGAAGCTCCGCCTCAACGACGCATCGTTCAGCTTCGAGATGGAGACGAGCGCGGCATTGGGCTTCGGCTTCCGCTGCGGCTTCCTCGGCCTCTTGCACCTCGAGATCATCCAGGAGCGGCTGACCCGCGAATATGACCTCGACCTGATCACCACCGCGCCCAGCGTCGTTTACAAGCTGAAGCTCACCCGGTCGAAGGAGGGCGGCCCGACCGAGATGGAGCTGCACAACCCCGCCGACATGCCCGACCCCAACCGGATCGACGAGATCGAGGAACCGTGGATCGAGGCGGTGATCTATGTCCCCGACGACTATCTCGGCGCGATCCTGAAGCTCTGCCAGGACCGCCGCGGCATCCAGAAGAACCTGACCTATGTGGGCGGCCGCGCGCAGATCACCTACGAACTGCCGCTCAACGAGGTGGTGTTCGACTTTTACGACCGGCTGAAGAGCATCAGCCGCGGTTATGCGTCGTTCGACTATCACCAGATCGGCCACCGCGCCGGCGACCTCGTCAAGATGAGCATCCTCGTCAACAACGAGCCGGTCGACGCGCTCAGCATGATCGTCCACCGCGGCAGCGCCGAAAGCCGCGGCCGCGGCATGTGCGAGCGGCTGAAGGACCTGATCCCGCGCCACATGTTCAAGATCCCGATCCAGGCCGCGATCGGCGGAAAGGTGATCGCCCGCGAAACCATCGCCGCGCTGCGCAAGGACGTGACCGCCAAATGCTACGGCGGCGACGCGACCCGCAAGAAGAAGCTCCTCGAAAAGCAGAAAGAGGGCAAGAAGCGGATGCGCGAGTACGGGAATGTGAACATCCCGCAGGAGGCGTTTATTGCGGCGCTGCGGATGGGGGACGACGCCTAATCCGCTTTTTCACTGAAGCAGAAAGAAGGCAGATGGGCCAATCAGACGAAGCTGCGGGGCAGCTTGGACCGGCCCAGCCGCATGCGCGAATATATAGGAATGTAAGCATCCCGCAGGAGGCTTTTTTTTGCGGTGTTGCCGATGGGGGGTGACGCCTAGGTAGCTTGCGCCTCACGTCGGCGGTTGCGACCTAGAACAGCATCGGCCACAACCGACAGCGCGACGGTCCTCGGTATGCGCGAAAGCCCTCCAAGTGCAATTCGGCCCCCTTTGCTTCTACTCATAATAGCGCGCGCAGGGCTGGATGATCGTACCGGTTGCTCTGAACTTTCACTCCTCCGAGTAGACGAAAGAGCTCAAGGCGCGCGCTTCGGTCGCCAGTCGCGCGAATTCGGACCGCAGGCGAGGCGCCGCGAAGTCGATAAAGGCTCGCACCTTGGGCACCGAGCTGCGCCCCTTCGGGGTTAACAAATGTGCGGGCATCGGTGGATGTTCGGCATTGGCGAGCACGACCCTGAGGTCGCCGCGCCCGACCGCCTCGGCAACATGATAAGAATAGAGTCGGGTCAGTCCGACTCCGCTTATCGCCGACGCCGCGGCCGCGCGCACCGTGTTCACGGTCAAGCGCGGCGTGAAGGTGACCGTCCGTGGAACACTCGCGCCCTTGGCGGGGGTGAACGTCCATGAATCGAGCCCCAGATTTGAGAAGGCGATGATGCTGTGCCCGGCAAGGTCGGAAGGTTCGCGAATCGGCGGATGGTTGGCGAGATAGTCCGGCGAGCCGACGACCACCTTCCTGACGTCGGCGCCGACCCGCGTTGCAATCAACGCGGAATCGGGGAGCTGTGCGACGCGCAGGACAATGTCGATGCCCTCTTCCACCATATTCACGTGCCGATCGAGCAGGAGCAAGCGCACAGAGACGGTGGGGTAGAGTTCGAGAAACTCGTCGACTAGCGGCCGCAATATGTCTTCGCCGCTGATGGGCGGCGCCGATATGGTCAGGATGCCCCTTGGTGCCGAGCGCTCGCCCACAGCGACGACGTCCGCCTCTTCCAGCTCGGTCAGAATTCTGCGGCAGGCAATCGCATAGCGCTCGCCGGCCTCGCTGAGGCGGATCGAACGAGTGGTCCGGTGCAACAGCTCGACGCCGACATGGGCCTCGAGGAAAGCGATGGCACGGCTGACCGCTGCCGGGGAGCGCGTGAGCAGACGCCCCGCACCTGCAAGGCTGCCCTCGTCGAGCGCGGCGAGAAATACTTTCATCGCGTCGATCCGATCCACCCTATGCCTCCTGCAAACCCGCCAGCCACGCCCCGATAGCACGGATCAGGCGCACATTCATCCGTTTTGCGGAACAGTGCATGCCAAGCAGCGGCTATTCCTACGATATCTGGTGCAATCTAAATAGTTGCCAGCGGTGCAATCGTGCGCCGGGCCAATAAAACAGGAGTTGAAGATATGAATGATCCACGCAAAGTCGCCGTCGTGACCGGCGCATCGCAGGGCATCGGTGCCAGCCTCGTCGAGGCGTTTCTCGATCGCGGCTATCGCGTTGTTGCCACGTCCCGGTCGATCAAGCCGTCATCGAACCCTGACTTGCTGACTGTCGCCGGCGACATCGGCGACCCTGAGACCGGGAAGCGGGTGATTGATGAGGCGCTCGCCAAGTTCGGCCGCGTCGACACGCTGGTCAACAACGCCGGCATCTTCGTCGCGAGCGGGTTCACCGGCTACACCGCCGAGCAATATGCGCAGGTGCTGGCGACCAATCTCAACGGCTTCTTCTTCATCAGCCAGCATGCAATCGCGGCGATGGAGAAGCAGGGCAGCGGTCACGTCGTGCAGATTTCGACAAGCCTGATCGACCAGGCGAATTCGAAGGTGCCGTCGGTCCTGGCATCGCTCACCAAGGGCGGCCTCAATGCCGCGACCAAGAGCCTTGCGATCGAATATGCCTCGCGGGGCATTCGCGCGAACGCCGTGGCGTTGGGCATCATCAAGACGCCGATGCACGCGCCTGAAACGCACGAGTTTCTCGCAGGCCTGCATCCGGTCGGCCGGATGGGCGACATCCGCGATATCGTCGATGCCGTCCTTTACCTCGACGGCGCCAATTTCGTGACCGGCGAGATCCTCCACGTCGACGGCGGGCAGAGCGCCGGCCACTAAGTCCTCCGGAGCGTCGCCCCCTTTGCGGGGCGACGCTCCCGGCTCCCAAGGAAGAAAGGAACGATCGATGATTTACGAACTGCGCGTCTATGAGGCCATCCCGGGTCGACTGCCGGCGTTGCTTGCGCGATTCCAGAACCACACACTGCGAATCTGGGACAAGCACGGCATCCGTCAGGCCGGATTCTGGACGACGCTGGTCGGCGAGAGCAGCCAGCGGCTGACATACATGCTCGCCTGGGACAGCGTTGCCGATCGCGAAAAGCGGTGGGCCGCATTCCTGGCCGATCCCGAATGGCTGGCGGTCAGCGCCGAAACCGAGAAGGACGGTCCTATCGTACAGAATATCAGCAACGAACTGTTGGCGCCGACGGCCTTTTCAAAGGCAGGATGAATGGACGCCGTTCCGCCCCGGGCCTGCGGTCGTCGGCCGTCATCGACCGGGGCGCGACGACATCCGGTTTGGACACCCGTCCCGTCGGGGTCGCACGCCCCGACACGCCGCGGAAGCGGAAGGGTATAATTGTCCTCCAAGGCAGTGGGGCGCCGATCATGGCATGAGCATGAATTTTGCCGACGGATACAATGTGGCGGGCGATGTCGATGCCCTATTTGGTCGGTTTATGTGGCCACCAACCTTCGTTAATCCCAGTCGACGGCGAACTGAGCGTGAAGATACCGATCGGGTTGGCTGAATGTCGCGCCAACACACGCCGGGGGCTCTCTTGGCGCCGAACTGACGAGGAAGGTAGTGACCGTTCAATAGAAGTGGCGTGGACGACGCCTGCCATCGCTGACTTCCATTTAAAAACGGACGGTGTGAAATTGGCCAACTCAGGCTCCGCGCTCCTCCAACCTAACAATCCGCACCACGCACCGCGCCGGAATCTCGATGATCCCGCTCAGCATGATGCGCTCCTCATCCCCGACGATCATCGCCGAGGCGGCGAGGATCTTTACGCAGTCGTCGTCGCGGACGAGGCGGCCGACCGAGGTGCAGGTTTGCACCGGCTCGGGTTCGAGATGCGCGGCGTCGGTCCAGCCGCCATAGGGCTCGCGCGGCTGGATCCAGTCGATCCGGACGATGCGGCCGAAGCGGGCACAGATGCGGTTTTCGTCGAGGGCGCGTTCGAGGCTCATTGCTCGCCTCCCGCGCTGTCGGTCTTGGCGGCGGCGCCATCGCCCGCCTTCCACGCCGCCCAGCTTTCCTCGCTGTACGCCGCATTCCATTCGCGTTCGAGCTCGGCGATCGTGCGTTCGATGCGGCGGCGGGCGGTGTAGCGTTCGATTCCCGTGGCGCCGCCGCATTGGCTGGTGTCGGCGAGGAAGCCGTGGGGGTGCTGGTACACCGGACGACGCGCGGCTTGCCAGGCTTCGGCGCGGTCGCGCAAGGTGCGGGCGGCCCGGCGGAGGTCGTTGCGGGCGACTCCGGGGGTGGCTGTTGCGGGGGCGGGGTCGCGCTCGTCGGCCTCGCCCTCGACGATATGATCCTCATAGCGTTTGAACCAGAATTCGTCCTCTTCGCCGCCCTCCGCCCCGGGGACGCAAGCGGCGGGGGGCGGGTTCGGGTGCGACAGGTCGCCGCCTTCGTGCGCCTGCCAGTCGATATGGCCCGCGCCTGCGGCGAAGGGGAGGATCATGTCGGGGTGGTATATGTGCCACTCATGCTTTTGCGGGTTGGTATAGGCGTCCTCGCGGCGTAGCGCGTCCCAGTCGGTGCCGGGGCCGGCGAGCATGTCCCACGCGGCGCGCTTGACCGGGTCGTGCGAAATCCCGCGTTGATATCCGGTGCGGATGGTGCGGAGGCGGTCGTCCAGTTCGGATTCCTGCCGACGCGCGCGCTCCGCATGGTCGCGCATTTCGGCCTGCTGCGCGGCTTGTCGCTCGGCCTCCCACTCGGCGCGCCATGTCTCACGCAGGCGGCGGACCGCGTGCGGGATCGCGGTGGCGGGGCGGCCGTCGGCGGGGTCGATGCCGCCGAAATTCGCGGGAAAGCGGCTGGCGGCGATATGCTGCATCGCGCGGACATTCGGGCGGCGGCGCTCGATGATCACCCGACCCCGCTTCGAGATCGTCTCGGGCACGCCATAGATGGCATATTCCATGAGCAGGTCGGCGACGCGGCGCGCGCCCGCCTCCACCGCGCGGTCCCACGCCGCGGCGAAACTCTCCGCGCCGTCGCGCTTGCGGAGCTGGTAGAGCGCGGAGGTGCTGTGGCCGATCGCCTTTGCCGCGATGCTGACCGCGCCGGTCGCCGCGAGCTGCGCGATGAAGAGGCGCTGTTTCTGCGCGTTGATGCCCGACCAGCGCTTCGCCTGTTGCTCGACGGGGGTGAAAGCAAGCTCTTCGGGGAGCTCGTCGTTCGCGATTTCGTCCATCGCTTCGGGGTCGGCGGGGAGGGGCGGAAGAATTTCCTGTCGCATGACGATGCTCCTTGGTTTGTGATATGACCATCACGAACCATATTGGAACATTGTAGGAAAGCGGATTCCGGTGCCGGGGCTCAGCCCGCGAGTCGGCCGCGCTGTGCCGGCTGCCGGTCGGCGGCGAGAAGCTGGCCGAGCGCCGTTTCCATGAAGTGGACGAGATCCCGCTCGGCCATGGTGTCGTCGCCGGCGCTGGCGATGGGAGCGTCGGCGCTGTGGTGCATCAGCGCGCCGTCGGCAGAGGGACGATCGAGCGTGCGCGCGACGATCGAAATGTCGAAGGCGCCGAAGGAGAGGCGCGCAAGGGTGGCGGGGGCGAGATCCCCCGATGCGGCCAGTTTCTGCCCGCGATGCGCGACGACCGAATAGCCAAGGCTGGCGGCGTGTGGATTATAGTCGGCGATGGCGAGATCGCGGTCCGACGGCGCGCCCTTGAGGTCGTAGGCTTTTGCACGAAGATCGGGAGCGAGGCGCGAGAAGACCGGCCAGGCCCGGACGGCGGAGTTTTCGTGCGAGAAGGCCGCGAAGGCGACGATCCGCCGGTCCGAAAGGCGGAGCGAATGTTTGACCGTGACGTAACCCGACACCGGGTCGATGTGGAGCGAATAGCGCTGCTCGACGACGCGGTGCATCTTGCCGCCGATCGCGATCGGATATTCGCTGCCGCGCAGGACGAGCAGCAGGGTGCCGCCGCCAAGCTCGCGGATCGCGAACAATAGTTTCGGCACGCCGTTGCACGACGCGGTGACGCGGCACTCTTTTTTAGCCATGGAATTTCTGCGCGACCTCGGCGCGGCGACGGGCCGCGAACGACCGATCATGCTGGAAGTCCTGGCGGCTGGCAAGGTCTTCGGCATGGTCGGCAATTTGCTCGGCGGGCCGGTCGCCCGACAGCGCATAAATATTCGGGCGTGAGGATCGCGATCCAGCAACGGGATTGCGGGCGGATCGCGCCCGGATTAGCTTCGCTTCCGTCCCATCCGTAAAGAGCGTCCGTTATGACCGAAGCCCGTGCAAGGCCGATCGACGGCATCGTCATCCACAGCGCGTTGACCGACGGGACGCGCGTGTGCCTGCGCACGATCAAGCCCGACGACGAGGAGCGCATTCGCGACGGGATCGCCAGGCTGTCGGCCGAATCGCGCTATTTGCGCTTTTTCTCCCCCGCGCCGGCCTTGCCCGACGAGGTCGTCCACCGACTCGCCGACGTCGACGGGCATGATCATATCGCCTGGGGCGCGATCTGCAGCGAATGCCCCGGATGGCCCGCGATCGGCGCGGTCCATGCGGTGCGCAACCAGCCCGATGGCCGCGTCGGCGAATATTCGGTCGCGGTACTCGACGAGTTCCACGGCAAGGGACTGGCACGTATGATGACCGCCGCGCTGCTCGTCGACTGCCATGCCGAGGGTCTGATCGGGCTCGATGTCCACACCTTGTCGGAGAATCACGCAGCGTCACGCCTCGTTCATGCATTGGGCGGGACATGGAAAGGCGAGAGCGCCGGGGTTGCCGAATATTGTCTCGATGTCGGAGCGGCGATCGCGGCGCTGCGCGCCGACACCGATGCGCCGGGCGTACAGCATGTGTTCGAGCAATTGGGGGTTTGAAGATTTGGGGCTAGTCCTGCCCGCCGCGGCGGGTCGCAGACCGCGGCGGGAGGGAGCGTGACGGAGCTTGGATCGCCCCCTCGCGAATCCCTTCTAGCCGCGACGGCATGACGTCGCGGTGACGTGGCGCACAGGGGGATGAATTCGGCGGGCGGCGGACAAGCAAAGGGCGCCGCGGCTTTCGCCGGGCGCCCTTCCGCGACCCAATCGCGGAGCTCCTTATTTCTTTTCGGCGGGAGCCGTCGTGGCGTCCTTGACCTCGGACGGGGCGATTTCGCCGTTATCGTCCATCGCGTTCGCCTTTTCCTCGCCCGCGGCTTCGACGGCGTCGGCCTTGGCTTCGGTGGCTTCCTTGGCGGCGCCCTCAGGCATTGCGTCGGCCTGGGCATCGATCGCGTCGGCCTGGGCTTCGGCCTGGTCCTCCACCTTGTCGGCTTCCTTGCTCTGGCAGGCGCCGAGCGCCAGGGCCGATGCGGCGGTGAGGGCGATGATCATCTTGCGCATATCGAGTTCTCTCCAAAATTGACTCGGGGGCTTAACGCCCGGTGAATGGCAAGGTTGCATCGAATTTTCGAAGCCGCGGAAATCGCGGGATTTTGGGCAAAAAAGAGGGCGCCCGCAGGCGCCCCCTTCATGACCCCTTCGGGCGCGTCCTTTTATCAGAAGCGTTGCTGGCGCTCATAGAGGTCGCGGTAGTGCTGGATGCGCGTGACGCGGAGACCCGGCATACCGCTGCGGTCGATCGACCGCTGCCAGCCGGCAAATTCCTCGAGCGTCAGGCCATAGCGTTCGCACGCTTCATCGACAGTCAGCAGACCGCCGTTGACCGCGGCGACGACCTCTGCCTTGCGGCGAACGACCCAGCGGGTGGTCGTCGGCGGCGGCAGCGAGTCGAGCGTCAACGGTTCGCCGAGCGGACCGATGACCTGTGCGGGCCGGATTTTCTGATTCTCGATCATATTCATTCCATTAATCTTCGTCGTGGGGGATCGGGCGAGCCGACAAGAGGGGATGTAGATCGGCGGGACTCAACATCGGCTGAAACCCTCTGGTAAACAGGTCATTCACAGTTTCGGACAGGGCGTTCGCGGGGTCCGACAAGTCGAAGAAGCGCGCCGGCCGGACGCCCTCGGACGCCGCGGCGGGGGCGGTGCCGAGCAGCATGTCGCGCAGCGCGCCGATCTTTTCCGCGTGGCGTTCGCGAGTCGCCTGCGCGCGCACCATGCGCACGGTTGGCAGCGCCGACTGGCGTGCTTCCGACACGGCGAGCAGGATGTCGAAGCCGGGGTTCGACAGGCTCGTCGCGGCGGAAAGCTGCGGGATATTTGACGGGCTGGCGTTCATGCAGCCTGTCTAGATCAGAGGAGCTAAGGTCCAGTAAATGCCCGTTTCAGCCCCTGTTAGCGAAGCTTAACCGGCGTCAATATCTTGACGCACAGCGCGGAAAAGCTGGTATTTTGAGGTTCGCATCCCTAGATGGCGCCGACCATGATCGAGACGATTTCCGCCCCCGACGGCCTCGCCCGCGCCGACTTCCAGCTTGCCGAACCGCTGAAGAACCGGCGAGTCGTCGTCGCGATGTCGGGCGGAGTCGATTCGAGCGTCGTCGCCGCGCTCGCCGCACGGTCGGGCGCCGAGGTGATCGGCGTGACGCTCCAGCTCTACGATCATGGCGCGAAAGCGAAGCGCGTCGGGGCGTGTTGCGCCGGGCAGGATATCCGCGACGCCCGAGCGGTCGCCGACCGGCTGGGTTTCGCGCATCACGTCCATGATCATGAAAGCCGCTTCCGCGACACGGTGATCGACCAGTTCGCCGACGAATATCTCGCCGGACGGACGCCGATCCCCTGCGTGCGCTGCAACATGGGGGTGAAGTTCACCGACCTGTTCCAACTCGCGAAGGACCTGGGTGCCGATTGCCTTGCGACCGGCCATTATGTCCGCCGCGTCATGGGCCCGGCGGGCGCCGAACTGCACCGCGCGGTCGATCCGGCGCGCGACCAGAGCTATTTCCTGTTCGCTACGACACAGGAGCAGCTCGACTTCCTGCGCTTTCCGCTCGGCGGGCTGGAAAAGAGCGTGGTGCGCGACATCGCGCGCGAGCTCGGTCTCGGCGTTGCGAGCAAGCCCGACAGCCAGGACATCTGTTTCGTCCCCGACGGCGACTACGCGACCCTCGTCCGCAAGCTGCGCCCCGACGCCGACGATCAGGGCGCGATCGTCCATGTCGACGGCACCATACTCGGCGCCCACAAGGGGCTGATCCACTATACGGTCGGCCAGCGGCGCGGGATCGAGATCGGCGGGCAGGCCGAGCCCCTGTATGTCATCCGGCTCGATGCGGAGACAAAGGAAGTCGTCGTCGGGCCGCGGCGGGCGCTCGCGGTATCGGGCGCGCGGCTCGGCGAAACCAACTGGCTCGCCGACGTCGAGGGACGTGCGGTGCTCGCGAAGGTGCGCAGCATGGCGAAGCCTGTGCCCGCGCTCGTGACGGGCGACCGGCTGGTCTTCGCCGCGGCCGAATATGGCGTCGCGCCGGGACAGGCGGCGGTGCTGTACGACGCGGCGGACGAGAGCCGCGTGCTGGGCGGCGGCTGGATCGAAGAGACGTTCGCCGCGGAATAGATTGCGCTTTTCCTCCCGATGCCGCAGCCTGCGGGTAAATCAGGGAGAAAAGCGATGGTCAACTGGGTCTTGCGCGGCGCCGTCCTGCTGTGGGCGGTCTTTTTCACCATATTGGGCGCGCAGGGGCTGCTCGATCCCGCGACCTATGCCGAAACCTTCGCCATCGCGGTCGACGGGGCTGCGGCGAACACCGTGCGCGCCGACCTGTCGGCCTTCTTCCTTGTCGCTGCGGGGAGCGCGGCCATCGGTGCGCTGGTGCGCGGCTGGACCGGCGCGCTGCTGGTGCCCGCGGCGCTCTATGGCACCGCGCTGGCCGGTCGGCTGATCGGGGCGGCGTTGGGCGATGCGGTCGGCGCGGCGATCGTGCAGGCGATGATCATCGAGGCGCTGACGCTGTTGCTGATGGCCGGAAGCTGGTGGGTGCTTTCGGGGCGTGCGTCGCGCGGCGATACTATTGCCGCGGCCGCCGACACCCTGCATTAAATTGGGCTTTCCTTGTCTTTTGGCCGATAATGTGAGTTACTGGCGGCAGGGTTGCTTCTGATTTCCTTTTTACGGGAAGGGGGGCTGTTATGTCGGGCGATAAGACGCGTAGGCCGGCGGATCGGCGGCGGGAGGATCGGCGTGTCGTCGACGATCCGGCCTATGACGGTCCCGAGCGCCGCGAGGGCGAGCGCAGGACGGGCAAGGACCGGCGGTCGCCGACGAAGTGACGCGATGGTATAGGGGCGGCTCGGGCGACGCGACGGTCGCCGTGCCGGTTGGAGATTTGCCGTGACCGAAGTGCTGCCGCGCCTGTCCGTCGACATCGTGTCCGATGTCATGTGCCCCTGGTGCATCATCGGCTGGCTGAAGTTCGAAAAGGTGATGGCGCATTTCGAGGGGCGGCTGGCGTTTCGGGTCCAGTGGCACCCGTTCGAGCTCAATCCCGACATGCCGCCCGAGGGCGAGGATGCGGCCGCGCATGTGATGCGCAAATATGGCATCAGCGCGGACCAGAGCCGCGCGAACAGCGGACGGCTGGCAGATATCGCGCGCGAGCTGGGCTTCGCCTTCAACCGCGGTCCGGAGTTCCGGATGCGCAACAGCTTCGACGCGCACCGGCTGCTGACCTGGGCGGGGGCGCTCGAGGAGCCCGAGCAGGCGGCGGCGACGGGCGTGCAGACCGCGCTGAAGTTGGCGCTGTTCAGGGCGCATTTCACCGATAATCGTGATGTTTCCGATCATGCGGTGCTCGCCGATGTGGCGGCATCGGTCGGGCTCGACCGCGTACGCGCTGCCGCGATCCTCGCGGGCGACGATTATGGCGAGATGGTCCGCGTCGAAGAGGCCTATTGGGCCGACCAGAATGTGACCGGGGTTCCCGCGTTCATCCTCGGCGGCCGGATGATGGTGCCGGGCGCGCAGGATCCCGACATGTTCATCCGCGTGATCGAGAGCAAGGTGCTGGCCGCGGCGGCCTGAGGAACGGCCGGGTCCCGCCGCGCGTTATCTGTTGATCCTGGCAATGGAGGCGATGACGATGGCCGACGACCCCCGTGACGATGAATCCCGTGATGGCGATGACCAAGCGCCCGAAGCGCTGAACCGCGAACAGGAGGACGAGGACGCGCAGGCGCAGACGGTCGCCGAGGCGGCGCGGCGCGAACGCCCGCTGGGTGAGAGCCGCAAGGCGAAGGCGCGCTACGAGGATCGCGACACGCCCGATCTGGTCGACCATATGCGCCAGATGGAGCGCTCGGGCCGGATCGACATGGACGCCTATCGCGGCGAACGCAGCGACGATGACGAGGACGGCGAGCTCGGCGAGGACGGGATCGACGACGACGCGCCGCGCGGCGCGCCCTGACGTCCGATGCCTAGCGCCGGTTTCGGATCAGGTCGGCGAGCGCGATCGGGCCGAGGACGAGCAGGAAGCTGCCCACCATCGCGGTGAAGATCAGGACGGGGCCTTGCAAGAGCGGATTGGTCATGACGGGTCTCCTTGACTGGTGACCCCGTCTGGCGCCGCGCCGCGCCTTTTTCTTTGATATCGGTCAAAACGGTGCCGCGCCGGATACGATCAGTGGCGTTTGCCAGCCATGGCGGAGCCGCCGCGTTGGGACTTTGATAAGCCCTTTCGGGCAGGCTGCCCGCCATGGCCCACCGTCGATATGTCCGAAAACCGCCGCGCCCCGGGCGCCGTGCCTATCCGAAGCGGCCGCGGCGGCGGCGCAGCTTCGGGCTGTCGCTTGCGATGGTCGTCGCGGGCGGATTCGTCGGCACGCTGGGTGCGCTGAACATGACGCCGGGCGGACGCGAGGCCGCGGCCGGCATCCCGCTGCTCCGCGAGGGGGCCGCGGCGCCCGACACGCTCTCGGCACGCTTCGGGCTCTGCCACAGCGGCGGCGGGCGCAATTGCGTCGTCGATGGCGACACCTTCTGGTTCGAGGGGCAGAAATATCGCGTCGCCGACATCGACACGCCCGAGACACACCCCGCGCGCTGCGCCGAGGAAGCCGAACTGGGCGAGGCGGCGACCGGGCGCCTGCTCCGCTGGCTGAACGCCGGCGCCTTCACGCTCGAAAGCGTCGATCGCGACACCGACCGTTATGACCGCAAGCTGCGGATCGTCACCCGCGGCGGCGACAGCGTCGGCGACATGCTGGTGGGCGAAGGGCTCGCGCGGCGGTGGGAGGGACGCCGCCGGCCCTGGTGCTGACGAGCGCATTTGGCGGCGGTGCCGATCGCGGCGCCGACCCTGTCCGCGGGGCGCTTCGTCGGAGGGGGTGGAGCCGACTCGCCTTTCGGGCGTATGGTGAATGCGCTCCCCCTCCCGGAGCGGCAAGGAGACAGACGATGGCCGAACATGACCACAGCGCGATCAAGGAAGATATGAATGTCATCGGCGCCGACGGCGTCCATCTGGGCACGGTCGACCATATCGACGGCGAACGCATCAAGCTGACCAAGGCCGACAGCGTCGACGGCAAGCATCATTATCTTCCCGCCGGGCTGGTCGCCGCGGTCGAGGGCGACACGGTGCGCCTGTCGGCCACCGCCGCCAACGCGATCGACCTGTTCGAGGAAGCCGAATAGTCCATCCCCCGGACATAGATGGCGGGGGCGCAATCCGGCGTCCCCGCACCTTGAAACTGGCCCGCCCTGTCCCCTGGGGCGGGCCGTTTTCATAGGGCAAAGCCGCCCCGAAAAGCTTGAGCCAAACCGACAAAGGAAACGGAGCCGGGGTGGTTCGTCCCGGCTCCGTCCTGTGCCCGCGTCCACGATTTTCCCGCGAGGGGCGACCCACGCGGAAGCGGGCGGTGGGGAAGGCGCGTCAGTGCGACTTGGCGTCCGCGCTGGCCTGCGCACTGCCGTGCGCACGGGCCGCGATCTCGGCGCGCGACAATTTGGTCACCAGCGGCCCGGTGACGCTGTTCGCCTTGCTGTAAAGCGCCGAGAGCGGGATGTTGTAGAGCTTGCCGCCGTCGACCACGACCGCATTGTCGCCGTCGAGGCTCTGGACGGTGCCGATGCTGTTGCCCTTGGCATCGGTGATCTGCGCGCCGGCGCGGACCTGTTCGCGGGTCGCGGCGGAGAGCTTTGCCGAGTCGATCGCACCGTTGACGGCGCCGTCGGCGCGATCGACGCTATTGCCGAGCTGGCCGGTGACGTTGCCGACGGTGTTCCCGACCGCGCCGGTGCCGACCTGCGCCGTCGTGTCGACCGTACCGCCGACCACTCCGCCAACCTGCGCGATGGCGGGGGCGCCGAGCAGGGCCGCACCCGCGGCGAGCAGCGTGAGGGAATTGCGCATGGGGTGTCTCCTGTCCTGCGGGCAGCCGGGAGCGGCCGCCCGTCCGGCAAGAGAAACCGGCGGACGCGGCGAATGTTGCGCGGGCGGGCGACGGGGCGCCGCGCGCACGCGACGAACCGCCCGCCGATATTTCAGTGCGTTTTGACGGACTTGCCGGCGAGATTGTTGCCAACCAGCTTGTTCAGCGTCGCGATCCGCATTCGCGCCGCGCTCCAGTCGCGTTCGGGGTGCGCCTGGATCTGCGCGAGCAAGGTCGCGAGCTCCTTGCGGCGGTCGCCTTCGGTTACGGCCTGCATGGGCTTTCTCCTTTCGCCTTGCTTATAGCATCGCCGCGACGCTTTTGCAGGCGGCTTGCTGCGCGGCCGGGGCGCATTGTCCCGCGCCTCGCGACTGGCGCCGCGCCGCCGCCATCCCTATCTGTGGGCATGATGCAATATCGGGACCGGAAGATGATCGTCGTCGCGCGGCTGAAGGCGAAGCCGCTGCTCGCGGGGCAGGTGATCAGCGCGCTGGCGTTCGCCGCGCTCGCGTGGGGGCAGGCGGCGCCGGTGCGCGCCGACGGGGCGGGCGCGATGATCCGCGCGCTGCTGTTCGGCGATGCAGTCGCGACGGTGGCGATGCTTGCCGCGGCCTTCGCCTTCTGGACGTGCCTGCGGTTGTGGCGCCAGCGCGGCTCTTACGTGTTCCACGACGGCGTGCGGCTCTATCGCGGCAGCAGCCTGTCGTGGCCGCTGGCGGCGATCCGCGACGTGGTGATCGAGCGCGACCGGCTGGGCTTTCCCGTGCTGCGGCTGGTCGTCGACGACGACAGCGAGGTGACGCGCGCCCTGGTGCCGCTGCCCTTGCTCGACGGATCGGCCGAGGCGGTGCGCGGCGGGGTGCTGTTCGCGGCGGGCGGTCTGCGCGGGGTGCCGGTCGGGGTGACGGTGAATTGAGGGGGCGCGGCGGCGGTTCGCGCCCCGCCAAGTTTCGGGCCAAAGTTCAGTAAAGTTCAGCCTTGTGGCGGTCCGGTTTCCGCATCGTCGGGGACGACCGCGAGCCGCTCGGCGGCATCGCCGGCGTCGTCGCGATACCAGCGCGGCAGCTCGCCGTCGCACAGATCGGC
>NZ_LNSG01000005.1 GCF_001468395.1 Sphingopyxis sp. H073 | reverse complement strand
TCACCGCGATTCTACCACCCCTCAGGTCAAAACCCGGCGCGAACGCCGTCATGTCCGCCGCGACACCTGCGAAAAAGAGTTCGTGGACGGGCTCCTAGATGACGGGCTGTCCGACGATCCCGATTTCACCGAAGCGGCGCACGATCATGCCGCAAGCGAGATGCCGGGTCTTGGCGCTGTAATCGCCGCCCTGACCTTCGAGCCTGACGTTGTCTTTTGCGAACGCTGCCAAGGGAATGGCGAGCTTGTCACCGATTGGGATCGCTACATGAAAGGCGACATGGACGCCAGCGGGGAAGAATATGTCGAGCCCTGCCCCGATTGCGAAGGCGAAGGGCATCGCACCCGTCCCGCCTCCCCTGAGGCCAGTCCTTCGCTTGGGATGGGGGAGATTGGGTGGCGTTCGATGGAATCTGCCCCGAAAGACGGAACTCGCGTCCTAGTCTGCTGGGATGGCGACGAGAAGATGTCGCCGCATGTCGAGCTTGGCAAATGGAAGCACAGGTTCGGCTGGTGCAACACCTACGGACAGGCTTTCAACGGCGATCCCGACCGCTGGATGGCGCTTCCCGACCCGACCGCCGCCCCGTCCCCCTCCCCCGATCTGGCGGAAGAGAACGAGAGGCTGCGGGAGGCGTTGGAAGATACGCAAGCGACGCTTTCGGCGGTGAAAGCCGAAGCGATTGCCGACGGCGGCGGAACATGCGTCTGGATCGCTGAGACCCTCAATCAGCAGATGATCGACAATCGCGCCACCCTTCAATCCATTTCCACAGGGAACCCGTGACAGCCCAATAAGCGGCGGGTGAAATTTATGATGCGTTCCCGAAACTGGACCGCCATCGAGCGACTTCCCGACGATCCCAACGCGGTCAAGATGACCAGCACCGGCTATGTCCGCAACGGACGGCATGTCCGTACCGTGCCGCGCCGCGTCGAGACTCGCCCCGAGCGCAAATCCTTTCTGGACAGGGTGCTGGGGAGGTGACGGCAGAGCGTGTCCGTAGTGCCGAAGCGAGCCTGATAACCGGGCTCCCAATTCGGACCTTGCAAGAAAAGGCCGCCAATGGCCTAATCCCCGGCGCGCGCCTCACCTTTGGACGCTGGACCTTCGACGTTCAATCCCTTCGCCGCCTAGGACGATCACCATGCCAAAAAACATCTTCCAGAGAAACGGCATCCAGTGGGCGCGTTTCAAGGTCAAAAACGTCCAATATTGCTTCAGCCTACGAACTCGTTCTGAAGCAGAGGCCGAGCGGCGGCTGAAAAGTGAACGCCAGCGCATCATCGATCAAGCCTATTATGGCGCTGCCGAGCCAGTCTCATGGGAAGCCGCGGTAGTGGAGTGGAATAGCTCCCTTCCCCGTCTCGACCTTCGCCCTGCAACGGTGTCGCGCTATCTGGTTAGCCTAGGACAGGCCCGCGAGTGGTTCGACGGCGTTCATGTCCAGAAGATCGATGGCGCTTTCATCAAGCGCTTCATTCGCGACCGCAGCAAGCGAGGCGTGACCAACGCGACGATCCGGCGCGACCTTTCCGCCATATCGTCTGTGCTGGCGGTGGCAGTCGATGAAGGATGGATCGAAGAGAACCCCGCAAAGATGATCGACCGGACCCGCGTGAAGGAAAAACGCGACCCGATCACTCTCCCCGATCCTGACGACATAGAGGCCGTGTTGGCATTGCGCAGCCGCTTCACCGACCTTGCCGCCTTCGCCCGCGAGACGGGCATGAGAGAGAGCGAGATCGTCAACCTGAAGCACAACCAGGTGCGCGGCAATGTCGCGACCCTGACGGCGACCAAGACGGGACGGGCGAGAGCGGTCACCCTGACAGCAAAGGCGCTCGAAATAATCGGCCGCCAGCCCCGCCACTACAAGGGGCAATTTGTGTTCTGGCGCGGGGACGGGGTGGCGTTCAAAAACGTCTCCGCGCAATTCTATGCGACGGTGCGTCGGGTGCAACAAAAGGTGCGACAGGCGGGCGGCGACTTTCGGCCTTTCCGCTTCCACGATTTGCGTCACCTGTTCGCCGTCGAATATCTGCGCGAGCTGCGCGGTTCGATCTACGCATTGCAACAGGAACTCGGGCACACGTCGGTCAAGACGACGGAATATTATCTGCGCTACCTGACACCCGCCGAGAAGCTGGCGGCCCAACATGGGGTGTCACAAAACGGGCATCGCAACCAACGGTTAGCCCAAGGGAAAGGTGGCGAAAATGGCTAAAAACCTAGCGCTTGACGAGATTAGCGGATCGTGGTTTAACGTATTAGCAAACCGTTGGTTTCAGCCACTCACCCACGTCTCCGCATGGTCTGCCGCGCTAACGACAGGCTGGCCTTAGGCGGGTCGCTATAGCCATGCGTTTCGCGCCCCGCAACGTCAAACATTGCTCTTTTTTGATCCCCTGTTGCGCCATTCGCAGCAAAAATGATTCGGTCTGGCGCAAAATCGACTCGGGTCATCGCCGGTTCATTGCCGAGGATTCACTGTCGGAGTCATGGTTAACCGCAACGCGCCGCGGGCGCCGATCGATTTGGGGGAATTTATGCGTAGAGCCCTTGCCACCTTCACCGCCGCGGCCATCGCCGCGATCGGCCTTGCGCTGTCGCCGCTCCCGGCGGCCGCGCAGATGACCTCGGTCGACCCGAACACGGCGATCGATGCCGATCTCAACAATCCCTCGCCGCCTCCACCGTCGACGCCGCCCGCGAACGACAGCTACAGCAGCGACCTTGCGACGGGCAGCCAGCAATATGACGCGACCCCCGACACTGGCGCGGCAACGCCGCCGGCAACGGTGACAACCGCCGATTCCAGCGCGACCTACAAGGAAGACGATCTGATCGGGGCGGCGGAGGGCGTGTTCGGCAAGGGCGCGCAGGGCCTCGCCGGACTGATCGAGGATATCCTCAAGAAGCAGGGCCAGCCCAACGCCTATATCGTCGGGCGCGAGGCCGGCGGCGCGCTCGGCATCGGGCTGCGCTACGGTTCGGGCACGCTCCATCACAAGGTCGAGGGGGAAAAGCCCGCTTACTGGACCGGCCCGTCGATCGGCTTCGACGCGGGTGCCAATGCGGGCAATACCTTCGTCCTCGTCTATAACCTCTTCGACACCGAGGATCTCTACAAGCGCTATCCGGCGGGCGAAGGCGCCGCCTATCTCGTTGGCGGCTTCAACGCGAGCTACTTGCGCCGCGGCGACGTGGTGCTGATCCCGATCCGCGTCGGCGTCGGCGCGCGGCTGGGCATCAACGCCGGCTATATGAAGATTCGCAAGAAGCAGAACTGGATCCCCTTCTAAGGGCCAGGGATCGCGCCAAGGGGGCGAACACAGCCCGCGCTCCGGCGCGGGCTTTTCTTTTGTGGCCAGGGGGTGGTGCGCGGCTGGTTTCGACCGGAAGCTGACCCATCCTGCATCGTCACCCTGAACTTGTTTCAGGGTCCATGGTCTGCCGTTTCCTTCGGCGCCGCGCCGGATGCAAGGCCCGGCCATGGATGCTGAAACAAGTTCAGCATGACGAGAATTGAAGGTCTGGAATCCACCCCAAAGCCGCCACTACCCTCAAATAGGCCTTTCCTACATTATCCCGCTATGCCAGCCTTCGTCCGGCTCTTTCATCTGGCGGACAAACTCGGTTGTGGTCCGGCTTGGCGTCAGGCCGCGGCAAGGCACGCGAAATGCGTTCGGCAACCCTCCCGGCGCCAAACGGGCGCTGCAATGGGCTGAACTTTCCTTAACTTTGCAAACTATGCCGCGATGACCAAGGCAGGCGTGACGGCACTTCACACCGAAGCGGACAGCTATCCTAATCCCCGTCAAAGGCGATCAGCGTCTCGCACGCCAGTCCGGCGGCCTCCAGCCGCTGCGAGCCGCCGAGGTCGGGCAAGTCGATGACGAACAGCGCCGCCGCGACCTCGGCACCGGCGCTGC
This sequence comes from Sphingopyxis sp. H073, assembly GCF_001468395.1. Taxonomy (GTDB): domain Bacteria; phylum Pseudomonadota; class Alphaproteobacteria; order Sphingomonadales; family Sphingomonadaceae; genus Sphingopyxis. The sequence goes on along the minus strand of NZ_LNSG01000005.1, from coordinate 378,734 downwards.
GCATCAGCGCGGCCGTGGCGAGGATCGTTCCGCCCGTCGCCAGCAGGTCGTCGACCAGCACGACGCGGTGCCCCGGCAGGATCGCGCCTTCGTGTAGCTCAAGCCGGTCGGTGCCATATTCCAGCTCATAGTCGACGCCGATCGTCACACCGGGCAGCTTGCCCGCCTTGCGCACAGGGACGAGGCCGATCCCCAAGGCGGTCGCCATCGCCGCGCCGAACAGGAAGCCCCGCGCCTCGACCGCCACGATGAAATCGGGACGATAGGCGGCAGCGCGCGCGGCCAGACGCCGGACGCTTTCGGAGAAACCGGCCGCGTCGCCGATCAGGGTGGTGATGTCGCGGAACTGGATTCCCGGCTTCGGAAAGTCCGGGATGGTACGGACGAGCGACGCGAGGTCGAGGTCGGGCTGAGGCGGGAGGGCGATCATCGTGGCGGTCGCCCTCCCCCCGCAATCCTCAATGCTTCTTGTCGGCCCAGATGTTGCGGTACGACAGATAGGTCAGCGTGGTGAAGATGAGCAGGAAGAGGAAGGCCGCCCAGCCCACCTGCACGCGCTTCACCAGCTTGGGCTCGGCGGTCCACACCAGGAACGCGGTAACGTCCTTGGCCATCGCATCGACCGTGTTCGGCGAGCCGTCGGCGAAGGTCACCTGGCCCTTGGTGAGCGGCGGCGCCATCGCGAGGTTGAGGTTCGCGAAATAGGGGTTGAAGTGCAGGCCCGTGCCCGGCTTCAGTTCCTTCGGCAGGTTCGCCGGCGGGTTCTGGAAACCGGTCAGCAGCGAATAGACATAGTCCTTGCCGCCTTCGCGCGCCTTGGTGATCAGCGAGAGATCGGGCGGCAGCGCATTGTTGTTGGCTGCGCGCGCGGCGACTTCATTGGCATAGGGGCCGGGAAAATAATCCGACGGCAGGCCGTCACGCGTCGCCGGTTCGCCCGTGTCGGGGTTGACCGACGGGACCTGGAAACCCTTGGCGAACGTCTTCACCTGGCCTTCGGTGTAGCCCAGATCCTGAATATCGCGGAAGGCGACGAGGTGCAGGCTGTGGCAGGCCGAGCAGACCTCCTTGTACACCTGAAGACCGCGCTGCAGCTGGGCTTTGTCCCAGTGCGGCATCAGGCCATCGCTGGCCAGCTTCAGATGCTTCGGATGTTTGTGGAACTCGTGCGAAGCGTTGGGCTCATTGGTCAGCGGCGTCGTGAAGATCGCGAACAGCAGCGCGGCAATGAAACCCAGGCCGACGAGGAAACCGAGCGGACGAACCATGGCTGTATCAGCTCCTATTAAAGTCCGGCGCTCAGGCCGTGGCCGCCGACGTGTCGTCGGCATGCTTTGAGAGGACCGCTTCGGTGATCGAATTCGGCATCGGCAGCGGACGTTCGATCCGCGAGACGATCGGCAGGATGATCAGGAAGTGGGCGAAGTAGTAGATCGCGCCGAGCTGGCTTAGCAGCACATAGGGCTGTTCGGCCGGGCTCTTGCCGCAATAGCCAAGGATCAGCACGTCGACCACGAGCACCCAGAAGAAGATGCGGTTGAGCGGGCGATAGTTCGACGACTTCACCGGCGAGCTGTCAAGCCAGGGCAGGAAGAACAGCAAAGCGATCGCCGCGAACATCGCGATGACGCCCCACAGCTTCGCATCGATCCACAGGAAGTTGAAGGTGAAGGCGCGCAGGATCGCGTAGAAAGGCCAGAAATACCATTCGGGCACGATATGCGCGGGCGTCGAAAGCGGGTTCGCGGCGATATAGTTGTCGGCATGACCGAGCAGGTTCGGGCTGAAGAAGGTCAGCGCGACGAACAGCAGCAGGAACACGCCGACGCCGACGCCGTCCTTCGCGGTGTAATAAGGGTGGAACGGGACGGTGTCCTGCTCATCCTTCACCTCGATGCCGGTCGGGTTGTTCGAACCCGGAATGTGCAGCGCCCAGATATGCAGGATGATGACACCCGCGATCACGAAGGGCAGCAGATAGTGCAGTGAGAAGAAGCGGTTGAGCGCGGCATTGTCCGGCGCAAAGCCGCCGAGCAGCCAGACGCGGATCGGATCGCCGACGACGGGTATCGCCGAGAAGAAGCCGGTGATCACCTGCGCGCCCCAGAAGCTCATCTGGCCCCAGGGAAGGACATAGCCCATGAAGGCGGTCGCCATCATCAGCAGGAAGATCACGACGCCGAGCAGCCAGACCATTTCGCGCGGCGCCTTGTACGAACCATAGTAAAGGCCGCGGAAGATGTGCAGATAGACGACGATGAAGAACATGCTCGCGCCGTTCATGTGCGCGTAGCGGATGAACCAGCCGGCGTTCACGTCGCGCATGATATGCTCGACCGAGTTGAACGCGACGCCCGCGTTGGCGGCATAATGCATCGCCAGCACGATGCCGGTGACGATCTGGATGACCAGCGCGGCGCCCGCGAGAACGCCGAAGTTCCAGAAATAGTTGAGGTTGCGCGGCACCGGATAGCCGGCGCCGATGGCGTTATAGACGAGACGCGGCAGCGGCAGCTTCTCGTCCAGCCACTTCATCAGCGGCTGCTTGGGTTCGTAGTTCTTGGCCCAGGGAAAGCTCATCTTATCTCGCTCCTCAGCCGATCGTCACGACGGTGTCGCTGTTGAATTCATAGGGCGGCACGACCAGATTCTTGGGCGCCGGGCCTTTGCGGATGCGCGCCGCGGTGTCGTAGTGCGAACCGTGGCACGGACAGAAATATCCGCCGAAGTCGCCGCGATTCTCGCCCTCGGCGGCGCCGAGCGGCACGCAACCGAGGTGGGTGCAGACACCGAGCGTGATCAGCCAGTTTTCCTTGCCCGGCTTGGTGCGCTCGTCGATCGTCTGCGGGTCGCGCAGATCCGACAGCGGCACTTTTTTCGCTTCCGCGATTTCGACGGGCGTCAGGTTACGGACGAACACCGGCTGCTTGCGCCAGCTCGTCTTGATCGCCTGCCCGGACTGGATCGCGGAAATGTCGATTTCGGTGGTGGACTGCGCAAGCACGTCGGCCGACGGATTCATCTGATTGACCAGGGGAAGCACCACCGCGGCCGCACCGACACCGGCAAAACTCACTGCTGCGATGTTGATGAAGTCCCGGCGCCGCACGCCATCTTCGATGCGGGCGGAAATATCGGTTTCACTGGTCATTCGACTGCCCTTGCATGGGTGAACTGACATAGCTCCCCAGAAGGATGACCCGCCCCTGCCAACGCGCACGCGAAATGGCGCAGCCCGGCGGCCCCTCCGGGAATTGCGGGCCTGATAGCCGCACTGTCCGGGCTTGCCAACAGGCAATTTCCGCTTTGTCCATGCTGGCTTGCGCTTCGCCGTCCTCCCCTCGATTCCCGGCCCTTCCGGCGCTATGGGAGCGGCATGGAAATCGCCCTGTTCCAGCCCGACATCGCCGGCAATGTCGGCACGATATTGCGGACTGCCGCCTGTTTCGGCGTCCCCGCGCATATCATCGAACCCTGCGGATTCCCATTCGGCGACGCGGCGCTGAAGCGGGCCGGGATGGATTATGCGGTGCGTGCGAATGTCCGGCGCCACCCCGACTGGCAGGCCTTCCGGCAAGGGTCGCAGATCGGCGGACAGCGCATCGTGCTGCTGACGACCGCGGGCGCCACGCCGCTTCCCGACTTTGATTTCGGTCATGGCGACGTGCTGCTGTTCGGATCAGAGAGCGCCGGCGTTCCGCACCATGTTCACGAGGCCGTGGCCGCGCGGGTCGCGATTCCGATGCAGCCGGGCTTTCGATCCTTGAATGTCGCGGTCGCGGCTGGCATCGCGCTCGCCGAGGCGCTCCGGCAGACGAAAGGCTTTCCCCGATGATCCCGCTCGATCCCCAGCAGCAAGCCGCGCGCACCTGGTTCGAATCGCTGCGCGACCGCATCTGCGCCGAGTTCGAGGCGATCGAACGCGAGGCGGGCAGCGACGCCAGCTTTTCCTACACGCCGTGGGATCGCGAGGCCGAAGGCACCCCGTCCGGCGAGGGCGGCGGCGGCGTCCGCGGCGTGATGACCGGCAAGGTCTTCGAAAAGGTCGGGGTCAACGTGTCGACCGTCGGCGGCGAGTTCGCGCCCGACTTCGCCAAATCGATCCACGGCGCGGGCGACGATCCGAATTTCTTCGCGACCGGCATCAGCCTCGTCGCGCATATGGCGAACCCGCATGTCCCCGCCGTCCATATGAACACGCGCTTCCTTGCGACGACGAAGCGCTGGTTCGGTGGCGGCGCCGACCTCAACCCGCCGATTCCCTACCAGGAAGACACCGACGCCTTCCACGCGCGGTTGCGCGCGGCATGTGCGCCTTACGGTCCCGACGTCTATCAACGCTATTCGAAATGGGCCGAGGATTATTTCTTCATCCCGCACCGTGGTGTACATCGCGGCGTCGGCGGCATCTTCTACGACCATCTCGAATGCGGCGACGATCCCGAGTTCGATCGCAACTTCGCCTTCACGCAAGCGGTCGGCGAGGCCTTTCTTGACATTTTTCCGCAGATCGTCCGCCGGCGGATGGGCCAGCCTTTTACCGAGGCGGAGCGCGAGGAGCAGCTCGTGTGGCGCGGCCGCTACGCCGAATTCAACCTTGTCTACGATCGCGGGACGTTGTTCGGGCTCAAGACCGGGGGCAATATCGACGCGATCCTGATGAGCCTGCCGCCGCTCGCGAAATGGAAGTGAGACGAAAAAGGCGCTCCGTTTCCGGAGCGCCCCTTCCTCGCCTGAAGCCCGTTCAGGCGAAAACGTCGGCCGATGCCTTTGGCGCGATCGCCCGATAGATGCCGATCGGCATCGCGAACGACAGAAGCAACTGCGGCACATAGACGACGAGCGCCATCACGATCATCGAGATGAACGCGCCAACACCCGGCTCGCCCGACATCGCGGCCCCCATGATTCCGCCAAACACCATCCCCACCACGAACCCGTAAACGATCGAGAGGATGAAGATGAGGACGTAGAAGCCGACGATGGACCACTGCGATGCGGCGGTCATCCGCCACGATTCGGTGATGCCCGTAACCGGATTGCGCGTCAGCCGGTCGGCCATGACCGGGCCCGCTACCGAGAGGCGACCGAATACCCACAGGAAGAAAACCAACATCGCGAGGTAGAAGATGACCATCAACACCATGGCCCCGCCACCGAGCGTACCGGACTCCAATGCGCTCGGCGAAAAGCCGCCGGCACCTGCAAAGGCGGCGCCGAAAATCAGCACGAATATGAAGCCGATTATGATCACGAGAAGATAGATCGCGATGAATACGACCAACATGCCGAAAGCAAATGCCGGTCCGGCCTGCAGCGCCCAACCGAAGTTCGGCGCTTCGCCGGGATAAAGCCCGCTGCGCCAGATCAGCATGCAAGCCGCATATAGAACGACCGCGGCCAAGACGCCGAACAGGAACAATCGTCCCATGGCCCCCATCACCGCCGACGGATCGCCGGCCGACATCGCCATCGTCGTGATAGTCGATCCGAGCATGAGATAGCCGAGCAAACCGAGCACGACGACGGCGCCCACGATCCACGTCAACATCTGCATCCAATTGGCCTTCAGGAAAGCGAACGTCTCCGAAAAAGCCGCACCGATACTCATCTTGTTCATCTCATTCCCCCTTTCATACCTGACCTTGTTGTTGCGTCACGTCAGGCGACCCCAAACCTCCTATGTTCTATTCACACCAGTCGCGCATCCTTCCCCGGCGCGGACGGGGTAATGCCCTTATTCGAAGGTCGACGCCCGCGTCGCGAGTTGCCGGTAGGCCGCTGCGGAAATCGCGATCGTCACCATCGTTGCGGCGACGCCGAGCGCCGATTCGAGGAAACCGCTCACGATATGCCCGATCCCGGGCCCCGTTCCGGTGACGACGCTCACGACGCCCATCAGGATCAGCATGATGATCACGATCACGATCGTCACCAGCAACAGGAAGAAGAAGATCGCCCAGCCATTGTCGCGCGTCATGTCCCAGCTCGTGCGGATCACCTCGACCGGATTGCCGATGCCGCGGTCGGCGACCAGCGGCGAGACGAGCGCGAGGCGCCCGATCAGGTAGAGGCCCGGAATGATCAGAAGAACGAAGCCGATCCCGACGATCAGCCCGGTCAGGATCTGCAGGCCGATCAGCGTCGGGATCATCCGCGCGGCAAAGGCCAGCGCCTCGCCGACGCTCGTCGCGGTGCGCGACAGCCAGAGCCGCAAGATCGCGACCGTTCCGACAATCGCAAACACCGCGACCGTCAGCTGATAGGGCAGCATCTGCCAGACATTCTGCTGGAACGTTGTCGATATCTGCTCGAGTGTCGCGCCCTGCGGCGGCTCGATCGGTGCGGGTCCGAACCATGCGACGGCAAGCGACGGCAGGAACAGGAAAACCGCCGCGATGGTCCCGGTCAGCGTCGTGTGCGACTTCAGCAATGCCACGCTGTCTTCCCATGCCGCACCCATGTCGAATTTTGCCATTGATACCCCATATTTATCGGCAGAAGCCCAGGATCGGAGACTGACCTTGTTCGCCCCCAATGTCCAGCCTTGTCGCTACGGCGTCCGCGCCCCCTTGCCTGTCCGCGCGCAAAGGGGCAGGAAGCGCGCCCGATGACCATCCTGCCCACCCCCGAATGGCACGTCTCGCCCGGCCTGACCGACTATGCGGCCGCGCTTGCCGACATGGAGGAGCGTGCCGCCGCGATGCACGCGGGCAACGCTGGCGAACGCATCTGGCTGCTCGAGCATCCCCCGCTCTACACCGCCGGGACGAGCGCCGATCCCGCCGAACTGCTCGATCCGCGCTTTCCGGTGTTCGCCGCCGGGCGCGGCGGGCGCTACACCTATCACGGCCCCGGCCAGCGCGTCGGCTACGTCCAGCTCGACCTCACGCGGCGCGGACGCGACGTGCGCGCCTATGTGTCGGCGCTCGAGGGCTGGGTGATCGACGCGCTCGGACTGCTCGGCGTCGAGGCGCGACGCGCCGAGGGTCGGATCGGTATCTGGACCGACGACGAACATGGCCGCGAGGCGAAGATCGGCGCGATCGGCGTGCGCGTAAAGCGCTGGATCACGCTGCATGGCTTCTCGCTCAACGTGACCCCCGACCTTGCCCATTTCACCGGGATCGTGCCGTGCGGGATCGCCGAGTTCCCGGTCACGAGCCTCGCCGCGCTCGGCAACCCGGCCACCTTCGCCGACGTCGACCGGGCGCTCGCCGAGACGCTGCCCGCCTTTCTCGACAAGCTCCGGGCAAGCGACTAGGAACGGCGGCATGACGCGGATCATCCTCATCGCCCTGCCCCTTGTCCTGCTCGCCGCCTGCAACAGCGAGCCCGCGGGCAAATCGACGACCAAGCTAGACGCTGTCGAGGTGCAGCCGGGCACGATCAGCGATTCGATGATCATCCTCGACGACGCGGCGGGCGACGGCACAGCGGTCGACAACAGCGTCCCCGACGACGGCACGAAGAAGGAAGCGCCGAAGGCCGCCGCCAGCGAAACGGCCGATACCGCCGAAACTGACGAGAGCAGCGATCCCGACGCGGTCGAGGCGCCCGTCGCGCAAAAGGCCATCTCTGCCGAAAGCGCGACGAAAAAGACCCAATAGGGTTTTAGCGCAGCCCCAGGCTCTTGTGCGTCTGCAGCGACAGGCGCCAGCGCGGGTCGGCCATCACCAGGTCGATACATGCCTGTACGTTCGCGGCGGCGTTCGGATCGTCGAGCGGCTGGATCAGCCGATGCGCGAAATCCAGATCGGCCAGCATCGCAACATCGCTTCCCGCCTGCGGCCAGACGAGCTTCAGTTCGTCGCCGCTTCTCTGAACCAGTTCGCTACCCGCCTTGGGACTGACGCAAATCCAGTCGATGCTGCGCGGAACATCCTGCGTGCCGTTGGTCTCGATCGCAATGGTGAAACCCTCGGCATGGAGCGCGTCGATCAACGCCGCGTCGACCTGCAGCATCGGCTCGCCGCCGGTGAGCACGACGTAGCGGTCGTCGGCGCCCTCGCCCCAGCTTTCGGCGATCACCGCGGCGAGCGCCGCCGCATCGCGATATTTGCCGCCGAGCGTGCCGTCGGTGCCGACGAAATCGGTGTCGCAGAATTTACAGATCGCCTTCGCGCGGTCCTGCTCGCGTCCCGTCCACAAATTGCAGCCGGCAAAACGGCAAAAAACCGCGCGGCGGCCCGCCTGCGCGCCCTCGCCCTGCAGGGTCAGGAAAATCTCTTTGACGGAATAGGTCATCGGATCAGGCGTAGCGCGTCGGGTCGGGCAGCCCGGCGTCGGCGAAGCCCTTCGACCGCAGGCGGCAACTGTCGCACGATCCGCAGTGCAGCCCCTCCGGCGTCGGGTCATAGCACGACCAGCTCATCGCCGCATCCATGCCGAGCCGCGCAGCCTCGGCCGCGATGTCGGCCTTGGTCATATGCTGGAGCGGCGCGTGGATCTGAAACTCGACGCCTTGGTCCCCGTCGCGCGTCGCGAGCGCCGCAAGCTTCTCGAACCCCTGAATGAACTCGGGACGGCAATCGGGATAGCCCGAATAGTCGAGCGCATTGACCCCGATCACGATATCCTGTGCGTGCCGCGCCTCGGCAAGCCCGAGCGTGAGCGACAGGAAGATGAGGTTGCGCGCGGGCACATAGGTAACCGGAATATCGCTGCCGACACCTTCCTTGGGCACGTCGATGTCGGCGGTCAGCGCCGACCCGCCGAAGCGGCGGAGGTCGAGCGGCAGGACGATATGTTCGGCCGCGCCGACGTAGGCGGCGATCCGCGCGGCGGATTCGAGTTCGACGCGGTGGCGCTGGTTATAGTCGATCGTCAGCGCGACAATCCGCGCCCCCGCCTCGCGCGCGAGCCCCGCGCACACCATCGAATCGAGACCGCCCGACAGGAGGACGATGACGCTTTTTCCGGAAACATCCTGCATCGGCGCCAGATAGGCCTGCGCCCGCAGGCGTGCAAGTATTGCGGCGCACAAAGAAACAGGCCGCACGGCGCGAGCCGCACGGCCTAGGTCGGCATAAAGCCGTAGGGAGAAGGACACACATCGGTGCGTCGTCCAACCCCTCTAGCAGGCGATGGTTAACAAGCCGTTAGAACGCGGTGATCAGCAGCCGCCCGCGCGGCGCGCCTCGATCGCCTGCGAGAAGGGGCGGCCGTCGGCAATCCCCTGCGTGTCGATCTGAACCAGCCGGTTCGTTTCGCTGCGGATCGTCGTCCGCCCGTGCCCGGCGCCCGGGCAGGTGTAATGGACGGTCACCGAGGCCGGCGTATCCTCGATAACATAGCGCGAACAGCCCTGCTGCGGATGATAGACCTGGATCAGGCGCCTTGCGTCGCCGAGGCAGACCGTCTGCAGCACCGCATCCTTGCCGCGTTCGCGAAGCTGCCAGCTGCCCTTTTCGAGGCGGTCGAGCATCGCGAGCGACGGCGCCTGTGCCGGAACCGCGGTTGCTCCGGCAACTCCGAGAGCCAGCAAGGTCGTTCGAAACATGGGAGAGAAGATCGCCATTACACCTTCCATCTGGCTGCCCTGGTCCGGGCAAAACGCGACCCCTGGTCCCATTAGCTAGCAAGCCAGGGCAGGCATTTCAACCGCTTGGCGCCGATATGCCTCGTCTCGTCGTCACCCCGGTGAAATCAAGGGGGTAAAACACTCAGCCGTGCGCCGCGATATCGTCGAGCGGGATTGGAAAGACGCGCGAGCAAAAGGCGCAATCGACCTGCACCAGCCCATCGTCATCAGCCATCTCGCGGCGTTCGCCTTCGGGAAATTTCGAGAGAACGCCGGCAAAATAGTCGATGCTGCACCGGCAGCCGCGCGATACGGCTACGCCCGGTTGGACGCGCACCTCGTCTTCGTGAAAGAGCCGCCATGCCAGCGTCTCGAGCGAGGTCGCCGGGTCGGTGAGTTCTTCGTCCTTCAGCGTCGCGGCGATGGTCTTGGCATGTTCCCACTCGGGGTGATCGTGCCGCACATGCAGGCGGTCGCGTCCGACTTCGCCCTCGGGAAGATGCTGGAGCAGCAGGCCGCCAGCAAGGCACCCCGCCTCGGCATCGTGGCGCGCCGCCAGCTTGATCAGGCTTGGAATCTGTTCGGACTGCTCGAAATAATGCTCGGCGGCGTCGCCGATCGACGATCCTTCGAGCGGCACGATGCCCTGATAGCGCTCGCCGGTCACCGCCTGGTCGAAGGTGATCGCCAGGAACCCCTCACCGAACAGCGCAAACAGCGTCGGATCGGCGCCGACGCCGACCAGTCGCTCGGCGTCGAATTTCAGGTAACCCCGCAGTTCGCCGCCGCGATAGTCGCATACAAGCAGTTCGATCGGCCCGCCGCCGGTCTGCGCCTGCAGCGTAAGCTGGCTCCCCTCGTCCTTGAGTGTCGAGCCCAGCAGCACGGTCAATGCGAGCGCCTCGGCGAGCAGCTTTTCGGCGACCGGCGGATAGTTATGCGCGGCGATGATCGTGTTTAGCGTGGGCCCAAGACGCACGAGGCGGCCGCGAACATGGCGCTCGCTGATCGTGAACAGCAGCGGCTGGTCGAACCAGGTTTCGATAATCTCGCTCATAATTTCCCGACGGCCCAAAGCAGCACCGATTTTTGCGCGTGAACGCGGTTTTCGGCTTCGTCCCAGACGCGCGACTGTTGGCCGTCGATCACCGCGTCGACCACTTCCTCGCCCCGATGCGCGGGCAGGCAGTGAAGAAACAGCGCATCGCCCTTGGCCGCACCCATCAGCCGCTCATCGACCTGATAGGGCGCCATTGCCGCCAGCTTGTTGTGCGCATGATCCTGCCCCATCGACACCCAGGTGTCGGTGACGACCAAATCGGCGCCCGCGACCGCTTCGCGCGCGTCGCGCACGATGTCGATACGCGCGCCCCTTGCGCGCGCCGCCTCGACGAAACCAGCATCGGGTTCATAGCCCTGCGGCACGCCCGCGCGAACGTTGAAGCCGAACAGCCCCGCCGCCTCGATCAGCGAGGCGAGCACGTTGTTGCCGTCGCCGAGCCACGCGAGTTCGAGCCCCGGCAGTGCCTTGCCGCTTTCGACGATCGTCAGCAGGTCAGCGACGATCTGGCACGGATGCGACAGGTCGGTGAGGCCATTGATGACCGGAACGTCAGCGTACTGAGCCAGTTCCTCGATCTTCTCGTGATGATCGGTGCGAATCATGATCGCATCGGCATAGCGCGACAGCACGCGCGCGGTGTCGGCGATCGTCTCGCCGCGGCCGAGCTGTGTCGTTCCGGCGTCGAGGATCATGGGCACGCCGCCCAGTTGGCGGATGGCGAGGTCGAACGAGCAGCGCGTGCGCGTCGAATTCTTTTCGAACACCATCGCGAGCACATGATCGGCGAGCGGGGCGTCGGCGTCGGGCTTCGCCTTCGGCCAGCCCGCGCGCGCCGCCTTGCGATCGATCGCGTCGGCCAGCATCGCCGCGACCGCATCCCCGCCCGCATCGGACAGGTTCAGGAAGTTCCGCATTTACGCTTCGGGCGGCGTATAGCTCGCCGCCCCCGCCGACAGTTTCTCGATGAATTCGTCGATATGCACCTGTTCGATGTTGAGCGGCGGCAGCACGCGCACGACATTCTCGCCCGCCGCGACGGTCAGCAGCCCGTGATTGTCGCGCAGGTGCGCGACGAAGGCGCGGCTGTCGCTCTTGAGCTTCAGACCGAGCATCAGGCCGAGACCCCGGGTGCTTTCGAACAAGGAGTCGTGGTTCGGGATCAGCTGCTCGAGCGCGCCGCGCAGGCGTTCGCCGGTCGTCTTGACCTGATCGAGGAAGCCTTCCTCGAGGATGACGTCGAACACCGCCTGCCCCGCCGCCATCGCGAGCGGGTTGCCGCCGTAGGTCGAACCATGCGTGCCGATCACCATCCCGCGCGCCGCCTTTTCGGTCGCGAGGCAGGCGCCGAGCGGGAAGCCGCCGCCGATACCCTTGGCGGTCGCCATGATGTCGGGGATCACGCCATAATGTTCATAGGCATAGAGCGTGCCGGTGCGCGCGACGCCGCACTGGACTTCGTCGAATACCAGCACGAGATCGCGCTCGTTGCAGATGTCGCGCAGGCCTTGCAGGAAAGGCTGCGACGCCGGACGGATGCCGCCCTCGCCCTGCACCGGCTCGACAAGGAAGCCCGCGGTGTTGTCGTCGACGAGGTCGAGCGCCGCATTGAGGTCGTCGAACGGCGCATAGGCGAAACCCGGCAGCAGCGGATCGAAACCCTTGCGCAGCTTTTCCTGATTGGTCGCCGAGATCGTGCCCAGCGTGCGGCCGTGGAACGCGTTGTTGAAGGTGATCAGCGTGTGCTTCTCGGCATTGCCCGCGCTCGAATGATAGGCGCGCGCAGTCTTGATCGCGCACTCGACCGCCTCGGCACCCGAGTTGGTGAAGAAGACGGTGTCGGCGAAGGTGTTGTCGACCAGACGCTGCGCAAAGGCTTCGCCCTGCGGGCTGCCGTAAAGGTTCGACACATGCATCAGCGTCGCGGCCTGATCCTGGATCGCCTTGGTCAGATGTGGATGGCCATGGCCAAGCAGATTGACCGCGATGCCGCTCGCGAAGTCCAGATAGCGTTCGCCGCGCTCGCCAATCAGATAGGCGCCCTCGCCTCGCACCGGACGCACACCGCACCGGGGGTAAACGGGCATCAGCGGCGTGATCGACATGTCGGGCACCTTTCGAGAAAGACAAACGTAAAAAGGCGACCCCGAACGGGCCGCCCTTGGTGGGGCCGCCCCTATACTGCCGCGGCCGGAGCCGCGTCAACACGGGGGTTAGAGCGTTTTCGCCGCTTCCATCGCGAGCGCGACCGAATGCTTGCGCGCGGTGTGATCATACATCGAAGAAGCGACGATGATCTCGTCGACGCCGGTACGCGCTCTGAACGCCTTGAGGCCTGCGGCGACATCGTCGATGGTCCCGACCGCCGAGCATTGCAGCACATGGTCGAGGATCGCGCGCGCATTGGGCGGCAGGCTGTCCTTATAGCCTTCGAGCGGCGGCTTCATCTTGCCGGGATTGCCGGTGCGCAGCGCGACGAACGCCTGCTGCTGCGACGAAGCGAGCAGTTCGGCTTTCTCGCGCGTGTCGGCGGCAAAGACGTTGAACGCCGCGGCAGCGTATGGCTCGGCAAGCTGGTCCGAGGGCTTGAACTGGCGCCGATAGATGTCGAGCGCTTCGTCGAGCGCGTCCGGCGCGAAGTGACTGGCGAAGGCATAGGGCAGGCCCAGCATCGCCGCGAGCTGTGCACCGAACAGGCTCGACCCGAGAATCCAGAGCGGCACCCTTGTCCCCTCGCCGGGCACCGCGCGGATGCCCAGCCGCTCGTCGCCGGCAAGGAATGCCTGCAGCTCGACCACATCCTGCGGGAACTGGCGCTCGTCGCTCGCGAGATTGCGGCGGAGCGCGCGGGCGACGACGCCGTCCGAACCCGGAGCCCGCCCGAGGCCGAGATCGACGCGGCCGGGGAATAGCGCTTCGAGCGTGCCGAACTGTTCGGCGATCACCATCGGCGCATGGTTCGGCAGCATGATCCCGCCCGCGCCGATACGGATGCTCGACGTTGCCTGCCCGATATGCGCGAGCACGACCGAGGTCGCCGCGCTCGCGATCCCCGCCATCCCGTGATGCTCGGCAACCCAATAGCGTTCGTAGCCCAGCGCCTCGGCGTGCTTCGCGAGGTCGGCGGCGTTGGCGAGCGATTGGGCTATTGTGCCGGTGTCGGTTACGGGCACGAGGTCGAGAAAGGACAGTTTCGTCATGCGGGCCGATATGCGGTCGCGGCGCTGCGGGTTCAACCACAGCCCTCCGCGGGCAGGCAGAAGAAAATCTACGCCCGCTCGTCTTTCGGCGATTCCATCAGCACATAAGTGGTGATCGAATGCACCTGCGGCAGCACGCCGAGGACTTCGGTATGGAAATGTTTGTACGCGGCAAGATCCTCGGTCTCGACCCGCAGCAGATATTCGATCGCGCCGGTGAGATTGTGGCACTCGCGCACTTCGGGAGCGAGCGCCATCGCCGCCTCGAAATCATTCTGCGACTTCTTCGTGTGCGACGACAGGCCGACGGTCACATAGGCCAGGAACGTCAGCCCCAGCTTCGCCGGGTCGACCACCGCGCGATAGCCCTTGATAACGCCGCTGCGCTCGAGCTCCTGCACGCGGCGCAGGCACGCGGAGGGAGACAGGCCGACGCGATCGGCGAGTTCGAGGTTCGAGATTCGCCCGTCGCGCGACAGTTCGCGCAATATCTTGCGGCCAATGGCGTCGATCTTGATCATAGATTGCACAATCTATCCCAAGACTACCTATCTTTGCAATCCGTGGCGCATCGAAACGCATTATGTTGCGCCACATGGAACAGACCACCCTCGCCGCGCTCTCCGCTTTCGCTCTCGTCTCGTCGATCACGCCGGGGCCGAACAATATGATGCTGATGGCGTCGGGCGCGAACTTCGGCCTTCGCCGCACCGTACCGCACGCCCTTGGCGTCGGCATCGGCTTCACGCTGATGATCGTCCTCGTCGGCGTGGGGTTGATGGGATTGTTCGACATGTTCCCGGTGCTCAACATCGCGCTCAAGTTGGTGAGCGTCGCCTATTTGCTCTGGCTCGCGTGGAAGATCGCCAACGCGGCCGCGCCCGGTGACGGCGAAAACCCGCGCGCCAAGCCGATGAGCTTTTTCCAGGCCGTGATGTTCCAGTGGGTGAATCCGAAAGCCTGGTCGATGGCGCTGACCGCGATCGCGCTCTACGCCCCCGACCGCAATTTCGCCGCGGTGCTCCTCGTCGCGGTCATCTTCGGGATCATTAACCTCCCCTCGACCAGCCTGTGGGCGGTGATGGGCGTGTCGCTGCGCGGTTGGCTGTCGAGCCCGGCGCGGTTGCGCGCGTTCAACTGGACGATGGCGGCGTTGCTGGTGGGGTCGCTCGCGCTTCTTATCTGATCCGATTGCAAGGTTGCGATCCGCAACCTAAACACGGCGCTCCCCCAATCGGAGAAGAGAGCCATGCAAAGCCGCCGCCTAGGAAAAAGCGCCATCCACGTCTCCGACATCTGCATGGGGACGATGACCTTCGGCAGCCAGACCGACGAGGCCGAAGCGTTCCGCATTCTCGACCGCTGCTTCGACGAGGGGATCAATTTCTACGACACTGCCGAGGGTTATCCGGTGCCGCCCGACACGAAATGGGTCGGCCGCACCGAGGAAATTGTCGGCCGCTGGCTCAAGACCAAGAACCGCGACGCGATCATCCTCGCGACCAAGGTCTCGGGCCCGAGCCACGTCTGGTTCAAGTCGCCGTGCCGCGGCGGGATGACCGCACTCGACCGCCACAATATCCGCAGCGCAATCGAAGCGAGCCTCACGCGGCTGCAGACCGATTATGTCGACCTCTACCAGACGCACTGGCCCGACCATGATGCGCCCTATGACGAGATCATGGATGCGCTCGACGAACTGGTCCGCGAGGGCAAGGTGCGCATCCTCGGCTGTTCGAACGAGACGAGTTGGGGGCTGATGAAGTCGCTGGCCGCATCCGAACGCCTCGGCGCCCAGCGCTATCATACGATCCAGAACAATTTCAGCCTGAACAATCGCCGCTTCGAGGATGAACTCGCGCAGGTCTGCCGGCAGGAAGGCGTCAGCCTGATCCCCTATTCGCCGCTCGCCGGCGGTGTCCTCTCGGGCAAATACCAGGACGGAGCGACGCCCGAGGGCGCGCGCTTCTCGCGCTATCTCGCGATGGAGGGGCGGCAGGCCGCGATGGGCCGGCGCTTCGTCAACGAAAAGAGCCTTGCCGCGACCGAACGCTATCTCGCGATCGCCGAAGAGCATGGCCTGCATCCGGTGACGATGGCGACCGCCTGGTCGAAGCAGCACGATTTCGTCGCCTCGACGATCGTCGGGGTCAGCGCCTATGATCAGGTCGACCCGATTCTCGCCGCCAAGGAGCTCGTGCTGAGCGATGACCTGATGAAGGCGCTGCACAAGGTCGGCAAGGACATCCTCTACCCGATGGGCTGAGGCGCGCCGCCGAACCGCTCGCGCAGCTCGAACTTCAGCACCTTGCCCGTCGCGTTGCGCGGCAGCGCGTCGACGATTTCGAGCCGGGCGGGGTGTTTGTACCGCGCGAGCCGCTCGCCGCAGTGCGCCTTGATCTCCTCGATCGTCACGCTCGCGCCGGGGCGCGGCACGACAACCGCGCAGCCGCATTCGCCCCATTTGGGATCGGGCAGGCCGATCACCGCGACCTCGTGGATCGCCTCCATCGCGTAGAGCGCATTTTCGACTTCGGCCGGATACACATTCTCGCCGCCGGTGATGTACATGTCCTTCACCCGGTCCTCGATGTAGAAATAGCCCTCTTCATCCTGCCGCCCGACGTCGCCCGAGCGGAACCAGCCGTCGACGAAGCTCGACGCATTGGCATCGGGCCGGTTCCAGTAGCCGGGCGTGATGTTGAGCCCGCGCATCCAGATCTCGCCAAGCTCGCCGACCGGCGCCTCGGTACCGTCGCCGCGCATGATCTTCGCCTCGCAATGCCGTACCGGCTTGCCCGCGGCGCCGATCTTGCCCGGGATGTCGCGCGCCTCCTGCATCAGCGCCGCAGCGCAGGTCTCGGTCATCCCGTATCCCTCGCGGATCGGCACGCCGCGCGCGAACCAGGTGCGGAGCAGGCTTTCGGGAACGCTCTCGGCGCCGCAGCTCATCGTCTGGGTGCGCGAGAAATCGGTGGTCGCGAAATCGGGATGCGCCTGCATCGCATTGTACATCGCCGGCACGCCGAGAAAGTGCGTCACACCCAGATCGGGATCGCCGAACAGGCGCAGCATGGCGCCGGGCTCGAACGCGCGCACCACGACGACGGTGCCGCCGAAGCCGAAGCTGATCGTCGTATAGGCGACGAGCCCGCCGATGTGGAACAGGGGCAGCGCCACAAGCCCGACCATCTGGTTCGACGCATTCGAGATGCCGCCCGACCCCGCATTGATGAACAGGAACTGGGCGTGGTTGAACATCACCCCTTTCGGCGTTCCCGTGGTGCCCGACGAATACATGATCATGCAAAGATCGCTGCCGAGCTGCGGAAGCTGGCCGTAAACGGGCGTCGCCGCGGCTATCGCCGCCTCCAGATCGCCGCCCTTCCCCGCCGGGTCCATCGTGATCCAGTGCGCGACATCGGTCTTCTCCCTGAGCGCCGGGATCACCGCTTCGAGATCGGTGTCGTAAAACACCGCGCTCGCGCCGCTGTCGCTCACCATGAAGGCCAGCTCGTGTGCGGTCAGGCGGAAGTTCAGCATCGTCAGCACCGCGCCGATCCGCCAGCAGGCGAACATGATGTCGAGCATGTCGCTGCTGTTCATCGAGAGCAGGCCGACGCGGTCGCCCTTCGCGACGCCGATTGCGCTCAAATGCCCCGCGATCCGCGCCACCCGCTCGTGCATCGCGGCATAGCTGTGCTGCCGCCCACTGTGGATGTCGATCGTCGCGATCTTGTCGGGAAAACGGCGCGCATTTTCGGCGATCCAGTCATAGACCAGCATATCGTTCATCTTGTCTCTCCCGCAGCAAACTTACGTTTTCCGCGCGAGAAAGCGAATCGATTCTAGGCCAGCGTCAGGCGAGCTCGGCCTTGAACAGTTCGAGCATCCGGCCCCACGCCTTTTCAGCCGCCGCCTCGTTGTACGCGCGGCCGTCGGGCGGGCACCAGCCGTGCATCGCACCGGCATAGACCTCGACCTCGTGCCATTGCTTGCGGGGGGTCAGCACGGCGTTCAGCCGGTTCTTCTCTTCGGGGTCCTGCTTGTCGTCATTGTCGGCGATCGCGAACAGATAGCCCGCGTTGGTTCCGGGGATAAGCAGGTGCGGGCTGTCGGGCTTGTCGGTGCCGACCCCGCCGCCATGAAAGCTCGCCGCCGCGCCGACGCGGTCGGGCTTCAACGCCGCGGTGTAGATCGTCATCGCCCCGCCCATGCAATAGCCGGTCGTGCCGAGTTTGCGCCGCGTATCGACCTCCTTTTGCGCGTCGAGGAAGGCGAGATGCGCGGTCGCGTCGGTCGTCACCAATGGCTTGGTCAGCTGCTTCAGATAGCCGAACAATTTGTCGCGGATCGCGGGGTCGTTGAAGTCGTTCGTCGCGTCGACGACGGGCGACTTCTGCCAGCGATAAAAGGGGTTCACCGTCAGCACTGCATAGCCCTCGCCTGCCAGCCGGTCGGCCATCTGGCGAAAGGCAGGACGCAGGCCGCGGATGTCGGGCCACACAAGCACGCCTGGATGCTTTCCGGCGGCCGGGTGAACGAAATAGGCGTCGGCAACTCCGTCGGTAGTCCGGATCTCGACGTCGCGGCCCCTAACTGGCCCGGCGGCGCCGGCGGAGACGGGGAGCATCGAGGCAAGCGCGCCCGCGCCGACCAGCATGCCGAAGCTCCGCCGGTTTACCGGGACTCCTGCGCGGTCGAGATCGGCTTCGGTGATGTCGTTGCACATGGCTCTCTCCTCTTCCCGAACCCCGATACGCGCCGAAACGCCAAAGGCTGCCGATTCTCTCGAAAGCGCAGAAAACTAGGCAACTTCACTCACAAATCGCAGTACGAGCACCGATGGGTATAGGGGCAGCTAAGCACGGCCCAAGATAATAGGAAAGGGTTATCGGTCCCATTTCGTCATCCCCGCGGAGCCGGGGATCCCGCTTCCTCCAACGCGACTATTTAGCTGGATCCCCGCCTTCGCGGGGATGACGAGACAGGAGGTCAGGCGTTGAGACGTATCTCGCCGTAACTATGCGCCACATGATGCACGCCGACACCGCGCAGCATCTCGCCATGCGCCGCACGGTCGACGATATGACCCGCGCCGCAGAAGCCGACCACGGTCATCCCCGCCGCGAGCGCAGCCCGCGCGCCGGTCGGCGAATCCTCGATCGCGAGGCAGTCCGCCGGATCGACCCCGATCCCTTTGGCCGCAGCGAGATAGATGTCGGGATGCGGCTTGCCGCGATCCCAGCCATCGGCGCTGTAGATATGCTCGCCGAAATGATGGCGGAGGCCGAACAGCCCGAGCGCCCAGTCGATATATTCGGCGCGGCTCGACGAGGCGATGGCGCGCGGCATCGATCCCATCGCGTCGAGAAAGGCGGGTGCCCCGGGAACCGCGTCGAACCCCTCCATGAACCTCGCCCGGGCGCGGGCACGATGCGTTTCGCGAAAATCGGCGGGCAGCGCGCGGCCGAAGCGCGCCTCGATCCGCCGCTGCGTCTCCTGCCAGTTATGGCCGTAATAGTCGCGCAAGGCTTCGTCATAGGTCGTCGGCATCCCCGCCGCGGTCAGGCTTTCGGAGAGCGACATATTCGCGCGCACCTCGCTGTCGGCGATCACGCCGTCGAAGTCGAAGATGATGGCGGCGAAGGTCATCGGGTGTGCACAATCTTCATACTTGGGCGCTAGAGACTGAACGGGTCAGGAAACATCATCATGAAATTCATTTCGCTAAACTCGCGTGGCGGCAACTATCTGGTTGTCGCGGAAAATGTCGCGTGGCTCCGGTCCGCCGAAAACGGACAGACGCAGGTCGGCATGGTCGGCAGCACGCCGCTGCTCGTGGCGGGGACCATCGAAGATGTTTCGGCCTCGATCCTCGCGCAGGCCAACGCCTCGGGGCGCCGAGCCGGTGACGGACCGCCGGTCACGGCATGAGCGCCGGATCGCGGGCATAACCCCACGCGCCCTCGCCCGACCAATGGCGTCCGTCGGGGAAGCTCAGCTTTATCCCGCTTAGCTGCGCCGGCGCGAACAGGCGCATGTTGACGCCCATCAGGTCGACCGCACCGCCCATCCGCTCGATCAGGCCCGCGGTCGCCGACCAGTGCGTCGAACAGCCGCAGATGGCACAGAAATGCAGGTCCGAATTGGGGTTCGGGCGGTCGGCGCGATTATAGGTCCGCGTTTCCCCCTCGATCACGACATCGCGCGGCGAATAATAGGCCCAGAGGATGCCGTGCGAGAAGCAGAGCGAGCAATTGCACTCGGCAATCTCCTCCGGCGCCTTGGCGAGGCGGACAGAAACGGCGCCGCAGTGGCAGGTCGTGTCCCAGCTCATGATTCCCTCCGGCGATGATGGGCGATGGCGGTCATCGCATCCTCGAAACTGCCGTCGGTACCGGTCAGGCTGACCGGAATGTCGCCTCCGGTAAGAGCGCGATTGGCGCCGGCCACCCTGCCAAGCAATTTGGTCGACGGAAAACGATCGGGATTGCGAAGATGAAGAATGATCGACTTTTGACGCTGGAACTCCCAGACGGTTACGTCGACAATCTCCGACCAAGGGATCGTCTGTTCCGACCACGACTTGAAATAGACGCCGCTTGTGGAAATGCGGATCACGTCGCCTCCGTCGAACATACGCCGCAACGCCACGATACCGCCGAGACCGAAAAAGGCGACGCATAACCAGCCGATCCATTCGCTGCCCGGTCGGAGCGACGCGCCGAACACCCCGGCGATGAGCAGGCCTCCGAACACAAACGCCGCTGCGCCCAGTGCGAGCAGCGCAAGGCGCCAAGGCGAGGATCGAGCGGTGAAGGTCCCCCCGGTCACTCCACCGTCACCGACTTCGCCAGATTGCGCGGCTGATCGACGTCGGTGCCCTTTGCGACCGCAACGTGATACGCCAGCAACTGCACCGGCACCGCGTAAACCAGCGGCGCGATCAGCGGGTGGACCTTGGGCATTTCGATCGTCGCCATGCAGCCGTCGCCGGCTTCGGCGAGGCCTTCGGCGTCGCTGATCAGCACGACCTTGCCGCCGCGCGCCATGACTTCCTGCATGTTGCTGACGGTCTTTTCGAACAGCGGCCCGCTCGGCGCGAGGACGATCACCGGGACCGCCTCGTCGATCAGCGCGATCGGGCCGTGCTTCATCTCGCCCGAGGCATAGCCTTCGGCGTGAATGTACGAGATTTCCTTGAGCTTGAGCGCGCCCTCGAGCGCGAGCGGATAGTCGGGGCCGCGGCCCAGATACAGCACGTCGCGCGCCGGCGCGACCAGATGCGCCATCTTGGCGATATCCTCGTCATGCGCCAGCGCCGCGTTCAATGCAGCGGGGGCTTCGATCAGATGCTTGACGATCTCGCGCTCGTCATCGGCGCTGAGCTTGCCCTTCTTGAGCGCAAGATGCGCCGCGAGCGCGGCGAGGACCGCGAGCTGGCAGGTGAAGGCCTTGGTCGACGCAACCCCGATCTCCGGCCCCGCGTGGGTCGGGAGCAGCAGGTCGGCCTCGCGCGCCATGCTGCTCGTCGGCACATTGACGACGACCGCGATCGTCTGTCCGTTCGCCTTGCAATGGCGGAGCGCCGCGAGCGTGTCGGCGGTCTCGCCCGACTGCGAGATGAAGAGCGCGAGCCCGCCGGGTTGCAGCACCGGGTCGCGGTAGCGGAACTCCGACGCGACATCGATGTCGACGGGGACGCGCGCGAAGGTCTCGAACCAGTATTTGGCGACCATGCCCGCATAGAAGCTGGTGCCGCACGCGACGATCGTGATGCGCTCGACCGTCGACAGGTCGAAGTCCATTTGCGGCAGCGCGACGGTCTGTTCGAGCGGGCGGATGTAGGAGGAGAGCGTCTGCGCGACCACGGTCGGCTGCTCGAAAATCTCCTTCTGCATGAAGTGGCGGTAATTGCCCTTCTCGACCGCCGCGGCAGTGACGCCCGAGGTGGTGATTTCGCGTGTCACCGGATTGTTCGCAGCGTCGTAGATCTGCGCGCCATCGCGTGTGATGACGACCCAGTCGCCCTCGTCGAGATAGGCGATCTTCTGGGTCAGCGGCGCAAGCGCGAGCGCGTCGGAGCCGAGATAGGTCTCGCCCTCGCCATATCCGACGACGAGCGGCGAGCCGAGGCGCGCGCCGATCAGCAGATCGGGATGCTGGCGGAAGGCGATCGCGAGCGCGAAGGCGCCGCGGAGCTGCGGCAGCACCGCCTGCACGGCTTCCTGAGGCGACTTGCCAGCCTCGACCTGTTCGCTGACGAGGTGCGCGACGACTTCGGTATCAGTCTCGCTCTCGAAGGTGCGACCGCGCGCCTGCAGCGCTTCGCGTAAGGGTTTGAAATTCTCGATGATGCCGTTGTGCACCAGCGCGACTTCGCCCGTCGCATGCGGGTGCGCATTGCTCGTCGTCGGCGCGCCGTGCGTCGCCCAGCGCGTGTGCGCGATGCCGACGGTGCCGGGCGCCGGGTTGCCCGCGAGCTCCTTGACGAGATTGTTCAACTTCCCCTCGGCGCGGCGGCGGATCAGCTGGCCACCCTCGACCGTGCATACCCCCGCCGAATCATAGCCGCGATATTCCATGCGCCGCAGCCCGTCGACGAGGCGGTCCGCCACCTGGTCCTTGCCGATGATTCCGATGATTCCGCACATGGGGGCTGGGCTTTCTTCTAGAGCGTGTAGGGAATGCGAATACCCGGCATCGACGCCGGAAACACCTTGATATTGCGGGTGACGAGGATGCGGCCGCTGATCTGCGCGGTCGCCAATACGAAGGCGTCGGCAAGGGTCAAGCCCTTGCGTTCGGCGCGGAGTGCGGCGGCACGACGCGCAACGGCGTCGCCGATCTCCTCGACCTGGAAACAGCCGAGAAAGGCCTCGACGGCTTTGACCGATTGCGGGTCGGCGGCGGACATCACCTCGGTCCAGCTCACCCGGCTGACGCTCTTGCGTCCGGCGCGGCGGATCTCGCCCCGCGCGGCCTCGACGCCGATCAGCGCGTCGATCAGGATGTCGCTGTCGAACTGCGCATCGATCATTCGCGCTTGCCCCTCAGGCGGCGCTGATATTTGAGGCCGTCACCGATATCGTCGCGGTCTTTCCAGATACCGAACGCATTGTCGATCGCGTCACCCGACACGTCGGCGCGATAGGCGGCAACCGCGCGGCGCACCAGCTCAGCGCGCGAGACGCCTTGCTCATTGGCGAGTGCATCGAGCCATTCGACGTCAGAATCGGGAATGTCCGCGAGAAAGCGCATGTAGTTCTGATATCATATCATGATATCAAATCAAGTCCTGCCGAAATTTCTGTCGACGAAAGTCATGGCAAATTGCACCGGATCGGCGGGGCGGCCGTTGCCCTGCTCGAAACGTAGCCTGCCCTCTTCCCAGATCTTGCGGACCTGATCGGGCAATTCGGGTCCGAATTTCATCTGTTGCGCGACCATTTGCACCCAGCTGCCCGTCAGCCCCAGGCTCTGGCGTATCGTCGGCTCCATCGCCACGCAATAGGCGCGCGTCGGCTCGTCGAGATGGCCGATCGCGTTCAGGACCCACGCGTCGACGTAGCGAAGGAATGGCTTGTCGTCGTAGCGGTCGCTCATCTCGTCTTCTCCGTCTTCCATTCGTCGCGCAGCAAGCCGTAGATCAGCGAATCGCGCACGCCGATATGCGTTTCCCACTCGCCGCGCAGCCGGCCTTCGCGCTGGAACCCCAGCCGTTCGAGCAGCCCGATTGAACCCCGATTTTCGGGGTCGGTGTCGGCAAAGATGCGGCGCAGTTCCAACTCGTCAAACCCATAGTCGATCACTCGCGCCACCGCTTCGCGCGCAATGCCCTTGCCCCATTGGTCGCGATGCAGGATATAGCCGACTTCCTTCACCTGAGGCCTGCCGTCGATCAGGATGACCCAGCCGAGCGCGGCATCGTCGCCCGCGGTGATCGCCCAGCAGAGATGACCCTGCCCTTCGCTGGCATTCCCTTTGACGTAATCCGCCGTCTCCGCAGACGACGTGTGCGGCCCGCTCGACCACCAGATCATCACCTCGGGATCGGACAACACCGGAAACAGCGCGCCGGCATCGTCCTCGCGAAGCTGGCGCAGCACGAGCCGCGCGGTCGTCAGCGTCGGCGCGGGCATCGGTCTATTTCTTCTCCGCTGCCTTCTTCTTGCGCATCGCATCGTGAAAGCGGTCGGCCCAGCCGGGCTTGACCGACTGTTCGGCGCGCACGAGGCGGAGTTCGCCGTCCATCACGTCGCGCGTCACCGTGCTGCCCGCGGCGACGATCGCATCGCGGCCGATCCTCACCGGCGCCACGAGCGCGCTGTTCGATCCGATGAAGGCATTCTCGCCGATCTCGGTCCGATATTTGAAATAGCCGTCATAATTGCAGGTGATCGTCCCCGCGCCGATGTTCGCCCCTGCGCCGATGGTCGCATCGCCGAGGTAAGTGAGATGGTTCGCCTTGGCGCCCTTGCCGAGGATCGCCTTCTTGACCTCGACGAAATTGCCGATCTTCGCCTTCTCGCCGAGGATCGTGCCGGGACGCAGGCGTGCAAAGGGGCCGACTTCGCAGCCGACACCGATGGTCGCACCCTCGATATGGCTGAAGCCGCGGATCGTGACCCCGTCGGCGACTTTCGCGCCGGGACCGAAGAATACATTGGGCTCGATCGTCACGTCGCGGCCGATTTCGGTGTCCCACGAGAACCAGACGGTTTCGGGCGCCTTCAGCGACGCTCCGCCCGCCATTGCCTCGTCGCGCTTGAACGCCTGCCACTGCGCCTCGGCGGCGGCAAGTTCGGCGCGGCTGTTGATCCCGGCGACGTCGGCGGGGTCGGTCCTGACCACCGCGCAATGGCGCCCGTCGGCGTTCGCGATATTGACGATATCGACGAGATAAAATTCCTTCGCCGCATTGTCGTCGGTGACCCGCGCGAGCAGCGCGAACAGGTCGCGCGCCTTCGCCGCCATCAGCCCCGAATTGCACAGTCGCACCGCGCGCTCGGCGTCGGTCGCATCCTTATGCTCGACCATCTTCACGACTCGGTCGCCTTCGGTGATGACGCGGCCATATTGCAACGCATCGTCGGGCTCGAACGCCAGCACCACGACCGCGGGCGCATCGGAGGCGCCGAGCCGATCGATCATCGCCTGCATCGTCGCGGTCGGCACGAAGGGCACATCGCCATAGAGGATCAGCACGTCGCCGTCGAAACCGGCGAGCGCCTGCTCCGCCTGCTGCACCGCGTGACCGGTGCCAAGTTGCGGTTCCTGCACCGCCAGATCGGCACTGCCGCCAAGCGCTGCCTCGAGCTGGTCGGCCTTGTCGCCGACGACAACGACCTTCTTCGCGGGCGCCAGCGCATCGACCGCGGCCATCAGGTGCAGCAGCATGGGCCGCCCCGCGATCGGGTGCAGCACCTTGTGGAGGTCGGACTTCATGCGGGTGCCCTTGCCCGCAGCAAGGATGATGGCGGCGATGGGATTGCTCATGGCGCGAGCCATGCCAGCAAATCATTGCGGTTTCCAGCACATCGCGCCATGCGATCGTGCAAATCCCGTTCGCATCGAGCGAAGTCGAGATGCCGCGAAGGCGCGCTCGATCCTTGGGTGTCTCGACTTCGCTCGACACGAACGGAAAAAGAGGTTTGCACATGAACTTTCCCTTCCGCATCGTCGGCTTCGACCTCGACGGCACGCTGGTCGACACCGCGGGCGACCTGACCGCGGCAGTGAACCATGCGCTCGCGCTGCTCGATCGTGCGCCGCTGAGCGAAGCAAAGGTGCGGCCGATGATCGGGCTCGGGGCGAAGCATATGCTCGAACAGGGCCTCACCGCGACCGGCGGCGTTCCTGACGGCGCGGTCGAGCGGCTCTATCCCGAGCTGCTCCGCTATTATGGCCAGCATATCGCGGTACACAGCCGTCCCTTCCCCGGCTTGATCGACGCGCTCGACCGGCTGGACGCGCTCGGGGTCCGGACTGCGGTCGCCACGAACAAGGCTGAGGGGCTGGCGCGACAGCTGCTTGCGGAACTCGGCCTCGTCGACCGGATGAGCGCGATCATCGGCGGCGACACGATCGGCGTGCGCAAGCCCTCTCCCGACCCTATCCACGCTATGATCGAGCAAAGCGACGGCGGCCGAGCGGCTTTCGTCGGCGACAGCATTTATGACGTCATGGCTGCAAAGGCCGCCGGCGTACCGAGCATCCTCGTCGGCTTCGGCTTCCTCGACCGGCCCGCCGAAGACTTCGGCGCCGATCATGTGATCGGCCATTATGACGAACTGGTTCCCCTGCTAGAAGCATTGTAGTCCCCGGCGAAGGCCGGGGTCCATCGGCAAGCTTCGGAGATGGGCCCCGGCCTTCGCCGGGGATCACATCATAACGTCAGCGCTTCCGCCACTTCGTCCAGAGGTGCTTCGCCAGCATCGTCGGCGGCATCCGCATCCAGTGCGAGCGGATGTAGAAAGCCTGCTGAAGCATGAAGTTCGTCGGGCGCCCCCAGTCATCGCGCGCGAGGAGGCGGCGGCGATACCAGACGTCGCGGGCGTCCTGCCGATCCCAGCCGGAGGGTAATTCCGCGCCATAAAGATCGCGCGCCAGTCGCGCTGCGCGATGCACAGCGCCGCGCAGCCCGTGCAGGTCCGCACGCGCGTCGAGCCTGCCCCAGAAACCCGTATCCGCCGCGGCGAAATCGCGCGTCAAGAAATGGAAGTCCCACAGGTTGCGAAGTCCGCCCTGCAGGTCGCCGTCGGCGAGCATATGCGCGGCGCAATGGCATGCCATGTCCTCGCGATTGAGAATGGCAAAGCCACTCGCCGTCGTCACCGCGTCGCCGACCAGCGCGAGCGCATCGGGCGTGACTCGGTGCGTTTTCGGCAGGATCGTGTGATGGACGTCGATCATCCGGTCGCGCGCCTTGTGAATGAGCGGCGGCAGCTCGTGCATATGTTCGCGGTAATAGAAATCGTCATAGGGGTCGGACTTGACCCATTCCCAGCCGGCTTCGAGCAGCTCGTTCTCGGCGCGGCGAATGTCGTGTGCGAGGACGAGGATGTCTAGATCACCGATCTGGCGCCCCGCGCTGCAAGGCAGGCCGCCGGCGGCATAGGCGGTGCCTTTCAGAAGCACGAACTCGATCCCTTCGGGCGCGAGCGCGCGGCGCGCCATCTCCGCTTCCCACAGCGCCTGATCCTTTGCAACCTGGGCGGCGGCGCGCTGGTCGGCGAACAGCGCCGCGACCGGCGGCGGCAGATCTGCCTCGCGCAGATGGTGCGCCAGCGTCGCCAGCATCGCCTCGGCGCGCGCGACGCTGATCACACCGTCCCAGTCGCGCGGCGCGAGCGATGCCGCATCGATCCGTCCCGCAAGCAGGCCCACCAGAGTATCGATCGCGCTCACCGCGCCGCCTCCGCCCAAAGCCGTTCGACCAGCGCCATCCCTGCCGCGCTGTCGGGATAGGTAATGCCGAAAGCGGGCGTCTCGCGCACCAGCCGCGTCAGCGCGGCGAAGCCCGCCTCGCCGAGCGCGATATAGTTGGTCGACGCCTCGGTCAGCCGGACAAAGGCCTCGCCCTCGCCCATCGGTTCGATCGCCGCTTCACCGCCGAAGCGCGGGAAGAGGATCAACGCAGGGCGCGCCGGCACGTGCATCGCCGCGATCGCGTCGGCGCGCGGGATCAGGTGGCGGATGTCGCCCTTCGGCGTTCCGGCGAGAAGCGGGCCGAGCCGCGCCGCATCGACGCGCGCTGCCATTTCGGCGATTGCCTCATTCTTCAAACTGACCGCGCGCGGAAAGGCCAGCGCATCGCCGCTCGCGGGTTCGACCAGCGTGAACTCGTCGCCCATCAGCCGCCAGTCGCCTTCACCGAGCAGCGCCGCGAGGGTCGACTTCCCCGATCCGGATTCGCCCGACATGATCACGGCGCGCCCGTCCCTAGCGACGGCGCTTGCGTGGAGCAGCAGATGCCGCCGCCAGCCGAGCGCCACCTGCAGGTTCATCCCCATCTCGGCTGCGAGCAGCCCCATCGAGAGTGGCAACGGCAGCGCGTCAGGGACGACGAAGTCGCCGCCGATATGCACCGACGGCCGCAGCCAGCGCCGCCACGGCCGCGCCGCGAACAGGCGCACCGTCGCATCGGCGGGCCGCGCATCGTCGCGCGGATAACCGGCGTATAATGTCTCGAGCGCCGCAATCGGTTGCCGCCAGTCACTGCCGATACGGAACTGGACGGGGCCGACCTGGATTCGCGCGCTGTGCCTCACGCTTCCGCCACCAACCCCATCGCGGCGAGCTCGGCGAGCCGGTCGGCGACGATGGCGACGACATCACCCTCGCCATCGAGGTCGAATTCGCCGGCAAGCCGCGCGGCGATCGCATCCGCTCCGCACGCATCGCCTCCCATCGCGGCCAATATCTCGGGCATCGGCGCGATCACGAGATGCGTCTGCATCGACCGCCGGTCGAAGATCGCGGTCAGTTCGCCCAGCGTCTCGATGCGCAGCGCGTCGGCGGGCGCGGCGCGATAGGCGCGATCAGGCATAATTTTCGGCAGTCGCGAGCAGCTTGACGAGGATTTCCATCAGTTTCGCGCGCTCCTCGCGGGTCAAGGCCGATTCGAGCTTTTCCTCCGCCGCGAGCGCCGCCGGGACGATCGCGTCATACAGCGAGCGACCGGTTTCGGTGAGCTCGAGATGGTGCGAGCGCCCGTCGACCTCGTGCGCCTGCCGCGCGATAAGCTGGCGGTCGGCCAGTGCCTTCGCCGCGCGGTTGACCGTCACCTTGTCCATATGGGTGATCGCGACAAGCTCGCGCTGGGTGCGCGGCACGCCCTCGCCCAGCACCGCCATCAACCGCCATTCGGGGATCTTCAGCCCGAAACGGTTCTGATATTCGGCGGCGATCCGGCTCGACAGGGCGTTGGAGGCGACGGACAGACGATAGGGCAGGAAATTGTCGAGATTCAGCTTCTTCGCGGCCATGCCTTGCAAACCCCCAAATGCCGTTTCCCCGGCAGGATCATCCTATCGCCTGTTTCGGGCCTGTGAAGGTCAGAATGTGACGCGGCCGCCGATCCACATCGTGCGCGGCGTCGCGCGTTCGACGATTCCCGCTGACGAGATCGCCGCAGGGACCAGTTCGTCGGTCAGATTTTCACCACGCGCCTCGATGCTGACCGCATCGGTCACGCGCCACGACAGCCCGGCATCGAGCGTCAGCGCATCGTCGAGGCGGAGCAGGCCGAGGTCATCCTCATTCTGGCTACCGATATAGCGCAGCGTCGCGAAGCCGCCGAACGGCCCGTTGCCATTGCTGCGCAGCGAGACGCTGCCGCCATGCTTTGCGATCTGCGCCGGGCGGCGGCCGTCGAGCGCAACGGCCGCACCCGAAGCGTCGACCTTGGCATCGGTGAACGCATAGGTCGCACGAAGCGTCGCCGGGCCGACGCGCTGCTCGGCGCTGAATTCGACCCCCTTGCTGTCGATCGCGTCGAGATTCCGGCGCTGGTTGAGGTTGGGCGCGAGGGTCACGTTGGCGATCGCGTTCGACAGATGGTTGGCGAACAGCGTCACCGACAGCTTCGTCCCGCCCTGCTGCCAATCGGCGCCCACTTCGCCGCCCCAGAGGCGCTCGGGTTCCAGCGCCTCGTTCGCGGTCGTCACCTCGGCGCCGACACGGAAGGGCCGGTAAAGTTCGTTGAGCGTGGGCAGGCGCCAACCACGATACCCCGCGGCGCGCAGCGCGAATGCGTCCGACGTCCAGCGCACACCCGCGCGCCCGCTGCCTTCCCAACCCTGTCGCGACGCAAAGCGCAGGTTGGTGATCAGCGATCCGCCGATATTGCGCTCGAGCCGATAGCCCTCGCCGAGCCACCAGTGGTCGACCCGCCCGCTCAGCGTCCAGAGGAACCCGTCGTTCGCGTCGCCCGACGTCCATTCGGCGAAAGCCCCGACCGTATCGCTGCTGCCTCCGGCGATGCGGTGACGGCCGGGGATGGTGCCGGTGAAGAAGAAATCTTCTTCGGTGCGGCCGGTGGTACGGCGCCAGTCGGCGCCGACGCGCAGCGGGTTTCCGCCATCGAAAGCCGGACGAAATTCGACCCGCGCGCCGAGACCGGTCGCGGGCACGCGCTGAAAGAGCGCGGGCGCAACGCTGTTCCGTCCCGCCGCAACGCTCGCGAAGCCGCTCTCGAAATCGCGAAGCTGGATATAGCCGAGCGCGAGCCATTGCGTCGCGCCATAGGGATCGTGAACGAAGCGCACGCTCGCATCGACGCCGTCGACCTTGCTCTGCGTGAAATCGGTGCCGCGATCTCGCCGGTCCGCAAAGCCGCGCACGCTCGCCTCGATCCGGCTGTCGTCGCCGGCATCGAAGCGCAGGCGAAGCCCGACCCCGCCCTGTTCATAGGGCGCCGCGCGATCGACGCTGCCGCGCTGGCCTTTCGCGATGGGGATGAAGCCATCGCCGCGGCTATACCGCCCATCGATCACGACCTGCCCGCTGCCCAGTTCGCCGCCCGCCGAGGCCGACGCGTCCCAACCGTCGCGGCTGCCATAGGCTGCGCTCGCCTCGACGCCGTCGGTCATCGTCGAATAGAGCCCGATCGTCCCGGCGAGCGCGCCCGGTCCATCGACCCCGCTACCGCCGCCGCGCGTCACGACGATACCGCCGAGGTTGATCGCATCATAGGCGGACCAGGCGACCCAGCCCCCGAACGGGTCGGCCTGCGGCACCCCGTCGAGCGTCACCAACGCGCGGCTCGACGCATTGCCGCCCAGCCCGCGCAAGGTAACGCCCTGGCTCGTCGGATGTGCGCTGCGCCCGTCGGAGCGACGGAACTGGACGATTCCGGCCTCGTCGCGCAGGCGATTTTCGACCCGCGCGCCGAAACCCGGATCTAGGTTGCGAAGAATGGCCGAACTCTGCACCCCGTCGTGCTGATTGTGAGGCAGCAGGCCGCCGCGCACGACAATATCATAAGGGTCGATGCGGTAGTCGGCGAAGACGATCTCGTCGCTCGGACCGGAGGAGGTACCCTCCTGCGCCATCGCCGCCGCCGGCAACGCCAGCGCAGCCGCCCCCGCGAGCAACCTGATCACGCGGGCTTCACCGCATCGGGATGCGCCCGCTGAAATGCCTCCAGCTCCATGCACGCCGCATCGATCTCGACGAGCCGCGGATAGTCATCGAGCGGCACCTCGAACCGACGCGCATTATACATCTGCGGCACCAGGCAGCAGTCGGCGATCCCCGGCGCATCGCCGCCCAGATAGCGCCCCTCGCCCGCCATCGCTTCGAGCGCCTCGAACCCCTGCGCGATCCATGTCGCGATCCAGCGATCCTTCGTCTGTTCGTTGAGCCCGAGATCCTTCGTCAGATATTTGAGGACGCGGAGGTTGTTGAGCGGATGGATGTCGCTCGCGATCACCTGCGCGCGCGCCAGCGCCACCGCGCGCGGCATCGGCTCGTCCGGGATCAGGCGCGGCTCGGGATAGGCACGGTCGAGCCAGTCGATGATCGCCATGCTCTGGATGATCGGCTCGCCATCAACGACGAGCATCGGCACGAATCCTTGCGCATTCTGTTCCAGATAGGCGTCGCTGCGCTGGTCGCCCGCGATCAGGCTGACCTCGACGCGCTCATATTCAAGCCCTTTCAGGTTCATCGCAATGCGGACGCGAAAGCTGGCCGAGGAGCGAAAATAATCGTGGAGGACGAGGCTGGTCATGCGCGCCCTAATGCGATGCTTTCGGCATCTCCGCAATCCATTGCCGCAGCAGCGCCGCGCCTTCCTTATGGACCGTCGAGCGGCCGAGCTCGGGCATCGCGATCCCCGGCTCGGTGCTTTCGAGGCGATAGATGAGGAAGCTGCGGTCGGGCTCGCCCGGCGCGATCGCAAAATCCATCCCGCCGCTGCCGCGCCCCGCCGCGGTCGGGCGCTTGCCGATGCCATAATTGACATTCACCGGATCGGTCCAGCGCAGGAACAGGCCGCTGTTCGACGCGCTGCCTTCCGGATTGTGGCAGTGCGCGCAGTTGACGTCGAGATAGGCGCGCGCGCGGTCCTGCAAACTGCCGCTCGCCGGATCGTCCCAGCGCGGCATGACCGGCTTGAGCGCCTCGGGCCGGTCGAACCACAACCGTTTCGCATCCGCGCTCATCGTCGCCGGCAGCACGAGGTTGCGCGCCTTCGGACCGATCGGCACGATCGCGCCGGCGCGGCTGTGGCATTCCTTGCACTGATTCTTGTTCGGCACGCCATATTGGATGCTGTGCGCGCCGCCGCCGGGACTCTCGAAGCTCACCGGCACGCGGCGGCCCGCGATCGCGAGCGACGCATCCTTGCCGTCGGCGTCCCAGATATAGGGCAGCGCGACCCAGCCCTTCGCGCGGTGGATGAGCAGCCGCGTCTCGACCGGGCGGCCGCCGTTCCGGTCGTGCCAGCCGAAACTCTTGACGATCACCGTGCCGACGGGGAACGCGATCGTGCCGTCGTCGGCGACCTCGGCCTTCTTGCCCGCCGGGATCGAAACGAAGCGATGCTTCTCGGCATAGTCGCTGAACAGCGGCGTGTTCAGCGTATAGGCGAAGCTCGCGATCGGACGCGCCGGATCATTGCCCGCGAACAGGCCAAAGGCGGACAGTTTCGGCGGCATCGTGTCGCCGTCGACCAGCGCCTGGTCGACGGCCGGCGGCGCGACACCGCCCGCACCGCTAGCAAAAAGCAGCGCAGCAGCGAGCGCCACTACGACGGGCTTCACTGGACCTTCGCCTCCATGCTCGCGGGCAGCTTGATCTCGGGCAGCGCCGCCGGGGGCGTGCCCTTCAGCGTCACCGGCGTCGGTTTCGCCTGATCGCGCGGCGTCTTCACATCGGGCAGGTTCAGCGACAGCACCCCGACCTCGTCGAGAACGATCGCGTCGCCCGCGCCGTCCCACAGCACCGGCGGGATCGCCCCGCCCATCGCCGCCGCGATCTGCGCCCCGCCATCGAACGCGGGGGCATAGCCCGCCTTGCCATGCTGGTTGCCGCGCACGACGATCGCCTTCGGCAGCGGCTGGTAGTTCGGATCCTTGTGATCGTAGCGATAGCCGACGATCATGACATTGGCGGTGCCGTTCTGGTCGAAGACATTGCCGAAAACCTCGACATTGCGGTTCGCCATCACCAGCACGCCGGTGCCGGTCGGGACGCTCGCGACGATATTGCCCTTCGGCGCGAAGTTCGGCGTGCTGTTGTCGCTGACGATATTCTCGAACACGCGGACATTATGCCCGCCCTGCTGCGGCAGGCTCGGCAGGTCGAAGACCAGAATTCCGCCCGTATTCTTCGCCGCGATATTGTCGTGGACGTCGGCGTCGAAGCTGTTCTCGATTTCGATCCCCGCCACATTCTCGGTCGCGATCGATTCGCGAACGACGATATTTTTCGACTGGCCGACATAGATGCCCGCGTCCGACGCGCCGCGGACATAGACGCTGTCGATCAGCACGTCGCTGCTCTCGACCGGATAGACGCCATAGGCGCCGTTGGTTTCCTTCGGCCCCGCGGTCCATTCGACGCGAAGCTGGTGATAGACGATGCGGTTCGCGCCCTTCGACTTGATCCCGTCGCCCTTGGTGTTGAGGACCGCGAAATTGGTCAGGAACACGTCGTCGCTGGTGACCAGCAGCCCCTCGCCCGCGCCCTGCTGGCCCGAGAAATCAAGGATCGATCCTGCGCCGTCCTTCGTCCCCGCGCCGCGCACGGTCACATTGTCGACGTCGAGCGACAGCCCGTCGGTCAGCTTCCACACCCCCGCGCCCAGTTCGACCGTGTCGCCGGGTTCGGCGAGAATCAGCGCCTCCTGCAGCTTTTCATTGGCGTCGGGCGTTCCCGCCTTGACGCTGATGGTCTTTGCCGCCGCGGGAACGGCGACGAAAGCCGCCACGAAACAGAGCGTCGCAGCTTGGCGCAGGCGTTGGAATCGCATGAGTCTCTCCCTTGTTTTCCGGAACCATGCGGCAAGACTTGACGGATGCCAAGCGGGTTGCTGACATGCGTGTAGCTAATAAAAACCGGGAGTGGTCGCCTTGTATTTGAGAATTGGATTCGCGCTTGCAGCCTTCATCGCCGTTCCGTCGATGGCTGCGGCGCCAGCGGCGGCGGTCAGCGGGCGCTGGAAAACCGACGACGGCAAGGCCATCGTTGCGATGGCGCCCTGCGGTACGAAGATGTGCGGGCGCATCGAGCGCCTGCTGATCAAACAGCCCGCGGGCGGCCAGCTCGACGAACGCAATCCCGACAAGGCGAAGCGCGGCCGGCAGGTCACCGGCCTGCAGATATATTGGGATCTCGTGCCGCATGACGACGGCTGGAAAGGGCCGGGCTACAGCCCCGAAGATGGCCGCTATTACACCGCGCATCTGCGCGTGAAGGGCAACAAGCTGACGATGAAGGGCTGCGTCGCGGTCTTCTGCAAGACCGTCACCTGGACGCGGATCGCTTGATCCTTTGATCCTCCCTGTCGCGCAGCGATGGGGAGGTGGCAGCGCGAAGCGCTGACGGAGGGGCAATTAGCGCAACGTCGCCGCCCCTCCACCATCCTTCGGATGGTCCCCCTCCCCATGGCTGCGCCACAGGGAGGATTCGAGTTCAGGGCGCATCCCCCAGTATCCAGTCGACCCCCGCCGCCACATGGATACGCGTCGTGTCATAGATCGGCAGGACATTGGCATCGGTGTCGACGAGCATCACCAGTTCGGTGCAGGCCAGCACGATCGCCTGGACATCCTGTTTCGCGATGTCGGTGATGAAAGTCTTCATCGTGCGGCGCGAGCTTTCGTTCACCTTGCCCAGCATCAGCTCTTCGTAGATGATCCGGTCGATCTCCTCGGCGCGGCTCGTGTCATAGGGCGCAAGCGTCAGCCCGTGGCGGACGAGCCGCTGGCGAAACCAGGGCTCGGTCATGACGTTGCGCGTGCCGATGACCGCCGCGGCCTTGACGCCGTCGGCCTTCATCTTCTCGCCGGTCTCGTCGACGATGTGGAGCAGCGGGATCGAAATCGCCCCGGCAACATCCTCGGCGACCCTGTGCATCGAATTGGCCGCGATCATCAGCGCGGTCGCGCCCGCATCCTGCAGCCGCTTCGCCGACGCGATCAGCACCTCTTTCGCATGCGCCCATTGCTCCGGCGTCGAGATGCGCGAAAGCTCGCAATAATTGAGGCTCTCCATCAGGATCGGCGCCGAGCAGGCGGTGCCGAGACGTTTTTGGACGCCCTTGTTGAGATGCCTGTAATAAAGCTCGGTCGATGCCCAGCTCATTCCCCCGATCAGGCCGATCTTGCGCAAAATGGTCCTCCGAAATGCAACGGGACCGGGTCTCGTCGGACCCGGTCCCGAACTTGGCTAGAAAAACTGTCGCCGTCGGGCAAGCCCGCGAGCGAAGTTTTGCGGCAGGCCGTCAGCGCCCGGAGCCGCGCGGGTCCTAATGCCCGCTACCGCTCAGCGCCTTGACGATGTCGTCGGCCATCTTCTTCGCGTCGCCGAGCAGCATCATCGTATTGTCCATGTAAAAGACGTCATTGTCGACGCCGGCATAGCCGACCCCGCCCATCGAACGCTTCACGAACAGCACGGTCTTGGCCTTTTCGACGTCGAGCACGGGCATGCCATAGATCGGCGAGGTCTTGTCGGTCTTCGCCGCCGGATTGGTCACGTCGTTCGCGCCGATGACGAAGGCGACGTCGGCCTGTGCGAATTCGCCGTTGATGTCCTCGAGCTCGAATACCTCGTCATAGGGGACGTTCGCCTCGGCGAGCAGCACGTTCATATGGCCCGGCATACGCCCTGCGACCGGGTGGATCGCATATTTGACGTTGACGCCTTCCTTCTTCAGCTGGTCGGCCATCTCGCGCAGCGCGTGCTGCGCCTGCGCGACCGCCATGCCGTAACCGGGGACGATGATGACATTCTCGGCCTGGCTCATCAGGAAGGCGGCGTCGTCGGCGCTGCCCGGCTTCCACGGACGCTGTTCCTTTGCCCCGCCCGCAGCGGCCGCCGCGTCGGCGCCGAAGCCGCCCGCGATGACGCTGATGAAGCTGCGGTTCATCGCACGGCACATGATGTACGACAGGATCGCGCCCGACGAACCGACGAGCGCGCCGGTGATGATCATCGCGGTGTTGCCGAGCGTGAAGCCCATCGCCGCCGCGGCCCAGCCCGAATAGCTGTTCAGCATCGACACGACGACCGGCATGTCGGCGCCGCCGATCGGGATGATGAGCAGGAAACCGATCAGGAAGCTCAGCGCGGTGATCGTCCAGAAGACCCATGGGCTTTGGTCGGTCAGGAAATAGGCGACAAGGCCGATGATCGCGGCGAGCGTGCCGAGGTTGATGATATGGCGGCCCGGCAGCATGATCGGCGAGCCCGACATATTGCCGTTCAGTTTCAGGAAGGCGATGACCGATCCCGAGAAAGTGATCGCACCGATCGCGATGCCGAGACCCATTTCGACACGGCTGACAGCGAA
Source organism: Sphingopyxis sp. H073 (assembly GCF_001468395.1). Taxonomy (GTDB): domain Bacteria; phylum Pseudomonadota; class Alphaproteobacteria; order Sphingomonadales; family Sphingomonadaceae; genus Sphingopyxis. The sequence goes on along the minus strand of NZ_LNSG01000005.1, from coordinate 342,423 downwards.
GATTTCGCCCGCCGCGTCGGCGATGTGGAAGGCGCCGGGGTTGAGATAGGCTGCCGCCGCCACGGCGACCGCAGCAAGGCCGACGAGGCTGTGAAAGGCCGCGACGAGCTGCGGCATCGCGGTCATCGCGATCCTGCGCGCCATGACGATACCGATCACCGCGCCGATACCGATCGCGCCGAGCACTTCGGCGATCGCGATCGTGTCGAACGCGCCCTCGCCCGTCCGCGGGACGTGGGTCAGCAGCGTGGTGACGACCGCGATCGTCATGCCGATCATGCCGTAGCGGTTGCCGCGTCGCGACGAGGCCGGGCTCGACAGCCCGCGCAACGCCAGAATGAAAAGGATGCCCGAGGCCAGATAAGCCAGCGCCACCCAGGGATTGATCGGTGCTACTTCGTGCATTCTAATTCCCCCGTCGGGCCGTCCGTCCCCGGCCCGTCAAATCCAAGGATTGCCGCGCCTCAGCGCTCTTTCTTCTTGTACATCGCGAGCATCCGCTCGGTGACCGCGAAGCCGCCGAAAATGTTGATGCTCGCCATCACCACGGCGGCAAGGCCAAGCCATTTCGACAGCGGCGAACCGGCGGCCGCGCTGGCGATCAGCGCACCGACGATGATGACGGAGGAAATCGCGTTGGTGACGCTCATCAGCGGCGTGTGCAGCGCGGGCGTCACCGACCAGACGACAAAATAGCCCACGAAACAGGCCAGAAGGAAAATCGAGAAAATCGAGATAAAGTCCACGGCCGGCTCCCCTGCTGATTCCGCTTGGCGCACCTCTTGCCGTGCGCGAGGGGGCGTGTCGACTCCAAAGCTGTCAAAAAAACGGGCGCACCCTTCGCGATCGGAGGAAAGGCGCGCCCGGGGCGTAATTAAATTGCGCGGAACAAGCTACATCTTGGGCAGCAGCACCGCGTCGACGACATGAATCACCCCGTTCGACTGGGCGACGTCGCCCTGCGTCACCAGCGCCTTGTTCCCGCTTGCGCTGGTCAGCAGGATCGCGCCGTCGCTCTCGGTCGCGGTCAGATCCTGCCCATCGGCGGTCTTGAGCATCGCGCTGCCCTTGCCCTCCGCGATTTTCGCCTCGATATCGGCGATCGTCAGCTTGCCCGGCACGACATGATATTTGAGCACGCCCGCGAGCACATCCTTTTGCGCGGGGCGCATCCAGCCGTCGCGCGTCACTGCGGGAATCTGCGCAAAACCTTCATCGGTCGGCGCAAAGACGGTGAAGGGACCGGGACCCGACAGCGTCTCGACGAGACCCGCCTGCTTGACCGCCGCGACAAGCTGCTTGTGGATCGGCGAGGCCGAGGCGTTTTCGACGATGTTCCGGGTCGGCAACATCTCGGCGCCGCCGATGGTCGGGTTGCCACTCGCGGTGGCGACATCGCCGGTCGCGGCCGCGTCGGTCTCGGCTTTGGGCGCCTCGGCGGCCTTGTTGCACCCGCCGAGCGCCAGACCGGCACCCACTACGGCCGCAAGCAGCATATGTTTCGTCATCTCGTCATTCTCCTTGAAACCAAAGGCGAAATGCCGCGGATTCGAAGAATCCGCGGCCACTCGCAGCGAAACGCGCCCTGCGGCGCGAAAGTTTCAGAAGAAAGACAGCGCGGAATTGCTTATCCCAGCAACCGCTCGTTCACGACCTTGCCGCCCTGCGTCAGGCGCACGGCATTGCCGATTTCCTCGTCGAGCACCGGCTTGCCGGCTTCCTTGTCCCAAAAAGCCGACAGGAAGTTGAACAGGTTGCGGCTGAACAGCGCGCTGGTATCGGCAGGCATCAGCGCCGCGATATTCTTCGCGCCGATCACGGTAACGCCGTGGATGCGCTTCGCCTCACCGGCGACCGCACCCTCGACATTGCCACCGCTTTCGGCCGCCATGTCGACGATCACGCTGCCCGTCCGCATCGTCGCAAGCTGCGCGTCCGAAATAAGCCGCGGCGCGGGGCGGCCGGGGATCAGCGCGGTGGTGATGACGATGTCCTGCTTGGCGATATGGCCCGACACCAGTTCGGCCTGCGCCTTCTGATATTCTTCCGACATTTCGGTGGCATAGCCGCCCGCGCCTTCGCCCTCGATCCCGGCGACACTTTCGACGAAGATCGGCTTCGCGCCGAGCGACAATATCTGTTCCTTGGTCGCCGAGCGCACGTCGGTCGCGCTGACCTGCGCGCCCAGGCGCCGTGCGGTCGCGATCGCCTGCAGCCCCGCGACGCCGACGCCCATCACGAACGCCTTGGCGGCGCTGACGGTGCCCGCGGCGGTCATCATCATCGGGAAGGCGCGGCCATAGGCATTCGCCGCCATCAGCACCGCCTTGTACCCCGCGAGGTTCGCCTGGCTCGACAGGATATCCATCGACTGGGCGCGCGTGATGCGCGGCATGAATTCCATCGCGAGCGCTTCGATCCCGAGCTTCGCATAGTCGTCGACGCGCGCGCGCTCGCCGAACGGGTTGAGCCCCGCGGCGAGCCAGGCGCCTTCGGCAAAGCCCTTGAGGTCTTTGGGGTCCGGTCCCTGGATGCCGAGGATGATGTTCGCACCCTTCAGCACCTCGGCACGGCTGCCGACGCTGGCGCCGGCAGCGGTATAGTCGGCGTCGGCGATCGATGCCGCCTCCCCCGCTCCCGTCTCGACGGCCAATTCAGCGCCCAGCCCGATGAATTTCTTCACGGTTTCGGGGGTCGCGGCGACGCGGGTCTCGCCGGGGGCGAGTTCCTTCAGGACGGCGATGCGCATGGCAAAGGGCCGGTCAGGAGATGATGAGGACGACGAAGGCCGCGACGACCACCGTGATGATCGTGCCGATTTTCAGCATGCTGAGGAAACCCGCATAGGTTTCGTTCGCCGCTTTCATTTCCTGTTCCGCCATGCCCTGTCCCCTTTGCCTGTTCGCCGAAAGGCGCGCCCACGCGCCCATAATCGCTTTGGATGCGCGGGTGGCGCGCCCCAGAATCGAGCGTCGCGCCGGTCTTAGCCACGCCTTTCGCGATGCTCAAGGGGCGCTGGCGGGAAAAAGCCCTTCATCGTGGCGAAAGCCGAACGGCCTTAATAGCCCCTTTACCCCTATGCCGTAGATCACAGCGCTTGAACGGATGGCACGGCATCAGACATCCGAACATAGGGGCAGAACGGGGATTATGGCCAGCCAGCGCGACACGCGAACAGTGATGATCGTCGATAGCGAACCCGCACAGCAGCGGTTCCTGTCGGCGCTGCTGTCGCGCGGCGGCTGGCGCAGCATCGTCGCCGGCGACACTGACACCGCGCTTGCGAAGCTGGGCACGCAGGAGGGCATGGCGCTCGACGCCGTCCTCGTCGACCAGGGCACGCCGGGCATGGAAATCGGCGAATTCGTCGCCGAACTGCGACGCTGGCGTCCTGCCCTGCCCCTCATCGTCATCACATTGCGCAACAGCGTCGAGGTCGCCGTGTCGTCGATGCGCGCCGGCGCGAGCGATTTCGTGCAAAAGCCGATCGCCCCCGACCGCCTGCTCGGTGCGCTCGACCGCATCGTCTCGCCGAACGGACCGCAGGGCGAACTCCGCCCGCTCACCGAAAAGCTCCGCGCGCCGCTGGCGTTCGAGGAGATCATCGGGTCGAGTCCCAATTTCCGCAGCGCGCTCGCGATCGCCGCGAAGGCTGCGCGTGCACGCGTTCCGGTGATGATCAACGGCAAGCCCGGCACCGGCAAGGAGGTCTTCGCCCGCGCGATCCACAGCGCATCGCCGCGCGCGCGCGGCCATCTCGTGATGGTCGATTGCTCGGCGGTATCGCCGGGCCTGATCGGCTCGGGCCTGTTCGGCCACGAACGCGGCGCCTTTCCCGGCGCCTTCGACCGCCAGATCGGCCGTCTTGTCCAGGCCGACGGCGGCAGCATCATCATCGACCATGTCGAATGTATCCCGCTGGAAACGCAGGCCAAGCTCGTGGAGTTCATAAACTCCGGCGAAGTCCAGATGATCGGCGGCTCGATCCGCCAGAGCGTCGACGTCCGCATCATCGCGACGACCGCGAGCCCGCTCGACAAGCTGATCGAGGCCGGGCACTTCCGCGAAGATCTCTATTACGCGCTCTCGACCGCGCAATTCACCCTGCCCTCGCTCTCTGAACGCCGCGGCGACGTCGGCCCGCTTGCGCGCCACCTGCTCGCGCGTATCGGCGGCCTGCCCGGCATGGGGCAGATCGGGATCACCGACGACGCGCTGCGTCTGCTCGCTGCCTATGCCTGGCCCGGCAATGTCCGCCAGCTTCAGGACGTATTGTTCCGCGCCGCGACGTCGAGCAAGACCGACGTCCTGACCGGCGCCGATTTCAAGGCGATCGAGGCCGCGCTCGGCGGCGGCGCGCCCGGCGGCGAAGGCGATGTCGCGATCAACGGCGAAGCGATCGGGGTCACGCTCTACCTGCCCGACGGCAACCTGCGTCCGCTCGAGGAGATCGAGGCCGACGTCATCCGCCTCGCGATCGGCCACTACCGCGGCCGCATGAGCGAAGTCGCGCGGCGCCTGGGGATCGGCCGCTCGACGCTCTATCGCAAATTGAGCGATTTGGGGATCGATACCGCGGCCTGATTTTTGGCATCGACGGTCTCGGCCGGCCCGATTAGGGTCAAGCGAATGGACAAGCGATTTTCCGGACGAACCGCGCTCATCACCGGCAGCGCATCGGGCATCGGGGCGGCAACCGCCGCGTTGCTGCAAGCCGAGGGCGCGCGCATCATCGGCGTCGATCTGTCGCAAGGCCGCGACGTCGCCAGCCCTGAAATGTGGGACGCCCTTGCGAGCGAGCTTGTCGACACCGACGTCGCCGTCGTCAACGCCGGCATTGCCACCGCGGGACAGATCGCCGACATGGATTTCACCGACTGGCGCCGCACGCTCTCGGTCAATCTCGACGGCGCGATGCTGACCTTGCGCGCCGCGATGCGCGCCATGATCGCGCACGGCCGCGGCGGCGCGATCGTCGTCACCGCCTCGATTTCGGGAATCAAGGCCGAACCTGGTGTCGGCGCTTATGGTGCGTCGAAGGCAGGCGTCATCCAGCTCGCGCGGATCGCTGCAAAGGAAGGCGCGCCGCACGCCATACGCGTCAACGCGATTGCCCCCGGCGGGGTCGACACGCCGATCTGGGATGATGTCGACTTCTTTCCGGCGATGATCGCCGAACATGGCAGCCGCGAGGGCGCAATCGATGCGATGGCGAAAGCCGCAACGCCGCTCGGCCGCTGGGCCAGCGCCGACGAAACCGCGCGCCAGATTTCATTCCTGCTGTCGGACGATGCTGCCAGTATCACCGGCGCCGTGCTGGCCGCCGATGGCGGCTATTCGCTCTAGGCCGTCAGCGCAGCGTCCCTCAGGCCGCGCCATACCCTCAGCGCCTGCCGGGTCTCCGCAACGTCGTGAACGCGCAGCAACTGCGCGCCCTGCGTCGCCGCCTGATAATGGAGCGCGACGCTGCCCCCCAACCGCTGGTCGGTAGGCGCCTCATTATCCAGCGCGCCGATCATCCGCTTCCGGCTTGCGCCGAACAGGATCGGACAGCCGAGCGTGTGGAACAACGCCACCCCGTTCACCAGCGCCAGATTGTCGGCGACGCCCTTGCCGAAGCCGAGGCCGGGGTCGACGATGATCTTCGCCGGATTGATCCCCGCCGCGGTACACGCCGCGATGCGCTCGGCGAGCATGTCGTAAACGTCGAACAATATATTCGAATAGGTGCCGCCTTCATGCGGATCGCTCTTTGCCGATGGCGCGTGCATCAGCACCACCGGGCAGCCTGCGCGCACGACCACCTCCATCGCGCGCTCGTCATAGCGGAGCGCCGAAACATCGTTCACGATCGTCGCGCCCGCCGCGAGCGCGGCTTCCATCACCGTCGCCTTGCGGGTGTCGATCGAAACCGCGACGCCGCCCTTCGCCAGCGCTGAAACGACGCCCTCGATGCGCTGGATCTCGTCGCCTTCCCATACCAGCGGCGCGCCGGGGCGGGTCGATTCCCCGCCGACATCGACGATCGCCGCTCCAGCCGAGGCCAACGCATAGCCCGCCTCGCTGGCGGCCGCGGTGTCGATATGCTTGCCGCCGTCCGAAAAACTGTCGGGCGTCACGTTGAGAATTCCCATGACCTGCGGCTCGTTCAGCCGCACGACGCGCTCGCCGAGCTGCAGCGTGCCGCGCGGCCGTACGACCGCCGCGCGCTGCGCCGTCACCGCCTCGGCGAGCCGGTCGGGCATCGCCGCGATCCAGTCGTCGAGTTCGGATATCGGCACGATCGCCGATCTGACGCTCTCATTGTCGCGCAGGCTGACATGCCACGCCGCGAACCAGATCATCGTGTCGGCGATCCGCAGGCAGCCGTCGTCAAGCTCGTGCGGTCGGTCGACGAAGCACGCCGGGCGGCAATAGACGCGGGCATCTTCCCACGTCTTGCCGAGATCGGGCTTGGTCAGTGGCTGGAACATCAGGCCTCGTTCGCCAGCAGCCAGTCCTGCCGCACCGCGTCGATCACGCGCAATTCCTTGCCGGTATCGACGTGCCAGAAGGTCCAGCCGTTGCAGCTCGGCGCGCCCTGCACACTGGCGCCGACCTTGTGGATCGAGCCCGCGAGCTGGCCCTCGCATTCAAGGCTGCCGTCGACGCGCACCTTCGCTTTCCAGCGGCGCTTGCTGTCGGTCAGCACCGTTCCCGGCGCGATCAGCCCGCCCTCGACCAGCGTCCCGAAGGCGACGCGCGTCGCGGCTTGCGGCGCCATCATCGTCTTCACCGCGCTTTCGTCGAGCGGCAGCGCCATCTCGATGCGCTCGAGCGCGGCTTCGATATAATCGTCTTCGCGCTCGATCCCGATGAAGTGACGACCGAGGCGCTTCGCGACAGCGCCGGTGGTGCCGGTCCCGAAGAAGGGATCGAGGACCACGTCGCCGGGGTTCGAGCAGGCGAGCAGGATGCGATAGAGCAAGGCTTCGGGCTTCTGCGTCGGATGAACCTTCGTCCCGCCCTTCTTGAGCCGCTCCTGACCCCCGCAGATCGGGATCAGCCAGTCGCTGCGCATCTGAAGCTCGTCGTTCAGCGTCTTCATCGCCCGATAGTTGAAGGTATATTTCGCCTTCTCGCCCATCGACGCCCAGATCAGGGTCTCGTGTGCATTGGTGAAGCGCGTGCCCTTGAAGTTCGGCATCGGGTTCGCCTTGCGCCACACGATGTCGTTGAGGATCCAGTAGCCATTGTCCTGCAATGCGGTGCCGACGCGGAAGATGTTGTGATAGCTGCCGATCACCCAGATGCTGCCGCCGGGCTTCAGGATGCGCTTCGCTTCCTTGAGCCAGGCATGGGTGAAGCGATCGTAGGTCGCGAGGCTGTCGAACTTGTCCCATTCGTCGTTTACCGCGTCGACCTGGCTTCCGTCGGGGCGGTGAAGATCGCCACCCAGCTGAAGATTGTAGGGCGGATCGGCGAAAATCATGTCGACCGACGCCGCGGGCAGCGAACGCATCATCTCGACGCAGTCACCCTGCAGGATGCTGTCGAGCGGCAGGTCGGCGTGGCTGATTTTGGGCGCCGATTTCGACGCACGCTTCGCCGCCGGGGCCTTGACCCGTTCCATCACACCCATGTTTCGCCCCTGTTCAAACCCGAAAGAAGCCCCTGATGAGTCCGGCGGAGTCCGCCGTCAAGCTCGGGATTCTAGGGATTCCAGGTGTCATAATGGTTAACGGCACGAGAACGAAACGAGTCTGCCACGACATATGGAGTCATGCGCGCCGCGCGGACTCAACCACTGGTGGTGTGGCGATGAGGACTCACCCGCGAAAAATAATTTCAGATCCCGGGATCGACCCCGGTCAGATCGATCGAACGGCGCCACAGATCGCGCGCCAGCTTCGGATCGCGCGCATCGCGCGTCGCGCGCGCCGGGCCCGAACGCCCCGATATCTCGCCCAGCCCCTGCGGCCCCAGATAATCGCCGCCCTGCACATGCGCGCCGGTCGCCGCTTGCAGCATCGGCCACGCGCCCTGCGCCGCGCTGTTGAAAAAGGGCGTCGCGAGCGGCGTCATATAGCGCAGCGGCAGCGGCAGATGCCGCGTCAGCTCGGTCATGGCGACGCCCGGATGGCACCCGATCGCCTGCGTCGCGCGGCCCGCTGCGCTCAGCCGCCGGTCGAGCTCATACATGAAGAGCAGATTCGCAAGCTTGCTCATCTGGTAGCGCGGCCAATTGTGGTAGCTGCGGCTCGCATCGAGATCGCTGTAATCCATCGTTCCGCTCTTGTGCGCGATGCTGGCGGTGACGACGATCCGGTCATCGACATGGCCGTGGATCAGCCCGGTGAAGGCGAAGGTGCCGAGGTGGTTGACCCCGAATTGCAGCTCATAGCCTTGTTTGGTCAGCGTCCGCGGCGGGATCATCACGCCCGCATTGTTGACCAGCACATCGATCCGCGGTCCGGCGAGCACAGCCTTTGCCGCCTCCCTCACCTGGTCGAGATCGGCAAGGTCTAGCGGCTGGAAACTCAGCGTGGCGGCCGGCATCTCGTCGCGGATCAGATCCATCGCCGCTTCGGCGCGCCCGGCGTCGCGGCAGGCGAGCACGACATGCGCGCCGCGCGCCGCCAGCACCTTCGCGGCCTCGAAGCCGAGCCCGGCATTCGCCCCCGTGATCAGGAAGCGGCGTCCGCTTTGCTGCGCAACATCGTCGGCCGTAAACCCGCTGCGCATGTCTTTCTCCCGCCGTCAGATCAGGGTCAGTTGCGCAACCGGCGCGAAACTGGCCCGGTGATGCGGCGTCGGTCCATGCTTGCGCAGCGCCGCGAGATGCTGCGCCGTGCCATAGCCCATATTGGTCTCCCAGCCAAAGCCCGGATGGTCGCGCGCCGCCGCGACCATGAAGCGGTCGCGATGCTCCTTCGCCAATATGCTCGCCGCCGATATGCACTGGTGCGACGCATCGCCGCCCACGATCGCCCGCGCCCTATAGCGCCATCTGGGCAGCCGGTTGCCGTCGACCAGCACCTCGCCCGGCTCGAATCCCAGCGCCTCGACCGCGCGCGTCATCGCCACGAAGGTCGCCTGCAATATGTTGATGCTGTCGATCTCGGCGACGCTCGCCTCGCCGATGCCCCAGCGGCAGCGCGCCTTGATCTCGACTTCGAGTTCGGCGCGGCGTTTCGCGGTCAGCTTCTTGCTATCATCGAGCCCGGCAATCCCGCCCTCGCAGAGCAGGACGGCGGCTGCGACCACCGGCCCCGCGAGCGGCCCGCGCCCGGCTTCGTCGACGCCGACGATCACGACTCCCCCTCCCGCAAGCGGGAGGGGCAGCGAGACTTGCGAACCTGTTCGCTAGTCGCAGCGGGGTGGGCAAAGCCGGCGGCAGGACCTCGCTTCGCTCGAGCCCACCCCCAACCCCTCCCGCCTGCGGGAGGGGGGATCAAATGCGCCACGGCGGATATCTCCGATACTCGCCCGCCTGATAGAGGCAGAGGCGGTTCCCCGCCGGATCGCTCAGCCGCGCCTCGCGCCAGCCCCATTCCTCGTCCTGCGGCATCTGCTCGAACTGCACCCCGCGCCGCGCGAGATAGGCAACCCACGCATCGAGCGCACCGCTCTCCAGATAGGTCGTCGCCCCGCCCGCCGCGCCGTCGCCGACATGGATCGACAGCGTCACGCCGTTTGCCGCCTCGAAGCGCGCGTACCCATTGCCGGGGCTATCGACGATCTGCGTGAGCCCCATCTGTTTGTAGAAGGCGACCGACGTCGCATAATCGTTTGCGGGCAAGGTGATCTGGTTGAGCGCCGGGCCGGTGAACAGCCCGTCGTTGCGCACGAACTGCTGCCCCATCGGGCCATGCCCGCTCCCCAGCCCCGGCGCGCCCATCAGCGCGAGCCGCACGAAATCGCGCGCCCGCGCAACCGCGGGTTCGAGCGGCATACCCTGCGCAAGTCCCGTCGCGATCGCGCTGGCCAGCGTACAGCCCGTGCCGTGCGTGCTTGTCGTGTCGATGCGCGGCGCCTCCCAGCGCGCAACCTCGCCCTCGCCGGTTTCGAGCAGGCGGTCGATCACCGTCTCGCCCTCGCCGTGCCCGCCCTTGATCAGCAGCGAACAGCCATGCGCCAGCACCGCCTCCTCGCCGCCGAGCGCTGCGAGTTCGGGCAGGTTCGGCGTCGCGACCATCCCGCGGTCGAGCAAAGCCTTGAACGCCGCGATCGTCGCGTCATCGGCGAGCGCCGATCCGCTTGTCGCCACCATCACCGGATCGAAGACGACCGCCGCGTGCGCAAGGTCGGACTTCGTCAGCCGCTCGGCGACCGCGGCGGCCGTTTCGGCGCTGCCGATCATGCCGATCTTCACCGCATCGACGCCGATATCGGCCACCACGCTGTCGATCTGCGCGAGCACCATCTCGGTCGGGATCGGGTGGACGCCCTGCACGCCCAGCGTATTCTGCGCGGTGATCGCAGTGATCGCGGTCATCGCGTGACCGCCCAGCATCGTCACCGCCTTGATGTCGGCCTGGATTCCCGCACCGCCCCCGCTGTCGGAACCGGCGATGATCAGAACGCGTGCGGTCACAACGCATCTTTCCATTCAGCGTCACCCTGAACTTGTTTCAGAGTCCATGGCCCGACGATCCCTTCAACACGGCGTTGACCGAGGGGATAGGCCATGGATGCTGAAACAAGTTCAGCATGACGACGGGTGGAAGAAATCAACGTTTGAACTTCCGCTCCGTCGAGGCGGGGAATTTCGCGAGCGCCGCGCCTTCGCGCAGCGGCCGGTCGAGCAAATCGCCGCCGCAATTGGGGCATCGCTCGTCGAGCTTGTCGGCACAATCGGCGCAGAAGGTGCATTCGAACGAGCAGATGAACGCGCCGTGGATATCCGCGGGCAGGTCGCGGCCGCAGCGTTCGCAATCGGGTCGCATTTCAAGCATGGTATTTTCCTTCCAGTTCCGTCCGTACGGACGGGATGATTCATCAGGCGGCCGCCACGCGCACCGCGTCGCAGATCAAATCGACGACCCGCTCGACCTGGCCGGCGTCGTCGCCCTCGGCCATGACACGGATCACCGGTTCGGTTCCCGACGCCCGGATGACGAGGCGTCCGCGTCCGTTCAGCGCCGCTTCGCCCTCGGCGATCGCCGCCTGCACCTGCGCGTTATCCAGCGGCTTGCCGCCCGCGAAGCGGACATTCTTCAAAAGCTGCGGCACGGGATCGAACTGGTGCAGCAGTTCGCTCGCGGGCTTCCCCGCGGATACCAGCTCGGCCAGCACCTGCAGCGCCGCCAGCGTGCCGTCCCCCGTCGTCGCATGGTCCGACAGGATCATATGCCCCGACTGTTCGCCGCCGACATTGAAGCCGCCGCTCTTCATCCGCTCGAGGACATAACGGTCGCCGACCTTCGTCCGTTCGAGGGTCAGTCCTTCGCCCTGAAGGAAGCGCTCGAGCCCCAGGTTCGACATCACCGTCGCAACGACGCCGCCGCCCTTCAGCCGCCCCTGCCGCGCCCAGCTCGCGCCGATCAGCGCCATGATCTGGTCGCCGTCGACAATCGCGCCCTTTTCATCGACGATGATCAAGCGGTCGGCATCGCCGTCGAGCGCGACGCCGATGTCGGCGCCGCTCGCGACCACGGTTTCCTGCAACAGGCCCGGCGCGGTCGACCCGCATTGGGCGTTAATGTTCGTGCCATTGGGCTCGACCCCGATCGCGACGACGTCGGCGCCCAGCTCCCAGAACACCGTCGGCGCGCTGTTGTACGCGGCGCCGTTCGCGCAATCGAGCACCATCTTCAGCCCGTCGAGCCGAACCGATTCGGGCAAGCTCTGCTTCACCGCGTGGATATAGCGGCCGCGCGCGTCGTCGATGCGCTTGGCGCGCCCGATATGCGACGGGTCGGCAAGGCGCGCTTCCTGCGTCAGCAGGAACTCGATCTGCATCTCGTCCTCGTCCGACAGCTTGTAACCGTCGGGGCCGAACAGCTTGATGCCGTTGTCGAGAAACGGATTATGACTCGCCGAAATCATCACGCCCAGATCGGCGCGCATCGACCGCGTCAGCATCGCGACCGCCGGGGTCGGCATCGGCCCGACCTGCACCACGTCCATGCCGACGCTGGTGAACCCCGCGACGAGCGCGTTCTCGAGCATATAGCCCGACAGACGCGTGTCCTTGCCGATCACGACGCGATGCTTGTGGTCGCCGCGCAGGAAGTGTGCGCCCGCCGCCATTCCGACACGCATCGCGGTTTCCGCGGTCATCGGAGCCCGGTTGGTCAGCCCGCGAATCCCGTCGGTTCCGAAAAACTTGCGCATGGCACCTCTGCTACCTAATCCGGTGGGCAGGACAAGAGCCCACCCGTAATACCGGACGGCCCTAGGTCACCCATTTTGGCTTGGCAAGCTGGCCGGGACCGGCTCCGGGAGAATCGAACTTGAAATCGGCATGGATCATCCTTTCGGCGCTCGTCGTCGGCATGTTGCTGGGGGTCGCGGTCGAAAGCCTGTCTCCCGCCGCCGGAACCGCCAGCCTCCCCTATGTCGAGACCGCCGGGCTGCTCTGGCTCAACGCGCTGAAGATGACGATCATCCCGCTGATCGTCGCGCTCCTCATCACCGGAATTACCGCGACCGCCGATGCGGCGCGCGCGGGCAAGCTCGCGGGCCGCGCCGTCGCGATCTTCATTGCCGGCAACCTGATCGCGGGGCTGATGACCCTGCTCCTGCTGCCGCTCCTGCTCCGCGCCTTTCCGATGTCGGCCGCCGCCGCCGAGGGGCTGCGCCACGGACTCGGCGGCCACACCGAAACCGCCGCATCGCCGACCTTCGCCGACTTCATCCTCGGCCTGATCCCCACCAACCCGATCGCCGCCGCCGCCGAAACCTCGATCCTGCCGCTGATCGTCTTCACGACGATCTTCGCCTTCGCGATCACGCGCGTCGGCACGGCGGAGCGCGCAACCCTGTCGGGCTTCTTCAAGGCGCTCGGCGACGCGATGCTCGTCGTCATCGGCTGGGTGCTCGCGCTTGCGCCGATCGGCGTCTTCGCGCTCGGCTATGCGCTCGCGGTCAAGGCCGGGGTCGCAGCGTTCGGCGGCCTGCTCCACTATGTGCTGATGCTTTCGATGATCGGAACCGGCACGATCATCCTCGCCCTGCTGCTCGCGGTCTTCGTGGTCGGCGTCTCCTTGCCGCGCTTCGTCCGCGCGATGGTCCCGACCTTCGCGGTCGCGCTCAGCACGCAAAGCTCGCTCGCCAGCCTGCCCGCAATGCTCCGTGCCTCGGCCGAGCTCGATGTCGATCCCAAGAAAGCCGACATTGTCCTGCCGCTCGCGGTGGCGCTGTTCCGCTTCACCAGCCCGGCGATGAACCTCGCGGTCGTCATCTATGTCGCCTGGTTGTTCAACATCGAGCTGACCCCGTGGGAGATGGCGGTCGGCCTCGCCGTCGCGCTCGCCGCGGCGCTCTCGTCGGTCAGCCTTCCCGGTTCGATCAGCTTCGTCACCTCGATCGCGCCGATCGCGATCGCGATGGGGGTTCCGGTCGCGCCGCTCGGCCTGCTCGTCGCGGTCGAAACCTTCCCTGACATCTTCCGCACCCTCGGCAATGTCGTCGCCGATGTCGCCGCAACCAAATATGCCGCCGATGGTGTAGAAGAGGATGCATCCCCCGCAGGAGTCGTTTCATGAAATATCGCACCCTCGGCCACGGCCTCGAAGTTTCCGCGATCGGCATCGGCTGCATGCCGATGATCAAGGGCGGCAACATCCTATATGGCGAGGCGGCCGACCTCGATGAATCGACGCGCACGATCCACCGTGCGATCGACCTTGGCGTCACCTTCTTCGACACCGCGCAAATCTATGGCCCCTTCACCAACGAGGAGCTGCTCGGCGAGGCGATCAGGGGCAAGCGCGACGGCCTCGTCATCGCCACCAAATTCGGTTTCAAGTTCGACGGCAAGCAGATCGTCGGCGTCGACGGCAGCCCCGAGAATGCGCGCCGGTCGTGCGAGGGCTCGCTCCAGCGGCTCGGCATCGACACGATCGACCTTTTCTATCAGCACCGCGTCGATCCCTCGGTGCCGATCGAGGAGACGGTCGGCGGGATGATGGAGCTGGTGAAGGAGGGCAAGGTCCGCCACATCGCGCTATCCGAAGCCGGTCCCGAAACGATCCGCCGCGCCGCGAAGGCCGCCCCGATCACCGCGCTGCAGAGCGAATATTCGATCTGGGAACGCGACGTCGAAGAGGAAATCCTGGGAACCTGCCGCGACAACGGTATCGGCTTCATCCCCTATTCGCCGCTCGGACGCGGCTTCCTAGCGGGCACGATCCGCAGCCGCGACGAGCTGCCCGAGAATGACTGGCGCCGCAACGACCCGCGCTATTCGGACGAGAACCTGCCCGCCAACCTCGCGATCGTCGACGCCATCGCCGGGGTCGCCGCAAAGCATGGCGTCTCGAACGCACAGATCGCGCTCGCGTGGCTGCTCGCGCAGGGCGACGACATCGTCCCGATCCCCGGCACCAAGCGCCGCGTCACGATGGAAGACAGCGTCGCCGCCGCCGACGTGACGCTGACCGCCGACGACCTCGCCACGATCGACGCCGCAGCGCCGATGGGCGGGACAAGCGGGCCGCGCTATGGCGAAATGGGAATGCGGATGGTGCGGTTGTAGCGGCCGCTAGCGACCGAAATAAGCCGTCGCCCCCGCGCAGGCGGGGGCCGCTGTCGGTTTAAGCTGCGGCGCAGGAAAAGGCCGATGGCGGCCCGCGCCTGCGCGGGGGCGACGCAGTTGATACATCAGCTTCCCACCCCGAAGCCGCCTTCCCGCCTACTCCTTCCGATCCAGCCGGTCGCAAAGCTCGTCGACCTTCTCGCGCAGCTCATGAAATCGCATCTGGTCCAGCTTTTCGTGCAACCGCATGATCTCCAGCTCGGCGCGCAGGTTGATCTCATAATCGACGCTCGCGGTCAGCCGGTCCTTCGCCGCCTGCCGGTTCTGGCTCATCATGATGATCGGCGCCTGCACCGCCGCGAGCGTCGAGAGCATAAGATTCAGAAAGATGAACGGATAGGGGTCGAACGCCAGCCCGAAACGCTGCAGCACCTCCGAATTGAGCAGCATCCAGCCGAACAGCACCAGCGTGAAGACAATGATGAAGCCCCACGAACCGCCGACCGCCGCGACACGATCGGCCAGCCGGTCGCCGCGGCTCGCCTGCGCGTCGCCAAGGTCCGCCGCATCGCGGCTGCTGGGGGCCCGTGCGGCGATGGCCTCGAGGACGCGGCTTTCCTCTATATCCAGATCGTCATAGGCGCGGCCAAGCAGCCGCAGCGACAAATCGTTGAGATGCGCGGTGCTGTTCATGCACCTCCTATCCCACCCAGCGCCATATCCCGGCAACCATGAAGCCCAGCGCGCCGTGCGCCCATGTCGCGGCAAGCCACAGAACGATCCCGCCGAGCAGCGCATGGCCGCGCGGCAGGGCATCGCCCCACGGCGTCGTACCTGCAACCTGGCGCGCAAAAGGCACGAAGCTGGTCCGCGCCGCCCAGTGCCTCCAACTGTCGCCCATCAGCCGCGCCTTCTTCGCATCCTGTCCGGCCGATCCGACGAGCGCGAGGAAGGCGATCGTCGCCGACAGCACGATCTGCCCCGGCGTCGGCATCACCAGCGCGTGCGCGAGCGCCCACAGGGTGAACCCCCACATCATCGGGTGCCGGGTGATCGCAAAAACGCCGCGCGGCGCCGCCTGCGCTGCGGCCGCGGCGTTTGGCGCCGGCATCGCCGGATTGCCGATCAGCGATCCCATGAACAGGATGCTAGCGACCAGGACGAGCAGCGACGCGAGGATCCAAAGCGGATCGTCGACGGCCCACAGCGGCGGCTCGGGCGGCATCCCGCGCCATGCCTGCACGATCAGGACGAAGGTGGCGATCGCGACGATCGAATAGACGATCATGAAGCCGCGCTCGCCAAGCCGCCCGGCAAGCCCAGGACGCATCGGATGCGACAGCAGCAGGTGCGAACCGACGAACAGCGCGCAGGTCGTGATCAAAAGCGACATGGGTTGCATTGGACGCCCCCTCTCCCTTTGGCGCCATTCCCTTCAAATCGTCACCCCCGACGAAGGCCGGGGTCTCACCCGCGCAGTCGACGGGCCGCGATGACGAAATGGGGACGAACGCCCGCAACCATTATAATCACCGATCATATGCCTTCGGCAATGCCCCTTCGGTCGGGGTCAGGTAGCGATCGCGCAGCCGGTCCTGCCGCGTGACGAGCGACTGGCGCTTGCCATCGATCCACACCATCGTCGGACGGCTGCCGAGTTCGAGCGGGTCATTGTCCCAGATCACGATATCGCCCGCGCGCCCCGCGCGCAGCGACCCGATCGCGCCGTCCATCCCCACCGCCTTCGCGGGCACGCTGCTGATCGCGGCGAAGGCCTGATCCCATGTCAGCCCGCTCGCGCCCGGCAGCTTCGACAGCCCGACCAGATTGCCGGCATATTGGGTGGTATATCCCATCTTGTGCGCATCGTCGTCGTCGAACACGCCGACCGACACCTCGACCCCTGCCGCCTTCAGCCGCCCGGCGTTCGACTGCGTCGCGCCGAGCTGCTCGAAACTGCCGGGCAGGTCGGTGAGCGGCGAGACCAGCACCGGCACCTTGGCCGCCGCGATATCGCGCGCGACCAGCCAGCCCTCGGTCGCGCCGACGAGCACCAGCTTCAGCGCCGGGAATTCGCCCTTGAGCTTCAGCACGTTCAGGATATCCGCCGCGCGGTCGACGCGCACGAACAGCGGCGTCGTGCCATTGATCACGCGCACCAGCGCCTCGGCATCGGCGCGCTGGATCAGCGAATCATTGCTCCATTCGGCCAGCGTCGCCGGGTTGCGGGCATAGCTGCGCGCCGCCAGCAATTGCTCGCGGAACAGCAGGAAGGTCGCGGCGCGGCTGCCGCCGGCCTTCGCCGACCCGTCCTCGCCGAACGCGACGAACTGCAGCGCGCGCGGGCGCGTCACCATGTCGTTGTCGTCGCCAAGGTCGACGACCGCGCCCTGCCCGGCGAACAAATTGCTGCTGCTGCCCGGCGCGACGATCGCGCGCGTCACGCCCGCGGCGCGATTGACCGCGATCGGCGATCCCATCGGGTTGAGCGCGGGCGCGATATCGAGCCCCGCCGAGAAGCGCGACCGCGTCGCCGACCGATCGTTGGTGCCGGCAACGGCATCGACCTCGACCAGCCCGACGCGGCTGAACGCCGCGACGATGCCCGGCGTCACATAATGGCCGCCCGCATCGACGCGCTCGATCCCCGCAGGCACCGCCACACCGCGGCCCGCCGCGACGACCTTGCCGCCGCGCACGACGACGGTGCCGCCCTCGATCGGCGCGCTGCCGTCGCCGATGACGAGCTTCGCATTGGTGATCGCGACGTCCTGCGCCGCAGCGGGAAGCGCGACCAGCGCGGCGGCGGACAGAAGGAGTGCGCGCATCATTTCACATCCCCTTCGCCCGGCTGGCCGAGCTCGAAGTCGGTCACCGGACGCCGTTTCGGGTCCATCGCGTCGAACATCAGCGCACCGTCGATCCAGACCTTTTCGGGCCGCGTATAGACGCTGAACGGATTGCCGTTCCACAGCACGACGTCGGCCATCTTGCCGGGCTTCAGGCTGCCCGTCTTGTCCCCGATGCCGAGCGCCTTCGCCGGGTTGATCGCGAGCCAGGTCCATGCCTGTTCGTCGCTGATTTGCATCCCCATGCGGCGGCCCGCGGCGAGCGCTTTCGCGGCTTCCTGATTGAGCCGCTGGATCTGGTTCGCATCGTCCGAATGGACGATCGTGCAGGCGCCTTCCTTGTACATCAGCGCGATATTCTCGGGCACCGCGTCATAGGCTTCCATCTTGAAGCCCCACCAGTCGGCCCACATCGCGGCGCAAATGCCTTCCTTCTTGAGCAGGTCGGCGATCTTGTACGCCTCGACCGCGTGGTGGAACGCCGCCACCTTGTATCCGAACTCGTGGCTCATATCGATGACGATCGCCATTTCGTCGGCGCGGTAGCAGTGGTTCTGCACCAGAATCTCGCCCGACAGCACGCCAGCCAGCGTTTCCATCGCCAGGTCGCGGTCGACCGCTTTCCCCTCGTCGAGTTTCTTCTTGTAGGCCGCCGCCTTCGCCCAGGTCTGGCGATTGACCGCCAGATTGCCCATGCGGGTCGAGGGCATGCGCCCCTTGGCGCCATAGACGCGCTTCGGATTTTCGCCGCACGCCATTTTCAGGCTGTACGGCGCGCCCGGGAACTTCATGCCCTGCATCGTGCGCGCGGGCACATTCTTGAGCACGACCGAGCGGCCGCCCATCAGATTGGCGCTGCCCGGCAGGATCTCCAGCGTCGTCACCCCGCCATTCGCGAGCGCGCGGGTAAAGCCCGGGTCCTGCGGCCAGACGCTATGCTCGCTCCACACCTCGGGCGTGGTGGGCGAGGTCGCCTCATTGCCGTCCGAATGCGCGTCGACCGCCGGCGAGGGATAGTCGCCGAGGTGGCTGTGGATGTCGATCACACCCGGCGTCACATATTTGCCCGTCCCGTCGACGACATCGGCGTCGGTCGGCACCTCCAGATCGGGGCCGCCGACCGCCAGCACCTTGCCGCTCGACAGCACCACCGTGCCATTGTCGAACCGCCCGCCCTCGCCGTCGAAGATCGTCGCGCCCTTCACGACGGTCAGCCGCGTCGGATATCCCTTGTAGGTCGAGGGATAGGGATCCTTGTCGAACTTGACCGGCTTTTCGGCCGCGGCGGTGGCGGGCTTGTCGCCCGCCGATTTCGGCGCCTCGCCGCCCGCCGCGCAGCCGACGAGCGCCAGCGACACCGCAGCCAGCAGGCCGCCCTTCACGCTCCCGACCATCGATTACGCCCCCTTCGGTTCGGGGTGGATGCCCGCGGCCTGCGGCTCGGCCTCGCCGACACCGGCCAGGCCCTCGTCGCGGTCGCGCAGCGTGTCGAGGTGCATCCAGCGCTTGACGATCGGGCTGACCAGCAGCACCGCGACCGCGGCGCCAATCGCGATCCAGCCGAACATCTCATAGATTTCGAGCAGCTTGGCCTTGCTCATCTCGCCGCCATGGCCGCCGGTCGCCTCGCCGATCTTGCCGGCGACGAAATTGCCGACCGCGGTCATATAGAACCACGCGCCCATGATGAGCGACGCGAGATAGGACGGCGCCAGCCGGTTCATCGCCGACAGGCCGACCGGGCTGAGGCAGAGCTCGCCGGTCGTGGCGAGGAGATAATAGAGGAAGACGAACAGCACCGGCGTCATCGCCGCCACGCCGAACGCTTCGGCGCCCCAGACGAGGACGAGGTTGGCAAGCCCCATCTGCGCCAGCGCCATGCCGAATTTCGCGGGGGCCGACGGCTCCATGCCGCGCTTGCCGAGCCATTGCCACAGCCCCGCGAAGAAGGGGGCGAAGAGGATGATGTAGATCGGATTGATCGACTGGAAGATCGAGGCGGGAACCGCGCCGCGGTCGACATAGCGGTCGGTGAACAGGTTCATCGACCCGCCCGCCTGTTCGAACAGGCCCCAGAACAGCGGGTTGAGCGCGATCAGGAACAGGATGGCGAACATGCGCTCGCGCGGCTCTTTCTCCAGCTTGAAGCTTTCGTAAAGGACATAGCCGAGCAGCGCGATGCCCGAGACCGCGAGCAGCGACTGGATGACGTCCTGATACTGGACGAGCGCCCAGATCACCGCGACTGCGGCAAAACCGATGCCGTAAAGTGTCCATTCGCGCGACTTTGCGAGCGGCGCGGGCGCCTCGCCGGCGCCGAGGAGCGCGCTCTTGCCGAGGACGAAGACGACGAGACCGGCGAGCATGCCGATACCGGCAAGCCCGAAGCCATAGCCCCAGCCGATCCGCTGGCCGAGATAGCCGACGAGGATCGTGCCGAGCGCGGCGCCGACGTTGATGCCCATGTAAAAGATCGTATAGGCGCCATCGCGGCGGACGTCGGTGAGCCGGTAGAGCTGACCGACCATCACCGAAATATTGGCCTTGAGGAAGCCCGAGCCGACGATGATGAAGGCGAGCGCGGCCCAGAAGACGTTGATCGTCGCGTCCTCCTGCCCTCCGCCCCCTTCGACCGCCATCAGGCTATGCCCCGCTGCGAGCAGCAGGCCGCCGAACAGCACGGCTTTGCGCTGGCCGAGGTACCGGTCGGCGAGATAGCCGCCGAGAACCGGGGTGATGTAAACGAGGCTGGTATAGGCGCCGTAGATCAGGTTCGACTTGCTGTCGCTGAACAGCCAGTGCTGGGTCAGGTAGAAGATCAGGATCGCGCGCATGCCGTAATAGGAAAAACGCTCCCACATTTCGGCGAAGAAGAGCATGTAGAGGCCCTTGGGATGGCCGGCGAACTCCGGTTTCTTGCTGCCGGCGATCAGCGCACCGATGCTCAGAAACACCGCGAGGACGACGAGTGCGATGACCGCGATCCAGTCACCCTCGTCCCACATACCCATAGATTTCATTGAAACGCGTCCCTTTTCCCGGATGTTTTTGCCGCGGCTTTCCGCCGCGCGAATGGGGCAACCTAGCGCGAAAATTGCTCAAGGGAAGAATCTAATTGCGCGTGAAACTATGTTGCGCTTGCCGTCAAAATTATTGCGAACCGTTCGCAACACTTGCGAAAGCGTGCAAAGGCGCCCAAATGCGCTGCATGTTCAACGACACCTCCTCGCTCCGCGCACACCTCGCCACCCGCCGCTCGGGAAAGGCACGCGACATGGTCGCCCCCGGCCCCGACGCCGGGCAGCTCCATGACATCATCGCCCTCGCCTTGCGCACCCCCGATCATGGCAAGCTCGCGCCGTGGCGCATCGTCACGATCGCCGACGACCGGCGCGAGCGTTTCGCCACCGTGCTCAAGGACGCATGGGTGGCGGAGAATCCCGGTGCCGCGGGGATGGACCTGTCGGCGCTCGACCAGTTCGCGCATCAGGCGCCGAGCCTCGTCGTGCTGATCTCGACCCCGGTGCCGGGTGCGAAGATTCCGGTCTGGGAACAACAGATGTCGGCGGGCGCGGTCGGCATGAATCTGCTCCATGCCGCGCATGCGCATGGCTTCGTCGGCAGCTGGCTGACCGGCTGGGCCGCGTACAGCCCCAATGTGGCGAAAGCTTTCGGAGTCGCCGACGGCGACACGATCGTCGGCTATTTCTTCTTCGGAACCGCCGCCGCCGACCTCTCGGAGCGTCCGCGACCCGAATATGACGACGTCGTAAGCGCTTGGGATATTTAATTTCAATGTTGACGATGTTTTGCTAATTTTCGCGATTTGACTGTGCTGCTGTCTTATGGCATTAAGGCGCCATGCTCGATCAGTCCAAACCCGTCTATCAGCGTCTCCGCGACGTGATCGCCAACGCCATCCTTGATGGCACATACAGCGATGGCGATATGCTCCCGTCGGTGCGGTCGCTCGCGGCGGACGAGGGCGCGAACCCGCTGACGGTTGCGAAGGCCTATCAGACCTTTCAGGACGAAGGGCTCGTTACGGTAAAGCGCGGGGTCGGCATGTTCGTCGCCGATGGCGCGACCGACCGGCTGCGCACGCTGATGCGCGAGGATTTCCTGACCAACGTCTGGCCGCCCGTCGCGCAGCAGATGCGCCGCATCGGCCTCGACGCGCGCACCCTGCTCGACCTGACCGAGGCCTGACGTTTCTTTCTGCCGTGCGGTGGTGAGCGGAATTTCGTCACCCCGGACGTGATCCGGGGTCTAGAAGGTCCGCGCTCCAGTGGATTCCGGATCAAGTCCGGGATGACGCGAAAAGTCATAACCTCCCCTCCCGCAGGCGGGAGGGGCAGCGAGGCTTGCCAGCTTGCTGGCTAGCCGCAGCGGGGTGGGCATAACCGCACCGTCGCCGGCCCACCCCCAACCCCTCCCGCCCGCGGGAGGGGAGACGAACGGCCGCAGCTGCTTGTAGCGCGGCGAGAGGTTCTGGAGTCTCGGACAAGAGGTTCTGGAGCACTGGCATCACCGTTCATGGACACCCTGTAGCGCCGCGGCGCCCTTGCCGCCAGTGATGATCAGCTCCCGCGCCGCCGTCGCCTTGCCGCTGACCGTATAGTCCAGCTCCACCTCCTCGATCGCGCTGCAGGCGAATAGCTCGCGGATCTCGGGCCGGTCGTTGATCGACAGGATGAAGCGACCTTCGACGGCTTCTAAGAGGTCTCTCAGACGGGTGAAATCGGCGCGTGAGAAGACACCCTCCCCATAGTCGTCCTCATTGCCGAAATAAGGCGGGTCACAATAGAAGAGCGCGCCTGGGCGATCATAGCGCCGGATCAGCTGATCGAACGGAAGGCGCTCGATATGGACACGCGCAAGCCGATCGTGCGCGGCCTCCAGCAGCGGCACCAGCTTTGTCAGGTCGAAGCGCGCCGGCCCCGTCTTGGTCGTGCCAAAATTACGGCCGGTGACCTTGCCCCCGAAGGCGAGCCTCTGGAGATACAGAAAGCGAGCCGCGCGCTCGAGGTCGGTCAGGGTATCCGGATCGACCCGCATCAGCCGTTCGAAGTCGTCCCGGCTCGCGAGCTGCCATTTCAGCGTGTCGAGGAACTGCTGGTAATGCCGCTGCAAGATGCGGAACAGCGTGACGACATCCCGCGAGATATCGTTGATGACCTCGACCTTGGGCCGCCGATCGCGGCGGTGGAAAACGCCGCCCATGCCCATGAAGACGTCGGCATAGAGATCGTGCGGCGTGGCGTTGATGATCTGGACCAAGCGCGGCGCCAGCTTCTTCTTCCCGCCGATGTATCCGGCGACGGGCCGGGTCGGAGCCACAGGCTCCATATGCGTCAATTCTTCGTTCACATTCGCTACCTATCGCAGCCCCTGCCGGCTGGCCGGCGGGGGAACGGAGCGATGCCGCGGCATCGCGAGGTGCGGGGCCCAAACCCTGCGGTGACGGGCGTTGGCGCGCCCGTTGCCTCCCCCTTAAAGGAGCAGGCGGCATTCCGTGCTTCGTCGCGCCAGGAGCGCATCGAGCCCGGTCATCTCAAAAAAAACTCCCCGCGCCGACATACAGATCGGCCGCGCCTTCGGTGCCGACGAACAATTCGGCCTCGCTCATTGCGCCGACGTACATTGCCCCTTCCGATGATGGCGGCTTGACCAGCGGCATTGTGGTGACGTGGCCATGAAGCGCGGATGCAGGCACGACGATCGAGCGGGCCGCAAGGATCGGCGAGGTCGTGAGATGGCCATGTCCGCCGCTTGCCACGACCACGCTGGTCCGCGCCGCGAGCGCGGGCGATGTCGCAGCGTGGCCGTGAAGGGCGCTGGCGGGCGATACTGTGCCCGCAACGCCGACGCTCGGCTGCGATGCCTCATGCCCATGTACGGCCGAAGCTGGGGCTACGGCGCTCTTGGCGGCGATCGTCGGAGCGCTAGCGGCATGCCCATGCGCGCTGTCTGCCGGGGCGATCGAGCTCCTTGCGGCGAGGGTAGGCGTCGTCGCACTGTGCCCGTGCCCGCTGGCCGCGGGCGATACGCTGCTTTTCGCCGCGAGCGTCGGCGACGTCGCGGCATGGCCGTGCGCTGCGTCAGCAGGTGATACCGACGATTTCGCGCCGAGCGTCGGGCTGGTCGCCGTATGAGCATGGGCCGCGCTGCCGACCGTGGCAGTCGGCGTCGTGGGGGCGCCGTCATCCCCCAGCGCCGCCCCGCCAAGCGGATACAAGCCCAGCATGTCAGAGCATCGCGATCAGGGCGAACGCGATCATCAGCGCGACCTGCTGGATGCGGATCGCGCGCATCGTCACGCCAGCGAGCTCGCCAGCGAGCCTGCCAGTCGGAACACCCCGTCGACCTGTTCGACCGACCAGTTTTCGGACTGCGCGGCGGCGGCGATCAACGGGTTGTCGCGGTCAATGGAGACGGCCCACTGCCACTTGATCTGCGCGGCCTTGGGCAGCGTCGCTACATAGGCCTCCACCTCGTCGAGCAGCCCCATCTGATCCAGCGCAATGCGGAAGTCAGCGGGCGAGACGCTTTGCGGGACGGGCCCCGGTTTGTCGGGATGCTCGGCACGAAATGCAGCCGCGACCGTCTCCTGATCCTCGCCCTCTTTCAATTCGCGACGCGTGCCATCGTCGGCAATGAGCATCGTCCCTTCGGGGGTAAATTCGAGCCTCATGTCAGGTCACCTTGAACGTCAGGCAAGGCGCGTCCGCGCCCAAATAGGACGGCTCCCCGCCAATCGGTGAATACATCTCGCTCGCGGTGTCGGTGAACGTCGGAGCGGACCCGGTGAACGTTGCATTGGCCACCATCCCCGCTCCGAAACCACCGCCCCGGAGCAAGGCGCCGGCTGCTATGGCCATCATCACGGCGTTTGTAGTCCCATTGCACCGTCCGAAGCGGTAGGTGCCGTTGTTGGCCCAGAAACACGCCAGATACATGCCAGCCTCCAGAATGAGGCTAAGGCCGGTAATATCGATGTCGGTGCTTGCGGTTTCCGTGGTCAGGGCACCGCTGTCGTAAACCGGTGCGCCGAGCGGGTGGCCATTTGGCCCCATGCGATAAATGAGGATGCGCGTCTTGTGACCAGTGGTCGCGCCCGTCGCCATGTAGAAATGCAGGCTCTTGATCGAAACCCGGCGCAGGATCGGCCACGGAACAAGCTGCATCCGGTCAGCGACGGGAGCGTCGGCATCGTTCGTCTGGACCCAGCCAGACGGGCCGTACATCATCCCCGACCGATAGGCGGTCTTCAATCCCGGCAACTGATCGAAATCACGGGTGTTGGGCGAGATATACATGATCGCCGAGCCCGACAGGCTGATCGGCGAATTCGAGTTTGTCGAGCGCAGGCAATTACGGGTCAGCGTCGTGCCGCTCGATCCGGCCACCCCCCAGCCAACCTCGCGCGCCGAACCCTCTTCGATCACATAAGAATATTCTCGCCCGTCAACTCCTCCGCTGCCCGCAATAGTCAGAAAGCTGGCGATCGCCGTTCCGAGCGTCAGGGTGCCGGTGCCGGTCGACGTCACGTTGACCTTCACCATGTCGAGGAGGAAGGACATCGAACTACGCCGGATCTGCGATTTCGATTTTCCAGGCGCCGATGTCGACGGTGCCCGGATTGACGACGGCCTGCGGGGTCGTCGTCGTGAAATATCGCAGCGTCGTGTCCCCGGTCTTCAACAGCGCGATGCCGTTCACCGTACCCGACACGTCGACGACGACAGCCGACTTTGCCTGAATGCCGCGCTTTCGCCCGCTCGTATCGCCGTTCGCAAGCGCGTCGAAGGTCGGAACCACATCGGCAAGCGCATAGGTCGCATTGCCTTCGGCATAGGTCGCCGGCTGCGCCGAGCAGGCCGTCATGCGATCGGCGTCGGTCCACCAGTTGAGCGCCGCGTCGGCGCCGCTGTCGTTCATCCATTTAGGCATCGAGGTTCTCCACTCCGTCCCAGACGAAAGCCTGGGCCTCTTCGATCGTCAGGCCACGCGCCGCGGCGGCCCGCTCGGGCATCACGAAACGCCCTTTGTCGGGGCCGGTGCCCCAGACGGTGCAGGGATGGACGTCGCATTCGCCGATCGTGATGATGACGTCGGCCTCGCCGTCGCTGTCGGCCGCGATGCCCAGCGCCTTGAAAAAGGGCGCGGCGTCAGGGTCTTCGAACCCGTAGGTCGGGCCTGGTTGATAGTCGATCCGGCCATGCTTGTACCGGCGATCGAAAACAATCTTGTGCACTCTAAGTCTCCTTATTGCCCTGCCGGGCCCGGCGGGCCGTGCAGGATGTAGCGATACTGGTTGACGGTCGGCGGGGTGCCGAAGACGATCCTGACCGTGTCGTCGGTCGGCCGCTCGACGTTGGCGATGCGCGTCCGATAAGGCGGGGCATTCTCGATGACCTCGACCCCGACGTTGCGCGTCCCCAGGTCGTGGGTGATCGTGAATTCGGCGGCGACGCCGTCGCCCAGCGTCCCCTCGATCCATGTTGCCGATCGGCCAGCTGGGCCGATCGCGGCGGCCGCCGCCGTCGTGCAGGTCGCGGGAACGCGCCAGCGAAGGTTCGCGGCGCACGTCATGCCGGCACCGTCGCGGGCTCGACGCAACGGATCGGCAGCGGGTCGGTGACCAGCACCGTCCCGCCCGCGAAGGTCAGGCGCGCGTCGACGACATAACCGCCCGCCGGAACGAGGGCGCTCGCCTCGTCCGACAGGGTCAGCGTCCACCCAGCCGGATCGCCTTGCCCCTCCGAAGCGCGCGCAGCTATTTCGAAGGAAGCGACCTTCGGCTTGCCGACCGGATGAACCTTCGGTGGCGTGAGAATTCCCCGGCGCAGATCGGCTGTAATCGCCACGACGTCGGCAGCGATTGTGCCATCAACGTCGTCGAGCAGGATCGTCCAGGTCTCGCCGCGCCTCAATGAAGGGATCGTCGACATCTCGATCAGTCGGCTTTGTTCGCGGCGATCGCCGCCTCGGCCGGGCCGACGTCGATGAAGAATTCGTCGTCCTGGGCGACGGTGACACCCTGGTCTTCAAAAACCTTGCGGGTGTCGGCTTCGTCGGGCCAGGCAGCGATGATCGCGTCCTTGTCGAGCGTATATTTCGTCCGGACGAAGCGCGATGAGCCAATCCAGCGCAGGCTGCGGAGATATTCGACGATCGCTTCGACCTTCGTGCCGCGCGGCAGGCGCACCGACTTGTTGCCGAGGCGGGTGCCGATCTTCGCGCCGGCGAGCTCGGCCGACCGCTTCTTGCCGGCCATGCGCGCGGCGCCCCCGGCTTCCCACCATGATTTCAACGCGGCGAACCGCTCACGCTGAAGCGGGGCACATTCGGCAACGAGCGCGTCGTGAACAGCCTTCGCTTCCGCGGCGATCCTGTCGGCTTCCTCGGCTGATATGCGGATCGTCCGCTCGACCTCGCCATAGGTGGCGATCAGCGCGATCGCGCCCTCGTCGGTCGCGGGTACCGCCAAGGCGGCCTGCTTGCGGCGGCTCATAGCAGTTCTCCATTCTCGCCCAGCCACAGCGGACGCGGCGGCCACAGGTTCGTCGTGTCGGCCGGGAGCAACGGCTCGACCTCGGCGGGAAAGTCTCGCAGCGCGGCGCGCCAGGCGAGCAGTTCCGCGCGGCGATCGTCGGCGATCGGATAGTCGGGCACGGTGACCATCGGGTCGGTCGCGGCGAGCAGGCGATCGCGGCGGGCGCGGATCGCGGCGATCTGTTCCTGGGCGGTCGACGGCGCGGGATCGATGGCGACGACGCGATCGACCTGCACGGCAATAACCTTGCCCTCGCCCTGCGCGGCCATCAGCCGTTCCCATTCGGCCTTGCTGATCAGCTTTGCATCGGGCGGAATCCGGCACAGCGGGTTGGGCAGGAACTTCGGCTGGCGGCCGGCCTTGATCTGCCGCTCGGTCAGCGTCTCGGCGATCATGCGCGCGCCGTGGATCGCCTCGTTATAGAAACCGCCGGTCGAGGGGCTGAAATAATGGTCCATGTCGATCTCCTCAGTAGCCGATGGCCAGATAGGTGCCGGTTACGCCAACCCCGTCGGTCGCGTTGAAAACGGTCATGCCGCTGGCCGATTTGCCGCTGACGACGGGATTGTTGTCCTGGGCGCCATAGTCGAGGCGGCCGCCGGCGACGTCGGCGTGGACGCACATCGTGGGGAAAGTCGTCGGGAAGGTGACGCTGACCGAGCTGTTCGCGCCGACGCTGTAGGTACCCCACTGGATGATGAAGCCGAAGATGGTGACATAGCCGATGCCGGCGAGCAGGCGGCCGCCCGCGCCGCCCTGAAGCGCCAGCGGCGTCACCGCCTTGGTATCGTTGACCCCCGCCAGCACTTCGGCCGCGCTCGCCTTGGCCACGGTGATGACGCGATCGGCGGCAAGATCGCCGCCGCCCGTCGCCAGCCCGGCGCCGGTGACGGTGCGCGTCGTCGGTACCGCGCCGCCGCCGGCGCCCGCAGCGCCGACCGCGATCGCGAGAATGGCGGCATAGAGCTGTTCGTTGTTGTCAGGGTCGAGCGCGATACCGGCGAGCTCACACGCTCGGGCAATCTCCTCCTGCACCGAATTCATGAAGGCGGCGGTGACCATCGTGGCTTGCTGCCCGATGTTCGGATTGCCTTCGCTGAAGCGGTTGTCGACATGGCCGGGTCCGGCGATACGCTGCATTTTGGCCTCCTTAAGGCAGGGTGAAATCGAACCAGACGATGGGGTCGGGATCGATGTCGTAAGCAAAGATGACGGTGGAATGCGCCGGCGCCGCGCGGCGGATGATGCATTCGAGGTCGAGCGAGCCAAAGCCGACGAGGCGTTCGCCGACCGCGCTCTGCCCGACACGGAAATAGCGGATGGTAAGCCCGAAGCCGGCGTCGGCGGCGGGCGGCTGGACGTTGACCCGCCACACATGCGCCCAGCCTTCACCGCAAAGCCGGTCGCCGACGCCGCTTCCGACGCGGAAGGGCCGGAATTCGTCGACCGTGATCGCGAAGCCGATCGTCGCGGCCAGGTCGACGAAATAGCCGACCGTCTGGCCGCCGATCGCCGTGATCCGCGACTGGATGGCGGCGCGCCTTTCGGCGATGGAATCGGGCGCGGCGATACAGCTGTCGGGCAGGCCGGCGACGCGTTCCCAGTCGTCGAGCAGCTCGAGCGTGGTGCGGGGGTCGACCTCCTCGAGGAGATCGGAGACGCGGCCGTCGATGCGCGCCAGCTCCTCCGCCTTCGCGTGGGCAAGCTGCATCAGCGTGCTGCCATCCTCGCGCGGCCAGGCGCGGCCGTGGGGCAGCAGCGCGGCGAGCTGCGCCTGATAGGCATGCGCGCTGTGCGGCGCGATCTGGCTGGTCGACGGGGCCGTGCTCATAGGAACTCGATATCGCCCAGCACGGGCAGCGAGCCCGCCGGCGCCGTGGTGTTGAGCTCGGGCAGCTCCAGATCATGCGCGACCTCGCCCGCGGCGATCGACACCGCCTCGCGCAGCCGCGAAATGAAGATCGTGCCGCCGGGCTCTGCGTCGCGGGCGAAGAAGTCGAGCAGCTCGGCCTCGACGGCGGCGCGCGTTTCGGCGCTGTCGGGGATCAGCCGGATGCGAAGGTCGATCGGGAAAGGGTCGGGCGCAAAGACGACAAGGTCGGCCGTGACCGGGCGGCGCGGCTCGATCCACGCCTCTACCGCGTCAAGGTCCGCGGGCTGGGGCAGGATATCCTCGCGGCCGTCGAGAACGAAGGTCACTCCGACCGTGCCGACGCCCATCCACTGCGGGAACACCCATGCGCGCGTCACCTCGGGCACCTCCAGCGCCCAGCGTTCATAATCGCCCGCCGATCCGCCTGTCGGCGGGGTGCGGATGCGCGCGAGAAGACGGGTGCGCAGCGCCTCGTCATCCTCCTCGGCCGCGCCGCCGGTCAGCCCCGGCGCCTGCACCGCCGCCCCGGCGTTGACGCCCGCGATCGGCGCGGTGAAGCGCAGCACGGTGCCCGACGCGGTGTTACCGGCAGGTCCGCCCGCAACCTCCTCGACCGGGACGATCGTCGTGCCCAGGCCAAGGTTGACCGCGGCGGTGGTGACGAACTCGACATCGTCTTCGCGGAGCAGCGAGGTGCCGATCGGCACCGCTGTGCCCTGCACGCCGGTCAGGCCGACATTGCCCGCGGCGCCAACCGCGCCCTTGCGCGTCAAGCCCCAGATCGCGGCATGGCGGCCGAGAAGCTCTTCGTCGGCGGTGTCGGGCAGGATCTGGCGCGAGAGCCAGTCGACATAGCCATAGAGGCCGCTTGCGGCGCCGGCGTAGGACCGCGCGAGCACGTCGAGGACGCTGGCCGGCAAGCGGCTGTCGGCGCCTGGCAGGCGGCTGTCGAGATCGGCGCGGATGCGCTCGATCAGCGCGGTCAGCGTCGGACGAATGAAACTCACAGGCTGGCCTCCCACACGAAATCATAAACCTGCCGCGCGGGGCCGCTGGGGCGGTCGACGACGATTTTCAGCGCCAGCAGCTGGTTGCCGATGCGCGCTGCCTCGACGGTGAGCGCCGACACGATGCCGTCGTCCTTCAGCCAGGCGAGCGCCTCGGCCGCGTAGCCGCGGGCACGCTCGACGACGGGCGGGGTCAGCTTTTCGCGGCCGAGCAGCCACAGGCGCGAACCGAGCTCCCGCCCCGCGACAGGCGAATGGGCATTGCCCCACCATCCTCTGCGATCTGCGCCCTCGTCGGGCAGCGGATCGTCGGCGCGGGCGCGGGCGTCGGTGAACAGCGAGGCAATGATCGCGGTGCGCAGGCCGTCGTCGGTGACCAGGCGGCCGCCGTCGACCGCGATATCGCCGCCGAAGCTCTCGTTCGACCAGAGGAGCGCGATGTCGGTCATTTCGCCACCTTCGTGGCGATTGAGAGACCGAATTCGACGCTGTAGCTGCCATCCTTGCGAAAGCGGATTCTGACCGTCTCGCCGCGACCATAGGTCGCCTTCAGTCCGAGAACTCGGCCACCGGCACGTTCGCGCGTTCCAATAATCTGGGACGGCTTTCCCTTGAACACGTGACACGTCATTTTGCTAATCAGGGCGGCGGCATCGTCGAATGCGTCGCCTTTCTCGACTTCCCATCGGTAGGAAGAACGGCACGGCTGGCGAGATCGGTTTGCCCTGCGGCTCGCCCTGTTTGGCGTCTTCCCGCTCATTCCGCCGTCACCTTGTCGCTGCCGCTGATGATCTTGCCGGTTCCCAGGTCGACGTCGTCGCCGATCCGCGCGACCTTGGCGCCGCCGGCGCCGCCGAGCCGGATATCGTCGCTCTCGACGGTCACGGTTTCGGCGATGACCTCGACCTCGGGCGCCTCGACGGTGACCTTGTTCGGGCTTTCGATGCGGATGCCGTCGCGTTTCAGCACGACGATCTGGTCCAGATCGTCGAAGATCGCGACCTCGCCCTCGGCAAGCCCCTTCACGCGGTAGCGGCGATCCTCGACCTGGACGACGACGCCGTGGCTGCGCGTGCCGCCGACGAAGGCGACCAGCGCTTCGGCGCCGGGGTGCGGATGACTGGTGAAACCGTAGCCCTGAAAGCGCTCGACGCCATCCTGCACCTCGTCGGCGAGGAGCTCGAGCTGGAGCGCCTGCGCCTGCGCACCGTCGTTCACGGCCGCGATGACGGCGCGCCCGATCATCAGCTCGATGCGCCCGGCGAGCGGCGCCATCGCACGGCGAACGGCCTCCATCATGGTGCCCCCACTGCGGATGCGTCCGCGCTCTCGGAAACGGGCAGCAGGCTCCACGCCTCGGGCGGCGTGACGCTGAGCTCGGTCACCGTGCCGCGCTCGTCCATCACCAGCGCGACCTCGGTCACCAGCATCGTCCCCTCGATCTTCAGGAAGGGCGCGGTGACCCCGACGCGAAGGTCGGGCCGCCAGAGCTGGCCGTTGGGGGCGCGCCAACCGGCGACGGGGATCGTCCCGCGCTGTGCCTTCGCGGCGCGGGTCGACGCTTCCCAGGCGGCGCGCTTGCGCAGGTTGGCGGGGGTCGACTGATCCTCCGCAATGACCAGCATCGGGCGATAGCGGGTGATAGCGGGATCGCGGGCCTCGGCCTTGATCGAGGCCGCGGTCTTGCCGTTGACCTGGTCATCGCCCGATGCCTGCCCCTTGACGACATAGTCGCTGAAGCGATCCCGCGCACTGTGCTGGGCGCTGCTGTTCGGCAGGATATTCTCACCCTCGACGAGCTGCGCGACAATTTCGCCGGCGCCCGGACGGATCAGCTCGACCTGGCCCGCGGCATTCGACACGGCGAGCAGGCCGCGATAGCGCGCCAGGCGCTCGATTGCGGCGTGCACGGTCTCGCCCTGCTGCAGGGCGAAGCGCTTTACCTTCTCACCGGTGTCGGTGCGCGCGACGACATCGATGCCGAAGGGCTTGGCCAGCTCGGCGGCGATCGCCTCGATGCTCTTGCCCGTCCAGCTGCCCGGCTTGGCGATCGCCGAACAGTCGACCAGGTCTCCGGCGCGATCGCGGCCGCTGACCGTGATGCCATAGCCGCGATCGTCGATCTGCGGCGCGATGTCGTCGATGAAGCCGGTGATGACGGTCTCGCCGTCGATCTCGACGATGCAGGCGTCGCCGGTGCGGAGCGGCCAGCGGGGGGCATCGGTATATTCGCGGACGACGATCTCCAGCGTGAATTCGCCGCTGAGGCTCTCGATCGAGCGCGTGATGCGGATCGACGTCCAGCCTTCATAGCGCTGGCCGTTGATCTTCAGCGAGGCGCGCGGCGGGGCGGCGGGGTCAGCCATTGCGCACCTCCGCAACGATATCGAGGGCGGCGCCGCCGGGGACGAAGCCGGGATGGCGTACTCGGTTCATCGCGACGATCGCGTCGGCCTGGCTTTCCATCGTGCGGCCGAAGCCATGCAGGCGCTGCGCGATCACCAGCGACGGCTCAGTCGCGCGCGGGGTGTAGCGATAGCCGCGGGCGAGCCCCGCGCTGCGGGCACCGATATCGCGCGACAGCGCGGTGCGCAGCCGGTCGAACTGTTCGGCGCGCAGATCCTCGCCCGCGTCGGCGGCCGACAGCGCATGGGCGTCGAGGATTGCGGCGATGCGATCGCGCGTCGCGGTGGCGTCGCGCTGGTTAGTCCAGCGGATCGCCGCGACGGCGCTGACCAGCTCGGCGCCGGCGGCGGCGCGGACGAGGTGGACGAAGGCGTCCTGATTGTCGGCCTGCCGTGTGCGCGCAGGCGTCGCGCGCGGCACCGCGTCCAAACCAGCCCCGTAGCGGGCCAGCGGCTCAAGCGTGCGCAGCCGCGCGCGCGGCGCTGGCGACAGCGCGGCGACCGCAGCGACAAGGCCGACGATCGACTGCCCCAGCGCAAGCGGTGATCGAAGTAGCGACGCGGTACCGCCGGGAAGAAGGCGCAGGCCGGTCTCGAAGCTGCGCAGCGCCTGGCCGAGCCCGCCCGAGGACGCCGCGCCAAGCTCGGCCGCGATCGCTGCGGCCTCGACCAGGCTGGTGGCGGCATCCTCGACGAAGCCCGCGGCCTTGTCGATCGAGAAGCGGTCGGCGAACTGGACGGGAAGATCAGCGGTGAGCGACGAGGCGACCGACTGCGACAGAGCCGAGGTGTCGACGCTCGATGCGATCGGCTTGGCGGCGCCGCTCTCGCGAAACAGGATCGAAAAGCGGGCCATGCCGCCCTCTTCGGTCGTTTCTACGACGCGATAGTCATCGCAATAGACCTGGCTCTGCTTTCCGGTCCAGGGATCGACATAGGTGCCGGGGCCGAATGCCTCGAGCGCATCGATCAGGGCGTCGCGCCGGTCCATGTAATCGGGGCCGATGACGAAACAGTCGAGCTGCGCGTCGCGCGCCTTGCGACCGAGATCCTCGCCGACCGGATCGTCGCGGAACGGCAGCTCGTTGAGCGCGACCCGGCGCCCGCCAGTCTGCTCGCGCTGTTCGGTCTTGAAGGGGACGCCGCGGAAGCTGCCCTGCACATAGCGATCGCGCCACGTAGGGGTCTCGCCGGCGGGCGCCGGTACCGGCGCTTGCTGGGGAACGATTGCCATCAGCCGCGGCTCACCATCGCGCCGCCGCGATAGACCAGCGGCACCGCGGCATTCGCAGCGGTCATCTTGCCGGGACGGGCGGTAAGGCCGGGATCGGCCTTGATCCGAACCTCCATCGCGCCGCCGACCGAGACCTTCTGCGCGCCCGGCGTTCGCAGGAACGCGGGGTTCATGGGTTGGGTGCGGACGCCGCGGGCCGGCGCACGCGCAGCCGGCTTGGCGGTGGCCTTGGCGGGTGCCCGCGACGGGGCGCCGAAATCGAATAGAGTGGTGCGGCCGCGCAGATAATCGCCCCAACCGGCGCCGCCAAGCTGCCAACGGTCAATCTGCTTGTCGAAGTTCGCCCAGGCACTGTCGATTGCGCGCACGGCGTTGGCGACCTTGCCCAGCAGACGGATGATCTCGACGCACGCCTTCGCGACCGAGGCGAGGTCGCTGATGAAACTGCCGATATCGGCGTCGTTGACGCCCTTTATGCTGTCGACGACCTTGCCCAGCCGATCCGAGATCATCTTCGCCCAGCGGTCGATCGAGCCGTCGTCCAGCTTGCCGTTCAACCACTCGAGCACGCCCTGAAGCTTGGCCTTCACCTTGTCGAACACGCCCGCCTGGCCAACGCGCAGCGTGAAGTCGGTCCAGCCGTCCTTCAGGTTGGCGAGGATGCCTTTCATCGTGCCCGCCTGGCGATCCATCTGGCCGCCGAATCGGTCGGACCAGATGCCGGTGATCGCGTCCTTCATCTCCGCCGCACTCTTCGACGTCTGGCGGGTGATCTCCTTGCCGTTCTTCATGTAGGTGAAGGCGACCCGGTTGCCCTCGACGCGGGCGCGGATACCGAATTCCTTCAGTCGCTCGAATTCTCCGGTTTGTGCGTCGGCAAGCGCCTCGACCGCCTGCATCACGTCCTTCGACATGCCGGCGGCGGCGTCGCCGGCGGCGGCGAGCGAACCGTCGAGCGGATCGATGCCATAGGCCTTCAGCTTCACGAAGGCCTGCATGACCTGGTCAAGCTCATAGGGCGTGCGCTTGGCGAACTTGCGCACCCAATCGAGCGACTGCCTTGCTTTCGTCGCCGATCCTTCCAGCCCCTCGAGCATGATCTGATACTGCTCGAAATCGGCGGTGTTGGTGATCGCGCCGCCAAACAGGGCGCCGGTCGCCAGTGCGCCCATCGCGACGGTGAACTGGCCCGCCCGCACCATGAGGCCGCCGAGCTGGCGGATAGTGAAGCCGATCGCGCGTCCGGTGGCATAGCCTGCCTTTTCGACCGCCCGCAGGCCCATCGGTCCCGCGAGGCGGCGGACGCTGGTGAACAAACGCGCGCCGAGCCGGTTGCGCATCGTGTCGGCCGACCGCGACGCCTTGTCCATGCCGCGACCGGCGACTGCGCCGGCGCGCCCGAGATCGCGCGCCGACTTGCCCAGCTCGCGCAGATCGCGGCGCGCCTCGCGCCCCGGCTTCGACAGCCGGTTCACCATTTCCACGATCATGGCGAACTTCAGCGCCATCTAACGCTCCACCCTTTCGCCGGCTTCCGCCTTGGCGGTCCATTCGGCCTGGTCGAGCCAGAGCTCGACATCGTCCCATTCCAGATCCATCAGCGCGCCCGGCGACCATCCGAAGCGCGCCGCGAGCAACCCTAGGTGGTCGCGCCAGTCTTCCGGCCACCGGGCAGCATGGCCGTTACAAGCTCCCCCAGCGCGTCGAGATCCTCTACGTCGAGCTCGTCCGAGAAATTCGCCGGCACGTCGCCGCCACCGGGTAGCGAGCAAAGCCGGTCGATCAGGACCATCGACCCGTGAAAGTCGCTCTCGGCCTTATCCGCTGCCTTCATGTCCTTGCCCTTGGGGCGGCGGACGACGACTTCGCCGATGATGACAGCGCCTGTCCCCTTTTCGGTGATCGGGTGCTTTAGGATGTAGGTGTCCGGCATCAGCTCAGCTCCTCGGCCGGCGGGCCCTGGAACACGAGGTCGGCCTTGCCGTCGCTCGTCGACAGGCTGACCACTTCGGCGACATAGGCGTTGCGGATCAGGAAGCTCTGTCCGGTGTCGGTCTGGAAATCGATCGTCGCGTTGTCGATGTCGCGCAGCGCGGTCAGGCTGGTGCCACGCTTGACGAGGATCTTCACCGTCAGCTTTGATTCGGCGGTCTTCTCGCTGAAGGCGCCTGCCTGGTAATCGCCGCGCTGGGCCTCGCGGACGGGTCCGCCGAGCTCGAGCGTGCTTTCACCATCGGTGTCGAGCGTGTCGCCGTCGACCTTGATGCGCGCCTGGCCGACGACCTGGTTGGGATTGGCCATCTGATACTCCTCTTATGGGCCGCAAAGAGGGCGCTCACGCCCGCTTCAGCGGCGATTGCTTCAGCTGCGGAACTGGACCTGGCTGGCGTGGATGCGCAGCTGGTTGACGAGGTCGGGCGGCAGCAGCGCGTTGACGCGGTTGCGGTCGGCCGCATCGCGCTCGACGATCAGGTCGGCCTTGAACTGGTCGATATTCTCGACCAGCCCCGCCTCCTCGAGCTCGCGGAACAGCGCGACATATTCGGCGCGCAGTGTCGACGGCGTGACGATCGACTGCCCGGCGCCAAAGCGGGTGCCATCGTCGGCGAGCTTGTGGCGCGGGAACTTCGACAGGAAGCGGGACCGCACCGCGACGCGAATGTAGGACAGGGTCAGCGTCGTCTCGGCGTCGAGGAAAGCCGTCGACGGCTGGCCATAGGCGTCCTTCTGATAGCTGGTGACCGTGCGCTCGATCGTCACGCTGCCGTCGCCGCCGACCGCATAGGTCGCGATGCCCACCGCGAGCAGTGCCTCGCGATCGGCACGGCCGAAGCGGACATTCTCCGCCGGCGGCAGCACCTGGTCGAGGCGTAGCGTCTGGAGCGGGCGCGCCGGGTCGATCGCGCTGTAGTAGCCGCCGACCGCGCCGTAATTGCCCGCCCATTCCCAAGTCGGCGTCGGCGAGACGCCGGTGCCGATGATGCTCACGAACTCGCTGTTGCGCGTCGGGCCGAAGGCGACAAGGCTGGCAAGGTCGCCGCGCTTCGCGGTCCAGCAAAAGCTCTCGAGCATCCGCGTCGGCCCCATGCGGTCGCGCAGCTCGGTCTCGACCGACGTCAGCACCGGCGCCGAGTGGTGCGCGAGGATGAAGGTGCGGTAATCGCCGTCCGCGATCGCGTCGGCCAGCGCGTCATAGTCCGGATCTCCCGCCCCGTTGGCCATCGGCACGATGGCCAGGCCGATGCCGGCGGGCAGCGCCTCGCCCTGGTAATAGCTGTGGCGAACATCGATATCGTTGCCCGCCGTGCCCTTGTGCAGGCACGTCAGCGTGACCACGGCGCCGACCGCGGCGGCCGACACCGGCAACGTCGTCTTCGCGTTGATCGCGGCGGCGATCGCGGTGGCGACGGTCGCCGCGGCGGCGGCGTTCGCCACGCCGACCGGTACTTTCTGGCCCGCGATCATCAGCGCGATCGTGCCCGCGGCGGTGGCCGGGCCGGTGACGGTGATAGTGCCGGTGGCGGCGGTACCTCCGGCCAGATCGGTCAGCGCGATCGCCCAGCACTCGCTCGACTGGTCCGCCGCCTTGAACGCGCCGATCGCGCGGGCGAGGATCGAGGCCTTGCCGAACAGCTGCTCGGCCTGGGCGGTTCCGAAGATGCGCTGCGGGACCAGCGACGGCGCGGTACCGGCGGCGAGTTTCTGTCCGATGACGAGCACGCGGTTGGGCAGTGCGGGAAGGCCGCCGCCGGCGCGACTGCTGTCGAATTCGACATAGGCGCCGGGAACGCGAAGGCTGACCGGGATCTGGTTGAAGCTGATCATGAACTACTCCTGCGGAAGGATCAGATGGTCGGCGGCGTCGGCGCTGCCGGGACCGGTTGCGGGTGCGGGCAGCTGGATGCCGTCCTCTTCGTCGTCGCCATCGATGCCGCCGAACGGCGGGACGTCCCAATCCATGTGCAGCGTCTCGAAAGCGTCGAGCTCGGCGTTGACCGGGAAGGTCGAGAATTCGAAGCCGGTCTCGAACTGGAGCGCGAGCATCGAGACCTTGCGCTCCTTCAGCGCGTCGAAGGGCCGGACGAGGCGGATGGCGCGCGGCTGAAGCGGATCGATGTCGAGGCCGAGCTTGCTGCCAGCGAGGATCGACAGCGCGTCCAGGGCGAGCTGATAGCTGCCCGGCTCCGCCGTGCCTTCAGGGCCGCCGTGGCGAGTGGCGGCCTCGTTGCGCAAATTCTCCGCCGCGACGACCAGGCCGAACTGTGCCCCCTCGACGCGGATGCCGCCGAGATCGGTGAAGCGCAGCGACGTGGCGCCGGCGAACACCGCCCAGGCCGCGGGCGCTTTCCAGTCGCCCTTCTCCTTGAGGTAGCTGTCCCACTCCTCGGGATAGGTTTCGAGCGTGCGCCAGGCGTAGCCGAGCGGACGGGTCTCCGCCACGACGCGCAGCGCCGCGATCATGGCGAGCTCGATCGAGGCGATCACAGCCGCAGCTCCATAAGCTTGCGCGCGGCGAGGCCGGCGCCCTCATAGAGCAGGATGAAGACGATGTAGAGCAGCAGGATCGGCCAGATCGCGACGAGCGGCCAGACATCGGTGCGCGACCGGATGAAGCGCTGCGACATCAGGCCGAAAATGCCGCCGATCCAAATGATGGCGAGAAAGATCCAGATCATGCGCGGCCCCCGACGAAGAGATTGGGCGCCTTGCCAGCGAAGAAGTCCTCGAACAGCGCCGCGGCGTCGCTGCGATCCTCGGCGCCGAAGCCCAGATATTCGCGGGCCGGGATCGTGACCTGTTCGACCGAGCGAAAACCCAGCCCGCCGGGCAGCTGGAATTTCAGCTTGCCGCCGCCCTTGGCGCGGATCGTGCCGCCGAGCTGGTGGATGGCCCCATAGATGACATTGGTGCCGACGCGGATCTCGGTCGCGTTCGATTCATAGGCAATCGAACCCTTCAGCCGCGCGGTGTCAGTCAGCGTCTTGCCGCCCTCGACCTCGGCGCGCATGCTCTTGGGCCAGCGCGCGCCGCTGGGCGCGGTCTCGCGGTCGAAGCGGTCGATCGTGTTCGACTCGAGCACCAGGCCGAGCGCGTCATTGAATTCGGTCAGATCCTCGCCGGCATCGACCAGCGCGGCCATTTCACGCTCCGCCTGGGTGTCGCCGAAGATGCTGACGCGGAAGGACGTGCCGCTCATAGCGAGCCGTCCAGCTCTTCGCGGCTGAAGCGCTTGCGACCGGCAAAGTGGATCGCGCCGGCCCGCGCCGGCTGGGCGTCGATGACGCCCTCGTCGATCTTCATCTTGCCAGAGGCGATATCGCGCAGCCGGGCAACGGCATTGTCGCGCTTCTTGGTCACGCCCTCGGGCGGGGTCGAGCGGTGCAGCTCGTAAAATGCGATGTCGCAGGCGATCTCGGTCAGCAGCGGCGGGACCGGCAGCGCGCTGCGATCACCGTATTTGGCGGAAACATAGCCGTCGATCTCGTTACCGGCCTTTTTGAGGGCGCGCTCGATCCGATCCGCGTCAATCTCGCCCGCACCCGCCCAGTCCGAGAGCTGGACAAGGTCGCGCTCCTCGAACGTGGCCTGCATATCGGCAAGGGTGGCATAGACGATCGACATGGGTGCTCATGCTGGAAATGAGGGAGAGGTCAGGCGCGGCGTATCTGCAAGGAGCCGCCGCGCCTTCCCCCGTCAGCCCGCGGCCTTCGTGGGCGCCGCAGGCTTGCGACCCGAAGAGCGAGCCGGTTTGGCAACCGTCGTGGACGGGGCCGGCTCATCCTTCGAAGCATCGCCGGATTTGGCTTCGGCGACCGGAGGATGCTGGGTGTCCTCCGGTTGATTCCCTGCGTCCGCACCGGCGGCCGGTACCGCCCCCGATGCGTCCGCCCCAGCGCGAGACTGCTCACCGGGCGCCGCCGACGCGTCCGATGCCGGAGGGGTTTCAACAGCGGGGGCCGCGATCGTGCCGCCGTCCGCCTTTGCCTCGGGCTCCGGTTCCGGCGCCGCGGCGTCGTCCCCTTCATCGTCGGCCCCTTCCGGGCTCTGCAATTCCTTGGTGCCGATCAGCCGCTCGACGATATCGGCGATCGCCGCCTTCGCCTCGTCCTCGTCGACCGCGAGCTCGGCCGCAGTCGCCATGTCGATGAGTGCCTGGCGATCGTCGTGGCCGATCTCGACAAAGGCTTCGGGATCATCCTCGCCGCTGGTCTCAACGACGAGCACCGGATCGCCGACGATCGACGCAAGGGCGCGCAACGCGTCGAGGCCATCGCCCAGGCTTTCCGGTCCGACCACCAGCGGTTCGCGGGTGAAGGCAAGGCCCGCGCGACGGCGCGAGGTCGCGATCGCGCGAACGCGGATCAGGCCAGCCACGGCACGACCTCGACTTTCGCGGTGCCCTTCCAGGGGTTGGTTTCACCGCCGGCGGCATATTCGCTGTTGACGATCTTCAGCGCCGCTTCTTCGTTCGCCGGGGCGACGATCAGCAGGGTCGGGCGGATGCCGAGCGGACGGCCATAGTCGCCCTTCAGCGCCATCATCGCCGCGCGGGCCGCCTTGTAGGCAGCGGCGTCGAGCGCCTGCTTGCTGCCATAGGCGAACTGCCAGAATCCGAAGCCGACGTTGTAACGGGCGTCGACGCCATAGGCGAACTTCTTGCGGCTGAAGACATTGTCGTCGGTCGGCGAATCCTTCGCGACGAACTGCGCCTTCTTGCGTTCCTGGAAGATGATCGGCTTCAGCGCGCGCGTGTCGTCGATCAGGAACCAGGGCGAACCGGCCCCGCCGCCGCTGTTCGATACCGAATAGGCGACGCCGTTCTCGTCGAGCACCGGGTGATCGGTGTCGAAGAAATACTGGCCGTCATAGCAGTTGGTGGCGAAGCCGTTCTTCAGCAGCCCCCAGGCGAGCTCGTCGGGGTGCGCGGCGGTTGCGAGGCCCATCTCGGTAAAGAGCGGGCTGTAGATGCCGATATTGTCGTCCTCGATGTCGTTGCGATCGACCTCGATCGTGTTTTCCCAGTCCTTGTTCTTGATCACATAATCGGACTGCGAGATGCTGTTGATGACACGGTCGCCCAGCCATTCGCGCATCTTGGGGAATTTGCCGAGCCAGCCATATTCATTTTGGCCAGTGGTCGACGGCACGGTGGTGGCGATAACGCCCAGCTGCGATGCAGCCTGGCCAAGGCCACGGTTGAACGCGGCGCTGAAGCCGGTCCCGAGCGTCTTGAGATTGCCGGTATTGACGATCACGGATGCTTTCCTTTCGTTTCGGTGCGCGCGTCAGACGATGCGGACCCAGACGCCCTGGGCGTCCACGTCTGCGATCTTTCCGGCGATGGAGCGGGTGGCGCCGCCGTTGGTCTTGGCGACGGTTTCATCGTCGACGATGTAACAATCGTTCCCGATATCGGCGATCGCGATGGCGTCGCCGGCGGTGCTGTTCTTGAACTGGAAAACGCCCTTTTCCACCTCGACGGTCTTGTCGCCGGCGGCGCCGCCGGTGTTGTCGACGGTCGAAAGCGCGATACCATCCGCCTTCAGCGTCGTTGCGACCGCACCAGGCGTGGCATAGCCGGTCGCGCTGAGCGCCACGAAGGCGCCCTGCCAGATCTTGACGTTCGCCGCGACCGCGCGGTTGTACGTCTTGCCATCGCGGGACTTGGTCCCCTTTTCAGCGGCCAACGCCATTATTTCGCTCCCTTCGCGTCACCATCGCGCTCGGCGATGAATTCTTCCTCGGTCACGCCCAGCGCAGTGCAGGCGGCGAGTTCTTCGGCGGTCAGCTGGCCGCTGGCGCTACCAGGATCGCCCTCGACCGCCGGTTTGCCGAGCGCTCCAGGCGACAGCGCGCCCAGGAAGGCGTCCAGCGCGGTTTCGTCGGTGATCGACGACGCATGGGCGACGAGCGCGGGGGGCAGGCGGCCATCGGCCTGCGCCGCATCGATCTTTGCCTTGCGGTTCGTTTCCTGCACGGCGGCGAGGCCGGCGGAGAGCGACTGGACCGACTGGGTCAGCTGCGCGACGGTTTCGACCGGGACGAACTTCGCCGGGTCGGGATTACCGGCGTTGTCGGCCTTCGCCTTCAGCGCGGTCGCCGCGGCGACCAGATCGGCCGTGGCTTCGGCGCCGAGCGCCGTGGCGATCGCCGTCATCGTGGCGGCGCTGCCATTCATGTTCGCGATCGCGCGGAGGACTTCCTCCTCGGTCGCGTCTTCGCCAAGGCCCAATGCCTTGGCGATGGGTCCATAATTCATGGATTCGTCTCCATCGGTTTGTGAAAGGGCGCTCGCCACTGCGGCGAGATCGAGCGACGGCGTGTTGGTCAGCGCCGCGTTGATGACGGCGATCGGGCGTCCCTGCCGATCGTGGGTGAAGACCGGCGAGATATAGCGATACTCGCGCTTCGTGAGCGCGCTGGCCGCGCCCTCGGTCCAGTCGACCTCGGCAAAGATGCCTTCGTCGTTGGCGAACAGCTTGGGCGCCCAGCCCGCGGCGGGGGCGCGGCCGCCGACACCAGGCTTGGCGCCGAACACCGACTGGTGATCATAGTCGATGACCATGTCGTTCGAGCTGTGATAGGCGGCGCTGGCCGCGACGATGCGCTCGGCATGGGCAAGATCGTCGATACGGATGACTGGCGGCTTGCCGTTGCGTGACGGGTGCGCGCCAATGCGGAAAAGCTGGATGACCTTGGGGGGCGTGCTCTCCTGACCGGCGGCCGACGCGATCGCGATCGCGCCGCCCACGGCATATTGGTCAACGCACGGTTTCTTCCCCCTGTTCACCTGGACAACGCTCCCCGCGTCCGGCCCTGCGCCGGTCGATGAGGGTGCTATGAAGGCGGCGGGCAAGCCGCGTCAGATGAACTATTTCAGGGGAATGAGGGCAGCGCCCATCGCGGTCATGGCATGCCCGTCCGATTCGGGCCAGAGGCTATCGGCTGTCGTTCGATGACCAGGCGACGATGCCCTTGCGCATCATGGCGGCGCGATCGGCGGAGACGCGACGCGCGCGCCACCAGCGCGCGATATCGACGACCATCACGTTGCCGGCGGCGTCGGCCGGCCCGAAATAGCGGCGGACGAGTTGCACCGGTCCATCCTTCGCGGCGATCCAGAGCCAGCGGATCTCGGCGGGCGAACGGATCGCGGTTCCGACGTCGACGAGCCCGGACGCGGCGAGGCCCGCGGGCAGCACGGTCGCGCCTTGGTCCAGAAACCAGCTCGCCGCGATCGCAATCGGCCAGCCGCCGGCGTCGACGAAGCTGGTACCCGCGATCTGCGCCGCCTCGGTCGTCATGCCGAAGGCGGACAAGAAGGCGCTCACGGCCTTCGCATGGACGCCTGAGACGCTGCTCATCGCCGCGAGGCCGTCGCCGCGATAGGGCGTCGGCGCCAGCCCATCGCTCCGCGCCTTGCCGACATGATAATCCCAGCCCGGAT
This sequence comes from Sphingopyxis sp. H073, assembly GCF_001468395.1. Classification (GTDB taxonomy): domain Bacteria; phylum Pseudomonadota; class Alphaproteobacteria; order Sphingomonadales; family Sphingomonadaceae; genus Sphingopyxis. The sequence continues at coordinate 299,365 of NZ_LNSG01000005.1, read as the reverse complement.
CGATGCCGCGCTCGATCGACTGGATCTCGCCGGTGCGGCGGTTGATCCACTGGCGATCGGGAAAGGCCTGCGGCGGCGTCAGCTTCAGCCCGCGCCGTTCGGCCTGGCCGCGCGACACCGGTTTGGGCAGGCAGCGGCAACCCCAGCCGTTCGGCGGATAATGCGTGTCCCACCAGGGATCGTCGACCGGCAGCACGGTGCCGTGCCAGGCGTGATGCTGCGGCCGTTCGCGCCCGTCCATCACCGACACATATTCGAGGTAGGGAAAGGCGCGCTTGTTCCGCTCGATCCGCTCCCATCGCCCGGCGGCATAGCTGGTGCGCATGTTGGTCTCGAAGATCGTCTTCAGCCGCCGCGGACTGCCGAGCTGGACGAGCTCGGTCTCGCCGGTCGCGGGGTCGGTCATTTCCCGCCGACCCCACCAGCCCGCCGCCTCCAGCCGCGGGCGCAGCTCTTTCGCGAACATCTGGAGCGTCTCGCCCTCGGCGATCGCCCGGTCGACCGCTTCGCGGATTGTCTCGAGAACATCGCGCGTCATCGCCTTGGCGACCGTGAAGGCGCGGCCGTGCTCCTCGCGTTCGACATCCTGCCACGAGAATCCGAAGACAAAGCCTTTAGCGCGGAACCATTCGACCGCCTCGCGCGGTGGCAGGCCGACCGGAATCGCGTCGTCGGCCATCTCAGCCCTCGATCAGAGCGCGGCCGCTGCCGTCGCCGATCGCCGTGCCGACGCCGCCGTCCAGTACACCTGCGAGCTGCCAGTCAACGCCGCGGTACCGGACAAAGCCGCCCGCGTTGGGCCTATAACCCGGAATTGCCGCGATACTGATATGGCGCCCCGCCTGACCCAAGCATGCGTCGATCGTCACTTGCGGGTCGCGGCTGTACCAGGCTCGGCGGGAGATCGACCCGTCGTCCTCGCGCAGGGCGTGCAGCACGGTCGCCACCGTGGCTCCGATTGCATCAATCTGGAGCCGCGCGCGGTCTGCCTGGCCCAGCGCGGCTCCCGGTTCGACGAGCAGACCGGTGGGCTTACCCGCGAGATCATGGTCGAAGCGCGGTGCGTCGACGGGCGCAACGACGATCGCACCCGCGGCGTTCCGATGCGGCGCCGCGGTCGGGCGGCCGAAATCGAACCAGGCGTCGAACAGCCCGCGGCCGATATCCATCAGCTCGCCTCCCGCTCGTCACCCTGCTGCGCGGCATCGCCGGCGAGACGCGAGGCGAAGCCTGCGAGGGCGAGCATCCCGGTCAGCTCGCCGGCGTCCATCCGTTCGATAAGCCCGGTCAGCCCGTCGCGGACCTGCTCGAGCGAAGAGGCCGACGCGATCAGTTGCTCGACCGGCGACAGAACGGGATCGACCAGCGCGGTCCAGTCGTCGAGGAAGGAATCGGCGGCCTCGTCGATCGCATCGCGGCTGGATGGATCATTGGGGGGTGCGCTGGCGGTACCGATTTGCCCGTCAGGCCGTTTAAGAGGGTCTAAGAGGCCGAGTCGGGTACCCGAGCGCTGGGGCTGGGCGGGTGCGGTGCCTGGAGGGGCTCCTACGGGCAAATTTTCCGGGGTCGGCGATGCGGCGGCCGTCAGCACGTCTTCGCCCGCTTCAGGGGCGGGCAATCCGGCACGCTCGCGGATCTGGTCGGCGCCGACCTTGACACCCAGCGGGACCAGCGCCGCCGCCGCTTCGGTCATCGCCTTGACGTCGACCTCGTCGGGCTTGCCGATTTTCAGCCGGGGATATTTCCGGCGCGGCCCGCGGTTGAAGATGATCAGCGGCTTGACGAAATCGCGGTTGAGGGTCGCGGCGACCATCACGGCGTCGGCATCGGCGATATCCTCGCGCACGCCGTCATGCACCTCGGCTTGCCCCGAACCGAGCCCGCCGGCCTTTGCGTCGGTGGTGTTGGTCTGGCCGAGCACGACCTTCGACACCTGGTCGTCGATATATTCGGCCATCGATCGCCAGAGGTCGCTGGGCGCACTGCCGCCCTTGCCGTCGATGAACTCGACCTCCATCGTCTTCGGGAAGACGGCCGCGGCGTCCGCGCCGAGATCGGCGACGGCGCGCGCGAGGATCTCGATATTGTCCTCGGTCTCGCCATTGTCATAGCGACCGACGCGCAGCGGCATGCCGTATGTCTCGAGGAAGCTGACCCAGTCCTTGATCGAGAAATTCTTGAACATCCATCCCCAGGCGACGACACGCGCAAGACCGCCACGAATGGGGAGGCCCGACTTCGCCTTGTGGAAGTGGACGATGAACTTGCCGGCGGGCAGCGCCTCGGGCTCGCCGGCGGTGCGCAGCCGCAAGGTTTCGCCGTTGACCCGGTCGAATTCAAACCAGCGCGGGTCGCGCCATTTCAGATCCTCGGGCTGCCAAAGGCCGGGCTGAAGATCCCAGATCATCTCGGTCACGCTGAAGCCCTTGCCGACCGCGTCCATGATGTCGAAGATCTCGGCCTGGAGCATGTCCCGATCCAGCCAGTCGCGGACGAGCTGTGCGTCAGCCTTCGCCTCCTCGCTGTCGTCGGCCTCCTCGACTTCGATCGGCATGCGCGCGACCGCGCGCTTCCGGGTACCGAGCACCGACAGATAATGGGGGTCTTTCTCCTCCATCTCCTCGGCGAGCTCGAGATAGGCGATCATGTCGCCCTGCTCGGCCTGGAGGAGAAGGCTCGCCAGGCGCGCCGGGGTCAGACCCTTCGCCGGGTGGCCCGAGACGATCGAGCGCACCGACATCATCCGCGGCGCCGCAACCTCGCGCGCCAGCGTCTCGGTTCGCATCAGCTGGCCGTTCGACCAGACGAGGGGCGGCGCCTTCGGTGCAGGCGGGACGACTTCACGCATTAAAAGGCTCCTCTATCGAAACGGCTACCGCGGCCGTGCCGATCGGGGCGATCGTCGCGGCGCCTGCCGCTGGGGCCGCGTTCCGATCCGGCTCGATCGGGGCGGCGATTGACGCCCCGATATGCATAAAAGGCCGGCGGCATGTCGGCCGCACGGCTGGCGAGCGCATAGGCCCAGAAGCGATCGGCGTGGACCTCGTCGTCGGCATTGACGATCCGGATGCCGCCCGACTGCTCGGAACCGATCTTCTTGATTGCCATCAGGTCGGCGCGGGTGAAGGGATCGAACCGAATCCGGATGCGGTGCTCCTGGATGCGCTTGTGCAGGCTGAGCGCAAGGTCGATGCGCGACGGCCCAGTCAGCAGCTCGCCATGAACGCGGCTGGTACCGTGAAGGCGCTGAAGATCTTCGACGACCTTCTCGCCCATGCCGGTCTGGTCGATCCAGGCCGCGCCGATGCGGCGGGTCTTGAAGAGCTGGTTGAAGAAGGCGTCCTGGTGCGCGAACGACTGGCCAATTTCTTCATAGGTATCGCGCTGCCAGAGGACGTCGCCGAGCAGCTCCATGCAATATTGGACCTGCCCGTCGCGCCGACGCGCGACGTCGCGGCCGACATAGCAGATGCCGCCCTGGTACAGCTCGGGCAGGCCGCAATCGGCATGCTCGCACGCGGCGATATCGGCGATGTTGAGCAGCGAGCCCGAGCCGATCTTCGGATTGCAATCGAGCTCCTCGTCCGCATCCTCGCCATAGGCGGCGTAGATCCCGGCGACCCATTCTTCCTTCGGGGGAAGATCGACGCCCTTGGTCTTTGAAACCATCGACACCCGCTCATAGAGTCCGGCGTCGAGCGCGTCGCGGAACGTGATCTTCATCGTTTCGCCTGCGCGGTTGCCGGTCTTTATGTCCTGGATGAGCAGGTTGAACGGGTTCGACACGCCATCGTGGGTCGAGATGACGACGACCTGGCCGCCCCAGATCAGCAGCGCCATCGCGGCCTTGATCACTTCGCCGACATTCTTGTGGAACGCCGCCTCGTCGATGATGACGATGCCCTGCTTGCCGCGCAGGGCGCGCGGCACCGAGGGAAGCGCGGTGATACGGAAGCCCGAGGCAAAGCGGATCGAGAAGGCCTTCACGCCCTTCTCATCGGCCTCTAGCACCTCCTCTTCCTCGATCTCGCTGGCGACGAGGCCGAAGGCGCGAGCCCACATGGCGCAAACCTGGATGAACTCCAGCGTCATGTCCTTGTCGTAACCCATGTACCAGATGTTCTGGCCGCCTGCCTCCGGCGCCGCTGCCGCCTTCAGCGCCGCGAACGCCGCCATCCCCCAGGTGAGACCGATACGGCGCGACTTTTCGATGACGAGCAGCGCGGTGCCGTTGAAGAGGGAGTCGACGGGCCGCTGCTGGTACCCGAGGAGGAGGTCGCCCTTTGGCAGGCGAAAGATCGCGGACTCGGCCGCCGCACGATCGCCCTGGATTTCGCGCAGCTTGATCCACTCAGCGCGACTGTCCTGGGCGCGCTTAAAATCCTCCTCGGGCGACTGCCTCATGTGTCGCTGCCCAGCACCGCGAAGCGGATGGATTCGACGGTCTCTTTCGACAGTCCCTTCGCGCGAGCCGCGCGGGTCGCCTTCTCGGCCGCCTCCTTCGTCGCCTTCTCCGCCGCGCGCTTCTCCGCCTTCTCGATCACGTCGAGCTCGGTCTTGCGGGTCAGCGCGATCGAGCGCAGCGCGTCGGCGAAATCCTTTGCATCCTTCGCGCCGAGCTGGATGCCCTCGCCGTCCTTGGTCGCGAGCATCAGCTTGAACATGTTCGCCTGGAGCAGCTGGCTGTTGAGGTCGAGCATCTGCGACTGGTCGGCGTTGCCGGTCTCTCGCGCGAGTGCGGTCGCCATCATCTGCGATTCGCGGAGCTCGGCCGCCATATCCTCAAGCGTGCGGACATGCCGCCCGAGCGCCGAGCGGCTGACGGTTTGCCCCATGTCGAGCAGCCGGGTGCGGATCTCGTCGATCGTCCAGCCATGATCCATCCGGAGCTGGCCGATCAGCTCGCGCACCTCCTTGTCGAGCTTGTCGATCGACGACGGGCGGTGGCGCGCGGCCTTGGGGCGAGCAGGGCGCGCCATGTCAGGCGCCCGGCGAAGGGCGCTGGACGCCAGAAACGATCGAACGTCCCGCGGCGACGTCGGCGCCGGCTTCGGTCAGCTCGGCAACAATCAGACTGGGCGTGGGAAGAATGAGCGAAACAAGCCGCTGCTCTTGGAGCCAGGTGAGGTTCGTGCGGAGCTGGTCGCGGGTGCAGCTCAGGCCCATCGCGTTCACCGCCTGGTTGAGAACGCTGTCGTTGGCAGAATATGTCGGCACCTCGGCCAGGAGCCGAAGGATCGTCAGCCGGACATGCTGGAAATGATAGTCAGTGTAGCTCACGCGGTCCCCCGGTTCGGTTTCAAGCCGATTACCTCGATGCCGCTCTCCAGGCGCGCCCACAGGCGCAGCCGATCGAGCAGCGGATTAAGCCAGCCCGTCAGGATGCAATAGCGGGTGTCCATCCTGCCGGCATGATGGCCCCAATGGTGCGGCGCCGACTGGACTATGCCGATCTCCTGAAGCGCGCGGTACCATCCGGAACGCGCGGTCTGGCGGTGCGAGTATGCATGAACCTCGGTCACGGCGAGCCCGCCGGCGATCGCGCCGAGCCAGATCCAGCTGAAGCCGGCGATCATCAGCCAAGCCAGCGCGATCGCGATCGCGGAAGCCCATGTCGTCGAGTTGCGCGAGAGCAGCGGGCTCGCGAGAAAGGCTTGCGGATCGACATGATGTAGGCGGTTCGGCTCGACGATCGCCTTGCTGATCAGCGGCATGTCGACCCAGAGCAGGCGATCCTCGACCCAATGTACGATCCCGGAAAGGAAGTCCGCGATTAGCCAGCCAACCAGCAGCTGCGCCATGATGGAGAATACATCCACGATCAGACCCCCGTGCCCTTTTTCAGGAAATAGTCCTCGAGCCGCCGCACCGCTTCATAGGTCAGCTGGTTGACTCGTCGATCGGCGGCCTGTTCGGCTTCCAGCCTTGCAATTTTGTTGTTGAGCGAGGCGATCTCGTTCTGAACCTCGCCGACGTCCTCGGTCGTCGCTTTCCCCGACAAGGCCTGCTCTACCTTGCCGAGGCGGCGGCCGAGGCGGCCAGTTCCCTCGGGATTGGCCTGGCCGCCCCGCCACACGGCGACACCGATGCCGAGAATGATGAAGAGGATAATCGCCAGCTGCAAAACGTCGCTCATGAAGGCTCCTGATCGGGCTTGGTTGTCTGGCCGGCCTTCAGGCCGGGAAGCGGGAGCGCGCCGATCGCGCGTCTGATGTAGGCGGCGATCTCTTCGCCCAGCAGCTCGATCACCGTGTAGCCGGAGAAACCGAGGCCGATCGAAACGACGAACGCGAAGAGCAGGCCAGGCCGGCTGTCGAGTACCCAGAGCAGCGCAGCGACGAGCATGATCACGGTGACCAGGATATTCTTCGCCAGGCCCATCGGCGGGTTGCGCTTCGGCGCGAGCGGCCGCGCGGCGAGCACGCCGATCGCGGCAAGCGCCAGCGTAACGACCGGCCATTCAAAGCCGCCGGCGACGATCATCACGTCGGCCGGCGAAGCCTTGTTCACGGCGCCGGCAAACAGCAGCGTCGGCGTCCAGGCCGCATAGAAGGCGGATGGCGTCATCGTCATGTCGTCGGCAACGTCCCGAGACGAAGCTGCGCCAGCAGCGCGTTTAGCGCAGCGCGGGCCTCGACATCGACCGTTGCGCCGCCCGCCGCATTGGGGATCGCGGCGCCGCGTCCGGTTAGCATCGTGACATTGTTGATCTTCAACGCCTTGCCCGCGCCGATGTTGACGTCGCCACGCGTCGTGATCATCCCTGTATCATAGGCGACCCGAAGATCGACCTGCCCGGCAGTTACATTGTAGATGACCATGTCGCGGAACGGGTCCGACGACAGCATCCCGATGGCCCAGTGCTGAAGATTATTAGACAGCTGCACGTTGCCGCCATAGTTCTGGGGGCTGTCGACCCAGATATTCTCCCGCTCCATCGACCCGTCGACTTTTAGAGCCAGCAGCGCCGTGGCGGGATTCACCTGCCGCAGGCCGTTGTTTTCATCGCAGGCCAGGATCGATTCGGTGGCGGCGAACTGCCCGCCCATCGTCAGCGATCGCCATTCGGCTTTCGTATTGTCGCCCGTTCCCATCTCGACATCGGTGGCCTGGCGACGATCGACGACCGCGCAATTGACGTTGCTCCCCGACTCCGAGACATCGAGGGCCGATGCGTTCGCGGTGCGGGGGCGGATATTGAAGCAATCGACGCACTCGGTCAGTTGCGCGACATTGACCGTGTTGCTGAAGGCAAGCGTATCGACCCCGCGGACATCGTAGCCATAATTGATCGTGATCCCCGTACCGCACATCGTCCCGCCGCATTGGCTGTAGCGCGACCCCGATCCGCCTTCGATCGCAACGCCCCACGCGCTTTCCAGAGCGCCGGTGCCCGGCGTGGTTCCGGTGATGAAGCAATCGTCGATCAGAGAGCCGATATTCCAATTGTCAATGAGCACGCCCACTCGGCCCGTCCAGCCGACAGTGCGGATGCCGCGGTAGGTGCCGTTTATGTCGTCATGAATATGGATACCGACCGTGCAGTCGCCGGTGAAGGTTAGCCCTTCGATGATCGCGCCCACCAGCGGTTTGCACTTGCTGGCGGTGGCGTTGTTCGGGTGCGCACGCTCGGTCGGCCTGTCGATGGTCAGGTTGTTGCCGACCACCGCTTCGACGCGGTATTTCGCGCCGGGTCCGTCGAGCGGCAGCAGCGTCGCGCCGGGATTGGTCGACGCATTCGACACGTTGATCCAGTCGCCGGGCGCATAGAGCGCGCCATTATTGACCGGCAGCACGCGCGACCCAGCAGCGACCAGTGCCGAAAGATAGCCTGCGGTCGTGCGCTTCCCGCCATATTCGAACGCAGCGTAGCTCGGGTTCGTCGGATCGCCTGCGTCGCGGCCGATGCCACTGGGATCGACGACGACGGTCGCGATCGATGGATGCGGCTGGATATGGACAAAATCGGCAGGCACGCCGTCGTCCTCGAGCAGCACCGGCGTATCGAGGCGCAGCGCCGACCCGTTGATCTGGATCCAGCGCTTGCCGCTCGCCAGAAGGGCGCGGATCGCGGGGCCGTTGTCGACGCCGGGAACAGGAACGAAGATCGTGGGATTGGCGTCGTACACTACAGGATTCCTTCGTTGACCAGGGCTTCATGGATGGTGGCGATGGGCTGGCTCTCGGCGCGCGCCCATTCGGATACCGGGGCGATGCCGCCCGCGACGACCATGACGCCGCCGGCCATGATCTGCGCGCGGGGACGGCGTTCGTAAAAGATGCAGGTCGGCGACAGCCATGCGTCGCCAGGCACGCCATCGGCGGGCTGGTCGGAGGTGAGCAGCAGGCGCGCCCGCGCGACCCCCATCTCTCGCGCCAGCGCCGCGGGTGTCAGCGCCGTGCCGATCTGGGCCGAACCGTTGGCGGTACGGCGGCGATAGCTGATGATGCCCGCCGGGAACTCGCAGGCAAAATAATCGCCGGCGACTGTCGCCGCATGCGCAGCGAGCAAGCCACCATCATAAAAGTTCGCGGTCGCCGCGGCGGCCTGCGCCCCCGACTGGGCATACTCGACCCATTGCTGGACCTCGGCCTCGGCAAAGGACGACAGCTTTTCGAACTGGAGCCAGGTGCCGACCCCCGAATTGCCCTGCTTGCGATACCAGCCGTTCCACGCCGGATCGGCATCGGCATAAACGAGCGCGATGCTGTTCGCTGCATGCGCAAGGTCGGCGAGCAGGTTGGCGCGCGTTTCCTTCGCCGCGTTGGTTGAGATCAGGCGACCCAACAGCTGCGCGATGGAAACCTTCTGGACCGGTCCACCAGGTTCCTGAATGGCCGTCAACGCCGCCGGGGACACTGCCGTCGCAGCAGGGAGCTGTTCGATCGGGCGTGTTTCGATCGTTGTTGGGTTAGTCATCGGGGCACGCGGTCCTTGCGTCGCGCAGCCGCTCCTCGAGGAGCGCGGCGTGAGAGAATATGGCGCCTAGCCAGCGCAGTGTTTCGTCGCTCGCCTCGACCAGTGCCTCTGCGGGCATCGCTGGCGCGACGGGCACGTCCTGGAGCAGCTCGGGTGGGCAGACGGGCTTGACGACGATCTTGCGCTCGATCACCGGATCGGGCGCGGCGCCGGGGTCAGGCTTTTCCGGTGAGCCGGCGCAGGCAGCCAGCGTCGCAACGCTTGCCAACCCCACCAGCAGCCGGAGGCGCGCTTTTGATAGCGGCATCGGCCTCATCCTTTCGTTTGGCTTCGGCTCGACCACGCGCTTCGGCGCGATCGGCGATCTTCGCCTGGTCGGCGATCAGCCGGTCGACCTCCAATTCCGCGTTCAGCGCTGCCGCCTCGGCCGTCATGCGATGCGCTACCTCGGTTTTCACCGCGGTCGAGCACGCCGACTGGATCGCGAACGACGTGGCATTGCGGTTCGCGGCTTGCAGCGCGATGTCGCAGACCTTCGCAGCGCGGGCCGCGGCGATCGCCGCCTTCACCGGCTCGCTGCATCGGTCGGCCGCGGCCGTCTGTTTCTCCGCCGCGGCCGAGCAGGCCTTGACGTCGGCGCGGAGCTCGCGAAGATCGGCGCGCGCCTGGATGCCGGTCCACGCCGCGACGAGCAGCGCCACGAACGCCAGCAGACCCCCGATCGATCCCCAAAGTCGAAGTCCCGACAGGCCGAACATCAAATCCTCCCCAACCGGTCGGCGCGCGCCAGCCAGCCCTTCAGAAACTTCTTCTGCGACGGAGTGCGCTCGGCGATCGCGCGGTACCGGAGCCGCACCTCGACGCGGAACGCGTCGACCAGCGCGGGCATGCCCAGCGCGCCCCAGCGCAGCACCCAATTCATCGCGTCGAGCGTCTGCTTGCCGATCGCGCCGTCGACCTTCAGCTTCGCCGGCGCCGAGGCCGCGCGCTCGAGGCAACGATTGATCGCGAGCTGGAGAAGGCGGCGCGCGCTGCCGATGCCGGCATTGACGCCCTGGTCGAACATCATCTCGCCCACCGGGCGCGGCAGATTGTCGCAGCCCATCCGCTTCCAGAAACAATGGTGATAGAGGAACTTGGCGTCGCCGCGCGTAAGCTTGCGAACGTCATAGCCGTCGATATCGCCGTCGCCGTCGAGATCGAAGTCGGCGCGGCCGTCGTCGTCGAGGTCGACCTTGCCTTCGATGACCAGCGTGCGCAGCGACCAGCCATATTTGGTGGTGCCGCCACGATCGGCGGGATCGTCGACGAAGCCGCCCTCGGTCTTCAGCAGCTCGACGACGGCCGAAGCGTAGCGCGTCGACCATGCCTGGACGAGAATTTCCTCGGGCAGGTTATGGCCGATTCCGGCGATATCGGATTGGTTGGTTTCGCTCCCCATGCCGCTGCTTTGACGCTTGGGGCGAGCGGCGGTCAGGTGAACTATTTCAATTGTCGTCGAAGAGCTTCAGCTGGCGGGGGTCGCCGCCGGATTCGCCGATAATGTTATGGACATGCCGCTCCGTGTAGCCGGTGGCAAGCGCGATCGATTTTGCGGTGCGGTTCGGGTTCTCGGCCGCGAGGCGCAGCACCTCGCGGCGCCGGTTGTGGATCTCGCGCCGGCGCGAGATGTTCGGCAGGGTGATGAAGTCGCCGGTAAAATGGGAGCTGAGCAGCGTGGCGGCGTCCAGGCCGAGCGCGGCAACGATCGGGTGCCCGTCATGCATACGGTGCGGGACATAGAGGCTGGTGCCGCCGAAATGCTCGCACAGGCGCAGCGCCGCCTCGCTGCCGATCACGGCAGCCACCTGGTCGAATGCCAGGGAATCGAGGCGGCGCGTCTCCGACAAATCAGATAAGCACGGCCAGCGCGAGGATCGCGAAAAAGGTCAGGCCGCTGCCCAGAGTAAAGGCGATCGCGCGATCGCGCGCGGCCTTGTGCCGGCGTCGATCGGCCGCGGACTCGAGTAAGGGCAATGACCAGAATTCCATATTTTCGCGATCGCGGCGCAGCGTGCTCCGATAGAGCGATTGATTGTCCATGTCAGGCCTCCGGGGAAACGTGCGGGGAACGGTCGGCGAGGACGCGGCCGAGCAGCTGCGCGGCGCGCGTCAGATCCTCGATCGACATCGAAAGGTCGATCGCGCGGATCTCTTCACCGGTAAGACGGAACAGAGCGTCGGTTACCGTCCAGTCGGGATGCGCAATGCCGGCTGCGACCAGCTTGGCGAGAATCGCCCGGACCAGCCGCGCCTTGCTGGCGTGCAGCTTCACATATTTGCCGTCGCCGACATCCCAGCCGTGGCGCTTTGCCATCGCCTTCAGCGCCTCGATCAGGCGATAGGCGAGCGACTGGTCTGACCAGCGCCACTGCTCGCATTTGAGCTGGCGGCACGCGAAGGCCTCCAGCGCCTGCTCGGACGGATTGCGCACCGCGCCGAGATGATGGAGCGAGATCCACAGCGCCCGCGCCTTGCGCGCACTGGGCGTATCCACGGCAGGCGCTCGGCGGCCCGGCACGCCCTTGGCGCTGGTCCGGAATCCGCGCTGGCCGAAATGCTGGACGACCTTTGCCAGCTGCTGCTCGGTCGCGTCGGCCGCCGACATCGATCCGCAATACTGGAAGATGACGGCGCGATAATCGTCCTCGTCGAGGCCGAGCTGCTTTTTCGCGATATGGACCTTTGCGAGCAGCGCGCGGCGGCGCTGATCGCGCGAGTCGATCGATGTCTGGCGGGCGGGGGCGCTCACTGGACCGACCTCGACAGTGCCGGTCGGTTCATTTCGGGGACCAGTCCGACGCCGGGCAGATCGACCATTAGGAACGAGCCGCCGCGCGCTATGCTCCCCTGCGCGATCGCGACCAGCGCGTCCACACCCCGCGCGAAGCCGGGCGACGCCTGGCGCAGCGCCCTGCCGTCCTTGGCGAGGCGGAGGAGCGAGACGTGTCCGGTGCGGCAGAGCACATGGGCGATCTGCTCATAGGACATCCGCCGCGGCGCGAACTCGCGCAGCGCGAGGACGACCGCCTTCCGCGCCGTGACCAGGCTGGGAAGGCGTGACGTGCCTAGCAGCTCGGCACGGTCGACCGACCAGCGCTGGCACGCCTCCTCAATGATCATGTCGATCCGCTCGGCGGGGGTGCGCAGCGCGGTCATCGGCCCGCCCCCGCAATCAGCAGAATCAGCGAGATCGCGACGATCTCGGCCACCGTGATGATCGCCAGCTGCGCGAGGATGACCGCCGCGCTGTCGACGCCATTGCGCGTCAGGGCATCACGAACCTTTGAGAGCCTGCTCATCGCACACCGCCTTCCCAGCCGTTTCGGCGCTGAATCACGTCATCGAACCACCCAACCGGGCCTTCCCAGGGCTCGCCCGCCAGATGCGCCTCGATGTCGCGGATCAGCTGGACATGGCGCTCAATGTCGTCGACGACATCGGCGCAGAGCGTTCCCGGTACCGGCACCACCGCATTGCCTTCGCCGCGAAGCGTGCTGTGACATTCGATCGCGGCCGAGACCTCGATCCGCAGGAACAGATTGGCCCGTGAGAGCAGATCGTCGGCGACGCCCAGCTGTCCCGCCAGATGGGTTTCGGTGCTGGTGAGCGCGCTCATACCGCCACCTGCCGGGTCGAAAGCTGCGCCCAGCAATCGCGGATATGGCCCGCGGTGACCGCCACGCCCTCGCTGGCCGCGATCATGTGCGCCAGCTCGAGCGTGAAGGTCGCGCCGCGGAGCGCGCCCGGCTTCATGCAGATTTCACGGATCGCGCGGATGCTCGCGTCGTCGAAAACGCCCCATGCATCGCAAAGCGCGTCGGCATCGCCCTGCAGCGGCTGGGCGCGCACGATACGGTGCGCGACGCGGCTGAAGATTTGCGCAAAGGCATCGCGGCGGTTGCCGCCCTCGAGGCGGGTCAGCACCTTGATATTGCCCGACAGGACGATGCCGACGCCCGTTTCGTCATGCCAGGCGCGGATTTCCTCGATCGCCTTTTCGGACAGATGCTGTGCCTCGTCGAAGATGAGCAGGCCGCCGGTGTCCTTGATCTTTGCAATGATCAGCGCGGTAAGCTTGTTCGGCGGGCCGTTGGCCTCCCGATCGCCGAGCGCCGCGAGCGTCTTCTGCTGCATCGTCATCACGCCCGCGCTGCTCGGCGCGATCGTTACGACCCACACGTTCGACACGCTATCCCGATAATTCTGGATCGTCTTGGTCTTGCCCATGCCGGCGCCGGTCGCGATGACGACCATGCGGCCCCGCTGCGCCCACGAAAGCGCGGTCTCGACGTCCTGGGCGGTCGGCCCGCGAAAGAAACCCGGAATTTCGGGGGCGGTGACCTTGATCGCGGCCTGAGCGGCGAGCTGCTGCCGATATCGATAGACCTGTTCGGCAAGGCGCTTCTCGTCGCCGGCATAACCCTTGGCGCTGCCGAACTGGCTGATCGTGCCCGCCGCGATGCCGGTGCGCTTGCCGATCTCCGTCCAGCTCATGCCGGTTGCAGCCTTGTGATCGATGATGAAGGCGCGCTGGTCTTCGATATCGATAGGCTGGTTTTCGGGGTTGTTCATGCTACTTTCCTTCTCGTCTTCTCAGGGACACTGTCCGCGGCGGAGGCTCAGACCCCTCCGCCGCGGCTTTCACTCAACAATCCGGAGCTGCGACACCGCCGCCCCGAACTTGTTCATGAAACTGACTGGCTCATGGTGCTCGACCTTGACCGCAGCAGCGGCGGCGCCGTTGCGATGTGCGACGCGGATCGGGCGAATGACTTGCGGCTCGGGCAGATCGTCCTCGCCGACGTCGGGCAGCATCGACGCGATCGCCGAGGCGGCGAGCAGCTGCTCGCGCTCTTCCAGCTCGCGGGCCGCGCGGCGATGCTCGCGCTCCAGCTTCGCGCGGGCGCGCGCCGCGTCCAGGCTGTCGAATCCGCTGTCCTCGATCAGCTGCGCGGTGACCAGGAAGCGGCCCGCCGCGTCATAGACGTGGATGTCGCCGTGCAGATGGTCGGGGTCGAAGCGGATCGTGACCTTCTGGCCCGCGATCTGCATCAGCTCGGGCGCCCAGTATCGGTTGTGCGCCAGCTTGATCATGCCGCTCTTGCGGTCGGTGGTGACGCGGTCGGCGGTCAGCAGCGCGAGGCGCAGCTGCTCCTCGGTTGCCTTGCCGATCGGCGCGGTGGCGTAGCTCGCGGCAAAGGTCTCGTCATAGCTGCGCCCGTTCGCCGTCTCGCTGCGACGGCCGCGCCGGGCATTTAGCGCCACCATGCCGGCGTTGACGATGCGCACGAAATCATCCCACTCGACGGCTTTGGAGGCGTAGTTTTCGGGCTTCGCATCGGGCCGGTTGCCGGTGTAGGCGCCGGCGCACCGCGGGTCGCGAGCGATCACGTCTGCGACATCCCGGAAGAAGCGCTCGATCGGCTTCGCCTGGCCGTGATGCGGGCGTGCCCAGTTGGTCTTGATGCCCAGCGCAGTCAGCAGGCCGGTCGGATCGTCGGCCCGGATCGTGAAGCGATATCGGGTCTTCGCGCCGCCGGTGATTTCCTTCGACGCGAACGCGCGGCCGTTGTCGAGCGTGCAGGCCTTGGGAATCCCGTAATTGGCGAACAGGTCGGCGAAGGCCAGACGAGTCAGCAGCGCGCTCTCGCTCTCGCCTAGGCGCCATGCCAGCATCTTGCCGCTGAAGAGGTCTTGGATCGCGACCATGATCGGGCGGATCACCCTGCCACTGGGCGTGCGGACGAAGACGTCGAGCTTGTGGCCGTCGATGTTCACCGCTTCCATCGCGTGGAAGTGCGCGCGCGAGCGGCGCTGCGGAGGCAGCATTTGCCGCAGCGCATCCTTGCCGCCGCGCTTTGCCGTGACGAGCCGCTTGTCGATCTCCCGGTCGAAACGACGCTTCAGGGTCTTCTCACCGGGCAGTGAGAGGCCGCGCGCCTCGGCGATGCGGCTGGTGCGCCAATAGCAGGAGGAGAATGTCGGCTGCTCGGGCCGCAAATAGTCCGAGACCAGAATTTGCATCAGCTCGGGGTGACACTCGGCCTCGCGCCCGCCGCCCTTCCGCTGCGGCGCAAGGTGCGGCAGGCGATCGGACGCAGCGACGCCGTCGACCAGCGCCATCCAGCTGTAGAGCGTCGACATGCCGACCTTCTCGCCGATCGACAGCGCCGACACCGCGGTCGACGTCGAAATGCCCTGCTCGATCAGCGCGAATACCTGCGTCAGGATTGCGTTGCGGCGCTCGGCCTCGGCCTTCACCTTGTCGGACTGCGCTTCGTACCAGCTCCACATCGTGCCCTGGCGCAGCCGCTCGTCCTCGACCGGCTCACAGGCCGCCGAGATGCCGCGCCGCATCAGCGCCGCCTGCGTCGCCGCGGGCAGGATCGAGACATGATATTCCAGTCCGCCACCGCGCGCCTGGCGCGTCCGCGCCAGCGGCATGCCGTCGCCGTCGACCTGAAGCGCCCAGCATTCCTTCGACGCGCGCTCGTTCACCTTGCGCTTCGTCGACGGGAGCCCCGGCAGCTTCAGCTCGGCGAGCTCGGCAGCGGTGAACCAGTATTTCCCCCCTTGGAACTTCATCGTGATCCCTCGGCTCGGCGGATTGGCACCGCCCGTTGTTCGATTTTCTTGCGGCGATCGCGCAGCGCGGCGATCTGGCGGTCGATGTGTCCCAGCTCGGCCGTGGCGACCTCCGGGCCTTCGAACACCGCGACGCCCAGCGCCGGGCGGACGATGCCGTCGAGCACGTCGACGCGGTCGGTAGCGGCGAGCAGCGCGATCCAGTGCGCGGCCGAGATATTGAATCGGTCGCGGGACTCGCTGGCCCAGCCGTCGATCGTCATCTTGCTGACTTCGGTGCCGAGCAGTCGCGACAGCTCGCCGGCCATGACGTGCCGCGAGCGGCCGTCCTCTTGCAGAATCCGCGCCACCGACGAAGAGATCATGCGCGGCAGATGGGCGAGAGCCCCGTCGAAGCGCTCCGGCATCGGCACGTTGAACGCGTCGAGGTTGAACGCCAGCTGGCGATCGTCAAAGGCGGGTTGGCGCTTGCCCATCACCGTGCCCCGCAGCGTTCGGGGTGATGGCGACGAAGCGCATCAAGAAGCATGGCACTGCCGGCGCGCGCCGCGCTCTGCCAGCCATCGTCGCGCTGCTCGCCGCGACCCGTCCAGACAAGATCGGCATCGGCGGCCTGCGGCAACACCTTCCGCGCCGGCATTCCCGCGCGAAGGCTGGCGACCAGCTCAGGTGTCAGATCGGCGACGCGGCGCTCGGCAGGTTGGCCGGGGGCAGGATTCGAACCTGCGACCTCCTCCGTTGTCGGCAGGGCACGATCGGGAGCGACCCGATCGAGTTGACCATCCCCTTCGATCGGGCGCGCTACCGCTGCGCTACCCCGGCCATGTTTGTTTCCCTGTTTGTTTGTCCGAAGAATGCCGCATTTTTCGGACACGGGCTCCACTGGCGGCAGGCAATCGGGCCGCATGCAAGCCGGCACATCGGCGGGGTCCATCGGCAAGTGCGGCACGATCTTGGCTATTTTGCCATCAGCGCCGAAAGTGATGGTCGTCTCGACGGAGATATCAGGGCGGCTCGACAGGTCGACACCGATGATCGTCGGCGCCGGCGTGGACGTCATCGACTTCGCATCGCTCGACGGACGGGCGTTCTCCAGCCCCACCATCGCGGCAGCGCTCGGCGACAGGCGATACCCGCCCATTGCGAGCAAGCCTTTCCACTGGAGCGCCTGGACATGCTCCGCCAAGGCCGCCCTGTTGAGCCCGCTGCAAAGCATCAACTCGCGCGAAGTGGGCACGTTCGGCGCCGCCTTCGCGATGCACTGCAGGATTCGCCAGCGCGGCTGGGAAATGCTCGACGGCGCCGACCGCGAGCTGTCGATCGACTGCATCGTCGCGAGCATGGCGGTGGCGATCGCCGGGTCGCTGATCTGGCGAATATTGCTCACTGCGCGGCCTCCGCAACGGCGATCCAATGCGCGCGAACCAGCCGCGTGATCTCGTCGGCGACCGCCTTCCCGCCGCGCAGGCGGCGCACCGACCAGCCGCACTGGCAGATGGCGAGCGAATAGGTGCCGCCATAAGGCGCCGGGGCGGTCTGGTTGCTGACCACATGATCGCGCGCCGAAACATGACCGGCGCAGGTCGGATTGCGCAGGTCGGCGCCGTCGACCAGCTCGGGGGAATCGCAGACGTAACAGGCGTCAGGCATGGGTCAGTCCCTCATCATCCAGGGCTCGTCGCCCTTGATCTGAAAGCGGAATCGGCGCGGCGCGCCGCCCTCGATCTGGCGCGCGGCGAAGGTGCGGCCACAGGCGCGCGTCGCCTTCAGCCGCTCTTGCGCCGCAAGCCATTCCTCGCGCGCGAGCAGCTGCTCGGCCTCGCCCAGCGAGACATCGCGCTCGCGCGCGAGGAGGAAGATTTTGCGGTGCCGCGCGAGCTGCTCGGCGCGCGTCAGTTTCGCCTTCGTCATCGGCCGCGCTCCGCCTGCTTGAACGCCGCATCGCGCGGCTTCACGAAATGGGTGCGCGTGTCACCAGGCTGGGTGACGACGCGATTGTCGAAGACCACCCAGCAATAATCGGCCTTGCCGCTGGTGAAGGCGTTCTCGCCCATGCTCGGGATCAGGTGGCCCGGCGGCATCGACGGCCGCTCCATCAGGATCAGGATGTCCGAGGGCATCTTGCGCTGGAAAAGCCGGTACCGCTGGTCGCTCGACAGCCACTTGAGCGGGACGAGCACGCACACCTTGTCGCTGACCATTCGGAGCGCCTTGGCGACCATCATCGACGTGAGGCCGGTGACGATGCAGCCGTTTTGCGTGCTGTAGGGCGGATTGAAGACGATCGACGTGGGCTCCGCGAAGCCCTCGGGATTCTCGCGAAAGAAATCTCGGATCGCGAACGGCCAGTCGCCGACCGCGAACTCGAAAGAGCCGCGCCGGTCCTCGACATCGCCGCCCGACACCTCGAATCCGAACAGGTCGAAGACCTCGGGAATCGTCCCGCGTCCGCAGCACGGATCATGGATATGCTGGCCCGCGAAAGCTCCCAGCCCGAGGGTCGCGATCAGCGCCTCGGTGCACCAGCTCTCGTCGACATACCAATCCCAGGGATGGCGATCCTCGGCCAGCGCGGTCAGTTCGGCGGCGCTCACAGCAGCCGCCCCGTCGCATAGACGACCGGACGATTTCCCTCATAGGCGATCGTCATGGGCGTGGTGCCGCGATGGCGCGGAGGATCGAACGGCCGCGGCGCGGGGTCCAGAAGGACCAGCGCCTCGGTCCAGAGCTCCTGAAAGGCCGCGACATGCCGCGCGCGCCACGTCGCCCCCAGCGCCTTGCGCAGACGCTCGGGCAACGCGAACCAATGCGTAGGGCAAAGCCAGCGGCCTTCCTCGACCGGCGTACGACAACACGGCGCCGCGCAGGGTACGGGGCGGCGCGTCATTCTTCCTCGCCTCCAATCATGCTGTCGCCGAGCTCGGCCATGCGCGCCTCGATCTCGGCCATCAGCACCGGCAGCGCGCTTGGCTTCACCATCTCGACCAGCGTCGGGGCAAAGCTCTTCCAGCCCGCGACCGACAGCCGCGACAGCGCTGACTGCGCGCCGTTCATATGCTTGGTGTCGCCCGTCAGGCGGGGCTTCTCGGTACGCGCCTTCGCGCCCGCCGCGATCATTGCGTCGGCGACCGACCCGATCTCGCCGGCGTCGTCGCCGATGATCGTGTCGATCACCAGGCGGCGCGTGCCCTCGTCGACGATGTCGGCCAGCTCGAACAGCGCGGCCTGCTTTTTGCCAAGGTCGGTGCGCGCCAGCTCGTCGACCAGCTCACGCTCGAACGGGGCGATCAGCTGGCGGTGGATCAGCAGCGATCGGCGGATGCTGCGGGCGGAAAGGCCCAGCGATTCCGCGACCTCTTCCTGCCAGCCATATAGTCCGGACATCGTGGCCGCACTATGCTCGGACTCCATTGCCGCAGCCTGATCGGCGCGGACGACGCCCGGCGCCTTGGCGCGTTCGCGCTCCCACCGTTTGACCTGGCCGATCTGCTGCGCCGACAATCCGGCATGATCGCCCGACCAGCGCGCCTCGGCATCGTCCGCAAGCGCGCGGATGAACATCGCGCGCTCCAGCGGCCCGAAATCGCGGCGGTGAAGGTTCTCGCTGGCCTCCATGCGGAGCAGCTCGGCGGCGGTACCCTTGACCTCGATCGCGTCGATCGACTGGAGGCCCAGCCCGCGCGCGCCTTGCAGGCGGTGCAGGCCGGTGACGAGCTGCCACTGGTCGGCCAGCTGGTTGAAGATGACCTTGATCGGGTCGCTCTGCCCGTCGCGCGCGATCAGCGCGCCGAGCGCAGCCGCCTTTTCCGGCCAGAACAGGCCAATCCGCTCACCGACACGAACATCGGCGGGATTGATCTGGAAGACTTCGGTTGCGGCGTAAGGTGCTGTTGCAGCGGCGATATTCATTTCGCCTCCGCAATTAGATGCTGCACGACCGAATCAGGGGTGCTAGCGTCCGACAAGTCGGATGATTTGAAACGCCCAGGAAACAGCTCTTGAACACTCTTGCCGAGATCCTTTGCGATGGCCGTTGCGGTCTTGGCGACCGCGCGTCCGCGCAGCACGTCGGCGGCGGATTTCCTTGGCAAATCGTACTTTTTCTCGAACTTGTAGAGCGACCCATGCTTGATACGCAGGGCCGCTTTTATCGCCTCGGGATGAGGGGCAGCGGATGACATGACGAACGCTCCTAAATCCAACAAGTCGGATAAAGCATCCGAGAAGTCGGAAAGTCAAGCGCTATCTGGCGCGGACGCTGTCGGGCTGCGCGTCCGCAAGTCTGCCCATGAGATGAATTTGAGCCAGGCCGACCTTTGTAGGAAAGCAAAAATCGCGCCGCAGACGCTCAATGGCTATTGGAATGGCAAGACATTGCCGAAGCCGGCGCAGCTTTTCGCGCTGGCCGACGCGCTCGAGCGTAATCCACGCTGGCTCGCGACGGGTGAGGGGCAACCGACGCCGCCGGTCGAGCTTGACCCCGATCGCGCCGACGACGAGACCCAGCTGCTCGACGCCTGGCGCCGTCTCGAACCGGAACAGCAGGCCCACGTCATCGCTAATGCAAGATTTCTCCTCGGCGCCTATATGGTGCCGCGTCTCAAGCTTGGCCGCGAGGAGCCGTTAACGGTCCACGACAAGGCTCGCAGCTTCAGAGGAGATGAGGAATGAAGGTCATCCTGCCGATCATGGGCGCCGCGCTGGCGCTCTCGGCCTGCACAGCGCCCGCCCCGGTCGAAGAGGCGCAGGCAACGCCCGCGAAGCCCGAACCGGCCGCGCCGGCGCCCGCCGCGATCGAGGCGGCAAAGACCGCGCTCGCCTCCGAGCCGAAGATCAAGGATTTGAGCTATGATGCCACAAACACGGTCCAGTGGAACGTGGGCGTCCTCGACGACGGCTCGCGCCGCACCGGTTATGCGCAATATGTCTGCCAGGTGCTGCAGGAAAAGGGCGCGCTCGCCGGCCGCACGCACGTCCGCATCGTCGATATCGCCAAGGTCGCCCAGGGCAGCGACTTCCGCGATGCGAACCTCGGCCATGTCATCTGCGAAACTGGCGACATCGTCGACACTTAGTCCGGACAGCAAAAATCGGCCCACTTAAGGCGCGCCTCCGGGCGCGCTTTTCGTTTGTACTGTCCGCAACAGCCTCGGATTTCAGCCAGAATTCCTAAGTGGGACCATCCCGCGCGCGCTTTTCGCCCAGCGTCCCACTTCCGGTCCCACTTTCAAACCCGATCTGGCCGGCCTGGTGCATGGCGCACCAATCTGAGAGCCGCCTGAAAGCCCGCTGAGCGCCTTCTCACCGACATTTAAGAGGCCGCGCGCCAACTCCGGTTGCTCTTGTCCGAGCGACCTCTATTAGAATGGTTAAGCTAGATAACGGTCCCACTTACGCGGAGCGCCCCGAATGTGCCGAAACGCCCCATTTTCGCGGACTTGTCCCGCACAATCCCACCAGATGCCGGTCAATCCCGGCACTCCAGCCCCTCTTGTCCCCTAACACTGCTCGTCAGCAGCCGCCTACCGCCCGATCTGCGCCGCCTTGTCGCGCAAATCCGCCGCCGCCTGCGCATTCCCGCGCCGGTCCAGCAAATCGGCATAGATCCGCATGATCTCGCTGTTCAGCGGCTGCAGCCGATAGGCGAGCGCGATCATCGGCAGCGCCTGCTCGCTGTCGCCTCTTGCAATCCACGCACGTGCCAGTTCGCGCAGCACCACCGCGTCACGATTGCCGATCCGGCGGCGAATGCGCTCATAATGCGCGATCGCGGAATCCCAGTCGCGGGCGTCCATCGCCAGCGCAGCGGCGATCCGTTCGCCCGCCACGCTCGACGGATCGTTTGCGAGCAGCCGCAACACGACGCGGCGCGACGCCGCGGCATCGCCGATACGATAAAGCGCATTGGCCAGCCGCAAGGCGACCCGCTCGCTCGCATCGAGTGCCTGCGCCGAGCGGTACGCCTGCACCGCAAGGTCCAGCCGCCCGCCCGCCAGCGCCGCATCGCCCAGGAGCACATGGGCGTCGGCGACACCGGGGTTGGCATCGCGCAGCCGCGTCGCGCGCGCGATTGCTCCCGCATAATTGCTTCCCGCCAAATCGGAGGAGATCGCCGGGATCGCCTTCGCCGGATTGAGCGGATCGCCATCGGCCGACAGCGAAGCGAGACCATAGCTGTCGCTCGCGGCGAACGGCGCCGCCTCGCCGCGCGCCAGCGTCGCAGCGCGCGCCAGATAGGCTGCGGACGCCTGTGCGTCCCCCGTCTCGGCCGCCAGCCGCGCCGCGAGCAGCAACGCCCAGCTATCGGCATCGCCGCGTGCCGCGATGGGCGCCAGTGCATCGGCCGCCGCCCCGGCATCGCCATCGGCCCAGTCGGCCACCGCGAGGATGCGGCGCGCGGTGAAATTGTTCGGCTGTTCGGTCAGCAGCCGGTCGGCCCAGGTCGCCGCCACGGCCTGTCCGCCGAGTTCGAGTTCGACGACCGCGCTCAGCAGCATGAAGCCGGGCACATCGTCCATCGCACCGCGCGTGCGCTGGAGCAGGCTGCGCGCCAGCGGATAGTTCGCGCCGCGCGCCGCGAGCACCGCCTGCAGATAATATATCCTTGGATCGCCCGGCGCCAGCTCGGCCGCCGCGCGCAGCGACGCCAGCATATCCTTGTACCGGCCGAGGTCGCCGAACGTCGCGCCCTGCTCGATCAGCGCGTCGGCGTTGGCCGGATCGGCCGCCAATGCGGCCTCGTACCAGCCGAGCGAGGGCTTCAGCCCCTGCTGCGTGCGCACCAGTTTCGCCTTGAGCGTCAGGGCGGCGCTGTTCTTCGCGTCGAGTTCGATCGCATAGTCGGCGGCGTCGTGCGCGCCCGCGGCGTCGGCGTTGGCGTCCCGAAAGCGCGCGATCGACACCCACAGCGCCGCCTCGTTCGGCAGCGCCCGGACCGCGCGATCGAACGCGGCGCGCGCCGCGCCAAGGTCGCCGCCCGCAAGCTGGACGTCGCCCTCGACCCACGCCGCCTCGCCTGCCATCTCGGGCGCGACGGGTCCGTCGGCGAGCGTCTCCAGCGCGCGCGTCCCGTTCCCCTGCAACGCATAAGCCCGCGCCAGCAGCGGGCGCAAATAGTCGGCGTTGGCGCCCGCCGCGAGCGCCGCCTTCACCGTCGCCTCGGTCCCCACGCCATCGCCCAGCGCGATCTGCACGCGCGCCAGCCGGACGCGTGTCGCAATATCCTTGGGGTCAGCCGCGACGTCGCCCTGCAGCTTCGCAGCGCGCTCGCGAAGTTCGCTACGCGCGCCCTCCTTCGTTGCTTCGCCGCAGCCGGCGAGCGCCAGCGCCGCCAGCGATGCGGCGAGCAGGACGCGGACACGGACCACTCAGGCCTGCATCCGATATTGCTTGAGCAGGTCGTAAAGCGTCGGGCGGCTGATCCCCAGCAACTTCGCCGCCGACGAGATATTGCCCTCGCTCTGAGTCATCGCGCGGCGGATCGCGACGCGGTCGGCGGCTTCGCGCGCGCTGCGCAGGTTCAGATAATCCCCACCGTCCGCCTCGCTCGCGCCCGCCAGGTCGAGGTCGTCCTTCATCACCAGCTTGCCGTCGGCCATGATCACCGCGCGCTTGATCCGGTTCTCGAGCTCGCGGACATTGCCCGGCCAGCGCCCCTCGTCGATCGCCTGCAGCGCGTCGGGCGCGAAACCGCGCACCGACGGGTTCATCTCGGGCGCATAATGGTGCAGGAAATGGCGCGCCAGCAGCACCGCGTCGCCCGGCCGCTCGGCGAGCGACGGGATCTTCACCACCATCTCGGCGAGACGATAGTAAAGGTCGTCGCGAAAGCGCTGCTCGGCGATCATCGCGTCGAGATCGCGGTGCGTCGCGCAGACGATGCGCGTATCGACCGCGATCGCCTTGCGCCCGCCGATCCGCTCGATCGTCCGTTCCTGCAGGAAACGCAGCAGCTTGACCTGCAGCGGCAGCGGAATGTCGCCGACCTCGTCGAGGAACAGCGTGCCGCCATGCGCCAGCTCGATCTTGCCCTCGGTCGTCTTGACCGCCCCTGTGAACGCGCCCTTCTCGTGCCCGAACAGCTCGCTTTCGAGGAGATTCTCGGGGATCGCCGCGCAGTTGATCGCGACGAATGCCCCGTCGCGCCGCCCGCTCGCCTCGTGCAGCCCGCGCGCCAGCAATTCCTTGCCCGTCCCGCTCGCGCCGAGCAGCATCACCGACACGTCGAGATTCGCGACGCGCTCGATCGTCCGCGCGACCTTCAGCATCTCGGGCGCCCCGGTGATCATCCCGCCGAGCACGCGATTGTCGCCCGAACCCCGCTCGGCGAGCCGCCCGTTCTCGACCTCCAGCTCGTGGACATGGAACGCCCGGCGGACAATCAATCCCAGTTCCTCGATATCGATCGGCTTCTGGTAGAAATCCCACGCCCCGCTCGCGATCGCCGCCAGCGCGCTGGCGCGCTCGCCATGCCCCGACACGACGATGACCTTGGTATCGGGCTTCACCTCGAGGATCGCCTTCAGCACGCGGAATCCCTCGCGCGTTCCGTCGGGGTCGGGCGGCAGCCCGAGGTCGAGCGTCACCACCCCCGGCTCCTCGGCGCGCAGCAGCTCGATCGCGCTGTCGAAATCGCCCGCGATCAGCACCTCATAATCGTCATACGCCCATTTGAGCTGCGCTTGCAGCCCCGGGTCGTCCTCGACGACCAGCAATTTCTTCGGCGCGGTCCCGCTGTCGTTCATGTCTATGCCACTCTTCCTGCCGGCATTCCGGCGTCCGCATGGGCCTCGGCCAGCGGCAGCCAGAATGTGAAATTGCTGCCCTTGCCCGGCTCGCTCGCGACCTCGATCGACCCGCCCATCGCCTGCGCGAGCTGCAGCGCCTCGAACGCCCCCAGCCCGAAGCCGCCTTCCTTGGTCGAGACGAAGGGCTTGAACAACTCGTCGCGGACGAAGGCGCGGGTCATGCCCGCCCCCTGGTCGATCACGTCGATCCGCACGCGCCCATTCTCGGCGACCGCGATCAGCTGCACCGGCGTGTCGTCGGCAGAGGCATCGATCGCATTGCTCACCAGATGCTGGACGACCTGCCGGATCGATCCCGTGTCGCCCCACGCCGCAAGGCCCGCCTGACATCCGACGAACAGCGCGCGCCGCGTCCGTACCTCGGCCGCGACGTCGCGCATCAGCGGCTCGACCAGCGTGCGCACGGCATCGGCCGACGGCCCGCGTTCGCGCGGCGACAGCCGGACGAGCAGGTCGGACAGCCGCCGCGAGGAGATTTTCAGCGTTTCGATCATGTCGGCGCGGAACGCCGGCTTTTCGGCATGACGCTCGGCATTGCTCGCGAGCAGGCTCAATTGGCTCGCCAGATTCTTGATGTCGTGCATGATGAAGGCAAAGCGGCGGTTGAACTCGTCGAAACGCTTGGCCTCCGACAGCGCCGCCTGGCTGTGCGATTCCGCCAGATAGCTTGCCGCCTGCTGACCCGCGATGCGCAGCACGTCGAGATCCTCCCAGTCGAGCGCGCGCGACACCGGCGGGCGATGGAGCACGACGACCGCGATCATCCGGTGGAAATGCAGCACCGGCACGACGACCCACGCGCGCGGGTCGGCAAGCAGCCAGCCCGGAATCGCCAGATCCTGCTCGCCCTTCTCGCCGCGCCGCTCGGCGTCGAGGTCGACGATGTGCCGCGTTTCCTGCAGCATGAAGGCCGACCGCAGCGGCAGCTCGGCGCCCTCATCGATCCCCGCCGGCCAATGCCACTGGTCGGAGACGCGAAACGCGCCGAGCGGATCGGGCAGCATCAGCAGCGCCCCCGGACTGCCCGTCAGCTCGGCCAGCGCGCGCGCGGCGCGGCGATGCAGGTTGCGATCGTCCTCGCCGTCGCCTTGCGCAAGCGTCGCAGTAAAGCGCATCCATTCGGCGCGATAGTCATAGCGATGCTCGAAGAAATGTTTCGAGATCATCACCGACAGCCACGCCCGCGCGCGCGCCGACAGCAGCAGCAGGCCGCCCGCCCCCAGTGCCAGCGTCAGGAACACCCCCTGCGCGAGGTCGCCATAATCGCCGCCGAGCTGCCGCGCGACTGCACCCGACAGCCCGATCAGGACCAGATAGAGCGCCGCGCCGAGCAGGATCAGCGTGCGCACCGCGGCGGGGCGCGACAGCCGCATCCGCTCGCGCCCGATATCCATCGCCGCGATGACGAAGGTCGGCAGGATCGCCAGCGCGACCGCGGGCAGCAGATGGATCAGCGTCGTCGCCGCCCTGCCGGTCATCGCCCCGATCAGCTGGACGTTGAGCTCGTAGCCCCACAGCATCGCAAAGCCGCCCGCGACCGCCATCACCGGCATCCGGAGGCCCGCGCTCGCGCGGCGGACCCCGCTGTCGATCACCAGCAGCCCGCCGATCGCGACGAGCATCGTCGAGACGGCAAGCGACGGCCCGAGCCACTCGCTCGCCACCGCGCTCCGCCAATGGGCGATCAGGCCCGCGACCAGCGAAATGCCGCTGATCGTGACGAGCAGGCGAAAGATCAGCCGCTGCGCCCCCGCCATCGCGGCGGGTTTCGGCCAGAAGGTCGCCGCCAGCCAGCCGAGGATCGCCATGTCGCGCAGCGCCTGCGCGACCAGCACCTGCGACGCGCCGGGCGCAAAGACATAGAGCGACGCGCTCCACGCCATCGTCGCGGCGGCGGCGATCGCCAGCCAGCGCGGCGCGGGCATCAGCGCCGCCATCCGCTCGCGCGGCCGCGCCAGCAGCCACAAGGTTACCCCGCCATATCCGACAAAGGCCAGCGCGGATAAAATGTCGGCAAGGGCTCCCAGCGTCGGCATGGTCAGCGCGCGCCCTCCGGCCACAGCACGACGCGGATGGTCTGGAGGAGGATCAGCAGGTCGAGGAAGGGCGAGTAGTTCTTTGTATAATAAAGATCATATTCCAGCTTCGCCCGCGCATCCTCGATCGACGCGCCATAGGGATAGTTGATCTGCGCCCAGCCGGTCAGCCCCGGCTTCACCATGTGACGCTCGGCATAATAGGGCAGCTCGCGCTCGAGTTCCTCGACGAAGGCCGGGCGCTCGGGGCGCGGGCCCACGATGCTCATCTCGCCCTTCAGCACGCACCAGAGCTGCGGCAGCTCGTCGATGCGCAGCTTGCGGATGACATGGCCGACGCGCGTGACGCGGGGGTCGTTCTCGGACGCCCACACCGCCTGCCCCGCCGCCTCGGCATCGGTGCGCATCGACCGGATCTTCACGACCTCGAACGGCTGGTCGTACCGCCCGACGCGCGACTGGCGATAAAAGACCGGCCCGCGGCTATCCAGCTTCACCGCGACGCCCGCGATCAGGATCAGCGGCAGCCCGACGACCAGCACCGCCAGGCTCGCGCCGATATCGAACAATCGCTTGCCGACGCGCGAGATCCGCTGGCCCGCCGAAAAGCCGTCGGAAAAGATCAGCGCGCTCGGGTTCGTCGTCGCCAGGTCGACGCGCCCGGTCTCGCGCTCGATAAAGCTCGCAATGTCGCTGACCTGCACCCCCGTCGTCTTGACGCGCAGCAGGTCGTCGAGCGGCAGCGCGCCGCGCCTTTCCTCCAGCGCCAGCACCACCTCGCCCACGCGCAGGTCGACGACATGGTCGGCGATGCTGGCGATCATCGCGCGCGGCATCGCGTCCGCGATCGCGCGCTCGCCCTCGGTCATTGCGACGAAACCGGCGATCACGATCCCGCTTCCGGGCGCTTCGGCCAGTTTCTTCAGCCGCATCGCGCGCTTGCCCGCGCCGAGCACCAGAACGCGCCGGCGGAACGCCTCGGCCCCCGCGCTCTGCGTCAGCGCCAGCCGGATCAGCGACAGCGACGCGATCGCGAACGCCATCGCGTACAGGCTGTTGACGCGCCACAAGGTCGCGGTCGGCAACAGGAAGCCGACGACCGCGAGAAAGATCACCCCCAGCGAAATCGCCGCGAGCAGCCGCGCGGTCGCGAACTTCATCGACCGCAGCGCCTCGTTGCCGTACATTCCGGTCGCCATCATCGCGAGCGAGTTGGAAATGGCGAACGTTGCGAGCGGCAACCAGCGATCGGTCAGCGCACCGGGGTCGAAATCGGCATAACGGGCATAAAGATGCCACGCCGCCTCGGCCGACCCCAGCAAGGCCAGAAATTCGATCAGCGCCAGCCAGACGACCGCATGCGGCACATAATGTTTGAACAGTCGGAACATCGGAAAGTCTGGCCCTTTCGCGGATATATTTAGCGCGCAGGCGTCAACTGTCGGTTAATTTTACACTTGTTTATCGCCCCCATGCGCCGAGTCCAGAGCGCAAAGCCATTCAGCTTCCCGGGTTGGCTGCGCTCCGGCCTCTGCCGGGGATCGCACAGGGCAGCTGGCGACCGGTTGCGGACATGGCGCCGCCGTTGCTAACAATGCTGCCTATCCTAATCGGGGTGTGTCATGGGCGGAATTAACATCTATTGCGGATCGTTCCAAGGTGAGGACAAGTCTGGAAGCGCATTTGAAGATGTGCTCGACGATCTCTCAATATTGGCTGACGCCAACACGCTATCAGTGATATCGCGCATCAAACTTTCTCTAGAAGATGCGAGCGATCATATCCTGGTTTTTCCAGACGACGCGAGTGACTTGATCGAACCGTTGCGGGCGTACAATGCTACTAGCACTACGCTTGAGATGGAAAGACATTACTGCTCAAGGAATCTGCTGAAAGCCTGTGAAACCGCCGCAGCTGAAGGCGAGCCAGTCGCTTTGGTGTGGTAGGTGAGGCGGCGTCCGCTTCCCACCCCAATTTAGACATTCCCTCTTCGTCATCCCGGACTTGATCCGGGATCCAGCACGGCGTTGAAGTCGTGGACCCCGGATCAAGTCCGGGGTGACGAATCTTCGCGATCGCCTGCGCGCTTCATGTGCGTATTGAGGAAGCGCATCTCGCCCGCGAATTTGGCGCACGCTGCGACGACTTCCGCCGCGCGACGCCGCGCTGGCTGGTCTTCTAGTCGCCCGCGAAGTCGAACGCGCTCACGCCGCGCTCGCCTTCGCGGAAGCGCAGCGGGCGGCCGAGCGGCGGCATCGAGCGCTGGATGCAGCCGCTGCGCGTGCAGCGGCGACAGCCGAGCCCGATCGGCGTGGCGTGGCTCCGCATCAGGTCGATCCCGCGCGCGGCGATCAGCGGCGCCGCGACCTTCGCATCGACCCCGACGCACACGGCAAAGCGCGCGGGCGTCCCGCTCCCCGTCGCGCCGGGGGCGGCGACCGAGCGCGACTGGGTGAACCAGCGCGAGCCATCCTCCAGCTCGACCAGATCGGCGATCACCTCGCCGGGGCGCGAAAAGGCTTCGTGAACGCCCCACAGCGGGCAGCGCGCATCGCCATCGACCAGCGGCGACTGGCTCGCCCCCGCATACCGCTTGCTCCCCTGCCCCGCGCGGTCGATGCGCAGCATGAAAAAGGGCAGGCCGCGCGCGCCGACGCGTTGCAAGGTCGTCAGCCGGTGTGCGACCTGCTCATAGCCCGCGCCGAAGCGCCGCTGGAGCAACAGCAAATCATATCCCGTCGCGTCGCACGCGCGCAGGAAGCGGCTGTACGGCATCATCAGCGCGGCCGCGAAATAGTGGATCAGGTGGCGCTCGAACATCCGCGCTGCCGCGGCTTCGGCGAACCCTGCGCCCGCGACGAGCGCGTCGATCTCGTCCTTCGCCTCGATCTGCGCAAGCGTCGCCGCCGCCTGGAAGGTGCGCGACGCGGGTCGCAGCAGCTCGTTCAGCATCAATTGCCGCGCGTGCCAGTCGAGCCAGCGCAGCCGGTCGGGCATCACGTCGCTCGGCAATATGCGAATGCCGAGCTGGTGCCGCGTGCGCAAACGCTCTGAAATCGTACCATAAAGGTCGCCGCCCGCGAGCCGCAGCTCGTCGGCCAGTTCCTCGGCGCGCGCGTCGAGGTCGGGGAAATGGTTGCGCCATTTCTCGATCGCGCGGCGCACCGCGGCGACTTCGGGGGCGTCGCCCTGCGCGTCGCCGCGTTCCTCGGGGGCGGCATCGAACAGGCGGGCGAACGCTGCCGCGGTCGCGGGCGCGGTCTGCAGCCACTCATCGACCTCCTGCGCCCCGATCCCCAGATCGGCGAAGCGCGGATCGGCGAGCCGCCGCCTCAGGCCCGCAAGCCCGCCCGGCACATCCTCGGCGCCCAGCTTCGCCGCATCGAACCCGAACCGCTCGGCCAGTCTGACGATCACTGTCGCGGATAATGGCCGCTGCCCATGCTCGATCAGGTTGAGATAACTCGGCGAAATATCGAGCGCCTCGGCCATCGCCGCCTGCGTCATCGCCGCCTCGCGCCGCACCTTGCGCACCGCCGGCCCCGCAAACACCCGCCGCTCCGCCATCGCTTGTAACTTTCTTTACTACTTTACACGACGATTTACACCGAACCGGCATATTTCACAAATATTATTGACAAAGCTTTTCACTTTCCGCGGCACCTTCGCCAACTTCCACCCATCACCTCTCGACAAGGGACTCGAACGATGGGCTACACCGAAGATATGGCGCAGGCAGGCCGCCTCATCCGCGACTATGACGGCACCTGGGACGGCATCAGCGGCGAAAGCGTCGCCCGGATGCGCGCCCAGAACAAATTCCGCACCGGGCTCGACATCGCCCGCTACACCGCGCGCATCATGCGCGCCGACATGGCCGCCTACGACGCCGACCCCGCCAAATACACCCAGTCGCTGGGCTGCTGGCACGGCTTCATCGCGCAGCAGAAGATGATCTCGGTCAAGAAGCATTTCGGAACCGTCAAGGGCCGCTACATCTATCTCTCGGGCTGGATGATCGCCGCGCTGCGCAGCGAATTCGGTCCGCTCCCCGACCAGTCGATGCACGAAAAGACGAGCGTTCCGGCGCTGATCGAGGAAATCTACACCTTCCTGCGTCAGGCCGACGCGCGCGAACTCGGCATGTTGTTCCGCGACCTCGACGCCGCGCGCGCCGAGGGCGATGAGCTCAAGGCAAAACAGGTCCAGGCTGCGATCGACAATCACGAAACGCACGTCGTGCCGATCATCGCCGACATCGACGCCGGCTTCGGCAATGCCGAGGCGACCTATCTGCTGGCGAAGAAGATGATCGAAGCGGGGGCTTGCGCGCTGCAGATCGAAAATCAGGTTTCGGACGAAAAGCAGTGCGGCCATCAGGACGGCAAGGTCACGGTGCCGCACGAGGATTTCATCGCGAAGATCCGCGCCTGCCGCTACGCCTTCATGGAACTCGGCGTCGAGGACGGCATCATCGTGACGCGCACCGACAGCCTCGGCGCAGGCCTCACCAAACAGATCGCTTTCTCGAAGGAACCCGGCGACCTTGGCGACCGGTATAACAGCTTCCTCGATTGCGAAGAGGTCGAGGGCGCCGGCAACCCCGGCGACGTCCTCATCAACCGCGACGGCAAGCTGCTGCGCCCGAAGCGCCTGCCCTCGAACCTCTATCAGTTCCGCCCCGGCACCGGCGAGGACCGCTGCGTCATGGACTGTATTGCGAGCCTGCAGAACGGCGCCGACCTGCTCTGGATCGAAACCGAAAAGCCGCACATCGAACAGATTGCCGGCATGGTCGATCGCATCCGCGAAGTCGTGCCCAACGCGAAGCTCGCCTATAATAATTCGCCGAGCTTCAACTGGACGCTCAACTTCCGCCAGCAGGTGTTCGACGCGTGGGAGAAGGAAGGCAAGGACGTCAACGCCTATGACCGCGCCAAGCTGATGAGCGTCGATTATGACGCGACGCCGCTCGGCGAAGAGGCCGACAACCGCATCCGCACCTTCCAGCGCGACGCGGCGAAGCGGGCGGGCATCTTCCACCACCTGATCACGCTGCCGACCTATCACACCGCGGCGCTCAGCACCGACAATCTCGCCAAGGAATATTTCGGCGACGAAGCGATGCTCGGCTACGTCAAGGGCGTTCAGCGCAAGGAAATCCGCGAGGGGATCGCCTGCGTGAAGCACCAGAATATGTCGGGCAGCGACATCGGCGACGACCACAAGGAATATTTCGCCGGCGAGGCAGCCCTGAAGGCCGCGGGCAAAGACAATACGATGAATCAATTCGCGGCCTGACCAGTTCGGCGCGAGGGGCCCGTTGCACCCCCTCGTGCCACCCGGTTTGGCGCGGAGCCCTTGCACAAACGCTCCGCGCCTCCCGAGCTTTCCTGGGGAGGAAAGCCTGCCCGCCGGAAGCCATTTGGCCTCCGGCGGGCATTTTCGTCGTTTGTGACCTGAATATGACAACGTTTACCCTTGCCCCGCGCGGCCGGCGCCGGCATCATGTTGCGATGCACAACAAGAATCCCCTTTCCCGGGCGGCTGGCGCATGAGCGACACGCGCCTCAAGATTATGGAAGCGATTGCCCGGCGCCGCACCGTGACCGCCGACTATAACGGCAACCGCATGACCCTCGCGCCGCACCAGCTGTTCGAACGCCACGGCGACCTGTTCGTCAGCGCCCTGAACCTCGGCAAGAGCTGGCGCGAGGATGAGGAGCCGAGGCTCGGCCAGTTCAAGCTCGATGGCTTGGGCGCTGCAGAGGTCGAGGAAACGAGCTTCGATCCGTTGCCGACATTCGAAGCCGCGGCGCCGCGCGATGACGACGTCCTGCTGATGGCGGTGTAGGGGCAGACTTTACGCCCGCCCCTGTCCAATTCAAACCGCGGCTGCGTCGTCCCGCCGCGTCTTCACGAGTGACCAGACTACGCCCCCCGCGATCAGCGCCACGGTCACGCCCAGGCTGATGAGCGGCGGGAATTTGCCGCCCCCCAGCACGAAATCGGCGACGAAGATCTTCGACCCGATGAACACCAGCACCAGCGCGAGCGCATATTTCAGATAGTGGAAGCGATGCACCATCGCCGCGAGCGCGAAGTAAAGCGCGCGCAGGCCGAGGATCGCCATGATGTTCGACGTATAGACGATGAAGGTGTCGGTCGTGATTGCGAAGATCGCGGGCACGCTGTCGACCGCGAACACCAGGTCGGCAAGGTTGATGACGACCAGCGCCAGAAACAGCGGCGTCGCGGCAAGCGCGAGCTTTCCGGTCTTCGTGTCGGGCACGCGGACGAAGAATTTCTCGCCATGCAGTTCGTGCGTGATCGGGATATGGCGCGACAGCCATTTGACGACCGGATTGCCCGCGACATCCATCGGCTTCTCGCCCGCGAACAGCATCTTGAGGCCCGTGAACACGAGGAAGGCGGCGAACACATAGAGCAGCCAGCCATATTCGGTAACCAGCGCCGCGCCGCCCGCGATCATGATGCCGCGCAGCACGATCACCGCGACGATGCCCCAGAGGAGCGCGCGATACTGGTAGCGCGGCGGAATAGCGAAGGTCGCGAAGATCAACGAGATGACGAAGATATTGTCGATCGACAGCGCCTTCTCGATGAAGAAGCCGGTGTAATATTGGAGGCCGGCCTCGCCGCCCTTCTCGATCCAGATCCACGCGCCGAACGCGAGCGCGATCGTGATGTAAAGCAAGGAGAGCTTCAGGCTCTCGGCGATCCCCATCTCCTTATTCTCCTTGTGGAGGATCCCGAGGTCGAACGCGGTCAGCGCGACGACAAGGCTGATGAAGGCGAGCCAGAACCAGACCGGGGTTCCCAGCCAGTCCGCGAAGAGAAATTCCATGATGATGATCCCTGGGATGCGCCAAAGGCGCCGCCCCTTCCCTCGACAGGGAGCGGGGCAGCGTCTCCGGCTCTATCTTATGGTGATTAGATGGCGGGCGCGGGCTGGCGCGACAGGCTCGCCAGGCGTTTGCGCACCGCGAGCTTCAGCGTCTTCAGCCGCAAAAGCCGGAACGGATCGGCGCCGCTGCGCCGATGCTCGCGGCGCAGCGCATCGTCGATCTGGCGATGCAGCTCGGTCAGCCGGTAGAAGCGCGATTTGAAAGTCATGAAGGGCCTCCTGATTGATGAAATCAAGCAGGTGACGCCGATGCCGGACCCGGGATTGAGGGGGGAGGTAGGCCAAGCATCGGTGTCACCCGATGCGGTCCGACATCACGTGGCGGAAGAGACTTCCGCCGACGCCAGAGGGGCCCGGCCCGCATACGCACTACATAGGGTAACGGCGGATGCGTTGCAAGGCTTTGCCCCTCCCCCTCCGATCGTGCTAGCCCGTCAGGCTATCGGGTCACCGAGCTTTGGGGAGAAAACATGACCGTCCGGATCGACCTTGATGGCCCGGTGACGATCGTCACCATCGACCGCCCCGCCAAACGCAATGCCGTCGATCCGCTCACCGCGCTGGCCCTCCGCGAGGCCTTCACCGCCTTTGCGAAGGACGATAGAGCGCGCGTCGCCATCCTGACCGGCAGTTCGGGCCAGTTCTGCGCGGGGTTCGACCTCGGCGCGGTCGGCACGTCGCGCTATGACCCCGATGGCCCCGGCCCGATGGGGCCGACCCGCATGCTGCTCGAGAAACCGGTTATCGCCGCAGTCGAGGGTCACGCGGTCGCGGGCGGGCTCGAACTGGCGCTCTGGTGCGACATGCGCGTCGCGGCGGAAGGCGCCATATTCGGCGTCTATTGCCGCCGTTGGGGCGTGCCGCTGATCGACGGCGGCACCGTGCGCCTGCCGCGCATCGTCGGGCAAGGACGCGCGCTGGATATGATCCTGACCGGCCGGCCCGTGGCCGCCGACGAAGCACTGCGCATCGGCCTTGCCGATCGCATTGTGCCCGATGGCGAAGCGCTCGTCGCCGCGATTGATCTCGCGAAACAGGTCGCCGCCTTCCCGCAAATCTGCATGAACAGCGACCGGCTCAGCGCCTACCGCCAATGGGATTTCGACATCGAAGCCGCGCTTGCGCACGAAGCCCGCGCCGGCGTCGCGCCGCTTCGCGAAGGCGCGGCGGCGGGAGCGAAGAAGTTCACCGAGGGCGCCGGTCGCGGTGGCAGCTTCGACGCTTTCAAGGGGAAGTAGGACCAGGAGCCCGCGGCCGCCGCATTGCCGCCGCGCCCCGATCACGATGGGAAGCGGCGGCCCCCGGGGACAAGCCCGGGAGAGCGAAAGTGGGGGGACTGGCGGTTGCGATCAATCGACGCGATTGAAATGCGTGGTTTCCAGTTTTTGACGACTATCGCCGGACCAGACGATGGTTTCCGTCATCGATTTTCGATCCTTGGCGACGGTGTAGACGCGCGTCGACACCCGCGCGCCCGCCTTTCCCAGCGTCATGACCAGTGTGTTCGGAGCCGGCTGTCGCAGCGCAACGCTGTCGATGAGTTCCATATTTCCGGAGACCGGTACCGGGACGCCGTCCAGGGCAGCGGTCGATTCCGCGTGACGGCTGGAGCCGTCGGGCGCGACGATTTCGACGCGCGTCGTCCATTTGCCGTCTGGCGACGCCCGGAAGGTCATCGTCACCCGTTGCGGGCGCTCCTCCTCCGGCAGCTGCGATGCGTCCAGCGACCAGCTTCCGGCGAGCGGCGGTCGCCGCCATGCCGTGCTGTAAACCGTGTCCCGCTTCGCGACCGGATCGGCGGACGGTGCGACCGCGATCATCAATCCGGCAGCGGCAATGGGTAGTGCGATGAGCATGACGATCATTCCTTTCGAGCCGCGAACCCCGATGGCCGCGGTGTGCTCCGGATCCTTTCCGGCGGCACGCTGGTTCGAAAGACCGATATTTTCGTCACAAGTTTTTTGGGGTTCCAGAAGGCGCGCCAGTTCGCGGCTGCTGCCCACCCCCGTCTTGCGGCGGGCGGAGC
Organism: Sphingopyxis sp. H073; assembly: GCF_001468395.1. GTDB lineage: Bacteria > Pseudomonadota > Alphaproteobacteria > Sphingomonadales > Sphingomonadaceae > Sphingopyxis. Next base: position 264,021 of record NZ_LNSG01000005.1, on the reverse strand, counting down.
GCAAACGCTCGTTGATCGATGTTTCCGAACGGTCCAGACGCGCGGCGATCGTCTTCACGGTATGCCCGGCGGCCAACAGGCGCAGAATTTCCATTTCCCGGTCGGTGAGGCATGCAGACAAGCCGGGAGCAGATTCATGGGCAGGCATGTCGTTTGCTGACCACAGCGTCACGGACAGGTCCATCCCAATTTATTTGGAATACGGCAGCGCGGCCCGGCAAAGCGGCTGGTGGCCCCGCCAGGTTCCGTGCCTGCCGCTATGTCTTCGGCATCAGCTTCATTGCCATTGCCGTCAGCGCCTCGGTCGCTGTCGAAATGACGACGGGGGCGTCGGGCGCCCAGAAGGGCGAATGCAGGCTCGGCAACGTCCGGCCTTCCTTCTTCGCCGCATCATATTCGGCCTGCGGGACCCCGCCGACCCAGATGATCAGGCTCTTGATGTCCTTATTCTCTTCGCGCGAGAAACGGCTGAAATCCTCGCCGCCCATCACCGGCGGCAACTGCATGACGCGCTCCTCGCCGAAGCGGGTCTTGAGGAAGCCCGCCATTTCGTTGGTGAAGTCGACCGTATTGAACATCGCGGGCGTGAATTCGTCCTTTTCGACGGTCACCACCGGCATCTTGTCCTCTGGCATGCCCGCCGCGATCGCCTCGCCCTTCGCGATCCGCGCAATTCCGTCGAGCAGCTTCACGCGCACCTCGTCGGTGTAGCTGCGCACGGTCAGTTGCAGCCGCGCCTCGTCCGGGATGATGTTGTGCTTGGCGCCCGCGTGGAAGCTGCCGACCGTCACCACCGCGCTGTCGAGCGGGCTGATTTCGCGCGAAACCAATGTCTGCAAGGTCGTGACGATCCGGCTCGCGAGCACGATCGGATCTTTCGTCGCCTGCGGATAGGCGCCATGTCCGCCCAGCCCCTTCACGAGGATGTCGACGCTGTCGACATTGGCGAGCGCGTAGCCCGGCGTATAACCGATCATCCCCGCCGGAAACTGCGCGGCGTCGTGGAAGGCGAGCGCATATTGCGGTCGCGGGAAGCGGGTATAGAGGCCGTCCGCGAGCATCATCCGCGCGCCCGCGCCGCGCTCCTCCGCGGGCTGGCCGATCATCACCAGCGTGCCCGACCATTTGTCCTTGTTGGCTGCCATCAGCCGCGCGGTGCCGATCCACGCCGTCATATGCGTATCGTGCCCGCACGCATGCATCACGCCCGTTTCGACGCCTTCCTTGGTCGTCACGCGGACCTTCGAAGCGCCGGAAAGCCCGGTCTGCTCGATCACCGGCAGCGCGTCCATGTCGGCGCGGACGAGCACCACGGGACCGGGTCCGTTTTCCAGCACCGCGACGACGCCGGTGCCGCCGACCTTTTCGATCACCTTATAGCCAAGCTTGCGCGCCTCGGCCGCCAATATCCCCGCCGAGCGGACTTCCATGAAACTGAGTTCGGGATTGGCGTGAAGATCCCGGTAGATCTCCATGAGCGAAGGCATCTGCTTCTGCACCTCGGGCGCCAGCTCCTGCGCCGCCGCGGGCATCGAAAGCGCGAGCGCAGCCACGCCGGTCCACCATATCCGCATCGTCATTCCCCTGTTCAGCTTGCAGGCACGAGTTCGATCACGTCGAGCAACGATTCATAAGCCGGCGCCGGCAGCACCAGCCGCCAGCGATTGTCGCCGATCCGCTCGACCAGCCCCGCCATGTCGCGCATCCGGTCGGTGCCGTAGCTCAGCGGCATCGTCTCGTCGCCGAGTTCGAGCGTGCCGAGAAAGATCTGCCGGTTGAGACTGTCGGGAAAGATCAGCCCCACCGGCCGCTGCGACCCGGTCAGCTTGGTCAGGCTCATCAGCCCCTGTTCGGACGCCACGCGACAGTCGAACCAGCCATAGGCGACATAGGCGAGCGTACTGCGCCCCTGCGTCCCGATCTTGACCGTGCGGCAACGGTAATCGCCCGCGGGAAGATGCGGGTTGGGCAGTGCCGCCGCCGGCTGCAGCAGGACGCCCTCGCGATCGACGTCCCCGCCAAAACCCTTGGCGCGCGCATCGGCGAGGGCGGCGGTCCAGCTCGAATACCAGTTGCGAACGCGCTCGCGATCCCGATCGGTCGCGGTCGCGCGCCAGGTTCCGGCGGTTTCGGCCGCCGGTGCGGCCGTCGGGGCATCGGCGGCCGAAGGCGGCTGCGCCGCGATCGTGGTGCAAGCGCCGAGTCCCAGCGCACCCGCGCAAAACATCGAAAATTTCGGGATGCGACCCCTCATTGCCTTTGCCTCCTGCCCGGCGTTTTGCCGGAGCTTAGGAGGCGAAAGGTCAATGCTCAAGCGCGATGCTCAGGCGGCGGTCCAGCCGCCGTCGACGCTGAGGTTCGCGCCGGTGATGTTCGCCGCCTCGTCGCGGGTCAGGAAGGACGCTATCGCCGCGACCTGTTCGACGGTGACGAACTGCTTCGTCGGCTGCCCTGCAAGCAGCACATCGTTGATCACCTGTTCGCGCGTCATGTGACGCGCTTTCATCGTGTCGGGAATCTGGTTTTCGACCAGCGGGGTCCAGACATAGCCGGGGCTGATGCAATTGACCGTGATCCCGGCGTCGGCAACTTCGAGCGCGACGGTCTTGGTCAGGCCGGCAAGCCCATGCTTCGCGGTGACATAAGCCGATTTGAACGGCGACGCGACGAGCGAGTGCGCCGAGGCGGTGCCGATGATTCGCCCCCATTTCTTCTTGCGCATCCCCGGCACGGCGTGGCGGATGGTGTGGAACGCAGCGGTCAGGTTGAGCGCGATGATCATGTCCCATTTCTCGGGCGGGAAATCCTCGACCGGCGAGACGAACTGCATCCCGGCATTGTTCACGAGGATGTCGACCCCGCCGAGATCCTTGTCGGCGCGCTTGAACATCGCCTCGATCTCGTCGGGCTTGGTGAGGTCGGCGCCGTCATAGACAGCCTTGCCGCCGTTCAGCACCGCCAGCGCCGCTCGCTCGGCCTCGATCGCGGCCGCCTCGCCGAAGCCGTTGAGGATGATATTCGCGCCCTCGGCAGCGAAGGCCTTGGCAATGCCGAGGCCGATGCCGGAGGTCGATCCGGTGACGAGGGCGGTCTTTCCTTGGAGACGCATGATTTTTCCTTTCAGGCGGGGGGATTTTTCGGGGAGATTCAGTCGTTTTTCGGGCGCAGCATGTCCGACTGGACGGCGAAACTGTCGGAACGCCCCTCGGCGATGCTTTCGGCGAGCAATTGCCCTTCCTTCATCGCCGCCTCGACCGCGTCGCGGCCGAGCGCCCAGTTGACCTCCATCGTCGAACGCGAAAATTCGAAATCGCGCGCTCCGGTCTGCCAGGCGGGGGGCTGGTGGATCAATTGCACCACATTGAGCGCCTTGCAGTCGACCATCTTTTCGACCGCCTTCACCTCGGGCAGGTCGCGCGCTTCGGGCGGCAGTTTCCTAAGCATCCGGTCGATCAGCCGGTGTTCCTTGCGCCGCCGGACCAGCCCGTCCGAAATGCGCCGCGTGCGGCTCGAAAAACGGATGTCCTTCTCGCGCGACCACGCTTCTTCCAGATCGTGCGGCCGCTCGCCGCGCGCCGGGAACAGGTCGACCTGAAAGACGAGCATGTCCTCTTTCGCGCTCTCGACGACATGTTCGAGCGGAGTATTCGACACGAGCCCGCCGTCCCAATACCACGCGCCGTCGATCTCGACCGGCGGCAGTCCCGGCGGAAGCGCGCCCGACGCCATGATGTGCCGGGCGTCGATCGTGTCGGTGGTCGTATCGAAATAACGGAAATTCCCGGTCTCGACGGCCACGGCGCCGACAGACAGGCGGACCTTGCCATTGTTGAGCCGGTCCCAGTCGACAAGCCGGTCGAGCGTCGCGCCCAGCGGCGCCGTGTCATAGAAGCTGACTGCGGCAGGCGTCTGCTTTTCCGCAAACATCGGCGGCGGGATGCGCGGAACGAAGAATCCCGGCACGCCAAAGGTCGCGACCTGCGCCGCCGCGCCCAGATGCGTCCATTCGCGCAGCAGATCATTGTCGGCGATCGGCAGCGGCGGCAGCGCGGACGACACGCCTTCCCAGAATTGCCGCATCTTGCCAACCGCCTCGTCGCGCGGATTCCCGGCAATGATCGCAGCGTTGACCGCGCCGATCGAGATGCCAGCGACCCAGTCCAGCTCGATGCCGAGATCGATCAGCGCCTCGTAAACCCCAGCCTGAAACGCCCCGAGCGCGCCTCCGCCTTGCAGGACGAGCACGACCAGATCGGGAAGCGGAAGGGAGGCGCGGGCGGCACGGCGGGGCATGGACTCGGACGATCCTTTTCTGCGTTCGGCACCCTCGCCTTTTGTGCACCGCAGCAGGAACAATTGCAAGGCATGTGTCACGGCGCGAAGACCCTTCCAATTGCAACGCGCTGCTGCCACAATCGCCTCCGCACAGACATTTAGCGGCGGGAGAGCCCCATGCGCCTCGACGATTATGATCCCGGCGACGACATTCAGGACCTCGGACGGGGAGGCGGCGGGTTTGGGGGCGGTGGAGGCGGCGGCATGGGCGGCCTGCTCTTCGGTTTGCTGCCGATGCTGCTCGGGCGCCGGATGGGCTGCGGGACGATCCTGCTGCTCGGCGTGGTTGCCTTTTTCCTGCTCGGTCCCGGTCTCAGCATGTTCAGCGGCAGCAGCACGTCCGACCCCGCCGTCGACAGCAGCGGCGCACAGGCGGGCGCGGCGGCGTGCGACACGCAATCCGAACGCTTCGCCTGTCAGGTGTTCAGCTCGACCAACCGTTTCTGGGCCAGCGAAATCAACGGCTATCGCGAACCGGGGCTCCGCTTCTTTACGAAGGAAAACACCTCGGGCTGCGGCGCGGCGCAGTCGGCGATGGGCCCCTTCTATTGCCCCGCCGACCAACGCATCTATCTCGATACCGAATTCTTCAGCGAACTCGCGAACCGCTTCGGCGCTGCGGGCGACGCAGCGCAGGCCTATGTGGTGGCGCACGAGGTCGGCCATCACATCCAGACGATCACAGGAATTTCCGATCAGGTCCGCCGCGCACAGCAACGCGCGTCGCAGGCCGAGGGCAATGCGCTGCAGGTCCGCATGGAACTGCAAGCTGACTGTTACGCCGGTGTGTGGGCGAACCGCGCACGCAACAAGGACGGGCAGACCGTGATGGAGCCGGGCGACATGGAAGAAGCGATGCGCGCCGCCAACGCGATCGGCGACGACACGCTGATGCGCTCGGCGGGCCAGCGCCCCGTCCCCGAAAGCTTCACCCACGGGACGAGCGAGCAGCGCATGACATGGCTGCGCCGCGGGCTGCAAACGGGGGATCCGCGTCAGTGCGACACTTTCAACGCGTCGCTCTGATCGCGGCGGCTGCGCTTTCTGCCGCCCCCGCTGCCGCCGAAACCGTCTATGTCCAGACCGGACGGCTGATCGACGGCCTGTCGAACGAGGTGCGCACCGGTCAGTGTGTCACGATCGTCGACGAGCATATCAAGGCGGTCGGACCATGCGGCAAGGCGCCCGACGGGGCGACAATTGTCGACTGGTCGGCCTATAACGTCCTGCCGGGGCTGATCGATCTCCACACGCATCTCGCCGATCTCGGCCAGAGCGCCGATCTCGCCGCCCCGATGAAGGCCTCGCCCGCCGAGACCGCGCTCGTCGGCGCGCGCAACGCCCGGGTCACGCTGAACGCCGGTTTCACGAGCGTCCGCGACGTCGGCACCTATCGCGGGCTCACCGACGTGGCGCTACGCAACGCGATCGACCGCGGCGACGTCCCGGGGCCGCGCATGTGGGTTGCGGGCGCCTATCTCACGATTCCGAAAGGCGGCGGCGAGCTGAACGGCGTCGTTTCGAACGATCAACTGCCCGCTGACATGCGCCTCGGCGTCGCCGCAACGCCCGAGGAAGCGGCGGAAAAGACGGCATATTTGCTCGACCATGGCGCCGACTTCATCAAGACGATCGCAACCGGCGCCGTCCTCGCGATCGGTACCGAACCCGGCGCGCCCGAACTCACGCCCGAACAGCTTGCCGCGATCGTCAAGGTCGCGCACGCGCGCGGCAAACGCGTCACCGCGCACGCGCACGGTGCGATCGGCATCCAGAACGCGATCAACGCCGGCGTCGACAGCATCGAACATGCCAGCCTTGCCGACGAGGCGACGCTGCAGCTTGCGAAGAAGCACGGCACCTGGCTCGCGATGGACATCTACAACGGCGACTATATCGACGATGAGGGCCAGAAGGAGGGCTGGCCCGAGGAATATTTGCGGAAGAACCGCGAGACGACCGACACCCAGCGCGCGGCCTTCAAACGCGCCGTCGAACTCGGCGTCAACATCGGCTTCGCGACCGACGCGGGTGTCTATCCGCACGGCTTCAACGCCAGGCAGTTCGCCTATATGGTCGAATATGGAATGACCCCGATGCAGGCGATCCAGGCCGCAACCGGCCACGCATCGGAGGAAATGGGCCGCAGCGACGTCGGCGCTATCGTCCCAGGGCGTTACGCCGACATGATCGCGGTGAAGGCCGATCCGCTGAAAGACATAAGGTCGCTCGAAAAGATCGACCATGTGATGAAGGGCGGCGCGTTGGTGCGCTAACGGCCGTTGCGGCAGAGTCCGGTCGTTGGATGAGTATCGGTAGCTAACGACCGGAAGCTGACCCATCCTGCATCGTCACCCTGAACTTGTTTCAGGGTCCATGGTCTGCCGTTTCCTTCGGCGCCGCGCCGGATGCAAGGCCCGGCCATGGATGCTGAAACAAGTTCAGCATGACGAGAATTGAAAGGCTGGAATCCACCCCAAAACCGAACTCCGACGGGCAGTTCAACAACGTAACGGCTTGAACGCACTCACCGCATCGCTAAACCGCGTCCATGCGTACCATGCTCCTCACCAGCGCCATCGCGCTCACCGCCGCCCTTTCCTCCCCCGCGCTTGCTCGCCCGATGACCGAGGTCGACCTCGCGACGATGAAGCGCGTCGCCGCGCCGGCCGCATCCCCCGACGGGCGCTGGGTCGTTTTCCAGCAGACCGATACCGAGAAGGAGAGCTACCAGCGCTCGACCGGGCTCTGGCTGATCGACCGCAATGCGAAGGATGCAAAACCCGTTCGTGTCGCCGACATGCCGGGCAAGAACGAAACCGCGCCCGCCTTCGCGCCCGACGGCAGCCTGTATTTCCTCTCGAACGCGTCGGGCAAGGACCAGATCTGGCGCGTCGACATTGCTGCGGGCGCCACCGCGACGCAGGTCACCGACACCCAGGCCGACGTTTCCGGCTTCAAGATTTCTCCTGACGGCAAGAGGCTGCTCGCATGGGGCGACATTCCGAAGGAATGCACCGACTTCGGCTGCGATGCGAAAGACAAGGGCGCGCTCGTCGGCCCAGGCAGCGGCCGGCTCTACAAGGATGGCACCGGCTTCGTTCGCCACTGGGACGCATGGGAGACCCCGGGCACCTATAGCCGCCCGTTCGTCTTCAATCTCGAAGGCGGCAAGGCCAGCGTCGCGCGCCCGGTCGATGCCGGACTGATCGGCGACAGCCCGTCGAAACCGTTCGGCGGCGGTGAGGAACTCGCGTGGGGCGCAGACAGTCGCACCGTCTTCTTCACGCTGCGCAAGGCCGACCGCCACGAGCCGACCTCGACCAATCTCGATATCTACAGCTGGCTTGTCGACAGCCGGATGATGCCGGTCAACCTGACCGAGAGCAATCAAGCGACCGATACGCTGCCCACCCCCTCGCCCGACGGAAAGTGGCTGGCCTATGCCGCGATGGCGCGTCCCGGCTACGAAGCGGACCGGCAGGTGCTGATGCTGCGCAACCTCGAAAGCGGCGAGACGAAGAAGCTGACCGATGCTTGGGACCGCTCGGTCGACTCGATAAGCTGGGCGGCGGACGGCAAGTCGCTTTTCGTCACCGCTCAGGATGTGCTCGACCATCCGCTGTTCAAGGTCGACGCTGCGACGGGCAAAGTCGAGAAGCTCAAGGCCTCCGCCGAGGCATTCGACGGCACGGTGGGCGATGTCACGGTGCTGCCGGGCGGCGCGCTGCTCTATACGCGCAACAGCGCGCTGCTTCCGACCGACCTCTATGTCCGCGACGCCAAGGGCAAGGTGAAGCAACTCACGGCGGTGAACGCCGCGACGCTTGCCGATTTCGACCCGGTAAAATTCGACCGCATGCAGTTCGCCGGCGCCAACGGTGACAAGGTTTGGGGCATCATCCTGAAGCCCGCGAATGCCACAGCCAAACTGCCGGTCGCCTTCATCGTCCATGGCGGCCCGCAGGGCAGCTTCGGCAACGGCTGGTCGACGCGCTGGAATCCGCGCCTGTTCGCGCAGCAGGGCTATGGCGTCGTCAGCGTCGATTTCCACGGTTCGACCGGTTACGGCCAGGCCTTCACCGACAGCATCAACAAGGATTGGGGCGGCAAGCCGCTCGAAGATCTGAAGCTGGGCTTGGCAGCGGCCGGCAAGCAGGATGCGCAGCTTGACATAGCCAATGCCTGCGCGCTTGGCGCCTCCTACGGCGGATACATGATGAACTGGATCGCCGGCCAGTGGACCGACGGCTTCAAATGTCTCGTCCAGCACGACGGCGTCTTCGACGCGCGCGCGATGGCCTATGAAACTGAGGAGCTGTGGTTCGACGAATGGGAGCATGGCGGCCCCTATTTCGAGGTTCCAGAGGAATATGAGAAATGGAACCCGGTCAATCATGTCGCCAAGTGGAAGACCCCGATGCTGGTCATCACCAGCGAAAAGGACTTCCGAATTCCCTATACGCAGGGTCTCGCCGCCTTCACCGCGCTCCAGCGCCGGAACATTCCGTCGCAACTTCTCGTTTTTCCGGACGAGAATCACTGGGTGCTGAAGGGCGCGAACAGCGTCCAGTGGCACCAGACGGTGTTCAACTGGCTGGGAAGCTATTTGAAGCAGTAAGACTGGGCTCCCTTCTTTCGCCACCCCGGACTTGATCCGGGGTCCATCTTCGCGCGGGTTGGATGGATGCCGGATCAAGTCCGGCATGACGAGTAGTGGGCTTGTTCCCCCTTGCCGCCTTCGCCCCCGGCTGGCAAAGGCGCGCGGCTATGCCGATGGAAAAAACCTTCGATCCCGCCGCTATCGAGGCGAAATGGGCCCATGAATGGGAAAGCCGCGGGCTGTTTCGCCCGCACCGTCCCGACGCCACCCCCTTCACGATCGTCAACCCGCCGCCGAACGTCACCGGCGCGCTCCACATCGGCCATGCGCTCGACAACACGCTGCAGGACGTGCTCGTCCGCTACGAGCGGCTGCGCGGCAAGGATGCGCTGTGGGTTGTCGGCATGGACCATGCCGGCATTGCCACGCAGATGGTCGTCGAACGCCAGCTCGAGGAGCGGCAGGACAAGCGCACCAACTATACGCGCGACGAATTCGTCGAGAAGGTGTGGCAGTGGAAGGCGGAAAGCGGCGGCCAGATCACCGGCCAGCTCCGCCGCCTCGGCTGCTCGATGGACTGGAGCCGCGAACAGTTCACGATGGACCCGCATTTTACGCAGGCCGTCGTCAAGGTTTTCGTCGACCTGCACAAGAAGGGCCTGATCTACCGCGACAAGCGGCTCGTGAACTGGGATCCGAAGCTCAAGACCGCGATCTCGGACCTCGAGGTCGAAACGCACGAGGTCCAGGGCGGCTTCTGGCACTTCAAATATCCGCTCGCCGACGGGGTGAAACTCGACGACGGGCGCGATTATATCGAGGTCGCGACGACGCGCCCCGAAACGATGCTCGCCGACATGGCGGTCGCGGTGCACCCTGACGATGCGCGCTACAGGAGCGTGATCGGCAAGTTTGTCGAGCTGCCGATCACCGGACGCCGGGTGCCGATCGTCGCCGACGAACATGCCGATCCAGATCTTGGGAGCGGCGCGGTGAAGATCACGCCCGGCCATGACTTCAACGACTTCGACGTCGGCAAGCGCGCGGGCTTCAAGCCCGGCGAGATGCTCAACATGCTCGACGGCGACGCCAACGTCATCCAGACGAGCGACGGGTTGATCCCGCAAGAATATCTCGGCCTCCATCGCTTCAAGCGCGACGGCAAGGACGGCGCGCGCGAACTGGTCGTGGCGCGGATGAAGGAACAGGGCTTCCTGATCCCGCATATCGACAAAGACGGCGGCGAGCATGACGCCGAGCCGCGCACGATCCAGACGCCCTTCGGCGACCGCGGCGGCGTGGTCATCGAGCCTTGGTTGACCGACCAATGGTATGTCGACGCCGAAACGCTCGCGCAGCCGCCGATTGCCGCGGTACGCGACGGGCGGATCAACATCGTCCCCAAGACGTGGGAAAAGACCTTCTTCAACTGGATGGAGAATATCCAGCCATGGTGCGTCTCGCGCCAGCTCTGGTGGGGTCACCGGATTCCGGCTTGGTATGGGCCCGCCGTTGTAGATGGAACGCCGAATTATGTCGTTGGCGACGCATCAGTGCAGAATGCTATTTTCGTGGCCGAAAGCTACGATGACGCAGTCCGACAAGCCAAAGCCCACTATCAAGGCGAAGGCATAGAATTTTTTGAAGCCCCAACTGCGGCTGCTGCCTACACAGGAACGGGCGGCAATAGCGCGAGAATTGGTCTCTGGCAGGACCAAGACGTACTCGACACTTGGTTCTCCTCCGCACTCTGGCCTTTCGCGACGCTCGGCTGGCCCGAGAACACCGACCTTCTCAAACGCCACTACCCCAACGACGTTCTTATCTCCGGCTTCGACATCCTCTTTTTCTGGGATGCGCGCATGGCGATGCAGGGGATGGAGTTCATGGGCGATATCCCGTGGAGGACGCTCTACCTCCACGGCCTCGTCCGTGCGCCCGACGGCGCGAAGATGTCGAAGTCGAAGGGCAATGTCGTCGACCCGCTCGGCCTGATCGACCAGTACGGCGCCGACGCGCTCCGCTTTTTCATGGCGGCGATGGAAAGCCAGGGCCGCGACATCAAGATGGATGACGCGCGCCTCGCGGGCTATCGCAATTTCGCGACGAAGCTGTGGAACGCTGCGCGCTTCTGCGAAGCCAATGGCATTGCGGCCTCTACCAGCTTCGAGGCGCCCGCCGCGACGCTGCCGGTCAATCGCTGGATCATCGGCGAGGTCGCGGATACCGTCGCCGCGATGGAAACCGCCTTTGCCGCCTATCGCTTCGACGAGGCCGCGAACGCGATCTACAGCTTCGCGTGGGACCGTTTTTGCGACTGGTATCTCGAACTGATCAAGGGTGCGATCGACGACGAGACCAAGGCCGTTGCCGGTTGGGTACTCGACCAGATCCTCGTCATGCTCCACCCCTTCATGCCCTTCATCACCGAAGAGCTGTGGACGGGCCTTGGCGATCGCGCCGACTATCCGCTGATCACCGCGAAATGGCCGGCGCCGGACGCCGCGCGCAACGCCGATGCCAGCGCCGACATCGACTGGCTGATCAAGCTCGTCAGCGAACTGCGCACCGCGAAAGCCGAACTGGGCCTTCCGCCCGGCGCGCGCCTGACCGCGCATTTTCCTGCGTCGCTGAAGGATCGCACCGACAAGCTGTCAGCCCAGCTTGATCGCCTCGCGCGTCTCGAAGCGATCCGCTTCGACCCCGCCCCCGCGGGCGCATCGGCGCAGCTCGTCGTCGAGGGCGAGACGATCACCGTCCCGCTCGAAGGCGTGATCGACATCGCCGCCGAACGCGACCGCCTGACCAAGGCGCTCGCCGCCGCGACGAAGGAACGCGACGGCCTCGCCGGGCGCCTGAACAACCCGTCTTTCGTCGAACGCGCGAAACCCGAAGCCGTCGAGAAGGCCCGCATGGACCACGCCGCGAAAGAAGCCGAGGCCGACCGCCTGACCGCCGCACTGGCGCGTCTGGGGTGACCGACGGCGAAACGCCCGCCACGCCGACACCCGTCGCGGCGGCTGCCGATCCTGCGGCCAGCCCGGTCCCGCCGCGCCAGACTGCGCGCGGCGGCGGGCGGATGGACCTGACCCACGGGCCCATCGCCAAAACGCTGATCCTCTTCGCGCTGCCGACGCTCGCGTCGAACATTCTCCAGACCCTGTCGGGGTCGGTGAACTCGATCTGGGTCGGGCAATTTCTCGGCGAAAGCGCGCTTGCTGCGACGGCCAATGCGAACATCATCATGTTCCTCATGTTCGGTGCCTTCTTCGGCTTCGGCATGGCCGCGACGGTCCTCATCGGCCAGTCGATCGGGCGCGGCGACATCGACGCCGCCCGGCGCGCCAGCGGCGCCGCGATCGGACTTGCGGTTGCTTTCTCGCTCGTCATCGCCGTGATCGGCTGGTTCGCGTCCGATCGCATCCTGCGCTGGCTCGAAACCCCGCCCGAGGCCTTCACGCTCGCGCACGACTATCTGCGGGTGACCTTCATCGCGGTGCCGGCAAGCATGTTGATGGTCATGCTCTCGATGGCCTCGCGCGGCGCAGGGGATGCCGTGACGCCGCTGCGCTTCATGATCCTGACCGTTGTCCTCGACATCGTGCTGAACCCAATGCTGATCCTCGGGATCGGGCCCTTGCCCCGCCTCGGCATCGCTGGCAGCGCGCTCGCGACCGCCATCGCCGGAACGATCAGCCTGATCGCGATGATCGGCTGGTTCTATGCGAGGAACCATGTGCTGCGGCTCAGCGGCCGCGAATTCGCCTATCTTCTTCCCAACTGGCGCGAGCTCGGATTCATTGTCGGGCGCGGCCTGCCGATGGGCGCGCAGATGCTCGTCATTTCAGGCGCCGGGCTGATCATGGTCGGGCTCGTCAACCGCGAGGGGCTCATTACCGCTGCTGCCTATGGTGCAACGCTTCAGCTCTGGAACTATGTCCAGATGCCCGCGCTCGCGGTCGGGGCGGCCGTCAGCTCGATGGCGGCGCAGAATATCGGTGCGCAGCGCTGGGACCGCGTCAGCGGGGTCACCAACAGCGGCATCGCGATCAACCTGACGATGACGGGCGTGCTCATCGCGCTGCTTCTGCTGTTCGACCGCGCAGCCCTGTCGCTATTCCTTGGCAGCGGCAGCGAGGCGATCGATGTCGCACGCAACATCCAATATATCGCGACATGGACCTTCCTGCCCTTCGGCACGACGATCGTGCTGATCAGCACGCTCCGCGCCAATGGATCGGTCGTCCCGCCGCTGATTATTCTGTTCCTGTCGATGTTCCCGATCCGCCTCGGCATCTACTACTTCGGCTATCCGATCATCGGCAGCGACATATTGTGGTGGAGCTTCCCTCTCTCTTCGCTCGCGTCGTTGGCGATGGCATGGATAGTTTACAAGCGCGGAAACTGGCGCCGGACGTTGACCCGGCCCGACTTGTCCTGAGCTTTCCCGGATCCAAAGCCTTTTTCTTCGACCAAAGCACCCACCCCTTCGACTGGCGGCCCGGCGTCTGCTAGCGTCGGCGCGATGACCGACGCTAAAGCAGCCCCGATGAACATGACCATCCGCAAAGAGGCGCTGCGCGACCAGCGGGCGAAGATGCTGGCCGCGGCGCCCGATTGGCGCGCCTCCGACGCCCGCGTCAACCCGCGCGTCGCGATCGGCTCGATACTCGCCATGTGGTTCCTCTATTTCCTGATCACTACCGGCCTCGGCATCCTCGCCGGCGCCGAGCAGTGGGAATATGCCGGCCGCCGCGCCCTTGTCGTCGTCGCGGGCATCCTCTGCACCTTCGTGCTTTACCAGCTTATCCAGCGCGTCCAGCCGCGCGGTTTCGGGGCGCGGCTCGCCGTCGCGCTGGGCGCGGCGGTTCCGCTCGTCGCCGTCTATGCAACCATCAACCTGCTTGTCTTCTTCTACTGGTTTCCCGGCACCGACGCCGAAAAGATCATCGCCGAAGTGCAATCCAAATTCCCTATATCGTGGGAAACAGTGCTGATCCTCGACAGCTCGATCCGCTGGTATTTCTTCTTCGCGGTCTGGGCGGCGCTTTATGTCGCCTTCGGATATGCCAACGAGATGCGCGCGGTCGAACGTCGCGCGAACCATTTCCGCATCGAGGCGCAAGCGGCTCAGCTCCGCGCGCTGCACTATCAGGTCAATCCGCACTTCCTGTTCAACACGCTGAATTCGCTGTCGACGCTCGTCCTCAAAGGATCGAAGAGCGAGGCCGAGACGATGATCATGAACCTGTCGTCCTTCCTCCGCTCGAGCCTTGCCGTCGACCCCGAACAGCTCGTCAGCCTCGACGAGGAAATCGCGCTCCAGCGCCTCTACCTCGATATCGAGCAAGTTCGCTTCCCCGACCGGCTGCATGTCGAGGTGACGATGCCGAACGAGCTCGAAAACGCCTGCGTCCCGGTGCTGATCCTGCAACCGATCATCGAAAATGCGATCAAATATGGCGTCGCCCCCAGCAAGGGAACGATCGCAATCCGTCTGACCGCGAGCAGCGAATATGGCTTGCTGGTGCTGCGGATCGAAAACGACATCGACCCGAAGGCGCCGATCCCCGCCCCCGGCACTGGCCTCGGCCTAGGCAACGTCCGCGAACGGCTGCTGACGCGCTACGGCCCCAGCGCAGGATGCGAATGGGGCCGGTCCGACACCGGTGGCTTCTTCGTATCCTTGTGGCTCCCCCTGGCACGAGAGAGGTGCTGACATGCTCCAGACGCTTCGGACCCTGATTGTCGACGACGAACCGCTCGCAATCGAACGGTTGCAGATTCTCGCAGGTCAGCAAGACGGCGTCTCGCTTGTCGGGACGGCGAGCGACGGCGCCTCCGCGCTGCGCATGGTCGACGCCCTCGCGCCCGACCTGGTACTCTGCGATATTGCGATGCCCGATCTCGACGGGTTGCAGGTCGCCGCTGCCATCGACAAGCTCGACAATCCGCCCGCCGTGGTCTTCGTCACCGCGTTCGATCGCTACGCGGTCGCCGCCTTTGACGTCGCCGCGGTCGACTATCTGCTGAAACCGGTCTCGCCCGACCGGCTTGGTCGGGCGCTGACGCGAGTTCGCGAATGGCGCGCCAGCGAGCGCGCTCCTGCGCCGAAAAGCAAGTGGATCAGCGAGTTCTGGGTCCAGAACCGCGGCGAGATGCTGCGCATCGATGCAGCCCAGGTCGACCTGATCGAGGCCGAGCGCGATTATATGCGCCTCCACGTCGGCGGGCGCAGCTGGCTGATCCATCAGACGATCAAATCACTCGAAGCGCGCATGAACCCCGACCAGTTCATGCGCATCCACCGGTCGAAGATGATCCGCCGCGAAGGCATCGTCGGGCTGAAACACCACGGCGACGGCGCTTGGAGTGTCGATCTGGGCGAAGGAGGCGTGCACCGCATCGGCCGCACCTATCTTCATGACGTAAAGGCGATCATGCACGGAGCATGATCGCCTTCTTCGGCGGCCGCCACCTGCTTCAGGACGGCCGCGTCACCGGATGTCGTCAGGGAGCAGCGACGACGGGCGGCTTGTCGCTCGCGAACTTGGCGGTGCTGCCGTTCAACAAGGCCGCGAGCTGCGGTTCGATGCTGCGCTTGGCCTGCGCCATGCAATCCTGCGCGACCGCGCGCTGGCGCAAGGTGAGACGGCCGCTGTCGGTGCACATCGCGCGGATCGCGGTGCGAACCCGTGTGTCGAGCCGATCGCGACCGGCGGTGGTCGAAAGATTAAGGTCGTCGTGGCGGACGGCGACTTGCGGCGCATCGCTGTCCTGCGCCACGGCGGGAGCTGCTGCGCCACAGATGGCGATGGCCGCCATCGTGATCAGGGTGGATTTCAACATGGGGAGTCCTCTCATCTGGGGGGATGATGCGGGACACGAGCTGATCCGAAACCGGGGAAGACCGGATCCTCCCGCATCCCGCGAGCCTTGGATGCCCGCTTTGCCAAGGCCACGCACGTCGGGTTCGACGGGGCCGGTCGTGCGGTCGATGTGGAGACGAAAGGCGTTCCCGCATCGACCAATGGCCGAAAGCTTGCAACGAAGCTGTCATCATGGCCTTCTTCGGCCATGGCAGGGAAACGTCGACCTCCTTCGAGTCGCGACCGGCTGGGCTATCGCCTGGCATTCGGGCTGATCGTCGTCGTCGCCGGGCTGGGCGCCGGCGCGTTACTGGCCTTCATCGTCATCGGCCAGGGGCTGGGCGGCAAGGGGGCGGGCTCGGAGTCCTTTGCCGAGCTCAGCGCCAACCCCAAGGCGGCGGTCGCCGATGCGACCTCGGCGCCGCCATGCCTCGAATGCGCCGACAGCTATGGTGTGGGTGCGCGGCTGAGGGCGGAACGCGTAAGTCGGCTCAGCGAGCCGTTCCGCCGGCTCGGCGAGGTCAACGAAGGCGCCGTCCCCTCACCGCCAGAGGGGACGGATGGCGACTACCGCTATGGTGGTCGTTTTCCCGATTTGCCGCGGCCGGCGATGGTGATCCCCGTCGCGCTGCCGCCGGTGGCGGAGGCTGGACCGCCCCCCGACGGACAACGAAAAGGCCCCGACGCAACGCCGGAGCCTTCAGAAAATCGCGATTAGGAAACACAAGGCCTATTTGGGCTTGGATTCCGGATGCGCGCAGCGCGTCTTGTCGCCGGCCTTGCAGGCCGCGACGTCGGCTTCCCATTGGATCCGTTCTTCGGCGGACATGGCGGCGACCCGCGCCTTTTCCGCTTCATAAGCCGAGGTTTCCTCAAGGAAGGTCGACTGCGCGGCGGCCTCCTGCTGCGCGTTAGCCGCGACACGGGCGTTGTAGGCGTCGGTTTCCGCCTGCGCCTTCGCCAGCTGGTCCGCATTCAGCTTCGCGGTATTGGCCTTTTCCTCCGCAGTCGTGCCGTCTGGATTTTTCTGCCACGCGGCTGCCTGTCCTGCCGCCAGCAGCGCCATGGCCGCTGTTGCCGTGAAAATCGTCCTGATCATCGAAGCTCTCCTTCCATCAAGGCACCTGTGCGTCCAACGTCTTGCGGCAAATCCCGTTCCCGGCACATCATTTGACGCCGGGTCCGGTAGCGGCCATGCTGACGACATTGTCCATGTCCGAACGGCGGAACATTTGCCAGCCTCAACCCGTCACCCCATCAATCGCGCGGTCTTTTTTGTTCCGCTGGCGACCCTTTCTGCGGCGCTCGTCCTCAGCCTCTGGCAGGGCACGCGTTTCGTCGCGGCTGAGGCTGCGGCCAACGACTGGATACTGGAGCATTTCGGCCCGCTCTTCGCGGGTGCCGGTCTGGCTTTTCTGGCTCTTCTCGCGCTGGCAGCGCTGTCGCCATTCGGCCAGACGATCATCGGCGGAGCGGGCGCCAAGCCGCTGCTCGGGCGCTGGCGCTGGTTCGCGGTGATGCTCTGCACGACGATCGCGACCGGTATCCTCTTCTGGGGGGCGGCCGAGCCGCTGTTCCATCTCAACGCGCCGCCTCCGATGCTGGGAATGGAACCGGGCAGCGATGCTGCCGCGACCTTCGCCATGTCGACGATGTTCCTGCACTGGACGTTAACGCCCTACGCAATCTACACCGTCGCGGCGCTCGCCTTCGCGCTTGTCTATTATAACCGCGGCGAGCCGTTCAGCCTGTCTTCGCTGTTCGTCCCGCTGCTCGGCAATCGCGCGCACGGACCGGTTGGCACGGGCATCGACATCGTCTGCCTATATGCGCTCGTCGCCGGAATGGCAGCGTCGATGGGCGCCGGAATCCTGGCGCTGGCAGGCGGCGTGGAGAATCTGGGCCATTTCAGCGGTGGAATGCCGCTCAAATGGGGAATTGCGGCGCTGATCGTCGCGAGTTTTCTGATCTCGGCTGCGATGGGGTTGCAAAAGGGCATCGCCGGCCTGTCGGTGCTGAACACCTGGCTGTTCTTCGCGATCATCGCCTTCGCACTCGTCGCTGGCCCGACCGCCAAGATGTTCGGCCTGTCGCTGCGCGCCACGGGCGAATATTTCACCACCTTCATTCCCCGCAATCTCGGCCTCGACGTCGACGGCGCGTGGAGCCGGCAGTGGACGATTTTCTATTGGGGCAACTGGTTCGCCTGGGCGCCGGTCACCGCGCTCTTCCTCGGACGGCTGGCCATCGGTTACAGCGTGCGCGAGTTCATACTGATGAATCTCGTCCTGCCATCGCTGTTCGGCGCGCTGTGGATGACCGCCATCGCAGGCTCGGCCATCGTCATCGACCAGCAGAGCGGCGCCAGCCTCTATTCGGTGATCGCGGCGAAGGGCCCGGACTCGGTTCTCTTCCGCCTGTTCGACGCGCTCGGCGGCGGCCCAGCTGCGACGGGGCTCATTCTTTTCACCATCTTCCTGTCCTATGTCGCGGGCGCCGACGCCAATGTTTCGGCGATGAGTGCGCTTTCGACCCGCGGCATCACCCCCGACGCGCCCGAAGCGCCGATGGGCGTGCAAAGCGTGTGGGGAATTGCGGTCGGGCTCGTCGCGATCGTTCTCGTCGCGGGCTCGGGGCTCGACGGCATCCGCATGATGTCGGTGCTGGGCGGCTTTCCCGCGCTGTTCGTCATCATCGGCGCGGCGCTGTCGCTCACGGTGATGCTGGTACGGGGGCGACCGGCGGTCGCCCCCGTCGTCTCCGGCTGATCACCAGATGCGCGTGCGCGCCTCGGGTTTCAGATAATATTTATTGTCGGGCGTGACGTTGAACGCCTTGTACCAGGCATCGACGTTGCGCACCGGGCCGATGATCCGCCAGCGCGCCGGGGCGTGCTCGTCGCTTGCGACCTGCTGCTTGATCGAATCCTCGCGTGCCTTGTCGCGCCACGCCTGCGCAAAGGCGAGGAAGAAGCGCTGGTCGCCGGTCAGACCGTCGATCACCGGCGCCTCCTTGCCGCCCAGCGAGCGGTGGTAGGCGTCATAGGCAATCTCCAGCCCCGCGAGATCGGCGATATTCTCACCCATCGTCAGGTCGGGATTGATGAAGGCGCCGGGCGCCGCCTCAAAGGTCGCGTATTGCGCACCAAACGCCTTCGCCTGCGCCTCGAAGCGCGCCGCGTCTGCCGCGGTCCACCAGTCGCGCACCGCGCCATTGGCGTCGATCTTGCGCCCCTGATCATCGAAGCCATGCGAGATCTCGTGGCCGATAACGGCGCCGATCGCGCCATAGTTGACTGCATCGTCGACGCTCTCGCTGAAGTAAGGCGCCTGCAGTATGCCGGCCGGGAACACGATCTTGTTCTCGAGGCCGCCGTTGTAGGCGTTTACCTCCTGCGGGTTCATCGACCATTTCTTGCGATCGACGGGCTTGTTCAGGTCTGACAGCGAATAGGCATATTCGAACGCCGCGCTGCGCTTCACATTGCCATAGAGGTCGGTCGGATCGATCTTGAGCCCCGAATAGTCGCGCCATTTGTCGGGATAGCCAACCATGACGTCCATCTTCGCCAGCTTGTCGAGCGCCGCCGCCTTGGTCTCGGGCGCCATCCAGCTGTTGCTGCGGATGCGATCGCCCATCGCGAGCTTCAGATTCGCGACCAGCGCTTCCATCTTCGCTTTCGCGCTCGCCGGGAAATATTGCCTCGCATAGGTTTCGCCGACCAGTTCGCCGAGGCTGCCGTCGACCAGCGTCAGCCCGCGTTTCCAGCGCGGACGCAGTTCGCCGACGCCGCTCAGCACTTTGGTATATTCGAAGCGGCTGTCGACGAATGCCTTGGAAAGATAGGGCGCCGCATTGTCGGCGATGTGGAATTGCTGCCACAGCTTGATCGTGTCGAGCGGCGTCCTTGCATAGAGCGCCGCAATGTCGCGCACCGCCGTATTCTCGTTGACGATGATCCGCTTCTGCGGCCCGATGCCGGCGCCTTCCAACCAGGCCTTCCAGTCGAGTCCCGGAGCAAAGGCCGCGAGTTCGTCCGACGACATCGGATTGTTGATCTTGCCGATGTCGCGGCGGTCGGCGATCGCCCAGCTTACCTTCGCGATCTCGGTTTCGAACGCCATGATCGCATCCGCCGCCTTCTCGGGCGCGCCATTGCCGACCATCTTCATCGTTCGCACGATATAGGCGCGATAGGCATCGCGCTGAGTCTTGAAACTGTCGTTCAGATAATAGTCGCGTTCGGGAAGCCCCAGCCCCGCCTGGCCGAGCCACAGGACGTTCACCGTCGGATCGTTTGTGTCGGCATAGGGGCCGCCGGAGACGATCGTCGCGCCAAACGTCCCCTGCGTCGAGCCCATGAAGCGCGCCATCGCGCTCTTGTCCTTGATCGCCGCAACAGCATCGACGTCGGCCATCAGTGGCCTGGCGCCCAGCGCGTCGACCCGCTTCTCGTCCATGAAGCTCTGGTATAGGCCGCCGACCTGCGACGTCGCGGGAGCTCCAGTGACAAGCTGTCCGAGCTGGCGCTGCGTCAGGTTGTAAACATCATAGTCGACACCCGCCGACGCCTGATCGGCCGGGATCTCGGTGCGCGCAAACCAGCCGCCGTTCGCATATCTGTCGAAGTCGTCCCCGGGTTTCACATTGGTGTCGCGCGCGGCAAGGTCGACGCCCCATGTCCCGAAGGTCAGCGCCTTCAGCGACGCATCGCCCTTCACCGCGGCGTCCCCTTCGCCATCAGCCTTGGCGACCAGCGTCGCGGACATTGTGTTGTCACTCGCCATTGCAGGCGCCGCAGCCAAGGCGGCCGCGATCGCCAGCCCTGCGGCGCTCGTTAGAAAGCTTTTCATTACCCCGTCTCCTGATTGTTCTGCACCGCCGGGTCGAGGCGGCGCGAATGGCCATTCTTGTCCGCCTGCGACGTCACGGGGTCAAGCAAGCCGCCCGGCATTGGTCGAAGCCTTTGGCATGTTGGTGGAATGCCACCGCATTGCGGTGCGGCGCCGGGCCTCCTATCTTACCGGCGAACCGGTGCGGAACCGCCTCTTGCGCCAATAGAACAAATCTGGAACATACCCCTCCCATGAGTCTCACCCATATTTCGGTGCGCGGCGCGCGCGAGCATAATCTTAAGGGCGTCGACGTCGACCTGCCGCGTGACAGCCTGATCGTGATCACCGGCCTGTCGGGCTCGGGCAAATCGAGCCTCGCCTTCGACACCATCTATGCCGAGGGTCAGAGGCGCTATGTCGAGAGCCTGTCGGCCTATGCCCGCCAGTTCCTCGAGATGATGCAGAAGCCCGACGTCGAGCATATCGACGGGCTGTCGCCGGCGATCAGCATCGAGCAGAAGACGACGAGCCGAAACCCGCGCTCGACGGTTGCGACTGTCACCGAGATCTACGACTATATGCGCCTGCTATGGGCGCGCGTCGGCATCCCCTATTCGCCCGTTACCGGCGAGCCGATTTCGGCGCAGAATGTGAGCCAGATGGTCGACCGGGTGATGGAGCTGCCCGAGGGCACGCGCGCCTATCTGCTCGCGCCGGTCGTGCGCGGGCGGAAGGGCGAGTATCGCAAGGAGCTGGCGCAGTGGCAGAAGGAAGGCTTCACCCGCGTCCGCATCGACGGCGAGTTCTACGAGATCGAGGACGCGCCGGCGCTAGACAAGAAGTACAAGCATGACATCGAGGTCGTGGTCGACCGCATCGTGGTGCGCGAGGGGATCGAGACGCGGCTTGCCGACAGTTTCGAGACGGCGCTGAAACTTGCCGAAGGTGTCGCGTATGTCGACATGGCCGACGGGCCGGTGCCGGGGCGCGAGGAGGAAGATGCCGGGGGGGCGATGAAGGGCGCGGGAATACCGGCCAACCGCTTGATATTCAGCGAGAAATTCTCCTGCCCCGTGTCGGGCTTCACGATTGCGGAGATCGAGCCGCGGCTGTTCAGCTTCAACGCGCCGCAGGGCGCCTGCCCGGCGTGCGATGGCCTGGGCGAGCGGCTGGAGTTCGACACCGACCTGGTCGTCCCCAACCATGCGCTGAGCCTGAAGAAGGGCGCGGTCGTGCCGTGGGCGAAATCGAACCCGCCCTCGCCCTATTATATGCAAGTGCTTGAAAGCCTGGGCAAAGCCTATGACTTCAGCCTCGACACACCGTGGCAGGACCTGCCCGGCGCGGTGCAGCAGATCATCCTCTTCGGCACCGGCGGGATGCCGGTCGAGCTGACCTTCAAGGACGGCAAGCGCACCTATACGACGCACAAGGCGTTCGAAGGTGTCATCGGCAACCTCAACCGCCGGATGCTGCAGACCGAGAGCGCGTGGATGCGCGAGGAGCTGGGCAAGTACCAGACCGCGCAGCCGTGCGAAACGTGCCACGGCGCGCGGCTGCGCCCCGAACCGCTGGCGGTGAAGATCGCGGGCGAGAATATCAGCATGTCGGCGCAGCGCTCGGTTGCCGACGCGCTCGCGTGGTTCAGCACGCTCGACGAGAAGCTGAACGAGACGCAGCGGCAGATCGCGAAGGCGATTCTGAAGGAAATCAACGAGCGGCTCGGCTTCCTCAACAATGTCGGGCTCGACTATCTCAACCTCAACCGCACGTCGGGCACCTTGAGCGGCGGCGAAAGCCAGCGCATCCGCCTCGCCAGCCAGATCGGCAGCGGCCTGTCGGGCGTCCTCTACGTGCTCGACGAACCGAGCATCGGCCTGCACCAGCGCGACAACGACCGGCTGCTCGCGACGCTCAAGCGCCTCCGCGACCTCGGCAACACGGTGATCGTCGTCGAACATGACGAGGACGCGATCCGCCACGCCGACTATGTCGTCGACATGGGCCCCGGCGCGGGCGTCCACGGCGGCGAGATCGTCGCCGAGGGGACGCTGAAGCAGGTGCTGGCGAACAAGAAGAGCCTGACCGCGGCGTATCTGACCGGCGCGAAGAAGATCGAGGTGCCGACGCGCCGCCGCCCCGGCAACGGCTTCGACCTGGTGCTGAAGGGCGCGCGCGCAAACAATCTTCAGAATGTCACCGCGACGATCCCGCTCGGCACCTTCACCTGCGTCACCGGCCTGTCGGGGTCGGGCAAGTCGAGCCTTGTCATCGACACGCTCTACGCCAGCGCGGCGCGGACGCTGAACGGCGCGCGGCTGGTCGCGGGGCCGCACGACAGCCTGACCGGGCTCGAACATTGCGACAAGGTGATCGACATCGACCAGTCGCCGATCGGCCGCACCCCGCGGTCGAACCCCGCCACTTATACCGGCGCCTTCACGGTGATCCGCGACTGGTTCGCGGGGCTGCCCGAGGCGCAGGCGCGCGGGTACAAGCCCGGGCGCTTCAGCTTCAACGTCAAGGGCGGGCGCTGCGAGACCTGCACCGGCGACGGGCTCATCAAGATCGAGATGCACTTCCTGCCCGACGTCTATGTGACGTGCGAGACGTGCCACGGCAAACGCTACAACCGCGAAACGCTAGAGGTGAAGTTCAAGGGGATGAGCATCGCCGACGTGCTCGACATGACGGTCGAGGATGCCGCGGAGTTCTTCAAGGCGGTGCCCGCGATCCGCGACAAGATGGAAATGCTCGTCCGCGTGGGGCTCGGCTATATCAAGGTCGGGCAGCAGGCGACGACCTTGTCGGGCGGCGAGGCGCAGCGGGTGAAGCTGGCGAAGGAGCTGTCGCGGCGTTCGACCGGGCAGACGCTCTACATCCTCGACGAGCCGACCACCGGGCTGCATTTCGAGGATGTGCGCAAGCTGCTCGAAGTGCTGCAGGCGCTGGTCGAGCAGGGCAACAGCGTGATCGTGATCGAGCATAATCTCGACGTCATCAAGACTGCCGACTATATCCTCGACCTTGGCCCCGAGGGCGGCGTCAAGGGCGGCGAGATCGTTGCCGCGGGGACCCCCGAGCAGGTGGTGAAAGAACCGCGCAGCTACACCGGGCAATATCTTGCACCGATGCTGGCGGCGGGCTAAGGGGCGGGGACGCTCCTGCGTCGGATTGGGGGAATCACCGCATGAAAACCAGGACGGCCTTGTCGGCAGCGCTGCTGGCTTCCGCCGGGATGGCGACGGGCGCGCTCGCCGAACCGCCTGCGGTTGCGGTTGCGGCCGCAGGTATGTCCGATCTCGACATCATGGCGCATTTCTTCATGCCGCTGGCTCCCGTCGAAGCCATGATGCTCGACAGCTGCTCGAAAGTATATCGTACCCGGCTGGAAACCTGGCCCGACGAGATCGCGCTCGAACAGGCGATTCCCGGCATTCACGATGCGATGGTCGCCAGCCTGGTCGCCTATTGCGAGAAGAACCTCCCCGCTAAGCTCGACGAGGTCCACGACAAGACACGCGCGCGTATAAGCGCGCGATTTACGCCCGCCGAATTGGGCCGGCTGGCAGATACCTATCGCGGTGCCGTCTATTCCATCGTCAAGATACGCGTCGAGGTTCGCGACGGCGACACGGCCGTGGGCGCAGCGAAACGCGCCGATTTAGGTGCACAATTCGATTCCAGAGCGTTCGAGGCAACGCAGCAGGCCTTGTTTCGATCGCCCGGGGGCGCCGCACTGATCGAGCGCGTCGCGGCGCTGCAAAAGGAAACGGAGACGCACATGCAATCCGACTTGGGCGTCATTTTCCCCGTCCTTCAACAGGGGCTCAAAGTCGCGCAGCAGGCGGGTAACAGCTACGCGAGGAGCAAAGGCTTCAAGGACGTCTACAGCTTCGATTGATCGCGCCGAACGAGCCGATTTGCGGAATGGCGTGCGCCTCAGCGCCACACCGCCGAGAGCGGATAGAGTGCGATCAGCCAGATCAGGCAAGCACAGACGATGCGGCGGTCCTTTGCCTGGATCGCGAGCGCCGCGACGGGGAAGAAGCTCCAGGTCAGGACGAGCCGGCGCAGGTCGAGGGGCGGCAATCCGTCGAGCGCCGCGACGCTGGCGATCAATGCGACATTGCAGAGCAGGATGCCGCCGATCACCTTGCGCCGGTGCTTGTCGAAATGGGCGTTGAGGTCGTCCCACGCATCGGGATCGTCGGGAAAGACAAGGCTGGCGGCGACGAAATAGACGGCGGTGACGATGAAGCCGCCGAACAGCACTGGCCAGTTCAGGGGCAGCAGGTCGCGCAAGGACCAGCCGTACATCCAGAAGGTGACGACGTCGCACGACACGAACAGGCCGAGCAGCGCGGTCGGCCAGCCGATGCGCACGCGGTGGCTGGCCTTCAGCGCGCGGCTCAATCCGCCCAGCCCCTCGGCGAGCGCGAGGCCGAGGATCAGCCCGAACAGCGAAAAGATGAATTCGAACCCGCTCATTTGCTCCCCGATGCGGCGCGCGCTGCGCGGCGAAGCTGTGGCAAACAATGGAGTGGCGGGCAAGGCGAAGCCATTCCGGCACCCCGCTTCGTGCGTGATGGAAAAAATATCTCACGCGAAGCCTGTCCTGAGCGCCTGCCAAGGCAGTCGAAGGGGCGCGAAGGCGCGAAGAAGAAGGAAGGGATTTCTCACACAAAGACACAAAGAGGGCTGTTTTCGGGCGCTACCGGTCGATTGCCGAACGACGGTAGCCTCGATCAAAGCCGGACGACGTCCGGCCTTACGTCGTCCAACGCCCGATTGGCACGCGGCATCAGCGGCCCCAGCCGCCCTCTTTGTGTCTTTGTGTGAGACTTGACGCCGCCAGCGGCCGAACCCGCCGCCAGAAACCCCACGCAACCCCTTCGCGTCTTCGCGTCTTCGCGTGAGATAATCTTGTCTAAGCCCCCATCAGCTTTGCCGTGATATCCTCGGCGGCATAGATGCGGATCGCGGGCTGCTCGGGCGAGAGCGCGCGCATTTCGGCGACGAAGGCGGCAGACGCGGGGACCGCGAAATGGGTGCGCACCGCGTCGATGCTCTCCCACTCCTCGACGAACATCAGCCGGTCGGGGTTCTCGACATCGATATGGCAGTTGTGCGCCAGACACCCCGGCTCGCCCCGCGACCGCGCGCTATGCTCGGCGCCGAGCGCGATCATGCGCTCGCGATGTTCTGAGGTGAGGATGACGTGGCCGGTGATGAGGATCGTCATATTTCGCCTACTCAACTGAGAATTTGACGACTGGCGGTCTGTCGTTCAACATAGGGCGGAAATCATGCCATTCCGGCCTCCAATCGTTCGAGCAAGCGATGACGATATTAAGCATAAGCAATTTTTCCTGCCTCAAAGAAGCTGAGTTTGAGGTCACCCCAGTTGTAGCAATAATTGGCCCCCAAGGCAGCGGAAAGAGCGTCACCACCAAGCTAAACTACTTCTTTGCAGATATACTAGATCTGCACATTAAAGCTGCTGAACGAGGAGACTCGTTTGAAGAATTTAAAAGGACTATTGGAAAAAATTTCCGATCTTGGTTTCCTCCTTCAGCTTGGGGGAAAGAGCGTTTTAATATTAGCTACGCATCAGGCGATTTTTATGTTCGAATCTTAAGGCGAACAAAAAATAATCGCCCTACAGAAGAACTCGCGATATCATTCTCGGATTGGTTTGAAGATTTTTATAGGAAATCCCTTTCCGCCTTCAATAACATTAAAAGACGTTCGCTTGATCAAGATCTTTTTGATCAGGCTGCAAGAGGAAGCACTGATCCATTCGACGACATCTGGCGCCTGCGAGACACACTTCGCGCCAGAATCTCGAAGGAGCTAAGAAATGAGTTTGTAAACTCTCAAACCTTCATTCCTGCCGGCCGGGCATTTTTTACCAGTATTGGTAAAATGGTCGCTGGTTTCGATAATTTCAGCAACCTTGACCCTATCACCATCCGCTTTGCGAAGCTGTTTTCGAATCTCAGAGAACACAACGCATCATTTGGCGGGAATATGTTTAATAGGCGCATGGGTGACGAGTTTCGTGCTCGAAATATGGATTTTACGGACCGACTTTTTGGCGGCGAGATCGTCTACGAACCTGAAGCAGAATATGTCAAAACTAGAGATGGGCGCAAAGTCCCCTTTTCTTCCTTGAGCAGCGGGCAGCAAGAATTGTTGCCGATGTGGACGCTCATTAGATATTTTGCAGAAATCGAGGAAATTAGAAAAGGAAATAAGTCCCCGCAGAGGGAAATACTTTACATAGAAGAACCAGAGGCCCACTTGTTCCCTACCGCCCAGAGCGCGTTTTTGGGGTACATCTTTGACAGCCTTAGATTTACCGAGAATACACGAAGCCTTATTCTGACTACCCACTCACCCTATATCATGGGACGGCTGAATGTCTTCCTGAAAGCGGGATCGCTCTCTAGGAGGAAAAAGCGCAACACGGATATCAATGAAGTTGTACCTAGAGATCGATGGATTCTTCCAAATCAATTCAGCGCTTACGCAATTCAAGATGGATTTGTGACAGATATTGTCGGAGACGATGGGATTATCGACAGCTCTTACCTTGATTCCATATCTGACGATATTGTCAGTGATTTTGACAAGCTTCTCGATATAGAAATGAAGATATCCTAATGACCGAAGGCTGTTGCGAGATCGTCTCTCATTCAAAAATCAAATTTGAAGAGAAAAAATCGTCTGTGGTTTTTCGCAATCCCGATAATCACGAATTTGAGCGATGCGAGATTGATGGATGTCTTATCACAACCGGGATTCGCTGCGACAAGCTTTTACGGCGCCCGAATGTATGTTCTTTATTTATAGAATTGAAAGGAACAGACCTTGAGCATGCTAAAAATCAACTAGCTCAGACGATTTCCTCTTCTGAGCTAAAATCAAGGAGGGAGAAGCATGTGGCGGCGATCGTGATTTGCTCTAAGGTTCGTATACCCGCTGCTTCCGCATTCATTCTTCGCGCGAAACAAGAGTTCGCGAAACAATTGCAAGCTCGTTTTATCGTCAAGTCCTCGCCGGCAGAGTTTTGTCCCTATGAAGCAAGCGGCGTTGCGTGACGCCACGACGAAATAGTCCATGACACTTCCATGACACCAACTGTCACAAACGCGTCACACAAAACCCCCAAATGGCCCTCAGCGAGTCGCCGCGGGGGTGGCGGCTTGGTTCGGTAACGACCCCCGACAGGATCATTTCATGGTGAAGAAATTTGCCCGCATCACCGGCCTGCTCGCCTGCGCCGCGACCGCCGCGCTGGCGCTTTCGGCTTGTCAGGATCAGGCGTCCTCGGGCGGTGCCGCGCGCGATTATATCAGCGCCGTCGGCTCCTCGACCGTCTATCCCTTTGCTACCGCGGTCGGCGAAAAATTCGCCGAGGCGACGGGCAACAAGGTGCCGAAGATCGATTCGACCGGCACCGGCGGCGGCTTCGAGCGTTTCTGCGCCGGCGTCGGCGGCGACACCCCCGACATCGCGAACGCTTCGCGCCGCATGAAGAAGAAGGAATTCGACACCTGCGCCAAGAATGGCGTCAAGGACATCGTCGAAATCCAGGTCGGCATCGACGGCATCGCGCTGGGCGAAGCGCAGCGCGGCCCCGGCTTCAAGCTGTCGGAAGAAGACGTCTATAAGGCTCTGGCTGCCAACCCCTATGGCAAGCCGAACACCGCGAAGACGTGGAAGGACGTCAACCCGGCGCTGCCCGCGGTCGCCATCTCGGTCTTCGGGCCGCCGTCGACCAGCGGCACGTACGATGCGTTCAAGGAGCTGATCCTCGGCAAGGGCTGCGACGCCAACCCCGAGATGAAGGCGCTGAAGGACAGCGACAAGGACAAGCATGAAGAGGTGTGCACCGCGCTGCGCGGCGCGCCCTTCTATGTCGAGCAGGGCGAGAATGATAACCTCATCATCTCGAAGCTGGACAAGAACCCCGACAGCCTGGGCATCTTCGGCTTCAGCTATCTCGACGCCAACAAGGACAAGATCAAGGCGGTGCCGGTGCAGGGCGTGGCGCCGACCTATGCCGCGATCGCCGACGGCAGCTATCCGGGTTCGCGCCCGCTGTTCATCTATGTCAAGAAAGCGCATGTCGGCGTGATCCCCGGCCTCGCCGAATATGTCACCGAATTCCTGAAGGGCGCGGCGGCGGGCGGCTACCTCGCCGCCAAGGGCCTCGTCGTGTCGCCGAAGGACGTCGCGGACAAGGCCGCGGCGAACGCCAAGGGCATGACCGTGCTGGACGGCGCGGAGCTGAAGTAATCTCCCCCGCGGGTGGCCGGAGGGAGGGGCCCACATCCCCTTCCCCGGCCACCGTTTTTTACGTCACCTTCCCACCCCGTTCGTGTCGAGCGAAGTCGAGACACCCATCGGGTCGGCGCATGGTCGAGGGGCATCTCGACTTCGCTCGATGCGAACGGGATTGGCAGATCCGGTGATTTTGGAAATTGTGACGCAGAGTCATGAAACTGCCACGTCATACCGCTTGGGGTGACGGGGGGATCCGGACAGGATAACGGGGACACAGTGACTTTCAACGCCGCCGCCTTACTGCTGCTGATCGCGGGGCTTGCCCTGATCGGCTGGCTTGCCGGCCGGGCGCGCTCGCTGATGCTGGCGGGCCGCGCGCACGCCAAGCTGCATTCGCGCCCGCAATATCACGGCTGGTACGTCGCGCTGTGGCTGTTCGCCCCCGCCGCGATCTTCCTTGCCGTCTGGTCGGCGGTGTCGCCCGGCCTGATCACCAACAGCGTGCTCGCGAGCGAGGCGGCGCAGGGGCTGCCCGCCTTCGGCTTCGAGCGCGGCGCGATCCTGTCCGACGCGCGCAATGTCGCGCAGGGCGCGCAGGCCGCGGTGCGGATTCCCGCCGCGGCGCCGCTGGTCCAGCCCTATGCCGACGCGACGCATTTCTATGCGTGGATCGGCATCGCCGCGATGCTGGCGCTGGCGCTGGCGGGCGGGCTCTACGCCTTCACGCGGATCCGGCCCGATTTTCGCGCGCGGACGCGGGTCGAGAAGATCGTCATGGCGGTGCTGCTGCTCGCGTCGCTGGTGGCGATCCTGACGACCTTCGGCATCGTGCTGTCCTTGCTGTTCGAATCGATCCGCTTCTTCCGCCTCGTCTCGCCCGCCGAGCTCTTGTTCGGGACGACATGGGCGCCGACGAGCGGCGCGCCGCAGCCCGATACCTTCGGCGGCATCCCGCTGTTCTGGGGTACGGTGCTGATCGGCGCGATCATCGCGATGATCGTCGCGATCCCGATCGGGATGATGACCGCGGTGTATCTGACGCAATATGCCGCGCCGCGCGTGCGCCGCTGGGTGAAGCCGCTGCTCGAGATCCTCGCGGGCGTGCCGACGGTGGTGTACGGCTATTTCGCGGCGCTGACCGTCGCCCCTGCCCTGCGCGAATTCGCGGTGATGCTGGGCATTCCGAACGCCTCGACCGAAAGCGCGCTCGCCGCGGGGATCGTCATGGGCGTGATGATCATCCCCTTCGTTTCGTCGATGGCCGACGACAGCATCAACGCGGTGCCGCAGGCGATGCGCGACGGATCGCTCGCGCTCGGCGCGACGCCGAACGAGACGATCCGCCAGGTGCTGATCCCCGCCGCGCTGCCGGGCGTGATGGGCGGCATCCTGCTCGCGGTCAGCCGCGCGATCGGCGAGACGATGATCGTGGTGATGGCCGCGGGCCTCTCCGCCAACCTCACCGCCAACCCCTTCGCCAGCGTCACCACGGTGACCGCGCAGATCGTCAAGCTGCTCACCGGCGACCAGGAATTCGACAGCGCCAAGACGCTCGCCGCCTTCGCGCTCGGCCTCGTGCTGTTCATCGTGACCTTGCTGCTCAACATCGTCGCGCTGCGCATCGTCAAAAAGTATCGCGAAGCTTATGAATAGGGACACCGCCCCGACCGACTGGAAAGGCGCCGCGATGCAGAAGCGCATCGCGGGCCGCTATGCCGCCGAGCGCCGCTTCAAGCTGTTCGGGCTGGGCGCGGTGCTGCTCTCGGGCTTTTTCCTCGCCTTCCTGCTGTTCGTGATGGTCGGCAACGGCCTGCGCGGCTTCACCTATACGAACGTCGAGGTGCCGATCGACTTCAAGGCGATGCCGCTGACGGTCGATGCGTCGCGGCTCGGCGATGCCGACGCCGATCAGGCGATCGCGAATGCGGGGCTCGCCGACATCGTCGCCTTCGCCGCCGGCGAGGCGCTGGGCGCCGAGGGCGCGAAGATGATCAGCGAAAATGCGTGGAAAGAAGTGCGCAAGCAAATCAAGGCCGACCCCGCGATCCTGCAGGGCAAGACGGTCTTCCATCTCCCCGCCTCGTCCGAAGTCGACATCGCCGCCAAGGAAGGCGCGAAAGGCGCGCTGGGGGCGAAGGTCGACGCGCTGCAGCGCGACGGCAAGCTGTCGACCGGCATCCATTGGCCCTTCTTCAAGAATGCCGACGCGACCGATCCCGCGGTTGCGGGCATCTGGGGGGCGCTCAAGGGGTCGGTGCTGACGATCTTCATCGCCTTCCTGATCGCCTTTCCGACCGGGGTGCTCGCCGCGCTGTATCTCGAGGAATATGCGCCGAAGAACCGCTGGACCGACCTCATCGAAGTGTCGATCAACAACCTCGCCGCGGTGCCGTCGATCATCTTCGGCCTGCTCGCGCTGGCGGTGTTCATCAACTGGTTCGGCATCTGCCAGGCGAGCCCGCTCGTCGGCGGGCTGACGCTGGCGCTGATGACGATGCCGGTGATCGTCATCGCCAGCCGCAACGCGATCAAGGCGGTGCCGCCCTCGATCCGCGACGCCGCGCTCGGCGTCGGGGCGAGCCCGGTGCAGGTGGTGTTCCATCATGTCCTGCCGCTCGCGCTCCCCGGCATCCTGACCGGCACGATCATCGGCATGGCGCGCGCGCTGGGCGAGACCGCGCCGCTGCTCCTCGTGGGGATGCGCGCCTTTATCGGCGACGTGCCGGGCGGCATCTGTTCGCCCTCGACGGTGCTGCCGATGCAGATCTTCCTCTGGTCGGACGAAGTCGACCGGGGCTTCGTCGAGAAGACCTCCGCCGCGATCATCGTGCTGCTCATCGTGCTGCTGTCGATGAACGCGCTGGCGATCTATCTTCGCAACAAGTTCGAAAAACGCTGGTGACCATGACCCAAGATGATTTGACCATCGCCGACCCCAAGATGACCGCCAAGGGCGTCGACGTCTTCTATGGGCAAAAGCAGGCGATCAACGACGTGTCGATCGACGTCGGGACCGACCTGGTCACCGCCTTCATCGGCCCGTCGGGCTGCGGCAAGTCGACCTTCCTGCGTTCGCTCAACCGCATGAACGACACGGTCGCCAGCGCGCGCGTCACCGGCACGATCCTGCTCGACGGCGAGGACATCTATGCGCCGTCGATGGACGTCGTGCAGCTGCGCGCGCGCGTCGGCATGGTGTTCCAGAAACCGAACCCCTTCCCCAAGTCGATCTATGACAATGTCGGTTACGGTCCGCGCATCCACGGCCTGGCGCCGTCGAAGGCGGACCTCGACGTCATCGTCGAGCGCGCGCTGGTGCGCGCCGGTCTGTGGGACGAGGTCAAGGACCGGCTGGGCGAGAGCGGCACCGCGCTGTCGGGCGGCCAGCAGCAGCGCCTGTGCATCGCGCGCGCGATCGCGGTCGACCCCGAAGTCATCCTGATGGACGAGCCCTGCTCGGCGCTCGACCCGATCGCGACCGCGAAGATCGAGGAACTGATCCACGAACTGCGCGGCAAATATGCGATCGTGATCGTCACCCACAACATGCAGCAGGCGGCCCGCGTGTCGCAGCGCACCGCCTTTTTCCACCTCGGGACGTTGGTCGAGTACGGCAGGACCACCGACATCTTCACCAACCCGAAGCAAGAACGCACCAAGGACTATATCACCGGCCGCTACGGCTAAACCCCGGCCGAACAAGGACGAAGCAATGGCAGTTACCAACGATCATACCGTCAAGGCGTTCGACGAGGATCTGAACCGCCTCCGCGGCCTGATCAGCGAAATGGGCGGGCGCGCCGAACAGGCGTTGCTGCAGGCCATGAGCGCGCTGAACAATGGCGACCTCGACCTTGCGGCGCAGGTCGTGCGCGACGACAAGAAGATCGACGCGCTCGAAGCCGAGATCGAGCAGCTCACGACGCAGACGATCGCGCTGCGCGCACCGATGGCCGACGATCTGCGCGAGATGATCGCGGCGCTGAAGATCGTCTCGGTCGTCGAGCGGATCGGCGATTATGCGAAGAATATCGCGAAGCGCGTCGCGCTGATGGACCAGACGCGGTCGATCGAGTCGATCCCGCTGCTGATGTCGATGTCGTCGAACGTCGCCGAACTCATCCACGACGCGCTCGACAGCTTCGCGGCGCGCGACGCCGAACTCGCCGTGCGCGTGACGGTTCGCGACAAGAATGTCGACGATTTCTACAACAGCATCTTCCGCACGCTCGTCACCTTCATGATGGAAAATCCGAAGCACATCACCGAGAGCGCGCATTTGCTGTTCGTCGCCAAGAACCTCGAGCGCATGGGCGACCATGCGACGAACATCGCCGAAATGGTCTATTATGTCGTGACCGGCGAGCGGATGGAGGAACGCGAACGCGGCGAGACGCCCGAAGGCGCGGCCTCCTCGGGGCAGGAGAAGGGCTGATGCCGCAGCCCGACCTGCTGCTGATCGAGGACGACGAGGCGATCGCCGAGCTGATCGTCTGGCACTTCGCACGCGAGGGCTTTTCGGTCCGCCAGACCCCCGACGGCGAGCAGGCGCTCGTCCTCGTCGAGGAACGCGTGCCCGACATCGTTCTGCTCGACTGGATGATCGAGAGCCTGCCGGGGATCGAGGTCTGCCGGCGCCTGCGCCGCAACCCCAAGTCGGCGAACGTCCCGATCATCATGCTCACCGCGCGCGGCGAGGAAGAGGATCGCATCCGCGGCCTCGAAACCGGCGCCGACGATTATGTCACCAAGCCGTTCAGCCCGCGCGAACTCGTCGCGCGCGTCTCGGCGGTGCTGCGCCGCCTGCGCCCGGCGCTGGCGGGCGAGCTGCTCGCCTATGCCGATATCGAACTGGACTCGGTCGCGCACAAGGTGGTGCGGGGCGGCCAGATCGTCGCGATGGGTCCGACCGAGTTTCGCCTGCTGCGTCATTTCATGGAGCATCCGGGGCGCGTCTTTTCGCGCGGGCAATTGCTCGACAGCGTGTGGGGCCAGGACAGCGACATCGAACTGCGCACCGTGGACGTCCATATCCGCCGCCTGCGCAAGGCGATCAACCTGCCGGGCACGGCGGATATCATCCGCACCGTGCGCTCGGCGGGTTATGCGCTGGATGCCGGGAAGAGCATCTGAGAATTTCGGTCGGGGTGTTTCATTTGCCGCCGATCTGGCTGCGATGAGCGGGTTCGATCGGTTGCGGGCATTGTGATCCCCGGCGAAAGCCGGGGCCCAGAGCGGCAAAGCACCAGGCTTGTGTGAGAATTCCCTGGGCCCCGGCTTTCGCCGGGGATCACAGAAGGATGTCCGCTTCCCACCCCAATTCCGACAGTCCCTCTTCGTCATCCCGGACTTGATCCGGGATCCATGGCCACCCTCGCCTTCTGGACGCCGGATCAAGTCCGGGGTGACGAGTGTCGGGAATCCACCCCAAATACCGACCCTATCAGAAGTCGATCTGCGTGCGGAGGCCGAAGGCGTCGGCCGAATAGTCGCGGTCGCCGGTCGGGGTGCCGATCGCGGCGTCGTCGAACATCAGGCGGCCGTAGTTCGCGGTGAGGCGGACGTAGGAGATCGGGGCCCAGACGAGCGACACGCCGAGCGTGCGCTGGCGGCCTCCGACAATGCCCGCATCGTTAAGGTCGAGATAGTCGTAGCGCGCATTGACCTCGATCGCGCCGGGGCCGCCGGCGTTGATCGGACGCGACGGGGCGAGGCGGTCGAAGGCGCCGTCCTTGTAGATGCGCGCGTCGCCGCGCGTCAGCACATAGCCGACCTCGGCATAACCGCCGAAGAAGGTCGGATCGGCAAAGCCCGGACGGCGCGCGGTCTGCCAGAAGCCTTCGCCCGCGACGTGGAACGGGCCCGCGAGGGCAGCCGCTTCGACGCCGAGGCCGCGTTCGCTGGTCGCGTTGAACGTGCCCGTGTCGACGATCCGGCTGTTCGTCGTGTGGACGAAGGGCCGCGACGCATACCGCACGGCGGGCGCGTCGTTGATGTTGCGCCAGTGGCCCGAGCCGCCGAGATGGAGCTGGGTGTTGCCGAACTTCGGCATCCAGATCGCCCGCGCGTCGAGGCTGACGCTGTTGTTCGAATCGCTGTTGAGGTCGTTCGCATTGTCGCCGAACACCCCGCCCTGCAGCAGCAGCGCCTTGCCCTTATATTGCGCCGACAGCCCGACGCGGCGTTCGAAGCCGAAGGCCTGCGTGAAGGCCGCGCGCTCGAGCATCGAGGTGAAGAGGTCGCTGGTTAGCTCGTCGAGCGACCAGAAGGGCTTTTGCTGCCCCGCCGTGACGGTCAGCGGGCCGGTCGCGTAGGTCAGATACACGTCGGTCAGATCGACCGCGCTATTGGCGAAATCGGCCTCGATCCGATAGCCGAAACCGCCCGGAATCTTGCCTTCCATGCCGAGATAGGCGCGTCGAAATTCGGTGGCGAGGCCGCCGTGCGTGTCGGTCACCCCCGCGGGCGCGTCGATGCTGGCGACATCGACCTGCAGGCGGCCGCGCGGCTTGAAGCTCCAGCCGTCGGCGGTCTTGAGCTCGGGGGCACCCTTCCACGCGATTTCGGTTGCGGGCTTGGCCGTGACGCTCGGCGCGGCGGGCGCCGGAGCAGCAATCACGGGGGCCGGAGCGGGCGCGGACGGGGTCGTTGCCGCGTCGAGCCGCGCCTCGAGAGTCTGTACCTTTGCCTTCAGCGCATCGAGTTCGGCGCGGAGCGCGGCGGCTTCGTCGGCCGACATCGCCTGCGCATGGGCGGTCGACGGCAGGCTGAGCATCGTGGTCGCCAGCAGGCTGGCGGCAAGGACGTGACGCATGGGGGATTTGCTCCGTTGCGAAAGGTGACAATCTCGCTGCGCCGCTATGACAATAGAATGACATTTGCACGTCGTTTCGATGACATTTTTGTTGCAGCGACTCATTTTCCTGACCCCTTGCCTGCCGGGCCCGAACGGGTAAGGACGTTCCGGTTTTATCGGGCAACCTTTCGCTGCCCCCCAGGGAGACCATCATGACGATCAAATTTGACGGACGTGTTGCCATTGTGACCGGCGCGGGCGGCGGGCTCGGCCGCGCCTATGCGCTCGAACTCGCGCGGCGCGGGGCGAAGGTGGTCGTCAACGACCTCGGCGGCGCGCGCGACGGCACCGGCCATTCGGATGCGGCGCTCGCCGTGGTCGAGGAAATCCGGGCGGCGGGCGGCACCGCGATGTCGAACGGCGGCAGCGTCACCGAATATGAGCAGATGGTCGAGATGGTGGCACGCGCGAAGGAAGAATGGGGCGGCGTCCACGTCCTCATCAACAACGCCGGCATCCTGCGCGACAAGAGCTTCGCGAAGATGGAGCCCGCCGACTTCGACCTCGTCGTCAAGGTCCACCTGCTCGGCAGCGCCAATGTCACCAAGGCCGCGTGGGACATCATGCGCGAGCAGGCCTATGGCCGCATCCTGATGACCGCCTCCTCGACCGGCCTCTACGGCAATTTCGGGCAGGCCAATTACGGCGCGGCGAAGCTGGGCCTTGCGGGGCTGACCAAGACGCTCCACCTCGAGGGCGCGAAGTACAACATCCGCTGCAACACGATCGCGCCGGTCGCGGGCACGCGCATGACCGAAGACATTTTCCCGCCCGAACTGTTCGAGAAGTTCACGCCCGAGAATGTCGTCCCGGCGGCGCTGTATCTGGTGAGCGAGGATGCCCCGACGAACATGATCGTCGGCGCGGGCGCGGGGGCGTTCCACGCCGCCTATGTCACCATGACCCCCGGCGTCGCGCTGCCCGAAGGCGAGCGGACGCCCGAGGGCGTCGCCGCGGCGTGGGAGAAGATCATCGACCGCAACGGCGAGATTGTCCCGCAATCGGGCGCCGAGCAGTCGATGGGCGTGATGCGCGCCTTGCAGGCGCTGGCCGGAGCCTGATAGCATCGCCCTCCACGGGGACGCCGGGGCGGCGTCCCCTGCAAAGGGGGACATTATGGCGGAGATGGGCCTTGCCGAGGGCATCGACCTGCTGGGACAGCGGGCGAAGCTGCTCAAGATATTGCTGATCGCGGGTTTCGTGACGATCGCGGCGGTCCTGATCGGTCAGGTCGCCGAGCTGCAGGGCCTGATTTCGCCCGAGGAAGGCGCCGAACCCGGCAGCGGTGCCGCGATCTATGCCGCTGTGGCGCTCGCCGACGGTCTGCTGACGATCGTCACCATCGTGTTTTTCTCGATGTGGATATACCGCGCCGCCGCGAACATCGTCGCCGCGGGAACGACCGGCTTCGACTATACGGCGGGCTGGGCGGTCGGCTGGTATTTCATCCCCTTCGCGAATCTCTACAAGCCCTTCGCCGCGATGCGGCAGATCTGGAACGCCAGCCACGGCGGCCAGGGCGACGAGCTCGACCAAGGCGAAGGGCTGCTCACGCTTTGGTGGACCACCTGGCTGATTTCGAACATCGCCTCGAACATCTCGTTCCGGCTGTCGATGAACCCGGATTCGGTCGAACAACTGACCTTGGGCCAGCAGATCGGCGCCTTCGCAGCGCTCGTCAGCCTCGCGCTTTACCCGGCGGCGTATCGGCTGGTCGACCGGATCACCGCGGCGCAGCGCGAGCGGCTCAGCGCATCGCATATCTTCAGCTGATTTATCGTATTGCATCAGTAACACAGGTGCGGTAGACTGCAAGCGGGGCAAGGGGATCGGTCTAAGAAGGACGACCCCGATGTATAGTGAAACCGACCTGCAAGCCGCGGTCGATGCAAAGGTACTGACGCCGGAGGCCGCCGCGGCTTTCCGGTCGCATATCGCATCGGTGCGCGCCGCCCCCGGAGCGGACGAGGAATCGTTCCGCCTGATCACCGGGTTCAACGATATCTTCGTCAGCATCGCCGCGGTGATCCTGCTCGTCGCGGTGGCGTGGATCGGCGAATCGATCCACCCGGCCCTCGCCGGCGCGTTCGTCGCGGGATCGGCGTGGTTCCTCGCCGAATATTTCACCCGCGTGCGCCGCATGGCGCTGCCCAGCATCGTCCTCGTCCTCGCCTTTTCGGCGGGCGTCTGCGCGACGATGATCGGCTTCCTCGTCAAGCATGGCGAGGATATTTTCGGCCGTGACCCCGGCGAAACGACGCTTGCCGTGGTGGCGGGCACGATCGCCGCGGTGACTGCGGCGGCGACCTGGTTCCACTGGAAGCGCTTCATGGTGCCGATCACCGTTGCGGCTGGCACCGCGGCGCTGGCCGCGACCGCGGTCGCCCTGGTGCTCGCGATCACCGGCGTCCCGAGCCCCGACGGTACGCTGCCGATGATCCTCGTGCTCATCGCCGGCATCGGCGTCTTCGCGCTCGCCATGTGGTGGGACAAGAGCGACCGGCTGCGCCAGACGCGCCGCAGCGACGTCGCCTTCTGGCTCCACCTGCTCGCCGCGCCGATGATGGTCCACCCGATCTTCCACCTGCTCGGCGTCACGCGGGGCGACGATATCGGCAGCGGCGCCGCGATCCTGGTGGTCGGTATCTATATCGCCTTCGGCCTGATCGCGCTCGCGATCGACCGCCGCGCGCTGCTCGTCTCGGCGCTCGCCTATGTGCTGTTCGCGATGACGCAGCTGTTCCGCACCTTCGGCGCGGTCGAGCTCAACGTCGCACTGACCGCGTTCGTGATCGGATCGGCGCTGCTGCTGCTCTCGGCTTTCTGGCAGAATGCGCGGGCGGCGGTCGTCGGGCTGCTTCCCGACCATCTGGCGAACCAGCTGCCCGCAACGATCCGCGCGATCAGCCCCCAACCAGCTTCATAAGCTTGCGTTCGACGGGGGCGAGCACGTTCGACAGCTCGTCCCCGCGCTTCAGGATCGCCCCGGCTTCGGAGACAAGGGCCCACATGCCCTGCCGGCTCCGCAAGGCGGGGCGTTTCTCTATCCGGTATTCGGGACGCTCGGCGGTGCGGCGAAAGGCCGAGAAGATTGCGACGTCGCGGTGGAAATCCATCGCATAGTCGCGCCAATGCCCCGCCGCGACCATCCGGCCATAGAGATCGAGAATGCGTAAAAGCTCGGTGCGCTCGAAGCCGGTCTGCTGCGGTGCCGCCCTGTTGTTACCGAACGGCAGGGGCGTGACAGTCCCCATCAGGCGCTTTTCCGGCTCCCCTTGCGCCGCGGCGCGTCGAGTTCGGCGGCGAGCGTATCGCGTTCCTCGAGCAGGGTCGCGAGCTGTTTTTGCATCTGCTCGAGCTGGCATTGCAGGATTTCGAGCTTTTGCGTCGCCGGATCGAAGGTTTCGCTGCACGGCGTTCCATAGGGCACGAACTCGCGCGCATATTCGGCTGCATCGACCAGGGTCGAGCGCGCCGGAATGCCGACCATCACCGCGCCTTCGGGCACATCCTTGGTAACGACGGCATTGGCGCCGACGCGCGCGCGCGGGTTGACGGTGATGGGGCCCAGCACCTGCGCACCCGAACCGACGATCACGTCATCGGCCAGGGTCGGGTGGCGCTTGCCGCCGATGCCGTTGGCGGGATCGGTGCCGCCGAGGGTCACGCCCTGATAGATCGACACATTGTCGCCGATCTCGGCGGTCTCGCCGATGACGACGCCGAAACCATGATCGATAAAAAGATGGCGGCCGATCTTCGCACCCGGGTGGATGTCGATACCCGTCATCCAGCGCGAGAAATGATTGACGAAACGCGCGAGGAAAAACAGGTCCGCCTCGAACAGCCAGTGCGCGACGCGGTGCATACCCACGGCGAGCAGCCCCGGATAAAGGAGGATTTCCCAGCGCGACCGCGGCGCCGGATCGCGCGCCTTGATCGAATCCAGATAGGCGATCAGCCCGTTGAACATCCCTATGTCCCCTGCGACCCTATTTCTGTACCGCGCAAGATAGATGTTCGGCAGCGGCTTTTCCAGTCCCGACCGCATTTATTCGGTCAGCGGCCGATCAGCCCGAGCCGCAACAGCAACAACCCTTCGCCTCGCCAGCGCCGTTCGCCGTCATGTCTGGCGATGGCGGCAGCCCAGCGGTCAAGCATCACCGAAGCACGGTTTCCGCCGAAGGATACGCGCGGCGGCGCGGGCCGGTTACGCGCGGCGGCAAACAAATCGCGGCCTTCCTGCTCGCCTTCCTGCAGCATCGCGCCCCAGACCAGGCCCCAGCGGGCGCCACCGCCGCCGCCCGACAGGGTGAACAGCGCGTCGCCGAATGCCGCCGCAGCATCGCGGCGCGCCGTCGCATCCTCGGCCAGCAGCATCGCCTCGGCGGCATCGACAAGCGTGTCGAGCCCCCCATGCCCCGCCCATGTCGTCTGAAGCTCGGCGAGCAGCGGCTCGCCCTTCGGCAGCGCCGCGGGATCTCTCGCGAGCATTGCCATCATGTCGCGCCACCAGGCGAGCTTGATCTGCCCGATCAGCGGCTCGCGCGCATCCTGCAGCAGCTTGGTCAGCCGTTCGGCAAGCGCCCACAGCCCAGCGATAGCAGGGCGCCGCTCGCGCGGCACCGCCACCATCACCCGCGGATCACGAATGTCCGGATAGGCTACCGCTTCCGGTGCGTCAGGCGCGATTGATGATCGCCTTCACGGCCGCGATGACGCGCGGGGTGTCGACCAGTGCCGCCTTTTCGAGATTGTGCGCATAGGGGAGCGGCACATCCTCGTTGCAGACGCGCACGACCGGCGCGTCGAGATCGTCGAAGCCCTGCTCCATCGCGACCATCGCGAGTTCGCTGGCGATCGAGCAGACCGGCCAGCCTTCCTCGACGACGACGAGGCGGTTGGTCTTTTTGAGGCTTTCGAGCACCGTCGCGGTGTCGAGCGGACGCAGCGTGCGCAAGTCGATGACCTCGGCCTCGATCCCCTCGCCCGCGAGCGCGTCGGCGGCTTCGAGCGCCAATCCGACGCCGATCGAATAGCTGACGATCGTCACGTCGCGACCCTCGCGCATGATGCGCGCCTTGCCGATCGGCAGGACATAGTCGGCGACGTCTGGCACCTCGAAGCTGCGGCCGTAGAGCAGCTCGTTCTCGAGGAAGACGACGGGATCCTCGCTGCGGATCGCGGCCTTGAGCAGTCCCTTCGCATCGGCGGCGTCGTAAGGCGAGATCACGATCAGGCCGGGGACGCTCGCGTACCAGGGCGCATAATTCTGGCTGTGCTGCGCGGCGACGCGGCTGGCCGCGCCGTTGGGACCACGGAACACGATCGGACAGCGCATCTGGCCGCCCGACATATAGTTGGTCTTCGCCGCCGAGTTGATGATGTGGTCGATCGCCTGCATCGCGAAGTTGAAGGTCATGAACTCGATGATCGGCTTCAAACCGCCCATCGCGGCGCCCGAACCAAGCCCCGCGAAGCCATATTCGGTGATCGGCGTGTCGATGACGCGGCGTGCGCCGAATTCGTCGAGCAGCCCCTGCGTCACCTTGTACGCGCCCTGATATTCGGCGACTTCCTCGCCCATCACGAAGATGCGGTCGTCGGCGCGCATCTCCTCGGCCATCGCATCGCGCAGCGCCTCGCGGACGGTGAGCTTGACCATCGCGGTGCCCGCTGGGACCGACGGATCGGCCGCGCGGGCGACCGGCGCCGGTGCGGCGGGTGCCGGCGCGGCGGCCGACGCCGGGGCCGGTGCCGGTGCAGGCGTTTCGACAGGCGCCGGGGCAGCAACGGGCGCAGGTGCCGGAGCGGCAGCCTCTTCGACCTCGCCGGCGATCGTCGCGATCACGGTGCCGACCTTCACATTGTCGGTGCCCTCGGGGACCAGGATCGACGCGATCGTGCCTTCGTCGATGGCTTCATATTCCATCGTCGCCTTGTCGGTCTCGATCTCGGCGAGGATGTCGCCCGACTTGACCGTATCGCCTTCCTTGACGAGCCACTTGGCGAGCGTGCCCTCTTCCATCGTCGGCGACAGTGCCGGCATCTTCAGTTCGATGGCCATCTCAATATTGCTCCACCAGCACGTCGGTATAAAGTTCATGCAGTTCGGGTTCGGGCGCGCTTTCGGCGAAGTCGGCCGCGTCGCTGACGATCTGGCGGATTTCCTTATCGATCGCCTTGAACTTGTCCTCGCCGATTCCGGCCTCTTCCATCAGCTTCTTGAGATGTTCGATTGCGTCGCTCTTGTCGCGCACCGCCTGCACTTCCTCGCGGCTGCGATATTTCGCGGGGTCGGACATCGAGTGGCCGCGATAGCGATAGGTCTTGAGCTCCATCAGCACGGGGCCCTTGCCCGCGCGGACCCATTCGATCGCCGCCTCGGCCGCACCGCGCACCGCGAGCACGTCCATGCCGTCGACCTGCATACCGGGAATGCGGAAGCTTTCGCCGCGGCGATAAAGCTGGTCTTCGGCCGACGAGCGGTTGACCGACGTACCCATGGCGTACTGGTTGTTCTCGATCACGAAGATGATCGGCAGCTTCCACAGCTCGGCCATGTTGAAGCTTTCGTACACCTGGCCCTGG
This sequence comes from Sphingopyxis sp. H073, assembly GCF_001468395.1. GTDB lineage: Bacteria > Pseudomonadota > Alphaproteobacteria > Sphingomonadales > Sphingomonadaceae > Sphingopyxis. Next base: position 221,637 of record NZ_LNSG01000005.1, on the reverse strand, counting down.
TTCGCGGCGCCGTCGCCGAAATAGGCCATCGCGATGCCGCCGTCGCCGCGGTACTTGTGCGCGAAGGCGAGGCCGGTGCCGAGCGACACCTGCGCGCCGACGATGCCGTGGCCGCCGTAGAATTTATGCTCGACGCTGAACATGTGCATCGAACCGCCCTTGCCGCGCGAAATGCCGGCGGCGCGGCCCGTCAGTTCGGCCATGATGACCTTTGGGTCGATGCCGTAAGCGAGCATATGGCCATGGTCGCGGTAGCCGGTGATGACGCTGTCCTTGTCGCCGTCGAGCGCCGACTGCAGGCCGACCGCAACGGCTTCCTGCCCGATGTACAGGTGACAGAAGCCGCCGATCAGGCCGAGGCCGTAGAGCTGGCCCGCCTTTTCCTCGAAGCGGCGGATCAGCAGCATCTCGCGATAGAATTTCTCGAGCTCCGCGGGCGTCGCGTCATAGGGAGCGGGATCGCGCGGGGACTCGCGATTGGTCGCGGGAGCCGGGGTGGAGGCGGTGTTTTTCGGCGCAGCAGTTTTGCGCGCTGGGGCTTTGGCCAAGGCGGGTTTCCTTTACGGTTAGCCGTTACGGCAGGGCTCCCCTATAGGAGCGCGAAGCCCTGTTTGGCAACGCCCGCTTGGGTATAGCAATGTTGCTGTTTTCGTATGCAGCGAAGGCAGCGATGCCGCTCAGGGCTTCGCGCCGGGCTCCAGCGGAATCGCGATCTCGTCGGGGTGCATTACGCCCAGTTTCTCGCGCACATATTCGTCGGCAAGGTCGGGATCGACGCGGCGCCGGTCGAGCAGGTTGACGCGGTTCTGCAGCTCGGTCTGCTTCTTCGTCAGTTCGCTCAGGATGACGCGCTTCTTCTCGACCGACTGGCTGTAATCGCCCCAGGCATAGAGCCCGGTCGGGCCGAAGATGATATAGCCGATCATCGCCAGCACCGCGATCAGCGCCACCGCAGGGCCAACCGCCCGATTCATCGATTTCCGGAATTTGTGCCGCTGGGTCATTTCAGCCCTTGAATCAGAGTTGATTCGCGGCGTCAAGGCATCAGACAACACTTATCCGTCAGGATGGCCTTATCCGAAGATCGACGCGCCCGGATAGCGCGCCATGTCGCCCAGTTCCTCCTCGATACGGATCAGCTGGTTGTATTTCGCGAGCCGGTCCGAGCGCGCGAGGCTGCCGGTCTTGATCTGGCCGCAGTTGGTCGCGACCGCGAGGTCGGCGATGGTCGAATCCTCGGTTTCGCCCGAGCGGTGCGACATGACGGCGGTGTAACGTGCGCGGTGCGCCATATCGACCGCGTCGAGCGTTTCGGACAGGGTGCCGATCTGGTTGACCTTGACGAGCAGCGAATTGGCGAGGCCGGTCTTGATGCCGTCCTCCAGCCGCGCCGGATTGGTGACGAACAGATCGTCGCCGACGAGCTGGCACTTGTCGCCGATGAGGTCGGTCAGCGCCTTCCAGCCGGTGAAATCATCCTCGCTCATCCCGTCCTCGATCGACTTGATCGGGTAATCCTTGACGAGCGCAGCGAGATAGTCGGCCATCTGTTCGGGGCTCAGCGACAGGCCCTCGCCGCTGATCTCGTACTTGCCGTTCTTGAAGAATTCGGTGGCGGCGCAGTCGAGCGCGAGCACGACGTCGGTGCCGAGCTTGAAGCCCGCCTGGTCGATCGAGGCGGCGATGAAGTCGAGCGCGTCGCGCGTCGAGGCGAGGTTCGGGGCGAAGCCGCCCTCATCACCCACGGCGGTCGCAAGGCCCTTCGCCGACAGCCCCTTCTTCAGCGTGTGGAAAATCTCGCTGCCCCAGCGCACGGCTTCGGCGATGCTGCCGGCGCCGACGGGCATGATCATGAATTCCTGCACGTCGATCGGATTGTCGGCATGTTCGCCGCCGTTGATGATGTTCATCATCGGCACCGGAAGCGTGCGCGCCGAGACCCCGCCGACATAGCGATAGAGCGGCAGGCCGCGCGCATCGGCCGCGGCCTTGGCGGCGGCGAGGCTGACGCCGAGGATCGCGTTGGCGCCGAGGCGGCCCTTGTTCGGGGTGCCGTCGAGGTCGATCATCGCCATGTCGATCTCGCGCTGGTCCTCGGCATCGAGGCCGATCAGCGCGTCGGCGATTTCGGTGTTCACCGCATCGACCGCCTTGGTCACGCCCTTGCCGAGATAGCGCGCCTTGTCGCCGTCGCGCAGTTCGACCGCTTCATGCGCGCCGGTCGATGCGCCCGAGGGCACCGCGGCGCGGCCGAAGCTGCCGTCCTCCAGCAGCACATCGACTTCGACCGTGGGATTGCCGCGGCTGTCGAGGATTTCGCGGCCGTGGATGTCGATGATGGCGGTCATGGAGGATCGTCCTGCTGAACGGCCCGCGACGGGCCGGGTGGGAAAGGCGCCCGCCTGTTATCGGCGCCTTGCCGCCAGTGCAACCGTCCGCACGGGAATTTCGGCGGATTTTTCTGCGGGGATGGAACCATTCATCGCGTGTTGCTATATTAAAGCAGACAGAGGAAAAACCGCCGCGCTTATGCGACGCCCGGCATAAGAAGAAGAGGACGACCGATGGCCAAAGCCACTACTCCTGCCACCAAGAAACCCGCCCCCAAGGCGCCTGCCAAGCCCGCCGCAACCAAGGCTGCGCCCGCGCGCAAGCCCGCGGCGAAGAAGGTCGCCGCCAAGGATCATCCGATCCGCGATCAGCTCGCCGCGACGCGCGACACCATCAAGTCCGAAGCCTCGAAAAAGGCGGCTTCGCTGAAGGACGAAGCGACCACGCTCGCCAACCAGGCCTCGGCCAAGGCGCGCGATGCGGCGACCAAGGGCAAGGACAAGGCGGCCGAAGCGGTCGGCAACCTCGCGAAGCTGCTCGAGGACGGCGCCGGCACCGTCGACAGCAAGTTCGGCAAGCAGTACGGCGACTACGCCCGCTCGGCCGCCGCGACCGTCGCCGGCCTCGCCTCGAGCCTCGACAAGAAGGATCTCGACGAACTCGCGGCTTCGACCCGCGACCTGGTCAAGAAGAACCCGGCGATCGCGGTCGGCGCGGCGACGGTGGTCGGCTTCGTGCTCGCCCGCCTGCTCAAGGGTGGTTCGAGCAGCGACTGACCGCTACAGTCGCCCGGCGATGCCTCCACCCGATTCCGATACGCCGCTGCAGGGCGATGCGCGTGGCTATGACCGCGTGAGCCACGGCTATGCGCCGGACGGGCGGCCGCTCGCGACGCCGCCCGTTCCGCTCAAGGACATTGTCGACGAGGTCGTGGACAATCTCTCGGCGACGGCGAAGGCCGAGATCGCGCTGCTCGAGGCGCGGAGCGAGCTGGCGCTGCATGGCGTCAGCTGGACCGCTGGCTGGGGTGCGGTCGCCGCGTCGGCGGCAGGAATTGCAATGCTGGCGCTGGCCTTTGGCGCGATCCTGGTGCTGCTGCCGCACGTCGGGCCGCTGCTCGCCACCCTGATCGTCGTCGGCGTGCTGCTGGCGATCGCGGCCTTTGCCGGATGGCGGGCGCAGGTCGCTTATGGCGACATCCGCACCGCGCTACGCCGCGACCTGACGAACGAGGAGCCCGACGACTGATGCCGCGCACGCGCAACCGCCTGATCAACGCCGCACGGCGCTCGATGCTCCAGCGCGCCGAGCTGCACCGCCGGCTCGACGTCGCGAAAGCTGCGTTCAAGCCAACCGCGCTCTATGCGCGCGGGAAATATAATGTCGACGTGAAGGTCGACGAAGCCGCACAGACCGTCCGGCAGCAGTTTCGCAACAACCGCCTGCCGATCGCGATCGCCGCTGTGGCCGGGCTCGCCTGGATTTTTCGCGAGCCGATCAGGGAAAATGCGCCCAAGCTGGCGCAGAAGGTGCAGGAGCTGGCCGACGCGGCGATGGCGAAATTTCAGCCCGTCGGAGATGAAGAGCCGACGGACGACGAAGATTTGACGGAGGACCAAGATGAAGCCCCTGAGTGAAACCGCCAACGAAGCTCGCGCAAAAGCGAGCGAGCTTGCAGAGAAAACCGCAGAAAATGCTCGCGCGACGGCCGAGGCGGCGAAGGCGCGCATCCAGGACGGCTATGGCCGCGCCCGCGCCGTGACGAGCGATCTCGCCGACCGCACGCGCACCGCGACTGGCGAACTCGCCGCGAAAGGTCGCGAACAGGCCGAGGCTGCGCGCGAAGTCGCAGGCGAGTTCTATGAGAAGGGCAAGGTCCAGGCCAAGCGCGCGAACAGCAAGCTGAAGGACGTCGCCGAAAAGCAGCCGCTGGCGCTGGTCGCGGGCGCGGTCGCGATCGGGGCGCTGCTCGGCTCGCTGCTGCCGAAAGGCGGCACGAAGGACGATTGAGCCGGGCTTCGACGGACAGGTTGCGGACAGCTAGCTTGCCTATTGGCTCGTTCGGGAATAGGGGGCTGCGCTTCCCCTCCCCAGTCTCTTTACGCTTAGGAATCCCGAGATGAGCAAGCTCCACCTGGTTTTCGGCGGACGCGTCAGCGACCCCCAAGGCCTCGACTTCGTCGACCTTCACAACCTCGATATTGTCGGCCTCTATCCCGACTACAAGTCCGCCGAAAAGGCCTGGCGCAGCGCCGCGCAGCGCACCGTCGACGACGCCGAGATGAAATATGTCGTCGTCCACCTGCACAAGCTGCTGCAGCCCGAGGCGGAATGATCCGTCGCCCCCGCGAAGGCGGGGGCCGCTAGCAAGCTCCGCGCCGCTTCTCCAACGGCCCCCGCCTTCGCGGGGGCGACGCTTATTTGATCAACGGAAATTGTCGGCGTAGGCCTGAATCTTGAGCGTGCGCACCGGCGTCGCAGTGATCTCGACCTCGATGCCGTTCTTCGCCGCATAGGCGATCGCTTCTTCCTGCGTCGCGAAGCCAAGGCGAAGCTGGCGCTGCGTGTCGCCGCTGCCGGCCCAGCCCATCAGCGGATCGGCCTTGCGTGCTTCGGCGGGCGCGAATTCCAGGAACCAGCGCTGCGTGCCCGCACGGCCCGACTGCATTGCATTCTTGGGCTTCTGGAAGATACGCGCTTTCATGGGTGGTCGTCCTGACTGGGATGCTTCTGCCGTCGCCTTAGCGTCAAGCATTTCAGACGAAAAGAGGGAAAGCCGTGCGCTCCCTCTTCGTCATCCCGGACTTGATCCGGGATCCATCTATCCAACATCGCGCCGGTGGACCCCGGATCAAGTCCGGGGTGACGAATGATGGCGAGGCCTATTGCGTATCACGGCGCGCCTGCGCCGCCTTGGTGAGCAAGGTCGCCCGCGCGTTCGCCGGATCGTCGGGCCAGCTATGCTTGGGATAGCGGCCTCGCATCTCTTTCGCGACCTCGGACCAGCTGCCGCTCCAGAAGCTGACGATGTCGCGGCTCGTCTGGATCGGGCGATGCGCGGGCGAGGTCAGCGCGAGAACGAGCGGGATCGGCGGGTCGCCGATCACCGGATGGCGCGCGAGGCCGAACATTTCCTGCACGCGCACGCTGACCGTCGGGCCGCCGTCGGCGCCATAATCGATCGCATGGCGGCTGCCCGCGGGAGTGATGAAATCGGCGGGCGCGAGCTTTTCGAGCAACTGCCGCGCGGGCCAGTCGAGCAGGCCCGAGAGCGCATCCGCGAGCCGTTGGTCGCCGATGTCGCGCAGGCCGCGCGATTTTCCGAGCAGCGGCGCGAGCCAGATATCGAGGCTGTCGGAAAGCGCGGGCGCCGACAGCGCATCGAGCCCCGCGAAGGACGCGCGCTGACGCAATGCCTGCGACACCGGCCCCCACCCGATCAGGCCGAGGCCCTTTTCGCGCACCGCGGCGATGCGCACCGCGACATCATCCTCGGCGCCCCCGCTTCGCGCCGTCTGCCCGCTCGACAGCGCGATCGCGCCGAGGCGGCGTTCGCGGCGATGGTCGACGCGGTCGGCCTCGGCATCGTAGCGGCTCGCCGACCGGCTTTCGATCTGATCGGCAAAGATCGTTTCGACCTCGGCCAAGCCGATCGGCGCCGCGCCCAGAATGCGCACCCCGGCGGCGTGGCCCTGCGCGTCGGCGATGGCCAGCCATTCGCTGTTCGCCAGCGGATCAAGCGGGTCGAGCTTGTAGGCGCGGCCGCCCGCGCTCAGATAGTCGCCGCGCTGGCCGGCGCGCCGGCGCGCGACACGGTCGGGCCAGGCGGTCGCGATCCAGCCACCCACCGACCGTTCGCCGAGTTTGCTCTCGCCCGATGCGCGTTTCTTGCCAAGCTCGGCGAGGCGCCGCGCCAGCCGCCACGCGCCTTCGGAGCGGTCGCCGCGCATGGCCTGCCAGCGCCCGAGCCGCGCCTCGACATCGACGCCGCGCCCGCCGAGCCCCGGTTCGGTGAGCAGCACCGCCAGCTTCGCGGCGAGGTCGGCCTCGCCTGCCCGCGCCGCATCGAGCAGCATGTGCGCGAGCGGTACCGGCAACGGGATCGAAGCAAGCGCCTTGCCGTGCGCCGTGATTCGCCCGTCGTCGCCGAGCGCGCCGATCGCCCGCAGGCGCATTTTCGCCTCGGCGATCGCGGCGGGTGACGGCGGATCGAGCCAGCCGAGCTGGCGCGGATCGATGATGCCCCAGCTCGCGCAGTCGAGCACCACGGGCATCAGGTCATTCTCGTGAATTTCGGGCGGGTCGAACGGCGGCATCCCCGCGGTCGCCGCGGCTTCCCACAGGCGATAGGCCACGCCCGGCCCCTGCCGCGCCGCGCGTCCCGCGCGCTGCGTCGCCGACGCCTGGCTGGCGCGTTCGGTCACGAGCCTTGCGATCCCCGCCGCCTTGTCGAAGCGCGGGCGCCGCGACAGGCCGGCGTCGATCACGATGCGCACGCCCTCGATCGTCAGGCTGGTTTCGGCAATGCTCGTCGCGAGGATGAGCTTGCGGCCGCCGTCGGGATCGCGGACGAGCGCTTTTCGCTGCTGCGCCGGGTCGATCTGGCCGTGCAGGCGGTGGACGACGAGCGGCAGCCCCGCCGCCTCGACCGCCGCCGCGGCGCGCTCGATGTCGGCGGCGCCGGGCAGGAAGGCGAGCATGTCACCGTCCGCCTCGTCGGCCATCGCGTGCCGCACCGCCGCCAACACCGACGCCTCGAGCCGATCCTCGGCGCGGCGGCCGATATGGCGCAAGTCGAGCGGCCAGCTCTTCCCTTCGCTCTTCACCACCGGCGCACCGCCGAGCAGTGCGCCGAAGCGCGCGCCGTCGAGCGTCGCCGACATCGCGACGAGGCGCAGGTCGTCGCGGAGCCCCTGTTGCGCGTCGATCGCGAGCGCGAGCGCGAAATCGCCGTCGAGGCTGCGTTCGTGGACCTCGTCGAAAAGCACCGCCGAGACGCCGTGAAGCTCGGGATCGGCAAGGATGCGGTTGCGGAACAGGCCCGGCGTCATCACCAGCAGCCGCGTCGCCGCCGACTGCTTGCTGTCGAGGCGCGTCGCATAACCCACCTTGCCACCGACCGCCTCGCCCATTTCCTCGGCGATCCGCTCCGCCGCGGCGCGCGCGGCGAGCCGGCGCGGCGAGAGCAGCCACACCGTCCCCTTGCACCACGGCTGGTCGAGCATCGCCGGCGCGACGCGCGTCGTCTTGCCCGCACCCGGCGGCGCGACGACCACCACATTGGGTTTGAGCACGAGCGCCGCCATGATGTCGGGCAGCACGGCATCGATCGGAAGCGGCTGCGTCATGTGCGTGCTGCGGGATTGCCCAGCTCGGCGTTGAGGCGGAAGGCTTCGGCGGCGAGGCGCGCGACCTGTTCGGCCGTCACCTCGGTCGTCTCGGTCATCACCAGGTTGCCGAGTTCATATTTGCCGCTCGCCTTGATCCGTGGATCAAGCGCGCGCAGCCGCTTGCCGCGCCAGAAACCGAGCAGCACGCGATGCTGTTCGGCGCGGATCAGGATGCACGGACCGTTCGCCATGAAGACGAGGTTGGTCCATTTGATCGTTTCCTCGAAGGGCGCGGCGCCCATGATCGCGGCGCGCATACTGGCGCATCGTTCGCGCTGCCAGCCGGACAGGGCGGCGATATAGGCGTCGGGCGTTTCGGCGGCTGGACCCATCATCGGCATTTGTCGTCCCCGAAGCATTTCCATCCCGTGCCCCCTGCGAAGGCAGGGATCCATCCCCGGGTAGGTCAAGATAGCACCGGCAGGTGATGGGCCCCTGCCTTCGCAGGGGCACAGAAACATAACGTTACCCGAGACCGCGCTAATAGGCGCGCGCGACCGCGAAGGCGACCGCTTCGGTCAGCGCCGATTTTGCCTGGCTCGCGCGGAAGCCGCCGATCGCGTCGACCGCGCGCTGACCATAGTGGCGCGCGCGTGCGAGCGTGTCGGCGATCGTCTCATGCTTCAGCAGCAGCGACTTGGCGTAGGCGAGATCCTCGTCGGACGTCTTGTGCCCGACGATCGCCTGCTTCCAGAATTCGCGCTCCTCGGCGCTACCCCGCGCATAGGCGAGGATGACGGGCAAGGTGACCTTGCCGTCGCGGAAATCGTCGCCGACGCCCTTCCCCATCGTCTCCGCGTCGGAGACATAGTCGATCGCATCGTCGACGAGCTGGAACGCGATACCGAGATTGCGTCCATAGGTGTCGAGCGCCGCTTCGGTCGCGTCGTCGCGTTCGGCTACGACCGCGGCGATCTTGCACGCGGCGGCGAACAATTCCGCGGTCTTGGCGTTGATGATCGCGAGATACTGGTCCTCGCTCGTCTCGATCCGGCGCTGCGCCGAGAGCTGGTTGACTTCGCCCTCCGCGATCACCGCCGAGGCGCGGCTGAGGATCTTCAGCACCTTCAGTGACCCGTCCTCGACCATCACCTCGAACGCGCGGCTGAACAGGAAGTCGCCGACCAGCACCGAGGCGCTGTTGCCCCAGATGGTGTTCGCGGTCTTGCGGCCGCGGCGGAGGTCCGATTTGTCGACGACATCGTCGTGGAGCAAGGTCGCGGTGTGGATGAATTCGACCGCGGCGGCGAGCTTGCAGTGGCGGCGGCCCGGATAGTCAAGCAGCTTGCCGCACGCGAGCGTCAGCATCGGGCGCATCCGCTTGCCGCCGCCCGCGATCAGGTGGCCCGCAAGCTCGGGAATCAAGGGCACTTCGGACTGCATCCGGTCGAGAATGACCGAATTTACCTCGTTCATATCGGCAGCGACGAGCGCCATCATCGGGTCGAGCGAGGGCGGCCGGTCGCCGTGAAGGAGGTGGATTTCCGCGGTCATGACAAGCGTCGCATTGGCCGCGCCCCCGCAAATTTGCAACGACTTTCGGCTTGCCACTAGCCCCCCGCCGGTGCCAAGCGTGCCGGGCACAAGAGGAGCCGCGCATGGTCGACCAACTCAGCCGTTACCGCCAGAGCATCGACAATATCGACGCGGCGCTCGTCTATATGCTCGCCGAACGGTTCAAGGTAACGAAGGCGGTCGGCGAGCTGAAGGCGCGCGAGGGCCTGCCGCCCGCCGACCCCGGCCGCGAGGAGCGCCAGATCGGCCGGCTGCGCGAGCTGGCACGCGATGCCGATCTCGATCCCGATTTCACCGAGAAGTTTTTGCGCTTCATCATCGACGAGGTGATCCGCCACCATCAGCAGGCGAAGCGGGAGACCGAGGCGTGACGCATCCGATTTTCGCCAAATGGCCCGCGCAGCATCCCGACCGGCTGCAACTGTTCGGTGCGCCGACCCCGAACGGGGTCAAGGTCAGCATCATGCTGGAAGAGACCGGCCTGCCCTATGAAGCGCACCGCGTCGACATCATGGCGAACGAAAGCCACGACCCGGCGTTTGTTGCCCTCAACCCGAACGGCAAGATTCCGGCGATCTACGACCCCGACGGGCCGGGCGGGACACCGCTGGCGCTGTTCGAATCGGGGGCGATCCTCATCTATCTCGCCGACAAGACCGGCCAGTTCCTGCCCGCCGCTCCGGGCCGGCGTTATGAGGCCATCCAGTGGCTGATGTGGCAGATGGGCGGCGCCGGACCGATCTTCGGCCAGCTCGGCTTCTTCCACAAATTCGCCGGGCGCGAATATGAGGATAAACGTCCGCGTGACCGCTACGCGGCCGAATCGGCGCGGTTGCTGGGCGTTCTCGACGGGCGGCTCGACGGGCGCACGTGGATCATGGACGACGATTACAGCATCGCCGACATCGCGCTGCTCGGCTGGGTGCGCAATTTGATCGGTTTCTATGACGCCGCCGAGATCGTCGGCTTCGAGCGGTTCGGGCATGTGCAGGCGTGGCTGGAGCGCGGGCTGGCGCGCCCGGCCGTGCAGCGCGGGCTGGCGGTCTGCGCCGCCTAGAGGCGCTCCATCCGCAACCAGCGGACGTCGCCGAGCCAGGCTTTCGACAGCGCGCGATCCGCCGCTGCGGCTTCGAGCCTGTGTCCCTGCGCCGCCTCGCTGCGCCCGAGCCCGTATAGCGCCCAGCCGTTGTTCGGCGTTTGCACGAGCGCGCCGCGAAACGCCTCGCTGGCTTCGCCATAGCGGCCGGCCTGGTACAGCGCCGCGCCCAGCGACTGGCGGACCGGATAATACCAGTAGGCGGGTTCCTGATAGGGGATGCTCCCCTCGATCTCGATCGCCTGCCTGTAAAAGCCGATCGCCTCGTCGTAGCGCTTCTGCGCGGCGGCGAAGCGCCCGCGCGCGACGAACTCGGCAAGCTTGACCAGATTGTCCGCCGGCACGCCCTGATCGATCATCGTTTTGAGCGCAGGCGATTCGCGGAGCTGCGCCATCGCCGCCAGTTCACGATCGAAGCCCTTGCGGTCGCCAAGGCGCGCGTAGGCGATCGCGCGCGCATAATGGCGCATCGCGGCCGGATAGGCGAGCCGCGCATCGGGCGGCGCCATCGCCAATATCGCCTTCGGTTCGGCGACTTGCGCCATGGCGAGATAGGGCGCCGCGTCGATCGACTGGATCCACGCGATACTCTCGGACGTTGCGGGGTCGAGCACCTTGCCGAGGCGCTGCGCCTCGCGGATCGCCGTGGGCACATCGCCAGCCATCTGCGCCGAGGTCACGATGAAATGGATATTGTGCGGATAATAGCCGTAGCGAACGAGGCCGTGGTCGCCGGCATCGCGGATGTATGCCTCGTCGGCGCGGGCGGCCGCGATATTCGCAGCGATGGAATCGGCGTGGCGGCCGCGTAGTTGGTAGATATGCCCGGGCATGTGGACCAGATGCGCGGCACTCGGCGCGAGCGGGTTGGCGAGCCGGTCGGCGGCGGCCTCGGCGCGTTGCGGGTCGCTGGCTTCCATCAGGTGGATGTAGAGATGGTTCGCCTGCACATGCGCGGGATTGCGCGCGAGCACGGTTTCGATCAGGCGCACCGCTTCGCCGCTCCGGCCCACGGGCGTCTTCTTGTCCGCCTCCCAATAATTCCACGGACTGGTGTCCATCGCAGCCTCGGCCGCCAGCACAGCGACATCGTCGTCATGGGGAAAACGACGCGCGACATCGAGCATCGCGTCGGCATAAGCGGCATCGAGCGCCACGCGATCGGCGGCGGGATCGCGCGAATAGCGTCGCGCGACCGCTTCGATCAGCGCGCGCTCCAGCGGCGAAGCATCGCCGCGCAGCGCCATCGCCCGGTCCATCGCATCGAGCGCCGCGTCATGGTCGCGATCGTCCATCGGCGCGTTGATGTTCGGGCCAAGCGCGACCGCCTCGCCCCACCAGCACATCGCGCATTTCGGATCGAGGCGTTGCGCCTCGCGGAACGAACGCACCGCGCCGGCATGGTTGAAGCCGTAGGTCAGGAGCAGGCCTTGGCTGAAATATTGCCGCGCCTGCGCATCGCGCGTCGAGACCGGGAACGGCGATGTCGTGAGATCGGCGAAGAGGGGTATGCGCCTGCCCTCGCTGGCCGGTGCAGCAAAGGCCGATGCGATCAGAAGTTCGCGTGCCAGCGCCGAACCCCCGCGCGTTGCTCCGCAAAAGAAGGTCGCGACACGCGAAGGGTTCAACGCGTCGAGCGCAGCGGCCGAAAAGCCCGGCAGCGACGTGAAGCTGGATAGCGAAAGGCCGATCCCGGCGATCGAGGCGATTTTGACGGACCGATGCATCACAATTCCCCTTCCCCGGGGTGAACCAGAAACAACGTCGCTACCGTATCACGAAAGCCGGAATATCCCTAAAGTCCTGACTCCGGTCTAGGATCGCCGGCCGCTCCCCTACCCCGCCGGCAACCTCAGCCGCACAAGCAACCCGCCCAGATCCTCGCTCTCTTCGAGCGCGATACTGCCGCCGTAGATTTCGGCGACGTCGCGGACGATCGCGAGGCCGAGCCCTGTCCCGGGCTTGCCGCTGTCGAGCCGGACGCCCCGGTCGATGACGCGCTGGCGATCGGCGGGCGAGATACCCGCCCCATCGTCCTCGACAAGGATTTCGACCATCGAGCCGGCGCGCTGGATGGTGACGAACACGCTGCCGCCGCCATATTTGGCGGCATTTTCGAGGAGATTGCCGATCAGCTCGTCGAGATCCTGCCGCTCGACGCGCACGACCAGCGTCTTGTCGCCCTCGGCATCGAGCCGGACGTTGGGGTAAAGCAGCCCCACCGCGCGCGATACGCTGTCGACGCTGTCGCGAACATTTGCGCGTGCCTGCGCAGCGCCGCGGCGCCCGACGGCACGCGCGCGGGCAAGATGATGGTCGACCTGCCGCTGCATCGTCGCCGCCTCGCGCCGCACCGTTTGCGCAAGCTCGCTGTCCGACCCGGTCGCGCTGTTGACGAGCACGGTCAGCGGCGTCTTGAGCGCGTGCGCGAGATTACCGGCGTGGAGCCGCGCCTCCTCCGCCTGCTTCTCGTTGTGCGCAAGCAGCGCGTTCAATTCGTCGACCATCGGCTGCACCTCGAGCGGCAGCGGCGCGACGATCCGGCGGTTCTCGCCCCCGCGCATCGCCGCGATCGCGCGGCGGATCTGGCGCAGCGGCAGCAAGCCGTAAAAGGTCTGGAGTGCCGCAAGCACGATCAGCCCGAGCCCGAGCAGACCGAGGCTGGGGATCAGCGTCGCGCGCACCGCGCGGATCTGCAGGTCGAGCGCGTCGCGCGACTGGGCGATCTGGAACCGCCAGCTCACCTTGCTGCCCGGCAGGATGACATTGCGTTCGAGGACGCGGAGTTGTTCGTCGGGAAACTGGTTGCTGTTATACGTGTGGAGCGCATTGTCGATATGCGGCTGCGGCGGCTTCAGGGTGCGTTCCCACAGCGAGCGCGAACGATAGGGTTCCTGCCCGCCGCCGCTGATCTGCCAGTAAAGGCCGCTATAGGGTTCGAGGAATCGCTGGTCGCCGAGCGGTTCGATCAGCCGCACCTCGCCATCGGGCCCGATCTCCGACGAACGGATCATCGCGATCAGCACATATTCGAGGCTGGAGTCGAAGTTGCGCGTGATCGCGCCGGTCAGCACACGGTCGAGCGCGAAGCCGCCGCCGATCAGGAGCACCGAGATCCAGATCGTCGCGATCGCGATCATGCGCCGCGCGAGCGAGCCGGTGATACGGCGCGTCAGCGCGGCGGGCTTTGCGGCTTCGGTCGCTATCGCAGGGGCGGCATCGGCCTCCGCCATGCCTTACTGCGGATCGTCGAGCTGGTAGCCGAGACCGCGGATGGTGGTGATGATATCGGCGCCCAGCTTCTTGCGGATGCGCGTCACAAACACCTCGATCGTGTTCGAATCGCGGTCGAAATCCTGATCGTAGATATGCTCGATCAGCTCGGTGCGCGACACGACCTTGCCCTTGTGATGGAGCAGGTACGACAGGAGCTTATATTCCTGCGCGGTGAGCTTCACCGGCGCGCCGTCGAGCGTCACGCGGCCCGAGCGCGTGTCGAGGCGAACATTGCCCGCAATCAGCTCGCTCGATGCATTGCCCGCGGCGCGGCGGATCAACGCGCGCAGGCGGGCGATCAATTCCTCGGTCTGGAAGGGCTTGGCGAGATAATCGTCGGCGCCCGCGTCGAGCCCCGCAACCTTGTCCGACCAGCTGTCGCGCGCGGTCAGGACGAGCACGGGGAAGTTGCGCTTTTCCTTGCGCCAGCGGTCGAGCACCGTCAGCCCGTCGACTTCGGGCAGCCCAAGGTCGAGGATCGCGGCGTCGTAATTTTCGGTCGAACCCAGGAAATGGCCATCCTCGCCGTCGGTGGCGAGGTCAACGGCATAGCCGGCCCCTTCGAGCGTCGCTTTGAGCTGCGGACCCAGCGTGGGTTCGTCCTCGACAATCAAAATCCGCATTCAGGCGCCTTTCCTTTGCGCGGCCGGTGCGTCCCGCGCCGCGATGGTGCAACTCTGTACCAAGTCCCAACGATCATCGCAAAATGTCGTTGCGCTCGAAAAATGTCAGGGTTTGCGGCCGACGATCCGGCCGGTCCGCGCATCGACATAGACGACGACGACCTGCGCGCCGTCCATGAATTTCAACGCATAGAGCATCCGGCCGGCATCGAACTGCGGCCCGCCGAGATAGGTCATGCCGCTGTAGGGCGGGCGCGATTTGACGTCGGCGATCAGCCGGTTGAGCGGGATCACCTGCCCCTGCGCCGCGGCTTCGCGCAGATTGTCCTGGTCACGATCGCCGCGGGCGAACGCGGGCGTGCCCGCGGCGAGCAGCGAAGCGGATGCAAGGGTTATGGTCAGAATGCGGAACATGCCCATGGTCCTAGTGCGAATGCATTGAATAGGCGATGAATGGGGCCGACAGGCGATATTCGGCCTTTGCCGCCTCGCATCGATGCGCTTCGGGGAATGGTGGGCGCGACAGGGATTGAACCTGTGACCCCACCCGTGTGAAGGGTGTGCTCTACCGCTGAGCTACGCGCCCATTCCGAGGCCGGCCGATTGTCCGGCGCGTCCGAAAGCCGGACGGCCATAGCCGCTCGCGCCGGTAATGCAATGTCCATTTGCCGAAAATTCACCCGCCGATGCAAATCGGGCCGCAGCTTGCGCCACGGCCCGAGATGTTTTCACCAAAAGGGTCCGACCAACTTAGTTGACGGCGTCCTTGAGGGCCTTGCCGGCCTTGAACTTCGGCTGGTTCGACGCCGCGATGGTCATCGTTTCGCCGGTGCGCGGGTTGCGACCGGTCGAGGCCTTGCGCTTGCTGACCGCGAACGTGCCAAAGCCGACGAGACGAACTTCGCCGCCCTTCTTGAGCGCGCCGGTGATCGAATCGAACACGGCTTCGACAGCCTTGCTCGCGTCGCCCTTGGTCAGGCCGCTCGAGTCAGCGACGGCGGCGATCAGGTCTTGTTTGTTCATGCCTAAGGAACCCCTGCATTATGGTTGGATAATCGATTCATGGCCCGAAGCCATGGCGCGCCACTAACGATGTTTCCCCCCGCCTTGTCAAAGCAAAAAAGGCCGAAAAACGCCCCAAAAGGCCGATTATGCGACGAATTTGGGTCCAAAAAGGGCCGGTGGCGCGAGCCGGCCCTTCGGGGTCAGTGCCGAATCGCGGATTCGGGGTCGCTGCCGGGCGAAATGGGCGGCGATGCGGCGAGTTCGTCGGCTTCGGTCCACTCGATCGGTTCGACCGGCGCCGCCAGCGCTTCGGCGAGCACCTGGTCGACATGGCTGACCGGAATGATCTTCAGCGACGACGTAATGTTCGCCGGAATCTCGACCAGATCCTTTTCATTCTCCTCGGGAATGAGAACGGTGGTGATCCCGCCGCGCAGCGCCGCGAGCAGCTTTTCCTTGAGCCCGCCGATCGCGAGCACACGGCCACGCAGCGTGACCTCGCCGGTCATCGCGACATCCTTGCGGACCGCGATGCCGGTGAGGGTCGAGACCATCGCCGTGACCATGCCGACGCCCGCCGACGGACCATCCTTCGGCACCGCGCCTTCGGGCAGGTGGATGTGAATGTCCTTGCGCGCGAACAGGCTGGGCTTGATGCCATAGGCAGGGGCGCGCGCCTTCACGAACGACAGCGCCGCCTGCACGGATTCGGTCATCACTTCGCCGAGCTTGCCGGTGGTCCGCACCTGGCCCTTGCCCGACGCGGTGACCGCCTCGATCGTCAGCAATTCGCCGCCAACCTGGGTCCAGGCGAGCCCGGTGACCGCGCCGACCTGATCCTCGCGATCCGAAACGCCATGGCGGAATTTCCGCACGCCGGCAAATTCGGCGAGATTGTCGGGGGTAACGACGACGCTTTCCGCCTTGCCCTCGAGGATCTTGCGCAGCGCCTTGCGCGCCAGACGCGCGATCTCGCGCTCGAGCGTGCGGACGCCCGCCTCGCGGGTGTAATAGCGGATGAGGTCGCGCAAGCCTTCGTCGGTCAGCTCGAACTCACCGGCTTTCAGGCCGTGCGCCTCGATCTGCTTCGCGATCAGGTGACGCTTGGCGATCTCGACCTTCTCGTCCTCGGTATAGCCCTCGAGCCGGATGATCTCCATGCGGTCGAGCAGCGGCTGCGGCAGGTTCAGCGAGTTGGCGGTCGTCACGAACATCACGTCCGACAGGTCGACATCGACCTCCAGATAATGGTCCTGGAACTTCGCATTCTGTTCGGGGTCGAGCACCTCGAGCAGCGCCGAGGCCGGATCGCCGCGGAAATCCTGGCCGAGCTTGTCGATCTCGTCGAGCAGGAACAGCGGGTTCATCGTGCCGGCCTTCTTGAGGTTTGTCACGATCTTGCCCGGCAGCGAGCCGATGTACGTGCGGCGGTGGCCGCGGATTTCGGCCTCGTCGCGCACGCCGCCCAGCGACTGACGCACAAATTCGCGCCCCGTCGCCTTCGCGATCGAGCGGCCGAGCGAGGTCTTGCCGACGCCCGGAGGGCCGACGAGGCACAGGATCGGCCCCTTCAGCTTGTTCGTGCGCGCCTGCACCGCCAGATATTCGACGATCCGGTCCTTGACCTTTTCAAGCGCATAATGGTCGTCGTCGAGAACGGCCTGCGCCTTCGCGATATCCTTCTTGAGCTTCGACTTCTTGCCCCAAGGCAGGCCGATCAGCGTGTCGAGATAGTTGCGCACGACGGTCGCCTCGGCCGACATCGGCGCCATCGCGCGGAGCTTCTTGAGCTCGGCGTTCGCCTTGGCCTTCGCTTCCTTCGACATTTTGAGGCTGTCGATCTTGAGCTGCAGCTCGGCGAGGTCGTCGCCGCCTTCGCCATTGTCGTTGCCGAGCTCGCGCTGGATCGCCTTCAACTGTTCGTTGAGGTAATATTCGCGCTGGCTCTTTTCCATCTGGCGCTTCACGCGGCCGCGGATCTTCTTCTCGACCTGCAGCACGCCGAGTTCGCCCTCCATGAAGGCGAACACCATCTCGAGCCGCTTCGCGGGCGCATCCTCGACAAGCAGAGCCTGCTTGTCCGAGACCTTGATGTTGAGATTGCCCGCGACCGAGTCGGCAAGGCGCGAGGCGTCGTCGATCTGCGACAGTTGCACCGCGGTCTCTGCCGGCATCTTCTTGTTGAGCTTGGCATAGCTTTCGAACTGGTCGACGACCGAGCGCATCAGCGCGGCGGTATCGACGCTGTCGTCGAGCGTGTCGGAGATCGGCTTTACCGTCGCCATCACCGCCTTGCCGTCATCGGCAAGGCTCGTCAGCTTTGCGCGTTCCTTGCCCTCGACGAGCACGCGCACGGTGCCGTCCGGAAGCTTAAGCAACTGCAAAACGGTGGCAATTACGCCGGTGTCGTAAAGATCGTCGCGCTGCGGGTCGTCCTCGCCGGGATCGAGCTGGGCGACGAGGAAAATTTCCTTGTCGCTTTCCATGGCGGTTTCGAGCGCGGCGACCGAGCGGTCGCGGCCCACGAACAACGGAACGATCATGTGCGGGAAAACAACGATATCGCGCAGCGGCAACAGGGGATAGGATTGCGTCATCAGGGCTCCTGGACGCGCGCCGCGACCCGGCGCGCCATCCTTCTTATAGGCGGTTCATCGCTAATATGGCGTAACTTGCCGCGCATTCAATGACGCAAGCCTGAACGGACGGCGGAAGCTGGGGACAAGACCGTCAGAACGGCAGCTTGAACCCCGGCGGGAGCGGCAGGCCGCTCGTCATCCTGCCCATTTCCTCGTTGCTTGCAGCATCGGCCTTTTCGCGCGCGTCGTTGAAAGCTGCGGCGAGCAGATCCTCGAGCATCTGCTTGTCGGCCGGGACCATCAGGCTGTCGTCGATGCTAATCGCCTTGATCCGGCCCTTGGCGGTCGCCGTGATCCTGACGAGGCCGCCGCCCGAGACGCCCTCGACCTCGACGGTGTCGAGCTTCGCCTGCGCCTCCTGCATCTGCGCCTGCACGGTCGCGGCGGCTTCCTGCGCCGCCTTCATCATTTCTTCGATCGATTTCATGGGTTGAACCTTTGGTGATTATGGTCGTCTTCGACAAGCCGCGCGTCGGGAAAAGCTGCCAAGGCGGCCTTTACGACGGGCAGTTCGCGAATCCGGGAGTCATTGTCGGCGAGCTTCGCCGCGCGCATCTGGCCGAGGCTCGGTCGCCCCTCGCCCTCACCCACCCGAACCTGCCAGCGGCTGCCGGTCTGGGCGAGCAGCGTTTCGCCCAGACGGCGCGCGAAATCGCCGTCGAGCGCGGCTGTCGGCGCATAGACGAGCCGACCAGGCTCGAGCTCCAGAAGTTTGAGATCATCATAAACTTGCCGTGCAAGTTGATGATTTCCAGTGCTTTCCAGAAGTTGATGGATTTGCGCGATGGTGAGTGCCGAGACCGGTGTTTCGGCGCTTTCGGGTGCAGACGCTTCGGCGACGGGCTCGACCGCCGCGCTCTCGCGCCCGGTCGGCGCGGGCGGCGCCCCGAGCGGCATTGCCGGCACTCCGCCCGATTCGAGCAGTTTCGCGAGTTCACCCGGATCGGGCATCGACGCCGCATAGATCACGCGCAGCAGCAGCATTTCGAGATGTTCGAGCGGATTGTTCGCGCGCAGCACCTCGTCATGCCCCTTGAGCAGGAGCTGCCAGAGGCGGTTGAGCGGCGCGAAACCGAGCTTCTGCGCCCAGTCGCCGATCCGTTCGCGGTCACTCGCCGCGAGCGCCGGGTCGTCGTGGCGCGACACCTTGGCGAGCGTGATCGCGTGCGTCAGGTCCATCAACCCGCGCACCATCGCGACGGGCTCGATCCCCAGCGCATATTGCGCGCGGGCAAGATCGATCGCCCCGCCGCTGTCGCCTTCGAGGATCGTCGCCATCAACTGCGTGATCGCGGTGCGATCCGACAGGCCGAGCATCGTCCGTACCTGATCGGCGCCGATCCGGCCGCCGCCGTCCAGATCGGCGTACGCGATCGCCTGGTCGAGGATCGACAGGCCGTCACGCACCGAGCCTTCGGCCGCGTTGGCGATCAGCCAGATCGCCGGCGCCTCGGCCTCGACGCCTTCCTTCTGCAGGATCGAGCTGAAATGCGCGAACAGCATATCGGGGGTGATGCGGCGCAGGTCGAAGCGCTGGCAGCGCGACAGCACCGTCACGGGCACCTTGTTCACTTCGGTCGTCGCGAACAGGAACTTGACGTGCGGCGGCGGCTCTTCGAGCGTTTTTAGCAATGCGTTGAACGCGTTACGCGACAACATATGCACTTCGTCGATGATATAGATCTTGTAGCGCGCAGACACCGCGGCATAGCGCACCGCCTCGATGATCTCGCGCACGTCGTCGACGCCGGTGTTCGACGCGGCGTCCATCTCGATCACGTCGATATGGCGGCCTTCGGTAATCGCGCGGCACGGTTCGCACACTCCGCACGGATCGATCGTCGGCCCGCCCTGCCCGTCGGGGCCGATGCAGTTCAATGCCTTGGCGATCAGGCGCGCGGTCGAGGTCTTGCCGACCCCGCGCACGCCCGTCATCAGAAAGGCATGCGCCAGCCGGTCGCGCGCGATCGCGTTGGCGAGCGTCTTCACCATCGCATCCTGCCCGATCAGCTCGGCGAAGGTTTGCGGGCGATATTTGCGCGCGAGGACGCGGTACGGGCCCGAAGAAGCGGGCGGAGGCGTCTCGGGAGCGTCGACGCCGGCTGCAGCGAAAATGTCTTCAGAATCGGTCACTTTGTCAGCTCAACCTCTTGGTCAGCGTCGCTCTCTCAAAAAATGCCGCAACCGCCTGCCCTGGATCTTTGGCTTCCAATGGTTCGTCTACGATCTCGCGCTCGACCGGAGCCAGATCGCGAACAATCGGCTGACTCGTCGATATAATTTCTACGCAATCCCAATCGGTAGCAATCATCCAAGATTCATCCCCTCCGAATGCAAAGCTGATAGGGGATTCCTTCGTCCAACCATGCCCTCCAACTTTGAACATGGCACGATTTGGTCTATCGAGCGGCCATAAATCGCATAGTCCATGCTCATCGAGGACCCGATACGCCGTCACATCGTAAAAGAGCACCTCGAAAACCCGGCTCTTCGTGTAGCTGAACAATTTGATCGCCAGCTTGAATTCGGAGGTAGCTTCGCCTTGGAGGGCGTAGTGAGCGTAGCGGCCATCGTCGAGACGCGTCGTCGCGTGCAACTCCCCTGTCAGATATGCGACCCGCAACACCTGAAGATCGTCGTCGGAATAATCCGTCATCCACGACTTAAAGAAGATAGCGGAATCGCTCATGGCCCCGTCTTAGGGGCCGGGCGCGGTCTTGTCGAAGGGGGAAATGGGTGGGAGCCGGAACGACCCGCAGCGAATTCGTTGCGGCTGCTTCCTTCCGGACCTGACCGGGTTGGCGAAGACTGCGTCCGCCCGACTCCCGCGGCGCATATGGCGGGGATGGTGATGAAATGCAAGATCGGCCGGGTCGACCGGCGTTTCGTCTGTTTTGGGGTGGGAAGCGGATGCTCCTCAGCAAATGCCAGCTAAGGGACGAATACGCCGTAAACCTCCACATCGCCACATTCGTAGAGCTTCAGATGAAGTGCGAGGTCGCTCACCGGTTCGGCACGCGTGGTGAGGTCTACAAGCGCTAGCCAATGGCCGTCCATCCAACGATAGACGGACCTCTCCCACGTTTGCTCATTTAAGGTGGAAAGCTCGTCGCCGTAGGCCGAAATGCTCTCCGCTATCCATCTAGCAGTATCGGCCCCGATTGGCTTTACACCATCGATCGGATGCTCCCGAAGTTGGTAGTCCCCCACCACAAACGCCTCTGCAATCTGCCGAAACGTCGAGCGAAGCGGCTGGGGCACCGAATGCTCAGCATCGTCCTTCTGCAACATTAATTACCTTCCGCTGCCCGTAATTACCGGATCGCTCGATGTCTGCAATCGGTCGATTCCTGCCATTCCCCTTGCCTTTCCAGCCCTGCCTTGCTTCGCTCCCGACGATGAAACCCAAACCGACTCATCTCGACGACACCGGCACCGCGCATATGGTCGATGTCGGGACCAAGCCCGCCACGGGGCGCCGCGCCGTCGCGGGCGGCCGGATCACGATGTCAGCCGATGCGCTCGACGCGATCCGCAGCGGCAACGCGCCCAAGGGCGACGTCCTCTCGACCGCCCGCATCGCCGGCATCATGGCCGCGAAGCGCACGGCCGACCTGATCCCGCTCTGCCACCCGCTCGCGCTCACCCAAGTGTCGGTCGAGTTCGCATGGGAAAGCACCGGCATCGCCGTGCGCGCCACCGCCGCGACGACCGGCCCGACCGGCGTCGAAATGGAGGCGCTCACGGCTGCATCGGTCGCGCTCCTGACACTCTACGACATGGCGAAGGCGCTCGACCGCGCGATGATCCTCGGCGATATCCGCCTGCTCGAAAAGAGCGGCGGTCGCTCGGGCGACTGGCGCGCCGAATGAGCGGCCTGCTCCCGGTCGAGGAGGCGCAGGCCCGGCTGCTGGCCCTGCGAGGGCCGCTCTCTAGCGAGAATGTCATCTTTTCCCAGTCGCTTAGACGATATCTCTCGCAGGACATCCTCGCCCAACGCGACCAGCCTTCAGGCGACCTGTCGGCGATGGATGGCTACGCCATCCGCGCCGCCGACCTGCCCGGCCCGTGGGCGGTGACCGGCGAAATCGCTGCGGGAAGAGTGCCGTCCCAGCGTGTCGGTCCCGGCGAGGCGATGCGCATCTTCACCGGCGCGATGCTTCCCGAGGGCGCCGACACGATCGTGATCCAAGAGTATGCCATTGCCGAGGGTACGCATTTGCGCCTCGCCACCGCTGACGAGATCCGGCCCGGCCAGCACGTCCGGTCGCGCGCGAGCGACTTTCCGGCGGGCGCGCGCCTTCTCGCCGCCGGAACCCGCGTCACGCCCGGCGTCATTGCCGCCGCGATCATGAGCGGCGCCGCGCAGTTGCCGGTAGGCACCCGCCCGCGCGTCGCGATCATCACCACCGGCGACGAGCTCGTCCAGCCGGGCCACGCGCTCGCGCCCGGCCAGATCCCCGACAGCAACGGCACAATGCTCGCGGCGATGCTCGGGACCGAGCCCGCCGACGTCTCGCTGCCGTTGCACATTCGCGATGACCGGCTGATGATATCGCGTGTTCTCAGGGATCTGGCGCGACGTCACGACGTCATCGTGACCGTCGGCGGCGCCTCCGTCGGCGATCATGATCATGTCCGCGGCGCGCTTGAGGACGCTGGCGGCTCTCTCGATTTCTGGAAGATTGCGATGCGCCCGGGCAAGCCCCTGATCGCCGGCCGCATCGGCGACGCCATATTGCTCGGCCTGCCTGGGAATCCCTCGTCCGCCTTTGTCACCGCGACGCTGTTCCTCCTCCCGCTCGTTCGCCACCTCGCCGGCGCGCACGCGCCGTTACCCGAGGTTCGGCAGGCCCCGCTCGCCGCCGCGCTCGGCCCCGGCGGCAAGCGGCGCGACTATCTCCGCGCACGGCTGGAGGGCGGCTTGCTCTCGGTCTTCGACGGTCAGGATAGCGGCCGCACCGCGCCGCTCGCCGAAGCGAACGCGCTGGTGATCCGCGACATCGCTGCGCCGGCGCGCTTGGTGGGTGAACAAGCGGACTATATCGCTATCGCTTGACAAGTTCCGGTTTGTTCCACTATCGTTCTCCCTATGTCCGGAACTGACATCATGGAGAACAAGCGATGTTGACCGCGAAGCAGCACGAACTGCTCCACTTCATCCAGCAGCGCCTTGACGCGAGCGGCATTTCGCCGTCGTTCGAGGAAATGAAGGAAGCGCTGGGCCTGAAGTCGAAATCGGGCATCCATCGCCTGATAAGCGCCTTGGAAGAAAGGGGTTTTCTCCGCCGCCTGCCCAACCGCGCCCGCGCGCTCGAGGTGCTGAAGGTGCCCGAGGCGGCCAAGACGCCCGTGCGCAACGATAATGTCGTTCCGCTCCGCAAGCCCGCCCCCTCGCTCAAACCGATTGCCGCGAACGATATCGTCGAGGTGCCGCTGCACGGAAAGATCGCGGCTGGCGTCCCGATCGAGGCGTTCGAGGATCACAACCAGCTAGCGGTTCCCGCCGCGCTGCTCGGCGCCGGCGAACATTACGCGCTCGAGGTTTCGGGCGATTCGATGGTCGAGGCGGGGATTTTCGACGGCGACTATGCGCTGATCCAGAAGGTCAGCACCGCTCGCGAGGGCGATATCGTCGTCGCGCTCGTCGACGGACAGGATGCGACGCTCAAATTCTTCCGCCGCGAAGGCAAGATGATCCGGCTCGATCCTGCAAACAGTTCGTACGAACCCCAGCGCTACGAAGCTGGGCGCGTCATTGTGCAAGGGCGGCTTTCGGGACTGCTTCGTCGTTACCACTGACCTGCGGCGCATTGCGCCACGGATGGCCGTCGCCCGCCGTCAGCGCGGCGACGGCTTTCGGCTTTTCGCCAAGGTAGATGGCAAGCCCGCCGCTTTCCGCCAGACTGTCGCGGTCGATCGTCAGCCAGCGCCCGACGCATTCGCGTGGTAGCCAGCGGTCGCTGATCACCACATCGGCGGCGGCACAGGCGGGCGCCATCACGCTTCCCTCGATCCGGTCGCGGCCGCGTGAGGCGAGGACGATGCGGCCTTCCTGTACCCAGCGGCAGAAATCGACATTGCACTCGACATGGTCGAGCATGGCCAGCGCGCCCAGCGGCGCGTCGCTGCCGCCCGCCTCGTTCATCGTATCGCGGACGAAATCGCCCGCGCGATCGCGCAGCAGCGCATAACCGCCGCCGGGCACGGCAGCGGCGATGTTTCGACCATCGGCAGTGATCAGCAAATCGGGGCGCGGCTGCAGGACGAGCACCGCCATGCCCGCGACGAGCGGAGCGAGTCCCCACCAGCGCCATGATCGCTGCCAGACGAGAATCCACAAGCCGCCAGCAATCGCCAGCGCAAACGCCCATGCCGGAAACCGCGGCAGCGTAGCGACTGCACCCGGCGCGTCGGCGACATGATGCGCGAGTGCAATCAGGACTCGCAGGGCCTGCTCGGCAACCCACCAGAAGGGTGCTCCGAGCCCCAGGCTGTCGAACAGCAACGCGAGCGCCTCGAACGGCATGACAACGAAGGTCGTCAGCGGAATCGCGACGACATTTGCCAGCGCGCCATAAAGTCCGGCCTTGTGAAAATGGAACAATGCGATCGGCGCCAGCGCGACCTCGACCACCAGACCGGTGACCAGCAGGCCGGCGATCCCGCGCGCCCAGCGTCGCACCAGTCCCTCGTCGCGCCGCGCCATGAAGCGCTGCATCGCGGGGCTTTCGTGCAGCACGACGATCGCCGTCACCGCCGCGAAGCTCAGCTGGAAGCTCGGCCCGACGAGCGACTCGGGCCGCCAGACGAGGACGATCAAGGCGCCCGCCGCGACCAACCGCAAGGTCAGCGCCTCGCGCCCCATCAGCAAGGCCACGAGCACCAGCAGCGCCGCGATCAGCGATCGCAATGTCGGCACCTCGGCGCCCGCTAGCCACGTATAGCCCGCCCCCGCCAGCGCCCCGGCGGCCGCCGCGACCGGCAGCACATATCCGCCCAGTGCCAGGCGCGGGCTCAGGGCGAACAGCCGCCGCGCAAACAGCATGGCAAACCCGATCACCGCGGTGACGTGCAACCCGCTGATCGACAGCAGGTGCGCCAGCCCGCTTCGTCGCATCGCCTCCTCGTCTTCGGCGGAGATCGCCCCCCGGTCGCCGGTGACCAGCGCCGCCGCGATCCCGCCCGGCGAACCCTCGATCTGGCGGTGGATATGCTCGCTCAGCCGGGCGCGCAGCGGTTGCCTGCCCTGCCCCGCACCCGGCGCGCGCGAAACATCGCCCAACACCGTTCCCACCGCACCGATCCGGTCGAACCACGCCCGCTGCGCAAAATCATAGCTTCCGGGCAGGCTTGCCGCGGGCGGCGGCATCAACCGCGCGCGCAGCCCGATCCGCTCGCCCGGCATGATCGTGCCGCGCGCTTCGCCCCGCAGCGTGACGCGAACTCGCGGCGGCAGGTCGTCGCGTCCGCGCGGGCGCAGGATCAGTCGCGTCTCGCCCCGCGCCGGCAGCGGTTCGACGGCCTCGACCTCGGCCGAAAAAGCCGTCGTCGCGGGCTGCGCCAGCACCGGCGCACCGACCGATGTCGCGCGCGCCCATATCAGCAGCACCCCGATCGCGATGATGCCGCAGCCCACCATGACCATGCGGCCGATCCGGCTCGACCATCCGATGAGCAACCCCGCCAGCCCGCCGCTCGCGAGCATGAACAGCAAGCCGGTCCAGTGCGCCGCCGCAGGCAAGGCGAACCATGCCGCGATGCCCGTGCCGAGCGCGACGGGCAGCCACAACCCCGTCCGTTCCCGCTCGCTGTCGAGTCGCGCTTCGATGTCGGCCAAAAGCCGGCGCAACGGCGCCGCAAAGCGCAGGCCAATGGGCGTTTGAAGCCGCCTTGTCGCCATGCTAGGGGCTGCCCCGACCTCCGACCCTCAAGGGCGGCAGAATGAAAGAAAGAGGCCAAGGTGGCAACCGAAACCCCAACCGATCTGGCAGAAGCGACCGGCGCTGACGTCGTGACGCGCTTCGCCCCCTCCCCGACCGGCTATCTCCATATCGGCGGCGCGCGCACGGCGCTGTTCAACTGGCTGTTCGCGCGCCACCACGGCGGCAAATTCCTGCTCCGCATCGAGGATACAGACCGCGCACGCTCGACCGACGCCGCGATCGACGCGATCCTCGATGGGATGCGGTGGCTCGACCTCGATTGGGACGGCGAGACCGTCTATCAATTCGCGCGCGCGCCGCGTCATGCCGAGGTTGCGCACGAACTGCTTGCGAGGGGCGAGGCCTATCGCTGCTACCTGACGCAGGACGAACTCGCCGCGATGCGGGCCGAGGCGCAGGAGAAGCGCATTCCTTTCCGTGTCCGCAGCCCCTGGCGCGACCGCGAGGACGGCGATCCGGCGGTCCCGCACGTCATCCGCCTGCGCGCACCACAGGAGGGAGAGGTGACGATCCACGACCGCGTGCAGGGCGCGGTCACCGTCCAGAATGCCGAGCTCGACGACTTCATCCTGCTCCGCAGCGACGGCACGCCGACCTATATGCTCAGCGTCGTCGTCGATGACAATGACATGGGGATCACCCACGTCATCCGCGGCGACGACCATCTCAACAATGCCTTCCGTCAGCTCGCGCTGATCCGCGCGATGAACTGGCGCGAGCCGATCTATGCCCATGTGCCGCTGATCCATGGCGCCGACGGCGCGAAGCTGTCGAAGCGCCACGGCGCGCTTGGCGTCGACGCCTATCGCGACGAGCTTGGCTATCTGCCCGAGGCTATCAACAACTATCTCCTCCGCCTCGGCTGGGGGCATGGCGATGCCGAGATCATCAGCCGAGAGCAGGCGGTCGAATGGTTCGACCTCGCCAATGTCGGCCGCTCGCCGTCGCGTTTCGACTTCAAGAAGCTCGAAAATCTCAACGGCCACTATATCCGCGAAGCCGATGACGCCCGCCTCGCCGGCCTTGTTGCGCCGCGTGTCGAAACGCTCGTCGGCCGCGCGCTCGGCGATGCCGACCGTGCGCTGCTCACCCGCGCGATGGCGTCGCTGAAGCCGCGCGCGAAGACCCTCGACGAAATCGCCGAAGGCGCGCTTTTCCTTTTTGAAATCCTGCCGCTGGCGGTGGACGAAAAGGCGGCGCAGGTGCTAAGGGACGCTCCGGAGGGAGTGCTCGCGAGCGTCACCGAAAAGCTGCGCGACCTGAACGGCTGGACTGGCGAAGATATCGAGGCGGCGGTTCGCGCGACGAGCGAGTCGGCCGGAGTCGGGCTCGGCAAACTCGCGCAGCCGCTGCGCGCCGCGCTCACCGGGCGAACGGTGTCGCCGGGGATTTTTGACGTCTTGCTGCTGCTCGGCCGTGATGCGAGCCTGGCGCGACTTGACGCAGCGCACAATTATCCGGCAGGGGCGTAACGCAACGTTTCCCGCCCTAGCATCAGGGGAAGAAAATGACCGATACTGCAAAGATCACCCTGGGCGACACCACTGTCGAGAATCCCGTGCTGAAGGGCACGGTCGGCCCCGATGTCGTCGATATCCGCAAATTCTACGCCCAGACCGGCGCCTTCACCTATGACCCGGGCTTTACCTCGACCGCGAGTTGCGAGTCGCAGATCACCTACATCGACGGCGACGAGGGCGTGCTCCTCCACCGCGGCTATGCGATCGGCGACCTCGCCGAAAATTCCAGCTTCATGGAAGTCTGCTACCTGCTGCTCAACGGCGAGTTGCCGAACGCGCAGGAACTCAGCGATTTCGACAATACGATCACGCGCCACACGATGCTGCACGAGCAGCTCGCGACCTTCTACCGCGGCTTCCGTCGCGACGCGCACCCGATGGCCGTCATGTGCGGCGTCGTTGGCGCGCTCTCGGCCTTCTATCACGACTCGACAGAGATTCACGACCCGTACCAGCGCATGGTCGCGAGCCACCGGCTGATCGCGAAGATGCCGACGATCGCGGCAATGGCGTATAAATATTCGATCGGTCAGCCCTTCGTCTATCCGCGCAACGACCTCAGCTACACCGGCAATTTCCTCCGCATGACCTTCGGCGTTCCCGCCGAGGAATATGAGGTGGTTCCCGCCGTCGAGCGGGCGCTCGACCGCATCTTCATCCTTCATGCCGATCACGAACAGAACGCGTCGACCTCGACCGTCCGCCTCGCGGGCTCGTCGGGCGCCAATCCCTTCGCGTGCATCGCGGCGGGCATTGCTTGCCTGTGGGGCCCCGCGCATGGCGGCGCGAACGAAGCGGCGCTCAACATGCTGCGCGAAATCGGTCGTCCGGAACGCATTCCCGAATATATCGCGCGCGCGAAGGACAAGGATGATCCGTTCCGCCTGATGGGCTTCGGCCACCGCGTGTACAAGAACTACGACCCGCGCGCGACCGTGATGCAGAAGACGGTGCGCGAGGTGTTCGACGCGCTCAAGGTCAACGACCCGGTGTTCGAGGTCGCGCTGCAGCTCGAGGAAATGGCGCTCAACGACAGCTATTTCGTCGAGAAGAAGCTGTTCCCGAACGTCGACTTCTATTCAGGCGTGATCCTCTCGGCGATCGGCTTCCCGACGACGATGTTCACCGCGCTGTTCGCACTCGCCCGCACCGTCGGCTGGGTCGCGCAGTGGAACGAGATGATCTCGGACCCCGCGCAGAAGATCGGCCGTCCCCGTCAGCTCTACACCGGCCCGACGCACCGTCCGTACGTGCCGGTCGACCAGCGCTAGGCGCGGTCAGGTCAACGGCAATAGCAAAAGGGGCCGTTTTGCGGCCCCTTTTTTCGGAAGCGAATAGCGGGCAACGGCCGGTTGCGGTCGTTAGCCGCCTCTCCCCCTCATGCCGGATTTGATCCGGCATCGATGGGGCTAGTTCGCCTGATGCTTGCGAAAGATGTCCGCGAGCATCCGGAACTCGTCGGCGCGCGGACTGCCCTTGCGCCAGACGAGCGCGATCGTGCGCCAGTCGTGATCCGAATCGAGCGGGCGCGTGTCGATGTCGGTGTGATCGAGGATCCCCGCCTCGATCGCCATCTGCGGCAGCATTGTGATGCCGAGGCCGTTGTCGACCATCTGGACGAGCGTGTGGAGCGACGTGCCCATCATGCGGGCCCCGGCGCGCAGTTCGGGGCGGTTGCATGCGGCGAGCGCGTGATCCTTCAGGCAATGGCCGTCCTCGAGCATCAGCATCTGCGCGGGGTCGAGCTGGTCGGCGCTGACCATAGCTGGGAGATCCTCGGCCTGGTCGCCCGGGAAGGCGACGAACAGCGCGTCGTCGAACAATTTCTCGCTCTCGACGTCGCCGCAGGCATAGGGGAGCGCGAGGAGGACGCAATCGACCATGCCGTGGTGGAGCGACTCGCACGCCTGCGCGCTCGGTTCCTCGCGGAGAAACAGCTTGAGCGAAGGGCGTTCCTTGCGAAGGCGCGGAAGCAGGCCGGGAAGCAGAAAGGGCGCGATCGTGGGGATCACGCTCATGCGCAGCTCGCCGACCAGCGGGGCAGCGGCAGCCGCCGCCATATCGGCCAGTTCCTCGGCCTCGCGCAGCACGCGATGCGCCTTGTCCACGATCGCATTGCCGAGCGTGGTGAAGCGGACGACGCGGCGGGTGCGCTCGACGAGCGTCTGACCGAGCAGCGTCTCAAGCTCGCGAATCCCCGCCGACAGCGTCGACTGCGTCACATTGCACGCGTCGGCGGCACGTCCGAAATGGCCGTGCTCATGGAGCGCGACGAGATATTGCATCTGCTTCAGCGAAGGGAGGTAGTTGTGCATTGATCGGATATAGCCATGGATTTTTCATTTTTGAACAGTTTGCTCGATATATATATTCGCGACCATATTGGTGGCGTTTTCCGCTGGCGCGCGACGTCCTGTGCTAGCTAAGTCGCAGGACGGAGGGCTTTATGGCGGTTTCGCGATTCCTGATCGGCGGCGTGGCAAGCGCGCTGCTGCTGACCGGCGGGCTCTTCTTGTGGAAGGGCTACAGCCAGATCGCCGAGGAGGAGGAGCTGCCTGAACCGCCGCCAGCCTTGCCTGCGATCCCGGTCGCGGGAGCAGGTGCGCCGAAGCGCGGACCAGCACCGCCCGAACTGCCCGCCGCGAAAGAGGCGTCGCGCGAAGAGCGGCGCTTCAACCGCTTCGATCGCGACCGGAACAACAGGATCAGTCGCGTCGAACTGATGTCGGCGCGCACGGCAGGATTTCGCAAGCTCGACAAGGATGGCAACAATCTGCTGACCTTCGAGGAATGGGCGGCGGCGACGGGCGAGCGCTTCGCGGGGGCCGATGCCGACAAGTCCGGCGACCTGACACGCGCCGAGTTCGCAACGACCGCGCCGAAGCGGGCCCCGAAGGCGAAGTGCAGCTGCTGAGAAGATAGGGCTCGGGCGTAGTGTCTGGAGTCGACCGGAAGCTGACCTATCCTGCATCGTCACCCTGAACTTGTTTCAGGGTCCATGATCCGCCGTTTCCTTCGGCGCGGCGCCGGATGTAAGGCCCGGCCATGGATGCTGAAACAAGTTCAGCATGACGAGGTTTAAGGACAGCTCCCCACCCCAAAGCCGCCATTCCGACGTCTCAGCCGCCGCAGCCCGCGCCTAGGCCGCAACGCCGTCCGCGACCTTCATCCACTCCGCCAGCGCCTCGCCCGCGCGCCGGGTGTAGCCGAGTTTTCGGTCTTTCTTGCGGACATCTTCGGCGAGCGGCGGGAAAAGGCCGAAATTGACGTTCATGGGCTGGTAGGATGCGGCGTCGGCGCCGCCGGTGATGTGGCCGAGCAGCGCCCCGAGCGCGGTTTCGGGTGGCGGCGCCGCAAGCGTGCGCCCGCCAAGCTCGGCGATGGCGAAGCGCGCGGCGACGAGGCCGATCGCGGCGCTCTCGACATAGCCCTCGCAGCCGGTAATTTGCCCGGCAAAGCGGATGTGCGGCGCCGATTTCAGGCGAAGCTCGCCGTCGAGCAATTCGGGCGAGCGGATGAAGCTGTTGCGATGCAGGCCGCCGAGGCGCGCGAACTCGGCCTTTTCGAGGCCGGGGATGGTGCGGAACAGCTCGACCTGCGCGCCGTGCTTGAGCTTGGTCTGGAAGCCGACCATGTTCCAGAGCGTACCGAGCGCATTGTCCTGCCGCAACTGGACCACCGCATAGGGCCATCGCCCGGTGCGCGGATTGTCGAGGCCGACGCCCTTCATCGGACCGAAGCGCAGCGTTTCGACGCCGCGCTCGGCCATCACCTCGATCGGCATGCATCCCTCGAAATAGGGGGTGTCCTTCTCCCAATCCTTGAAGCCGGTCTTGTCGCCGTCGATCAGCCCCTGGACGAAGGCGTGATACTGGTCCTTGTCCATCGGGCAGTTGATATAGTCCTTGCCGTCGCCGATTGGCCCGACCTTGTCCCAGCGGCTCGCCATCCAGGCGACGTCCATGTCGATGCTGTCGCGGTAGACGATTGGCGCGATGGCGTCGAAGAAGGCGAGCGCATCCTTGCCCGTCGCGGCGCCGATGCTTTCCGCGAGGCCAGCCGCGGTGAGCGGGCCGGTGGCGACGATCGTCAGGCCTTCGCTCGGCAGCGTGTCGATGCGTTCGCGGACGATGGTGATATTGGGATGTTCGGAAAGCGCCCTGGTGACGCCGCCCGAGAAGAGGTCGCGGTCGACCGCGAGCGCCGACCCCGCGGGCACTTTGGTGGCGTCGGCCTCGCGCATGATGATCGAGCCGAGCGCACGCATCTCGCGGTGGAGCAGGCCGACGGCGTTGCTGTCGCCGTCGTCGCTGCGGAAGCTGTTCGAGCAGACCATCTCGGCGAGCGTGTCGCCCTGATGCGCCGGGGTCATGTCGCCGCCCCCGCGCATTTCGGACAGGCGTACGCGATAGCCCGCCTCGGCAAGCTGCCAGGCGGCTTCGGAGCCCGCGAGGCCGCCGCCGATGATGTGAATGTCGTGAGCCATTTACGCTATCCGTTGACTTATACTTGATGCGCCGCGCACTAGGCCGGTTGCGGGCAAGATGCAAAGGGGACGGGATGAGCGGGCAGCACGGTCGGGATCGGGCGCGGTGGCTTTGGTGGCTGGCGTTGGCCGGCGGCATCAGTTTCATGATAGCGGTGGTGCAGCGGCTCGAGGGTCCCCCGATCTGGGCGTGGAAAACGACAGGGGTCGCATTTCTGGCGCTGTGGGCGGCGGCGAATGCGCGCGAGCGCAGCGGCTGGCTGATCGCGGCGGCGCTTGGCTTCGGCGCGCTCGGCGACTGGATGCTCGATGCCAGGGGGCTGATCGCGGGAGCGGCAGCATTCGCCGTCGGGCATCTGATCGCGATCATCCTGTATCTGACCAATAGGCGGGCGCGGACCACGCCGTCGCAGCGGCTGCTCGGTTGGCTGACGATCCCCGCCACACTGACGATCGTTTGGGCGATGCTGAGCCCTGCGCCGGGCTGGTGGCACGCCGCCGCCTATTCGCTGTTCGTCGCCGCAATGGCGGCGGCGGCCTGGACGAGCCGCTTTCCGCGGTATCGTACCGGGATCGGCGCGATGATGTTCCTCGCGAGCGACCTGTTCATCTTCGCGGGCGAAGGCGAAGTGCTGCCAAAAGACGTCACTATGTGGCTCGTCTGGCCGCTCTATTTTGCGGGGCAGGCGCTGATTGCTTGGGGCGTGGTGCGCACGCTGGGCAAGGAATAGGATCAGGAAGGCGGCGCGGCATCACCGACGAGCAGCGCCTCGATATCCGAAATCGGGCGGTCGGTCATTTCCTTGACATGCTCGCCCGCGATCCGGCTCCGCACCTCCTTGTGCCACAGCGGTCGAAGCTCGCCCATCGTGCGCGCTGGCGCGACGACGACGAGATCGTGGAATTCGCCCGCAAGGGCCATCGCGTTGACCTTTTCGCTGAGGTCGCGCGCGAAGCGGTCCTCTTCCTGCTGATGGAAATCGGGCTCCTCCATCGTGTCCTGAGACGCTCCGGCGCCCGAGGGGCGGGCCGAGCGGCCCGCGGCATCGGTCTTGATGTCGCCGTCCTTGCGATCCGCGCGCTCGCGATGCGATGCGGTGCGCAGGTCGATCTGCTGCTCGTCGCCGCGATTGCGCAGAAACAACGCCTTGCGGCCGTCGGCGACGAGGACGAGCGTGTCGTGGGGGACTGTCATGCCAAGGCTCCTTTTCGGAAAGTCCAACACATGGAACCGAGACTAAGTTTCGCCAATCGGTGATGTTCCTTAGGCGCGTGAACGGCGCGGCGCCGCGCAACGACGTCATCCTGCGGTTCGGCCGGTCGCTCGGTTCAGGAGGTTGGCGATTTTGCAACCGGGCTGCTTCGTAATTGGCTCTGCAATCGATGCGCCGGAGGATAGGCTCTTGAACGTAAGATCCTTTTTCGTGCTGGGGGCCGTTATGACGGCGAGCTCGTCGGCTTATGCCATCCCGTCCAGGCCGCCCTTTATGACGCCCAAGAAAGCGAGCGCCGAGCAGAGCAACTACACCTACCGACAGAGGCTGGAGGCGCTGCGCAGCCAGGTGATCGCAACGCAGGCCCGCGACGGCGGTGTGCTTACCGACGCGCATCGCGCGGCGCTGCAGGACAGGCTCCACCGGATTCACACCGATTTTCGGCGCTAGGTGCGCGACGTCGATATGCATTCGGTGTCCGCGGACGGCCGACGCCTTCCGTAATCTTCACGTCTTGCCGGACGCCCCGTCCCACGCCGCGATCGTCGTGCGATGAAGCAGGCGGTCGTGGCCGTCGTAGCCGCCGGTCGCGCGGTGGAGGACCGAGCGATTGTCCCACATGACAAGCATATCGGGCTCCCATTCGTGGGAGTAGCGAAACTCCTCGCGCCCTTGCCACTGGATGAGCTCGTAGAGCAGAGGAAGCCCCTCGCTGTCGTCGAGCCCGTCGAAACCGATGATGTAGCCCGCGCAGCCGAACAGGCCGAGGCGGCCGGTTTCGGGATGCGTGCGGACGAAGGGATGGAGTTGGGTCTCCAGCGCCGCGTCGTCCGAGCGGATGTCCATGCTGCGGCCCCCCGGGCCCTTTGGGTCGTTCGCGCCGTACATGCCGGTCGGCGCATAGCCGTTGCGTGCGCTGTGGATGGCCTGCAGCCCCTCGACGCGCGCGCGCAATTCGGCCGGCATCGCGTCGAGCGCGGCGTGCTGGTTCGAAAATTCGGTGTTGCCGCCGACGGGCGGAATGGTGATGCCGTAAAGGCAGGTGCCCGCGGGTGGGCGCTCCTGGAAACTCCAGTCGCTATGCCAGTTTTCGGCGAAGAGCGGCGCGGTCTCGTCGGCACGGCGCTTTACCGCGATGATATGATCGTGGCCGGGGATCGGGCGGATGAAAGGATCGTCGCCGAAGCCGCCGAAATAGCCCGTAAAGCGCTCGAGATCCTCCGCACTCAACTTCTGGTCGGGGAAGGACAGGACATGATGGTCGAGCCATGCGGCGCGAATTTCGGCCACGGTTCCGGCATCGAGCGGCTTCGTCAGGTCGACGCCGGTCACGCGGGCACCGCACGCCTGACCGCTGGGGGCGATGGTCAAGGTCATGCGCCGATGCTGCGCCGAATGGCGCGCGGGGTCAATCGGGCGCGGCAGGATGCCCCGAAAGTTCGTCGAGCCGATTCTCGCAGGCGCGCGGGGCGTCGGCAATTCATCCACGCGCCATCTTCGCCGCTCTACCTTGACGGCGTCGGGGGACAGGATGGAGAAAACAGATGTTCGGGTTCAGGAATATGGCGTTGGCTGCGCTCATTGGCGCCAGTGCCTTTCCCGCGTTGCCCGCCGAAGCGGACGCGCACGACCGGCACCACCGCCACGGCTATCACGGCCACC
The DNA here is from genome assembly GCF_001468395.1 of Sphingopyxis sp. H073. Lineage (GTDB taxonomy): Bacteria > Pseudomonadota > Alphaproteobacteria > Sphingomonadales > Sphingomonadaceae > Sphingopyxis. The sequence continues at coordinate 186,934 of NZ_LNSG01000005.1, read as the reverse complement.
GCGACCATGATCGCTATGGCGATTACCGGCGCGACTACCGCAGGGATTATCGCCGCAACGACTATCGCGACCGCCGCTATTATTGCCGGCGCGGCAGCGGCACGACAGGCCTGATCGTCGGTGGCGCCGCGGGCGCCTTGCTCGGCCGCGAGGTCGATCGCTATGGCGACCGCGTTCCCGGCACGATCATCGGCGGTGCCGCCGGTGCGCTGATCGGACGCGAGATCGATCGCGGCGATCGCCGCTGCTGATCGAGGGTGAGGTCCGGCTGGCACTTGCGCCGCTTAACCGAGGTTGCAGCGGTCCAAGTGTCGGCGGATCGGCACCGGCGTGATTGCGGTCGGCAAATAACGCGGTAGAGTGATCACCCCGGTGGGGCATGATCCCGCAGTTGAAGGTGGAGACCGCAAATGAAAATCGCGACGAAACTGGCGTTTGCGGCCAGCCTCGGCCTTGCTGCCCTGATCCTTCCCGGGCAGGGCATCGCGGCGCTGCAGCAGGGCGCGAAAGCGCCCGATTTTACGCTGAATGCGGCGCAGGCGGGCAAGGAATTCCGCCTGTCGCTGAGACAGACGCTGCGGAACGGGCCGGTCGTGCTCTATTTCTTTCCCGCCGCCTTCACCCCCGGCTGCACGGTTGAGGCGCATCTGTTTGCGGAAGCGAACAGCCAGTTCAACCAGCTGGGCGCGCGGGTGATCGGCGTGACTGCGGGCAATATTCACCGCGTCGCCGAGTTTTCGCGGTCGGAGTGCCGCGACAAATTTGCCGTCGCGGCCGATCCCGGCGCGAAGGTCGCGGCGCAATATGATGCAACGATGCAGGGGGCGGACGGGAAGCCGCTCTCCAACCGCACGTCCTATGTGATCGCGCCGAACGGGACGATCCTGCTGAGCTACAGCGACAGCAAGCCGCAGGCGCATATCGAAAAGACGATGGCTGCGGTTCGCGCGTGGAATGCGAAGCGCAACTGAACCTGCTGCGATCGGGTTTCGGCAATAGTCGCTTTCGGCGGATCGCTGCCTTGGCGGATGTGATCCCCGGCTTTCGCAGGCGATCGCGCCGGAAATTGTCCGCCTTCACCCCGAAGCTGTCATCGCCTTCAAAAGGGCCTTTCCTACATTATCCCGCTGTGCCAGCCTTCATCCGGCTCTTTCACTCGGGTGAATAAATGCGGTCGCGGCCCGGTTTGCGGGTGCGGCTGCCACGCGGCGTACGCGATGCGTTCGGCAATTTTCCCGGCTTTGACGGGCGATGCAATGGGCTGAACTTTCCTGAACTTTGAAAGTCCGGCCAGCAACGATCGGGGAAAACATCTCAGCTCCCCCGCCACACCGCCAATCGCGGCGCCTTCAATCCCGCGCCGGCAAACTCAGCGTAAATCTGGCCCCCTGCCCGGGCGCGCTGTCGACGGTCAGGTCGCCATCCATCGCGCGCGCCAGGCGGCGCGCAATATAAAGGCCGAGCCCCGACCCCCCGCTATCGGTGCGCCCCAGTCGTTCGAATTTCTCGAACACGACATCCTGTTGTTCGGCCGAAATGCCCTGCCCCTGATCGGCTACGGTCACCATCGCGCGGTTGCCCTCGCGATCGACGCGGATCCATATCTGCGAATTGTCGGGCGAATAGCGGATCGCGTTGCCGAGCAGGTTCAACAGCACTTGCAGCACGCGCCGGAATTCGCCGGTCGCCGGCATCTTGTCGTCGACGCGCGGCGCGTCGATGCGAATGCCCTTTTCTTCCGCTTTCATGCCGAGCAGGCCGACGGCGCGGCGCGCCAGGTCGCCAAGGTCGATCTGGTCGGCGGCCGCCTTGAACCCCGGACGCTCGATATTCTGGAGGTCGGCCAGATCATCGACGAGCCCGAGCAGGTGCCGCCCCGCGTGCGCGATATCGCCGGCATAGCGCGCATAGTCGGCGCGGATCGGCCCGTCGAACTGCCCATGGATCGTCTCGGCAGTCGCGATGATGCGGCTCAACGGACCGCGCAGCGCACCATCGATCCGCCGTCCGAATTGCGGATCGGACAGTGGCAGCGATCCAAAGGCCGGATCGGGCGGTGGTGCCGGATATTCGCCGGCGTCCGTATCGGCCGCCCCCCTCACCGCGACGCCGCGAAAGCCGGTCAGCCGCCCGGTTGCGTCGAACAGCGGTTCGGCCGCCAGCGTCATCGTAACCGTGCCTTGTTCGGTCTCGACGCGCACGCGTTGCCCGTCGAACCGCGACTGCCCCGCGAGCGCGCGCAGCACCGGGAACCGGCCTTGCTCGTCGGGCTGGAGCTCGAACAACTCGGACAGCGACCGTCCCTCCCAGTCGGCTGGAATCGGCAGCGCATCGCCCTCGGCGTGCAAGGTCAGCAGGCGCAGCCGCTGATCGCATTCCCATGTCCACCCGTCGGCCGACGCCATGCCCGCGCCGTCAGCCGGCGCCTCGGGAAGCAGGATCGGCCGCGTACGCCAGTCGCTGATTTCAAGATTTGCGCCCTCCCCATCGGGCAGGACGCGAACGAGCGCATGAATGTCGCTATGATCGTCAGCGGCATAGAGCGGCCGCGAAATGTCGCGCTGCAGCCGCTGCGCCAGCACAACGAGCCGCGCGAGATTGGGCAGCGCAAGCGGCTGGCCGATCGCCGCCCCCGCGCGCTGTTGCAGGCGCAGCAGCGGCGCGTCGGCGCTCACCAACCTGCCCGCGCTATCGACGCGGCCGCGAACGATCCGCTCGTTCATCCGCGCGTCTCGACCGTGCGCGATGGCAGCGCGGCGAGCGATGCTTCAAGCGGGGCAAGCGATGCGCGGTCCAGGCTAAGCGGAGCCAGAAGCGCTGGCAAAGCGGCCGCCTCCGCGCTCGTCAACGCAAGCGCCATGTCGGCAAAGGATCGGCGGCTCGCGGCCGCCGCCAGCGCGACGAGCGCCAGCCAGTCGTGGCGATCGATCGCACTCGCCGCGGCCCCTTCGATCGCTGCCCCCTCGCCCAGCGCGGCCAGATATTGCCGCGCCGCTACGTCGATCCCCGGGATCGCCGCACGATATTCGACGACCTTGCGCACCGCTTCACCCAGGCCAGCCGCCAATTGGCCATCTTTCCCTGCCTGCACCATGCGCCAGGCAGCGATGTCGAGCAGCAGCGCACGCAGGAGTTCGGGCTCGACATCTTCAAGCGCAATCCGGGGACTTCCACGGCCGTCGGCACGCCGGCGGTCGGCAATCCGCAGCGCCAGATAGGCGCGGTCGGCCTCGGGCGTCGTGTCGATCGTCTCGGGCGCGGGCGGCTCGTCACCGTCCACCGGAACCACGACGGGGGCAGCGATCCGCCGCGCCGAATGCTCGCGCCAGCGATGTTCCTCGGCGCGTGCGAAACAGGCAGCGGCGAGTCGCGGGGCAGTCGGCAAGCCGCTTTCCAGCCAGTCGCGCCACAGCGCGCTGACGTCGATGTCCGCCGACAGTTCGCGCGCCGCATCCTCGACCAGCCGACGCGCGATGCCGAGGGACAGCGCTCGCTGCTCCTCGGTCAGCCGCCCCGCGGCGGGCGCCGCCAGGAAATCGGCCAGCTCGCGCAGGCGCGCCGACAGCGTCGGCGACGGCGGGTCGATGCCGGGCGAGGGAAAAAAGTCAGCCATGCACGCTCGCGATAGCAGCATGTCGTTAATAGGCCTTAAACCTTGGCGAGCTTGGCTTTACCGCGCTTCCGGCCGCCGTGCGAGCCGCATCCACAGCATGATCTGGAACAGGCCGAGCAAGGGCAGGATTGCGAACATCAGCGGCGCGAAACCGAAGATCAGCGCGGGCAGCAGCATGATCCACGCTTGGTCGGCGTCGGGGAGCAGCCAGTGGAAGCGGCGTTTTTCGCCCGAATCCTCATACAAGGTCCGCGCGAGCATGATGATCGCGGCGAGGCAGGGTGCGAGCGCGGCTTGCGAAAAGGGCGGCATCCGATGCTCCGGGCCTGCCAAGGCGAGCAGCCAGGGAAACAGCCCCAGCAGGACGAGCGCAAAGGTGCGGATGGCATTGCGCACGCGGTCCTGCGTCACGCTCTGCGCGCGAAAGGCGGCGAGGAACCGCATCGTGGCGAGGCCAAGCCCGCCGAACAGCGCGACCAGCGCGCCCGCGGCCGCGAGGCCATTCGCCGCGAGCAGCCCGACGGAGACCCACAAAAGCGCCGTGATATAAGGCATGTAGCGTGCGACTTTCGCGGATCGCACGAGTAGCGGCCCGGCCAGCCGCACGATCGGCATCATGATCGCCGATCGCCCCAGCCCCATCCCGCCATATTCGACCTGCTGCAGGCTCGATTGCTCGATCAGCGCCGCGGTCGGGCGGTCAATAACGACCGCGATCTCGCCCTGCTCGAACAGCGCGGGCTCGCAGTAGAGCCGCCGCGATCCCGCCTGCACTGCGAGCCGCAGCAGCGTCAGCATCATGTCCCACTCGCCCGGCATCGCCGCGAGTTCGGCAACCATCGGCTGCGAGATGGCGGCCAGCCCGCCCCAGCGCCGCGTCGCGTCGATCCGCTCGAACGCCTGCGTCAGCACCGTGTCGCCGGTCACGAGGATCGCCGGCGAACCGGGCTTGGCGATCGCGGCATAATGGGTCCCGCTCGCGCGGAGTCCGTCGGCGACGAGGATGATCCGGTCGTCGCTCTCGACGATCGCGACCAGATCCGCAGCTGCGCGCACAGGCGTCACCTTGATTCCGCGCCGCTGGATGCGGTCGCACGTCGCGATAAGGTCCGCAGGCACCGCCGCGACCACGACAGCGATATGCGTCACCCCGACATCGGCGAGCCGCGCCGCCTGCCGCTCGATCAGCGTCTCGCCAGCCACGGTGACGAGCGCCCGCAAGCCGCCGTCGGGCAGCATTTCGCTCGCGCCGACCAGCGCGATCAGGGCCACCGACACCCCCCTGGCAGTCTCATGGTCATCGGCCCGCAGCTTTAGGGGAGGACGCGCGATTGGCAAGCCTGCAGCGAGGCCGATTCCTCTGCTCGCCCATCCTTCAGAAGGCCCGGTTCTGGGCGGCGATGCCGGACGGAGAGGCGATATCCCGGCCGTCGCCGGCATAACCGGAGATCGGATGGCATGACGTCATTCTAGAATAAAGAAAACGCTCCACTTTCCCGGTTCCCGTCCACGCCCGAAGCCGAGCAAAAAATATCCCGAAAAATGACCGAATCGCTGGCCTTTCCTGCCCCCATCGGCTAGTCCGATTTTATCTCCCGATAAGCAGAAAAAAGGCCGGGCTTTGACCGAAGAAAATACGCCTATGCAACCGTCGGACGACGGTGTTTCGCCGATCAACATCGTCGACGAAATGAAGACTTCCTACCTCGATTACGCGATGAGCGTGATCGTCAGCCGCGCGCTTCCCGATGTACGCGACGGCCTGAAGCCGGTCCACCGCCGTATCCTTTACGCGGCGCAGGAAGGCGGCTTTGTTCCCGGCCGCCCGTACAAGAAATCGGCGAAGATCGTCGGCGACGTCATGGGTAACTACCACCCGCACGGTGACAGCGCGATTTACGACGCGCTCGCGCGCATGACGCAGGACTGGTCGCTGCGCGTGCCGTTGATCGACGGTCAGGGCAATTTCGGTTCGATGGACCCCGATCCGCCGGCGTCGATGCGTTATACGGAAGCACGGCTGGCCAAGACCGCTATGGTGCTGCTGAACGACCTCGACAAGGACACGGTCGACTTCCAGCCCAACTATGACGCAAGCCGCGAAGAGCCGACGGTCCTTCCCGCGCGCTTCCCGAACCTGCTCGTCAATGGCGCGGGCGGCATCGCGGTCGGTATGGCGACGAACATTCCGCCGCACAATCTCGGCGAAGTCATCGACGCGACGCTTGCAACGATCGACAACCCCTCGATCTCACTCGAGGATCTGATGGCGATCGTTCCCGGCCCCGACTTTCCGACCGGCGCGCTGATGCTCGGCCAGGGCGGCGCCCGCAACGCCTATTTGACCGGTCGCGGCTCGATCATGATGCGCTCGACGCACATCATTGAGGAAGGCAGGAACGATCGCCAATCGATTGTATTGACTTCGATTCCGTACCAGGTCGGCAAGTCGGGTCTCGTCGAGAAAATTGCCGAAGCCGCACGCGACAAGCGGATCGAGGGCGTCGCCGATATTCGCGACGAATCGAACCGCGAGGGCGTCCGCGTCGTCATCGAACTGAAGCGCGATGCCACCGCCGACGTCGTGCTCAACCAGCTTTGGCGCCACACCCCGGCACAGTCGAGCTTCCCAGCGAACATGCTCGCGATCCGTGGCGGCCGTCCCGAAATGCTCGGGCTCAAGGACATTCTCTCGGCCTTCATCACCTTCCGCGAGGAAGTGATCACGCGCCGCTGCAAGTTCGAACTCGCCAAGGCGCGCGACCGTGCACATATCTTGCTGGGGCTCGTCGTCGCGGTCAGCAATCTCGACGAAGTCGTCCGCATAATCCGCGGCTCGCCCTCGCCCGCTGCCGCCCGCGAGGCGTTGCTAGCGCGCGAATGGCCGATCGGCGAGATCGCACCCTACATCCGACTCGTCGAAGCGATCGAGGGCGAGATGGAGGAGAGCGCCACCTATCGACTGTCGGAGACACAGGTGAAGGCGATCCTCGACCTCCGCCTCCATCGCCTGACCGCGCTCGGACGCGACGAAATCGGCAAGGAACTTGGCGAGTTGGCGACCGAGATTGAGGAACTTCTTTCGATCCTCGCGGACCGCGAAAAGCTCTATGCGGTGATGCGCGAAGAACTCGTCGCGGTGCGCGACGAATTCGCGACGCCGCGCAAGACGCTGGTCGCCCCCGCCGCCGACGGCATCGACGATGAAGATCTGATCGAGCGCGAGGAGATGGTCGTGACCGTCACCCTCGACGGCTATATCAAGCGCACCCCGCTCGAGACCTTCCGCGCCCAGCGCCGCGGCGGCAAGGGCCGCGCCGGCATGGCGACGAAGGACGAGGATGTCGTCACCAACCTGTTCGTCACCTCGACGCACACGCCGGTGCTCTTCTTCTCGACCGCAGGCAAGGTCTACCGCATGAAAGTGTGGCGCCTGCCCGAGGGCGGACCCGCAACGCGCGGCCGCCCGATGATCAACCTGCTGCCGCTCGCGCAGGGCGAGACGATCTCGACCGTGCTCCCGCTGCCCGAGGATGAGGGCGAATGGGGCAAGCTGCACGTCATGTTCGCAACCGCGAAGGGCAATGTGCGCCGCAACAGCATGGACGCCTTCACCAACGTGCCATCGAACGGCAAGATCGCGATGAAGTTCGAGGGCGAGGACGAAGACGACCGGCTTATCGGTGTCGCGCTGCTCGACGAGAGCGACGACGTGTTGCTCGCGACGCGCCAGGGCAAGGCGATCCGGTTTGCCGGTGACGATGTGCGCGAATTCCAGAGCCGCAATTCGACCGGCGTGCGCGGTATGCGTCTCGCCGATGGCGATGAAGTCATCTCGCTCTCGATCCTGCACAAGGTCGGGACGACCAACGAGGAACGCGAAGCCTATCTCCGCGCCGCGCCGTGGAAGGACAATGAGAACGAACCGACGCTCGATGGCGAACGGATGGCCGAACTCGCCAGCCGCGAGGAGTTCATCCTCACGGTCTGCGCCAATGGCTATGGCAAGCTGTCGTCGGCCTATGAATATCGTCGCACCGGCCGCGGTGGCCAGGGAATCACCAACATCGACAATATCGGCCGCAACGGCCCGGTCGTCGCCAGCTTCCCCGCGACGCAGGCGCACCAGCTGATGCTCGTGACCGATCAGGCGAAGCTCATCCGCATGGGCCTCGACAGCCTGCGCGTCATCGGCCGCGGCAGCGCCGGCGTGCGGCTGTTCGACGTCGCGGCCAACGAACATGTCGTCTCGGCCGCGCTGATCGAGGACAGCGACGAGGAAGAAAGCGAAGGCGTGGAAACCGCCGCCGAAGCCCCGGCCAGCGAAGCCCCCTCAGAATGACGACGCCCGCGACGGCCTTCAAAGTGCTCACCGCGCAGCAATGGACCGATTTCGAGCGCGAGCGGGTATTTCGCGGCGCGCCAGTGGATATCGCCGACGGCTATATCCATCTGTCGACTGCGGAGCAGCTCGAGGCGACGATCGAGAAATATTTCGCCGGCCAAAGCGGCCTCATGATCGCCGAGGTGGACCTCCTCCTCCTCGGCGACGCCGTTCGCTGGGAACCGGCGCGCGGCGGCGACCTGTTCCCGCACATCTACGCCGAACTGCCGATCCACGCGGTCGTGAGCCTGCAGAGGCGGGACTAGATTCCGCCGCTGGTCGCGCGCCCGTCGCGACGAGGCTGGTTTTGGATGTCCGCTTTGGGATAGAGAGCGGACATCAAAAAGCCGTCATGCTGGCTGCGGCGACGGCCTCGCTGTTCCAGCATCCATGGGTTGAGCTCTCATCGGGCGCTAAGCGCTCGGCCTCTCCGTCAGCGCAGCGGGCTTGCAGCCCCGATCGCAGTCGATGGGGAGGATCATGAGATCAGCTCCCTACCCAAAAGCAGTCTTTAGCCTACCGTGGCGCTAATCCCACCGTTCCGCGCGGCCATGATCGCCATCGCGCGGCTCGACCCACGCAACGCGCCCGTCGGCAAACGTCTCGCGCTTCCACAGCATCACATCAGTCTTCAGCCGGTCGATCAGAAACTCGGTGGCGGCCAGCGCCTCTGCACGATGCGCGCTGCTCGCCAGCACCAGCACGATCGTCTCGCCCGTTGCCATTCCGCCGACGCGGTGGACCAGCGTCAGCGCGGATAGCGACCAGCGATCGGCCGCGACATGCGCGAGCTCAGCCAGCCCGGCTTCTGTGAGCGCGGGATGATGTTCGAGGAAAAGTTCGGCAAGCCCGTCGTCGCCGCGCACGCGTCCAACGAAGATCGCGCTTGCCCCATGTCCCCCCGCATCGTGAATATCGAGCTCGGCCGCGACATTGATCGCGTCGGTTTGGACCGCTACGCGGATCATCCTCCGGTCACCGGCGGAAATAGCGCGATCTCGTCGCCGATTGCCGCTTCCGGGCCGACCATCGTACCGCCAACCGCCGCACGAATGCGCCCTGGCTCGGCAAAGGCCAGCGCGCCGCGATCGTCGCGCGCGGCGAGCCAGCCGACCAGATCGGCGATGGTCGTGACATCGGCGGGAGGGTCGATCACTTCCCCGGCAACCCCCATCCGCTCGCGCACCCAGGCGAAGTAGCTGATAGTCAGCGTCACGCGCCTAGTCCATATGCTTCAGGCCGACGCGCAGATAATCCCAGCCGGTGATCAGCGTCAGCACCGCCGCACCCCACAGCGAGGCAAGTCCGACGATCTTGATCCACGCCATCGCGGGTAGCGCCCCGGCCAGAATCAGCGCACCGAAGGCAACGAGCTGAAATGTCGTCTTCCATTTCGCCAGCTGGGTGACCGGCATCGACACCTGCAGCGTCGCGAGAAATTCACGCAATCCAGACACGATGATCTCGCGCAGCAGGATCATCAGCGCCGCGATGACGTGATAACCGTCGATGTCGCGCGTAAAGACCAGCAGCAGGATAACGGCCGCGATCATGATCTTGTCGGCGATAGGATCGAGGAATGCGCCCAGTCGCGAGACGATCCCGCGCGAGCGCGCAACATAGCCGTCAAAATAATCGGTAATGCCCATCAGGCAATAGAGCCCGAATGCCAGCGCATAGTCGATCGGCTTCGGCTGCAACGACCCCTCGGCCACGCCCGGCCACAGGAGAAAAAGCAGGATGGGAACCGCCAGAATGCGCGACAGTGTCAGGATGTTGGGAAGGCTTAGCATGATCCCTGTCGGCGCGTCCGTTCTAGCTTTGCGGCCCAATTGGGCTTTGACCCCGCCTGCCCTAACCGATAAGCCCCCCGTGCGACAACAGCATTGCCCCAAAAGAGACCATCGCGGGTTGGCGCTGTCGCAATGTCGGGCTGTCAAACTGGATTTTCAATGACCGGATCCTTTGCGCTGCTGAAACAACGCAGGTTCCTGCCACTTTTCGTCACCCAGCTCCTCGGCGCCTTCAACGACAATCTGTTCAAGAATGCGATGGTGCTGTTCGTCGTTTACGGCGTTTTCAACGACGAAGCATCCGAGACTTTGTTCAGCGCGGTCGCGACCGCCCTGTTTATCATCCCCTTCTTCCTCCTCTCCGCGCTCGCCGGCCAACTCGCCGACACGCGTGACAAGGCGCGGATCATCCGCATCGTCAAATTCTGCGAGATCCTGATCATGCTTGTCGGCGGCGCAGGCCTAGTGCTCGCGTGGATGGGTTGGGCGGTGCATCTCGTCGCGATACCGCTGATGATGCTCGCGCTCTTCGCGATGGGCATTCACTCGACCTTCTTCGGGCCGATCAAATATGCGATCCTGCCGCAGCACCTGAACAGCGACGAGGTGCTGGGCGGTACCGGGCTCGTCGAGGCCGGCACCTATATCGCAATTCTCGCGGGCACGATCCTCGCCGGGGTGATCGAGGTCGAATGGGCCGCCCTCGGCGTCGTCCTCGTCGCGATGATCGGCTACTGGACCGGTCGCAAGGTCCCGCCCGCCCCGCCCGAGCATGAGGAAACGGGAATCGACTGGCATATTGTCCGCTCGTCGGTGACGCTCGTGCGCGGCACGATGCACATCCCGCGCCTCTATCTCGCGATCCTCTCGATCAGCTTCTTCTGGACGATCGGCGCGGTCCTGTTCATCCAGTTCCCGCCGCTGGTGAAGAATATCCTCCACGCCGACAAAAGCGTCGCCAGCCTGTTCCTCGCGATCTTCTCGATCGGCATCGCGATCGGTTCGGTCGCCGTGAATCGGCTGCTCAAGGGGCAGGTTTCGGCGCGCTACAGCCCGGCCAGCGTCATCGTCATGGGCGCGTTCGTCGTCGCCTTTTACTGGGTGTGCCGCAATTGGGAGCACGATCCCTCGGGTGTCATGTACGGGATCGACGGCTTCCTGGGCCATGCCGACGTCATTCCCCTGCTCGCCAGCCTGCTCGGCATCGCGATCAGCGGGGGCATGTTCGTCGTTCCGCTGTATGCCTTCCTGACCACCACCGTGCCGAAGGATCAGACCGCACGCACCGTCGCCGCGAACAACATCGTCAATTCGGGGGCGATGGTCGCTGGTTCACTGCTCGCGATGGGATTGGGCTTTGCCGGCGTCGGCGTCGTCGACCAGCTTTTGATGAGCGCCGCGATGTGCCTGATCTCCGCCTGGCTGGCGGTCAAGCTTCACCGCGCCTGCGACTAGATCAAGAACATCATCGTCGCGACGAAGAAGATCGCAAAACTCTCAAGAAACAGCCGCGTATCGCTTCCTCGCGCCCACGGCGACGGGATTGCCCGCTGCGCCGCCAGCGTTTCGCGAAGCTCGTCCTGCCAGTTCGCCGGCGCGCTCATTCGCGCGATGACAAGCTGCCGGGCCGCATAGCCGCGCAGGCGATCGCGGATGTCGATCTGTTCGTCCGAGTCCATGCATGCGAAGCTACGCCCGCGTTAACGAGTCGGTAAGGTTAAAAAAGAGTTAACGGCCCGGCCGTCCCGGCGCGGGACGCCATTGCGCCTGATCGTTAACTGCCGGGCATTGGCGTGATGCGCACCGGCTTGCCGTCGGGAGCGCCGACCTGGAACGGCTTGCATGCCCGCGGACGCATTCGCGGACCGAGGCACAGCCGCACTTCGTCCAGCCACCCGTCACGATTGGTCGACACTGCGACCATCGCGGCGGTCACGCCCTTGTTGCGCGCCGCGAAGGCGCGGCGGATGCTCCCCGCGGTCTGCGGCTCGGCGGTGAGTGCCTTCATGTCGGGAAAGCGGACCGCCCGGAACAGCTTCGACGCCGCGGCGAAATAGGCGGCCGGATGCGGGCTCATGCAGGTGCCGTGCTTCGCCCATTCATGCTGCAGCAGCTGCGCCGAGGGTGTCATGCACATATGTTTCTTCAGCACCGGCTGCGGCACGATCTTCGCCGGGCGGCACCATTGCGGATAATCTCTGGTGTCGGTCTCGGGCCACAAACCGTGCAGCACCCAGCCGAAGCGACCGTTTTCGCCCGAACATTGGAAACGGTCGCGGACATCCTTCGGGTTCCGGACGTCGGCGCAATGCTGCGGCGACCAGCTCATGCTGAGCAAATAGCCTGTCGTCGGCGGCTTGCGCACCGGCTCGTCGCGCGCCGGGCGTTCGAGTCGCGGCACGGAAACGCGGTCAGGCACCGAACAGGAGAGCGCCTGCGCCTGCGCCGTGACCGGCATCAGCGCCAGCGCGACAGCGCTAAGCCAGCGCAAAGTCGAGCCCGATATCGGCTGCGGGCGCCGACTGGGTGAGCCGTCCGACCGACACATAGGTCACGCCGGCCGCGCCGATCGCGTGGATCGTGTCGAGCCGGACGCCGCCCGATGCTTCGGTCGGCACCTTGCCGTCGACCAGCGCGACACATTGGCGCAGTTCGTCGAGGCTCATATTGTCGAGCAACAGATGCGTCGCCCCCGCGTTCAGCGCGGGTTCGACTTGCGCCACCCGGTCGACCTCGACGATGATCCGCTCGATCCCGGCATCGACCGCGCGGCGGACGGCTTCCTCGACCGATCCCGCCACCGCGACATGATTGTCCTTGATCATCGCCGCGTCCCACAGACCCATGCGATGGTTCGTCGCACCGCCGGTCCGCGTCGCATATTTCTCGAGCACGCGCAGGCCAGGTATCGTCTTGCGCGTGTCGAGCAAAGTCGCCCCCGTCCCCGCCAGCGCATCGACATACTGCCGCGTCATCGTCGCGATCCCCGACAGATGTTGCACGGTATTCAGCGCCGACCGCTCCGCCGTCAGCATTGCGCGTGCATTGCCGGTAAGCCGCATCAGATCGCTGCCCGCCGCGACCTGTTCACCTTCGGCCGCCAGTATCTCGATCTCCATCGCCGGATCGAGCGCGCGGAAGAACATCGCGGCGATCGGAAGACCGGCGACGGTAATCGCGTCGCGGCTGTCCATCACTCCCGAAAAGCGCGCGCCGGCCGGGATCGTCGCCATCGACGTGATATCGCCCCCCGACGCCATATCCTCGGCCAAGGTGCTGCGCACAAAGGCGCCGAGGTCGAAACCGGATAGGGAAAAATCGCTCATGCGACGAGCGATAGAGGGGCGCCCGCGCAAATCAACTTGACGTTTACGTCAACTAACGCTGACATGGCTGCAAATAGAGAAATGGAGAGAGGCCCCATGCAATCCCCGATCTGCGCGATGCTCGGCATCGAATTCCCCCTGCTCGCCTTCTCGCACTGCCGCGACGTCATCGTCGCAGTGTCGAAGGCCGGCGGCATGGGTGTCTTTGGCGCCGCGTCGCTGCCGCCCGAGCGGCTCGAGGAAGAACTGGCGTGGATCGACGCGCATATCGGCGGCCTACCCTACGGCGTCGACCTGATCGTCCCGAACAGCTTCGCAGGCAAAGGCGAAGCCCGGTGCGAACTGCCGCCGATCCCCGCCGAGCATAAGGCCTTCGTCGCCGACCTGCTCGTCAAGCACGGCGTCGACGACGGAAATCTGTCGCTTCCCAGCATCGGCGGCGGTCTCGGCGAAAATATGACCGACGATGGTGCCGCGAAACTGCTCGAAGTCGCCTTCCGTCATCCGATCAAGCTCATCGCCAATGCGCTTGGCGTTCCGCCGCCGCTGATGCTCGAACTCGGCAAGCGGCATGGCGTACCGGTGGCCGCGCTCGTCGGCACCCGCGACCATGCGCTGGCGCAGGTTCGCGCGGGCGTCGACATCCTTGTCGTCGCGGGCGGCGAAGCCGGCGGCCACTGCGGCGAAGTTGCAACGATGGTGCTCGTTCCCGAGGTCGCGGCTGCCGTCGAAGCCGTCGGCGCGACGACGCCGATCCTTGCCGCCGGCGGTATCGTCACCGGGCGCCAGATGGCCGCCGCGATGGCGATGGGCGCGCATGGCGCCTGGTGCGGATCGGTCTGGCTGACGACCGCGGAGGCCGAGACCAACCCGGTGGTGAAGGAAAAGATGCTCGCCGCCTCGTCGCGCGATACCGTCCGTTCGAAGAGCCGTACCGGCAAGCCGTCGCGCCAGCTCCGCTCGCCCTGGACCGACGCCTGGGAGGCCGAGGGCGCGCCGAAGCCGCTACCGATGCCGCTCCAGTCGCTGGTCAGCGAACCGGCGTTGCGCAAGGTCGATAAGCTCTCGGAGGGCGGTCACGAAGGTGCGAAAGCGCTCGCGACCTATTGGGTCGGCCAGGGAGTAGGCCTGATGAACGAAGCGATGGGTGCCGGACAGGTCGTGCAGGAATTCAAGGCCGACTGGATCGCTGCCTGCGAGCGATTGAACGGCTTTATCGAGGACTGACCGCATCATTCGTCACCCCAGACTTGATCCGGGGCCCATCGCATCCCCCAAAAGGACGCGTGGATGCCGGGTCAAGCCCGGCATGACGAACATAATGCCGAAGGCTATTCGCTGACGGTCGCCTTGACGATCTTGCCGGGTTCGCGCGGCGGCTCGCCCTTGGGGAGGGCGTCGACATTGTCCATGCCTTCGATCACTTCGCCCCAGACGGTGTACTGCTTGTCGAGAAAGCGCGCGTCGTCGAAGCAGATGAAGAACTGGCTGTTCGCGCTGTTCGGGTTCTGCGCGCGCGCCATCGAGCAGACGCCGCGGACATGCGGCTCGGCGCTGAATTCCTGCGGCAGGTCGGGAAGCTTGCTGCCGCCCATGCCGGTGCCCGTCGGGTCGCCGCCCTGCGCCATGAAGCCCGGGATCACGCGGTGGAAGACGACGCCGTCGTAAAAGCCTTCCTTGGCGAGCGACGTGATGCGCTCGACGTGTTGCGGCGCAAGGTCGGGGCGCAGGCGGATGACGACATCGCCGGTCGACAGCGAAAGGGTGAGCGTCTGGTCGGACATGATTTGCTCCTTCATTGGGGATTTGGCGGTGCCATAGCGGCGTGGGCCCGCAAAGCCACGCACTAATTGTCGAAATCCATGTCGCGGCGTTGCCATCGTGGTGCCGCGCGACTAGGGGGAGGCACGGACACCGCATTAGCCAGGGAGGACCGCGATGGACAAACGCGAAGAATCCCTGCCCGAACAAGGCGTCGTCCTCGCCGACGACCGCGAAGCGGGCCGCGAACCACCACACCGCGAGGTCGAAACCGAACTCGACGAAGACGACCGGCTGAAACCCGAATTCGTCCGCGACGTGATCGACCTCGCCGAGGCCGGCGAAGGCGAGGCCGCGCGTGAACGCATCGGCCGCCTCCACCCGGCCGATATTGCGGACCTTTTCGAACTCGCCCGCCCCGACGAACGCCCGATGCTCGCCGCAGTGCTGGGCGACATGCTCTCCGCCGACGTGCTGGCGGAAATGAACGATTATGTGCGCGAGGAGCTGATCGACCTCCTCGCGCCAGAGCAGGTCGCCGAACTCGCCTCCGAACTCGATACCGACGATGCCGTCGCGATCATCGAGGATATGGAGGAGGACGATCAGCAGGCCGTTCTCGAGGCGATGGAGCCCGAGGATCGCGCCGCGATCGAGGACGCGCTTTCCTACCCGGAGGAATCCGCCGGGCGCCTCATGCAGCGCGAATATGTCGCGGTGCCCGAGCATGTGACCGTCGGCGACGTCATCGACCGGCTGCGCGAGGATGTCGACCTTGCGACCGATTTCTGGGAAATCTTCGTCGTCGATCCGCTGCATCGCCCGGTCGGAACCTGCCAGCTGAGCTGGATTCTCCGCACGCCGCGCGACATTGCGGTCAGCGACGTGATGAAGCGCGAGCAAACGCTGATCCCCGTCGACATGGATCAGGAAGAGGTCGCGCTCCGCTTTCAGAAATATGCGCTGATCTCCGCGGCGGTCGTCGACAAGGCGGGGCGTCTCGTCGGGATGATCACGGTCGATGACGTCGTCCATATCATTCAGGAAGAGGCAGGCGAAGACATCCTCCGCCTCTCGGGCGCCGGCGACGGCGACATTAACGAGCCGATCCGCGAAACCTATGCGGCCCGCGTCCGCTGGCTGATCGCCAACCTTGGCACCGCGCTGGTCGCGTCGAGCATCGTCGGCATCTTCGGCGGCGCGATCGAGCATATGGTCGCGCTCGCGGCGCTGATGCCAATCGTCGCCGGCGTCGGCGGCAATGCGGGAACGCAGACGCTGGCGGTCACCGTGCGCGCGCTCGCGATGAACCAACTCACCGATTCGAACAGCTATCGTGCCGTGTGGCGCGAAATAAAGATCGCGCTGCTCAATGGCGGTACGATCGCGTTGATCGCCGGGACCGCTACCGCGCTCTGGTTCGGCAATCCGCAATTGGGCGCGGTCATCGCCGCGGCGATGATCGTGAACATATTCGTCGCTGGCGTAGCCGGGGTGGCGATCCCGCTGCTACTGGACCGGCTCGATCAGGACCCTGCCGTTGCGAGCTCGATTTTCGTCACGATGACGACGGATTCGATGGGATTTCTCGCCTTTCTGGGGCTCGCGGTGGCCAGCGGACTGACGTCACTCTAGGTCAACGCTCTGAAATCCAAGCGATTCAAATGAGCCGCAAAAAAATTTCGCCTGTATGATTTTTTTCGGGAACTTTTGGCTCGCACCGTCCGTTTCCCCTTCGAGCAGCGGTCATCGCCCCCCCGCAGCGCTGCTCAGCAACATTGGCCCGGCCCGCTTCGAGGGGGGGGGGGGGAATGCGTGCCGGGCCATTTTGCGTCCAAGAAGACCCGTGAGAGGTGAATCAAATGACGAGTATCCGTGTAATCCTCCTCACCCTGCTTGCTAGCTTTCTGGTCGCTGGCTGCAACACGGTGAAGGGCGTTGGCCGCGACATCGAGTCGGTCGGCCAGGCGGGTAGCGACGCCATTCACTGATCGGCGGGAAGCTTACCCTAAGCCTCTTCGAGAGGCTCGACAGGCGCCGCTTCGGCGCCTGTCTTGCGTTTGCGGCCCGTAAACCAGATCGCAAAGATCGACAGCTCGTAGAGAAAGACGAGCGGAATCGCGAGCAGGAGCTGGCTGAGGATATCGGGCGGCGTGAACACCGCAGCGATCGCAAACGCCGCAACGATCATATAGCGCCGCGCCGAAATGAGCTGCTCGCGCGTCACGAGGCCCGCGCGTTCGATCAGCATCAACAGGATCGGCAACAAGAAGGCGATGCCGAACGCCATGATGAACTGCATCACGAAGCTCAGATAATTGCCGACCGAGGGCAGCGCCTCCTGCATCACTCCGCCGACTTCGCCCTGGTATCCGAGCAGGAATTTGAGGGCGATCGGGATCGTAATGAAATAAGCGAAGCACGCGCCGACCGTGAAGAGCACCGGCGTCGCGAACAGGAAGGGCAGCAGCGCGCGCTTTTCCTTGCGGTACAGGCCGGGAGCGACGAATTTCCAGAGCTGGTTGGCGATCACAGGGAACGCGATCATCATGGCCGAGAACAGCGCGACCTTGATCTCGACGAAGAAGGCCTCGAACAGCTGGGTGTAGATCAGCTTACCCTGCCCCGCGACGACCAGAGGATGCACGAGAATGCCGAAGATCGGCCGTGCGAAATAGAGACAGACGCCGAAAGCCAGCCCGACCGCGAGCAGCGATTTCAGGAGCCGCGAGCGCAGTTCGATCAGATGGTCGAGCAACGGCATCTTGCCGCCGGCGCCATCTTCGTCGGCCGTTACAGGGGTTTCGGCAGTCATGGCAGCGGCCCATCACGAGGCGGCACTTCGTGCGTCTCGGGCTTGGTGGCCGCGGCGGCATGATCGGGATTTTCGGGCGGCGCCTCGCCGCTGTCGGTCGCGGCAAGAATCGGCGGCGTCCCTGCCGCAACGTCATCGATCCGCGGAAATTCGCGCATGATCGCGTCATTCTGCTCGCGCCACTGCTTTTCGAGCTCTTCCAGTTCGGCCTCGCGCATCATCGTGTCGAGGCCCGACCGGAAATGGCGCGCCATGCCGCGCGCCTTGCCGACCCATTTGCCGACGAAGCGCATCGCCTTGGGCAGATCCTTGGGCCCGATGACCACCAGGGCCACCACCACGACGAGCAGCAACTCGGTGGGCGCGACGTCAAACATGAACTAAAGCTTCCCCCGCAGGCGGCGCGGCGCGATCAGCGGATTTCGGTTTCCGCGGTCGGCGTCGGAGTGGCGGCGTCGGGCGTCCGCTGCCCCTCGATCTGCTTCGGAGCGGGCGGGACATCGTCGTCGGCCATGCCCTTCTTGAAGCTTTTGATGCCCTTGGCGACGTCGCCCATCATGTCGGAGAAGCGGCCCTTGCCGAACAGCAGAAGGACAAGAATACCGACCACGAGCCAGTGCCAGATGCTGAAGCTACCCATCTCAAAATCTCCTTGAAGGGCTCATCTAGGCCTCTTCACCGTCTTTTACTAGGTCCAGTTCGCCCATTGCCTCCTCGAAAGCAAGGTCGACAGGGTCGAGCAGGCCGGCCGCGCGCAAATCCTCGATTCCCGGCAGGTCCTTGCGGCTGTTGAGGCCGAAATGTTGCAGGAAGGCGTCGGTCGTCTTGTAGATCAGCGGCCGCCCCGGAACCTCGCGTCGCCCGGCGGGAGCGATCCATTCGGCTTCCATCAGGACATCGAGCGTTCCCTTCGAGGTCTGAACCCCCCGGATGGCCTCGATCTCGGCGCGGCTGACGGGCTCGTGATAGGCAACGATCGCCAGCACTTCGGCTGCGGCGCGCGACAGCTTGCGCGGGTCGTCACGCTCGCGGCGGAGCAGGTGTGCAAGATCGGCGGGGGTCTGAAAATGCCAATGGCCGCCGCGCTCGACAAGTTCGACCCCGCTGCCATCATGGCGCTCTGCGATGCGGAGGATGATCGCGCGCACCTCGCCCGGTGTCATGTCATCCCCGAGCCGCCCCGCAACCTGCCGCGCGTCGAGCGGCTCGTCGCTCGCGAACAACATCGCCTCGATCGCGCGTTCCAGATCGTCGATCATACTTTTGCGGCTTTCAGATAGAGCGGTTCGAAGGCGGCTTCCTGTTTGAGGTCGATGCGCCCCTGCCGCGCAAGTTCGAGCGCGGCGAGGAAACTAGACGCGATCGCCGAGCGGCGGAGCGGCCCCCGATAATCGGACGGCAGGAAGTCGGAGAGTTCGGCCCAGTCGAGCTGCACGCCGATCAGTCGTTCGAGGTGGTGCAGCGCCGCGTCGAGCGTCACCACCGGCCGCCGCGAGACCATATGAACGACCGGTTCGGTGCGCAGCTTGACCTGCCCATAGGCCGAAAGCAGGTCATAAAGGCTGGCGTCCCAGCGCCGCAACTTTACATCGCGCAGTCCCTCGGGCTTCGCGCGCAGGAAAACGTCGCGGCCGATCCGGTCGCGCGCAAGGAGCCGCGCCGCCGCCTCGCGCATTGCGGCAAGGCGCTGAAGGCGCAGTTGCAGGCGGAGCGCCAGTTCGTCGGGCGACGGCTCCTCGAGCGGATCCTTGGGCAGCAGCAGCGCCGATTTGAGATAGGCGAGCCACGCCGCCATCACGAGATAGTCGGCCGCAACCTCCAGCTTCGCGCGCATTTCGGCTATGAAGACCAGATATTGCTCGACGAGCTGGAGGATCGAAATCTGCCGGAGATCGACCTTCTGCCCGCGCGCCAGCGTCAGCAACAGGTCGAGCGGACCTTCCCAGAAGTCGAGGCTGAGTTGCAGCGCATCCTCGCGTTCCTTTGCCGCCGACGGGGCCAGTTCGAAATCGAGCGGCAGTTCGTCCATCGACGCCCTCAGGCGAGCGCCAGCAGCGCGTCGCGCTGGTCGACGAGCACGTCGAACGCCCGCGAATCGTGCGCGCCAACGATCCGGTCCATCGCCCCTTCGAGCCGCGCGAGCGACACGGTGCTGATCGGATCGAGCGCCTTCGCGATCCCGATCATATCGTCCATCTTCGCCCAGCAATTGAGCGCGATATCGCACCCGGCGGCGATCGCGTCGGCGGCGCGTGAGGGAACATCGCCCGACAGAGCCTTCATGTCGAGATCGTCGGTCATGAGCAAGCCATGGAAGCCGACGCGCTGGCGGATGATGCTGTCGATGACGAGCGGCGAGAGGGTTGCGGGGCGGTGGGGGTCCCACGCCTCGAAAACCACATGGCAGGTCATCGCCATCGCCGCATCGCGCAGCGCCGCGAAGGGGGCGAGGTCGGTCTGCAGGTCGCGGTCCGGTGCGGTGACGGTCGGCAGCGCCTCGTGCGTGTCGAGCAGCGCGCGGCCATGGCCCGGGATATGTTTCACCACCCCGACGACCCCGCCGTCCTGCAACCCCGACAGGATCGCCCGCCCGAGCGCGGCGACGCGCATCGGCTCGCTACCGAGCGCGCGGTCGCCGATGACGTCGCTCGCCCCCGGCTGGCGCACGTCGAGCAGCGGCAGGCAGTCGACCGTGATGCCGACCTCGGCCAGCATCGACGCGAGCGCCATCGCATTGAGCCTTGCGGCTTCGATCGCGCTGGCGGGCGCACGCTCATACAGCGCATCGAACGCGGCGCCGCTCGGGAAATCGGGCCATTCGGGCGCCTTCATCCGCGCGACCCGGCCGCCCTCCTGGTCGATCAGGATCGGCAGGTTGGCGCGGCCGGCGAGGCTGCGCAGTTCGTCGGTCAGGCGCCGCAATTGCTCGCGGTTTTCGATATTGCGCCCGAACAGGATGTAGCCCGCAGGGTTGCTGTCGCGGAAGAAAGCGCGCTCGTCGTCGGTCAGGGTCAGGCCCGAAAGGCCGAAAATCGCCGGTATCATGCGTCAAACTCCACTGGCCGGTACTTCCCGCGCAGCCCGGCCAATGCATGCATGATGACACGGCATTCCTATCGAACCAACGCTTTCTGCGGTAAAATGCGCAAATTTAGCGGACGACGACGCAATTTTCGCCCGCCACCCGCAATTTTCCGCACACGGCCGAGGCATTGCCAGCCGAACCGGCCGAAGCGCGCAGACGATAGACGGTGTTATCGCCGAGCTTCACGGGCGAAACCGATTTGCCGAGATCGGCCAAATAGGGAAAACGCTTCGACAGGTTCGTCCACGCCTTGCCCGCTGCGGCTTCGCTGCTGAAGGCGCCGAGTTGGATCATCGCCGAGCCGCCCGTCGCCGCCTTGTCGGCTTCCTTGGCGCCGGGCGTCTTGACCGACATGGCTGCGGGCTTGGGCTTGCCCTTGTCGGCGGCGGCAATGCGCGCGGCCTCGTCCTTGGCGGCAGCCGCCTTGTCGGCCTCGGATCTGGTCTTTTCGGCCTTTGCGGCGGCTTCGCGCTCGGCCGGGGTCACCGCCGGCTCTTCGGGCATCCGGCTCGCGTCGACCTTGCCCGAAGGTTCGGCGCCTTCGGTTGCGGCAAAGCTGGCATCGCCCTCGCCTTCGAACATCTTGGCGCCATCGGTTTTCGGCGCGACTTTGTAGGCGCCCTTTTGCGCGACGATCAGTTCGCCATCGCCGCGCGCGCCGCCATTCTGCAGCCACCAGAGGCCGCCAAGCACCGCGCCGATCAGGATCAGACCGCCGAGCACCATGACGAGCAGGCGAACCGGCGATACCTCGCCATCGTCGCCCAGATCGTCGGCCGCTTCGAGCCAGGGAAGCCGATCTTCGTCCTCCAGGCCCAGTCCCGCGTCCTTGTCCTCCGCCATCAATTCATCTCCTCGAGCGCCTCTACCCCCATCAGGTGGAGCCCGTTGCGGATAACCTGCCCGATTCCATCGGCGAGATAAAGGCGGGTCGCGGTCAATTCGGGGTCATTTACCAAAATGATACGGGCGTCGGGACGATCGTTACCCATGTTCCACCAGGCATGGAACGCGGCCGCGATCTCGCCGAGGAAGAAGGCGATCCGGTGCGGTTCGCGCGCCGAGGCGGCCGATTCGACGATCCGCGGGAATTGCGCGAGCAGCTTGACGAGCCCCAGCTCGTAATCATCGAGCCGCGCCGTGTTCGGCGTGGCCGGCGCGACGCCTGCGTCCGCGAGCCTGCGCTTCAGCGAGGCGATCCGGGCGTGGGCGTACTGGACATAAAAGACCGGATTGTCCCGCGACGCCTCGACCACTTTCGCGAAGTCGAAGTCCATCTGCGCGTCGGCCTTGCGCGTCAGCATGGTGAAGCGCACCGCATCCTTGCCGACCTCGTCGACGATGTCGGCGAGGGTCACGAAATTGCCCGCCCGTTTCGACATCTTGAACGGCTCGCCATTCTTGAGCAGCCGGACCATCTGCACCAGCTTGACGTCGAAACGGGTCTTTCCGCCGGTCAGCGCCGCGACCGCGGCCTTGATCCGCTTGACCGTTCCCGCATGGTCGGCGCCCCAGATGTCGATCAATTCATCGGCGTTCTGGCTTTTCTGGAAATGATAGGCGAGGTCGGCGCCAAAGTAGGTCCAGCTGCCGTCCGATTTCTTGATCGGCCGATCCTGGTCGTCGCCGAACTGCGTCGAGCGGAACAGCGGCAGCTCGACCGGCTCCCAATCCTCCGGTGTCTCGCCCTTGGGAGCTTCCAGCACGCCATCATAGACGAGATCATGATCGCGCAGCCACTTTTCAGCAGCCGCGGGCTTGCCTTCGGCCTGCAATTCGGCCTCGGACGAGAAGAGATTGTGATGGATGCCAAGCTTTGCGAGGTCGGCGCGGATCATGTCCATCATCGCCGCGACCGCGGCGGTGCGGAACGGGACGAGCCATTCGCTCTCGGGCGCGCCGACGAACCGCTCGCCATATTCGGCCGCCAGCTTCGCCGCGACGGGCTTCAGATAGTCGCCGGGATAGAGCCCTTCCGGGATCGCGCCGATCTCTTCGCCAAGCGCTTCTCGGTACCGCATGTGCACCGACCGCGCGAGCACATCGACCTGCGCGCCCGCGTCGTTGACATAATATTCGCGGATGACCTTGTACCCGGCATATTCGAGCAACGCGGCCAGCGCGTCGCCGACGACCGCGCCGCGACAATGGCCGACGTGCATCGGTCCCGTAGGGTTCGCCGATACATATTCGACATTTACCGAGCGACCTTCACCCATTTTCGAGCGGCCATAATCCACTGCATCGGCATGGATGAGCGCGAGTTCGTCGCGCCAGCTGTCATCGGCGAGGCGCAGGTTGATGAAACCCGGGCCGGCGACGCTGGCCTCGGTCACTTCATCGAGCGCGCCGAGTTCGGCGACGAGCAGTTCGGCAAGCGTGCGCGGGTTGGTGCCCGCGGGTTTGGCAAGCACCATCGCGGCGTTGGTGGCGACGTCGCCGTGCGAAGGGTCGCGCGGCGGCTCGACGCTGATCGCGCTGCGGTCGAGGCCGGCAGGCAAGGCATCGCGGGCGACAAGCGCATCGAGGGCGGTGCCGATATGGTCGGAGAAACGGCTGAACAGGGTCACGGCGGATCCTAGCTTTGGGTCAAATATCGTCGGGGCGCCCTAGCCTAGGCGGGGCAACGCGAAAAGCCCTGCGCCGCCAAAAAGGCGTCGCAGGGACGAACGAAGCGCAGGGCGCGAACGGGCGCCGCCGCGCGGCTTATCGTCGGACGTTATATTCGAGCTGGTCCTGGGTCAGCTGGAAGCCGACGAGCAGTTCGAAACTGGCGCGTTGCACCGCGGTACGCACTTCGGGGATGCTCAGGGGGTCGACCGCTGCGTCTTCCTCGCCTGCCTTACGCTTGCGCGTGATGCGTTCCTGGATGTCGGCAGGCAGCGTCGCGGCCGCGCGGTCGACATAGGCGGCCGCCTGACCATGGCCCGTCCCGCGCACCTGGCCGTCGGCAAAGCTGACCGTCACCTGGCCGATCCGCTTCGACACGACGGCGGTGCCGCCCTGCACGACGGTCGAGAAATAGGGCAAGGTCACCGTCCGCGCCGGGCCGGCATCGCGGCGCGTTGCGATAACGTCGAAATTGGCGAGCTGATAGACTTTCTCGCCTTCTTCATTGCACTGCGGCGTCAGGTTGGTGATCGTCGCGACGACGTCGATCGCGCTCGCATCGCGGCTCGTCGCGGGATCGAAGAGGGTGATGTCGCCGGTATAGGTCGGGACGGCGATCGCAGGGCACGCACTGCGCGTCGAGGTGATGCCGACCCCCGACGAAACGTCGATATCATTGTCCTTTGCGCAGCCCGCCACCGTCGCCAGCGCAGCGGCTCCGCCGAGCAGGGCAACAAATTTACGGGAGGACAACGAAGATGACATCATAAAAACCGGACTTTCCAAACTCGCGCGGAGGCATCGAAGGGCTGCTCGCCCTTCCATGCGCGCCGCTTCTTATCGGTGCGATGAACGAGGCGCAACACGGACGAAGCCGCTTTACCGCGATAGTTGTGCTGCGCTAGAGCGCGCGGACCATGAACGCTCCCGACAATATAGTGCGCCCGCAAGGCAGCGAAAGCGCGATCCTCAATGTATTAATCGCGGCGCCGCGCGGCTTTTGCGCCGGCGTCGACCGCGCGATCCGCATCGTCGAACTGGCGCTGCTACGCTATGGAGCGCCGGTCTATGTCCGTCACGAAATCGTGCACAACCGCTACGTCGTTGAATCGCTGAAGGCCGAGGGAGCGATTTTCGTCGAATCGCTCGACCAGGTCCCCGACGGCGTCCCGGTCGTGTTCAGCGCGCACGGCGTGCCCAAGGCAGTGCCCGCCAAGGCCGAAGCGCGCGGGCTCGACTATATCGACGCGACCTGCCCGCTGGTGTCAAAAGTGCATCGTCAGGCCGAGCGTGCGCATGAGGCCGGACGCCACATCGTCTTTGTCGGCCATTCGGGCCATCCCGAGGTCATCGGCACGCTCGGCCAGTTGCCACAAGGAGCGATGACGCTGGTCGAATCGGTCGACGACGTGGCGGCGCTATCGCCGCCCGATCCGGAAAATCTGTCCTTCCTGACGCAGACCACGCTGTCGGTCGACGACACGCGCGACATCATTGCCGCGCTACAACATCGTTTCCCGTCGATCAGTGGCCCGCGCGGCGAAGATATCTGTTACGCGACATCGAACCGGCAGGACGCCGTGAAAGCGATCGCCGGACGGTGCGACCGGATGATCGTGATCGGCGCGCCGAACAGCTCGAACAGCCTGCGCCTCGTCGAAGTCGCCGAGCGGCTGGGCACCCCGGCGCATCTGGTCCAGCGCGGAACCGACGTCGATTCAGACTGGCTGCGCGATATCGCGACGCTCGGCATCACCGCAGGCGCGAGCGCCCCCGAGATGCTGGTCCGTGAAGTGATCGACGCCGTCGCGGCGCATCGGCCGATCCGCGAGGAGGTCGTTGTGACGGCCGAAGAAAATATGGTCTTCAAGCTGCCGCGCGGGCTCGAACCGGCGGCGAACTGATGGCGGTCTATACGCACGTCGACCCCGACGACCTCGCGGCGCTCGTCGCGCGCTACGACATCGGCACCGTCCTGTCGTGCAAAGGGATCGCCGAGGGCGTCGAGAACAGCAACTTCCTGCTGGAAACGACCGGTGGCCGCTTCATCTTGACGCTCTACGAAAAGCGGGTGAGCGAAGGCGACCTACCCTTCTTCGTCGACTTGCTGAATCATCTCGCGCGTCGCGGCAGCCCCGTGCCCGCGATGATCGAGGATCGCGAAGGCCGCACGATCCAGCGCGTCTCCGGACGCGCCGCCTGCATCATCCAGTTCCTGCCAGGCATTTCGCTGACCCACCCCTCGCCGCGCCAATGCGAGGCGGCGGGCGAAGCGCTGGGCACGATGCATCGCGCGGTCGCCGATTTCGCGGGGGGGCGCGAAAACAGCATGGGGCACCGCCACTGGCGCGGTGTCGCAGCAGCGACGGGCGATCTCGATACGGTAATTCCGGGGCTGCAAGCGGTCGTGGACGACGAACTCGCCTATCTCGACGCCCACTGGCCGTCGGGACTGCCGGCCCATGTGATCCATGCCGACCTGTTTCCCGACAATGTGCTGATGCTCGGCGACACGGTGACGGGGCTCATCGACTTCTATTTCGCGGCCAGCGACTTTCGTGCCTATGACGTCGCGGTCACGCATGCCTCCTGGACCTTTTCGGACGACGGCGCGACCTGCGACACCGGGCGAGCAAGCGCGCTGATGCGGGGTTATGCAAAGGCGGTCGCGCTGTCCGAGGCCGAGACGGCAGCCCTGCCCCTGCTCGCGCGCGGCGCATCGCTGCGCTTCCTGCTGACGCGCGCGCACGACTGGGTCCATACGCCCGCCGACGCGCTGGTCACGCGCAAGGATCCCGCGCCCTTCCTGAACCGTCTGCGCCGCTATCAGGCCGCCGACGCCGCCAGCCTGTTCGCCGCATGACCGAGGGCCGGACTGTGATCGTCGCCACCGATGGCGCGTGCAAGGGCAATCCGGGGCCCGGCGGCTGGGGCGCGGTGCTGCGCTGGGGCGATGTCGTGAAGACGCTTTCGGGCGGCGAAGCCGACACGACCAACAATCGCATGGAATTGATGGGAGCGATCGAGGCGCTCGCGGCACTCAGGCGGCCATGCAACGTCGAATTGTCGACCGACAGCGTCTATGTCCGCGACGGCATCACCAAATGGGTTTTCGGCTGGCAGAAGAACGGTTGGAAGACTGCCGCAAAAAAACCGGTCGCCAATGCCGACCTGTGGCAGCGGCTGGTCGCCGAGGCGAAACGGCACAAGATCGAATGGATCTGGGTCAAGGGCCATGCGGGGCATGGCGACAATGAACTGGCTGACAAACTGGCGAGCGATGCGGCGTTGGAGGCGGCGCGGGCGCGCTGAACGCCCGCGCACCGTCGATTATTCGGTCTCGCGCACTTCCGCGCCGGGGCCATTCTTCAAAATCGACTCGATGGCATTCTTCGCGGATGCCTTGCTGCTATAGCCTTCGGTCCAGAAGATCGCTTCGCTATTATACTTGAAATAGGCGACAAATTCGCCGGCCTTGTTCTTCTTGATCTCGAAATAATGGGCCATGCCATCCTCCACAGGTCGGGCCGTGCCGGGGGTGACGCAGCCAAACCCATGCTAATGCGCCTTTTTCCCCGCGCAAGCCGATAGATTGGTCAGGCAAAACGCGCGGGCGCGAAAGGCGCAGGATCGACTTCACCGATCGCGCCACCCGGCCGCGGCGCGCCAAGCTCCGCCGCGAGCAGCCCGCCGATCGCCGGCGATGTCTGAATGCCGAACCCGCCCTGCCCCGCACACCAGACGAAGCCGGGGACGTGCGGATCGGCACCGAAGACGGGCAGCCGGTCGGGGGCGAAACTGCGAAGGCCCGCCCATTTGCGTTCGACGGCGGCGATCGGCCAGTCGACGACCTCTTGCAGCCGGTCGATCGCGATCGCGACATCGAGTTCCTCCGGCGCGGCGTCGCAAGGCGCGGACGGCGTCTCGTCATGCGGGCTGAGCCACACCCGTCCCTCGCTCTCGCCCTTGAAGTAGAAGCTGCCGCCGACGTGAATCACGAGCGGCAGCGACGCGGGAACCGGGACGCCCAGCCGCAACTGCAAGACCGTCCGCCGATAGGGCTGGATGCCGAGCGGACGGGCGCCGCATCGCACCGCGACCGTATCGGCCCACGCCCCCGCCGCGTTGACGATGACATTGGCGTGCAACATGTCCGTCCCGACCTGTACCTCCCAGCCGGAGGCCGTCCGCCGGGCGGACGTCAGCGTGGCGCTGGTCGCAAGCTGCGCGCCCGCACGCTTCGCCGTGCGCAGAAAGGCCGCGTGCAAAGCGCCGACATCGATATCGCTGCAGGCCCTCTCATAGGCCGCCTCGCTCCAGTCGGGCCGGATGCCGGGCACGATACGCGCCACCTCAACCCCGCTCATGCGCTGGATATCGACGCCCTTCGCCGCGAAGCCCGCGGTAAATTCGTCCACAACCGCGGCCTCGTCGCGCCGTCCCAGATTGAACGCCGCCCGCGGCGACAGGAAGCCGCGCTCGGAAAAATCAGCCGGAGGATCGCGCAGCAGGTCGAACGATGCCTTCGACAGCGGCTGGATGGCCGGGCCGCCATAGGTTTCGTGCCAGAAGGCCGCCGACCGGCCGGTCGCATGATAGCCCGGCATGGCTTCGGCCTCGATCAGCAGCACCCGCCGGTGCGGGGCCAGCGACGCCGCGAGGCTGGCCCCGCCAATGCCCGCGCCGACGATCAGGATGTCGATGGAGGAAGGGAGCGAACCGGTCATAGCCGCCGCATATCGGCTGGCTAGCGGAATGCAAGCGGCGCGCGGCCCGATCATGGTTACTTTTTGGTAAGCCATGATCACTAGGAGAAGTCCGATGCAAAACGGTTCTATCACGCTTGGCCTGATGGCGCTTCTCGCGGTGCTGATGATCGTCGCGGCGGTCAGCGACCTGCGTACCCGCACGATATCGAACCGCCTGAATGCCGGGATCGCGCTGCTCGCCATCCCCTTCTGGATCACCAGCGGTCTGGCACTTTGGCCCGAAATCCCGCTCCAGTTCGGCGCCGCCTTTGCGGTGTTTATGGTCTTCGCCGGTCTGTTCGCGCTGGGCGCGATGGGCGGCGGCGACGTGAAGATGATCGGCGGCGTGATGCTGTGGATTCCGCTCCCGCTGTTCATTCCGATGCTGACGCTCATGGCAATCGGCGGCGGGATCCTGTCGGCCGTGATGCTGATCCACTCGAAAATTCGCCCTTCGGACAAGATGATAGAGGTTCCCTATGGGGTCGCTATCGCCGCAGCCGGACTTTGGGCGCTTCACCAACACTATCTTAACCAGTTTCAGTTTATCGCTGTGAGTTGAGGGCAAGCGCCACCACCTCTGGTTGGCGCAGGAGGCGAAAAATCGTCATGGATACGCGAAAGATTATGCTGATCGTCGGCGCGCTGGTGATTGCCATCGGCGCGGCGTTCGGGGTCAACCAGATGATGCGGGGCGCAACAGCGCCGCAGGCACGCGCCGCGGCCGCGCCGGAAATCAATGGCCCCATGATCCTCGTCGCAACGCGGCAGCTGCCGGCGGGCACGATTATCGGTCCGGACAGCTTCCGTTTCCAGCCCTGGCCGAAGGAACTGGTCGAGAAGGCCTATTTCCTGAAGGAAGAGACCGAAGTCCAGAATCTGGTCGGCACGGTCGTTCGCTATCCGATCACCGCAGGGCAGCCGCTGACGCAGGGCGCGCTCGTCCATCCCGACGATCGCGGCTTCCTCGCCGCCGCGCTTGGGCCGGGGATGCGCGCCGTGACGGTGAAGGTCAGCCAGGAACAAGGTGTCGCAGGCTTCGTCTTCCCCGGCGACCGCGTCGACGTCGTCCTCGCGCAGAAGCTCTCGATCAAGGAAGGCAGCGCCTATCCCGACGATGAGCTTTACACCGCCGAAACGATCGTGCGCAACGTCCGCGTCCTCGCGACCGACCAGCGCTACGACGCCGAAGATGAAACCGGCAAGACGCCCGTCCGCACTTTCGGCTCGGTAACGCTCGAAGCGACGCCGGAAATCGCCGAAAAGATTGCCGTCGCCCAGAATATGGGCCAGCTCTCGCTGGCGCTCCGCCCGCTCGCCGAAAACAGCGGCGACCTTGAGGCGGCCATTGCTTCGGGCGAAGTGAACGTGCCCGCCGGCGGTGGTACCGCCGCCGAAAAGAAGATGCTGGCCGAAGCTGCCGCGCGTCCGACCTCGGCCAAGTCGTCGGCGACGACCGGTGGCGACGTCTCGCGCTTCTGGGTTCCGGTTCGTGGCCGCGTGTCGGCTCCGCGCCAGCCGCAGCAACAGCAGTCGTACAGCGGCGCGCCCGTTTCGATGGGCCCCGCGGCGCCCCAGGGTCCGGTCGTTCGCGTGACCCGCGGTGACAAGGTGACCGAAATTACGGTTGGGGGTAAATAAGATGAACAGCAAAGCCACTTTCAAGGTCGCGGCGCTCGCCCGCACCCTGGCCATCGGCCTGGTCGCAGCGACCCTGGTCTCGGCCCCGGTGCAGCAGGCGGCGGCGCAGGCGACGCAGAACGCCAGCAGCAGCGTCGACCTGTCGGTCGGTCGCGGCCGCCTGATCAGCCTGAGCGCGCCGATGACCGACGTGTTCGTCGCCGACGACAAGGTCGCCGACGTCCAGGTCCGCTCCAGCCGCCAGCTCTATGTCTTCGGCAAGGCGCCCGGCGAAACGAGCATCTATGCGACCGATGCCAGCGGCCGGGTCGTCTATTCGACCGTCGCCCGTGTCGGCAACAACATCGAGACGATCGACCAGATGCTGTCGCTCGCAATGCCCGATGCAAAGATCGCGTCGAACACGATGAACGGCTTCATCCTGCTGACCGGCACCGTGCCTTCGCCCGACGATGCAGCGGAGGCCGAGCGCCTCGTCCAGGCGTTCGTAGGCGACCAGACCAAGGTGCTGTCGCGCCTTCGCACCGCAACCCCGCTGCAGGTCAACCTGCAGGTCCGCATCGCCGAAGTGAACCGCACGCTTCTCAAGGAAATCAGCGGAAACCTGCTGACCCGCGACCGCGACGGCCAGTTCGGCAACGGCTTCCTCGGCAGCGTGGTACGGGGCCGCACGGCGGGTACGATCACGTACCCGGGCGAGGGTTCCTCGGGCGCGACCGGGACCACCTATCAGTTCACTACGCCTGCCGGCGTCAACAGCTTCGGCGCCGCCGGCCGCCTATTCGGCCTCGATGTCATGGCCTCGCTCGACATCGGCGAACGGTCGGGCATGGTCGTCACGCTCGCGCAGCCGAACCTGACCGCGATTTCGGGCGAAACGGCCGACTTCCTCGCGGGCGGTGAATTCCCGGTTCCCATCCCGGGCAATTTCGCAAGCACCACGATCGAGTATCGCAAATATGGCGTAAGCCTGGCCTATACGCCGACCGTTCTTTCGAACGGCCGCATCAGCCTGCGCGTGCGCCCGGAAGTGTCGGAACTGTCGACCGAAGGCGCCATCGAAATGGACGGCTTCCAGGTCCCGGCGTTGACGATCCGCCGCGCAGAGACGACGGTCGAACTCGGTTCGGGCGAAAGCTTCATGATCGCGGGCCTGATGAACAACCGTTCGATCGGCGCGATCGACAAGGTTCCCGGCCTCGGCGACGTTCCGCTTCTCGGCACGCTGTTCAAATCGGACAGCTTCCGCCGTGGCGAGACCGAGCTGGTAATCGTGGTGACGCCCTATCTCGTCCAGCCGGTCACGGCGAACGAGATCAAGCTGCCGACCGATGCCTATCAGGACTCGAACGACCTGCAGCGCCTGCTCCTCAACCAGACGAGCGACGGCGTGACGGGCGGCGACCGGCCGAAACCGAAGCTCGATACAACGGTGGGCGATGCCGACCGTCCGCGCGCTGCCGGCACGGCCGCGCCGGGTTTCAGCGTCGGCAAGTGACACGCCGGTTTTCAGGAGCAAAGTGATGAAGAAGATCGCAACTTGGACCGCCCTGGCACTGGCAACCACGCTCGCCGGATGTACAGGCGCGGCAAATGGCAATCGCGGCCTCGAATCGGTCCACCAGCCGGTGGTCCGGAACACCATTTATCAGTTCGATGTTGCTGCCGGATCGGGCGACATCGCGCCGAGCGAGCAGGGCCGGCTCCAGGGCTGGCTCGACGCTCTGGGCGTGCGCTACGGCGACCGCATCGCCATCGAGGATCCGTCGGTCTATGGCGCCAGCGAGGCGCAGGCGACCGTCCGCGCGATGGTGGAGCGCCGCGGGCTGCTACTCAGCAACGACGTGCCCGTGACCACCGGTGCCGTTCCCCCTGGATCGATCCGCGTCGTCGTGACGCGCGCGACTGCGCATGTCCCAGGATGCCCCGACTGGTCGAGCAAGTCGGCGATCAACTTCACCAATGCCACCTCGTCGAACTATGGCTGCGCGACGAACGGCAACCTCGCCTCGATGGTCGCCGACCCCAACGATCTGATCAAGGGTTCGACCTCGACCGGCAATGATCCGAATGCCGCAACGCGCGCGATCAAGACCTATCGTGAACGGCCGCAGACCGGCGCCGGCGATCTCAAGGCTCAACAGACCACCAACAGCGGAGGCAGCCAGTGAACGCTCCTTTCAAAGCAGCAGGGCTGCGTGACCCCTTCAACGCGTTCGTCTGCGACGACGATACGCTGGAGCTGATCCGCGTCGCGGCCGCAGACATGGGCTGGCCGACCGAGAAGTGCAACAAGGGCGGGCTGCGCAACGCCGTCCAGTCGCTGTCGGTCTCGGCGAGCCCGAACATCCTGTTCGTCGACATGTCGGAATCGGGTGACCCGATCAACGACATCAACGCGCTGGCCGAGGTTTGCGAACCCGGCACCGTCGTGATCGCGGCGGGTCAGGTGAACGACGTCCGCCTGTACCGCGACCTTCTGTCGAGCGGTATCCAGGACTATCTGCTGAAACCGTTGTCGCTCGATCAGGTGCGGGAATCGCTGACCATGGCGCAGGCGATGCTGTCGGCGCCGAAACATGCCGACATGCACGACGACAAGCCGCATCACATGATGGCGGTGGTCGGCGTGCGCGGCGGCGTCGGCGCGTCGCTCGTTTCGACCTCGCTCGCCTGGGCGATCAGCGAACAGGCCGACCGCCAGACCGCGCTGCTCGATCTCGATGTGCATTTCGGCACCGGCGCGCTGACGCTCGACCTCGAGCCCGGCCGCGGCCTGATCGACGCGATCGACAATCCCAGTCGGATCGACGGCCTGTTCATCGAACGTGCGATGGTGCGCGCGTCGGACAAGCTCAGCCTGCTGTCGGCCGAAGCGCCGATCCACCAGCCGGTGATGACCGACGGCTCGGCCTTCTTCCAGCTGGAGGAAGAGCTGCGCAACGCGTTCGAGATGACGATCGTCGATATCCCCCGGCACGTTTTGATCCCCTTCCCGCACCTGGTGCAGGAAGTCGGAACGATCCTGCTGGTCAGCGACGTGACGCTCGCCTCCGCGCGCGACACGATCCGTCTGCTGTCCTGGTTCAAGCAGAATGTTCCGGGTGCGCGGGTGATCCTGGTCGCCAACAAGTTCCAGAACGCCGTTGGCGAGCTGTCGCGCAAGGAATTCGAATCGTCGATCGAACGTCCGATCGACTTCACCATTCCGTTCGATCCCAAGC
This sequence comes from Sphingopyxis sp. H073, assembly GCF_001468395.1. Taxonomy (GTDB): domain Bacteria; phylum Pseudomonadota; class Alphaproteobacteria; order Sphingomonadales; family Sphingomonadaceae; genus Sphingopyxis. The sequence goes on along the minus strand of NZ_LNSG01000005.1, from coordinate 153,934 downwards.
TGGTCAGCCAGTCGGCGAAACTCGGCAAATCCTATGCCGAAATCTGCAAGGGCACAAAGGCCGGTCAGGTCTGGACCAGCCTGATGCGCCTCGTCATCGACGGTGCCGACGAAAGCGCCGAAGAGGCGCCGGTTGCGCCGGCAAAGGCAAAGGCAAAGGCCAAGTCGGGTGGCTCGCTGTTCGACAAAATCGGCGGGCTCGGCACGCTGGTGACGAAAAAGGCCAAGTGAACCGGCCAGAGCGGCTTGCCGGGTGGCAGGTTGCTCGGGCCACCCAGGGATAAGGCGGACAAAGGGCGAACATGAACCTGCAATTGATCCTCGTCGTTGTTGCCGCCCTCGTCGCGGTCGGAATGCTGGTCATGGCGCTTGCCGGTCCGTCGGTCAGCGGGGTGAAGAAGCGGCGGCTGTCGTCGGTGCGCGACCGTCACGCCGCCTCGACCGAAGCCGTCGTCGCCGCGCAGATGCGCAAGACGATCCAGGCCCGGAGCGGCGGCGCCGCGAGCATCTCCAACCTGATGCCGCGGCGCGAACTGATGGAAAAACGTCTGCGCCGTACAGGCAAGGGCTGGAATCTCAGCCAGTATATGCTCTGGTGCATGGGGCTGTTCGTTGTCGTGACGGGCGCGCTGCTCGTGCTGCGGACCCCGTTCCTGCTCGCCGCGCTTGTCGGGCTGATGGGCGGCGTCGGCCTGCCGCACATGGTCGTGGGGCACCTGATCAAGAAGCGCGTCAACGCCTTCAATACCCGCTTTCCCGACGCGATCGACCTGCTCGTCCGCGGCCTGAAATCGGGTCTTCCCGTGACCGAAACCTTCCAGGTTGTGAGCCAGGAACTGCCCGGCCCCGTCGGCGACGAATTCAAGGGCGTCGTCGAACGCATCCGCATCGGCAACACGATGGAAGCAGCGCTGCAGGAATCGGCCGAAATGCTTGGCACGCCGGAGTTCCAGTTTTTCTGCATCACCATCCAGATCCAGCGCGAGACGGGTGGCAACCTTGCCGAAACGCTCGCGAATCTGTCCGACGTTCTGCGCAAGCGCGCGCAGATGAAGCTGAAGATCCGTGCGATGTCTTCGGAAGCCAAAGCCTCGGCGTACATCGTTGGCGCGCTGCCCTTTTTCGTCTTTGGCATCGTCTGGTCGATGAACCCCCAATATCTCGCCGGCTTCTTTACCGAGCAACGGCTGATCATCGCGGGTGTCGGCGGGCTCATCTGGATGAGCATCGGTGCCCTCATCATGAAAAAAATGATCAGCTTCGAGATCTGAGGGGCGCGGACCGATGAACAGCAATTTCCTTCTTACCGCCGCCTTCTCCGGAGCCCAGAGCGGCCCCAAGCTGATGGGGGTCGATGTCGTCTGGGCTGCGACGATGCTGGCCGCGGTCGGTGTCGGCGCAGTGCTCTTCGCCATCTATGGCGCGCTGACCGTCCGCAATCCGATGACCAAGCGGGTCAAGGCGCTCAACGAGCGCCGCGAACAGCTCAAGGCGGGCATCACGGCGTCGACCACCAAGCGCCGCGCCAAACTGGTCCGCAAAAACCAGACCGCCGACCGGATGCGTACCTTCCTCGGCAAGCTTCAGGTGCTGCAGGAAGAGCAGATCAAGGACGTTCAGCAGAAGCTGGCGCAGGCGGGCATCCGGTCGAAAGACCTGGCTGTTGCCGTCATCTTCGGCCGCCTCGTGCTGCCGATCCTGTTCGGCGGCATCGCCGCGACGCTGATCTATGGCATGGACATGTGGCCCGACCTGACGACGGTCAAGCGCGCGGGCTTCACGATGGCCGCGCTGATCCTCGGCTACAAGGCGCCTGATCTGTTCGTCGACAACAAGCGTCAGAAGCGCACCGATGCGATCCGCAAGGGACTCCCCGATGCGCTCGACCTGCTCGTCATCTGCGCCGAAGCCGGCCTTACCGTCGACGCCGCCTTCTCGCGCGTGTCGAAGGAACTCGGCCGCGCCTATCCCGAGCTGGGTGAGGAGTTCGCGCTCACTTCGATCGAGCTCGGCTTCCTGACCGAGCGCCGTCAGGCGTTCGAGAACCTCGCCTATCGCGTCAATCTCGATTCGGTGAAGGGCGTCGTGACGACCATGATCCAGACCGAAAAATATGGTACGCCGCTGGCCAGTGCGCTGCGCGTCCTGTCGGCCGAATTCCGCAACGAACGCATGATGCGCGCCGAAGAAAAGGCCGCGCGCCTGCCGGCGATCATGACGGTGCCGCTGATCCTGTTCATCCTGCCGGTGCTGTTCATCGTCATCCTGGGGCCCGCGGCCTGCGCGCTCAGCGATGCGATGTCGGGCGGCGGCTTCGGTCGCGGGGGCGGCTGACCCCTGTTCGCCAGCACGAACGATCGAGGGGCGGGAGCAATCCCGCCCCTTTTCGTATCAGGCGACGGTCTGCTCGATCGCCCCGAAAATGCTGTGATGATGGTCGTCGTCCATCCAGATGCGGACGGCGTCGCCCTTTTGCATGAACGGCGTCTTCGGTTCGCCCTGCAGGATCGTCTCGACCGTGCGGACTTCCGCAAGGCAGCTATAGCCGAGCCCGCCCTCGGCAATCGGCCTGCCCGGACCGCCGTCGACGTCGCGATTGGAAACGGTGCCCGACCCGATGATCGTGCCGGCGCCGAGGTTGCGCGTCTTGGCTGCATGGGCAATCAGCGCGCCGAAATCGAACGTCATGTCGACGCCCGCGTCGGCGCGGCCGAGCGGCTTGCCGTTGAGATCGACCGACAGCACGCCGTGCAGCTTGCCGTCCTTCCACCGCGCGCCCAACGCGTCGGGGGTGACGAAAACCGGCGACATCGCGCTCGACGGCTTCGACTGGAAGAAACCGAAACCCTTGGCGAGTTCGGCCGGGATCAGGCCGCGCAGCGACACATCGTTGGTGAGGCCGACGAGCAGGATCTTGCCGCGCGCCGCGACCGCATCGATCCCGGCAGGAACATCGCCCGTCACCACCACGACCTCCGCCTCCATATCGCATCCCCACGCCGGATCGCCCAGCGGAATGGGATCGCGCGGGCCAAGGAAGGCATCGCTGCCGCCCTGGTACATCAGCGGATCGTGCCAGAAGCTTTCGGGCATCTCCGCATTGCGCGCCTGCCGGACGAGCGCGACATGGTTCACATAGGCACTGCCGTCGGCCCATTGGTATGCGCGCGGCAGCGGCGAAGCGGCGTCGCGTTCGTGGAAGCGTTCGCGCGGGATGGCTTCGTGGTTGACATCCTCCGCCAGCGCCGCGAGCCGCGGTGCCGCATCCTCCCAACCGTCGAGCGCGGCCTGCAGCGTCGGGGCGATCGCGCCGGCGTCGGCGTACCAGGCGAGGTCGTCGGAGACGACAACGAGCCGGCCGTCGCGGCCGTGCTTGAGCGAAGCGAGTTTCACATCTGTCCCTTTTTCTGCGACGCCGCGCATCGCATGATCGGGGGAGCGACGATCAGCGCGGCATCTGGATGGATGCGAAACAGGTAAAGCCGCTCTGCCCCGCCTGCAAGCGCCGGATATATTGCAGATAGGCCTGCGACTGATTGTAGCTTGTGCCCGGCAGCGTCTGGCCGCGAAAGGCGCGCTTCACTTCCTCGCCGGTGAACGGGCGCGGCGAGCCCGGGAAGGCGCCCTTGGTGCCCGGCGGCACGAGCTTGCCTTGCGCGTCGATATATTTCCCCGCCGCGGTCGGACCGGGCACGGGAATCTGGCAGTTCATCACCGACACGGCGGTCTGGGCAAAGGCCGGACGGATCGTCAGCGCCGCCGAGACGCCGACGGCACCGAGCGCCAGCATCCTGCGCCGCGACGGCGCGGCTTCGGCTGGATCGGTGGCATTTTCGGCGGGGATCGAGCTGTCTTCCATCGCGCAGCGCATAAACCAATGAAGCGCCGCGGAAAAGCAAAAGACCGCCTCGCCCCGTCCGCTTCCCTCTTTGGGACATTCGCGCGGCGGGGGTTAATTACCGTGAACATCCTTGCGGCATGCCCGGCTTCGTGCGAGGGCGCGCGAGCGATGTTCGACCGCCTCTCGAGCCTGGTTGCTGCCCTCACCCTGGTCGCCATCGCGGCCATCTTCGCGGCGTTGGCGGGCGGCGATGCGCTTTCGATCGCGATTATCGCCGTGGCCGGCGTCGCCGGCGTCGCGATTGTCTACGGCGCCCTGCCTTCACCGATCCCCGACCCGCAAGGGCCCCCCACGATCGAAGAGCCGCCGGTTTCGCTGCTCCGCCATCCCGATTTTGCGCTGTGGGTCGACCAGGAGGACGAACCGTTGATCGGCGTTGCCGACAACGTCGTCACGATCGTCAACGACGCCGCGGTGCGCCTGCTCGGCCGCCACATCGTCGGCGCCGACATCCGCACCGCGATTCGCCATCCCGCCGCAACCGAATGGCTGGCGCGCATCGGGGGCGACGCACCGCTGGAAACGCTCAATCTCGTCGACTTCCCCCGCCCCGGCCAGCGCTGGACGATGCGCATCGCCACGCTGTCGGGCAGCGAACGGATCATCTTCCTCTCCGACCGCTCGGCGATCGACGCGGCGGACCGGATGCGATCCGATTTCGTCGCCAACGCCAGTCACGAGCTGCGCACGCCGCTTGCGGCGATCCTCGGCTATGTCGAAACGCTGCAGGACATGAACGGCGAAGGCGACGCACCGATGCGCCACCGTTTCCTGTCGATCATCGAGCGCGAGGCGCGGCGGATGCAGCAACTGGTGATCGACCTCCTCTCGATCTCGCGCGTCGAGGCGGACCGCTTCCGCCGCCCCACCCGTCCGGTCAATCTGGCCGCGATCGTCAAGGCGACGATCGCCCAATTGCAGGACAGCGAGGCCTCGCGTCCGAAGGATATCATCGCGCGGCTCGGCCGCGGCGCGCAGCCCGTCCTCGGCGACGAGGCGCAGCTCGGACAACTGACCCACAACATCATTTCCAACGCGATGAAATATGGCCGCCCCGGAACGCCCGTCACGGTCGAACTGGCGCGCGAGGGACAACGCGTCCGGCTCTCGGTCAGCGACGAGGGCGAAGGCATCGCCCCCGATCATCTGCCCCGCCTGACCGAACGCTTCTACCGCGTCGACGAAGCGCGCAGCCGCTCGGTCGGCGGCACCGGGCTCGGCCTTGCGATCGTCAAACATATCAGCGAGCGCCACCAGGGGCAGCTCGACATCGAAAGCGAGCTCGGGAAGGGCACAAAGGTTTCGGTGACCTTCCCGCTGGCAAGCACCTAGTCGATCGTATCGAGCAGGTCGGCAATACGGCTGAACATCTCGTCGATCTGCGCCTTCTCGACGATCAGCGGCGGCGACAGCGCGATGATGTCGCCTGTCGCGCGGACGAGCAGGCCATCGTCGAAGGCGGCGTGGAACAGCTCCATCGCGCGCGCGGTCGGGGCGCCGGGGCGCGGTTCGAGTTCGATCCCCGCGACAAGGCCGATGGTGCGGATGTCGATGACATGGCGGCGCCCCTTCAGGCCGTGCGCCGCATCCTCCCAATAGGCGGCGAGGTCGTTAGCGCGGTCGAACAGGCCGTCGCGCGCATAGAGGTCGAGCGTCGCAAGCCCCGCGGCGCTGGCGAGCGGATGGCCCGAATAGGTGTAGCCGTGGAACAGCTCGATGCCGCCCGCGACGCTGTCCAGCACCGCGTCGTGCAACTCGCGCTTCACCGCAACCGCGCCCATCGGAACCGCCGCGTTGGTCAACCCCTTCGCCATCGTGATGATGTCGGGTGTAACGCCCCACGCTTCCGATGCGGTCGCCGCGCCGACGCGGCCGAAAGCGGTGATCACCTCGTCGAAGATCAGGATGATGCCGTTGCGGTCGCAAATATCGCGCAGCCGCTGGAGATAGCCGACCGGTGGGATGAGCACCCCGGTCGAGCCCGCCATCGGCTCGACGATCACCGACGCGATCGTCTCTGCGCCGTGCAGGTCGACGAGGCGCTGCAGATCGTCGGCCAGCTCGGCGCCATGTTGGGGGAAGCCGCGCGTGAAGGCGTTGCGTCCGATATCGTGCGTATGGCGCAGATGGTCGGCGCCGGGCAGCGTCGAAAAGACGCGCCGGTTGTTGACGAGCCCGCCCACCGTGATCCCGCCAAAACCGGTGCCATGATACCCGCGTTCACGGCCGATCAGGCGCGTGCGCGTTCCCTGTCCCTTCGCGCGCTGGATCGCGAGCGCGATCTTGAGCGCGGTATCGACCGACTCCGACCCGCTGTTGGTGAAGAAGATGCGGTCGAGACCGTCGGGCATCAGCGCCGCGACACGCTGGGCGAGTTCGAACGGCAACGGATGGCCGAGCTGAAAGGTCGGCGCGAAATCGAGCGTCGATGCGGCCTTCGCGATCGCCTCGGCAATCTCGGGTCGGCAATGACCGGCGTTGCTGCACCAGAGGCCCGCGGTGCCGTCGAGGATTTCGCGCCCGTCGCTCGACCGGTAATACATGCCGCTCGCGGATACGAGCTGGCGCGGGTTCGCCTTGTACGCGCGGTTGGCGGTGAACGGCATCCAGAAAGACGCCAGCTGGTCGTTGTCACCCCTCATCGATCGTCTCCATGCGGTGGCAGGACATTGGCTTGTCCGCCCCAAAGTTCAGCAAAGTTCAGCCTTGTGCGACCAACTTTTGCCGTCCGCTCTCGACGCGAAACAAGAGGTGCGGCAGACAGCGCGATCACGGCACAAGGACAGGACACGGACATTGCGCGAAGCTATCGCGCCCGGATGATGTAGGACAGTGAAAAATCGCGCGGCAGGATGGCGGCTTTGGGGTGGGGAGCCGTCCTTAAACCTCGTCATGCTGAACTTGTTTCAGCATCCATGGACTGAGCGATCGTCCGGCGCGGCGCCTAGGGTCAGGACCCATTAATTCCGCGTTCGAGGCGTCGAAATGCGAAGATATCGGGTTCGGGCGGGTGCAGCGGGTAGCATCGCTACCCGCAAGGCCGCCCGGGCCTGAGATCGAAGCCATTTCGGCGTCCCTCCGGGATTTGACCGATTTTGCCTGTGGCTTCGTCGAAAAGTCTGGAAATATCGACATATTCCTGCGCCTTTTCTCCTCGCCCCAGGCAAAATCGCTTCAAACCTCGATCGCGGAATTAATGGGTCCTGACCCTAAGGAAATGGCGGACCATGGATCCTGAAACAAGTTCAGGATGACGATACTAGAAATGTCGTGCTCCGGTCGTCTCCAGACAGTCGCCCACTGCATGGCCGCAGAAAAATGGCCGATACCGGCCCCTCTGGCGCTTCGCCGAACTTCGCGATAGGCTGGCCTTCCACAAACGGGTCGGCTCCTCGGCCCAATCGGGGGCACATGTCAGTCAATCTGGAACAATGGATCAGCGACCATAAAATCGACGAAGTCGAATGTATCGTCCCCGACATCAACGGGGTCCAGCGCGGCAAGGTTCTGCCGGCCAAGAAGTTCCTCTCCTCGGTCAAGGACAAGTCGCTCCGTATTCCGGGCAGTGTCTTCATCTGCACGATCGACGGCCATTATCCCGAGGACATCGACGATATCTGGGACAAGGACCCCGACAAGATATTGATCGCCGACCCGAGCACGATCTGCGTCGCGCCAGGTTTCACCTCGCCCACCGCCTTTGTGATCGCCGACGCCTTCAACGGCGACGGGACCGAAGTCGACATCGCGCCGCGCACGATCCTGAAAAAGGTTCTCGGCCTGTACGAGGACAAGGGCTGGAAGCCGATCATCGCGCCCGAGGTCGAATTCTATCTCGTCTCGCAGAACGCCGACCCCGATTTCCCGCTGACACCACCCGTCGGCCAGTCGGGCCGCAGCGAAACCGCGAGCCAGCCTTATGGGTTGGAGGCGATGAACGAATATGAGGAGATCATCGATCACATCTACGACGATTGCGAGCTTATGGGGCTCGATATCGACACGATGATCCACGAAATGGGCGCCGCGCAGCTCGAGGTGAACTTCATCCACGGCGACCCGCTGCGCCTCGCCGACGAGGTGTTTCTGTTCAAGCGCGCCGTGCGCAACGTCGCGAAGCAGCATAATGTCTATGCGACCTTCATGGCGAACCCGATGGCGGGCCAGCCGGGCAGCGCGATGCACATCCACCAGTCGGTCGTCGACGCCGACACCGGACGCAACCTGTTCTCGACCGCCAACGGCCGCGACAGCGCGGCTTTCCGTTCCTATGTCGCCGGCCTGATCCGCTTCATGCCGCAGATTTCGCCGATGTGGGCGCCCAATGTGAACAGCTTCCGCCGCATGCGACCCGACAGCGCGGCGCCGATCAATGTGCAATGGGGTATCGACAACCGGTCGTGCGGCTTCCGCGTGCCGGTGTCGGACAAGAACAACCGCCGGGTCGAAAACCGCCTGCCGGGCGCCGACAGCAACCCCTATCTCGCGATCGCTTCGTCGCTGGTGTGCGGCTATATCGGGATGGTCGACCGCATGGTGCCACCCAAGCCGATCACCGGCAGCGCGTACAACCGTGCGCGAACGCTACCGCGCACGCTGGAGGCGGCGCTCGACCGGTTCAGCTCGTGCAAGAAGGTCCGTAATCTGCTGGGCGACGATTTCTTCGAAATCTTCTTCGCGGTGAAGGATTACGAGCTGTTCAACTATCAGTCGGTGGTGTCGAGCTGGGAGCGCGAACATCTGCTGATGCGGGTCTGACCCGGACCCCGATCATGACAGACCCGCTGAACCATAGCTATTACGTCGCGACGGCGAATGCGTGGCGGCCGCGCGCGTTCGACGGCGCGGATTGCGGGTGCGACGTCGCCGTCATCGGCGGCGGTTTCACCGGTGTCAGCGCGGCGATCGCCTGCGCCGAGCGCGGCTTTTCGGTGATCCTGCTCGATCGCGAACATATCGGCTTCGGGGCGTCTGGCCGCAATGGCGGGCAGCTGATCCCGGGGCTGCGCTGGACCGCATCCGAACTGGAAGCGGAATTCGGTCGCGAGCGCGCCGACGCGCTGTTCGATCTTTGCTGGCGCGACAATCGCGTGAAGGCGCGGATCGAGAAGCATGGCATCTCCTGCGACCTGAAAGCGGGCCATCTTGAAGCGGCGTGGACGCCGACGGATTTCGATGCGATGCGGCGCGAGGCCGACCATCTTGCAAACCGCTTCGATTATCGGACCGATATCGTCGCGAAGGCTGATATGAGCGCGCATATCGCGAGCCCGCTGTATCATGGCGGGGTCCATGACCCGCAGGGCGGGCATTTCCACCCGTTGAACTATGCGATCGGGCTTGCGCAGGCGGCCGAAGCGGCCGGCGTGCGGATCTGGGAGGGCGAGCGCGCCCATCGCATCACCGAGAATAGAGAGGGGCCGGGCGTGATGACCGACCGCGCGCATATCGCTGCGCGCTACGTCATCGACGCGACCGATAGCTGGATCGGCGAGGTGGAGCCCGATCTCGGCCGCCACACCGTGCCGATCATGAACTACAACATCGCGACCGCTCCGCTCGCGAGCGCCGACGAATTGCTCCCAACAGATGCCGCGGTCGCCGACAGCCGCTTCGTGCTCAACTATTTCCGCCTCTCGGCCGACAAACGCCTGATCTTCGGCGGGGGCGAGCGCTATTCGCAGACTCCGCCGCGCGACATCGCCGCATTCGTGCGACCGTTCATGGCCGAGGTCTTCCCGCAAATCGCCGACGCGACGATCGACTATGGCTGGGGCGGTGCGGTCACGGTGACGATGAACCGGCTGCCGCACATCGGGCGGCGCGGGAATGTGTTTTTCGCGCACGGCTTCTCCGGGCACGGCGCGCTGGTCACGACAACTGCCGGCGAGCTGATCGCCGAGGCGCTGGCAGGCACGGCCGAACACTTCGATGTGCTCGCGAACCTCCCCGCGAAGCCCTTCCCCGGCGGCAAATGGCTGCGCCGGCCGCTCGCGACCTTGGGCCTGCTCTACTATGCGCTGAAGGACAGGCTCGGGTGATCGCCGACGCCGCCATCGCGCGCATCGCCGAACGCGAGACCGAGCGGTTTCGCGGTGCCAACCCGCATGCTTTCGCACACCATGCTTCCGCAACCGGCTGGTTCCAGTCGGTGCCCTTTCACTGGATGAAGGACTGGCCGAGCCCGGTGCCGATCGTCGCCGCCTCGGCGAAGGACGCGATGCTGACCAGCATCGACGGCCAGACCTACGACGATTTCTGCCTCGGCGACACCGCGAGCCTGTTCGGCCATTCGCCCCCCGCTCTTGCCGCCGCGCTGGCGAGGCAGGTAGGCCAAGGGTTGAGCTATATGCTCCCGACGGACCGCGGCGCGGCCTTGTCCGAACGGCTCGCGGCGATGTTCGGCCTGCCGCAATGGCAGGTCACGACGACCGCCAGCGAGGCCAATCGCGCCGTGATCCGCTGGTGCCGCGGGATCAGCGGGCGGCGCAAGATCCTGATCTTCGACGGCGCTTATCACGGCGCGGTCGACGATGCCTTCGTCGACCTGAAAGGCGGCGCGCCGGCGATGCGCGCCAGTCTGGTCGGACAGGTCCACGATCTGCGCGGCACCACGGCGGTGGTCGAGTTCAACGACGAAGCGGCGCTCGCGGCTGCGCTGCGCGGCGGCGACATTGCCTGCGTCCTCGCCGAGCCCGTCATGACCAACGTCGGCATGGTCCGCGACGCACCGGGGTTTCTGCAGACGCTGCGCGCGCTTTGCGACGAGACCGGGACGCTGCTGGTCTTCGACGAGACGCACACGATTTCGTCAGGCTATGGCGGCCACAGCCTCACGCACGGCCCGAAGCCCGACCTGATGGTGATCGGCAAATCGATCGGCGGAGGCGTTCCCTGTGCCGTCTATGGTTTCAGCACCGAGGTTGCCGAACGCATGGCCGAGCTCAACCGGTCGCGCTCATCCGGCCATAGCGGGATCGGCACCACATTGTCGGCCAATGCGTTGGCGATCACGGCAATGGATATCATGCTCGGAGATGTCATCACCCCGGCCGCCTACGATGCCATGCTGCGCGGCGCTGCGCGCCTTGTCGCGGGTCTCGAAGCAGAGATCGCGGGCGCCGGGCTGGACTGGCACGTCACGCAGGTTGGCGCCCGCGTCGAATTCCTGACCTGCCCTACCCCGCCGCGTAATGGCGGCGAAGCCAAGGCGGCGATGCATCCCGAACTCGAGGCGGCGATCCACCTCTTCCTTGCCAATCGCGGGATTTTGCTGGCGCCGTTCCACAATATGATGTTGGTGAGCCCGGTCACGTCGGACGACCAGATCGACCGGCTCGTCGGCACCTTCGCCGACTGCATGAGAGCGTTGAAGGAGTAGAGGGGCGATGTCGAAATCATCGGGCGTGATCGCGCCGCGTTCGGAGGCCGAGGCGTTCTTCCAGGCCAATCCCGACGTCGATTCGATCGAGATGATCTACACCGACATGGGCGGCGTTCCGCGCGGCAAGCGCCTGCGCCAGCATGAAGTGATGGCGGTTTACGATAGCGGCCGCATGTTCCCCGGCTCGATCACCGTCGTCGACATCACCGGACAGGACACCGTCGAAACGGGCCTCGTCTGGGAGGATGGCGACGCCGACCGCTCGATGAAGCCGATCCCCGGCACCCTCGTCCGCACCCCGTGGGGCGGTGACACGGCCGCACAGTTCCTCGTCGATTTCTACGAGCTCGACGGCACGCCGCACGACCTCGACCCGCGGCACGTCCTCGGCCGCGTGATCGACCGCTTCGCCGACGATGGATTGACTCCGGTGCTGGCGGTCGAGCTCGAATTCTACCTGCTCGATCCGCGCCGCGCGCGCGACGGCAAAGTCCGCCCCGCCCGCCCCGCCTACAGCCGCGACACGCCGCGCAATGTCGAGGTCTATGGCCTGCGCGAGCTCGACGATTTCCGTCCCTTCTTCGACGCGCTTTACGCCGCAACCGACGTGCAGGGCCTGCCGCTCGAAAGCGCGATCTCCGAATTCGCGCCGGGCCAGTTCGAGCTCACATTGCGCCACAAGCCCGACGCGCTCCGCGCCTGCGACGATGCGATCATGTACAAGCGCCTCGTCAAGGCGACCGCACAGCAACACGGGCTCGAAGCGACCTTCATGGCCAAACCCTTCGCCGAGCAGGCGGGCAGCGGCATGCACATCCACGTCTCGGTCAACGACGATACCGGCAGCAACATCTTCGCGAGCGACGAGCCGGAAGGCACCCCCGCGCTGCGCCACGCGATCGGCGGGATGATCGGCACCGTCGGCGATGCCTTTGCGCTCTTCGCGCCGCACGCGAACAGCTATCGCCGGTTCAAGGCGAATAGCTATGCCCCGGTCGCGCCAACGTGGGGCGTCAACAACCGCACCGTCTCGTTCCGCATCCCTGCCGGCCCGCCGGCGAGCCGTCATGTCGAGCATCGCGCGTGCGGCGCCGACGCCAACCCTTATCTGGCGGTCGCGGCCGTCCTTGCCGGGATGCATCATGGTATGACGACCCGCACCGATCCCGGCGCGGCGGTGGTCGGCAACGGCTACGAACGCGACAACAGCGGCGACGACAAGCCGCCCTCGAACTGGTTCGCCGCAGTCGACCGTTTCGAGGCGTCGAGCCTGATGCGCGATTATCTCGGGACACGGTTCGTCGAGATGTTCAGCATCGTGAAGCGCGTCGAACAGAACAATTATTTCAGCGTCGTTCCGACACTCGATTACGACTGGTACCTGCGCAACGCATGAATGTTCCAGAATTTGTTGGTGCAGCGCAAAAAAGCCTCTTCCCAAGGTGACATTATTGAGTCAGCTTGACGTCACAAAAAGGGAGGCCGTCAATGGATTTGAACGAACTGCTCGCGCAGGGCCGCAACCGTCGCTCGCTGCTTCAGGCCATGGGGGTGGCCGCCATCGGGATCAGCTTTGGCGGCCTTGCGGCGTGCAGCAAGGGCGAAGGCAAAAAGCTCTCGAACGGCGAGGAAGCCAAGCTCAACTTCTATAACTGGGACACCTATATCGGCGAGACGACGCTCGACGATTTCAAGAAATCGACGGGTGTCGAGGTCACGATGGACCTCTTCGACAGCAACGATACGCTGTTCGCGAAGTTCAAGGCAGGCAACCCCGGATACGATGTGATCGTGCCTTCGAACGACTTCGTCGAGCGGATGGTCCGCGCCGACATGCTCCAGCCGCTCGATCACGCGCAGATTCCGAACATCAAAAATGTCGACCCGAGCTTCATCAATGTCGATTACGATCCGGGCCGCAAATTCTCGCTTCCCTATACCTGGCTTGTCCTCGGCATCGGCTATCGCAAATCGAAAGTGAAGGCGAAGCCCGACAGCTGGAAAGTGCTGTTCGACAGCCCCGAATATGCCGGCCGCATCGCCTGGCTGTCGGAAGCGGGCGACATGTTCCGCCTCTACGGCAAATATCTCGGTAAATCGGTCAACGCGCTGACCCCCGCCGACATCGAAACAATCTCGGCGATGATGATCAAGCAGAAGCCGAATGTGAAGAAATTCCACGAAGACGACGGACAGGATCTGTTGCTCAAGGGCGATGTCGATGTCGTGCTCGAATATAATGGCGATATCGCGCAGGCGATGGTCGAGGACGACGACATCGACTTCATCGTGCCCAAGGAAGGCAGCCAGCTCAATTCGGATACGCTCTGTATTCCCAAGGGCGCGCCGCATCCGAAGAATGCGCACGCCTTCATCAACTATATGCTCGATGCCGAGGTGGGCAAGAAGATCACCGAGACGATCCTCTATCCGACCCCGAACCTCGCGGCGAAGGCGCTGATGCCCGACACGTACAAGAACAACCCGGTCATTTTCCCGCCCGCCGATATCCTCGCGAAATGCGAATATGCGAAGTTCAACGAAAAGCTTCAGCCGCTCTACGAGGAAGCGTTCACGAAGGTTCGCGCGTCGTAACATCCTGAAGGGGGGCATGGGGGATGGCGGAGCAGGACTGGAAAGCAAACAAGCGGGTCTTCGCGGCGGTTTCGTTGCCGACCCTGCTCTGGACTCTGCTCTTCTTCGTCATCCCGATGGCGATCGTCTGGTTCTACAGCTTCGGCGAGAACAAGGGACTGACCGAAATCGAATTTTCGGGAACGCTCGAAAATTACAAGCGCGCGACCGAATATCTCTATCTCAGTATCTTCGGAAAGAGTTTCGCGGTCGCGGCACTGGTCACGCTGATCTGCCTGATCATCGGCTTCCCGGTTGCAATGGCGATCACCTTCGCAAGCGAGAAATGGCGGCCTTGGCTGCTCCTCGGCGTCATGCTGCCCTTCTGGACCAATTTGCTGATCCGCACCTATGCGCTGATGATGCTGCTCGGCAGCCAGGGCTTCGCGAACAAGGGGCTCGAGACGCTGTGGGGCGGCGCGAGCTGGTTCAAGACGCTCGTCGGGTTGCAGCCGCTGCCGACGTGGGAGCCGGTCCAACTCCTCTTCAACAATTTCGCGGTCGTCTTCGGGCTCGTCTATGTCCACCTGCCCTTCATGGTCCTGCCGCTTTACGCGGCGCTCGACCGGCTCGACCGCAGCCTGATCGAGGCCAGCCTCGACCTCGGCGCCGGACATTTCCGCACCATCATGCGCATCGTCGTGCCGCTCGCCGCGCCCGGCATCGTCGCGGGGGTGATGATCACGCTGATCCCGGCGCTCGGCGCCTATCTGACCCCCGACCTAATGGGCGGGACCGACAGCCAGATGATCGCCAACGTCATCGAGCGCCAGTTCAAGAAGGCGAATGACTGGCCCTTCGGCGCCGCGCTCTCCTTCATCCTCATCTACGCCATGTTCATCCTGATTGCGCTGCAGGCGATGCGCAAGAAAGTGCCGGAGGTTCGCTGATGGCCCTGTTCGCCCGCACGCCGCTCGCACCGCTCGAATATAGCCGCACCCTGTGGATGCGCGCGTGGGTCGGGCTGGTGATGCTGTTCCTCTATGCGCCGCTGATCGTGCTGATGATCTTCAGCTTCAACGACAGCAAGCGCAATGTCGTGTGGCGCGGCTTCACGACGAAATATTACGAGAAGGCGCTCGGCAACGACGTGCTGGTCGAGGCGCTGGTCAATTCGCTGACGATCGCGGCGCTTGCGACGATCGCCAGCCTGATCCTCGGCGCGGTCGCCGCGGTCATGCTCTGGCGCTTTCGCTTCCCGCTGAAGGGCGCGGTCGACGGAACGATCTCGCTGCCGATCATCGTTCCCGAAATCTGCATGGGGGTCGCCTTCCTGATCTTCTTCGCAAAGTGGCTCGAATGGCCGACCGACCTCATCTGGCCGTTCAACCTCGGCGCGATCATCATCGCGCACATCACCTTCTGTTTCCCCTTCGTGACGATGGTTGTGCGCTCGCGCCTCGCGAGCTTCAACCGCGAGCAGGAGGAGGCCGCGAAGGATCTCGGCGCGGGCGAATGGGGGGTGTTCCGCGACGTGCTGATCCCGCATATGAAGCCGGCGCTCGTCGCGGGGGCGCTGCTGTCCTTCACTCTGAGCCTCGATGATTTCGTCATCACCTATTTCACCAGCGGGCCTGACACGATCACCTTCCCGGTGAAGGTCTATTCGATGGTGCGCTTCTCCGTGACGCCCGAGGTCAATGCCGCCTCGACCCTGCTCATTCTTCTCACCATCGTTCTGACCGCCGTCGCCCTAAAGCTTCAGGGCGTAAAGGCCATCGCGGAAACCCACTGACCATGACCGACGCGCCGAAAAAGCCGATCATCCAGATCCAGAATGTCACCAAGCGCTTCGGCCGGGTCGCCGCGGTCGATAATGTCAGTCTCGATATCCTGGCCGGCGAATTCTTCGTCCTGCTCGGCCCCTCGGGGTGCGGCAAGACCACTCTGCTGCGCATGATCGCCGGGTTCGAGCTGCCGACCGAAGGCACGATCCTGATCGACGGGCAGGATATGGCCGGCATCCCGCCGAACAAGCGGCCGGTGAACATGGTGTTCCAGAGCTATGCCGTGTTTCCGCACATGAGCGTTGCGGATAATGTCGCCTATGGCCTGAAGATTGCGGGCGTGAAGGGCGGCGAGGTCAGGGACCGCGTCGCCGAGGCGCTCGACCTCGTCAAACTCGGCGGGTTCGAGGACCGCATGCCCGACCAGATGTCGGGCGGCCAGCGCCAGCGCGTCGCGCTCGCGCGCAGTCTGATCATGCGGCCCAAGGTCTTGCTGCTCGACGAGCCGCTGTCGGCGCTCGACGCCAAACTGCGCGCGCAGATGCAGTTCGAGCTCGCGGAGCTGCAGGACCAGGTCGGCATCACCTTCGTCACGGTGACGCACGACCAGGACGAGGCTCTGTCGATGGCGAGCCGGATCGCGGTGATCAACAAGGGCGAGGTGTCGCAGCTTGCGGGACCATCCGACCTTTACGAATATCCGGCGAACCGCTTCGTCGCCGATTTCGTCGGGTCGGTGAACATCTTCGAGGGCAAGCTGACATTGGACGAGCCCGACCGCGCAGCGGTCGATTGTCCGGGGCTGGGCAAGGTTTACCTCAACCACGGCGTCACCGGTCCGCACGGCGCCGATGTGTGGGTCGCGCTGCGCCCCGAGAAAATCTACCTCCACGTCCCCGGCGAGGGCAAGGCGGTGCGCGCGGCGGCGCAGGACGCCCCCGACGGGCACAACTTCGCGCGCGGCTGCATCAAGGGCATGTCCTATCTCGGCGACATCACCCTGTACGACATATTGCTCGAATCGGGCGCGCGCCTGCGTGTCTCGCGCCCCAACCTGTCGCGCCATGACCAGGAGGATTTCACCTGGGACGACAAGGTCTCGATGCACTGGCGGGCCGATAGCCCGGTCGTGCTGCTGGGTTAGACCTCCCGCCCCCTCCAAATCTTCGTCATCCCGGACTTGGTCCGGGTTCCATGACTTCGGTGCTGCTGTGGATCCGGGATCAAGTCCGGGATGAAGAGATTAATGAGCCGCCTTCTTGCCTGGAAGGAAGTGCAGCCCGCCGACGATCAGCCCGCCGAGCAATAAGCCGAACAAGCCCGCGCCGCCGGCGTTGATCAGCCACTCCCACAGCCCCGCGACCGGGAGACCGCCGCCGATCGCATGCGCCGTGTCGTGCAGCCAGTGACCGATCCCTCCGATATGATATTCGTCGAGGCCGTGGAGCACGATCTGCCCGCCGACCCAGAGCATCGCGGCGGTCCCGATCGTCGCCAACGTCGCGAGCAGCTTGGGCATCAGGGCCACGAGCCCGCGCCCGATCGCCTGCCGCGCTTTGTTGCCCTCCTTAGCCATATGGAGGCCGATGTCGTCCATCTTCACGATCAGTCCGACGACGCCATAGACCGCTACGGTAATCAGCACCGCGACAAGCGCCAGCGTCGCGCCGCGCATGACCAGATGCTCGTCGAGCACCTCGTTGAGCGCGATCACCATGATCTCGGCCGAGAGGATGAAATCGGTGCGCACCGCGCCCTTCACCATCGTCTCTTCATGATCCTTGTCGGCGACGATCTCGGCGTCTTCGGCCAGGCTCGTCTTGTCCTCCTGCAACGAGTGGAGCACCTTTTCGGCGCCCTCGAAGCAGAGATAGGCGCCGCCGATCATCAGCAGCGGCGTGATCGCCCAAGGCACGAAGGTCGACAGCAACAGCAGCGCGGGCAGGATCAGCACCAGCTTGTTGAAGATCGATCCCTTGGTGATCCGCCAGATGATCGGCAGTTCGCGGTCGGGGGTGAAGCCGGTGACATAGCGCGGCGTTACCGCGGTATCGTCGACCACGACCCCCGCCGCCTTGACCCCCGCCTTCGACGCCGCGGCGCCGACGTCGTCGATGCTCGCGGCCGCCACCTTTGCGATGGTGGCGACGTCGTCGAGCAGGGCAAATAGGCCGGAAGGCATGGGAGAGATTTCTTCCTTTGTTAAAGCGCGCGGAGCTTCGGCATCACCTCATCCAGAGATTTGCGGATGATAGCAACCATCTCGTCGATCTGTTCGGTGGTGATGATCAGCGGCGGGCACATGACCAGGCTGTCGCGGATGCCGCGCACCATGAGGCCATTGGCGATGCAGGCGTCGCGCGCCATCGGTCCCGCCGTCCCTTCCGCGCCGCCGAAGCGCCCACGGGTTTCCTTGTCCGCAACGATCTCGACTGCGCCGAGCAGGCCGACCGAGCGCGTCTCGCCGACAAGCGGGTGGTCGTTCAGCGTCGCGAGTGCCTTCGCCAGATGCGGCCCCGTGACGCTGCCGGTGCGCTCGACCAGGCCTTCGCGCTCGATGATCTCGATATTCTTGAGCGCGACCGCCGCTGCGACCGGGTGGCCCGAGTAGGTGAAGCCGTGAACGAAATCGCCGCCGGTCTTAAGGACATCGACAACATGGCTCGCGACCGCGGTCGCCGAGATCGGCAGGTAACCAGACGACAGCCCCTTCGCCATTGGCATCAGGTCGGGCGAGAAGCCCATCGTCTCATGCCCCCACATCTTGCCCGTGCGGCCGAAGCCGCAGATCACTTCGTCGGCGACGAGCAGCAAGCCATATTTGCGCACCACCGCCTCAACCTTCGGCCAATAACCCTTGGGCGGAATAATCACGCCGCCCGCGCCCTGCACCGGCTCGCCGATGAAGGCGGCGCAATTTTCGGGGCCGACCTCGAGGATCTTGTCCTCGATCGCCTGCACGCAGGCGTCGCAGAACTCTTCCTCGGTCATCCCTTGGCCTTCATTGAAAGCATAGGGTTGGCGAACATGCTCGACGCCGGGAATCGGCAGGTCGCCCTGCACATGCATCGCCTTCATGCCGCCGAGCGAGACGCCCGCGACGGTCGAGCCATGATAAGCGTTCCAGCGGCTAATGAAGACGGTGCGCTTGGGCTCGCCCTTGAGCTTCCAATAGTGGCGCACCATACGGAAGACAGTGTCGTTCGCTTCGCTGCCCGAGGCGTTGAAGAAGACATGCGGCAGGCGGTTCTGCGTCAGGCTGGCGATCTTTGCCGCCAACGTCACCGTCGGCGGCGTCGCGGTCTTGAAGAAAGTGTTGTAGAAGGGCAGCTCGCGCATTTGCGCCGCAGCCGCCTCGACCAGCTCCTCGCGACCATAGCCGACGTTGACGCACCACAGGCCCGCCATGCCGTCGAGAATGCGATGGCCATCACCGTCGGTAATATAACATCCCTCGGCATGGGTGATGATCCGGCTGCCGCCCAGCCGTTCGATTTCGGCCCAGTCGGCCTGCGCGGGAAGATGGTGCGCGACGTCGAGGCGGCGCAGTTCGGCGATGTCGTGATTGCGGGGCATCAATAAAACTCCTGATTGTCGGGAAACGGAAAGAAACCGGCTTCCGGAAAATCAGGGCGAAAAGCTGATCCGCGCGAGATAGCGATCATATCGGGTGACGCGGCGGTTCATAATTCGCCCCTTAGCGCGCGCCCGAGAAGGTGGAAATAGGTCTGGCTCTGCCCGTTCGCATCGGTCCCCCATTCGGGATGCCATTGGACGGCGAGCAACGGGGCGCCGTTCGGCCGCGCGCTATACGCCTCTACCAGCCCGTCGGGCGCGCGCGCCTCGACCGCCAGCCCGTCCGCGAGCTCGCCGATGCCCTGATAATGGACCGAATTGACGTCGAGCGACGGCGTGTCATAGGCTGCGGCGAGCAAGCCGCCCGCAACCAGATCGACCTTGTGATGATGGTCGAACATCGCATCGAACGCCGTGCCTTCGGGCGCATGATGCGCGAGCAGCGCCTCGCTCGCCGATGTGTCGCGCCGCAGCGTCCCGCCAAGCGCGACATTGATCTCCTGGAAGCCGCGGCAGATGCCGAAAAGTGGCCGCTGCGCCGCAATCACCGCGTCGACGAGGTCGAGCATCATCCGGTCGCGTTCGGGATCGAACGGCCCCTCCCCCTCGCGTTCGTCGCCATAGCGCGCCGGTTCGACGTTCGAGGGCGTACCGGTCAGCAGAACCCCGTCGAGCCGCCCCACAATCTCGTCCGCGCGCATAAATTCGGGCAGCGACGGAATGATCAGCGCCGCGCAGTCGGCGTGGCGCATCGCTGCGATCGCATAGCGGTTCATCACCGCCTGCGCGATCTCGGTTCCGACCGTGCGGTTGCAGGCAATGATGCCGAGGACGGGGCGCGAGGACATGCCCCTTGCTGCCGATTTTAGCCGCCGGGCGCCAGCGAAATTTCACGCATATTGGCGCGCGAACGCCGCTGCCGCACCGAACAGGCCGGGCTGCGGATGCGTGATCAGCTTGACCGGAATCGCCGCCATGAAATTCTCGAACCGTCCCTTGGCGACGAAGCGTTCGGGGAAGCCCGAACGGAGAAGCTGGTCGCGTATGCGGAGACCGAGCCCGCCTGCTACCACGACCCCGCTCGCCCCCTGAGCCAGCGCGAGGTCGCCCGCGACGCTGCCGAGCGACAGGCAGAAACGGTCGATCGCCGCCGCAGCGAGGCTGTCTTCGCCAGCCATGCCGCGCGACCAGATTTCGCGATCGTCGAGCGGTGTGATCGCTCGCCCTTCCAGGCTCGCGAGCGTTTCGTAGATATCGACAATGCCCGGGCCGGACACGATACGCTCGGTCGACACACGGCGATGCCGCTTGCGCAGACGCGCGAGGATCGCATCCTCGATGCTGTCGAGCGGCGCGAAATCCAGATGCCCACCCTCGGTCGCCTGCACCCGGTAACTGCCGTTCCCACGCCAGATGTGGGCGACACCGAGCCCCGTGCCGGGGCCGATAATGCTGATCGTGCCGTCATCCGGCAACGGCGCGTCGGGGCCCGTCAGATGGGCGAAATATTCGGGCCCGGCCTGCGCGACCGCATGGCCCACCGCCTCGAAGTCATTGACCAGCACATGGCGATCGACGTTCAGCTTCTCGCCGATCAGCGCCGGACGGATGATCCAGGGATTGTTGGTAAAACGGATGATCTCGCCGCGCGTCGGGCCCGCGATCGCAATCGCGACCGCGCGCGGCAGCGTTCCGCCCTGCCGGTGCTCGAAATCCTGCCAAGCCGTCTGGAAGCTCGCATGATCCTTCGTATGCAGCGTCGTTTCCGCGCCCAACGCGACGACGCGGCCATCCGCCACTTCGGCGATCGCAAATCGCGCGTGCGTGCCGCCGATATCGACCGTGACGATCTGTTCGCTCATGACTCTCCCTTGCCGGCGTGCGGGGGCCGGTTCGACGGCCCGAATGTCGCATAGGCGGGGCCGAAGCAACAGGGCATAGCTATGCGCAGCGTCCGGCGAACGGCGGCAACGCGGCAAATCGAGCAATGTTCGGGAAAATGGCGCACCCGGAACGATTCGAACGTCCGACCCTCAGATTCGTAGTCTGATGCTCTATCCAGCTGAGCTACGGGTGCGTGGTTGTTTTTCAACAACTTATGTCGTCAACTCGTGGGATGCTCCAGCCACTCCGATGCCGGGGTTCCAACGACTCAACGAGGGGCGCTCTAGACTTGCCCCTCGTGATTCGCAACCCGCCGCGTCAGAAAATTTCAAATTCATGGCAGCGCGACCGGTTCAGCAGGTTTATCTTGCAGCACCTTCTAGGCCGGGTTCGGGCTAGGATCGCCGCGAAATTTGTGCGGGAGGATGATTGTGCCATATTTGCGCAATTGCCTGAAACCAAGTGTTGGCAGGATGGCACGCGACAGGTAGCAAAGCCCCATGACAACGCCTGCGGATGGTACGGTGTGGCAAGAGCTTGTCCCGACCGGCACGACCTCGGCCAATCATTTCAACACGATTCGCCTTGCGATGGCGTTGCTGGTAGTTTGGTCGCACAGCTTCGCGATCTACTATGGAACCGAGGATTTCGAACCCGTCTCTCTTTTGCTCGACGGAAAATATAATGCGGGCAACATAGGCGTCCGCGTCTTCTTCGCCATCAGCGGTTTTCTGATCGTTCAAAGCTGGGAACGCACCTCATCGCCCCGCTCGTACTTCGAAAAGCGCGTGAAGAGAATATATCCCGGCTATCTTGTCGCCCTGGCAATCTGTTCGTTCGTGATCGTTCCTGCATATTCTTCGCAGGGATTTTCTATCATCACCCCGAACCTTATCGGGGAGTGGGCATGGAAGAATCTGCTGATGCGGAACTTCATCCCGGCGTCGGACGCATTTCCGGGCGATCCGCTTTTTGCAATCAACGGCTCGCTATGGAGCATCCCGTTTGAGTTCTGGTGCTACATTGCCGTCGCGGCGCTAGGCCTGACGCGGCTTATCGGCCGCGGCTGGTTCCCGCTCTTCGCGCTCATCGCGATAATTCTCGTCAAGGCATGGCTCGACGCCACGGGTCGCGAGATAGGCGGCCCGTTTGTGCATAAGATCTTCGGCTGGCCCTATCTTTGGTTTTCGATGGCTCCATCGTTTCTGGTCGGTGTCGTGACGCTCAAATTCGGCGAACACATCCCTCGATCGCGATGGATTCTGGTCGGGCTCGTCGTGGCAACGATCGCCACCGCCCATCTATTCGCCAGCCGGGTGCCATTCGACTTACTGTTCATTCCGACAATGGGCTATGCGCTTTTCTATATGGCCTTCAGCCCGATAAAGGTGCCGGACGCCGCTCGATACGGCGACATATCGTACGGCACCTACCTCTACGCATTTCCATGCCAACGGGTGCTTGTCACCTCCCTGCCTCTACCATTTCCGGCATATGTGGCGGCGTCGCTTGTCCTCGCAATGATAGCAGGCGCGCTAAGCTGGTCGCTTGTGGAGCGACATTTCGTTGGATCGAAGGCCGGCAGCGCCCCGCAGGGGACGCTCAAGCCGATTCGGCAATAGAGGATCGAGGGCGAGGACGCGCGAGCTGCGTCAGCTCGTCGTGGCGCCTTCCTACCCCCTCTTCAGCGCCGCCTGGGCCGCCGCCAGCCGTGCGATCGGCACACGGTAGGGCGAGGCGCTGACATAATCGAGGCCGGTCTTTTCGCAGAAATGGATGCTGGGCGCGTCGCCGCCGTGCTCACCGCAGATGCCGAGCTTGATGCCGTTGCGCGTCGCGCGGCCGCGTTCGGCGGCGAGTTCGATCAGCTGACCGACGCCTTCGACATCAAGGCTGACGAACGGGTCGGTGACGAAGATGCCCTTGTCGACATATTGCGTCAGGAAGCGCCCTGCATCGTCACGGCTGATGCCGATCGTCGTCTGGGTGAGATCGTTGGTGCCAAACGAGAAGAATTCGGCGGTTTCGGCGATCTCGCCCGCCATCAGCGCGGCGCGCGGCAGTTCGATCATCGTGCCGACGAGATAGGCGATCTCGCGGCCCTTTTCGGCGAACACCGCCTTCGCCTGCGCATCCACGACCGCCTTCATCAGGTCGAACTCGCGCCGCGTCGCGACCAGCGGGATCATCACCTCGGGGATCGGCGCGGCGCCGGTTTCGGCGGCGACGTCGCACGCCGCCTCGAAGATCGCGCGCGCCTGCATCTCGTAGATTTCGGGATAGGTCACGCCGAGGCGGCAGCCGCGATGGCCGAGCATCGGGTTGAATTCGTGCAGCTCGTTCGCGCGCGCCTTCAGCGCCTCGATCCCGACGCCCGCAGCCTCGGCAACGTCGGCGAAATCCTCCTCGCGCGTCGGCAGGAATTCATGCAGCGGCGGGTCGAGCAGGCGGATGGTGACCGGGAGGCCCGCCATGACGCGGAAGATGGCGGCAAAGTCGCCGCGCTGTTCGGGGAGCAGTTTCGCGAGCGCGGCGCGGCGGCCGTCCTCGCTGTCAGCGAGGATCATCTCGCGCACCGCAGTGATACGCGCCGCGTCGAAGAACATATGCTCGGTGCGGCACAACCCGATGCCCTCGGCGCCGAAGTCGCGCGCGACCTGCGCGTCCTGCGGCGTCTCGGCGTTGGTGCGCACCTTCATGCGGCGCACCTTGTCGGCCCAGTTCATCAGGGTGCCGAAATCGCCGACCAGTTCGGGCAAAAGCGTCGGCACCTCGCCCGCCATCACTTCGCCGGTCGAGCCGTCGAGCGTCAGGATATCGCCTTCGCGCAGTTCTCGCCCGCCGACGCGGAGCACCCGCGCCGCACCGTCTATCGACAGCCCGCCCGCGCCCGAGACGCAGGGGCGGCCCATGCCGCGCGCGACCACCGCCGCATGGCTGGTCATCCCGCCGCGTGCGGTCAATATGCCCTTCGCGGCGTGCATCCCATGAATGTCCTCGGGCGAGGTTTCGACGCGCACGAGGATCACCGCCTCGCCCATCGCCGCGGCTTTTTCCGCGCTGTCGGCGTCGAACATGATCTTGCCCGACGCGGCGCCGGGGCTTGCGGGGAGCCCCTTGGTCAGCACGTCGCGCGGCGCCTTCGGGTCGAGCGTCGGGTGGAGCAGCTGGTCGAGCGCGCCGGGATCGACGCGACCGACGGCCTCCTCTTCCGAGATCAGCCCCTCGGCCGCCATGTCAACCGCGATGCGAAGCGCCGCCTTGGCGGTGCGCTTGCCGCTACGCGTCTGGAGCATCCAGAGCGTCCCGCGTTCGACGGTGAACTCGATGTCCTGCATGTCGCGGTAGTGCGTTTCGAGCGTATCGAAGACGCGGCCAAGCTCGGCGAAGGTTTCGGGCATTGCCTCTTCCATGCTGAGCGGCTTGGCGCCCGCCTTTTCGCGCGCCTGTCTCGTCAGATACTGCGGGGTGCGGATGCCTGCGACGACATCTTCACCTTGGGCATTGATCAGCCATTCGCCGTACCAGGCGCGCTCGCCGGTCGCGGGGTCGCGGGTGAAGGCGACGCCGGTGGCCGAGGTGTCACCCATATTGCCGAACACCATCGCCTGCACATTGACCGCGGTACCCCATTCGCCGGGGATCGAGTTCAGGCGCCGATAGACCTTCGCGCGGTCGCTTTCCCAGCTCGCGAAGACGGCGCCGACCGCGCCCCACAGCTGGTCGTTCGGCTCCTGCGGAAAGGGCGCGCCGGTCTCGCGCTCGACGATCGCCTGATAGTCCTTGACCAGCGCCTGCCAGTCTTCAGCCGACATTTCGGTGTCGAGATAGAAGCCGCGGTCCTCCTTGGCGATTTCCAGCGCCTCCTCGAACTCGGCATGGTCGAGCCCCATGACGACGTCGGCGTACATCTGGACGAAGCGGCGATAGCTGTCCCACGCAAAGCGCGGGTCGCCCGACGCCTGCGCCAGGCCGACGACGGTCGCATCGTTGAGCCCCAGGTTGAGGACGGTGTCCATCATCCCCGGCATCGACACGCGCGCGCCCGAGCGGACCGAGACGAGCAAAGGATCGGCGGCGTCGCCGAACCTCTTGCCGGTGATCCCCTCGATATGCGCGATGCCCGAGGCGACTTCCGCGGCGAGACCCGCCGGGAATTGCTCGCCATTGGCATAATATTGGGTGCAGACGTCGGTGGTGATCGTAAAGCCCGGGGGCACCGGCAGGCCGATCGAGGCCATTTCGGCGAGGTTCGACCCCTTGCCGCCCAGCAATTCCTTCGACCGCTCGCGCGTCGTCGCGTCGCCGCCGAACAAATGCACCAACTTCGTCATGTCTTGCTCCTGCTGCCCCGGGGAGGAGGTTGCGGCTGGGTAGGTATGCAATCGCACTTCGTCGATTCAGTTTTACTTCGTTCGTTATAAGCTGCGGCGCATAGCCCGCCGTCAGCCCTCGATCTTCGAGAAATCGGCGACGCCATGCACCGCGCCGGTAAAGCGCGACAGCAGGCCGAGGCGATAGGCGCGGACCGCTTCATCGGGATCATTGACCATTACGCCCTCGAAAAAGGCGTCGATCGGGGCCCGGAGCGATGCAAGTGCGGCCATCGCGTCGGTGAAGCGTTCCTCGGCGACGGCGGCGGAGGCGGCGGGTTCGGCGGTGTCGAGCGCGGCGAGGAGGGCCTTGTCCATCTCCGTCGCCCCAGCGAAAGCTGGGGCCGCCATCGTCGGCGCACGATCGCCAGCGATCCCAGCTTTCGCTGGGATGACGATATCTTTGCCCGCCTGCTTCAGGATATTCGCCGCGCGCTTGTAGCCCGCGAGCAGGTTGGTGCCGTCCTCGGTCGCCATGAACGCCTGCAGAGCCTTCACGCGCGCGAGCAGGCGTACTAGATCATCCTCGCCACCGAGCGCGAATACGGCGTCGATCAGGTCGTGACGGACGCCGGCTTCGCGTTGCTGGACCTTGAGGCGGTCGAACATGAACGTCACGAGAGTACGAGCACGTGAAAGCATCGCCTCCGGCGTATCAAACCTCACAGCTTGCATCAGATCATATACTGCGCGCAGTTCGGCGGTTTCGACCTTCGGCTGCGGAGGGAACTGGTCCAAATAACCAACCTGCGTCGCGAACTCTCTCGCCGCAGTCCACCGATTAAGGGCGGCCGTTTGGCGCTGTGCTGGTGGCTTAGCACGCTCAGCCCAATTGATAGCGGTCTCGGCGTATCCAATGATCGCGTTCGCAAAAACAATCAGCAATGGCAGACGAAACTCGCCTCGCGTCTGTAGAGCTGCAATTGCGAGAGCCGCTCTTCGCAGCGCAAAGGGATCTCGCGAACCACTCGGCTGCTGATCAATAAGGAAGAAGCCAGTCAGCGTATCCAGCTTATCCGCCAATGCCACGGCCACCGTCACCGGCGCCGTGGGCACATCATCGCCCTGCCCGACCGGCTTGTAATGGTCGCGGATCGCGTCGGCGACGGCATCGGGCAGGCCTTCGGCGCGGGCGTAATAGCCGCCCATCAGGCCCTGCAATTCGGGAAATTCGCCGACCATTTCGGTGACGAGGTCGGCCTTTGCCAGCCGCGCGGCGAGTTCGGCCTGGTCGGCCAACTCCGTGCACCCCGGCGAAAGCCGGGGTCCAGTTGCACCGTCGCCATGGGCCCCGGCTTTCGCCGGGGAGCACGATGTGACGATCCCCTCTTCGACCAACCAGCGCGCCAGCTTCGCCACGCGCTCGACCTTGTCCGCGACCGTCCCCAACTTCTCATGAAAGGTGATGTTCGCGAGCTTTTCGCCATGCTGCGCAAGCGTCTTTTTCTGGTCCTGCTCCCAGAAGAAGCGCGCATCCGAAAGTCGCGCCGCCAGCACCTTGCGGTTGCCCGCGACGATCTCCGCGCCGCCGTCGACCGCGTCGATGTTCGCGGTGCAGACGAAGCCGTTGGCAAGCCTCCCGTCGGCCCCGTTTACGACGAAATATTTCTGGTTCACGCGCGCGGTGAGCTGAATGACCTCGGGCGGCACCTCCAGAAACGCTTCGTCGAAGCGGCCGAGCAAGGGAACCGGCCATTCGGTCAGCCCGGCATTCTCGATCACCAGCCCCTCGTCCTCGACGAGGCTCAGCCCGGCATCGGCCGCGGCCTTGGCGGCGCCGTCGCGAATGATCGCCTGCCGTTCTTCATGGTCGACGATGACGTGGCAGGCGCGCAGCTTCTCGGCATAGTCCGATGCCGAGCCGATGGTGATCTCGCCCGGGCAGTGGAAGCGATGGCCGCGCGTCGCGAAGCCGCTCGCGATGCCTCCGATTTCGCACGGCACCAGTTCCTCGCCGAAGATCGCGACGATACCCGACAGCGGGCGCACCCAGCGCAGGCTTTCGCTGCTCGCGCTTTCCTTGCCCCAGCGCATCGACTTGGGCCACGCAAAGCCGCGGACGATCGCGGGGATCGCCTCGGCCAGCACCTCGGCGGTCGCGCGGCCGGGCTTGTCGATCACGGCGAACCAGACGCCGTCGCGATCCTCGAGCTGGTCTTGGCGAAGGCCGGTCTTGCGAAGGAAGCCTTCGAGTGCCTGTGGCGGCGCGCTGCTGCGCGGCCCCTTGAGTTCTTCGCTGACCGCAGCGGTCGCCTCGGGCAAGTCGCGCGCGATTAGCGCCAGACGCCGCGGCGTCGACCAGACGGTCAGCTCGCCCGTTGCGAGGCCCGCGGCGCTCAATTGCGCGCGGAACAGTTTTTCAAGCTCGGCGCGCGCGCCGGCCTGCATCCGCGCCGGAATTTCCTCGCTGCGCAGTTCGAGAAGAAAGTCGTTCACAGCGTCCACCCCGGATAGTTTTGGGTCCAGCGTTCGGACTGGCTGTCGATCCACGCCTTGCAGCTGCCCTTCGCGAGGTCGCGGACGCGCGCCATGTAATTGGCGCGTTCCTGCACGCTGATCACGCCGCGCGCCTGGAGCAGGTTGAAGAGGTGGCTCGCCTCGATCGCCTGATCGTAGGCCGCGAGCGGCACGCCCGCGTCGATCGCGCGCTTGCACTCGTCCTCGGCGGCCTTGAAACCCGCGAACAGCGTATCGGTGTCGGCAACCTCGAAATTCCATTTCGAGAATTGGCGTTCGTTTTCGAGAAACACATCGCCGTAGCTGACCGCCGCAACATCGCCGACCGCGTCCGAAAACTTCAGGTCGTACACATTGTCGACATTCTGGATGTACATGGCGAGGCGTTCGAGGCCGTAGGTGAGCTCGCCCGCGACGGGCTTGCAGTCGAAGCCGCCCATCTGCTGGAAATATGTGAACTGGGTGACTTCCATCCCGTCGCACCAGACTTCCCAGCCCAATCCCCACGCTCCCAAAGTGGG
Source organism: Sphingopyxis sp. H073 (assembly GCF_001468395.1). Classification (GTDB taxonomy): domain Bacteria; phylum Pseudomonadota; class Alphaproteobacteria; order Sphingomonadales; family Sphingomonadaceae; genus Sphingopyxis. The sequence continues at coordinate 125,478 of NZ_LNSG01000005.1, read as the reverse complement.
CGATTCCCAATCATCCTCGACGAAGCGGATGTCGTGGAGCAGCGGGTCGATGCCGATCGCGGCGAGGCTACCCAGATATTGGTCCTGCAGGTCGGCGGGCGACGGCTTCAGGATCACCTGATACTGGTAATAATGCTGGAGGCGGTTGGGGTTCTCGCCATAGCGGCCGTCGGTCGGCCGGCGGCTCGGCTGGACATAGGCGACGTTCCACGGCTCGGGACCGAGGCTGCGCAAGGTCGTCGCGGGGTGGAAGGTGCCCGCGCCCACGCGCATGTCATAGGGCTGCAGGATCGCGCAGCCGCGCGCGCTCCAATAGGCATGCAGCGTCAGGATCATGTCCTGAAAGCTCAGGACTTTCTTTTCCGCCCCTTCGGTCACCTTTTTTCCGTCTTTCGCAGGTGCAACAAGTGTCGTCGCCCTTGGCGCAGCGGGGCCGCAGGGTCAAGGGACGGCGCGTCCATGATGTGGGCAATGTCACCCTCGCATTGCAAAATGTAAGGCGTTGTTGACACAGTCAGCGAATCATGTCATTTAGTCAATAACAGCTGACACAATGTCATGCTTGGATGACTAAAGGTGATGCATGGAGAACCGGCTCAAGGTGCTTCGGGCGATGCGAAACTGGAGCCAGGCCGAACTCGCCGACCGGCTCGACGTTTCGCGGCAGGCGGTCAACGCAATCGAAACGGGAAAATACGACCCGTCGCTGCCGCTCGCCTTCAAGCTCGCGCGGTTGTTCGAGATGCCGATCGAGGAGATTTTCGATGACGGTTTCAAGGGAGCGGAAAATGGCGAATGATCGCAAGCAGGGCGGAGCCCCGGGCATGGGAATCCCGATCGCCATCGGCATCGGCACCGCGATGCTCGCCGGAGCTTTCGCGGGATATAATGAATCGACCGTCGAGGCAGGCGGCAAGCCGCTCGCGACATGGATCGGCCCATTGGTCGCGCTCGCGATCGGGGCTGCGGCGATCGCCTATTATTTCCGGCGTCACGCCGATTGGCTGCGCAGCTGGTCGCCGCGCAAGCGCCTGTACTGGATCAGCCTGCTCCTGGCCGGGGCGCTCGGCTTTGTGACCGCGATCCTGTTGCAGTCGACGGGCACGGGCGGACTTTTCAACGATGAGGCCATCAGCCCAGCGGTCGCGATTCTCCTGTCGCTGCTGTGGACCGTCGGACTGATGGTCTCGCTGATAATCTATCACCGCAATGTCGACGACCATGAAATGCTGGCGTACTGTCGAGGCGGCCTGGCTGGATTTTACGCCTTCATTTTCCCCTGCCCCGTCTGGTGGGTGCTGGCGCGAGCCGATCTCGCGCCGCCGGTCGAGGCCATGCCGCTCTTCGCCCTGTCGCTCACCGCCAATGCGCTGGCCTATCTCTGGTTCAAATTTCGCTGATCTCACCTCTCCCCTTCCCCAACTCCACCGGCCATAAGGCCCATCAAGAAAGGTGTTTTTCGATGAAGACCTGGTTCAAGACGCTTGCCGCGACCTGTGCGATCCTGCCCGTCGCCTTCTATGCCGCGCAGCCCGCAAGCATCGCGCTGGCCAAGGAGCCCGCCGCCGCCGAAACGACCGTCAAGGTCAAGCCCGCCCTGTGGGCGGTGAAGGATGCCGACACCACCGTCTATCTGTTCGGCACTGTCCACGTCCTGAAGCCAGGCCTCAGCTGGTTCGACGGTGCGGTGCAAAAGGCGTTCGACAAGTCCGACGAACTGGTGCTCGAACTCGTCCTGCCCGACGATCAGTCCGAGGTTGCCAAGGCGACCCTTCCGATGGCGATGGACCAGAGCGGCAAGCCGCTGCCGCAGAAGCTCGATCCCGAAACGCTCGCCGCCTATCAGGCGACGCTCACCGGGCTCGGCCTGCCCGCCAACGCGTTCGACGCCTTCGAACCCTGGTTCGCGGGGGTCACCCTGTCGGTGCTGCCGCTGACCAAGCACGGCTATGACCCCAATCAGGGCGTCGAAAAGCAGCTCACGGCAAAGGCCAAGGCGGGGGCCAAGCCGATTTCGGGGTTCGAGACGCTCACCGAACAGCTCGGATTCTTCGATACGCTGCCCGAGGTCGAGCAGGTCAGCTTCCTGAAGTCGGTCGTCAAGGACATCGACAAGCTGGGGCCGCAACTCGACAAGATGGTCCTGCTCTGGGGCAAGGGCGACCCCGACGGACTGGCCGTGACGATGAACGAGAGCATGGAGGCGACGCCCGAACTCGCCAAGACGCTGCTGTTCGATCGCAATGCGCGTTGGGCCGACCAGATCAAGACGCGGATGGACAAGCCGGGCACCGTGTTCGTCGCGGTCGGCGCGGGTCATCTCGCGGGCGAGAAGAGCGTGCAGGACTATCTAGCGGAGCGCGGGCTCAAGGCGCAGCGCATCCAGTGATGCGGGCCGGGGTCTTCCCCTTCCGGCACGGGGGTCGCCGCATCGCGGCGGCCCTTTTCCCGTTGCTGCTCGCAGCGTGCGGCAGCCAGCCGGCTGTCGAGGCTCGCCCGGCGATGTGGCTCGTCGAGGACGGCGACACGCATATCTATATGCTCGGCACGATGCACGCGCTGCCCGCCGGGACCGACTGGGACGGCGGCAAGGTCGCAACGGCTGTCGCGGCGGCGGACGAGCTTGTGCTCGAACTCTCGCCGCGGCAACTTGCCGAGGCGGGGCGGGTTTTCCGCCAACTGGCACCGCGCGAAAAGCCGCTCGCGATGGATGCACGGTTGCCTCCCACCGCGCTCGCAGCTTACCGCAAGCTCGAAGCCGGGCGCGACTTCGGCGGCGACGCGCTCGACGACTGGGCCATCCTCGTCCTGATGGGACAGCGCGTCGCCGACGAGGCCGCGCTCTCGCCATCCGACGGCGTCGAGGCCGGCCTGACGGCGGCGTTTGACAAGGCAGGCAAACCGATATCGGGCCTCGAAAGCGCCGAGATCCAGCTGATGCTGTTCGAAACGCTCGATCCTGCTGCGCAGCGTGCGATGCTCGTCCGCGCGGCGGAACATGCGGGCGACGCCGTCCGCGATGTCAAGGCGATGGCGGCCGACTGGTCGCGCGGCGACGCCGATGCGCTGGCAAAGATCGTCAACGAGGACGTCGACCGCGTTCCCGCCGCGCGCAAGGCGATCCTCACCGACCGCAACAGGCGCTGGAGCGCGTGGATCGAGGGGCGGATGAAGCGGCCGGGCACCGTGCTGATGGCGGTCGGCGCCGGACATCTTGTGGGCAGCGACAGCGTTCCGGCGATGCTGGAAGCGCAGGGCTACAAGGTCCGGCGCGTCCAATAGCCGCCGCGGCGCTTGCATTTCCGCCGCTTCCCCGCTATGCGCCCGCGCTTCCGTCATGGTCATCCCTGGAGGCGTGGCGGAACTGTGTAACCGTACTCGGAGAAAAACTATGAGCGATCAGCTGACGCTGACGGCCGAGACGCGCGAACGCGGAGGCAAGGGAGCCTCGCGTGACCTGCGTCGCAACGGTCGTGTCCCCGCCGTCGTCTATGGCGGCAAGGAAGAACCCCTGATGATCCACGTCGAAGAAAAGCTGCTGATGAAGCAGCTGATGACGGGTCACTTCATGAACTCGGTCGTGATGATCGAAGTGGGCGGCAAGACCATTCGCACCCTGCCCAAGGACGTTGCGTTCCACCCGGTCAAGGATCGTCCGATCCACGCCGACTTCCTGCGCATCTCGAAGGACGCCAAGGTCCATGTCGAAGTGCCGGTCGTGTTCGCAAACGAGGAAGCCTCGCCCGGCCTGAAGCGCGGCGGCGTGCTGAACATCGTCCGTCACGAGCTGGAACTGGTCTGCGAGGCGGACAAGATCCCCGACGAAATCTCGATCGACGTTACCGGCTTCGACGTCGGCGATTCGATCCACATCAGCAACGTCACCCTGCCCAAGGGCGTCGAAAGCGCGATCACCGACCGCGATTTCACCATCGCGACCATCGTCGCCCCGTCGGCGCTCAAGTCGAGCGACGGCGACACGACGAAGGACGACGGCGAAGCGACGGCTGAAGCTTAAGCCCTTTTTGGGAGCGCCCTTCCCGATGGGAGGGGCGCTTCTTCTTTCCCCAGAAAGTCAGCGCCATGCAGCTCTGGGTCGGCCTCGGCAATCCCGGGCCCCAATATGCGATGCATCGTCACAATGTCGGCTTCATGGCCGTCGACGTCATCGCCGACATGCATGGCTTTCCGGCCCCGGCAAAGAAATTCCAGGGCTGGTTCCAAGACGGCCGCATCGGACGGCACCGCATCCTGCTCCTCAAACCGGGCACCTTCATGAACGAAAGCGGGCGCAGCGTGCGCGCCGCGATGGATTTCTACAAGCTGACGCCGCAGGACGTCACCGTCTTCTACGACGAACTCGACCTCGCGCCGATGAAGGTAAAGGTAAAGCAGGGCGGCGGCGCGGCGGGCCACAACGGCATCCGCAGCCTGATCCAGCATATCGGCGACGATTTCCGCCGCGTGCGCATCGGCATCGGCCACCCCGGACACAAGGACCGCGTCACCGGCCATGTCCTCGGCAATTATCACAAGAGCGAAGTCGAGCCGCTGACCGATCTGCTCGGCGCGATTTCGGCCGAGGCGGCATGGCTCGCGGACGGCGACGACGCCCGCTTTCAGAGCGACCTTGCCTTGCGCCTGAACGGGTGAGACGTGCACGACCGCCGGGTTCCGGCCGGCGGCGCGGCGGGTCTGCCGGTCCGCACCATTCTTGACTGACCTATTGTCAGAACATTGTAATATAAATCCTTTCTTCGCGACACGGTGACGCAACACCCCTGACACCTCCCTCTGCAATCGGGAGCTACCTGGAAAAGGCCGGGACGCCGGGTCCCGGGGCTCAACCGAAAAAGGGGACTGCATGTCACATCTCACCGACGAAGCGCGCGCGCCTTATCGCCGCGACACCGACGACCTTCACGGACCGAACAGCCTGGAAGCAATCGTCGCCGAAAATCCGTCGCGCCGTTCGCTGCTTCGCAACGGGCTGTTCGGCCTGTCGGTGCTGCCCGTCGCCGCGCTTGCCGCCTGCGGCGACGATAACGGCACGCCGCCTGTCACGGTGAACCCGACCCCGACGCCGACCCCGACGCCGACCCCTACCCCGACCGCGAGCTATGCGATCAATTTCGCGTCGGTCGCAGCGAACCAGAACGATGGCGTGACGGTGCCCGCCGGATATACGGTCGACGTGCTGCTGAAAGCCGGCGATTCGGTCGAGGCCGGCGCGGCTTATGCGGGCAGCTTCCCGACCCCCGCCGTCGCCGAGAAATGGGCCGGCGGCAATCACGACGGGATGGAATATTTCCGCCTGCCCGGCACCGATCCGAACCTTGGCGGGCTCCTCGCGCTCAATTTCGAATATCCCGACTTCAACATCCTGATGGCCGGAAGTTACAACGCGGCGACCGCGACCGCCGACCAGAAGGCGCTGGCGCTGTCGGCAGTCGGCATCGCGGTGATCGAAATCGCCAAGGGCAGCGACGGCAAATGGGCGGTGCGCGCGGGATCGACCTACAACAAGCGCTATACCGGCAACAGCAGCTACCGCGCCGGTGGCCCCGCCGCGGGCCTGCTGTCGGGTACGATCAAGGGCATGCTCAACAATTGCTCGAGCGGCCGGACGCCGTGGGACACCTATCTGACGTGCGAAGAGACGACCGACAATTACCTCGACCCGACGCAGCCCGCGACCAACTATGGCTGGGTGGTCGAAATCGACCCGCTGCGCGAGCTGTCGCCGCCGACCAAACGCACCGCGATGGGCCGTTTCAGCCACGAAAATGTCGCCTTCATGCAGAACAGCGACCGCCGCGTCGCTTTCTATATGGGTGACGATTCGACGCCGGGCTGCATCTACAAATTCGTCCCCGACCGCGCGTACAGCACGATCCGTTCGGCGAACGCCGACCTGCTCGACTATGGCACGCTCTACGTCGCGCGCTTCAATGCCGATGGCAGCGGCGAATGGCGCGCGCTGGTCGCAGGCCAGAACGGCCTGACCGCGGGCGCGCAGGATCCGGGCAACGTCAGCCAGAGCACGACGCCGCCGACCCCGACGACGGTCAACTTCAACAACCAGGCCGACGTGCTGATCAACACCCAGTCGGCGGCGCGCGTCGCCGGCGGCACCGTGATGGACCGCCCCGAGTGGCTGACCGTCGCCCCCGACAACAAGTCGGTGTTCGTCACGCTCACCAATAACAGCGGCCGCCGCGTCACCGATCCGATGAACCCGCGCGTGACCAACCTGCACGGGCACATCCTGAAGTTCCGCGAGGAAGGCGACTCGCCGCTGGCGACGAAGTTCAGCTGGGAGATTTTCCTCCTTGCCGGCGACCCGTCGCTGTCGTCGGGCGGCGCCAACCTGGTCGGCAACATCAACGGCGACACCTTCTCCAGCCCCGACGGCCTCCGCATCGACCCGCAGGGCCGCCTGTGGGTGCAGACCGATCATAGCGTGCCGGGCAACTCGGGCGTGTCGGGCCGCACGATCGACCAGGCGTTCGGCCACAACGCGATGTTCTACGTCGATCAGACCACGAAGCAGTCCAAACGCTTCCTCGTCGGCCCGGTCGGCTGCGAGATCACGGGCATCGCCTATACGCCGGATCTGACGACCTTCTTCGTCAACATCCAGCACCCGACCGGAAACTGGCCGGTCGCGGGCGAGCAACCGCGCTCGTCGACGATCGTCGTTCGCCGCACCGACAATCAGCCGGTCGGCAACTGATCAAAAAGGGGCGTCCCGGCGTCAGAGAAATTTGACGCCGGGATAGATCCATCCCCACGGCATTCCGGTTTCGCCGAGGATCGACCGCAGGATCATCGGCGACGCCGCCTCCGCCCGCGCGTCGTTCGACAGCAACAGCACGCAGCGCTGCCCGCGTTCGAGGCAGACGAGCATGTTGCGGGTGGAATCATTGTACCCACCCTTGAAGAAACCCGGCCCCTGCGGCCCGGCAAAGGTCACGACACCAAGCGCCGCCGACAGACCCTCGATCTGTTCGGACGCCGGCGCGTCCTCCTGCAAGACAGGAAATTGCGTAGCCGACCGGATCGGCAATTGCGGCCGCACAAGTTCGGCGCGCGCGGCTTCACCCAGACCGGTTCCCGACACGAAGGCTGCAACAAAATTGGCGAGATCGGTGATCGTCGTATCCATCGACCCTGCGACGCGGATACGGCTGCGCTCGTCGTGCGGTTCGACGCTGCCGTCGAGCCGCCAGCCGTCGGCCAGATTATCGGCGAAATCGGGGCGCCATTTCAGGCTGGTCCTGGGCATGTCGAGCGGATCGAAGACGAGCCGCTGCAGTTCGTGGTCCATGTCGAGGCCAAGTCCCTGCTCGAGCGCGAACTGGAGCAGGATCATCCCCTCGCCCGAATAGCTGTAGCGGCTGCCGGGCGCAAAATGTATGCGGAGCTTGCCATCGGGTTCGAGGAAGGAGAAATTGGCGAAGCCGGTGCTGTGCTGCAACGTCATCCGCGGCGTGATCGCCCGCCAGCGATCGTCGCCCGCCAGATCGCCCCACGCGCCATAGGCGTCGAGATTGCCGTAATCGGGAAGCGGCTTCGGCAGCATCGCGGCGATCGGCCGGTCGAGATCGACCCTTCCTTCGTCGACCAGCCGCATCACGAAATAGCCGAAGAGCGCCTTGGTGATCGAGGCGCCGTACATGACGGTGTCAGGCGTCAACGGATCGCCCTTGGCGTTGCGCGCGCCGAAGCTCTGCACCGACACGACCTTCCCGCGATCGATCACCGCAATTGCCAGGCCCCGCGCGCCCGTCGCGGCCATCGCCTTTTGCGCGGTCGACGCAATCGCGGCCTTGTCGGGGAGCGGCTTCGCTTCGGCTGGCATGGCCCCGGCAAGCAGCGGCAGGATCAGGGCCATTTTCGCACGTCGGATCATGATCGCTCCTGTTTTCAGCGAGATCACTGTTATATTATGGCAATACAGTTGACAAGGCGGCTATGGCGCCGATCGCTGCGGGGGAGGTGGCGGCGAGCCGTCGCGCGTCGGAGACATCAGGATCACGCACATCAGGCGATAATGCGGGTGCGACCCGCAGGCGACGCCGGCATAGCGCAGGTCGCTGCGCAGCAGACTGAAGCGGTGGCCGCGCCCCGGAACGCCGTCGTCGATCAGTAGCTGGTGGATAACCCCCGGCGGCGTCTGATGGCCATAGGTGATGACCTCGCTGACGTAGGGGCCGCCGCCGCGCGCGCGCATCCTGACGCCGGGATCGCTGTTGTTCGAATAATGGCCGACGGCACCCGACCGCGATTGCACCGCGACATGGTCGGCGGCAGCCCGCTGGAGCAGGTCGCTCCAGACGAAGGACGGTCGCGGCGCCTCCGATCGCAACGCACGGATCGCCTCATTGACCGCGGCGACGCCCTCGTTCGTCATGATGTCGATGTCCTCGCCCTCTTCGGCGATCAGCAGCTTGCCGTCGAAGCGATCGCGATAGCCGGTCAGGTCATCGGCATAGGCCGCGGGATCGTCGCGGAAATGGTTGAGATCCTTGAACACCGCCGCCTCGAAGCCCGAGGGCGCGGCGGAGGCGGCGGCAGACACCGCCATCGCAGCGAGACCCGCGATCAGGAATCGGTTTCGCATAACCGGGACGTAGCGCACCGCGTCTGAATTTCCTGCATCTTTCGTCCAGTCCCTCGTTCGGTTCGGCGCACCCACGCGCCATTGCACCGCGAACTCCATCGTCGCCGGGCCACGTGCATCGCCCTCCAGCCGGTCTGGCGCGCCATATGGCTGGCATCGGACGCGACTTGGCGCTAGGGGCGCGGGCAAGACATGGCGTTCCATCCAGCAGCGCGCCAAACCTCACGGAGTTTTTATGGGTTTCAAATGCGGGATCGTCGGCCTGCCCAACGTCGGCAAGTCCACCCTGTTCAACGCGCTGACCGAAACCGCGGCGGCGCAGGCGGCAAACTATCCCTTCTGCACGATCGAGCCGAACATCGGCAATGTCGCGGTGCCCGACGACCGGCTGGAAAAGCTGGCCGCCATCGCGAGCAGCAAGAAGATCATCGCGACGCAGCTCGCCTTCGTCGACATCGCCGGGCTGGTGCGCGGCGCGTCGAAAGGCGAAGGGCTGGGCAACCAGTTCCTCGGCAACATCCGCGAGGTCGATGCGATCGTCCATGTCCTGCGCTGTTTCGAAGATGACGACATCCAGCATGTCGAAAACCGCGTCGATCCCGTCGCCGACGCCGAGACGGTCGAGACCGAGCTGCTGCTCGCCGACCTCGAAAGCCTCGAAAAGCGCGTTCCCGCCTTTGCCAAGAAGGCCGCACAGGGCGACAAGGAGGCGAAGATCGCCGCGTCGGTCCTCGGCCAGGCGCTCGACCTTTTGCGTGACGGCAAGCCCGCACGCCTCGTGGAACCCAAGGATGACGAGGAAGCCCGTGTGCTGCGGACCGCACAGCTGCTGACCTCGAAGCCCGTCCTATACGTCTGCAACGTCGACGAAGGCAGCGCGGCGAAGGGCAACGCCTTTTCGGAAAAGGTCTTCGCCAAGGCCGCGGCCGAGGGCGCGCAGGCCGTTGTCGTCTCGGCGGCGATCGAGAGCGAGCTGGTGACGATGGACATGGCCGACCGGCTCGAATTCCTCGAAGAGATGGGCCTGCACGAAACCGGCCTCGCGCGCGTCATCCGGGCCGGCTACGAGCTGCTCCACCTCATCACCTTCTTCACCGTCGGCCCGCAGGAAGCGCGCGCGTGGACCGTCCGCACCGGCGCGACCGCGCCCGAAGCCGCGGGCGAGATCCACAGCGATTTCCAGAAGGGCTTCATCCGCGCCGAGACGATCGCCTATGACGATTATGTCACGCTCGGCGGCGAGGCGAAGGCGCGCGAAGCCGGCAAGCTACGCGCCGAGGGCAAGGCCTATGTCGTCCACGACGGCGACGTGATGCACTTCCTGCATAGCTAGGCCGGGTCGAACGCGGCCAGAATCGGGCACGGCCCCTTGTCGCTCTTCGCGCACTGATCAGCGAGGCGCGCGAGAGCAGCCCGAGTTTCGGTCATCTGCGAAATCTTCTCATCGAGCACCTCGATCCGCTGGCGCGCCAGCGCACGCACGCGCGGCCGATCGTCGCTCTGATCGAGCTCGAGCAGTTCGGAAATCTCGTCGAGCGTGAAGCCCGAGGTCTGCGCCGAGCGGATGAACTTAAGGCGGCGCACATCGTCCGCATCGTAGCGCCTGATGCCGCCACCCCAGCCGTCGCCGCCGCTGCGCGCGGGCGTGCCCATCAGCCCGCGCCGCTGATAATAGCGGATCGTTTCGACCCCGACGCCGCCCGCAGCCGCCAATTTACCGATCGTGAGTTGCATCGCTTGACTCCGTACCATGGTACAGAAGCTATATGGGTCGCATGACGAAGCAAGCAACCCTCCATCGCATGGTCTTTCCCGACCACATCTGCCCCTTTGGCCTAAAGGCGAAGCATCTACTCGAACGCCGGGGCTATACCGTCGATGACCGTTGGCTGACGACGCGCACAGAAACCGACGCTTTCAAGGCGAAACATGGCGTCAAGACAACGCCGCAAACCTTCATCGATGGCGTCCGCGTCGGAGGCTACGACGATCTCCGTCATCATTTCGGACTGAAAGTCGCCGACGCGAACGCCACCAGCTATACCCCGGTCATCGCGCTGTTCACGATGACCGGGCTGATGGCGCTGGCGGCGAGCTTCGCGGTCGAGGGCAGCGCCTTCACGCTCCGCGCCGCCGAATGGTTCATCTCGTTCAGCATGGTCGTGCTGGCGCTGCTCAAGCTACAGGACGTCGACCGGTTTGCGACGATGTTTCTGAACTACGACCTGCTCGCCAGGCGCTGGGTGCCCTATGCCAGCATCTATCCGTTTGCCGAAGGTCTCGCTGGCGTGCTGATGACCGCGCACGCGCTGCCCGGACTGTCGATCCCGATCGCGCTTTTCATCGGCGGCATCGGCGCGGCATCCGTGTTAAAAGCCGTCTATATCGACAGACGCGACATCAAATGCGCGTGCGTCGGTGGCAGCAGCAAGGTGCCGCTGGGCTTCGTCTCGCTGACCGAAAATGTCATGATGGTCGCGATGGCGTTCTGGATGATGCGGATTTGGTTTTGACGGCCCCGCCTTTTCTCTTCCCGTTCGGCCGTGCTATGGGCGGCGCGATGTTGCGGCATTTGCTCCTCGCGCTGTTCCTGATCGGCTTGTCGCTGCCCGCGATGGCGCTGCCGGCGCGGGGGCAGAGCGCGCCGGTCGATTGTCATGGCACGCAACCCACGCACAAGCCTGACGGCAATGCCGGCAAAGTGGGCCATTTCTGCATCGGCTGCGTCGCCAATCCGGCGCTGCCAGCCGCGGAAGCGCCGCTTCCCCTTCCCGCTGCCGCGCCCGTTGCGCAGCCGATGACGGCGCTCGCGGGCGCCAATGCGCCGCCGAGCACCCCGCCCCCCCGCATCTGACGAAGACGGAAACCCCATTCCCGTTCTTTGTCAGGAAATTTATATGTCGAAACTGCCTTTTCTGGCGGGCGCCGCGGCGCTTGCCTTCTTTTCCCCATCCGCAGCCGCGCAGGATCATGGAGGACATGACATGTCCGCCGGAGCGGCCTCAGGCGACGAACCGATGGATCATGCGCGGATGGATCATTCGGCGATGGACCATTCGGCGGTGAGCCACGGCGATCCGGCGAGCCCCGCCGAGGGGTCGGGAACCGCGCGCCTGCCCGCCAACGAAGGCGGCCACACCGGGCTGCATATCGACGCCGGCGATGACTGGATGGTCATGGCGCACGGCTTCGCCTGGGGCGTCTATTCGGACCAGTCGGGGCCGCGCGGCGACGACAAGGCCACTATCCAGTCGATGCTGATGCTGTCGGGCGAAAAGGACACCGGATGGGGCCGCATCCAGCTCAAATCGATGATGAGCCTCGAGCCGCTGATGTCGAACCGCGGCTACCCCAACCTGTTCGCGACCGGCGAGACCGCAGGCGGCGAGCCGCTCGTCGATCGCCAACATCCGCACGACCTGTTCATGGAACTGGCGGCTCGGGTGGACATCGATGTCGGCGACAATGGCGAACGCATCTTCCTCTATGGCGGTCCCGTCGGCGAGCCAGCCATCGGGCCGAGCGCCTTCATGCACCGCGGCAGCGCCCGCTATAATCCCGAGGCGCCGATCACCCACCACTGGTTCGATTCGACGCACATCACCTATGGCGTCGCGACGCTGGGCTATCAGACGCGGGCGTTTCAACTCGAGGGCTCGCTCTTCACCGGCCGCGAGCCTGACGAGAAGCGCTGGAACATCGAAACGCCGCGCTTCGACAGTTGGGCAGTGCGTGGCACGTGGACCCCAACGCCCGACTGGGCGCTGCAGGTCAGCCATGCGCGCCTCAAGCAACCCGAGGCGCAGCATCCGGGCGAGAATGAGCATAGGACGACCGCGAGCATCCAATATGCGAACGGCCGGGGCCTGTCGGCGACCGCAGCGTTCAGCGCCAAGAACCGCGACCCCGGCGACACGCTCACCGCATATCTCGTCGAGGTGAATTGGGACATCGACGATCATCACACGCTGTTCGGACGGATCGAGAACGTGAAAAATGACGAACTGTTTTCGGACCATGACGACCCGCTTCACGATGTGCCGTTCCGCGTAACCAAATTCCAGGCGGGCTATGCCTATCGCATTCCGCTCACCGGGCCGCTGAACCTCGCGCTCGGCGGCAGCGTCGCGGCGTTCGACAAGCCGCGACTGCTCGATGCCGCTTATGGCAAGAACCCGATCGGCGCGACCGTGTTCGCTCGGCTCAGTATCGGGCGGTAGCTATCGCCCAACGTCCTTGCCTCGTCACCCCGGACTCGATCCGGGGTCCAAGCGGTCGAACGCGGCGGTGGATGCCGGATCAAGTCCGGCATGACGAGGAAGGTCAGTCGCGCTTGTCCTCGTCGGCGAGCGCTTCCCATTCGGAGGCGTCCATCGCGGGCTTGCGGCCGAACAGTCCGCCGATGAAATTGCGGAAGCCAGCGAAAAGCGCGACGAGGCCAATCAGCAGGAATTTGCCGAACTTGGCGAGGATCGCCAGCAACCCGACCTTCTTCGCGACCGCCGCCGCGCCACCGGCCGCGACGAGCCCTGCGAGGCCATATTCGGCCTTCTTGTCGGTCGACGCGTTATAATCGGCATAGCGCGCCCCGGTATGGAAGCTGCCGACGCTGGCGAAGGTCTTTGCCGCCTGGCGCACATCGTCGAGCTGACTCATGCTTGCGAGGATGTTCATGCTCAGCACACCTTCGCGTCCGAGCAAGCGGATGTCGTAGTTGAGCGTATCTTCGGGCGTATCGTCGAACTTGATGTCGCGCGCCCAGACGAGCGAATGCCGACCCGCATCGTAGGTCGGTGCCTGCGCCCAGCGCTGGAGAATGCCCGCGGGATAGCCCTGCGCACGGATGTCGGCCGCCTGCGCCTCGTCGCTCGCCTTCATGTTCGCGAGCATCTCTTCATAGTCGATCGTCTTGGCATCATCGTCCGACACATAGCCGGTGCCCTCATAGGTGATCACCGCCGACCAGGTGTCGTCGATGAAGCTCTTGCCCTTCGGAAACACCATGCCGAGCACACCGTTCGCCGACGCGGGCGGGTTGCGCCAGATGTCGACCAGGATCGTGCGCGACTGTTCGGGCCCGACGAAATAATATTGGTCGCCCAGATTGAGGTCGGCCTTCGCCGCCTGAATCGGGATCGTCCCCGTCTGGCGGTCGAGCTCCTTCAGCAGCTTCTCGGTCGCGGCGCGCTGCCGCGCGATCATCTCGCTCTCGGCCGAGCTGGCGGTGGTCGTCGGTGCGGCCGCATGAAGAATGGTAGTTGGCGCTGCCGCGATCGCGAGCGCCCCTGCCAAAGCCAATGCGCTGCGCTTGTTCGATATTCTGCTCATGATCATCCCCCCGGTTGATCACCGGTCTGTCTCAAACTTGGGCGATGCTGACAAGCGGCAAAAGGGCCAAAGCGGCGCATGGGCATGCGTGGATGGCTCGGCTATGCCGTTCGCGCTGAGTCGCATTTTTCGCTTTCGGAGCCGCCATGCTGAACCGCCGCCATTTTCTTGCTACCGCGACGCTTGCCGGGCTGTCGGCGCCCGCGATTCTGCGCGCGGAGGCCGGCATCTTCCGCGACTTTCCGTTCGGGCTTGGCGTCGCCGCGGGCGATCCGGCGAGCGATGGCTTCGTCATCTGGACGCGCCTCGCGCCCGAGCCGATGGCGCCGCACGGCGGGATGCCGCCGGTCAACGTGCCTGTCGATTGGGAGGTCTCTCCCGACAGCGGCTTTCGCGAGGTCGTCGCCAAGGGAACCGAACTCGCCCGTCCGGAACTCGGCCACAGCGTTCATGTCGAGGTTGCCGGGCTCCAGCCGAACCGCCCCTATTATTACCGCTTCACCGCAGGCGGCGAGCGCAGCCTACGCGGGCGGGCGAAGACGCTGCCCCCGGTCGGCGCCAACGTCGATGCGCTGACGTTCGGCGTCTGCGGCTGCCAGCACTATGAATCGGGCTTCTATGGCGCGTACCGTCATCTCGCCCGCGAGGACCTCGCCTTCGTCTATCACTACGGCGACTTCATCTATGAGTATCAGCAGGATTACCTGTTTCCCGACGGCCTCCCCGTCCGGCCCGTGCGCCAATATGCGTTGCGCGGACTGCAGGATCTCGGCGACTTCCGCACCGCCTATTCGCAGACATTGTTCGACATCGACATGCAGGCGGCGCGGTCGCAGCACGCGTTCGTCTCCAGCTTCGACGATCACGAGATCCGCAACGACTGGGTCTCGGTCTATGACGACTGGAAGATGGACCTCGACGGCAATGACCCCGACGCGCCGCCGCCCGAAGTCTTCATGCTGCGCCGCCAGGCGGCGTTCCAGGCGTGGTACGAGCATATGCCGGTGCGCAAGGCGCTGCTCCCGCGCGGCGGCTTCATCGCGGCGAACCGCGAGCTGCGCTACGGCAATCTGATGGCGATGCAGATACTCGATACGCGGCAGTATCGCAGCAATCAGCCTTGCGGCGACGGCTTCAAGCCGGCGTGCCCCGAAGTATTTGCCAAGGATGCGCAGGTGCTCGGCAAGGCGCAGGAGGACTGGCTCGCGAAGAATCTCGGCGAAGGCGGCGCGACTTGGAACGGCATCGCGCAGCAGGTGACGATGATGGCACTCGACCGCCGCCGCCGCGAGGACGAGCCGAAGAAGATCGTCAATCTCGACAGCTGGCCGGGTTACGACGCCCCGCGCGAGCGCATCCTCTCGCGTTTCGCGGGGCTCAAGAATACCGTCGTGCTGACCGGCGACGAGCATCAGAATTTCTGCGGCGATCTGGTCCACAGGGACAAGGTCGTCGGCGCCGAAGTCGTTGCAACCTCGATCTCGAGCGGCGGCGACGGCAGCGACCAGCGCAAGGGCACCGACGTGTTCCTGAAGCTGAACCCCGAGCTCAAATTCGCGAACGACCAGCGCGGCTATGTCGTGTGCGAGGTCGGCAAGGAGGCGTGGCAATCGCACTTCATGGTCGTCGACAAGGTCACAACCCCGACCAACACGCTGTCGAAGCGCGCGACCGCGGTGGTCGAGCGCGATATCGCCGGGATCAAGATGGCCTGATCCTGTCGCCGGAGCGTCATATATCGGGCATAGCGGAGCGCGCATGACACGCTTTCTCTCGCTGCTTCTGCTGCTGTTCGTCGCCGCGCCCGTCGTGGCGCAGGAAACTCGCAAGCCCGTCACCATCCTGATCTCGATCGACGGCTTTCGCGCCGACTATCGGGAGCGCGGCATCACGCCGACCCTGTCGAAGCTGGCGGCCGAGGGCGCGCACGGCGCGCTGCGCCCGTCGTTTCCGACCAAGACCTTCCCCAATCATTATGCGATCGTCACCGGGAAGCGCCCCGACAACAACGGAATCACCGGCAACAACATGATCGACCCGCGGCGACCCGCGGTGAAGTTCAGCCTTAGCGACCCCAAGCAGTCGCTCGATCCCTTCTGGTGGGACGAGGCGGAGCCGGCCTGGGTGACCGCGAACAAGGCCGGCGTCCGCACCGCGACGATGTTCTGGCCGGGCAGCGAGGTCGCGATCCACGAGATACGTCCGCCCGACTGGCTCCGCTACGACGAGAATGTCGGCTATGCGCAGCGCGTCAACACGATCCTCGACTGGATGCGCCGTCCCGCCGACATCCGCCCGGCCTTCGTGACGCTCTATTTCGAGGCGGTCGATAGCGCGGGGCATGAGTTTGGTCCCGACAGCGCCGAAGTGAACGCCGCGATCGCGGAGGTGGATGCACGGATCGGCGACCTCGTCGCAGGGCTCGCTGCGATGGGCCAGCCGGCGCAGTTGCTCGTCGTCGCCGATCACGGGATGCGCGCGATCGACGAAAGCCGCGTGATCCAGCTGGCCGACCTGATCGACCTGCCCAGCATCATCGCGGTCGAGACGGGCCCCTATGCCGCGATCGAACCCGCCGCGGGGACCGACAACCGCGTCTATGACGCACTGCTCAAGCCGCACGACCATATGACGTGCAACCGGCGCGAGGAGCTGCCCGAGCGGTTGCACTATGGCAAGAATCCGCGCGTCGCGGCGATCATCTGCATCGCCGAGCCCGGCTGGTCGATCCTCGCCGGCCCGCCGCAATGGCCGGTCAAGGGCGGCGCCCACGGCTATGACAATCAGGATCTGCAGATGCTCGCGCTTTTCGTGGCAAGCGGCACGCCGCTGAAGGGTGACGTCGGCATCGTCGACAATATCGAAGTCTATCCGCTGCTCATGCGACTGATCGGCGTCGCACCGATCCCGGGCGACGCCAGCGGCGCGCTCGTCAAACGCCTGCCGCGCTGATCAGCGCACCACCGCCATCGCGCGGATGGAGGCGTTCGGCGCGTTGACGATCTGGAGCAGGTAGCGGCCTTCGGTCACGTTGAAGTCGACCGTCTTGCGGATTCCCGAGCAAGCGGGGCCGTGCCCGTGGCTGACCGACGCTACCGTCTTTCCGTCATGCACGAGATCGATCCACGCGCCCTCGTCGAGCGCGACGGTGAGGCGGCCGGGTTTCTTGACGATGATCGGCACCATGCCGCCGAACTTGAACGGATCGGGCTCGCGCGCGGGCGCGATCCAGTAGCTGAGGCTTTCGTACCGGTGGAGCGCGAGCCCGGTGCGCGCGGCCGCCAGCGGCGGCCAGTCGGCAGCACGGGCGTCGCCATAGCCGTAGATGGTCTTGTTCGAACTGTTCCGCGCCCAGTCTGACAGCTCGGGCGGCAGGACGGGTTTGGCGGGGCAGGCGTCGGGCTTTTTGGCCGGGGCAGCCATCACGAAAGGCACCGGTACGGAAGATGCCGCCAATAGCAGTGCGATTGCGAAAGACCTCATCCTATTTCCTTCCGAACAGTTTCTCCACATCGTCCATTGCGAGTTTCACCCAGGTCGGGCGGCCGTGGTTGCACTGGCCCGAATGCGGCGTCACCTCCATCTGGCGGAGCAGCGCGTTCATTTCGGGTACGCTGAGGGTTCGTCCGGCCCGCACCGAGCCGTGACACGCCATCGTCGCGGCAACGAGTTCGAGTTTTTCGGAGAGGCCGAGCGCGGCGTCATAGCCCGCGAGATCGTCGGCGATGTCGTTGACGAGTTTTTGCGTGTCGATCGCCCCGAGCATCGCGGGCGTCGCGCGCACCATGACCGCCGCAGGACCAAAGCGTTCGAGCTCGACGCCGAGCGCGGCGAGCTGCGGCGCGGCGGCTTCGAGCCGGTCGCACGCGGGTTCGTCGAGTTCGATGACTTCGGGCAGCAGCAGCCCCTGCGATGGCACGGCGCGCCCCGCCATGCCGTGGCGGAGCTGTTCGAGCACGAGCCGTTCGTGGGCCGCATGCTGATCGACGATCACAAGCCCGTCCTCGGCCTCGGCGACGATGTAGGTTTTGGCGATCTGGCCGCGCGCGATGCCGAGCGGGTGCTCGTCGGCCATCGGCGGCGGCGCGACGGCGACCTCGGCGCGCCCCGAGGGCGGCGCGGGCGCCGCCGACGCAAAGGGCACGAGCCGGTCATAGACGCGCGCGACATCCTCGCCCGCCGGCGTGATGTCGGCACCGAACAGGTGGACGGCGGGCTCGGTACGGCGACCGAAGAGGAAACCCGTCGCGGGCTCGGGCGGCGGCACCGGCTCTTGCTGCCACGCCGACAGCGCCGCCTCGGCGGGACGCTGCACGCTGCGGAACCCATGCTCGTCGAGCGCGCGGCGAAGCCCGCCGACGATCATCCCGCGAACGAGTTGCGGATCGCGGAACCGCACTTCGGTCTTCGCGGGATGGACGTTCACGTCGACCTCGCTGGTCGGAATATCGAGGAACAGCGCGACGACCGGATGGCGATCGCGCGCGAGCAGGTCGGCGTAGGCGCCGCGCAGCGCGCCGACGAGCAGCCGGTCCTTCACCGGGCGCCCGTTGACGAACAGATATTGATGGTCGGCGATGCCGCGGTTGTAGGTCGGCAGGCTGATGACGCCGCCAAGCCGCGCCTCGCCGCGTTCCACATCGACCCCGATGCTGTTCGCCGCCAGCTCGCGCTGGGTGAGCGCGGCGACCCGCGACAGCTGATCCTGTCCGCCCTGCACGTCAAGGACGCGGCGCCCGTCATGTTCGACGACGAAGGCGATGTCGGGGCGCGCCATCGCAAGTCGCTTCACGACGTCGAGGCAGGCGGCATATTCGCTGCGAGGGCTGCGCAGGAACTTGCGCCGTGCCGGAACGCGCGCGAACAGATCCTCGACGAGAAGGCGCGTCCCTTTCGCCAGCGCCGCCGGCCCTTCGGCGATCACGGCGCCGTTGTCGACCACGCGTCGCCACCCCTCGCCACCGGCAACCCGGCTTTCGAGCGTCAGCCGCGCGACGCTCGCGATCGAGGGCAACGCCTCGCCGCGGAAACCCATCGTCGTGACGTCCTCGATCGCATCGGTCGGCAGCTTCGAGGTCGCATGGCGTTCGAGGGCCAGCGCCATGTCGGCGGCGGTCATTCCGCAACCGTCATCCTCGACCTCCAGCCGCGCCATCCCGCCCTCGGCGATTCGCACCGAAATGCGAGTCGCGCCGGCGTCGATGGCGTTTTCAACCAGCTCCTTGAGCGCCGCGGCCGGTCTTTCAACCACTTCACCGGCCGCGATCCGATTTACGAGCTTTTCCGGCAGGCGGCGTATTGACATGGAAGCTCTCCTAGCGCAGTCGGACGCAAATCGCGACCCATCCGCACAGCCTGATCATTTTATCCAGCCATCCGTTCGGACAGGCCGGACTCTCCCCCTGATTGCTGCTGTTGACGGCGGGACATGCGGAGTCAAAATTCTACGGGGGCACGGTCCATCCTGGACCGGCGGCGCCGATGACAGGAAGCAGTATAGATGTCCTTCTTTTCTCGCTGGCTTAAATTCAATTCCCAAGACATGGCTATCGACCTCGGCACCGCGAACACCGTGGTCTATGTGCGCGGCAAGGGCATCGTGCTCAACGAGCCGTCGGTGGTGGCGGTCGAGACGCTGAACGGTATCAAGCGCGTGAAGGCGGTCGGCGACGATGCGAAGCTGATGATGGGCAAGACCCCCGACAGCATCGAGGCGATCCGTCCGCTGCGTGACGGCGTCATCGCCGACATCGACGTCGCCGAACAGATGATCAAGCACTTCATCACCAAGGTGCATGGCGGCAAGCCCAATGCGTTCCGCAGCCCCGAAATCGTGATCTGCGTCCCCTCGGGCTCGACCAGCGTCGAACGCCGCGCGATCCGCGACGCCGCGTCGAACGCGGGCGCCAGCGAAGTGTGGCTGATCGAGGAGCCGATGGCCGCCGCGATCGGCGCCGACATGCCAGTCACCGAACCGATCGGGTCGATGGTGGTCGATATCGGCGGCGGCACCACCGAAGTCGCGGTGCTCTCGCTCCGCGGCCTCGCCTACACCACCTCGGTCCGCGCCGGCGGCGACAAGATGGACGAAGCGATCGTCTCCTATGTCCGCCGACACCATAACCTGCTGATCGGCGAAGCGACCGCGGAGCGGATCAAGAAGGATTTCGGCATCGCGCGCATCCCCGCCGACGGCGTCGGCATGACGATCCACATCAAGGGCCGCGACCTCGTCAACGGCGTGCCCAAGGAAATCTCGATCAACCAGGCGCAGATCGCCGAGGCGCTGTCCGAACCGATCGGCACGATCGTCGAGGGCGTCCGCATCGCGCTGGAGAACACCGCGCCCGAACTCGCGGCCGACATCGTCGACCAGGGAATCGTGCTGACCGGCGGCGGTGCGCTGATCGCCGAGCTCGACGAACTGCTCCGCGACGCGACCGGCCTGCCCGTCACGGTCGCCGAAGACCCGCTGACCTGCGTCGCGATCGGCACCGGCCGCGCGATGGAGGATCCGGCCTTCCGCGGCGTGCTGCAGCAAGCCTGATCGGGTAACGTCGCACCATGGTCCGCCCGGCACATCGGCGTCCGGGGCAATCCCGAAAGGCCCAGTACAGCCTGTTCGTTGCCTATGTCATTGCGGTGACAGGGGCAGTGGCGGGCTTGCTGCTGGCTGTGCTTTCGGTCGTCGATCCCGTCGGCTTCGCTGCGCTGCGCGTCGCGAGCCACGAGGTCACGGCGCCGATCGCGCGCGCCAGCCGGTCGGTCATCGGTTCGATCTCGGGCATCGATGACGCCGTGTCCGCCTATGTTGGTGCAGGATCGCAGAACCGCCGGCTCCGCAAGGAACTCGCCGCGACCCGCCGCCAGCTGGTCGCAACCAGCTCGCTGCAGGAAGAGAACCGGCAGCTCAAGACGCTGCTCAAACTGCAGGAGGCCGACAAGACCGCGATCGCCAACGGGTATCTGCTCACCTCGACCTCGACGAGCAGCAAGCGCATCGCGCTGCTCAGCATCGGACGCAATCTGGGTGTCGCGGCGGGTCAACCGGTGCGCGGTGCCGACGGTCTGATCGGCCGCATCCTCGGCTCGGGTCCGTCGGTATCGCAGGTGCTGCTGATCACCGATATCGACAATATCGTTCCCGTCCGCCGCGCGCGCGACGGTCTGCCCGCGCTTGCCTATGGCCGCGGCAACGGCGATCTCGACATCCGCACGCTCAATATCGCGAACAATCCGTTCAAACCCGGCGATATCCTCGTCACCTCAGGAACCGGCGGCCTCTATCCGCCGAACATCCCGGTCGCGATCGTCATCCGCCGCCAGGACGACGGCGCCCTCGCCCGTCCGCTCGCCGACCCCGCGAAGGTCGACGCGGTGTCGGTGCTTCGCCCCTATACGCCCGACAATGCCGAGGCGCTGCTGAAGCCCGACGCCGACGCGGTGCCGGAGGTTCCGAAGGCGCCATGAACCAGAAAGGGCCGCGTCTCGGCGAACCGGCATCGCTGTGGCGGATGCGCGCGGTGCCGGTCGCCACGGTGCTGATCGCATCGGCGCTGCCGCTGATGCTGCCGCTGGTCGCGAGTTCGCCGGTGCTGCCGCCGCTCGGCCTGCTGTTCTTCCTCTGCTGGCAGCTGCTGCGGACGGAGATGTGGCCGGTGTGGATCGGTCTGCCCCTCGGCCTGTGGGACGACCTGTTCAGCGGCGCGCCGATCGGCACGGCCGTCTTCCTGTGGACCGCGGCGAGCATCGCGATCGCCTATCTGTCGCAGCGCATCTATTGGCGCGGCTTTTTCCACGACTGGGCGATCGGCGCGCTGCTCGTGGCTATCGTCCAGTCGATCGCCGCGCTGCTCACCCATCCGCACGCCGAGACCGGACGCGTTTTGGGCCTGGTCGCGCCGCAAATCATCGTTTCGATCCTGCTCCTCCCGCTCTTCCTTCGCCTCACCGGCAAGTTTGACAATTTCCGCCTGAAACGTCGATAAAACCCCTTCATGTTTGGCAAAAAGAGTCCCCCGATCACCGAAGCCTGGCGCGGCTTCACCTTTACCCGCCGCGCGCTCGTCGTCGGCGGCGCGCAGGCGGCGGTCGGCGTGGCGCTCGCCGCGCGCATGGCCTATATTTCGGTGATCGACAACGAACGCTATGTGCTCGAAGCGGAAAGCAACCGCGTCAATCTGACGCTCGTCCCGCCGCGCCGCGGCTGGATCGTCGACCGGAACGGCAAGGCGCTTGCGAACAACCGCGTGTCCTTGCGCGTCGACATCATCCCCGACCGGCTGCACAATAAGGAGAATGTCCTCGGGCAGCTCCGCACGCTGCTCCGCCTCGACAATGACGCGATGGAACGTATCGAGCGCGACCTGAAGGCCGCATCGGGCTTCCAGCCGGTCGCCATCGCCGAGGATATGACCGAGCAGGAATATTCGTCGATCCTCGTCCACCTGCCGGAACTGCCCGGTGTCGCGCCGCAGCGCGGCTTCGCGCGCAACTATCCGACCGGCGCCGCCGTCGGGCACCTCATCGGCTATGTCGGCGCGCCGACCGCCGAGGAATATGAGAAGGTCAAGGACCCGCTCTACATCACCCCCGGCTACAAGACCGGCAAGGACGGGCTCGAGAAATATTTCCAGCAGATGCTGCGCGGCAAGCCCGGCGCCAAACGCGTCGAGGTCACCGCGCGTGGCAAGGTCGTGCGCGAACTGTCGACCCAGCCCGACGTGCAGGGCAAGACCGTTCACCTGACCATCGACGCCGACCTGCAGGACTATGTCGCGCGGCGCATGGGCCCCGAGTCCGGCGCGGCGGTCGTCATCGACACGCATACCGGCGACATCCTCGCCTTCGTCTCGATGCCGAGCTTCGATCCGAACAGCTTCTCGGACGGGATCAGCAATTCGGAATATAGCTGGCTGCGCGCCGACGATCACCAGCCGCTGATCAACAAGGCGACGCGCGGCCTCTATCCGCCGGGATCGACGCTGAAGCCGATGGCCGCGATCGCCGCGATCGAGCATGGCATCGACCCCAGCGAGCGCCACACCTGTATCGGCGGCTACCGCCTCGGCAGCCGCTTCTTCCGCTGCCTCGGCACGCATGGCAGCCTCGACATGCCGCACGCGATCATGAAAAGCTGTAACAGCTATTTCTACTGGGTTGCCCACCGGCTGGGCTATGATGCGATCGCGCCGACCGCGCGCCTGATGGGGCTAGGCGAGGAATTCCAGCTCGCGGGCAGCAACCAGCGTTTCGGAACGATTCCCGACAGCGCCTGGAAAATGAAGAAATATGACCAGCCATGGTCGGCATCGGACTCGCTGAACGCGGTCATCGGCCAGGGCTATGTCAGCGTGAACCCGCTCCAGCTCGCCGTCATGGCATCGCGCATCGCGTCGGGCCGCCGCCTCTATCCGCGCCTCGTCAACCGGCAGTTCAAGAACGAGGCCCTCCCCTTCTCTGCCGAGGCGCTGGCCACAGCACGCGAAGGCATGAACCTCGTCGTCAATGGGCCGGGCGGCACCGCCGGGCGCAGCCGCCTGCCGCTCGATGGCATCGCGATGGCGGGCAAGACCGGCACCGCGCAGGTGCGAGGCCTCAACACCGGTAACGGCAAGGGGGGGACGTGGCGCTTTCGCGACCACGGCCTGTTCATCGGCTTCGCACCGGTCGACAATCCCCGCTACGCGATTTCGGTCATTATCGAGCATGGCATGGGCGGCAGTCGCGCCGCGGCGCCCGTCGCCAAGGACGTCTTAACCTTCATCTACGATCGCGAAAAGGGGATGGAGGCGCTCGAGACCTTCGAGGCCGGCTGGGGCGGCACGATCAAGGAACGCATGGACCGCAACTACGCCGCCTGGAAGGCCGGCATTGCGGCGCCCGATCCGGGCCTCGCCCAATGATCCCGGTTCCACCCGCGATCCAGCGCTTCCCCTGGAAGCTCATGGCGCTTTTGGCGGCTATCTGCGGCTTCGGCCTGCTCGTCCTCTATTCGGCGGCGGGCGGCAACTGGTCGCCTTGGGCGTGGCAGCAGGGTGTCCGCTTCCTCGTCTTTCTGGGCGCCGCGCTCGTGATCGGACGCCTCCCGCTCCGTCTCTTCGAGGATTTCGCCTATATCGGCTATATCGGGGTGCTCGCGCTGCTGATGGCGGTCGAACTGCTCGGTTTCGTCGGCGGCGGCAGCCAGCGATGGCTCAACCTCGGCTTCATCAACCTCCAGCCATCCGAGCTGATGAAAGTCGCGATCGTGATCGCGCTTGCACGCTTCTATACGCAGCTGCCCCCGGGCAACACGCGTACCTTCACCGCGCTCTGGCCCGCCCTCCTCGCGATCGGCTTTCCGGCGGCACTCGTCATGCTCCAGCCCGACCTCGGCACGGCGCTCGCGATCTCGATCGGCGGCGTCGTGGTGATGTTCGTCGCGGGCCTTCCCTTCTGGTGGTTCGGCAGCGCAGCGGGTGCCGGCGTCGCGGCGCTGCCCATCCTCTTCTCGATGCTGCATGACTATCAGCAGAAGCGCGTCCTGATCTTCCTCGACCCCGAAAGCGACCCCCTGGGCGCGGGCTATCATATCAGCCAGTCGAAGATCGCGATCGGTTCGGGCGGGATCGGCGGCAAGGGTTTCCTCAACGGGTCGCAGAGCCATCTCGACTATCTCCCCGAAGGCCACACCGACTTCATCTTCGCAACGATGGCGGAAGAATGGGGACTGATCGGTGGCCTGGCGCTGCTCTTCGCCTTCTTCCTGCTGCTGCGCTGGGGCACGCGCGTCGCGCTCCGTGCCCGGACGCGCTTCGGCCAGCTCACCGCGGCGGGGCTCACGATGACGATCTTTTTCTACATCGCGATCAACCTGTCGATGGTGATGGGCATGGCGCCCGTCGTCGGCATCCCGCTGCCGCTCTTTTCCTACGGCGGTTCGTCGATGCTGACGATCATGACGTGCGTCGGCATCATCCTGGCGATCGAAAACGACAGCAAAACCGGGACACGCCGCTTTCATTGAAGAAAATCTGCAATTGGGCATTGCCAAGCCCGAAACACCATGATAGCGGCGCGCTCTCTTCGCGAGGCAGGGAGTTTCCCGGCCCCGCAGAAGAATGCCGAAACCGGCATGTGGACGCATAGCTCAGTTGGTAGAGCAGCTGACTCTTAATCAGCGGGTCCTTGGTTCGAGCCCAAGTGCGTCCACCAAACTTCTCAATGGCTTAAGTGCAAATATACACCCCTTCCAAGGGGCTGTCGAGAGCCACGTAATCGCCACGTAATCAACGTGTTTCGTAGGCTGGCGTAGAGGCTTGATTTTCGATGTGCGGGAGGACGCTTCCTCCCTGGTCGAACCCGCTGCGCGTCTTCTTCACACCCACCTCAGCGGGGACACCCCGCAACGCCCCGAAACGAGGAGCGGGGCTGCTGACGCGCTCTGTCCCGCAGGGCTGTCGGCCCTGCTCCTGAGGGCGCGGTGTCTGACGCATGGGGCCCCGCACGCACTCTGATCCGGCGGACATGGCCCAAAGCGCAGGCCGGGAAAGCCGACAGGCCCCGCCTTTCCGCCTGCGCAAGCGATGACGCGACGCTCCGCCTCTGTCAGGGTGCAGATTTTCTGCCATGGCGATCTCGCTGGTCGCTCGTGCAACTACAAGCCTTGGGATTTGAAAGTGAAAGTCTGGCGGGCTTCGCCGTGACGGAATGAGGGTCGAGAGAGAGGCTCCCGGCCAGCCGTCATGGAGATTCCCCATGGATATGCAGGTTCTCGATACGCGCCGCGACTCAAGCGGCGGTTACAAGGTGGATGTCTCGCGCGGCTCGCGCGTGGGTCGGGTGTCGTCGGAATGGTTCTCGCGCCCCGATGATGAGAGGTTTCTGTCATTGGGCGATCTTGCCCGGTCGGTGCGCGGTCGGTCTGACCGGAGCCGGACGCGCGTGGTCGAGACGGCGCTGATCCATGTCGAGGCGAACCGCAATGATCCGGAACGCCTGGCTCTCATGTTGCCGGGTGCCGAGGCACCGGTGACGCCAACCCACTGGAGCTTTGGGCAACTGGCCAGCCAGGTAGGCGCTCCTGCTGCCTATCTGCGCCAACTTCCGGCGCCGCTGGCCGCGATCAATCTGCAATACGGGCTGACCTCCAACCGAGCCGAGCAGATCAAAACGCTCGAAACCGACAATGGCCGCCTCGAACTGCGCGCAGTGACAGGCCCCGACTACGGCCGGATCTACGACCACGAACTCGTCGAAGCCGTGCAGAAGATCGCTGGCAACGGCACCGGCGACACACGCTGGAAGGTTCCGGGCGTGCTCGACTGGTCGACCGGGGTCTACAATCCTAACGTCGACATCTCGAAGGATACGACCACGCTCTATGCATCGGATCGCGATGTCTTCCTGTTTCTGGTCGATGATCTCAACCCGATCGAAGCCGGGCGCTTGCCCGACGGATCGCCCGATCTGTACTTCCGCGGGTTCTATTGCTGGAACTCCGAGGTCGGCGCAAAGACGCTCGGCATGGCGAGCTTCTACCTGCGCGCGGTCTGCCAGAACCGGAACCTGTGGGGGGTGGAGGACTTCGAGGAGATCAGCATTCGCCACAGCAAATATGCCGCGAACCGCTTTGCCCATGAAGCCGAACCGGCGCTGCTGAACTTTGCCAATTCCTCGCCGCAGCCGTTCATCAACGGCATCAAGACCGCGCGGGAGCGAATTGTCGCCAGTAGCGACGAAGACCGGCAGGATTTCCTCCGGGCGCGCGGATTCTCCAAGGCTGAAACCGGCCGGATCATCGAGACCGTCCTCGCCGAGGAAGGCCGCCCGCCGGAATCGATCTTCGATTTCGTGCAGGGCATCACTGCCCTTGCGCGGTCCAAGCCCCATCAGGACGCCCGGCTCGACATGGAGGGCAAGGCCAAGAAGTTGCTCGACCGGGTGCACTAAGCCTCCCCGGGCCCAGCGTGTTACTTGAACGTTGCGCTGCCTTCTCAGAGTGAGAGGGCGGCGCTTCGCTTCGTGACGGGTCCGGGCCTGAGAGAGAGTCTTTCGGGCGGCCCGTCATGGAGAAACCCGATGACCAAGACACTGCCCAAGCTCGTGCTCAGTTCCTCGCGCGACATCCCGTTTTCGCAGCTGGTGCTGAGCCAGAAGAATGTGCGGCGCGTGAAAGCCGGCCTTTCAATCGAGGATCTGGCCGAGGACATTTATCGCCGGACCCTGCTCCAGAGCATCAACGTCCGCCCCGTGCTTGACGCCGACGGCAAGGAAACCGGAATGTTCGAAGTGCCGGCCGGTGGCCGCCGTTTCCGGGCCCTCGAACTGCTGGTGAAGACCAAGCGGATGGCCAAGGATCAACCGGTCCCTTGCGTCGTGCGCGAAGCCGGGATCGCCGAAGAGGATTCGCTCGCTGAAAACGTCATGCGCGTTGCCCTGCATCCGCTCGACCAGTTCCGTGCCTTCAGCGCGCTGATCGAAGCCGGTCTGTCGGAGGAAGACATTGCCGCGCGGTTCTTCGTGTCTGTCTCGACCGTACGCCAGCGCTTGCGGCTCGCCTCGGTCTCGCCCACCCTGCTCGAGATCTATGGTGAGGACGGCATCACGCTCGAACAGCTCATGGCCTTCTCGGTCACCGACAACCACGCGCGCCAAGAGCAGGTCTGGGAACAGGTCAATCAGGGGCACCATGTGCCGGCTTACCACATCCGCCGCTTGCTGACCGAAGATGCGATCTCCGCAAGTGACCGCCGCGTCCGGTTCATCGGCATTGACGCCTACACCGAGGCTGGCGGCTATGTGATGCGCGATCTGTTTTCGTCGGACGAGGATGGATGGTTGCAGGATCCCGGACTGGTCGAATTGCTGGTGAGCGAGAAGCTCGCCGAACTCGC
Source organism: Sphingopyxis sp. H073 (assembly GCF_001468395.1). Taxonomy (GTDB): domain Bacteria; phylum Pseudomonadota; class Alphaproteobacteria; order Sphingomonadales; family Sphingomonadaceae; genus Sphingopyxis. Next base: position 97,647 of record NZ_LNSG01000005.1, on the reverse strand, counting down.
CCAGGAAATCGGTGCAGATGGCTGGAAATGGGTCGAGGCTGCGGTTGACCTGCCCTATGGCTGCGAGCGCGGCAAACGCCGGATCGTCGGCACGACCGTTCCGTTGACCGACGACGAGCAGGCACGGCGTGATGTGCTGGTCGAGGAATATGACCGCATTGGCGACGACTACGGCGATGGCAGCGACCTTCCCGACGAAGTCGATGCGCGGCTGACCGAGATCGATGCCGAACTGACCGCCCTGAACACTCGTCCCACCGTCTACGATCCGGACGACATGGCGCGCGCCGGCGTGTTCATTTCGCTGACCCATGATGGTCGCCTGCGGATCGACCGCGGCTATGTCCGTCCTGAAGATGAACCCCTCGCTGATGGCCAGAATGACAGTGCGCACGATGCCAACGCAGACGTGTCCGATGGCCCGACTGTCACCGTGGCAGGGCAAGCGGCGCAGACCGGCGGTGACGACGACGAAGACGAGGCGATCAAACCGCTACCTGACAGGCTCGTTTCCGAACTCACTGCTGAACGCACGCTCGCTCTGCGCGATGCACTGGCCAACGCTCCGCAGGCGGCTTTCCTCGCCCTTCTCCATGCGCTCGTCCTGTCGGTGTTCCGTCCCCACGGGACTCATGGTTGTGTGCAGATCGGCGTCACCCAGGCCTGGCTCGGCAATGTCGCACCGAACTTGCGCGAGAGTGTCTGGAGCCAGTCGATCCAGGCGCGGCACGAACATTGGGGTGAAAGGCTGCCGGATGAACCACAGCCGCTGTGGGACGCCCTCGCCGCAATGCCGCAGGATGAGCAGATGGCACTGCTCGCCCACTGTGTCAGCCACGGCGTCAATGCGCTGTTTGAGCCGAGCAAGGGCTATGACGGGCGCATTTCGGCGCATGGCATGGCGCAGCGCATTGCCGCCGCAGATGCTCTGGCAGCAGTCGTCGGGCTCGACATGGCCGAGGCTGGCTGGACCCCAACGGTCGACAACTACCTCGGGCGGGTGACCAAACCCCGGATCATTGAAGCGGTCCGCGAAGCCAAGGGCGATGCGACCGCCGCCCTGATCGAACATCTCAAGAAGGGTGACATGGCGCGCGAGGCCGAACGGCTGCTGGGCGGCACCGGTTGGTTGCCGGAACCCCTGCGGTTGCCGGTCATCGAAGCAGATGAAGCTGAAATCGCCGACCTGCCCGATTTCCTTGCGGATGATGCCGAACAGGCGGACGCCGACGATGCCTTCGCAATCGCTGCCGAATGAACTTTGCTCGCGCGGGGCGGCCCCGGTCGCCCCGCGTGTCTTGTTCCCCCCTCACCGATGAAGGAGCCTTGCCATGGCAATTCCTGACCATGCCCGCGCCAATTTCGAGACACTGCTGCAAGCAGCACAAGCCGGCGATCTCGCGCTGATGGAGTGCACTGAGGTTGCCAGCGGCGAAACCCGCTACGTTCTTTGCGCCGTTGGCCGCGACGACGGCGAATATGTGATGACACCGTTCGGGCACCTCGCGCCGGGCAATCCTTACGAGGCCTATATTCCGCCCGCCTGATCGGGTCGGCACCACCCCAACTTCATTGAAGGAAATCCGACATGACCAACTCGCCTTTGGCGGGTGCCTCCGCGCGCCCGCTTTCCGCTGCTTCCCCGCAGCAAACCGCTACCGCGATCATCACCGCAGCCGATGACCTGCTCGGCCACCTTGCCGCCGGTCGCCGGATCGACACGCCCGCCATTCGCACCGCGATGCAGTCCGCCTTTGGCGCAAGCGATGCGACCGGAGCCTGGAGCTGGAAGACCGCTTATGAAGCCGTCGAGGTCGCGCAATTGCTGTTTATGCGTCGCTACGGCCCGGCGATCCATGCCAGGATCGCCGGGCCGTTCGAACGCCTGAAACTGGTCGAACGGATTGCCCGGCTCGCACCGACGCAAACCCGGCGCAGCGAGGAAATGCAGGCTTACCAGCAATTCTCGACGCCGCTGGGACTGGCATGGGTGGCCGGATTTGCTGCAGGCTTCGTCCCGGGCGAGTTGGTGCTCGAGCCCTCTGCGGGCACTGGGCTGCTGGCCATCCAGGCTGAACTGGCAGGATGCAGCTTGGCAATGAACGAAGTCGCCGACGTGCGTGCCGCCCTGCTTGGCAGCCTGTTTGCAGGCTCGCCCCTGTCCATGCATGACGCCGCACAGATCCACGACCGGCTCGATGCAGCCGTGGTGCCGAGCTGCATCATCATGAACCCGCCGTTCTCGGCAGCGCTGAATGTCGAAGCCCGTGTGGCCAACGCAGCCATCCGGCATCTGTCATCGGCCGTCGCGCGGCTTGCCGACGGTGGACGGCTCGTGGCGATCACAGGAGCCAACTGCGCGCCGGATCACAAGGCATGGCGGGATGGCTTCATCCGGATGCAGGACAAGGCACGGGTAGTGTTCAGCGCGGTGATAGCGGGCAGCGTGTTCGCACCGCACGGCACTTCGGTCGAAACCCGGCTGACCGTGATCGACAAGGTGCCCGCAGACGATCCAGCGCAATTTCCGGCATCGCCGGGCATGGCTTCCGATCTTGCGACCTTGCTGCGCTGGTTGGCCGACAGCCTCCCGCCACGTCAGCCCATCGCCGCATCAGCTCTTCAGCCACTGGTCGCTGCCCGCAATTCACAAGCGATCAAAGCCAGCCCAAAGCCGAGACTGGCTGCAGCCCCGGTCCCTGCGACATCCCGCGTGCCGCTCGACTATGATGTGATCGACTGGTGTCCTCCGACTGACGGCAAGCTCTCCGAAACGCTCTATGAGCCCTACACGCTCCAATCGATCCGCATCGCGGGCGCTCAGCCGCATCCGACACGACTGGTGCAATCCGCGGCGATGTCCTCGGTCGCGCCGCCCAAGCCGAGCTATCGTCCCCATCTGCCCGCTGGCCTCGTCGAACAGGGGCTGCTGTCGGATGCCCAGCTCGAATCGGTAATCTATGCGGGCGAAGCCCATGCCGACCATCTCGCCGGCAGCTGGTCCGTTAATGCGACCTGGGACAAGGTGGAAGCCGCGCCCGATGATTGCGACACGGCCGTCCGGTTCCGCAAGGGCTGGTTCCTCGGTGATGGCACCGGAGCTGGCAAAGGGCGTCAGGTTGCAGGGATTGTGCTCGACAATTGGCTCAAGGGCCGAACGCGCGCAGTCTGGATTTCGAAATCCGACAAGCTGCTAGAAGATGCGCAGCGCGACTGGAAGGCTCTGGGGCAAGAGCCCTTGCTGGTCACCCCGCTCGCCCGGTTCCGTCTGGGCACACCCATCCGGCTCGAGCAAGGCATCCTTTTCACGACCTATGCCACGCTACGCTCCGACGCGCGCGAAAACCGGGTTTCCCGGGTCCAGCAGATCGTCGATTGGCTGGGGACCGACTTCGACGGGGTCATTGTCTTCGACGAGAGCCATGCCATGCAGAATGCCGGCGGCGGCAAATCCGAACGGGGCGATTGCGCCCCCTCGCAGCAGGGACGTGCCGGACTGCGTCTGCAGCATGCACTGCCCGATGCCCGGGTCGTCTATGTCTCTGCAACCGGGGCCACCACGGTCGAGAACCTTGCCTATGCTCAGCGGCTCGGCCTGTGGGGCGGCGCAGACTTTCCCTTCGACAAACGCACCGATTTCGTTGCGGCCATCGAAGCGGGCGGGGTCGCAGCGATGGAAGTGCTGGCCCGCGATCTGAAATCGCTCGGCCTCTATGCCGCCCGTTCGCTTTCCTACGAAGGCGTCGAATATGAGCTGGTCGAGCATCAGCTGACACCGGACCAGGTCCGCATCTATGATGCCTATGCCGGGGCGTTTCAGGTCATCCACAACAACTTGGACGCAGCGCTGGAGGCCGCCAACGTCACGAGCAGCGAGGGCACGCTCAACGCGCAGGCCAAGTCGGCGGCCCGCTCGGCGTTTGAATCCGCCAAACAGCGCTTCTTCAATCACCTCATCACGGCAATGAAAACGCCAACGCTGATCGCCGCGATCGAGCAGGGCCTCGCCGATGGCCAAGCCGCTGTGGTGCAGATCGTCTCGACGGGGGAGGCACTGCTGTCGCGCCGCCTCGCCGATATCGATCCGGGCGAGTGGAACGACATTCAGGTCGATATCACGCCCCGCGAATATGTTCTGGATTACCTCCTCCACAGCTTCCCGACCCAGCTTCATGAGAGCTTCACCGACGGCAACGGCAATCTCGCGTCGAGGCCAGCCTATGACGAGGATGGCAATGTCGTGCAGTGCCGCGAGGCGCTCGAACGACGTAACGGGCTGATCGAGCAATTGGCATCGATGGAACCGGTCCAAGGCGCACTCGACCAGATCGTGCAGCGGTTCGGGACCGACATGGTGGCTGAGGTGACCGGGCGATCGCGCCGGATCGTCCACAAGGTCGATGCGAACGGCGACCGGCTCGCTGTTGAAAACCGGCCAGCCCATGCCAACCTCGCCGACGCGCAGGCATTCATGGAGGATCGCAAGCAAATCCTCGTATTCTCCGATGCCGGGGGCACGGGACGCAGCTACCATGCCGATCTGGGCGCGAGGAACCAGCGGCTCCGCCATCACTATCTGCTGGAAGCAGGCTGGAAGGCCGATGCCGCGATCCAGGGCCTGGGCCGCACCAATCGCACCAATCAGGCGCAGCCGCCGCTGTTCCGGCCGGTGGCCACCAATGTCCAGGCCGAGAAACGCTTCCTCTCAACCATCGCGCGAAGGCTCGACACTCTGGGTGCGATCACGCGCGGACAGCGGCAGACCGGTGGTCAGGGGCTGTTCCGCCCCGAAGACAATCTCGAAAGCCCCTATGCCCGCGATGCGCTGCGCCAGCTCTATGTGTTGATCTATGCGGGCAAGGTCGAGCGATGCTCGCTCGCGACCTTTGAAAGCATGACCGGCCTGTCGCTGACCGACAGCAGCGGGTGCCTCAAGGACGAGTTGCCGCCGATCACGACCTTCCTGAACAGGCTGCTGGCACTCACCATCGACATGCAGAACGTGCTGTTCACGGTGTTCGAGCAGTTGCTTAGCGCCAAGGTCGAGAGCGCAATCGCGGCGGGCAGTTACGATCTCGGGCTGGAGACGCTGACCGCCGACAGCTTCACCGTCACAGCCAGTGAGCCGATCTACGTCCATCCGGCCACGGGCGCAGAGACCCGGTTGCTCAGCATTGCAATGAAGGAGCGCAACCAGCCGGTCTCGCTCGAGCGGGCGCTCGACCTTCGGCGTGAGCCTGGCGCACGGCTGTTGGTCAACACTCGCTCGAAACGCGCTGCAGTCCAGCTGCCGGCTCGCAGCGTCATGCTTGACGATGGCGAAGTTGAACGCCGCGTCCGGTTGATCCGGCCGATGGAGCGGCTGAACTTCGCCCTGACCCACCTTCCCGAGACCCACTGGGATGAGGTGGACGAGCGGACATTCGCGACAATCTGGCAAGACGAGGTGGCGCATGTCGATGATTTCACGACAAGCGAACTGCACATCGTCACCGGCCTGCTGCTGCCGATCTGGAAACAGCTTCCCGAAGAATCCACCCGTGTCTACCGGCTCCAGACCGACGATGGCACCCGCATTGTCGGTCGCCGGGTGTCCGCAACATGGGCAGCGCGCGCGACAGCCAGGCCAGACGCGCCAGTGTTATCGCCACCACAGGCACTTGCATTGCTGCGTGAACCCTGAGCAGCTCGAGGCAGCGCTCAGCCGCCGCCTTGATCGCATCGACCGGCGGCTTGGACAGCTCGATCAGCAGACTGAGATCACCACAGAGGCTTTGGCCTTGTTCGTGCGGTTCTGGCTTACTGCCAATCCGCCACTGCCGGATAGTGGCCTTGCCGCAGCGCAAGCGCAGGGCAGGGAGCGGTATGAGGGATTTGTCGAGGCACTTGCGCGGCGATTGGAGGGACGATCGCGACTGGGCGATTCTTTAAAGTAGAAGAGGCGGAAAGTAGAAGAGGCGGCATTCACCAACGAGATGTAAATTCGACACACACATGATGGAATGGCCATCTCAGCGTGCGCTCGGCACGATGCCGCTACAGCACAATATGGGGCGCGTCATGGGCCCCTTTCCTACCTGCTAGCTATCCACACTTCAGCACAACAAGGCTCGTGAAGACCTCGCAGCGATTGAACTGCGGAAACAGGACTGAAAGGCCTTGGTCAGATGGGCGTGCCGGACTAGGAAAGAGGGTGAAATGAGGCAGACTTTGTCGATATTTATGGATGATGCGCAATGAAGGCGATCGAACTGTTCGCAGGGGCTGGCGGTCTCAGCATTGGGATTGGGCGAGCGGGCTTCAAGCCTGAGCGCATTGTCGAATGGGAGCCGAATTGCCAGCGCACCCTTCTCGCCAATCGGCATGCCAGTCAGGCGGACGCGAAACGTTGGCCGCTCGAAATCGAGCGTGACGTTCGCGACGCCGACTTCACCGCGCACGAGGGCAAGATCGAGCTGGTATCCGGTGGCCCCCCTTGCCAGCCCTTCTCGGTTGGTGGCCGACATCGCGCCCAAGCGGACCGGCGCGACATGTTCCCGGAGGCGGTTCGCGCGGTGCGCGAGGTCAAGCCTCGAGCCTTCATTTTCGAGAATGTGCGAGGACTGACGCGGGCTCGGTTCAGTTCCTACTACGAATACATCAAGCTACAGATGCAATACCCCGAGCTCGTCGCAATGGACGACGAGGACTGGTCCACGCATCTGCGCAGGCTCGAAAGGCATCATACGAGTTCGAGGGCGGAGCGCGGGTTGGAGTACCGACTTGTTGCGGAGGTATTGAACGCGGCCGATTATGGCGTGCCCCAGAAGCGGCACCGGGTATTCTTTGTTGGGTTCCGAAAGGATCAGGGTATTGAATGGTCCTTCCCCGAAGCGTCTCATTCGCAGGAAGCCCTATTGTGGGATCAGGCCCACGGGGACTATTTCGAACGGCACAACGTTTCCAAGGCGGAGCGATGGTCGAACGCCGAGCGCACCAGGTCCCGAGCAGAGCGGCTTACGGAAAAGCCAGCTGAGTTGCCATGGCTCACCGTACGCGATGCTCTCGCGACCTTGCCCGACCCCGAGCGCAACCCCGCGGAAGCCTCGGGCCTTTCCGGCCACAGGTTCCAGCCGGGAGCTCGCAGCTATCCCGGCCATACCGGCAGCCCATTGGATGACGCCGCGAAGGCATTGAAGGCCGGCGTTCATGGCGTTCCCGGAGGAGAAAACATGCTCGCTCGGCCCGATGGATCGGTTCGCTATTTCACGGTCAGGGAGAGCGCCCGCCTTCAGACTTTTCCCGACTCCTATCGAATCGAGGGCGTCTGGTCCGAGGCCATGCGGCAGCTTGGCAACGCCGTGCCAGTCACGCTCGCCGAACGCGTGGCGCGCAGTGTCGCCCTTGCGCTGCGAAGCGCGGAAAGCACCAAGCAATAGGCATGTCGCGGGATCCTTCAGTAACGAAGGCGAGCAAGATCCTCGCCGAGATCGAGGCGCTGCTTGCCGCCACCGAGGCCGAGGGGCTGACAACCCCGGCGCGGAAGAAGCTGGTCAGCAGCGTTGACGCGATGCGTGATCGTCTTGAGCGCCTTACGCGCAAGATCGATCCCAACGAATTACCCGATGCCTTTTTCGACCCGGCGGAACCCAGTCTCATCGGAAACTTCGTGGCGCTTGCGATGGTGGCCCAGGACCGCAAGCTACTCGGTAGCCTGAAGCTCAACGGCGCGGATGTTTCAGTTAAGGACAGCAAGCGTTATGCAGACACCCAAAATTGGGGATACTATAACTTCAATCATGGCGAACCCAAATTTGCGACCGCGACGTTGAGGTCTGCCGCTGAGTGCGCGCAATGTCATATCGATGGTGCCAAGAAAGATATGGTGTGGACGCAATTCTATCCCCGGTTGGACCAATAGACATGCAATACCGCAGTGCGGCTGTCGCTGGGTTGTGCGCGTTATCGTTGGTCGGTGTACTGATTGTGTCGGCCTGTGCGCCGCAATCGAATACGGGTGTTGCTGTCAATAGCGGCGCTGACGCCGCAGGCACCTTGCGCGTACCTGCCGATTATCGTGATACCTATCAATATCTCGGCACTTGGGCTGTGGCGGCCGATGGCACACCCGGATCAAAGGAGATGCATATCGTCTATGCCTCGCCCGGTGCTGCAGCCGGGCATCGCGCTACCGGCACGTTCGCGGACGGCACGACGCTAGTAAAAGAGGTGTTCGAGGCGACGACGGAACCAATGACAACGGGCACTGTCAGCCATACGAAAGCCTTGAAAGGCTGGTTCGTTATGGTGAAGGACAGCAAGAACAGCCATCCCGACAACAAGTTGTGGGGCGACGGCTGGGGCTGGGCATGGTTTGATCAGGGCGCCCCGACCAAGACGAAATCGACCGATTACAAGACCGATTGTCTGACTTGCCACTTGCCAGCCAATGCGACTGACTCGATTTATGTCGATGGCTATCCGGTGCTCAAGAAATAAGCGGAGCGGTGCCTCTGTTGGGATCCGCACACCGCCTCGCCTTGCGACAAGCGGGCCCGCTTTCACGGGCTCAACGCTGTTGGCTGATTCTGCAAAGGTCAGAATAGTGAGGAATTGAGTTCCGTACGCGTAATTTTTCTGCCGACTGGATCATGGCGCTGAGGGCGTTGGGCTATGGCTCAGGTCGTGGAGCGCCAAACTCCAGACGTGGCAAACCCTGCATGCCGTGATCGGGGCATGCAGGGTGGCATTGTTGATAACAACTCTTGTGTCCTTGATAGACGTGCTCAGGCAGCGGCGTTCTTTCGGCCTGATTGGTTGGCTCGCGAGGTACAGGTAACCACCGCGATCACGCCAGCTGCCATAACCGGGTAGTAGATCGAAGCCAGAGCGGTGAAGCCAAGCAAGAATGGCGCGGCAATGAAGGCTACTCCTGCGGCAAGATCGAGCAACAAGTGTGCATCGAACGACACCAGCTTGACCGCACCGAATGCATAGTCAGTGAGCAGGCTGTAGGCAATCAAGCCCGCCCCACCGGCAACAGAGAGCCAAAGCTCAATACCCTGAAAGCCGAGCAGGAATGGCAGCGCAATAAGGGCGGCAGCGGCGACATAGTCAAGCACGCCATGCAGCGCAGGGGTAAGGAATTGCAGTTTCATGGCAAGGGTTCCCTATGGAAGTGATTGAGGAGCGGGCCGATGTCCTGCACCGGCCCGCACGCATTATGATCAGGCCGCAACCGCCACATCGACGACCGGGAAATCGATCTTGGTCTGGGCGACGTTGTTCATGAAGTTGGTCAGAACATTGTGCGCGACGTTACCGACGATTTCGACGATGCGGGCGTCGTCGAGGCCGGCAAGGCGGGCTGCTGACAGATCGCTGTCGCTCACCTGACCGCGTGTTTCAACGATGCGCAAGGCAAGCGTCGCGATCGCATCGTCGAGGGGATCTTGGCCCTTGCCCAGACGGGCGGCGCGGATAGCCTCTGGCGAAAGGCCGGCACCTTTCCCGAGCAGCGTGTGCGCCGACAGACAATAGTGGCAGCTGTTGTACTGGGCGACGGCAAGCGCAACGATTTCGCGCTGTGCAGCGGTCAGCACACCACTTCCCAGTGCATCTGCGAAGGCGAGGTTGCCATTCAACACGGCAGGAGCATGAGCGAAGGTCGCAAAAAGGTTCGGGACCATGCCAATCTTCGCCTTAACAGCGCCGAGGGTGGCCTGGACGCCGGTGTCGGCAGTGGCGAGTTCTACGGGGTTGATGCGGGGCATTTGCGTTTCCTCTGTTGGTCAGTGCGGGCTTGCACAACGCCTCTATCGGCTGTTATCGGTGCAGATTGGTGCCAACTTCATTGCAGATCGTTCACATGGACATCTTTGCCGCTCTCTTTGCCCACACTGCCCCGAGCGCCCGGACATTCTTTACCGGCAACTTGTGTACGACCGCGCAATTTGCCGATTGCGGCTACCTCCACCTTCTCAAGAGCGGCGCGTTGACGCTGAGCCGATCTGGCGAGGCCGATCTCATTCTGAACGAACCAACGCTGCTCTTCTTCCCGCGCGGACAGGCGCATCGGTTCACTGGCGCTGCGGAAGGCGGGGCTGATCTGGTCTGCGCGAAGGTCGATCTGGGCGGCGATAATGGCAACCCGATTGGCGAAGGACTGCCCGACCTTGTCATCCTGCCGCTGGCCGAGAACCCGACGCTGGGGCCCGCCTGCGATCTTCTGCTTGTCGAAGGATTTGGCGACAATAATGGGCGTCAGGCCGCCATCGACCATTTGTTCGACTATCTCTTGATCCTGGTAGTGCGTCATGTTGTCGCCAGTGGCCTGGTGAATGATGGTGTGCTGGGCGGCCTTGCCGATCCGCGATTGGCCAAGGCGCTGACGGCGATGCACGAACAGCCAAGGCATTCGTGGACTCTTGATGATCTGGCAGAGGTGGCCGGCATGTCGCGCACCCGTTTTGCCACGCATTTTCGCGCCTGCGTTGGGCGGACGCCGATCGACTATCTGACCCGGTGGCGAATGACGATTGCGCGTGACCTTCTTGCCGCAGGCAAGCCGGTCAAGACCGTGGCCGACAGCGTCGGATATGATAGTGCCGCAGCCTTCTCACGGGTGTTCGCTCGCGTCACGGGAGAAGCACCGCGCCAAGTGAAGCAGAGATTAAGGTAACATGATCAGTTGGTAGACATGGATGCGGCAGTGAACGCGAGACCGCCTGGACATGGATCGCGCGGCGGCATGGCTGAATGCTGGGCTAGGATGCAAGCTGCGGTACCCAACACCAGCATTGCGCGCGCGTTCGATTGAGCGAGCACCTTCCGCCTTGGCCGATCAGTATCGCTGATAGGACCGCATGCCGGAAAGACGGATCGAACTAGGACATAAATGGGGATCATTGGATATGGCGCTCAGACGGGACGGAGGCGCGTTATGACCCCGAATGGTGCATCGCTGGGCTCGAAAACATTGCTGTGCGTCCCAATCAGGGCACATTGCACTGTGCGTTGACGCCGTGAACCTAGCCAACCGGCTTTGCCAAATCCAACTCAACAGCCGGTACCTGCTCCATCGTCGCCTTCCTGTCTGACTTATTCGCAGAAGATCCCGTAAAGTGGAGACCCCTCCACCACATTAAATGGGCCCTTTTCCGACCGCTTGTCACTTGCCCATTGGCGGTCGCCTCACTTTGAAAGCCACGGCAACTATGGACGGTAGACACGACTGCATTGGTATGACCTGTTCGATAGCCTCGCGGACGCGGCACCCTGCTGGAAATGAACCCGTCGCCCGACAGCAAACCTGTTTGATCGCCTGCTATCACCGCCGACACACCGGAATGATGCAGCCGTCTTGGTCAACCCAGCGCCAATAACACCGATCCCAGTCATCGCCACTAATTGGAACGACCCGCCAGCCCAGCCCTTCCGCATGGGTAGCCCAGCACCGAACCGAGAAGCCCTCGTTCGCCAAATTGCCCCACGAGGGGATCCAAGCGCCTACCAATGGCCTGGCGGTCGCCTAAAACACTGACAAGCCTACTCGTGTGGGGCAGTGCCTATTCGCATTCCAATTGCATCGCGCAACATTGGCAGGACGTTGTGCTCGAACCATGGGTTACGTTTCATCCAGCCCATACTGCGCCATGATGGATGCGGAAGCGGAAAGTAGTGCGGCAGGTACTCGTGAAATTTACCAACACGTTCAGTCAGCGATTGTTTTTTGTCCTCGACCAAGTAGCGCTGGTGTGCATAGCTTCCAACGAGCAGCGTCAATCGCGCGGGTGGAAGCACGGCCATGACGCGATCATGCCACATTCGTGCACATTCGAGGCGCGGCGGCAAATCGCCACTGCTCCCGGTGCCGGGATAGCAAAAGCCCATCGGCACAAGTGCGACCTGCGCCGGATCGTAAAAAATATCGGGCGTCAGCCCCGTCCACTCGCGCAGCCGCTCGCCGCTTGCGTCATCCCAGGCAGTGCCGCTCTCATGGACCCGCGCGCCGGGCGCCTGACCGATGATGACAATTGTTGAGGTTGCGCTGAACTGAACGATCGGGCGCGGTCCGGCTGGCAGATGCTCAGCGCACAGGGTGCACGCTCGAATGTCTTCCAGCAAGCAGTCTGACGATCTCATAACAGGCGTCCCGCTACCTCCGGTCCACGGACGAGTTTGCGGCAAGATAAGCAATAATGTCGCGCCGTTGCGCGGCGTCGGAGACAGTCGAAAACATTTTCGAGCCTGGCGCCATTTTTTGGGGTCCCTGCAGCCATAAATCGATCCGCGCCGGCGTCCAAACGCCGGTCAATTTCTTGAGTGCCGGAGAATAAGCATAGCCTGGTGCCGTTGCGATCCGACGTCCAATGAGACCGCGGTGCGCCGGGCCGATACGGTTTGCCTCGATGGAATGGCATCCGCCACATTTTGCTCGATAAAGCGCCTGGCCATTTGCGAGATTGCCCACCGCTTGCGCCGGCGCGGCGGTGGGGGCAAACACCAGTCCGGCCCCGGCCAGGATCGCGCAAACCGCGACCCCGGCCTCGATGCGTTTGCGACTTGGGGTCGGTACACAGAACGGACCCAGATATACGCTAAGGTTTTGCCGTGCCTTCGACGGCGCGCATCTGGCGAAGCGGTCTGAGCGCGGTGGATGGCGCATCGGGATCGGTCCAGAGGTAATCGCCGGTGAGATTGATATGCTGCCAACCGAGCGGTGATAGGTGTTGCAGCAGGTCCGGCGGGACCGGCCGGCCGAGGTTGGCGAGATGCATCCGGGCGGCTTGCAGGTAGGTCGTGTTCCACAGGACGATGGCACCGGCGACGAGGTTCAGCGCGCTCGCCCGATGGCTTTGGGCTTGCAGCGCATGATCGCGGATACGGCCGATGCGATGGAAGAAGATGGCGCGTTTCAGGGCATTTTCCGCTTCTCCCTTGTTGAGTTCGCGGGTGGCGCGGCGACGCTGTTCGGGCTGCTCGATCCAGTCGAGCGTGAACAGGGTACGCTCGACGCGACCGATCTCGCGCAACGCCAGTGCCAGGCCGTTGGCGCGTGGATAGGAGCCGAGCCGTTCCAGCATGATCGAGGCGCTGACGACGCCTGTGCGGATCGAGGTTCCCAGTCGCAGCACGTCGTCCCAGTGTGCCTCGATCAGACCTTCGTCGATGCGGCCCGCGACCAGCGGCGCAATATCGGGGCCGGGTTCGATGCCGTTAAACAGGTGCAAACGGCGTGCGGCGATATTCGGGATACGCGGCGCGAACCGGAACCCAAGCAGATGACATAGCGCGAACACATGGTCGGAGACGCCCCCGCCATCGACGTGATGCTCTTCGATGTGCAGATCGGCGCCGTGGTGGAGCAGCCCGTCGAGCACCTGTGCCGCCTCGCTCGCCGAAGCGGAGATAACTGTGGAATGGAACGGCGCGTAGCGATCCGAGACGTGGCTGTAAAAGGAGACAGCCGGCTCTGTCCCCTTGTGCGGATTGACTGCGCCGGTTGCCTGGGCGCGGCGGTCGAGCGGAAAGTTCTGACCGTCTGAGCTGGACGAGGTGCCGGACCCGAACAGCGCGGCCAGCGGCGCGGTGTGTTGGGCGTCGACAAGCCGGGCGAGCGCGCGACCGTAGGTTTCCTCGCGCAGATGCCACGAGGCGAGCCAACCGAGTTGGCGCTGGGTCACGAGATTGCAGGCTTCCGCCATGCGCGTATGGCCCAGATTGGTGGCATCGGCGAGCACCGCCGTGAGGATCGCACGTGGTTCATCCGCGGCACGGCCACTTTGCAGATGCGTGAAGCACTGGCTGAACCCGGTCCATCGATCGACTTCGGCAAGAAGGTCGGTGATGCGGATCGCGGGCAGATGCGCATAGAGCGGCGCAAGGGCGGTATCGGATTCCTCGGGAGTAATCGCCTTCAAGGGCGAAATCCGCAGCCTGCCCAAGCTGAGCTGCACGTCTTCCAGCGCGTCCGTCTCCGCCTTTCGCTCGACCTCGGCCAATCGACGGGCGAGGCGGGCGCGTCGTTCGGCCAGCCAGATATCGGCCGTATCCGGTGCCGGTATCGGCAAGGGGCCGGCCGCGCGCATGTTGGCGAATACGGGGGCAGGAATGAGTTGCTGCTCGACAGCACGATAGCGTCGGCTTCCCTCGACCCACATGTCGCCGGCGCGAAGCCGGTCGCGAAGCTCGACCAGCACGCACAATTCATAGATCCTGCGATCGGGAATGCCGGTGCCGATCGCCCGACGCCAAGCTTGCCGGATGAAGCCGACTGGCGTGCCTGCAGGCAATTTGCGCAGATGACCAAAATGAAGGTCGCGCATGATCGCGACCGCTCGCGCGAGCGCATGGCAGGCTGGCACCGCCCCGAATGTGAACGAGGCGATGAACGAGGGACCGACCTGTCGGAGGACGGGGTAATTGGTCGCGGCGACCGCGACGGGATCGACCGAATCGGGGCGGATCAGCTTGCGGGCTTCATCGACCTCGCGGCCGAGATCATTCCATCCGATCGCTGCCTCGACCGCAGCGCCGATATCGCCACCTGATATCTTGGCGGCGAGCAAGGCAGCGCCGAGTTGGGCAAGCAGCCGGATTTTGCCGTTGATGGTGCGCCGGTTGCGCTTGAGTGTCGTGTCCGCGCTGTTCTGTTCGCGCCGGAACATCTGCCCAAGCAGGCGATCGAACATCAGCACCGCATCGTCGGTGAGGGTAACGATGGTTTCGAGGATGGTCGCCACCAATGTGGCGCGACGCCGCGTCGCTTGCAGCGTCCGAACATGTTGCGCGGTCAGCCGCACGCCTTCCTGGCACAGGCGTCGGAGGCGCTCGGGATGGACGCCTACGGCGATATCCGGATCGATCCCGATGGCCCGAAGCAGTGTCAGTCGCTCGATGATGGCGGCGAATGTCTTTCGGCCGGGCTTGCCGGGTGACTGCCGCACCCAGGCCAGATCGCTCAAGTTCGTGCCTGTGTGGGGCAGGAGAAGCGCATCGAGCAGCCGGCGCTGTCGAGCATCGAGTCCTCGGGTCAGATGCTCGGCGACATGGCGTTCGGCATCGAGCAACGCCTGTGCGACCATCCGCTCGACCGAACTGATGCCCGGCACAATGATGCGCCGTCGCCGGCACTCATCCAGCATCACGCGCGCCAGCCTAGCCCCGCTGGTCGTCGTCAGCGCGATCGGCAGGAGCCATTCCTGCAACGTCGTTCGCAGCGGCCGACTGAGCGGCATGAAGCCGAATGCATCGCGCAGTGCATCGAGCTGTTCGTACCGGGTCGGGCCGCGCGTCGCGTAGTCGGCCAGCACCTCGGGTCCGACCTGCAATTGCTCTGCGACGAACGCGAGCGGCGTATCAGGGATCAGTTCACCGGGTCGCAGGAAACGGCCAGGATAGCGCAGCGCGCAAAGCTGGATCGCGAAACCCAGCCGGTTATGCGGTCGCCTCCGGCGGACGATGATGGCCAAGTCGTCCCGGCTCAATGTCCAGTGCTGGACGAGCAGGGTTTCGTCGTCGGGAAGCGCGAGCAACGCCGCGCGTTGCTCGTCCGACAGGACGGCGCGACGCGGCATCGGCTTAGACCTTGGCCGGTGCGGTCCAGCCGATCCGGGCAAGCGTGCCGAGAAGGGTCGAACGCGGCACCTTGAAGGTCCGGCAGACGGACGCCTTGCTGGCCCCGCCATCCAGCGCGGCGGTGATCCGCTCGAGCGTTTCGGCGTCGATCATCGGCGGGCGGCCACCTTGGCGTCCCCGGCGTTTGGCAGCAGCCAGTCCCGCCATCACCCGTTCGCGCGTGAGCGCACGCTCATATTGTGCCAATGCACCGAACAGCGAGAACAGCAATTCGCCGTGCGGCGTGGTCGTATCCATCTGCTCGGTCAGCGACCGGAACGCGATGCCGCGCGCCTTCAGATCGGTGACGATCGTCAGCAGGTGCGGCAGCGAGCGTCCGAGCCGGTCGAGCTTCCACACGATCAGTGTGTCGCCCGCGTTCAGATAGTCGAGGCAGGCTTTCAGGCCTGGTCGGTCGTCGCGCGCGCCGGATGCCTTGTCGGTATGGAGATGCCGATGATCGACCCCGGTTGCGACGAGCGCGTCCCGCTGGAGATCGACCGTTTGGCGGTCATCGGTCGTTGACACCCGCATATATCCGACCAGCATGTACGACAAACCCTCGAAAGCATGTTTTCGAACACCCTATCAAAGCGACAGGGTTTGTCGATCGTTATGGGCTGAGGCGGGTATGGTTCGGCAAAAGCGCAGGTCCGGAGCGTCGCCTATCACCTGTTTGCCGTCACGCGTCTGCTGTCCGTATGGACGCAAGTAGAAGGCACGCTGATGCCGCAAGAAGCACCAGGTCCTTCAACAGGAACTGTCCGGTTCCGGCCGAAATCGCCGGGAACCCGCCAGCGGTCGGCTCGGCGACGCCAGGCGTGCTCAGGAAAAACGTCAGTGTCACGGCATAAGTCAGGCATGACATCGCCGCGCCGAGAGCGGAGGCCGTCTTGTTGAAAGCACCGATAATCAGCGCAGCGGCCGTCGCGAGCTCGACGGTGCCTATAAAATAGCTTCCACCCTGCACCCCAAAAACGGCCGGAATCCAGCTCATGATCGGACTGTTCTTCATCAATGGCGCGATGCCCATCGCTTCATAGCTCGTGAATTTCATGCAACCGAACCAGAGAAAGATGACCACCAGCGCCCAGCGCAGCAACGCGAGAGACCCGCGAGAGCCGGTCGTCTTTTCAGCTATGTGTAATGTCGAAAACATGGTGCCTCGCTTTCATCATGGCGCATGACCTGCCTTCATGCTTAGACAGGCGTGATATATGCGCTGCGCATACACTATACGCCGTCAATGAATGAGGCAACCCTTTGAACGTACTCTCGGACCGGCTCGTCAATCTGTTCGGCGCCCTCGCAGTGGGCATCACCGATCGAATTAAGAAGGCGGCATTCGACCCGACGATACCCGGCGGTGGCGAAACCACCGCGGCGATCGTCGTCATCGGTCACGCGACCGGTCTTTCGATCGACGAATTAGGACGGGTGCTAGGCTTGTCCCACGCGGGGACGGTGCGGCTTGTCGATCGATTGGTTGCAGCCGGGTTCGCCGTTCGATCCAAAGCGCTACGGGACCGTCGTGCAGTAGCGCTGATGCTCACTGAGGCAGGCGAGACTCGCCTATCTGCGATCCTGCAACGAAGAAACGAGACTTTATCCGAAATCCTTAGCCATGTCTCGAATGCTGACCGCCTCGTGCTGGAACGTATTGCCGAGACAATACTTGCGCAGATGTCTGACGACGCTGTCTCGGCGCTGACGATATGCCGGCTCTGCGACGAGAGGCGATGCTACAACTGTCCGATGGATGCCTTTGGAATGCTGGAGTCGTCGACGCATAGAGTCGACCCATAAGTGCGCGCAGAGACGCTTAGCGTATATCTGTGCCCGTTCTATGTCCTGACCCCTCAAAGGGATCCCATGGCCTAACCCCGCTTGGAAAATGATCGACAAGCGAGATTCGGCCGCTCGCGATGCTTGGTTCTATGAGTGCCAACGCCGCAAGATACCGTTCCTGCACGTGGCAAAAGCAAGAAAACACTTCTCGGTCCATTGGGACCATATCAGCTTGGATTCTGATTATGACCAGATGATCAGACAGTCTGCCGATGGGAAAATGGCAAGGGTTCTGTTCCGAACCTATCAACTGATCGCTTCTGGCCTTGAGCCTAAAAGCTTTTTCGATGGCGGGGCCTTGGTGGGGGATGTGACTGGCTTGTCTGAATCAAGCGCCCGGCAGATTGCAAATGCCTTCGCTCTCCTGCTTTTTCCTGGCAACGTGCAATCTGCTTTGGCTGCATAAGAAGATATTGGAAGCCGCGGAACCAGCGGCTTCAATACGCCACAACTCCATCAGGCCGAAATTCTGAGCTCCGTTCGCGTCGTGCAACAAGCCAGTGGTCCAAATCAGGCACGCTGCGGTGGACTTCATCATCGCCAGAAGCCGTCCTGTCTCTGGCCGTGCCGGTTGTCGTAATTCTCGCGCTGATCGTAGGCGCTCTTGCGGATACCCACCTCGACCCGCTGGCCGCCGACGTTGCGAATGTGGAGATCGCGCAGATCGACCTTGTTGCGCTGCGCCCAGTCTTTTGCCTCGCGCTCGCTGCCGAAAGTGCCTGCATCTTCGTAATCGAATGCCATTTCATGCTCTCCTTCATGTGGTGATTGACGGTCTGGAAGATTGGATGCGCAGGCGCAGGCTCATGCCGACTGCTTCTGGGCATTGGCGGATCGGGCTTGGGAAGGGCTGCCGCTTGAAATTGGAGTTGAAGTGCAGTTCGTCATGTAAGCGCTGATCCTCGGTCCATCTGGTGGTCGAGGCTGGCTTTGGCCGACCGGTGCTCCTTTATTTGCTGGCTGAAGCCTCGAGCCGACTGGAACGTGAATAACGCCAGCGCAACGGCGGCAGCACCGGCAATGAATGCGGTGATGTAGAAGCTCATTGCGGGAACATTCATCCGAGCCAGATATTGTGGGTCGTTGATCACACTCATCTCGTGGGCGAGGAGTATGATGCTGCCAAACATCAGGGCCATCCGGATCGCTATCGTGCCGGCGTGTGTAATCAGCCGGCTTCTCGCAATGGATTCGCGCTGGCGAGCCTCGACGATAGGGTCTGGCGTCGAATTGTACGCTGCTTCGGCTCTATCGGCCTTTCGCTTGCGCCATATGGCGCGCCCCTGGGCAACGAACTGGGTAAACTCTCTGGGTCCGTTGTTTTCGGCAATAAGCCGCTCAAGGTGCCGATACTCAGCCTCGGCGGCTTCCTGATTCCTATAATAGATTGCTGCACTGAAGACCGATTCCATTCTTGCAATGATATCGTGTAGTGTTTGGTTAGGGTTGAAACATTCGTTCACTCGGGGGTGCAGTACCCAGTCGTGCCACTGTTCGTATCGGTTGGTTAGCGTCCGCGCTCGTGGTGTAATTTTCGGTGGAGATTTAGGTGCTGCTGGTGGTGGGGCATGCCCCACCACCAGCAGTTTCGATCTCGGTGGCCACCGGGCTCATCGGTAAGGTGGAGTTTCCACACGTCACACCCACCCGAGGAGTTGATCCCGATGACCGAAGACAGACTACCGCTTGCCGAGCTGATGGCGAAGACCGGAGACAGCGATTTCCTGCGCAGCATTGCCGAGAGCGTGCTGCAGCTGATCATGGAGGCCGATGTCGACGGCGTGATCGGCGCCGGCCGACACGAGCGATCCGGCGACCGCACGACCTGGCGTAACGGCTACCGAGAGCGCAGCCTCGACACCCGGCTCGGCACGCTCAACCTGAAGATCCCCAAGCTCAGGACCGGGGCCTACTTCCCTGGCTTCCTGGAACCCAGGAAGACCGTCGAGAAGGCGCTGGTCTCGGTGATCCAGGAAGCATGGATCGCCGGCGTCAGCACCCGGCGCGTCGACGAGCTGGTTCAGGCCATGGGCATGACCGGCATCTCCAAGTCTTCGGTCTCGAAGCTGTGCAAGGACATCGACGAACGCGTGCACGCCTTCCTCAAGCGGCCGCTGGCGGGCGACTGGCCTTACCTCTGGCTGGACGCGACCTACCTCAAGGTCCGCGAGGGCGGCCGTATCGTCAGTGTCGCGGCGATAATAGCGGTCGCGGTCAACACCGAGGGCAAGCGCGAGATCGTCGGCCTGCACATCGGTCCCAGCGAGGCCGAGCCGTTCTGGTCGAGCTTCCTCAAGGACCTGGCCCGCCGCGGCCTCAAGGGAGTGAAGCTGGTCATCTCCGATGCCCACGAGGGGCTCAAGGCGGCGATCACCCGCGTGCTCGGCGCCACCTGGCAGCGCTGCCGCGTCCACTTCATGCGCAACGCACTGGCCTACGTGCCCAAGGGGCAGAACACCGTGGTCGCCGCCGCCATCCGGCAGGTCTTCCTCCAGCCCGATCATGCGGCCGCTACCCAGGTCTGGCGCCAGGTCGCCGACCAACTGCGCACCCGCTGGCCGAAGCTGGGAACCTGCATGGACGACGCCGAGCACGATGTCCTGGCCTACATGACCTTCCCCGAGCAGCACCGGGTCAAGCTGCACAGCACCAATCCGCTGGAGCGCCTGAACAAGGAGGTGAAGCGCCGTGCTGACGTCGTCGGTATCTTCCCCAACGAGGACAGCATCATCCGACTCGTCGGCGCCGTCCTGCTCGAGCAGAATGACGAGTGGCAGCTCCAGCACCGCTACATGCAGATCGAGGGCATGGCAGCCCTTGCCACACCAATGATCGAGGAGGCTCAGCCGCTACAGATTACACCCAAGGCCGCCTGACCATGCAGCCCGGTGACCACACCCCAAATTACACCTCATTGACGGACGTGACCTATCGGTTGGTACAAGCAAAGTATGAGTTAGGGCGTGTGTCCCAGTCGATATAGCGGATCTTGTGGAAGCGATTTTGGCTCCGGTAAGCCGCAACCCGTTGACGGGCTCGGTGATGAAATGCTTCGACGCTCATCAACTGCAGCGGCCCGATCAGGGCCTCGATCTTTGCTAGGTGAGCGTCACAATTGTAGATGCAGTGCTGGAGGTGCTCGAGCGTGAAGTCTTCATAGAGCGCCTTTACCTCTCGCAGGAGCGCTCCCTCGTTCAGCATTTTTGAGGTCCAGCAATGGACGCCCGTTCTTTTACCGAGAAGTACATTAAGGGGGATATCGAGCTGTCGTCCCTCATCGCAGTATTGCTGGATCATCCTTGGTGCTGTCACGTCGCGAAATTCGGCATCGAGGCCGCGATTGACGAGAACGCGGATTTTGGTCTGAGAAAGCTCAAAGCAGCCCGCGATTTCTCGTACCGACTTTCCGGCCCTATGCTCTTTGAAGACCCGGCGTGCCAGATTGTTTGCCGCTTCGCCCTTCAAGTAGCTGTTGGGTGATCTGCGCTTGAACTCGCTCGTTTTCTGAACGGTACTTTGACCGCCGGCATTGCGGATGTGGAGATCGCGCAGATCAACCTTTTTGTGCTGCGCCCCGTCCTTCGCCCCACGCTTGCTTCCGACGGTCCCTGCGTCTTTGTATTCAAGCGCCATGCCTCTTCTCCTTCCTGGTTATGATGTTGACCGCATCTTTCCGGGGCTTTGCCCGACCCCTGCGCAGCGGGATAAAGGCAACGGCGCACCGCTCCCAAGGAGGAGCCGCCCGCTGCGCCACCAGCCTCACAAAGGCGGCCGCTATCGTGCCCACCAAAACGGCGACAAGGATCATCAGACCTATCGCCACCAACTCGGCGGCCATTTTCTGGTTATCGAGGGCGGCTCGCAGGTCGGCGCATCCCTGAACCCCGTGCGCATTGAGGTCGCAGACCACAAAGCTGTCCCCGCCAGCGGCACGCGCAATCTCCGAGAGTCCTGCCTCGTTCACCAGATTGGTCAGGGTCAGCTGCTGCGTGAGGTGAATCTCGAAAGTGTCTGAAGGTGGCGTACCCGCTGCGGCATGGCCCATCTGTGTCACGATCTTCCTCCTATCGGCTGCGTTCGATGTTGCGTTCGGGAACGTCCAATTGCGGCGCTGCCCGAAGGCTCGCCGGATCGATCCGCGAGGCAGATGCTTGCCTATCCTCGGGTGCCCTCAAATGATCGGGAATTGTGGGCCGAAACTCGCCAGCCTCGCGGGCGCTGCGCTTCGCCTCGACCTGCTTTTCGCCAAGGGTTTCGAGCGCGCTGGTCTTGTCGCCCGGGTTTCGGTCGATCTGCGCCAGGAGCCGATCGCGGTCGTTGGTGACGATTGTGATGTCGTCACGCACTCGGGTCATCATGACGAGCGCCAGACGCTGGTTCGATAAGTGCCGGGCTGATGAGTGCATCTCACCGATCGCCATGTCGCGGGTGTCGCCCTGCGCCTGATGCATGTTGATCGCATAGGCCAGCCCCATGCGCTCGAGCATGCGGTCATTCTGCTTGAGTTCTACGATCTCGCCTGCCTTGTTCTCGAGCGTGACGATCCCATCCCTGATCCCGAGGATCCTCGCCTCCTCGGACTTCATCAGCCCCCTGGCATCATCCTTTTCGGTCCAGCGGATCTTGTCGCCCTCGTAGATTGTCTCCTTGTGCTTTTCGGAGAGCCTCAAGGCATCGCGCTTGTCCGAAGGGTCGATCGCCGCCGGATCGAATTTGATCAGCTTGCCGCTTTCATCGCGCAGCATGACCCGGCCCTTCACGTCTATGCTTTCGACATCGTACCGCCCCCGAACAAGCCCTCCGGGGGCGTTCTGGCGCGTCACTTCGAGCAGCTGGCCCTTGCTGTAGGTCGAGGCGTAGCGCAGCTCCTCGCGCGTCGCATGGGCCGGGAGGAGCGTGGTCAGCCTCAGCCCTTCCCCCTGGATCGCCCCTTCTGCCTTTAGGCCCTGCTGGACCATCCGGTTGAGTTCGCCGCGCGCTGCACGACCCGATGAGTAGATCGCGGTACGCTCGCGGTCTTCTGGCGATAGCTCCAGCCATTTCTGCGCGGTGACCTTGAGGTGGTCTGCGCCAGCTTCGACCACACGCTCGCCAAGCGAGGCAAAGCTTTCCTTGAACATTCCGGCGCGCGCGAGGCCAGCGGCTTCCTTCATATGTTCGGTGCGCTGCCGAAGGCTGGTATCGATGCGGGCTATGGCGGGGTTATCGGACTGGATCAGCGAAAAGCTTTTGCCCGCCTCGATCGGCTGCAGCTGGGCCCGGTCTCCGATCATGACCAGCTTTTCAACCCCAAGCCGGTTGGCGATCGTGAGCAGGTCATTCATCGGCTTGTTCGCAACGAGCGAAGCCTCGTCCAAGACCAGCACTTTGCCGCGCAAGGTCTCTCGTGATGCCTCGAACTTCGGACCTGAGCCCTCAAGCGTGGGCCGCAGATGCTCATTCACGAAGGATGAGACGGTTCTTGCTGCGATTTCCTGCCTGACGACCTCTCCGTCTGGCCCACGGATCTCCGTCCCGGTCCGAAGATCGCTGACCATCTTGTTGGCAAAGGCGAGGCCGATCACCTCCCTTCCCTCCTGATGCGCCACGCTCGCAATTGCCGAGATGATCGTCGTCTTTCCGGCACCTGCGACACCCTGGATCACGACCGTGCGGTCCTTGCTGGCGAGCGCCAGTGTTCCGGCGGCAATCTGCTCGGCGCTGAGGTCATGAGTGCCCGCGACTTGCCGCAAGCGCCCGGGGGCCTCGGCGGCTTCGATGATGGAGTGGCCTGCACCCTTTCCCGCAGCGACATTGGCCAGCGTTGCCCGCTCGATCTCGACATGTTCAGGTGTGGTGTATTTCTCGGGCCTGCCATCGAGCCTGTCGCTCTTGCCCTCCAGCACTCTCCCGTCGGCCACCAACACGCCGATCCGTGCTTCCACCCCGTCAGCGGTCACGCCCTTTACGCCGAGGTCGAGCGCGGTCTTGACCAGGTCGCCCCGGGTCCAGGAGGTTTCACGTTCGCCGATGATCCTGATGGCAGAAGCGGTTGCCATCTCAGTGCGCAGCTGCGTTGGCGTCAGGGTGATCCGTTGCAGGCCATTGGTAGTCAGCGTGTCCGCTGGCCGGGTGTAGAGCTTCACGCTGTCGCGGAGCGCGCTCAGCGTCTCCTGCACCCGCTGAGGCGATCCCAATGGGCTCTCGCGCCCCTCGGAGCCGCGCTCCCGCGCCTGTTCGACCAGCGCCTTGGCATCGAACCCCAGCCCGGCAGCGCGCTTGGCCCATTCTCGCCGGAGCGCCAGCTTGTCGTCCGGATTCAGCTTGGGATCGCGGGTGCGCTTGGTGATTTCACGCAAGGCTTCTGTGTCGTTTGCGCTCTTCCCGAGTTTCTCGGCCGTTGCCAGAATGGTCAGGCGACGCTGGCTGAAGGCTTCGATCACATCGCGCGCCACGCCCTTGATCTCGAACTGGCCGTGCTTGCCCGTGATCTGGGTTTCGTAGCCGAGCTTCTCGAGGTTCGTCCGCAGCGCGGCGTTGTAGATGGAGCCAAGGACTGTGTTGTTCTTCCAGATCTCTCCGTTCCACAGCGCCTTCCACTTGCCATCCTTGTCCTGGGTCATCGCGGCAATGACGGCATGGGTATGGTTCTGCGGGTCGAGCGCCCGGCTCGTGTCGTGCTGGAACAAGGCATAGAGGAGCTTGCCTGTGACCACGCCCTCGCCGTTGGCATTGCGTGATCGATCGCGGGCCTGCGCATAGTGTTTCTCGAGATAGGCCATGGTCGCCTTGACCGCGGCCAGCTGTGCATCGAGGATCCGCTTGTCGCCGCCCAACTGCGCCAGCAAGCTGGCCGATTTCGGCATGGAGAATGTGAGGTCTATTCCCGAGCGGCGGTTTGCGTTGCCATTTACGACGGTGTCATCGGGCAGTTTGCCATCGAGGACTTTTTCGAAGTCGTCCTTGGCAACGGGACCAACAAGACCGAGTGCTTCGGCGCCCTTCCCGCCCCATTCGCTGAGCTCCGCAGGGCCATCGCCGATATAGTAGTCGTCCTTGGCGAAGTAGTTTGCCGCGCCGCCGGCTGACGCGACTGATGCGACCGACAGCATCTCAGGCTACCCTTGCCTGTTCGCGCCGGAGCATCGGCCCGGCACATTGCGCGCAAGATAGGGGGCACACATGGCAGGTCTGTCCTGCCGCGCTCATCGGCCAAGCTCCTGATCATCGTCGATCGAAGGATCCTGACGGCTCTGCTTTTCGTTGCCGATCCCGCGCATGTTTTCTTTGGAGAGCTCGCTCTCCTGCGCGTCTGCCCTGCTGTTCTGCGCTCGCCCCTTTGGCCCTTCGATCTTCGCCTGCGCGCTGCGCTCTTCGCTGTCGCGCATGGCCAGGTTCTGCCGCTCGCGCTGGTCTTTTTTGCCCGGGCGGTGATAGCCGTAGAGCTCCCCTTGCGCTGGCCTGCGCTCGAAGTCTGCCCGCTCCTCTTCATCCTCGATCTTGCGTGTTACCTCCTCCCCGGTCAGCTCGCGCTCAGTGTTCAATGGCCCTTCGATCGCCTCCCTCAGCTGCTGCGCTGCCCGCTCAGCCTCACACAGCGCTACCTCTTCGCGATCTTTCGGCTCCTTGGGCGCGATGTCAGGTTGTGCGCCTTCCCTATCCCCACCCCCCATTTCCGCGCCATCCCCGGACGGTGGTGCGTATTCGGCGGCGCGCATGTCGGTGACACGCTCGAAGCCTTTTGCGCGGGGTTCGTAATCTTTCCACGTCAGCCTGATCCGGGCAGCGGGGAAGCCGTCCGGGAATTTCACGAACCCGTGCATGCTGGGCAGGTCGCTGATGTCGACCGGCATGACGAGTTCTTCGACGTTGGTACGGGGCGTGATCGTCGAGGCGTCGCGGTTGTCATTATAGCCGTAGGAATAGGCTTCATCCATGATCCGGACCTGACGGTTGCCGATGAACTCGGAGCATCGCCGTGATGTCTCGGGATCGGCCGTCTTGAGGATCAGTTTGGTGCCCGCCAGCGAGGCCAGATTGGTAGCCCCGTTCTCGCCATAGGTTTCTTCAAGCTTGTCGAAGGAATGCATGCCAAGCACGAAGGCGCCGCCAAACGCGCGCGCGGTCTGAAGGCCATGATCGATCGCCGGGAGACGATGCAGCGCATGGACTTCGTCGATGAGAAACCAGGTGCGCAGATCTCGGGTCCGTCCCATGTGGAACAGCGCATTGACGGCCAGGTCCATCCACAGCGTCAAAAGCGGGCGATTGAGGACCAGGTCCGGGTGCGTGGAAGTGATGAAAAGGATCGACCCTTCCTTGACCTCGGTGGTCATCCAGTTCTTGATTGAGAAGCCGGTTTCGCCCGGAGGAGGTTCGGGCAGGAAGCGGAAAACATTCGCATTGGCGATGAAGGTGGTCCGGATCGACTCTGCCATTTTGGCAGCGGCGGGTGACATCATCGGACCTGCGATCGTGCCTTCAAGTTGAGCATGGATCGTCTTCAGATCCGACTGCATCAGGAAGTAGGAAAGCGCGCCATTTGAGCGCACGCCCATCTTGATCATTTTGACGCACATCTCGACGAACAGGGTGCGTGCCGACTTCTGCCAGAAGTCATCTTCCGCGCTATGGCCGCTGGGAACCAGCGCTGTCGCAGCGCTCATGAATTCGGCGTAATTGTCGCAGTCGTTGAAGATCGACCATGGCACGCAGCGGCGATCCATCGGGTTGAGGATGATGTCCGTTTCGGCATCATAGAAGCTTTCGACGAAGGTGCCGGTCAGATCGAAAATGACGCAGCGATGCCCGCGTTCACGCGCCTGCGTGACGATCTTCTTCAGCTCGGTCGTCTTGCCAGCACCGGTAGTACCGATGAACATCGCATGGCTTTGCTCAAGACGCCAAGGAACCGGCACACCTGCCAGGCGGTAAGGCGCATGCAGACCCGCCCGAACACGGTCCTTCAAGGGCTCTGCGAGGATCTTGTCGGGGTCCACTGGTGGCGTGCGCTTGCGGCACTCGCTGATATGCGCTTTCCAGTTATGGCTGGTGATGGCTTGGGCCAGTTCGCTGTGTGTCACAAGCACGGCCCCCCGCTCATGGCGCTCGGTCAGAATGTCGGTGCCGCGCCGTTTCGAAAAGTCGACGAACCAGACGGTCAATGGGACGCAGATAAAGGCTGCACCGAGACCTGCGGAAATGCTGACCTGCACAGCCTTGTCCCACGCCCTTTCCACGGCAGGATGATAGGGCACCATAGACATGGTGCCTTGCACCATCTGACCCGACGGAAGCGTCAGGTTTACAGGCTTGTTCGGATTGAGCTGAACCCAGCCCCAAGCCTCGGCGTAGAGCTTCATAAGCACGAGCTGCACCTCGTGGTTCTTGAAGGTCAAACTGACGAGGGCACACAGCAGAAGAATGGCGGTTCCGACCCAGACGTAGAGGGGCATTCTGATGCCCGCCCAGGTCATCAGGATTTCATGGTGGAACAGCTGCGATCCGCGCGTGAAATTGCCTGCGTTCCGCTTCACTTTTCCGCGCGCGGAAGCGTGGGTGAGAGTGGCAGCTTTTTTGCTGAACCTGATGTCTTCAGCCATGATGCTCTCGCACGTTGGAGAGCGCCTGAGCGATCAGGTGTTCGGCATCAGCCGGATATTGCTCCTGGACGATGAGCGAGAGCGCAAGCTGGGTATGCTCGAGGATTGTAACAGCCCGCTCGGCATTGAGCGACAGTCCCGCCTTCAGGAGCGGAATACCGACTTCAAGGGCAATGCGGATGGCTTCTGACCGCGATACACCGCGGCTTGCCGCAAGTTGATCGACGACGTCGATCATCCTTGGGCTGAGCGTTACACCGACGCTCTGGAACTGTTTCTTTTCCACTACCACACCTTTTCAGGCGTGGTTCGTCTATCGCAGGTTTCAGTATATAGCGCTGCATCGCACTTGCCAAGAGCGTCGGCGATGCAGCCCGGTGCAGCGCTATGGCATTGGTTTTTCGATGCTTTATTGAAGCCTTGAACATCCTGCAGCCGACTGCACCGCCCGAATTGTGAGCAAGACTTCGGCTAACCAATTGTGACGTATGCAGAATATCGCTGCATCACCCTACCGCGCAGCGGTGTACGGTGTGCAAAAAATCAGGAACTTGTGCCCTGTGCCAGGTCCATTGTTGTAGGGGGATCACTCGCGCAGGTGGTTCTCCAGCGGGATTGCGCGAGCGAGCCTGACTCGCGAACGCACCGCAGGCGCTATGTCCGCCTACAGCGGGCGCTGTGGGACGACAATGGCTCTGGGTTTGGCCATGGCGATGGCTCAAGCAGGCCATCTTCCGCGATGAAGTGGCGCGAGAGCATCAAGCAAAAAAATGCCTCGAACAGACCCTGCGATTGGTGCATCTTCGCATGGTCTTTCAAGGCTTGGAGGAATGCGCAATGGTGTCGAAACTTGAACGCGAACGGTCCGCGCTGGCAGCAGCGGAAAAGGACCTGGAAGAGCGCAGGCAGAAGCTTGCAGAGCTTGAGCGCGAGGAAGCAGAACGAGAGCTAAATCGGCTGATCAAGAAGGTCGGTCAGGATACTGCGATTGCCCTTCTGCAACTGGCCGTCAAGGTGAAGCCAAAGGTGGCGATTTCTGCCCTCGAGAAGCTTGGCGGGTGAGGTCTGGTTTTTGTCGAGTTGGGCAGCGATGACCACCGCCCTGCCTCGTCAGAATTCATCGGCCATCTTGCCGGTAGCGGTGTAGACGATCTGGTCGATCAGGTGCATCGGCAGCTCGCCATAGTCTCCCTCCTCGATGAGGATGTACCCGTCCGGGGTCTCAACGACGTGGACGTCGAAGAATGTGTGGTAGGAGCGCCGCTCAGCTTCCAGCGTTTTTTCATCAAGGGCGATGATGTTGGTGTTGATCTGACGAAGCACCGAAACGTCGTCTTCGTAGCTTTCCGTTCTGTAGCACATGACCTTGCCTCCTGGCGCTTGGCGGCTCGTCCGCCATGCCATGAAACAGCGCCTCGTCAGTGTGCTGGTCACCGGAGCGAAGCGGAGGCTTGACCGCTAATTTTTCGATGGTGCGGAAGCCGGCGTAGCACGGCTTCTCGGTCGGGAAATTAGTGGTTGACCAGTATGCTGGCGGGGTGCTCATGGCGATGGTGGTGGACGTGCCTGCGGCAGGAGGTATGCGTTCCCAGCGACGTCGCGAAAGCTATGCCCTGGAACGTGGCTGTTCGGGATCGGCGTGACCCAGGCGGCATGAAAAAAGGGCACCGCGGCAACGTGCCGGGCACCCTTTTCCACCTCGATCCTGCAGGAGGCTGGTTGCAGATCGAGCGTTAAACATGGCGTCGAGTTGAGCCGATTCCCGGCTGCTCGTGAACTGGTGGCTGGATTGTCATTAGCTCCATTCGAGCAGCGGATGTTGCTCTCCACAATCGGTGGCGGCGATGAACGCGAGGCTTTCGAAGAGCGGAGTGATTCCTGCCTTGACGAAAGCCGCGTAAGTCCGGTGATCTTCGAGCGCTGTCGCGAGCTTCTGCAGGGACAATTGGCCAGATTCATTTGCATGGCGGCCAAGAGAGATGAGCACCTTGGACGCAAGGTCGCTGCTCATCGTGATGTCACCTACCAGAGCGATGTGTTCACTCACGCGCATCGTGATCGGCGCATCGCATTGCTGGTGCTCGATCCGCAGCATTCGTCCAAGAAACTGCGCTTCCTCGACGAGTCCGATCATCTCCGCACGATGGTCGAAGCATGATGCGAACGCGGCGATGGCAAGCGCGTTGGCATTGATCTCGAAGTTCAGGGGCGCGGCCAGGAATTCGCCTGGATCTGCATCGATTGTACTGTTCGCGGTGTGCAGTCTGCGCATCAGTGCTGCGAGCTCTGGCGGGCATATCTGAGCCGGTTTCGAATTGAGCCTTGTCTCGATATCCTTGACGCGGAATGTGACGAGCATCTTTGCCTCCTGTCGCTGCTCGTCTCCTCCATCCCCCTCTTCTTTCTCACTACCTGAGCTGGTGGCAGAATGCCGCCAGGTGGTTCTGGTTCACCCCAAGGATGGCTGGTCGACCCATTGTCCGGGTGTGGCAGTTAGTGCGGCAGCGATGCCCGCAAGATGCAAAGCATCGAGCATGGGCAAGGCGCGCCGAGCCAAGGCACAAGCGCGCCTGATAAACTCAGGGGATCGCGATGCTCGCGTCAGCGGGCGAAGGGGGTTCGATGCCCCCAGAGCCCGCCCCTTGCGCAAAAGAAGAGCGGAAGGCCCCGGGATAAGCCGGAGCCTTCCGAAGAGCGCTCACGCAAAGTTGCGCGACCGAACCTGCGCCTGATCACT
The DNA here is from genome assembly GCF_001468395.1 of Sphingopyxis sp. H073. Classification (GTDB taxonomy): domain Bacteria; phylum Pseudomonadota; class Alphaproteobacteria; order Sphingomonadales; family Sphingomonadaceae; genus Sphingopyxis. The sequence goes on along the minus strand of NZ_LNSG01000005.1, from coordinate 67,884 downwards.
GATCCGGCGGATGTGCAGCGGCACGCCTGCCTGACGGAGGCGCTGTGCAAGGTTGGACTGGATGCCCGACCCTTCACCGATGATCGCTTCAACAGGGTTCAGCTTAACGATGCTCTCGTTGCGCAGGAACGGAGCGCGGTTGCCGTGGCGCTGGTCGGGAACGAACAGGATCGTGTTGACCCCGTTCTGCTGCGCCCATGCACCCGCCATGGCGTCGACGCCCTTGCGCATGCCGGTCGTGCCCAGGACCATGTTGGGGATCCGGGACTTGATGTCGTCGAGGATTGCCCAGATCATCGCGAAATCGTGCCAATCCTTCTGTCCACCTGACACGATCACCAGCGGGCCATCGGGCTGGAATTGCGCCCTGCGATCCTTGGCGCGTGCTGCGAGGAAATCGCGTGCCTGCACCTGGCTTGCGGTCACCCCGTTCTTGCTGACTTGCGATCCCCGTGCGGCCGTGAAGGGGCGACCGGTTTCGACGCGGTAGACGTCCGCTGCATGGTCACGCATCGCCTCGAGCGCTTCGCGGCACCCTTGCAGTGTCTGGCAGAGCTGCTGTGTTTCCTCGAGCTCGACAGCGTAGATTTCCGAAGGGTCGAAGTGGCGTGCCATTTCGCCCAACTTCTTTGCGGCATCGTCCTCGCGACCTTCTGCGAGGCGTGCGGTCATGTGGAAGGAGTTGACCATGCCCCAGGCGAGCTGCTGCGCGAATTCTTCCATGCGCGTGTCCTTGAGGACATCGAAGATCGTTCCGATTGCCATCTCCACGGCGCGGCGCGCCATGTCGGGATCCGGCATCTCTGCGGCGATTGGGGCCTCGATGATGTTGAGCTTGGCCAGATCGCTGTGTTCGAGAAACGCTCCGTCATAGGATTCCGTGATCCCTTCACGTGCATCGGCGAGATTGATCCGTGCCTGAGCCAGATCGGCGAACGAATTGAAAACAGTCATAAAAGCCTCCGAGTTTCGAAATCGTCCCCACATTGGGAACAGCCAAAAACCCATCGGGCCGGACGAACCGTGTCAGGGACGGCGAGCTCGTCTCGCCGCCGCCCTGGCGGGCGTGGGGGAACCGATTTTCCGCGTGGTGGCTGGCGCGCAGCGACACAGCCTCCCCGCTGAAAATTGGGGGGACCGCGATCCTTGACTAAGGGTCGGCCGCCGATAGGTTTCGGCAGGTGTTCCTGTGTGTGTGGAAGAGACGTTCCCGCCCTCGAGCAGGTGAGACGAAGGCAGGGCCGGTCAGGCGCTTCAGCGCCACACCGGGCCGCCCCTTCGGCCCTGCGAAGGGGTTACAGCGGGAACTCCCCCCATCTTGAGAGACCGTTTGGCGGGGCTGGTCGCAAGACGACGGACTGTCAGGGATGATGCCGCAAAGCGGGCATCACCGCCACGCGGGCGGTGAAGGCAAGCGCAGCGACAGCCTGAGCCGATCCTTGACCGGACGGAGGATACCGAATGACCCGCCTGCTCGCAGCAGCACGCATTACGGTCGGAAAGCTCCGAGCGCGAACGCCTTCCTGGCAAGGAAAGGCGCGTTCGCGGGTAAGGGGCGCTGCCCTGCCCGCATGGGCGGCACTTAGCGAACGAGCCCATTGTCGGAGCCCGCATTGACGCTATGTTCGGGCCATGGCCGTCTGGCAGTTCGTCATCAACCTCATCCCTGCCTCTGCGGCGCGTATCGCAGGGGTCCACGCAGCACGGATGAGCCGCGGGCAGCTCGAGGAAGTTGTTCTGGCACTGCCCATCGCAAAGGCGGATGCGCTGTTCGCAAAACTCGACATGCTGCTGCCCGAGAAGCCGCGATCGTACACCGGTCTCCGGGTGTGGGGTGACGAACCTGCGGACGACATTCAGGTGAGCTTCGATGACGAATTCATCGAAGAAATCCAGGTCCGCTTCGACGCGGCAGATCTCTCTTTGCCTTTGGTCGGCGGGGTCTGCGACGTCGCGCGGCAACTCGACTGCGTCTTTGCAACGCCGGAGGGTGCGATCATTCAGCCAAGCAGGGAAGCTGTCGTCAGGACGGTTCTGCAATCAGACGCAGCGCATTTCGTGAGAGAGCCACAGGGCTTCATCGAAAAGGCGGTCCGTCTGGATCAGGAGGACCGATAGGGTCCATACCAGTGGCGGGCCACATTAAGTGACGAGCAGGAGCCGTACTTGAAGCAGACCGGCAGCTTCGTGCAGTTTGCCGCGGAAACGACAATAGCCGAGATGGCTGCGGCGGCGGTGTCTATGCACAGTTCGCACAGCAGATTCTGGCAATCTTGATCTCACCTGATGCCTCCTTGGCCAACACCTCGGAAAGAGGGACGGCTTGTTGCGGAAAGACTTGATGAATGCCTCGATGGCACGGCTTGCACACAGCATGTCGATGAGCTTCATCCGTGTATCGCTTATCGCCACGCTCAAAATCATGATGAGTGTCCGCACATCCGTCGCTAAGCGTTATGCTGCAGCGTGCGCAAACGGAATTCTCTTCGCGCGTTTTCTTGCGCCGTTTGCGCTCCGACCCACTGACGTTGGCCATATCTCATCTCCTTTCAAAGGTCTGATAAACGAAGAAGTTTGAAACGTGAAATCGCGCGCGGCAACTCGGCCGCGAGCGGCGGAACCGAGAGCCGGCGGGCCATCAGAAACGCAATGCCCCGGCGCAGCCCGAGCCGCTTGAGAGCGCCGCTCATCAGGCGGCAGCGCGCAAGCGTGGCCAGCGGCCAAATGCGTCAGCGATCGTCACCTGAAGGACCGAGACCTTTCAGGGGCTCGGTGAAGCCTTGGGTGCGCGAAGCCTTCGTGAAGACGGGGCCGCAGCGCACGGGGCGGAATAGAGCGCGATCCCGGCCAGAGGTCGGGAGACGCCACCCACTGTTTATCCTGCGAGGGGGCAACCAAGTTTGAAGCAAGGCCGCTTGCATGACGGTAGCCTCATGCAAGGCGCGCGTACGGAAGATGATACATCAACCACTCCGCTTGCCAGAGCACCATTTCCTAGCCAGAGGTCCGTCGCGCCGCTGCAGCTTCCTCATTTGAGGGGCGCCTTTCGCCAGCATCTATGCGCGCTTTGGCAGCTTCCCAGATGGCTGGTATTTCATCGAAAGCCGCTTCGCCTGCTTCCCAGTAGTATTGGAAGAATGCCTGGATCAGCGGCAGCCGGACCGAGTAGAGGTCATCGGTTGCAAAGCCAATGTCGAAGCGGATGATGGGCGCGAACGGGTAGCTTCGGTTGGTGGGTTCGATCTCGGGGTTAGTGGCGAAGGCGAGCGATTTTTCGATCACCTTTTCTCTCAAGATTTCATAGATCGGCTCAATGCCCTGGTCCCATTCGACGTCTTCGATGGCCTTGGTTAGGCGATCGAGCGTTTCGCTCCGCGAGGCCCATGCCTCATCGGGAAGGGTTCGGATGGCGGCTATGATCGCCTTTTGTTGTGCGTCGAGCACGGTTCGGGAGAAGTCGCGCCATTCGTCCCAGATGGCTTCGTCGTCGTGGACGTGGTTCTGAGCTGAACTGAAATACTCGGTCAGCGCTTGTCGGACGATTTCGGATCGATCGTGCCGCTGGTACTGGGCTGCGTTATCCAGATGCTCCTCGAGCTGTTCGTCGAGATTTACCCTAAAGAGTGCCATGATGTCATACTCCTCAGCTGCAATGTGCGGGATTATTGCGCTTTTTTGCTTCGGCGCAAAGTGTCTTGTTATTCGGTTTGCGGGTCTTTCTGATCAGGCCGATTGCGCAACCCCGCAGCACGCTTGACAACTAATGTTCTTATGATGTTCTGCCGTGGCTATGGGCAGCAAGCGTCTCGATACGGTGGCCGATCTGGTTCGCCATGGCCTCAACGCACAGGTTGAATGTCTCGCATGCCGCCGCGTTGTGATCGTTCCGGCGGCCAAACTGCGAGACCGATGCTTTGCCAAATCCATCCCGATGAAGCTGGAGATCGTCGCGCGGCACTTGCGCTGCAGCTGCGGTCACCGGGGAACCAAGCTGGACGCCACCGGTGTCCAGCTGTCGCCCCCCTGAAAGGGCTCGGGCGACGCCTGCGCGCCGCCCCTCCCGGTCAGAGAAACTCGACGTTCTCGGCGATGATCTCGCAGCCATAGCGGTCATTGCCTTCGGCGTCCTGCCAGCGCGAGTAGTGGATGCGGCCCGTCACGGCGAGTTGGTCACCCTTGGCCTTGTGCTGGCGCAGCGGGAGCCCGAGGCCATTGAAGACGGTGACCTTGTGGAATTCTGCATCCTTGACCGGGTAGCCGGTTCCCGGATCCTTCTGGACCTTGCCGTCGCGGATGACCGGACGCTCGGTCACGAGGATCAGTTCGGTGATGCGGGTGTCGCTGCGGTCGCGGGCAACGGGATCCTTGGCGAGACGGCCGACGAGGTTGACGATGTTCATTGCATGAGCCTCCTTGGTGCCGACGGCTCGTCCGCCGGTGCCCTTATCGAGCCTCGGCGAGAGAGCTGGGACACCGCGCGCTGCGGCGCGCGGGAAACCTCAGAAAGCGAGATGGTGCGGGCAGCCCGGCTTGCCGGGCAACACGGCTCGCATTTCTGCAGGTTGGCCCTAAGCTCGACCAGAGAGGCAGGGGCACTGGGCGGCGGACGTGCTGTTGGCACAGGAGCTTATCGCACGCCTGGACATCGACCTCGCCGCGTCTCGGCTCGCAGGAGCTTGCTGTCGACGGTGATGATCGCAGGATCGATCGCCCGTCCTCACCGATTTTAGGGAGCGAATAGACTCTTTGTGGCTGTCGTCCGGAAGACCCGATTTTGGCTACCTGGGGTGCCGATCCCCGAAGTTGCCGCCATACTGGCCTTGATGCGGGGTCAGACATGGCTCCAAGGGGGCTGCCTGTCTCTGCGTTGCGGCAATCAATCGCGATCGACGGCAGCGGCGCCCCAGGCTGCGATGGCATCGATGGTCTTTGCCGTGAACCGCGGTGGGAGTCGTCCGGCAATGTACCCGGGCTGCTTCATCAGGGGTCTGATGTCGAACCCGGGCCAGGTGAACCGGTTGAATTCCGAAACGACAATGGCGCTGCCCGGAGCGAGCCCGGCTGCGCGTGCGATCTCATCGGGGATTGCGACAGCGTTCTTGCGCCCCTCGCCCTTGGTCGTGATCGCCGCGACCAGGTAGCGTGACCCTTCCACACCAACGACGACGACAAAGCGTTCCTTGACGCCTTCGTCGCGGCCCCGTCTCTGCTCTTCCTCGAAGAGATAGACGTATCGGAGGATATGGCCTGCGGCGGGGCGGTCAGTCTTCCCAGCGGTCATTGGCGAGTTCACTGGCCGAAGGCCGTGCATTAGCGAAAGCCTTGCGATCGGCTTCGGTCATGTCGGACGAAGCGACAGCTTCGATATTCATGTGGCCGGCGATCACACCGCGTGCTGCCTGTTCAAGATGGCGGAAATATTCGCTATCTGCGATGACATGTCGCTCGCGCCCATGGCTGGTGAGGACGACCGGCTGTTTGGTTGCGAGATCAAGGAACTCGCCGGTGTTGTTGTGAAACCGGGTCAGGGGAATCCTGGGGTGCTCATTCGCCGTCGCTGGCATGGTGGTATCTCCTCTTGGCACCAAAATAGCAATTATTGCCAAAATAGCAAGATTTCTGTGGCGACGCTTGCCGCGCTAGCCGTCCACCTCTGCCGCCAGCAGCTCAGGCAACAAGGGGACGAGGCCCGCATCAATCGCAAAGCCCAGTGTCCGTGCGAGGCGGCAGGCTCGCGCGATTGACCCGTCTGGAACATCTAGCGCCGTTTCAATGTGCCCAAGGGTTTCACCAGCGCATGGCTCACAGACCGCGTGAAGCTTGCCCGGCTCTGCGGTGATAGCAAACGGCCAGGTCATCGCGACACCGACAACCCTCTCATCGAGGATGAGCAGCGTATCCCCAGCAGCAATAGTCTCGTCGGTCTGCACGGCGTCGTAGGCATTGCCCGTCGAGGCGAAGGCATGGATTCGCCAGGCGCTGAAGGCGAAGCGCTCGCTGTCGGTCAGCATGGCACGGCCCCTTCGGAAAAGGCGCGCTGTGCCGCTTCCGGAAAGGCTGCGGTGAGGTTGCGATGGATCGGCCCGGAGGATTCTGGAAAGAATGCCCCGGTGGTGCTCGGCCGTGTGATCCGCAGCGCGCTTGCGACGGCATCCACGACGAAACTCACAAGCTGATCGCTGGCCGTCAGCTTGCTAAATTCAGGCGGTGCGAACCCGGCCTGATGCCAGAAGGCGATGCCGATCTCGAGGGTCTCGAGATAGCTGGCATGGCTGCCATCGTCCTGGTCGTCGTCGATGCGCGCCTCGACCGTCCGGTAGGTTCCGAAGTCATGGGCGTTGGCCTTGATCCGCAAGGTGATGCCGGCAGGCGGGAAGCCAGCTACCGCGATCAGCGCAGCCCTGTAGAGCATGGCTTCGGCAGTATTCACGAGGTCGAAGTTTAGGGTGTGGCCGATCTGCGCGCAGTCTTCGTTCCACGGAGCCCCGCCAAGATCGAGAGTCCAGTTTGTCTGTGCCATTCAAGCCTCCTTTGCTCGAACGGCACCTCCCCCTTCCCTCTTGTGGGCCGAGTTCCTTCAGCAGTTCTGCCAAGCCCGACAGCAGCGGGCAAAAGAAAAGGCCCGCCCGCGACAAATGCGCGGACGGGCCTTCCCGATGTGACCGGCGCGGGTCGCGGCACCGGTCACGGGGGGCTTGTCCCGGTCAGGCGTCGACGCTCACGCGCGTCTTGCCCTTGGGTGCCGGAGCGGTGCTTTCGCCCAGACCGTCGCCGGTGGCAGCGGCGCTGTCAACGCTGCGGTCGCTGGCCGGTTCGTCGCCGGTGGCGGTGAGCGGCGGCAGGGCGCCTTCGCTCTCGCTGCCGAAGCCGTCGAGCGACGCCTTGGGCTTCGAACGCCGCCAGGCGACATTGAAGCTGCCGTCGTTCTGCTGGAACATGGCGACCGGGATCGGCGCCGAGAGGCTGGGATCGTCGATCTGGCCCGACAGGAAGCATTCACCGGTCTCGTTCGACGAGTATTCCCACAGCGCGCCGATCTTGACCCAGCTGCGGCGGTCCGCCGAGAGCGCCATAAGGTCGAACTTGGGTGCGCGCTCATTGCTGGATTCGAAGGCCCGCAGAGCAACCGTTGCGCTGAAGGTCAGGGTGGTGATGCGGCCGATGTGAACGCCTTCTGCGTTGGCCTTGAGGGTGCCGATGTTCATGTCACATTCTCCTGATGCTGTCCGAACCCCTTGTCCGGAACACCTTCTCCCATCCCCCCTCTCCTCCGGGCCCGTGGCCCGGCCCGTGCGCCAGCCACCGCAGGCGCGCGTCATCCTGTCCAGCCCAGAGGGCTGAGGAGCCTCGATGTGTGGTTTGGAGATGAACCGGCCCTGCTTCGAGCCATGCGCGGTCCGTGCCGACCTAAGCTTCCGGCTCGGTGTCCTTGATCTGGCTGACACGCGCCATGAAAGCCTTGGCTTCGAGCTGATTGGGTCCGTCGCGCGTGGCGAGGCATGCCATCCTGTCGATCTCTAGCTGTGCGGCAAGACTTGCCTCGATCTGGCAGTAGGGTTCGAGTACGCGGATTGCGTCAACCGCGCGGGGCAGCTCGCCGAAGGCAGTGCCGACCCACACGAGTTCGGTCTCCTCCCCGTCCTCGTCAGGCGCGCTCAGAACCTGCGCAAAGTATGTCTGCAAGGGGCGGTCCCAGCCAACATAGGCACTTGCCGCCGCAACCCCGTCACGAAGCGGTACTTTGTGTCTGCTCATGCGCTTTTTACCTCCCCATCAGGTTTTGGGCGGCTGCCGGGTGACGCAGCGATATGCCTGTCCCTCACAATGATCAGTAGTCCGCAGGCCGCATCAGCGTGACGACGCGCCGTGTCATCGCTGGATTGGCCGGATCCTCTGACCCGAACGCCAGTTCGGTGTCGTAATAGATCCTATGCAGGCCGGATCGGCTATGCCGTTGTTCCGTCAAACCTCACGGAGAACGCTACATGGAGAACTCGTCGTCAGATTACTGCCCCAAGACTTCTGTCATTGTCAGCGTTGAGCTCAGCAAGCGCAACTGGCTTGTTGCCTCGCTCTCGCCAGGAGCGGCAAAGCCTTCGCTGCGGACAATTCCTGCCGGGAGCAGCGCGGCACTGATCAGTCACCTTCGCAATCTTGAGTGCAAGGCCGCTGATCGTATCAGTGAACCTGCCACCATTCGCCTGTGCTTCGAGATTGGATATGATGGCTTCTGGCTAGCAAGGCTACTGCGGTCGAACGACATCGATACCTATGTGCTGGATCCCGCCAGCTTCCTCGTGTCGCGGCGAGGCAGGCGCGCAAAAACCGACCGGATCGATGCCGAAGCAATGATCGGGATCCTCAAAGCCTATCTTGCTGGCGACAAAAGCGTGTGCCGTGTCGTGGACGTGCCCTCCCCCGAGGAGGAGGACGCGCGCAGAGTAATGCGGGAGCGCGGCGATCTCGTGCATGAGCGCACCCGGATTGTCTCTCGGATCAGGGGGCTACTTGCACTGCAGGGCATACGATCTGTTAAAGCCATCAAGGGCGGTGACTGGTCGAGCCAACTCGACGACATGCGCACCGGCGACGGGCGGCCTTTGCCACCAAACCTTCGCCGACAAATAGAGCGCTGCTTCGGGCGGCTCGCGTTGCTCAACGATCAGATCAAGGACATCGAGCGGGACCGCGCTGAAGTCGTGCTCCATGAGGAGTCCACCTTTCCATGCCGCGACAAAGCGGTTCGCCTCGAGCAACTGAAAGGCATTGGCCCGAACAGCGCGGCAATGTTGGTCGCAGAAGTTTTTTGCCGAAAGTTCGAAAGCCGGCGACACGTCGCGGCCTTCCTTGGGTTAGCTCCGGCACCCTTCGCCAGCGGCGACGTGTCGCGTGATCAGGGCATAAGCAAAGCCGGTAACCGAAGCACACGTGTGCAGATGGTGGAACTTGCATGGTGTTGGTTGAAATATCAGCCAAGTAGCGAACTAACCGTTTGGTATCGCAGCCGGTTCAAAGGTAACGGCGCTCGCGCGGCAAAGGTGGGTATCGTTGCCCTCGCCCGAAAATTGTTAATCGCGCTTTGGCGCTTTGTGGAGACCGGTCTGGTCCCTCAAGGTGCCGAGCTCCGCGCCGCCTGATGCTTATGTTGCAACAGGCTCGATAAGGCGACGCGGATTGGTGTGATGTGTGACCGGGAAAGTTGATGGCGCCTGAAAACGCCCAGTAGTAGTTTGGTCCGCATCTGCCTTTGCTCGATCCGGGGATGTGAATACGGATTATGGTGCGCGGGCACGGCCGCGACCGGATACAAGTCTATGCACGGATAGTGCATCAGCTGACCTCGGAACGAATGAAGCCAATCCTTGAGCATTGCGTGTGGGGCCCCCCAACCTGTCAACAGAAGGAACCGTTCAATGCGACCTTGACAAGGCCCGGATCATACAAATCGACTTTCATCAGCACCTTGATGCCATCGACATCCATGCTTGCAAAGTCTCGCTCGGGCGAATCCGGGGCGAAGGTGCAATGGCGCAGAGCGGCCATCAACCGAGCCTGGGCCATCATGCTGTCTGCCGCGGTGTCGCCGCCGAGTTCTGCAAGCAGCCCGGATGTCATGACGATGCGGGCCGTGCGGTCACGGCCCTGACGCGCTGCATCATTGAGCTGCGCGATGTGCTCGGTGCGTTGCCGTGCGCAAGAGATGTCGGATGTGTCATGCATTGGAGGTCTCGTCCCGATCCAGGAGGCAACAAGCGGATAGCTGAACATCGATCGCGGTCCCCGAGGCGACGGTAATGGCGACCTGCCGATCCTTGGGAATGACCCACAGGATGCCGGCGAGCGTGTCGCGGATGCGCGCCGCGATGGCCTCGTCCTCGCCGAGCAGCACCCGGGCCGCGAGTTCGCGCGCATCGCGCAAGAAGTGCTCGTGCTGGGTGTCCCAGGAGTCGGCCTCGCTGTCGTCGCTCGCGCAGAAACAGACGTTCTCGATCAGATCGACCAGCGTGTCGGGGGTCAGCGCCGGACCCGGCACATAAGCGATGCGGATCTGGTCGACACCGCTGTACCAGCCATCTTCGTTTACGACGAAGGCCACATCTGCCGGGATCCGTTCCTCGCGCTGCGTTTCGCTGGCGCGGTGGAAGACACAGAACCTCAGCTCGATCGTCTCGGCACGCACATGGTCATCCAGCGGCGGAAAGCTGCCGTTCTCGGCGATGACGTGGCCCTGCTCCCCGGCTGCAACATAGAAGCGCACGTTCCCGAGCTGATGCAGCGCGTCATACCAGCCATAGCCAGCGTATGCGGGATGGTTCTCGACGAGGTGTTGGCGCAAAGGGTGCTCGCGCAGCGCGCGCTCCAGTCCCTGTGCAATATCGGGCTCAAGATCCGCGACAAGGATCGTGTCCGCACCTGCTGTGACTTCCTCATACTCGACATTGACGTTGTCGCTCTCCGCGATGGCCGCATGCCAGCGGGGCAGGCAGGGGTCCGCCTCCGGCAGGGCAACCCCCAGATCGCGGGCTTCCTTCCAGTTCTCGAAGGAAAGCCGGTGCTGGCCTCTGTGCGCCAGCGCGGCATAGATCGTTCGCTTGCACGCTGCCTGAAGCGCCGCAAAGGCGGCGTTCTCGACGAATTCCTTGCGCGCCGGGAGCACAAGGGCAAGGCCCGGGGTGGCCCCGATATCGAGCCGGGCATGGTAGGTCTTGCCGCCAAGGCTCTCCGAGACGCTGGCAAGCTTGCGGGTGAGCACCATGCCATGGAAGTTCGTGGTGGGGTCCTGGTGGTATTCGCGCCCCTCGAACACGCCGATCTGGCTGCCGTTCCACTCGGCGATGTAGATCGCCTTTGCGAGAAAGTCCTCGCGCGGCACTTGCGCGCCATTGAAGAACACTGGCAGCGGGTAGAACTTCGCGACCTCGCGCAGAATCCGCTCGGTCGTCTGCTCGCTCACCCCGGGCATCAGGAAGGTGATGGTCGTGCCAACCGGGCGAGCAAGGGGCCGCACGGCAATGTCCTGCGCGCCAGTCCAGCCATCCGCTGGGACATGGACCGACCATCCGGTGTCGGCATCGGCATGACGTGAGCTGATCCGGGTATCCTTGCCCGCGAGGCTGAAGACACCCATGCCTGCCGGGTCTTCGGCCTCATGGATGTGCTGGCTCCAGCCCGAATCCCCCAGCGCAATCATGGTCTGGGGATCGGCGACCCCGGTTCCATCATCGACAAGGGTCAATCGCGCTGCGTCCTGATCCGCGCAGCAGGCGATATCAATCCGGGACGCGCCAGCGCGGCGACTGTTCTGGAGGAGCTCGCCGAGGATATCGCCGATGGTGCCGTTAAAGAGGCGCGTGACTTTGGTGATCGTCTTCGGGCTGACGCTGGGTCGGATAACTGTCGGGTTCATGGCAAGGGGTCCTTCATCGCACTGGTTCGCCCTTCCTCTCCCCCTTCCCTTCAGAACGGCGGATTGACGCCTGGTCGGAGCCGGACGGCTTGGGCCTGCTCTTCAGCCCGCGCGCTTAGGCCGCAGGGCCTCGGGCATCGGAATGATCTCGTGCGCCGTATCCCGCAGCGCTGTGACCTCGCCGCGCGCGGCGTAGAGGTCCTTCGCGACCAGCGCGCAGACCTCAGCCTCGCCATAGGTTGGCCGGCCAAGGTGATCGACGCGCTCGACTTGCCGGGCAATCACGCCGACTTTGCCTTCCGGCACCCATTCGGCCCACTCGCCCCACGCGCTGGTGACGCAGAATTCGCCGATCGCAGCCATATAGGCCTTGCGCGTCCGCAGGATCGCGGAAGCATTCTCCTCGACAGCCTCGCCGGTAAAGGCGCTGAAGCGGTCCGGATGCCAACATTTGGCGGTATCGCGGGCAAGCTGCAGGAAGCCCGCGGAGCAGGACCCCTGCCCATCAAGCTCGCTGGAAAAGGCAAGGATCGGGAGCGACCAATCGCAGTCTTCTTCGTAGGACCCTCCCTCGATCTGTAGCGCCGGCGGCATGGCGGCCTGTCTCTGATCGGACAAAATAATGCCGCCGTGGCTGGCGGTCATCACCGACCAAATCCCGGGGCCAGCTGATCGGCCTGCTGGACAGCACCCCAGATCGATGTCGATGGGCGCGGCGACGGAGCAAAGCATGTCATGAGCGAACTCTCCTTCTTCCGGTTCGCTCACATCCTCCCCCTCCCCTTCACTCGAGAAGGCGGCGGGCTTGGCTGATAATTGCCTCAGGCGTTACGCTGCTGACGGCCATGGATACGACAAGCCCGGCCTGACCGAGACGCTCGCGCTCGATGCTGCGCAGCTCAAGATAGTCGGCATCATCCGACTGCAGGATCTGGAGCGCGAACTTGCATTCCACCCCGCTATGCTCATCGAGCAGCGCCACCAGTAAATCCGGCCTCGCTGAGCCCGCAGCCAGCGTTATGTCAAAGAGGACCTTCTTGACCGCCATCCTGACACCGAGACGGCGCAGTTCATACTGGGCCTGTTGGAGCGCGCGCAGCACGTCGCGATCGTGTTCACGCTCGGCGGGCACGAACTGGTTCCCGCTGAAGACAGGCTGGGCATAGGCGCGCAGCGCCAGGTATCCTTCGCGCCGACTATGCTCGCCGACGACGGCCAGCACGAGAAAGGGTGGCTCGACCTCGGCCCGGATGATCCCGGTGTGCTGGATGCGATTGCGGATTTCGACAGTTCCTAGCCCCGTCACCACCTCGCTTGATGTGACCTCGCTCGCTTCGAGAAGCAGAAAGGCCTGCGGTGCAAACTCGGGCGGCCAGGTCTCGGCCGCAGCCCGCAATCGGGCATGGACCCGCCGTTTCTCGTAATCGATCGCGTTGGTGTGGAGATGATCCGACAGCCGGATGCCCGGCGCGATGTCGAGGCCCTGAGCGGCGCGCTTGAGGTGGCGCATTTCTTCGCTGATCGAGCCTGCGCGCCTGCCACTGGGCGGTAATTCGCGCAGGATGTTCGATCCTGCTCGCTCGAGCAGCAGCCAGAGCAGCTTGCCGAGGCGCGGTATGGCGACGCCGCGTGAGCGGTCGTCAGGCTCTATGTCCTCTGGCCTCTGTGCAAGCTTCTCCGGGGCCTTCTGGTGTGCGCTGAACAGGCCTTTTGGCAGGCCGATGGCATAGAGAGAATCCTTCACGGTCTCGCGGATGCGCGGTGGCGCCTGCGGCAGATGAAACGGGCAACCTGAATCGTGGCCTGGCCGTGAAGTAAGACGCCGGAGGTAATAGGTTTCCTGAAAACTGAGATAGGCCGCGCTCATCAGCGGCGGCGGCCGCTCTGCCCCAAGGCAATCGCAGGCGATCCACTTGTGGTTCTCTCGCGCGGTCGAGACCAGTGAGACGCAAGCGCGGTGGTCGGCCTCGCTGCCCCGGCCTGTATACCACCGCACCAGCGCAGCCTTCAGCTCGTCGCTGATGGCGACCCTGCCGGTCTTTCCTGTGGTGTCCTTACCTACCAGCCACATGCATGATGACGCCTTGACCCTATCATTTGTTCACGGTATGTTCATAATCTGCAGGAGCCCATGAATAATGAACAAGGTCTTTGATATCGGCAATTTCGACCTCGATGTCACGCTGCGCGACGCGGCGCTTGATCCGAATTGCCGTCCAACCAAGCGCATGCTCGCCAATGCCTCGATCGGAGTGGAGCCGTTCGATGCCTATTACTCGGCGCGAGAGCTCTATGAGACCTTGCAGGGCGTCTTCCAGGGCCTGCCCAATGCCAAGGCTCGGCTGACGCAGATCCTGTCCTGCCATTGCGATGACTATCAGCGCTGCCTCTACTATGCGCTGGCAGGGCGCGGAGTTGTCCAGATGCTGGACGATCTCGAATGGCTCTTCGAAATCCTCGGGCCACGATGCCAGATGTCGGGGCACATTCTGCGCTCGGGCCAGCACCCTGCGCCGATGGTCAACCCTTACGTCTCGTCAGAGCCTGATGGCCCTGTTCCTGCCCGCAATGCCGACTTTACCGAAGGCCCATCGTGGTATCTCGATCCCGGCCTCGGAGGGATGATCGAGGAATAAGAGGCCATCAGTTATTGCGAAGGCCAAGTCGGTCGTCGTCATCAACAAGCGTGATGCGCCCGTCCCAGTCCCATAGGACAAGATTGAGCGCGTCTGCGGGGGCGCCGCGGGCGTAGCTCGGGACAACGATGCCAGCATAGCCTTGCGCGATCGCGGCCTCCGCCAGGTCCTGCGTCGGGACCGGCTTGCCGGAGAGCATCCGATCACGCCATGACGGGTCGGCGAGTTCAGCCGGTGTGATGCCGAAGGGATGCAATGCAGCCGTGTCCCGGCCATCGAGCAGCGGCCCGATGTCGGCCTGATAGGCCACCAGCGTGGTGGGCTGCAGCGTGCCAGCCTGATTGGCCTCGCGCAGCGCGGTCTCAGGGGCGAGGGAAGTATAGAGCGCCGTGCGCCCCATGCGATTGAACCGTCCGCCAAATCGGGCGGCCCCCTCCCCTGAGAGGGGTTCACGGGACCAGACCGGATTGTGGGCGCGGTAGAGCAGCCCGGTAAAGTGCATTGGACTAGGCGTGGACGCCGGCGTCGACCGCGTCGATATAGGTCAGCACGTCATCGGCCCGGTTGCTCTGCACGAGCTGCATGGCAGTCTGGCCCGAGAAACCCGGCAGTGGTTCCGAGCGGTACCAGGCATAGGCCAACAACGCCGAACCAAAGCGCGGCTCGACCTTGTTGAGCACCTCGACCATCTGGCGAAGGCGGCGCTGCGTCCGGTCGGACGCGATCCGGTCCTTGCGCTGGATCGCATCCTTGCCGAGGCCCAGCGAGCGTGCGAGTTCGTCGCTGGTCGTCCGCAGCGCGTCGACGATCTTGCGCGGAGCAAACGCGCCGTTGTCAGCGTAGTTTTGAATCGCCATTGCACTTTCCCATGAATTCTGACGCGATATAGCGTCAATATCTGCGGTAATCAAGGTTTGGGTGTCAAACCCAGCAGGTGTTCCCGTTTTGCCGAAGAGGTTACCCGCTCTTACAAAACCACGACCTGCAATTCGATCGCGCCGGCAAGGCCCTCTTCTGCAGGCAGAACGCAAAAGGGCTGGAGCTTGCTGTCCGTCCTCACCACGGCATGGCTCTGCCCGGAATTTGCGGTCATCCGAATGGCGACACGCTCGGCATTGGCGCGCCCGCACAGGATCGCCCTTCTGGGGTCCAGGCTCTGAGGCAGCATGATCACCTCCCGAGCGTTACGGCGTCGCCGGGAAGAATGTGCGCACCGCGCGCTTTGGGGGCACGACTTCAAATCGGCGCTCCATCAATCTGCTGATGCGAAACCGGCCTCGGCCATCGGGCGTGCTGAGTTCAATTTTCGCGCCGCGCTTTGTCACCCTGAATTCAGCGTGTTCGGTGCCGTCGGTGAACTTCATCGGTTCAGGCAGCCGGATCATGTCGCCATCGGCGATCTTGCGTTCCTTGAGCCGGAGCTGGCGGTAGCACCGGTTGCGCCAGTCGAGGGCATAAGGATGACTGGTTGGCCCCAACTCCTCCAGGACACTTCTGGGGCACCCGGCCTCCACCGGTCCTGAATTTTCATCCAGTCGGGTAGGATTGGTGCTGCTCATGGAGTCAGCCCTGATCCCCCCGCCGAACCGCACGTGCAGCTTTCACTGCATGCGGCTCTCCACTGTGACCTACCAGTCCTTCGCGCTGATCGGGCAATCGGCCAGCATGAGTATCCCGGTGGCATTGCTCGCACAGGACTACTGTCCTGCGCGCGCGGGCCGCCTTCATCCTCACGACAAAGCCGCGGTGCGAAACATCGGCCATTCCCCGGATATGGTGCACCTGACACGGAATATCGGATCGACCGCAGGCCTCGCATTGCTTGGCATTTTGACGATCAACCCAGTCCGTACGTGAGTGTGTGAACACCTGCGTCCAAGGCTGGATATCAATCCTGGACGAGGTGGCCGGATCACGTTTCAGATGAGCCAATTTCCAGACTTTGGCCGAGCGGGGCTGGCCATCGACGTCGTAGTCGATGGTAAATTCCTGCCCCGTCCTCATGCGGGTCACGACCGCTCGCACGTTAGTTTTGTGCTTGCTAGCCAAGGTCTTGAACAAGCTCCACCGCTGGAGAAACTCAAGCCTGTTCAGCTTGTAGCTCACATCCTTGGCGAGAGCATAGTAGTTCGCAAACCCCCGCAATTCGGCGTTGTAAGCAAGGACGATCTCAACGTCGCTGCAGCTTAGCAGCAGGCTCCGATGACGCGGCTTCAACACCGACAGATCACCATAGCCTTTTGCCGAGGCGAACGCGTGGACCTTCTCCCAAGGGACATGAAGCTGCATAACTTCCGACGGCGGCCGACGGAGGAAGCTGACGGAGCCTTGTCGACTCCGGACAACCCGTTGACGTGTCGTATATGTGCGGACCTCATATCCAAGGAAGGCGGCTCCATCGCTCGCCTTGCGGATACCGCTTTTCTCCTCGGACACCGTGAGCGCCAGTGCGTCGGTCAGGAATGCCCTGACTTCGGCGAACACGCTTCGTGCATCCTCCTTGTTACCGATAACCCCAATCATGAAGTCGTCCGCGTAGCGACAGTAACGAAGTCGGCGATAACCGGGATCCATCGCATCTCTCGACGGGATGGAACGCTTTTGCGGCAGTAAGGTTTGGATTTTGGCCAAGGCGGCCGCAACCTTTACCTCATCGACATTGTCTTTAGCCCGCAGCATGGTGACGCGCTTCCGTTGTTTCTGGATGCGCCCAGCCAGTCGCCCATATTCCGGGTTTGTGGCACGGACCTTCCCCCTTTCGAAAGCCGCGATCCGTTCCGCCATGAACATATCGAGTTCATGGAGATAGATGTTGGCCAGGATTGGAGAGACGATACCGCCCTGCGGAGTGCCGCTGTAGGTCCGGGTGTGAACCCGGTCTTCCATAACGCCCGCCTTAAGCATGCTGCCGATCAGGCCGATGAATTTATCATCGTCGATCCGTTTCCGCAGCAGCCGCAGGAGAATGTCATGGTTGATGTTCTCGAAGAACCCTGCGACATCCACATCTACGAGCCATTTCACCCCCGTCCATACGGCTTTGACGTGTTCAAGCGCCGTATGACACGACCGGCCCGGCCGGAATCCATGGGAGGCGTTCGAGAACACCGGCTCATAGATCCGTTCGAGCAATTGCCGCGCCACTTCCTGAACGAGGCGGTCATCACACGTGGGAATCCCCAGCGGACGCCGTTTGCCCTTGCCTTTCGGGATAAACACCCGACGCACTGGTTTGGGTTCATAGGTCCCCGCCGTCACACTGGCGATAAGCGGGTCGAGGTCTTCCGGTCCGAAGTCCGCGAAGGTCTCGCCGTCAATACCCGGCGTCATCGCACCCTTGTTGGATGCGATCTTCTGGAGCCCCTCCTCCCAGAGGAGGCGAGACCCCATCAGACGATAAAGCCCATTTACCCGTTTGCCCGACGCAACGAGCGCCGGAATGGCCTCCAACCGGCCTTTCACAGTTTCTGGCAGCATCAGCACACCCCATGATTGGTGGTTGAAGAATCACAGCTGCCGCCCTTCCCCCGGTCTTCCCCGCTTTCGGCCCAATCGCTCGAGACCTTATACGGTTGCACCGCCGCCTCCGAAGAGGTCGATGTCCCAGGCATTACCCCGGGCGTTTGAGTAATATGGCGGCTCCGTACCCATGCAGGCCGGCCTAAGCCGCCTGTTTAGGGCATCCCGTAGTTACGCTGAATGGAGATGCGGCGCGGTTAGGTGTCCCGTTCGTCCACTAAACCCCTCGACGAGAGGCGCACCGGATGGGCTGAGAAACAGGCGGCCAAGACATGAGACCGCTGTCATCATCCGGACCTGGCGTGACAGTCGCTTTCGCCAGTATCGCTATATAGATTGCTGCAGACTGGGATTTAAGCAGTGTAGCCTTCACCATACGCACCTTGCCCTGACCGTCATCGCCTCGATTTGCGACTCAGACGCATCCGGCCTTTTCCGAACATGCTATTGTTCCCCGTCCCTTTCGGGATTTCAGACCTTGTGAGGCCCGAGGTTAGTCCGGCGAGCAGAGGCATTCTCAACTTACCTCATCATCACTGATACTCCATTTCAGCGCCGCAACGGCGCACTGTCCTTGTAGCCGAACAGGAGGCCGTCTGCGGCCTTGGGGTTCCAGCGGACCAGACAGATTACCGCGGAGATGGCGTGGGTCTGGTTGTTCGGTCCATAGCGCTGGACAGCCGCGTAATAGGCCCCGGTTGTGGACACGCTTCTGATGACCCGGCATCCTTCGAAGCTGCCGGTTTCTTCGTTCTCGCGCTCCCATGTGAGCTGATTGTCGAGATAGGCCTTGGGAGTGTCGAAGCCCCCCATTCCGGCACGGTGCATGTAAAGCCAGCCCATGCGTGTTCTCCTTCAGATGAGCCCCGGCTGCGCCGGAGGTGCGATCTTCAATTCGCGCGCGATCCGCGCCGTGAGTGCGGGAATGTCTGCAAGGGCGGTGATCGGCGCTTTGCGCATCACCGCGCCAGGCGGTTTCCAGAACGGGTTGCGCCAAGCGAGACCCGGCTCGCCGAACCTTTCCGGGCTAATTCGGACATAGATACCTTCGGCTTCCAGCACATGCTCACCCGCGAGCTGTTCCTGTGAGGTGTAATAGCTGATGCGGTAATCGGCATGCTCGAGCCCGATCCCTGCTGCGATCTGCCGAAGGGCGCGCGTGCCCTCGCGCCGGTAGTGGCGCAGTTCTTCGGGACGATAGTCGAGCCCGCGTTTGACCAGCGCAATGATCGCAGGCCTGTGTTTGAGCTCGGCAAGGCGTTCGATGCACTGGGACCGCAGAGCCTGGTCGTCTGCCTCACATTCGGTCGGCCTTCCGTCAGCAATGCGTTGAAGGTGGCGCGTCAGCAGCAGCACAGCCGGACAGGTTGCAGCCTGCCGGCCTGCAAGGCGAACATCATCCACGGCCTCGTTCAATGCTCGCAGCGCATTTTCGAAGGTTGTCAGTCCATCAGGCTGGAGTGCGCGGCGGTAACGGTAATCGATGTCGCAGGACATGAGGCTTCCTTTCCATTGCAAGATGCAATGGCCCCATCCCCCTTCCCTCAATGCAGGCTGCCGCGGTGCTCGCTCGGGTTCTGCAGCGGCAACGGCTCGTAGATCATCGGTCGCAGGAGCGTGTTTGGCGCAATCTGTTCGAGGATTCGCGCAACTGCCGAGACCGCAACGCCCGCCTCGGTTGTCTGAATGACAAGCGATCGGCCTTGATCCGGAGTTGTGCCAAGTGACCAACCGGCGTCCCCCTTGCCGAGAAGACCGTCCAGCACCTGGCGTAGATCCCTTTGGGGAAACAGGCCTGCGATATACTCAGCCAGCACACCGCCAATGGGCGCCCTCCCCCGGCCTGCAACATCGCCGGCATAACGGTGAAGCTGGGTGAGGCGAACGACCTCCTCGGGGGCTGGCTCAAGCACAAGCCGAAACTGGCGCCGTTTCATCGGCTTCCTCCCCTTCATCCTCTGCAGGTTCGCTCTGGTAGCCCGAATAGGCCGCAAGATGGTTGAACGCCTGATCGGCCTTCGCGGCCGCGGTGATGATCGCCGTCTTGTCGGCCTTGAGTATTTCCAGCCAGTGCGAGACGTAGCTGGCGTGGCTTTCATGGAGGTCTGCCGGAAGGCCCAGTTCGTAGCAGATCCGGGCACTCACCTGCTCGGCGACGAGCTCCTCGAAAGAGTATGCCTTGTCGCCGAAACGCTTGCCAAATTCGCGGGCGAGCCGCGAGGCATGGCCCGACCAATGGCCGAGTTCGTGCGCTTTCGTGGCCACGAACCCGTCTTCGGTGTTGAAGACATTGGGGTGCGGAAGCTGAATGTAATCTGCGCCCGGCGAGTAGAACGCGCGGTCTCCGCCGAGGCGTATGTCCGCCGGGACGGGTGCGAAGAAGCGCTCGATGGCAGCGGTCTTCTGCGAGGGCGTCGGCGGCGCTTCAGGCACCGGACTCGGATAGAAATGCGGCGGCAGGCCATCGATCTGCGAGGCGTTGAACACGCTGTAAGCGCGCATGAAGCGGATTGTTTTCGACGACTCCTCACCGGTCGCCTGATCGACCGCGGTCTTCTTCGTGCTGTTGAAGTAGATGCTCGGCTCGGCGGTCTCGCCCTTGCGGACCTGTCCGCCAAGCTCAATGGCCTGGCGCCAGGTCATCCAGTAGCGTGAGCCATAACCATAGTGGTCGGCGACCGCCCAAAGATAGAGGCGGTTGATCCCTGTATAGGGGACGCCTGCAGCGCGCAGCGGCGCGCCACCCATACCGGTCTTTTTCCAGGGTCGGCGCCAGGGCAGCGTTCCGGCCTCAATTGTATTGATGATCAGATTGGTGATTTCCTGCGCGACATCACGCTTGGGTCGTTGGCGCATTGGCCTGCTCCTCAACAAAAAAGAGGCCCGGCTCACTCAGGCGAGTGGCCGGGCCAGGTCATCAGGAGGGGTGAGTCGCCGCTTCAGGCGGCTACCGCCGCTTCTTCACAGGCGACTTCATGTTGATGGTCTTTGAGGAGCTCGTCGGCCTCGCTTTCGGCTTCACCGTCATCGCCATCGCAGACGTCGGCGACAGGGTCGCTTTCGTCGGTGTCCGGGATGACCGGATCAGCGGGATTGGCAGCAATCGTGAACTTCATGCCTTCGGGGAGCCACGCCAGCGCCGCTTCCTTGACGTCCTGTTCAACGATCGCCTTGCCGGCGAAGATCGTCTCGCAGGTCTTGGCAAGGTCAGCCTTCTTCGATGCGGCATAACGCGCCGCAAGATCGCTGCCGCCGACTTCGGTCAGCGCGGCAAGACACGAGGTCTTGCTGACCCGGTCGAAGAAATTCTCGGCCGTCGGCCGCCACATCGCAGCGACGTCGATGTCGAGCATACTGCCGATGACAGCATGGATCGGATGGTATTCCGAACCATAGCCCTTCTTGGCTTCGAGCGAGATGGCCACCGCATAGGCGAGCCACGCCGCCTTGGTTTCGTCGGCAAGCTCGCGGAAGGCAATGAAGCGCTGGGCTGCACAGCCATGTTCCTGCCATGCCGTGTCGAGCGCGTTTTCGGCCTCGGCGAGAATCCCTTCGGCTGTGGACTGCGAAAGTTCTCCGGTCGCAGGATCGCTGGGTCTACCGCCCTTGATCGAGGTTCCCCGGCTTTCATAGCTGCGACTGTCAGCCAAAGCGAAGATGGCAAAGTCGAGCGCGAGCCCCGCATCGGTGAGCAGCGATGCCGACAGGATATTGCGGCGCTGGACCGAAAGCTCGTCGAACAGGCGGGCGCTGATCGGCTTTTCCGTGCCCGGCGCAACTGCCTCAGGCCTGGAAGGTGCAGCGCTGCCTCGCTTGGTGGAACCTGGCACCGGCTCTTCGGCCGTCGCTGTCACCTTGCCATTCTCATCGGTCTCGAACGACAGGCGCTTTTCGCTGTAGTAATCGGCCTCGAGGACCATCTCGCCGCGGGTGGTGAGAACCAGGAACCGTCCGGCCTCACTGCGCCATTCTTCGGGCAGTTCGCGCACCGGGTTATTGAGGTCGGCGCGCTCAGCATCGAGATCCTCATACTCGGCCTCGAGCTGCCCGAAATCGGCCCCGTCGCCTTCAGGGTCGCCTTCATTGCCTTCGTCGATGATCTCGCTGATTTCTTCCATTCGGGCATCGATCGCGTCAATTCGGGCACGTGCTTCTTCGGAGAGCGACGCGGGCGGGAGGCGAACCGCATTGACGCCCATTTCGCTGCGCGCCTGCCATGAATTGGTCGACGCCACCGGGCTGATCCACGCAAGGCCCGTTTCAGCAGCAATGCGCTGGGCTTCGGTCTCCATCTTCTCGGCCGCAAGCTTGTGGGCGATCTCGATGTCGATCCAGCGATCATCTGCCGCTTCGCTGAAGAGGTCGCGCTCGATCTTGCCGCCGGCGGCCACATAGGCATCTTCGCCGATCAGCAGCGCGATTGGGTCGTTGCCGCGCATGGAACCGCTCGCCACCATGCGCCGGATGGCATCGGCGCTTGGATTGTAGGCGTACCGCATCTGCTCAAAGACCCGCAACTGCACCTCGTGCTGATCGGTCGCAGCATAAGCCTTGGCGATCTCGAGGGTGACATCGCCCTTGGCGAGTGCTTCGAAAATCGGCTCGGCAAGGTTTGCTAGCCGCAAGCGGCCTTCCACAAAGCGCTGGGTGAGACCAAAGCGTTTGGCGACCGCGGCAACATCGCTGCCCTCCTTGATGAAGTGCTGGAAGGCGCGGCATTCCTCAGCGGGGGACATCCCGACACGCTGGAAGTTCTCGGCAAGCGAGGCCTCGCCAGCTTCCTCTTCGCTGCCCTCAAGCAGCTTGCATTCGATCTCGGTATCGGGGTCCCACGCACCGCGCGCGACGATCATCTCGATGGCCCGCAACCGGCGGCCACCGGCGATCACGGCAAACTTGCCGCGCTTCTTGCTCTTGGTGACCAGCAGGTTCTGCAAAAGGCCGCGTGCTTCGATGTCGGCGGATAGCTGGATATCGTCTTCTTCGCTGCGCGTTTTGCGCACATTGGCATCGCTCAGATAGAGCCGGGAAAAGGGAATAAGCATCGTGGTCACTCCTGATGTGCACCCGGCAATCACCCGGGCACACATCCCCTCCCCCTCCCCTTCTGATCTGCGGTTCACGCAGGCCTCGGGGTTACTCGTTGTCGCCGCGCGAATGGAAAGCGTGGCATGCTCCGGATTTGGAGCGCGCGGCTCGTCAGAGGTCAGAATGCCGCAATTGCTGGATGCTCATGTGGAGGCGATCCTGGGATCGCCACAATTCGCAGCCCGAGCAGACCGATTCGGGTGACGACCGCAGCTCAACCGCTCGCGGCTGCCAGACTAGCCTGATAGTTCGGCCCGAAGCGGACATGCCGCTTTCGGGATGGCGCATCGGCCCAGCTCATGACCGGGAATGGGTGGTTAGCTGTCGTCAGGGCTCGTAGAAGGTGCTGCCCCTGTTTGGTGCCGAGCGGAGTTGGTGGATACCGATCCGCCAGCCGTCCTCGACGGTCATCTTCGGAGCATCGCTGTTCCAGATCGCGGCAGAAACGCCCGTCGTGAACTCCTTGGTCAGTCGTAACAGGACCTTCTCTGCCGCCTTCTCCTTCGTGGCAGCATACGCATGTCGGGTTGTGAAGAAGCCTCGGACGTCGTCCGGATGGCGGGTGTCACGGCCATGAATCATGAAGCGGTAGAACGGCATAGACGTAGTTTCTGACACTTGCAGAATGACTGCAATGGGGTCGTTTCCTGAATGTCGGCTGCTGGCGAGAAACGCGCAGAAGCTGACTGGCAGGTTCCGTCACCATAAGCCGAACGGCAGGAAGCTGCCTTCGTTGAAAAAATCTGCCATTTAGGAACCGACCCAAAGCGGTCATAGGGAGGGATCACTAAAAGGCGAGAGGCGGTTTAGCCATGCAGCCTGTTTCGAGCCATGGTGCGAAAACGCCCAGTAAGCCCTCTTAGATCACCCGCGGCAGAATAGGCGGCGGGCACCACCAGCAACGTCAAGAATGTGGAAGTGGTCAAGCCGCCGATGATGATAAAGCCCATCGAATTGCGCCACTCAGCGGCATCCGACTGAGCTAGCGCGACTGGCAGCATCCCGAATACCGCCGCCAACGCTGTCATCAGGACGGGCCGCAGGCGTTCGGGCGCTGCTTTGCGCATTGCCGAGGCCGGGTCCATGCCTGCGTCGCGATACTGGTTGGCAAGATCGACCAGAAGGATGCCGTTCTTCATCACGATCCCCATCAGTGCAATCATGCCGATCTGAGCAAACAGGCTCATTTCCTGCCCCCCTGCCCACATGAGAAAATAAGCGCCTGAAAATGAAAGCGGCGCAGTGAGCATGATGATGATTGGCTGCCCGAAGCTGTTAAACTGGCTTGCCAGCACGATGTACAGCGCCACGATTGCAAGGGCGAACGCGAAGACAATTGCCTCCCCCGTCTCGGCCAGTCTTCGCGCTGTGCCCTCGGTCCGGATCGAAAGTCCAGGCGGCGGCGGGTTGGACGCAAGGAGGTTCTCGACCTTCGTAACCGCGACGCTCAGCGCTACGCCGGGGGCTGTATTCGCCTGCACTGAAATCTGGCGCGATCGATCAATACGGTCGATCTCCGCGGCGCTTAATGCCACTTCGACATCGGCGATTGCTGCTAGATCGACCAGCGTGCCTTGTCCGGTTCTGAGTGGCAGTGCCTGAACATCCGAGAGGGTCTGCCGATTAATTTCGTCGAGGCGCACGCGGACATCATAGCGCCGCCCGTCGGCTTCGAAGGTTCCCGCATCATTGCCTCCGACCAGCGTGCGAGAGGCTGCGGCAAGGCTTCGCGCCGATATGCCGAGGTCCGCTGCGCGGTCACGATCAAGCACAATCTGCAATTCGGGTCGGCCGCCCTCATAGGTCGAGCGGACGTCGACGAAATCGGGCCGGGAAGCGAGTTCACCTTGTAGCCATTGCGCATAATCGTTGATCGCTGCAGTATCACTCCCGGTGATGATCAGCTCGATCGCAGCTTGCCCGACACCTCCGCCCGACACCCAGGGAACCTCCGCAACAGATACCTCGCGCGCTCCGGCGACACCTTCACTCAGGGCGTCGCGCGCGAAGGTCATCAGGTCATCTTGCGACAGGTCGCGGGTCCGCTTAGGGGTCAGCCCGACATAGATATCGATTTCGTTGACCTTGGGATTGTTGCCGCTGCCCGCGCTTGCGAACACCAATTCGACTTCCGGATTTTCGCGCAAGACAATATCCGCTTGCTGTGCCGCGTCGCGCGCTCCGGCGATTCCCGTGCCAAGGGGTAGCTTGACCGTCGCGAGAAATTCTGACCGATCAGTGGAGGACATAAAGGTGCTCGGCACAAGCCCGGCAAAAAATCCGCCGACAAGAACGCTCGCCAAGGCGCCAGCAAGCACCACATACCGCCTGCCAATGGCCCAGCTGACGAGTCGTTCGTAGCGAAGGCGCATCCCGACATGAAATCGCTCTATACGTCCCAGCCAGCCATCTTCCGGATGTTCCGGGCGCAGCAATCGGGCCGACAGGGCCGGGGTCAACGTAAAGGCAACCAGCATCGAGACGCTGACAGAAAACACGATTGCCAGTCCATATTGGAAGAAGAAACGGCCGACTATTCCCTCCATGAAGGCGATCGGAACGAAGACCGCCAGCGTAGCGAACGTGCCTGCCAGCACCGCCAGTGCGACGCGCTTGGTCGCAGCATGTGCCGCCTCGGTTGAATCAACACCGGCATCGACATCGTTCTGGATTGCCTCGACCACGACTATGGCATCATCCACCAACAGACCAATCGCCACAGTCAGCGCCAGCAAGGTGATCATGTTGATGGTGAAATCAAATGCGGCGAAAGCGACGAAGGTGGAAACGATCGAGGTTGGAATGGCGAGGAGAACGATGATCGTCGCGCGCCAGCTCAACAGGAACAGAAAGGTCACGGCGACTACCAGCAACACCGCGATGAAAAGATCGAACAGCACGTCGCCGATTGCCTGTTCGATGAAGCGCGATGTATCGCGGGCGATAACTAGGTCGACCCCATCCGGTGCGCTTGCGCTTATGTCCGCGATTGCCGCCCGGATCTGCTCGGCAACTGCAACGGTGTTTTCACCGCTCTGTTTGCGCACTTCGAGCACCACACCAGGCTTGCCATCAAGCTGCGCATAGCTGGTTTCATCTTCGACCGAATCTTCGACACGGCCGACATCGCCGATACGGACGGTCTGGCCATTCGGGCGATAGGCAATCGGAATCCTCGCGAACTCAGCTGCGCTCGCTGCTTCGGCAAGCGTGCGGATGCCGAATTGGCGTGTTCGCCCCTCCGTCACCAGTCTTCCGCCCGGAAGCTCTGCGTTTTCACGCTGGATTGCCGAGAGGACGTCGTCTGCCGTGATGCTGCGCGCGCGCATCGCGGACGCATCCAGCCAGATGCGCATTTCGCGCTCGCGCCCGCCAACCAGCTCGACCGAGCCGACCCCGGGCACGCGCTGCAACCGCTCCTTCAACTCCTCGTCCGCAAAGGTGGTCAGATCGCGGATCGGCATATCGCCAGACAAGAGCACCGACAGGATAGGCGCAGCATCTGGATCGACTTTCTCGATCACCGGCGGCTCGGCGTCAGCGGGCAGATCAGCGCCAAGCCGTGACATCTTGTCACGGACTTCCTGCGCCATGAGGTCGGCGTCTTGCTCGAGCTCGAATTCGAGATTGACGATGCTCACCCCTTCGGCGCTGACAGAACGCATCTGTCGCAGGCCCGCGATGGTGTTGAGCTGCTCTTCGACGATATCGGTGACTTCGGTCTCGATCGTCCCAGGCGACGCCCCAGGCAGCGTGGTGGTCACCGACACGTAGGGAAATTCGACTTCGGGAAACAGATCGACCCCGAGACGGCCGAAGGAAACAAGGCCAAGCACGACGAGCGAGACAATCAGCATCGTCGCAAAGACTGGACGCCGGATCGAAACATCGGCCAGCCACATCTTACTTCTCGCCGGTCGTGCGGAGTGGTTTGACTGGCTCGCCGTCGCGCAAGGTTGCCGGAGGATCGAGGATCACTTCCTCACCTGCCGCCAAGCCTGACCGGATCCGCACCTTATCGAGGTCGATGCTGTCGAACCTGACCTCGCGGCGCTGGGCCTTGCCATCTCGGATAATGAAAAGATGGGCGGCGGAGCTGTCGCCGAGAATGGCTGTTCGGGGCAGAATGATGGCTGGTTCGGGCGGGATCTGGATCTCGGCTCGCGCTGCAAGGCCGGAGCTTATCCGGTAGTTGGGATTGGCGATCGGCAGCCGCAATTCGATCATCCGGCTTTCAGGATCGACCCGGTCGTTGATGATGTAGACGATGCTATCGAACGGCGCGTCGAACCCTTCGATGAAAACGCGCGCTGGCATGTCTCGCCGCAGCATGTCGACATATTCCTGCGGCGCGTTGACAATCGCCGCGACGGTGCCGAGCTCCTGCAGTTGAAGAGCGGCCGACTGACCGCCTCCCGCGAAGCGATTGTTGAGATAGACCCCCTCATCAACGAGGCGCGCGGTTACGACGCCGTCATAAGGCGCGCGCGTAATCGTATCGCTCAGGGCCTGCTGCGTGGTGCCGAGTGCAGCAACAGCTTGCGCCTTTTGCGCGCGCGCAACGGCAAGCTGAGTCTCAACCGCATCGACCTGCGCTTTCGAAACGAAACCCTTCGGCGCAAGAGCTATCACGCGTTCATAGCGCCGTTCGGCTTCAATCGCTTGAGCGGTCGCAAGATCAACCGCAGCTTGTGCCTCAGCCACGTTCCGCTGATAGTCGGCTTGTCTGATGCGAAAGAGCGGCTGTCCGCGTGACACCCTGTCACCGACTTTCACAAAGATCCGCTCGACCGGGCCTTCGGTGAGCGCTCCGATTGCACTGCTTTGTTTGGCTGCGATAGTTCCGAACGCCTTCACGGGTTCGGTCAGCAATTCGGTCCTTACGATCAACGTCCGAACCTCACGCGGGCCTTGCGGCGCCGCCTTTGCAGACTGGTCATCAGCTTCGCTGCCTGAACAGGCAGACAGCACCAGCGAAGCAGCCATCAGAGCGGCCACAGAGGGACGAATTAGCATATATAGGCGCCCCTGCCGCTTGCCAGAAGTTTGTCGTCAGGCCCAAAAATGCGGGCTTCGGCGACACTGATCTGGCGTCCGGTTTTGACAACCTGTCCACGCGCAATGAGCGGACCAGCGGTCGCGGGCCGATGATAATCGACCCAGAGGTCGACCGTGGCCGTAGCCCGAGTGCCTAGCATAACCAAAGCGTAAAGGCCGGTTAGATCGATCAGCGCTGCCAGCACGCCGCCATGTGCCGCGCCAACCCCGGGGTTGGAGACAATTTCATCGCGCCAGGGCATCGTGAGTTCAAGCCCGTCTTCCGAGCAGGATTGGATTTTCAGGCCGAGCCATTGATGGAAGGGCGCAATGTCGAGCATGTCTTGCAAGCCCGCCCGGTCAAGCACCATTGGCTGTTCGCTCATTGCCCCGATCCTGTGGGATTATGGTGGCGATTCAGAAAGCCGAGGATCGCATTCGAAAATGCATCATTGGAATCGCCCACGACCATATGCGTGGCGTCTGCGATGTCGGTATACTCCGCATGGGGGGCGACCTGCTGCAGGTGTGCAACCGCTTCTTCGGAAACAAGGTCGCTCGCCGCGCCGCGAATGAGATGGAGCGGAAGTGTCAAGCTGGCCGCCGCCCTGCTGAGCTCCTGAAACTGAAGCTCCTGATTATCGGGATTGCTCCGTTTGGCAGCCATGATGTTGCGGATGAACGCTGGATCCCAATGCCAGTAAAAGCGGCCATCATCCTTTTGCCGGAGATAATGGCGCAGGCCTGCGCCAGCGCCGCGCTTGCCGCGGTGTGGCATGTAGCGTGCGATGACCCCCGCCGCTTCATCAGGTGAGGCAAAGCCGGTTTCGACATGCTGCTCCATGAACCCGACGACCCGCATCACGCCGTCAGGCTCCATGCGGGGCGCGATATCCACCAGTGTCAGCGATTCAAAGCTGCCGTGGGCGAGCTCTCCCTCAGCAAGCAACCCCGCCAGTCCACCAAGCGATGCACCGACCAATGCGGGCTTGCGGTCCATACCGGATGCGAGCGCGACAAGATCGGCCGCGAAGTCACGTATTTCATACGCCCCGGCATCGGACCACGCGCTGTCACCGTGGCCGCGCATGTCAAAAGCAATTGCGCAATACCCGGCGTCAGCAAGATCGGTCGTGACCCGCTTCCATGCCCTCCGGGTCTGCCCACCTCCATGAGCAAGCAAGACCGGCATTGCGTCAGGCGCGCCGGTGATCTCGGCTGCGAGGTCGAAGCCGTCGGCGCCCTTGATGCTGGCTGTTACGATGTCCATAGCATTTTGCTATACTGTAAGGTGCCTTACAGTAAATATCTTTATTTTCGTATCGGGAAAGCTATGACCGGATCATGGTAACGCACTCGGATCAGGCTGCCGATGAAGCTGAGACGAATTTTCTGACCGACACCGATCGGCTCGTCTTCCTGATGGAAGAGGTGACGCGGCGGCTGCGACGCACATTCGATACCTCCTTCGAACAATTCGGACTCACCCGAACTCAGTGGCGCGCTTTGGCATATCTTTATCGAACGCCTGGCATGACGCAGACCGAACTTGCCCGGGAGCTTGAGCTGGAACGAGCAAGCGTTGGCCAGGCCATTGACAGGCTTGAAGAACTTTCGCTCGTTGAGCGACGTAGCGCAGTGAACGATAGGCGCGTTTGGCACATCCACCTTATGCCTGCTGCGGTTGAGTTATTACCGAAGCTTAGGACCGAGGCCGACGCGGTCTACGGGCACCTGCTTGCCGGGACGGACATTGATGAGCTGGGCCGGTTAAGTGCGATGTTGGCCGCGATGCAGGACAATTTGGGTCGCAATTAGACGCGCTGGATTCTCGATGTCTCCACTGACGGTTCCGACACCGGACGTTCAGCTTCCCACCCACTTGTTGCCGGTTCGGCGATCTCAGCTTTTCACCACAAGCGGCCATCGGAGCTTGCCCGACGGCCGCCATGATGGTCAGATTTCGATACGCTCAGCGAGGACCAGTGCATCCTCCACGTCGACACCGAGATAGCGGACAGTGTTCTCGATCTTGGAATGCCCCAGAAGAATCTGGACCGCACGTAGATTTCCCGTTGTCCGGTAGATCATGGCCGCCTTGGTGCGCCGCATGGAATGTGTGCCGTAGTCTTCCCGCCGCAACCCGACAGCGGTTACCCATTCATCGACAAGCCGAGCGTATTGCCGCGTGCTCATTGGTTGGCCGGAATGGATCCTGCTTGGGAACACGAAATCATCGAGGCTTCCTCCCCGCCGCAGCAGCCATGTCGCCAGGCTCGAGCGGGCGTCCGCGGTGATTTCAAATTGCACGGGTCGCCCGGTCTTCCGCTGAATAATCATGGCGCGGTCGCGGACCTTTGATCCGGCCACGAGGTCGCCGCTTTTGAGCTTCACCAGATCGCAACCCCGCAGTTTGCTGTCGATCGCCAGGTCGAACAGCGCACGGTCGCGGAGCCGCTCCTCGCGATCAAGGAAGAACCGGATCGCCCAAATCTGTTTCTGGGTCAGTGGCCGCTTTGTGCCGACGGTTCTGCCGGCATTCCACACAACGCGGTTCTGCATGGCGGGGTCGAAGTGAGAATAGGTCATCATCTTTCTCCATGGCCTTGATTGGCCAGGTAGAAAGAACGGGAGACAAAGGTGACTTTGCCTTTGATCGGGCTGAAGGATTGGGGCCCTGCGATCTAGCGGGACAGAATTGGTCTATCTCGGTCCGTAACCATAACCTCTTTGCCTGTTTGCGCATTATCAATCAGGCGGGACATCCGATGGGGGGAGTTCCAACGTAACTTGGGTCATCAGCGACCCAATTGAGTCCTGCTATGCAGGCTCGCGCACGCGCTCGATAGAAATCGTCTCCGATCCGCCTTTGGCTTGCGCAAGATCATAGGCGGACTGCATCCGCAGCATGGTGGCGGCAGAAACACCAAATGCCTTCTCGAAGCGGATCGCCATCTCCGGGGTTAGCGCAGCCCTGCCATTCAGCAAGCGGCTCAACGCAGGCCGAGTAACCTTGAGATGATCTGCGGTGCTCGACACATTCATGTTGTAAGGCTTCACGATCTCTTCGAGCAACCAAGGGCCCGGGTGGATCGCGAAGCTGTCATGGAGCTTGATAGCCATCAGTGATAGTCCTCCAGATCGAGATCAGCGACGGTGAGTTCGTTGATCATTGTGAATGTCAGCCGCCAGTTTCGGGTTACCGTCATGGCAAAGTATCCCTCCCTGTCGCCAGTGAGGGGATGAAACCCGAAATTCGGCGGCACCGCCAGCTCATCCAGGCTCTCTGCCGAGGCAATGAACGCCAGCATGCGACGGAGCCGGTCAGTCTCCATCAGTCCTGCTGGCTTTCCGGTCTCAGCAAACCTGCGAAGCGCCTTGTGGCGGATGCTGCCGATTTCCATAGTGGTGTAATCCCATAAGTTACACAAAGAGTCAACGGGAGTGTAACCCCTGAGGCGACACCTCGGACATTGGGGCGGCAGCTTGCAAAACACGCAACTCACACGTGAAGCAGATCGCTGATCACCGATGAAGCGGTCGCTGTTGGAATAAACACCCGGGTACGAAACGAGATGATTTCCGTGAAGCATCCGATGCTCTTCAGCCAGGGCAGCTGATCGACAGGTGCGCCCACGATTTCATAGCGCTGCTCGCCTGCCACGCGCGAGCATTTGATTGTCGCCTCGAACGGCTTCTTGATTGGGATTGTCCGGCTTTCGCTGAGCGCCCTGATGATCGTATCCGGGCTCAGTTCAACGTTGGAGGCAATATCGAATTTCTCGAGCAGCTTTGCCACGTCGAGCTCGTGGACCATGCGGCCGAGCCAGCTTCTGCCCTCTTCGTCGACGATGCGCCGGACCTCCAGATAGTCGACGGGAAGGCTCGACCAGATCGGCAGGAGAAGTCCGGTTGCAAGGTACACGGTCTCTGTGGTGAGCCGTTCGGCAAGCTCCGCAACCTCGCTTTGCCACAGCTTCTCGAAGGTCCGGCGGGGTGCTTCCTCCCAGGCCGATTCCGCAAGGTCATCGAAGTGGTGGTATTCGCGCCGGAGCGGACGGTGGAGGATAACCCGCCTGATGAGTTCGCCCTGTTCGGTCATGAAGTGCCGCGAAGGTTCGGCCAGGGCTGCTTTCCCGCTCTTGGTATTGTGGAGCAGAATGCAGCCGTCAGCGTAGTCGCGGCGCTCAAGGACACGCTCAAGGGAGATCGGCCGTGCTCTCGTCTTGAGAGCCAGCTGCAGCAAGTGTGACGTGGCGCCGGTTCGCCCGTCGGTCCGCAGGACGATGTCTTCGACAACCTCGGCCTGTTCAACCCGAAGGGTTTCGACGCCGACATCGAGTGATCCGGCCTCGCGCGCTGCGGACACTCGCGCTTCGACCAACCCCAGAAATTCCTCGAAGATCGCATTCTGCATTCCGATCGGCAGCGCGAGGATGCGGTTGAGCCAGCGCTGGATCGGCGGAAGGTCCTCTTCGAGAATGCCGTCTTCCGAGACAATCTTGAGCCCGCTACGTCGCTGGAAATCGATCAGCGTTGCGCTCTTGAGCTTGCCGTCCGCCAGCAAGGCAAACCAGGTCGAGAGAGCCGCCTTGGCATATTCGCTTTCGAGATTGTCGGCAGGGTCAAACAGGTTCTGCCCGCCCGTCTGGCGTTGGCCCCGCGTCAGCGCCCCCAGGCTGTCGAGCCTGCGTGCAATGGTGCTGGTGAACCGCAGTTCCCCCTTGCAGTTCGTGGTCACAGGCCGGAACAGCGGTGTGTTGGCTTGATGGGTCCGGTGCGTTCGGCCCAGCCCCTGGATGGCTCTGTCTGCGCGCCATCCCGGCTCAAGCAGGAAGTGGATGCGCCGCTTCTGGCAAGCTGCGTCAAGGCTGGCATGGTACGATCGCCCGGTGCCACCCGCATCGCTGAAGACAAGGATTGGCTTCCTGCCGTCCATGAACTGGTCTGTTTCGGACTGGTTCGTCCGCGGCGAGCGGGTCTCGAGCCGCTGCTGGCCGTCGCTCTGGGTTATGAGCCGCTTGCTGCGCCCGGTCACCTCAGCGACCCTGTCCGGCCCGTAGTGCTCGATTATCCCGTCCAGCGCTGGCTTTATCGGCGGCATGGCACACAGGTGCTCGATCATCTCGCCGCGGCGGGCAATCGCAGTCTGGTTGTGTACTGGACGTCCTTCCTCGTCGAACATCGGTGCCGAGCGCTGCGTGCCTGTATCGTCGACGAATACCTGCATCTGTTGGGTGGGGAAGGCCCGCTCGAGGTACTCGATCACGGCGTCGAGCGGGCTGAGATCGAGGTCGAGATCGGCTCGCTCTTCTGGGGAGAGGCTGTCGAGACGGCGATCGAGGATGCTTTCGGCGGTCGAAACCAGTTGAACGACAACCACCTCATCGCGATCCAGATGGAAATTGATGGCAGCAATCAGCGTGGGTAGCTTCATTGACAGCAGCAACTGGTTGAAGAACCGCTGCTTGGTGCTTTCAAACCGGCTTCGCGCTGCGACTTTCGCACCGCTGTTGAGCGTTGTGCCGTCGATTTCATCGACGACGCCGGTCAGCTCCAGCGCCTCCTCAAGGTTCTGATGAATGATCGCCCAGGCGTCCGCATAAGTGTCGTAGACGGCGATCTGTTCGGCGGTCAGATCATGTTTCAGGATGTCGTATTCGACGCCTGCGAAGCTGAGTGCGCGCGCCTGATAGAGGCCAAGTGCCTTGAGATCGCGCGACACGAGTTCCATCGCAGCGATGCCCCCTGCCCTGATCTGGCTGATGAAATCTTCCCTGTTGGCAAACGCGGTGCCAGGTCCCCACAGACCAAGCCGCACGGCATAGGCAAGGTTGTTGACCTCCGAGGCTCCGGTCGCCGAGGCGTAGAGAACCCGGGCATCGGGCAGATTGTTTTGCAGCAGCACGCCGGCGATGCCCTGCAAGGATCCGCTTTTCGTGCCGCGGGCGCCCTCGCCTCCTGCCACACCGCCCATCTCGTGGCTCTCGTCGAAGGCGATGACACCTTCGAAATCCTCGCCCGCCCAATCGAGCAGCTGCTTCAGGCGGGTGGCGTCCTGACGCTGGCTGCGAAGGGTCGGGTAAGTGACGAACAGGATCCCTTCGCGAAACGGAACCGCCTGATCGATCTTCCAGTTGGAAAGCGGCTGAATGTCGGCCGCTAGCCCTCCGATAGCGCTCCAGTCGCGGCGCGCGTCCTCGAGCAGGCTTTCGTTCTTCGAGATCCAGATGGCCTTGCGGCGTCCCGCAAGCCAGCCATCAAGGATGCAGGCGGCGATCTGCCTGCCCTTCCCTGCCCCCGTGCCATCGCCAAGGAAATAGCCTTTGCGGTAGGCACGCCCTTGCTCGTCGAGTTGCAGGCCAACGCCTTCCTCAGCTGGAACGAACAGGCCCGGCAGATACTGCTGCCACGCGTTCCCGGCATAGATGACAGTTTCGATCTGGGCCTCGGAGAGCAGGCTTTCTTGCAAGACCCGGTCCTGCAGCGCCGGGACATAATCCGGGATAGGTGCCGGGATCGAGCCCATAGCCACGCTTTCGACGAGCGGCGTCGGATGCTCGCGCGCGCCAACAATGTCGACCCGACTTGGCCGGTACGGGATGTAGACCCCGCTTTGCTCACCGAGCACTCGCGGCAGGTCCAAGGTATTGAACGCCAGTGCTTCGATCTTGGGGGTTTGGTCTACCCTCGCTTTGACCGGCTTTGTGATGGGCGTTGCCCGCATGGCTTTGAAGAGCACGCCCGGCTTTGCCTTCGGCGGCGCCGCGCGCGTCTCGCAGTCGGGTTGGGCTGTCGCGCGTTTGATGATTGGAACCGTAGACGCGACGTCTGCAACTGTCTCCCGCGCCAAAACTGCAGGTCTGATCTGCCCTGGGATCTTGTCGATCACGTACAAGCGCACGGCCACGCTGGTGCCCTGCTTGTGATAGCATTTATCGAGCCGGATGGATGTGCGGACCGTGCAAGAGGCAAAGGTGTCTTCGTAGATTTTCGCAAGCTTTGCGCTCGTCGTGAACCAGTCCGGCATGATCGCGACGATCCGCCCCCCCTTCCCTAGCCGCGTGATGGCAGCGCGCAGATGACGCACCGCTGCGAACTCGTCTGCCCCTCGTCCCATTGACCGCGAGAATGGCGGGTTCATCAGGATCAGGCTTGGCTGCACAGCAGCGTCGAGATGCGATGCCAGCATGGCTCCATCGATCCCCGTGGTGGTGGCCTGGGGGAACAGCAGAGCCAGCTTCTCCCGCCTGCGCGGATCGATCTCATTGAGATGCAATGCGCGGACATCGGGCAAAGTTGCCACCAGAGCGCCATGTCCGGCGCTCGGCTCAAGAACGATATCGGTTGCAAGCGGCTGCGCCAAAATCACGGATAGCGCTGCGAGGTCAGCGGGCGTCGAGAATTGCTGGTACCTGAGCTGGTTTTCACTTCTGACCGTATGTGTCGGCAGCGCCTCGATAAGCGCGCTGATCTCCGAAATTTGGGTCAGCATCTGAGGTTTGCTCAGGAGTCCGGCCATGTGGCGCGTCAATGCCGCCTCGAGCAGGTCAAAGGCGTCCCTCTGGCTCCAGGCGCCGTTTGCGGAGCCCTCCCCGTAGAGCTGGCTCATCGTCTCAAACAGGCGTTGTTTGTTCGCCATTCCGGTGGCGATGGCGTTCTGGATTTCGGTGATTGCTGCGTCCAGCTTCTGGCTGGATTGTTCAAAATGGTCGGTCACGGTCTGCTCCTGATGCTGAACCGCATCAGGCCATCCCCCTCCCCCTTTGGCGAAACTGAGGAGTTCTATGGAGAAATCTCCAGTTCCGAAGAGCCCCTCGCTGGTCGAGGAAGGCTATTCTACTGTTTGGTAACGAACACCAATCCGCTTGAAGGCGTTTTCGCGACGCGCTCGTATCTGTCGTGCGATTGTGTCGGCCTCTCCTCTGTCCAGAAAGCTGGTGGTCACCCCCTGCCCTCTTGTACCGATTCGTCCCCAGCGACGCTCGACCGTTGTCCAGCCAAACAGATCGGTCTCGATCCAGAGATGATAGTCACGCGCGACGTTCCGTGAAGGGTCGATGGCTTGCCAATGCCACGACTGATTTTTTGGCGTCTTCATGCGGAACTGGTGGCAGAACGCTGAGCATTCGGTCCAACTGGAAATCTGAATCACAGGAGCGTCTGTGATTCATTAAGGCGATTGACCACTGCCTCGTGTTTTAGAACGGGTGCATGTCCGTTTCGTTGGTCTGAGCCGAGAACGTTCCTCGCGACGTCTCGTAATCTCCAAAAACAATCATAAAAAAACGCCGCTGCTTGCAGCGGAAGGATTCATGATTCTAAAGATTCAGATTCGGGGCGTAAATTGGCAGTGAAATCAGTTGCCTACGCTGATTTTCCTGACCAGCTGGGGGATTTTACCTGACTTGCCGGGGGCTTAACCCTGACTTGCCGGGGGAACTCACCTGACCTTCTGGGGCCTTCCTGACCTTTTGGGGGCAGCCGTCCAGATGTTGATGCGTCGCCCGCTTGGTCGGATTTTTGGGTCTCGCAGGCATCAAAATCAAGAGCGATTTTAAGCCCTGCTGGAGAGCCTAGCGACTCGCGGTTTCTTTGGCGATTCATACCCGCGATCCGACCAACTCAATCCTGACCTTTTGGGGGATGCGGCTATCTCTATATCCTGACCTGACTTGACTGATGAGGTCAGGTCAGGCAGCAATCACCCTCCCAAGAATCAAGCTTTGATCGCAATATTGCATGGAAACGGATGTTAGCCCAATAGCCGAGGCTCCTGAAGAGAAGCCTGAGGAAGGATCCCCTGGCCGTGCGATGCGGGTTGCTGCCGCGTTGAAGGCAAAGGGCGGCGACGAGTTCGCCAAGCCAGGCAGCATCATCGAAATCAAGTTTGTCAAAGGCGAATCTCTCAGTCTGACAGCTTCGCGACTACTCGCTCTCATGATCCTCACAGCTGGGGGTGACGCTTGGGAGGATCGCCCTCACCGCATACGTAAGGCGGACATTCGGCGAGGCCACAAGGGCAATGAGCGGATTACCGACATGCTTCAGGAACTGCACCGAACGCTGTTTGCCGTTGACGACAAATCCTGGCGGGGAAAGAAGGCGACGCTCCTGTTTTCTCTGATCTCGCGGTCGAAGGAGGAGACAGATGAGGAGGGCGGCGAGACTGGATGGATCGAGTGGGAATTCACTCCTGATGCTCGCAAGCTCATCCAGGCATCCGAAACCTACGCTGTGCTCAATCGCCAAGCGGTGCTTGGCTTTCGTTCGAACTACGCCTTGAAGCTGTATGAGCTGGGGGCACTTCGGCTTCATCGTCGACAAGCAACTTGGCGGGGAGACATGCAGGCGCTGCGCGCAGCATTGGGTATTCCACCGGATGTTTACACAGACTTCGCTCAACTTCGGCGCAAAGTTCTGGAGAAGGCGAAATCCGAAATTGACCAGCTTGCTCACTTCCGTGTTGAGTGGCGGGAAATCAGGCAGGGTCGAACAGTCACGGAGATCGAGTTCCGGTTCGAGCCCAAAGGCGCGCCGGAGGTGCTTGAGACTGTCGACGAGCTTGATCGTCATTCAGCTGGACGCCAGGCGAGGCGTGATGGGGCTGTAGAGAGCGTTACAGTGGGGCAGGGGGCTATTCCGGCACCGCGAGGAGCAGTCTCAGCCAAGAAGCCATCCGAGGCGACATTTCCAGTGGGAACGCTGCGCTTTGGTCATGACGACCTCCTTGAGATAGGCCGTACGCATGGCGGTGGTTGGGACGTAGATCTGATCGCCAACGGCTTTCGCGAGCATATGGGTGAGCGTTTGGCGAAGCTTCGCGGTGCGAAGTTGATCGCCGCCTGGAAAGGGTTCTGTGAGGGGTGGTTCAATCGCCGGGGCCGACCCTGAACGGCAGAAATTGCACGCGTGCAATTTTCTAAGCCCCCACCGAGTCAGGATAGGGCGCGGCGACCTAGATTTCTCACCGATAACGCGCTCCAACTTTCGAAATTCCCGATTCTCTTGACGGAAAAGCGCAAGTCGGTGTAGCACATGCGGAATTGCGAAAGGAAGGCATGTGTCAAACGGACTTCAGATTGAAGAAGCCGAGCGTTTGGTCTCGGTCGCGACGCTGGCCAGTCGAACCTCCTCGGTACTCGAAAAGCTCCGGGATTCCGCGCGAAGCGCTAGGGCAGATGACCGGCGCGAGCCAACCTTTACAATCGGGAAAGCGGCTGAACTTGTGGGCCGCACGCCGGCTGCTATCCGTGATGCGGAAAAGGACGGCCGCCTGCCAGAGCCTGCGAGGACCGACAACAACAGGCGCGAGAGATATACGCTTGCCCAGCTGAATGACATGCGCGGCGTCTTCGGGACGAGACCCTATCGGGCTCCAAACGATCCCTGCTGTGTCGTGGCCGTTCAGAACTTCAAGGGAGGAGTTGGTAAGTCGACTTTGGCCGTTCACCTCGCTCAGTATCTGGCCATCAGAGGCTACCGTGTTGCACTCGTCGATTGCGACAGCCAAGCCTCGGCGACGACCCTTTTCGGGTATGTGCCCGATCTCGACCTCACCGAAGATGATACCCTCTATCCGTTCCTTCGTGAGGGGGAGCGATCGTCTCTGGACTACGCTCTCCGCAAGACTCACTTCGACGGTCTGGAGCTCATTCCCGCCAACCTTCGTCTGTTCAATTCCGAATACGAACTAGCCGCACGTATGGCACAGGGGAACGGCGCGCTTCTTGACCGCCTGAAGGAGGGAATTGAGAGTATATCGGATCGGTTCGATGTCGTGGTGATGGATCCGCCGCCTGCCCTCGGAGCGATCTCGTTGTCCGTGCTGCGGGCTGCTAACGCATTGGTCGTGCCGGTTCCGCCGACTGTTATGGATTTCTCCTCGACGGCTGCATTTCTCTCGATGCTAGATGAGACGATTGAGCAGCTGGCAGACCGTGGCCTCGCTCCAGAGTTGAAGTTCCTCCGCTTTGTCGCGTCCAAGGTCGATGAAAACAAATCGATGCAGAAAGAGCTGTTGCAGCTGATGCGGACGCTATTCGGCCATGCGATGGTTCGCACGCCTCTCAAGGACTCGGCAGAGATTGATAATGCTACGGCGCGGCTGATGACAGTCTATGAGCTTGACGGCCCTGCCACTAGTTCGGCGGTTCGCAACCGTTGCCTAAACTATCTTGATGGCGTGAATTCGGAAATCGAAGTTGATATTCGATCGATGTGGCCCAGCCATCAGAAGCGCCTCCGTCAGGAGGCTTTGGTATGAGCCGCTGGAAAATTGCACGCGTGCAATTCTGCTAATGGGAGGCTTGCATGAGTAGGAAGAATAGTGGTTTTGCGGCCGATCTGGCGGCAGGTATTGACCTGACCGAGGATACTGCTGCTCCTCGCAGATCGAGCATTGCCTCAAACGTGCTTACGG
The DNA here is from genome assembly GCF_001468395.1 of Sphingopyxis sp. H073. Classification (GTDB taxonomy): domain Bacteria; phylum Pseudomonadota; class Alphaproteobacteria; order Sphingomonadales; family Sphingomonadaceae; genus Sphingopyxis. The sequence continues at coordinate 28,775 of NZ_LNSG01000005.1, read as the reverse complement.
GGCGTTCAAACCGTCTTGCTGACCTGGCGTCGGGAGCGATTGTTTCTCGCACACATGAGCTTGTTGACCCAGCAAAGTGTCGGATGTGGGCAGGCCATAACCGCGACTATGCTCTGCTTAACAAGGAACGCTGCGCGGACCTTATTGAGAGTATCAAGGCTCAAGGGCGGCAGGAGATACCCGCGATCGTCCGTCGTCTATCCGGAGATGACGGGTTTGAGTTTGAAGTCATTTGCGGAGCGCGCCGACACTGGTCGATCAGCTGGCTGCGCTCGCACAACTATCCAGACTTCAAGTTTCTCGTCGATGTACGCGAGATGGGCGATGAAGAGGCCTTCAGGCTTGCTGACATTGAAAACCGGGCGAGGGATGATCTTACCGATCTTGAACGCGCAAAGGACTATCTGCGCGCCCTGACGGCCTATTACGATGGTCGGCAGAAGACGATGGCAGAAAGGCTCAAAGTTTCCGAAAGCTGGCTAACGCGGTATCTCGATCTGGCACGGCTGCCAGATGGGCTGACCAGGGCATTTGCCAATCCGCAGGAGCTTGGCATTCGCAATGCGATTGCGCTCAAAGCGCTCCTCAAGCCTGAGGATCGACGGGAGCGCGCCTTCCGTGAGGCGGAACGTCTTGCTGCAGAGCGCGAGCAGACTGGCAAGTCGATGTCTGTGATTGAGGTGATCAAGGCGCTCGCTCTCGCCGCAGACCCCCCCAAGAAGTCAGGATCCCCCAAGAAGTCAGGAAAGCTTGAAACCGTGGCCAGTGCCAGTGGGAAGCCAGTGCTTCGGATCGATGGGGCTGACCGTAAGGGCGTCCGTGTCACGTTGCTCAATAAGGGCGGCGCGACACGGCAGGAAGCGGAAGAGGCTATTCGCGCCGTTCTAGATCAGCACTGGCCGGCAATATAGCGCCGTCGGTCTGCCGAAGGAGCACCATACTTGCCGCCTGAAGTGAAGCTACCGATTGAGAAGCGGTGCGCTTTGTTACACCCAGTCCTCGAGCGAGCTCAGCTCGAGTAAGTGGGCCCAAGCTGACGATCATTCGCCAGGTTTGCGGAGCAGTCGAAGAGGCGTACAGCCCAGAAAGTACATCGTCGGCCCGGACGACAGCCCTTCGCAGGAAGCGCAAGTCGACCTCAGCCTTTTCGCTGGCTACCTGGAGCGCCGCGCGAAGCACAACGGGCAAGGGCTCTTCATGGAGTTCACGAAACACAGCCCGCGGCATGACCCCAGCAAGCGCCATTGGAGCCGACCCCAGCCCAAACAAGTGTGGCCGCATGGCGGCCGCGATCGACGCAGCCCATGCCGCACCCCGCGGCGCCGAACGTGTAACAGCGATCCCACCGACCTGGACCATCTCACTGCCGCCCTCAAGGAAATCGATTTCTTCAGTTCGCAGCTCCGTCAACCATTCAAGCAAGGCGCCCATCGGATCGCGGGTCGGCAGCAGCGCATCGAGCCGTTCGAGCGCGCGATCGGCGGGCCTGTATGTCTCGCTGAATCCTTCGGAGTGACTTTTGGCGGCCATGACCAGCTTGGCGGCATGGGCGAGGGGAGGGTGACCTCGCCGGCTGATCCACGATAAAAACTGGCGGCGTTCTTCGGAATACCACGAGCGCATAAGCTCGTCTGCCTCGAGCCCCGGATTGTGTTCAATTCCAATATTATCAAACGGATAATCGCGCACATGCACGCGCCAGAGGCGCCTGAGTGAGGCCAGCGCAAGGCATTCGGACAGCTCGGGTGAGATGAAGGGGAGGGCGCCTTCGATGCGGGCAAGCGTCAGTTGCCAGGGTGCTGGGGCGGATACCATCGGCCAGATAGTATATAAATGGCGTAAAAAGTATACCCAGCTTGTACGGTGGATTTGCTGTCCGATAAGAGCCCTTCACGGACAACACGACAATCTATATAGAGTGCCTCAAATCCGCTGCGACGCCGCCGCTCTCCCAAGGGCAGAACGCCGAAGAAACCAGCGGCGCGATCGAGCATGAAGGAGAGGCGCTTTGGCTGACGGCACCGGGCTGATCGTTGAGGTGCCGATCGATGAGGGCCTCGTCTCGCTCGGACAGGCAATCCCTCCGCAGCTCGCCGCCGAAATCGAGGCCGCCCGTTCCTACAGGGCGCGATCCAAGGCCGCGAACACCGTCCGCGCCTATGACAGCGACTGGCGGCAGTTCGAAGAATGGTGCTGGACGCGCGACCTTGAGCCCATGCCCGCGATGCCCGAGGTGGTTGCAACCTGGCTGGCGTCACTGGCTCAAGCGGGGAGGGCGGACAGTACGATCGGGCGGCACCTTGCTGCCATTGCCTGGCACCACAGGCAGGCGGGGCACGTGGCGCCGCAGCACCGTGATCCCCGCGATGTCATCGCCGATACGCTCGCCGGCATTCGGCGCGAGCAGCGCGCACGGCCGACACGCAAGAAGAGCGCCATTCTGGCGGCCGATCTGGCGCGGATGATTGCGGCTGCAGAAGGATCGAGCCCGAGGGCAATCCGTGACCGTGCGGTCATGGCGCTGGGCCTTGCAGCAGCACTTCGGCGCTCGGAGCTGGTCGCTCTGCAGCTCGCCGATCTCGAGCTCGTGCGCGAAGGGCTCAAGCTGACGATCCGGCACTCGAAGACCGACCAGGAGGGGGAGGGGCAGGTCATCGCAGTTCCGTCGGGCAAGGTGCTCAAGCCCGGTCCCCGCCTCAACGAATGGCTGAGCGTCAGGGGAGGGGAGGCGGGGCCCCTTTTCTATCGAACCGATGCTCAGGGCTTGATGACGAAGGAGCCCATGTCAGATCGCTCGGTTGCTCGCCTGATCCAGCGCTACGCCGAGAAGGTCGGTCTCGATCCGGCTGCGGTCGGGGCGCACTCGCTTCGATCGGGATTCCTGACCGAAGCTGCGAAGGCTGGTGCTTCACTGCCAAAAATGCAGGAGGTCTCGCGACAGAAAAAGGTGGAGGTGCTGCTTGGCTATGTCCGAGATGCGGCTTTGTTTGAGAACCACGCTGGCAAGAGCTTTCTCTAGCCTAGGTTCAGGCTGAAACGCGGTGCCCCAAGGACCAAGGGAGCCACCGCGACACTTACCGCGCGCACATACACCGTGACGGTGGTCTGAAATGTAACCGATTTTGAGCAGAGTCCGACGCCAAGTTGCACTGCTACCCAACTTTGAACCGCTTGGGTCTAGAGTTTTCCGCCACCAGATAGGCACTCTCGTCGCGGAAAAAGATGTCCCGACAAGCCGCATCAACGTTATGAACGCCTTCCAAACCGGGCAGCCAACCATCGCCATGGGCAGCGCCATGATCCAGCTTCTGGCGGTCTTTCTGGCCGGCTCTCGCGCAATTTGAATTCCAAATATGCCATTAATACAATGGGACATTTTCATTTGAACTGCAAATTCAAGCCAGCGCACAGCAACTGCACCTCGTTCGCGCAAGCCGCGACACGTTGATGAAGAAACCCGGCCTCATCCCGAAACCGGCGCGCCAACTGGTTTTCCGGGACGATGCCCAATCCGACCTCATTGCTGACGAGTATGAGGGTCCCTTGCGCAACCGTGATGGTCTCAATGAGTGTGCGGACTGCCGCCGGGATATCGTGATCGCCGATCAGGAGATTGGTCACCCATAGCGTGAGGCAGTCCACCAGCAAGACCCGGTCGGGTGAGGCATGCAACTCGATCGCTTCCGCAAGTTTAAGGGGGGCCTCGACCGTTTCCCATTCCACGCCGCGATCCGCCTGGTGCCGAACGATACGGTTGCGCATTTCCTCGTCGAAAGCTTGAGCCGTAGCGATGAAGACTGGCGACAGGCCGGTCGCCTCGGCTCTGGCCTGTGCATAGCGGCTCTTGCCCGAGCGCGCTCCGCCAATCACGAACAGGCTACGCATCGTCTTTCCCCATTGCGAGTTTCAACAAACCATCCACATCGAGATGATGTTCAAGCTCAGCCGCGATCGCATTGAGCGCGTCATCCACCTTCGCATCATGGTCGATCCCGTCCGACTGCGCGCCGAGCATGCCGAGCAGAGCTGAACGCAGCGCCGTGCTGGCAAATGCTCCGTGGACGTAAGTGCCCGTGACTTGCCTGTCTGCACTGGTTGCGCCGTCGGGCCGCCCTTCGCCGAGCAGCGCAAAGGGGTGACGGCAATCGGGACCGCTGGTCACGCCCATGTGCATTTCAAAGCCGGTGAAGGCTTGATCGAGCGCAGTGCCTGCAACCTGGCGCAGCGCCTTATCTCCGGTCAGGACCGTTTCGACATCCAGCAGACCCAGACCGGGGATATCTTCAGGTGGTCCCTCGATCCCTTCCGGATCGGCGATGCGGCGGCCGAGCATCTGATAGCCGCCGCAGATGCCCAGGACCTTTCCACCGCGCCGATGATGCGCAAGGATATCAATGTCCCAGCCTTGTTCGCGCATCGCCTTCATATCAGCGATCGTGGCTTTTGATCCGGGCAGGACGATCAGCGCACAATCACCGGGGATGGGCTGGCCTGGCGGTACCATGACCAGTTCGACCGAGCTTTCCGCTTTGATCGGATCGAGATCGTCAAAATTGGCGATCCGGGGGATGATCGGGCAGGCGATTTTCAGGCGACCGGCGGTTTCGCGTGCGGTTCGTTCAAGCACGACCGCATCTTCGCTTGGCAAATGGGCAGTGGCGCGCAGCCAGGGCACCACGCCATAGCCTCGCCAGCCCGAAAGCGCCTCGATCTGCCGATAACCGTCGGCAAAGAGCGCCGGATCGCCGCGAAACTTGTTGATGAGAAAACCCCGGATCATCGCCGCGTCGTCCGGGTCCAATACCGCCCTCGTGCCAACGAGCGCAGCAATGACGCCGCCGCGATCGATATCGCCGACCAGCACGACTGGCACACCGGCAGCACGGGCAAAGCCCATGTTGGCGATGTCGCCTGCCCGCAGGTTGATCTCCGCCGGCGAGCCGGCGCCTTCAACCACGACGACATCGCACTGCGCCTGCAGCCGGTGCCAGCTTTCCATGACCTCGGGCAGCAGTTCGCCACGCTTGTGCCGGAAATTGCCACCGCCCAGCGTGCCGCGGACCTTGCCGTGAACGACCAATTGCGATGTGTGGTCGGCCTGAGGCTTGAGCAGTACCGGGTTCATGTCGGTGTGCGGTTCGACCCGGCATGCTAGAGCCTGCAAAGCCTGGGCGCGGCCGATCTCGCCGCCATCGACGGTAACCGCAGCATTGTTCGACATGTTCTGGGGCTTGAACGGGCGAACGCTCAGCCCGCGATTGGCAAGGGCGCGGCACAGCCCGGCAACCAGCACCGATTTCCCGACATCGGAACCCGTGCCCTGCAACATCAGAGCGCCCATACGATATCCTTCCAGGTGAGAGCGGCCACGATGGCCCAGAGCAACAGGCAGGCGCGGACATAAATGCGCAAAGCGCGCCTGACGTCAGCAGCGCCAGCATCGCGCCGCCCGCTGCCGATCCAGTCCTTGGCATGGGTCACACCATCGTAGGACACTGGTCCCGCGAGCGCGAGATCTAGCGCGCCCGCCATGGCCGCCTCGGTCCAGCCTGCATTGGGTGAGGCGTGGCGGCGGTGATCGCGCCACAGCGTGGCCCACCCTCCGCCGCCGGCAAGACATACCACGACGCCGCCAAGCCGAGCCGGCAGCAGGTTCATCACATCGTCCGTGCGCGCCGCAGCCCACCCAAAGGCGCGCCAGCGCGCTTCCTTATGGCCGATCAGGCTGTCTGCCGTATTGATCGCCTTGTAGGCCCAGACGCCGGGCAGGCCGCCGATAACCAGCCAGAACAGCGGCGCGGCGATGCCGTCGCAAAAGCTTTCGGCCAGACTTTCGATTGCAGCTCGTGCCACACCCGCGCGATCAAGGGTGTCGGTATCACGCCCGACGATCATGGAGACGGCATGGCGCGCACTTTCGAGATCATTCTGCTCCAGTGCGACTGCGATGGGAAGAACATGATCGTAGAGGCTGCGTTGGGCCAGAGCGGGCCAGGCCAGTGCTGCGGCACCAAGCCACCAGCATGAGCCCAGCAGGTGCCGGGCGAGCGCGGTAAGGCCAAGTCCAGCCCCGATTGTCAGCACCAGCAGTATCAGAACGGTCATGACGCCGAGCGTCTTGCGTATGCCGTCTGAGTGAGTTGGCCGGTTCCATGCGCCTTCGCAGGCATTGATGATCCGGGCAAACAGGCCGACCGGATGTCCGACACGGCGATACAGCGCGCCAGGCCAGCCAATGGCAGCATCCAGCACCAGGGCCATGAGCGCGAACGGTTCAGCCATGGTCTTCGAGCACGGCACAGAGACGCTCCATCGCCTCGTCGTTGGCGGGCAGGCCAAAGCGTAACCAATCCGGTTTATCGGCGAAGGGGCGGCTGAGGATCGCAGCCCGGGCAAGACGTTCAAACAGGTGTGACGCGTCCGGCGTCGTTATCAGCCGGAAGAGTGGGCATGCGCCGCTTGCCAACAAACCGAACGAGGCCAAGCGCTGATCGAAGCTGGTGGCCTCGGCGATGAGGCGCTCCCGCATCGCGTCCTGCCAGGCGATATCCTGATAGGCGCGGGTGCCGATGGCGATCGCAGCCGCCGAGACCGGCCAGGCACCTAGCTGCTTACGCAGACTCGCCAGGATCGGACGAGGGCCCAGCACAAAACCGAGCCGCAATCCGGCGAGGCCAAAGAATTTCCCGAAGGACCGAAAGATCAGGAGTCTGTGCCGATCATCAACTTGGTCGGCGAAACTGTGGTCGGGGTGGCAGTCTGCAAAGGCTTCGTCGATTACCAGCCACCCTTTCCGACCACGCCGCACCAGAAGATCGCTCAAGGCTTCCCGAGAAAGCAGGACGCCATCCGGGTTGTTGGGGTTGGCAAGGATCAGGCTTGATCCATCGGCCAGCGCCAGATTGCCAAGCGTTACGGGATGGCTGGAGGCCGCCATCTCGCCGTGGGTGCGATAGGATGGAACGGCGTGGCAGACGTCATCGCCCAGCACCCTGCCGGCGAGGCGAAGGCCAACTTCGGTGCCTGGCACCGCGCAGACATGATCGGCATGACACCCGAAGCTGGCGGCGGCCGCTTGCTCCAGCGCGCGCAGGGCCATTTCGTCTGGCAGGGCACGCCAATCGATCTCCACCGCCCCTGCACCGTGCCAGACATGCGGATTGATCCCGGTGGAAAAATCGATCCAACCACGCGCATCGTCGCCGAAATGCGCGCGGGCCGCAGAGAGGCCGCCGCCGTGCCATGTCCAGCGATCGCGGGTCATGCGGCCGCCATCACGACAAGCGCCAGCAGCAGCGCCGCCTCGATCAGTTCAATTCCGGCGCCGTGTCCATCGCCCGAGATGCCGCCAATAGCGCGCTTGATCCACAGGCCCCATAGTGCCGCAGCAGGAACCGCAATGAGCAATGCAGGAAACGCCACCGTGGTGGCGAGAAGTACTGCGGCCCACAGCGCCAGATCGATCGGCCTGATCGCGCCCCGAAAGCGCGCACCAAGGCCATCGTGCAACGGCGATAGCAACAAGGTCCATGCCAGCGGCGCGATGCGCGCGGCGACCGGCACCCAGATCAGTGCCAGAAACTGGCTGTGCTCGATCATGCCATGCAGCAGCACGAGCTTGGTCAGCAGTTGCATGGTGATGGCCGTTACGCCGAAGCTGCCGACATGCGGATCTGCCAGGACGGCCAGGAGCCGCTCGCGGTCCTTGTGGGCCGCGCCGCTGGCATCGGCCATATCTCCCAGACCGTCCAGGTGAAGGGCTCCGGTGACGAGAACCCAGGCGATCAAGGCGGCAAGGGCTCCGGTCCAGGGATCGGTCCTTGCTCCAACCCAGGCGGCCCCGGCAACGATAAGGCCAATCACCAGCCCAGCAGCTGGAAACCAGCGCATGGACTGGGCGAATTCCTCGGCAGAAACCGTGAGCCGGGGTGTCGGCAAACGGGTGAGGAACTGGAGTGCGATGAGGAAGCCTTTCATGCGATCGGGCGCTTCATGTCCAAAGGCCCGCGATCTGGGCTGAGCGCGGCGTTCCCGGCCAGACCCGCAGGCTGATCAGCGCGGCATAGGGAAGGTCAAACGCCCAGACCTGCCGCTGTCCGAAGCCGAACAGGCTGGCCAGCGCAGCCCGGATTGCTCCGCCATGCGTTACGACCAGCGTGTCTTGCGGCGGGATTGCGGCCAAGGCCGCTTCCACGCGCGAAACCAGAGCAGACCAGCGCTCACCACCGGGTGGCGGATTGGCGTCCGGGTCGTCCCAGAACGCGCTGATCGCGGCACTGTCGACCTTAGCGGGTGCCAGACCGTCCCAGTCGCCGAAGTCCAGTTCGCGCCACCGTGAGTCGAGGATCGGGTGCAGCCCTCTTGGATCGGCGATAGCTCTTGCTGCCTCTGCCGAGCGCTGGAGATCGGAACATACAATCGACTGGAACGACAGTTCCTCGACCTGTGCCACGCATGATGCGACGCCCTCGGGCGTCGTAGGCGCATCGGTCCTTCCGAGAAGCAGACCGGGGTGGATGGGCTCGCCATGCCGCATGAGGTGCAGGAAAAACTCGCTCATACGCCAGCAGCCACGCCAGCTTCGGCAAAAGTGGCCATCTGGTTGTGTGCGGCGAGAGCTGAACGCACGATCTGGGCCGCGACCGCAGCGCCGCTCCCTTCGCCCAGGCGCATGCCCAGAGTGAGGAGCGGTGCGAGACCGAACCGCTCGAGCAACCGTTTGTGACCAGGTTCGGCCGAACAATGCCCTGCCAGGCAATGGTCGACAATTGCAGGTTCGGCGGCAAAGATCGGCGCGATGGCAGCGCAGCAGATGAAGCCATCCAGGAGCACCGGCACCCGAAGTTGCCTTGCACGGACAATTGCACCTGCCATTGCGGCTATTTCCCTCCCGCCCAGACGCCGCAGGGTTTCGAAAGGCGTTGACGGTGCAACCTGATGGAAGACGAGTGCCGCTTCGATTACACCGATCTTGCGCGCCACGCCCGCCGGATCGAGCCCCGTTCCCGGGCCGACCCATTCGCCTGCACCGCCTCCCAGCGCCTTTGCACAGAGGGCTGCAGCGGCCGTGGTGTTGCCGATGCCCATCTCGCCAGGGACAAGGAGATCAAGGCCGGCTTCGACCATGGCGGCCCCGGAAGACAGCGCGGCAAGGCATTCGCTTTCGGTCATGGCCGGGGCTGAGGTGAAATCGGCGGTTGGCCGGTCAAGCTCCAGCGCCAGCACCTGAAGATCGAGCCCGGCAGCGGCACACAGCGCGTTGATGGCAGCGCCACCTGCTTCAAAATTGGCCACCATCTGGTGGGTGACTTCGGGAGGAAAGGCGCTCACGCCCCGTGCCGTGACGCCATGATTGCCCGCAAACACGACTGCACGCCCCCGTTCCAGCCGGGGTCTTTCGTGGCCTTGCCAACCGGCCATGAAGATCGCGATCTCTTCCAGCCGTCCCAGGGATCCTGGCGGCTTGGTCAGTTGCGACTGCCGGTTGCGCGCGCTGGCCATTGCTGTTTCATCTGGCGCAGGCATATCGGCAATGGCAGCATCAAAGGCATCGACGGAAGAAAACGTGCTCATTGCGCGACAAAGCCCGGCGGCGGTGTGCGGGTGATGAAGTGGCCTTTGACGCCCTGCGGCCAGTCCTTGAACGGAACCCGGCCATGTTCGCTTTGCGCATAATGGACGGCATAATCGAGGATGGCAGCGGCGGCATCTTCATCGGGAGTGAAGCGGCCCAGAACATACCCGACTTTGCCTGGCGCACGAAGATGGACCGTGCAGAATTCGCTGCAGGCGAACAAGCAGGGCATTTCCTGCACCGCGATACCGGAATAGCGTTCATCGCGTGCCTGCACGGCGCGCAGGGCCTCGACCATACGCGCGCCACCACGCACACCGGCGTCATCCTCCTTTGCGGTGCTGCTGTGTCGGCAGGTGTTGCATGCTACTACGGCAGGGCCGTCCTCGACGGGGATCAACATAATTTCTTGCTCCATAGATTGGGGGTCATCGGTCGAACACTCGGTTGGTCACAGGTTCCCGGGCTTGCCAGCCCCGCCGCTCCAATTCGGGTGTCTGGGACGGGTCCTGGGGGTATCCGAAGCACAGCAGTGCAATCAGCGACCAGTCGGCGGGTACGTCCAGCAAGGCGCGGATGACACCGGGCTCGAGGATCGATACCCATCCGACGCCAATGCCGCGGAGCCTTGCCGCCAGCCAGAGTGTGTGGATCGCCAGCACGCATGAATAGCGCAACATCTCCGGCATACTGACAATGCCAAGTCCATGGCCTGCTTTGGGCTGCTCATCACAGAACACCACGATCAGTTCCGGGGCTTCGCGAAGGCCATGCAGCTTGAGCGAACGATACAGTTCCTGCCGGGCTTGGCAGGCATATTGCTGCGCTGCTTGTGCGTTCTGTGCATCGACATGGTCGGCCAGCGCCTGACGAAGGGTGGATGAACGCACGCGCACGAACCGCCAGGGCTGCGCATTCCCGACCGAAGGCGCGAGGGAGGCACACTCCAGCAGCGCACACATCTCCTCTTCCGCGACAGCACGGGCTTCGAAGTGCCGCACATCGCGTCGCCAGCGCAGCAGCTGCGCAAATCGAGCCGCGAACTCGGCATCGAACTGGGGCGGCAGATCGCTCAGAACTCGATCCCTGCCTGCGCCTTCACGCCCGAGCGGAAAGGGTGCTTGATCATGGTCATCTCGGTGACGAGATCGGCCGCCTCGATCAGTGCATCGGGCGCATTGCGTCCGGTGACGATGACATGTTTCATCTCGGGTTTCGCGGCAAACGCCTTAAGAACCTCATCCAAGGGCAGGTAGTCATACCGAAGGACGATGTTGAGTTCGTCGGCTACCACCATCTGGTAAGCCGGATCGGCGATCATGCGGCAGACTTCATCCCAGGCAGTACGTGCCGAAGCGATATCGCGTGTCCGGTCTTGCGTATCCCAGGTGAAACCTTCACCCATCGGCTTGAACTCGACATTTTCCGGGAAAGCGTCGAACACCGTCTTTTCGCCTGTCGCCATCGCGCCCTTGACGAACTGGACGACCCCGACCTTCATGCCATGTCCTATTGCGCGCACGACCATACCGAGTGCAGCGCTTGTCTTGCCCTTGCCCGTGCCAGTGTGAACGATCAGCAGCCCCTGCTCGCGGGTCTTGGTGGCCATCATGGTGCTACGCGCAGCCTGGATCTTGCGCATTTTCTCGGCATGGCGCGCATCTGCGCTTGCAGCTTCTTCTTCGCGGTCAGCAGGCATCGGCTCGTTCCTTTCGCATCAGGTAGACATCCATGATCCAGCCGTGGCGAGCGCGCAGTTCCGCGCGGCGCGCGGCAATCTGCGGCGCAGAATCGGCAAGTGGCCCATGCACCAGTGCTTCTTGCGACATGCCCAGATAGGCACCCCACCAGATCGTGATGCCAGCAGGATCGAGGACTTCGAAGGCGCAGCCGGAATCGAGCATGACGACGATCGTGTGCACTCCCAGCGGCCAGCCTTCCCGGCGCAACCTGCGGCCGGTGGTGATCGTGACAGGTTCGGCCAAGGCGTTCAGCGGGATGGCGTGAGCAGCCGTAAGAGCCTGAATGCTGGTGATACCGGGTTCGACGCGAACAGTTAGGTCGACCCCAGCCGTCCGGAGCCGATCGGCAATACGCAGTGTGCTGTCGTAAAGCGACGGATCGCCCCACACGAGCAGCGCGACCCGCCCACCATCAGGAAGGTGAACTGCTATCTGCTCTGCCCAAATCGCTGCAATCGCATCGTGCCAATCGTCGACGGCCTGCGTGTAGTCGCCATCCTGTCGGCGAACGGGCATGTCGAACTCGGCCATGCGGACCGGTGAGGCCAATGCGGCGCCACAGATGGAGTGGCGCAGGTCCAGGAGATCTGATTTGGCATCGCCTTTGCGGGGCAGCAGAATGAGATCGACCGCGTTGATTGTGCGTATTGCAGCACGCGTCAGGTGGTCGGGATTCCCGGTGCCTATGCCGATCAGATGGAGGTGGATCATGCCTCCTCCATCATGGGGCCGTAGATCACCAGTGCGGTTGCATCCGATCCGCCGTCGGCAAGTGACCGAGCAAGTCCGGCAATAGTGCTTCTGGTAAGTCTTTGGTCCGGTCGGCTAATGTTTTCTGCCAACAAGGCTGCAGTATCGTCCGCAAGTCCTGCCGCGACAAGCTGCGCAGCAAGCGCCGGAAATGTGCGCTTTGGCATGAAGACGACCGTTGTGGCACAAGGGTCGGCAAGCGCTGATAGATTGAGGTCTTCGGGTAAAGTGCCAGTCTTGCCATGTCCGGTTACGAACTGGACGCGTCTAGCGTGCTCGCGTCGTGTCAGTGGTATCGCGGCAGCTGCCGCTGCGGCGGTCGCCGAGCTGACGCCAGGAATGATCTCGAACGAGATTCCCGCATGGCGAAGCGCCTCAATTTCTTCTTCGAGTCGGCCGAACAAGCCAGCATCTCCCGATTTGAGCCGGATGACATGCTTCCCGGCCAGGGCATGGTCCACCAGAAGACGGCTGACTTCGGCCTGACTTGGAGATGGCCGACCGGCGCGCTTGCCTACCGCTACCAGTTCAGCGTCATCGCGCGCGCGGGCCAGGATCGGTCCCGCAGCCAGATCATCAAACAGGACCACCTGCGCTGTCTCAAGACGAGAAACGGCTTTAAGGGTCAGCAGCTCGGGATCGCCAGGGCCCGCACCCACAAATGATACGAACCCTTTCACGATGCGTTCGCGATCATGTGGAAGAAGGTTCCGGTCACGCGGCCGCGATACGAGCCTGTTTCGGCAACCGCGACGCCATCTGCATCGGTTACACATGCCAGCGCTGCGTCTGTCTGCTCGAGGATCGTCGAGTAGTGGAACTCGTGGCCGCGCAGTCTTTTGCCTTTGGCCAGTCCGGCTATCGGTGCCAGCAGTTCGGCCTGGCGATAGCCGAGATGCATCTTGCGCTGTGCATAGCTGGTAACAAGCCCCAGCAGGCCGGCCATACGATGCCGTTCTCCCGACTTGTCCACCAAGGCCTCGCCCAGAACCATGTAGCCGCCGCATTCGCCGTGGACCGGGCGGGTCTTGGCGTGATGGCGCAGGCCGGTCAGGAAGTTCGTCGCTGCAGCGATGGTCCCTGCGTGCAATTCCGGATAGCCGCCCGGCAGCCAGACAAGATCGGCATCGCGGGCAGGGGCCTCGTTTGCCAATGGCGAGAAGGGCATGATCTCCGCGCCAGCCCGCCGCCAACCTTCGAGCACATGGGGATAGACGAAGGAAAAGGCGGGATCGCGGGCGATGGCAATCCGCTGGGCAGGGGGAAGCGGCAGTTGGCCGGGGGCCGGAGGCGGGGCGCTGTTGCTGCTGGCGGCATGGCGGATGGCATTCAGATCGACATTTGCACGCAGAAATGCGGCATAGTCCGATATCGCCCGCTCGAGATCGGGATGCTCGACAGCCTGGACCAGACCGAGATGGCGTTCTGGCAGGGTGAGATCGCCGCGCCGGGGCAGGGCACCCAGCACAGGCATGCCTATCGCTTCCATCCCCCGGCGCACCAGCCGTTCATGGCGGGGACTGGCCACCCGGTTCAGGATCACGCCTGCAAACGGCAGCGTGTCATCCAGATGCTTGAAACCGAGCGCCGTTGCAGCGGCGGATTGGGCTTGTCCGGACACGTCCAGCACCAGCACAACCGGCCAGCCCATTGTCCGTGCAATGTCCGCACTGGCGCCATTGCCAACGGCACCCCGGCTCGCGACACCATCGAAAAGGCCCATCGAAGCCTCGGCAAGCACCATGTCCGCGCCAACAGCCTCTCCCGCGATTGCAGCGATCAGCTCGCCATTCATGGCCCAAGTATCGAGGTTGAACGACGCACGGCCGCAGGCGGCGCGGTGAAAGGCGGGATCGATATAGTCGGGACCGCTCTTGAAGGGCTGGACCACCGCGCCGTCTTCAACCAGCGCTCGCAGCAGGCCCAGCATGACCGTAGTCTTGCCCGTTCCCGATGCCGGAGCGGCGATCATCAGGCCTGAAACGCTCATTCCCCGGCTCCTGCAAAGCGCGAGCTCGCATCCTGTGGGCGGAAGCGCCGGTCGTAGCCGTGGGCGTAGAGGCTGCTTTGTGCGAAGTCCTCCGCCCCCAGCACCCGTCCGACAAGGATCAGCGCGGTTCGTTCCATGCTGCCGGCGATGGCTGTTTCGACGGTGTCGAGGGTGGCCCGGACGATCCGCTGGTCGGGCCAGCTGGCGCGCCAGACGACCGCAACGGGGCAATCCGCGCCATAGGCGGGAGCAAGATCGGCCACGACCCGCGCGAGGTTGTGGATCGATAGATGGATAGCCAGAGTCGCGCCCGTCACAGCGAAATTGGCGAGGCTCTCGCTCTGCGGCATCGCGCTGGCCCGCCCTGGCGTGCGCGTGAGTACCAGCGACTGGCCGAGCTCGGGCAAGGTCAGTTCGGCTTCCAGAGCCGCCGCTGCCGCCGAGAAGGCGGGAACACCCGGCGTGACCGTAAACGGAATGTCCAGTGCGCGCAGGCGGCGCAATTGTTCGCCCATTGCCGACCAGACGGACAGGTCGCCCGAATGGAGGCGGGCAACATCGCACCCTGCGGCGTCAGCCTCCGCTATCTCGGCGATGATCTCGTCCAGCGTCATGGGCGCGGTGTTGACGATGCGGGCACCGGGCGGACAGTGATCGAGTACAGCCACGGGAACCAGCGAACCGGCATAGAGGCAGACCGGGCTGGCGGCGATCAGGTCGCGCCCTCGCAGGGTCAAAAGATCGGGTGCGCCGGGGCCGGCGCCGATGAAGTGGACGGTCATGGCTGTGATCCTTCGGCAATGGCGCAGCTGGCCATGCGATCGGGCGAGATGTGGCGCGTGCGCAAAAGGCGGGCGCCCGGACCAGCGGCGACCAGCGCGCAGGCTTCTGCGACACTGCCGGTCGCGCGTGCCTTCAGGCTGGCGGCAGAGCTGGTGGGCGTAGGCGTGGTGGACAGGGACGCCGATGGGATGCCGGTCATCGGCAGTCCCAGTGCCTCTGCAAGCGGTACCAACGCAGACGTCTTGTCGATGGCGGTCGCCAAATGGGTTATAGGGGGCAGCCCGTCCTGCGCCAGTTCCAGCGCCGCCCGCAGCGAAGCGAGGCCTGCGCCGCGCCGAAAGCCGAAGCCAGCCACGATCATAGCGTGACGCTCCACTGTACCACGGGATAGCGCCCCTTCCAGCCATGCCGCTGGCCAAGGGGCACGGCATCGGCCAGTTCGATCCGCAGCAGACTGCCGCCCTTTGCGCCATGCCAACGGGTAAGAGCGGCTTCAGATTCAAGGCTCACGGCGTTCGCCACCAGCCGCGTTCCATCAGGCAGCCGGGCCCAGAGGGCATCGAGCAGCGGGTCGGACAAGCCGCCACCGATGAACACAGCATGCGGATGGGGGCCTTCCGGCAGGCCTTCGGGCATCCGGGCATTGATCACATCCAACCGGTCTACACCCAGAGCCTTGGCGTTTGCGCGGGCGCGGCCGGCCCGTAGCGGATCGGCTTCGAACGCGGTCGCCCGGTTGGCGGGATGAGCCAGCAGCCATTCGATCGCGATTGACCCAGAACCCGTGCCGATATCCCAGAGCCATTCACCGGCACGCGGGGCGAGGGCCGAGAGGGTCAGGGCGCGCACCGGGGCCTTGGTGATCTGTCCGTCGTGATCGAACCACGCATCCGGTCTGCCGGATGTGACGGGCAGGACATTGCCTGAACCGGCGAACGCGATGCCCACGGCAACGGGATGGGCAATGTCTGCGAACGGCAGGGCTTGCGCGGTCGTCACGCGGAGGCGTTCATGGGGGCCGCCCAGCGCTTCCATCACATGAAGCGTCGATGGGCCGAAGCCCTTGCTGGTCAGATATTGCGCCGCCGTGGCAACGGCATCGCCATCGCGCAGCAGGACAATGGCGCGCTGGGCGGGTGCGATATGGGGGCACAAGCGGTCCAGCGGCGCTGCGTGCAGGCCGAGGCAGGCCGTTTCCTCGATCGGCCAGCCCAGCCGGGCGGCAGCAAGGCTGAAGGTCGATGGCGCGGGGTGCGCAACCCATTCCGCCGGACCGAGATGGCGCGCAAGGCTTGCGCCTGCGCCGAACCAGAACGGATCGCCCGATGACAGCATGACCACCCGCCGCCCGCGATGCGCCAGCAGTTCGGCTATGCCGTCGGCAAAGGGAACTGGCCATTTGAAGACCGCGCAGGTAAGCGCGGGAAGCAGCGCTAGATGGCGCGCCGATCCCATGACCAGTTCGGCCCTGGCCAGCGCGGCCCGGCCCGCTGAGCACAGGCCGTCCACGCCGTCTTCACCGATGCCGATGATCGTCAACCATGCGCGAGGGTCCATGTCAGCCATGCCGAATGTTCTCCTGCTTGGCGGAACAACCGAAGCGAGCGCACTGGCGCGCCTGCTTGCGGCAGCGCAGGTTGCGACGACACTCAGCTACGCGGGCAGGACCGACAACCCGCGGCCACAGCCGGTGCCGATCCGCGTCGGCGGCTTTGGTGGGGTGGCGGGGCTTGTGGCCTATCTCCAAGACCATCGCATCACGCATCTGGTCGATGCGACGCATCCCTTTGCCGCGACTATGAGCGCACATGCCATAAAGGCCGCGCGGATTGCCGGGATTGCCCATATCGCCTTGACCAGACCCGCATGGGAGGCCGGGTCGGGCGATCGCTGGACATGCGTGAGAGACACTGCCGCTGCGGTGGCCAAACTTGCGGGCACGCCGCGCCGCATCCTGCTCGCGCTGGGCCGAATGCATGTGGAAGCCTTTGCCGCACAGCCGCAGCATCACTACCTGCTGCGCTTTGTTGACCCTCCGGCTGCGCCCCCAGGCCTGCCCTCCCACGACCTTGTCATCGATCGCGGGCCGTTTACGGCTGAAGGTGATCGGCTGCTGATGCAGTCTCACATGATCGACCTTGTTGTGTGCAAGAACGCCGGTGGCACGGGCGCCGAGGCAAAGCTTGTCGCTGCGCGCCAGCTCAAGCTTCCGGTCGTGATGATCGACCGCCCGGTGATCGGTGACCGGATCGAGGTCTGTCGCGCAGAAGATGTGCTGGAATGGCTTGGTCATGAGGCCACTTCCGCAACGGACCGGGGCGTATAGAGGATAGGGCCTGCCGCACGTTCGATGATCCGCGTCCGGCTTGATCCCACGATCACCGTGGTGCGCATGTCGGCCATTTCATCGTGCGCCTTGCCCAGCGGCACGATGCGCAGATCTTCCTGCGGCGTTGTGACGGCGCGGGCAAACAGCATCGGGCGATCATCGCCGCACAGCTCCTTCAATAAGGCCAGCGCACGGGCGAAGCCTTCGGGACGTGCCTTCGAGCGGGGGTTGTAAAGCGCCAAGGCAAAGTCCGCCTCCACGGCCAGCCGCAGCCGCTTTTCGATCATGGCCCAGGGTTTCAGGTTGTCGGAAAGATTGATCGCGCAAAAATCGTGACCCAGCGGTGCCCCGGCCCGTGCACTGGCGGCCAGCATGGCGGTGATGCCCGGCAGCACCCTGATATCCAGCGTCCGCCAGCGGGAAGGACCTGCCTCAAGCGCTTCGAATACCGCCGAGGCCATCGCGAACACCCCCGGATCACCTGACGATACGACAACGACCCTGCGGCCCTGCGCCGCAAGATCGAGCGCCAGAGCGGCGCGGTCGAGCTCCACCCGGTTGTCCGAGGGGTGAAGCGTCAGGCCTTCGCGTGCAGCTATCCGGGCGACATAGGGAATGTACCCGATCACGTCCGTAGCCCCGGCCAGCGCGGCGGTGACTTCGGGTGTGACGAGTGCCTCGTCTCCTGGTCCCAGACCGGCGATTGCTAGCCAACCCTTGTCCTTTTCCCCGGTCATGGTCGCCTCCCCTGACCATGGATCAGCAGGATCGAGAAATAGGGGGTCACCGCCTCAGCCTCGGCCAGCATGGTGACGCGCTGTCCGGGCATCGCTGCGTGTTCGACCAGCCATGCCGCATCCATGCGCCCGGCGGCTGCCACGGCGCGGCGAAGCTTGGGCAGGTTCCGACCGATCTTCATCACCACCAGCGCGTCAGTCTCGCGGATCCGGCGGGCAAGCTCGGCTTCCGGCAGCGTGGCCATGACCACGGTCATCACATCATCGCCCCAGGTGATCGGCAGGTCCGTCGCGGTCCAGGCGCCAGACATGCCCGTGATGCCAGGGACGACTTCCACCGGTATGCGGCCTGAAAGGCGGGCATGGAGGTGCATGAAGGAGCCGTAGAAGAACGGGTCGCCCTCACACAGCACGACGACGTCCTCACCCTGCTGCGAAATCGCTGCAAGCCGCTCCGAACAGTGCGTGTAGAACGCCGACAGGCAGGCATTGTAGCGAGGATCGGATACCGGGATTTCGGTGGTTACCGGATATTCCATCGGAAACTCGATCACGTCAGCGCGGAGCATCCCTTCCACGATGCGCCTTGCCTGGCCGGGCCGCCCAGCCTTGCGGAAATAGGCGACGTGGTGCGCCGTGCGTACAAGCCGGTCGGCGCGCACGCTCAGCAGGTCTGCCGCACCCGGACCAAGCCCGACACCGTGAATGGTGCCGATGTTCGTGCCGGCGTTCATTCGGCCGTACTCGCCAGCGCGTTGATGGCCGCCACGGTGATGGCACTGCCGCCAAGGCGGCCCTCGACGACGCAGCAGGGTGCAGGAGGAGCGGCCCAGAGGGCAGCCTTGGATTCAGCTGCTCCCACGAAGCCCACCGGACAGCCGATGATCGCCGCAGGGCGTGGGCAGGCGGGGTCTTCCAGCATGTTCAGCAGATGAAACAGCGCGGTTGGTGCATTGCCGATCGCCACGACCGCACCCGCCAGAATGGGCCGCCACAGTTCCAGCGCGGCAGCGGATCGGGTGTTGCCGATCTTGCGTGCAAGGTCAGGCACCGCAGGATCTTGCAGCGTGCAGATGATTGCGTTGCTCCCGGGAAGCCGGGCGCGGGTGATCCCTTCAGACACCATCCGCGCATCGCACAGTATCGGCGCGCCGCCGGCCAGCGCAGCGCGTGCCGCATCGGCAAATCCCGACGAGAACCGGATATGCGCTGCAAGTCCGACCATCCCGGCCGCATGGATCATCCGCACTGCCACCTGCTCTTCGCCTGGCGCGAAAGGGGAGAGATCGGCTTCGGCGCGGATCGTGGCAAACGACTGGCGATAGATCGCTGCCCCGTCGGTTTCATAGACATGGGGCATCAGACGGCTCCAAAATGCGCGAGGATTTCGCTGGCGCTCAAGCCGGAGCGGGACGGAGGCGATCCGGCTTTGCCAGCAAGGACCAGATCGAACCTGCCGTTGCGTCCGGTCAGCGTGACATCGGCCACCTGCGAGCAGGCGCAGCCTTTGGCACAACCCGAAACGTGCAGCCGTCCCGAGACATAGGGCGCAAGTCGGCGCGCAAGCGCACGGGTTTCAACCGTCGCCTGTGCGCACAATGGTGCGCCCGGGCAGGCTTCCACATGGGGCAGCGGATCAGGTTTAGCGCCGGTGGACGGGTGGGTCCGGGCAGCCGCCGCCCCCTCGATCAACAGCCGCCGCCACGGTGTTGTTCGCAGTCCAGAAGCAGAACCGGATTCGAGCAGGATGGCGAGCTCCGAAGCCTCTATCAGCCCGAACGCCAGCGCGATCGATGGATGATGTCCGGTGCCAAGCACATGGCCCGGTTCAGCCATTGCAGGCGCGATCGCACCTTTTGCCCATGCGGGAAGTTCCGCATCCCAACGGGCCATGCGCCCGGCTGCGGCGGCGCCGCTCGCGGCGAACCAGTGAGCGAGAGCGATCAGGGCGTCCGCTTCCGTGCCTGGAGACAGGCTTGATCCGGTGAGGCAACCATCGGCGCGAAGGATGAGGCTGCCGTCCGTGCCGCGTTCGACACGGAAATCGCCGGATGCGCCGGTCAGCACAGCGGCAGGGCCGGCATCGATGACGAACCCGACCTTGCCGGGAAGATCGGGCCATTCGCCTATCCGGGCCAGCAGGGCGTTGGCGATGCGGTGGGTGTCGTCGTTCTCCTGCCAGTCGGGCGCGACAAGGACGTTGCGCCGCGCTTCGAGTGCAGGCTCGGGCTGCACTAATTCCAGCGCAATCAGCCTTTGGATCAGCAAGGGCCAGCGATCTTGGGCAACGCCGCGAATCTGCAGATTGGCGCGCCGCGTCAGGTCGATCAGCCCGCTGCCGCAGGTGGCGGCCGCATCGCAAAGGGCCAGCGCCTGCTCCCGTGTCAGCCGCCCGAGCCGGGGTTTGACCCGCACCAGTAGGCCGTCGCCGGATATCATCGGGTGCCATGCGTCCGGGCACCAGCCCTTGACGGCAAATCCGGTCATGGTGCCTCCCGCAGGCTGGCCAGGATGGAATTTCGCCGGGTGCGCCAGAGGCCCGCGGCATGCAGCGCGGCAAAGCGCGCTTCCATCGCCGCCAGTGCATCGGGATTTTCGCGTTCGAGGAAGGCGCGAACTTCGGACTGGCCGAGCGTTGCCTCGTGATAAAGGTCGATCAGCTGCGGCGGCACGCTGCCGGAAAGATGTGCGAAAGCGCCAAGATGGTCCAGCGTCGCGGCCAGTTCCGCGCCCCCACGAAAGCCGTGGCGCATCATTCCTGCGATCCAGCCTGGATTGGCGGCTCGGGCACGGACCACGCGGGCAATTTCTTCGGTCAGCGTGCGGGCCGCCGGGTTGTTCGGGTCCCGATTGTCGAGATGATAGAGTGCGGCCTTGCCTCCGACAATCGCCTGGGCTGCGGCAAAGCCTGCCTCGTGCCCGGCATAGTCCGCGGCCAGCAAGAGGTCGGTTTCAGGCAGGTCCTGCAGGTGGACGAAGGCGTCCGCGCTGGCCACTCGCAGACGGATGCCATCGGGGTCAGCCTCGCTTCCCGTGCTGGAATCGGAAACGCTATCCAGCGCGTGGTCGGAGGCTGCCAGCCATGCTTCGCCCGCCGCACGCCGGGCATCATCGGTATAGGTTTCGGCCGCGTCTCCGATCCCGAGTCCATACCGGCCCGGACGCGGACCATAGACGCGCGGCGCTGGGGCCAAGGCAACGAAAGGGTTCCAGTCGGCGGGTTCGTCCCTGGTGCACAGCGCCCGGACGGCCTGACCGAACAAGGCGGGCAGGGTGGGAAAGGCATCACGAAACAGGCCCGAAACGCGCAGCGTTACATCGAGGCGAGGGCGGTCGAGCATGGCGAGTGGGAGAATCTCAACCCCCGTCACGCGCTCTGAAGCCATGTCCCACATCGGCTTTGCCCCCAGAAGGTGCAGCGCCATCGCAAACTCTTCACCAGCCGTGCGCATGGTGGCCGAACCCCACAGATCCACCACAAGGCCACGCGGGTAGTCGCCGTGATCCTGCAGATGGCGGCGGAGCAGCTCCTCGGCGAGCACGACGCCCTGTGCATGCGCTGCGCGCGAAGGTACTGCGCGCGGATCGATCGTGTAGAGGTTGCGTCCCGTCGGCAGCACATCGGTTCGTCCGCGATGGGGCGAGCCAGATGGTCCGGGAGCGATCCATCGGCCGTCCAGCCCAGCCAGAAGCCCGTTCCGCTCTGCCGCGCCCTGTTCACCGCGGCCGAAAACGTGGAGACCGTCACCGAACTGGCTGGCTTTCACATCGCAGACGAAGCGATCGATCCGGGTGATCGCTTCGACCAGAGTGGTGGCGGTATCAAGGCCGAGCTCTGCCTCCAGCCCCAGCGCGGCAGCTTCCTCGCGGATGGATTTCTGCAGACGGTCCCGGCGGGCAGGGTCCAGCCCGTCGGCATTGGAGAATTCGTCCAGCAAAGCCTCGATCCGGCCCAGCCCGGCGCCGCTTCCGGTCGGGACGAGCGGCGGCGGCACATGGCCGATGGTGACAGCACCGATGCGGCGCTTGGCCTGCGCTGCCTCGCCCGGATCGTTGACGATGAAGGGATAGATGACCGGCATCGCTTGTGTCAGCGCTTCGGGCCAGCAAGCGTCAGACAGCGCTACAGCCTTCCCCGGCAGCCATTCCAGCGTACCATGCGCGCCAACATGGACCAGCGCATCCGTACCCTGCTGGCCCAGCCACAGGTAGAAGGCGACATAGGCGTGCCGCGGGCAGCGCGAGAGGTCGTGATAGTCTGCATCGCGACTGATAGGCTCGCCCCGCTCGGGCTGAAGCGCCACCAGCACCTGGCCGAGCGTGAGCGCCGGGAAGCGAAATGCCCCATCGACAGCCAGCGGATCGTCTTCCGGCTCTCCCCATGCCGAGGCAAGGTCCTGCCGCAGCGTCTCGGGCAGGGCGGACATGGCAGTGCGATAGGCATTCAAAGGCCAGACCAGATGCTCGGTCGCCAGCTGCCTGGCAAGATCGGTGGGGCGGCTGACCTTGTACCCGGCCTCTGCCAGATCGGCGACAATCGCATCGACTGAGGCCAGCGCGTCAAGACCCACGGCGTGCGCCATCTGGTAGGCCTTGCCGGGGTAGGTCGACAGGATCAGGGCGACGCGGCGTTCGCATGCCGGCTTGCGGGCCAGCCCGATCCAGCGCGCCACGCGGTCGGCGACCGCTGCGATCCGGTTGTCATCGCCGCGGTGCGAATAGGGAGCGAAGCCGAGTGCCGGATCGCGTTCGCCCGCTTCCTTGAAGCTCGACACGCCTGCAAAGATGCGCCCGTCAATCTCGGGGAGTACGACATGCATGGCAAGGTCAGCCGGCGAGAGGCCACGCGATGTGCGCGCCCATCCTGCGCGCGGTGCGGTGGCAAGCGCGATCTGGAAGACCGGAACGCCCCCCCCGTCGAGCGGCGTTCCGCCATCCTCGCCCCGCGCTGAAAAAGCCGTGGCATTGACGATGGCTGCAGGCGCCAGCGAACGCACCCAGCGATCCACCTGTGCCCTGACCTCAGGGGGCTTGAGCGAGGGGACGAAGATCGAGAGCGCGTCAAAGCCGCGTTGTTCAAGCGCGGAATGAAGCGCGGCGATCGGGTGCAGGTCGTGTGCGGCGAGGTACGCACGGTAGAAGACGATCAGGATCAGCGGCCGATCCGCATTGGGCCTGAAGCTGGCAGGATCGATGATCCCGCAGGAGGGGTGCCATCCGCCAGTTGCCGGCAAAGCCGTGCATTGCGTCACAGTGCTGACGCCAAGCCCTGCGGCGTGCGCGAGAGCGGCCAGGGCCGCGCGCGCCGCTGCCGCGCCGCCCTCGTCACACAACTGGCAAAGCTTGGCCAGCGTGGCGGCAGGAAGCGTGGAGACACTGTCGAGGTGCCAATCCGGCCGACCATCGGCAGGCAGGACAGCAAGCGCAATCCCGCGCGATCGGGCGAGGGTCTCGACCTGTTGAAGGCCGTAGCTCCAATAGGGCGTGCCGCCGATCAGCCGGATCAGCACGGCCTTTGCCCCGGCCAATGTCTTTTCGATATAGGTGTCGACCGACAAAGGGTGGATCAGCGCGGCAAGATTGGCGAGCCGCAACGAAGGAAATGCCGGATCCGCCGCTTGCGCCTGGCGCCAGCCTTCCGCGAACGCACCAAGATCGCTGTCCGAGAAGGACAGGACGACAAGATCCGCAGGCTCCTGCCCCAGATCCTGTGGGATGGCCGTTTCCTCCATCCCATGCGTTTCGCGAAAGATGACGTGCACGGCCTAGCTTAGCCTGCCAGCACCGCGCGAATGGCAGGCTCGTCGATATCGTCATGCTCGGCGATGGCGACCAGGGTGGTCTGGCGCCGCTCATCGGGGCGCCATGGGCGGTCGTACTGGTGACGAACCCTCGACCCGACGGCCTGCACCAAGAGGCGCAAGGGCTTGCCAGTCACGGCAGCGTAGCCTTTTACCCGCAGGATGCGATGGTCGCGGGCGAGCGTTTCGATACGCGCCACCAAATCGGCGGGATCGGCAATCTCGCCGAGCGCGATGACGGTGCTGTCGAAATCGTCGTGCTCGTGATCATCCTCATTGTCGTGATGCGAGGGCCGGGCAGCGATATCGTCTTCGGCGGCAGCTCCAAGTCCAAGGATCACGCGAGGGTCGACAATCCCTTCGGCTATCTCGATCACAGGCACGGGGCGGGGTGCTTCGGCCGCAATGGCTGCCCTTGCGGCAGCGACTCCGTCAGGTCCGGCCAGATCAACCTTGGTCAGCAAAACGAGATCGGCGCAGGCAAGCTGGTCCTCGAAGACTTCGGACAGCGGGGTTTCGTGGTCGATCCCCGGGTCTGCGGCGCGCTGGGCCTCCAGCGCTGCAAGATCGGGGGCAAACCGTCCGGCAGCAACCGCTTCGGCATCGGCCAGCGCAAGGACGCCATCCACCGTGATGCGACTGCGGATTGCCGGCCAGTCGAAGGCCTTGAGCAAGGGCTTGGGCAGGGCCAGCCCTGATGTCTCGATCAGGATATGGTCAGGGCGCGGATCAAGCGCGAGCAGGCGCTCTACGGTGGGAATGAAATCGTCCGCCACGGTGCAGCAGATGCAGCCGTTGGCCAGTTCGACGATGTTTTCCGCCGGGCAATCGGGAATGGCGCAGGATTGTAGGATGTCCCCATCCACCCCCAGAGTACCGAATTCATTGACGACCACAGCCAATCGGCGTCCGCCAGCGTTGCGGATCAGGTGGCTGATCAGCGTGGTCTTACCGGCACCCAGAAAGCCGGTGATGATCGTGACGGGTACCTTTGACAGGTCCGACATGGCAGTTCCTCCGCGCGCCAGAGCGACACCGGGCAGGGCTTGCCGGACAGGTCCGGTCGGCGCGCGACAACGGGCTGGCGCGACAGACGCCCGAAACCACGCGGCCGTGCAGCCCCAGCCGCACAGCTTCGTCGCTCAGACGGAAGAGTACCGTGCCTTGGCCATCCCCTGGACCCGGGCAAGAGCGACCAGAGCGCCGGCAGGTCTCCTGGCTCGCGGGTCACAGCTTGATGCACGCCTTCCCAGATGCGCGTTCATGCGCGGTCCAGTGGCTTTTCCTGCACGCGCAGGAAAAATGTGCATCGCGCTATCCGCTTACAGTTGCAGGGACAGCCGCGGATTTGGGAGCTACGCTCCCGCACCGCATTCCCGATTAAGCCCCGTTGGGGGCACCGGCGCGATCATCGATGGCACGGGCAAACCCGCATCATCATTGAATATCTCTAGACCCAAACTTCGATCATGCCAATCAAAGTTCGCGCTGAAATTGCAGGCGCAACCTCACTGTTCCGTTTCATCGGTTTCAACGGGAGCGCGGTCGAACCAGACGCGCCAGGGACCCACGTGCTCGTGACCGGCAGCGGCAAGACGGCGCAGGACGATGCGGGCTTTCGTTCGGCCCCGCCGTGTGTCGGGCCAATCAAAGAATTCAGGGTTTGCGCCTTCAGCCACAGCGGTGCGGATATGTGCGTCCACGGCACGATCCTGATCAAGGCCAAAGCGTTCAAGCATAGGTGAAAAGGCGGTGTCCGTATCGGGCACGAAATCGTGCCGTTCACCGTCCCAGTAGCGACGGATTAGAGGGTGTCGCTCGACGTTTTCGCGAAGCCCCGGGCGGCGACCTACCCCGGCGCCTTTCACCAGCAGGGACGGAGCAGAAAGGAGCAGGATTTCGATATCCGGTTTGCCGTAGCTGCTCTTCTGCAGTGTGTTGGCAACATTGGTCGCACCGGCTGTCTTGAGCACAGTGTCATAGAGAGACCCCGTGCTTGCATTGAAGCCAGCACCATCCCACGCAGCCACTCGTAGCGGCGGGCCCGGATCGCGCGCAAGGTCGGCCAGTTGGCGGTCCATTTTTGCGATCAATTCCTCGCCGCGAGCGGGCTCTCCTACTGCCTTGGCGACCTGTCGGGTTATCTTGCGGATATCGCCGCTGCTGGGATGCTCTGGAGGGTGCGCTTCCCAAAGCCGCCGCATGCCGCAGCATGGTGGGGCTGCTGTGGCTTGCGCATGACCAGGCCTGCGAGGCTGAGCTCGCCGCGACCCTGACCGGCATACTCGATGGCCAGGGTTTACCCGATCTGAGGGATCTGCAGGAGCGCTTCCAACGCCCCGGCAAAGAGCCGGCCGATGTGGTCGTCGATATTCCCCAGCCTGACACATACGACGATCTGCTCACCGCCAGGGAGATGGCCGCATGAGCATCACTGTCGACACCGCCCAGCTGCCCATGTTGCTTGGCACGCTGCGTCTGCCCACCATTGCCCGTCTCTGGCCGGACTTCTGTTCACGAGCGGACAAGGAGGGGTGGCCGGCTTCGCGCCTGCTGGCAGCCTTGGCCGAACTGGAACTCGCCGAACGCGAACAACGCCGGATCCAGCGCCATCTTACAGAAGCACGGCTGCCTCCCGGCAAGACCCTGGATGCCTTCGACTTCAGCCTCGTTCCCACCTTGAGCAAGGCCCAGGTCATGGCTCTGACCCAAGGAGATGCCTGGCTCAAGGCGGGCCACAATCTTCTGGCATTTGGTCCGCCCGGTGCCGGCAAGAGCCACGCCGCAGCCGCCATCGGCAACGAGCTCGTCGCGCGCGGATACCGGGTCTTCTTCACCCGAACCACCGATCTCGTCCAGCGTTTGCAGGCCGCACGTCAGTCCCTGACCTTGACCCAGGAGATCGCCAGGCTCGACCGCTTCGACCTGCTCATCCTCGATGACCTGTCCTACGTCCGCAAGGACCAGGCAGAGACCAGCGTCCTGTTCGAACTCATCTCTGCCAGATACGAAAGGCGCTCCATCATGATCACCGCCAACCAACCATTCAGCGGTTGGGATTCCATTTTTTTGGATAAGGCAATGACTGTCGCTGCCATCGACAGGCTCGTTCACCACGCCACTATCCTGGAAATGAACGTCGAGAGCTATCGCAGGCGATCCGCCCTGGCCTCAGCGACATCGCTCCGCGACAGTGCTCCTGATCCAGCGACATCGCCCAGCGACATCGAAACCATGCCAGCGACATCGCTGCGCGACAACGCCTCTTGATCCAGGCCAACCTCGTGTGACACTATCCCCAACGTCACCGCTGACACATCACCATCAATGTCGCTGACCAGTCACCGACGATGTCGCGCTACACGCATCCACGCTTTCGCCATGGCGGATTGCCAGATCGCGCCAGAACGCCGTTTCAGCGAACATTTCCTCGCGCAGCGCCTCTTCGATAGCGGTCTGACCGCTGGCGACGGCCTCGTTCTCCAGTTCCTGCAAAAGTGCCATCACCATACGGCCGGTGCTCAACCGATCCTGCAACAGCGACGTGAACACGTGATCAAGCTCGGCCCACCTCGGGGCACCCTCTTCCTGTAAAGCGGCCTGCGACTGCCGCCAGCGGCTAGATACCGCGATAGCCTTGAACGCGATCTGCGCGATGAGCCGCTCGCGATTGCCGATGTGGTAATTGATTGCCGACGGGCTCATTCCTGTCTTTCGCGCCAGACTTCGTGCGCTGAGCGCTGCCAGACCGCTCTCTTCGGCAAGGTCATACGCGGCCTCACTCATCCGCTCTGCCTGGGGCGAGGCTTCATCGGACATATATCGCAAGCGACTCAAACCTGACACCCTTCTGTACAGCCGTTCGAATTAAGCTCCGCCCGAATTCGGCTGGCTTTCCCAATCTAGATAGAGCCTCACCACACCGTTGCCAAGTTTGCTCCCTGAGCAGGACGGCATCGCGCATATCGCTTCGCCGACGGCGCATCCGCACAGGATACCCACGAGCGTTTCTCCGGCTGTCATAGAAGATTCACACGATACACCTACCTGTACAGCCGTTCGATTCGGGCAGGGGGTCCTATGAAGGGCTCTGTTGCAAACTCTGACACGGTTTCCAAGATTGGGCTCATGTACTGTCAAGGTCAGTTGCGATGAACGATTTCAAAGGACGGCATTTTACCGGCGAGGTCATCCTATGGGCGGTGCGCTGGTATTGTCGATACGGCATCAGCTACCGTGATCTCGAGGAAATGCTGTCCGAGCGTGGGATCGATGTCGATCATACGACGATCTATCGCTGGGTGCAGCGCTACGCGCCGGAGATGGAGAAGCGTCTCCGCTGGTTCTGGCGGCGCGGCTTTGATCCGAGCTGGCGTCTGGATGAGACCTACGTAAAGGTGCGGGGCAAATGGACCTACCTGTACCGGGCGGTCGACAAACGGGGCGACACGATTGATTTCTATCTGTCATCGACACGCAGCGCCAAAGCGGCGAAGCGCTTTCTGGGCAAAGCTCTTCGTGGCCTGAAGGACTGGGAAAAGCCGGCCAAACTCAATACCGACAAGGCACCCAGCTACGGCGCAGCAATCGCTGAGCTGAAACGCGAAGGCAAACTGGCGGCGGAAACCGAGCACCGGCAGGTGAAATATCTGAACAACGTGCTCGAGGCCGACCACGGCAAGCTGAAGATGCTGATCAAGCCGGTACGTGGCTTCAAGTCGATGCCAACGGCCTACGCCACGATCAAGGGCTTCGAGGTCATGCGCGCCCTACGCAAAGGACAGGCCCAGGCATGGTGCCTGCAGCCAGGTATCATGGGGGAGGTGCGCCTGGTTGAAAGAGCATTCGGAATTGGACCCTCGGCCCTGACCGAAACCATGATTATGCTCAATAAGCATTTCGCCAATGCTGCCTAATCCCCCAACTGGGTGACGCCGCGCGGCCGTGCCCCATGTTTGCAACAGAGCCCCTGACGTGACCCCCAGCTTTCCCCCAGCTGGTATTAGAGCCGGGCGGTTGTTTTGCGCATCAGCGCGGTTGAAGCAATGGGCTGCGTAGCGGAGCCCGTA